>CAVZGQ010000001.1:0-402500 GCA_963774885.1 uncultured Acidimicrobiaceae bacterium
CACATCGGGGCGTGTGGATGACCCGCCCAGGATCGTCAGTGGTCAGACGATCCGATGAATGTGGCTGATGTAGATCGGAGGGCAACACCGCCAGCGTGGCGAAGAGGGGCACGCCTGAGACCTCCTGCTTGAACCAGCCGACCCTATGGGGTGAAGGTGAACACGTCAGCCGAGCTAGTTGAACTCGTGCCACCTGGATCGGTGACCCTGACGTCCACCGGCCCCGCCGCCTCTGGCGGTGTGACGGCAGTGATCGTGGTGCCAGCTCCGTTAACCGTGAAGCTGGTCGCATCGACGGCACCGAACGCGACCACGGACGCACCCTGCAGGGACGTGCCCTTGATCGACACAGTGGTTCCTCCCGCTGACGGCCCCGAGGTCCTGCGAACCGACGACACCGCTGGCTGCGGTTGGATGATGGTCAGTGGAATGGTGGCCTGGACCGTCGTAATCGTCTTGGTCTTCACCCTGCCATTGAGTGTGGTCACTGTCTCGGTCGCCTGAACCGTGATCGAACTCGAACCTCCGATCAGTTTGGAACTCAGGGTTCCCGACAACACTCCGGTCGGAGACAGCGTCAGCCCCTTGGGTAAGGAGACCTTCTTCCACTTCAAGGTGGTGGAGTAAGGATTGGTGCTGGTTCCAAGACCGACCGCCTGGAGGGTCACCGGACCGTAGGCGTGACCCGGTGTTGCGGCTGGCAACGATGCAGTCAAGATCTGGAACACTTGGGTGACGGTCAACGTGGTGGAAACAGAGAAAGTCCCGACGATGGCACTGATGGTGGTCGTTCCGGGTCCAGTTCCGACTGCGACGCCCGATGGACCGATAGTCGCAACCTGAGGATCGGAGCTGCTCCACGAGGCCACGGACGTCAAGTTCAGCGTTTGGCCGTTCACACCTAGCCCAGTCGCGGTGAAGGCCAGCTTGTTCCCGACGACCTCAGTTGGATTTATCGGGGCGACGCTGACACTCGCGAGGGCCCCTGCGGGCGTGAGCGAGTCGGGGTCGAGGGACGAACCGTCGTCACCACGGCCGCCAACGACTCCGGCGGCACCGACCGCACCTTGAGGGCCGTTGGTCCCTGTCGCCCCAGTCGGTGTGCCCGCTCCGCCCATACCACCCGTGCCGCCGGCGACGCTGGGCGCTCCCGTTCCAAGGCTGCCACCCGTCCCACCGCTCCCGCTAGTCACCGTGTCGCTGTCGAACAGGGTCGCACCCCCGGTGATGGTCACCGGGTTGCTCGAAAAAAGAGCGCCCGACGCGGCGTCGCCTCCGCTGCCTCCGTTGCCGCCGTCAGCACCCTTGCCGCCGGTTCCTCCGGCGCTGCCGTTCCCCCCCGCTCCGCCGGCCGCGCTGGGATTGGAACCGAGGCGCAGAGCATTCCCAGCCGTTCCCATCCCTCCGGCCGCACCGGCGCCCGATCCGCCGGTCCCTCCGGCCGCACCGGCGCCACCGGCTCCGCCCGTGGAACCCGAACCACCATTCCCGCCGCCTCCACCCGCCGTTGAATCGCTCATGAAGACGGTGCCGGATCCTGTCGCACCGGTGGAAATCTCGAGCGAGCCCGTGTTGTAAATAGCTCCACCGACGCCGTTCGACCCGTCGCCCCCGCCTTGCCCTTCACCACCGCCACCGCCAGTTCCGCCGCCGCCGCCGGTACCCCCGTTCCCGCCGTTCCCGCCAGAAACGTTGGCGCCCATACCCGAACCCCCGTTGCCACCGCCACCGCCAGCACCCGCCGCGCCGGCTGGACCTCCAGTTCCAGTCTGGCCTGCGGTGCCACCCGAACCTCCGAACGCGGAATCGGACGAAATCCACGCGGTACCGGACGGTGGCTCGTTGTACTGGAGATTGAGGCTCCCGGAGTTATAGATGGCACCACCTTGCCCGTCACCGCCGCCGCCGCCGGTACCCCCTTGACCACCGGCCCCTCCTGAGCCCCCAACGCCACCCACACCACCCGTGCCGCCGTTGCCGTTGTCCTGTGTGCCGGTACCGCCAGAACCGGCGTCCCCTCCACCACCGCCGGTACCACCTGCTCCGCCGGTGCCACCTTCTCCGCCGGTACCACCCGAGCCGCCAGTGGCCTGGTCGTTGGAAAAGACCGTGTTGGTGATGGCGAGGTTCCCACCGTTGGAGATCGCACCGCCATCGGCGGTGCCCCACTGCCGCCAGTTCCGCCAGTTCCGCCGCCGCCGCCGTTTCCACCGGTGGAACCGGCGGCCCCGGACCCACCACTCTGCCCCTCGGATGCGCCGCCGCCACCTTGCCCGTTACCGCCGTTACCACCGTTGCCGCCAGTTCCGCCGCTGGACGTGTTTCCGCCCATACCACCCGAGCCGCCTACGGCCTGGTCTTGAGTGAAAGCGCCACCCTGGATCGTGACGGTCGCTCCACTCGCGATGTACATCCCACCACCGGTCCCGCTCTGGCCGCCGCCGCCGCTACCACCGCTCCCGCTCTGGTCGCCTGAGGAACCGCCGATGCCGGACCCGCCGCTCTGTCCTGGAGAGTTAGGAATAGGCGAGGCTGGTGCGGGGCCGCTGGTGCCCGCTGTTCCTCCCGTACTTGATTGTCCGGTGCTGCCCCCGCCGCCGGTCGGTGCCCCCAGAAAGACCCGACGCTACATCCACATCGGTGAGGTTCAGGTCGCCGCCCTCAACGATGAAGACCTGGGTCGAGTTCCCACCGGAAAGCGTGACGGAACCCAGGGCCGACGATGCGTCGAGGGAAAGGTTCTCGGGCGCCACGACCACGATGGGGCTGCTCAACGTGATCGTTCCGCTACACGCGAATAGGACCGTTCCGTTCCCGCCCGATCCTTCCGCCGTCGCGATTGCCTGCAACAGGTCCGTCGAATCACAGGAGGTGAGTGTGGTCGGCCGCGGCGCCTGATAGAAGGCGAAGGCGGCACCGGCATCCCCATAGCCATTGACGCTTGCGTTCGGTGCACCGACAGCCACAGTGTCGCTCGAGACAGCGACGCTCTGCCCAAGTGGATCGCTGCGGGCATCACCAGGCGCATCGTACTTCTGGATCTGGCTTCCGGTGGTGGTGTCGAAGCTGTAGACGGCGCCGCTTGCGGTGCCGTCGATGTAGGCGCCCGTTGCTCCGGCGACTGCCGTCGACCCGCTAACGGCGACCGCCTGGCCGAGGTAGTCGTTGGCGGCTCCGTCCGTCGCCGTGAGGCGTGCGCTCTCGGTTCCAGTCGTGAAGATGCCGCCGGATGCGGTGAAGACGTACGCCTCGCCGCGGTATGAGATGCCGCCCGGGTCGGCATAAGGCGCACCGGCGACGACCGTGTCACCGTCGATGGCGACCGAGATCCCCAGCTCCGGGTACGCGTTGGGATCACCGTCGGACGCCGTCAGACGGCGGACTCGTTCTCACTCGTCCACCCGGATCCCTCGGAAAACACGTACACGGCCCCCAGGTCGGTCGTCCGGCCGGGAGCTCCCACCGCCACCTTTCCGCCGGAAATGCCGACCGAGCTCCCGATATCGTCGTTCTCGGCCCCGTCGGAAGCGGTGAGCTTGGCCGTCTCCGTCTCATTCGCCCACCCGCCGGTCGGCTCCGTGAACACGTACGCCGCACCCTCGCCCGGCTGGCTGTTGACACTCGCGTCCGGTGCCCCGGCGACCAACGAGTTGCTTGAGATCGCAACCGAAGCGCCGAGCGAGTCGAAACGTGCTCCGTCGGAGGCGGTGAGCTTGGCTGCCTCCGTCTCGCTCGCCCAGCCGCCATTCGGCTCGGTGAACACGTAAACGGCGCCCTGATCGCTCTGACCGTTCACGTAAGTGCCGGACGCTCCCGCCACGATCGTGTCGCCATCGATCGCGACTGATATGCCGAGGTGGGCGTTGGAGTTGCCAGTCGTGTCGTCCGATGCCGTCAGCTGGGCGATCGTCTGGGCTTGGGCCCAGGTCCCTCCCGAGGGTCGTTGCAGAACGTAGACGGCGCCTTGGTGCTCGGAGCCGGTCGGCGCGATGGCCGGTGTCGCACCCGGAGCTCCGACCGCCATGATGTCGCCACTGATGGCGAGACTGTCACCGAAAGCGTCGCCGTCGCCCATGAGCGGATCGTTCGAGGTGAGGGCGGCCGTGGCGAATAGGGGCTGCGCTGAGGCCGCATTGCTGGTCAGGGTGGCAGCGCCGGCTCCTACGGCGCCCACGCAGAGTAGGCCGCTAAAGAAAAGTCGCCAGGCATTGCGGGCCAGGTTCATTGGAGTCTCCCTCGCTCTCGGCCAGCGAGCAGTGACTATCCCGCCGCAGTTTCATCGCCGTAAACCCTGCCCGGTCTCCGCCGATTTCACCTCTTTGCTTCTAGTTTCTAGCAGTCGGCGTCCTGCGGGTCCACCGGTACGATTCGCACACCCGCCTACGGGCTCGGCTTGCGTCCCGACCAGATCTACCACCACTCACGTCAGCCCGATTGAGGACCCCCCCACCCGCCATCTCCGGTGTGCGCTTCCGTCCCCTCCCGGCCCTTCTGTCCACCTGCCCGGTCTGTAAGTGAGGGTCCGGCCCTTATGGTCGGTGGAGGAAGCCTGCCCTGCCCCATATCAATGACAATGGCCGTTGGGATCCACCGCTTTGCAGCTGGTCCTCAATAGCTTCGGGAGCACTGGGAGATTCGGCCTGACTTGCAGTCATGAGGCGTCCTCGGGCGTCGTCGGCCGAGCTCTTCCAGCGGCACATTGACAACGGCACGCCCCGTTTCTGAGGTTTGGGTGATTGGCCCGGGTTGCTACCAACAACCTGGACCGCCCGTCACTCCGATCAAGGACGGCCGTGCCACCCCTCAACCGCTAAGGAAGGAAGGGATGGCCGTGACCATCGTAGAAGCTGCTCCCGGGATCACGGGTGGTGTCGATACCCACCTGGACAAACACGTTGCCACTGCCCTCGACCCGTTGGGTCGGCTGGTCGGCACCGAGTCGTTCGACGCTGACGCCACTGGCTACAAAGCCCTGCTGGCCTTGCTCGAGGAGTTCGGCCAGGTGACCAAGGTTGGCGTCGAGGGAACCGGTTCCTATGGCGTGGGGCTCTCCCGGTTCTTGCGGAGGAAGGGCATCGAGGTCGTCGAAGTCAACCGACCCAACCGGCAGTCCCGACGCAACCAGGGAAAGTCCGACCCCCTCGATGCGATCGAGGCCGCCCGGGCCGCCATCAGCGGTCGGGCATCAGGTGCGGGCAAGACCAAGGACGGTCCCGTCGAGGCCATCCGGGTCCTGGTGGTGGCCAAGCGCTCTGCCCGACAGGCCCGGGTAAAGGCCATCGTCCAGATGCGCCATCTGGGGATCACCGCCCCTGACCAGCTGCATTCCCGCCTGAAGGGCCTGTCGGTGACGGCTCTGGTGGCCGAGGCAGCAAAGCTCCGATCCACCAGATCGGCTGATCCGGTCACCGCTGCCACCAAGGCATCGCTCTCGTCGCTGGCCCACCGGGTCCAGAGTCTCGATCAAGAGCTCGCCGAGCTGGACGAGAAGATCGAGTCCCTGCTTCTCGCCACGGCTCCCGATCTGCTGGCCCGCTTCGGTGTCGGACCAGATACCGCCGCGTCGCTGTTGGTGGCAGCCGGCGACAACCCCGAACGTCTCCACTCCGAGGCCGCCTGGGCCCACCTGTGCGGCGTGTCCCCGGTGCCGGCGGACTCGGGGAAGAACGCAGGGCATCTGCGCCGACACGACGGTGGTGACCGTCAGGCCAACAGCGCGCTGTGGCGCGTCGCCATGGTCCGCATCGCCCACGACCCCGAGACCACCGCCTATTACGACCGCCGAGTGAAGGAAGGACGGACCAAGCGGGACGTCATCCGGATCCTCCAGCGCTACATCGCCCGCGAGGTCTATCGCTGGGTCTCAAAAGCAACCTAACGAAGTCCGCTCGTCGTCGGCACCGACCGCCCCGACCAATCGCATTGGAAGTGGTTCCATGAAGGCAACACGGCACCGCAGACTGACCCAGGGGTTCCTGGTCGCGAACTCGCTGTTCTGGCTCCCCTGGGGCCTCATCAACCTCGTCAAACCGGAATCGTGGTCAGGTGAGGTTATTCCGGGAATGGAGGTGTACGACCTATCGAGCCCTGTAGCTCGTATCGAGGTCCGGGCCATGTACGGCGGTCTCCAAATGGCAATCGGAACTGCTGCGCTCGTGGGAGTCACGCATGAGAAGCACCGAGACTCGGCGCTCGGCTTCTTCGCTCTCGCATTGAGCGCCCCGTCCCTCTGTCGTCTGGGCGGCATGGTCGTGGAAGGCGAGTATTCCTACCTGTCGTTCAGCACCAAGATCGCCCCCGGCAAGTACAACCAGGTCGGGCTCGTGATGTATGAACTGCCAAACAGGATTGTCGCCTGCACCCTGTTCCTGCTGCGACCCCACCGACGAAGCTCGGATAAGACGTAAAGCAATGGGTCGCCCAGGCCCGACATCTATTGGGACCAAGGGGTAGGGAGGGTGACGCCTATCACTTGGTGAGGGTCGGTCGTCCAGCGTGGCCTATCGAATCATCCGGGCGTGTGGATAGAACACAACTCGGTCTCAACCGATGGCATCGATCATGCCTTGAAGCATCCCCCCATCGACCAGAACGTCGATACCAGAGACAAAGGAGGCGTTGTCTGACACGAGAAAAGAGACGACGGTCGCCACTTCGTCAGGCTGCCCGAGGCGTTCAAGGGGTGTTTTGTCCAGCATGAACTTCATGATCGGCTGCTGCTCCGCTTCCTGGCGGCCCATAGGCGTATCGATAAGCCCCGGTGCCAAGGAGTTGACCCGGCCACCCCGTCGGCCCCAATCGACAGCCGCCCGGGAGGCCACAGCGATGACCCCGCGCTTTGCCCACGCATACGCAAGGCCACTGTCATTGAATCGTTCTGCCACGATGTCGAGGAACCCTGGTTCGTGTGGCCCAGACACAAGCGCCTGGAGCCCGGGATCGATTCCTTGGAGGGCAACTTGATAGGCGGCACTGGAAGAGAAGCACAGGGCGGCCGAGCCTGGGTTGATCAAAGGCTCGAAAGCATCGAGAAGAAGCGCTGTTCCCACAAGGTCTACCTCGAAGATGCGGCGCGGATCGGCCATGGTCGGCGACACGCCTGCAGCATGAACGAGGGCACGGAACGAGCCGAGCCTGGGTAGGTCGGCGACGAGGTCGGTCACGGCAGCCGGGTCGGAGATATCGCAGGCTATTCCTGCGACCCCTTCGATCGGTGGCGTCTCCAGATCGACGGCTACGAGGTGTTCTGTGGTGCCTCGTAGTCGCTCGACGCAGAGTCGCCCCATACCACTCGAGGCTCCCGTGACCACCGTGTACGTCATGGACCGTCGGTGCTACTAAGCAGACTCAAGATCGGTGGCAGTTCGACACCGTCGGTCCGCAGAAATTCGACCCAGAGCGAGATGCATGCCAGACCGATGCTCACACGCAATCTCGTCAGGAGCCTGATCCGATTCTCTCGCCTGCCGCAGAAGGAACATTTAGATTCAGAGGGCACACCCACAAGCATAGGGGTGACCCTAAACGCCGGGTGGATGAGACAGTTCCGACGAACCGCAGAGAATCGCAGAGTGAAGACTCTTTCGGCCAGCAGGACCGCGTGGCCTTCGAGTTCAGCCCGGTCTCGCCCTGGCTATAAAAGTGGAACTCTTCGTTCCATACAAAGGTACGGTTAACGTGGCCTGAAGACGTGCTGCTGGCTACAAAATATGGGGGTATTGGATGATGCACTCTTTACGCAGGGCATGCCGAGTCGCCCTGACTGCGTTGGTTATGACACTTGGAATAACGGGCGCGGGATTGGCCGGTCAGATTTCGATCGCCTCGGCGCCCGCCTCTGCGGAGACCTCGACCCAAGGCGACGCACCCAATGGCGGACAACCAGCTCAGCTCAGCGGCCCCATCGAGCCCGCTGACGCCGCGTATCTAATCGCCGGAGCCTGGGGACCCTCCCTCAAGGCCGCCGGTTATGAGCAGCGCGAGTATTTCGCGTCGGGGAAGGCGTACTCCTACCAGGCGACCGGACCCGAGAACAACGCGGGAACGTGGAAGGTCGCTCCCGCTGCCAGCGCGCATTACCGCACTCGAATCGTGGTGCGCATGCCGACAAATCCATCGCGGTTCAACGGGACAGTGGTCGTGGAATGGCTGAACGTCAGCGGAGGCGGGGATGGCGCTGTCGACTCGGTGTACTTGTCACCAGAGTTGGAACGAGCGGGTTTTGCCTGGGTGGGTGTCTCAGCGCAGCAGGTGGGAATCGACAACCTGCGCCAAAAGGATCCGGCGCGCTACGGCTCACTGATGGATCCGGGGGACCAGTACTCCTACGACATCTACACCCAGGCCGCCCGAGCCCTGCTCGTCGGTGGCCACGCGAACCCCTTGGCCCCACTGCACCCTAAGCGGCTGTTGGCGGTGGGTGAGTCCCAGTCGGCGCTCTACCTGACCACCTACATCGACGCCATTCAGCCCCTCTACCATGTGTTCGACGGCTTCTCAGTGCACAGTAGGGCCGGGGGTGCAGTGGGGATCCCCGGTGCATCACCGAGCGGCAGCTTCGGTGGCGGCGTCCACATCCGCACCGACATCGGCGTCCCGGTGCTCATGATGATCACCGAAACAGATGAGACTTTCGGCGGGTACTACCAGGCCCGTCAGCCCGATACGCGCTTCATCAGGCTCTGGGACGTCGCCGGCGCCTCTCACGCAGACTCCTACATCGTCACCCCTCAGGAGCTCAAATCTCTTGGCTGCACCTCGGTCGATGAGGCACCAAGTCATTTCATCTTTGAAGGCGCCCTCTCCGCCATCAATACATGGATGGTCACCGGTTCGCCGCCGCCGTCGGCACCTCGTATGAAGGTCCAGGTTGTTGACGGCATGCCTACGGTGCAGACCAACCCCAGCGGAACGGCGATCGGTGGCATCCAGGGTCCGTGGGAACGGGTGCCGATTGCGGCCTATTCGAACACCACACCCCCTGGATCGGCCGGTTTCTGCGACCTGTTCGGGTCGACTCGTCCCTTCAGCGGAGCGCAGCTCAAATCCCTGTATGGGACCAAGTCGTCTTACCTGAAGGCATACACGACGGCGACGGACCAGGACATCAAGGCGGGCTACATCCTTCCGGCCGACAAGGCTCAAGTGCTCGCCTTCGCCAAACAGGTCCCGTTCTAACGGCTGGGAGTTGGCTGATAGCCAGGCCATAACGGGGTTTCCCTAGGCTTTCCGTACGCTGCTGACACTGACACTGCCCCCGAACGCCGGGAGCGGGGCGGTTATCGACAGTGGCGAACCTGGCAGTTCGACTGGCACCCAAGAAGATCATCGCCAAGCGAGACGACGCCCGCTTTCCGTGTCGATTGGCGTGTAGTTCATCTCGAAGTGGTGATAGAGCGTGGACTCGTCCGGCTGGGACAGTTCCTCACCGTGCATTTCGATGTCGGGTGCAGTTCGGACCTGCTCCTTGGTCACCTGGACCCGAAGATCGTCAGGATCGATCTGAACGCCTCCCAGAGGTACGAACGTCAGGTGACGACCAATGAATCCCTCTTTGACGGTGGCGAACTGAGGCTCATCAGTTTCGACATCGACGTAAACACCCTGCAGCTTGCCGATCTTCTCGCCGTCGCAGTCGATGAGCGTTTTGCCGTGCCATTATGAGACGTTCCATCTGGCCTGCTCGGGTTCCTCGTTTTGACCCTGGTCGTAAATGTCGGTCATACCAACCTCCCACTTTGAGCGTCCATACTGCCAGTGGATCGTCTCCCAGCGGTCTGAGCGAATACGTCGACAGACCCTGCTCCCAACAGAGTACGGGGCTATGTCTTACTCAGCCAGCGGTATGGGTGTCACCGCCGGCTGTGGGACCACTTCCCGATGCTGGGATACTGCGTCGGTGCTGATCTTCAACAGGTGGTGGAGCGGCCTTGACGACGTGGGGATCGACCCCCTCCATTCCGAGGCACTTGCCCCGAGAAGTGAACCGTATCGTGGGTGAGTTCGAACTGTCGTGCGGGCTTCCCCCGGGACCGAACTTTGCCGACCTGGCGGTGCTGGCCGAGACACTCGGCTATACCCGAGTGTGGATATACGACTCCGCTTCGCTGTGGGAGGACCCCTTCGTCCACCTTGCCCTGGCCGCCGAGAGGACCGAGCGCATCGGCCTCGCCACTGCCGTGCTGATCCCGACTGAGCGATCCGTGATGGCCATGGCCTCGGCGCTGGCCACGGTGGCCCGGATCTCGGGGGGCCGCCTCCGGGCGTGCTTCGGTACCGGCTTCACTGCCCGCCTGGCCATGGGTCAGCAGGCGATGACCCTCGACGCCCTAGCTCAATACGTGACCGCCCTGCGGCAGCTTCTGGCCGGGGAGATCGTAGTGGTTGACGGAGCTCCCGCACGGATGCTCCACGCACCTGGACTGGCCGAGGCCCGGCCCGTCGCCGTCCCGATCTGGCTCAGCGTTTTCGGGCCGCGGGGGCGTGCGCTGGCGGGCGAAGCGGCCGATGGAATCATCGGTTTGCCCCACCCAACCCTGCCGGCAGCAATGATCGTGTCCGGCACCGTGCTCGAGTCCGGCGAGGACCCAGGATCAGACCGGGTCCAGAATGCCATCGGAGCGTGGCGGGTCGTCGACTGGCACAACGCCTACGCCAAGGGGGGTGCCGAGGCGGTCGACGATCTGCCTGGTGGACGGACCTGGCGTGAGGCCCTTGAGGCCTTGGCGCCCCCGAACCAGCGGCACCTGTTGACGTTCGAAGGTCACGTCACCCATCTCCCCGATCGGGACCGCCAACTCCTCCCCCACATCGACACCAGGTCGATGGTCGGGGAGCCCGACCGGATAGCGCGACAGCTGGAACGTCTGGGTGATGCAGGCTATGCCGAGATCATCTACACACCAACCGGCCCCGACGTCGCGCGAGAGCTTCGAACGATGGCATCCGTTTCTCGCTCTCCAGGGAGCCAGAATTGACGCTGGGGTGCCCCACATCACCGACAGCGGGTCGCGTTATCCGGAGGCGAATCCCTGAGTGCTTGCAGTAGTCAGCACGTGGGTGACGTCAACAGTCCGATCATCGATCTGGAATCATCGGCCTCCGGTCATGCATAGGGCGCCAAGAGAACTTCAGCGTCCAGGCCGTGGTCGAATGGCCACACCGACCCGCTTGAGAGCTCGCTGAATCGTTGACGCGTCGGCGTTCAAGATCTTCCCGACAGTGGCAAGGGAATCGCCGGCTTGATACAGGATGACGGCTCGTTCGATGTCCGATGGAGTCAGCTTGGGTAGATTCACCCTCCGGGCGACGCCGAGGCGTTCAAGATGGTCGGCCACCGTTCGGCGGTGGACACCGAACTCCCCAGCGAGCTCGTCCAATGAACGGCCGTGCTGGTACGCGGCAGCTACGGCTCCAAGCTCAGAACGGGTCAGTCGACGCTGGACTGGCTTTGTCGGTCGTCGAGCAGCACTATCTGTAGTGGGGGAGTCGACACTATCGACGTCGGAGCTGAGCGCCCTGGAGCCGGGGTTTGAATGCCGTCCCTTATTGTCCGGACCGGCGGCTCCCGTGCGATTCGCGGACCGATGTGTGGACTTCTGGGGCTTCCGACTGGCCGCTGGTTCAACGAGTAGCCCCTGTTCAGGTACTGTTTCCAGCGTATCGGGAGGGTTTGAAAGCCGTCCCCAAAGGTCCACCATTGTGATGTCTCGGGATTTCTGGGACAGACGAACCCTCAAACGGTAGTCCGCGAGACGGCCTGGTAGTCGACCGAGGGATTGAGGGTCAGTCGTCGGAGCAGTTCGCCGTTGTCGGCGATCACCCGAATGTCGAGGTCACAGACCAAGAGCAGCACGCGTCGGCCCTTGTGGGTCCGACCGATCCCGATGTGGTGGAGCTTCGAGCGGTGGCGCAGGGTAACCACGCCGGTGGTGTCGACCTTGTCGTGTCGCACTTTGGTGGCAGGCGGGAGGGGTTGACCGTCGAGGACCGGCGTGGCCCGATCCGCGCCCGCCACGCCTGCATCGGTGGACAGCCTCGAGCCTGGTGGGGGCGCTCCTCGTTGTAGATGGTGACGAAGCGGTCGATCTGGGCCTGGAGGATCCGGAGGTTCTTGGCACCCGGTCTGCGGCGCAGGTAGGCCTTCAGGGTCCGGTGGTAGCGCTCGACCTTTCCCTGGGTCAGGGACGTGCGAGTTCAGGGGATCAACGCAACACCTGCCTAATGGGCGAACATTTGATGTCGTCGATCAGGAGGTGTGCAGATGGGCAGGTTCACCGAAGAAGAGAAGGCAACGATCGGGTCAATTGGGGCCGTACATCGGGTGTGCGATACCGGGCACGGCCGCAGTGCCCACTAGCACGTAGAACTGCCCGGCGAACAGGACCACGCCACCGACTTCGGCGGCCAACGCGTCCGCATCGAAGTGGCGGCGGAAGACTCTGTAGCGGCCACCCCCCGGCAGGGCCCGCTCCTGCCACTCCTCGGCGCTCACTCCTGGCGGGCGACCGGCGTCGAGGATCACGACCTCGGACGCAACCCGGTGCGCCTCGGCAAGAAAGGGTTCACGCTCACTCGGAAGAAGCAGGCCATAGAGGTGGGCGGAGAAGAAGCGGTCGAAGGCGTGGGCTGGCACGGGTAGGGCAGTGGCATCTGCCTGGATCACTGGTACTTGGGGAGCAACGGTGCGCAGAACGTCCAGCGCCCTTCGACTCTGGTCGATGGCGATGCCCCTCCCCGCAAGGTATCCGGTGAAAGTGCCTGGCCCGGCACCTACTTCGACGAAGCGGACTGCGGACAGCTCACGAAGTAGGCGTTCAAGCTGTGCAGCTTCAGCAGCGATGTCTTCGACTTCGAGGGTGACGCCTAGACCGGTCCAGTAGGCGTCAGCGTTGGCCAAGCCAGGCAAGCGCCCGGTCACTCGCCGGTCGTAGTACTCCCAGAGTGATCGACGATGCTGTTCTCGTTCGTTGGGTGATTCCCCGATCACCGACCGAAGCGAATCATCGGGGATTGGCACGCAACCATGTTTGCAGGTTCTCGAATCGACGAGTCCGCACCTGCCTCCGAAGTGCCGATCATAGGCAGTGAGCTACCAGCAAGCACCCACAGGTCGATAATGCGCCCTGAGCTGACGATAGGGGGCACGCGAGTCAAGACGGGGCACCGATCAGGACGGCGAGTACGCCGATGGCACCTGCCCCGAGGAGTGCAAGCACTACTCCTCGTCGAAGAGCTAAGAGCCAGATGGCCGCCACCGCCAGAACGCCTAGCTGCCATAGGTGGGCCAGCTCCAGGCCGAGCGGGATGGCGGATCCCGAAATGGCGCCGATGACCGCCGATCCCGCTCCAGTGAAGAATGCCTGTATTCGAGCATCGGTGCGGAGCCGGTCAAAATGGCTCGCTCCGGCGATGATAAAGGCGAACGAAGGAGCAAACGCCACGGCTGCGGCCAGCAGGCCGCCCCATAGCCCGCTGGCGGCGTAGCCGACGACAGCGACCGTCTGGACCACCGGGCCGGGCGTGACCTGGCCCAGGGCCACTGCATTGAGGAACTGGACGCCATTCATCCAGTGGTAGGTCACCACGGCGTCATGCTGCATGAGCGGGACGATGACGAATCCTCCTCCGTAGGAGAACGCACCGACCTTGAAGGCGACCCAGCAGAGTGCCGCCACCCCGCCGGTGACCACCGGGAGCATCGTCATCCTCGCCGCTCCATTCGTGTCCCTCGGGTTCGAACGGCGATCTCAACTGCACCGCAGAGGATGAGAACCAGGACCAGGAACGCTCCGACGGTGGCAGCCGAAATCCCACCTGCCAGGGAGTAGACCATCCAGCGGACCTTGACCGCTGGTTCCGTCCCCGCCCGATGCCAGCTTGCCGGAAGCAGAACTAGAGCAGCATTGAGCGCTACTGCGGGTACGGCCGCACCGGCCCCTGCTGCCGCTCCGAGCACCCAGACGGGCGGGTGGGCGGACAAAAAGAGCGCCGAAAGAGCCAAGATGATGGTCAGGCCGGGAAGAATGAAGCAGACCCCACCGATGATGGCCCCGAGGCGGCCGCGCAGACGCCAGGCGCAATAGATCGCCAACTGGGTGGTGGCCGGGCCTGGTAGGAGGTTGGTGGCTGCGATGCCGTCCTCGAACTCGTGGGCGGTCAGCCATCCTCGCTCGTCGACACAGAGTTTGCGGAAGAGAGCGATGTGAGCTGGCGGCCCGCCGAAGCCGATCAGGCCGAACCGACCCCACTCACGCACAATCGTCAACAGAGGGACCCTTGACTCGACGGGCTGGGACATGGTCGGCGTGGTCCGTGGCGCCGATGGTCAGCTGGCGATGGTTGACTGAAGCTCAGCTAGGCGATCCCGATTCAGTGAGTACCAGACCCATTTGCCCCGCCTGTCACCTCGGACGAGGCCCGCATCGCCGAGGATCTTCAAGTGGTGGGAGATGGTCGGCTGGCTTTTGCCCAACGGATCGACGAAGTCGCACACGCACACTTCACCATCCGGTGCTGCAGCCAACATGCTCAGCACCCGAAGCCGAACCGGATCGGCCAGTGCAGAGAAGCCACTGGCCATCTCGATGGCGTCCTTGGCGCTCAGGGGCGCATCGAGGACCGAGGGGCAGCACTGGCCAGTGGATGATCTGGTCTTCGTTGCAGCGGTCCTTCTTGCCATCGGAGCACACTCCCATTGACGTATACGAATGTATCGATCATACTCGATGCATCGACAGACGTAAATGCTATGGGAGATTCACATGTCCAGAATCCAGATTGCGCTCAACGTGACAGACATCGATACAGCGGTGGAGTTCTACTCCAAGCTGTTCGCAGCCCAACCAGCCAAGCGTCGTCCCGGCTATGCCAACTTCGCCCTCGAGTCACCATCACTGAAGTTGGTCCTTATTGAGACGGCTGGTGATCGCACCGACGGCGTCACCAGTGCCCTCAACCATCTGGGCATCGAGGTCGACACCCCCGAAGAGGTGCGGGCTGCAACACGGAGATTGGCCAAGGAAGGTCTGGCTCTCCACATCCAAGAGTCCACCACTTGCTGCTACGCAGTGCAGGACAAGGCATGGGTGAATGACCCCGATGGAGCTCCCTGGGAGGTCTACACCGTGCTCTCGGATGCACCTGAGGAGTCGGACCTTGGGTGTTCAACGGAGGGATGTGCTCCCATCGGCACGTCGGTCCCAGTCCCCATTGGAAGTCCCAGCGAATCGAGTGGATGTTGCTGAACCGACGACGCGCAATGACCGAGACTGCTCTGTGGCGTCGGCTTGTCGCCGAGTTTCTGGGCAGTGGGTTCCTGGCTGCCATTGTCATCGGTTCGGGCATCGCCGCCCAACAGCTTTCTCCTGGCAATGCGGGACTGGAGCTACTGGAGAACGCAGCGGCGACAGGTGCGGGTCTCTACGCCATCATTCTCATGTTCGGGCCGGTGTCGGGAGGCCACTTCAATCCCGTGGTGTCGTTCGTGGATGCCGCCTTCGGGGGGGTGAGTTGGCGGACGGCATCGGCGTATCTGCCGGTCCAGGTGATCGGCTGCATCGGCGGGGCGACGGTCGCCAACCTGATGTTCTCAAAGGCGGCGGTGAACCTCTCGACAAAGGACCGGGCTTCGCCTGCTCACTTCCTCTCTGAGATCGTCGCCACTCTGGGGCTGATCCTGGTGATCTTCGCTCTGGCCCGGAGTGGACGGTCACGTAGTGCGGCTGCCGCCGTTGGGGCCTACGTCGGAGCGGCCTATTTCTTCACCAGCTCGACCAGCTTCGCCAACCCGGCCATCTCGGTGGGACGGATGTTCTCCAATACCTTCGCCGGGATCGCTCCGTCTTCGGTCCCGAGCTTCATCGTTGCCCAGGTGCTCGGTGCGGCGCTCGCCGTCGTGGCGATCAAGGTGCTCTACCCGGACATCACCTCCGAGGAGGCCTCCGACATCATCGTGCCGCACCGGCTGGCAGCCTCCGAGGCTCTGGCTGCGGACGCATCATGAACAAGCCGCCGACCGTGCTCTTTCTGTGCGTCCACAACGCCGGGCGCAGTCTCGCCGCCCGAGTGTTGCTCGATCACCATGCCCAAGGCCGTGTGCGGGTCGAGTCGGCGGGCTCGGAACCTAGCGACCAGCTCGACCCTTCGGTCGTGGCCATCCTCGCAGAACGGGGGCTCGACCTGAGCCGAGAGTTCCCCAAACCACTCACCAACGAGACAGCCCAAGCTGCCGACGTGATCGTGACCATGGGCTGCGGAGACGCCTGTCCGGTCTACCCAGGTAAGCGGAGTCTGGACTGGGAGTTGGTTGATCCTGCGGGCAAGCCGGTCGACGAAGTCCGCCCGATCGTCGAGGAGATTGATCAAAGAGTGCGGGCACTCCTGAAGGACATACTTTCGGAGCCTCGACTAGGACTATCTAACCCGAAGCAATCACCACATTAGGAGCAAGGTTTCGATGTTCCAGGCAGCTCCCACCGATCGCCTCATGAAGCTGGCCCGAATCGATCTGGCCCCCAAGCACCGCCAGCCACCCGGTCTGCGGGTGGTCATCGCAACGATTGTCTCCCTCTTGGGGTCCCTCATCGCCGATGCAGTCATCGTCGCCATTGGCACGAGACTGTTCCCATCGACCAAAGGCTACGTCCACTTTCAGTTTTCTGATTACGGAAAACTGACGGTGATCGGGGTGCTCGTCGCCTGTGCCGCTTGGCCATTGGTGACACGCATCTCGTTTGCACCACGTTGGCTGTTCTTTCGAATGGCCATTCTCGTAACGCTGGTGCTGTGGCTTCCAGACATCTATATCTTGCATCAAGGTCAACCCGTCCAAGCAGTTGCGGTACTGATGACGATGCATCTGGCGATCGCCATCGTCACCTATAACTCTCTCGTCCGAATCGCACCGGTAGAGCTCATTCCCCGAAGAGCCGAATATTCCGATTGATCAGCGGTGATGACAATCGGCGGTGGGGACTCTCGCTGACATATCCACACGCCCGAAGTGCCTGATTGAGACTGTTGGCAGACGCTGCCGTTGATTCGTAGCGTTCAGAGGACCCTGGTGGGGTCACTCCCGAAGTGCCTGCCGGCGGCTGTTGCCGTCTGGTTTTCTAACGAAGAGCTCCCCACCAGGTCCTTGCCGTCCAGTGGCTCGAAAGAGGAACATGCACCGCGATCTGAATCAGGAGTGCCCTGGCGGTTCCTAACCGACGAATCAGGAGGTACTCATGGACGTCATCATCGGTATCGATCCACATAAGGCAACCCACACGGCGGTGGCCATCGGTTGTGACGAGGCCGAGCTGGCCGCCGTCACGATCCGAGCCACAAGGCAACAGACAGACAGGTTGGTCAAATGGGCCGAGCCGTTCACGAAGCGCACCTGGGCCATCGAGTCCGCCGGGTGGCTCGGCTATCTGCTGGCCCAGCAGCTCGTCGATGCCGGTGAGCACGTGCTCGACGTGCCTGCGACCCTGGCCTCGAGAGTACGGGTGCTCGGGACAGGAAAGTCGGACAAGAACGATCCCAACGATGCCCGGTCGGTGGCTGTCGCCGCCCTCCGCTCCCCGGGGCTCCGGTCGGTCCAGGCGGCCAATCATGCCGACGTGCTGCGCCTCCTCGCCAGGCGCAACGAGGACATCGGAAACCTACGCACCAAGCTGGTCTGTCGCCTGCGCGCGCAGATCGCCTCGCTGTCTGCGGGCGGAATTGCCAAGGAACTCAACGCTTCTGACGCCGATGGGCTGCTCGAAGTATTCGAGCCGTCCAACCCGGCCGAGTCCATCCGGCACCAGTTGGCCCTGGAACTGCTGGAGGACGTGCGTCGTCTCGATGCCCAGTTGAAGGAGTCCCACAAGCGGATCAGGGTGGCGGTCCGAGCATCGGGGACCTCGCTCACCGATGTCTACGGGATCGGCCCGGTGCTGGCCTGTGCGCTCATCGGCTACACCGGCGATGTCTCCCGCTTCACGAGCCGGGACCAGTTCGCCGCCTACAACGGTACCGCACCGGTTGAGGTGTCCTCAGGGGGCCGGGTGACCCACCGACTCTATCGGAGAGGCAACCGGAAGCTCAACCATGCGGTCCACATGGTGGCCATCTGCCAGATCCGCCAGACCAACTCGGAAGGTCGGCTCTACTTCGAGAAGAAAGTGGCCGAAGGGAAGACCAAGAGGGACGCCATTCGCTCGCTGAAGCGGCAGATCTCCAACACCGCCTATCGGCACCTCGTCCTCGACGCCCACCACTAAGGGGCCCGGGAGGACAAGCAGGAACGACTCGTGGCCTGCGTGACCGGCTCTCCACCCTGACGACCGGCTCTTCGGCGAAGTCACTCCCGGACCCAGCAAAACCTTAGGCACTTGCGCCCGTCGATGGCGGCCCGACTCGTCGCGCCCGAAAGCTTCAGAAATTGACCCCTTGACTCAAAGAGGATTCGTTGCGGGGCAGGCAACTATCGCGAGCGCGCATGAGGACTGTGGCCCTTCCGACACCGGGAAGCAGAGAGCCTCAATACCCGTGCCGTGGTCGGATCGATTCGCCGGCGCGATTGAGAGCTCGGTAACTTTGTAGCGCGGCAGATGCGCCCGGAAAGGACGTCTCATCGGGCCGATTTAGAGCCCCAACTCGCTCAGCTTTCGCGCAATCGGTGCGTCAAAGGTCCCGTGAACTGCAAAAGCTAGAAACCCCGCAACGATTGCTACCGTGAACTTCTGCTTGAAGATCGCTTTGGTGACAGCCGTCACGAGGAGCCCTATGCCGACGTGGGCGACTGTCCGGGCCAAGAGGCTTGGTGGAGTCGTATCTTGTCGCGTCTCATCCATTGACCACCGATTCCATCATTTAGGATGGCCATCCGCAACACCGAGCTGGCGCGCACCCGGGAAAGTTGGACACCGAATAGAGAGGAGCCAAGATGGCTCTCATGACGGTGAACGATGAAGGATCGGCTGACTTCCGGTCGAAGAACCGGTGGTCGGCAAGCAAGAAGCTGGACGTGGTGCTCCGCCTACTGCGAGGGGAGAAGCTCGAGGAGGTCAGCCGGGAGGTGGGGGTCGAAGCCCACCGCCTGGCCGCCTGGCGGGACGAGTTCCTCGATGCCGGCAAGGAGGGCCTGAAGGGCAACCGGGCCACCACCGAGGAGGACCGAAGACTCCGGGACGCCGAACGCAAGATCGGCGAGCTGACCTTGGAGAATGAGATCTGGAAGAAGGTGGCCGAAAAAAAGGGGGCTCCAGATGCCGCCGCAGAAGCGGCCGCGGTGAGTGCGGAGATGGCCATCCCCCTGGCCAGCGTGTGTCGGGTCACCGGGGCTCCCCGATCGACGATCTATCACCGCCGGTCCCGAGGGGAGTCTCTCGGGTGCAGGCCGGGCCCGAAGACGCTGGTGAGCGACGAGGTCCTCACCGAGCGGATCCGGCAGGTGATCACCACCAGCTCCTTCGCCGGCGAGGGCCACCGCAAGGTGCGAGCCCACCTGCGTCGTGAGCACCAGCTCTGCGTGGGCAAGAACCGGGTGCTGCGGCTGATGCGCAACGCCGGCCTGCTGGCTCCCCAGCGGGCGGCCAAGCGCCGGCGGCCCCGGGTCCATGACGGCCGGATCATCACCGACGCCCCCAATGTCCGCTGGGGCACCGACGCCACCATGGCCTGGACCAGGAACGACGGTTGGGTCTGGGTCTTCGCCCTCCTCGACCACTACACCGACGAGGCCTGGGCCCATGTGGCCAAGGTAGGCAACCGGTCGCCGCCCTCCAGCCCGTCTACGACGCGGTCATCGACCGCTTCGGGGAGCTCGGGCCCGACGTGGCCCGGGGCATCAAGCTCCGCCACGACTGGGGCAGCCAGTATCGTGCCCACCACTTCCAGGGCTCCCTCAACTGGCTGGGCATCGAGGACGATGCCGCCTTCGTCGGGGAGCCTCAGGGCAACGGCGTCGCTGAACGATTCATGCGGACCATCAAAGAGCAGTGCCTCTGGTCTCAGCTCTTCGAGGACGTGGACGATCTCCGCCAAGGGGTCGCCACCTTCATCCAGACCTACAACGACGAGTGGCTCATCGAACGCCTAGGCCACCGCACACCACGAGAGGCATTCAACGAAGCGACAGCGCAGGTTGCCGCGTGATAGTCAGAGAATCTGTCCAACGAACCGGGGCCTCAACAGAGCGGATCTATTGAGTGTGATCCAACGTTGTGGCACTGCCTCTGACTCCATATGCGGATTTCGGTAACGCGACGGACCGACGCCAAAAGCCCCGGCCTCCCGGCTCGGGACCCTCGCGGGTGGACACACCTGCGGTTGGCCCATGAGTCACATCAATGAACTCGCCGGAGGTCCTTGGGTCTAACCAGGCTATGCCACCGCTGCCCCTCTGTTACCGGCAACGGGAAGAGTGTTGAAATCGAATTTTCGGCCAACCACGACGACAACGAAGCGGTGTGGTCACACTCATCCTCCGGTGCTGTGATGTTGTTCGCCGGCAAGACGCGACAGACCCCCGGCACCGGGCAAAACGCAAAGAGCGCAACCGCATTCGGAGGGGATCCGCCTCAGCTATCTACGCTCAACGGACACCCCCCAGGCTTCGGTCTCATTGCGGCTGTGTCAACGAATTCGACGAGCCGCCCGTCGGCTTCGAGATCTTGTGCCCCTATGTTTCCCGACTCAACAGGCGCATACTCGCTACGTCGGGCCAGAAGCTAGCCCAGGGGCCTGGCCCGGCGGGGGGTAGGGGCGACAGCAGGCTCCAGCGGAGCCGCAGAAATGGTCGCTGGACTGGTGAACCTTCGTCGAGTTGCATGGGAGGGTTCAGCGGGTCGACCAGGGGTGGGCCATAATGGTGGTCATGGTGAGGGGGATGGCGGTTGCAGCGGTCGTTTTGACTGGATTCATCTTTGCGAGTTGCTCGTCCAGCAGTCTCAACTCTGTGCACCAGCAGTACGTGACGGAGTTACGCGGAAGCACTGCCGGAATACCCAGCCAGATTTCGGATCAGGCGCTGGTGAAAGCCGGTAAGACCGCCTGCACCGACATCGGGTCGGGGCTGACGAAGGCCGAGGCGGAATCAGGCTTCGGCCTGAAGCTCAACGACGCAAGCATCACGGCCGTGATCGAAGCCGCCATCGAACACCTGTGTCCGAGGTACAAGGACCAACTGTCCAAGTTCTAGGAAGCCTCCACCTGTGGGCGTGAGGTTCCGGCGAACAGGAGGCGGGTCCTGCACTACAACCGGGACTAGGCCCCACGTCGATCTGATGGTCGAATAGGTGGGCGAGCAGGTTCGTTGTGCCATCTGTGGAGGTCGGGCCCAGGTCAAAGAACGCTCGGCGGTGCGTTACGTCGCCCTCCGGTCTACGGGACACCGATGTCGCCTGGCGTCTCGCCGCGCCGGCCACCACGACCGAAGGGCTCGATTCTGGCGTCGCTGGGCCTGGCGAGCGATCTTTCACTGCCCGCTCCCGACCGATCGGCCGCGGGCTCCGATGGCGGCGCTGCACATCTCCACCAGCCAGGCCTCCGCTTTCTCCGTTGACCAGCGTCCACCTTCGGTCAGATAGGTGTAGACCTCCGGACTGACGAGAGCCCAGATGGCATCGACCACATCGTCTGGAGGTTCGCACCCAAGGATGAGCGCAAGACCGGCGGCCGTCACGTCGCGACGATCCTCCTCATACTGGGTTAGTCGAACTCGAGCCGCTTCATCACTGGCTGCCGCCTCTTGCAGGGCCTTCAGCATCGGAACCGACCGTTGGTATACACCGACGGTGAAGTGCACCCCGGTACGCAGGCGATCGATTCTCCGGCCTTTGGCAAACTGGGCGAACTCAGGGCGATCGACCATGGCGGCCTCTTCATCATCGCCCACGATGGCAACGTCAATGACAGCCATCAAATTTGTGATGAGCTTGCGCCCATGAGCATCGAGCGCTGGCCCAACGAAGACGACATGATCGACGAGCTTTACGGCGGTGTTTGGGCTGACTCCGAAAGATGGGCCCAGCGATGCGACCCAGAGGGATGCGTCATCTGCACAGCCGGGCGGCCCCATGGGATCGTCGGCAAGCTCGCTCACACCTGGGTCGCCACCGACCCAGAAGTCGCCGTCTACGGCTACGTATGTGTCATCTCTACATCGCATGTCGTGGAGCCGTTCGATCTACCCAGCCCCGATCAAGCAACCTTTTGGCACGAGGCAATGGCCGTCGCGAGGGCTATCAGCGCGAGATTGCGTCCAATCAAGATGAACTACGAGATCCACGGGAACACCTTGCCGCACCTGCATATGCACCTCCTTCCACGCCAACCAGACGATCCCTTCGTCGGACGTCCGATCGACCTGAAGGAGTTCCACCACCGCTACACCGAGTCCGACCTCGAGATGCTCAAGGCTGTTGTCCGCTCGGCTGCTCTCGACAAGGCATAGTTCCGGGAGCGCTGGCCGACCTGTCTCAATATCCCAGTAACACGACAACGAGACTCCAAGTGCCAAAAGCGCCGGTCGGGACAGTCGAATAACGGTCCCGACCGGCCATCAGCACCCAGCAGCTTAAGCAGGCATCAGTTCCACGGACGGCTCGTTGGGTCGCACCCTTCTGATGGTGACGGGCGTACTCCGCGTCCGGTCGACTGTGCAGGCCACCGACCGCCATACTCTCGTCAACTGAGGTCGATGAGCACGGCAACGTTGGACAGCTGCCTTTGTGTGGTTGCTACGCCCATGGCCGGCCGCGTGGCCTTCAGCCACCGAGCACTGGGAGGCCGAGGCCGCAGTCGACCGAGAAGGAGGGCGCGTCGTCGAGTGCCTGGACCACGTCCTGCAGCGCGGCGCTGTCGTAGGGCATGGCCAGGTGGTCGGCGTGATCGTCGCGGCACTGGTCCTGCAGCGCCTCATTCGTTACCGCCCGCCCGGTCAGGAAGGCCGACGCGTAGGGCGTCACCACCTCGTCGTCCTCGGTCTCGATCACGGTGTAGCGGACCCCGGGCACGGTGTCCCGCCCTGCATTCAGCTGCTGCAGGAACGCCGAGCCGGCCAGCTGCTGGGTGCATGCCGGACACTGAGCCAGCGTGAGGGGGCCGGGCAGGCCTGGGGCGGCGACAGCGTCGAGCAGGGCACTCATGCCGTCGACGGTGGTTCCGTGGTTGGACGGGGCCAGCCCCACCAGGTCGTGGACGTGGGCGGCCCCACCGTCGAAGCGCAGGTACCAGCGCGGCATCATGCCTCCCTGTGACCAGCCAACGAGGTCGACCTTGCTGGCGCCGGTCACGGCCAGCACCTGCCCTACGAAGGTAGCCAACTGGCCGGCCGAGGTGGGGATGTCGCCGACCGACCAGATCCGGCCCCCGCTCAGCGTGGTGCTGACCGTCGCTCCGTAGTTCAACCCGTAGACGCACCAACCTTCGTCAGCCAGGATCGGGCCCAGGGCCTGCCAGGTGTCGGCCATGTCGTACAGCGTGCCCGGGAGAAGGATCACCGGGTACTGCTGCGGGCCCGAGGCGGCCGGATGACAGTCCGAGACATTGACCCCTGGCGGCGAACCGGTGGGATTGGTGAGCTCAGCCAGATAGCCGGTGGCGGCGTCGCCGATCGGGTATGGGCCACCGGTAGCGGTGACACTGGTAGCGCCTGCGTCCGTGGTCACGGGGGTGGCGGCTGAAGCCGGCGCAGCGACGACCAGGCAGGCGAGAATCAGCACCCCGAAAACTGGGGCCAAATGGGACACTCGCCATCGGGCGTGGCGGCGGCCGGTGAGGGACCCGTTGACCCCTCGCACGGTGTTTCACCTTCCCCAAAATCAGCAATCGAACCAACAATTCGATGTCAGAACGGACTGGAATCGGTCATAGGCCGGTCTGACTGACGGCGCTTTTGTGGGAGCGACCTGGCCGAGCGCCAGATCGCCATGGCCAATTGTCCCGCTGCTCAGCCCGTGGAACTCATCGGTGGCGATCCGGAGTCCCGTTTTGCTCAAGGGCTCCAGCCAGGGTGCCGATGCCTACCTATGGTCGTCAGATGGAGTCCGGGGGAGCCGGATTCCTCCGCCGCGTCGGAGTTACGTGCCACGTACTGCTGCATCATGTGCCATAAGCACTGCCGGATCCCCTGCAAGTTGACAGCCGCGGAGTTTCGACAGATGGAGCAAGCGATGACTGAGGCGACGGCGAGAGACCCGGAGACCGAGGAGACCTGACGACCGTCTCGATCTTCGAGGAGGGCGATCAGATTCCCCCATTGTCGCGGGATCGTGAGGGGACGCTGACAGTGGCCCGGCCGCCCGCTATGTCGCCAGAGATCGCCGGGCTCGAGATCGCCTAGAGTCAAACGCATCAAGATGGACTGAGGTGCGACGCTTGTGACGTTGATCTTCGTGGTGATCGTGGTTGCGTTGGGCGCGCTGATTGTCGGCCGGTCGGTCCGCCGACGCCGCGATATCCCCACCCACCGTGCCGCCGGCCTTACGCTCGACGGAACTCTCTTGCGAGGCCCTGGCGCCGGGGAGTTCTACGCACCATCGTTCATCGTCGTGCCCGGGAGGTGCTTCCGACTGTGTCGGGAGGCGGGCACCGGGACCGCCTTCCCCTGTGACAGTCCGGTCGAGGGTACGGGCCAACTTCGCGACCACCGCGGCAACCTGGTGACAGTCGAGTCATGCGCGATGCACAGCTCGGTACTGAGCAGCTGGGAGTTCAGACAGCTCCGATGACGCCTGCGGTGGGACGCCTACCGAGGTGACTGATGGCTCGTTCCGCGATTTCCTCTGCCCCGCACTTCGCCGAGGATGCGGCCCGGCGCACGAGGCCTCCCAGATAGGCGGCCAGGGTCACGACATCAGTTCGCTCGGAGTGGCCAATGAGGGGAATGGGCTCGGTCACGGGATCGAGATTCCCGACCACCACCAGGGCGTCCCGTATCTCGAGCATGCAGGTTCGAAGCGAGAACAGGTCGGCGCCGCTCCGGCGCATCCAGATCGAGAGCCCCAGTTCCAAGGCCAATTCCGATCCCACGGGCTCGTAGAGACGGAACTGCGCCAGGCCCCGGAGGACCTCCGGCTCAAGGTTCGGTGCATCTGATTCGAAGATCTCTATTGAGGTAGATCCAGCCACGGACCTATTATCTCGGGGGGGTGTGACGCAGTGGCGGATCCGTTCTGACCTGCACGAAGGAGTTCCATGGCACGCACGATCTGGAAAGGGGCGCTCAGCTTTGGGCTGGTCAACGTCCCCGTTGGCCTCTATCCGGCCACGCAGGACAAGGCCATCCACTTCAATCAACTCGAAGAGGGCACCTCGGACCGAATCCGCTACAAGAAGGTCAACGAGCGCACCGGTGAGGAGGTCGAGGCCGGCAAGATCGTCAAGGGATTCGACCTCGGAGGGGGCGAGTACGTGATCCTGACCGACGATGAGCTTGCCGCCGCTGAGCCGGAACGATCCAAGTTGGTCGAGATCACCGACTTCGTGGACCTGGACGAGATCGACCCCGTCTTCTACCGCTCGACCTACTATCTGGCCCCCGAGGGCGAGGCGGCCGGGAAGGCCTACGCGTTGCTGCGTCAAGCGATGCGGGAGTCCAACAAGATTGCCATCGGTACGCTTGTGATGCGGAACAAGGAGTACCCGGTGGCCATCCGCCCCGACGACGACGTCCTTACCTTGGAAACGATGTACTTCTCCGACGAGATCCGTTCACCCTCGAAGGAGCTCCCGGACCTGCCGAATGTCAGTGAACTCACGGAACGAGAGATCGCGATGGCACAGCTCCTCGTCGAGTCGATGGAGTCCGAGTGGGACCCCACTCGATATCACGATACGCACCGCCAGAAGGTCCAGGCCCTTGTGGAGGCGAAACGGAATGGAGACGAGATCGTCATCCACTCCACGGAGCAGCCGGAGGCGAAGGTCGTCGACCTCATGGACGTACTGAGTGCCAGCATCGAGTCCGTCAAGGCGGGGGGCAGGGCGACCAAGCGCCCGAAGGCAGTCGCCGAACGCACCACACCGAAGAGGTCGGCTCCGGCCAAAAAGGCAGCCCCCGCCCGCAAGGTCGCCAGAGCCAAGTCACCGACCAGCATCACGTCGAAGACTGGCTCGAAGGCTCCCAGCCGTCGAAAGGCGTCCTGACTCCTACACCTCGGCGAAGAGGTCCCCGAGGGTGTCGACTCTTCGGAGCACCTCGTCGGCTGTGAACGTGAGGAGGTCTGGGCTTCCTCGGTCTGCGCAATCAGCTACCTCTTGCCACGTCACCGGCGTTGACACGGTGGGGTCCGGGCGCGCTCGCAGCGAATAGGCGGCAACAGTGGTCTTGGCCGGATGGTTCTGGCTCCAGTCGATGAGAACCTTGCCGCGCCGCAGATCCTTGCGCATCTTGGAGACGACGAGATCAGGTAACTCCTGCTCGATCTGGAGTGCGATCTGGTGCGAGTCCGTTCGGACCTTGTCCCAGGTCGGGCGACCCCGGAGCGTTGTGTACAGCTGCAGTCCCTTGGATCCGCTGGTCTTCGGAAAACAGGGCAGCTGTTGACCCTTCAGAACCTCGACGATGCTGAGCCCTACGAGGCAACACTCCACGATCGACGTTCCGTCGCCCGGATCCAGATCGAAGACCATGTGGTCGGGAGGTCCGGGAAGGATCCGGCGACGGCCTGCGTGCCACAGGGGAACGTGGAATTCGATGCTGGCCAAATTGGCTGCCCACATCAAGCCGGGAAGGTCGCCGATTGCGATGTATTGGATCGGCTTGTGCTCTGAGCGCGCCGGCACCAGCACCCTCGGCAACCAATCCGGCGAACCGGCGGGCGCGTGCTTCTCGAAGAAGAAAGGTCCTTGGACGCCTTCCGGATACCTCTTCATGGTCAACGGTCGGTCGGACAGGTGAGCCAGCATGAACGGGGCGATTCGAGCGTAGTAATCGAGCATCTGGCCCTTGGTGAATCCGCTGTCGGGGTAGAGGACCTTGTCCAGGTTGGAGACCGTGAGCTCCCGGCCTCCAATGGTGGTCTTGACGGTAGCGTCAGGGCTCACGGCGGACGTCCTTCGCCGACTTGTCGACCCTCATACCGCGCCACACCGGGTGGCGAAGGTTGCCGTCAGGAGTCCACTCGCTGAATCGAACCTCCCCGACCTGATCGGGTCGGACCCAGTGAGCCAGTCGCTCCTGGGATGCTGGGAGCCTCTCGAGGAACGGGCTGGTTGCACGGGTTCTGGTCTTCAACATGGACAGAATCTCCTCGTGGGCAGCACTTGTGAAGCCGGTACCCACTTTGCCGATGTAGGTCAACGCTCCACGCCCGGCCGGTATCCCGACCAGGAGTGCCCCGAAGGTCGCACTGCGCTCGCCTTGCCCATCACTCCACCCACCGATCACCACTTCCTGGGTCCGTTGGCTCTTCACCTTGATCCAGTCGTGGCTGCGGCCTCCGGGCCGGTAGGTGCTGGTGCGCCTTTTGGCTACGACGCCCTCCATTCCCAGCTCGGTCGCCGTGCGCAGAACCGCTGCGCCCGACTCCGCGGTGAACGACGGGGTGACGCCCCAGCTCGGACCGGCCAGACCGAGCTGCTCGAGTTGATCCCGGCGCTCGTCGTAAGGTGCGTCGAGCAGGGATCGGCCATTGATGTGGAGAAGGTCGAAGACGATCATGCTGGCTGAATTGAGGTCGGCGGCTCGCTTGGCGTCCTTGGCTGTGCTCACGTGCATCCGGTGCTGGAGCCGCGAGAAACGAGGCCGCCCGGACTCATCGAGCGCCACCAACTCTCCGTCCAGGAGGATCTGATCGGCCCCCACAGCCTCGGCCATCTCCTTGAGTTCGGGAAACGCGGTGGTGATCTCACGTCCCGCCCGACTGACCGCTCGCGGACGACCACCATCGATCCACAGCAAGGCCCGGATGCCATCCCATTTGAACTCGAAGGCCCAGTCGCCGCCGTCTTCGGGGAGCGCACCGGGCGTGGCCAGCATCGGCGCCAGCTTGCTCGGAAGGGGTTCGAACCCGTCGGCGGGCGGATCCATGCGATGGATCATCCAATTTCGGCCCTTGGTGGGGAAGAGCACGTACCGCCCCTCGGTCCGAGTGCCGTGGAGGATGACCATGACCTCGTCGGTTCGCCATTTCTCGCACTCGTAGGTGCCCGCGTCCCAAATGGAAACTGTGCCGGCGCCATATTCACCGCCGGGGATGGTCCCGCTGAACGAGCCGTACTCCAATGGATGGTCCTCGACCTGTACGGCCAGGTGGTTCTCCGCCGGAGTGAGGGGAAGGCCTTTTGGCAACGCCCAGGACGCAAGGACCCCGTCCCGCTCCAGCCGGAAATCCCAGTGCAGGCTCGAGGCATGGTGCTCTTGGATCACGAAGCGTGGTGGGTCTGATCCATGGGTGTCAGGCGCCGAGACCTGGCTCGAAGGCGGAACCGGCTCCGGCGTGCGAGCCGGGCGGCGTTTCCTTCGGTAGTCCTCCAGCGGGGCGTTGGGCACATGGAGAGCCTTACCCACATTGGCCGGTCTCGCCTCCTCTGCAGGCTGCCTCGTCGAATGGGACGGAGGTCCCCCAAGGCCTGCCTTCCCCGTGGTGGCGTCGCCATCGTGGCGGACCAGGATGATGAGGGAGCCAGGCGTCAGCCCAAGCCGTCGCGCAGCGCTGCCACCGTCTCGGCGGTGGCCCGCCTGGCGGCGTCGAAAATCCGGTCCATTCCGTAGAAGGCGTGGATCATCCCGTCGTAGCGGGACGCGGTGACCGGCACGCCGACCTGGCGCAGTCGCTCGGCATAGGCCTCTCCCTCGTCGCGCAGGGGGTCGAACTCGGCGGTCACCACCAGCGCTGGCGGTAGGCCCGACAGGTCGTCCGCCAACAGGGGGGAGGCGTCGGGCTGACGTGGGTCGCCGCCGCCCAGGTAGTTCTCGAGGAACCAGGTCATTGTCTCGGTATCGAGCAAGTAGCCCGTTCCGTTCTCGAGGTGCGACGGGAGGGACCGGGTCATGTCGGTGACCGGGTAGACGAGAAGCTGGAAGGCGATGGGCGGGCCACCGGCGTCCCGGGCGTGACGCGCCACGACGGCGGCCAGGTTGCCACCGGCGCTGTCACCGGCAACCGCCAGTCGGGCGGCGTCGCCGCCAAACTCGGCGGCATGGGCCGCGACCCATTCGGTTGCGGTGTCGCAGTCCTCAACGGCCGCGGGAAAGGGGTGCTCGGGCGCCAGCTGGTAGTCCACACTCACCACCACCGCAGGCACGCCGACAGCCAACCGCTGGCAGACGGTGTCATGCGTCGCGATGTCCCCGATCACGAACCCACCGCCGTGGAAATAGACGACGACCGGCAGTGGTCGATCGCTCGCCGGCCGGTAGATGCGAACAGGGATAGCACCGGAAGGTCCGGGAATGCGCCGATCCGCGGCGGTTGCCGGGTGGTCGGGTGGGCCGGCAACGGCGGCCAGGTTGGTGAAGCCGGCACGCGCTTCTGCTGGAGTCTGCTCGGACATGGGTGGAACGCCCAGTTCTCTGAGCTGATCGAGGAAGCGGCAGACCTGTGGGTCGAGGGGCAGAGCGCCTCCCTTGGATCCCGGGCATTCAGTCCCGGCTGGTGGGTGAAGTGACGATAGCGCTCCGATGGTAGCTGGCGGTATCCGGTTGGGCCCCAGGGAACACCGAGGGTGGTGTTTCCCGGCGGTAGCCTCCACAGTCGTGGACTACGTCTGCATGGGACAAGGATGACGCTCGTTCTCATTCATGGCGGGGGAGCGACCGCCCGATTCTGGGATCGACTGCTCCCTCATCTGGATCGTCCCACCATTGCCGTCGACCTGCCCGGCCGGGCCGGGAAGCCGGCCGACCTGGGCAACTTGTCGGTTGGCGACGAGGTCGAGTCAGTGGTCGCGGACATCGAGTCGTCGTCCATCGAGGGACCGGTCTCCCTCGTCGCGCACTCCTCGGGAGGCCTGGTTGTGCCCGGTGTGGTCGCAGCGCTCGATGGCCGCGTCAGTTCCGTCGTGTTGAGTGCCGCCCTCGTCCCGGAAGAGGGCGGATACGGCATCGACTGTATGAAGAAGCGGCATCGCGAGGGCTTGGTGCTGGCCCGTACCGCCGCTCAACGGGACGGCAGGACGATCACGCTCCCTGGACCCCCCGAGGACCCGGAGTCGTTCCGGTCCGCGTACGGGGGCGATCCGCTCGACGACGATGAATTGCCATTCATGGTCGATCCCATCCGGTGCGTCGAGGACACGGTCAATCACTACTTCCAGCCGGTCCACTGGTCGGCGGTGGCCGGCATTCCCATCGTCTATGTGATCAATGCGCGTGACCGCCCGATTCCTACGGAGACACAGGAGGAGATGGTCGGTCGGCTGCCACCTCCGGTGACGGTTGTTCGCATTGACTCCGGCCATCTCCTACCGGTGACGGATCCCGGCACGTTCGCCCAGATCCTGATGGGAATGGCCGGCTGAGCGACTCAGGTCGGGGGACAGGTGAGGCCGAACCCCGAAAGCACGGCAGCGGGGACTACCGGGTCCTGTGGGCCCCCGGGAGGACATCCCACCTCTGCTGATCCAAAGCCGATCACGCTCCAGGTGCCGCCCGAACTGTGAGCGAACCCGTAGCCCCCTTGTACAGCTTGTCCCGGAGCCGGCCCGATATGGAAGAGGACGTAGGTGGGATCAACGCTCGACACCTGCGCCGAGGACATGACCCAGGTGCCGGCTGGTGGCCCGTTGGCGTTCTCGTAGCTGGTGATGGCGGCGATGGCTGCAGTGGGCACCGCAGAGCCTGCCGGAATGGTTGTCGACGTGCTGCTGGTGGACGGTGTCGTGGTGCACACCCGCTTCCCCGCACTGACCGCGGCGAGGAGCTTGGATTTGGTCTGGATCCCGTACACCCCGTCGACCGTCAACCCCGAGGCGGCCTGAAAGGCCTTCAGGGCACGCGTGGTCGCCGGCCCGTTGATGCCGTCCACCGCGCCGGAGTAGCAGCCCACGGAAGCGAGCGCCATCTGCATGCCGCTGACCGCAGCGGTGGATCGGCCGGCGCTCGTGGTCGAGGTCGAAGAGCTCGTGGTGCTGGAGTTGCTGGAGCTGTTGCTCGAGCAACTCGCCGCCAGGGTCCCGGCGAGTATGAGGATTGCCAAGGGCGCCAGGAGAACCCGGATCCTGCCACGTTCGGAAGTGCTCCGTCCCCCCAGATGACCGACGACAAAGTCTCGCATCCCGTCCTCCTGAGCTCGATGTCCGATGACCGGCGGCAAGGTTACCGGCCGACCCGCTCGGGTCCCGTCATGGTCTCGGGGCCGTGGCCGCAGTGAGCTGCCCTCAGGCGGTGATGGTGGTCAGGTCATCGGCGACGACGATCTCGCCATCGAAATGATCGCCGGCGAGGGTACGCCACTCTCCTTCAGTACCGGGCGCCAGCGACGGCACGAAATGGGTGAGCACCAGGGTCTTCACACCTGCCCGCTCGGCCGTCTCGCCCGCCTCCTCGCAGCTCGAGTGGTAGTCGAGCACATCCTGCAGCCGCGGCGAGGGCACCGCTTTCACCAGATCAGTGCGTATGACCGTCTGGACATAGACGTCGGCGCCCGAGCAGAGCTGGTCAAGGGTGTCGCACGGGCGGGTGTCGCCGGCGATGACAACGACCTTGCCTTCGGCTTCGATCCGGTAGCCGATGGCGGGATCGACTGGGAAGTGATGCACCGGCGCACAGGTCACTCGGACATCACCGAATTCGTAAGCGAGGCCCTCGGTGACCTCGGTGATGGAGATGCAGGGCGGAGCGGTGAGGTCTGGGTGATGGGCTACGCGGTAGCCGATGTCGGCGTCGAGCGAGGCCACGATCAGGGCTGCGTAGCGCTCCGTTCCGACCGGTCCGGTGACCTTCAGTGGGGTGTCGACGGGCATGGTGACCCAGTTCGTCGTGACAAGATCGTTGAAGTCGGTGGTGTGGTCACTGTGAAGGTGGGTGAGGAACACCTGATGCAACAGGGCCGGCAGTCCCAGCCCGACAGCGGCAAGCCGCAGCAGTACCCCGCGCCCGGCGTCGAACAGGAGGTTCTGCCCCCCGGCCCGGACCAGAGTTGCTGGACCGGCCCGATCGGCGCTGGGAAGTGGGCTTCCGGTGCCCAGCGTGATCACGTCCATGATCCACCGTAAGCCAACGTTGGCACTGGCTGCCAAGACGACCTGGTCGGGTTCGAATATCGATCCTCGGCACCGTCCCCGGATGAGCGGGTGAGCTGCTGAGCCGGTGAGCTGCTTGTGGCGCAGGCTCTGCTGCCGTGTCCGGATGGCCGCGATTCCAGAGACCGCCTGAAACTAGTGACATAATGTCAGACATAACATTTGGCTTGCCGCGCCAGGAGGTCGCCAGGCCGCCGGGTACCCTCGATCCGAGCTTGGATCGAGGCTTGGCGCCGAGAGGATGATCATGAACGCCAGCGGCATCTGCGAGTACGTCGAGCGTCACAGAGGCTGGTCCTTCATTTGGGGCCCGACCAGGTCACCGCACTCGATAATCAACGGCTGGTGGTCATGATGGAGGCAAGCCGGTGACGTCGGCGAGCGATATACCGGTGGCTCGCACTCCTCCCGGAGGCTATGGCGAGCCGGATTCCGACCGCTACGCCCGAGTGATGCCCGATCCGATCCTGGCTGGCTGCATCGACCCTCTTGTCGATGGTGCGCCCGACCTCCGAGGAACCTGGAGGGCAGTGGATGTCCGGGTGAATGGCGATCCGATGCCTCCCGGCGAGCCCGTGTGGAGGCATGTCGAACGAATCGAACAGGCCGGATCCCGGGTGGTGGTCACCGGCGGGGGTGTCGTGCACGACTTCCTGTCCTGTGACGGGACCGACGAGAACGGCGTCCACGACGTGATGGCATCTGACTTCACGACGCCGGTGGTTGTGGCGGCTTCCTACGAAGCCGGAGTGCTTGTGCTGCGCCCGAGCGGTCTACCCGGGGTTGAGGTCAGACGATGGCGGGAGGGACACCAGTTGGTCTGGGAATATTCCACCGCGTTCACGATGCGGCTCGAGCGCGTCGATGAAGGCGATACGAGCACCCCTTCACACTGAGGACCGGCCCGTCATCTCCTGAGCGCTGAGTCGGGGCCGGTGGGCCGATAACAATTGGCAGCCATGCCGACGTCCAGCAATGCTGAATCACTGACGCGAGTGCTGTCGGCAGCAGGGTTTGTCGCCGCCGCCGATGAGGCGGAGCAACTTATCGCCGCCGCTGCTGGCGATGCCGACCTACTTGACTCGTTCGCCGATCGACGTTTTTCAGGAGAGCCTCTGGCTTGGATAACCGGGGGCACCATGTTCTGTGGCATTGCCGTCAAGGTGGAACCGGGTGTGTACGTCCCACGCTGGCAGAGCGAACCGCTTGCTCGCCGCGCTCTCAGCCATCTGGGCGAGAACGGTGTTGCCGTCGACCTGTGCACGGGATCCGGTGCCATCGCCGCCGTCCTGGCGGCGCACCGGCGTGGTGCTCGTGTTGTGGCATCGGACGTTGACGAGCGTGCAGTCGCTTGCGCAGAGACGAACGGTGTGGTCGCCTTCCGCGGCGACCTGTTCGGCCCGCTTCCGGACTGGCTCCAGGGGTCCGTCGATGTTGTGGTCGGCGTCGTCCCCTACGTGCCCACGCCGGCCCTCCGATTGCTGCCGCGTGACACCCTCAGGTTTGAGTCGTCGCTGTCGTACGACGGAGGCGGTGATGGGACCGATGTCCTACGCCGCGTCCTTTGTGACGCTCCTCGTTTCCTGCGATGCGGGGGTGCGCTCTTGCTCGAGCTCGGCGGTGAGCAAGCCGACGGCCTGGCCGACGACCTCGAGCGTCTCGGTTACGCCGACGTGACCGTCCTGGTTGACGAGGACGGTGACACTCGAGGCATAGAAGCTGTTCGCGGGGGTTCACCCTGACCACTCATGACGAGGAAGAGCCGAGTCCCAAGGCGGCTCTCCCTGGGTCTGGCCCATGGGGCGACCGTGTGGCAAAGAGGTGTCACAGCCCGGTGGTTGAATTTCCCCATGGAGTTGGGTGACCTGGAGTGCGCAGTCGATTGTCTGGTCCGATCTGATCCTTCCTCCTGCGCCGACGCCGAATCGATCGAATCCCTCCAGCGCCAACTGGCCCGACTGGAGGCCTTCGTCACCGCCGCCACCGCCGCCTTTGACGCCTCGGGGGAGTGGGCATCCGACGGCGCCCGCAATGCCTCGGCGTGGCTCTCCGTGCGGTGCCGTCTGCCAAGGGGTCATACACGGCGCCTGGTCCGCAGGGGCCGAGCCCTCCGCCAACTCCCGATCTGCGCCGAGGCCTGGTCCAACGGCGACATCAACGGTGCCCACGTGGACATCCTCGCCGCACTCCGCCGGCCGGTCACCGAGGATGCGCTGGCCCGTGACGAGGAGATGCTGGTTGGACAGGCCGGCACCCTGCGGTTCGATGCCTTCACCGAACGACCGCCTACTGGGAGCAGTTGGCGGATCCCGACGGGGTCGAGGGGAGCGAGCAAGCGCGCCGGGACCGGCGGGACGTGTACCTGGAGAGCAGTTTCGGCGGCATGTGGCTGGGAAAGATCACCCTCGACCCGATCTCCGGGGCTGTTGTCGCCGGTGAGCTGGGGCGCCTCGAGCGCGAGATGTTCGAAGCTGACTGGGCGGAGGCACGGGAGGCCCTCGGTCGTGAACCCGCTCCCAGCGAGGTGTCACGAACCTCGAGCCAGCGCCGCGCCGATGCCCTCGTCGAAATGGCCACTCGCTCTCGGACCGCACCCACCGACGGACGTCGGTCGCCACCGCTTTTCAGCGTCCTGGTGGGCTACGAAACGCTCCATGGTCGGATCTGCGAGCTCGTCCAGGGGTCGGTGATCTCGCCCGGCTCGCTGATTCCTTGGCTGGATCAGGCGACCATTGAGCGGATCGTATTCCGGCCCGGGCAGCAGGGTGGAGGTCTCGGCCACAGCTCGCCTGTTCGCTGGAGCCACTCGCCACGCCGTCGAGCTACGAGATCGGGAGTGCACCCATCCCTACTGCGACAGACCCGCTTCGGAGTGCGAGATCGACCACATCATCCCCTTCGCGGTTGGTGGCCCGACCACGCAGGAGAACGGAAGGTTGCTGTGCGGCCCCCACAACCGCCTACGCAACCAGAGGCCGCCTCCAGCCGCGTAGTTGCAGGGTCGGCGGCTCCGAGGGCGACTATTAACGCCGTTTCTTCAACACCTTGGTGAGTTTGACAATCTGCCGACGGAGATCGGACAGGGCCGCCATGACCTCGGCTGACCCGTCGACACGACGGTTGTCATTTTCCTTTTCGAGCGAATCGATGCGGGCAACGATGTCGTGGATGACGATGGGTCGCGTTTCATCGGTGCGCTGCTCCAAGGCATTGACGCGCTCGATCAGGTCGTCGACGGCGTCCGCCAACGTCAAGAGACCGGTGATCCCGAAGGCATAATCGACGCCGACTTCCTTTCGGAGGCGCTCGATCGTTTCCCGGTTCGTCATTCTCCGAGCGTAGAGACTCGATCTGGTGGCTGCCATCGGAGCAGGTCCCGGAAGCAGACAGTTGTGTTGGCCCGCGGTGATGATCGGCAGGTTGCGATTTCGGCCGGGTCAGTAAACCCGCAGGTCGCAAGCGCTATCCTGCTCGGACCACCCATGCCTCCGGGTGGCGTCGGTCAGCCGGCTCCGGCCCGTCCGATCAGCCGGACGGGAGATGGTGCCGACTGGCGGGCTGACCGCGCCTCAGCCGTCCAGCTTGCCGACCTCGCGGAACCACCCGGTGGTGGTCCGGAGACCGTCGTCGAAGCTGATCGGGTTGTAACCAAGCCTCTTGTAGGTCTTCGACTCGGTCAAGTCGGGGTGCGCCGGTCGATCCGCCGCCGCCTTGGAGGCGATAGCCAACAGGGTCGGTCCGAAGACCCGAACCAGCTCGGGGTCATCCGAGGGGAGGACGTCCTCCACCTGGTGATCGATGTCGGCCAACTGACAGATCCGGGTGCACGCCTCGGCGATGCTGACCACGTCCTCGGGACGCCCGTCGAGCATGTACCGCTCTCCCGACACCCCGCGATCGAGGGCCAGGATGCAACCGCGGGCGACGTCCTCGGAGTAGACCCAGCTCACCGGAAACCGCAGGTACTGCACCAGGCGTTTGCGGAGCGCAGAGAGCAGCACCCGGTTGAAGCTGGTCTTGCCGAGGGCGTTGCTGATCACCGGCGACGCACCGAAGATCGCTCCCGGGTGGGTAGTGACCACATCCTGCCCCGAAGCAGCACGGGCCATGGCGTCCTCGAATGCCGCCATTTTGGTCAGCGTGTACGGGTCCGAGCTCGGGGCCTTGGAAACGGGGGCGTCCTCGCGCTCGAGACCGCCAGACGTGTCGAAGAAGGTGCCGGTGCTCACTGCGACGACGCGACGCATACCGAGGGATGCGGCGGCGTCGAGGACGTGGCGGGTGCCCTCGACGTTGACAGCCTCGAAGTCAGGCAAATGCTGGCTGGCACCGCCGAGGAGGGCGGCACAGTGAATGGCGGAGTCGGCGCCGGTGGCACCCCGGCGTACGTCGTCGGTGGTGGTGATGTCACCGGTAACCACATCGACTCCCAGGGAGGCGAGCGGTCCGGTGTCGGCTCCGCGACGGGCCAGTGCCCGCACGTTGTCGCCGCGCTCGATGAGAAGCTTGCAGACGTTGGCGCCGGCCAGGCCGGTGGCGCCGGTGACGAATACCGTCTCGCTCATGCCGGCGCCTGCTCAGGGACGTCGGCGTGGGCAGCGTCGACTTGGCCCGGGTCGTAGGCAATCACCGGAGGGCTGTCTCCGAAGACGTCGAGCGTGTGGATGAAACGATGGAGGCCCATCGCGTTGGCACAGGTGAAGCCGAGCTCGATGATCTGGGCCGCAGTGAAGACTTCGCTCAGCTCGCGGTAGACCTCGTCGTCGATGGCGTGGTGGTCCGCCGAGAGAAGATCCAGGAACTCGACCGCCAGGCGCTCCTGCTCCGTTAGCTGCGAGCTGCCGGGGGCTACCAGGCAGGCGACGTCCTCGTCGGTGATCGAATCGTGTTTGCGGGACTGCATGCAGGGCTGGCACTCGCCCAGCTGCGCGCTCCGGATCCGGATCAGTTCGAGGATTCGACCACCGAGCAGGCTTTGCTGTCCCCACGCCCCGCGAGCAGCATTGGTCATCAGGATCTGCTGGGTCCGGTAGGCGAAGATCTGAAGGGGGATGGGAGTTGCGTAGGTGCCGTTTGCCACCCCGTCCTCGATGATCCGTCTCGGCTCCTCCGCCATCTCGTCTAATGGGATCGGTTCAATTCGTGGCATGCCTACTCACTCTCGGAGGTCGTCGGCAGCCCATCAACGCTGCCATCCAACGAACTTATTAGGCTGATGGCTTCGTGTCCATGGACCCTTCATCGGTGCTGCTCACCGATCGCGTTGCCGTAGTGACCGGCGGTGGGGCGGGGATCGGCCGCGGTATCGCCCGCGGATTGGTCGCATTTGGTGCTTCGGTGGCGATCTGGGAGCGTGATGCCGATACAGCGACAGCCGCTGCCGACGAGGTCGGTGGCCTGGCAATTACCACTGATGTGCGCCAATCGGCCGAGGTCGACGAGGCGCTTGCCCGGACGATCGCAGAGCTCGGTCCGGTGAGCATCCTGGTCAACAACGCCGGCGGGGTGTTTTCGTCGCCCATCCTCGAGACATCGGAGAATGGCTGGGACGCGTTGTATCGGGCGAACCTCAAGCACGTGATCCTCTGCACCCAGCGTGTGGCCCGGACGATGGTGGAACGCGAGGCCGGGGGCAGCATCATCAGCGTGACCTCGATCGAGGGGGTGCGCGCCGCGCCGGGGTACGCGGCCTACGCTGCAGCGAAAGCCGGGGTGATCAATTTCACCAAGACGGCGGCGCTAGAGCTGGCTCCTTACGGGATCCGGGTCAACGCCCTGGCCCCGGACATCACCATGACCGAGGGCATGGCGTCCGTCGCGCCGCCCGGCGCAGAACAGACCTTCGGTTTCACCGTGCCGATGGGGCGTGCCGGTCACGTCGATGAGATGGCCGGTGCCGCCGTCTTTCTGGCCAGTGATCTGTCCAGCTATGTGACGGGACAGACCATCCATGTCGATGGCGGGACCCAGGCGTCCAGCGGCTGGTACCACCATCCCGACACCGGTTCCTACGTGCTCGGGCCTTCCTGAACGACCACCCCGGAATGGCAACCAGAGGCATGACCGGAGTCGCCGTCGGTGAACGGCCTGCCCTGGCGCTCACTAGTCATCATTGGCGAGGTTGCCGACGTGGGCGGACATCCCTCCGTCGATGATCACCATCTGGCCGGTGATGTAGCGAGACTCATCGGACGCCAGGAAGACGACGAGATCGGCAATATCGTCGGGCTGGCCCAGGTATGGGGTGAGTGTCGAGCGGCCGAGCCGATCGAGCATTCCCTCGGGGATATGGGCCCGGACCGCGTCGGTGATGATCAGACCGGGAACGATCGTATTGGCTCGTACGCCCTGTTTGCCGTGACCGGCCGCCACATACATGGTCAGCGTGTTGACGCCTGCTTTGGAGACGCCGTAGGCGGTACGGGTCCGGTCGCCCTTGAGGGAGGCACCGGAGGACATGTTGATGATGGAGCCGCCACCGCCCTTCACCATTTCAGGAATGGCGTACTTGCAGGTGAGCATCTGGCTGCTGAGGTTTACGGCAATCGTCCGCTCCCAGACTTCGAGGGACAGTTCGGTCACTGGGGTGTCACGTGACAGGAATTCCGATTCCGTCAAGGCGGCGTTGTTGTGGAGGACGTCGAGGCGCCCGAACTGGGCTACCGTGGATCTGATCGCCTCGGCCACGTCGGACTCCTCCGAGAGATCGGCCTGTACCCACATGGCGGATCCGCCGGTGGCACGGATGTTCTCCACTACCTGGGCTCCACCCTCGACGTCGACGTCGACGACCGCGACGGAGGCACCCTCCCTGGCCAGGGCCCGCGCCGTGGCCCCTCCGATCCCGCCCGCCCCTCCGGTCACGATGGCGACTCTGTTTTCGAGGCGCCCCACGTCAGGCCCCCGCAATCCGACTCGTCGGCCCAGCGAGCAAGTGGGTGAAGGAGGTCAACCTTCGGGTATCAGGGTCGTGATGCAGAACGGGTGACCGGCCGGGTCGACGAGCACGCGCCAGAGGTCCGGGTTCGGCTGGGGGTCAGCCTTGACGGCGCCAATGGCCATCGCTCTCACTTCTGATTCGTCGAGGTCATCGACGGCGAGCTCGAGATGCATCTGTTTGGGCACGCTGGCACTCGGCCAGTCGGGAGGCTGCTGATCCTCGACTCGCTGCGTTGTCAGGTACACCCCGGCGCCCTTGAGCGCGATGAAGTCATCCGACTCGAAGAACACCTCGAGATCGAGCAGCTCCCGATAGAACTCGGCGAGTCCGGCCGGGTCGGGAGTGTCCAAGGAGATTGCTGCCAATCGAGCGATCGGTGTCATGCGGTCATCTAAGTAGGTCCTCGGGGCGATGGCAAGGTCGTTCCGACCGGTGACATGGCGTCGCTCGGCTCCAGTTCCGGTCGGTAGGGTGGTACTCGTGGTGCTCGGGAACTACAGGGACCTGTTCGTCGTCATCGGGACCTCGGCCGCCACGCTCACCGGGCTTCTGTTTGTGGCCATGTCCGTGTCGGAGAGCCGTGTCCGGACCCACCCGGTCATCCGCGAGTTCCGGGCCGCCGCATCCCTTCTGGCCTTCACCAACGCCTTCGCCGTGTCGCTGTTCGGTCTCGTCCCCGGGACCAACGTCGGCTTTCCGGCCGCCATCCTCGGTGTCATTGGATTGTTCTTCACCGCAGCCGGAGTACGCACGACGCTCACCGTTCCCCGACTGCAGCAGCGTCGGCGGCCGCAGCTTGTCCTCGTGGGCTTTCTGTTCCTTACCTTCGGATTCGAGCTCCTCAGTGGCATCCAGCTCATTGTCGACCCCCACCGGAGCTGGGCCGTGGGACAGCTCGGCGACGTGCTCATCGCTTCTCTGCTGATCGGGATCGCCCGAGCATGGGAGCTGGTCGGTGAGTGGGACACTGGGATCGTTTCGTCCGTCGCGCTCCTCGTCGGACACAAGACTCGGATATCGGGCATCTCCGAGGACGGGACGTCCGTCGTCCTCGCTCCTGGAGAAGGCGAGGATTCTCCCCGGGATCCGCCGCGGTAGCGGGCGATCACGTGTCGTCACCCGACCGTCGCCCTCACCACCCACCATCGTGGCGAGATGGGCTGACCGCCCGGCTCGGCAGGCTGCCTAGAGCGGCCAACCGCAGTCAACAACGGCCGGGGTCCCACGGCGGTTGGAAGCGGTATGGCCTCATGGTAGAAAAGCGACCATGGACACCCGACCGATCGGAGCCCTCCAGGTATCGGTCATCGGTCTCGGGACCAACAATTTCGGCCTCAGCATGCACGAGGACGAGGTGTCCCCCGTGGTGGAAGAAGCGATCGACTCGGGGATCAATTTCTTCGACACCTCGGACTCCTACGGCGAGAGCGAGGTGCGACTGGGCCGGGCCCTGGGTCGTCATCGGGATGAGGTCGTCATCGCCACCAAATTCGGGAGTGCCGTGGGTGAGGGCGGTACCGGCGGTGCTGCGCCCGGCTACGTGCGGGAGGCGATCGAGCGCAGCCTGCGTCGGTTGGAAACCGATCGGATCGATCTCTACCAACTGCATCGGCCCGATCCACTGGTGCCGATCGCCGATACCCTCGGTGTGCTCGACGAGCTGGTCCACGAAGGGAAGGTCCGGGAGATCGGATGTTCGAATTTCTCCGCTGCGATGCTCCAAGAGGCCGACGATGCCGTGGCCCCCGGCAAATCACGCTTCGTGAGCGTTCAGAACCACTACAACCTGCTGAACAGAGCCGATGAATCGGAGGTCCTTCCCCTGTGCCAGCGCCTGGGCGTGGCCTACCTTCCGTACTTCCCCCTGGCCAGCGGGTTGCTGACCGGCAAGTACACCCGGGGTGAGCCGCCGCCGCCGGGGACCCGGTTGCAACGGTGGGGCGGTCGGGCGGAAGGTTTCCTCTCTGATCGGAATTTCGACCTGATCGACGCTCTCAGCGGATGGGCAGGTGACCGTGATCACACGCTCCTCGAGCTCGCCTTTGCCTGGCTGGCCGCCAAGTCTCCGGTGGCGTCGGTGATCGCCGGGGCGACGACGGCCGAGCAGGTTCGAGCAAACGTGGCCGCCGGTAACTGGCGGCTCTCGCCCGAAGAGGTTGCACAAGTCGACGCCTTGGCTCCGACAGACACCTGAGGCCCAACCTGCGGCCCAACCTGCGGCCCACCTGCGGCAGGGTCCCCGGTGCGGGGCTGTCGGGTCCATGGTGCGGTGGTGGGTGGGCCGTCCGAGGTGTCAGGGAGTGGTGGCCACGGTGACGTGCGTCGTCCCTGGGGGAGGCAACCATTCGAAGGCGGTGATGCCGTCGGCGTCGACGAGGACTCGTGCGTGGAGGTCATCACGTACGAATGCCACCGCCCCGACGTCTGCGATGGGACTGGACGGGGGAATGGTGGATTCGTTGGCGGGGTCGAACACGAATACCACCTGATGACTGTGCACCGGCAACGTGCCGTTCGGATAGAACCAGTAGCAGTAGGTCCGAGAGCAGAACCGGCCCATGATGTTGATGGTGGTGATCGTCTCCGCCTGCGGCGGCGTTAGGGCCAGCGCCTTCCTCAGCTGGGCTGCGGGCCCCGGTCCGATCTGGGCGATACCCCACCGGACGTTGGCAGGCGCCAGCGGGATGCCATAGGAGAGTGCCTGGATCGTCACTGCGACGGCAACCATCGTCGCTGGGATCCAGCCGTAGCGGAATCGCTGGGCCAGCCAGACGAGCACCATCACCGTACCCAGCAGCACGAACGGGAACACCGCTGAGTTCTGGAATGCCTGGTTGATCAGAGCGGAATTGGAATTCAAGGCGTTGGTCACCATCACCACCACCGGCACGCCGAATCCCCAGGCCGAGGCCAATCCGATCACTCCGACTTGTTTGATCAGCACGTACATGTTCGGAAGCCGGGCGTGGATCTGGTGGATCACACGGGTGGGATGGGCGACCATTCCAGAGGCCAGGACGACGATTCCACCGGTGCTGGGCAAGCTGGATCGGCCGGCCAGGTAGGCGTAGAGGCCGATGCCCGACCCCAGGTTGGCGCCGACGACGGAGATCAGCCCCAGCCATGCGATGGCGGCAACGATGAGCATCACTCCCTGAAGCCGCGTCGCCCGGCCGGCCAGGAGCGCAGAGATGCCAAGGCCAACGAGGGTGATGGCGGCAAAGGAGCCGCACAGGAGGGCCACGCCGACCCAGATCCACGCTCTGCGGTGGCGCCCCAGCCAGAGATCTCGACCTGCGAGGAGGACGAAGAAGGTGGAGATGGGCTCGAGGTGGAAATCGAACGAGAGGGTCTGATAGGCGCCGGGGCTGGCGACCAGCACGGCGAGCACCACGGTGGCCACGCCTACCGATGGCCACCAGGCCAAGCGGCGATGCTCCAAGTAGTCGATGATCCAGAGGTACACGACCAAGCCGCTGCCGGCGACCGCGAGGTCCTGAATCCAAAGGAGCGCGATGGGTTGAGGAAAGGCGAGGTGGATGAGTGCCAGGGGCCAGATGATCAGCTCGAAGTCGCTCTTCAGGAACGAGTAGCTGTGAAAGACCGTGTCATACGGATTGAGGTGTCCATGGCCGATCAGCGTCCACGCCTGGTTGTACGTTGCGAAGTCCTCGGCCAGAAAGCCTCGGTGGTAGATCGTGGTGGAATAGGCACCCAGGCCGATCACCCACACTCCCATTACGACCGCGCCGGTAACTCGCAAGCGGAACCATCCGCGGTTCGGCGGCTCCGAGTCGACCGGACGGTCGGGTGATGGAGTCGATGCCGGTCCGACCTGAGGCGACAGTGCTACACCACTGGATGTCACGTGTGGTTCCGATTCGTCACGGTCGCATGCGAGGTGGCATCCCTCACAAGGTAGGCACCAGTGGCACTCGGGGAGCTTACCGGCCATGGGCCGAGGGGGAGGGACGCCATGCCACCTCGATCAATCCCTGCCCGGCCTTGTCGATGTTTGCCGGATGACCTCGTGGAGAACCCCGGAGAGGGAGCGCTACCGGGCGAACGCGAGGGCCAGCCCCACGACGGCACCCACGGACGGATGCCGTCGGTCGGCGGCGAGGTCCCGTGGAGGCGTGGGAATCACACTTAGTCGCTGACGACGTCCGGCCAGAACCATTCGGGCTCGTGGCCACGCGTCTCGGGGAGATACCAGACCAGTCCGCTCATCGCCATGGCCGGGAGGAAGGTCACCAGGGCCGCCGGACCGAACCGGTTGCCGATGTCGGCAACGGCGCCGAACAGGAGGAGCCCGGCGACTGCCCCGAGCACCGCGCCGGCCACGTTCCATCCGGCCACAGACGCCCGTACCGACGTCGGGAAGAGCTCGTTCACGAACGCCCCTGCCGCAGGAGCGATGATTCCGCCGGCGGTGACAGCGGCGAGGTATCCCACGACGAGGGCAACCCGGTTACCGCTGTAGCAGAGGATGCCGGATGCCCCGATGCACACCATGGCCCCCATCGCCGTCGGCCGCCTGCCCACCCGGTCGGCCAACCAACGACCGGCCAAGAGGCCACCCAGCCCGAGGATCCCAGCGGCGACCACCATGGCCGACAGTGCCACACCGGGGAACCGCTCGACGTTCTGGGCGTAGAGGTAGACGAAGCTGTTGGCCGGGCCGGTGATCACCCCGAGCGAGAAGGCCAGCACGGTCACCAGGGCCAGCCGGGCACGATAGGGACGAGCGATAGCGCCGAGGACCGGCCACCGCCGCTGGTCGGATGCCGCCGCCCGCAGGAATCGCTCCGGTTCGGAGACCCACCGTGCCACGAACGGTAGGGAGATCATGGGCACCAGGGCCAGCAGGAGGATCCCGCGGTAGCCGAGGCCATTTCCCACCTGCCCGTAGATGACCACCGTGGCGCCGGCCCCGACCGCGTAACCGGCGGCGACCAGGGCGACGGCGGATGCTCGTTGAGAGGAGTCGGTCTGTTCGGCGGCATGCACCTGGGCGACCGCGTAGGCAGCCGAGAGGAATGGCCGCCCGAGCGCGAACACGACCACGAACCACCAGTACCCCGGACTGGCAGCCGACGCCGCGGTGGCGGCCAGCCCGAGGCCGCAGGAGAGCAGCAGAATCCGTCGCCGGCCCACCCGGTCCGCCAGGCCGGCCAGGGGAAGACCTCCCAGTGACGACAATCGCACCACGGCCAGACCGAGACCGAGCTGGGTTCCCGACAGCCCCACCTTGTCGGTGATCGTTGCGCCACCCACCACATGGCCGAAGTGCCGGGCCACGTCGCCCAGGGTTGCCGTGAGGCCGAATTGGCCGAATCCGGCGGCCAGTGCCACCAGGGCGACACCCAACACCGCCCGATCGCTCCAGCCGTGCAACGTGAACGGACCCGATGCCGGTCGTTCCCCCGGTGACGAGCGCGGGACCGACTCCGGGTGGCCCGCGCTCACAGAGCGCCCACCGATGGGGGGCTAGGCACCGAGCCCTACTACCACGCTCACCCGGTAGGCGGCGGGAGACACCACAGCGAGCACTCCACCAGTCTCGCCGCTGGACACCGGGTGCGCCGGTCAAGCAAGGATGACCAAGGGCCGAGGCGGGGGTTGTCCCTGTCTGGAGCCGGCACAGCGCCGACCGGCCGGTCGCCCGCACAGCGCGCCGGCTGCGCCGACCGGTCAGGTGTTCCCGTGCACGGCGCCGACCACCAACCAGGCCGGCCTCTTGCCCGTCCAGAAGGCATGGACGTTCTGATCACTGGTCTCGATCTCGAGGTGCACGGCCTTCGCCCGGAGCCGGGTCACCCATGCATTGCGGATGCGGGAGACCTGCAGGTCGACGAGGACACCGAGCGCCAAGGTGGCGAACAGCAATCGACGGTCGGTGAGGACCAGGAAGCCCTCCGCCTCGGAACTTTCGGACTCACGTCCCAGTTCTCGCCACATGGCCAGTACGTCGAACTGGATCGACTCGGATGGGTCGAGCCGCTCGGAGACGATCTGCCGTCGTGCCTGTCGTTCTTCGATCACTCTGCGGCCTTTCTCGCCGCCCCCCGGTGATCCGCTCATTGTGCCTCATTCCACACCTGTGTGCAGGAGCGGCTCGACCCGACGGCGGCGACCTCCCGAAACCCTCCGGGCGGAGTGACAGGGATGACGTGGCCCAGGGCAGGGGATGCGCTGGCAGCCGCAGGCGGGGCGTCGCCCGCCCGCTGGGATGGTCGGGCCGGTCAGGTCCGGGTCGAAGGCACCGAAGGGAGCGAATAGTGCTGGAAGAACTTCCACATGGCCTCATTGGCGTCGACCAGGACGATGCCGCGCCCCACCCCGGCGAGGATCCAGGTATCGGGAGGGCCGGTGTTGAGCGAACTGCCCGGCCAGACGTGGCCCGAGCCGGTGAACCGCCACAGGGCGACCTGGGTCCCGGCTCTGCAGTGGGTGTAGGTGACCAGCGTGGCCGTTTCACCCGCGGAGATCGTGCCGGAGGCGCCCACGATGGGGGCAGCGTCGTGAGGGGTTGTTCCGCACCCGTCGGCCTTGACCCACTGGTTGATCCCCTCCATCACCGACAACCGGAGCCGGGGGTTGCGGTTGGGCACCCCGCTCCACTTGGCAACGGGGTCGTTGACGCTGTGGAACTCCATGGTCGGAACCGCCCGGGTGGGGTGGATCGTAGGGATCTCCACCTGCCCGGAGACGGAGGAGATGGCCGCGACGTGGCCGGAGGCCTCGGCCGCCATTGCGTAGGCCATCATCCCTCCGTTCGAGATTCCCGTCATGTACACCCGCCGGAGATCAACTGGTGTGCGTGAGGCGATGTCGTCGATCACCTTCAAGAGGAAGCCAACGTCATTGATGTCCTTGGTGACCGGGAGACCGCAGCACTGTCCGGCATTCCACCCGTACTGCGCCTGCTTGGCAACCGGATCCGGAGTCAGCACCTTGGAGATCCTGGTGCCGTCGGGGTAGGCGACCAGGTAGCCGTTCTGGTCGGCATTGGGATCCATCGCTGAGGTGATCTCCTCCAGCTGCGCGTTCTGGGTCGCACCATGGAGATTGAGGACCAGCGGGAGCGGTCGGCCGGAGGCTGCTGCCGGAGGGACATGGAGCCGGTAGTCACGAGTCAGTCCGCCGAACCGCAGGGTGAAGACATAGGACCCGCTCTTCGATGCCAGCACCGGATGTCCCGTGGTCGCCGCCGCAGCGGGGCCCGATGGTGCCCCGGCCACCACGAACAGCATCGATGCGGCCATCACTGCCGCCGCCACCATCTGGGCGACGCGCGTCCGGAGAGGGCGGGGGATGGTGGTCGTTCGGTTCAGGGCTCTGGTGGCGATGGCTCGACAGTATCCCAGCTACCTATCCTCCGGACCGATCGCCGAGGCCAGCGCTACCGAGGTGGTCACTGGTGCGATCGACCGGAGGACTTCACTCGGCGGCTTCGGCCAACGCCTCGGAGAGGGTCGGATGCACGAGCATCGACTCGACGATGTCGGCAACCCGCAGGTGACCGGTCACGGCCACGGCGAGGACAGAGATCAGTTCAGAGGCATTCTCTCCCACGATGGAGCCACCGAGCACGATTCCGGTGGCCGGATCGCTGATGATCTTGACGAAGCCGCGGGAGTCATTGTCGATGAGGGCCCGTGCACTGGCGGCGAACGGTACCTTGGTCACCCGGATCTTGCGCCCTTCGGCGAAGGCGTCTGCTTCGGCCAGGCCCACGTCGGCAATCTCCGGCTCGGTGAAGATGGCGGAGGGAGCACTGTCGTAGTTGGGGTGCCGATGACTCACCGAATGTCCGCCCACCACGTAGTCGGCGACCTGGCGTCCCTGCATGTGGGCCACCGATGACAGCGGCAGCTTTCCGGAGATGTCACCGGCGGCGAAGATGTGGGGCACGGTGGTCTGGCAGTGACGGTTGATGGAGATATAGCCGCGCCCGTCCAGCTCGATGCCGACGCGTTCGAGGCCGAGCCCCTCTGCGTTGGGGATCGACCCGACGGCCAGCAGCGCATGGGACCCGGACACCAGCCGGCCGTCGTCACAGCGGACCGCCACGCCCTGGTCGGTGCGTTCGGCCGCCACCGCCCTGGCCCCCTTCAGCAGGTGCACGCCGCGACGGGAGAAGTCGGCCTCGAGGGCGGCAGCCACCTCGGGGTCCTTTTGTGGCAACACCTGCTGCCGGCTCACGATGAGGGTCACCTCGCATCCCAACGACGAGAACAGGTGGACGAACTCGACGCCGGTGACGCCTGAGCCGATGACCACCAGGTGGTCGGGGAGCACCTTCGGCGGATACGCATCTCGCGTGCAGAGGATCCGGTCCTCGTCCAGCGTCGCCCAGGTGGGCACCCGGGGCCGGCTCCCCGTGCTGATCAGGATGGCGTCAGCGCTGAAGCTCCTCTTGCCGTCGGTGGTGGAGGCGATCACGGTGGTGGCGTCTCCGAGTCGAGCCGTTCCCCGCACCAGCTCCACGCCCTGGCTCTCGAGGATCTTCTCGTTGGTGTGCTCGAGGTGGTCGGTGATCTTCTGGATGCGCTGACGCAGCAGCTCGAGCTGGATGGTTCCCTCGGCGCCCACAACCCCCATGCCTGAGATGCGCCGCAGGTAGGACATGGCGCCACCGCTGGCGATCATCGCCTTGGAGGGGACGCAGTCCCACAGGTTTGCCGCCCCGCCGATGATGTCGCGCTCGATCAGGGTGACGTCGACACCCAGGCGTGCCGCGTGCGTGGCCGCCTGGTTGCCGGCCGGCCCACCACCGACGATCACGAACCGCATGGAGACAGACTACGAGCCTCCCCCCGCCGTCCCGGACCCCCGGCAGGTGGCAGCCCAGCCGAGTGCAGAGTCGGTGCTGATAGCCGAGTTGGTGCCGATAGGAGTGGAGGGTCCTCCCTGATCGGGTCAGACGTTCACGCCCGCCTGGAGCCGTTCGGTGGCCTCGAGGTACTCCTCCACCATGGAGAAGACGACGTCCTTGGCCTTGCGGACGGTGGTGGCCCGGCCGATGACCTGGCCGCAAGGATTGAAGTTCACGTCCTTGGCCTGTTCCGGGTAGCGGTGGCCGCGTGAGACCGCCTCGATGGCCACCATCATCTGCAAGGGCATGGGGAGCGGGTCGGGGGTGTCCTCCGCCTCCCAGGCATCGGTCCAATCGTTCTTGAGCATCCGGCACGGCTTTCCGGTGAAGGACCGAGACCGCACGGTGTCGCGGCTGGACGCCGCCAGGTAGGTCTCCATCTGCTTGGGTGGGATGTCTGCTTCCTCCACGGTCAGCCACAAGGTGCCCGACCACACACCCTGGGCGCCGAGGGCCATGGCGGCAGCCATCTGCCTCCCGCTGCCGACCCCGCCGGCGGCCAGCACCGGGATGGGGGCGACGGCATCGACTACCTCGGGCCACAAGACGATGCTCCCCACGTCACCGGTGTGCCCTCCGCCCTCGGATCCTTGGCAGATGATGAAGTCGAGCCCGGCCGCCTTGTGATTGAGGGCGTGCTTCACCGATCCGGCCAGGGCGCCGATCATCAGACCGGCTCCCTGGACCCTCTCCACCACGTCCGGTGGGGGAGTGCCGAGGGCGTTGGCGATGAGCTTGACGTTGGGATGCCGGAGGGCGACGGTCAACAGTCCGGCAGCATGCGCCGCGGTCCACCCGATCATCCCATCGGAGCGCCGTTCGTCCTCGGGGATCTCAGGGACGTGGTGGTCGGCAAGGATCTTGAGGGCGAACTCCTTGTGCTGGGCAGGCACCAGCCCCCGGATCTGGGCCTCCAGCTTGTCGGGGTCCATCTCGTCCATGCCCTCGTACTTGGCCGGGATGACGATGTCCACGCCATAGGGCCGATCGCCCACGTGTTCGTCGATCCAGGTGAGCTCCACATCCAGCTGGTCGGGAGTGAAGCCGATGGCACCGAGCACGCCGATGCCGCCGGCGTTGGTGACCGCCGCGACCACATCCCGGCAGTGGGTGAAGGCGAAGATGGGGAACTCGATGCCCAGTTTCTGGCGGATCTCGGTGTTCATGATGTGGCTCCTTTTGTCGGTTCGTTCATCACAGTCGGTCCCCGTCTTGCCGGGGCGCGTCCGTCGGGGGATGGGAGGGGGGCTCGGTATCGGTGAGGCCGACCAGGGCAGCCAGGCCTCGCACGGCGAGATCGTCGCTCACCACCCCCGGCTCGAGGCGGTGTTGCATGGCCAGCCCGGCGAGCAGGGCGGTGACCAGCACGGCCAGCTCGTCAGGGGCGACGGTGGCTCGGGCACCGACCCGGTCGCTCCAGGCGGCCAGCTGGCGGGCACTGAAGCGGCGGGCCTCGGCGTTCCGGGCCCGCATCACGCCGGCCACCTCGGCGTCGCGGGCGGCACGTAGCCAGAGCTCGTGCTCGAGGAGCCCCCACCGGCCTGAGCGATCGTTCGAACTCCCGCCCACGCTGTCCCACACGGCCGCCAACTGACCGCCGGGGGATTCACTGACCGCCACCTCGGCCAGCAGCACGGTGCGCACCGCGTCCTTCCACGATTCGAGAAGCGCCAATAGCAGACCCTGCTTGCTGCCGAAGTGCGCGTACACCGCCCCCGACGTCCGACCGGCGGCCTCGGCCACTGCGTCCACCGAAACCGCGTCGACCCCCTGGTCGGCAAAGAGCTGGGCGGCGGCGGCGAGGAGCCGTGCCCTCGTCTCCGCTTTGCGCTCCTGTTGGGTCTGGGTCACGTTCCCCCCGGTTGTCGTGTGCCTCGTGTGCGTGCCTCGTGCGGTCGGTGCGCTGTCGTGGCGGCTCGTCCACGCCACCGTACATATATTGGAATCGTTATGCAACCGGTTGGAAGACCGTGGCCCAGACCGGCCGACCAAAGGTCGATTGCCGGCTGACCGCCGGCCGGTCGCCAGGCATAGAGTGACCTGGGAATCTGAGGAAGCAAGGGAGCACCATGCCAACCATGAAGACTGACGTCCGGGACAGGCTCTACATCGACGGGGAGTGGGTCCCCTCCACCGGATCGAACTCGATCGCCGTCGTCGACTCGACCACGGAAGAGGTGATCGGGACGGTTCCCGAGGGAACCGTCGAGGACATCGACCGTGCCGTGGCCGCCGCCCGTGAGGCGTTCCCGGGTTGGTCGGCCACCCCGGTGGGGGAACGGGCCGCCCTGCTCACCGCGGTGAGCGCTGCGTTGGGCCAACGGATGGAGTCCCTGGCCGACCTGATCACCCACGAGGTGGGGATGCCGCTCGTGCTTTCCCAGCTGGTTCAGGTGGGTCTACCCATGGCCGCATTCGGTTCCATGGCGCAGGTAACCGCCGACTTCACCTGGGAGCAGACGGTGGGCAACTCCCTCGTCGTGCGTGAGCCGATCGGCGTGGTGGGTGCCATCACCCCGTGGAACTATCCGCTCCACCAGATCGCCGCCAAGGTGGCGCCGGCCTTGGCCGCTGGTTGCACCTTGGTGCTCAAGCCCAGCGAGGTGGCTCCGCTGAACGCCTTCGTCCTGTGCGACATCTTCGAGGAGGTGGGCCTTCCTGCCGGCGTGTTCAATCTGGTCTCCGGCTTCGGACCGGTTGTGGGGGAGGCCATCGCCGCCCATCCACAGGTCGACATGGTCTCGTTCACCGGCTCCACCCGAGCTGGCAAGCGCGTCGCCGAGGTGGCTGCGGCCACCGTCAAGCGGGTGGCGCTGGAGTTGGGTGGAAAATCGGCGAATGTGATCCTCGACGACGCCGACCTGGCCACCGCGGTGCCCGACGGTGTCAACAAGTGCTACATCAACTCCGGTCAGACCTGCAGCGCGTTGACCCGGATGCTGGTCCCCCGTGACAAGCTGGCGGAGGTGGAGGCCCTGGCCACCACGGCAGCCGAATCGTTCACCCCGGGCGATCCCTTCGACGGCGCGACCAGGCTGGGGCCGTTGGTGTCCACGGTCCAACGCGATCGCGTCCGCAATTACATCGAGAAGGGAGTCGGGGAGGGGGCCACGCTGCTCACCGGTGGTGCTGAGGCGCCCGACGGTCTCGACAAGGGGTACTTCGTGAGGCCGACCGTGTTCTCCTCGGTCACCCGCGACATGACCATCGCCCGGGATGAGATCTTCGGTCCGGTGCTGGCGATCATTCCCTACGACACGGAAGACGAGGCGATCGACATCGCCAACGACACCGAGTACGGGCTGGCCGGTGGGGTGTGGTCCGCCGATCCCGACCGGGCCAAGGCGGTTGCCCGCCGGCTACGGACCGGACAGGTCGAGGTGAACGGAGGGGGATTCAACCCGATGGCACCGTTTGGCGGTTACAAGCAGTCGGGCAACGGCCGGGAGTTCGGGTCCTTCGGCTTGGACGAGTACCTCGAGACGAAGGCGATGCAACTCTGACCCGTCGACGCTGACCAACCGATGCCGGGACCCGATCGGAGGTGTCCCCGGCGTCGTCGCTCACCGTTGCTCACAACCCGCTCACAACCCGCTCACAACCCGAACTGGTCGTCGATGAGGCCGAGATAGATCTGGGCACTGTCGGTGTAGGTCTTCTCGCCGATGAACACGTGCTGGGTACCCGCGTACATATCGCGGAACGCACGTTCGAGCCGGCTGCCCTCCCGGATGGCGGTGGTGCCCCCGGCCAGGTGGGCCCAGTGCACGATCTCGCGGGAGGACTCAGTGGCGTAGGTGGCCGCCACCCGCATGTCGGCGCGCATGGTGGGCGTCAGTTCCCCGCCACGACGCACCGCTTCCTCCACCTCACCAAAGGTGGAGACGACCAGGAGCCGGGTGGCCTTCCACATGGCCAGGTGGTGGGCCAGGTTGCGCTGGAAGCTGGTGCGGTGAGCGATGGATGCGTCATCGCCCATCCTCACCTTGGTCAGGGCCAGTTCGGTGACATCGTCGATCATGCTCTTGGCCACGCCCAGGGCCCACGAGGCATGGCCGGCGGCGGTGATCGGCATCAATCCCATCCGGAACGCAGGCGACCCGCCGCGTTGGGGGGTGCGACAGAACAATTCGAAGGTGCGGTAGCGGGGGACGAACAGTTGGGACACGTTGTAGTCGTACGATCCCGTCCCGCGCAGCCCCTGGACATGCCAGCCATCGGTGAACACGATCTCGTCTCGGGGAATCACCGCCACCAGCAGCGGGGGGATGCCGTCGTCACCGACGACCATCTGGCCATCGACAGTGGGGATGAAGCCGGCGGCCACGTACTGGGCATGGCCGGTCCCCGAGCCGAAGTTCCACGCACCAGTGATGCGGTAGCCGTCATCGAGCGTCTCTCCCATCCCGTTGGGAAAGAACTGGCCACCGGCGGTCACCCGGTGGGCGTGTCGGGTGAACACCTCGTCGAATCCCTCGTCGGGAAGATAGGCGGCACAGGCCGCCGCCGACGGCAGGTTGGCGATGCCGATCCAGCCCAGTGATCCGTCCTGCCAGGCAAGCTCGATCCAGGTGTCGATCATCTCCGGAAAGGTCGGTTCGCTCCCACCTGCCTCCCGCGGGTTGCACCACTGCATGAGCCCGCTCTCCCACAAGGCGTCGACCGTGCGCCGGTTGAGCGTGCGCCGGTCCTCCGAGTCTGCGGACTCCTCAGCGGTGACCGCCCGCAGCGTGCGTGCCGCCTCGGGCCCGTCCAGGGTCTTCACGCCTGGCATGCGTATGGCCCACGGGCCGGGGATCGCAGCTGCACCGGACTACATCCCCATCTGTTCGAGCAGGCCGACTCGCAGTCCGGCGGTGAAGCCCCCGTCGACGACCAGGGCGTGGCCGGTGACAAAGGAGGCGTCGTCGGAGGCGAGGAACGCCGCCGCCGCGGCGATCTCCGAGGGACGCCCGAAGCGACCGAGCAGGTGCTCGTCGCGGAGTCGGTCCCGATACAGCTCCATTCCGTCGGCATCGGTGATCGACCGCAGCATCGGCGTGTCGATCCCGCCAGGACAGATGCAGTTCACCCGGATCCCCCGCCGCCCGTAATCGATGGCCATGCTCTTGGTGAGCATGACCACGCCGCCTTTGGACGCGTTGTACGCGCTTCCCCCTCCGTCCCCTCCAGACCTTCGATGCTGGCGATGTTGATGATCGATCCCGATCCCTGGGCGAGCATGTGGATGGAACTGTGCTTGTCCACCACGAAGGTCCCCTTCAAGTTGATCTCGACGACCCGGTCCCATTCGTCTTCCTCGAGAAGGTGGACCGGTCCACCCCCGGCCACACCGGCGGCATTGATCACCACGTCGAGGTGGCCGTGCTCGGTGACCACCGAACCGATGGCGGCTGCGACCGCGCCCTCGTCGCGCACATCGAGTACGTGGTCGACCCCGACGGTGATGTCGGAGGTGACCACCACCGCGCCATCAGCCCGCAGCCGTTCGGCACAGGCGGCACCGATCCCCGATCCCGCGCCGGTTACGAAGGCAACCGCATCATCGAGTCGTCCCATGGCATCCCCCGCTCTTGTCCGAACCTGAGCGAACGTAGAGTTCGGCGTGCTGATTGGTCAAGGCGAGGAACCCGACTGCCGTCGGTGCCGAACCTTGCCGGCGCGTCTCCGGCCCGGGCAGCGCCTTCGACCCGGTCGCCGGTGAACCGTGGTTCCGCGGGGGATGCACTACCGTCTCTACCGGCCACGGCTGGGGTGCACGTGCCCGGCGAATGGGGGAGAGGCCCAGGTGACTATCGGGTGAACGGAAGGGTCGAGGATGCAGCCGGCTCGTAGTCGAGGATCCCGTTGGTCAACCGGAGGTGGTCGTGCCCGCACAGCATAGGCAGCGCCCTCCCCTCGGGGTCGGGACCCAACTGACCTACATGCCGGCGCTGGACGGGATCCGGGCGGTCTCGATCCTGGGCATCATGTTCAATCACGGTGGATTCGCATGGGCGGCCGGCGGGATCATCTCGGTGAACGTGTTCTTCGTGCTCAGCGGGTTCCTCATCACCCTTCTCCTGATGAAGGAGTGGACCCGATCAGGAACCATTCGCCTTCGTGCCTTCTGGGCCCGTCGCGCCCGTCGCCTGCTTCCCGCCCTCTTCGTGCTGCTCGGGGCCATCGGGCTGTACGCGTTGTGGTTTGCCCCCAGTGGGACCCAGTCATCGCTCCTCGGCGATGGGCTCAGCACGCTGTTCTACTTCAGCAACTGGCACCAGATCATCACCGGCCAGAGCTACTTCGTACAGGTGTCGGCGCTGTCCCCGCTGCTGCACACCTGGACCCTGGCCATCGAGGAGCAGTTTTACATCGTGTGGCCGCTGGTCGTCCTCGGCGTCCTCAAGCTGTCGCGGTCGCCGCGGGTCCTGCTGGTGGTCACCGTGCTGGGCGTGCTGGCATCGGCCACCGAGATGGCGCTGCTCTTCCATCCGGGCATGGATCCGAGCCGCCTGTACTACGGGACAGACACCAGGGCCCAGGACATCCTGGTGGGAGCGGCCTGCGGGATCCTGCTCACCGGCCGCGCAGCAGCGAGCCGTCGGTCGGCCCGGGTCGGGTTCTCCTCGATGGCGGTGGTTGCCGCCGCTGTCTTCGCCTGGGAGTGGTCGAAGGTAAACGGGAGCACGTCGCTTCCCTACCGGGGTGGCTTCCTGCTGGCCGATGTGATGGTCGCCCTGGTCATCGTCGGGGTGACTCGGGCCCCGCGTGGCATCCCGTCCCGCATCTTGTCGGTGCGACCTCTCACCTTCATCGGGAGGATCTCCTACGGCCTCTATCTCTGGCACTGGCCCGTGTTCCTGGTCCTCGATCACGCCCGGACCGGACTTGATGACTACCGCCTGTTCGCGCTGCGCTTCGTGACCACCTTCGTGGTCGCCGTCCTGTCGTGGTACCTGGTGGAGACGCCGATCCGCCAGATGACCTTCGGGACCTGGCGATCGTGGGCCTGGGTACCTGTTGGGGTGGTGACGGTGGTGGCCGTGCTGGTGCTCACCACCGTGGCGGCCCAGCCCGGCCCCGGGCCCAACTCCACCGTCGCCCAGCGCGAGGCGTTCTACGCCTTCACCTTTCCCAAACAGGCCAACCGGCTCCGAGTGCTGTTCGTCGGGGACTCGCTCTCCCTCTATGTGGGGTACGGAATGGCGCCCTACGAGGCCCGTTACGGGATCACCATCGGTGGTCGTTCGATGTCCGGCTGCGGGCTGGCCACACCCCAGCCCTACAACCTGCACGGCACCCCCACCAACTCCTTGGCCCCCTGTTCCACCTGGCCCACGCTGTGGCAGAACGACGTCGACACGCTGCACCCCCAGGTGGTCGCCCTGATCATCGGCTGGTGGGACTGCATGGACCGCTTCTATCAAGGTCGGTGGCAGCACCTGGGCCAGCCGTCCTTCGATGCCTATGAGACGGCGCAGCTGCAGAAGGCGGTGTCCGTCCTCAGCTCCCGGGGCGCCCGGGTGGCCCTGATGACGTCGCCGTACTTCGATACCGGGGAGCAACTCGACGGACAACCCTGGGATGAGGACATGCCGGCCCGGGTGAACGTGCTCAACGGGCTCATCGAGCAGGTGGCCTCCCAACACACCGGGGTGGTCTCGGTGGTGCCACTCAACAAGTACCTCGACCCGGACGGTCATTTCACCTGGACGATCGACGGGAAGGTGATGCGACTGGGCGACGGCGTCCACACCACCCCGGCCGCCGGTCCCTATCTGGCGCCGAGGATCCTGCCCCAACTGGCGGCGATGGGACGTGCCGGGCCGGCGCCGACTACGACGGAAGGCCAGTGAGCATGTGCTGGCTCACGTCGCCGACCAGGTCGATCAGGTAGCGGCGTTCGGAGAACCGCCACAGGCCCCCCGTCCGTTCGAACCGATCGCGGTAGCGCCCGGCGAGAATGGGCTGGAGTGGCAGCCCGGGCACCGCCTGGAGGACGGTGAAGTAGGAGCGGGCCGCGGCGCCGATTGCCTCATCGTCGATCTCGATGATGAGGTTGGTGGTCACATGCTTGGTGCCGGGAGTCCCGTCCGGATAGAGCCGAGTGGTGGTCACGAACAGCTTTCGCAGTGCTTCCTTTCCGGTGAGCAGGGATGTGCTGTCACCGGCGCCCACCCCGGCATGGCCGAGCAGGACGGCGAGCCCCTCGAAGTCGCCGGCGTCGATCAGCTCGGCGTAGCGGGCGATGAGGTTTGCCACCTGCACGGCGGCGTCGGATCGGTGGTGAGCGGGCATGTGGCGGCAGTCGCTCCTAGGCGAAGGAGAGGTCGGCATCGTCCCAGTAGGCGTGCACCGAGGTGAACAGGCCGTCGGCGCCCACAACGAACACCTCGATGCCGTCGATGGTCATGGTGGCGCCACCGGTCTCCACCTCGATGGAGAAGTCGATGGCCACGTGGTCGGCGCAGGTGTGCACTGCTTTGGCCGTGAAGGTCCACGCCTCGGAGGCACCCACGCTGTTCTCGAAGAAGGCCAGGATCGCCGGGCGCCCCACGTTCGCCGGGTTGGATGCCGGATCGGCCTGGATGGCGTCCTCGGCGAAGAGGTCGGCAATGGCCCTGGGATGGCGCGAATTGATCACCTCCACGTACTCGGCGATGCGTTCCCTCAGCTCATCGGCTGTCAACATGGCAGCTCCTCCGTGCGTCGGTCGGGGCCGTCAGGTCACCGTTGGCAGCCGACATCAGGCACCCACCGCGTGCACGCCGCCATCGACGTGGATGATCTCGCCGGTGGTCATCGGCAGCAGGTCGGAGAACAGGGCCACACAGGCCCGAGCGACCACGTCGGCGTCGGACACGTCCCAGCCCAGCGGGGCTCGCTCCGACCAGGTGTCCTCGAATGCGTTGAACCCGGGGATCGACTTGGCGGCCAACGTCTTGACCGGTCCGGCCGCCACCAGGTTGACTCGGATCCTGTCGGCGCCGAGGTCACGCGCCAGATAGCGGGACAGTGACTCGAGTGCCGCCTTGGAGACTCCCATCCAGTCGTAGGCGGGCCAGGCCACGGTGGCATCGAAGTCGAGGCCGACCACCGATGCCCCCGGCCCACCGTCCCCGGCCGCGGCCAACAAGGGTCGGAAGGCGCCGACCAGTGCCTTGAGCGAGTAGGCCGATACGTGGAGTGCCACTTGGACCTGTTCCCACTCCGCCTGGAACATGTCGCCCCCCAGGCACTCGGGCGGGGCGTACCCGATGGCATGGAGCATCCCATCCATCCGATCCCAGCGCGTGGCCAGGGCGTCCGCCGCCGCCGCCAACTGAGCGGGCTCGGTCACGTCGATCTCCAGAACGTCCGGCCTCGACGGGGAGCTTGCGGGCGGTGCGCTTGGTGAGCGACAGTCCCCGGCCCGCTCCACTCAGCACCACCTCGGCCCCTTCGTCCTGAGCGACGCGGGCCACCGCGAACGCCAGCGACGCGTCGGTCAGCACACCGGTGACCAGAATCCGTTTTCCCTCGAGCAGTCCCATGTGCGAGTCAGGATACTGTCAACCCCCAGTTCGGCTGGAATGGTTGCGTGTGCAAGGGTGGGGAGCATGCAAATCGGAATTGTGGGGGGACGGGCCCGGCCGGGAGAGGTCTTGCCGTTCGCCTTGCCGCTGCCGGTGACCGGGCGGTCATCGGTTCACGTGACCCGATGCGGTCCGGATCCATCGCCGCCGGTCTGGTCGAGTCGTGGCCCGAGCACAACCTGTCGATCACCGGGGTCTCCAACCAGGAAGCAGCCGGGTGCGAGGTGGTGGTGGTGGCCACTCCGTGGGACAGCGCCATCCCAACCGTCACGCCGCTGGCACCGGCGCTTTCCGGCAAGGTGGTCATCTCGATGGCCAATGCCCTGGTCAAGGAGGGGCGGGAGTTCCTTGCCCTGCTCCCGCCGCGCGGCTCGGTGGCGGCGTCGATCCAGGCGGTCCTGCCCGAGTCCCTGGTGTCTGCGTCCTTCCACCACCTGCCGGCCGCCGAGATGGAGACACTCACCACGCCGATCGCCGGCGACGTGATGGTCTGTTCCGACCACGCCGAGGCCACGGCAGTCACTGTGGCGCTGGTCGACCGCATCGAGGGACTGCGGGGCATCGATGCCGGGAGCCTCGCCCAGGCCGCTCCCATCGAGGCGTTCACGGCCGTGCTCATCACCGTGAACATTCGCCACAAGGTGCACACGACGGTGCGGTTGGCCGGGTTCGGCGATCGCTGAGCGGGTGGGACCGTCGGGTGGGACACTGACGTGGTGAGCGAGCGATCCTCCGTGCGGCTCTACGACACGGCGCGAAGGGAGGTGGTCCCGTTGGAGTGCGGGCCGATGGTCACCCTGTACTCGTGCGGGATCACTCCCTACGACTCCGCCCATCTCGGCCATGCCCAGGTGTACCTCACCTTCGACATCCTCCAACGCAGGCTGCGCGACCTCGGCCACGAGACCAGGTGCGTCCGCAACGTGACCGATGTCGACGACGACATCCTGCGCAAGGCGCGGGAGCTGGGCGTCCACTACCTCGACCTGGCCGCCGAGGAGATCGCCCGGTTCGATTCGGACATGGCGGCGCTGGGCCTGATCCCCGCGTGGTCGGAACCCCGGGCCACCTCGGCCATCGCCGAGATCCTTACCCTCATCGGCTCGGTGCTCGAATCCGGTCACGCCTACCAGGCCGGTGGAGCGGTCTACTTCGACGTCACCACCTTCGAGGCGTTCGGCGAGCTGAGCCATTTCGATCAGGCGACCATGCTGGCCATGGCCGCCGAGCACGGCGGGAGGCCCGATGATCCGAACAAGCGTCACTCCCTCGACTTCGTCCTTTGGCAGCCGTCGCTCCCCGACGAGCCTTCGTGGGAGTCGCGGTGGGGCCCGGGACGGCCCGGGTGGCACATCGAGTGCTCGGCACTGGCCTTGCGCGAACTGGGTGAGACCCTGGATGTGCACGGCGGTGGCCGCGATCTCGTCTTCCCGCATCACGAGAGCGAGACGGCACAGTCCGAGTCGGTCACCGGTCGACCGTTCGTCCGGCACTGGCTCCATGTCGGGCTGGTCGGGCTGGACGGGACGAAGATGTCCAAGTCCCTCGGCAACCTGGTGTTCGTGGCCGAGCTGCTGAAGGAGTGGGAGCCCGCCGCCATCCGCCTGGCCTTGCTCGACCACCACTACCGTCCCGATTGGGAGTGGACCGGCGAGGACATGCCCCGAGCTGCCCGTCGATTGGAGTCCTGGCGCTCCGCCCCCAGAGCGCCGGACCCGGCGTCGATCGCCGGGGACGGCGAGGATCTCGGTCTCATCGTGGTCCGACAGCACCTCGACGATGATCTGGACACGCCGGGCGCGCTCGGCGCGCTCGATGACCATGCGGCGTCGGGACGTCCTGTGGTCCAGGGGGCGGCGCTGCTGGGCGTTACCCTGTAGTTCCGTCAACCCGGAGGCGGGTGGTCGAGCCGGTCTGCGATCCGTCTCGGGCCGGGCACCGCCCTGCACCCGCCGAACAGCAGGAGAAAGGCAATTCCATGGCAGCCGTCGTTGTCCGACTTCCTGATGGGTCCACCAAGGAAGTCGACGAGGGTACGACCGCCTTGGGGGTGGCCGAGTCCATCGGCTCCCGCTTGGCCCAGGCGGCTGTGGCCGCCACGTTCGACGGCACCGAGGTCGATCTCGCCGCTCCCGTCCCCGACGGCACCGCACTGACCGTGATCACCGCCGATTCCGATGCCGGTCGCGCGGTGCTGCGCCACTCCACCGCCCACGTGCTCGCCCAGGCGGTGCTCCGGCTGTGGCCGGGTGCCCACTACGCCATCGGCCCGGTCATCGAGGACGGCTTCTACTACGACTTCGAGCTCCCCGGTGGGTCGCACTTCAGCGACGACGACCTCGGGCGCATCGAGGCCACCATGCGCGAGATCATGGCCGAGGACCAGCCGTTCATCCGTCACGAGCACACCATCGACCAGGGGCTCTCCCTCTTCGAGGACCAGCCCTTCAAGCGGGAGATCATCGAGGCGGTGGGCGCCGGCCACGACGAGGTGGACGCCACCGCCGGGGAGGCCTCCACCGGCCACGTCTCCACGTACTGGAACTCGCCGTCGTTCATCGATCTGTGCCTCGGACCCCATGTCCCCTCCACCAGCCGACTCGGTCACTTCGCCCTGATGCGGGTGGCCGGGGCCTACTGGCGGGGCGACGAGAAGCGCCAACAGCTTCAACGCATCTACGGAACGGCCTGGGAGTCGGAGAAGGCACTGGCGGCCCACCTGCACCGACTTGAGGAGGCAGAGCGCCGCGACCACCGAAAGCTCGGTGCTGAGTTGGACCTCTTCTCCTTCCCGGAGGAGATCGGATCGGGCCTGGCCGTGTTCCATCCGAAGGGCGGCATCGTCCGCCGATTGATGGAGGAGTATTCGCGCCAGCGCCACGAGGCGGCCGGCTACGAGTTCGTCTACACGCCCCACATCAGCAAGGCAGAGCTGTTCGAGACCTCGGGTCACCTCGACTGGTTCGCCGAGGGGATGTTCCCGCCCATGGAGGTCGACGGGGGGCACCAGTACTACCTCAAGCCGATGAACTGCCCCTTTCACATCCTGATCGTCAAGAGCCGGCAGCGTTCCTACCGCGAGTTCCCGATCCGCCTGTTCGAATTCGGCAGCGTGTATCGCTACGAGAAGTCGGGCGTGCTCCTCGGGCTGACTCGGGTGCGCGGCATGACCCAGGATGACGCCCATATCTTCTGCACCCGGGAGCAGATGGCCGACGAGCTTCGCTCCACGATGTCCTTCGTGCTATCGCTCCTACGCGACTTCGGGCTCGAGGACTTCTACCTCGAGTTGTCCACCCGACCCGAAGGCAAGGCGGTCGGAAGCCTCGACGAATGGGACGAAGCCACCGAGGCCCTCCGGGAGGCGGCCATGCGGATGGACCTGGACCTCGTGCTCGACGAGGGCGGCGGCGCCTTCTACGGGCCGAAGATCTCGGTCCAGGCCCGCGACGCCATCGGCAGGACCCACCAGATGTCGACCATCCAGCTCGACTTCCAAGAGCCCCAGCGCTTCGACATGGAGTATGTCGGGGCCGACAACGGCCGGCATCGCCCGATCATGATCCACCGGGCACTCTTCGGCTCGGTCGAGCGGTTCTTCGCCATCCTCCTCGAGCACTACGCCGGTGCTCTCCCCACCTGGCTGTCGCCGGAGCAGGTCCGGGTGTTGGCCGTGCGCGACGACCACGAGGCCTACGCCCACAAGGTGGCCGATCGGCTTCGGGCCATCGGCGCTCGGGTGTCGGTGGACCCGGCGGATGAGCCGCTCAAGCCCCGGGTCGGCAAGGCCAAGGTATTGAAGATCCCCTACATCCTGGTGGTCGGGGACGACGACGTGAAAGCGGGCACCGTCGGGGTGAACCGCAGGGGTGGCGACCGACCCGAGCGCGGCGTGGAGCTCACTGACTTCACTGAGATGCTCGAACGTGAGATCGCCGAGCGCCGCCTCCCCGAACCCTCGTGACCCTCGACACCCTGTGGGCCGGTTGGCGCAGCGACTACATCACGTCGGTCACCGCGGCCCACCAGGCCGACCCGGCGTCGGCGGCGCCGCTCCCATCTGACGATCCCAGTCACTGTGTCTTCTGCCGGATCGCTGCCAGCGGTCCCCCCTCACCCGACAACGGCGTGCTCTGGCGCGGTGGCTGCACCTACGTCGTTCTCAATGCCTACCCCTATGCCAGTGGGCACCTGATGGCGGTTCCGACGCGGCACGTTGGCTCATTGGCCGACCTGCGGGAGGACGAGGGGTCTGAACTCTGGTCGGCGATCCGCAAGGGGGTGAGCGCCCTCGAGGCGGCGCTCGGCTCGGAAGGGGTCAATCTCGGCGCCAATCTGGGCCGGGCGGCAGGGGCGGGCATCCCCCGTCATCTCCACCTCCACGCAGTACCCCGGTGGGTGGGGGACACCAACTTCATGACCGCGGTGGCCGGGGTGCGAGTGCTCCCCGAAGCGTTGGCCGCCACCTGGGAGCGCCTGCATCGGGCGTGGCCAGATTGAGCCCGGCCGGGTGGCCCTCCGCTGGCCCGGTGGTGAGTCCGGACCGCGGCCAGGAATCGAAGGCCGCCATCCGGTGTTCGAGGAAGAGGTAGTCGCTGAGCGCACGACCGTTGAGGACACGGTGGTTGAAGGGTTGAAGGCATGGTTGAAGGGGTGAAGGCACGATCGATGAGCAGTACAGACCAGATGAGCAGTACAGACAAGAACAGAGAGGCGGTCCGGCGATGAGCGTGAAGGAACTCGGGCACCTGGTGCTCTACGTAAGAGATGTCAAGCAATCGGCTGCCTTCTATGGGGATGTCCTCGGGTGGGAGCCGGTGTTCCCCGCTGGAACCGGCGCCCCGGTGGCCGCATTCTCGTCAGGTCGCACCCACCACGAGCTCCTCTTGATCGAAGTGGGCGAGGGAGCGGCGCCGCTGCCCCGGGGTCGGCATCTGGGCCTCTATCACTTCGGCCTCAAGGTCGGTGACTCGGACGACGAGCTGCGTGAGGTGGTCACGAGGCTGGCGGAGGCCAACGTGACCGTGGTGGGAGCGAGCGACCACACGGTGACCCACAGCCTCTACATCCTCGATCCCGACGGCAACGAGATCGAGTTGTACATCGACGTGCCCGGGGTCGACTGGAAAGCCGACCCCGACCTGATCATGGCCCCGATCAGGCCGCTGGCCCTCTAGCGCGGACGGGCGGCCTCGGCACCGATACGACGCCGACGACGGCGTCGACGGCCGCCGCAGGCCGGCGAGCGCGTGCCGGAGTGGCGTTCCCCTCTCGCCCGGTCGGGAGAGCTAGCTTCGCGCCAATGGTCCGAGGTGTCGCGTCCGTTCGGTCCTGGCGTGGCTGGAGCGTCGGCCACCTGCCGGGACCCGAGCCCCGGCAGGGTGTGGGGACAGGCCGGCCCGGACCGCTCACCGTCGCGCTGGCGCGGATCCAGCGCACTCCCACCGTCGTCATCGCGGTGGCCGCTGTCGTCGTCTGGGTGATCTCGGGCATCTACATGTTCCATTTCGGGGCAGGGTGGCATCTCGACCTGCGCGTCTACCGGGCAGCCGGGAGCTCGCTGTTCCATGGCGGATCGCCGTTCACCGCCGACTTCACCGCCAACCGCTTGCCCTTCACCTACACCCCTTTCGCCCTCATGGCGTTGAGCCCGCTCTCCTTCGGCTCGCTCGGGTTGATCGAGACGTTGTGGTGGTCGATCAGCGCCGTGTGTCTGGTCGGCGCCTTCGCACTCATGGTGACCACCGCCTTCGCCACCCCACCCGCTCGGGCATGGGCGCTGGGCGGGCTGGTGTGTGGCGTGGCCACCACGACCCTCGAGCCGGTGCGCAGCAATTTCAACTACGGCCAGATCAACGTGATCCTGTTGCTGATGGTGGTCGCCGACCTCACCCGGTTGCGGCCACCGTGGCGCGGCGTGCTGGTCGGCCTGGCCGCGGCGATCAAGCTCACCCCGTTGGTGTTTCTGGCGTACTTCGCCGTTGCCAAGGAGTGGCGCTCGCTGTTGCGCGGCGTCGGCGTGTTCATCGGGGTCACTGCGGCCAGCTGGGCGGTCCTCCCCGGGGACTCCACCCTCTATTGGTTCCACGAGGTCACCGACGCCGGACGGACCGGCGGGTTGGGCAACGCCAGCAACCAGTCGTGGAACGGCATGGTCCACCGAGCGCCCTTCGACGGGGGTCACGTCGGCACTGCCCTGTGGCTGGTGCTGTCGCTGGCCACCCTGGTGGCCGGCGTCGTCCTCACCCGCTGGCTGGTGGCCGGGGGCCGGACGGCGGAAGCGGTCATCGCCCTGGCCCTCACCGAGGTACTGGTCAGCCCGGTGTCGTGGTCGCACCACTGGTCGTGGTTGGCGTTGGCGCCGGTGGCGGTGGTCTCGGTGTGGCGGGTCCACCGGGCCGTGGCCTGGGCACTGGTGGTGTTGATCGCCCTGGGGGTGGCCAACCCCTACCTGTGGGTGCGACGTGTTCCACTCTCCTACGTGGGGGCGAACTCGCTGCTCCTGGCCGGGGCTGCGGTGCTGGGCATCTGGGTGGTCTCCGAGGGCCGCCACCGGTCGGTCCGGACTCCGGAACCGGCCGCCGATACGTCCCCGGTGCCGTCAGCGGGCCTCACGGGTTAACCCTGCCCGGACCCGCCCGGTGGCCGCCGACAGGGTGGTCGGAGCACCACGATTAGCCTCGGTGGAGCCAGTGCGGCCAACCGCTTACTTCAGCTAGCGGATGGTAGGGTTTGGGTGAGCCTTCTGGAGGAAACGGCATGTTCGACGGTCGATGGCGCGGCACGGTTGACCGGGGCACGGGTCCCGTCGGCCGCAGGCTGCAGCAGTGGGGTGTCACCGCGGACATGCTCACCGCCACCGGCCTGGTATCGGCCAGCGCCACTGCCGTCGCCGTGGCTACCGGCCATCTCCATCTGGCCATCGTGCTGCTGATCCTCACCGGGCTCCACGACCTGTTGGACGGGCCGGTGGCCAAGGCATCGGGGACCTCCTCGGTGCGGGGGGCCTTCTTCGACTCGGTGACCGACCGGGTTGCCGACGTTCTCATCCTCGGGGGTGTGGCCTGGTATCTGGTGGGCACCCACTCCGGCCATCTGGTCCTGTTGCCGTTTGCCGTCCTCGGCGCCACATCCCTGGTCTCCTATCAGCGGGCCAAGGCCGAGTCATTGGGCATCTCGGCCAAGGGCGGGCTGATGGAGCGGGCCGAACGGATGATCCTGCTGGGTATCGGGTTCCTCTCGGCGTCGTTCTTGGTGCCGGTCCTGTGGGTCATGTTGGCCCTGACCATGGCCACCGCCCTCGGTCGGTTCGCCAAGGTGTGGCGTCTCGCCGAGGCCCCGGTACCGCCGGCCACCCAACGACGTCACCGTCGGCCGCGCACGGCTACTCGGTCGGGCGGTCGCAAGTCGTCGACCACCCCGTCCCGGTGGCGTGCCCGCCGCCAGGGTGAGTTGTCCAGTCGCTCGGGTCGGGCCTGGCGCGCCCGGCACGCTCGACAGGGAAACCGATTGCGAACCGGTCGGCGTCACCTCTGAGCCCACCGGGCAAGTAGTCGAATCGAGAACGAGGGCTCGTGAACAAGGCACAGGCGGTCTTCCGCACGTATACAACACTGGGTCGGTGCCTCGCCGCGCTGCCTGAGCCGCTGGCGCTCGGCGTTGCCTCCGTGGCCGGAGACGTGGCGTTCCGGGTCCGCAACGAGCACCGGGCCATGGTGTCGAACAACCTGCGCCGAGTGTTGGGGGCCGGACCGGATGACGGCCCGATCGTCGATCGGTGGGCACGTCGGTCCTTTCAGGCCTACGCTCGGTACTGGGTTGAAGGAGCCCGGCTCGGGGGTACATCACCGATCGAAGTCGAGCAGCAAACCCTCGTCGAGGGCCTCGAGTATCTGGTGGAGGGGATGGCAGCCGGAAAGGGCGTCATCATGGCACTGCCGCACGTCGGGAGTTGGGAGTATGGGGGCGCTTTTCTGGCCACGCAGGACTTGCCGATGACATCGGTGGCCGAACGCCTCGAACCACCCGAGCTCTTCGAATTCATGGTCGAGCAGCGGGCCGCCATGGGCCTGACCATCGTGCCCCTCGACGGGTCATCGGGGAGTTCGATCGTCTCCACCCTGCGGCGAGGCGGGCTGGTCGGTCTGTTGAGCGATCGTGACCTGGCTGGGAATGGGATCGAGGTGGAATTCTTCGGTGAGGCGACCACCATGCCGGCGGGCCCGGCCACCATCGCCCTCCGTACCGGCGCGCAACTGGTGACCGGTGCCGTCTATAGCGGTCCCGGCCCGGACCATCGCGCCATCGTCGAGCCACCGCTGGACACCACTCGACGGGGGCCCCTCCGGCAGGACGTGACTCGACTCACCCAGGCGATCGCCACCCGATTCGAGGGCCTGATCCGCCGCGCTCCCGAGCAGTGGCATCTCTTCCAGCCCCTGTGGCTGGGCGACCGTCCCGGGGCGTCGGCATGACAAAGTTCGAGAACAGACCCATGCCCGGTGACGCCCAGTTCGAGGCACTGGGGCCCTCGGTGGTCATGAGCCAACCGACCCCCCACCGCCCGGTCCCGTCGCGCCCGGTCCCCGATCTGTCGACCACCGACGCCGCTGAAACGGTGGGTGAACCTCGCTTCCACACCCTGGCCGAGCACGAGTTCGACGTGGTGGCGGTGATCGACGCCACCGGCCGGTTCATCTTTGTCAGCGCCTCGGCGGAGCGACTGTTCGGGTACGACATCAGCAACGTGGTCGGGCTCGACGCGTTCGGGCTCTTCGACTCGCTGAGCATCGAGCCGGTTCGGGCCCTCTTCAGAGACCTGGTAGCGAGACGCCGGCTGTCGGTGTCCCTGGAGATGCGCACGGTGAGGGCCGACGGCACGCCGATCGAGCTCGACGTCGTGGCGGCCAATCACCTGGACGATCCGATCGGTGGGATCGTCGTCAACATCCGCGACATCAGTGGGCGGAGACACCTGGAGCAGAGGGTCCGCGAGGTGGACCAGGGCCAGGCCACCATCATCGAGTCGTTGGCCGACGGGGTGATGATGGTCGGTCCGGATGGCACGATCATCCAGGTCAACGAAGCGTTCGAAGTGATGTTCGAGGCTCCCCGAGTGCGGCTGATCGGCCGGCGCCTCGAGGACCTGTTGGTTGCCGGCAGGGCCAACGGGCTCGAGATCGTCGATGTCGAGGGGGATCCGGTCGACGACCGCGACCATCCGATCCTGACCAGTCTGCGCAGCGGCCGCCGATCTGTCGGGATCATCTTGGGGGTGCGCCGTGCCGGGAAGGCCCCGATGTGGATCCGGGCCAACGCCCGGGCCATGACCGGGGACGATGGCACCATCAGCGGGGCGGTGGGCTCGTTCAGCGACATCAGCGCCCTGCGTCAATCGAGGTCGGAGCTCCGGCGGGAGGAGCAGTTCCTCCAGGTACTGCTCGACACCCTGGAAGAGGGGATCGTGGCCTGCGACTCCGAGGGCCGCATCACCGTGTTCAACCCGGCGGCACGACAGCTCCATGGCCTCGAGGATGGGGACGATCCGATCGGGAGCATCCCCACCGACCACGGACTTCGCTGGCCGGACGGAACCCCGATGGCTCCGCGTGAGAATCCCTTGATCAGGGCCATGTCCGGCGAGCAGCTGCGTGAGGTGGAGATCGTGCTCGAGTCCGAGGGCGGGACCTGGCGCAAGGTCAGCGTCAATGGTCAGGCACTGGTCGACGACGACGGATTGAGGCTCGGCGCAGTGGTGGCCATGCACGATGTGACCGAGCAGAAGCTCAACGAGGAACGACTGGCCGAGCTGGCCCTGCACGACCCACTGACCGGGCTGGCCAATCGCACGTTGCTGGCTGAGCGGTTGCAACAGGCCATCGACGGGCTGGACCGGCTGACGCCCGAGGGGCCGGACCCGACCGAGCCGGGCGAACGGCCGGGGGTGGCGGTCTATCTGCTGGACCTCGACGAGTTCAAGGAGATCAACGACGTCCTCGGGCATGATGTGGGCGACGACGTTCTCATTGCCGTCGCCCGCCGGCTGTCTGGCATCGTGCGACCCAGCGACACCGTCGCCCGTCTCGGCGGCGACGAGTTCGTGGTGGTCTGCGACATCGACAGCGGGGAGGAGGAGATGCTCATGATCGCGGGGCGGATCTCCGATGTCCTGGCCCGGCCCTACCGGATCGAGGGCCGCACCCTGACGGTGCTGGCCTCGGTGGGTGGGGTCTTCGCTGACAACGCCGACACCGACCCGTCCAAGCTCTTGAGCAGGGCTGACGATGCCATGTACGGCGTCAAATGGAGCCGGCGCCGCCAGCGCCGATCCATGATGGACTGACTGGTTGGTGGACCAGCCCGACCCGTCGACAGCATCCGCACTCCGCATCGCCCTGGTCTGCCCCTTCAGCCTGTCGCGACCCGGTGGCGTGCAAAGCCAGGTGGTGGGACTGGCTCGTGCCCTCACCCGGTCGGACCATCAGGTCACCGTGTTCGCTCCGCTCGATGGCGCCACCGGGGTACCGGAGGGGATCGACCTGGTCTCCACTGGCGGCTCTGTCTCGCTGCCGGCCAATGGATCGGTGGCGCCGGTCGCCATCTCTCCGGTGGGAACGGGGCGCGCCCTACGCATCCTGCAATCGATGGGGTTCGACGTGGTCCACGTGCACGAGCCGTTCGCCCCGGGCCTTCCCTACGGACTCCTGGTGGCGCGTCACGTACCCCCGTTGGTGGCCACGTTCCACAGGAGCGGGGGAAGCACGCTCTACACGGTGCTCGGCCCACTGGCCCGCCGGCTGGCCCGGCGATTTGCGGTGCGGGCCGCAGTATCCGAGGCCGCCCGCTCCACTGCGTTCGACGCCTTGGGTGGTTCCTACGAGGTCGGATTCAACGGAGTCGAAGTGGATCGATTCGTGGGCGTCGAACCCTGGCCGACCGAGCGCCCGACCATCCTCTTCCTCGGCCGCCACGAGGAGCGCAAGGGGTTGGCCACCCTGCTCGACGCCTTCGAGAGCCTCGGCACGGATCCTCCCCACGGGGCCGCCGCCAGGCCACCACAGCTGTGGATCGCCGGTGACGGCCCGCTGACCGAGTCCCTTCGGCGTCTTCACCCCCCCTCGCCTGACATCCTCTGGCTCGGCGTCCTCCCCGAAGAGGAGAAGGTCCGCCGGCTGGTGGCCGCCGATGTGTTGTGCGCCCCGTCGCTCGGCGGCGAATCGTTCGGCGTTGTCCTGCTGGAGGCGATGGCAGCCCGGACGGTGGTGGTGGCGAGCGACATCGACGGCTACCGGGATGCGGCCGACGGGAATGCCGTGCTGGTCTCGCCGGCTGACCCAGGGTCGTTGGCTGAGGCACTCTCGGGGGTGCTGGCGGGCCGGCTGACGGTGGCCGGGGCTCCGGGCGTCGATACCGCCGGGTCTCGTGATCGGTGGCTGTCGGCGGCCGCCGAGCGAGCCGATGGGCGGTCGATGGAGCGACTGGCACAGTGGTACGAGGGGCTCTACCGCTCGGCGATGGTCCCGACGCCGGCCTGAGCGGCCCTACACTGCTCTGACCATGAGTGATCCCAACCAGCCCTCGGGGCCGGCTGAACCGTCGGGTCGCGGGCCGGGCGAGGGTGGCCGCACCACGCCGAGGGGCGGGGCAAGCTCTGGATCCGGTGGATCCGGCGGATCTGGCGGATCCGGTGGCTCCGCCAACCAGAACCGGAACCGCAACCGGAACCGGAATCGCAACCGGACACCGAACCGGGGTGCCGGCGGCTCCCGAAATGGGGGCGACGCCAGGTCCGGGGCCGGTGCCGCCGGGGGCGGTGGCAGCGGTGGTTCGGCGGCGGCCGGCAAGGGCGGTGGGTGGAACCGCGGCTCGTCGGCGGGCAGGCGACCCACAGGCCCGGGGTCACCGCGCGCCGCTGGGCAGAAGGGGGACCCGACTCCGGCCCGGGGGGCAACCGCGGCCCGGTCGCCGGCACCCACCACACTCGATCGCCAGACCGACGGCAGCGACGAGGCGGCAGCTGTTCGTGGCAACCGCCGCCGGGCCGCAGTGATCTGTCTCCTCCCGGGTCTCATGGTCGGTGTCGTCGTCGCCGTGGTGCTGGTGGCCGTCGGGCTCCCTCTGGTCGGCGCCGTAGCCTTCGTCGTGATCGCCGGCGGGTTGTCACTGTCCTTGTGGCGCTTCGCCCCCGGTGCCGTGGTGCGATCGATCGGTGGACGTCCGAGTGATGAGGAAGAGCATCCCCGCTTGCACAACCTGGTCGACGGGCTCTGCGCCACCATGGGGCTTCCCCGTCCGACCATCTGCGTGGTGGAGAGCCCGGTTCCCAACGCCATGGCCGTGGGCCGTGACCCGGCGACGGCGTGGCTGATCGTGACCTCCGGCCTCGACCGCTGCCTCACCCTGGTGGAACTGGAAGGGGTGCTGGCCCACGAGTTGGTGCACGTCAAACGGCACGACACGGTGGTCTCCGGGGTGGCGGTCATCGCCGCTCTCCCATGGACGCTGGTGGGTGGCGTCGCCAAGGGGTCGGACACGGTGCACTCGCTCATCGGGCAGGGACGTGAGTTCTCAGCCGACCAACGGGCTGCGAGCGTGGTCCGCTACCCCCCTGGCATCCGATCGGCGTTGGACGTGATGGTCGAGCTACCGGCCGCCGGAGCGTCGTGGCCCCCGGGTAGGGGGCGGACCGCGGCGCTCACCCGTTGGCTGTGGATCGACCCGACGATCGGTCTCCCGGCCGCCCGGCCGGTGGAGGGCAACATCGACGACACCCTGGTACGAGCCGCCGCCCTCTCACTTGGCTGACCGGCCTACTCGGTGTCGGGGCAGATGTCGCTCTCCTCTGGGGTGATTCCACATGCCGCGTTGGTGTCCAAGACGTGGTCGCGCAGTTTGCGCAGTAGCGCGGCGAGGGTGGCCTCCTCGTCGGCGGTGAAGACCTCGTCGAGCACCTCGTCGACGTGTGCGAGGTGGTCGGGTACGGCGCGGTCCATCAACTCCTGACCGGCCGGGGTCAGCACCGCGAACGCGCCGCGGCGATCCTCGGGGCACACCCGCCGTTCCACCAGACCCTGGTCCTGAAGGCGATCCACCGAGCGGGTGAGGCCGCTGGGGGTGAGCGAGGCCTGGGCGGCCAACTCGCTCATCCGCAGCTCCGATCCCGGCGTGCGGGCGAGGCGGATGAGGACGTCGAACGACTGGCTGGACAAGGAGCGCTCGTTCTCCAGGCGGCGTTGGAACAGGCGCCGCAGACCGGCGGCCGATTCGAAGAGCAGCCCGACGGTGGTCATCCGGCCGTCGTCGGTGACGGTGGTTCGTCCCATGCCGCCATGCTACCTGATCCGGTGGGGTACTTGCTAAAGCAACTATCCTGAGTTATAGTTGATTGTGCAAGCAAGAGTGCCGCAGGAGCGGCGAGATGATCGAGGAGGAGTGGATATGACAACCCAGACCGAAGCAGCCGGCAGGATCGTCAACGGAGTGGAGTACCCGGCTGTGGGGACCTACGCCATCGATGTCTCCCATACCCAGCTGGGGTTCGCGGTCCGGCACATGGCGGTGTCCAAGGTGCGCGGCCGGTTCAGCACATTCGAGGGGTCGCTCGAGCTGGCCGAGGATCCGACCGACTCGAAGGTGTCGTTGACCATCGATGCCAACAGCGTGGACACCCGTGATGAGAATCGCGACAACCACCTGCGCAGCAACGACTTCTTCGATGTCGCCAACCATCCCACGTGGACCTTCGCCAGCACGGCGATTACCCCGGAGTCGGCCACGGAGTGGAAGGTCGTGGGCGATCTGAATATCCGGGGCGTGACCCGGCCGGTGACCCTCGATGCGTCGCTCGAAGGCGTGGTGAAGGACCCCTATGGCAACCACCGGGTGGGATTCAGCGCATCGACCACCATCGACCGGGACGACTTCGGCGTCTCCTTCGGGGCGGTCATGGAGGCTGGTGGGCTGGTAGTGGCCAAGAAGGTGACCATCGAGATCGAGCTCGAAGCGGTCCTCCAGTCCTGAGGATTCATACCTGGTTCCGACCAGTCGGGATCGGCTACCGCAGTTGAGTAGTCGTCCCGGCTCGGTCGGCGCTCGGGGCGGTGTCCAGGGTGTCGGGGGGTAGAATGGGCCAATGGCCGACACCCCGAATGACCTCGGAGCTCCCGGTGCGGATCGTCCGACGGGCACCTTCACGGTGAAGCGAGGCCTGGCCGAGATGCTCCGGGGCGGCGTCATCATGGACGTGGTGGACGCCGAGCAGGCCAAGGTGGCCGAGGACGCCGGAGCGGTGGCGGTGATGGCGCTGGAGCGGGTGCCCGCGGACATCCGGCGCGACGGCGGGGTGGCCCGGATGAGCGACCCGGCACTGATCGAGGGGATCAAGGCCGCGGTGACCGTGCCGGTGATGGCCAAGGCCCGCATCGGGCACTTTGCCGAGGCCCAGGTGCTGGAGGCGTTGGGCGTCGACTACGTCGACGAGAGCGAAGTGCTCACCCCGGCCGACGAGGCCCACCACATCGACAAGTGGGGCTACCAGATCCCGTTCGTGTGTGGCGCCACCAACCTCGGGGAGGCGCTCCGTCGCATCTCCGAAGGGGCGGCGATGATCCGATCCAAGGGCGAGGCCGGTACCGGCAACATCGTGGAGGCGGTCCGGCACCTTCGGTCCATCCTCGGGGACATCCGCCGGGTGACCCAGGCCGATTCGGCGGAACGGTACGGGTGGGCGAAGGACCTGGCCGCCCCCATCGGGCTGGTCCAGGAGATCGCCGAGACGGGACGGCTCCCGGTCCCCCTGTTCTGCGCCGGTGGCATCGCCACTCCTGCGGATGCCTCGTTGGTCATGCAGCTCGGCGCCGAAGCGGTATTCGTGGGGTCGGGGATCTTCAAGAGCGGCAATCCGCCACAGATGGCCCGTGCCATCGTCGAGGCGACCGCCCACTTCAGCGATGCCGACCTGGTGGCCAAGGTCTCCACCGGTCTCGGCGGTGCCATGGCCGGGCAGGAGATCGACTCGTTGGGCGTCCACCTGGCTGAGCGTGGTTGGTGACCGGCGCGCCGGTCGGTCGTGTCGGGTCGGTCGTCGATGACGCTGGGGGTCCTCGCCCTCCAAGGTGACGTACGGGAGCATGTCGCCGCCCTCGAGTCCCTCGGTGCACTGGTTCGCCCGGTCCGCCAGCCGGAGGACCTGAGTGGGCTGCGCGGCGTGGTCATCCCCGGCGGCGAGTCGACCACCCTGTCCATGCTGTTGGAGTCCTCAGGACTGTTCGAACCCCTGGCCGACGAGCTCGAGCGGGGTCTCCCGGTGTTCGGGACCTGTGCCGGCATGATCCTGCTGGCCCGGTCGGTGCTCGACGGCCGACCGGACCAGCGCAGGTTCGGGGTGATCGACCTGACCATCCGCCGCAATGGCTACGGCCGACAACGGGCCTCGTTCGAGTGCGATCTGGCGGTCTCCGGAATCGGCGGGGACCCGGTTCATGCCGTGTTCATCCGGGCCCCGGTGGTCGAGCACGCCGGCCCCGGGGTGGACGTCCTCGCTGCGCTGTCTGCCGCGCCGGATAGCCAGGGTTGCGGGGATGGCGTCCGACCCGGGCAACCGGTGGTCTGCCGTCAGGGGTCAGTACTGACCACCTCGTTCCATCCCGAGCTGACCGGCGACCGTAGGCTTCATCAGCTGTTCGTGGAGATGACCAAAGAGGAGAGGCGATAGCCGATGTCGGGACACTCCAAATGGGCGACCACCAAGTACCGGAAGGGGGCGCAGGACTCGGCTCGGGCAAAGGTGTTCGCCAAGATCATCCGCCAAGTGGAGGTCGCCGCCCGCGAGGGCGGGAGCGACATGACCGCCAATGCCAGCCTGCGCACCATGTACGCAAAGGCGCGCGATGCGTCGGTGCCCATCGACACCATCGAACGGGCCATCAAGCGAGGCTCCGGGGAGCTCGAGGGCGTCCGCTACGAATCGATCGCCTACGAGGGGTATGCGCCGGCTGGCGTGGCGGTGATCGTCGAGTGCCTGTCGGACAACCGCAACCGGACCGGGGCGGAGATCCGCAACCTGTTCAACAAGAACGGTGGCAGCATGGCCGAGCCCGGCGCGGTGAGTTGGCAATTCGAACGCAAGGGGGTCATCGCCGTGCCCCGGACCTTCGAGGAGGAGCGGGTGATGGAGGTGGCCATGGAGGCCGGCGCCGAGGACCTGTCCGACGAGGGGGAGCAGTGGATGATCACCAGCGCTCCCGCCGACATGATGGCCGTGCGCACCGCCCTCGAGGAGGCGGCGCTCGAGCCGGGTCCGGCCGAGCTGTCGATGGTCCCCACCTCCACCGTGGAGGTGGGCTCGGATTCGGAGGCCAAGAAGGTCCTTCGGCTCATCGAGGCACTCGACGACCACGACGACGTACAGAACGTCTACGCCAATTTCGACATCCCCGATGCGGTGATGGCCGCCTACGAGGGTTGAGGGCACCGGCCGGCGCGGCCAGGCGCGGCCGTCATCGACGGCTGGGGAGGGCCGGATGGCCCGGTATCCCTCTCCCTCCCACCGGCGGAAGGTAGCATCGAACGCATGTTCGTCCTGGGAGTCGACCCCGGCCTCTCTCGCTGCGGCTACGGCGTGGTCACCCGGCGAGGGGATGCCATGACGGCGGTGGCCGGGGGTGTGATCTCCACGGAGCCGGCCATGCCCCTGCCCGACCGGTTGCGCACGCTGTCCGACGAGTTGCGGGCCCTGGTGTCCGAGTTCCGACCGGAGTCGGTGGTGGTGGAGCGGGTGTTCTTCCAGGTGAATGCCCGAACGGCCATGGCCACCGGACAGGCTGCGGGGGTGGCCCTGGTGGCGGCGGCCGAGTCGGGGTGCCAGGTGGCCCAATACACCTCGAATGAGGTGAAGCAGGCGCTGGTCGGTTACGGGGCCGCCACCAAGGAGCAGGTCCAGCGCATGGTGGCCTCGGTCCTGGGCCTGGCCGATCCCCCCCGTCCGCCCGACGTGGCCGACGCCCTGGCCTTGGCGGTGTGCCATCTCACCAGGCAGCCGCTCCTCCGGGCGGTGGCCGCCGCCGGGGGGGAGGTCCCGTGATCGGCTCGCTGCGCGGTGTGCTGGTCGAGCGCCCCGCTCCCGGCGAGGTGATCGTCGAGGTGGCGGGGGTTGGCTACCGAGTCTCGGTGCCGACATCGGTGCTGGTCGCCCTGGGCGGACCGGGGAGCCAGGTGTTCCTCCACGTCCATACCCACGTGCGCGAGGACGCCATCGTGTTGTACGGCTTCGCCCATGCCGACGAACGACGCTGCTTCGAGGCCCTCCTCGGGGCCCACGGGGTCGGGCCGTCACTGGCGTTGGCCATCTTGTCGTCGATGTCGCCGGCCGCGCTCTCCACCGCCGTGCTCGAGGACGACGTCGACACGTTGTGTCTGGTCCCCGGGGTGGGGAAGAAGACCGCGGCCCGCCTGCTGCTCGAGCTCAAAGCCCGTCTCGACCTTCCCACCCTGGGTGGGGACGCGCCGAGTGGTGAGGGGAATGCCTCGCCGCGCGGCGAGGCCAGGGCGGCGCTGGTCGAGCTGGGCTACGGGCCCGAGGAGATCCGGGGAGTGATGAACGTGGTGGATGACGACCTCTCGGTCGAGGAGATGGTCCGGACTGCGTTGCGCGAGTTGGCCCGCAGCCGATGACCCCCGACGCCCGGCGTGAGCTGTTGGCCGACGAGGCCATGGACGCCGCCGACGGCGATCCCGGCGGGGTGGTCTCGCCGGGCCCGACGCCGTCGAGGGTGGATCGTCCCGTGGATCCGCTGGCCGCCCCGGCCGAGGAGGCCGAAGACGCCGGCCTGCGGCCGCGCACCCTGGCCGAGTTCGTCGGGCAGGGGCAGTTGACCGAGCACCTGCAGATCGTCATCGAGGCGGCCTTGAAGCGGAGCCAGCCGGTCGATCACCTCCTCTTCGCCGGGCCGCCCGGTCTGGGCAAGACCTCCCTGGCCGGGATCGTGGCCGCCGAAATGGGGGTCGGGCTGCGGATCACCGCCGGCCCGGTTCTGGTCCGTTCGGGTGATCTCGCCGCCCTCCTGACCGATCTACAGGAAGGCGACGTGCTGTTCATCGACGAGATCCACCGTCTCCATCGGTCGGTCGAGGAGATCCTCTATCCGGCCATGGAGGACTTCAAGTTGGACATCCTCATCGGCAAGGGGCCGACGGCGCGGAGCATCCGGCTCGATCTGCCCCGCTTCACCCTGGTGGGAGCCACCACCCGCACCGGGCTGGTGGCCGGGCCCCTGCGTGACCGCTTCGGGTTCGTCGGCCGCCTCGATCTCTACGACGTCGACGATCTGCAGGCGATCGTGGTCCGCTCGGCCCGCATCCTCGGTGTGCCCATCGATGTCGACGGCGCCCGCCGGATCGCCGAACGCTCCCGGGGCACGCCACGTGTGGCCAACCGGCTCCTCCGTCGGGTGCGGGACTACGTGGAGGTCCGAGCCGAGGGGAGCATCACCTCCGGAGCGGCGGTGGCCGGCCTCGAGGTGTTCGGCGTCGACGAACTCGGTCTGGACAAGGTCGACCGAGCCATTCTGGACGTGTTGTGCCGGCGTTTCGCCGGTCGGCCGGTGGGGCTGACCACGCTGGCCCAGTGCATCGGCGAGGAGCCCGGCACCATCGAGGACGCCTACGAGCCCTACTTGCTCCAACAGGGGCTGCTCCAACGCACCACCCGGGGTCGGGTGGCAGCGCCACGCGCCTGGGCCCACCTCGGGCTGGCCCCGGTCGAGTCCACGCTCCTCTGATCCGTCCATCCTCTGATCTGCCATCCTCCGATCTGCGCGAGGCGAGGGCCGGCGTGTTCGCTGGGGGAGCGGTTCTGCCACCATGGGGGCCATGTCCGAGGCCACGTCGGAACAAGCGCACCAACCGGCCCCGGCGGCGGCCGTGGTCCCGATGGACGCCTACGACTACGGCCTGCCGGCCGCGTCCGTCGCCCAGGATCCGGTGGAGCCTCGGAGTGCGGCCCGACTTCTGGTCGGGCCCGGCCTGGACGGCAATGGCACCACCGTCAACGCCACCGTGGCCGACCTTCCTCGCCTGTTGCGGCCCGGCGATGTTGTGGTGATCAACGACACCCGGGTGCTGGCGGCGCGACTGGACTTGGCCAAGGCCACCGGGGGGAACGCAGAGGTACTTCTGGTCGAGCCGGTGGCGGACGCCTCCTGCGAGTGGGAGGCACTGGTCCGCCCCGGCCGGCGGCTTCCCCCATCCACCTTGCTCTACGAGCCGGGAGGGGGGCCACCGGTGGTGGAGGTGGGCGGACCGTTGGGAGATGGGCCGGATGGCCGTCGCCGGGTCCGGCTGATCGACCCCGCCGTGGTGGAACGAGCCGGGACCATGCCGCTGCCCCCCTATATCCACCGGGCACCGGTCGATCCGGAGCGCTACCAGACGGTCTACGCCACCCATCGGGAGATGGGGGAGCGGTCGACGGCTGCTCCCACCGCAGGCCTGCACTTCACCCCGGACCTGCTCCACGCCTGTCGAAGGGCCGGGGCCACCATCGCCCGTCTGGACCTGGCCATCGGCCTGGACACGTTCCGGCCGATCACCGCGCCCAGTGCCGTCGAGCACGTGATCCACTCCGAGCGTTACTCGGTCCCGGCTGAGACCATGGCCGCGTGCGCCGCCGCCGATCGGGTGGTGGCAGTGGGAACCACGGTGGTCCGCGCTCTCGAGTCTGCGGCCGCCACCGGCCAGCGTTCAGGCCGGACCAGCCTCTACATCCACGGGGAGTTCCGGTTCGAGCTGGTGGACGTGCTGGTGACCAACTTCCACCTCCCCCGGTCGAGCCTCTTGTTGCTGGTGGAGGCGTTCTGTGGCCCGTTGTGGCGCCAGATGTACGCCACGGCCCTGGCCGAGGGGTACCGCTTCTTGTCCTTCGGCGACGCCATGGTGGTAGGCCGGTCGCGCCGCCACGGCGAATCCGGATGAGGCCGATACGGGTCGAGGTTGTCGCCCGGGACGGAGCGGCCCGGGCCGGCACCGTGCACACGCCTCGGGGGTCCTACCCGATCCCGGCCTTCATGCCGGTGGGCACCCGCGGGGCGGTCAAGGCCCTGGACAGCATCGACATGGACCACATGGGGGCCCAGGTGCTGTTGGCCAATACCTTCCACCTGATGCTCCGCCCCGGTGTCGCCGCCGTCGCCGCACTCGGCGGCCTGCATCGGTTCTCGGGTTGGTCCGGTCACACCCTCACCGACTCCGGCGGGTTCCAGATCCACTCGCTCCACTCGGACGTGGACGATGACGGCGTCACCTTCGCCTCGATCTACGACGGCGCTCCCATCCGACTCAGCCCGGAGTCTGCCGTCGAGGCCCAGGGACTTATCGGCGCCGACATCCAGATGGTGCTCGACGTGTGCGTGACCCTCCCCGCCCCTCCCGAGGTGCTGCGCACGGCCGTCGAGCGGACTGCGGCCTGGGCGGCCCGGGCCCGCCGGCATCATCGACGGCTGGAGGACAAACCCGACGGCCAGGCCATCTTCGGGATCGTGCAGGGCGGCACCGATCCGCTGCTGCGGAAGGAGAGCGCGGAGCGAACCGTAGCCCTCGACTTCGACGGCTACGGGATCGGCGGGCTGTCGGTGGGCGAATCCCGGGACGCCATGCTCGAGTCGCTGGTGGCCACCGTGTCCCATCTTCCCGCCGATCAACCCCGCTATCTGATGGGCGTCGGCGATCCGGTCGGGCTGATGGAGGCGGTGGCCTTGGGGATCGATCAGTTCGACTGCGTGGCTCCCACCCGGATGGCCCGGCACGGGGCCATGCTCACCAGCACCGGTCGCCTCAACCTCCGCAATGCCAAGCACGCCACCGACGACCGGCCCCTCGACCCCGCCTGTCGCTGCCTCACCTGCACCCACTGGTCACGGGGATACCTGCGCCACCTGCTGGTGGTGGGGGAGCCGACTGCCTGGCGCCTGCTCAGCATCCACAATCTCTCCTTTGTGCTCGGACTGATGACCGAGGCGCGGACCGCCATCGTGGAGGGGCGATTCGAAGCTGTTCGCGCCCGCACGGCGGAGGTATGGGCCTCCTGAGGTCGGCTGGTGCCTGCCGTCAGCAGGCCTGGGCTACAGTCGGACCGCTGTGCGGACCCTGATCCCTTCTCCCCACCCTCGATGATGGTCGCCCTCACCTGGGCGTGGCCGCTGCTCGGAGCGACGTCGAAGTCCACGAGCAGCAGCAGCTCGATCTACCTGATCTTCATCGTCATCGGGGCCGCCTTCTACTTCCTGATCTACCGTCCCCAGCAGCGCAAGGCCAAGGCGCTACGCGAGCAGTCGAGTTCCTACGACGTCGGCGACGAAGTGCTCACCGCCGGGGGCATCGTCGGGCACATCATCGACATCGACGGCGATCGGGTGACCCTCGAGACCAGCGTGGGCGCCTCGTTCGTGGTGCTCAAGCCCTATGTGCTCCGAAAGCTCGAAGACCCGGGCTCCTCGGGGATCGACGAGGACGACGGCTACGACGCCGAAGGCGAGCACGACGAGCACGACGAGCATGACGAGCACGGCGGCGATGACGACGCCGATCACGAGGGGCAGACAGAGGACTCCGACGAGTCGACTGACGACCAACCCGACCCGGCCGAACGCAATGGCCCCCGACCCGGTACCTCTCCCGCCGCCGGTGACGCTGCAGCCGACGATCATCCTGCCGGGCGCGGCGGTGGCTCCAGCAACGTGACCAAGCGCGAGAGTGGCGATGAGAATACTGGCTCTGACGGACCGTCGATCATCTGATCTTCCATGAAGAACAAACGCTCCTTGTGGATCAGCCTGCTGGCGGTGGTCGCCATCGCGGTGATCGCCCTCAGCGCCACCCTGGCTGCGGGATGGTCGCCGAAGCTGGGGCTTGACCTCGACGGCGGCCTGGCTGTCACCTACCAGACCCACAGCCCGGTCAATCAGGCCCAGCTGGCCACCATCGTCACCATTCTCGGCGATCGGGTGAACGCCGGTGCCAGCGGGGCCACCGTGGCCAGCCAGGGGAAGAATCAGATCTCGGTGCAGATCCCCGGCGAGAAGAACACCCAGCAGATCCTGGCCACCCTGGGCAACACCGCCCAGCTGCTGTTCAGGCCTGCGCTCTGCTACGCACCACCGTTCTCGCTGACCAAGGGGCAGAAGCCGTCCACCGGCGCGCTGCCCACCTGTGCGGCGGCGACACAGCTGACCGCGGCCAACCTCCAGGTCACACCCGACTCGAGCAACGTCAACGGCTACACCAGCAACACCAACATCCAAGAGGACGCCCAGTTCGCTCCCTTCCCGTCGACCTCGTCGACCAACGACAACGCCGGTGCCACCGTGCTCCTGCCGGGAACGGCGGCGGAGGGCTCGGGCCGATATGTCCTGGCGCCGGCCCAGCTCACCGGTACCGCGGTCAAATCGGCCAGCGCCCAGCTCAACAACGGCCAGTGGGCGGTGAACCTCAACCTCACCAGCGTCGGGTCGGCCAAGTGGGACGCCCTGTCCAAGGCCCAGTTCCACGCCATCATCGGCATCGATCTCGACGGTCAGGTCATCTCCGCCCCGATCACCCAACCCACCCAGTCGTCCTGGTCCTCCTTCGACGGCAAGGTGCAGATCTCGGGGAACTTCTCCGAGGACACCGCCAAGACGCTGGCCAACGACCTCAACTACGGGGCCCTGCCGGTGAAGCTCGACCGGCTGACCGTCGAGACCGTCTCGCCCACCCTGGGCAAGGCCTCTCTCCACGCCGGCCTGGTGGCCGGCCTGGCCGGGCTCTTGTTGGTGATGCTCTACGTGATCTTCTACTACCGGCTGCTCGGTGTGGTGGTGGTGTCCGGGCTGGCGGTGACCGGTGCCCTCCTGTGGTCGATCATCGCCCTGCTGGGCCAGGGGTTCAACATCACCATCGACCTGGCCGGCGTCATCGGGATCATCGTGTCGATCGGGATCACCGTCGACTCCTACATCGTCTACTTCGAGCGATTGAAAGACGAGGCCCGATCCGGTCGAACCGTCCGTAGCAGTGTGGACAAAGGCTTCGCCAGCGCCTTCCGCACCGTGTTGGCCGCCGACGCGGTCTCCTTTTTGGGTGCTGTCGTCCTGTACAAGTTCTCCATCGGACCCGTGCAGGGCTTCGCCCTCTTCCTCGGTATCTCCACCCTCCTCGATGTCTTCGTCACCTATTTCTTTACCCGACCCTTCGTCATCATCCTCGGCCGCAGCCGTAGCGGCGTCGATGTCCGGGGCATGAGCGTGGCCAGCGGGCTGGGCGTTACCGCGGGGGCGAGCTCATGAGCCCGCGCCGCACCCGCGGCGCGGGTGCCGAGGGCACCGGGGGCGACGAGGGAGTGGGCAGCGAGAACGGACGGCAGGAGCCCTCCGAAGAGCAAGAAGCGGCCGTCGAGCTGGAAGAGGCCTTCGACGAGGAGTTGGAGTTCGCCGCCGAGGAGGAGGAGCGAGAGGAGCGGGGCGAGAAGCGCCACAACGTGCTGATCCGCCTCTACCGGGGCGAGACATCCTTCGATTTCATCGGCAATCGTCGATGGTGGTTCGGTATCTCCGCCATTGTCATCCTGCTCGGGGTCATCTCGCTCAGCACCCGGGGCCTCAACGAGAGCATCGACTTCAAGGGCGGCCAGTCGTGGCTGGTCGCCTCACCGACCCTCACCGTGGCCCAGGCCACCACGGCGGCGGAGGCGGCCGGGGTCAGCCAACCCACTGTGGTCCAGCTCACCAATCAGCTCAACCACACGAGGCAGATCCAGGTGACCGTCGACCTCAACTCCAAGTCGGCTGCCGAGCGCACAGCCATCGAGAACAGGGTGCAGGACGCACTGGCCAAGGCGGCGAACACCACGCCGGACAACGTCAACTTCAATGAGGTCGGGGCGACCTGGGGCTCGCAGGTCACCGACGCGGCCATCCGGGCACTGATCATCTTCTTCATCGTCGTCACCCTCTACATCTCGCTGCGCTTCGAGTTCAAGATGGCGGTGGCCGCCATCGTGGCGGTGATCCACGACATCCTGGTGACCGTCGGCATCTACTCGCTGGCCGGCTTTCAGGTGACGCCGGACACGGTGGTCGCCGTGCTCACCGTGTTGGGCTACTCGCTCTACGACACCGTGGTCGTCTTCGACCGAATACGTGAGAATTCCAAGGGTTTGGGCGCGTCAGGACGCATCACCTACTCCGACATGGTCAACCTGTCGATGAACCAGACCTTGGCCCGTTCCATCAACACCTCGTTGGTGGCCATCGTTCCGGTGTTCTCGGTGCTGGTGGTCGGGTCGTACTTCCTGGGTGCCACCTCCCTGCAGGACTTCGGTCTGGCCCTGGTCATCGGGCTGACCAGCGGCGCCTACTCGTCGATCTTCATCGCCTCGCCGCTGCTGGCCCTGATGAAGGAGCGGGAGCCCCGCTACACCACCATCCGGCAACGTCTCGAGACCCGCGGTGAGCGCGGGGCGGTGCTCACCCCGGCCATGGCCGCGGCCATGGCCGGCGCCGCCGGTGGCGCCGGGAGTGGGCGGGCCTCGAGCCGGGCCCGCAAGCAGAACGCCGGGGTCATCCGGCCCGGCGCCGCAACCGCGGCCCGGCGGTCATCGGCGGGTGCTCGGAAGAACGGTGGCGGTGCGACCCAACCGGTGGGTGCCTCGGCCTCGAGCCCCTCAGGAGGGTCACGGACCTCGCCGGGAGGAACCCGGTCCGCCACCGGCTCCACCCGGCCGGCCGGGAACCGCCCGCCGCCCCGCCCGCGCAAGGGAAAAGGGGGCAAGGGCGGGAAGGGGAAACGGCGCTGATCGATCCAGCCGGTGCGGCTCCTCCCCGGCTGAGGAGGCCCGCCACCGCCAGGGCCGGACGACCCCGGCGACGCTTCCCGCAGGGGCGAGGGGTACCGGTGCGCACGCTTCGACAGGTACCGTGTAGGGATGGCGCTGGCCACACCAGTCCCTGCTGAGGGGACCGCGACGACCGGCGACGAGTACGTCGCCGGCTCCTCGCTGCCGCCTGCCGAGGCGGCGCTAATCGTGCCGGTCATCCAGGCATTCCTGCGCCGCCACCCCGGTGACGACACGTCGCTCATCGTGCGGGCGGCGGAGACTGCCACTGTTGCCCATGCCGGCCAGCTCCGCCGGTCGGGAGAGCCCTACATCACCCACCCGATCGCCGTGGCCGGAATCGTGGCTGACCTGGGCTTGGACTCCCAGACGGTGGCCGCCGCCCTGCTCCACGACGCAGTGGAGGACACCGGGGTGACCACCGAGATGATCGACCGCGACTTCGGCCCCGCGGTGGCGCTCATCGTGGACGGGGTGACCAAGCTCGATCGGCTGCAGTTCGACTCCAAGGAGGCCCAGCAGGCCGCCACCGTGCGCAAGATGCTGGTGGCCATGGCCAGCGACTGGCGGGTGCTGATCATCAAGCTGGCCGATCGCCTGCACAACATGCGGACCCTGTCGGTCATGCCGGAGTGGAAGCAACGGAGGACAGCGCAGGAGACGCTGGACATCTACGCACCCCTGGCCCATCGGCTGGGCATCCAAGAGGTCAAGTGGCAGTTGGAGGACCTCGCCTTCACCACCCTCCACCCCAAGCGCTACGCCGAGATCGAGCAGATGGTGGCCAGTCGGGCACCCCTCCGCGACGAGTTCCTGGCCCGGGTGCTGGTGTCGGTGCGGGAGCGGCTGGCCGCCTCCGGGGTGAGCGCCGAGGTGACCGGCCGGCCGAAGCACCTGTGGAGCATCTACGAGAAGATGGTGGTGCGGGGCAAGGAGTTCGACGACCTCTACGACCTGGTCGGGATACGGGTGATCGTCGAGTCGGAGAAGGACTGCTGGGCCGCGTTGGGCTCGATACACGCCATATGGGCCCCGGTCCAGGGACGGTTCAAGGACTACATCAATTCGCCCAAGTTCAACCTCTACCAGTCCTTGCACACCACGGTGATCGGCCTGGACGGCAAGCCCGTCGAGGTGCAGGTGCGCACCCACGAGATGCACCGTCGTGCCGAATACGGGATCGCTGCCCACTGGGGGTACAAGGAGAAGCCGAGTCGGCCGGAGCGGGGGGGCACCGCCATCGGCAAGGGGACCAAGGACGCCGGCGCCACCACCAAGGGCCGAGGCGACAAGTCGCTCCTGCGGGAGGCGGGGACCAGGCCTGGCTGGCCGGAGGGGGGCAAGGGCGACCCCGGGCGGAAGGGGTCCTCGGTCACGGCCGCCCAACGCGCCGAGCTGGCCGAACGCGACCGCAGGGCCGAGCGCCTGGCCCTGGCCAAGGAGACCTCGTCGACCACCGCCGAGATCGAGTGGATGCAGCGGATCGTCGACTTCCAGAACGAGACCACCGATCCCATCGAGTTCCTCGAGGCGCTCAAGCTCGACCTCGAGGAGGACGAGGTCTACGTCTTCACCCCCAAGGGCAAGGTCATCGCACTCACTGCCAACGCCACCCCGGTGGACTTCGCCTACACCATCCACACCGAGGTCGGGCACCGTTGCACGGGGGCCAAGGTCAACGGGCGCCTGGTGCCCCTCGACACCCGTCTCAGTTCGGCCGACACCGTGGAGATCATCACCTCGAAGGCGCCCACCGCCGGCCCCTCCCGCGACTGGTTGGGAATCGTGGCCTCGTCGCGGGCACGGACCAAGATACGCCAGTGGTTCTCCCGTGAACGCCGCGAGGACGCCATCGAGCTCGGTCGTGAGGAGCTGATCAAGGAACTGCGGCGCGAGGGATTGCCGGTCCAGAAGCTGGCCTCCGAGCACGCGCTGGCCGACCTGGCCGTCACCATGAACTATGCCGACCTCGACGCCCTCCACGCGGCCATCGGCGACAACCGGGTGTCCGCTCGGGCGGTGGCGCAGCGAGTGTTGCGCGACCTGCGGGGTGGGGTCTACGAGGAGCAGCTCCCGGTCACCGCCCGCCAGCAGCCCACCGCCCCCCGTCCCGGCCGCGGCTCGGCGGTGGGGGTCTACGTCGAAGGTCTCGATGATCTGATGGTGCGCCTGTCGCGGTGCTGCACCCCGGTGCCCGGGGACGAGATCGTGGGCTTCGTGACCCGGGGGCGCGGCGTGTCGGTCCACCGCGCCGACTGTGCCAATGCCGCCTCACTGGCCAGTCGATCGCGCGAGCGGCTCATCGAGGTGGAGTGGGACCACCGCTCCTCGGGGATGTTCGTGGCCACCATCGAGGTGGTGGCCATCGACCGGTCCCGCCTACTCACCGACGTCACCCAGGTGGTGTCGGAGAACCATCTCAACATCGTGAGCGCCAACACCCAGACTGATTCCGACCGCATCAGCCGCATGCGATTCGATGTGGAACTGGCCGATCCGGGCCATCTGGAATCGGTCCTCAACATGATCCGCCACCTCGACGCCGTTTACGACGTCTACCGCATCCTTCCCGGCAAGAAGGACTGAGCCCCCCGGTGCCCGACGAGACCATGGCGCCGCGCGCCCCGAGTGGGACCCACGACGTGCTGTGGCCGGAGTCGACCCGGTGGGAATCACTGCTGGCCACCTTCGCCTCCCGGGTGGAGGCCGCGGGTTACGGCCTGGCCCACACCCCGATGTTCGAGGACGTCCGGGTCTTCCGCCGGGGCATCGGCGAGGCCAGCGACGTGGTGGGCAAGGAGATGTACGAGTTCGAGGATCGCGGCGGCCGCACCCTCGCCCTTCGTCCGGAGGGGACCGCACCCCTGGTCCGGGCCTACGTCCAGCACCGGCCACCACTGCCGTGGAAGGCCTGGTACGCCACCCCGGCGTTCCGCTACGAGCGACCCCAGGCCGGCCGCTACCGCCAGCACCACCAGCTCGGGGTCGAGGCCTTCGGTCCCCCCGACCCGGACCTCGACGTCGAGGTGGTCTCGCTGGCCGACGGGTTCTTCCGCTCGCTGGGCCTGGTCTCCGTCGGACTGCGGATCAACTCGATGGGCGACGACGTCTGTCGTCCGGGCTATCTCGAGGTCTTGGGGGAGTACCTGGGGGCGCGCCGTGACCGCCTGTGCCCCGAGCACCAGGCGCGGCTGGAGGCCAACCCACTGCGGGCCCTCGACTGCAAGCGTGCCGAGTGCCTGGAAGTCACCACTGGGGCACCCGCCCTGGTCGACCACCTGTGCGCCCCGTGCCGCCAGCACTTCGACCGGGTACGCGCCGGCCTGGACGCCCTCGGCGTGCCCGCGGTCATCGACCACCGACTGGTCCGGGGCTTCGACTACTACACCCGAACCACCTTCGAGTTCTCGTCGGAAGCACTGGCGGCGGCGCAGAACGGCATCGGCGGCGGCGGCCGTTACGACCGGCTGGTCGAGATGCTCGGCGGTCCTCCGACGCCGGGGATCGGCTTCGGCATCGGCATCGAGCGGCTCCTGCTGGCCTGCGACGCCGAAGGCGTCTACCCGGTGGTCCCGGCCGGCCTCGATGCCTTCGTGGTGGACGTGACCGGGGGTGACTCGGCCCGGGACCTCACCGTGGAGCTGCGAGGGGCCGGCTTGCGCGCCGACCGGGCATTCGACGACCGGTCGATGAAGTCCCAGCTGAAGTCCGCCGATCGGTCAGGGGCGGCGGTGGCGTTGATCGTGGGACCGGACGAGAAGGTCGGTGGCACGGTGACCCTCCGACCCCTGCGGGGAACCGGGGAGCAACGATCGGTTCCTCGCTCTGCGGTGGTGGAAGCGGTGCGAGCCCAGACCGGTCACGACGGCGGTCGATCCACGTCGTAGCGTGTCGGTGGCCCGCCGATCGGGCCCCGTCCCCGAAAGGACCTGTTGTGAGCGTGTCGAGAACATCGGACGAGGCCACCTCCATGCGCACCCGGTTGTGCGGGACGCTGCGGGCGGTGGACGCCGGTTCCACCATCACCGTGTGTGGATGGGTGGCCAAGCGCAGGGAGCACGGCGAGCACCTCGCCTTCGTCGACCTGCGTGATCACAGCGGCACCGTCCAATGCGTGGTCCCGGGCACCGTCGACGTGCGCAGCGAGTACGTCCTGGCCGTGGAAGGGGTGGTCCGCCACCGTCCCGAGGGAACCGTCAATGCCGACCTGCCCACCGGCGAGATCGAGATCGCCGACTGCTCGGTGGTGGTCCTCAATCCGGCCGAACCCCCTCCGTTCGCCGTCGACGACCGGGTCGAGGTCGATGAGGTGACCCGCCTGAAGCACCGGTTCGTCGACCTGCGCCGGCCGCGCATGCAGGCCAACCTCCGCCTGCGATCAGCCGTCAACCGGGCCCTGCGGGGGGCGATGGACCGCCAGGGATTCGTCGAGGTGGAGACACCGTTGCTGTGGGCACCGACACCGGAGGGCGCTCGAGAGTTCGCCGTTCCCAGCCGACTCACCCCCGGTTCCTGCTATGTCCTACCCCAGAGCCCCCAGCTGGCCAAGCAGCTACTGATGGTGGCCGGAGTGGATCGCTACTACCAGATCGCCCGGTGTCTGCGGGACGAGGACCTGCGGGCCGATCGGCAATTTGAGTTCTCCCAACTGGACCTGGAGGCCTCCTTCGTGAGCCAGGACGACGTCCTCGGGTTCGTCTCCGAGGCCGTGCTCGATGCGGCCGAGGCGGTGACCGGCGAGCGCCCGGCCGACGCCCCCCGCATCACCTGGGCCGAGGCCATCGACCGGTTCGGCTCCGACAAGCCCGACGTGCGATTCGCCATGGAGCTCATCGACCTGACCGAACTGTTCGTGGGCACCGGGTTCCGGGCCTTCGATGCGGCGTGTGTCAAGGCCATCGTGCTCGAGGGCGGCGCCACCCTGAGCCGGTCCCGGCTCGACGCCCTGACCGAGCGGTCGAAGTCCCTCGGCGCCAAGGGACTGGCCTGGTTCCGGGTCACCGGCGATGCCGGACAGGGCGAGGACGGGGTCGACCTCGACTCGCCGGTGGCCAAGTTCCTCTCCGATGACGAGCGGGCCGGGCTGTTGTCGGCAACCGCTGCCTCGGCTGGTGACCTGATCCTGGTGGTGGCCGATGAGTACCGCCTGGTCTGCAACGTCCTCGGACAGCTGCGCCTCGAACTCGGCGGCCGCCCGGTCAGCGAGGGCCCCTACCGGTATCTCTGGGTGGTGGATTTCCCCATGTTCGACGGCGTGGACGACGTCGGCAATCCGGTGGCCGCCCACCATCCGTTCACCATGCCCCATCCCGATGACATCGCCCGGCTGGAGTCCGACCCCGCCTCGGTTCGGTCGCAAGCCTACGACCTGGTCCTCAACGGCTGGGAGCTCGGGTCGGGAAGCGTGCGGATCCATCGCGACGACATCCAGCGCCGGGTGTTCGCCGTGTTGGGGATCGGCGAGGAGGAGGCGCAGGCCCGGTTCGGCTTCCTCCTCGGGGCGTTCCGCTACGGGGCGCCACCCCACGCCGGCTTCGCCGTGGGCATCGACCGGCTGGTGGCCATCTTCGCCGGCGAGGACAGCATCCGCGAGGTGATCGCCTTCCCCAAGACGCAGTCCGGGTCCGATCCGATGACCGGCGCACCGAAGCCGTTGGCACCCGGGGTGCTGGCCGGTCTCGGCTTGCGGCTCGCCCCGCCCAAGGCCTGACCCGGTCGTCGTGGTCGATGACGACCTGTTCTCCGGTGCCGCGGCCGAGCGATTGTCGGCCCGCGCCCCGCTGGCCTCCCGCTTGCGGCCCCACACCCTCGACGACATCGTCGGCCAGCAGCACCTGGTGGGCCCGGGCGCCCCGTTGCGGGCCCTGATCGAATCCGATCGCCTGACCTCGGCCATTCTGTGGGGGCCCCCGGGCACCGGCAAGACCACCCTGGCCTCGGTGGTGGCCACCACCACCGCCAAGCACTTCGTCCCGATGTCCGCCGTCTCCGCCGGGGTCAAGGACGTGCGTGAGGTGGTCGAGGGCGCCCGGCGGCGGTTGGGCGAGCAGGGGGCGGGGACCATCCTCTTCCTCGACGAGGTCCACCGGTTCAACCGGTCCCAGCAGGACGCCCTGCTGCCCTCGGTGGAAGAGGGGCTGGTCGTCCTCATCGGCGCCACCACCGAAAACCCGTTCTTCGAGGTCAACGCCCCGCTCCTGTCGCGGTCGACTCTGTGGCGGCTCGAACCACTCTCACACGACGAGTTGGAGGAGGTGGTGGCCCGCGGGCTCCGGGCCGAGGGGGCCAGCGCCGAACCGGATGCGGTGGCCGCCCTGGTCGGCCTGGCCGACGGTGACGCCCGGGCGGTGCTGACCACGCTCGAGGTGGCGCTGGCCCTGGCCGGACCCTCACCGGTCTCCCTCACCCACGTCGAGCGGGCCCGCCACTCCCGCCTGCACCACTACGGGGAGGACGATCACTATGACCAGGTCAGCGCGTTCATCAAGTCCATCCGGGGATCCGACCCCGACGCCGGCCTGTACTGGCTGGCCCGGATGCTCGAGGCCGGCGAGGACGCCCGGTTCATCGCCCGGCGGCTGGTGATCCTGGCCAGCGAGGATATCGGCGAGGCCGATCCGTTGGCCCTGGTGGTGGCCGACGCCGCCGCTCGGGCCGTCGAGTTCGTCGGGCTGCCCGAGGCCCAGCTCAACCTGGCCCAGGCCGTGGTCCACCTGGCCTGCGCCCCCAAGTCGAACCGGGTCACCGTGGCCCTGGGCCGCGCTCAGCGGGACGTGCGGGAAGGCCCGCGCGGGGACGTGCCCGGGCACCTCCGTGACGCCCACTACCGGAGCGCGGCATCGATCGGCCATGGCGAGGGGTACGTCTATCCCCACGACGAGGCCGACGCCTTCGTCGATCAGGAGTACCGGCCCGCTGGGTTGGCCGGGAACCGCTACTACGAGCCCAGCGACCGCGGCCACGAAGCCGTGGTCGGCGAGCGGCTCCGCCGCTGGCGCCACCAGGAACCACCGGGTGGTGCCGACCCGGCGATCGAGAGCGCCCCCACTGTGGAGGGCGACGCCGTCCCCCCGACCGAGGGTGCATAGGGGAGACTGAGCCGATGGTGGCGCGGTGGCTGACAGCGGTGAGCAGGCGATGGCAGCTCCCTGCGATCAGGGTGGCGGTCGTCGGGCTGGTTGGCCTGGCGACGGTCGGGCTGGTCGGCCTGGCGGGTGCCCCGCCCCCGGCCGCAGCGGCCGCGGGGGGGACGGCCACGACCACCAGCCCTGCCCCGGTCCTCAACGGCTCGGTCCGCCTCTCCGGCCCACCGCCCTCCCTGCCCCCTGACGCAGCGGTCATCGGACCTGCCGACCCGGCCGCAACGGTCACCGCCGATGTGTTCGTACGGCCGCGCCATCCGGCCGACCTTCAGGCGTTCGTGGCCGCGGTCTCCACGCCGGGAAGTCCGCAGTACCGCCACTATCTGGCCCCTGGGCAGTTCGCCGGCACCTTCGGACCCACCGCGGCCACGCTGGCCTTTACCCGCGCCTGGCTGTCCTCTCTCGGACTGCGGGTGGGGACCACCTCCACCAACGGCCTGTTGGTCCCGGTGACCGGAACGGTCGCCCAGATGGACGGCGCCTTCGCGGTACGCCTGGTCGACGCCCGGCTGCGTGGCGGGCGAGTGGCACGAGCGTCGACCACCACTCCCGCAGTGCCGTCCGCGCTGGCCGGGGTCATCGGCGGCGTGATCGGCTTGAGCGATGTCGCCGAGGCCCATCCACAGGTCCGACCAGGGCCGCCGACCGGGGCGTCGAGCACCGCCGGACCGACGGCCGGGTCGACGAGCACCCCTGGACCGGCGGCGCAGGCGCAACCGCATGCCGAGGGCGCCAGCCTCGGCCCGTCCGCCTGTGGCGCGGCGTCGGCGCTGACCGTCGACGGTGCCTGGACGGCAGATCAGCTGGCGTCCACCTATGGCTTCGACACGCTGTACGGCCAAGGTCGGATCGGGGCCGGGCAGCAGGTGGGCATCTTCGAGCTGGAACCCTTCACTGCCAGCGACATCGCCAACTACGAAGCGTGCTTCGGGTCCGAGGCGTCGGTATCCACCGTGGCGGTGGACGGTGGTGCCACCGGTCCCCAGGTCGGCGAGGCAGCCCTGGACATCGAGGTGGCGGCCGGCTTGGCCCCGGCCTCGGCGATCACCGTATTCTCCGGACCGAACAGTGGGACCGGGCCCATCGACACCTACGCGAGGATGGTCGACGACCCCTCGATCAAGGTTCTCACCACCAGTTGGGGCCAGTGCGAGGGAGCCGGCGGCATCGATCCGTCCGAGCAGCAGGCGGAGACCACCCTGTTCGACCAGGCCGCGTCCCAGGGCCAAACCGTCATGGCCGCGGCCGGCGACTCGGGTTCCTCCGACTGCTACGCCCCACCGCATGATGTCAACCAGGCGCTGTCGGTGGACGATCCGGCCGACCAGCCCGACGTGACCGGCGTGGGGGGAACGACGCTTACCGGCGCCGCACCCGACGCCCCCACCGAGTCGGTCTGGAACGGGGGGCCGAGCCTCGGCGCCGGAGGAGGCGGCAACTCGGCAGACTTCACGGCGCCGTCGTGGCAGCAGATCCCCGAGGCCCAGAGCCACTCGACGCTGTTCACCTGCGGGTCGGGGAGCCAACAATGCCGGGAGGTGCCCGACGTGTCGGCGTCGTCCGACCCCGACCGCGGCGACGTCATCTTCTTCAACGGGCAGTGGCAGCGGTTCGGAGGCACCAGCGCGGCGGCACCCTTGTGGGCCGCCCTCACCGCAGTGTCCAACCAAGGATGCACCGCCCCTGCCGGATTCCTCAACCAACAGCTCTATGCCGCCGGGGCCGGGGCCCAGCCACCGTTCAATGACATCACCGTCGGGAACAACGATCTCTTCGATCCGGGTGGCCCGCCCTCGTCTGCGCTCTATCCGGCCACCACCCACTATGACCTGGCCTCGGGCTGGGGCACCCCACGGGCGCTGGCGGTGATGGGCCTGTTGTCGGGGTCGAGTGCCGGGTGCCCGTCCGTCACCGGTCTGGCCCCCGATTCCGGCCCCGCCGTCGGGGGCACCACGGTGGTCATCACCGGCGACGGATTCGGGTCGGGCCTTCCGGTGGTCCGCTTCGGGGGGGTGGTCGCCACGGTGATCCAGCACACGCCCACCTCGGTCACCGTGACCACCCCGGACGTCCGTTCGGCAGCCCAGCTGGCGGTCACCGTCACCACCTCCGGGGCGGGCGCGGGGACCAGTGCGGCGGTGCCGATGGGGGAGTTCACCTTCGTGTCACCCCAGGTCCAGGCAGTGGAGCCCCACAAGGGACCGACCGCAGGGGGCGGAACGGTCACCGTGTCCGGCTCAGACTTCGTCGGGGCCACCTCGGTCCAGTTCGGGTCGACGCCAGCAGCCTTCACGGTCACCTCGTCCACGTCGCTCCAGGCCCAGGTCCCCCCCGGGCCGGCCGGCGGCGGAACCGTCGACGTCACCGTCGAGAGCCCGGACGGCATCAGCCCGGTGGTTGCCGGCGATCACTACACCTACGCCCTCCCCGGCTACTGGCTGGTGGCCTCCGACGGCGGGGTGTTCGCCTACGGCGACGCCGGCTTCTACGGCTCGACCGGGGGGACCGTCCTCAACCGCCCGGTGGTGGGCATGGCCCCGACCCCCGATGACCGTGGCTACTGGCTGGTGGCCTCCGACGGCGGGGTGTTCGCCTACGGCGACGCCGGCTTCTACGGCTCGACCGGGGGGATGGTCCTCAACCGCCCGGTGGTGGGCATGGCTCCCACCCCCGACGGGGGCGGCTACTGGCTGGTGGCCTCCGACGGCGGGGTGTTCGCCTACGGCGACGCCGGCTTCTACGGCTCGACCGGGGGGACCGTCCTCAACCGTCCGATCGTGGGCATGGCTCCCACCCCCGACGGGGGCGGCTACTGGCTGGTGGCCTCCGACGGCGGGGTGTTCGCCTACGGCGACGCCGGCTTCTACGGCTCGACCGGGGGGACCGTCCTCAACCGGCCGGTGGTGGGCATGGCCCCCACCCCCGATGACCGTGGCTACTGGCTGGTGGCCTCCGACGGCGGGGTGTTCGCCTACGGCGACGCCGGCTTCTACGGCTCGACCGGGGGGACCGTCCTCAACCGTCCGGTGGTGGGTATGGCCAACACACTTGGTGGCAGCGGCTACTGGCTGGTGGCCTCCGACGGCGGGGTGTTCGCCTACGGCGACGCCGCCTTCTACGGCTCGACCGGGGGGACCGTCCTCAACCGGCCGATCGTGGGCATGGCCTCCACCTGAGCGCTCCAGCCGACCGCGGAAGTTGGCCGCGCCACCTGACTGCTCCGTCCCTACCGCTCCGTCCGCCCCGGTACCGACGGCGCTGCTCGTCGCCGTGGTCGGAGGGCCATCTATGCTGCCGCAGTGACGGCGGCACCCTTCCCTCTCGGCCGGCCACCATTCCTTGTTGGCCAACGGTTCCCGAGCCACCGATGACCGACACCCGAGTACTGGCCGACGTCGCCCCGGCCGCGGTCGACGCGGCCGGGGCGACCGCAGCGGATCCCTGCGGCGTCGGCTTGGAGTCGTCCCGGGCCCCGGTGGCGCCGGTGGTTCCCCGGCCCGAGTCGACCGGCTCCGTCGACGATGCTTCAGTCGGACCGGCTTCGACGTCGCGCCGGGTTCGGAGGAACCGGCGACTGTGGGCCATCGGGCTCCTCGGGGCGCTGGCCCTAGTGGCGTGGTGGCTGGTCCCGGGGGGCTCGCACGGCTCGGCCGGATCGGTGCGCCACCACCCCCCGATCGCCCGCCAGGGGCGGGCGCACCCGGTGAGCGCGGATTCCCGCCTGGACCCCGACTGGGAGGGGAACGGCAAGCCGGAGACGTTCGCGTTCGGTGGGGACGTCAACTTCCCGGTGGGCAGCACGCTGGGCGATCGCCTGGCCGCCGACCCGGCCACCGCCCTCGGCCCCGGGGTCCCCCAGCTCCTGTCGGGCGTCGATCTCTCCATGGTCAACTTCGAGACGGCGCTTACCAATGGAACCTGCCCCGATCCCCAGGACAAGCAGTACGTCTTCTATGCGCCCGCCAGCGCCGTGGCCGCCTTCCGGGGAGCAGGGGTGACCCTGGTTACCCAGGCCAACAACCACGGGGAGGACTGCGGCCGCGCCGGCCTGCAGATGGCCCTGGCCATCCGGCAGCAGACCGGCTACACGATCATGGGGGTCGGGCAGAACGCCGCCCAGGCGTTCGCGCCCTACCGAACCGTCATCAACGGGCAGAAGGTGACCATCATCGCCGCCACCCAGGTCATCGATTCCGATCTCCAGACGGTGTGGACGGCAACCACCACCCAACCGGGGTTGGCCTCTGCCTATGACGTGAGTGATCTGGTGGCTGCCGTCGAGGCCGCCCGCAAGGTGTCGGACACCGTCATCGTGTTCCTGCACTGGGGCACCGAATTGGATGCGTGCCCCAATCCTGACCAAGAGCCATTGGCCTCCCTGTTGGTCCGTGCCGGTGCCGATGTCGTCGTGGGTAGCCATGCCCACGTCCTGCTCGGTGGTGGCTACCTCGGTTCCGCATATGTCGATTACGGGCTCGGCAACTTCGCCTTCTACAACGACCCGCCGCCCACCGATCAGAGCGGGTCGTTGGTCATCACCGCCACCGGTCGGCACATCGACAGTGCCGTCTGGCGGCCGGCGGTCATCCAAGACGAGCTGCCCCAGCCGCTGTCGGGCGCCGCCGCCACCTCCGCCATTCAGAGTTGGACGGCCGGTCGGGCCTGCACCGATGTCACGCCGGTCCCGGGCACTGCGGTGGCCACTGCGTCGAGCGAGACCTCTCCGGCGCCGGCAGCGCTGTCACAACAGCTGTCGGTGGATTCGGGCTAGGCCCCACGCTCCGTGACCCCCCGGTTGGAAGGGCGCCGACCGTGACGATCTAAGCTGCCGGGATCATGTCCGCCGGTCAGATCGCAGTGCTCGTGTCCAGCATCGTGTGCTGTGTGGCGGTTGCGGGGTTACTGGTGGCCCTGGTTGGGCTGCGCCGCGAGACCCGGAGGCTGGCCACGGTGGCCGAGGAGCTGCGGCGCCAGACGGTTCCCCTGGTGGCTGATGCGCACCGGGTGGTGGACCAGGCAGCCACGGAGATGGAGCGGGTCGGTGCCGTGCTCGACACCACCGAGTCGGTACACGCCACGGTGGACTCGGCCTCCCGACTGGCGTACCGGGCATTCGCCAATCCCGTGGTCAAGGTGCTGGCCGTGCGAGCCGGCGCCGCCACCGGGATCCGTCGGTTGGCCGCCGGGTCGTCGGAGGCGCCGCGGAATGGATCATCGCCGGCGGGGTCGTCCCGGCCACGAAACGGCAGCCACTAGCCGATGCCCAAGCGGACGATCTGGTTGGTCACCGGGATGGCCATCGGCGCAGGCTCATCGCTGTGGGTCGAGCGGCGGGTCCGCCGCACGGTCCAACAGGCGGCGGCCAAGTTGCAACCGGATGCACTGGTGGTCGAAGTGGGTAGGTCGGCGCGTCAGGTGGCCGAGAGCGCCAGCAACCGGGTTCGGGGCGCCATCTCCTCGGGGCGCGACGAGATGGAACGGCAAGAAGAGGAGCTGTGGGCCGAGTTGGCCCAACGCGGTCTCGACACGGCCTCGTCCCGGGAGAGCGGTCTGTCCGGCGGGTCCCCGCCGGACAGGCATCCGAATAGCGCTCGGGCGGTCCGGCGGGCCACCCGGCGCCTCGGGCGGAAGCGCCCGCTGGCAAATTCAGCCTCCTACCTGGACAACTAGGATCGGAGGTCGTGACAACCGGCGCGGCACCAGCCGCTGACCAATTGCGCGCCGCCTTTATCCGGTTCTTCACCGAGCGGGACCACGTCGCCGTGCCCTCGGCCAGTCTCATCCCCCACGACCCATCGGTGCTGTTCACCATCGCCGGCATGGTGCCCTTCAAGCCGTTCTTCCTCGGCGACGAGGTGCCGCCGTGGTCGCGGGCCACCTCGGTGCAGAAGTGCTTCCGGGCCAAGGACATCGACATCGTCGGCTTCACCCACCGGCACTGCACGTTCTTCGAGATGCTCGGGAACTTCAGCTTCGGCGACTACTTCAAGGCCGAGGCCATTCCCTTTGCCTGGGAGCTGGTCACCGAGGTGCTGGGCATCGACGGCGATCGGGTGTGGATCACCGTCCATGAGAGCGACGACGAGGCCGAGCAGATCTGGCGGGATGCTGTCGGCATCCCCGCTGACCGCATCCAGCGGATGGGTGCGGACAACCTCTGGGACATGGGGGACACCGGTCCCCGCGGGCCTAGCTCGGAGCTCTTCTTCGACAAGGGCCCGGCGTACGGGGACGATGGTGGCCCGGCCCTCGGCGGCGACGAGCGCTTCGTGGAGATCTGGAATCTGGTCTTCATGCAGTACAACCGCGCCGCTGACGGCGTCACCACGCCGCTGCCCCGGCCGAGCATCGACACCGGCGCCGGCCTCGAGCGCATCCTCCCCCTGTTGCAGGGAGTCGACTCCATCTTTGCCACCGACCTGTTCGTGCCGGTGCTCGAGACGGCTCAGTCCATCACCGGACGGACCTATGGGGACGACGAGCAGGACGACGTCGGCCTGCGCATCCTGGCCGATCACGGCCGGGCGATGTCGATGCTGGTGTCGGACGGGGTGCTGCCGGCCAACGAGGGCCGCGGCTACGTGCTGCGCCGGATCATCCGCCGCGCCGTCCGCCGAGCCCGGCAGCTGGGCGTGGACGGGCCCTTTGTGACTCGCCTGGTGGACACGGTGGTGGCCGTCCTCGGCCCGGCCTATCCGTCACTGGCCGAGCAGCACGGGCTGGTCGCCGACGTGGCGTCCCGTGAGGAGGAGGGGTTCCTGCGCACCTTGGCCTCCGGGTCGACCATTCTGGAAGAGGAGCTCGCCTCGGGGGTGGGGAGGGTCTCGGGAGACGTTGCCTTCCGTCTCCACGACACCTACGGGTTCCCGGTCGAGCTCACCGTCGAGATCGCCGAGGAGGCCGGCGTCTCGGTCGACCTCGAAGCCTTCGAAGCGGCCATGGACCGCCAGCGCACCCAGGCCCGGGAGGCGGCGCGTGCCGGCAAGGCCGTGGCCGGCGAGCAGGCCTATCGGGAGGTGCTCGACACCGAGGGTCAGACCGTCTTCGTGGGTCAGCGCCCGGATGGCTATTCGGCGCCCGCCCGGGTGGTTGCCGTGCTCGCCGACACCGACCCCGAGCACGTCGGTGAGGCCGAGGTCTTCCTCGACCGCACGCCGTTCTATGCCGAGGGGGGTGGCCAGGTCGGCGACACCGGCACCATCGTCACCGAGACGGGCACCGCCCTCATCTACGACACGGTGTCGGCCCTTCCGGGGTTGACCTCCCATCGGGCGCGGATCACCGGTGAGCTCTTCGCCGGCCAGGATGCGCTGGCCACCATCGACGGGGTGCGTCGTGACGCGCTGCGCCGCAACCACACCGGCACCCATCTACTCCACGCCTCCCTGCGCCGGGTGCTCGGGGACCATGTGCGACAACAGAGCTCCCTGGTGGCACCGGACCACCTGCGCTTCGACTTCAGCCATCCGGGTGCGCTCGCGCCCGAGGAGCTGGTGGCGGTGAGCACCCTGGCCAACGCCGATGTATTGAGTGACGCCGATGTGATCGTGGAGGAGACCACCAAGGCCCAGGCCGAGGCCATGGGGGCGCTGGCCTTCTTCGGCGACAAGTACGGCGAGCGGGTCCGGGTGGTGCGAGCGGGGGAGCACTCCATCGAGCTGTGCGGCGGCACCCATGTCGGAGCGCTGGGGATGATCGGGCCGATCACCGTGGTGTCCGAGTCGGCCATCGGGTCCAACAAACGGCGCATCGAGGCGGTCACCGGGGCCAGCGCCTTCGAGCGCATCGTGGCCCGCGAGGGGCTGTTGACCGAGGCGGCGGCGCTGTTGCGCACTGAGCCCGAGCACGTCCCCGAGGCCATCGACCGCCTGCTGGAGCGTCAGCGGGCGGCCGAGAGGTCCCTCGAACAGGCCCGGAGCCGCGAGCTGCAGTCCGAAGCCAACAGCCTGGCCGCCTCCGCCACCGACGGGGTGGTGGTGGCCCGGCGCGACGGGCTGGACCCCGACCTCCTCCGTGACCTGGCCCAGACCACCCGGACTGCTGCCGACCTCCGGGTGGTGGTGCTCGGGGGCAGCCCCGACGGCACTCGCGCCACCCTGGTCGTCTCGGCCGGCGGGACCGGGGACGGCCAGGTGGACGCCAGGGACCTGGTGAAGCGCTTCGCGGCGCTGCTCGGGGGTGGGGGCGGCGGCTCCCCCGAATTGGCGGTGGCCGGTGGCAAGGACCCGGGCGGCATCGACCGGGCACTTGACGAGGCCCGAGGGACACTGGTCGGTGGCTGACCGATCATGACCGTCGACAACCGGTCCCGGCGTGGCCGGGCCGTCGGCATCGACCTCGGGACGCGGAGAATCGGGATCGCGGTGACCGACTCTGCCGGCACCATGGCCTTGCCGCGGGAGACGGTGGTGCGCAGCGGCGATGCCGGTGCCGATCGGCGCCGGTTGGTGGAGATGATCCTCGGGGAGGAGGCGGTCGTGGTGGTGGTGGGGCTGCCCCTCTCCCTCGATGGGTCCAAGGGCCGTGCCGCAATGGCCGCGGTGGACGAGGCCCAGGCCCTGCGGCTGCTCCTCGAAGGTCATGGCGTCGACGTCGAGCTGTTCGATGAGCGCCTCACCACGGTCACCGCCCACCAGGCGTTGGCCGCCGGTGGGACCCGTGAGCGGGACCGACGGGAGATCGTCGACCAGAGTGCCGCCGCCGTGATGCTGACCGCCTGGCTCGAGACGGCCGGGGGGTCTCCGTGAGCACGGGCGACCCCGGTCCACCGTCGGGGGCCCCGGAGCCCGCCGGCCCCACACCACCGGGTCCCGCACCACGTGACTCCGCACCACCTGGCGCTGTACCACCAGCCGTGCCTCCGGGGAACGTGGATGAGGGGACCGGAACCAATGGGTCGACAATCGATGGCGGAGGAGAAGGGCCCCACGTGTACGGGACCGCGCCGGACACCCCGCCGAGAGCCAGCGGTCGATGGTTCCGCCATCCGTGGCGGATGGCCGCCGCTGTCTTCGTCGTGGTCGGAGTGGCCGTCATCGTCGGCGGCTACCTATGGGTCACCTCCGAGGCCGATCCATCGGGTCCGGCGGGCTCCCAGGTCATCGTGACCGTCAAGCCGGGCACCGGGGTCAACCAACTGGCCTCCTCGTTGAGCGAAAAAGGGGTGATCGGCAACTCGCTGGCCTACCGCATCTGGGGCCAATTCCACTCCATCCCCGGCGTGGTGTCCGGCAGCTACGCCTTCGACAAGAACAGCAGCTTCACCGCGGTCGATAACGTGATCGCCGCCGGTCCCAACGTGTTCCCGCTGGAGGTCCCTGCCGGCTTCACCGTGAGGGAGGTGGCCCAGCGAGTCGGCCAGTTGCCTGGGCACGACGAGGCGCACTTCGCGGCACTGGCCAACAGTGGCACCCTCCACTCCCCCTGGCAGCCGGTGGGGTCGACCAACCTCGATGGGCTGCTCGGCACCGGCGAGTACGTGGTGGTGCCCGGCGAGACCGACAGCCAGCTGCTCACCCTGATGATCGACCGTTTCGACACGGAGGCCGATGCCGCCGGCCTGACCGCGGGATCGGCGGCACTGGGCCTCACCCCCTACCAGGTGATCACCGTCGCCTCCATCGTCGAGAAGGAGGGGGTGATCGCCAAGAACCTGGGACCGGTGGCCCGCGTCATCGTCAATCGACTGCACAATGACATGCCCCTCCAGATGGATTCGACCGTCCTCTATGCCGAGGGACGGGACGGCGGCACGGTGACCGCCACCGACCTCCAGCTCCAGACGCCGTACAACACCTACCTGAACAAGGGACTGACCCCTACTCCCATCTGCTTCCCATCGCAGGCAGCGTTGCAAGCCGCCCTCCACCCGCCCGCTGGTTCGTGGTTGTACTTCGTGGTGGTCGGACAGGACGGGACCGAGGCCTTCGCCGACACCTACACCCAACAGCTGGCCAACGAGGCGCTGGCCAAAACGCGCGGCCTGCCCTGACCGGACCCGGCTGATGACACGATGTCGCCGCGCTCCCGATCGCGCCGGAGTGGTCCGGGCCGGACGAGATTGCACGAGACTGCAGCTATGAGCCCGACGCCCCCCGACCCGTCGCCCGCCCGCCGGCTGTCTGCTTCCACCACCGTGGTCGGCGTGATCGGGGATCCGATCGCCCACTCGCTGTCGCCGCGTCTGCACAACGCCGCTTTCGCCGCGTTGGGAGTGGACTGGGTGTCCGTGGGGTTCCCGGTAGCCGAGGGGCGGGCCGGCGACGCCCTGGCCGGGGCCCGGGCATTGGGCGTGCGAGGGCTGTCGGTCACCATGCCCCACAAGGAGGCGGTGGCTGGGCTGGTGGACCAGTGCACGCCACTCGCCGACCGTCTCGGGGCGGTGAACTGCGTGGTGTTCGACGACGAGGCCACGCTGGGAGACAACACCGACGGTCCCGGGCTGGTGGCGGCCCTCCGACGTGGTGTCGGGTTCGACCCGGCCGGTCGTCGTTGCCTCGTGGTGGGCGGGGGAGGTGCGGCCCGGGCCGCGGTCGCCGCGTTGGCCGACGCCGGGGCCGCCGAGGTGGTGGTTGTCAACCGCACACCGGAGCGGGCGACAGCGGCCGCAGCCCTGGCCGCACCGGTCGGCCGGGTCGGGGTCCCGACCGACGCATCCCGATGCGATCTGGTGATCAACGCCACCCCGATCGGGATGGGCGGCCCGGACCGGGAGGAGCCGCCGACCTGGCCGGTCGATCCGATGCTGTTGGAGGCGGGGCAGGTGGTGGTGGACCTGGTGTATCACCCGCTGACGACCCCGTGGATGGAGGCTGCCGGCAGCCGCGGTGCCCGGGTCGCCAACGGGCTCGGCATGCTTGTCCACCAAGCCGCCCTCCAGCTCGCCGCCTGGACCGGGCTCGAGCCACCGGTCGAGGTCATGTGGAAGGCGGTGGACAGTCCATCAGGAGGGTGACCGCACTGATCCGGGTGCAGGGAGCACCCGTGGGCAGGCGGGTATCCTGGTCGCCCGGAGCTCCTTGGTGAACTACGCCCCTGCAATCGCCGCCAGCAGGTCGAGGCACCTGTCTGCCCGCTTCGACCCGATCCTCCTCGGGACCTCGCTCGATTCTCGCCCTGACCGGGGGGGTGATGATCTACTCGGCGACCAAGGGAAAGCTGGCCCTGGCCGGTGAGGATCCCCGGTACTTCCTCAAGCGCCAGGCCCTCTACATCGTCCTCGGGGTCGCGGTGATGGTCGTGTTGGCCGTCTTCGACTACCGACGTCTCGAACAGCTCAGCACCGTGCTCTACATCGGGATCGTGGTCGCACTGCTTGCCGTGCTGTCCCCGGTCGGATCGACCGCGCTGGGCTCCGCCCGATGGTTCTCCGTGGCCGGCATCCAACTCCAACCGTCCGAGTTCGCCACCCTGGTGTTGGTCATCGCCATCGCCACCTACTGCACCCGACGGCCGGAGGGTCTCGACTTCCGCGACCTGGTCCGGATGGTCCTGATGTCCGTCGTACCCATCTTGTTGGTCATCAAGCAGCCGGACCTGGGGACCGCCATCGTGATGGTGGTCATCTTGATGGTCATGCTGGCAACCGCCGGTATGCCCGGCCGCTACCTGGTCCTGCTCATCGTCGGAGCTGCCACGGTGGTGATCCTGGCCCTCAACCTCGGACTGCTCCAGCACTACCAGATCGAACGACTCACCAGCTTCATCTCGCCCAACGGAGCCAACCAGAACGTCACCTACAACGTCACCCAGGCCAAGGAGGCCATCGCCGTAGGGGGGATCTTCGGGCAGGGGCTCTTCCATGGCGCCCTCACCAACCTGGCCTACGTGCCCGAGCAGCAGACCGACTTCATCTTCTCGGCGGTGGGGGAGCAGCTCGGATTCGTGGGTGCCAGCGCCCTCCTGGTGGTCTACGGGGTGCTGGCCTGGCGGGTGTTACGGATCGCCCAACTGGCGCGTGACACCTACGGCCGGCTCCTGTGCGCGGGGATCTTCGCCCTGTTGGTGTTCTCCATCTTCGAGAACGTGGGGATGAACATGGGGATCATGCCGGTGACCGGCATCCCGCTGCCGTTCCTCTCCTACGGCGGGTCCGCCACCATCGGCTTCTTCGCCGCCATCGGGATCGTGATCAGCGTGCACTCACGGAGCGTCCGATGAGCGACACCGGCGCCGGGCAGGTGGAGGTGCCGGGAACAGCGCCGACCCTGCCCGATGGGTCTGCGCCGACCGCGCCCGATGGGTCTGCGCCGACCGCGCCCGATGGGTCTGCGCCGACCGCGCCCGATGGGTCTGCGCCGACCGCGCCCGATGGGTCTGCGCCGGACGGGTCGATGTCGGTCGATTCCACTCCGGCCGACGCCGTGACAGGAGCCGACGGCCCCGACGCCAAGCCCGACGCCCAGCCAGACACCGATTCGGCCGCCGACTCGGACACCGACCCAGACACCGACTCGGACACGCCGGTGGCAGTCCCCGCCGCGCCGTTGGGGGACTTCTCGATGGCGCTGGTGTCGGCCATCACCATGGACCTCCCCAGTCAACACCCCACGGTCCTCCTCCGCGAGACCGAGTCGCCGCGGCGCCAGCTGTCCTTCTCGATCGGCCTGCCCGACGCGGTGGCCCTCTCCCACGCCCTGCGCCGGATCCCGACGCCCCGTCCTCTGACCAACGAATTGCTCAGCGACGTGCTCCGGGGCTTCGACATCGACGTGGTGGCGGTGCGCCTGGTCGGACGCCAGGGATCGGTCTACTTCGCCGAGCTCGACCTGCGGGGACGCGACACTCGATCGGTGCTCTCGAGTCGTCCCTCCGACGCCTTGTGCGTTGCTCTCCTCCAACCGGTGCCCGTGCCCATCCTCATCGACCGTCGACTCCTCGAGCAGGCGGGGGACGTTCAGCCGGCTGGCAAGGTGGCCCCGAAGGCGTGAGCCGGCGCCGGTGGTGGGCGTCACCCCCCGGTGAGCAAGCGCCGCCGCCGCTCCTCGTTCTGCTCGTACTGGGCCTGATCGGCGGCGTCGGCCGCCGATCCGCCCTCGTCGGAGATGCGCATGAGCAGAGCGATCAGCACATAGTTGGCCACGAGGGCCGAGCCCCCATAGGAGACGAAGGGGAGGGTGATGCCGGTGAGCGGGAGCAGCCGGACGATGCCGGCGATGATGAAGAAGGCCTGGAAGCCGATGATCATGGTCAGGCCCACCGCGGTGAGCTTGGCGAACTCGGACCTCGCCACCTGGGCGATGCGCAACCCGGCGCCGACCAGGAGGAGGAAGGCGACCACCACCATGGTCGAGCCGAGCAGGCCCATCTCCTCGCCGATGACGGCGAAGATGAAGTCGGTGTTGGGGATGGGGATCTGGAACGCGCCGCTGCCCAGGCCGAGGCCGGATCCGCCGATGCCGCCGCTCCCGAGGGAGTACCACGACTGGACCAGCTGCTCGCCGGACCCGGTTGAGTACTTCCATGGATCGAGCCAGTCCTCCACCCGGATGTGGGTCTGACTCAGGTACCGTCCGGACACGTAGGCCCCGATGGCGAAGAGGACGATGCCGAGGAACAGGTAGCCGGTCCTGCCCGTGGTCACCCACAGCATGCCGATGAACAAGGTGAACAGCAGGGCGGAGAAGCCGATGTCGTGCTCGAGGCTCATCACCGCGATGGCGAAGAACCAGGCCAGGACGATCGGGACCAGCGGACGTGGGTCGAGTACGAGGCGATTGCCGAACCGGGCGGTCGGGATGGACAGCAGTTCCCGCTTCTCGGCGAAGTAGGAGGCGAAGAAGATGGCCAGCACGATCTTGGCCAGCTCGACGGGCTGGAACTGGAACTTCCCGACATGGACCCAGAGGCGGGCCCCGTTGAGGTTCTCGCCGAAATGGGGGACCAGCGGGAGCAAGAGCAGGACGACCCCGCCGACCAGGAGCAGGTACCGGTAGCGGTCGAGGTCCCGCGAGCGGCGGATGACGGCCAGGGTGAGGACGTAGGCAGCCACCCCACCGGCGGTCCATGCCGCCTGCAAGGGGGCGTAGTCGTACCCCTTGGCCAGGTCGATCCGGAGGATCATCACGTAGCCGATGCCGTTGAGCAGGAAGGCGATGGGCAGTACCACCGGGTGGGCGCTCGGGACGAAGATGCGGTTGGCGATGTGGGCCACCGCCCCGAGCCCCAGCATGAACAACAAAAGAGGGCCGACGTCGGTCGGCCTCTTTGCGGTGTTGCCGTAGATCATCAGGGCGTAGGCGCAGGTGATGATGGCCGAGGCCGCCACCAGCAATCCGAGCTCGGTGCGACGGCGGGCCTTGAAGGCTCGGCGGAGGGTCTTCGACTCGGTATCCAACAAGGTGGTGGCCGACATCACGGCGAGCCTATCGGCGACCACCCCGGTGCCGGTGGAGCCGGCTGGAGCGGCCAGGGATACGATGGCCCGTCGATGGGAGCCCTGCCGTGACCGATCAATCGTGACTGATCAACCGTGACGGACCGGTCGGTCTCGGTACCCCGCCGGACCGCCGGGGTGCGGCCGGAGCGGGCGCCGAAAGGCGCGCCCGAGGCTCGACGCACCGGGGGGATCTGGTCCCAGGAGCCCATCCAACCCGCCGAGCGTGCCGGTGACGCGTCGCCGGCACCCCCGCTGCCCGAGGGCCGGTTCATCAACCGTGAGCTGTCGTGGCTCGAGTTCGGGGCCCGATTGCTCCTGCTGGCCTCTGACGACCGGATCCCGCTGTTCGAGCGGGTCAAGTTCCTGGCCATCTTCTCGGAAGGTCTCGACGAGTTCTTCCAGGTCAGGGTGGCCGGCCTCGAGGACCAGGTGGCCGCCGGGCTGCGGACCCGTTCGCCCGACGGTATGAGCCCGGCCCAACAGCTGGCCGCCATCACCGAACGCGCTACCCAGTTGGTCGACTGGCAGAGCCAGATCTTTGCCGACCAGGTCGCCCCGGCTCTTCGGGGTTCCGGGGTGGTCATGGTCGACTGGCACACCCTCGACCATGGGGACCACGCCCACCTCGGCGACGTGTTCAACCGTCAGATCTTCCCCATCCTCACCCCGCTGGCCGTGGACCAGGGCCATCCCTTCCCCTACATCTCCGACCTGTCGTTGAACCTGGTGGTACGGGTGAGGGACCCGGGGAGCGCCGAGGAGCGGATCGCCCGGGTCAAGGTCCCTCCCCTGTTGCCGCGCTTCGTGGTGATGCCCGACCACCAGCGGTTCGTCCCGGTCGAGCAGGTCATCGCCGCCCACCTCGACACCATCTTCCCGTCCATGACCGTCATCGAGCACCATGCCTTCCGGCTCACACGCAATGCCGACCTCCTGGTGGAGGAGGACGAGGCCGGAAACCTGCTGGCCGCCGTGGAGCTCGAGCTGCACCGCCGGCGATTCGGGCAGGCGGTGCGGTTGGAGGTGTCAGCCGGCATCTCCGCCGACCTCTTGGAGATGCTGATCGCCGAGGTCGACGTGCCCGAGGGCAACGTCTACCTCTTCGACGTCCCCATCGATCTGAGCGGCCTCGGCGCGCTGATCGGGACCGACCGGCCCGACCTCCAGGCCACCCCCTGGACACCGGTGACGCCACCCTCGCTGGCCGGCGGCCTCGATGTCTTCTCCGTCCTGCGCGACCATGACGTGCTGGTCCATCATCCGTACGAGTCGTTCGCCACCTCGGTGGAGGCGTTCGTCACCCTGGCCGCCGAGGACCCCGACGTCCTGGCCATCAAACAGACCCTGTACCGGACCGGGGACAACAGCCCGGTGGTGGCGGCGCTGGTCCGCGCCTCCCACGCCGGCAAGCAGGTGACCGCGGTGGTCGAGCTCCAGGCGCGTTTCGACGAGCGGACCAACATCGGATGGGCCCGTACCCTCGAAGAGGCGGGGGTACAGGTCATCTACGGCCTGGTCACCCTCAAGACCCACGCCAAGATCTCGGTGGTGGTGCGGCGTGAGGGGGACGAGATCCGCCGGTATTGCCACATCGGCACCGGCAACTACAACTCGGTGACGGCCAGGGTCTTCGAGGACGTGGGGCTGTTCACCGCCGATCCGGCCATCGGAGCCGACGTCGGCGAGCTCTTCAACATGCTCACCGGTTCGGGGGACCCTCCCCGCTTTCGGCGATTGGCCGTCTCCCCGGTGTCGACCCGCTCCCATCTGAGCGACGCCCTCGCCGAGGAGGCCGCCGCCGGCCATTCCGGTCGCATCGTGCTCAAGACCAACGGCCTAACCGACCCGGGCATCATCGACGCCCTCTACCGGGCTTCGCAGGCCGGCGCCTCGGTGGATCTGATCGTCCGAGGCCTGTGCTGCCTCCGGCCCGGGGTCCCCGGGCTGTCCGAGGGAATCCGTGTCCGCTCCATCGTCGGGCGGTATCTCGAGCATTCGCGGATCTTCCGCTTCGGTGGTATCGACGGTCGCCCGTTGCGGGTGGGGATCGGCTCTCCCGACCTGATGGAGCGCAACCTGGACCGGCGGGTGGAAGTCATCGTGCCCATCGACGACCCCGATCTTCAGCGGCGATTGGTGGGAATCCTCGACGACGCCCTCCACGACGAGGCCAACTCGTGGGTATTGCGACCCGACGGGCGGTGGATCAGGGTGTCGGATCCGAGCGGTGCCGCCGACCTCGGACTCAACCTGCAGGATCGGTGCCGAACGAAGGCCCTCGAATCCCTGCACCATCGGCGAGGTGCACCCCCGAGTGCACCTTCGTCATCGGCTTCGTCATCGACACCGGATCCATCCTCGCCGGGGCCGACGGCGTCGTCCCGTTGGCGGCCACGGTGGCGCCGCCGGCGTCGCTGAGGTCGCTGCCCCGGCCCCGTGCTTCGTCGCTGGCCGAGCTGGCCGCGGCTGCCGGGCGGGTCGCGTTGGTCGCCGCCGACCGAGGAAGCCGCATGCGGCGTCGCAGGAAGTCCTGCACCTTGCGGTAGGACGGTCGCCGCTCGAATTCGAGCGAGGCATAGGCCAGGCCGCCGAAGGGGATGGGAAGCCAGAAATTGACGGCCCGATAGGCGAGGACCCCGGAGAGCGCCTCGCCCGCGGTGGGCCCGAACCCGGTGATCATCGACACCAGGACGAACTCGACCACGCCCAGACCACCGGGCGTGATCGGGATGGCAGCCAGGATATTGGCCAGGCCGTAGGCCATCAGCAGGTCGATGGGGGAGATGAAGTGGCTGAAGGCGGCCACGAAGACCCACAGTGAGGCGGCGTCGAGCAACCAGTTGGCGGCGGCCCATCCCACCGCCCTCCTGGTCAGGGCCCGGTCCTGGGTCAACGCGGCGAACCGCTCGGCAAGCCGCTCGACCAGGGCGGTCGTCCGGTCGGCGTCGAGGAAGCGGATGTGGGCGGCCAACCGCCGGATCACCCGGCTGGCCTGCTGCTGGCCGCGGGTCAGCAGATAGAACAGGCCCCCGAAGGCGCCGAGCAGGATCACACCCACCGCGGCGGCCACGATGACCAGGATCGACGCCGACTGCGACTGGTGGCCGTGGTGGCTGGCGGGGACGTGGAAGCCGTGGGTCACCAGGAAGGCAACCAGTGAGAACCAGAACATCACGTTGAGCACCACGGCCGAGCCGATGCCCTGGGTCCCGAGGGCGAACCCGGCGTCCGATCCGGTCACCCCCGACTGGGTCAGGAGCCGGTAGCCCAAGGCGGCACCGGGCGCGGTCCCCCCGGCGAGACATGACTGAGGGAGAGCGTCGACATGTTGATCCGGAACAGTCGGAAGCGGTGCGGGCCTCCGACCGGCAGGACCGCGTGGGTCAATTGGGTGTAGGCGGCCAAGGCGGCGATCTCCAACACCACCCCCAGGGCCAGGTAGGCGATGTTGATGTGGGCCAGGGAGTTGACCTCGGCCCGGTGGCTGGCCAGCAGCGGGAGGGCGAGGTAGAAGACGAAGAGGAAGACCAGCAGCGTCCCCACGCTCATCCGGACCTCTCGGCGGACGAAGGGCCCCCGGTACCACCACCGGTGCCGTTGCGATGCCATGCCTGCCGGATCGGCCACCATCGCCTTCATGTTGGCACGACTAGGGCCCATGGACCTGACATGCTGAGTGTGTGGTGGATCAGGCTGACAGCGACAGGGGCCCTGGTCCCGGCCGAGGATCCACCGGTGGCGAGACAGCCGGCCGTGCCACGGTGACCTCCGGCCCCCCCTCGTCGGTGGGCCGGGTGACGGCGCCGGGCCCCACCACGGTGATCAGCGAGACCCCCGTCGAGATCCTCGACCGCGAGGTGGGGCCGGATGCGCCCCGGCGGGAACGCCTGTTCGCGGCGGCCTCGGCCAAGGGGGTCCCCCTCCGCACCATCCTGACCGTGGATGCAGTGGTCATCATCACCTGGGTGCTCTACCGCCTGGTGGGCCGGCTCCGGGAGGTGATCCTGTGGATCCTGATTGCCGCCTTCATCGCCCTGGTGCTCAACCCGTCGATCCACTACCTCCAGCGACACGGGTTCCGGCGCGGGGTGGCCATCGGCCTGGTGTTCGCGCTGGCGACCGTGCTCTTCGCCGGCCTGCTCGGCCTGTTCGGCTACCCACTGGTGAACTCGTTGACCCATGTGGCCAAGAGCCTGCCCACCATGGTCAACCAATTGCAGAAGGGGCACGGCTGGCTGGCCCACACGCTCCAGCGGTTCCACCTGCTGTCCTGGGTGCAGAAGAACGCCCCCAAGTTGGAGACGGCGGCCCGCAATCTCAGCAAACCGGCCCTGAGTGAGGGCACCAACCTGGCCGGAGCGGTCTTCGGCACCATCCTCTCCCTGGTCACCATCGGCTTCCTCTCCCTCTTCATGCTGCTCGAGGCACCCCGGCTCAAGGAGGGCCTGCTCGGGTCGATGCGGCCCGACCGGCGTCGCGCGGTGGAGGACGTCGCCCATCGGGTGGCCCACCAGGTGACCTCCTACGTGCTCGGCACCATCGCCCTGTCGGTACTGTTCGGGGTGGTGATCCTGATCACCCTGCTCATCCTCGGCGTGCCCTTCGCCCTGCTCATCGGCCTGTGGGTGGCCTTGGTGGCGATGATCCCCCTGGTCGGCGGATTGATCGCTGCCGTTCCCAGCGTGCTCATCGCCCTGCTCCACTCGCCCACGGCCGGATTGGTCACCCTCATCGTATTCGTGGGCTTCCAGCTGGTGGAGAACCACTTCATCTATCCGGTGGTCATGAGTCGGTCGGTGCGGATGAACCCGCTGTGGGTACTGCTGTCGGTGCTGATCGGGGCGAACCTGGGTGGCGTCTTCGGGTCGACACTCGGGGCGCTGGCCGGGGCGGTGGTGGCCATCCCGGTGGGGGGAGCCATCCAGGTGATCTTCGGAGAGCTGTGGAACCAGACCAAGGCGACCGGCGATGGGGACCCGGTTCCGGTCGCCGACCTCGATGGACGGAAGGCCGCGGTGGATGGGAGCGGAGAGTGAGTGGGTCGGGGCTATGCGTGGTGGGTGACCCGTTCGGGCCGCGGTCGGTCTCCTAGGCTGCCGTCATGAACGTGCTGGTGGTGCTCCCCACCTACAACGAGATCGAGAACATCGAACGGGTCCTCCGGCGGGTCCGGACGGCGGTGCCTGACGCCACCGTGCTGGTCGTCGACGATGGCAGCCCCGACGGCACGGCCGACGTCGCCGAGAGGATCGGCAAGGAGTTGAGCAACGTCGAGGTGCTCCGAAGGCACGAGAAGTCGGGGCTTGGAAGCGCCTACCGGGCCGGGTTCCACTGGGGGCTCGACAACGGTTTCGAGGCCTGTGTGGAGATGGACTCCGACCTCTCCCACGAGCCCGAGGCGCTCCCCAGCCTGTTGGCCCCGCTCGACGGTGGCTGCGAGGTGGTCATCGGGTCGCGGTACGTGTCCGGTGGCTCCATCCCCAACTGGGCCTGGCACCGTCGTCTCATCTCGCGCGGCGGCAACGTCTATGCCGACGCGCTGCTCGGCCTCGGGGTGGCCGATTCGACCGCCGGCTTCCGGGCCTACGCCGCTACGGTGCTCCGCCGCATCCAGCTGGATCAGATCAAGGCCGAGGGGTACGGGTTCCAGATCGAGATGACCTATCAGGCTCGGCGGGCCGGTGCCACTATCCAGGAGGTCCCCATCCGCTTCGTCGACCGGGTGGACGGGACCTCCAAGATGTCCTCCTTCATCGTTGCCGAGGCACTCGGCCTGGTGACCTGGTGGGGAGTGCAGCGGGGCGTGGAGCGCCTACGGAAGCGACCACAACCGACCCGCGCCTGAGGCCGTGATGGAAGGCGCCACCAGCATCTTGGTCGTGGACGACGAGCCCTACATCACCGATGTGGTCACCGCGGCCCTCCGGTTCGAGGGATTCGCCAGCGAGGAGGTGTCGACCGGCGCCGAGGCCCTGACCAAGGCGCGGCTGGGGGGCTACGACCTGATTGTGCTCGACGTGATGCTTCCCGACATCGAGGGATTCGAGGTCTGCCGCCTTCTCCGGGCCGAGGACATCGGCACGCCGATCCTCTTCCTGACCGCCCGGGACGCCACCGCCGACAAGCTGACCGGGCTGGCCGACGGTGACGACTACGTGACCAAGCCCTTCAGCATCGACGAACTGGTGGCCCGGATCCGCGCCGTGCTGCGCAGGACCTCGGCCGACGTCACCTTCGACGACGTCCGCCTGGGCCTCGCCGATCTGGTGGTCGACGCGGCCTCGCACGAGGTCTGGCGCGGAGATCACCCCGTCGATCTCACCGCCACCGAGTTCAACCTGCTCCTCTACCTCCTGCGGAATGCCAAAAAGGTGCTTTCCAAGGCACAGATCCTGGACGCCGTGTGGGAGGACGGCTTCGACGGCGACTCCAACATCGTGGAGATCTACATCTCCTACCTGCGCAAGAAGATCGACTGCTACGACCCACCGCTGATCCACACCATCCGGCGGGTCGGGTACTGCCTCCGCGAGCCGCGTCCATGAGGCTGCGCCGCCGGCTGGTGGCCACCATGATCGTGCTGGTGGCCCTCGGACTGGCTGCCGTCGACCTGATCACCCTCACCTCGCTGCACTCCTACCTCTACGGTCGTACCGACGCCCAGCTGACCACGGCCAGCAGCCAGGTGGCCCGCTTTGTGGTGCGCGCCGAGCAGCGCGGTTTCGCGGTGACCCCGGCGACCATCGACTCGCGGGTCGGCCCTGACCTCTACGTCGAGCTCATCGATCCCCGGGGCGCGGTGACCGTGTCCCGGCCCTCGGGGACCGGGGGCCAGCAGGATCCCCCGCCCGATCTGCCGACGACCCTGCCCGAGCAGCCGGACCCCAGGTCGGCCCTGCCCAAGCCGAACCAGGCGTATCACCCTGATTCGACCTCGATCGACGTGGGCTCGGGGGGTGGGAGAGGTCCCGAGTACAGGCTCCAGGCCACCTCCCTGCCCGGGGCGACGTTGGTGGTGGCGTCATCGCTGGCCTCGGTGAACGCCACCTTGGCCTCGCTACGCACCATCGAGCTGGCGGTGTCGCTGGGGTTGCTGGCCGCCCTGCTGATCCTGATGACGGTCCTCATCCGGTTGGGCCTGCGGCCGCTGGAGGACATGAGCCGAGAGGCCGACGCCATCGCCGCCGGCGACCTCACCCGCCGCGTGCAGCCCACCGACGGCGACGGGGAGATCGCCCGCCTGGGCCGGGCCCTGAACGGCATGTTGACCCAGATCGAGACGGCGTTTGCCCAGCGGGCCGGGTCCGAGGAGCGTCTGCGGAGCTTTCTGGCCGACGCCTCCCACGAGCTCCGCACCCCCCTGACCTCCATCCGGGGCTACGCCGAGCTGCTGCGCAAGGACGCGCTGGGGAGCGGGGAGGCACGCGACCGTGCCCTGGCCCGGATCGAGAAGGAAGCGGCCCGGATGGGGGCGCTGGTGGGCGATCTGGCCGTCCTGGCCCGCGAGGGACAGGGCCCCGAGCCGGCCCATTCCCGGGTGGACCTGGCCGCGGTGGCCGCGGAGGCGGTGGCCGATGCCAAGACCATCGACGCCGCCCGCCGCATCGAGCTCACCGCATCGGGGGAGGTCCCGGTGGCCGGGGACGACGCCCGCCTGGAACAGCTGGTCCACAACCTGCTCGGGAACGCCCTGGCCCACACTCCTGCCGGCACCCCGGTGGAGGTGGGGGTCTCGGTGCGTGGCCACCAAGCCGTGCTCCGGGTACACGATCAGGGACCGGGGCTGACCCCCGAGCAGGCCAGCCACGTGTTCGACCGCTTCTACCGCGGAGACGCCGACCGCGGGGATGGCGGGTCGGGGCTGGGCTTGTTCATCGTGGCCAGCCTGGCCCGCACCTTCGGAGGTCAGGCCACCGTCGACTCCGCGGTGGGTCAGGGGGCGACCTTCGAGGTGGTGCTCCCGGTGTACGGCTGCGACGGCTCGACGAACGGGGGCGGTGACCATCGAGGTGCTGGCCTCAACTGATCGGGGGACGGGACCACCGGTGGTGCTCCTTCACGGCCAGCCCGGGACGGGCGCCTCGTGGGAACCGCTGAGCCGGCTGTTGGAGTCGGAGTTCCGGGTGCTGGCGCCCGATCGCATCGGCTACGGGGCCACGCCGGGGGAGGCCCGGGGCGTGAGCGACAACGCCGACCTGGTGGCCGCCTTCATCCGGGACCGGGGGGCAGCGCCGGCCACCCTGGTCGCTCACAGTTGGGCGGGCGGCGTGGCCGTCGTGGCCGCGGCCCGCCATCCCGACACGGTGAAGAGCCTGGTCCTGGTGGGAGCAGCGTGCACCCCCGACAGCCTCAACGCGGTGGATCAGTGGCTCAACGCCCCGGTGGTCGGTCCGGCCCTGACCGTGGCCGGGCTGGTGGGGTTGGGCGAGGTGCTCCCGCGCCTCCGGCACCTGGCCCGGTACGCCCCGACCCGCTACCGCGACCAGTTGGCCGCGGCCCTGCCCGACACCGGGGTGATGGGTGGCCAGCACGGAGCCCGGGGCCGCAACAAGCGGACGTTCATGATCGAGCAACGGGCCATCACCGACGAGATGCCCACCATCACCGCCCTCCTCGGCCGTCTCACCCTCCCGGTGGCGGTGGTCTCGGGAGACTGGGACCTGGTCGTCCCGACCCGGGCGGCGGTGAGCTTGGCCCGGGCCGTCCCCGGTGCCGAGCTGACCCTCGTGGCCCGGGCCGGCCACTTCGTGGCCCGTGACCAGCCCTACGTCCTGGCCGACGTGGTCCGGCGCTACGCCCGTCTGCCCTGAACCGCCCGGGCCACGGCGCTCCATCGTCAGCGCCTCAGTCGACGGCGGCGCGGTGCATCGGTCCCCGCCATCGTCCGGGTGCCTGGTCCGGGGCCAGGGCGTCGAGCACCGCGGTGAGCTTGAGATCGGTCTCCATCAACTCGGCTTCCGGGACGGAGCCCTCCACGATCCCGACCCCGGCGGACAGCCGGGCGGTGGACCCGGAGACGGTGGCGGCCCGGATGCCCAGCATCCACTGCCCGTCGCCCCGTCCGTCGACGAAGCCGACGACTCCGGCGTAGTGGCCCCTCGACTCGGGCTCGAGTCGGTTGATCAGGGCCACCGCCGTCGGAGTCGGGACTCCCCCCACCGCCGGGGTGGGATGGAGCGCACCCACCAGTTCGAGCGCATCGGGCAGGGTTCCGTCCCGCCGCCGACGCAGGGTGCCACGCACCAGGGTCCCCAGGTGGACGATGTTGTGGAGGTGGACCAGGTCGGGACTCGGGGGGACCTCCAGATCGGAGCAGAGTGGCCGGAGCGCGGCCTCGATGGCGCCCACCACCAGCTGGTGCTCGGCCGAATCCTTGGTGGACTCGAGCAGCTCGGCAGGGAGGATGCCCTCCTCGGTTCCCGTCGATCGTTCCGCGGTCCCGGCCAGGGGCCGGCTGCGGATACGGGAGTCGAGGCGCTCCACCACCAATTCGGGGCTGGCTCCGACGAACTGGCCCGAGGTGATGGGCATGGAGAAGATGGCACAGCCCGGCTCGAGGTCTCGCCAGCGGCGCAGCAGGCCGGGCACATCGATGACCGTGCCCATGGTCAGGTCGGCGTGCCGCGCCAGCACCACCTTGGCTAGCTCGCCGCGCCCGATAGCCGACAGTGCGTCGGCCACCATGTCCAGGAAGGAGTCGTCGGTGGAGCGCGTCTGGACTCCCACCGGAAGTCTGGCGGGTGGCACCGGGTCGGGTGGTGGCACCCGGCGCTCGAGCCACGCTCGCAGCTCGGAAGGTCGGGAAGGAAGTGATGACCGGTCGGCGTCGGCGTCAGCCACGACGGTCACCCATTGCCGGCCCCCTTCGTCCGAGCCGAGGATGACCTCGGGGACCACCAGTGCCGCCGATGCCGATCGGTCGAAGGGGAGGGCCCCGAAGGCGACCACCCCGCTGGCCGCGGTGCCCACGTGGTCGTCACAGGGAATGGAGGCAACCGCGGCGGAAGCGTCCCGCAGGTCGCGGTCGGAGTCGAGGCCGAAAGGGAGCGGGATGGACAGCGCAGTACCGAGGCCCACCCGCACGCGGCGGTCGGCGTGGAACACGATGCCCGTGGCCCCGGCCAGGGCGAAGGGATCGACCGCTGGGCCGCCGTCGACCGGGAACCGCACGGCCACCGGAGAGGGCGAGTCCCGGCTCATGGCCGGCTCACGGCCGGCCGCCGCGGGTGGCGGTGATCAGTTGGCTGAGCCCTCCCGACAACGGGCGCTGATTGACGGTGGAGAACCCGGCACCCACGAGCATCGACCGCAGTTCGGCGGTAGCCGGGAGGTAGGCAGTCGATTTGGGCAGATACCGGTAGGCGGCGGCGTCGGACAGCAGGCCGCCGATGACCGGGACCACCTGTCGGAACCAGATCCGGTGGCCGGCACGCAGCAGTGCGCCTTCGGGCTCGGCCACCTCGAGCAGGCTGATCCGTCCCCCGGGACGCACGACCCGGCCGAGCTCCTCGAACACCGCGCCGAGGTCGGTGAAATTGCGAAGGGCATAGCCGCAGGTGACCCCGTCGACCGACGCTGTGGCAACCGGCAGGGCAGCGGCGTCGGCTTGGGCGAGGGGCCGGCCGCCGTGGTTCGCGGCCAGCATCCCCCACGACAGGTCCATCCCGACCGGTCGGAGCCCGGCCGCGTTTGCGATGGCCAGGAAGTCCCCGGTGCCACAGGCCAGATCGAGTACCCGGGATCCGGCTGGCAGACCCAGGGCCCGGACCGACTGCCGCCGCCACCGGACGTCGAGACCGAAGGTCATCAGGCGGTTGACTAGGTCGTAGCGCGGGGCGATGGTGTCGAACATCGACCGCACCAACGCGGTCTTCTCGCCGCCCGAAGGGAGGTGGGCATCCGCCACCAGGGCCGCCACCCCGGCCGGTGGGCCCGGTCGGTCGGAGCCGGGGGGGTCGGTCATGGGAGTGGAACCGCGGCCGCTTGTCCCGGGCCGGCAGCCCCGCCGGCCGAGCCGCCGTTGATCTGTGCCCGGATGGCCTGCCGTTCGGCAGCCGATCCAACCTGTTCGACATGGTCGAGGGCGGTGTTGACCAGGGTGCGGGTGAAGTGGTTGGCCACCAGCGTGTTCACCGCCGGGAGGAGGTCGGCGTAGGCCTCCACCAGGCGCCCGACATCCCCGACATCCGCGGCATCCCCGGCGTCCGTCGGGTCCCCGTCGGTGCCTGCGGTCCGGGTCCGACCCTGGCGAAGCGGGCTGCGGACATGCGTCGAGAACAGGGACACCGCTTCCTCGGCCACCGCCTGGGTGGCCTCGTGATGGCGGCGGGCCAGCGCAAGCAACGCGGAGAGCGGGATGCCCCACTCGAGCAGCAACAGGCCTGCACGGGCCGTGGCCACATCCTCGATGGTGTATCGCTCGTGGTCACCGAAGCGACGTGGGATCAGCAGGCCCTCGGCCTCGATGGCCTTGAGCAGGGCCAGGGGGACGCCCGTCTCGGCGGCCAGCTCGGCGATCGTGAACGTCTCCTGGCGGTGTTCCCGGGATCCGGCCCCGGCCACCGCTCCGTCATCCTCCGCCGTACTCGGATCGCTCCGCCCCGATCGACCGGGGTCCCCGTTGGCCCCGGTGAGCTCGGCCAGGAGGGCCTCGTCAGCGGCGTCGAGGTCGCCGTTGACCAGCCGGACGATGGTGGCCAGGGTGAAGCCCGCGCTGCTGCAGGGAGCGGACCCGGTCGAGCCGTTCGAGATGCCGGTCGTCGTACCAGGCCACCCGTCCCTGGCGGCGCGGCGGGTCGAGCAACCCCTTGCTCTGGTAGTAGCGGATGGTGTCCACCGACAGCCCGGTCCGGACCGACAGCTGTTCGACCCGCATCTCCATGCCTGACACTCTAGGAGTAATCGCTCGTATTGTTTGAGCGCCGCCGGCTGATGTCCGATCGAGCCAGGTCCCGCTCGATCCGGACGGCTCAGTAGAAGTAGCGGTACACCACCTGGGCCACGCAACTGGGCTTGGCCGCGCCCTCGGTTTCGAAGGTGAGGTCCAACACCACTTGGACGCCACCCTTCACGTCCTCGACCTCGGCCACGGCCAACCCGAGACGCAGGTTGCTCCCCACCGGCACCGGTGCCGGGAACCGAACCTTGTTGCACCCGTAGTTGACACCCATGGACATTCCTTCGACCACCATGATCTCGCCGAGGAGGGCCGGGGCCAGCGACAGCGTGAGGTAGCCGTGGGCGATGGTGGTTCCGAAAGGCCCACCCTTGGCCCGCTCGGGGTCCACGTGGATCCATTGATGGTCGCCGGTGGCCTCGGCGAACAGGTTGATCTGGCCCTGATCGATCCGGTGCCACGTGCTGTAGCCCAGGTGGGTCCCGACCAGATGGTGGAACGTGTCGATGCCCTGCACGGTGGTAGCCATGCCAAGACTGTAGGGGAGTCGGATGCAGCGGACCACCCGGCCCCACGACCGCCCGACGGGCAAGCCGACGGCGGGCGCGCGGATGCATGTGAGGCGTTCCTGGGTCGGGAGGTCAGTCGATCCTCACCCGGACATGGTCGGTACGCTGCCCTGGTGAGCCCGGATCACAGCCATCGAAACCTGCGGGGCGGGGGAGCCCGCGCCGCGGTGTTCGGCGTGAGTGACGGCCTGGTCTCCAACGTCGCCCTCATCTTGGGGATGGCCGGGGCGCATGTGAGCGCGGGGGCGGTGCGCCTGGCCGGCATCGCCGGTCTGATCGCCGGTGCCTTCTCGATGGCCGCCGGCGAGTACATCTCGATGCGGGCCCAGTCCGAGCTGATGCTCCGGGAGCTGGACGTCGAGCGCCAGGCCATCCGACGCGACCCCGAGGTCGAGCGCAAGGAGCTGGCCGCCATCTACGAGAGCCGGGGCATCGATGCCGCCCTGGCCGAGGAGCTGTCGGTCAAGATGATGCGGGACCCCGACATCGCCCTCGAGACCCACGCCCGCGAGGAGCTCGGCATCCTCCCTGGAGAGACGGGCGAACCCCTGCAGGCGGCAACCTCGTCGTTCGCCACCTTCGCCATCGGCGCCTTCATCCCGTTGCTCCCCTGGCTGATCACCTCGGGTGCTGCGGCCACGTGGGGATCAGTGGTCCTCGGGGCGCTCGGCGCTCTCACCGTCGGGGCCGGGCTGGCCCATTTCACCGGCCGGTCGTGGATGTGGTCGGCGAGCCGTCAGCTACTGATCTCGGGTGTCGCCGCCGCCATCACCTACTCGATCGGCCATCTGGTGGGAGCCGGCTGACCCCGATCGTCGCCCGGCCCGAACTGACCGAGGTAGGCCCGATCGACGTGGTCCTCGGCGAACCCCATGGAGCGGTACATGGACAGCGCGGGCACGTTGTCGGCGTCCACGTAGAGCATGCCCACGGTGAGGCCCCGGCCGGACAACCAGGCCAGGCCGGCTGCGGTGAGGGCCCGACCCCAGCCCCGTCCATGGAAGTCGGGATCGACCCCGATGATATAGATCTCTCCCATGGGCGGATCGGTGTCGCCGTGCACCTTCGTCCAACACGAGCCGGCCACCCGTCCATCCTCCTCGAGGAGGAGCAGGCCGTCGGGGTCGAACCATGGCTCCTTCTCGCGCTCGAGCAGGGTGGACAGCTCCCAGTGGCCCTGCTCGGGATGGGAGGCGAAGGCCCGGTTGTTGGTGACCAGCCACGCCTCCTCGTCGAGACCGGGCCGGAACGGGCGAGTCTTGATGGTCGGCCCACGTCCGGTGTGCTCCGGTAGGGGCAGCGCACAACGCAGTTGGACCAGGCTGCGCTCCACCCGGAGTCCGTGGGCCAGGGCCCGAGCATCGTCGCCGTCGCTGGCGGCGGCGGTCCACAGTCGGAGCCAACCACCGCCCAGGCGCTCGACCAGGTCGATGATGGCGTCCACCAGCAAGTCGTAGACCTGGGCATCGGGGTCCGCCTCGGGCGCCACCACCACCTCGACGGCATAGCGCCGGGTCTCCCGGCTTCCGACCAGCGGGGCGTAGCCGATGAGATCGGCGCGGTCCCCGGCCCGAGCCAGAACGCCGGCGACCAGATGGCTCTCACCGGCGGTCGGCGCCGGCGCCGCGGTGTGGTGGAGGCTCATCCGTTTGTGCTCGCTCAGGGCGACATGGCCGGTAGCCCGGGTCACCCGATCGAGGAGTGCCGTGATGTCATCGCCGGGACCGGGGTCGGGGGCCGTCACCACCGACAGTCGAGGGCCCTCCACGGGATGGACGCTACCGCTAACCTCGCCCGAATGGCCCGACCTCGTTCTCCGGCCGGCCGGGCCCGGCTGGCCAATGAGCGGCTGGCCACCCTGTTCCCCGGTAGTGCGTCATCACTGTGCGCCCTCGATCACCACGGTGCGCTCCAGCTCTTGGAAGCCACCATCCTCTCGGCGCAGTGCACCGACGAGCGGGTCAACCTGACCACACCGGCCCTGTTCGCCCGTTACCCGGACGCGTCGTCGATGGCTGCCGCCGACATCGCCGAGGTCGAGGAGCTGATCCACTCGACCGGATTCTTCCGAGCCAAGGCGCGCAATCTGGTCGGCATGGCCCAGGCGGTGGTCGATCGGTTCGGAGGGGAGGTTCCGACCGTCATCGAGGATCTGGTGACCTTGCCCGGGGTCGGCCGCAAGACCGCCAACGTGGTGCGCAGCGTGGCCTTCGGGCTGCCGGGCCTGCCGGTCGACACCCATGTGCTCCGGCTCTCGCATCGTCTGGGGCTGTCCGATGAGACCGACCCGGTCAAGGTCGAGGCGGACCTGAACGCCATGATCCCCGCCGACCAGCGCGGTGCGTTCAGTCTCCGGATGATCCTCCACGGTCGGGCCACCTGCACGGCACGGTCACCGCAGTGCGGTGCCTGCGCCCTCTCGGATTTCTGCCCGACGGCGCCGTCGTCCGACCAGGTAGGGGATTTGGCGTAGTTGCTGTCACAATTAAACGACCGCTTGGCCCAGGGGCGCCCTGTGGTGGCCACCGGCACCGCCCTTCGACCAGACATAGCCCCTGACCTGGTCGAATCCACTCAGCGCCGTCCCCCTGGTCTCCGCCGAGGATCATTGACTGGTAATCGGCGAAAAAACGTGATGATCTAGGGGTCTCGGAACCGGTTCCCGCCAACTGGTTCCGCAGAGCGGTGTTCGGGATCCGCCGCCCGGCCCGCTCGCGCGAAGGCACCCTTCGGGGTGCCTTCGCCGCGTCTGCGCCCCATCGCAGTACCCGCCACTCATGGGTTCCCCGGCCCCGCGCTGTCACCGCCGGCTGAGGGTGGTGGACAGTCGGGCCAGACGGCGGTTGGCATTGGCCAGGGCCCGCTCGACGGCGAACAGCTCGCGGGCCGCTTCCTCGTCCTCGGCGGCGTTGGCGGCCTCGGCGTGGACGGTCACCCGGCGGGTCAACTCGTCGAGGGCGGTCGAGAGCGATGAGAGTTCGGCGGCGCGGACGGGCATGCAACGATCATGGCATTCCTCGGCGTGCCCGCCCCGACGCGTTCCACAGCTACTCCGGTGGCCGGAGGGCTGCCGGTGGAGGTCCGGTAGCATCGGCGGGCTATGGCTCTGCGTCGCCTCGATTTCCGCGACTTCTCCGGAACCGGCCGTGAGCTGGCCGCGGCGTTGCCGCGGCCCGGTCGACGAGCTCGATCGATCGGCCGGCGAGGTGGCCACCATCATCGCCGAGGTCCGTGCCGGCGGCGACGCCGCCGTGCGTCGGTTGACCCGGGGAATTCGACGGCCTGGCCATCGAGGATCTGCGGGTCCCCAGTGACGAGATCAGCGCCGCGCTCGGTCGTGTTCCCGCCGAGCTGCAGGAGGCGCTGGACGTCGCCCACGACCGGATCCTGGCCTATCACGCCCACGAGGCGGGCGACGGCGGCGCCGATGACTTCGAGTCGGGCGGCATCGGCGTGCGGCATCTGGTTCGTCCAGTGGCCCGTGCTGGTTGCTATGCCCCCGGGGGGCGGGCCCGCTATCCGTCGACCGTGTTGATGTGTGCCATCCCCGCCCAGGTGGCCGGTGTGGACGAGATCGTCCTGTGCGTGCCACCCGGGCCCGACGGTCGAGTCGACGACGCCACCTTGGCGGCGGCGGCGGTGGCCGGCGTCGATGAGGTCTACCGGGTAGGCGGGGCCCAGGCCATCGCGGCCATGGCCTATGGCACCGAGTCGGTGGCCGCGGTGGACGTGATCGTCGGTCCTGGCAACCGGTACGTGGCCGAGGCCAAGCGCCAGGTATCCGGTGCGGTGGGTGTGGCCTCGGCGTTCGCCGGGCCCTCCGAGGTGGTTGTGATCGCCGGCCCGGAGACGCCGGCCGAGCTGGCCGCCATCGACCTGGTGGTACAGGCCGAGCACGGCCCGGACGGGTTGGCCTGGCTGCTGACCTGGTCGGAATCGGTAGCCGACCAGGTGACCGCCCACGTCGAGCGGATGGTCAGCGCCTCACCGCGCCGGGCCGACCTCGAGGCCACACTGCACGCCGGTGGCTACGTGGTCATGGTGGACGGGCCCCGACAGGCGTGTGCCATCGCCAACATCGTCGCCCCTGAGCATCTGGAGATCCTCACCGAGGACCCGGGGTCGCTGCTGCCCCTGGTCACCTCGGCGGGTGCCGTGTTCCTCGGAATTGCCTCACCGGCCAGCGTCGGTGACTACCTGGCCGGGCCCAACCACGTGCTGCCCACCAATCGCACGGCCCGCTTCGCCAGTGCGCTCCGGGTGGACGACTTCCGTCGGCACATCCACGCGGTGACCGTCAGCGAGAAGGCTCTCGAGGTCCTGGGCCCCCACGTGGTGACCCTGGCCGAGACCGAGGGACTGGCCGCCCACGCCGAGTCGGTTCGCCTGCGATGGTCCCGGTAGCGCCGGGCCCGGCCGGTTCCCCGGCGCTGCCCGAGGTCCGCCCCGATCTGGTCGCCCTCACCGGCTACCACTCCGCCCAGGTGGACGTGGAGGTGCGCCTCAACACCAACGAGTCGCCGGTGGAACCCCCGCCGGAATGGCTCGAGGCGTTCCGGGCCGGCCTGGGCGCCATCCAGTTCAATCGCTACCCCGACCGCCAGGGGTCCGAGCTGCGCCAGGCCCTGGCCGACAGTCACGGGGTCCGGCCCGACCAGATCTTCTGCGCCAACGGCTCGAACGAGGTCCTCCAGTCGCTGCTGCTGGCCTATGGCGGGCCGGGCCGGGAGGTGGCCCTCTTCGAGCCCACCTACACCCTCCACCGGCACATCGCCCGGGTGACCGGGACCGCGGTGGTGGCCGGCAGCCGCACCGACGACTTCCTCCTCGATCTCGACGAGGTGGCCCGGGTGCTCGCCTCCGGACGCCCGGTGCTCACCTTCCTGTGCTCGCCCAACAACCCGACCGGGCGCGCCGATTCCCTCGCCCAGATCGAGGCGGTGGCGACCATGGCGCCCGGCCTGGTGGTGGTGGACGAGGCCTATGGCCAGTTCGCCCCCTCCACGGCATTGGACTTCGTGCGCAGCGGCGCGCCCGGTTCAGAGCGCACCGTCGTGGTCCGGACCTTCTCGAAGACATGGTCGATGGCGGGGTTGCGGCTCGGCTATCTGATCGGCCCGCCGTCGGTGGTCGATGCCTGTGAGTTGGTCGCCCTTCCCTATCACCTCGATGCCGCCAAACAGCTGGCCGGGCGGTTGGCGCTGCGCTTCACCGATGAGATGGAGACCCGGGTGGCCATGCTCAACGAGGAGCGCGGCCGCATCGCCGCCGCCCTGGCCGAACTACCGGTGGAGAGCTGGCCGTCGGACGCCAACTTCATTCTCTTCCGACCTACCCACCGGAAGGCCACGCAGGTGTGGAAGGACCTCCTCGCCGCGTCGGTGCTCGTGCGAGACTGTTCGGGATGGCCGGGGCTCACCGGGTGCCTACGGGTCACCGTGGGCCTTCCGGTGGAGAACGACCGGTTCCTGGCCGCCCTTATTGAAAGCCTGCGATGAGCGCTCCTACCCCCACACCTGCCGCATCCCGGGCTGCCTCCGTGGAGCGGTCGACCAAGGAGACGTCGATCGACGTGGCCATCGATCTCGATGGGAACGGTGCCGTGGAGGTCTCCACCGGGTTGCCCTTCTTCGATCACATGATCGCCCAGCTGGGCCGGCACGGCGGGTTCGACCTCACCGTCACCGCCCGCGGGGATCTCGAGGTGGACGCCCATCACACCGTCGAGGACGTGGGGATCGCCCTCGGAGAGGTGGTCACCGAGGCGTTGGGTGACAAGGCGGGCATCCGCCGCTTCGGCTCGGTGGCCCTTCCCCTGGACGAAGCACTGGTGGAGGTGGCCCTCGATTGTTCCGGTCGTCCGTTCCTGACCTATGAGATCGAGTTCCCACCCGACACCGCCCCGTTGGGGACGCCTCCCTTCGATCCGCAGCTGGCCGAGGAGTTCTGGCGTGCCTTCGCCACGGCCGCCGGGCTCACGCTGCACATCCGGATGCGCAGTGGGAAGAACACCCACCACATTCTCGAGGCCTCCTTCAAGGGGGTGGCTCGGGCCCTCCGTGACGCCGTCCGCCGCGAAGGCGGCGACATTCCCTCGACCAAGGGCCGCCTGTGATCGCCGTCCTCGACTACGGCATCGGGAACCTGCGCTCGGCCGAGAAGGCGCTCCAGCACCTGGGGGCGGATGCGGCCCTGGTCGACGATCCCGATCTCGCCGCGGCCGCCGACGGTGTGGTGCTCCCCGGAGTGGGCGCCTTCGGCCGCTGCGCCCAGGCCCTGCGCTCCAGCGGGCTGGACAAGGCCGCCCACCATGCCATCGAGCGGGGGGTCCCGTTCCTCGGCATCTGCGTGGGCTTCCAGTTGCTCTACGAGGGATCCGACGAGGATCCCGCCGGAACGGGGTTGGGCGTCCTCGACGGCACGGTCCTCCGGCTGCCCGAAGGGGTCAAGCACCCCCAGATGCAATGGAACATCCTCGAGCGGCTGGAGGGCCCCGGGGGCGGGCTCCTCGAAGGACTGCCGACACCGGCGTGGACGTACTTCGTGCACTCCTACGCCCCCGAGCGGACTGCGGCGACCTCATCGGTCTGCCAGTACGGAGGAGCCATCACCGCCTCGGCCGAGCGCGGCCCGGTGTGGGGAACGCAGTTCCACCCGGAGAAGTCGGGGTCGGTGGGCCTCGGCATCCTGGCCAACTTCGTCCGTGCCGTTGCCGACGCAGCCTGATGGACCTCTACCCGGCCGTCGACATTCGGGGCGGCAACGCGGTCCGTCTGTCCCAGGGGGACTTCGACCGCCAACGTGACTACGGGGATCCGCTGGCGCTGGCCCGACGATTCGCCGATGGCGGCGCGCCCTGGTTGCACGTAGTAGACCTCGACGCCGCCCGGGCCGGTGAGCCGGTCAACCGGTCGACGGTGCTGGCCATCGCTGCCGCCGTGGACATCCCGGTGCAGACCGGCGGCGGCGTGCGCTCCGCGGAGGATGTGGCCGAGTTGCTCGCCGGTGGGGTGCAGCGGGTGATCCTCGGGACCTTGGCCCTCGACGACCCGGGCACGGCCCGCGGGCTGGCGGCCCGGTTCCCCGGGCGGGTGGCGGTCGGCATCGACTACCGCCTCGACGGTGCCGGTCATACCGAAGTGGCTGTACGGGGATGGGAGCAGGGAAGCGGCCGCACGGTGGGTGAGCTCCTGTTGGACCTGGCCGGGGCCGATCTGGCCGCAGCAATCGTTACCGCCATCGATCGGGACGGGATGCTCACCGGTCCTGACCTCGACGGGCTGCGCCAGGTGCTCGCTGCCACCGAGTTGCCGGTGATCGCGTCGGGAGGGGTGTCCTCGGTGGCCGATCTCAAGGCGCTGGCCGCACTGGAGGTGCCGGTCAGGCCGCTGCCCCGCCACGGTGGGGCCGGCTCGCGCCGACTGCACGGGGTGATCTCCGGCCGGGCCCTGGTCGACGGCCGCTTGACCGTCGAGGAGGGGGTGGCGGCGTGCGCACCGTCCGGGTGATCCCCTGCCTCGACGTGGACGCCGGCCGGGTGGTCAAAGGAGTGCGGTTCGAGGATCTCCTGGACGCCGGCGACCCGGTCGAGTTGGCGGCCCGCTACGACGAGGAGGGCGCCGACGAGCTGGTGTTCCTCGACATCACCGCGTCGTCCGATCAACGGTCGACCATGGTCGACGTCGTGTCGCGGACCGCCGAAGCCGTCTTCATCCCCTTCACGGTGGGCGGGGGGATCCGATCGGTCGACGACGCCCGCCACCTGTTACGGGCGGGAGCTGACAAGGTCGGGGTGAACACCGCCGCCGTCGACCGGCCCGAGCTCATCGCCGAGCTGGCCGAGGAGTTCGGGAGCCAATGCGTGGTGGTGGCCGTCGACGCCCGCCGGCGTCGTGAGGATCCGCCGGACGGGCCGACCCGGTGGGAGGTCTTCACCAATGGGGGGCGGACCCCGACGGGCGTCGACGCCCTCTCGTGGTGCGAGCGCAGCGCGGAAACCGGTGCCGGGGAGATCCTGCTGACCTCGATGGACCGCGACGGGACCCGGGACGGATTCGACCTGGACCTCACCCGCCAGGTGGCCGATCGCTGCCCGATCCCGGTGATCGCCTCCGGAGGGGTCGGTACCCTCGACCATCTGGTGGAGGGGGCCGTGCAGGGTCACGCCGAGGCCGTGCTGGCAGCGTCCATCTTCCACCTCGGTGAGTACACCGTGGCCGAGGCCAAGTCGCACATGGAAGCGGCCGGGGTGCTGGTGCGCCCCCGCTGAGGGTCGACGCGGCCAGGAATGTGGTCGGCACGAGGAATGGAGTCCACGTCCCCTGCGGTAACCTCTCGTTGTGTCCACCACATCGCCGGAAGCCCCGATCACCAGCAACAACGGCGATTCCGCCCGGGCGCAGCTGGCCATCACCGTGCTGGCCGATCGGGTGTTGGTCCAGGTCGGCCAAGCCGAGGGGGAGCGACGGTCGCGGGCCGGCATCCTCATTCCCGCCACTGCCCAGGTCTCGCGTCGGCTCACGTGGGCCGAGGCCATCGCCATCGGGCCCCACGTCCGTTCGGTGAAGGTCGGGGACACCGTCTTGTTCAACCCCGAGGATCGCTTCGAGGTGGAGGTCCAAGGCGAGGAGTACGTGATCCTGCGCGAGCGGGACATCCACGCCGTGGCCGCAACCCGTATCGACGGCGGCACGGGGCTGTACCTCTGACCCTCGGTCACCCGACGGGACCGAGGCAACCGGGGCACCGATGAGTCCGACGACACTCGAGCGACGCACCAGGGAGCACCAACCGTGAGCACCAGCGGCCCGCCCACCACCTACACCGCCACGCCGGTCCCGCACACCGACGAGGAGCTGTCCCGGATCGAATTCAACGACGACGGCCTAGTGCCGGCCATCGTCCAGGATGCCACCGATCAGGCCGTCTTGATGTTCGCCTGGATGAGCCGCGAGTCACTGCGCAAGACGCTCGAGACCGGGCGGACCTGGTTCTGGAGTCGGAGCCGGCAGGAATTCTGGTGCAAGGGGGAGACCTCGGGGGATCGCCAGTACGTGCGCGCCGTGCGCTACGACTGCGACGGTGATGTGCTGTTGGTGGTCGTCGATCAAGAGGGCGCCGGGGCGTGCCACACCGGCAACCGCACCTGTTTCTTTCGTGCCTTCGGCGACACCCAGTCGACACCATGACCGGGTCATCGGCTCCCGAGGCGTCCGGGCCCGGCCTGACCGGCTTTCATTCGTTGGCGGCCAAGCACCGCATCGTGCCGGTGTGGCGCGAGCTGGTGGCCGACACGGTGACCCCGGTGGGGGCCTTTCTCCAGATCGTGGACGGCGCTGATCGGACAGGATTCCTCCTCGAGTCGGTGGAGGGCGGCGAGCGCTGGGGCCGCTACTCGTTCGTGGGGCGCAACCCGCTGGCCACCATCACCGCCCGGGGGGCCACGGTGACGACCCAGGGGGACCTCGACCTCGATGCGATCACCGATGACCGTGTCGGCGGGGCGGACGGCATCCTGTCCGCCCTCGAGGCGGTCCTCGAGGCGTTCGAGTCACCCGACCTCCCCGGCCTGCCCCCCCTCCATGCCGGACTGGTCGGCTACCTCGGCTACGACGTGGTCCGGGAGGTCGAGCACCTCCCGGGCAACACCGGCCGACGATCAGGGCCATCCCGATGCGGTGCTGGCGGTGATCGGCCAGCTGGCCGCGTTCGACCACTGGCGCCAGCGGGTGGTGCTGATCGACAACGTCGTCGTCGACCCCAGCTGGGACACCGAAGCACTGGATGCGGCGCACGCCGCCGCCGTGGCCAGGCTCGACGCCCTGGCCGCTGACTGCTTCGCACCCCTGGACCAGCCGCCCCGACCACTGCCCGGGCGCACCGACCTGCCCACCGATGTCCGTCGCACCACGTCGTCCTCGCTGTACCAGGACGGGGTGCGGGCGGTGAAGGAGCACATCGTCGCCGGCGATGTATTCCAGGTGGTGCTGTCCCAGCGGTTCGATCTCGGTGATCTGGGAGCCGACCCGTTCGACGTCTACCGGGTGCTCCGCCTGGTGAACCCGAGCCCCTATCTCTACTTCCTCCGCTTTCCCGAGGTCACCGTGGTCGGGGCATCGCCCGAGCCGATGGTGCGTCTGCGCGACGGGACGGTGATCTCCAGGCCGATCGCCGGGTCCAGGCGTCGCGGGTCGACGCCAGCCGAGGACGATCGACTCGGGGGGGAGTTGGCCGAGGACCCGAAGGAGGTGGCCGAGCACGTCATGCTGGTCGACCTGGCCCGCAACGACGTGGGTCGGGTGGTCTCCTTCGGCACCGAGGTGCTCGACGAGGTGATGGTGGTCGAGCGCTACAGCCACATCATGCATCTGACCTCCCAGGTGTCCGGGCGCTTGGCCCCGGGCAAGGGTCCGATCGACGTCCTGCGGGCCACGTTGCCGGCGGGGACGCTCTCCGGTGCCCCCAAGGTGCGGGCCATGGAGATCATCGACGACCTCGAACCCACCAAGCGCGGCGTCTACGGCGGCGTGGTCGGCTACCTCGACTTTTCGGGCAACCTCGACACGGCCATCGCCATTCGGACCATGACCGTCGGTCTCGACGGTACCGCCTCGGTGCAGGCCGGTGCCGGCATCGTGGCCGACAGTGATCCGGCGTCCGAGGATGCCGAGTGCGCCGACAAGGCGGCGGCCATCCTGTCGGCGGTGGCCATGGCCCGGGTGGCGGCGCGGCAGGCAACCGGATGAGTGCGCCCGAGTTGGACACCGATTACCACGCGCTGCGGGACACGGCGGCGGCGCGCCTGATCCGCACGCGACGTGTTGTCGGTCTCAGGTCCCGACACCACCGAGTACCTCCAGGGCCAGTGCAGCCAAGACGTGACGGCACTGGCCGACGGCGACTCGGCCGACGCGCTCCTGTTGAGCCCCCAGGGGAAGGTCGAGGTCTACCTGCGCCTGACCAGACTCGGAGACCAGCACTTCCTCATCGATACCGATGAGGGTTTCGGGGCGGTGGCCGCGGCGCGGCTGGAACGGTTCCGGTTGCGGATGAAGGTGGACATCGAGCCGCGGGACTGGATCTGCCTTGGGGTGCGAGGGCCCGACGCAGCCACCCACCTGGTCGGCACGCCGGAGGGGGTGGTGGCGGTGCCAGTGGTGTGGCCGGGGTTCTTCGGGGTCGACTTGCTGGGACCGCCCCCGGCGGACGGACCGTCCCACTGGATCGGGGCGGGCGTGGTCCGCTCCGGACCGGAGGCGTGGGAGGCAGCCAGAATCGAGGCCGGCATGCCGCGGAACGGCATGGAGATCGTGGAGGGGACCATCGCCGCCGAGGTGGGCCTGGTCGACCGCACGGTGTCGTTCACCAAGGGGTGCTTCACCGGGCAGGAGCTGGTGGCCCGGCTCGATGCCCGTGGGTCCAAGGTGGCCCGACGGCTCGCCGGGGTGGTCTTCGACGGACCGGCCGGGCCGGAGGAGATGCTGGTGGGCGCGACGGTGCTCACTGCCGATGAGGTCCACGAGGTGGGACAGCTCTCCTCGGTGGCCCGGTCGCCTGCACTGGGGGCTCACGTGGCCCTGGCCGTGCTCCACCGCCGGGTGACGCCACCGGCGGCCGTGGTGGTGCGATGGACGGGTGACGACGGGACTCGAACCGTGCCGGCCGAGAGCCGTCCGTTGCCGCTGGTGGGTTGAGACTCGAGCAACGGTGGGCGCCGGGGAACCTCCGGTGGTCGGCGGGGGAGGTGATAGACCATGCCCCGGGTCGACCGACCCGATTCGAACGGGGAAGCCGGGGGACGGATGGAACGGGTGCTCGGTGGTGCGCACCGGCGCAGACAACGCCCGGGTCCGGCCGGCAGGAGGAGGACGTGATGAGCGCGAAGCAGACCCCCTCGTCACTCCCCAAGGCGGGCACCCCCACCGACAAGGAGCCCGAGCACGTCACCATATCCACCCGCGATCCCAACGAGTCGGGCGAGCGCCTGCAGCGATGGCTGGCCGACAAGCTGGGCCCGGGTAGCGACCCGGTGGTCACCGAGCTGTCCAGCCCGGAGAGCAACGGGATGTCGTCGGAGACCCTGTTGTTCACCGCTGTGTGGAGCGAGGACGGGGCGGCGGTGACCCATCCCCTGGTGGCTCGCATCGAGCCCCCCGAGACCGACTACCCGGTGTTCACCAACTACGACCTGGACATGCAGTTCCGGGTGATGCGACTGGTGCGGGACCACACGTCGGTCCCAGTGCCCGAGACCTTCTGGTACGAGGCCGACCCGGCGGTACTCGGCGGACCCTTCTTCGTGATGGCCAGGGTCGACGGCCTGGTACCGCCCGATGTGCTGCCCTACACCTTCGGCGACAACTGGGTCTTCGAGGCGAGCGACGCCGACCGGCGCGCCATCCAGGAGTCGGCCGTGGCCGCGCTGGCCGGCATCCACTCCATCACCGCGCCCGAGCAGGACCTCTCGTTTCTGGAGTTCGGGGACCCTGGTGCCGACTCGCTCGAGCGCAGCCTCAATCATTGGAGGGCCTACCACGACTGGGTGGTCAAGGACCGACCGTCGCCCCTGCTGGCCGACTGCTTCGCCTGGCTGGTGGACAACATGCCCACCGACGTGAGTGCCGACGCCCTGTCGTGGGGTGACGGCCGCATCGGCAACATGATGTTCCGGGACAACCAGGTGGTCGCCGTGCTCGACTGGGAGATGGCCGGCGTAGCCCCGCCCGAGGTGGACCTGGGGTGGATGTGCTACCTGCACCTCTTCTTCCAGGACCTGGCGGTGGACCTCGGGGCCCCCGGCCTCCCTGACATGTTCCGACCGGTCGATGTGGCCGAGTCGTACGCCCGGGCATCCGGACGGAGCCCGGGCGATCTCACCTGGCACATCGCCTATGCCGCCATCCGGCACGGCGCCATCATGCGTCGGGTCACCGAGCGCTCCATCTTCTTCGGCGAGGCCGAGGCACCCGACGACATCGACGAGCTGATCATGCACCGGGCCACGCTCCGCGGCCATCCTCGACGGCTCCTACTGGGGCGGGGTGGCCCTCTGACACCCGCCGCCCCGGGCCGCCCGCCGGTGTGGCCGCTCCTCACCAGAACGAGGATTCTCCGTCGAGGCCCAGCTGGGGATGGGAGCCGGTGATCATCGGCTGACAATTCCCCCATCCCTCGGCCCCGGTGACCGGCTCACGAACGTGGACGACGGTGTCCCGCAGCTGGTGGAGCTGGCGGGCGACCTCCGGCCGGCGGCAGTCCTCCAGCCGTTCCCCATCGACATCAGCTCGCCGCGCCATTCGCCATGGTGGTGGCCCTGCCACCCGAAGTAGAGGCCGGCCCCCAGGTGGAAGCCGGTGGCGGTGGGCACCTCGAGCTCGAACGTCCGCTCCGTACCGTCGCCCATGGTGACCGACACCGTGCCGCCGCGCAGACGCCGGTTGTACGGGTCGTAGGCCAGGTCGGGCCGGATGTCCGCCATCCGCTCGACTCGCCCGTCGAGGTGCTCGACGGCGCCGGTCACCGTCCGTTGGTGATGACCGAAGCCGCTGGCATCGACCAGGTGCATGAACAGCCCCCACCGGGTGCCGTCCGGGTCGGTCATCAGGACCGGGCACCAGATCATCTGGAAGTCCATCTCCGCCACCGGATTGAAGGGATCGACATCGGTCGGTGGTTGCCCGACGTCGTAACGGACGCCCCAGCAGTGGTCGCGGGTGGACACCCACTCATCCGTCGATCGCGTGGCGTTCGCCGTCGATCTCGACCCAACCCGACGCCATCCCGATCTGGTGGTAGCGGACCAGATCGGCGCTGACCCGGTAGCCGAGCGGTGCCCGCTGGTGGGTGCGATCCTCGGTGGCCGGGGGAAGAACCGATTCGTAGGTCCAGTCGAAGGCCAGTGGCTGGCACGGGTTCGGATCGAGCGTGAACCTTACCCGCCGCATCGGCTCGAGCACCTCGTAGCGGATCGGGCCGACCGACGGTCTCGTCCGGGCAAGGGAAGAGGCGACGACTGCCCCGCACGGTGATCTGCTCGGCCCCCCGGGACAGGCCGGCATACCCGTCGAGCACGTTCCGGTTGATGTACTTGCCCATGCCGAAGCCGAACTGCAGGCTCCCGTCCCGCCGGGCGGCCATGGCGCAGATCTTCTCGGTCCAGGAGGGGTCGCTGGTACCGACCGTGGCGAAGGTGTCGGCGACCTGATGGTCGAATCGCTCGTCTGCCGGTCCGAGGGGACCCACTGGATTGGCCATGCCCGTGCCTTCTTCGGACCCGGGATCCGACGGCGGGTCCTCAGACGCCGAGGCTACCCTTGGCCGCCCTCTCGAAGAGGCGGTAGGGGAGGAGGCGCTTGGCGGCGATGCCGATCCGCTCGTCGAGCCGGCCCGCCGACACCCGTCGAGGAGGGCGGCGGAGCCCGGAGGACCCGTTCGACGGTGACGGCAACGTCATCGGGAGGGACGCCGTTGGCCTCGTCCTCGCTCATGGTCCGCACCGCCTTGGTCGCCGCCGTCCGGTAGGGGTCGTCGCCGTCGGGCCCTGCACCTCCGTCGGCTCCCGGTGAACTCGGTGCGACGTTGCCCGGCTCCACCAGGGTGACCTGGATGCCGAACGGGGCCACCTCGTAGGCCAGGGCTTCGCCGTATCCCTCCATGGCGAACTTGCTGGCGCTGTAGAAGGACTGGAACGGGAGGCCGATGATCCCGCCGATCGAGCTGATCAGGATGATCCGGCCGTGACCGCTGGCGCGCGCATGACCGGCAACGCGCGCTGGACCACCCGCACTGCTCCCCAGAAGTTGGTCTCCATCTGTTCCTTGGCGTGGTCGATCGGGGGTCAGTTCGACGGCTCCGGCCAGGCCCCACCCGGCGCACGCCACCACCGCGTCGAGCCGCGTGGTCGGTGGCCAGCAGCTGTTCGAACCCCGCGGCCACCGAGGTGTCGAGGTCGACATCGATCACCATCGGCGTCCAGCCCCCCGAAGAGGTACCCCGCCTGCTGGCACCGACCACCTCCCACCCCCGCTGGTGCAAGCGGTTGGCACAGGCCCGTCCGATACCGGCCGAGGCCCCGGTGACCAGGACCACCTCACCCATCAGCCTGCGTCCCTGGCGACGGTGCCCACCCTGGGAGGAGCTCGAGCGGTTCGGCTCCGCCGGTCCTGGGGGGTCGGTGGAGCGACGGCTGCGTCAGCCACACCACCATCCTGGTGCCCCGCTCGCCGTCGCCACCGGCGACTCGCGCCTCGACCGTGGCACCCATGGCGGTGGCCAGCTCGGACACGATGGCCAGTCCGAGACCCGATCCCTTCCGTCTGCCCCGGTACCCGGTCCGAGACGAAGTGGCGCTCGAAGACCTCGGAAAGCTGGTCGGGGGGGATTCCCGGCCCGTCATCGGTCACCCATGCCGCGGGCCTGCCCGCGACGCTGCCCGCGCCCACCGTCACCCGGATGGGCGGCAAAGGAGGAGGCATTCTCGACCAGGTTGGCCACCACCTGGCCCAACCGATCGGGGTCGGCAGACACCCACACCGGCACCGCCGATCCGGACCGCGGTCGACCAGCTCGAGGCCGAGTTGGTCGGCCCGGGGACGGAAGCCGTCCACCACCTCGCGGACCACCTGCGCGCAGTCGACCGGCTGCAGGTCGAAGTGAGAACCGGTCGGCGTCCAGACGGGCCAGGTCGAGGAGGTCCTGCACCAGTCGCTCCATGCGACGGGCCTCGGTACTGATCACCGCGGCCGCCGCCGACGGGTCGTCGGTGGCACCGTCGACCACCGCGTCGGCGTAGCCGCGGATCGAGGTGAGTGGCGTGCGCAGCTCATGGGAGACGGAGAGGAGGAATTGACGTTCCTGGTCCCGGGCCCGGACCAGGTTGGCACCCATCGCATTGATCGAATCGGCAAGTTGGGCGAACTCGGGGTCCTGGCGGGGCACTTGGCACGGTGGCGTCGAGGTCACCCGAGGCGATTCGGCGGGTGGCGTCGACCGCGGCCACCAGGGGTCGGGAGAACCGGCGGGCCAAGGCGGCGGCGACCACGGCGGCCATGGCCAATCCCGATGGCGCCGACCAGGAGGAAATAGCGGAATCCGTTGGCCGGGATCGTGGATCTGTCGGGTCACCACCAACACCGGCAGGTAACCGGTGACCGTGGATATCGGGGTAGGGATGACCGAGTAGGCCAGCAGTGACGAGGTGTGCCCCGTCTGCTGGTGGCCGTCCCGGAGGCGGGGGACGTCCAGCTGGGCGGCGGTGATGCCCGGCGGCAGCGCTGGTCCGGTGACCGAGCCGTTCGGATGGAGGGCCACCAGGTCGATGCTGTCGAAGGCTCCGGTCTCGGTGATCACCTTCTGCTCCCGCTTGAAGGCCGCCTTGGTGCGGTAGGTGGTGCCGGAGAGGGTCGGCGGAGATGGCCCGGGCCTGTCCGGCGAGCTCCTGCTGCCCGCTGGAGATGGCGGCGTGCTGGATGAGGACGTAGCTCCCGATGGAGGTGACCACCAAGGTGGCGGCCACCAGCAGCAGGATGGCGATGGTCAGTCGGCGTCTCATCCGAGTCGGTAGCCGACGCCCCACACGGTGGCCAGGGGTAGATCGGACGGCGAGCTTCTTGCGCAGCTGCCGAACGTGGACGTCGACCGTGCGTTCGTCGCCGTACCAGTCGTCGCCCCACACCCCGTCGAGGAGTTGGCGGCGTGAGAGGGCGAGACCGAGGTTGTCGACCAGGAAGGCCAACAGGTCGAATTCGCGGGTGGTCAGGGGGACCACCTCGCCGCCGAGCCGTACCTCGCGGCGGCCGAAGTCCACCTCGATGGCGCCGAGATGCCACCACCGCCGGGGGATCGCGCCTCGAGCGACGCCCGGTGCGTCGCAGGATGGCGTGCACCCGGGCCACCAGCTCGCGGGCGGAGAACGGCTTGGTGACGTAGTCGTCGGCGCCGAGCTCGAGGCCGAGCACCCGGTCGACCTCGTCGTCGCGTGCGCTGAGGATGAGCAGCGGGGTGGCGGCACGATGGTGTCGTTCCCCGCGCGGGACGAGTCGGAGGCCGTCCTCCGCTCCGGAGCCGCCGACACACGTCGAAGCCGTCGAGATCACCGGGGAGACCGATGTCGACGATGACCAGCTCGGGCCGCTCCCGCTCGATGAGGGCGAGACCTGCCTTGCCGTTGTCCGCCTGCAGCACCCGGAATCCGTCCCGGCGAAGGTACATGGCCACCAGGTCCGAGATGTGGTGATCGTCCTCGATCACCACCACCGCTTGTTCGCCGGTCAGCCATGTAGACCAGCCTGCCACCGGGTCGGTGGAGACGCCTGTCATGGTTAGGAAAGTGGCGCCAGGGATCGTGGCGTGGCGGTGACCTCCGAGTGCGACGCGGTCACACCGTCGGCAGCCGGGGACCGGTGGTGGACGTGGTATCCCCGGTAGGCTTCAGACAGCCATGCCGGCCTCATCTGGACACCATCGTCGCCGCCCATCGATGCCGGCGGCCTCGGCACGACCGCCGTGACCTCGAGCGGCGGTGGCCGAAGATCGCCGCGATCCGAGGTGGCCGTCGCAGCCCTGCGGTTCGTCCATTCGACGGTGCCATCGCCGCCGCGTGCCGCCCGCGCTCGGGCATGGCGGTGATTGCCGAGATCAAGCGCCGGTCGCCGTCCAAGGGTGACCTCGACCCGGCCCTCGATCCCGCCGCGGTGGCCACCGAGTACGAGATCGGGGGCGCCGCCTGCCTGTCGGTCCTCACCGACCGGGAGTTCTTCGGCGGTGGCACCGAAGACCTGGTGCGGCCCGTGCCGCCTGCTCGCTCCCGTGCTGCGCAAGGACTTCACCGTCAGTGCCCTCGACGTGTGCGATGCCCGGCTCGATGGGTGCCGACGCCGTGTTGCTGATCGTGGCGGTGCTCGTCCGACGACGAGCTCGGGTGCTTGCTGGGGCTGGGCCGACCGGCTGTCGATGACCGCACTGGTCGAGGTGCACGACGAGCACGAGCTGGCGCGGGCCCTCGATGCCGGGGCCGACGTGATCGGGGTGAACCAGCGGGACCTCCACACCTTCGAGGTCGACCATCACCGGGCGCTCACCCTCGGGACGATGATCCCGTCGGCAGTGGTGGGGGTGGCGGAGTCGGGAATCCGGGGCGGCGATGACGTCGACGCTGGGCCGGGCCGGCTACCAGGCGGTGCTGGTGGGGGAGACCCTGGTCCGGTCGGGCGACCGTCGGGCCGCGGTGGCTGCGCTCCTCGGGGCCGGACGGTGAGCGCCGTCGACGCCGAGGGTGAACCGAGGAGCTGTTCGTCAAGATCTGCGGTGTCACCACCGAGGCCGATGCGCTTGCTGGCGGTGGGCATGGGTGCCTCGGCGGTCGGGTTCGTGTTCGCTCCGTCGCCCCGCCAGATGGCCCCGGCGGCGGTGGCAGACATCGTCAAGCGCCTTCCCCACGAGACGGTGACCGTCGGCGTGTTCCGGGACGAGGCCCCTCGGCGGGTGATCGAGATCGCCAACCAGATCGGGTTGCAGGCGGTGCAGCTCCACGGCGTCGAGTCGATCGAGGACACCCAGTGGATCGCCGGCCGGGTCTGCCTGGACGATCAAGGCGTTTCCGGCCGGCCACCGCAACATCGAGCGATTCGAGGAGTACGGTGCCCAGCTCCTGATGATCGACGGCGCCAACCCGGGCGTCGGCGAGCTGTTCGACTGGCGCCTGGCCGAGGGGGTGATCGATCCGCGGCGGCTGATCGTCTCGGGTGGGCTCCGGCCCGAAAACGTCGGGGCGGCCATCGCCCATCTCCACCCCTGGGGGGTCGACGTGTGCAGCGGCGTGGAGTCCTCGCCCGGGGTGAAGGATCCCGGGCAAGCTCCGCCAGTTCGTGGCGGCCGCTCACGACGCCGCCCGGGCGATGGTCCCGACCCTCCGAGCGTGGGGCCGCCGACCGCCGACCACGGCGATGGAGGCGGGCGCCGAGGACCGCGACGGCTGTTCGATTGGCAGAACGAGTAATGGCCTCCGAGGTCATGGGGGACCCCGGTCCGAGCGGCCGGTTCGGTCAGTTCGGCGGTCGATTCGTCCCCGAGTCGTTGGTGCCGGCGTGCCTCGAGCTGGAGGCGGCCTTCCGCCGGCCTGGGACGACGCCGGCTTCCGGGCGGAGCTCGAAGACAGCCTGCCAGCACTTCGGCGGGCGGCCGACACCGGTCACCCGGTGCGAGCGGCTCTCCGCCGAGCTGGGAGTCCAGCTGTTCCTCAAGCGCGAGGACCTGGCCCATACCGGATCGCACAAGCTCAACAACGTGATCGGGCAGGCCTTGTTGGCCCGGCGGATGGGCAAGCGGCGGCTGATCGCCGAGACCGGCGCCGGTCAGCACGGCGTGGCCACCGCCACTGCAGCCGCGCTGTTCGGAATGGAGTGCGTTGTCTACATGGGGGAGGTGGACATGCATCGCCAGGAGCTCAACGTGTTCCGGATGGAGCTGTTGGGTGCCGAGGTGCGATCGGTGTCGAGCGGGAGCCGGACCCTCAAGGACGCGGTCAACGAGGCGCTGCGGGACTGGGTGGCATCGGTGGGGGACTCCCACTACTGCCTCGGGCTCGGTGATGGGCCCGCACCCGTTTCCGTGGATGGTCCGCGAGTTCCAACGGGTGATCGGCGAGGAGGCGCGCGAGCAGTGCCGGGCGCTCCTGGACGGGGGCAGACCCCGATGTGGTGGTGGCCTGCGCCGGGGGAGGATCCAACGCGGCGGGGATCTTCGCCGGGTTCGCCGACACCACCGACTCGGCGCTGGTGGCGGTGGAGGCGGCCGGGGGAGCGGCGATGACCACGGGTATCCCCGGGGTGCTGCACGGCATGCGCAGCGCGCTCATGCAGAGACGAGGAGGGTCAGATCCTCGAGGCCCACTCGATCTCGGCCGGCCTCGACTACCCGGGGATCGGTCCCGAGCACGCCCATCTGGGGGAGCTGGGGCGGGCCCGCTACGAGACGGCCGACGACGCCCACGTGCTCGACGCCTTCCAACCGCTGGCCCGGACCGAGGGGATCATTCCCGCCCTCGAGTCGGCCCACGCCCTGGCCTGGGTGATCGCCAACGCCGGCACCCCAGCCCTCCCCAGCGGGTCAACGGTACTGGTCAATCTGTCCGGTCGCGGTGACAAGGACGTCGCCCAGGTTCGCGACATCCTGCGAGCCCAGCGGTGAACACCGATCACGTGGCGGCGACCGGAGACCTCCCCGGCCGGCTCCAATCGAGCCTGGTGGCCCGCCGCGATGCCGGGCACAAGCTGCTGGTGCCCTACGTGACCGGGGGCATGGACGACCAGTGGCTGTTGACCCTCGAGGCACTGGCCGGGTCGGGGGCGGACGCCATCGAGGTGGGCATCCCCTTCTCCGACCCGATGATCGACGGCCCCACCATCCAGGAGGCGTCGCTGCGGGCACTGGAGCGGGGGAGCACGCCCGACGGGATCCTGGCCGACTTGAGCCGCATCGACGTCGGGGTGCCCCTGGTGGTGATGACGTATTACAACCTGGTCTTCCGAGCGGGCCACGACCGGATGGCCGGGATTGATGGCCGAGTCCGGGGTGGCCGGGGCCATCGTCCCCGACCTTCCGCTCGAGGAGCTCGATCCCTGGTCGGAGGCGGCAGGCGCGGCCGGGGATGGCCACGGTCCTGTTGGTGGCGCCGTCCACCCCTCCGGACCGGGTCCGGGCGGTGTGCGAGCGATCCCGTGGCTTCGTCTACGCGGTGGGACGGATGGGCGTGACCGGCGAGCAGGCCGGAACTGGCTGCGTCGGCCCGCACGGTGGCCGAGCCGGGTCCGGGGGGCCACCAGTTGCCCGTGTGCGTGGGGATCGGCGTCTCGACCCCCGAGCAAGCCGTCGAGGTGTGCGAGGTGGCCGACGGCGTGGTGGTCGGCTCGGCGCTGGTACGCCGACTGCTGGAAGGGGCCGGACCCGAGGGCGCCGCCGAGTTCGTGTCCTCCTTGCGCCAGCGCTCGACGCCCCCTGACCGCCCCGAGCCGGCGGCGCTCCGGTCGGGCCGGATGAGACGGTAGACGGCCTTGAACAGCGGAAGCCGGGACCGGCTCTCGGCCCGTTGTTCCAGCCGGCGCCGGATCAGCTCGCGGCGCTCCTGGAGGTCCCGGAAGGTGATGGCGTCGGTGTCCTCGGTGAATCCCATGGCGGCCCGATAGCCGTCGAGGTCGATCGGCGCTCTCGGCCAGATCGACGCCGACCTCGCGGGCGATGCGCTCCCCGTGCTGTTCGGTGAAGTAGGTGACCACGGCCAGGATCTCGCCGAGGATGTCGACATCGGGGGCCATGGTGGCCATCGCCCCGTTGAGGAAGAGGATGTCCTTGACGAAGAGCATCAGCTCCTTGGGCAGCTCGGGCGCCGTATCCGAGCAACGCCTTGGTCACCTCGCGGAGCTCGGCCACCATCTCGTCGGCGGTCAGCGTGGTGGGGTCGACTGCCGGGCGGTCGAGCCCGAGGTCGCTGATGACCGCTTCAGCGTCGCTCGCAGTCGGCGGAGGGCACCCAGGTCGCGGAGGGCTTCCACCTGGACGATCAGGTTGTTGCTGGTGGCGCCCATCTGCAGCCGGAGGAAGGCCAGGCGTTTGCGGTCATCGAGGCGTCCGGTGATCCCGAAGTCCAACAGGGCCACGGTGCCGTCGGTCTGGACCATCAGGTTGCCGCCGTGGAGGTCCCCGTGGAACACCCCGTAGAGCAGGGCGCCTTCGAGGAAGGCGATCAGGCTCGAGCGGAGCACGGCGGCCGTGTCGATGCCGGCCGAGCGCATCCCGACGGCGTTGCCCCAGGTGAACCCGCGCAGGTGCTCCATGACCAGCACCCGCCTGGTGACCAACACCGGGATGGGGCCGTGGCACGACCACGAACCGCTGACCGGTACCGGCGAACACCTCGGCGATGTCGAGCATGTTCTGGGCCTCGAGGCGGAAGTCGAGTTCCTCGACGATGGTCTCGGCGAACAGCTCGACCAGCGCCGGCGGATTGGTCAGTGCGGTGACCGGGATGCGACCCACCAGCAGGGGCGCGATCCACGACATGGCCGCGATGTCCGAGCCGGACCATGGAGGCGACGTTCCGGCGCTGGACCTTCACCACCACCCGTTCGCCGGTCCGCAGCATGGCCGCGTGACCTGGGCGATGGACGCCGATGCGATGGGGGCGCGGTCGAACGAGGCGAAGACCTCGCCAGGGGCCGTCCCAGATCCTCCTCGAGCGTCCGGCGGACGGTGGCGAAGGGCTCGGGCGGCGACCCGGTCGCGAAGCAGCCGGAATTCCTCGACCAGCTCCTCGGGAAAGATCCCCTCGCCGGACGAGATGATCTGTCCGAGCTTGATGTAGGTCGGGCCCAGCCGCTCGAATGCGGGTCGCAGCCGTCGGGACAGCCCGGACCGGGATGTGGCGTGCCCCGGTCGCGTGCTGCCCAACCGAGCAGGGCCGAGCCGAGCCGGACGCCAACCGCGGCCACCCGCAGCCAGGGCGGAGTCCGCTGGCGGGCAGACCAGCTGGCGGGCCAGGTGCCGCCGCCTGGCGTCGCAGAGCGTCGATGTCGCCGCGCGGCGTCGGCCGGGAATCGCCACGGCATCGACTCGGGCTCGACCGTCCACGGGCCGTCGGGGGTGAACGCTCCGATGGCCAGATCCGGGCGCCGGGGCTTTGGTCGGCTGCGTTGTTCAGTCATGACAGTTCGACCGTCCACACCCACGCTCGGGCCCCCGGTCGGGTGACCGAGGGGCTCCCGCGGCGGTTCGGTCTAGGACGGTGCGATGACCAGGCAGCCGTTGTGCCCACCGAACCCGAATGAGTTGGACAGGACCGGCGCCGGGTCCCATGGTCGGGCCTCACCGGCCACGATGTCGAGGTGGATCTCGGGGTCGGGCTGCTCGTAGCCGGACGGTCGGGGGGATCAGACGGTGTTCGGATGCTGAGGACGACGGCCACCGCCTCGATGGCCCCGCCGGCTCCGAGGCCGTGTCCGGTGATGCCCTTGGTCGAGGTGACCGGAGGGGAGGCGGAACCGAACACCTTGGCGATGGCGTCCGACTCGGCCCGGTCGTTGAGCGGGGTGGACGTGCCGTGGGCGTTGATGTGGCCGATCTGGTCCGGGCGTGACCGCGGCATCCTCCATGGCCAAGGTCATGCAGGCGGCGGCCCCGGACCCGCCCGGAATCGGCGCGGTGATGTGGTGGGCGTCGGCGGTGCTGGCCGAACCGGCCAGCTCACCGTAGATGTGCGCGCCCCGGGCGATCGGCGTGGTCCCAGTCCTCGAGCACCAGTGCACCGGCGCCTTCGGTGATCACGAATCCGTCCCGCCGGACGTCGAAGGGCCGCGAGATCCCCGAGGTGGAGAGGGCGGTCATGTTGGCGAAGGCGGCCATGCCGACCCCGGTCATCCCCGCCTCGGCGGCTCCGCCGATGGCCACGTCGCACCGCCCGGACGCCACCAGCCAGGCCGCGTGGCCGATGCTGTGGGCACCGGCGGCGCAAGCGGTGGTGATGGTCTCGGAGGGCCCGTGCCAGCCCAGGCGGATGGAGACGGCGGCGGCGCCGGCGTTGGACATCATCATCGGGACCAGCCGCGGGGACACCCGCCGGGGGCCCTTCTCGCCGAAGACGAGGATCTGGGTCTCGAGGGTCTCCAGCCCGCCGACCCCGGTCCCCATGACCACGCCCGAGCGCCCGGGATCGGCGTTGAGCTCGCCGGCGTCCTCGAGGGCCATGGCGGCCACGGCCACGCTGAACTGGGCGAACCGGTCCACCTGGCGGGCCTCCTTGGTGGTGAACCAGCGTTCGGGGTCGAAGTCGGTGACCCGGCGTTCGCCGACCGGCGGCGGGCCGTTGAGCCCTGCCCACAGCGCCTCGGTCCCGATGCCGCAGCAGGAGACGACGCCCAGCCCGGTGATGGCCACTCGCCGTCCGGCAATCGGACCGTCGGGGCCGATACCGAGCAGCATCAGAGCTTGGCGCTGATCAGGTCGAAGGCCTGACCGATGGTCTCGATCCCCTCGAGCTCGGTCTCCTCGACCGAGACGTCGAAGGTCTCCTCGAGGGCCATCACCAGCTCGACCAGGTCCAGGCTGTCGGCGTCGAGGTCCTCGGCGAACCGGGCCTCCTTGGTCACCTTGTCCGCGGGCACCTGGAGAACCTCGACCGCGCACTCCTTGAACTTCTCGAATGCCTCGTCGTCGCTCACGCATTTGCTCCTTTGTCCTGGTCTTCGTGGGTCGTTCGCTACGGGACTGCATGGTCCGACACTGCGCCATCGTCGGCAGGGCGCCGGCGGGAGATGACCTGTGCGACTACGTCATCCGGCCATTCATTGCTGGCAACAAATCGGAATGGCGTCGGCCCGGTCACAGGCCCATGCCCAGTCCACCGTCGACCGGCAGAACCGCCCCGGTGATGTAGGCCGCCTCGGGGGAGGCCAGGAACCCGACCGCCTCGGCGATCTCCTCGGGCTGGGCCACCCGGCCCAGGGGCACCTGGGCCTGGCATCTCGCTCCTTCGTTCCTCCCCGAGAGCTGCGAGCATATTCGTTTCGACCAGGCCCGGGGCAACCACGTTGACCGTGATCGACCGGCTGGCCACCTCCCGGGCCATCGACCGGGCCATTCCCACCAGTCCGGCCTTGGAGGCGGCGTAGTTGGCCTGGCCGGGGGATCCGATGAACGCCCCCACCGACGAGACCATGATCACTCGGCCCCGGTGGAGGCGGACCATCTTGGCCAGGGCCCGCTTGGTGACCCGGAACACCCCGGAGAGATTGGTGTCGATCACGTCGGCCCACGCCTCCTCGCTCATCCGCAGGACCAGGGTGTCGCGGGTGATCCCGGCGTTGGCCACCAGGACCTCGACCGGCCCCCAGGTCTCCTCGATGGTCGCGAACGCCGCGCTCACCTGGCCGGGTCGGTCACGTCGCAGGCCAGCGAGAGGAAACGCCCGGTGTCGGTCCGGCGTCCGTCGCTCGCGCGCCGACCGCGAGGTCACCGCCACCCGGTCGCCGTGGCTCAGGAACCACTGCGCACAGGCCAGGCCGATGCCCCGGGATCCTCCGGTGACCAGCACCACCCGACCCGCTCGTCGCCGGTCTCAGGCCCTGCTCGCTCACGACGTGCTCGCCGGCGGTCCGGATCCAGGCCACCGGTTGTCCCTCGACCACCCGCTCCCCGCGGACGGCCAGCCACCGCACCAGGATGCCGTCAAAGGGGGTGCGGACATCGGTGAGCCCGACCGTTCCCACCCGGTCGCCCACCGCCAGCAGCGAGCCGGGCTCGGCACCCTGCCCGCTCCCGGGTGCGGCGGTGGCTTCGGCCAGCGCCGTGCTCTCCAGGGCGGCCAGGTGGACGTCGGGCTCGAACACGCCCGGGGCCGGGCTCACGATCGACCCGTTCGGACGTGTACAGGTGCTCCCCCTGGTGGGCGGGGCCCGACGCCGTCCACTCGTCGGTTCCGGCCACCGTGTCCATCAGCTTGTCGAGATCAGCGGGCACGGCGACCGCCACCCCGCGCACGTCGGGGATGGTCCGCCGGACCATGCCGGTGAGGACGCCGCCGGGGCCCAGCTCGGCGACGACGGTGGCGCCCCCGACCGCTCAGCGCCTCCAGGGACTGGCGCCAGCGGACCGGGCTGCACAGCTGGGCGGAGAGCAGGCCCGGCCACTCGCCGGGGTCGGTGTGGACCCGGGCGTCGACATTGGCGACGACCGGGACCTCGGGCGAGTGGAAATCGACCGCTCTCGAGGGTCGGCGCAGGCGGGCCGCGAGCCGGAAGCATCAACTGGGTGTGGAAGGCGCCGGACACCGGGATGGGCAGAACCTTGCGGGCGCCGAGCTCCTTGGCCCGATCGGTGGCGGTGGCGACCCCGGCGGCCGTGCCGGCGATGACCACCTGGCCCGGGGCGTTGTAGTTGGCCACCCACACCTCGTCCTCGGCCCGCTGGCAGGCGGCCTCGGCGTCGTCGTCGGCGATCCCGATCAAGGCGGCCATGGTGCCGGGCCGCTCGTCGGCGGCCGTCTGCATGGCCTCGCCGCGGTCGATGACCAGCCTGGTCCCGTCGGAGAGGGAGAGGGCCCCCGAGGCCACCAGGGCGGTGTACTCGCCGAGGCTGTGGCCGGCGCACGCAGCAGGGAAGAGGCCGAGGCGCTCGACGGCGTCGAGCACCACCAGGCTCATGACGAAGGTGGCCAGCTGGGCGTTGGCGGTGCGGGTCAGCTCCTCCATCGGGGCCTCGAGCAGCAGGGCGGTGAGATCGCGTCCGGCGATCTCCGAGGCCTCGGCCGCCACCTCCCACGAAGGGTGGTCGACCCAGGCATGGCCCATCCCGGACCGCTGCGATCCCTGTCCCGGGAAGGTAAAGGCCAGCACCTACCGACTCCTCTCGAAGCTATCCGGTCGCCTTCGACCGCGGTGGCTCGACAAGTGTGGCACGGCCATGGCGGAACGGGGGGATTACCTCCGGGTCCCTTGGGCCAGCGCCGGGCCGTTGACTCGGTCCCGGTCCGGACCACCGACCCGACCCACCGCGACCGCTGGCACCGGCGCTTCCTGACCCTCGGGAACCATCATCACCCACGCTGTCGCCGGGGATCGGCCCCAACGACAACGGCCACGCCGATGGGCGGCGCCTTCGTCGGCCCGGGCAATGCCGAGCAGGCCTGACTAGCCTGTTGCACACCTGCGGGCCGAGCGGCAGGCGACCGGATCTGCCTCCGCCGCGGAGTGATCGATCGGACCTACCACCCACGTAATCCATCCATCGGGAATGTCACAGTTCCCTGACTCGAAAGCAGGTAACTCATGTCCAAGCGTCGCGTCGCCACCATGGCATGCAGCATTCTCCTCCTGGCCGCAGTGAGTACCGCCGTCCCGCTGCTTGTCACCGGGGGGACTGCGTACGCGCACAGCACCACCTACAAGGTGAGTGCGTTCGGCAACCTCTCCAACTATGTCGAGACCCCGGCGAAGGCGAAGTTCACCTGTTCCGCAACCACTGGTGATTACACCTTGACGATCCCCAGCGTGAATATCGTCGACTACACGGGCAGCTCGTTCATCGCCGAAGGATTGAACACCACCAATGCGCTGATCGTGGAGTTTGACGGCGATCAGGACATCGACGTCCCGATGACGCAGAACACGACGAACGGTCTCTTCCAGGTTGACACCACCGGCACCATGTATGCGCCATTCTGTGGCTCCGGCGAGTCCGTTGAGGTGTTCGACACCTTGACCGTCGGCATGAAGTTCCTCTTTTACGCAACGCTCCGGTGACAGCGGGCCGGACCTGCCCGCAGTGCGGGCACCCACCGGGTTGTTGCTTTCTCAGTGTATGTAACGATGTTACAGAAACTGAGAATCCTGAAGCCGAACGGGCCGTCCACCAGTTGTGGCCACGAGTGACCCTTCATCGGATTCCACTCGCACCGCTCTGACCTGCCTGAACGTTCAAGCCAGTGTGTGCCCGGGGCGGGATTCGAACCCGCACGCCCTTTCGGACAGTGGATTTTGAGTCCACCGCGTCTGCCATTCCGCCACCCGGGCTAGCTGGTGATTCGCGACATCGCTCAATCCGGAACTCAACGAAAGCTCAACAACGAGTCGAGGGCAGGATATGAGCCAGGCGTGACGGCCATCACCGAGGAGAAGGGTATCCGATTGGTCGCACTCCACCGGTGGGTTGTTCGAGTGATCTCCGGCCGCAACTCCGAGAATGAAGCGACGCGACGCGACACGCGGACCACCACTGGGGGATCGGGGCGGGCGGCTGGGTGACCCTCGGTTGGTGTCATGATGACTGCGGTGCGAAAGTCCCTGACCACGGTTGCTGACTCGCTGGGCGTCCGCAAACAGTTGGCCCGATCCCGAGATCGACTGGTGGGACTATTGACCGCCGACACATCGACGCCCATGGACCGGCGCGCTCAAGCCGACGATAGACACCTGATGCTCCTGCTCAGCTTTGGTCTACGCGCTGACTCGAACTGCCTCGACGTGGGAGCGAGCAAGGGTCTGTTTCTCAATGAGTTCAGACGTGTGGCCCCACTCGGGCACCACCTAGCCTACGAACCCCTGCCGCATCTCTGCGCCGAGCTGAGGGTGGAATACCCCGAGGTGGACATTCGTCAGATGGCGCTCTCGGATGTCGACGGTCAGAGTAGTTTCGTCCACGTCCAGGATCCCGATCTCGAGGGCTATAGCGGACTCCGAGAGCGCCCATACCCCCGCGAAGTCAAGAAACTGACGATCTCCGTGGCCACGGAACGCCTCGATGGTCACGCACCCGATGGATGGCTGCCAGACTTCGTGAAGATCGACGTGGAGGGAGGGGAGTGTCTCGTCATCACCGGCGGCATCGAAACGCTGCGCCGTGCCAAGCCGGTTCTCGCCTTTGAACACGGATGGCGAGGCAGCGAGCAATATGGGTACTCGGATGCAGACCTCTACAACCTGATCTGCAAAGATGCCGGCCTGCGACTCTTCGATATGGATGGTCGCGGTCCGAATGACCTCTCACGGTTCACGGATGATTTGGCGAGTGGTGATCGATGGAACTGGATTGCCCATGCCTAGAGCACTCAGGTAGAGCATTCAGGTAGCGCATTCAGGTAGCGCCAGCCCGAGAGAAGCACTGACCACTGCGGTCCGGTGTAGTGACCTGTCCAGCGGGCCGTTCGCACCCAGGGACCGTAGGCTCCGACCCGTGATCGGACCGGGCCAGTGAGACCGACGGAAGCCTGGGCGCGCTCGGTTCGGGGCCCGCCCCGGTGGTCACCGCGGTCCAACTGTGGCTGGTCGAGCTCCCCTTCCTCCGACCGGTCCAGACGGCCGCAGGGACCCATCGGAGTCGTCCACTGGTCGTGGTGCAGCTGCTCGCCACGCAGGACGGAGTCCCCGTGGAGGGATGGGGCGAGTGCGCGGCCCTGGGTGACACCTCCTATCACCACGAGGACGCGGAAGGGTCCTTCGCCGCCCTCGAGAGGTCGCTCGTCCCGGCCCTGCTCGACCAGGCATCGGACGACGGAGACCGACTCCCACCACCGACCGGGATGGACGCCGTCAAGAAGTCGGCTCCCGGCGCGGCGCTGGCCTTCGCCGCCCTGGAGATGGCCGTTGCTGACACCCACCTCCGGGCCGGCCGGCGTTCGCTGGCCGCGCTGCTCGGGGTCGAGGGACAGGTGGTGGAGATCGGTGCGGTGGTCGGGCAGTTGGCCACCATCGACGCCCTGGTGGCCTCGGTGGCAGCGCTGGTCGATGACGGAGTCGCCAGGGTCAAGATGAAGATCGGGCCGGGTTGGGATGTCGATCCGGTGGCCGCCGTGGTCAACGCTGCACCCGGGCTGCGGCTACAGGTGGACGCCAACGGGTCCTATGCCAGGTCGGACGGCGACCACCTCGCCGATCTGGACCGCTTCGGGTTGCTGTGCCTCGAGCAACCCCTCGACCGTGACGACCTCGAGGGGCACGCCCGTCTGGCCGGCCGCCTCACCACTCCGATCTGCCTCGACGAGAGCATCGACTCCCCGGAGTCTGCCCGCCGGGCACTGGACATGGGGGCCTGTTCGGTGGTCTGCCTCAAGCCCGCCCGCCTGGGGGGCCTGGGAGCGGCACTCGAGGTGGTGGAGACGTGCGCAGGCGCCGGGGTCCCGTTGTGGATGGGGGGAATGTTCGAATCCGGCTACGCCCGCGGGGTCAACACGACGGTAGGAGCGCTCCCCGGCTTCACCTGGCCAGGTGACCTGAGTCCGGCCCGCTGGTACCTCGGGGACGACCTGGTCCCGGGCCTGGAGCTCACCCGGACGGGCCCCGAGGGCGGGCTGGTCGCCGCCTTGCCCCATGGGCCGGGACTGGGGCCGCCCCCCGATCTGCGGGTGCTCAGCAGGCACATGGCCAGGCATCGCCGGTTCGAGGTGGCCTGCTGATGGCGGTGGGCCAACACCCGATCTGGCCCGGTGTCTGCCGCCATTCGTCCCCCATGCCCGTCAATGCGTGGTCGGCGCTCCGCCGTGCGTACAATTGCCGTCCCATGCATCGCGCCACCATCGAACGCCGGCTCAGTGACGCCTACGAGCGGCTGGTGCGCGCCCGTGCCGAGTTGGGCCTCCTGGACGAGCAACTGCTCGTGGTGAACGAGATCGCCGACGACACCCGGGTGCGGGCGCTGGTGGCCGAAACCCCCGTCGCCTCCAAGGAACATGACGAAGCCAGCCGCCATGCCACCGCCATGCTTCGGAACCGGCAGACCCTGGTCGACCGCATTGCCGAGCTCGAGCGGCGGCAGGACGAGCTGCTCGACCGACTGGTGGTCGGCCCCGGTTGAGCACCACCCCACGGTGCCGTCTAGGCACTCCCCATGGAAGGCCGTCGGACGCCTCGTCGAGGGTCGGGCGCGCACCCAGGCTCGGGTCGTTCGGCGGGGATCGTTCATGACCAGACGCGTGGTCATCGCCGAGGACGAAGCGATCATCCGGCTCGACCTGAAGGAGATCCTCCAGGAGGAGGGGTACGAGGTGGTCGGCGAGACCGGCCGGGGGGACGAGGCGGTGGACCTGGTTCGGAATCACCGCCCCGATCTCGCCATCCTCGACGTGAAGATGCCGGGTTCTGACGGCCTGGATGCAGCCCGTGCCATCCGTGACCTGGACATCAAGGTGGCCGTCCTCATCCTCACGGCGTTCAGCCAGCGGAACCTGATCGATGAGGCTCGCGATGCCGGGGTGGCCGCGTACCTGGTCAAGCCGTTCCAGCGCATCGAGCTCATCCCGGCCATCGACCAGGCCATGGCCCGCTGTGAGCAGCAGTGGGCCATCGATGCCGAGGCCCAGCAGTCGGTGACCGACGGAGCTGCCGGCCAACCGGTCAGTGCCGAGGACAAGCTTGAGACCCGCCGACTGGTGGACGGGGCCAAGAGCGTGCTCATGGAGCGCTCGGGCATGTCCGAGTCGGAGGCCTTCGGGTACATCCAGAAGACGGCGATGGGGACGCGTTCCCGGATGATCGACGTGGCCCGCCAGATCCTCGAGGGAACGCTCGCGCCCTAGCGCGGCCGCACGTTCCGCCATGGCCCGCTCTCGGACAGCTCCCGCGGGACCACTCATCCTCCTCGACGGGATGTCGCTGGCCTTCCGCGCCTACTTCGCCCTCCCGCCCGACCTCGCCACCAGCGCCGGAGTGGTGACCAATGCCGTGCACGGGTTCGCCTCCATGGTGGTCAACCTGGTTCGGGACCATAAGCCGACTGGCCTGGCCGTCGCCTTCGACCTGCCGGGTGGGACCTTCCGGGACGAGATCGTGGAGGAGTACAAGGCAGGCAGGGCGGAGACACCGACCGACCTGCCCCACCAGTTCGAGTTGATCCGCTCCCTGCTCGGGACCTTGGCCATTCCCGTGGTCGGCGCCGAGGGTTTCGAGGCCGACGACGTGCTGGCCACGTTGGCCACCGAGGCCCGCGATCGCCGACACCCGGTGATCATCGTGACCGGCGACCGCGACACGTACCAGTTGGTCGAGGACCCCTACATCCAGGTGCTGTACAACCGCCGCGGCGTGAGCGACTATGCCCTCTACGACGAGGCCGGTATCGAGGAGCGGACCGGTGTGCGCCCGGAGAAGTACCCCCTCCTCGCCGCCTTGCGGGGTGACCCCTCCGACAATCTCCCCGGCGTCCCCGGGGTGGGGGAGAAGACGGCAGCCAAACTGGTCAACCAGTACGGCGACCTCGACACCCTCTTCGCTAATCTCGACACCCTGTCGCCAAAACTCCGCGAGAACCTGGCCGCCCACGCCGAGCGGGTGCGAATGAACGCCGAGGTGATCCCGCTGGTGAGGGATGTCCCCCTCGACGTCCACATCGACCAGCTGACACTGGGCGGGTGGGACCGGGAGGAGGCCAGAGCACTCTTCGCGGAATTGGAGCTGCGATCACTGTGGCCCCGGTTCACCGCGGTGATGGACGACGGGGGTCTCGGTGAGGGGGCCGACTCGGGTGAGTCGGAGGTGGGGGCCGAGGAGGGACCTGCGGGAACCCCGGCGGCCCCGGGCGGGGTCCCCGACTGGATCTCGTCGCCGGAGGTGGACGTGCCCGACACCCCCGCTGCGGCTCGAGATGCACTGGAGCGCATCGTCGCCGCTGCCCGTGGGTCGACCGGCAACATCGCCGTCTTCGCCCAGTGGTCCGGAGATCCGGGCCGTTCACCGATTCGCAGCCTGACCGTCTCGTGCGAGGCGGACGGGTCGAGCCCCGTTCCGCTCGTCCACATCACCACCGACGTCCAATCCCTGAGCGACGTGTTCTCGGACTCCGGATTCCTCGGGGTATTGGCCTCTGCGCTCGGTCCGCACGGGGTCGGCGTGGTGGCGCATGATGCCAAGGAGATGATGCGGTCGCTGCTCCCGTTGGGAGTGGATATCGCCGGTCTGGCCCTGGACACCGCGGTGGCCGCCTACCTTCTCGATCCCTCCACCGACCACTATCGGCTCGGCGACCTGGCCATTCACTACCTGGGCGTGGTGGTGGACGACGGCAGTGGCGGCCCGGGCCAGGGTGCCTTCCTCCTCGAGGATCCGTCGGACCACACCGGGGAGGACGAGGGGCTGAGTGACGATGCCCGGAGGGCGGTCGGGCTCGTCTCGGTCCTGGCCCGGCTGCGATCCCCGCTGACCGAGGCCCTGGGGGCCGTGGAGGAGATGGACCTGTACGAGGACGTCGAGCAGCCGCTGGTCCGGGTGCTGGCCCGCATGGAGGTGGCCGGCGTCCCGGTCGACCGGGACGTCCTGCGCTCGATCGCCGCCGGACTCGCCGAGGAGTGCCGATCGTTGGAGTCGACCATCCAGATCCTGGCCGGCGAGCCCTTCAAGGTGAACTCGGTGCCCCAGTTGCGGACCGTCCTCTACGAGAAGCTCGAGCTCACCCCCGTGCGCAAGACGAAGACCGGGTTCTCCACCGACGCTCGGACCCTGGAACTGCTCCGCGGCCAACACCCGATCATCGAGGCGTTGTTGCGCTACCGCGAGGTGGAGAAACTGCGGTCCACCTACGGGGAGAGCCTGGCCGCCGAAGTGGCACCGGATGGGCGGATCCACGCCACCTTCCGCCAGACCGTCGCCCGCACCGGCCGCTTGTCGTCGGATCGGCCCAATCTGCACAACATCCCGGTCCGCACCGAGGAGGGTCGTCGGTTTCGGGAGGCCTTCGTGCCCTCGGCCGGCCGGCAGCTGCTGGTGGCCGACTACGACCAGGTCGAGCTGCGGGCCATCGCCCACCTGTCCGGCGACCCCGGCCTGCGCTCGGCCTTCGCTGCCGGGGAGGACATCCACCGCACCGTGGCCTCGCAAGTCTTCGGTGTCGACCGGGATGACGTCACCCACGCCCAGCGGTCCACCGCCAAGATGGTGTCCTACGGCCTCGCCTACGGAATGGAGGCGTACGGGCTCTCCCAGCGCCTGGGTGTGCCCGTCGATGAGGCACAAGCCATTCTCCAGGCGTTCTTTGCCGCCTTCCCGTCCGTCCGTGACTACATGGAGCGGGCAGTGTCCGAGGCTCGGAACGCCGGGTACACGGTGACCGCCTTCGGGCGGCGCCGGCCCTTGCCCGACCTGACCTCCAGCAATTACCAGGTTCGACAGGCGGCGGAGCGCCAGGCCATGAACGCGGGGATCCAGGGGTTGGCCGCCGATCTGTTCAAGGCGGCCCTGATCCGCTTGGACCAGGGGCTCGAGCAGGGGGGGTCGGCGTCAGAACTGGTGTTGCAGGTCCACGACGAGGTTCTCGTCGACGTGGTCCCCGAGGAGGCCGACGAGGTGGCCGCCCTCACCGAACAGGCGCTGGTGGGCGCGGCCGACCTCTCCGTGCCGTTGAAGGTGGCCATGGCCTGGGGATCCTCCTGGGCCGAGGCCAAGGGCGGCTGAGCAGGGCGACCGGTATCGGCGCTGAGGTCGGTGGAGTAACATTGCCCGCTGGCCACATCGGTGTGGCCTCACCTTCACCGCTGCGACCCTGATCGGGTCGCGGGGGACCCGTCCGGAAAGCGAGCAACCTAGTTCATGTCCGATACCCACGTCGTACCCGAGGGCACCACCCTGTTGTCACCCGAAGCCATGGGCAGCTTCGATGAGAACGGTGTCTACCAACCGCGCTCCGTCACCGAGGACGACCTCGGCGGTGCCTCCCTCGAGGAGGCAATGGCCGGGACCATCGTCGAATTCGAGGACGGGGACCTGGTGGAGGGAACGGTCGTCAAGATCGATCGGGACGAGGTGCTCCTCGACATCGGCTTCAAATCCGAAGGCGTCATTCCGGTGCGCGAGCTCTCCATTCGCAACGACGTGGATCCTTCGGAGATCGTGACCCTGGGCGAGGCGATCGAAGCGCTGGTCCTCCAGAAGGAGGACAAAGAGGGCCGCCTGATCCTGTCCAAGAAGCGGGCGCAGTACGAGCGGGCCTGGGGCACCATCGAGAAGCTCAAGGAGGCCGATGAGGTGGTGACCGGCCCGGTGATCGAAGTGGTCAAGGGCGGACTGATCGTGGACATCGGGCTCCGGGGGTTCCTCCCGGCATCGTTGGTGGAACTGCGTCGGGTACGCGAGCTCCAGCCCTATGTCGGTCGCACCATCGAGGCCAAGATCATCGAACTCGACCGCAACCGGAACAACGTCGTGCTGTCCCGGCGGGCGTGGCTCGAAGAGACCCAGAAGGAACAACGCGGTGAGTTCCTCATCAACCTCAAGCCGGGTGAGCGCCGCAAGGGCGTGGTCTCCTCGGTGGTCAACTTCGGCGCCTTCGTGGATCTCGGCGGGATGGACGGGTTGGTCCACGTCTCCGAGCTGTCGTGGAAGCACGTCGACCATCCGTCCTCGGTGGTGTCGGTGGGCGACGAGATCGACGTGGAGGTGCTCGACGTCGACCTTCCCAAGGAGCGCATCAGCCTGTCGCTCAAGGCCACCCAGACCGATCCCTGGCAGGAGTTCGCCAACTCGCACCAGGTGGGTGAGCTGGTCTACGGCCGGATCACCAAGCTGGTCCCCTTCGGTTCCTTCGTGCAGGTGGGTGACGGGATCGAGGGTCTGGTCCATATCTCGGAGATGGCCGGCCACCATGTCGACCTCCCCGAGCAGGTGGTCACACCCGGACGAAGAGCTCTGGGTCAAGATCATCGACATCGACCTCCAGCGCCGCCGGATCAGCCTGTCGATCAAGCAGGCGGCCGAGGGTGGCGAGGTGTCCGAGGAGTACCGCGAGGCGTTCGGCGAGCATGCCTACGACGAAGAGGGCAACTACGTAGGGCCCGTCATTCGCCGAGGCCGAGTTCACCCCCGAGACCGAAGCGCAGGCCGCCTGGGCCGATTACGTGGCCGAGCACGGCACCACCGAGGGGGCTCCCGAGGGCGCCAGTCGCGGTCGCCGATCCGGCAGCTCCAGCCGAGGCGGAACCGAGCGCCGCTCCTGCCGAGACCGTCGCCCCGGTGGCCGCCGAGCCCGCGGTCGACCGGCCCCGGTGGCTGTCGAGGCCCCGGTCGGCTGCCGAAACACCGACGGCCGTCGAGGAAGCACCTCCCGCCGCAGAATAGGCGTCGCTCAGGCCTCCGGGGTCGACGCCGGTGCGAGGCCTTCTGCCGTGGCTCCCGCGGCACCACCCTCGGTGGTCACGGTGACCGGCTCGATCAGCGGGAAGTGGCAGGCCACCTGGTGGCCGGGCGCGATGTCGCGCAACGGTGGCTCCTCCGTCGGCGCAGATGTCCTGCACGTAGGGGCAGCGGGTGCGGAATCGGCATCCGGACGGTGGGTTGAGCGGCGACGGGAGCTCGCCGGACAGGCCCGTGTGCTCGGAGTGCTGTCTGGGTCGGGCTCGGGGATGGAGGCCAGCAGCGCCTCGGTGTAGGGATGGGCGGCGAAGCGGTACAGATCGTCGGACGGCGCACACCTCCACCAGCTTCCCCAGGTACATCACCGCCACCCGGTCGCTGACGTTCTTGACCACGGCCAGGTCGTGGGCGATGAAGACCATGGTGAGGCCGAACTGGGCCTTGAGGTCGGCCAGGAGGTTGAGGATCTGGGCCTGCACGGAGACGTCGAGGGCCGAGACCGGCTCATCGCAGATGAGGAGGTCGGGGTCGGCCATCAGGGCCCGGGCGATACTGATGCGCTGGCATTGTCCACCGGAGAACTCGCCCGGTCGCCGGTCGCCGGCGGCGTCGGGGTCGATCCCCACCGCTGCCAGCATCTCTCGCACCTTGGCGGCGCGCTCCTCCTTCGAGCCCCGTCCCCAGATGACCAGGGGCTCGGCCACGATGTCCCGAACCCGGCGCCTCGGGTTGAGGGAGGAGATGGGATCCTGGAAGATCATCTGGATCTTGGTCCGGACCCGGCGCAACTGCCGAGAGGAGAGGGCGCTCAGGTTCTGGCCCCGGTAGGTCACCGCCCCGGAGGTGGGTGACTGGACCTGGACCAGGGCTCGTCCGGTGGTGGACTTGCCGCAGCCTGACTCGCCCACCAGGCCCAACGTCTCCCCGTACTTGACAGAGAAGGACACGCCGGAGACGGCATGAACGGTCTGGCGGCCGCTCTTGAATTCCACCACCAGGTCGTCCACGGTCAAGACGGGGCCGTCGTCCGCACCGGGGGGCATCGGCAGCCTGGCGCGCGTGGGCGACCTCGGTCACGCCGTGGTACACCCGGCGTCTGAGCCGTTGGGGGCGTCCGTCAGCCGCCGCCGGCGGCGCTGGGCACGGCGTCGGGGCAGCCGGCGCCGCGCGTTCGAGGCACCGTTGGACGGGCGCGGTGGAGACGCCGTTGACCAGGGGAAACCAGCAGGCGAAGAGATGGTCGGGGGAGCTGGCGGTGCGAAGCGGTGGGTCGTTCTCGCGGCACGGTCCTGCACATAGGGGCATCGGGGAGCGAACCGGCAGCCCTTGGGTGGGTGGATCAGGTCCGGTGGTCGCCCGGCAATGGCGTGGAGCCGGGTCCCGCTGCGGATCGGCAAGACGGGGGATGGAGTCCATCAACGCCTGGGTGTAGGGCATGTGGGTGTCGTGGAACAGGGTGTGGGTGGGGGCCCGCTCCACGATCCGCCCGGCATACATGACCACGATCTCGTCGGCCCGGCCGGCCACCACCCCCAGGTCGTGGGTGACCAGGATCACCGCCATGTGACGCTCCCGTTGGAGTTCGGCCAGCAGGTCGAGGATCTGGGCCTGCACGGTCACGTCGAGGCCGGTGGTCGGCTCGTCGGCCATGACCAGGCGCGGCGCACAGGCCAAGGCGATGGCGATCATCACCCGTTGGCGCATGCCCCCCGAGAGTTGGAAGGGATACCAGCGGACCCGCTTCTCCGGGGAGGGGATGCCCACCTGGCGCAGGAGCTCGATGGCGTTGGCATCGGCCTCGGAGCGATCCATGCCCAGGTGCAGGCGGAGCGACTCGGTGATCTGCCTGCCCGATCCGCTTCACCGGGTTGAGGGCGGTCATCGGGTCCTGGAAGATCATGCTCAACTCGGCGCCCCACACCTGGCGGAGCTGGGCCGGTTCCATCGAGGTCAGGTCGTGACCGGCGAAGTGGACCGTACCGCTCGGTGATGACGTCCCGGGGCGGGAGGAGGCCCATGATCGACCGGGCCAGCACCGTCTTGCCCGATCCCGACTCCCCACGATGCCCAGGGTCTGGCCCCGGTCCACTGAAGGAGACCCCGTCGACGGCCCGGACGGTGCCCCGGCCGGTGCGGAACGAGGTGTGGAGGTCCTCGACCTCCAACAGCGGTCCGCTCGGGCTCGCCCGACATCGGGGAACTCGAGCGTCTGGGCTCCGTGCTGCGCCCCTGACGCCTGGCCACGACACCTCACAGGAGACCCTTCGCGTATGTCGAACCGCTGGCGCAGGCGGTCGCCGATGAGGTTGATCGACAAGCAGGAGCAGGAACATGGCACATCACCGGCCAGATCATGATGTAGGGATTGGTCTGAGAGAGTGCCGTTGGACGGAGCCCTCGGAGATCATGTTCCCCCACGAGGCGAGTGGGGAGGGGAACCGACAGCCCGAGGAAGGCCAGGGAGCCCTCGATCACGATGACCCCGGCCACGGTGATCAGCCCGAAGGTGACCGCCACCGGCACCACGTTGGGGAGGATCTCGCGGAAGACGATCCTCCGTCGAGGTGGCCCCCAGGGTTCGGGCGGCCACCACGAAGTCGCGGTTGGCGAAGGAAAGGCTCGAGGCCCGGATCACCCGGTACAGGATCGGGATGGTGGCCACGCCGATGATGATGGTGATCTTGAGGAGTGACTGCCCCCAGAAGGCGACGATGGCGATGACCGCCACGATGGCGGGAAAGGCCAGCAGCACGAACGAGCCGGCATTGAGGGAGACGTCCAGCCTGCCCCCCTTGTACCCCGAGATCAGCCCGAGCGTCCCTCCGACGGCATCCCGATGGTCACCGCGCCGAACCCGACGACCAGCGAGCACCCGGGCGCCGTAGATCAGCCGGCTCAGGAGGTCCCGACCCAGGTCGTCGGTGCCGAGCAGATGGTGGATGCTCGGGCGGGGCGTTGAGGGCGGCGTAGTTCTGGAAGTTGGGATTGGGCAGCGGCAGCAGATTGGCCATGATCGCCAGGATCGACCACCAGGCTGACCCAGCCCAGCGCCAGCCAGAACAGCAGGCCGAGCGGTTTTCTGAGCAGGATGTCGTCGGAGTCGAGGGCTTCGCTCTGGCGTGACACGATCAGCTCGTCGACCGCGGCCAGCCCGGGGACCTGGTCGGTGAGCAGCGGGCCGGAAGCCTGGGTATCGGCGCAGTTCGACGATCGTCAGGCATCGTTCACTCCCGGGTCACTCTCGGATCGACCACGGTGAAGACGAAGTCGATGATGAACTGGAGGACACACATAGGCGATGGCGACCACCAGGGTAATGCCCTGGACCACCAGGTAGTCCCGTTGGTTCACCGCCGCGACCAGCGAGAACCCGAGCCCGTCGATGGCGAACAGGTACTCGACGATGAAGGTGCCGGCGATGAGGGCGCCGATGTTGACCCCGGCCGCGGCCAACAGGGAGAAGGACGAGGGCCGGAAGGCGTGGCGCCACATGATCCAGCGGGAGGACAGGCCCTTGGACCGGGCCATGGTGATGAAGTCCTCCTGCAGGGTGCTGATCAGGTCGGACCGGAACAGCCGGTAGTAGACGGCGATCGACCCGGCGGTGATGGCCACCGAGGGCAGGATCATGTCGTGCAGGTTGGTGGCCGCGGTCCTGGGTGAGAGGGCACGTAGCCGGTGGCGGGGAACCAGTGCAGCCCGACGGCGAAGACGGCCACCAGGATCGGGGCGATGACAAACGGCGGCAGGGCCAGCAATCCCGAAGGTGCCGGTGGTGGCCACGTTGTCGACCGGCTGGTTGGGGCGGCGCGAGGTGACCAAGGCCAGGGGGATGGCCACCGCGAAGGCGATGACCTGGGAGATGATGATCAGTTCGAGGTCGATCGGCCATCCGGTGGCGATGATGTGGGTGACCGACTCGTGATCGAGGTAGGACTGCCCCGAGGTTGCCGTGGAACACCGAGGTCAGCCAGATGAAGTACTGCTGGAAGAGCGGCTTGTTGAGTCCCAGTTGCTGGTAGAGGACGGCCCGATTGTGGGGAGTTGTCGTTGGCGTGCCGAGGATATCGCTGGCCGGGATCGCCGGGGAGCAGGTGGACCAGCAGGAACACCAGGATCGGAGATGATGAAGGCCACGACCACCAGCTGGAGGAAGCGTCGGAGGAGGTACTTTCCCATGGAGTGTCGACGTACCGACCGGTCGCCCGTGTCGCTATCCGGCCAACCAGGTCTGGGTGGGGAAGAAGATCCCTTCGTCGAAGCTGTACCCGGCCATCCCGTTGGGGAGGGTCAGATTGTTGAAGTTCTGGACCCGCTCGTTGGCCACCTCGGAGAACAGGTACTGGCGATCCACAGGTAGGGGAGATCCTTGGCCAGCCGCTCGTTGACCGTCTGATACGCGGTGACCCGGGTGGCCTGGCGGTGGTGTGGCGTCCCTCGAGCAGGGCCGTCTCGATCTGGGGGTCGTCGATTCCGGGCGAAGTTGAGGCCGATGGTCCCGACCGGGGAGATGGTGGTGGTGCTCCACCATACGTAGTTGAGGTCGGGTTGGACGGCGCCGAACTGGTAGGAGGTGACCGCCTGGAAATTGCCGAGCACGAAGTCGTCGATGATGGTGGCCTGCTCCACCTCGGAGACGGTGACGTCGAATCCCACCTGCTGCCACATCTGCTGAAGGGTCTGCACCACCTTGATCTCCAGCGGTTCGGGGATGGTGATGCAGATTGAGGTTCGGCGTCCCGTGCTGGGCCTTGTACTGGTTGACCAGTTTGGTGGCCGCCGGCGGGGTCGTAGGTCGGGTAGTTGGTGTTGCTGTAATAGGGCGAGCCGGGGAGGAAGAGCCCGGTGGCCGGCTTGGCCGGCGGCCCCCCGATGATGTTTTGGACCTCAGGTTGGTTCATGCCCATGGCCAGGGCCTGGCGGATGGAGAGGTCGTTGGTGGGAGGGACCGCCGTGTTCAACATGATGAAGGAGAAGGTCGGCTGGCCGATGATCCCGGTCTGGGTGTCGACCAACTGGTAGCCCGAGCCGCCCGAGCCGGAGAAGTTGGTGATGGTGGTGGGGTCGACGGACTGGATCATGTCGACCCCACCGGTGCGGAGGGTCGATTCACGCTGGGTGGTGTCGGGGATGGGCTTGAAGGTGATCGAGTCGAGGTAGGGGAGCCCGTTGCGCCAGTAGTTCGGGTTGCGGGTGGCAGGTGAAGTGGTCGTTGGGCTGCCATTGGGAGTAGATGAAGGGCCCGGTGCCCACCGGGATGAGCTGGGCGATTCGGGTTGGCGGTGGCCTGGTCGATCATGGCCTGGCCCACCACGTAGCCGACCTGGGTGGTGAGGCCGGCGGGGAAGGTCGGGTTGGGCCCGGTCAGCGTGTAGACCACGGTCATCGGGTCGGGGGTGGTCACCGACGCCACCTGTTTGAGGGCGATGCCGGTCAGCGCCGAGGCGGCCAGCGCCTCGAAGTTGGCCTTCACCACGGCCGAGGTGAGCGCCGAGCCGTCATTGAATTTGATGCCCGGGCGGAGGGTCATGGTCCAGACGTCGAAGGTGGAGTTGGGGGTCATCGACTGGGCCAGGTAGCGGCTGGATGGATGCCGTCGGCGGCCACCGCCATCAGCGGGTCGTAGACGGCGTTGGCATAGAGGAAACCGTTGGTGTCCCAGTGGTTGGTGGGCGGGTAGAAGCCGTCGATCTCGGCGATGATCCCGACGGTGAGCGCGCCGCCCCGGACCGGGGTACCCGAGCCCACTCCCGGCTTGGAGCCCGCTGGCGGTGGTGGTCGCGGTCGAGCCGGAAGAGCTCGACGAGCAGCCGGCCAACACGCTGGATGCGCCGGCACCGAGCATGACCACGCCGCCCGGCGGCGGCGCCTCGGGACAAGAAGGTACGACGGTCGAATCCATTAGGCGCATTCACAGACTTCCCCCATCACGCTCTCCCTGCCCACTTATCGATCTCTGCTGGTCAAACGAGACCGTTCACTCTGCCACAGGACAGCCTCATCAGGGGGCACGTTACTGCCAAGTACGACCATGGTCCACGGCTGGACGGCATGAGGTCACCACGTCGGGCCTGGCGCTGGGTACCATGCCAGCCATGGATGCGGCTCCCACCGGCTCCGCCTCGGTGGTCGAGCCCGAGGAGCTGACTCCGATTCCGAGCCCGGGCAGTCCGACACCCGGCGACCAGCCCGCCGAGCGGACGCATGGGGGATCCGGGCGGACGGCCACGGTTCCGCCGCCTCTCCGTCGACGGGAGCGTCGCCGGTCCGAGGACCCTGAAGGACCGCCGTTCGGCCAGGACCACGGTGGTCGCTGATGGCCGTCGGCGTGGTGGTGGCGCTGGCGGCCTCGCTGGTCATGCGCTTCTGGACCCGGTCGGACCTGTGGCTCGACGAGGCCCTGACCGTCAACATCGCCCGCCTGCCCCTCCATGAGATCCCGTCCTTCCTCAAGCCGCGACGGCGCCCCCCCGCTCTACTACGTGCTGCTCCACTTCTGGATGGGCTGGTTCGGCACCTCCGACGAGGCGGTGCGCGCCGCTGTCCGGCGTCATCGGCGTGGTGACCATTCCCTTGGCCTGGCTGGCCGGCAAGCGGCTGGGCGGGCGGTGCGGCAGGCTGGGCGGCGCATGCTGCTGGTGGCCACCTCGCCGTTCGCCATCCGCTACGACACCGAGACCCGCATGTACTCGCTGGTGGTGCTCCTCACCGTCCTCGGGTTCCTGGCCCTCGACCGCTCGCTCCGCCTCCCCGCGCCGGCAATCTGATCGCCGTGGCCGCGGTGACCGGACTGCTGCTCTACACCCACTACTGGTCCCTCTACCTGATCGGCACCATGCATGCTGTGGCTGGCCTGGATGGCGTGGCGGGGTCGACCGGCGTGGCGGCGGGGCGCTCGAGCGTCGTTGGCCGCCGGGGCGGTCGGCTGCCTCACCTTCCTGCCCTGGCTGCCCATCTTCCTGTTCCAGTCGCAGCACACCGGGACGCCCTGGGCGACGCCGGCCAACTTCGCGGCCATGGTCAGCGCGGTGGCGTCCTTCGCCGGCGGGAGCACCAGCCAGGGACGGGCCCTCGCCCTCATCTTCTTCGCTCTCGCCGGGCTGGGCCTGTTCGGCGTGGCCACCGATCGGCGCCACATCGACCTGGACATCCGCACCCGCCCCCTGGGCAGGCCGGTGGCCATCGCCGTGGGCGGCACGTTGGCCGCGGCGGTGGCCGGCGGGTTCCTCACCAACAGTGCCTTCGACGCCCGCTACGCCTCGGTGGTGTTCATCCCGCTGATCTTGTTGGTGGTCATCGGGCTGACCACCTTCCGCGACCGGCGGGTGAGGGCGGTCATCCTGGCCGTGGCGGTGGTCGCCGGTCTGGCCGGGTCGATTCCCGACGTGACCACCAACCGGACCCAGGCCGGACAGGTGGCCGCGGCCATCGCCGCCCACGGCAGGCCGGGGGACGTCGTCGCCTACTGCCCGGACCAGCTGGGGCCGGCGGTCAACCGGCTCCTTCCCGCCGGCCGCTACCTGCAGACCACCTTCCCCCGGGGCACCGGGCCCGTCTTCGTGAACTGGGTCGACTATGCCGCCGCCGTGCGGGCGCCTCACCGGTGGCCTTCGCCCAGCATCTCGAGTCGCTGGCCGGCGCCTCGGGCGGCCAGATCTTCCTGGTGTGGGCGGGGGGGTACCAGAGCCTTCGGGTTGAAGTGCGAGGAGATCATCCAGACCCTGCAGGAGGATCCCGCCTACCACGCCCAGCCGTTGGTGATGGGGAACGACAACCAGTTCTATCAGCCGATGTGGATGGTGGGTTTCACACCGACCACGCCCTGAGCCGGGGTGGCCGGCATCGGACACTGGGTGGCGGGGGAGGGTCCGGTGGGACAGCCGGGCCCGCCGTGGTCCCGCTGTCGGGTGAGGGGAGGGCCCCGGCCACGGCCAGCCGTGTACGGCCGGGCGGTGGTCCAGGCCCTGCCGGCCTGGGCTGGCCGCCCGGGTGCTGGTGGTGGCAGGCCTGGTGCTCGTCCCACCTCATGGTGGGCACGGTGCGACCGGACAACCCCGGCGCCCGGCTCCGCGTCCACCAGGGCTTGTTGGCCTGGGACGGGGGCTGGTACCAATCGATCGCCGGCCACGGCTACGCCGCCTCCGGCCTCCAGTCGGTCCGGTTCTTCCCGGCGTACCCGATGGCGGCACGGGTGGTCGGCTGGATCCCGGGCGTCGGGGTGGGGCCGGCGTTGGTGGTCATCGCCAATGCCTGTGCGCGCTGGCGGCCATGGCCGCGCTCGGTCGATCCTGGTCCGCCACGACCTGGGTGACGGTGCCCTGGCCCGGCGGTCGGTGTGGCTGCTGGCCCTGGCCCCCTCCGCCTACTCGTTGGTCCTGGGATACGCCGACCGACCCTGCTGCTGTGTTCGGTCGTGACGGTGCTGGCGGCCAGGACCCGGCGGTGGTGGTGGGCGGCGGCGGCCGGCGATGGTGGCCGGCCTGGTGCGGCCGGTGGGGATCTTGTTGGTGGTGCCCGTGCTCATCGAGGTCTGGCGGCGTCCGGCGGATGCCGGGTCCGGGCGCCGGCCGACCTCGCCCCTGGCCGAGACGGCCGCCGCCGTCGCCCCGGTGGCGGGGACCGCGGTCTACCTGGGCTGGGTGCGGTGCACAGTTCGGCGACCTTGGCTCCCGTTCCGGGTGCAACAGCAGAACGGGCACCGGGGTGCGGTCACCCTGCCCCTCGCCGCCATGGGCCACAACCTCGAGGCGGTGGTGCACGGCCACCATCTGGGCAGCACCCTCCACATCCCGTGGGTGCTGCTGTGCGTGGTGCTCCTGGTGGTGGCCTTCCGGCGGCTCCCGCTCTCCTATGCCGCCTTCGCCACCGCCGTGCTGGTTGTCTCGGTGGCCAGTTCCAACCTCGATTCCTTCGAGCGCTACGCGCTCGGGCGCCTTTCCCCTGGTCATCGCCGCCTCGACCCTGACCTCCCGACAAGGGGTGGAGGTGGGTGGTGCTGGCCCTTGCCGGGGCGGCGATGGTCGGCTACGCGGTGCTGGCCTTTCTCGGGGTGGTGGTGCCGTAGTCCGCTCCCGGCAGGGTTCACCGGACCTGCGGGACCGACCGGGTAACCTTCGCCCCGGGCCATCTGCCCCGCCGGGACGGACGCATCCGTGCCGACCAGGAGGAGGCGGCAGATGCCGAGCCGAGAGGACGACCGACGCAGTGCCGACAGCCGCGGACGGACCACGAGCAGCGGAGCATCGAGAGGCCTTGTCGCAGTGCCGTCAACCCTGCGCCACCGTCACAACGGCGGACCGGCCGCATCCCGTCTGACTACCGGCCGGGTCGACCCCCGGTGGTGGTCATCGGAGCGGGGCCGGCCGGCCTCACCGCCGCCTACCAGCTGGCGGAAGCGGGCGACCCGGTGATGGTGGTCGAGGAGGACTCCGTGGTCGGGGGGATCAGTCGCACCGTGGAAGCGCGACGGGTGGCGGTTCGACATCGGCGGCCACCGGTTCTTCACCAAGGTGCAGCCCGGTGGAGGAGTTCTGGCACAAGGTCCTCCCCGACGAGGACTTCCTGCTCCGTCCGCGGATGAGCCGGTATCTTCTACGACGGGAAGTTCTACGACTATCCGATCAAGCTGGGCAACGCCCTCTCCAACCTCGGCGTGGTCGAGGCGTTCCTGTGCGGGCTCTCCTTCCTGTGGGTGCGGATCCGGCCGCCGAAGGACCGCTCCACCCTCGAGGGCTACATCGTCTCCAACTACGGGTGGCGCCTCTACCGTCACTTCTTCAAGACCTACAACGAGAAGGTCTGGGGCGTGTCGGCATCGGAGATCTCGGCCGACTGGGGGGCCCAACGGATCAAGGGCATGTCGTTGTGGACGGCGGTGTGGGAGCCGGTCCGTAGCTTCCTGGCCGGGGCAGCGGCGGGACAAGTCCGCGCCAGGTGACCAGCCTGATCGAGGAGTTCCAGTACCCCAAGTTCGGACCCGGGCATGATGTGGGAGCGGTGCGCCGAACAGGTGGTGGCCATGGGCGGCACCGTCCGGATGGAGACCGCCGCGGCCGCCGTGCACGTCGAGGATGGCGCGGCGGTGGCGGTCACCGTGGCGTCCGGAGGCACGACGGAGCGGATCGAGGCGTCGCACGTCATCTCGTCGATGCCGCTCACCGCCCTGGCCCGGATCGTCGACCCGCCGGTGCCCGCCGACGTGCTCGGCCGCCGCCGACGAGCTCCACTACCGCGACTTCCTGACCGTGGCGCTGGTGGTGCCCGAGGAACGGGGCTTCCCCGACAACTGGATCTACATCCATTCGCCTGACGTCAAGGTGGGGCGGATCCAGAACTTCGGCGTGTGGTCGCCCTACCTGGTGAAGGACGGCCGGACCTGTCTGGGTATGGAGTACTTCGTGTTCGAGGGCGACGACGCTGTGGACCTGCACCGACGAGGAGCTGGTGGCCCTGGCCACCAAGGAGTTGGCCACCATCGGTCTGGTCGAGCCATCGCGACGTGGAGGCCGGCTACGTGGTGCGGATGCCCAAGGCCTACCCCGTATACGACGACGTCTACCGCGACAACGTGGACGTCATCCGGCGATGGTTCGAAGAGCATGCCCCCAATGTCCACCCGGTGGGCAGGAACGGCATGCACAAGTACAACAACCAGGACCACTCGATGTACACGGCCATGCTCACCGTGGAGAACATCCACGGTGCCCACCACGACATCTGGGCGGTCAACGTCGAAGAGGAGTACCACGAGGCGACCGGCGACCGCCAGCTCCGGGGTCCGGTGGCAACCGGACGGGACGCGCCGATCATCCCACGGCGAGCCGAGCCGGGCGGGAGCGCCGTCAGCTAGTGCTGGTGGGCACCAGGGTCCGAGCCGGTGCCGACAGCTGCGCTGCCGGGCCGAACGCTGCGGATGAGCGCCCAGGACGTCAGGCGGACCGGCGCATGACCAGTCCGGTGACGGATCAGCCGGAGCCGACCCGGCAGGTCGGTCCACCGACGCACCCGAGCCGGGTCTGGACGTGATCCTCGAGGAGATCGACCAGGTGGTCGAGCCGGTCACCGAGTCGGTGTCCATGGCGCCGGCGGTGGGGATCGCCGTGGCCGGCGGCCCGATGATCACGCTGCCCGACGAGGAGCGCAGCCGGCCGGCGCCGGTCACCGTACTGACTCGATCCGGTCGGGGCTGAGCCAGGCGGGACCGGTGGCCATCGCCGGCCTGGTGGTCAACGGCGCCGCCGCGCTGGTGGTGGTGGCGGTGGCCCGCCTGGTCACCCCCCAGTCCTACGGCGCCATCGCCCAGCTGCTCGGGCTGTTCTTCATCCTGTCCATGCCGGGCTCCGCCGTGCTGGTCGGGGTGGTCCGCCGGGTCACCGCCCTGCAGAACGCCGGCCGTGGCGCATCTGGTCCGGCGGTGGGTGGCCAGGGTGCACCGGGTCGTCCTGGTGGCATCGCCCTCGAGGTGGTGGTGGTCCTGTTGCTCCAGGGGTGGATCGCCCGCCAACTGTCGCTGCCCAACAGCGATGGGGTGGTGCTCATCCTGGTGGCGGCCGGCATCTGGATCCTGCTGTGCGTGGACCGTGGCCTGCTCCAGGCCCACCGGAGCTACCGGGCGCTGGCCGGCAACCTGCTGGTCGAGGGAGGCGTGCGGACCTTCCTGGTCATCGTGCTGGTGGTCGCCCACCTCGGCGTGGCCGGATACGCCCTCGGGCGTGTTCATCAGCGAGGTGGTGGCCACCCTCCACGCCCACTGGCTGGCCAACCGGGCCTGGTCGGCGGATCCGGACCCGGGATCGTCGCCGTGGCCGCCGACGCCGTCGCCGACACCAGCCTGGCCCGCCACAAGCTGATGGCCGACGTGTCGGCGGCCTTCGTCGGGCCTGGCCCTGCTCGGGCTGCTCCAGAACGTCGACGTCATCCTGCTCGGTCGGCTGGACCATGCCAACGTGGGTCCGTACGCCGCCATCTCGGTGGCATCGAAGGCCCTGGTGTTCGGCGCCCTGGCCCTGGGGGCCTACCTCCTCCCCGAGGCCACCATCCGCTGGAACGAGGGGGGCCACGCCATCCGCCAGCTTGGGGGTCACCCTCATCTTCCTGGCCGTGCCGGCCGGGCGTGCTGTTGGCCATCGCCGTGTTCATCCCCCGGTGGTTCCTCACCCTGGTGTTCTCGGCCAAGCTGAGCTCGGCGGCCCCGGCGTTCGCCGCCCTGGTGGTGGCCATGATGTGCCTCTCCTTCTCCGTCTGGTCACCAACTACCTGTTCGGCACCGGCTCCCGTTGGATCGTGCTCCTGCTGGCCGGAGGATCGGTGCTGGCCCTGGCTGTTGGTCGGTCACCGCCCACGGGCAGACGGTGGCCACCGCCCGGGCCGATCTGGTGGCCCAGGGACTCTGGCGCTGGCCATGGGGATCGCCTTCGTGGCCATCCATCACAAGCACCACCGATCCGTGGTGGTTGGTGGTGGCTGCCCGGCACCATCCCCGTCATGCCCGGGCATCGGTGACCGCGGATGACCATTCGGCCGGATGACACAGGCGCCGGTACACTGACCCCGACAACGGTGGCAGGCCGCAACCAAAGCCAAGGTTCCGGGGGAATCCGAGTATGAGGCGTGTGACCGGCGAGACCAGCGCCGCAGTGGCGGTGGGAGCGGAGGCGACCGACGTCGGGACTCCTTTCCCCCGGCTCATGCCGGTACCGGATCTCGATGCCGACGGACCGGTGGCACTGCTCCCGGAAGATCCCTCGATCTGTCCGCCACCCCGAGGGCCTCGGATCCGGAAGCGCCTGTTGCCCAACCCCTGATCCATGGCTTTCCGGACTGACCATCGGGGAGATCTCCGAGCGTGCCGGGCTCAAGCGCATCGACGTCGTCGCCTGGCGGGACTTCGACGACCCGGAGGCCGGAGGATCGGAGCTCCACGCCCACCGGGTGATCACCGCGTGGTCGAAGGCCGGCCTCGATGTGTCGATGACCACCTCGTCGGTGCCCGGGTCGCGGACGGTGGTCCGACGCGACGGCTACCGGGTGATCCGCCGGGCCGGCCGCTACTCGGTGTTCCCGCGGACCATGCTGTCGGGAGCGCTGGGACGGATCGGACGGGCGACGGCCTGGTCGAGATCTGGAATGGCATGCCGTTCTTCTCACCGCTGTGGTCCCACTGCCCTCAGATCGTCTTCCTCCACCACGTCCACGCGGAGATGTGGAAGATGGTGCTCCCCTCCGGAATGGCCGAGTGTGGCTACGCCATCGAGCACCGCCTGGCACCCCCGGGCCTACCGGCGGAGCCGGATCGTCACCCTGTCCGATTCCTCGAAGCGGGAGATCGTCGAGCGTCTGCGCATCCCTGCCGCACCGGGTGTCGGTGTCGCCTCCGGGCGTCGAGCCCCAGTTCTACCCCGCCGGCGAGCGCTCGGCGGTCCCGTTGGTGGTGGCGGTCGGGCGTCTGGTGCCGGTCAAGCGCTTCCACCTGTTGATCGAGGCCCTGGTGGCCCTCAAACCGCTCCATCCCCAACTGCGGGCGGTCATCGCCGGCGAAGGGTACGAGCGCCCGGCCCTCGAAGCGCTGATCCATCGCCGCGGGTGCCGAGTCGTGGATCTCCCTGCCCGGCTACGTTCCCGAGGCGCGAGCTGATCGATCTGTATCGGCGGGCCTGGGTGCTGGCGTCCACCTCCCTCCGCGAGGGATGGGGAATGACGATCACCGAGGCGGGAGCGTGCGGGACGCCGTCGGTGGCCACCCGGATCAGCGGCCATCAGGACGCGGTGGTCGACGGGACGACCGGAATCCTGGTCGACGGACCCGAGGACTTGATCGGGGGCCTGGGTGCGCTGTTGTCCGACCCGCGCACTCCGCAATCGACTCGGTCTGGCCGCGTTGGAGCACTCCTCGCACTTCACCTGGGACGCCACGGCCCGAGGGGCACTGGCAGCGCTGGGTGCGGAGGCGCTCTTCCGCTCGCAGTCAGCCTGAGCCATCGGCCGACGGTGCCGACGGTGCCGGTTGGTGGCGCCGCCGGGCGCGTCGCGGTGAGCACGGCCTCGACCGTGCCGTCGGCTCCGAGGAACACCACCCCCGCCCATGCCAGTTGGCTGGCCGTGCCGAAGGACAGGGGCCAGGATCCGTTGGGCGAGCACATGGGTGGACGCCTGGTGGGCGGCCGTGTACCAACCCGCGGCCACCACGCCGGCGATGGCCGCCACCCCGAGCAGCACGCGGAGGCGGGGCACCAGCAGGACCGCCACCGTGGCCACGGCCGACGGCCAGGCCGACCACCGGGGTGGCGATGCCCCCGCCACCGCCCCGGTGAGCGGACCGGCGACCAGGGCCACCCATACCGGCGCCCGCGCCGGTTCCGACCCGAACGGTATGGCCAGGCGGGGGCCGCTCGCCATCGGCACCGGTTGCCCGGCCATCTCCAGGTCGGACCCGTCGTGATCGAGCGGCGGCTCGGGCCCGGCTGTGGCGTCCCACCCGGCGGCGCCGTCGCACCGGGAGCGCGGCCAGGACCACGCACCCCAGGATGGCGACCAGCGAGACGATCAGGGCGACATCCACCCTGGTCTGGGGACGCCACTGCAGCACCACGGAGACCGCGCCACCGTGGACGGCCGAGCCCAAGGAGGACGGGTCGAGGCGCCACCCGTTGGCGAACCCATCGATCAGCACCGGGTCTCCCAGGGTGCCACCGCCGACCACCGAGGCCTGCCATCCGGCGTTGTTGCTCTCGCCCAGGATCAGGTTGACGGGCGACTGCCCGACCCCGGTGGTGATCCCGGTCACCGACAGATGGATGGTGGTGGCGGTCTGGCCGACCACGTGTACGGCCGGTGACGGGGACACCGGTGGCGGGGCCAGCATGGTGGCCGAGGCCGTCGCCATGGCACCGCCTCCCGGCGCCGAGTCGAGGGCCAGCTGATCGATGTCGAACCCGGTGGTCTGACCCAGGGTCGACCGCAGGGTGTGGTCGCCGGGCCCGAGGGTGAGCCCGCCGGCGTCGGGGCCGCACAGGGAGATGGACAGCGGCTGGCGGTCCAGCGCCGCGGCTGGTCGAACCGGAGATCGAGACCCAGAGGGGAGCGCCGTCCAAGGTCAACAGGTCATCGCGGCACGGGGAGGGGATGGTGGCCGGCGGGGGTGCGGCCTGGAGCCCGGGGATGCCCACCTCGGCGATGCCGATGGGCATGGCGATCGGCGTCTGCGAGTAGTAGTTCGGCGTGTTCTCGATGCGGACGTCGTCGACGGTGATCCGGATGCTCTGGCCGGTGAGCGGCGGGAAGGAGACGGGGACGTCGACCACCGAGCCGGCCACCGGGCTGTCGGCCACGGTGGGCAGGGTGACGTTGACGCTCTCGCTGTTTGCCGAGACGGTCAGCGCGGTCGGGACGGAGTGTTGGCCGTCGGCGGCGATCTGGAGGTCCAGATGGTCGAAGGTGATCGGCTTGGGCAGGACGTACTGGAGCCACTGACCGGCCTGGTGCGAGGCTCCGAAACCCGGCTCCCACAGGGTGGACGAGCTCCCGTCCAGGGTGGCGATGGCTCCCGCCCGAAGGTCGCCGGGCAGCCTCCCGAGCGAGTAGGCCACGATGCCGGTGTGGTCGGACCCCGGTCGCCCGACCAACCGGTCGATCATGTCGTCGGGGATCAGCGGCGAGATGCGGGCCGAGCCGGTCATGGAGAAGGTGCCGTGCCGTCGGGAGCCAGAAGGTGCGGGACAGCGTCGTCTCGATGTCGGCCCGGGGCGGGGTGCCCGAGCTGCGGAGCCGGGTCATGATCAGGCTCAACCGATCGTCGATGGACGACGACCCGGCCGCCCGGAGCAGATCCTCGGGCATGGCGATGGTCTCGTCGGCCGAGACGCCGGGGATCTCCACCTCGGCGAACCCGACCGAGCTGCGCGAGCCGACGGGGACCGTCGGTCGGACACGGCCGACCCCGGCCACGGTGATCCGCAGCGTGGTGAAGGTCCGGGCGGGAAAGGTGACCACCTGCCCGGGGGGCGTACGCGAGGCGGCACCCAGCGGTGACGGTGACCGGGTGGCCGCCGTCGAAGGTCAGGGTGGCCTTGGTGATGGATGCGGTCGGGGATCGCCGGTCTGGGGCTGGAGCAGGGTGACTGAGCTCTCCGTGCGGGGCTGAACAGGACCACCTGCCACCACTGGCCGAGCTGGTCGGCGAAGGAGTCGTCGAGCCAACGCGGTCTGGGCGTTCCCGTCGAGGGCGGCGGCGGGCCGGTCCTCGGGAAGGTAGGTGATCGAGGAGCCGTAGGACGAGGCGGTGACCGAGGACACGCCCTGGAGCTCCGCGGTGGTCTGGGCGTCGGCGGGGGCCTTGGGGAACAGGTTGAGGGGGGCGTCGCTCGGGTCGGTCGGTGTCCGGGGGCTGGCCGCGGTCTCGGTGTACCCGGTGTTCTCGTTGAGGGAGTTCCACTCGAAGCCCTGTTTGCGGTTGGTGTCGGTGACCACCAGATCGGCCGGTGAGCCCAGGGTGGCCTTGCGGAGCGCCGGGTCGGTGTCCAGGGTGCCGGCATAGAGGATGGTCGGGTTGTCGGCCAGCAGCCCGACGGAGGCGGCGTTGACGATCCCGGAGGCATCGCCGTCGACCACCAGCGGGTCCTTGGTGGACTCGGTGCGCTCGATGGGCCGGGGATCGGTCACCGTGTAGGAGACCAGGGGGGACGGCCACCCCTGGTTGGGCGGGCGGGCAAGCGTGGCCTCGTCGAAGTGGGGGATGAGCGAGACGTTGGGTTGCGGCGTCCCGTAGGAGACCGGATCGCTCAGCCCGGGAGGGGTGACGGTCAGGTCGGCCGCCACCTGCTGGGGGATGGGGGTGTCGTAGCGCTCGTAGGCCTGGTCGTACTGGACCAGCACGTCCCCCGCGCTCATCAGGGACGCCATCGGCCCGAGCACGTTCCAGTCCATGGTGCCGTCCTGCAGCGGCGTGTCGACGGCCTGCAGGACGTCCTGGGTGGCCAGCGAGCCCATCACCTGCTGCTCATGGGTGACGAAGGGCCGGGTCATCAACCCGGGGTAGACGGTGTCGATGGTGTCGCCCCAGCGGTAGGCGGCGAAGTCATTGCCCGGTAGTGCATAGACCCGGGTACCGGGGTGGGCGCCGTCCAGCGCCGTCGCCGCCTGCCTGACGTAGAGGGGGGGAACGGCCGGCTGGGTGAAGCCGTTGGCGATGATCGCCCCGGTCCACAGGGGGGTGGTTGCCGCGGCGATGGCGGCGACCGCGAACCCACCGATGACCAGCCCGGTGCGGCGCACGCGGGCGGCTACCGCACTCACCCCGCCCCCCAGGAACATGGCCAGGCAGAGGATGATCACCGGAGAGGCCCGGTCGGTGGACCGCAGGGCCAGTCCCGCCGTGGTGTCCACCAGGAACGTCTTGATGACGGAGCCGACCGTCGAGGGATCGGCATAGGGATTGGGGCCGACGGCCAGGACCATGCCCACCACCGCGACCAGCACGAAGTAGGCGCGGTACCTCCACCGGGAGAAGACGGCGGCCACGAAGCACAGCACCGGTACGGCGAAGCTGGCCCCGATCAGCCAGACGTTCTGGGTGTAGGCGACGGCCGCCTGGGTCCAGGGTCCGACCCGGTCCGACCCGTAGAAGTACCAGTACCCGAGACCGCGGATGACCTCGGAGGCCAGGGAGGCCCCACTGGTGGCGGGCACCGTCTCGGTGTACTTGAGGACGTTGATCCCGTAGGCCGCCTCCACCTGGAGGCCGACCGCCCACCACAGGGACACCAGCGCGCTGAGAAGCCCGACCTTCCAGGCCACCCCCCAGGCCCGACGCCACGACGCCTCTCGTTCCACCAGCACGGCGTAGGGGAGCCAGAGCGCCGGTGCCACCCCCACGAAGAGGATGGAACTGGCATTGATGCCGCTGACCAAGGCCACCACCAGTGCGAACAGGGCCGGGTACCTCCATCCCCCCCGGCGCAGGGCGAGGATCACGAAGGCGATCATCCAGGGCAGGCCGGCCCACGGCAGCAGGATGACCGAGATGCGACCGGAGTACTGCAGCACGTAGGGGGTGAACATGAATCCGATGGCGGCCACATAGCGCCCCGGCCCGGTGAGCCGGAGGGCCCGGCACAGGTAGAGGGTGCCGGCCCCGGCGGCGAAGAGCAGACAGCCCATCCACAGTCGCTGGGCGATCCACAAGGGCACGTGGAGCTCGGCCATCGCCCAGTAGAAGGGACCCATCGGCAGCAGGTACCCGATGTTCTGGTGGGTCACCGTGCCCAGGGCCACCCCTGGATCCCACTGCGACGCAGCCTGGCGAACGTAGCGACCGGGATCGAGGTAGAGATAGGTCTTGGTGTCGTCGGTGACCACCCCCGGCCGGGAGACCAGCATGGGGAGGAAGGCCAGGACGGCGAACGCCGCGTAATCGACCGCGGACCGCAGCCGGCTCGGCGAGCGCAGCGACCGGTAGAGCGACCTGACCCGACCGGGGGTCCGGTCCGAAGGCGCGACGAGGGGAAGGAGGGGGATCCGTCACGAGTACTCGGTAGTGTAAGCAACCGACGAGCAGCGATGGCGGCAGGTCAGCCGGCCCCACCGGGGTCGCTCAGGCCGCCGGGGAGCCCAGATGAGCGAGAACAATTCCAGCCCCGGGTCCCACGGGCTGGTCGAGCGCGCCGCCACGCAACCGGAGCGGGAAGCACCTCACCGGGGAGCGGCCGATGGAGGGGGTGACACCGGATTCGCTGCTCGCCCTTCACGCCGCCGGGTACCGGACGGTCATCGAGCGCCTGGGCCCGGGCGCCATGCTCGACGTGGGCTGCGGCCAGGGATTCGAATCCGCCCGCTTCCTTTCCCCGGACCGGGTGGTGGTGGGAGTCGACTACAGCGCCGACGCCGTCTCCGCCGCCGCCGGGCGGTGGGGCAAGGAGGGCCTCCACGTGGCCCAGATGAACGCCCTGTCCCTCGGATTGGCCGATGGCGGGTTCACCTGGGCGTGCTCCTCGCACCTCATCGAGCACTTCGACGACCCCGAGGGCCACGTCCGCGAGCTGTCGCGAGTGCTGGCCGACGACGGCACGGTGTTCTTCCTCACCCCCAATGCCCCGGCCGACTTCGAGAACCCCTTCCACATCCACCTGTTCGAGCCCCCCGAGCTGACCGACCTGCTCGCTCGCCACTTCCACGACGTCACCGTGCAGGGGATGGACGCCGTCCCCCATGTCAAAGCCGATTTCACCGCCCGGCGGACCAAGGCCGACAAGGTGCTCCGCCTGGACGTGCTCGACCTCCGGCACCGGATCCCACGGTCGTGGTACATCGGGATCTACACCCGAGTCCTACCAGTCGCCTACAAGGTCATCGCCCGCGGGGATTCGGGCGGGATGACCGGCATCACCGCCGACGACTTCTTCATCACCGACCAGCTGGACCGCACCACCATGGTGCTGTTCGCCACCGCCTCCAGACCGCGCCGTCCGGCCTGATCGGCGGGGTCGGGTGCTCACGGTCGGCCTCACCGGTGGCATCGGAGCCGGCAAGTCGACGGTGGCCGCCCTGTTGGTGGGCCACGGCGCCATGCTGGTGGACGCCGACCTGGTGGCCCGCGAAGTGGCCGCTCCCGGAGGCCCCGCCTACCAACCGCTGATCGACCGCTTCGGGAGGGGGATCGTGGACCAGCAGGGCCAGATCGACCGCCCCGCGCTGGCCTCGCTGGTGTTCGGGCACCCCGATGCCCTGGCCGACCTCAACGCCATCACCCATCCGGCCATCGGCGTGGCCATGATCGCCGGCAAGGATCGCTACGTGGGGACCGACGAGATCGTGGTGATGGACATCCCGCTGCTCAAGAGCGTCCATCGCGAGATGCTGAACCTGGCCGCGGTGGTGGTGGTCGACACCCCCACCGAGATCGCCCTCGAGAGGCTGGTCACCGTGCGGGGGATGGCACCGGCCGACGCCGAGGCCCGCATCGGGTCCCAGATCGACCGGGCCACCCGGCTGGACGGGGCCGACCTGATCATCGACAACTCCGGGGACGAGGAGCACCTCCGTGCCGAGGTGGACCGGGTCTGGGCCGTGCTGGCCGACCTCCGTGACCACCGGAAGGACCCACCGGCTGCCCCCCGGCCACCCCGCTGACGGCCCCGGATCCACTGTCACACCGCACCGGTACCATCGGGCCCATGCCCGCATTCGAGGTGGTCTCCCCCTTCCGCCCAGCCGGCGATCAACCCGAGGCCATCGCCGGGCTGGTCGGGGGCCTGCAGCGCGGTGACCGGTACCAGACGCTGCTGGGCATCACCGGATCGGGCAAGACGGCCACCATCGCCTGGACCATCGAGGCGGTCCAACGGCCCACCTTGATCATCGAGCCCAACAAGTCGCTGGCTGCCCAGCTGGCCGCCGAGCTCAAGGAGTTCTTCCCCCGCAACCGGGTGGAGTACTTCGTCTCCTATTACGACTACTACCAGCCCGAGGCGTACGTCCCCTCGTCGGACACCTACATCGAGAAGGACTCGTCCATCAACGACGAGATCGACCGCCTGCGCCACGCCTGCACGTCGTCGCTGCTGTTGCGACCGGACACCATCGTGGTGGCCTCGGTCTCGTGCATCTACGGGCTGGGCTCGCCGGATGAGTACCGCGACCGGATCGTGGACCTGCGCCCGGGCGAGGTACACGACCAGCGGGGGCTTCTCAAGCGCCTGGTGGACCTCCAGTACTCGCGCAACGACGCCACCCTGTCCCGGGGACAGTTCCGGGCCCGTGGGGACACCCTGGAGATCCACGCCGCCTACGAGAGCCAGGCCGTCCGCATCGAGTTCTTCGGCGACACCGTCGAGCGGATCCGGCCGTTCGACGTGATGACCGGCGAGATCGGTGACGAGCTCGACGAACTGGTGGTCTTCGCCAACACCCACTACGGCACCGGGGACGAGCGGCTACAGAAGGCGGTGGTGACCATCGAGACCGAGCTGCGCGAGCGGCTGGGTGAGCTCGAGCGGGCCGGCAAGTTGCTCGAGGCGCAGCGGCTGCGGATGCGGACCGAGTACGACCTCGAGATGCTGGCCGAGACCGGGGTGTGCAGCGGGGTGGAGAATTACAGCCGCCATCTGGACGGCCGGTCGGCGGGGGAGGCCCCCTTCACGCTGCTCGATTTCTTCCCCAAGGACTTCCTGGTGGTGCTGGACGAGAGCCACGTGGCCGTCCCCCAACTGCGGGGCCAGTACGCCGGCGACCGGTCACGCAAGGAGACACTGGTCGATCACGGCTTCCGCCTGCCCTCGGCCATGGACAACCGCCCGTTGCGATTCGAGGAGTTCATCGAGCGGACCGGCCAGACCATCCTATTGTCGGCCACGCCGGGGCCGTGGGAGTTCGAGCACAGCACCAACGTGGTCGAACAGGTGATCCGGCCGACCGGCCTGGTTGACCCGGAGGTGGACATCCGGCCGACCACCGGCCAGATCGACGATCTCCGCGAGCGGATCGAGGCCACCGTGGCCGACGGGAACCGGGTGCTGGTGACCACCCTCACCAAGAAGATGGCCGAGGATCTCACCGACTACCTCGCCGAGCAGGGTGTTCGTGTCCAGTACCTGCACTCGGACGTGGACACCATGGCCCGCATCGAGATCCTCCGCGACCTCCGCCTGGGATCCTTCGACGTGCTGGTGGGCATCAACCTCCTCCGCGAGGGCCTCGATCTCCCCGAGGTGGCCCTGGTGGCCATCCTCGACGCCGACAAGGAGGGGTTCCTGCGGTCGGCCTCCTCCCTCATCCAGACCATGGGGCGGGCGGCTCGGAACATCAACGGGCGGGTGGTCATGTACGCGGACACGGTGACCGACTCGATGACCGCGGCAATCGGGGAGACACAGCGCCGTCGGTCCCGCCAGATCGCCTACAACCAGGCCAACGGCATCGATCCGCGGTCCATCACCAAGTCGGTGACCGACATCCTCGAGCGGGTTCGGGGCGAAGGGTTCGGATCGGCGGCCCTCACCCCGGGGGCGAGCCGGGGGACGGCTGCCCCTCGGAGGCAGAAGGGCCGGTCCGGGGGAGTGGACCCGCGCTCGGTGGCGGCGGAGATGGCTCGCGCCGTGGGCCCGGACGCCGATGAGTTGTCCACCCTGATCCACCGCCTGGACACCGAGATGAACCTGGCCGCCAAGGAGCTCCGGTTCGAGGAGGCAGCCCTGCTCCGGGACGAGATCACCGAGTTGCGCAGCCTCTTGGTGCGTGACCCGGTGGACGGGTCCGTGGTGCTACCCGGGGAGACCGCCGATGTCGATGCCGCGGCCGATCGCTGACCGGCCGACCGGACCCCTCGCACCGGTATCCTCGACCAATGGCTGATCGTCTGGTGGTGCGCGGCGCGCGCGCGAGCACAACCTCCAAGACGTCTCCTTGGACCTTCCCCGCGACCGGTTGATCGTCTTCACCGGTCTCTCCGGATCGGGGAAGTCCTCGCTCGCCTTCGACACCATCTACGCCGAGGGGCAGCGCCGGTACGTGGAATCGCTGTCCGCCTACGCCCGCCAGTTCCTCGGGCAGATGGACAAGCCCGATGTGGACTTCATCGAAGGGCTGTCGCCGGCCATCTCCATCGACCAGAAGTCGGCGTCTCGAAACCCCCGCTCCACGGTGGGGACGGTCACCGAGGTCTACGACTACCTGCGCCTGCTCTACGCCCGCATCGGGAAGCCCCACTGCCCGAACTGCGGCCGCCCGGTGGCCCGCCAGAGCCCGCAGCAGATCGTGGACCGGATCCTGGCCATGGACGAGGGGACCCGGTTCATGGTGCTGGCCCCGGTGGTACGGGGGCGCAAGGGCGAGTACGGCGCACTCCTCGACGACCTCGCCAAGCAGGGATTCGCCCGGGCCCGGGTGGACGGCACCACCGTCGAGCTGGCCGATCGGCACACCCTCGACCTGGCCCGCTACGAGCAGCACACCATCGAGGTGGTGGTCGACCGCCTGGTCCGGCGGGACGACGTCCGACGGAGGCTGACCGAATCGCTGGAGACCGCGCTGTCACTGGCCGAGGGGGTGGCCGAGGTGGTGGTGGTCGACGCTGACGGCACCGAAGAGGAGGCGATCACCTTCAGCCAGCACCTGGCCTGCACCCATTGCGGGTTGAGCTTCGAGGACCCGTCGCCCCGGAACTTCTCGTTCAACTCCCCCTACGGGGCCTGTCCGGCCTGCACCGGGCTCGGTACCCGGTTCGAGGTCGACCCCGAGCTGGTGGTGCCCGACCCGACCAAGTCACTGGCCGAAGGGGCGCTGGCCCCATGGTCGGGTGCCCGCAGCGACTACTTCAACCGTATGGTGGCCGCTGTCGCCGAACTGGGGGGATTCTCGCTCGACGTTCCCTGGGAGAAGCTGCGCAAGGCGGACAAGAAGCTGATCCTCTACGGGACCGGCGCCAAGCAGGTTCATCTCAAGTATCGCAACCGCTACGGGCGGCAGCGTTCCTTCCACACGCTCTACGAGGGCATCGTGCCGTGGCTCCAACGGCGCCATTCCGAGGCGGAGTCGGACTTCTTCCGCGACAACCTCGAGGGCTTCCTGCGCGAGGTTCCCTGCCCCGAGTGCGGCGGGGCACGACTGCGGCCGGAGTCCCTGGCCGTGACCGTGGGTGGCTACTCGATCTTCTCCCTGTGCTCGCTCTCCATCGGCACGGCGGTCGACGTGGTGGGGTCACTGGATCTCTCCGATCGGGACCACCTCATCGCCGACCGGGTGTTCCGAGAGGTGCAAGAGCGCATGCAGTTCCTGTTGGACGTGGGGCTGGACTACCTGTCGTTGGCCCGCTCGGCGGCGACGCTCTCGGGCGGCGAGGCCCAGCGGATCCGTCTGGCCAGCCAGATCGGAAGCGGCCTGGTCGGGGTGCTCTATGTCCTCGACGAGCCGTCGATCGGCCTGCACCAGCGGGACAACCAACGGCTGATCGGGACGTTGAAGCGACTGCGGGATCTGGGCAACACAGTCATCGTGGTCGAGCACGACGAGGAGACCATTCGGGTGGCCGACCACGTGGTCGACGTGGGCCCCGGAGCAGGGGAGCACGGCGGCCGCATCGTGCACTCCGGTCCGGTCTCCGGGCCCGGCGGGCTGGAGTCGAACCCGGCGTCCCTCACCGGCCAGTACATCTCGGGGGCCAAGTCCATCCCCGTCCCCTCGGTGCGCCGCCCGGGGAGCGGCGAGGTGCTCACCGTGGTGGGGGCACGGGAGCACAACCTCCATGACGTCGACGTCGAGTTCCCGCTGGGGAAGTTGGTGGCGGTGACCGGGGTGTCCGGATCGGGCAAGTCGACCCTGGTCAACGACATCCTGCTCCGAAGCCTGGCCAAGCAGGTCCACCGGGCGAAGACCCTGCCCGGGCTCCATCGGACCATCACCGGCGTGGCCAACGTCGACAAGGTGGTCGAGGTGGACCAAGCGCCGATTGGCCGAACACCTCGCTCCAACCCGGCCACCTACACCGGTGTGTTCGACCACATCCGCAGGCTGTTCAGCCAGACCCAGGAGGCAAAGGTCCGGGGGTACCTGCCCGGCCGATTCTCCTTCAACGTCAAAGGGGGGCGGTGCGAGGCGTGCTCGGGCGACGGGACCATCCGGATCGAGATGCACTTCCTACCCGACATCTATGTCCCGTGCGAGGTGTGCCACGGGGCACGGTACAACCGGGATACCCTCGAGGTGACCTTCCGGGGCAAGACCATCGCCGACGTGCTCGAGCTCTCCTGCGAGGAGGCGCTGGCTTTCTTCGTCCACCAACCGCCCATCGCCCGCCACCTCAAGACCCTGGTCGACGTTGGTCTCGGCTACATCCGGCTGGGCCAGCCGGCCCCCACCCTCTCCGGCGGTGAGGCGCAGCGGGTGAAGCTGGCCTCGGAGCTCAGCAGGCGATCGACCGGGCATACCCTCTACGTTCTCGACGAGCCGACCACCGGCCTGCACTTCGATGACGTGCGCAAGCTCCTCGACGTGCTCAGTCGGCTGGTCGACCAGGGCAACACGGTCATCGTCATCGAACACAACCTGGACGTGGTCAAGAGTGCCGACTGGGTTATCGACCTCGGTCCCGAGGGTGGCGAACGCGGCGGATCGATCGTGGCCGTGGGGACCCCGGAGGAGGTGGCCAGGGTGGCGGCCAGCTACACCGGCGAGGTATTGGCTCCGCTTGTGGGGGTGACCCGCCCGAAGCCCGGTGCCGGACGGCGTGCGAAGGTCAAGACTGCCGTCACGACCAAAGGGGCGGCCAACACCAACAACGCCGCCGCCAAGAAGTCGAGAGTCAAGCGAGTGGCGGCGGCGGCCCGGTAGGCACTGATCGGTCAGACCGTGGCCAGCATCCGCTCGAGTGCCACCCGGGCCCAGCGGGCGGTCTCCTCGTCCACGGTGATCCGATTGCGGACCTCGCCGGCCACCAGTCCCTCGAGAACCCAGGCCAGGTGGGCGGCGTCGATCCGGAACATGGTCGAGCAAGGACAGACGAGGGGGTCGAGGGAGACCACGGTCTTGTCGGGGGACTCGTCGTCGAGCCGCTTGACCAGGTGGATCTCCGTCCCCACCCCGATCACCGAGCCGGGGGCGGCGTCGGCGACGGCACGGATGATGAAATCGGTCGATCCCACCAGGTCGGCCGCCTCGACCACGTCGTGGGAGCACTCGGGATGGACGACGACGATTCCGTCGGGGTGCTCGGCCCGAAAGGCGTCGATGTGGACCGGACGGAAACGCTGGTGCACCGAGCAGTGACCCTTCCACAACAGGAGTGTCGCCGTCTTCAGGGTGAGGTCGTCGAGGCCGCCACCATCCAGGCGGGGATTCCACACCGCCATGTCCTCGGCCGAGTAGCCGAGCTGGTAGCCGGTATTGCGCCCGAGGTGCTGGTCGGGAAAGAACAGGACCTGGTCACCACGGGGTCGACCTCCGGCATCGGGGTCGAGTGCCCAGGTCAGCACGGCCCGGGCGTTCGATGAGGTGCAGACCACCCCACCGTGGCGGCCGACGAAGGCCTTCAGCGATGCCGACGAGTTCATGTAGGTCACCGGGATCACGCGGGCCAGGTCGGTCACGCCGCCCAAGGTCTCCCACGCCTCCTCGACCGAGTCGATGTCGGCCATGTCGGCCATCGAGCAGCCGGCGTTGAGATCGGGGAGGATCACCTGTTGGTGGCTCCCGGTCAGGATGTCCGCCGACTCGGCCATGAAATGAACGCCGCAGAAGACCACGAACTCGGCCTCGGACTGGTCGGCGGCGATGCGGGAGAGCCCGAAGGAGTCTCCGCGGGCGTCAGCCCAGGTCATCACCTCGTCCCGCTGGTAGTGGTGTCCGAGGATGATCACCCGGGATCCGAGCTGGGCCTTCGCCCCTCGGATCCAATGGGCGAGCTGTTCGGGTTCCGCTGTCGAGTAGCGGTCGGGTAGCGCTGTCTGTAGCCGGACCATGGTCGGTATGACCCCCTTGTGGAGGCGCTCCGGTGTGTGGCCGGCGGGGACAGCCTGGTCGCCCATCCGCGGGGATGTCGGCCCCGGAGCGGTAGATGTCGCCGGAAACCAGGCCGGCGTCCTCCCAGTGTAGGCGGTCGATCGGCCCGGGGTGCGGTGAACCCGATGCGGCCCGCGGCACGGCACACTGGAGGGGTGGTTACCCGCCCCCCTTCGGGATCGATCCCCGACGCCCCCGGTTCGTACCAGTTCGTCGACAAGAACGGACGGGTGCTCTACGTGGGGAAGGCCAAGTCGCTGCGGCAGCGACTCAACTCCTACTTCCAGGACCCCCACGGCCTCGCCCCCCGCACCGCCCAGATGGTCGCCCAGGCCGATCATGTCGAGTGGATGGTGGTGGGCTCCGAGTCCGAGGCCCTGCTCCTCGAGTACAGCCTGATCAAGCAGTACCAGCCGCGCTACAACGTGCGGCTGAAGGACGACAAGAGCTATCCCTGGCTGGCGCTGACCGTCAACGAGGAATGGCCACGGCCAGCGGTGGTCCGTGGGCGCAAACGCGCCGGAGTCCGGTACTTCGGTCCCTATGCCAATGTCGGCGCCATCCGGGGGACCCTCGACCTGCTGCTGCGGTCGTTTCCGGTCCGCACCTGCTCGGACACCAAGTTCAGGCGCCACCAACGCCTGGGGCGACCGTGCCTGCTCTTCCACATCGAGCGTTGCTCGGGTCCCTGCATCGGCGCCGTCGACCATGACGACTACGAGCGCATGGTGGTCGACCTCATCTCCTTCCTCAGTGGTGACACCGGACCGCTGGTGCGGGGGCTCGAGGTGGCCATGCACGAGGCCTCCCAGGGCCTGGAGTTCGAGCGGGCCTCGGTGCTCCGGGACAAGCTGGAAGCGGTGCGAGCCGCCGATGCGGTGCGGCAGATGGAGCTCGATCGTCCTGAGGACCTCGACGTCTTCGGCCTGGCCGAGGACGAGTTGGAGGCGGCCGTGCAGGTCTTCCATGTCCGTTCGGGCCGGGTGGTGGGGCGATTGGCCCTGTTCGTGGACAAGGTCGAGGACCTGACCCCGGGACAGTTGATGGAGCGGATCCTGGTCGACGTCTACGCCGACGCCGCCGCCGGGGTCCCCCGGCAGGTGCTCGTCCCCACCCTGCCCGCTGATCCGGCCGCGGTGACCGAGTACCTGACCGAGCGGCGCGGGGGCCCGGTGGCCCTCAAGGTCCCGCTCCGGGGACCCAAGCGCGCACTGGTCGAGACGGTGGAGCGCAATGCCGGGGACGCCTTCGTGCGTCACCGGCTGCACCGCACCTCTGACCACAACAGTCGGGCCCGCGCCCTCGAGTCCCTCCAGCGTGAGCTCGGCCTTCCCGACGCTCCCCTGCGGATCGAGTGTTACGACATGAGCCACCTGCAGGGCACCGACTACGTCGGGTCGATGGTGGTGTTCGAGGATGCACTGCCCAAGAAGAGCGACTACCGCCACTTTCGCGTGGACAGCGTGCCCGGGAACGACGACTATGCGGCCATGGAGGAGGTCTTGACCCGTCGGCTCACCTCGCTGCTGGCCGAGGACAAGCCGGCGTCGACCAACGGAGCCACCACGGAGGAGGTCGGCGGTGCCACCGGGCGAGGGTCGTCACGGCGTCGATTTGCCTACCCACCGCAGTTGCTGCTCCTGGACGGGGGACTGGGTCAGCTCAACGTGGGAGTGCGGGTGCTCGAGTCGTTAGGACTGTCCGAGCGCATCCCGATCGCCTCCTTGGCCAAGAATTTCGAAGAGATCTACCGGCCGGGGAGCTCGGAGCCCATCCGGCTGTCCCGGCAATCCGAGGGGCTCTATCTGCTCCAGCGCCTTCGAGACGAGGCCCACCGGTTCGCCATCTCCTATCACCGGACCCTCCGGGGGAAGCGCATGACAGTCGGTGCCCTGGATGGAGTCAGCGGTCTCGGGCCCCGGCGCCGGGAGCGGTTGATCGAGCAGTTCGGCGGCCTCAGCGGACTCCGGAGTGCATCGAAGGAGGAGCTGGTCGGCGTATCGTGGTTGCCGGCCGAGGTGGGCGCTGCCGTCTTCGAGCGACTCCATACGCCGTTGGCCCGCGTCGGGCCGTCCGAACGGCGCACCGTGCGCTCGACGACAGGGGGTTCGGGGACGGGCTCGGCCACGCTGGACACCGAGGCACTGGACACAGAAGGGGATGGATGAGCGAGTACCTGGTGGTGACCGGGATGTCCGGTGCCGGTCGTTCGACGGCCGCGGCCACGCTCGAGGACCTGGGGTGGTTCGTCATCGACAACATGCCCTCCGCCCTGATCGGCAAGGTCTCCGAGCTGGTGGACGGGACCGGGTCGGAAATGGAGCGGATCGCCTTCGTGGTCGGTCGGGGCGGCGGGGACCTCGACGATGTCCTGCCTGCGGTGGACGGCCTGGTGGCCGGTCGCAATCGGGTGCGGATCCTCTATCTGGACGCAGCCGATGACGTGCTCATCCGGAGATTCGAGGGGACCCGCCGCCGGCATCCTCAGGCAGCCCGGGGAGTAGTCGACTCGATCGCCGACGAGCGACTCCTGCTCAGCGGCCTGCGGGACCGGGCCGACCTGGTGATCGACACGGGAGAGCTGAACACCAACCAGCTCCGAACCCGGCTGATGGAGGTGTTCGGAGGGGAGGAGCCCGGCAGCGCCATGCGCACCTCGATTCTCTCCTTCGGGTTCAAGCACGGCGTGCCCCTCGATGTGGATCTGATGTTCGACTGCCGGTTCCTGCCCAATCCCTACTGGGTCGACTCCCTGCGCAGTCACAGCGGGCTCGAGCCGGAGGTCCGGAAGTACGTGCTGGACCGTCCGGAAACGAACGAATTCCTCGAGAAGCTCCTCGACCTGCTGGTCATGTTGATCCCCGCCTACATCCGGGAGGGGAAGTCCTACCTGACGGTGGCCATGGGGTGCACCGGTGGTCGCCACCGCTCGGTGGTGTTGGCCGAAGAACTGTCCCGTCGGCTGGACGACCGGAGCTTGCCCACGACCGTCTTCCACCGGGATGTCGACCGGTGACCGGCGGCATGGTGACGGGACGCGAGGATTCCGGGGTGGACAGATCGGTGGGAGGCCGGGCAACCCGAGTGGTCGCCATCGGTGGTGGTCATGGCTTGGCCGCCACGCTGCGGGCCGTGCGCAGGTACACCGATCACGTGACTGCCATCGTGTCGGTGGCCGACGACGGCGGGTCGTCGGGTCGTCTCCGTGAGCTCCTTCACATCATCCCCCCGGGGGACCTCCGCAAGTGCCTGGTGGCCCTGGCCGAGCCGGGCAGCCTGTTGGCGTCGTCCTTCGAATTCCGGTTCTCCGAAGAGGAGCTGGCCGGCCATTCGCTCGGGAACCTGGTCCTGGCCGGGCTCATCGACGGTGCCCACGATGCGGTGGCCGCGCTCGACGAGGCGTGCCGGTTGCTCGGGGTGCGCGGTCGGGTGCTGCCGGCCACCACCGACCCGGTGGTTCTGAAGGCGGATTCCGACAGTGGCCCGGTGGCCGGCCAGGTGGCGGTGATGGCAACCGACAAGATCCGGAGGGTGTCCCTGGTGCCGGCCGACCCCAAGGCGCCGGCTGAGGCGGTCGCCGCCCTCGGCCAGGCTGAACAGATCATCGTGGGTCCGGGCTCGTTGTTCACCAGCGTGCTGGCCGCCATCGCCGTCCCCGCCATCCATGAGGCGCTCCGGCGGTCCACGGCCCGAAAGATCTATGTCTGCAACCTGCGCCCACAGATTCCCGAGACGGAGTCCTTTGACGTCGAAATGCACGTCCAGGCGCTGGTCGCACACGGTGTGGAGGTGGACGTGGTGGTGTGCGACAGCGACGGTCTGGCGCTCGGCAATCCTACGATCGAGATCATGGACACCCAGCTGGCACGGCCCAACGGGTTGGCCCACGATCCGGCCAAACTGGCGTCAGCCCTGCTGGATCTGCTCGGATGACCCCCTGGTGGGTCCCGATGCCCTAGCGTGGATCGGGTCTCCTTTCATCAACGGGGCAGCGAGAAACAGCAACGTGCGGGGGACGCACGGTACAGTGAAGGGTGAGGGACACAGGAAATGACCGTACGGATCGGCATCAACGGTTTCGGGCGCATCGGTCGCAACTATCTCCGGGCGGCCCGCTCGATGGGCGCTGACGTCGAGGTGGTGGCCGTCAACGACCTGACCTCGGCCGGTACCCTCGCCCATCTTCTCCGCTACGACTCCACCCATGGTCGCTTCGGGAGCACCGTTGCGGTGGTCAACGACACCATCGTGTTGGACACCGGACCCGTCACCGTGTTGGCTGAGCGGGATCCCAAGGCCCTTCCCTGGGACGACCTCGGGGTGGAGGTGGTCGTCGAATCGACAGGGTTGTTCACCACCCGGGCAACCGCCGCCGCCCACCTCGAAGCCGGTGCGTCGCGAGTTATCGTCTCGGCGCCGGCAGTCGACGTCGACGCCACCTTCGTGATCGGCGTGAACGACTCCGAGTTCGACCCGGCGAAGGACTTCGTCGTATCCAACGCTTCGTGCACCACCAACTGTTTCGTGCCCATGGTCAAGGTGTTGGATGACGCCTTCGGAGTGGAGAGCGGGATGATGACCACGGTGCATGCGTTCACCAACGATCAGAACCTGCTCGATCTGCCCCACAAGGATTTGCGACGAGCCCGATCGGCGGCCGTCAACATCGTGCCCGCGTCGACGGGGGCGGCGCGCGCAACCGGACTGGTGTTGCAGTCGATGAAGGGCCGCCTTGACGGCAGCGCCTTCCGGGTACCGGTTCCCGATGGTTCCATCACCGACTTCACTGCCGTGATACCAGGTTCGGTGACCGTGGCCGAGGTGAACGCCGCGTTTGCAGAGGCGGCTTCGTCCGGACCACTGTCGAGGGTGCTCGTGTACACCGAGGACCCGATCGTGTCCTCGGACATCGTAGGCAGCCCTGCCTCCTGCACGTTCGACGCCGGATTGACCATGGTGATGCCCTCCGCCTCCGGGATTACCCTGGTCAAGGTGGAGGGCTGGTATGACAATGAGTGGGGGTACGCCAACCGGCTGGTCGATCTCTCGCTGGTGGTCGGTGCCTCGGGCTCCTGAGGAGACCGAGGGGTGGGACGAGAGAGACGAGGGGGGGACGAGCAGTGATGAGTGAGGATTCTGACAATCCGCTTCTGGACGGGCTGCCGCTCCTGGGTGACCTTCCGGACCTCGACGGCGCACATGTGCTGGTCCGGGTGGATTTCAACGTTCCCCTGCGACCGTGCATCGGCGCTCCCTCGATCGTCACCGACACCTTTCGCATCCGGGCCGCACTTCCCACGCTGAACTACCTCTTGGCCCGGGGGGCGACGGTCACTGTGTGCACCCATCTGGGTAGGCCGGCCGGGGCACCGGACACCCAGTGGGACCTGGCGCCGGTGCGAGACGAGCTGGCCCGCCTGGCCCCCCAGGTCGAACTCCTCGAGAACTTGAGGTTCGATCCGGGCGAGGAAGAGAACGACCCCTCCTTTGTCGAGAAACTGATCAACGGCCAGGACGCCTACGTCAACGATGCCTTCGGCGTATCGCACCGCAACCATGCATCAGTGGTAGGTCCGCCGAGCCGGCTGCCCAGCGCTGCCGGGTTCCTGTTGCAGCGCGAGATCGAGGCGCTGGGCGCGCTGATGGGCTCACCGGCTCGACCCTTCGTTGCCGTGGTGGGTGGCGCCAAGGTGGCCGACAAGCTCGGCGTCCTCAAGGCCCTCCTTCGTCGGGTGGACGTCCTGATCGTGGGCGGCGGCATGTCGTACACATTTCTGGCCGCGGCGGGCCACGATGTCGGGGATTCGCTGGTCGACGAGACCCAGATCGAGGCTTGTCGGGCGTTGCTCGACTCGGGCCACCCGATACTCCTGCCCAGCGACATCGTCGCTCTCGAGCCTGGCGCCACATTCGGATGCGACTGCTCGGAGGGTCAGGTGCAGATCGGCGGGGTCGATATTCCGCCCGGGTGGCAAGGACTCGACATGGGTCCGGCAACGGTGGAGTCCTTCGCCCGGGAGATCGGCAAGGCCGGCACCGTGTTGTGGAACGGACCGATGGGGGTCTTCGAGGACGCTCGATTCAATGCCGGGACCGCGGGCGTCGCCCGGGCCGTGGCTGAATCGGCTGCCTTCACCGTGGTGGGTGGGGGTGACAGCGCGGCGGCGGTCGACGAGCTCGGACTATCGGACCAGATCAGCTTCATCTCCACCGGTGGCGGGGCCTCTCTCGAGCTCCTCGAATACGGCGACCTGCCCGGTCTGGCCGCACTGAGGCGAGCGGTCAACGCCCCACCTCGCAAGAACCCTCCTTCCAACCGGTGACCGACGACCCTCACCGCCGGCCACTGATCAGTGGCAACTGGAAGATGAACTTCGACCACCTCGAAGCCCTCCACGCTGTTCGCGATCTGGGACTCCGGCTGCAACCGTCCGACACCAGCCTGGTCGACGTCTCGCTGCACCCACCGTTCACCGATCTCCGCACGGTGCAGTCGGTCATCGAGCCCGAGGGGATACCGGTGGCGCTCGGAGCCCAAAATTGCGCCATTGCCGACTCGGGGGCCTTCACCGGCGAGGTGAGCCCACTGATGCTGGCCAGGCTGCATGTCCAGTATGTGATCGTGGGGCACTCCGAGCGCCGCCAGATGTTCGACGAGACCGACGAGGTGGTGGCGTCCAAGCTCCAAGCCGTGCTGCGAAACGGCATGACCCCGATCTGCTGTGTCGGCGAAACCCTCGAAGAGCGGGAGCTCGGGTCCACCAAGGACCGGCTGGCCGCCCAGGTGGAAGCGGCGGTGGCCTCCTTGCCGCCGGAGACGGTCGGGGGCCTGGTGATCGCCTACGAGCCGATCTGGGCGATAGGCACCGGCCAGGCGGCCACTCCCGAGGACGCCCAAGAGGCCTGCTTGTGGATCCGGGAACTGGTGGGCCGGTGCTCGAGTGCAGAATCCGCAGCTCAGATCCGCATCCAGTACGGCGGTTCGGTGAATGCTGACAACACCGACTCGCTGGTCCGCTGCCCCGACGTAGACGGCGCGCTGGTGGGTGGCGCCAGTCTCGACCCCGCTGAATTCACCGGCATCATCCGTGCCGCGGCACAGTCGGTTCGTTGATGCTGGTAGCGTCGTCGGCGGTCACAAGGGAAAGGAGGGAGATCTGATGCTGTTGACCGCAATTATCGTCGTGTTGCAGATTCTGGCGTCACTCTCGTTGATCTTCCTCATCTTGATGCACAGTGGCAAAGGCGGAGGCCTGTCCGACATGTTCGGCGGCTCGGTCGGTTCCGCGGCAGCGGGCTCGACCGTGGTGGAGAAGAACCTCGACCGCATCACCGTTACCGTTGCTGTGATCTTCGCCTTCACCAATCTGATCCTCATCCTGCGCCTGCAGTGACTGAGCACGGCGCCGAGACCGTCGAGCGCCGCCCCCGAATCGCAGCCATGTGGCGCAAGCACCGTGCCCGTTGGACATTGCCGCTGGTCATCATCGTGATCATCGGGGTCGTCGCAACCGTTGACCACCTCGACTCCCGGCGCATCAGCCAGGTTGACGACCAGAAGACATCCGCGCTGGTCCCCGCCACCGGTGGCGAGACAAACGTCGTGCTCGACCGCCCCTGGGCCGGGTTCAATCCGAACACGCCGGCAGGTGCGGCGTCGACCAGTGCCACACTGCTGTCGTCGGTGCTCCCCAGTGCCTACACGATCAGTCCCGGGCTGTCGCCTCAGGTCAATGGCAGTCTCCTGTTGAGCGTGGAGACCACCTCTACCTCCCCGTTGACCATTCAGTACGTGATCAATCCGGCCGCCGTCTGGTCCGATGGGGTGCCGGTGACCGCCGACGACTTCATCTATGCCTGGCAGTCTCAACGGGGTGACGGAGTGGATGTCGATGGCCAACCCGACCAGGTGGCGTCGACACTCGGGTACCGGAACATCGCATCGGTCACCTCCAGCCACAACGGGAAGACGGCGACCGTTGTTTTCGCCACGCCGTTCACCGACTGGAGGCTGCTATTCCACGACATGGTCCCGGCTCACGTGGCCAGGCGAGTGGGCTGGAACCAAGGGTTCAACCATTTCAACCGTGCTGTCGAGCTCTCAGCCGGCCCATTCCTGCTCCAATCCGTGTCATCGGACAGCAGCGCCACCCTGATCCGGAATCCCAAATGGTGGGGAACAGCGGCAGTGATCGATCGGGTGACCGTCGACGTTGCTGCCAACCAGGCGGCGTGGGTCCGGGCGCTTGCGGCGAACAATCAAACGGTTGCGCAGCCGACCGATTTCGATCTCGGGTCGCTGGATGCCGTGTCTTCGTTGCCGAACACCCAGAGCTTCATCAAGTCGTCGCTGAACCTCATGCAGCTCGAGTTCAACGTTTCGTCACCAGTAACGGACAAGGTGGCCGTTCGCCAGGCGATTGCCCACGCCATCGACCGGACCGCGCTGCTGAACCGGACCTTTGGCTCCATCGACCCAAACCTGGTGGTCAACCAGGATCATCTGGCCACCGCCTTCCAGCCGGCATACAGCGCTTCCTCGGCGGCCGGCGAGTACAGCACCCCCGACCTGGCGACCACCGACCGCCTATTGAGGAGTATCGGCTACCACCCGGATCCGACCGGTGCCTACGTCGATGTGGCCGGCAAGCCGCTCACGCTGCGGATGGCAGTCGAGACCGGTGATCCCTGGATCAGTGCGGTGGGGGAGGAGATCAGCGATCAACTCCGCGCCGCCGGTATCGGAGTGACCACCATTCCTGTCGCCGGTGTGGCCGGGATGGTCAACGCTTCCGAGGCCGGGGCCTACGACATGGCCCTGGTCACCCGGGTGGCCGGCCCCTTCCAGACCGCGACCGCAGCCTGGTTCTCGCTGCAGGGTCCGGTGAATTCGGTGGGAACCCTGGATTGGAGCACGTTCGATGATCCGCAAGTGGATCAGCTGTTCCTCCAGGCGTCCGAGGCCCTCAACCCGGTGACCGGTGCGGCCATCTACGCCCAGATCGACGACCAGCTCTGGGATCAGATGGTGGCGCTCCCACTCTTCGGAGAGCCCGGATTCGAAGCCAACGGTGTCCAGATCGACAATGTCCAGTACAACGCGTCGATCGAAGGGATCCTGTGGAACCTTCCTGCCTGGACCGGGCTCAAGCCTGGGCCCCCGAACCAATGATCTTGTTGGCTCCCGCCGCCGGCGGGGAATCGACGATCCAGCCTCGACCTCGGCTGATGCGATCGTGCGTGCCGAGAGGTGGGCCGATCGCGCTACCATGCCATTCGCCCCGATAGCGATATCGGAGCCACTTCGTCGGAGTGGCGGAATAGGCAGACGCGCTAGCTTGAGGGGCTAGTGCCCGCAAGGGCGTGGGGGTTCAAGTCCCCCCTCCGACACCCCAATTCACCAGGTTGTTTGTCCGCTTCAATCTCCGGAGCTTGTTCCGGACTTTCTTGGCGTGCGCGATTCGTCCGCGTTGTCATTCGTTGACAACCTTGGCGGCGGTGATGGCTGTGCTGACGGCTTCCGCCAGTGCGGAATGTCGCTCGAGGGTGGAGTGCTGGTAGCGCATGACGGCCGCCACCGACTTATGGCCGGCGATGCCCTGGAGCTCGGCGAGCGTCGCCCCCTGTTGGGCGTACAAGGTCAAACCTGTGTGCCTCAAGTCGTGGAAGTGAAGCTCGGTCACCTTGGCTTTTTCGCACGCCCTGATCCAGCGGTATCGGAACTTCGTCCGGCGGAGTGGAGCGCCATTCGATGCGGTGAAAAGGAGGGCGTCGGGGTGGGCGCCTACGTGGTCGGCCAGATGGTCCACAATCGAAGGCAGCACATCCCTTGGGACAGGTGCCGTGCGGGTGCCGGCCTTCGTCTTGGGTACGCCGAACTCGGTCCTGCCATTGGCCAAGGGCAGCCCGACCGGATGCCCGGAGCCGGTGCGTTGGATGGGGCGTATCATGATCGGGCCGAAGCGCTACCGTGTGTACTCCTGCGAGGGGCACCTGGATGAGGTGGAGGACGTGCGACCACTCAAATCGACGCCAGGGATTCTCAATTGTCCACGGTCACAAAGATGCTGGGGCTGTAACCGGGACCGGCTAGACCCCACGCGACGCTCCGAATTCTGTACCTACCATCTGGGACAGTCTTCGTGTCCCATCGGGCGATCCAACCAAGGTAGGTCGAGGCAGCTGGGCCTACCGTGAGCGGTCCCACGCCTGGACCCGTGACCTCGTACTTCAACGCAGCGACATTCACCGTCACCGGGCCGACATTGCCGGCGGCCTCCGCTGCCAACCACACGTCTCCCTTTAGGACCGCCCCATTGGATGGAGCAGCCATCCTGATTGTCAATGATTCGTGGGGCAGTCCTTCCTGTTTGTAGCGAGTTGCCGCGCCAGAGGCGAAAATGCTTAAGTCGTCTGCCTTAGCAACGCGTGCCATGCTTCGAACAAATCCGACGGTGGTGGTGGGGAACAAGACACCCAGAACGAGGTTGTCTGGCGCCTGATCAATGTTCACCGTCACCTTGGCTGCGTCTACGAGTGTTTGATTCCAGTTCGCGGCCTCGGAAAGTCCGTTTCTTGTACCAAGTGTGACCACAAGGGTGATCGCGATGACAACGAGCACACGAACACTGAGTAGCGGCCATTCGAAAAATCGCTTGACCATCGCGGGTATTGCAGGTCGGTGTTGTGAATCCACAGCTTCGGGCGCCTGGGAGCGAGATTCGATGGAACCACCTCGCAGCTCTTGTCCCACCCGTCCCCGCCCAGGGAACAAGGCGAGATAGCAGCCGACGAGAATCAGGAGGTCGAATGTGGTGTAGCGAGAATTTGCGGAATAGGAGATCCCGTAGAGAACCCGGCCCGTGGTGGTGACTCCGGCAAATAGGAGCCCATAACAGATCAACGCGATGCCGATGGGCCGGGCCGACTCCGTCTGGCGGAACCCGTATGCAACAACGGTCCAGATCGCAATCGCGACGATCACCACACCTAGGGCAATTACGGCTTCGTTGTGACCACCTACAGGAATTTGCTCTCCGACAATGTCACCGATGGCGGAGAGGAAGAATTCGACGGTCCGTGCAGGGTGGGCAAACGCAAAGGAACCCCCTGTTCCCGGCACCCCCGGCTTGAGATGATGAAAGTAGACAATCCCGGCGATGACCCCAGTCGCGATCCAAACGACCATCGTGCGAACGGATCGGCGCCGACAGTAAAGAAGCACGAGACCTGTGGGCCAGATCAAGAGCCCTTGCAAGGAGGAGAAGCTCCCAATTAGCGCAAGGGTAATCGCACCTGTCAAAACGATCCAATCGAATCGCGTTCGGTCGAGAAGGTACAGGCTGCCGGCCAGTGCCAGAAGCACCATGTACCACGCCAGTTGGAAACCAAAGAGTGTGTTGCCTACCTGGACGAACGAAAACATCATGATTACAACCGGGCAGTAGTACAACCACGGAGTTGAAGGGGACCGACGCCTGTGGGCGAGGATGATCAGGCCAGCCGCTGCAATCAGCAGGATTCCATTCAGATAGTCCTCAACGTGAACGTTGAAATGCGTGGTGTGCGCAAGTACCAGAACGACGAGATTGGGAAAGAGGATTCTGTTGTCGTAGTGCTGAGCCCACACAGCGCTCAGCGATGGATGCCCTATGACATTGATGTCGTCCCACTGGTCATACCAAATTGCGTTTACGCCGTAGTGATGAATCACCCAACAGTAAGCAACTAAGGGAACACCGAACCCAAGAATGGTGAGAATTCGCAGGATCGGGCTGAACTGATCTGGCGCTCCCCCATCCTCTTGCAAATCTGCCACGTCATATGGATGATTCAACCGTGCCACTGATCGAAGCCCCCCTTTTTCAATCAGAGCCACGCCGATCCCAAACCAATTCGTAGCAGGGATATGACGGCCATCGTATCTTGCGCCAGCCCGGGTCGACTTTGGGACCGACGCCGGCAGCTCAATCGACGGTAGGAAACTCCACAGACCGATTCACCGCGTGAGGCCGTTTCATCTCCGGGTCCATCCGTTTTCGCTGCTCCTGCGTCAGAGCCTCATGAGCGACACGGACCACCTCTTTCAGTTCCGCCTCGGTGTACGTCTCCCCGAGGCTCTCGCAAAATGGCCTCAATGTACGCATCGACCTCGGCATTGGTCACCATCACAGTCTGCCGTGTCGTACGGGCACCCGCAGGCGTCGCCAGAGACCTCTTGACAGCGCCGTCAAGGGCAGCAGCGAGCTCTGCGGTGCCGAGGTGGCGCAGCTTGTCCTCCACAACTGAGTCGTAGAACTGGCCGCACGCCTGGCCGTGCTCCCTTGCCGCGCGTGGTGTCAGATCGGACAGTCACCGTCCGTGCCACGATCAACGCGGCGGGTGCCGCTGCAGGTCTCTTCTTTGCAGCCTGCAGAACGTGTAGCTAGCATTTCCGAGATCGGCGAAGGGATTGCTGGCTGATGGCACAGCCTTGTGGCGGGACAGCGACATCTGGGCGTCGGAGTCGCGGAACATGTGCGTGCTTTGAATCGCTCGTTGCGTTGACGGATGTGTGCGATTCTCTCCCCCTGCGTTGGCACGGAGCCGGGGCCAGGCAGCAAATCGCCGACATTGGACCAAGGTTGAGGAGGTCGGATCGATGATGGCGCGTGCACGAGTGAGAGGACGGATCAGCATGGCGTTGCTGATCGTGGCTAGCGGCATGATCAGTGGTGTTGGAGCTCTTGTTGTCGGCTCGGAATCACCGGCAACGGCCGGGACCACCATCACCGAGATCCCCGGACCCGGCGGTACAAGCGATCCCGCTGACTTCGCAGGCGTGAGCTGCACCAGCGCTGGGAACTGCATTGCGGTGGGTTCCGACAATTCTTCCTTCGAACCGATGGTTGCCACCGAGACCAACGGGGCGTGGGGGGCAACCAGCGATATTTCTGCGCCCGCCGGCGAGGGCTTTCTAAGCGTGAGCTGCACCAGCGCTGGGAATTGCACCGCCGTGGGGACGAGCGGCTTCATCGAAGACCTGCAGCCGCTGGTTGCCACCGAGACGAACGGCGTATGGGGCGCAACCGCTGATATTTCGACGCCCGCCGGCATTGGTGCACTGACTGGCGTGAGCTGCTGGAGCGCCGGTAACTGCACCGCGGTTGGTGGGGTCATTACGGTTAGCGGTGGCTTTGCCGGTCTCCCGATAGTCACCACCGAGACCAACGGAGTCTGGAGCGCAGCGAGCAACCTCTCGGCCCCTGGCAATGCCGGTGGGTTCAGTAGTGTGAGTTGCTGGAGCACCAGGAACTGCACGGCTGTGGGGGAGGGCGGTGTGGTGGTCCAGGGCGCCGAACCCGAGCCGCTGGTCGCAACCGAGACGAACGGGGTATGGGGCGCAGCCAGTGAGTCTTCGACCTCTAGCGGTCAAGGGAGGTTCTATGGCGTGAGCTGCACGAGCGCTGGAAACTGCACCGCGGTGGGGGACGACGGCACGTCTTCCGTCGAGCCGCTGGTCGCAACCGAGACGAGCGGAGCATGGGATGCAGCCGGTGATCTCTCGGCCCCGAGCGGTGTAGGCGAACTGACTGGCGTGAGCTGCACGAGCGCTGGAAACTGCACCGCGGTGGGGGAGAACCCCACCGCTCTCGCCGAGCCGTTCGTTGCAACCGAGACGAGCGGGGCGTGGAGCGCAACCAGTGCCCTTTCACTCCCCGGCGATCATGGCGATCTCGGGGGTGTGAGCTGTCCCAGTACAGGGGAGTGCACCGCGGTAGGGTCAGACGGAAACAACGAGCCGGTCGTCGCTGCTATCCAAGCGGTCCCGTCGGTGAACGTGACCGATAACGCCTCGACTACCCCGCCCGGGGGAACGCTGACCTTCACAGCGACGGTCACTGGCTCGGGTGGGGTGACCCCGACGGGCAACCTGACCTGGGCCGTGACCGATCCGAACCACAGTCCCGTGTCCTGTGGCTCGACGACCGGACCGACCGGCTCCGGGGATTCGGCGACCTACACCTGCTCGATCTCAGGCGTCCAGACGGGCGACTACACCGCAACCGGGAACTACGCAGGTGATACCAGCAATCCGAGCGCGACGTCCCCGGCGGACGTCACTACCATCGCGAAGCTAACGCCGGGCGTGACGGTGACCGACAACTCGTCCTCAATCGCACCGGGCGGGACCCTCATTCTGACGGCGACGGTCACTGGCTCTGGTGGGGTGACCCCGACGGGGGACGTGACCTGGACCATCTCTGGACCCGACCCCTTGGACGACTGCTCCTCGACTACCGGGCCAGACGGATCGTCGAGCACCGCCGTGTACACATGCTCGATCGCCGACGCTCCCGCCGGCAGCTATTCCGTCGACACGAGCTTCCTTGGCGACTCGAACTACAACGCCGTGGACAACAACAGCGACACAGCCCAGGTTGGATGCGAGACTCCGGTCATCACGAGCCCGGCCAATGCGACACCGACTCCGGGACATGCAGGCATCCCCTTCCCCGCCTTCACAGTGACAACCTGTAGTGACTCCACGCCCAAGATCAAAGCCACGAATCTTCCCAAGGGATTGAAGCTCGTCGACAACGGCAACGGAACCGCCACCATCAGCGGGGTCATAACAGCCAAGGCTGCCGGTATTTCCACGGCGACCATAACGGCGACGGGGACGGGTGAAGACAAGGGCCTGACTGGTACGCAGTCGCTCGCTTTCTTGGTATTTACCCAACCAAAGTTCAAGTCGAAGGCCAAGTTCACCGGCACGGTTGGGGTACCCATCTCGACGACCACCGTCGTGGACGGGTTGCCGGTCGAGACGGACGGGTTCCCGGTCACAGTGACTGGCTTCCCGCCCCCTACCGTCTCGGTGTCCGGTACCTTGCCGGACGGGGTCCTATTCGACAATGAAATCAGCACCCTGGAAGGCACGCCGGCTCCGGACGCACCGGGTACCTACACGATCACGTTCACGGCCAGCGACGGCGGGTTCGAGCCATCGGCCGTCCAGACCTTTACCCTGAAGATCATCCCCGCCAACCAGGCCCCTGTCATCACCAGCGCCGCCACAGACACCGTCGCAACAGGCTTCGCTATGAGTCCCTTTACGGTTACGACTGCCGGCTACCCCTATCCGCGCCTCACCGCAACCGGGCTGCCAGCCAAGACTAAGCTCAAGGCCGACGCGAAGAACGGAACTGCGACCATCTCGGGCACACCAGATGTCCCACCTGGTTCATATCCCGTCACGATCACGGCGACGAACCAGTTTGGTTCTACGACTCAATCGTTCACCCTCGTCATCGTCTCTTGAGCGGAGGCACATGGTCGACATGGAGCGCGTGGGCCAGGGTGACGGGGAAACTGAAGTGACGGTCAAGTGCTTATACGTCGTTAGCGGCGAAGGAGATCGATCGTCAATGGAGAACTGCCACCGCCCAGAGCAGCCTTTGGCTCAAAGCCGACCAGAGGAGGCAACCGCGCGTCAGTCGGCGGGGACGGGCCGAGATCCGCAGCGATCCCAGATCTCCGAAGCCGCCGCTTCCCAACGTTCCCTCGTCAGCCCGTAGGTCTCCAGGTCCGAATACTCGCCTGCGACGTTGAGTTGCTCGACCTGCACTCCGACCCGCTCCCACAACGATCGGCCGTCGCTCTGGAAGACCGCCTGCCACAGATCGAGCTCGGGTGCTCCCGAGGCATAGCGGATGTAGATCTTGCGAAATGGCCAGCCGTTGAACGCATATTGCACGAACAGGGGCAGGATCTCGGCACAGACATCAAGCGTCGCAAGCGCCGGTTCCAAGGTGGCATGGACGTTCGCCACCAACTGCGATCCGGCGACGTCGTAAATGGAGGTAAGCGCGACCGGGAAGCCATTTGGCTTGTCCCAGGCAATGAACTGCGCGAGCACCTTGAACCAGAGCTCGGCTTCCACCTCCTTCGGGCCGAAGGTCGGGATGTTCAGCCGGAGCGAGCCGGTGCGCGCCGCCTGCTCCAGCATCGACAAGCACCATGGTTCGTCTTGCGGCATCACAGCACGAAGTGCAAGCAGGTCAGTCTCCAAGGCGATCCTGTGAATGTCGACTTGTCGCACATCACGATCAGCCTGACGCGCTTCGGGAGACCCCTCATCGGTGACCTCGGCCGGGACTCGGCTCACTCCGGACGCTTGAGACTCCTGAGCCTGCAGGCGATCCAACCTGCGACGGGCCGACCCGACCATCTGGTCGCGATGCGCGAACCAGTCGTCTCGGAAGATTGCCAGGTGATAGCGATCCCAGTAGCGCCCCTTTAGGAAATAATAGCTGTCATACCTCGTCTCGAAAGAAAACAGGCCGGCGAAATCTTCGACACCCTCGCCGTTGGCGAACTGGTCGCGATTGAATTCGACTAACTCGCTCACGAGCTTCCGCAACGAGAACTGGCGGAACAGCCGATCGAGGAACAGCATCGCACCGTGAAGAACGAGACCCGACCCGGCGTGGTCCGGGTCGGCCACCAACCCGAATTCGGCGGTGCCGTTCGAGGCGTCATAGTTGTTCGCGTACACGAAGCCCAGGGGTTGTCGCCCTTTGCTCGGCATGATGATGGCCTGGTCCAGGGTGTTGTCGAAGACCAGGCCTTGATATTGGCCCATCGAGGGCGCCTTGCCGCCGAGACGGAAGCGCCAGATCACCGATGGGTGCGTCTCGACCTTGAACATCCAGGGCACGTCAGCGGGTGTCACCCCACGGAGCCATACGCCGAGGTCCCCGGAGAACGGATCTGGTGGATCCGCACGGACTCGCCGTGGTCCGAACGATGGGTCCAGCGCGCTTCTGGACGTCACGACACGTCACCGAATCCGCTAGCGAAAGCGGGCGATCAGTCCAATTCTCCGAACGAACCGACGGCGGTCAGTATGGAAACGTGCCATCCATTGAACCGATCACGTTTCCGTTCTGCCACATGGCTACGGTGTACACGCCCCCGGTATTCCCCGAACCCTTTGGTCCCGTCTCGCTGTCTTGGAACACATTGCAATTCTTCTTCGGCCCTTGGGCGATCGCGCCGCCCACGACAACATTTGGCCCGCTGTAGAGGGCGACGTTGCAGGTCCCACTTTGCCCGTTGTTTCCCCAGGAACCCCCGTACCCGGTGTAACCATTACTGTCCGTCAAAAAGATGCTGCAGCCGTAGGCGTCGTAGCAGCCCTCGGACTGGGCAGCGGCAGCGGGCGCCAATGCCACCGACGCCCCGGCGAACCCGGCACCCACCAGGGCAGCGGCACCGCCGTAACTGACGAGCCTCTTCATCCTTGCACTCGACACGGATTGTCCCCCTTCGCACGTTGCCGTCAGTGCATCTTTACCCATCGGCTCTGAACGGTCAACCATCTCACCGCAGCTGACTGGACACACTCACCAGACCTCGCCAGATGGCGTGACTCCTTCGCGCTTGAGGTGCTGTGCCCGCACTGGCGTGGGGGTTCAGGTCCCCTCCGACACCCGGATCTGCAATCGACCGTCCTGAGAGTCGAGAGTCGGTCTTCACCAGGCCAGCACGCAGGAACCCGAGGCCCCTGCGACCGCCCAGGGCTAGGGGCTCGTTGTCCTACCCGGGGCCGACCTGGTTACAGTCCGGGTGCGATTTCCGACGTTGACACCTCACCGAGCCCTTGGCTGGTTGTAGCGTCATCAGATGGAGAGCGACCTCTGGGAGAAGGGTGCGGACTGGTGGCAACTGAACTTCACAGAGGGAGCTGACCCCGAGTACGAGGAGCAGATCCTTCCGTTGGTCGAGCGGTATGCCCGCGGCGCCCAAAGGGTATTGGATATCGGTTGCGGTGAAGGGCAGGTCGGCCGACGCCTGGCGGCTCACGGAGCGGAGGTGGTTGGCCTCGATGTAACTGACTCGCAGATTCGCAGGGCGTATGAACGTGGAGGCCTTTCCGGGTGCCTACAAGCCCGTGCCCATCAGCTTCCCTGTCGTGATGCCGGGTTCGACACAGTCGTGCTGTGTCTAGCCATCGAACACGTCGAGCCTTACGAGGCTGCCATCAAGGAAGTTGCCCGAGTACTGACCCCCGGGGGCCGGTTTCTGCTACTTCTGGTCCATCCGCTGTTGCAATCCCCTGGAAGTGGTTGGGTGGAAGTTGTCGGTTCTGATGAGCACTTCTGGCGAGTCGGCTCCTACCTCGATGACGACATCGCCACCGATCAAGTCGGGCCTGAGATCCATCTGACGTTCATCCATCGCCCTCTCAGCCGGTATGTCCACGAAATGGGGAGGCACGGATTGCTGATAGATGACATGGTTGAGCCAGCGCCACCTCCCTCGATTGTTCAAGAGACCGGGGATTATCCGAACGGTGGATCCATCCCGCGGTTACTGCTGCTGTGTGCCCGTAGTTCTTCCTGAATCGAAGGAGCCGGGCGCACTCAAGTTCGTCGGCATCGAGGGTACGAGCACCAACGAGGTTGACCTAACGTGGGCGGGTCAGTTGCCGACGACTTCCGTACAACTACCGCGGCGTTGTCAGTAGCCAGCCGCTTTGGGTGATTGCCGCACCATCCGGTGGTGATGCCTGCATGGTCACGTCCATCCTCGTGAACACCTTCTCCAATTCGAAACGTGCAGACGACCCAATCTCGTGATCGTGCGGGTGGTCCGTCATCGGTGCGCTATGCCGCCTACAGGTCGTTGGGCACGAGGAAGCGAAGGCAGGCCAGGAGGCGTTGATGACGACCGGTCATCCGTCGAGCCAGTGGGGCGAGAATCGATCCGCTTCCCGAAGGGCATCGTGGTACGCAACCCTGGCGCGGTCGAAATTGTTGAACATCACCGCGACGTTGTCCGATCGAGCTGGCGTGAACAAGATTTCCTCGTTGACGAATGGGTCGAGTGTCCGCTGAATTGCCTTGGCGCTCTCAAGCAACTGTGAGAGGGCGTCCAGGATGTCTTCCTCGGGGCTCACGGGCAACGAGTGCCACCGGCGGGTGGTAACAAACGGGGCGGCAGCAGCATTTGCCATGGTCACCGTTATAGCAATCACTCAGTGTCCGTAGGTGACCGAAAAGCGAAATCTCGGTAAAGCTTGCGCGATCGCCCCGATGACCGGAGCAGGAGGATGCTGCACCGAGTGGGCAGATCTGGGCCGAGTCAGGAGGGCAGCACCGCTCGCCGGCTCGCCCCTTCGCTGGCGAGCGGTGCTGCGACCTCCATCACCTTGCGGGGGAGGATCCGCTTCGGCTAGTTCCCGTTCTACGCTCGAGAGGTCACGGGCAGGTGTCGGCCTCATTACGGCTCCGTGAACAGACCCGGGCCGACGAGCAGGGAGTAGACCCTGCTCAGCCGATAGTGATTCGGTCCGATCATGGTGCGGCCCCATCCAGCGGAACAGGTTCGGGACAGCCCGGGTGTTCTGTCGGTGGGGCGACCTTGAACAGTGAGCTCACGATGAATGGCTGACCCAGCACAGGCACCGCTTGAGTGCGGCTCGTGGCTCGAGCCGACCATGGACAGCGAACCGGACGCACCGGCGATGAAGGGCGAGCTGGCCGGACCTCGGCGTCACCGTCAAGTTCTTGGGCGGCCACCCCGGCATTCATCGTGGCACTGCCACCTGCATCTGGGTAGTAGCACCATCGCCCGTACCGCTTCCGAGTGTTACACCTGACTCCAGACCAGAGGGCGCGATGGCATCGACCGACACTCTGGCCACTGCCGAGCCGCTCGATTGGGCAGCCGGACAAAGCAGAACGGAGCGTCGAACCATGTCCAAGTTCAAGAACATTCCCGGTCTGGTGTGGCTGGTCATCGGGGTGCTGGTGACCCTGCTGGTGATCCCAACGACGGCCTACGCCGCCGGCGCACTCAAGTTCGTCGGCATCGAGGGTACGAGCACCAACAAAGCGGACGTGTCACCGGCAGGCCAGCTTCTCGCTACCGAAGCGAGTGCCGACAGTCTCTTCGACAGTGGGGCCCGGAACATCAACAGTTCGACCGGCGCCCTTATGTATGCGCCCCCTCAACATAGCGCCGGCATCTTGATGTCGATCCATCTTGATGTATACGGGGATGCCGGGGCATCCACCGCTTACGAGTCCTTCTACATTGGCCCGTCTTGCAACACCGAAGACTTTCTGGTCGACAGCCCTAATCCAACCACGGTTGGAACCGTGATTTTGCCGTACAGTCCCGGCGTGGTCATCCCGGCAGGGGATGAGCTATGCGCGATTTCGACCGGCTCGATCGCGTCGCTGGCGTCAGCAAATGGGTACACCGTTCCCGCTGCTGATGCTCCCACGGTCCCGGGGGGGTGAGTGGCGCATTGCCCAGCGCCCTCGCCACCCTTGGTTTCCCATTCGCTCAACGGCTGCCGGGTAGACCGTGGTGCTCTCGGCGAGGTGGACCCACCGGACTCACTCACCCAAGGTCCTCGACGTGGCCCTCACAGGAATAGTCGCGGTGACGCGTCGGTCCGATCATGCTGCGACCGATCCACTGCACCGGTTCCGGGCAGCCAGTGGGTGACCCGTCCGGTGACCATCGATCCCGCTCATCAAAGGCCAGCAGACTCCGCTGTCGAGCCGTGCAGCCAGGGCACCCCGCACTGCTAGCCTTATCTGGCAAGCGAATTGGAGGTAACGACATGCTCCGACGGGCCAGTACCGCGCTGGCGGTTGTTCCACTCTTCGCCGCAGTGTCGCTGCTCAGCTTGGCTTCACCGGCTGCCGCAGCGAGCCACTGGGTGCAAGGCACGTATCAAGTCTCCATTGGAGGAAACGGCTCGGAGACCCTGGTCCTCTTGGCCAACCACACGCTTGGGCCACCGGGGTCCTACACCGACGGGACCTGGGCTTTGCAGAAGCACATGGTTTCTATTGCCTATACAGGCGGGGAAGCTCCTTTCCAACTTTGTGAGGAATCCGGTCTGGGCATCATGTGCAACTTCAGCATCACCTACGACGGGCCCAAAACGTCGACCGGTATCACCGGCACGGCGAATGCCTATGTAGGCCCAAACTTGGTCGATTCGGAACCGTTTTCGGCTGTCCGAACCGGCGGAGTCCGTTCTGGCGGGGGCTGAGACGCAGCAGTAAATCGAGTGGCCGTGACCTCAGGACACCCGGGCGGGGATGAAGGGACCGAACGCCCAGTACGACCAGTACGTCTTCGACGTCGACCGACCTGGAAGTTCCGAAGGTGGTCGATGACCTCCTGTGCCCACGACACGGTGTGCCGCTCTCGTCCATCGCGTGACGAGTCACCAATGGTCGAGCATTGGCACTTCGGCTGGAGTCAAGTCGTCTACTCGCTCGCAGGAGGCCAGTACGGTTCAGAGGGAAGCGTTCGCCAGCCAAGGGCCGAGGCGTGGTTGATCAGGGTCCGGGTAGCGCGAGCAACCATCGGCCGGGTGTCGTCTTCGCGGTGAAGGAGCGCCCACGTCCACAGGGGCGCCGGGGATCGGACGGGCCGGCGGGTCAACGTCGGCGGCATCGGCGCCGCGTGGCGCTTGGGCGAGTCGAGCACAGGCCGCCGCAGTCGGCCCACGTGGTCGAAGAATGCGGGCCCAGCAATACCGCCGTCGTCGATATTGGTGACTGACGCCTGGTTAGCCGTCGCGAAGGCGGAGGCGTAGCGGTTCCATGACCTCCTGGACGCTTCGTCGACATCCACGAGCACGGTGATCTCAGCTGCCGGCACGCTCTTGTGATGAGATGCCTGATGCGCGCGTGGCATGACGGCTTCCAGTCTCTCGTACCAGAGGAGGTGGGCAGCCAAGTGGAGCCGTTCGATGTCGGCCTCCTCAATCCAGGCGATAGCCAGGTCGAGGCTGCCCTGGGCCACCCGTGCCGCTTGGGTGTGTGAGGGCAGGACCCATTCGTCGATACGGACCCGAGGGTCGGGTATTGCCGCTGCCTCTGGGGGAAGCCAACTGACATAGCCCAGCCGTAGGGGTAACTCTCCCGATCCCTCACGGGCCCGATCCAACGCCCGTGCAGCGGCTCCCAGTACCTCTCGAGCATCGGTCAGGAACTGGCTGCCGGCGGGCGTCAATTCGACATGTCGGCGGTCGCGGACGAGGAGCTGTGTTCCAAGCTCACGTTCGAGATTGCTGATCTGCTGAGAGAGCGACGGTCCAGCAAAGTGAAGGCGCTCTGCGGCCCGACCGAAATGCAGCTCCTCGGCGACGGCGACGAAATAGGTCAGCTGCCGGAGTTCCACGCGGCCGATGGTACAGCTGGCCTGGGGTGATAGCCCGGGCCGACCAGAGTTTGGTCATGAATCGTGGACCCTGGCGAGGTGAGGGCAACGCAGATGCCGGCCTTGGCGGATTCGAGCGATCACCCCGTCGCGTTGCGAGGCAGAGGGCGAGCGTGAGCCGACGGGCAGGGTCGGTTCAAGGCGGCGGTCTACGGGTAAAGAAGAGAGTGTGCGGCGGTGGGCGTAACCCCACTGGGCCGGGGCGGGGTGAATAGAAGCAGGTCGCATGGGGTGACTGGCGCGGCGCCACGGACAACATGCAGATTCCCTCCAGAGGAAGATCGTGCAAGCACGCAGACCGATACACCACAGCAACCGTCGACTTAGCCCCCGGGCGTTGGCGGCCATTGCCGAGGCAGCACGTCGATCCCGCGAGGCGGGGGTCGGCCCGGAGCCACGCCGGAGCCGGCCGGAAGTGCCCCGTAGGCGCGAGGCCAGCGACCAGCCGGTCGCCCCACCGGCTATTCCGGAGGCGGTGCTGACATCGGCGCACACGGGCCGCGCTCCCGCCCCGCCGGAGCGCTTCGGCCCTCCGGCACCGGAGGACGGGCCGAGACGGGCACGGGAGAACGCCCCTGCTTGGCCGGGCCGCCATCCGGACGGACCGACGGCATCACCTGCACCACCCGCCGGCGGGATCAGAAGGACGGGGTTCCCCCCGCCGACCGGCCCGGCTCGATTTGCCGAATCTCCCGCTGTCCTCCCCCGACGCCGCATCCGACCGTCGGGCTCGGGTGAACGCCGCCTGCGTTGGGCGATCGGCATCACCTTCGCCGCGCTCGTCGCAATGGTGGGCGCCACGGTCGCTACCGCGAACCATGGTGATCCGCAGCCCGGCGGTCAGGCGACAGCGTCGACCGGATTACCCGGGGCTGCGACCAGCACGGCACCCAACGGCTCGAGGGGCACTGTGGCCGGACATGGGGCCGCGTCGTCTACATCCACCTCGACCTCGACCACACTGGCGGAGTCCGTCGGTCCCCCCGCGCTCTCGTCCCTGGCGCCGGCGACCGGTCAGGCCGGCCAGACGGTGACGGTGACCGGATCCAACTTCCTGAGTCCCTCCGGCCAGATCAGCGCACAGGTAGGCAGCCAGCTTGCGCCGGTGACTTGTTCCGATCAGACCACCTGTACCGTCGTCATCCCGCCAGACCCAGGATTTACCCCCGCCGCCCCGGTGACCATCACCACCGATTCTGGGACATCGAACCCCCTCACCTTCACCTACGGTGACGCTCCGGACGCCGGACATTCTCGGGGGTTCCCACACCAGCCCCTACATCTGGGTCGGGGCCAGATCGGTTCGGCCTCGACCTGGTGTGGCGTGGCTCGATGTCCAGGCCTGGGGCCGGGCGACGGGACGGCGCAAATCGCCGCCGGACTGAAGCTATTTGAAGCTGGCTAGGCACGGGAAGGCACCTGGGCTAGCTGCTCTCACCTCCGCCACGGCGAGCCTCCGGTCCCGGTGCCCACATGCGAGGCAGCCAGTACGGGGTGGCCCCGGATGGACGGATCCCACGACCCAGCGTCAGGGATGTGAGATGGAAGGGGATCTGATGGTGGTTGGGCTCACCACACAACTGACCGGACGTCAGTGCGCCTATGGGTCTCTCTCGCAGGAGCGAAAAACCTGCAAAAAGGGCTAGCACTCGCGAACCCGCGGTGCTACTAATTGATGTGCTACCGCAGGCAGGCGGCGTCAAGCAGTCGGGAGGACGGGGTGATGGAGGCCCAACGGGATTACCCCATAGAGACGTTTGACCCCTTGCTTCGCGACCTTGTCTGTTGGGGACTCGTAACACGGCAGGAGGGGGCCACGGAGGCTTCGTGGCAGCTCGTTCCTGCAGCCCAGAAGCGGCTCGACGAGTTGCGGCCGGTTGGCACGCCTCGCGCTGTTTCCGTCGTCTACCTCGATCACCGCTGCGCCGATTGCCGCCAGCGGGGACCCACCAGAATCCGCGATGACTGCTACCTCTGCGCAACGTGTTGGGCCGAGCGACAGGGTCCTCTCGATACCGTGGCGGCGGAACCGGCTTCAGATCGGCATGCGCCCTTCTGGCGCCGGTCTCGCTCGTCACAAACGACGGTGGCGTGACAACTCGGGGTTCTCGGTGCAACGTATGCCGATTCGAATCGACCGATGACGTCCCTGGCAACCAGCAGTCAGATCACTGGTGGGTCTGTTCTGCTCTCGGTGGTCATGGACTCCACCACCGAAGAGCACGGCACACAACCAGCAGGCAACCGTAACCTTCTAGCTGATGGTTAAGGTTGGCTAGCGACCGGTTGATCGAGCACGTCCCCGGAGACGACCTGACTCCACGCCCAGGGCATGGTGGACGGAATCGTGATCTAATGCAATCGGTTGCCTGGGTGATGGACCGGGGCAAGTCCGACCAGACGCTGTGCAGCCGGGAGCGGAGGAGGTCGCCATGCGATCAGGTCTGGGTGAAAGGTCTCATCCGAAGGATCGTCGCCGGGCTGCACCAGCCAGGCGCACCGGTGAGATTGGTGGCGGCAGATGTTGTGGCAGATACCGAGGCGTTCTCGTCGGTGGCGCGGTCGCTGTGGTCGTTGCGGCGACCATGGCGACGGTAGGGGCCGTCTCGACCCCGGCGTATGCCGGCACAACAATCGATGGCTGCACCATCGTTGCCCAGCCCAACGCTCACCGGTTCACCGACTGTCCGGATGCCAACCTGGCTGGCGCCAATCTGGCGGGAGTCAACCTCTCCTTCGCCGATTTTTCGGGCGCTCGATTTGTCAACTGCCTTACCCAGCCCCCGTTCGGTTGTAGTAGCAGCGCCATACTGGAGGGTTCCGATTTGAAGGAAGCCAACCTTTCTGGCGCCCTCTTGTTCGGGGTGAATCTCTCTTCCTCCAGCTTGCGTGGCGCGAACCTATCGGGTGCGTCCCTCGACCAATGCTTGCCACCAGCCGCCTCGGGGTGCGACCCGGCCAGCCTTACGGACGCCGACCTGCATGGCGCCGACCTCTCCGGCGCCAGCACTTCGACGTGTCTCACCGTCGCTTTTGGAGGTGTCATTGGGAATGTGGACTACTGCGGTGGCATATCCCTGTCGGGCGACGACGTGTCCGGAGCGAGCCTGACGGGCGACGACTTGTCGTTCACCGCACTGTCCGGTGCCAACCTGAAGGGTGCTGATTTCACCGGCGTGACGTTCAGCGAGTGCCCGCCTGTAACGAACCCCCAGTTCCAGCTATGCAGCGCAGCTGACCTTGACGGCGCCGACCTCGAATCCGTGGATTTGCCCGCCGTGCAGCTGCAGGGGGTTCAGCTCGGTGGCGCCGACCTTGCTGGAGCGAATCTGTCCAACGGGAACCTGTCCCCGCTCCTTTACCCCCAGGTCCCGGGCTATCCCCCCCCTCCCGTGTACGCCACTACTGACCTGAGCGGAGCAGACCTGAAGAATGCTGATCTGCAAGACGCGAACCTGAGCGGCGCCTCACTGACCGGTGCCGTACTGACCGGCGCCGGGTTGTCCGGCGCCAGCCTCACGGGTGCCAACCTGAACAACGGCGTACTGCACCACGCCAACCTGACTGACGCCGACATGGACGGTGCCACCTTGACCGGTGCCAGCTTGCGCCGCGTTACCTGGTCGAACACCACCTGCCCGGACGACACCAACAGCGACAACGACGGAGGGACCTGCGTCAATAACCTCGGCTAGGGCCAACCTGTAGGAGCCCTGCTGTCACCTCCACCAAGGTGCGCTCCTGGTCCAGACGCCTTCATGCGAGGGCAGAGATCTTCTAGGTGACCAAGGTGTCTGGCTCCGCAAAGGTGCGTCCGGGTCCCCTTCTGTTTTCGGCCAATTCCGGTTCAGCAGAGTTCAGTGAGTAACCACGGTTTCGGATCAGGCTGGATCTGGCCATGGTCCGGGTGGGGGAGTGGCCATGTTCACGGCCCGACGATCGCCGCTAGTTGTCGTTCTGATCGCTCTCTGGGAAGTCGGCAATGAATGCATAGTCCGCCTCTACCAGCGCCTAGGTGACCGACCTTCAGATCGCCCCCTCGATCAGCTTCCCCCATCAATCTCGGCGGGATTAGGATTAGGGATCACACCCTGGGGCTTGCTTGGATGGCACGGCACTGGGACCCAATGGTGGGTTGGTCCAAGGAGATGCGGGGATGGGCAAGGGTGGCCGAACTTGAGCGTACAAGCGGATCCGTCTTTCAATCCGCCCAAGGAGCTGCTCCCGTGTCCAGGTTCGGGCAATCGGTCTCGAACAGCACGACGGTTGCTGACCGTCGGGACTGTCTTGGGATTTGCGGTTCCTATCGTCGCATACTTCTGGCTGATCCAGCACGACGGGGTAAATGCAATCTGGTACGACCAATGGGCAGACATCAACGTAATTGCCCACCCCACACTGGGCACCCTTTGGATGCAACACAATGAGGACCGGATCCTATTTCCGAACCTGATCGTCCTGGCGCTTGCCCACACGATCCACTTCAACATCCACATTGAGGATTATCTGGGCGGCATCATGCTCACAGCAAGTGCGGGCCTATTCATCGTGGCCCACAAACGACGCTCTCCTTCAACGATCTGGTTGCTCTACTGCCCTGTGGTGATCATCATGTTGTCGTTCGTACAATTCGGGAATGCCCTGTGGGGTTTCCAGATTGCCTGGTATCTGGTCATGTTGACGCTGGCCTCTGCTCTGTTTTTTCTCGACCGTCCAATGCTCACCAGGTGGGGGCTTCTGGCCGCGATGGCCGTGGCAGTTGTCGGAAGCTTCTCCTCACTCCAAGGTCTTCTGATCTGGCCCGCAGGTTTGCTACTCCTCTACAGCCGACGTCGACCAAGGAATTTTCATCGCCACTTGGGTTGTCGCAGGGCTTGCTTCGGGAACCTTGTACTTCTATCACTACAGTTCCGCTACCGCTGACGCGGGATCCAACAGCTCCTACATGTTCAGCCATCCGCTCGCCGCCGCAGAGTTCTACCTGTCCGCCATCGGTGACATCGTCGGCGATCAGCTTTCTCCGGTCGGTCACAACAACGTCATTATTGCGCTGGGAGCCGTCATCGTTGCAGTGGCAATCTGGGTATTGATCACCTACGGAGTTCGCCGCGATGAGTCAGGAGCGACGATCGGTGTCGCGCTGATCTGCGTTGGTCTCTTGTTCGACGTGATCATCACCGCAGGACGCGTCGCATACGGGACCTTCTATGCGGATGCTTCCCGCTACACAACATTCGATCTCCTGATCCTGGCTGGAATCTATCTGGCGATCCTCGAAGGGCCGACCCGATTGGCGAGAGAAGCGCGTCCGGTCGACATCGAACCCACCTACGAAAAGACGAATGACGGCGCATCGGTCGATCCGCGGCCGGTAGCCCCAAGCCACCCCAGACCATGGCTCGCTAAGCCACTTTTCGTCGTGCGGGTGATCGTCACCGCGGCAATCGTCGTTTTGATCGTCCTCGGCACGGACAACGGTCTGACTCAGTCCACGGTGTGGCGTCGAAAGCTTGCGACGGCAGCCGTGGTCGAAGTGAACATCAACAAGGCATCCGACGACATCGTGGCAGGAGCCCTTTACCCGAATCCCACGCCCAAGACGGCACTCGTTCGTGAGCTAGCCGAGATTGCCAGAAGTCGCGATCTCAGTGTGTTCGCTACGGATGCCTTTGCACAATATTCGAGGACCGGGCTCCCTGTTGCCTCTTCACTCGCATCCAGAGTGGTGGCTCCGACCAATCGGGCAAGGCTGAAGGGCTATTCGTGGTTGGTGGCGAGCGCATCCGTGACGTTTGGCTCAGTCAAGGTAAACGTTGACAAGGTCGAGTTTGAAGTCACCGGCGGAAGCCTTGAGCATGCCATTATCGGCGCGGCTGGTTACACCGAATTCGGGTGGCTCTATCCGTGGAATACCGCTGCCGTTGCCAACGGAACATACAGGATCCAGAGCATTGCGCATTCGGGCGGCAACGTCTCTGTCAGTCCGGCCGTTCGGGTCACCGTGGATAATCCATAGCAGCGGACTCGAGATCACATCGATGACGCCAGCCTCCACGCCGACGGCGGGTGAGGCCTGGGAGCTCCTTCCAATGGGTGGCCCACAATGAGGCCGTCCGCGAGGGCGGCTCAGCGGGAAAGGTCCCGGCCGCACTTTTGCGGGAAGTGATCTAGTTTTGTGGCGTGGCGGGGGTCCGAGGGAGAACCGACAGCGAGGACCTTGTCCTCCCTGACCCGGCCGATGATCGGACCTCCGATGCCGGAATGGTGGCGGGTGACTCGAGTGACCCGTCGGTTCGGCCTGGCCCTGATTGCCATCGTGGTGCTCGGAGTCAGTGTCCGATTGCTCTTCGTCTTCGGGTGGACCTGGGGAGTGCCACTGCATGGCGACCCGTTGTTCTTCCAGCAGACGGCCGCACGAGTGGCCAACGGGAATGGTTATGTTGATCAGTTCCTGGGGAAGGGGCCGTTGGTGCCCACCGCAGAACATCCGCCGGTGTTCACCTTCATACTCGCTGCACTAGACCTCGTTGGCATCCGATCCGTTGATGCGCACCGGATAGCCCTGTCATTCATCTCGGCTGGGGGGGTCCTGTCGGTGGGCCTGTTCGGACGGAGGTTGGCAGGACCAGGCGTCGGGCTGCTGGCGGCTGGCATCGCGGCATTTGATCCGCTCTGGGTACAACAGGGCGGGTTCTTGATGAGCGAGAGCGTGTATCTGGTCATCATTCCGACGATGCTCCTGTTCGCCCTTCGCTGCATCGACAAGGCACGCAGATGGGACTTCGTTGTGTTGGGACTGTTGATCGGCGTTGCCACCCTCACCCGCAGTGAGGCGGTTGATTTCATTGTTCTGCTGGCGATTCCGGTCGTGATCTTCGCCTCGCGTAGTTGGCACAAGCGAGCAGTCCTCGGGATGGTGCTTCTGGCGGGCATCGCCCTGGTCATCGGCCCGTGGCTGATCCGCAATGACATCCAGCTGGGCTCGCCCACGCTTTCCACCAACGGGGGTCTCACCCTCTCCGGCTCCTACTCTCCTGCCACGCTTTCACCGAGCAGTCCCGACTACGGAGGCTTCGACAACAACAGCCAGTTCGGGGAGACGGCCGTAATCGTTACCTACGAGAAGCCGCCAAATCGCGCTCGGTCCTGGACCGAGCGCACCCTCACCGATGCGCTGACCAAGGAGGCAACAACCTATGCCCGCGGTCATCTTTCTGACCTGCCGGGAGTGATGCTCGCCCGAGAGGGCCGGGTGTGGGGTGTCTATGCGCCGGGAACTGAGCTGAAGTTCGATGTCACTGAGGATGACAACGGTGGTGCCGGACCGAAGCAGGCAGGCCAGATCATCGAATTGGGTGCTGCTGCCGCTGGCGGTAGCTGGCGGCATTTGGCTCGCAGCCCGCTCGCGACGGCGGCTGATCATCGTGGCCGTACCCATCGTGGTTGTCGCCATCAATGCAGCACTCTTCTACGGCAGTACTCGCCTCCGAGTCGCGGCAGAACCATCGATCGCGGTGCTGGCATCGGCCGGAGCGCTGTGGGTACTAGGAGGCATACGAAGGAAAGGGGGCCGCGACCCGAGTCGTCACGCTGCCTCCTGACCCTCAGACCGTGAGGAGCTGGTCGCCAACCAGTGACTCACCTCGATGTGCCGCGGTCGATGGCCACCGCTGACCTGGCGTTGATCAGGGATGCTCTGAGCCAGCCATCGATGTGCAGTAGCGGAGGAAGACAACGCCGCTGCGGAAACGCCGTTCGCTGAGTAGCTCGAGGTCGAGGCGGACGTCGTCAAGGAGTGACGGTTTGCCACCTCCGACGACAATCGGCGTCAGGAAGAACTGGCATTCGTCGACGAGCCCGGCCTTGAACGCCTGTGCTGCGAGGGTGGGTCCACCGACGGTGATGTCACCATCCGTGGGCGGGATCACCCACTCCTCGTCGAGGGCTTCCGTGAACATTCGGCACAGAGCCCGAGGATGGCGAAGTGCTTGGGATCGATGGCGAAGCCCAGCTTGGTCTTGGCCGCCCGGCCAGGCCCCGGAACATGTCGTCGGGAGCCTCGATCATCGTCCCGCAATCGCTGCAGATGAAGTGGGCGTGGGCGTGCGTGGCCAACAGGTAGCTCGAGGGTCCGTGTCCCAGGTGGGAGTGGGAGATCACGCCGAGATGCTCGAGTTCCTCGAGATTGCGGTAGATGGTGGAGAGGTGCACATCGGGGGCCCGCTCTTGGACCGCCTCGGCCAGCTCCTCGGCGCTCATGTGGCCATCGGCCTCAAACAGCACCTCGAGACAGGATCCGCCGAGCTGAGGTGACTCGGCTCGCCTCGGGCGCGGAGGTAGGCGAGCACCGAGTCGACTGAGGAAAAGTCAGTCGCACCCGCCGGGGCCAGGACCTTTTCCACAGCTCACAGCGTAGATCGGCGTCGCCACGATGCCAGAGTCGTACTTATTGCATAGTCTTCGTAATTGCCATACATTGTCGGGTGGGGACCACTCCCAGGAGGCCAGGTTGAACGACGACGCAGCATTCGGGACGATGTACCCGAGCCGGCTGGCCAAACTCCGCAACGGACTGAGTCCGAAGGAGTGGCTGGGCATCGGTGGGATGGCTATCACCGTCATCGCCCTCAACATCATCGGCTGGGGACTGGTGGCGGCCGCCTCCACCCACCACTACCACATCTCCAAGACCGGGTCTCCTGGGCCTCGGCACCGGCGTTCTCGCCTACACCCTGGGAATGCGCCACGCCTTCGACGCCGACCACATCGCCGCCATCGACAACACCACACGAAAACTGGTCAACGACGGCAAGCGCCCGCTCAGCGTCGGATACTTCTTCTCGCTGGGCCACTCCACGGTGGTGTTCCTGCTGGCGGTGTTCTTGAACGTCGGGATCCGGGCGCTCGGACTCACAGGTGAGCAACGACTCGTCGGGCCTTCACAAGGCCACCACTGCAGTCGGCACCTCGGTCTCCGGCGGCTTCCTCTACCTCATCGCCATCCTCAATCTCATCGTGCTCGTCGGCATCGCCAAGGTGTACAAGGAGATGAAGACGGGCCGGTATGACAACGAGGAGCTCGAACGCCAGCTCAACAACCGGGGCTTCATGAACCGCTTCTTCGGCGGCTATGCCGAGCGGATCGACAAGCCCTGGAAGATGTACCCGGTGGGGGTTCTGTTCGGGCTGGGCTTCGACACCGCCACCGAGGTCGCACTCCTGGTCCTGGCCGGCAACGCCGTGGCCGGCGGTCTGCCCTTCTGGGCCATCCTCTCCCTCCCGGTTCTCTTTGCCGCCGGCATGTGCCTGTTCGACACCATCGATGGGTGTTTCATGAACTTCGCCTATGACTGGGCGTTCTCCAAGCCGGTCCGCAAGGTGTTCTACAACCTCACCATCACCGGGCTCTCCGTGTTCGTGGCCGTCTTCATCGGAACCATCGAGCTCGTCGGGCTGCTGGGTCAGGAGCTCAACGTCAACGATCCCTTCTTCAACTTCTTCGCCAATTTCAACATCAACACCGCCGGCTTCGTCATCGTCGGGGCATTCCTGGTCACGTGGGCCGCAGCCGTCCTCTACTGGCACTTCGGCAACATCGAGGAGAAATGGGACGCCCAGATGGTTCATCACGAGCCGGTGGAGGCCACGGTCTCGTGATGCCGGCCCCGGAGTCTCACCGTCCTGGCTGACTTTACGGTTGACGTCCGTGGAGTGGGCCTGTGCCTGCCCCGTCGGGCCTTCCGGTAGCCCCGTCCTTCGGAGCTCAGTGGATGAGGGCGCAGTGTCGCTCCAGCGCCGCCTCGGGCGGCACTCCTTCGTAGCAGTCGACCCAGCGCTGGCACTTCCCGCAGAACACGCATGCCAGTGCACCGGATCGGATCACTGACCCGTCCTCTGGGCTGATCTCCCCGTCTCTGAGGCCAATGAACTTCCAGCTACCCCTGGCCGCGGCTCTCCGCACCACCGCGGCGTCTCCCGAGTTGTCCTCTTCCATTCACGCCTCCCGACGGCTGATCTCGGCCACTTCGTATAGGAACGACGCGAATGTGACAGAACTTGAGCCAATTTCGGGGCCTGGGACGATGGGGTGCGGGGTGTCCCGGTCCACGACCGGCCCCCGGGCTCGGTTGTGACCGGACTGCGGGGGTCCTGTCGGCCGCCGGTGTCACGGTGAGGACCAGACGGGCAACTGATAGCCCGTCGCTAGATCATCGAAGATATCCTCCTCCGGTGGGCGAACAGGTTGGCCGAATCGGCCAGGTCTACCTGCACCTGACGCTGGGTCTCGAGTATCTCGTCGGCCCAGAGCATCCGGAGCGTCGACTGCAACTCGTCCACCCGACGATGGTCGCGGGCATCCTCCAAGGCATGGAGCAGGGCGTGGTGCAGGACCTCGTCGTGCACAGGCGGTGGGTCGAGCGAGTCACGACGGTCGGACAGCAACTCGCCGAACTCCTCGTACCACCGATGACCGGACTCGCAGGAGTCGCGCAGCGCGGTCCCGGCGATGGCCATGGACTCCAGCTCCAGTTCGCCGGTGGCCAACGACGGGGCCGGCAGCGAGGCCAGCATGAATGCGGCCATGCGGATCCGATTGGACCCGGTGAAGAGCCTGGCCACCACCTCGACGGGCACGACCTTCGCCCCGCGTTCGGCCAGAAACTGGCGGAAAGCGTCGTCGAGCCGTAGGTAGGTGCGGTGGGAGGCCCGCTGACCTGCCTCGGTGTCAACCTGGCGAGTGGTGGTGGTGAGGTGGTCCACCGCATCGGCCAGGTAGCTCGAGTTCGTGACGAAGGCATCGGCCAGGGCGCGCCCCAAGGCCGCAGTTGCACCACGAGGCCAGAAGAGCAGCCCGACCACGATGCTCACGGCGCAGCCGATGGCAACGTCCTCGATTCTGGTCAGGCCCACCTTCCACCCGACCGGCTCGATGATGTTGAACAGGATGATCACCACCAAGGTGAAGCCGGCTTGTCCCGCCGCGAACGAGATCATCGACGGAGCGACCCCCGAGACCAGCACCGCCAATGGCAAGAGGAGCCAGAGGAGGGCGACATGGCCGGCGACCCCGATCATCACGGCGGAGCCCACCACGAAGCCCACTGCCGTCCCGCCCACCGCCCGTAGGGCGTTGGCCCCGGTGCCAAGCGCATTGGACCGCAGTACCGACAGCGTGCCGAGGACCACCCAAAAGCCATGTTCGACGTCGGTGGCCTCCACCACCGCCACCGCCAGGGCCAGCCCGGCCGCGCCGCGCACGGCATTGCGGAACCAGACCGAGCGGTACGAGAGGTGCGAGAACAGCCGGCCCCAGAAAAGGCTGGCCGGTACCTGATCCTGGGGACCCAGCCGTCGATCCCCGACCGCCTGGGCACCAGCAGCCTCGAGAGCGGCGTCGGCGGTCATCTCGGTGGCGATGGCCAAGGTCCGGGCCTGGAAGTTCGGGTCCAGCCACGTGGCCCCTTCGGGGCGGCCCGCACCTGCGGGGCCGGGAATCACGTCGGACCCTGCGCTGCCCCCCTCGTTTCCGGGTCCGATCACGATGGAGACCTCGGCGTCGAGCTCGTCGGTGATCAGGCGGTCCAGCGAGCGGATCGATCCTTGGACCGCGGTTGCCAGCGTCGGGTCGTCGACCGGGTGGGCATTGCCGTCACAGATGATCGAGGCGCTCAACCGAAGGGTCTCTGCCACCCCCGCGTTCACCTTCCGCAGCGGGGACGCACCCAGCCCGGGGACCTCCCCGCTGAACCGAATGGCGTTGCCGGCGATCCACTCGACCCGACCCACCAGCTTGGCCAATGCCACCGCGCCGGCCACGGCGCCGGTAGGTGGGTAGGTCGTGGCGGCGAACTGGTCGCGCAGCAGGGAGCGCTGGGCAATGACCGCCGCCCTCGCCTCTGGATCGCCGCTCCCCGATGCGTAGGACCCCACCAGCCGGCCCGTCGCCCTGACGGTATCGGCCAGGCGGCGGCGCAGATCGTCGTGCCACGGGGTGGGCCAGATCACCATGCACGCCGGGATGCAGATGGTGGCGGCGAGCGCCCAGCCCACCAGCCTGGGGCCCACCGACGAGGCGGGTTGAGCGACGGCGACCGGAAGCACGAAGACCAGCAGCGTTGCCGTCGACGCCGTTGCCACCTGCGGTGACACGATGCCGAAGAAGAGTACGGCGAACCCCACTACTGCCATCACCGCCACGGCGGCCACCTTGTTGGTGGAGACGACCGTCCCAAGGGTCACCAGGCAGCCGCCGACGAGAAAGAGGACCACGTAGGAGACCAGACGGGTACGAGGTCGGCCGGGGAAGTCGACCAGCAGGAGAAGGGCGAACGAGCCGAAGGCGGCGAACAGGCTGACCTGGCCGTTGGCGGAGGACAGATGGGCCAGACCGAAGACCAGGGGCATCACGATGGCCGCTCGAACCGACCGCTTCACCACCAAGAGCCCGGGGTCCTTCTCCCTGATCCAGTCGGGCAGGCCCGACCACCACCGGGCGTGCTGTCGCGCCCGGTCCTCGGTGCTGTCGGTCAACTGGTCGGCGCCGGCCGGGGCGGGCCCGGCGAATCGGTTCCGGACATGGTGCCGGCGAACCTCCCGCGGGTCTGCCAACCGCGGTGGGGTGATCGTCATGCCCCGGAGCATCGGGCTCGGGCAGCCGGTGGCCGATGCGATCCCCCTGCCCAGCAGTACAGGGTTCGGTCGGTCCCCTACGGTGGTCCTGTTCGGCGTCCTTGTCCCTGCTCAGAGGTAGTGCCGGCCCGCGCAGGCAGGTCGCAGTAGCCTCTCCGGCATGAGGCGGCGCGACCGACAGGCGCACTGGTATTACGCGGGTGACATCTTCCCGCCCCCTCGGCGGGCCGGCAGGAGGTTGGCTCGAGCGGTTGCCAACTGGCGGGTGGCCATCGCCGAGCACCGGCGCGCCAGCATCATGGCCATGGCGTTGATCGCCGCCGGGTTCGCCCTCTTCCTGGTCGGCAATCGCCCGCCCGACGTCGGTTCGTCGGTGTCCGCGCTCCACTACGCGACGTCGTCGACCACCTCGACCACGTCGCTCGCTCCGCCGGCATCGACGTCCGTCACGCCGAACCCGGCGAAGAGCTCGTCGGACGCCCCGAAGGCCGGCTCCCTGGGTGCCTTGCCCGACACCGCCAGGTCCGGACTCTCGAGTTCCCCCGCCAAACCACTCGCTCGGCCGGCAGCCACCTCCAAATCGGTCGTCGTCGCACCACAGCCGCCAACCGTGGCCGCCGCGGCCGGCCCCACGGTGATCTCCGTCTCCTCGGCGCCCCCCACGACGGCTCCGACATGGCCGGCATTAACGACGACGACACCACCACCCACCACCACCACGACGGAAGCCATCCCTCCACCGACCACCACCACACTTCCCCCGACCACCACCACCGACGGCCCCTGATCGGTCCGGAGGACAGCGGTTACGGCGTCAGCCGCCCTCCATGGCTCGTGCCTTCGGGGCGTGCAGCAGCTCGGCCAGGGGGCGTATCCCCTGCTCCGAAACGAAGCAGTCAACGTGGATCACCCCTGCCGTCCCGAGCGTCACCGCGTGCTCGACGAAGGGGATGAAGGCGTTTCCGTCGAAGCCGTTGGCTCCGGCCACGGCGATGGCAGGACCGGCAGGGTCCACCGTCATCCCACAGCTACGGCAGGCCAGGGTGTCCGGGATCGCCGTCATTGGTCACCGTCCATGGCTGCTCCACCGGTGGGCGGATGGCTCAGTCGGTATTGAGCCGGGGGAAGGGTGGAGGCGAGCGGCGCCGGTGGCGATGGGGTGGAACCCCGGTGCTCCCGACCCGGCCGGGAAGGGGGCCGACGAACGGGTTGAGCGGCGCCGCGAGCTCGGGTGGCTCGGCGAACGGCGGCCGCTTGGCGTGAAGTCGAAGAAGTCGAGCATGTTGCTGGGCGTTGGCGTCGCGGTAGGTCATGGCCGGGAGGTTCCACTTGGTCTCGACGAACTTGAGGATGCTGGTGTGGTCGTAGACGACGTGGGAGACGAAGTCCTGCTTGGCGTAGGGCGAGATCACCACGCAGGGCACCCGGAACCCGGTGTAGTCGTAGGCGCCGGGCTGGTCAGGCGGCACGGTGATCTCCGGCGGGACGTTGTCGGGTCGCACGGCCGGCACGCGGGGGCACGTGGTCGTACCACCCGCCGTGCTCGTCGTAGACCAGGAACATGGCCGTCTTCGACCAGGTCGGGCGAGTCCAGCACGGCGTCGATGATCCGGGCCGCATAGGCCTCGCCGATCGAGACGTCGCCGTTCTCCTCGGAGTAGTTGGCGTACGGGTCGACCAGGGAGAACTGCGGGAGCTTGCCCGGCGGCGGCGTCGGTGAGGAACTGGTTGATGGGCGCCATCTTGCCGTTGGTCAGGTTGTCGAGGTAGTTGGGCAGGAAGAGCGCCGCGGTCGGGAATGTCGGGGTAGTAGTCCTTCCAGGTGATGCCGTAGGCGTCGAGCCGGTCGAAGATGGTCCCGTTGGGGGCGTCGGTGGACGAGATGCCCGAGGCGTTGGTGGAGACGTCGCCCAGCGCGGTGGCGGCGATGAGGAACCGCCGGTTCGGGTAGGTCTGCGCCATCACCGAGCAGAAGTAGCGGTCGCCGATGGGGAACTGGCTGGCCAGCGAGTAGTAGAAGGGCAGTTGCGTCCTCGGTGAAGTAGCCCATGGACGCCGGGCCGCAGTTCTGGGCGAAGCCGAGGTTGGTGCCGTCGGTCCCAGCAGAGGTGCGACGGGTCCCAGCTCTGGGTGATGTCCGAGTCGAGCGGGCTGACGGTGTTGGGCATCGGGAAGGATGACGATGTAGCCGCCGTCGGGCCCCGGGTTGTAGTTGACCGGCTTGCCGTCCGGCGGCCCGGGTGAGCCCGTCGCCCCGGCCGAGCATGCCGAAGTGGTCGTCGAACGAGTGGTTCTCCATCATCAGCACGACGACGTGGTCGATCTCGGGAATGGTGTCGGTGCCCGCCGGCAACCGAGGATGGGGAAGTGAATCCGGCAGGAGAAGGGCCCCGTTCGGCCCGAGCCCCGGTGCGCCCGAGGGTGCCGTCCCCGACGCGGTGGTGGCCGCGTAGGCGTACCCGCGCTCGCCGGCACCGGCGGCGCCTGCCACCGAGGCTCCGGCGACCAGCGCACCCCCCAGCAGAGTCCGCCGACCGAACCTCGGTGCGTCACTCACGAACCGATACCGTACACCGGAGGCAACGTGCCGGCACGGCGCTCGACCGGAGGGCCGGATGGAGCGCGGTGCGGACCCGAGTGCACCGGACGCAGTCACTGGTGCCACCATGGCGCACCGGAAGAACGCCGGGTCTACCCGGATCGAGCCCTCAGGAGGGACATGGTGGCCGGAATCGGTCGGGACCTCGGGATCGGGGATCCTGACATGGTGAGAGTGGTCTGCCGTGACTGGGTCACCACTCCGGTCGGTGGCCGCCGATGACCGACGCCGTTGCCGACCCGGACACCGGCACCATCGAGCGCACGGCGCCCATCGGGGGGCCGATGTCCCGCCATCGGTTCGCGCTGGTCCTGTCCGCCGTGGTGGGCGTCGGGTTGGCCTTCCGCGTCGGGTACGTCCTCCTGTTCACCCGGTACCAGAACGGCAAGCTCTACGACTCCTTCTGGTACGGGGTCACCGCCAACGAACTCAAGCAGGGGTTCTTCTTTCGGCTCCCGTTCGGCACCGCCCCCACCGCCGCCCATCCGCCGCTGACCTCCCTGCTCCTCGGGTCGGTCAACTTCGTGATCGGTCTCCATCCGGGAACCACGGTCCAGCGACTCACCATGGCGGTACTGGGCGCCCTGGTGGTCCTCTGTGTGGGTCTGCTCGGTCGGGCGGTGGCCGGCCCATGGGCCGGTCTGGTTTCCGCCGCGCTGGCCGCGCTGGCCCCGAACTTCTGGATCCCCAGCGGCATCGTGATGTCGGAGACGCCCTCGATGCTGTTCATAGCGCTGATCCTCCTGGCGGTGGTCCGCTGCCTGCGATCGCCGACCGTGGTCAATGCTGCGCTGCTCGGGCTGTTCTGTGGAGCGGAGGCCCTGGTGCGGGCGGAACTGATCTTGTTCGTTCCCTCCCTGCTCATCCCTGTCGTCCTGGCCGCCCGCACGGTGCCCCTCAGCCGGAGATTGGCCCTCCTCGGTGTCGGGTTGCTGGCCGCCGCCCTCGTGCTCGCCCCCTGGGTGGCACGCAACCAGGTCGCCTTCCAGGATTCGACCTACCTCTCCACGGGTGACGGGCTGGCCCTGCTCGGTGCCAACTGCCCGCAGACCTACAGCGGTGGGGGACTGGGGTTCTGGTCCCTCAGCTGTGCGACCTCGGTGACCGCCCCCGGCGACGAATCGGTGCAGTCGTCCCGTGACCAGCACGCCGCCATCCAGTACGCCGAGCACCATGCCTCTCGTCTTCCCCTGGTGGTGTTGGCACGGATCGGGCGGGAATGGGACTTCTATCAACCGATCCAAGAGGCGGACTTTTCGGTCAACGAGGGTCGGCCGGTCCCGGCCTCCTTGGCGGGGCTCGGGTTCTACTACGCGTTGCTTCCTCTGGGCATCGCCGGGATGGTGATCCTCCGGCGGAGGGGTATCCGCCAGTGGTTCCTACTGGTCCCGGCCGGGGTGGTGACCGTGGTCAGCGCGTTGGTCTACGGGCTGGTCCGGTTCCGCGCCCCCTTCGAGGTGTGCCTGGTGGTGCTGGCCGCTCCGCCCTTGGTCTTGTTCGGCCAGTGGCTCGGCCACCGGCCGGACCGGGCCACAGGGTCGACGGAACCGGACCCGGTGCTGGCTGACGAGGGCGCAGGCTCGTCGTTCCCTAGCCGACGACCCCCGTCCGGTCAGCCGGTGGTCACGTAGGCCGGGGGCGGGATCGTGCCTGGCCCTGTCGTCTCACAGCCGTCGTCGAGAGTTGGGTCGAGTGCGGCAACGAGGGTCGGAGGGGTGAGGAACGCAGGAGGATCGACCAGGTCGATGCTGTCCAGCAGGTTGTCGGCGTGGGCGTCCCGGTAGGTGAGCGCGGGCAGGTTCCACTTGGTCTCGATCAGCTTGAGGATCGAGGTGTGGTCGTGCAACACGTTCGAGGCGTAGCGGGGCCTGGCGAAGGGCGACACGATGCCGGACGGCACCCGGAAGCCGTAGCGATCGAACACGTGACCCTGGGGATCGGTGGGTGCGAAATTCGGCGGGATGGCATCGGGCTTGACCGCCTTGGGCGGCGTGACGTGGTCGTAGTAGCCCCCACCCTCGTCGTACGTCCACACCAGCATCGTGTTCGGCCATTGAGGGGAGGCCATCACCGCGTTGACCACCTGGGAGAGGAACTGGTCGCCGAACTGCACATCTTGGGGGTCCTCCTCCGAGGACGTCCCGAAGTTGGGATCGACCAGACTGAAGGAGGGCAGGGTCCCGGCGGCGGCATCGGTGTAGAACCGGCTGATGTCCACCAGGTTGGGCAGGATGTCGGGCTCGCCGGCCAGATAGGTCCAGATCAGCGCCGACGGGTCGGTCGAATAGTAGTTCTTCCAGCTCACCCCATAGGTGTTGAGGGCTTCGAAAATGGTTCCGTTCGGGGGGTGGTCCGAGTTGAGGACGTCGTTGAGGAGGCCGTAGGAGGTCCCGCCCATGAAGTAGCGGCGGTTCGGGTAGGTCTGGGCCATCACCGAGGAGAAGAACCGATTGCAGACGGGGAAGGTGCCGGCCAGCGAATAGACGAACGGCATGATCGACGAGTCGTAGTAACCCATCGACACCGGTCCGCTCTGACTCTTCACGAACCCGTCCATGCGACCACCGGCATACGAGGTGTGACCCGCCTCCCACGTGTTGTAGGGGTGGGCGTCCTCCTGGCAGGGCGTGGGCATGGGAAAGGAATGGACCACTGCATTCTCGAAGGGCGGGCGACCGGTGGCCGCCGACTTGGGCCATGGATTGGTCTCGATGGGGTTGCCGTCACCCCCCAGGGTGAACCCGCCGCCACCCGGCAGCATGCCGAGAATGCTGTCGTAGGTGTGGTTCTCCATCATCACGGCCACGATGGTGGAGATCTCCGGGAGTTGGTCACTGCCGGCCGGTGCATTCGGGTTGGGGAGATCGCCCGGAGCGGGCGCCTTGGAGAGTGGCCGGACGGTGGCCGAAGCGGTCTCCGACGACAGCCCGATGGCTGCAGCCCCGGCCATCGCCCCTCCGGCGAGCGCTCCTCCGAGGAAGGTCCGACGGGACAGGTGACGAGAGTCACTCACGGTTGGGAAATTACCAGTGCTGCAGCCGTGGGTCCACGGCCCTCGGGCGGTGGTGCGCCGATGCCCCTCAGGCCAGCCGCGGGCGACGGTGCTTTTCGTAGCGCTGCGCCGATGGCCGCGATCGGAAGGACCCGGCGACGGCCCAGGGAACGTGGAGCACGGCGTCCATGACCAGTACCGCCCCGATCCCCACACCGATGCCACCGAGCGCGTCGGTCGGGTAGTGCCAACGCAGGATGATGACCGCCACACTGGCCCCTACCGTGGCCACGGCACCGGCCACCGCCGCCAGCGGGCGGAGGAGGGTCGGGACGACCAGCGTGAAGGCGGTGGCCAACGCGGCCACTGCGGCCACGGTTCCCGATGGGAAGGACGAAGCACCGCTGAGCCCGATGTGTCGGCCCACCAGCGGCTTGGCCACGTCCTGCACGATGAGCACGGCGACCACCGGAGCGGTCGCACAGGCGATCGCCCGGACCCAGTCGCGGAAGATGCCGATGGTGAACACGACGAGCACACCGACGACCAGGACGGTCAGCGAGCCAAGGGTGGCGAAGTCATGGGCCCACCGTAGGTCGGTCCCGGCAGGCAGCACTCGGTAGCCCCACACGTCGAGCCGGTTGGGCCATGGCCGGTGGACGAAGGCCTCACCGGCGAGGGCGGTGAGCCCGACCAATGCGGCGCCCAGGCCCAGCTCCGCCCCCGTTCCTCCGGCCGTGGCGGCTCGGGGGCCACGGGGACGGCGATAGCCGGCAGGCGTCGTCATACCGAAAGGCTACGGGTCGATCGGCCCGGAGTCAGCGCGGGGCGCGCTGGGGGCGTGGGCGTCTCCGCCGTTCGATGGTGGCGGGGAGAACGGGCGCACTCTGGTAGACACCGGAGCATGTCGGTCGGGCACCAACCAAAGCGGGCACTGGTCACCGGGGCGACCCGGGGGATCGGCAAGGCCACGGCCGTCGCCCTCGCCCAGTCGGGATGGGACGTGGCCATCACCGGGCGGACGTTGCGGGAGGGCGACGGGCGCGATGACTCGGACACCGGAGCGGGTCGTCCCCTGCCCGGAAGCCTCGAGGCGACGGCGTCATCGGTGTCCGCATCGGGCCGTCGGGCGCTGACCCTGGTGGCCGACCTGCACGATCGCCCGGCCCTGGAGAGCCGCGGTCGGACGAGTGATCACCGAATGGGGTGGGGTGGACCTGGTGGTCAACAATGCGGTGGACACCGGGCCGGGCAGCATGGTCCCCATCCTCGAGCTCACCGTGGAGCAGTTGGAGGCCAAGCTGGCGGCCAACGTGGTCGCCCAGCTGGTGGTGATCCGAGCGGTGCTGCCCGGCATGCTGGAGCAGGGCGCCGGCACCATCATGGACGTGTCGTCCCACACCGCCACCGCCGATCCCCCCGGTCCCGTGGGCCGCGGCGGGTGGGGCCTCGGGTACGCGGCCTCGAAGGCCGCCTTCCACCGGTTCGCGCCGCTGTTGGCGGTGGAGCTGGGTGACCGGGGGATCCGGGCATACAACATCGACCCCGGCTACGTCGACACCGAACGGCAACAGGCCAATGCCGCCGCCCTCGGCCTGGTGGGCCATTACGCAGGCGCCCCACCCTCGGTGCCCGCCGCGGCCATGGCCTGGTTGGCCGACCACCCGGAGGCGGCGGAGAATGGCCAGTGCGTGCGGGTGCTCAAGCTGGCCCTGACCCACGACCTCCACCCCGACTGGCGCCAACCCCTGGGCTGACCACCACGCCCGACGCGCCGAGCAAGCCCGGGACGGTGGTCAGGCGTGGGCCCGGGCCGGGGGCTCCAGGCGGTCGCCGACGGACTCGGCATCGACCGCTACCGGCGGGCCAGGGATCAGGCGACCCGACTCGGCCAACCGGGTTCGGGAGCTGACCACGTGACAGTGCTCGATGAGTGCCTCGCCGTCGGCCTCGGTCAACGGTGTCAGCGTGCCTCCCATCCGCCACCCGAGGCCCTTGGCCGTGCGGCAGGAGCAGATGGTGAACCTGACCCGGACCGTGCGCACGTCCCCGGACACCGAGGGCAGGTCGAGGTGGAGGCCGACCTCGGTGCCCACCTCGAAGGCGGCGGGCCCGATCACCCCGGCCCCGCCCGGTGTCAGGTCGACCACCCGGACCAGCGATCCGTCGACGACGCCGGCCACCTCCACCGGGACCCGGAAGTGGTGGCGGACCTGGCGGCGGCGGGTCACCCTGGTCGAGCGCGGCGGTCACCATCACCAGCTCCCAGGCCGCGAAGGCCAGGCCGGCCACCACGGCCAGGCCGGGGAGCGGCGGCAGGGGGGCAATGCCGGCGAGGGCCAGGCCGCGGAGGACGACCGCGGCCACGATCACCGCGGCCATGGCCAGCACCAGTCGGAGCTGGCGGGCGGCCTGCCACCCTCCGTCATCGATCCCGTCCTTCGGGGTGACGTTGAACGAGGTACGGAACGGGTGGATCAACACGAAGGCCGCCCGGGTGAAGATCTCGGTGGTCAACAGCGTCGAGTACGAACCGTCCCACAGGCTGGCCCTGCCGCGGCACAACACCGACGAGGCCAGCAGGTTGAGTGCCATCCACGGAAGCCAGAACACGCAGAACTGCCACAGCGTGGCGTGCAAGGGCAGTCGTCCGCTCACCAGCATGGCCACCAGCACCGCCACCATGCTCAGGCGCTGGAGGGGGACGAAGTAGGCCAGCAACGAGGACAGGTAGCTGGCCCGTTGCTTGACGGTCAGGTTGGCGGCCACCACCGGGTTCTCCGGGGTCCGCAGCACGGCCAGGTTGCCCCGGGCCCACCGGTCCCGCTGCAGCAGGAAGGTGGCCAGGTCGTGGGGGGCCAATCCCTGGACCAGTGTCTCGTCGTGGTAGCGGGTGTGCCAACCCTGGCCATGGAGCCGGACGGTGGTGTGGAAGTCCTCGGCCACCGTCTCGGTGGCGATCCCGCCGATCCCCTCCAGGGCGTGGCGGAGGATGAGGGCGGCCGAGCCGCACCAGAAGGCGCCGTCATGGCGGTCCTTGCCCGGCATGATCACCTCGAAGAACATGCTCTGGTCGTGACGACCGGTCTCGAAGTGCTGGAACGAGTCGTGGTTGCCGAAGTCGTGCGGAGTCTGGACCAGGGCCACCGAGGGGTCGTCGAAATAACCCACCGTGGCATCGAGGATGTCGGGCTGGGGCACGTGGTCGGCGTCGAGGACCAGGATCAACTGGCCGGTGGTGTGCTCGAGGGCGTGGTTGATGTTCCCGGCCTTCGCATGCTCGTTGGTGGACCGGGTCAGATAGTTCGCCCCGAACCGGGTGGCCAGCGTGCGCACCTGCTCACGAGACCCGTCGTCGAGCACCCAGGTCGTATGGGGATAGGCGATGCGATCACAGCCGACGAGGGTGGCCCCCAACACATCGAGCCCCTCGTCGTAGGTGCAGACATAGACGTCGACGCTCGGCCGCCATCCGATCGGTGGGCGTGCCGACACCGGAACCCGCCAGGCAAGGAAGGCAAAGGAGAGGAGCATGACCCAGCCGAACAGCTCGCCCGCATAGAGCACGCCGAACATCTCGGGCTGTGCCCCCCGCCAGGTGTCGACCGCCCGCCAGATCAGGTAGACCGCACCCCAGGCCAACGCGGCCAGGGCGCAGACGCGGATCAACCGGTCGCGGCCCTCGAACCTGGAACGCAATTGTGGGGCCGGCGATCTCATCACCTGGGATATCGACCGGCCCGAGGCATCCCTTGAGCACCCCGACCCTGATTTCCCCCGTGCTCCCGGGGATGAGCGTGGGCGTGGCCGGAGCCACCGATGGGGGAGCGATCAGGTGAAGACGTCGACGATGTCGACGATCAGCAGCGTCAGCACCATCCCGCCGACCACCGCATACAGAGCGGTGAACTCCCACCGGCGACGATGGTCGGCCAGCCAGAAGCGGCGGGCGCCCAGATAGTCGAAGGTGAGAGCCAGCACGCCGATGGGGATGCCGATGGCCGGTCCCACGCCTCGTGCCACACCGATGGCGGGGAGCACCACGGGGAGGACGATGTAGCTGAGGAGGCAGCGCAGGGCAGAGAGGAAGATCGAGGCGCTGAAGATCCGGTGGGTCTCCGATTCGTCGATCGGCGACTGGTCACCAGGGACTCGCAGCAACCGGCGCATGACGTCATCGGCCTTCGACCTCTGAGGCGTGACCGTCCCGGTGCTCGGGGCTACCGCGAGCTGATCCATGGGCCCATGGTACGCACTCCTTCGCTCATGCCACCAACCGCCCCCGAGCGACGATTCTCCCACCGGAACACCTTGTAACGTGCCCCACCATGGGAGACAGCCGGGCCGAAGCGGCGCCCGGGCGGTCGGGCAGCATGTGGTCGATCACCCGACCCGACGGAACGGTGCCCACCGGATGGATGCTGGTTCCCCTCCGGGCATTCCTGGGAGTGACCTTCACCTTCGCCGGCTTCCAGAAGCTGGCCGATCCCCAGTTCTTCAAGAGCTCGAGCCCCACCTCGATCCACGCCCAGCTGGTCGGCGCCACCCACCTCAGCCCCATCCACGGGCTGATCATCCATCTGGTTCCCATCGCCCCGGCGGTGGGACTGGTCATCGCCCTCGGTGAAGTTGCCATCGGGCTCGGGGTGCTGGCCGGCCTCTGGATGCGTGGTGCCGCGGTGGCCGGGATGGCCCTCTCCTTCGGGCTCTTCTTGACGGTGAGCTTCCACTCGTCGCCCTACTTCACCGGTTCCGACATCGTCTTCTTCTTCGCCTGGACGCCGCTGGCCCTGGCCGGCGCGGCCGGCGCTCCCGCCCTCGACACCTGGCTGGCCCGACAACCCGTGGCCCCGGCCGCCCGACCGGATGGAATCCCTCGTCGGACGATCCTGTCCAAGGGTGCACTCGCCGGCGCCGCCGCCGCCGCCGTCGTGGTCGGAGGAGGACTCGCCGCCCTGCTCGGACGAGCCGCGGGCGGCACTGCGGCGGCGTCCGACCCCACAAACACCCTCACCGGCGGCGGCTCGACCTCGAGCACCACGACCAGCTCGACCACCGCCAGCACGGGGGCGTCGACCACCGCCGTCCCCACCGGCACCCTCATCGGATCGGTGTCGAGCATCCCCGTCGGCGGCTCGGCCGCGTTCACCGACCCGTCCAGCGGCGATCCCGCGCTGGTCATCCAACAGACCACGGGCGACGTGGTCGCCTTCGATGCCATCTGCCCCCACGCCGGATGCACGGTCGCCTACAAGCAGTCGGCCAAGCTCATCGCCTGTCCATGTCATGGGTCGGAGTTCAACGCCCGGACCGGGAACGTCATACGCGGGCCGGCCACCTACGGGCTCACCCCGATCAAGGTGATCAAAGGCGCCAACGGGGATCTCTACGTTCCCCGATGAGCATCCTTGTACCGCACCCCGCTGATGGCGAAGAGTGCCCACGCCCACCCCTGTCGGGTACCATGACCCGGTTGCCCCCAGGCGACGGCGCCAGCCCATGACCTCAGCCCCATCTCTGCCGCACGGCGCCCCGGACCCCGATGCGGTGGACGGGTCCGTCGACAGGACCGACTGGGTGGCCGCCATCCCCTTCTTCGGCGTTCACCTCCTTCCGTTGGCCGCCTTCTTCGTGGTGGTCACCTGGCAGGACTGGGTGCTCTGTGCCGTGCTCTACGTGAGCCGGATGTTCTTCATCACCGCCGGGTACCACCGCTACTTCTCCCACCGGAGCTACCGGATGGGCAGGGTGGCGCAGTTCGTCATGGCCTTCGGCGGCACCACCGCGGTGCAGAAGGGTCCGCTGTGGTGGGCGAGCCACCACCGGCTCCACCACCGCTACACCGACCTCGACGAGGACGTGCACTCGCCCCGGGACGGATTCTGGTGGAGCCACGTCGGGTGGATCCTGTCGACGCGCTACAAGGCCACCGATCTCTCCGCCATCAAGGACTTCGCCTCGTATCCCGAATTGCGCTTCCTCGAGCGACGATCGTGGATCGGGCCCTGGGTGGTGGGCATCGGCTGCTTCCTGATCGGTGGGTGGGGGGGCCTGCTCATCGGCTTCTTCCTGTCCACCGTGCTGCTCTGGCACGGCACCTTTCTGGTCAATTCGATGGCCCACCTGATGGGGCGGCGGCGATACGCCACCCCCGACACCAGTCGCAATTCGGCCATCATCGCCGTCATCACCGGAGGCGAGGGGTGGCACAACAATCACCACTACCTGCCCGCCTCCGCTCGTCAGGGCTTCACCTGGTGGGAGATCGACCCGACCTGGTACCTGCTCCGAGGGCTCTCCTTCCTCCGGGTGGTGCGCGACATGAAGGACCCTCCGGTGCGACTGCTCCAACAGGCCCGGGTGCGCGACGGGGCCTTCGACATCGGGATGTTCCGGTCCTACTGGGAACGGGCTGCCAAGGTGACCGGCGAGCGGATCGCCGACCTGAGCGGGCGACCGATGGCGCCGTCGGCAGAGGCCTCGGACCCGGTGCCGCCACCGACCCCGGAGGCAGACCACCCCGGGGACGAGCCCAGCGAGCCCCTCTCCCACCTGTCGGGACTGATCACACGGGTCCTCGAGTCGGCCGATCAACTGGCTGCGTCCACCCGTCGGACCCGTAGCGGCGACAAGGTTGCCTCGGCAGACCCCGGGACGGCCGACCACCGGACCGGATGAGCGCTCCGGGGTCCGCCCCGTCCTCGATCGCCGACACCTTCGCTTCGGCCACCCTCTGGATCGTCGACCTCGACGGTGTCGTCTGGCTGACCGGAGAGCCGATCGGCGATGCGCCCGGGGCGATCGCCGCGCTGCGATCGCACGGGGTCCGCGTGGTGTTCGCCACCAACAACTCCGCTCCCACCACCGAAGAGCTGCTCGGACGGCTGGACCGGATGGGAGTGACGTCGTCCCCTCCCGATCTGGTCACCTCGGCCGGGGCGGTCGCCTCGCTCCTGCAGCCGGGCGAATCGGTGAAGGTCCTCGCCGAGGGAGGCGTGCTCGAGGCGTTGGCCGCCCGGGGTGTGCTGACCGACGACGATCGAGCCGTAGCCGCCGTGGTCGGGTGGACCCGCTCGTTCGATTTCGACAGCCTGGCCGCCACCGCCTCGGTGGCCCGCTCGACTGGTCGGCTGCTGGCCACCAACGAGGACCCGACCCATCCCACCCCGGCCGGCCTGGTGCCCGGCTCCGGTGCCCTCTTGTCGGCGGTGGCCACCGCCTCGGGGGTGGCGCCGGTGGTCGCCGGCAAGCCCCACCGGGCGATGGCCTCGTTGATGATGAGCGCCTTCGGGTTCGAGACCGGCGACCCGTCGGTGGTGGTGATCGGCGACCAGCCCGGCACCGACGGCCGGCTGGCCGAGCGGCTGGCGGTGCCCTTCGGCCTGGTCGACTCGGGTGTCACCCCGGCTACCGCGGCAAGCTTCGACGTGCCGGTCGCCCTCCGGTTCCCGGATTTCGGGGCGCTGGTGCGGAGCGTTTTGGCCTGACCGATCGGCGGGAAAAAGTGCTTGCTGGCAGCAAGCACTCCAGGTAGAGTGAACAATATGGTCAACAAGGACGCATTTCAGAGGTATCTCGATGCCGGTGTCGCCTTCACCAACCTCACCCGGGCCCGGGCCGAGGAGCTGGTGGCAGAGCTGGTCCAGAGCGGGGAATTCCAGAGTGCGGACGCCAGGGCCAAGGTGGATGAGCTGATCGAGCGGAGCCGGCGTGCTCGTGAGCTGGTGGTGGCCCAAGTGCGCCACGAGGTGAGCCGCCAACTCGACGCCGCCGGTATCACCAACCTCGAGGACCTGGCCAAGCAGGTGGCCGGCCTGATCGGACGCACCGCGGCCACCGGGAGGGCGGCAACCCACGGGACCACCAAGACGGGGACCACGAAGGCCCCGGCCAAGAAGGCCACCGCCAAGAAGGCCACCACCAAGAAGGCCCCCACCAAGAAGGCCACCGTCAGCAAGAAGCCCGCGGCCAAGAAGGCGGCGGCCAAGAAGTCTCCGGCCCGGAAGGCGGCCGGAAAGAAGGCGGCCGCCACCAAAGCCTCGGCCAAGAAGTCGGCGGCCAAGCGCACAGCTCCACGGTCCACCTCCGGCGCAGGGTCGGCGGGCTGACCCGGCCGGCGCGGCGGCGGCTGGACCGGGCTCTGGTCGAGCGGGGTCTGGTCGAGACCCGTCCCCAGGCGGTGGCGCTCATCGAGCAGGGCCGGATCCTGGTGTCGGGAGCCGTGGCCGACAAGCCGGCCCGCCTGGTGGCGGCGGATGAACCCCTCCAGCTCGCCGGTCCGCCGCCCCGGTTCGTCGGTCGGGGTGGGGAGAAGCTGGCCGCGGCATTGGCCCGCTTCGCCGTCGACGTCACCGACTGTCGGGTACTCGATGCCGGCGCCTCCACCGGGGGGTTCACCGACTGCCTGCTCCAGGCCGGCGCCGCTGCCGTCTTCGCCGTCGACGTGGGCCGAGGCCAGCTCCACCAACGGCTGCGATCCGATCGGCGGGTGACCTCGCTCGAGCGGCTGGACATCAGGGAGCTCACCCTGGACGCCGTCGGGGGTCGCCCGGTCGAGGCGGTCACTGCCGACCTGTCGTTCATCTCGGTGGTCCGGGCCATCCCCGTGCTGGTCGGTGACGTGGTCGTCCCGGGCGCGCCGGTGGTGATCCTGGTGAAGCCTCAGTTCGAAGCCGGTCGGGCCGAGGCCTCCCGTGGCAAGGGGGTGATCCGCGACCCGGCCATCCATCGCCGGACGCTCGGCGAGGTGGCAGCCGCGCTCGACTCGGCTGGAGCAGTCATCATGGGGGCCATGCCGTCGCCGATCACCGGGACCGCCGGGAACATCGAATTCCTCCTCTACGCCCGCACCGATACCCGGTCACCGGGGGGTCCCCGGGCCGGTGGGGTCGACCCGTCGAGGCCGGACTACCGCCATCTGCTGGACGCCGCGGTCGACGAGGCCCACCGACATGGGGGAGGGTAGGCGGCCATGGCCGTGATCGCCTTCTACGCCAACTCCCTCCGCCCCGAGGCGGCTGCCCTGGCCGAGCGGGCCACCACCTGGTTGGCCGGCCACGGCCACCAGTCGCTCTCCGCCCTGCGGCCCGACGGCTCCCTCTCGCTCGACGGCGCCGATCTGTTGGTCAGCCTGGGCGGCGACGGGACGCTGTTGCGGGCGGTGGATGCCGCCCTGCCCTCGGGTCTTCCCGTGCTCGGGGTGAACATCGGGAGACTCGGCTACCTGACCCAGGTCGAGCCGGCCGATCTGGAGAACGCACTGGCCAGCTTCCTGGACGGCACCCACCAGGTGGAGGAGCGGATGACCCTGGAGGTGACCGTGGGGGACGCCGGGGGCCGCGCCGTGGCCCGGCGGATGGCGCTCAACGAGGCCACCGTGGAGAAGACCGTCCCCGGCCACACGGTTCGCATCGCCGCGGTGATCGACGATCGGCCCTTCGTCACCTACGCCGCCGACGGCCTGTTGGTGTCCACCCCCACCGGGTCCACCGCCTACAACCTGTCGGCCCGTGGTCCGGTGCTCTCCCCGCGGCTGCGGGCCATCGTGGTGACGCCGGTCTCCCCCCACATGCTCTTCGACCGGGCCCTGGTCCTCGACCCCGACCAGCACCTGCGGTTCGAGGTGCTCGAGCCGCGCCCGGCGGTGCTGGTGGTCGACGGGGTGACCGTCTGCACCCTCGAGCCGGGCGCCACCGTGGACTGTCGCGAGGGCGGCCGGCCGGCCCGACTGGTCACCTTCGGGGCGCGGGACTTCCATGCCATCCTCCGGGCCAAGTTCCACTTGGCCGACCGCTAGGGAGCGGCGGCCGTGGGTCACCGCCTGGTCGAGCTCCGTGTCCGCAATCTCGGTGTCATCGACGACGTCACCATGGCACTGGAACCGGGGATGACCGCCCTGACCGGGGAGACCGGTGCCGGCAAGACCCTGCTGGTCGACGCCCTCGGTCTCCTGCTCGGGGGCCGGGCCGACCCATCGGTGGTCCGCGCCGGGTCGGAGGAGGCACTGGTGGAGGGGCGCTTCCTGGGGCCCGGCAACGGGGTCCCCGGGGACCCCGTTGCCGACGACACCGGCGACGGGGAGCACGAAGTAGTGCTGGCCCGCGCCGTGGCCCGGCAGGGGCGCTCACGGGCCTGGGTCGACGGGCGGATGGCGTCGATCGGGGCCCTGGCCGAGGCGGCCGCCGGCCTCATCGAGCTCCACGGCCAGCACCAGCACCAGTCCCTGGTCCACGGGGACGCCCAGCGTCACGCCCTCGACACCTTCGCCGGCATCCGGCTCGGACCCCTCATCGCCGCTCGCCGGGACCTGCGCTCCCTCCTCGAGGAGAGCGACGTGCTGGGTGGCGATGCACGCCAACGCGCCCGGGAGGTCGACCTCCTCCACTACCAGATCGACGAGATCGATGCCGCGGCCATCGAGGACGGGGACGAGGATGACCGCCTCGAGCTCGAAGAGGATCGTCTGGCCGCCGCCTCCTCGCATCGGGCGGCCGCGGCCGAGGCCCTTACCGCACTGTCCGGATCGGACGACACCAGCGCCATCGCCCGCCTGGCCGAGGCGGCGGGGGTGCTGTCGGGACGGGCCCCCCTGGCCTCGGCCGATGCCCGGATCCGATCGTCGATGGCCGAGCTCTCCGACCTGGCCACCGATCTCCGATCGGTGGTGGAGACTTGGGAGGACGATCCCGCCCGCCTCGAGGAGATCCGCTCCCGTCGGCAGATGCTGCACCAGCTCGAGCGCAAGTACGGGGCCGATCTGGACGAAGTCGTCTCCTTCGCCGCCCGCGCCCGGGACCGGCTGGAGACCATCGCCGTCGACGAGCGTCGGTCCGTTGCCCTCGACGACGAGATCGGTACCGCCCGCGGTGTGCTCGAGGCCGCCGAGGACGAGGTGGCCCGGGCCCGCAGGAAGGCCGCCCCCCGCCTGGCCGATCACATCCGGTCCACCCTGTCCGGCCTGGCCATGCCCTCGGTCCGATTCTCCATCACCGTCGACGGTGACGGTCCTGGCGACCGGGTGGCCTTCCTCCTCGGGGCCAACCCCGGCGAACCGCTGCAACCGCTGGCCAAGGTGGCGTCGGGGGGAGAGCTGGCCCGGACCATGCTGGCCATCCGGCTGGCCATCACCGACAGCCCCGGGGTGATGGTCTTCGACGAAGTCGACGCCGGGGTCGGCGGCACCGCGGCCACCGCGGTCGGTGCCGCACTGGCCGACCTCGGGCGACAGGCCCAGGTGTTGGTGGTCACCCACCTGGCCCAGGTGGCCGCCCAGGCCGACCACCACTTCGAGGTCCGGAAGTCCGAAGAGTCGGGACGCACCCGGTCGGAGGTGGAGGGACTGGACACCGACGCCCGGGTCATCGAGCTGAGTCGGATGCTGTCCGGACGGCCCGACAGTGCATCGGCGCGCCGCCACGCCAGGGAGCTGCTCGATCCCACCCAGTCCCCGGTCGGCCGGTAGGGCGCGTCGTTGCCGGGGAGGGGTCCGCACCGAGTACCGATCGGTTCCGCTAGCCTCGTCAGGTGCCCGACTTGGACGGCCCGACGCGACCCCCGGGGGGACAAGCGACGGCTGGGCCACCCTCGGAGTCGGTACCTGACGGCGATGGCGGCGGTCCTGCCACCCGGGTGGCCACCAAGTACATCTTCTTCACCGGCGGGGTGTCGTCATCCCTGGGCAAGGGCCTGACCGCGTCCTCGCTCGGCCGGCTGCTCAAGTGCCGAGGGCTGCGGGTGACCATGTGCAAGCTCGACCCCTACATCAATGTCGACCCCGGCACCATGAACCCCTTCGAACACGGTGAGGTCTTCGTCACCGAGGACGGCGGCGAGACCGACCTCGACCTGGGCCACTACGAGCGGTTCATCGACGAGAACCTCCACAAGAACTCCAACGCCACCACCGGGAGGATCTACTCCTCGGTGATCGCCAAAGAGCGCCGCGGCGACTACCTGGGGAAGACGGTCCAGGTCATCCCCCACGTGACCGACGAGATCAAGAAGTGCGTCCGGGCCCTGGGCACCGAGGGGGTGGACGTGGTCATCGTCGAGATCGGGGGGACGGTGGGGGACATCGAGATCGTCCCCTTCATCGAGGCCATCCGACAGTTCCGACGGGATGTGGGCCGGGAGAACGTCTGCTACGTGCACCTCACCCTGGTTCCCTACCTCGGACCGTCGGGTGAGCAGAAGACCAAGCCCACCCAGCACTCGGTCACCGAGCTGCGCAGCCGCGGGATCCAGCCCGACGTCATCGTGTGCCGGTCGGACCGGATGATCTCCGACGACCTCAAGCGCAAGATCTCCCTGCTGTGCGACGTCCCCATCGAGGCAGTGGTGTCGGCGGTGGACGCCGACAACATCTACCAGATCCCCCTGGTCCTCCACCAGGAGGGGCTCGACGACTACATCCTCCGCCTGCTCCAGTTCGGGGAGGACGCCCATCCCATCGATCTCTCCACGTGGGAGCGCCTGGTCGACCAAGTCGATGCCGCCGTCCGCCCGGTGCGCATCGGGATCATCGGCAAGTACATCGACCTGCCCGACGCCTACCTCTCGGTGGTCGAGGCGCTGCGCCACGCCGGCTTCCACCATGGCGCCAAGGTCCAAATCGAATGGATCCAAGCGGCCACGGTGCCCGATCTGTTGGAGACGGACGGCCTGCGAGGGTTCGACGGATTGGTGATTCCCGGTGGCTTCGGCGAGCGGGGAGTGGAGGGCAAGATCGCCGCCGCCCACTACGCCCGTGAGCACGAGCTGCCCCTGCTCGGCCTCTGCCTCGGGCTCCAGGTCATGATCATCGAGGTGGCCCGGACCCTGGCCCATCTCGACGGGGCCAACTCGAGGGAGTTCGACGCCGGCACACCCCATCCGGTGGTCGACCTGATGGACGACCAGCACGACGTCGTCGACAAGGGGGGGACCATGCGGCTGGGCTCGTACCCCGCCGAGCTGCTTGCCGGCTCCCAGGTGGCCAAGGCCTACGACACCGAGGTGGTGTCCGAGCGCCACCGCCATCGCTACGAGGTCAACCCGCGCTACCGCGCCCGCCTGGAGGAGGTCGGGATGGTGTGCTCGGGGATGTCCCCCGATCACCGGTTGGTGGAGTTCATCGAGCTGCCCAGCCATCCCTTCTGGGTCGGGACCCAGGCCCACCCCGAGTTCAAGAGCCGTCCCGACCGGCCCCACCCGCTCTTCCGCGAGCTGGTGTATGCGGCACTCACCCGGGCCGAGGGTCGTGACCCGCGCCTTCTCGACATCGGTGACCTCGGCTGACCGGCCGGGCACCGAGCACCGCGCCGCCATGGACAACGACGATCTTCCCCGGTTCGTGCCCACCGGCGAGGAGACCGTCCACCGGGGGCACATCATCACCGTGGTCCGGGCCACCTTCGTCGACCCCGACGGCGCCCCCTTCGAGCGGGATGTCATCCGCCATCCGGGTGCGGTGGCCATGGTGGCGATTACCGACGCCGGCGCCGTGGTCCTGGTCCACCAGTACCGGCCGGCGGTCGACCGCTGGCTGCTGGAGATCCCCGCCGGCACCTGCGACGTGAGCGGGGAGGCGAGCGCGGTCACCGCCCGCCGCGAGCTAGCCGAGGAGGTCGGCTACCAGGCCACCGACCTCGCCCTGCTGACCACGTGCGCCATCACCCCCGGGTTCTGTGACGAGTACTCCTCCGTCTACCTGGCCACTGGGCTCCGGGCCGTGGCCCTCGACCGGCAGGGGATCGAGGAGCGCTTCATGCGGACGGTGGAGGTGCCGTTGTCCGAGTTCGACGCCCTGGTCGACGACGGGACCATCGTCGACGCCACCACCATCCTGGGTGTCGGCCTGGCCTGCCGGCGGATGGCCACCGACCGCCAGGGCGGTCCGTGAACCAGCCCCTGTCGGACGGGGCGGAGGAGTACCTGTCGTGGCTGGCGGTGGAGAAGGGGAGATCGCAGAACACGCTGGCCGCCTACCGCCGTGACATCGCCGTCTGGGAGGCCTGGGCCCGGCGGGCCGGGGTGGACCCGCCCCGAGCCGGCACCGAGGCCATCGAGCGCCATCTGGCCGACCTGCGCGCCGAGGGCCGGCACCCGGCGTCGATGGCCCGTACGACGACGGCGCTGCGCGGGTTGTACCGGTTCCTCACCGACGAGGGGAGGATCGCCATCGACCCCACCGTCGACCTGGCCTCGCCGCGCCTTCCCCGCCGATTGCCCAAGGCCCTCGACGAGGACCAGGTGCTCACCCTGCTCGATTCGGTGAGCGGCGGGGGACCCACCGACCTCCGCGACCGGGCCCTCCTCGAGCTGCTCTACGGCAGCGGGGCCCGGATCTCCGAGGTGGTCGGGCTGTCGCTGGGTGACCTCCAGGGAGACGACGGCCTGCTCCGCGTGTTCGGGAAGGGGGCCAAGGAGCGGCTGGTCCCCCTCGGGGGGCCGGCCCGATCCGCCCTCGAGCGTTGGCTGGGCCCGTCGGGTCGTCCGTGCCTGGCTCCGGAGCGCTGGGCCCGTCGCCAGGACGCCGAAGCGGTGTTCCTCAACACCCGCGGGGGCCGGCTGAGCCGACAGGGGGCCTGGGCCATCGTCAACCGACATGCCGAGCGGGTCGGGTTGCGACCGCTGGTCAGCCCCCACGTGCTCCGCCATTCCTGCGCCAGCCACATGCTGGCTCACGGGGCCGACATCCGCGTGGTGCAGGAGCTCCTCGGGCACGTCTCCATCTCCACCACTCAGATCTATACCAAGCTCAGCCCCGACCACCTGCGCACCTCCTACCTGCGGGCCCATCCGCGGGCCACTCTGTCCCAGCTCAAGTAGGATTCCCCCCGTGCCGAGCGACGCCCCCACCATCGACTACCGCCAGCTGCTCGAAGCGGAGCGAGGCCATCTCCAGTCGGAACTGTCCGAGCTCGGCTTCGGTGAGGGCGGCGGCTTGGATTACGACCCCAACTTCGCCGACTCCAGCCAGGTCACCGCCGAGCGGGGCGAGGCCGAGGTGCTGGCCGGCCAACTTCGCGAGACGCTCGACGAGGTGGCACTGGCCATCACCCGCCTCGAGGACGGGAGCTACGGCCGCTGCGAGGCGTGCGCGGTGGCCATCGAACCGGCCCGCCTCGAAGCGATGCCGGCCACCCGATTCTGCATCAAGCACGCCAGCCGGCCCTGATCGGGTCCCGGCGCTGATGGGCTACGGAGGCTACGGCACGGGAGTTGGCGGGTCCTCGTCGCCCCGACGGCGGTTCCAACCGAGCCAGCGGACCATCATCATCGTGGTCATCGGCCTGGCCCTGGTGGCCATCTTGGTGCGGACCCACAAGATCGACCGGTTCGAGATCATCTACTTCTGCATGCTGATCCCGTCGATCATCCTCCATGAGCTGTCCCACGGGATCGTGGCCCTGGCCCTCGGTGACGACACCGCCAAGCGGGCCGGCCGGCTGACCCTCAATCCGGCCAAGCACGTGGACCCGGTGGGAACGCTGCTGGTCCCGGCGGTGCTCTCCCTGTCGGGACTCGGGGCCTACGGATGGGCCAAGCCGGTTCCGGTGAGCACCAATCGCCTGCGGAGCCCCCGCAACCACACGGTGGTGGTGTCGCTGGTCGGCCCCCTGACCAACTTCGCACTCGCCGCAGCCTTCGGCGTGCTGTTCGTGGCCACGTCCTCGCCGGTGGCCAAGGCCGATGTGGCCGCCGGGTACTACCCGCCCTCCCTGCTGGGACAGATCCTGTTCATCGGCGGGATCGCCAACATCGTCCTCGGCGTCTTCAACCTCATCCCCTGCCCACCCCTGGACGGCGCCTCGGTGCTCGAGCGCTTCCTGCCCGCCCGCATGCTGCCCGAGTACTACCGCATCCAACCGCTGCTCATGTTCCTGCCCTTCATCCTCATCCTCCTGTTCCACAACCAATGGTCCCAGTTGATCGGCCACCTCATCAATTGGTGGTCGGGCCTGCTGGTGTGATCCGCGATCCGATCGGTATCTCCACCCGGTGGTGGGGACCGTACGCGGTCGCCGGTGTGTTCATCCTGGCCGACTACCTGTGGCTGGCCCGCGGCCTCTCCTACCCCCGCAGCGGCTACGAGGTCTGGGCCCTCAACCACGGGGTCTACTCCGACATCGTCAAGCTGAGCATCAACCACTACGTGCGGGGCGCACACGTCATCCATCCCCTTCCCTACGTGCACGACAAGATCGAGTACCCGGTGCTGCTCGGGTTCATCCTGTGGCTGCCGTCGTGGCTCCCGGGCGGCCCGGCCTCGTGGTTCGCCGCCGCCGGCGTGATCACGGTGGCGGCCACCTTCGCCTCGATCGCCCTCATCCGCCGGCACAGTCCGCGTTCGGCCTGGTGGTTGGCTGCCACCCCGGCGTTGCTCCTCGACGCCGGCATCAACTGGGACCTGGTCGGCATCTTGTTCATGGTGGGAGCGGTGGTGTGGTTCGGCGAGCGTCGCTACCGGCTGAGCGGCGTGTCCACCGCCATTGGGACGCTGTTCAAGCTCTTTCCGGTGGTGGCCGCACCGATGGCGGTGGCGGCCCTGGGGTCGCGGTGGTGGCGATCGTTCAGCACCGCCAGTGGGGCCGGTGGTCGGGCCACCGTCCCCGGTGTCCCCGGTGTCCCCGATGTCCCCGATGACCGCGCCGAGCCGTCGCCGCCCACCGCCCTGGCCCGGTGGTTGATCCCCTTCACGGTGGTCTGCGTGGTGGTGCTGGTGCCGTTCCTGGTGGTGGCCCGTTCCAACACCTTGTACTTCGTGCGGTTCAACAGCATGAGGCCGCAGAAGGACTCGGTGTGGGGCCTGTTGGGCAGGGTCTTCGGCTCGTCCTTGTTCAGCAGCCACCACATCAACACTCTCTCCCTCCTGATGGTGACGGCTGCGGTGGCCTACGGGGCCTGGATGGTGTGGCGGGCGCCGGCTCCCCACCAGGCCCGGGCCATGGCCCTGGCCACCGCGGTGGCCATCATCGTGTGGATGGCGGTCAACAAGGTGTGGAACCCCCAGTACGTGCTGTGGGTGTTCGCCGCCGGGGCCCTGACCGCCATGCCGGCGCGCTTCGGTGTGATCCTCGGAGGCATCTCCATCGTCGACTACGCCTTCGAGTTCGTGCTCCGCCTGCCGGATCAGACCAATCCCTACAACTGGGTCGACTACCTGACCATGATGGCCCGATCGGCCATCTTCGCGGTGATGGTGGCATGGGCGATCGGCCAGCTGCGGGCGCTGGTGGCCGGTGCCGTGCCCTCGCCTGCGGGAGACGCGCCAGTCCACTCCCGGGCATGACGGCACGAGACCGGCGCCGGACCGCCGCCCCGGTTGCGGCGGCGAGGGCCTGGGCGCGGTCGCACCCGGGCATGGTTCTCCTGTTGGTGGCCCCGGTGGTCGTCTTCGTCGGCACTCAGCTGTTCGGGCGGGTGTTCGTGGACGGCGACAATTTCCTCCAGAACCTTCCCCTTCGGGTCCTGGTTGGGCGCGACCTCCGCCACGGAGTCCTACCCCTGTGGAACCCCTACCTGTCCAGCGGAACCCCGCTGCTGGCCGGGTTCAACGCCGGAGCTGCCTACCCGGCCACCTGGCTGATGGCCGTCCTCCCCATGTTCACCGCGTGGACCATCGGTCAGGTCCTCGTCTACGACGTGGCCGTCGCCGGCATGTACCTCTTCCTCCGACGGCAGACCATCACCCCGACGGCGGCCACCTTCGGTGCGGCCACCTTCGCCTTCGGCGGCTTCATGACCGCCCAGATGGTGCACATCGATCTGATCGAGGGAGCAGCCTGGCTGCCGTGGATGGCGCTGGCGGTGCACGGGCTCACCCAGCCAACCCCAACCGACTGCTCACCACGGTCCGCCGGACGCCGCACCCGCGGCTGGATGGCCATCCTGGCGGTCTCGGTCGGGCTCTCCATCCTCACCGGCGGGGCCGAGTCGATCATCGACAGCGCTGTCCTGCTGGCCGTCTACTGGGTGGGGCGGCTGGTCACCATGGGATACCTCGATCGGGCGCGCCGCCGCGCCCTGGCCTCCTCGGTGCTCTTGACTGCGGCCGGGGTGGCCGGGGGCCTGGCCCTGGGTGCCGCACAGTGGCTGCCCGGGGCGGCGTTCTCCTCCCACTCGCAGCGGTCGGTGGCCACCTTCTCCTTCTTCACCAGCGGCTCCCTGCCGACCCAGCTGCTGACGCTGCTCGCCTCCCCATTCGTCCTCGGGACCAACCAGGCCCGGCCCAGCTACTACGCCGGTCCCTACAACTTCGAGGAAGTCTCCAGCTATGTGGGCATCCTGGCCCTGATCGCGGCGTGCTCCCTCTTCCTCCGCAAATGGCGGACCCGGCCCGAGGCGCGGCACTGGTGGGTCTGGTACGTGATCATGGCCGTCGGCCTGCTCTCGGCACTGGGGGGCCAGACCCCCTTCGGGCGCCTCTTGTTCCTGGTCCCCGAGATCCGGAACGAGCGGCTGCTCAGTCGCAACCTGCTCCTCGTCGATTTCTCCCTGGCCGTGCTGTTGGGGTGGTGGGCCCACCTCCTCCTCGGTGACCACCGGAAGGCGGGGGCGACCTCTTACCGGTCCATCGCCAGTCGATGGCGCCACGGACGGCGTAGCGAACTGGTGGTCACCTGTGCCCCGCTCGCCCTGATCACCGCGGTGTGCGTGTTCCTGTGGGCCGGTGGCCCGCTGCTCTACCGCTTCCTCCAGCTCCAGTCGGCGGTGGACTCGGAGGCCCGCCACCGGGTGGCCGTGCTGGTCACCGTCGGCGTCCTCATCGCCGCCGCCGCCACCTGGTCGGTACTGTCCGAGGCGCGGCTAACCGCCAGGCAGCTCCGGTGGCTGCTGGCCGCGATCCTCGCCATCGACCTGATCGTCTTCGACGTGTTCGTGATCCGATCGCCGATCACCGAAACGGCGACCAGACCGCACGCCGCCACCGCGGCCACCCTCCGCTCGCTGGTGGGCGGCGGCCGGTTCATCATCTACGACCCCGACCAGTTCGACACCGGCCAGCTCTACGCCTTGGGACAGACCGATCTCAACGTTTACGACGACCTACCCAGCGGCCAGGGCTACACCGCCCTGACCGATGGCGCCTACTACGACGCCACCGGGGCCCATTATCAGGAGGACCTCAATCCGGCCACCCTGGCCGGCACCACCTGGGACGACCTCAACGCCACCACCCTGCTGTCCCTGCCCGGGTACTTCGTCACCCGGGTGGACCCGACGTCGCCCACCAACCTGCCCTTCCCCGCCCACCCCGCCGTCTACAACTCGGCCCCGGTCCCGTCGGTCGACTCCTACCGGCTGGCATCCGGTGCCGGCCACCGCTGGTACTTCGGTGGCGTGCTCACGGTGAAGTCGATCACCGTCCCGGTGCTCGACGGATCGCCGGCCGACCTGAGGCTGGGGCTGGTCACCCCTACCGGCGGGGTGCGCTGGCTGCCCCCCGCCACCACCTCTGACCCTGTCGACGGAGGGCATCGCTCGCTCGATGCCACCCTGGCCAGGCCGATCCGGGCCGGCGGCGTCATCGTCGAGTCGAGCGGTGGTCGCCCCGAGGTCGGGGTTCCCGTCGTCGACACCGCCGAGGCCGGCGCGGTGGCCCTGAACGGACGGATGCAGTTCGGCGTCACCTCGCCCCACTGGGTGTTCACCGGCACCCTGGGCTCCTTCGGCGTCTTCCACAATAGTCGCGCCCGGGGGTGGGCCCAGGTACGCGCCCCGGCGGGGGGAGCCCCGCCCGCCGGCAGCACGGTGACGGCGATGGCCACCGGAGAGGACGGACGCCTACAGATCACCGTGCACACCACCGGGCCCACAGTGCTGGTGCGGAGCGAGTCGTGGAGCGCCGGGTGGCGGGCCACCGTCCAATCCGTCGGGTCGGACTCCACCGGTCCGGGGCCCGAGCGCCCGGTGTCCGTGGCGGCCACCGGCGTCCTCCAGGCCGTCGCCCTGCCCGACCCGGGTGACTACCTGGTGACGTTCACCTACTCGGCCACGCCGGCGGTGGTCGGCCTGCTGGTGTCCGGAGCGGCGGCTGCCGCCCTTGTGGCGTGGGCCTTCCTCGACTGCCTCGGCGCCATCCGGCACCGGCGGCGGCGAACCGCGGCGCCACCCGCCGAGGTCAGCCCGGACTGAGCAGCCCGATGGCCTCAGCGGCCCGACCGTAGGTGGCCGAGGCGATGATCCGGGCCTTGTCGGCCCCTCGTGACAGCAGCGAGGTAACCGCTCCGGGGTCGGCGGCCAACGCCGTCCGTCGCTCCCGTACCGGGCGGACCAACTCCACCAGGGCGTCGGCCAGGTCGGTCTTCAAGTCGCCGTAGCGCTGGTAGGAACCGGCCACCTCGAGGAGCGGGCGGTCGGTGGCCACCGCCAGGAGCTCGATCAGGTTGGACAGGCCCGGCTTGGCCTCGGGGTCGTAGCGCACCTCGCCGTCGGTGTCGGTCACCGCCTTTTTGACCTTGCGCTCGATGTCGGCCGGCTCGTCGAGCAGCATGACGGTGCCGAGCGGCGAGTTGACCGACTTGGACATCTTGCGCTCGGGGTGCTGCAAGTCCATCACCCGTGCCCCCACCGCCGGAAAGGCCGCCTCGGGCACCACCAGTGTCGGCCCGTAGCGACGGTTGAACCGGAGGGCCAGCTCGCGGGCCAGCTCGACATGCTGGCGCTGGTCGTCACCCACCGGCACCCGCTCGGCGTCGTAGAGCAGGATGTCGGCGCTCTGCAGCACCGGGTAGGTGAACAGTCCGGCCCGCACCGAGTCGTACCCGGCGCTCTTCTCCTTGAACTGGGTCATCCGACCCAGTTCACCCATGGTGGCGGTGCACTCGAGCAGCCAGGCCATCTGGGTGTGCTGGTGGACGTGGCTCTGGACGAACAGCGTGCAGCGCTCGGGGTCGAGCCCCGCCGCCAAGAGGTCGAGTGCCGTCTCGTAGGTTCGTGACCGGAGCTCGGCCGGGTCGATGTCCAAGGTGAGGGCGTGGAGGTCGACGATCATGTAGAAGGCGTCGTGGACGTCCTGGTCGGCCACCCAATTGCGGATGGCCCCCAAGTAGTTCCCCAGGTGGAGGTCGCCGCTGGGCTGCAGGCCGGAGAGAACTCGGGACATGGGTGGTCATCGTAGGTCGCGCCCAGAGGTGCACGAGATGGGGCGCTCCAACCGGTATGGTCGGTTGCGATGCCCGCCACCGTCTCGACGCCCGTGTTCGAGGGTCCCATCGACGTCCTCCTGCAGCTGGTCAACGACCACCAGGTGGAGATCTACGACATCCCCCTGGCCTCGGTGGTCGACGCCTTCGTGACCGAGGTGGCCTCGTGGGAGGCGGTGGACCTCCAGACCTTGTCCGAGTTTCTGGTCATCGCCGCCCTGCTCATCGAGCTCAAGTCGCGCCGCCTCCTTCCCGGCCGCGACGACGTCGACCCCGACGAGGAGTTGATCGGGTGGGAGGAGCGTGACCTGCTCCTGGCTCGCCTGCTCGAGTGCCAGGCCTATGCCGCCGCCGCTGACGGCTTCTCCCTGCTGATGGAACAGGCGACACAATCGGTCCCCCGGAGCGCCGGCATCGACCCGGACCTCGAGGCCAACGCGCCCGATCTCCTCGAGGGGGTGACCGCCGATCAGGTAGCAGCTGCCTTCCTGCGGGCCACCGCCGAGCGCCCGGCGCCGGCCGTCGATCTCTACCACGTCACCGTGGACACGGTCACCGTGTCCGACGCGGTTGCCGAGCTCGCGGTGCGCCTCCCGGTGGTGGGCCGATCGACCTTTCGCGCCCTGACCGGCCACCTCTCTTCGCGCATCGAGATCATCGTGCGGTTCCTGGCCCTCCTCGAGCTGTACAAACAGGGGCGGGTCTCGCTCGACCAGGGTCACACCTTCGGCGAACTCGAGGTGGTCTGGACGCCGGAGCACCAGGACCCGGTGGCGGTCGGGGCCGGACGCTACGACGAGTACGAGGGCTAGCGTGCCCCTCTCTCCCGAGGCCCGGGCCATCGAGGCCGTCCTGATCGCCGCAGTCGAGCCGGTGGGGGCGGGGCTGCTGGCCGAGCTGCTCGAGGTGCCGGTGGAGCGGATCGACCCGCTGGCCGAGGAGCTGGCCGAGTCGTGCCGGGCCGAGGGGCGGGGCTTCGAGGTGGTCAGGATCGCCGGCGGGTACCGCATCCAGACCCATCCGGACCTCGCCTCCCACGTGGAGCGGTTCGCCAACGTGGGGGTGTCCTCGCGCCTGTCGGCGGCGGCGTTGGAGACCCTGGCCATCGTGGCCTACAAGCAGCCGGTCTCCCGGGCCCAGATCAGTGCCCTGCGCGGGGTCAATGTCGACGGGGTGGTCCGCCTCCTCGAGCACCGGGGGTACATCGCCGCCGTGGGGAAGGCCCCGGGCCCGGGTCAGGCCGTGCTCTATGCCACCACCGACGCCTTCCTCGAGCGTCTGGGGCTCGACCGGCTCGAGCAGTTGCCGCCGGTCGAGGATCTGCTCCCCGGGCCCGAGGCGGTGGCCGAGCTGGAGGAGCAGATGCGCCCGGCCGTCGATGGCTGACCAGCCTCCGACCCCCCTTCCCACCGGAGAACGATTGCAGAAGGTGATGGCCCGGCTCGGGGTCGGCTCCCGCCGGGTGTGCGAAGAGCTCATCGTCGACGGCCGGGTGACCGTCAACGGCGTGGTTCCCGTCCTCGGCCGCCGGGTGGACCCGGCGGCGGACCGGGTGGAGCTCGACGGGGTGCCCCTGCCGGTGCAGCCGGGGCTGGTCCATTACCTGGTCAACAAACCCCCGGGCACGGTGAGCACGGTCTCCGACACCCACGGCCGCCCGACGGTGGCAGCCCTGGTGCCCGATCGACCCCGGGTGTACCCGGTGGGACGTCTCGACATGGAATCGGAAGGCCTGCTGATCCTCACCAACGACGGCGAGCTCACCCACCGGTTGACCCATCCCTCGTTCGGCGTGCCCAAGGAGTACCTGGTGCAGGTGGACGGCGAGCCCACCTCCGGCCAGGTGCGGCAGCTGCGTGAGGGGGTCGAGCTCGACGACGGGCCCACCGCCCCGGCACGGGTGTCGGTGGTCGCTCCCACCCTCTTGCGCATGGTCATCCACGAGGGGCGCAACCGGCAGATCCGGCGGATGTGCGACGCCATCGGCCACCCCGTGCTCCGTCTGGTCCGGACCCGCATCGGGACCCTCACCGATCCGTCCCTCGCACCCGGTACCTACCGGCCGCTCACCTTCGACGAGGTCCGCACCCTGGCCGCGGCGGCGGTGCCGGTGGCCACGGTCGGACCGTCCGCGCCCTCCGACGGGCCGGAGGGGCAGGGCCGGGCCAACGGAGAGGTCTGAGTAACATGCCTGGCTGATGCCCTCATCCGTCCGCGCCATTCGCGGCGCAACCACCGTCGACCGCGACGCCCCCGCTGCCATCACCGAGCGGGTGGTGGCCCTCTTGAGCCAGATCCTCGAGCGGAACGGACTGGTGGAGGACGACATCATCTCCATCCTGTTCACCGCCACCGAGGACATCGTGTCCACGTTCCCGGCCACAGCCGCCCGGACCATGGGCCTGGGCGCCGTTCCCCTGATCTGTGCCCGCGAGCTGGCCATCACGGGATCGGTTCCCCGCTGCATCCGGGTCATGCTCCACGTCACCACGGAACGCCCGCGTGACGCCATCCACCACGTCTACCTCGAGGGCGCGCAGGGACTCCGTGACGACCTCCCCGACTGAGAGCGGCAGCCCCCTGCAACCAGGCACGATCCGAGCGGCGGCGGGGGAGCGGGTCACCGCCCCCGGCCGGGCCATGATCTTCGGCACCGGGCTCATCGGCGGCTCGGTGGGGATGGCCCTGCGCGACCAGGGCTGGGTGGTCAGCGGCGTCGACACCGCCGACGGGGTGGCGGCCCAGGCAGTGGCCCTCGGGGCCCTGTCCGACGAGGGGGTGGACCACCAGGCCGACCTGGTGGTGGTGGCCACCCCGGTGCACGCCGCCGCCAAGATCATCGAATCGGTGGCCGCATCCAATCCCGGCGCGGTGATCACCGACGTGGGCAGCGTGAAGGGCCCCCTGGTGGCGGCCATCGACCATCCGTCGTTCGTCGGCGGCCACCCGATGGCCGGGTCAGAACAGGTCGGTATCGACGGGGCCTCGGCCGAGCTGTTCGTGGGGGCCACCTGGGTGCTGACGCCCACGGCATCGACCGACCCGGCCGCCTACGCCCGGGTCCGGGCCATCCTCGCCGGCCTCGGGGCCAACGTGATGGCCCTCACCCCGTCCCAGCACGACTCGCTGGTGGCGGTGGTCTCCCACGTCCCGCACCTGACGGCGGCCACCCTCATGGACCTGGCCTCGAGCCTCGGCGAGGAGCATGCCGCCCTCCTCCAGCTGGCCGCCGGCGGCTTCCGGGACATGACCCGCATCGCCGCCGGGCACCCGTCCATCTGGCCGGACATCTGCGACGACAACGCCGAGGCCATCGTGGCCACCTTCGACCTGCTCATCGACTCGCTGGCCGCCATGCGGCAACGGGTGGCCGAGCACGACCGCGAGGCCATCCTGGCCATCCTCGGACGGGCGGCCACCGCCCGGCGGGCCCTCGAGTCGAGCGCGCCCCTCGTCCCGAGGAGCTGGTGGAGGTACGCATCCCCGTCCTCGACCGGACCGGGGCCATCGCCGAGGTGGCCGTGCTGGCCGCCGAGCTGGGTGTCAATATCGTCGACCTCGAGATCGCCCACTCGGTGGACGGTGACCGCGGCGTGCTCATCCTGGTGGTGGACACCCTGTCGGCACCGACCCTGCTCACCACCTTGTCCGGCCGCGGCTACCGGGCCACCAGTGCGCCGGTGGGGACCACCCGATGACCGCCGCCGGCGACCCCACCAACCCGGACGGCCACCCGGTCACCGAGACGATCGCCGGTGGGGGCAGCCTCACCGGGACCCTCCGGGTACCCGGGGACAAATCGATCTCGCACCGGGCCCTGCTGATGGCGGCGTTGGCCGAGGGACCCTCCACCATCACCGGGCTGTCCGACGGGGACGACGTCCGGCGCACGTTGGAGGCGGTGGCCGCCGTGGGGGCCGAGGTGGTACGCGACGGCCCGGTGGTCACGGTAACCGGGGGGCGGTCACGGCTGCACGCCCCGGCGGCGGCGCTGGACCTGGGCAACTCGGGGACCGGCATGCGCCTCCTGGCCGGGGTGGTCGCCACCGTCCCCGGCACCACCACCCTCACCGGTGACCGGTCGCTCCGCACCCGGCCCATGGACCGGGTGGCCGAGCCACTGATCCGGATGGGGGCCCGGGTCGATGGCGCCGGCGACCACTGCCTCCCCCCGATCACCGTCACCGGCGGGTCGCTGCACGGCATCGAGTACGAGCCCCCGATGGCCAGCGCCCAGGTCAAGTCGGCGGTGCTGCTGGCCGGACTGGCGGCCGAGGGGGAGACGGTGGTCCACGAGCGAGTCGCCACCCGCGCCCACACCGAAGAGATGCTGGCCGCCGCCGGGGCGGACATCACCAGTCAGGACGTGGGCCCGGGCCGCGTGGTCCGGGTGCGACCAAGCGCCTTGAGCAACGGGGCCTACGTCGTGCCCGGCGATCCCTCCCAGGCCGCCTTCTGGGTGGTCGGGGCAACCATCATCCCCGGCAGCCTGGTCACTGTGGACGGCATCTACCTGGGGGCCGAGCGGCTCGGCTTCATCGGCGTGCTGCGCCGGATGGGAGCCACCATCGAGATCGAGGAGGAGGGCGGCGGATCGGGGTCGGTGACCAGCTACAGCTGCCTCCTGCACGGGACCGACGTCGAGGCCGAGGAGATCCCCTCCCTCGACGAGGTGCCCATCCTGGCCGTGGCCGCGTCGGTGGCCCACGGCACCACCCGGTTTCACAACGTCGGGGAGCTCCGGGTGAAGGAGTCCGATCGCCTGGCCGGCACGGTGGCGCTGGTACGGGCCTTCGGCGCCTTCGCCGAGGTCGAGGGGGACGACCTCATCGTGCGTGGCGAGGGGGCCCAGCTCCGGCCGGGCCGGGTGGATGCCGGTGGTGACCACCGGATGGCCATGGCTGCCGCGGTGGCCGGCGCCGCCTGTCCCGCCCCCGCCCAAACCACCATCGCCGGGTGGGAGTCGGTGGCCTCCAGCTACCCCACCTTCTCCGAGGACCTGGCCGGTCTCCGCACCGCACCCCCGGGCCGACCGTGAGCGCCGCCCACACCGGCACCCGACCGTTGCCGGTCATCGCCATCGACGGGCCGGCCGGATCCGGCAAGTCCACCGTGTCCCGGGCCCTGGCCACACGGCTCGGGATCGACCGGCTGGACACCGGCGCCATGTACCGGGCGGTGACCTGGGCTGTCCTCAACCGGGCGGTCGACCCGTCGGACTGGGAGGCAGTGGCCCAGCTGGCCCGTGGCCTCGACATCGAGATCGGCGAGCAGGTGACGGTGGACGGGACGGACGTGACCGAGGCCATCCGGGGAGCCGAGGTGAGCGGTGTGGTATCGCTGGTGGCGGCCAACCCGGCGGTGCGCCAGGTGCTGGTGAAGCGGCAGCGGCAGTGGATGGCCGAGCGCGGGGGCGGGGTGGTCGAGGGCCGTGACATCGGTTCGGTGGTCTTCCCTGACGCCGACGTGAAGATCTATCTCACCGCCGCCGACCACGAGCGAGCCCGGCGGCGGCCCGAGGAGGGCAGCGACGCGCTCTCCCGCCGTGACCGTCTGGACAGCACCCGGACGGCGTCGCCCCTGGGCGTGGCCGACGGGGCCCGGGTCATCGACACCACCGACCGGCCCGTGGAGGACATCGTGGAACAGGTAGTGACGTGGTTGTGAGCGAGGCCCCGGGGCCGGAGGGCGACGAGTCGGCATCCGGCGCCCCGGTCAGGGTGGACACCAGCTTCACCCCCATCTACCGCTTCCTCCGGCTGTTGGTGCACGGCCTGAACCGTCTGCTGTTCCGGACCACGGTGCAGGGTGCCGATCGGGTTCCCGAGGAGGGCCCGGTGATCATCGCCCCCGTCCACCGGTCCTTCATCGACTTCTTCGTCGCCTCCGAGGTGACCAACCGGAAGTTGCACTACATGGCCAAGGACAGCCTGTGGGACAACCGCGTGCTGGCCGCCATCCTGCCCGGGCTGGGTGCCTTCCCCGTCCACCGGGAGGCGGCCGACCGCGAAGCGCTCCGCCGGGCCCAACGCGTCCTCGAGGCCGGCGAGGTGTTGATCCTGTTCCCGGAGGGGGAGCGCCGGTCGGGGCCGGTGGTCGAGGACCTCCACGAGGGCGTCGCCTTCCTGGCCGCACGCACCGGGGCCACGGTCATCCCGGTCGGGATCGGGGGCTCGGCATCGGTGATGCCCAAGGGGAAGAAGATCCCCCGACCCCAGCACATCCACATGGAGGTAGGCGAGCCACTGCCTCCGCCCACCCGCACCGGAGGGGGCCGCATCTCGCGAAGCCGGACCCATCAGCTCACCGAGGCGCTGACCGCGTCCATCCAGGACCTCTACGACCGTGCGGTCGGGGTGACCGGCCGCTACTGACTGGCGGGAGTGACATCGACGGCCCCACCGGGTGGTGGGGGAGGGCTCGCCTGCCGATCAGCCGCGTGACCGGTTGCCGAAGGTGACGCGCAACCAGGTGGTGGCGATGACCCGTCCGTACTGGAACCCGAAGAACAGGTTGCCGCCCTTCTTCGAGGTTCCCGACGCCCGCGGGTGCCACACCGTGGGCCGCTGGGTAATGCGCCAACCCCGGCCGGACGTCATGATCACCACCTCGGCCGTCTGGTACTGGTCCTGGATGAGGTGCGGGACGATGTCGTTGAGCACCTCGATGGAGAAGGCCCGGTAGCCGTTGGACGAGTCCGACACCGACTGGGACAAGATGGCGTTGAGCACCCGGTCGTAGAACTTGACGCCGGCCCGTCGGAAGCGATCGGTGGTCTGGTCCACGCCCAGCCGACGAGAGGCGATGACCAGGTCAGCAGCATCATCGAGCAGCGGCTGCACCAGGGTGGGCAGCTCGGCCGGATCGTTCTGACCATCGGCGTCGAGGGTGACCACGTATTGGGCGCCGTGGTCGGCGGCCAACTGGTACCCGGTGCGGAGCGCGGCACCGTGGCCCAGGTTCACCGGGAAGACACAGGCGTAGGCGTCGGCGTCGAGGGCCACTTGGGCGGTGCTGTCGGTTCCCCCGTCCACCATCACCAGGGTCGAGACCTCGAGGTCGCCCACCATGGTGGGCATGGCCTTGAGGACGCCGCCGATGTTCTTCTCCTCGTCGAATGCGGCGACCAGGGCGACGATCGGGCCCAATCGCACCCGCGGGTACCGTGCCTCGAAGTCGGCCAGCGCGGTGTCGACGGCGAATCGGCGCAGGGCGGCGATCCGGGTGTGCTGCCCGGTGTCCCCGAGGCCGAACCACCGGTGTCGTTGGGTGGGCGCCACTACAGGAAGTGCGGATTGTCGAACACGGCCCGGACCTTCGGCTCGAAGTGGGAGAGGGGCTCGGTGGGGTAGTCAGCGTCGAAGCTGTTCTGGTCCCACTCGTCGGCGAACCGCTCAGCCAGTTCGAACCACGGCTCGTCCCGGTAGCGATCACGCATGTTCGGGTCCATGCCGAAGTGGTGGTAGTAATGACGCCCCTGGAAGTCCTGATGGGCGGCGATGGCCGCCACCACCTCGGGGCGGACGTAGGGGCGGAGGATCTCGGCGGCCACCTTGGGGTGGTTGGGGACCCCGACCACCTTGCCGATGTCGTGGCACAGGGATGCCACCACCAGCTCTTCGTCGGCCCCGGCCCGCTCGGCCCGGGTGGCGGTCTGCAGGCAGTGGGTCAACTGGTCGACGGCGAATCCGTCGACCACCGTGGACAGCGACTCGAGTAGGGCGAGGACCCGGTCCGCCACCAGGCGCTGGTTCTTGATGGTCTCGTGGCCGATCACCGCCCAGTCCTCGGCGGTGGACACGTCCATGCGGGGGAAAGCGGTGCTCGGATCGGTCGAAGTGGTCATGGCCTCATTCTCGCATCAAATGGCCCCACCGGGCGTCCGGCCGCTACCCGGCCAAGCGCTCGAGCACGTCGGAGGCCTCGGTGGTCCGATCGTCGACCAGCACCCGGGTGGCCCGGTCGTTGCCGTCGCCTTCCGGGTCCACCGAAGCCCCGTTGAACAGGGCCAGGGCGACCTCGAGCCCCCGCAGCAGCTCACGAAGCTCCGGCGGTGGCGGAAAGTACTCCGCTTCGACGGTGACCGGCGATCGGTGAACCCCCTCGAGCGGATCCAGGCGCTCCACCACCGCCCGCACCAGGGCCTCGGGCGCCGACGCCCCTGCGGTGACCCCCACCGTTCCGGAGAGGTCGTCGGGGAGCTCGGAGGCATCGTTGACCCGGATCACCCGCGGACACCCGAACGCGGTGGCCACTTGCTCGAGGGCCACGGTGTTGGAGGAGTTCTCCGACCCGATGACCACCACCGCGTCGGTGAGCCCGGCCAGGGCCTTGAGGGCGGCCTGCCGGTTGGTGGTGGCGAAGCAGAGGTCGCTCCGGTTGGGCATCCACAGGTCCGGGAACCGCTGACGGGCGCGGTCGACGATGCCCGACCACTCGTCGTGGCTGAGGGTGGTCTGCGCCAACAGCGCCACCTGCGGGGAGCCGGGATGGTCGCCGTCGAGGTCACCCAGCTCGTCCACGTCCTCGACGCGCTCGAGCAGGCGCACCGACGACGGGGACACGGCCATGGTCCCGACCGCCTCCTCGTGGCCGTGATGGCCGACGTAGAGCACCGTGTACCCCTTGCGGGCCCGGACCTTGAGCTCGTGGTGGACCTTGGTCACCAGCGGGCAGACCGCGTCGACCACCACCCGGCCCTCCGTCCGGGCCGAGGTCACCACGTCGGGGGCGGAGCCGTGTGCGGAGAGCATGAGGGGGGCGCCGGCGGGCACCTCGTCGACATCGTCCACGAAGACCACCCCTTGGGCCCGGAACTGGTCCACCACGTGACGGTTGTGGACGATCTCGTGGTAGCAGTACACCGGGGGCTCGAACACCCTGACCATCCAGGCCAGCGCCTTGATCGCCTTCTCGACGCCGGCGCAGAAGCCCCGGGGTTCGGCGAGCAGCACTCGGTCCACGGGCACCTGACCAGGCTACCGGGGCAGCCGACCGCGCTCGATCGGCCCGCCCCCGGCGTTGGGGCCGGAAGGTGAGGGGGTAGCCTGAGGCCATGTCGGCGCCCCGAGTGACGACGGCACCCAGGGTCGTCGCCGTCACCCCATCGTCACCGGCCGACCTGTCCGGGCTCCTGCCCGGAGACCAGCTCCTCTCCCTCAACGGCCGGTCGCCGCGTGACGTCATCGAGTACAGCATGCTGGTCGACGAGCCCGAACTGGACCTCGTGGTGCAGCGGCGCGGTCGTGCGGACACGCTGGTCGTCCGGGTGGACAAGGAAGCCGGGGAGCCCCTCGGCGCCGAGGTCTCCTCTGCCGTCTTCGATCGGGTCCGCACCTGTGACAACCACTGCGAGTTCTGTTTCATCCACCAGCTACCACCGGGGATGCGGCGCAGCCTCTCCCTCAAGGACGACGACTACCGGCTGTCCTTCCTCTACGGCAACTTCACCACCCTGACCAGGTTCACCGAGATGGACCTCGAGCGTGTCCTCACCGAGCGCCTCAGTCCCTTGTTCGTCTCCATCCACGCCACCGATCCCGAGATCCGTGCCGACCTCCTGCGCAATCGACGCGGGGCCACCAGCCTCCGATGGTTGGAGGCGCTGCTCGACGGAGGCATCGAGGTCCATGGTCAGGTGGTGGTCTGCCCGGGCCGCAACGACGGCGACGTGCTCCACGACACCCTGGCCGGGGTGCTCGACCGATATCCCGGCCTGGCCACGGTGGCCTGCGTTCCCCTCGGCATCAGCCGGTTCTCCCACGAATCGGCCATGCGATCCCACACCCGGGACGAGGCGGCCGCCGTATGCGACGCCGTCGACCACTGGCAACAGACGTTTCTCCAGGCCCTCGGACGCCGGATGGTGTTCGCCGCCGACGAGTACTACCTGATGGCCGAGCGTCCCTTTCCGGCGGCACAGACCTACGAGGGATTCCCCCAACACGAGAACGGCCTGGGGATGGCCCGGGCCTTCGAGGCGGCCTTCGGGGGCGACGAGCGGGCCGCGCTCGGGGTGCGGTCGGGGTTCTTCGCCGCCGTGGACGGTGCCCCGGCCACCGGGTACCGGGCGCTGCGCTGGCCCGGGCCGGGGACGCCGGCTCCGGGCGGCACGCCAATCGGCATCCTCACCGGCGAGTACGGGGCCCGCGTGCTTGTCCCACTGGTCGACTCGCTGTCCCGTGACGACATCCGGGTCGTCCCGGTGGTCAACCACTTCTTCGGTGGCAACATCGGGGTGTCCGGCCTGCTCACCGGCACCGATCTGGTGGAGGTCCTCCAGGGAGAGCCGCCCGGTCACCGGTACCTGCTGCCCGACTCCTGCCTGTCTGAAGGACGGTTCCTCGACGACCTCACCCTGGCCGACCTCCCCCGGCCGGTCGAGGTGGTCCCCACCGACGGCCTCTCCCTTCGCCGGGCACTGGACCGTCCGGCACCGGCCGATCGGTCGGCGGCGGACCAGCCTCGACCCGTCCGGATGCCCGAGTCGGTGCCGGTCACCTTGGGGACGGCCCGATGACCCCGGTGCCCGCCGAGTCGGAGGCCACCAGCGGCGAGCGACCGCTGGTGGTGATCGCCGGTCGGCCCAACGTGGGTAAGTCGACGCTGGTCAATCGCATCGTGGGCCGTCGGGCGGCGGTCGTCGAGGAGAGGCCCGGGGTGACCCGGGATCGCAAGGAGCTCGACGCCGAATGGTGTGGGCACGCATTCACCGTTGTCGACACCGGCGGCTGGTTGGCCGGTGGCGATCCCCTCGACGCCCAGGTCACCAAGCAGGCCGAACGGGCCATCGCCCAGGCGGACGTGGTCCTGTTGGTGGTGGACGTCACCGTCGGGATCGTCGACGAGGACCGGGCCGTCGCCCAGGTGCTCCAGCGATCGGGCCGGCCGGTGCGGGTGGTGGTGAACAAGGTGGACTCGTCCCAGCGGGAAGCCGACGCCTGGGACGCCATGGCGCTCGGCCTCGGTGAGCCCTGGCCGATCAGTGCCCTGCACGGGCGCGGGACGGGCGACCTCCTCGACGATGTCGTCCGCATCCTCCCGGACCCGGCATCGGCGACGGTGGGGCAGATCGCACCATCCGACGAGTCCCAGCCGACGGGGGAGCCCGGCGATCATCCGGGGAGTCATCCGGTTCCACGGGTGGCGCTGGTCGGCCGGCCCAATGTGGGCAAGTCGACCCTGTTCAATCGTCTGGTCGGTGACGAGCGATCGGTCACCCACGATGCTCCGGGCACCACCCGGGACTCGGTCGACACCGTGGTCGAGACACCCGAGGGCACGGTGTGCTTCATCGATACCGCCGGGATGCGACGCAAATCCCGGACCGAGCGGGGCACCGAGTTCTTTTCTGTGCTGCGTGCCCTCGATGCCCTCGACCGGGCCGACATCGCCTTGCTCATCATCGACGCCACCGCCGGGGTGACCCACCAGGACCAGCGCCTGGCCGAGCGGATCGGCGCCTCCGGGTGCCCCACGGTGGTGGTCCTCAACAAGTGGGAGCTCGTCGCCACCGAGGACCGCAAGGGCATCCTCATCGACATCGGCGACCGCCTGGCCTTCCTGGGCGACGCACCGGTGCTCAAGGTGAGCGCCCTGTCCGGGCTCGGTGTCCACAACATCCTTCCGGCGGTGGCTGCGGCCGAGGAGGCCTACCATTCGCGGATCCCCACCGGGGAGCTCAACCGGGCCCTCAAGTCGATCCAGAGCGCCCATCCTCCGGTCGGGGCCAAAATCCAGTACGCGGTGCAGGGGGCGAACGACCCACCGACGTTTACCCTCTTCACCAACGGCCGGTTGCAGCCCACCTATCTCCGCTACGTGGAACGCGGATTGCGCGAGCGGTTCGAACTGGGCCCGACGCCCATCAAGTTGCGGGTTCGGGCCAAGGGCGCCAATGGGGGAGGGGGCCGCCGGCGGTGAGGCACGGGTACATTCGCGGGGCAGGCCGAGACGACCTGCCCCCCCTGGGCACCCACTCCAGCCGCGGGAGCCTGAGCCGTGCCCTGGTGTGAGGCCTGCGACCAGCGCCTGGAGAGCGAGGAGCTCACCCCGGAGGGCACCTGCCCCACCTGCGGAACCGTGCCCCTGGAGCACCGCAAGTCGCCCTGGTACTTCAAATTCATGCTGGTGGCCAGTGTCATCTATCTGGGCTACCGAGCCTTCCAGGGGGTCACTTGGGTTGTGCATCACATCTGAGGTCACCGTGACGGCGGCCACATGGAACGGGTCACCGATGGCCGGTCAGGCCAATCCCAGTGGGTGCCCGGCCGACCGACGAAGATGACCGTGTGGTAACAGCTAGGTGACCGTGTGGTAACAAGTAGGTGACACAGAGGTGACACAGAGGTGACGTCGTCGTCAGCTCTGGACAGGGGGAAGCCGTCATGCGCAAGAGATCAGTCATGTCCGTTGCAGTGTCCACCGTGGTCGCAACATGCGTCGTCGCGGTTGGGCTGGTGGTGCCCGGTGTGAGCCAGGCTGCCACTGCGCAAGTCAAGAAGGCGCCCGAGCTCTACCTGTCCCTCGGTGACTCGTACTCGATCGGGTATCAACCACCCTCGGGGACCAGCCCCGGAGGTGGCAGCCCTGGCTACACCGCCTGGGTGGCGAGGAAAGAGAGGATGACCCTCGAGAACTTCGGGTGCGGGGGAGCGACCACCTCCTCGATCGTGAACAAGATCGGATGCAGCGATCCTGCGGCCACCGATGCTGTTGCCTATCCCGACACCACCCAGGAGCAGGCCGCGGTGGACTTCATCGCCGAGCCCGCCAACGCCGGCAAGGTGGGACTCATCACCGTCTCCATCGGCGGCAACGACGTGACCGGGTGCGCGAGCGGCGGCAGCCTGGGGGCGATCGCAGCGTGCCTGAGCGCAGCAGACGCCTCGATCACCACCAACGTCACCGGCTTGGTCTCCTCACTCAACACCGCCCTCACTGCGGCGGGGGACACTGCCACGATCGTCGGTCTGACCTATCCGGACGTGATCCTGGGTAGCTACGTCAATCCGGGCGGCTCCGCCGGTGAGTCGTTGGCAAATGAGTCGGTTGTGGCCTTCGACGACCTGATCAATCCCGCACTGCAGAGTGCCTACACCAACGGAGTCCCGAACGGACTGTTTGTCAACGTCACCACTGCGCCCTTTAGGCAGGCAACCACCGGCGACGACTCGGATGTCGCTGGGGCCCCCCTCATCCACCTCAGGTCGCACGGCGACGTCCCACCGGCAGTATGGGAGGTCTGCAAACTGACCTACTTCTGTTCCCAACAGAACATCCATGCCAACACCCGGGGCTACCAGTTCATCGGGAAATTGATCGTGGCCGCGCTTCACCCAGCCGGGGGCTGACTCCAACGCTCTGAGGGTCCTCCCACGGTCACCACGCCCGAATCGGGGACCGGCGCTGGCGTCGGCTACGATGACCAGCCAACTCCGAAACCGGATCTCGACTGGTGTCCATCCTCTGGTCCGCCAAGCTGGGGACGGGTGGTCGGCCACGAAGGTGCCAGCTGATGCGAAATTTGGAGAGACGGGCTGTGGCGCAGCTTGGTTAGCGCGCTTGACTGGGGGTCAAGAGGTCCCGGGTTCAAATCCCGGCAGCCCGACGGAAGCAGGGAATTCCCGAAATCGGGGCGAACATTCGACGTTGCCGGATCGCGCCGATGTCGATGACGACTCCGACTGCGGGCCCTCGACCGGCTCATGTCCGGCGGTAGGGGATGGCCATGCAGCGTCGGATAGCAGTCGGATACTCCGCCCGTCCTAGCCCCGAGGTGCGAAGAACTCGAGTGCGATGTTGTCGGGGTCTCGAAATGACAATGCCGAGTAGGAAGGTGCGTCCACGATGCCACCGTTGGGGATGCCGAGCTCGTTCAGGCGGATTTCCCACGCTATTAACTCATCGCGGTTGGCACAGCCGAAAGCCAGATGATCGAGACCCGGCCGGCGCTCGTTGAACGGCCGAGTGCTGTTCAAATCAGGGAACTGAGTTAGACCGACGATTGTGTCGCTCGTAAGCCAAGCGACACGCTTGAAAGGACCTGTGTCCTCGTCAAGGATCGGGTCCGAGCCGAACAGAGCCTTGTACCAAGGCACACTCCGTTCGAGGCTCGTAACCGTCAGCGCCACGTGAGTAATCGCAGGGAACTCTGGCATGTCTTTTCGGCACCTCGTGAAGGCGGGGAATGCCGCGTCTTTTGGCTGGCAACTCTCTGGGAGTAGAAGCTATCTGGCAGCACAAGTCCCCGCGCTAATTGTGGCCCCAGTTCCGGTGTTCAGGGATAGGTGAGCAGTTCTTGGTTTACCCTTGAACCGAACCCGCTCAAGGCTCGCCTACCCGGTAAGGGCGAGTCCCAGCCCGCAGTCGGTGAGGGTGGCCGCCCGTTCGAGCCGGGCCGGGTCCGGGACGACCTTGTGCTGCGGGCACGGTGGGAGTCCGCTAACACCACTGGTTCTTGGCGGATACCAGATGGGCGACTATGTGTCTCCCTCCCGGTGTTTGAGGTCACTGTGTGACCCACGGGGCTCCAGCCGAAGGTGGTGGAGACTCCGAACTTCGGCTGGGGCGCCTTTGAGGTCGCCGCTTTGCATTGAACCTCTGGCCTGGCATCCTTGATGTGTGACTTCTAAGACTAGATACGCCCGAAGCGGGGAGGTGAGCATCGCCTACCGGATCATCGGCGACGGACCCATCGACCTGGTTTGGGTGCCGGGGATCTACAGTCACGTCGAGTTCCAATTGACCGATCCCAGCTTTGCGCACTTCGTGGAGAGTTTGGCAGCGTTCAGCCGATTGATCATCTTTGACAAACGAGGCACCGGGATGTCCGACCGGGACGTTGGAGTGGCCTCGCTCGAGGAGCGGATGGACGACGTCCGAGCCGTCATGGATGCTGCTGGAAGTGAGCGCGCCGTCGTCTACGGGGCCTCAGAGGGTGGGCCCATGGCTGCACTGTTCGCCGCTACCTACCCTGAACGCACAATCGCTCTCGTCCTTTTCGGAACCTTCGCTCGAGCAACGGCCGCGCCTGGGTGGTCCGGAATACCTGGTGAGGAATGGAAGCGGTACGTAGAAGAATGCTGCAGCCAACTTTCCCGATGTTCTAGACATCGAGACCTATGCGCCGAGCGTTGCCGGCGATCCGGAGATCCGGGAGTGGTGGTCGACGCTGACACGAATGTCCGCCAGCCCCGGTTCTCTCCGCACTCTTCAGACCATGGTCGGCGAACTCGACGTCCGGTCAGTGCTACCAACAATCCAGGTGCCGACCCTTGTGCTTCATCGGCGGGGGGATCTGGTTGTGCCGATTGAGGCAGGCGAGTACATCGCCTCGCAGATACCCAACGCCAATTCGTTGCACTCGAAGGCGTAGACCACGTCCCATTCGGGGACACCGGGGCATGGACAGGAGCGATCGAGGAGTTCGTGACGGGGACTCGCCACGAGAAGGTCGACGATCGAGTGCTGGCCACCGTCGTGTTCACCGACATCGTTGCTTCTACCGACATGGCCGCTCGGTTAGGTGACGCCGATTGGAAGCGATTACTCGATCGTCATGATCTGATGGCACGGCGGACAGCTGAGAGGTACTCAGGTCGGGTGGTTAAGACCACGGGTGACGGCGTTCTTGCCACCTTCGATGGCCCGGCTCGGGCAGCGCGATTCGCCTCAAGCTTCGAAGAAGAGGCCGAGGGAATCGGGCTGCCCATTCGAGCGGGGCTCCACACAGGAGAGATAGAGCTCCGTGATGACGACATCGGCGGCATCGCCGTCCACATCGCCGCACGGATTGCCTCCTTGGCTGGGCCCGGAGACGTTCTCGCTAGTCGAACGGTCAAAGATCTCACCACTGGCTCGGGATTACTTTTCACAGACAGGGGTGTCCACTCCCTCAAGGGTGTTCCGGAGGAGTGGCAGCTGTACGCCGTCGGTTGCTGAGCATCTCCGGGCGCCAGCCTTGATCGATCCCGTCAGGACTTCCGACATCGATAGGCGTAGCCCTGAGCGTCTCGGACGGTGTCAATCAGAAGCCTGGGAATTCGGCGTCGGGCGCCCCCATGGCGCCGATCGGGGTCACCCCAGCCACCCGCTGCCGGGTGGGGGAGCGCCTACGACTGCGATCGGCTCGACGCTCTGTGTCGATATCCATTTGAGCTGCGCTTAACTTTGCCGGTTTCGCTCAGACCCCACCAGAGCAAACGCCACTTAGCACAGCGCTAAGGGTGAGATACCTGGGGGTCAAGAGGTCCCGGGTTCAAATCCCGGCAGCCCGACCACCAACACGCAGTTCAGGGACTTGCCCGGTGGCGGTGACAACCGGTGACAAAGGCCCTTGTCACCATTTGTCACCACAGGACGCTCTCATGGCCATTTACCCACGGCACGTCGACCCAGACGGGTTATTGGGTGATTGTGTCCAACGCTGCGGTGTCCCAGACGATGACGGCCGCGATCACTCTCTCCACCGCACCGCTGACTGCCTAACAGGTGGATTGGGCGCACGTGTGCTCTGGGGCCACTATTCCCACGGGAGTGATCGCGGGTGGCATCGTCCGCGCAAGTGGCCCGCGACGAACAAATTGTGCGGGTCTACGCGGCATGATCATCGCACCACGTTGTGTCCCAAATCCCGCCCCTGGGAGCTCTGGACTATCTCCGCTTCTTTGCCCCTGCGACCTTGGCGGTCGATTTCTTGCGAGAAGCTCCTTTGGTCGCCGCAGCGGCCTTCGTCTTAGCTGTCTCCTTGGCTTTGGAAGCCGTCTTGGTCGTCTTCCGGACCGTTTTTGCGGCCTTCTTTCTGGAGCTGCTTGCTTTCTTCCCCGCCTTTTTCGCACCGACGGAAGCCTTCTCGGAAGTGGCCTTGGCCGCTTTCTTCACCCCGGTCGCCTTCTTCTTGACGGCCTTCTTTGTCGGCGCCGCCCGCTTTTCAGCGTGCTCGACGGTTTCCGTGCTGCCAATGGCAGCAGCCGCCTCGGTCACGCTCTGTCGCGCCCGTCTGCCGGCAGCCTTAGCGGCCACCTCGAGGGTGCCCGTGGCGTGACCGACCTTCCTTGCGACCTGATCCAGTTTGCTTTTCGCCATGCGGCGACCTAACCATGACCTTGAGGAATGGCTAGGAGCAGCACCGACTACTTCCCGGTGGCTTTGTCGGCAACCTTGTCAACTGCATCCTTGACCTTGCCCTTAGCCTGATCGACTTTTCCCTCGCCCTTGAGCTTGTCATTGCCAGTGGCGTCGCCAACGGCCTCCTTGGCTTTTCCTTTCGTGTCGTCAACAACACCCATATCGATGACTCTTTTTCTGTTTCGCGATTGCGGTTGCAACCAGTACATCAGTACCCAGGTCCGACGGCGACGAAACTGACTCACTGCGTATACGGGATCTGGCCCGACGGGGTAGGGGCCGCGACAGGTCCCCAATACCGCCGGTACAGGAGCCCTTCTCCGGCGAGAGTTCCAAGCACCTTGAGTAGTCGGATGGTCACTTGACGGCGCTCAACGAGAGGAAGGGTAGGGGGCAGGCATATCCGTTGTTCGGGGTCACCTTCGGTCGGGAGTATCCAATCTCCGCTTCGGTTGCTGACGGCGCCCATGTCGGGTTGGGCGTTGCACGTGACATTCGGCCAGGTTCGACCACGAACGGCCTACGCCATCTCGTCGGTGGTCTCAAAGCCCGTTTAAGCGGAAGGACTCACGACTGGTGTAAATTTGAGTTCGCCCCAAGATGAAGGCAAGGTGACGATCTAATGTTCCACCTTCGAAACGCAGACCCCCGGCCGCTCTTGGGAATCGCTGCAGCGGTGACAGTTTTCGCTGGATGCATAGCCACGACCGCTGGTGTCGCAAGTGCCAAAGCAGTAAAGGTGGACGCCACCAACTACACGGCTCAGTGCACCACAATCGCCGGCAATATGAGGTTTAGCCCCCCGTTGACAAATAGTGCAAGTACATCCGAGACGGTAAGGATCAAGGCGACCCTGTCAGGCTGCTCCACCCCTAATACACCTTCAGTGACGTTGTTCGACGGCACGCTCGGGGGCACCCTTGCGGCATCCGAACCCTTTAGCTGCAGCTCCTTTGGCAGAACCCTCGCATCCCTGACCGGTGGCCTCGACGTCACATGGACTTCTTCGCCCAAGTTTTCCTCAGGCAAAAGTGTTCTCAGCCCCGCTGGGGGTTCGCTGCAGGGAAGCTTCGGTTTCAGTCCCTTCGGACTTCAAATTAACCTAGCTCCAAGCTCGCCTGAAGCTACGGGTTCCTTCACGGGTGGCGACAGTGGATCACTCGATGACGTTTTTTAAGCGACTCAGCCCGAGGCCGACATCCAGGCCAGTTGCTCCGGACGTGGTCTGAGGGAGATCGATATCGTCACAGCGAATGGCCACCCGTTCATGCCTCCGGCGGCCATTTTGCAATAGCTGTCCCCGAATCATCGGGCGGTACGAACGGAACGGGCGCATGGAACGAGTACGACCTCGTTTGCCCTCCTGACGGCGAGACTGCCGCACTTTGTCAATCCCGGACATGTCCCAGTATTGCCGGAGTGGGTGGCAGCGCGCCAGCAGCAAGCAAGCGACGCTGGATAACGCACCCACACCCGGCGATCTGGGACAGGGGAGGAACTAGAGCGAATCAGACCGAGTCGCGGAACTCTGCCCCCTTTGCGAGCATCGATACTCCATCCATGATGTCGACCACAGGAATCAGGTCGAACTCAAGCCACGGCGTGAATTTTGACGTTTCGTCCATGAGGCCTGCCTGATTGTCAGTCTCGATGACGGCAGCGCCCCCTTCGCCGTCGATGCGAGACAGAAACTCAGACCATTTCTGATCAGCGGGAATTTGCCACTTGGCAAACGTCTCCAAAATGGATTTCCCGTCATCGTGGTTCTGCTTGGCAGTTCCAGCCGCACGCGTCTTCCAGATCAAGAGATACTTCGCCATGACAACGTCCTTTCGGAATGCCTCCGCCAACCGGAGGCTGCAGCCGCCCATCGTTGCACTCTCCCAATGGGTTTCCATTGGTAAGCCACATTGCGGCCGGGCAATGAGAGGCCTCGAAGTGCCGTTCGTGGGCGGTTAAACGCTCGGCAAACATCGCCCCGAGCTATGCCCCCTGAGCCGGTGGTCGGGGATACCCCACCTGGCCTGGCATCCTTTGGGTGATGAAGGCGCAGTTCGATGACAGGGTGATCACGATTCGAGAGGTCACCTTGTCAAACGGAAAGACGATTCCGGCGGGTACGCACGGATTGTGATCGAGGCATTTGAAGTTCCTGACCAGTCCTATGAGGTCGAGTTTCACGTCGAGGATGACTTGATTCCAGGCGATGATCTGATCCTTGGCACGGTTGGGGCCGCAGATTTCGAAGTGGCTTGACGATGACGTCCCGCCGAGTGGTGGAGAAGCGACCCTCGGTCTGACGCGATGGTAGGCGGGTCGATCCGGTGCGTCACCCGGTGGTGAATCAGCCCCAGAAGACGCAGGTGGGATCGCTGCCGATCTCGTCGAGGATGATGTCGATTGGCTGGTTGGTGTCGAGGTCGAAGTACTCGACCCACTTGCCGTTGCGGTCGCCGAAGTAGAGCGTCCAGGTGCCGGAGCCGTCGTAACGGAGCTGGGCGACGGACGTCTTCGTCCACTCCCCGGGCGCTCCCTTCCAGATCGGTCGGCACTCGAAGATGGAGACGCTCTTGCCCCGGGTGGTGACCTCGAGGCGGACCTCGTCTTTGAAGTCGGCGGGTACACGATCCCGGCAGAATCGCCTGACCTTTTCGACGTCGAGCTCGGGGAGGACGGTGGCCACCCCCGAAGGCTAACGACCTCAGCCTGCGAGGGACCTGCTTTCCATGGTTGCCTCGTGGAGCCTCCACGAGGGCCGCCGCCTCCATCCGGCGCAGCAGCGCCATCGAGGTCTCGGACAGGTAACGGCGTTCGGCCACCTGCCACTCGTCGTGGGCCTCGACGACCACGGCCGTGACCAGACGTTCGACCGACGCGTCGTTCGGGAACACGCCGACCACGTCGGTGCGTCGCTTGATCTCCCGATGGAGCCGCTCTAAGGGGTTGGTCGACCACACCTTGCGCCAGTGGGCCTCGGGGAAGGCCGAGAAGGCCAGTAGGTCCTCCTTGGCGTCGGTGAGCATTGTGGCGACGTCCGGGAACTGGTCGTCGAAGGTGGCCACGATCCGCTCGAACTGCTCTCTGACGGCCCGGGCGTCGGGCTGGGCGAAGATCGTCTGGATGGCGGCGATCACCATGTGGGTGTTGTTCCGCTTCACCCGGGTGAGCACGTTGCGCATGAAGTGGACCCGGCACCGCTGCCAGGCCGATCCCACCATCACCGCCTCGACGGCTGCTTTGAGGCCCAGGTGCTGGTCGGAGATGACCAGGCGGACGCCCGCCGAGGCCCCGGGCCCGCAGCGATCGCAGGAACTCGGTCCAAAAGGCCCCGTCCTCGGAATCCCCGACGGCACAGCCCAGCACCTCCCGGTGGCCGTCCATCGACACGCCCGTCGCCACCACCACGGCCCGGGAGACCACCTGGTGGTCGACCCGGCCCTTCAGGTAGGTGGCGTCCAGGAACACGTAGGGGAACTCGATGTGGGCGAGGCTCCGGGACCGGAAGGCGCCCAGCTGCTCGTCGAGCTCTGAACAGATGCGGCTGACCTCGGACTTGGAGATACCCGGACTCGAGCCCGAGAGCGGCCACCAGGTCGTCGACCTTCCTCGTCGACACCCCGTGGACGTAGGCCTCCATGACCACTGCGAACAGGGCTCGGTCGATCCGACGCCGGCGCTCCAGGATGGAGGGGAAGAAGCTGCCCTGGCGGAGCTTCGGGATCTTCAGGTCCACGTCCCCGGCCTTGGTCGAGAGCAGCCGGTCGCGGGTGCCGTTGCGCTGGGTCGTCCGGCTCTCCGTCCGTTCGAAGCGATCGGCCCCGATCCGAGCGGTCGCCTCGGCATCGATGAGGGCCTGGAGCATCAGCTCCACGCCCTGACGCACGACGTCGATATCCCCGCCGGCTTGGATGGCTGTCGAGGAGTTCGTTCAGGTCAGTATTCGTGATGGCCACTGGGTGGTCCTCCTTGGTTGAGCTTGCTGGTTCAACCGAAGATCACCCGGTGGCCACCTCTGATGGTGGACCCCTGGAACTACACCACTCGGGGGGACGTCAACGGCTTGACCCCACCAGGCTCGAAAACGCCCGCTGAGCCGGTGCGAGTTCAGGGGACACCCTGATCGTCGAATCTGGGCCACGGCGGCTAACTTCGTGAATACAGGAACGACATGGGAGAGCCACGATGGGAAACACCGACTGCAAGCCCGTGTCAGTGTCCCGGCGAATCGAGGCTCCAGCCAGCGTCATCTTCAAGCTTCTGGCCGATCCAGATAGGCACCCAGAGTTCGATGGCTCAGAGATGCTGAGGACGGGTGCCAGCAATGAAGTCATCACCGGTGTCGGAGACGTATTCGTCACGAAGATGTACTTCACGGCAATGGGTGACTACGAAATGCATAACCGCATCGTGGCGTTCGAGCAGGACCGGTGCATCGCATGGGAACCTGGCAATCCCGAACTCGCCCGGAACGGATCTCTTTGGCAGTACGACCTCATCCCGGATGGACCGAGTGCAACGGTGGTGGCTGAAACCTACGACTGCACAAAATCCCCCGAGAGCGTTCGAGAGGCCGTCGATGATGGCAATGCATGGTTGGCTGGCATGACCAAGACGCTGGAGCGACTCGACGAGTTGTGTGCCACGCAGTAGTGGCCGCAAATGATCCCATGGATACGACCGTGGCTCGGATTCGTCCGTGTGTGCGTATCCCGGAAGTGCCGATCATGGGCAGTGAGCTACCAGCAAGCACCCACCGCTCGATAATGCGCCCTGAGCCGGTGTTCGGGGACAGGGTTACCGAATCAGCGATCCAGAAGCCGAGCGTGTTGGAAATCAGCGAACCAATGGGCATAGCGCTCGGCGTCGTCAGCGGTGTTGAATCTGTCAATGTGATGCCCGATCTCGTGGAGTAGAACGTCGTAGAGGTAGAAGAGCCGCAGGCTTGACTTGTCGAACGTCAAAAGAGCACCACCCTTCCCGTCGGGAACCAAACTCGCACCGAACTTCGTGTACTCCTTGGCCACGCTTGGTTTGGGCATCTTTGACCACTTGTGAGTCAGCAGCTTTTCGGAATACGCAGACAAGAAGATGCGACCCCGGCTGTACATCCCATAGGTCACTTTCTTTGTTAGGCCTCTCTGTCTCGTCGTCCCGCCGAGGAGGATCACTCCGGTCAGATCGGCCAAAAACTCCGACGGGATTGCCCCAAGAACACCGGCCACGTCTTCGGGTGTGCAAGGCTTCAGGAACCCCTCAGCGACGGGCCGGTCGTAGATGCCAAGGGCGGGCAGAGATCTCCCGTTCGACCTCGACCCGAGGCCGCATCTTCCGAGGAAGCGTCTCTACCTCGGACCAGAATGGATCGTGAGCACTCCAGTTCGTGAAGCGCTGTTCCGAATAAAGGCCGGACCGCTGACCACTTCCCCTCGGATTTCCGACCATCACATGAGGATAGAGCTATATCCGCCACTCTCCCGACGTTCGGGGACAGTCTTTGGAGCCTGATCCGTGGACGAGATCGTGCCCGGAGGCGTGGCAAATACCGGCGGCGTCATACGGCGTGGCGAGTTCGTCGCGACCGTCACCATGTCATCCTTTCACGCAGGCGTTCCGGCGATGACCGCTTCGATTTGCGAGAGGACAGTACCCATTCCTTCTTCGAATCCCATGGCGAGCCCCTCCTCCATGCCCGCCAGCGAGTCGAAATAGGTGCGGATCGCCATCACCGCGCCCCCGCCGTCCCGCTCGTCGATGGTGATGACTATGGCTGTGATCGCATTCCCGTCGTTCGGGCGGCCGTCGTCGTCGACGTCGGCATCCCGCAACTCGAGTTGGTGAGGCGGGTCGACCGCGATGACCTCCCAGGTGCTGTCGTGGCGCTCGGTCCCGGTCATGAAGAAGGTGATGCGCCCGCCGGCCCGCAGGTCGTGGTCGACCACGGTCGCCGTGTAGCCAGGGGGACCCCACCACTGCTCGAACTGGCGGGGGTCGGCCCACAGCTGCCATGTCCGTTCGACGGTGGCATCGAGGTCCGCCGTGACCGTCATGGTCAGGGATTCGAGGTCTTTCTCGACGCTGGTCACGCTCATCGCTTGCCTCCATCAGTTCGCTTCTCGGTTGCCAGGATGTCGTCGATCCGGTCCAGCCGCGCCCGCCATAGCTCCTCGATGCCGTCCAGGAGCGCCCGGGCCCTCTGCACGGTGTCGACCTCGGTGTGCACGAGCCGCTCGCGCCCCCGCCGCTCCTTTGTGATGAGCCCGGCACCTTCGAGCACGGCAACGTGCTTTTGCACGGCGGCGAAACTCATCGGGTAGCGCTTCGCCAACGCCGACACGCTGTACCTGCCCCCGACGGCTAAGGCGAGGATGTCGCGCCGTGTGCCGTCTGCAAGGGCGTGAAAGATGCGGTCGACGTCAGCGTCAGATGCCTGATCTAAAACCATCTGGTTGTATGGTAGCGAAGAACGTCGACGCTGACAAGATCTCGGTGCGGATTGAGCGCGGCGCAGCAGGCCGCCCCGCGAGCGAGCTCGCTGCGGGGCCGCGACCGACGAACGACGGCGCGCTGTTCTGAACCACGCGGTGATCCCGGATCGCCCAGGCCGGCGTTTGGGGGCGCAGCCGACACCAGACCGAGGTGAAGACTCCGGGATAGGAAGATCCGCTCAGACGGACAGCTCCTGCACCTTGAGCGTATCGACGTGTTGCTGCATCGAGATGACCTTGCCATCTCGAAACGTCCAGACGTGCGCCATCTGCACCTCCGCCGGCTTGCCAGTCGAGCGATGCTTCCACGAGTAGGTGCCGATCGCGACCACGGTGTCGTCTTCGGCTACGAATCGGGTCGGGGTGACCGTGAAATCGTCGCCGATCTCGCCGGTCCGCATGAATACACCATCGACAACTGCTTGGGGTCCCACGTAAGTGCCGTGGAGCGGGAAGCCTTCTGCTTCAGTCCACTCAATCTTGTCGTCCATCACCGCCAGCACCTTCGGTACGTCTCCCTCGGCGAAGGCTTGGTATGCGCCCTGAATGATCTGCTTGTTGGTCGGCATCGCAATCTCCTATCGCAGTCCGCTTCTCTCTTATGCCATTCTGCGAATCCGCTGTTACAGACGCGCGTCACCTTGAGAATTTGGGTTGTCCCAGGTCAGGTCCCATGATGTGATGTGGGTGTCCAGCAGTAACCGAAGTTCCGCATGAGCGCGCTCGGATCCGGCGGTAGGGGAGACCGCCGAGGTGACGATGGACCTCCGAATCGAAACGTCTGGCTCTTGTAAGAATGGAAGGATGACCCGCTCGGTAGAGGCATGCACGCAGTGCCGGGTCCATTGGTACATGGACGATGAACTAGCCAAGTGCACTGATCCCGAACACGATCATCGGCAGTTCGTCTGGCACCTACACCGATCCGTCGTCGTATTGCCGGATGGGACCGAGGTGACCGCCGTTTCGTTTGACGCCAGTGATCCCTATGCCCGAGACCAGCCACCTGACTACGGTCTTTATCTGGATCCGAAGTGGGAACCGCCGTGGAGCCACGATCATCTCGACTGGCCGGACTTTGGAGTGCCCAAAGATCCCTTGCCAGTGGCCGCCGCTCTGAGGGGATTGCTCAATCGGGCTCGTGGCCTTGAGCGAGTCGAGATGGGTTGCCTCGGTGGCCATGGACGGACCGGTACGGCCCTGGCTTGCCTGGCCATCATGAGTGGACATCCTTCCGACGACGCCATCGCCTGGGTCCGAGCCAACTACTGCGCTCACGCTGTCGAGACCGCCCGACAGGAAGCGTTCGTTTCCGAATTTGTCGGCTGACGCCTGTCTCAGTCGTGCCGTTGGGGTCACTCGAGTTGCCCGACGTCTGGGTCGGCTAGTGCCTGACGACCGCAATCGGCTCGACGTTCTGTGTCGCTGTGCATTTGAGCCGCGGCTAACTTGCCGTTTCGCTCAGACCTCGCCAGGGAAAACAGCACGTGGTACAGCGCTAAGAGCGAGGAACCTGGCGTCGAGAGGTCTGCCTGGAAGAGCCCACTCCAACTGCCGCTTCGGGCTGGGCAGTACCCTCACGACCGCGATCGGCTCGACGCTCTGTGGATCGGTGTAGGTACCCTCTTGGTCATGGCCTCCACCACCTGTTCTTGTTGCGGAGAAGCGACTGAAACCGTCCAACTCCACGACCACAAAGAGATCCAGATCTGTTACGACTGCCTGGACTGGCTCAATCGCAAGCGAGACAGGCAGATCCAGGGGCAGGTGGGGGGTGGATGGTGGCGGGATTTGAGCCGATTTTCACTATTACCGACATGCCGAGGTCAGCCAACCACTACGCCAAGATGGGCTTTGAGGTCGGCTACCACGACGAGACCTACGCCTTCGCCCACCGAGACAGGGACCTCACAATCCACTTGACATTGGAAGATCAGTCAGCGCCGAGCAAACTCTATATCCACTGCGACGACGCCGAGGAACTGGCGGACGCTTGGCGGAACGCTGGACTAGAGGTCGACGGCCCCCACGACTACGACTACGGCAAGCGGGAAGGCTCCCAGGTCGATGCTGATGGGAACCTCGTTCGGTTCGGGTCCCCGCTGCGATGAGAATCAAACTGAGCCATCGGGAGTGAAGTCAGCTCAAGCTGGGTAGGTGCTGGGGGGTGCCCGGGCTGCCTGCCTTCACCTCTGCCAAGTGGTGAGCCTTCCGGTCCGGGCACCTTCATAACCCCAACCTCACTCCACAACCGAACCTGACGCCTACGCCTGCCGTTTCCGGGGCATTTTTCTGGGCATAGTGGAGATGCCGGGTCCGTGGGACAGTTGGGGTATCAGTAGGGGACCCGGCGCACCCGTGGGTTCGCTGTTGACCACCGCTTGGCGACGAGTGGTCTGCTGCCAGTGCTCGAGCTCCTCGACATGGGTGAGCAGCGCGTCGGTCCGAATGTGGTGCGACACGATGCACCGCACCAGTTCGGGCGGCCAGTAGGAGATCCCTTGTCTCGTGGACGTTGCTAGTCCGTCAGGCGATAGGCCAGTTCAACCGCGTGACCACACCTCCGGTCACAGCCAGGTCCACCGTTGGCCCAAGACCCGCTGCGATGCGGGGATCACCCTTTATCCGCAATTCGTAGTCACCGGCCAACAGCGCAGGGAAAACGCCGGCGAAGGAGGTGGTGTCGCCCAGGTCGCGTCTGTCGTATTGCGGTGTGGGTTCCATCCCAGGCTCCGCCGGCCTGCCGGATCTCGATCTCGGTTCCCACAAGGGAGGCCGGAGCAACCACCATGGCTGCTCCGACGTCCCCACCGATGTCGAGAACCACCGTTCCGGGCCCGCTGGGCGCCGGGCTCGACTCCACGCTCAGGGTGTCGCCACTGACACCGGGGTGACACTCGGGTTCGAGTAACCACTGTAGGGCAGACCCAGGTACGGGAATTTGGACAGGTAGTTTTCCGTGCCCTTGGCCGTCAGATCGGTCCCGGTCCCACCGTTGGTGAGACCAAAGTCGACCTCCCCGGCCGCAGCGTCAGCCGTGAAGGTCTGCCACAGAGCCCAAGGTGGCCCCGGCGACCGCTCGCAGCGCGATGGTGGCCACGTCGTCGAAGACCCGTCGGCCGTTGGGGAAGCCGGCCACGTCCCGGCCCAGCAACCCGAGGCTGTTGGGAGACGACGCCGGTGGGATCGCCGTGTTCAGACGCAGCAGGTCGGCCTTGACGCCGGTGCCGTTGTAGTTCGTGAACGTCGGGCCTGGGTGATCACTTCCGCGGGGATGCCGGTGAGGAAGATGGCCTCGATATCCGGCCTGGTGTTGCTCGGAGTGCTGTTGTAATGCGGCCAAATTAGTGAACACCCCTGGGTAGAGGCCGGGCAGTAACTGCGGCCAGCAGGGGCTGGGCGAAGTAGTGGAGGAACCGGTAGCCGTCGGAAATCGGCGGCTGGCGGTTCCAGCGAGTCCTTGTCGCCGATGCCGATGAGCAGTTCGTTGGTCAGAGGATTGCCGAGCCGGGACACCTGGGTCCAGGGTCCGGACCAGAACGGGTCCTGCTCGCCGGTTCGTCGCCTTCAACGCACACGCGTTGACGACTGGCCGTCGTCCACACTCCGATAACGGCGGCTGGGTCAGATCGGACCCTTCGGCGTGGCCCGGGTGAGCTGGTTGGTCGGGATTTGCAGGGCAAGCGAATGCACGTTGACATCAGCGGTCGAGTTCACTCCCGGCATGCCGTTCATGAGGCCGGCCGCCGGACCGCCTTCATGATCGCCCGCGAACGGGCGAAGGTCGCCCAGATCGAACAGGGAACCGAGATCGACGTAGAAACCCTCTGCCCGTTGGCCCGCGAACACCGTCGCCGAGAACGGGCCGCCAGAAACAGAGTGTATGGCGGCGGCGGCCAGTGCGGCGTAGTTCGGTGTGGAAAGCGGGCCGATGTTGCACGGAGGGCTGAGAAGCCCGGAGCCGAGCACCGTGGTCGAACAACCCCACCGGCTAATAGGGTTCCGATCGACTCGGGTCAGCGTGTAGGTCTGTTGGCTGTTCCAGTGGAAGTCGGCGAGGGAGGAGTCAGGGCCGTGATCGGTCCGTCGTTGTAGAGGAACGATGACGGGATGTTGTTCACCGTTCTTGAACTGGAACTGAAAGCTGATGTCAGCGACCCCGTCGCCGTGTATGATCGACATGGATCTCGTAGAGGACGTCGTCGCTGAACTCATAGAAGTTCGGGCCGCCGTCTGGTGCCTCCAACGGGATGTAGTTGGCGATCAGAGTGACCGTACCTGGGGAATCGGGGCTCACGAATGCATAGAGGTCAGTTGCAGTCGGCGACAGGATCCTTGGAGATCTCGGGCGCTTCACGATGGGACGACATGAATTACCTCAGTTTCTTGTTGGAACGGATGGACAGTTGACGATCAATCGAGGGATTGCGGAAGGAGAGTGTGCTCAACGCATTGCCCTAAAGAGAAGGGTGGCGAGCTGCGGGTTGAGAACGGTCACCTCTCGGGTGCCCGAGAAGAGCCCAATCTCACCGGTGCCAAGATCACGGATATGGGCGACGAGCGGTTCGCTCATCAGTCCAGACGATTCGGCGTCCGTAGCGGCCGACTCAGAGGCTCCGACATCGGCTGGACCCTGAGTTTCAACCAGGCCCACCATTGCCGGGAGACCAGGGATGGCCGAAATGGCTCCTGCGGCAACGACGGCAGCGGAGCTGCTCTTCAAAAAGACTCGTCGACTGACTCCGCTCATCGAAACCTCCGGGCTGGGATGGTGTTGGGCGCCGAGGACGGATGTCCACGCGGAGTAATCGGTGCCGTCCCCGGTGGCGGATGACAGGAATCTCAAGAATTTCGTGAGTTTTTTCTTGCTGGTGACAGAATGTGGTCATGGGGCGTCGCGGTGTGAGTTCCGGCTTGAAATCAGAGCTCGTCGGAGCACGGCCAAGCGGAATGGCCAAGGGCGGCTCGGTTCCGAGCTAGACGGCGGGCCGTCGTACCAGCTCCTGGCCCGGCTCGTATCCGGCGTAGTGCGGCACCAAGGAACCCGTCCGGTGACGGTATCCGGCCCGTGTCATACAACTACGCACAGCGCTCGTTCATCGCTCGCATTCGCGCTGGTGATCGCGAGCGTGGACACCCTGCGGCAGTCCCCTTTGGAGCCTCCGCTCTCCTCGGCAGGCCATTGGTTCTCGCCTACCCTTGTGGCTTCGAGGCGGGAGGATGTTCAGGCCACATGGCAGAGTCCCCTGTGGGTCGACTGGTATGCGCCGACAGGCGAACGCAACCATGAGACACTGCCCTCGCAGTGGAAACACCCCCTCCCCTGGATCTCGACGAATTTGACCTGACCGATGCCCTGGCCCGTTCCTGGGATCTGGACGTCGGTCAACTCCGCTACGTCCCGAAGGGGTCTGGGAGCTATCACTGGCTCACCGAGACCCCGGCCCACGGGTATTTCTTGACCGTCGATGACCTCGACATCAAGCCGTGGCTGGGAGAAACTCCAGATTCAACCTTCGAGGGCCTCGAAGCCGCCTACGACTCGGCACTCACCCTTCACGGACAGGAGAACCTCAGCTTCGTCGTAGCTCCAACCCCCATGCTGGGCGGTGGTACGACATCGCGCCTCAGCGAGAAATACGCCTTGACGGTGTTCCCGTTCATGGACGGCGAGCCCGGCGTTTGGGGGCACCCGATCGGTCGGACGAATCGCGGGCAATTGCTGCGGAAGCTCGCCGAGCTGCACCGGTCACCTCCAGCAGTAGCCGCTCGGGTGCCCCGGCATGGTGTTGTTCTACCGGGCCGAGCGGTACTGGAGTCGGCTCTTGATGACCTTGGCCGCCCTTGGACCGATGGACCTTTCTCCGAACCGGCACGGAGACAACTGGCCAATCACGCAGCGGCCATCCACCAGTGGATGACCGCTTTCGATCACCTCGCGGGCGTTGTCGGAAATGCCGGAGGCAAGCAGGTCGTCACCCATGGTGAGCCACATCCGGGCAACCTGATACATAGCGACAATGGTGTACTACTCGTTGACTGGGACACCATGGGCCTGGCCCCACCCGAGCGCGACCTTTGGATGTTCGATGACGGGTCGCCGAACGATCTGATGCCATACACCGAGGCGAGTGGCCGGTTGGTCGACGACACGGCGATCTCTCTGTTCCGACTGGCGTGGACACTTTCGGACATTGCGGCTTTCACGGCCCTATTTCGATCCGATCATGGACGAATCCGAGGTGCAGAGAAGAGTTTGCGCTCCCTTGCTGACTCGCTGGTGGGAGCGTTGAGCACACGACCGTATGGGCCAACGCCTTATGCAGGGTCGTAGCGAGAACCAGCGCACCGACGCAACTCCCTCTAGTCGATCGGCCTCACTGGTCAAGCTGGTGGGGCGAGAATTCGATCGGCTGCCCGGAGGGCGTCGTGGTACGCCACTCTGGCACGGTCGAAGTTGTGGAACATGACCTCGACGATGTCGGATCTCGCCGGCGTGAACTGGATCCCATCGTTGACGAATGGGGCAAGCGTCCGCTGAATCGCCTCCGCGCTCTCGAGCAACCGCGTCAGGGCGCCCAGAATCTCCTCTTCCTCGGCATTCGTCATCCGTGGGCCTTCTCAAACCGGGGGGAGCGCGCGCGCCACCGGCAGGCAGTGGACAACCGGGCGGCGGCAGCGTCGCTTCCCATGGTCGCCGTTGTATCAGTCAGTCTGCGTCCCTATTGTGACCGAACGACGAAATCTGGGTAAAACTTGCGCGATCGTCGCCGATCGGGAGAATCTTGGCCCCGGGGCCTCAAGGTAGGTCGACCAGCCGTCGATGATGTGATGTCGGGCCCGGCTGGCGGGCAGGCCCCGGGCCCGACGTTTCGCGTTGCTCCGCGGGGCTGCGGGCATCAGCGCGCCCTCGAGGAATCGATAGAACTCGCCTGCATTCATGACCGGAGTGCTTCTTACGGCGCCGGCGATCCCGCTGCCTGCGGCGACACGGTGACCCGGAATCGTTCCCGGTTGGAGGCTGGAACCTACCGCGAGAGCCGATGCGCTCATTGCGGAAACCAACGACACTGCCGTCGCCGCGACAACCATTTGCGGTCTGATTGCGTCGGTTTTCTCAAGCTCGCCAGTGAGGCGGTTACTCTCATCACGCTGACCCCGAATAGCTGACTGGGCTGGAACTTCGACAGGACTTGTGGCACGCAATCGTCGGGTGGGGCCGAGTCTGATCGTCAGTCCCTGTTTGCCGAAAGCAGGTTTCACCGGTAGCGTGGACGTTGCTTCGCTGGCAATTGGCGCGGGCACCCAACGAATCAGTCGACGACAAAGGCAAACCCTCTGCGAAGAGGGGGCGCAAAACCACGGGACTCTACGAGTTAGCCGGGATACCGAATCGATAGCGCCGCTGTGTGGCGTGACTCGATGACTTATGTCTGGCTCTCGGAGAAAGAGGGCTATGAGTCACAGCAGGGGCAAACATCAAGTAGGGGCAGGATTCCGGCATTCCAGGACCCGGGTCCTCATCGCAGCAACCACGGCGTTGGCGGCCATATCCGTCGTGGCCCTCTCCGGAGCACCGGAGAGCCTGGTGGGGATGTCTGCACGGGCAGCTGTAGGAACCGAACCTGGCGGCGGAAACGCCCATCTGCCGCCCAGCTCCCTTCCGGGAGCGGCGGGCGGGGAGCTCACCCGAGTGAACGGGTCGGCACGGTCTGCTCCGCTCGCACCGTCGTCCACGACGACGCTGGTCGCTCCGACGACCACCACAAGAGCCACCGTGCCCCCGACGACGACAACAACGACCCGACGGGTTACCGGCAAACGGCCATCCCCTACAACAACCACCGCTGTCGTCGCATCGCACCCGACCACACCACCCTCGACCATCCCCGTACACACGCCGGCCACCTCGACCACATCGACCACACTGCGACACCGCGGCAGCCAATCAACCGACAAACCGACCTCGACGACGACGCGACCGACATCGACCGCGATGCCGCACGCGTCAGCGACGACATCGACCACGACGACAACGGCGCCCGTGTCGAAGGTGACGGCGAACAGTAGCGACGCGTCTAGCGCCGCCGCCGCCCCGACGAGTCGTTCGAACTGTGCCGGCAACATCCACGGCTACCTCGCGACCTACCTGGCCAGCCTGCCGGCGGGCGCCACGTTCCACGGCTCCGGGTGCTATCTGGTACCGGAGGGGATCACTATCAACCGACCGATCACCATCGACGGGGGGACCTACGAGGATCTGTCGGACGTTGCGACCCAGGCGGGCGGCCAGCACCTGCGGGTCCAGCCGGTCATTCATATCCTGGACACCCACGACGTCACGATCGAGAACGCCGCCCTGGTGGGAGCCCATAGCGACACCAGCTTCCACCGGCACTTGGTCGGTCAAGCCGGGATCGACATGCTCTCCAGTTCGCATGTCACGATCTCGAACGTCGCCATATCGAACACCTATGGCGATGGCATCACGTTCGGCTTCCAACCCCGCTACCCCCCAAACTCGGACATCCAAGTCAACGGTCTGACCATCATCAACGCCGGCCGCCAAGGCGTGACGATGGCCTACATCACCCAGTCGACGCTGAGCCACGTGACTGTGGTGAGCGCCACGGAGGAAGCGTGGGACTTTGAATCGGACCTCCTGGGGGTCGGCTCCGGCTACATCACCATCAATGACCCGGTGTGGACACAAGGGTTTCGAGTGGTCGAATCGCTGAGCGGACCCATCACCGTCAACAACGCCAACGGATCGAAGCACATCACCCTGATGAACGAGGCGGCCGCCAGCGGTCAGACGGTCACGTTCAACGGAGGCACCATGTTGATCCGGACCGACGACCACGGGATGCCGCCGGCTGGCATCTATGTGACCGGCGGAACCATGATCTTCAATGGCACCACGATCGAGGCCATGGCGACCAAGGCGGAGGCGAAAGGTCGTTCCTGGCTGGTACTAGATGGCGGACACTTGGCGTTCAACCACTCGACCATCGTGGGGCCGGTTGGCGCGAATGACGCCAAGAGCACGGTGACCATCTCCCGGTAGCCACCACCGCCCAGGCCCGAGGAGCTGGCTCGTTGGACCCGCTGGGCACACCGCCGAGGTCCCATCACCCACGCGGATGTATCAAGACCGCACGATCGGTGACTCCCAGAAATGCTGAATGACCCGATCTGGTCCACCCACCGGACCGACCGAGCGAACTGACTCCTGGGATAATTTCGAAGAGCGCCTCGGAGCTCCGTGAACGACATGTCCGAGGAGTTCGGCGACCTGGCGCTCGGCAACCAGAGCCGCACTGTCGACGTTGAATCGTCGGTATCGCCCTGTTGTCGAGCTCTGCTGACCAACACGGTCATTACGTCGAGAACCCAGAGCCCTCAGGTGGTACGGAGAACCTCACGGATTCGCTCAGCTTGACGCTGAGCGACACCCATGGCGTCAGGCCACGGCAAGAACGCTTCTCGCCCCGACCAGCAAGTGAGGAACAGGATCGATTCGATGGTTCCTCCCACGTAACGGGACAGGCTCGTCCCCGTGGCGTCGGTCGTCGACTTCTCATAGACCCAGGTGTCGGAGACGCCCCCAAGGCGCTCGTCATCGACGCGCCTCTCACTCACAATCGTCTCGTCCGGTCGTTGGGTACCGACGAAATACCTTGGCACCTGCCGAAGTGACAACACGGTGTCCTCGGCCGTCGCATAGGGAACCACCTCCACCCACCCCGACCTCATCGCCTCGGCCTGGGTGAGCGATCGCCAGGCGGTGACGCCGCCGGCCTGAAGCGCTCGCCGGCTCTTGTCACTGGTCGGATCCAGCTGACCGGTTGGCCAATGACGCTCCTCGGAGATCTCCCACCCGAGGCCAGGTAGATCGGCCGGCCCGAGCAACATGGCAAACGACCGAACGCCCCCATCCGTGAATTCTCCCTGGTCAGAAACACCACCTCCCCGTCGGCTCGGTGGCATCCCGCTCCTTTCTGAACATCCGTGTCGCTCGCCGATGCCCGGTTTGCGTTCCTGACAAGAGTCTCTCACCTAGCCTCTGTCACTGGTTGCGGAATCCTCCTGTCGGCGGCCGTCTACGACACCGGGGTGCGAAGGTCGTGAGCACCATCCCTTGTCCCTCCTCCATCGAGGACGACACTCGATCCAGTGAGTTCGCTACATGAGATCGGAATTCTCCACACGGCGTTCGGGCCCTCGGGTGCAATCCGGACACTGACAGTTCTCGCGTGATTCCGGAGGCATTCAGAGCGGCCGGTGTCGAGTGCCTTTGACCAGGTCAGGGTACCTCGGAGAGCAGAGTCGCTCGAGTTGAACGACAGGAGAGCAGCGAACAGCACGAACACCACTGCGGATGTTTGGACGGCGCGCCAGACGGATGCCGACACGATCCCGGGCTGCACATCCAGTTGCATGAAGAACGCGCTCAGCAGAAGGAGTGTGGGCACAACCAAGTAGTGGGGCAGATCCCAGCTCGCCTCCGAAAACGCGGTCCCTTGTGGCCAGAGGAACTGGTTGCCGGCTGTGGTCCAGCGCTGGTATCCCTCGAAAAGAAAGATCGCGATTGATATCGCAACCGTGAGTGGGACAATCACACGGGTCCGTCCCCGGGGCCCGGCGATAGCGAAGGCGACGAACGCGATAAGAGCGATACCGAGTGCGATCTCGAATGAGGTACCCAGATGGACCCACAGGTAGCCGGTGATCCATTGGCCAGTGGCGGCACCGCCGGCGATCCGTTGGACATAGGCAGGAACGAGGGCCCAGTGCCACTGTGGTGGGTTCAGTGCGGCCTGAATCGCTCGGGCATACGGGCCGAGATTCTCGCCTCGTTCGTTCCGAACGCCCCATGACAGGGCAAGCTGTATCGCCACGCCGACCGCATAGGCGATGACGATGACTCGATCGCGGCGGTCGCGTATAGCGATGAGGCGCAACAGCCACAGAGGAAACAGGATAATGGTGCCAGCGCTGCTGAGGACGGCCAAAAAAAGAACCGCCGCGGCACCAACGGTCCGCGCAAATGTCGCCGGGCGCCACAGCAGGATCCAAAAGCCCACGAAGAACAAAAACCATATCGAGTTCGTCACGTTGTCGAGCGTCTCAACGCCAACGATCGGAAGCAGGAGAACCATCGCCGCGAGCGTTGCTCGCAAGTAGGGGTTGCTGATGTGGCCCGCACTTGCACGCCAGACAATAAAGGCGCAGCCAGCGACAATGGCGGCACCGGAGATCGCCATCGCCGGGGCGAACCAGGTAACCGGCAGCTCGGCCACAGGGGTGGCAACCAGCCGCGAAACCGTTTGCAGGTAGCCGCTGTAGGGCGTGGTTACCGCATGGGCGAAACTACCCTTGATGGCGTCCCCAAGCCAGATCGTTCCGTCCTCAGCCCAGATCGAGTTCAGAGGAGTCGAGGGCCACATTCGGGCCATCTGGACCACCACCGCCAAAAGCGCAAGGCCAACAAAGACAAGTGCTCTGCGGATGGTCATCCGAGGAGGGGGAGGTGGATCGGGGAAGAGGTTCTCGTCGAGCCACGGGCGAACACGCCCAAGAGTGTCGTTGAACATGTGGGGGCAGCTTACGTCCGTTGCTTCGTCCGCCCCTCGAAAGGTTCGACGCCGATCTCGACATCGCGAAGAGGCTTCGAACGTGAGTGCGGAGTCCATGTGGTGGACGGGTCGACGGAAGTGGCGCTGTGAGACTGAAGTCCGCGCAACTGGGTAAGTACTCACGGGCGCCCGGGCTGCCTGCCTTCACCTCCGCCAAGGTGAGCCACCGGTCCGGGTGCCCTTCTGTGCTGTTGGCGGATCCTCCGCCCCGAGGACGATTGCCGCCTGTCTCGCGCCGCCGGGCCGGCGGTTGACACATGCCGAAGACTCACCAGGCGACTGACCCTCAACGCATCGCCGCCCGCACCGTCATCGTAGGAACGACCAGACCGGTGGTGGGAGCTGCGTGACCCGAAGCGAGGAGTTCATGCCCTCAGCAACTGGGTAGGTAATGATCAAGGCACCTGGGCATGGCCGACCGGTCGGCGGGGACCCCGTGTCGCCGGCCCAGGTGCCGTGCTCGCCGCCCCGCGGGGACCCAGGGGCGGCGTCAACGATTGGCGCCCCTACGGTGACGGCGGCGGCGAGCCGGTGATTGAGTAAGTTGCGGTCGTGTCGACAGCGACGGGACAGACGATGGGCGTGCTCCGCAGCGCTGTTGGGGTGATCCTGATTCTCTGGCCCGAGCGCTTCTTGGGCCTATCCGGTCGTGAAGCTCCGACGGGTGCTTCGATCTTGCTCCTCCGCACCGTGGGGATACGGGACCTGGTCCTGGGACTCGGTGGGCTGACTGCAGCGAGGCGGGGTTCGGAGGTCGAATCCCGCCGGTGGACGGCCATGGGGGCCGCCAGCGATTGCCTCGATGTTGTTGCCAGTCTGGCAAGCACCAGGATGATTGGCAGACGCGAGGCCGCGGGGGCGGCGCTGACAGCCGGCGCCTTCGTGGCGGCCGATTTCGTGGCCCTTCGCCGGCGGGGGGACCCGCGTCCATCCCGGGAGCAGTGACCGCCCTGCTACCGACGTCAAATTGGCCGGGCACCAGGGACGTTCGCTCTCGCCACTGGCGGCCAGGGCATGCTCCCTCCCCCCTGACCGGGGCGAGCATCACTGACCGGCGACCTTCCTGGCGAAACGTTGTTTAGATGCCCGGTGACCGGGAATGGTGTGACTGGATGTAGGCGCCAGATCCGTTGAGCAACCTTTCCGCCGAGGTGCTCCGGGTCTGGCGCCTATTCCGTTGGTCCGATCACCACGGGTCGCGCCAGCGATGTTCTCTCCCGGGAGATGCCGGCCTCGTAGGTGCAGCGCACTCGGCGCTGGGACACCCCACTGTGTGTTTGCTGAGAGGCGCAGCGGGTAGTGCTGAGCCGAGAGCGGGCTCTCGGGGCGGGTGGTGCCCGGAGGGCTTGTTCCCAAGCCGGAGCAATAGCCGCTAGGGAAGGGTGAGAGACATGTCTGAGGCGACTGAGCCCGATGAGGGCACCGTCGAGGCCGAGCGAGCGGAATCCCATCGGCAGCACGTGGCCGATCGACCGCCGACCTCCACCGAAGAGGCGGAGGCGGAGGCGGCCCGGGTGGGTTCTGGTGCCAGTGAGCGCAAGAGCGTCGCCGAGCACTATGAGGAGATGGCCGAGCTCGGGGCCCGGGTCAAGGGCGAGGGTGAGATCAAGTAGCGGATGATCGGTAGGCCGGGATTGGAAGCTGATCGAGGTCGACCCGGCTTACAATCGATTGGGTGACCGCCGAGCGCGACGAGGCTGTGTACCGCTTGGAGGTGCTGCTGAACGCGGTCGGTGACTTGGAGCAGTGCCTACGGGAAACCACGGTCTCTTACCGGGAGGCGCTCGAACGGCTGGTGGCGGGTGCGGACGTTGCTGTCGTACTCGACGAGGCCCATGCCGCACAGACACGCCAGATCCTCACTGCAGCCCTCGACCAAGTTCGAGCAGCATCGTCACCGGTCGCGGCTCTCCCTGACCGCAGCGGGGATTCAAGAGGGGATGACCATCAACGCCGTCAGTCGAGCCTGGGGTATCTCGCGTCAGCTGGCCTCCCGCGACGCCAAGGAGGCCCGGGCGACCCCCGACGGTGACGGGTAGACACCCGGCCGCCGACGGATCAACGCCCTGCCTCGAGGCGGTCACGTCCCTGGAGTCCCGTGGCCGAGCGGGTGGGTGCCCTATCGAAGGAACTCCTCGGTGTGGAAGCATCGGATGATCATGACGAGGCCCCCTCGGCGCAGTGTCGCGTGCCCCACTCCGCTCGAGCTGGTCGGCAGTCGACGCCCTCTCCGATCGAGGGACCGCCGACCGAGGCCTGCCCTCGGGGGCTTGCTTGTGACGGTGGCGGCGGTATCCCTGGCAGCCTGCGGCTCACCTGCTCGGACCGTGTCGCCTCCGACCACAACCCGTGTCAGTGCGGCATCGACCACACCGACGACGACAACGCCAGAGGGGGCGGGGGAGCCGCCGGCCATTCCCACCAATGGCGCCTATCTGGGCGCATGGCTCCACCCGACGATGGCCGCCGCCCGCTCCGCCTTTGCTGTCGAACAACAGACCATCCCGTCGGTCACCGCGGTGACCGGCCGGCAACTCGGCATCCTGCACATCTATTCGAGCTGGAGTCAGCCGGCGCCGGTGACTGATCTGGCCGCAGTGAGCCGCGGCAGGGTCGATCCCGCTGCTGGATTGGGGCTGCGGTGACGGCAGCCAGGCGATCGCCAGTGGTGCCGACGATCAGCTGATCACCGCCTACGCCCACGCACTCAAGTCCTTCGGCAAGCCGGTGCTGCTCCGCTGGTGTTGGGAGATGAACTTGGTTGCTCTGCACCCCGACATCGGCGGTCCGAGCGAATACGTGGCCGCGTGGATCCACATCTGGAACATCTTCCATCAACAGGGTGTCACCAATGTCTCCTTCGTGTGGTGCCCGGGTGTCTCGGGTGTCGATCCGACGCCCTACTACCCGGGCGACCAGTATGTGGACTGGATCGGGTTCGACGGGTACGACCGCACGGGATCGACCACCTTCACTGAGCTCTTCGGCGGCTCGTATATCCAGTGGGTGGGACACGGAAAACCCATGATGGTGGCCGAGACCGGCTCCCGAGGCCCGAACCAGGCGGCCTACCTCGAGAGCATCGGAACCGGAATGCCCACACTGCCCGCCTTCAAGGCGGTCGTCTACTTCGACGCCTCGGGTCCCGCGGCCGACTGGGCGCTGGTCGGCGGCGGACTCACCGCCTTCGGGGCGCTGGCCCGACAGCCGTACTTCAACCCTCACTGAGCCGCCCACCTCCCCGGGGCCAGGGCGGTACCCCGGGGCTGGGCCACCGTGGTAGCTTGGTCTCCTCAGTCACAATTGATGAGGTTCTGATAGCGGCAAAGCGGCAGTAACCAGTCGACGCAGGCAGTAGCGGTCGATGCGACGGACGGCGGCTTTGTCCGGTTCGCACAGGGCATCCCGGGCAGGGGGAAGCAGTGGGGCATGCAGGAGAACGAATTCAGATCGTCCTGGGTCAACGTGTGCCCGGTTCCACGGCCGGGCCCGGGATGAGAGCTCATCAAAGTCGTTGAGCGCCGGCGATATGCACCTTCGCACGATGGCCTCCCGTCGTCCGCGGGTGCGGTGGGCACGGTGAAGCGGCTACTGATCGCCGGGGCCATCGCCACCGCGGTGACCTTGGTCGCCGTGGCCCCGTTTCGCGCACCGGCCGGCGGGGCACCCAACGGCAGGCCGGTGGCCTCGGCGCTGGTCGCCGATGACTCGCCCGGCCTGCCGTCCGACGCCCTCTACGGCTGGGGTAGTGACGACTGGGGTCAGCTGGCCAACGGGTCCTCGGGTCAGGGCACGCCGACCCCGGTGCCGACACCGGGAATGGTGGCCGCACCTGGCGGTTCCGCCTTCCGCTCGGTGGCCGCCGGTGGCGCCCATTCCCTGGGCCTCACCGTGGACGGCCAGGTCTATTCCTGGGGTGCGAACTCGTCGGGGCAATTGGGTGTCGGCTCCGTGGTTGACGCCTCCACCCCCCAGGCGGTCGACATCCCCGGAGGGCCGGTGGTGGCGGTAGCTGCCGGATCGGCGTACAGCCTGGCCCTCACCGCCGCCGGCCAGGTCTACGCCTGGGGCGCCAACCTGTTCGGACAACTGGGTACCGGATCCAGGTCGAACGCAGACAGTCCGGTGCTGGTGTCCATGCCCGGCGGTGTCACCGTCACCGCCATTGCCGCCGGGGGCGACCACAGCCTTGCCCTCACCGCCAGCGGCCAGGTCTACGGCTGGGGCGCCAACACCTACGGGCAGGTGGGGGACGGCACCACCGTCTCGAGGGACCTGCCCGTGCCGGTCCCCACGCCCGAAGGGGTCACCTTCACCGCCATCGCCGCCGGAACCGGCCACAGTCTTGCCCTCAGCGCTTCCGGCCAGGTGTTCGCCTGGGGCTTCAACGCCTCGGGGCAGCTGGGCGACGGCACCACGGTGGACAGTCCGACCATGGTGCCGGTCAGCCTGCCTGCTGGGACCACCATCACCAGCATCGCGACCGGATCGTCACACAGCCTGGCTCTGACCTCGACCGGGGTGGTCCTCGCCTGGGGCTCCAACGCCTTCGGACAACTCGACTCCGCACTGGTCGGCAACCTTCTCGTCGACAGTCCGATTCCGCTGCAGCCCCTGGGCCTGCCCCCGCTGACCACCTTCGTAGCCATCGCCGGCGGTCTCAACTCGTCCTACGCGCTCACCTCGGCGGGTGTCCCGTGGGTGTGGGGCGGCAATGCCTACGGCCAGTTGGGCGTGGGGTCATCGGGTCTCGATGCCGTGCTTCCTCTGGCCATGTCCACCCTGCCACCCGGAACACTGGACAGCGGTCTGTTCAGCGGTCCCGATGCGTCGGCTGCCTTTCTGGTCACCAGGTCCGACCAGTCATTGTCCTTTCCGGCTCTTCCAACCCCGACCTACGGGGACCCACCGGTCGACGTGGCGCCCACCTCCGATTCGGGACTATCGGTCTCGATCACCGCGTCAGGCTCCTGCGCGGGATCTGCGGTCCACGTCTATCTGGTCGCCGCCGGACTCTGTTCACTCACCGCCAGTCAACCCGGCAACCTCTGGTACTACCCGGCGACGGCGACCGCCTCATTCGAGGTGACGCCGGCATCGCTCAGCATCGTTCCCGATGACGCCACCGCAACCGTGGGAGCAGTCCCGACGGCGTTCGCCTATCACCTGTCCGGCTTCAAGAACCAGGACTCATCGTCGGTGGTCTCCGGCGCCGCCTCGTGCACGTCACCGGCCAGCGACGGCTCGCTGCCGGGCGCCTACCAGATCAGCTGCACCATCGGCACGCTGTCGGCCGCCAACTACACCTTCGTCGCCGGCGGTCCCGGTCAGCTCACTCTCCTCGCCGCCGCCTCCGGATACGCGGTGGTCGGTGCCGATGGTTCGATCTGGGCCATGGGCCCCGAGCGGGCACCGAGCGCGCCGGCACCGCCGTTCTTCGGTTCCATGGCCGGCCATCCCCTCAATGCCCCCATCGTCGGCGCCGCTTTCACCCCGCGTCACGACGGCTACTGGTTGGTCGCCTCCGACGGTGGGGTGTTCTCCTTCGGATCGGCCCGGTTCTACGGTTCGATGGGCGGAACCCGCCTGAACCGACCGATCGTGGGCCTGGCGGCGACACCCGACGGCGGCGGATACTGGGAGGTGGCGGCCGACGGCGGGGTCTTCGCCTTCGGTGATGCCCCCTTCTACGGTTCGACCGGGAACATCGTCCTCAACCAGCCCATCGTGGGCATGACCGCCACCCCTGGCGGTGGCGGCTATTGGATGGTGGCCGCCGACGGCGGGATCTTCGCCTTCGGCGATGCCCCCTTCCTCGGCTCGACCGGGGGCCAACCGATCCAGCCAGACGTCGTGGGCATGGCCGCCTCCCCTGCCGGGGAGGGCTATTGGATGACCACCCGATCTGGCGCCGTGTTCAGCTACGGCCAGGCGACGTTCGAGGGCAGCCTGCGCTACATCGATCTGAACGCACCGGTGGTGGGCATCACCCCTAGCTACGACGGACACGGCTACTGGCTGGCGTCCGCCGACGGGGGGGTCTTCGCCTTCGGCGACGCCGCCTACTACGGCCGGGCCCCGGCCCCGCCCGTCCTCATCGACGGGATCATATGAGCGCAACACCCCGCAGAGGAGGGACCGTGACAGTCCAACACACGGCAACGGCACGACCAGCGCTGCGATCGGCGATCTCGAGACACCGCGGGCCGTCCTGGGTGGGGGTGGGGGTGGCGGCTGTAGTGATGGCCATGGTGGCGTCGCTGGCAGCCAGCTTGCTCTCGTCAACGCCCGGCTATTCGGCGACCCCGTCCCCGCCCCCCGTCCCCAGCACCGGGGCCTACCTCGGTGCCTTCGTCGCACCCCACCAATCGCTGGACAAGTCCCAGACCGACATCCGTCTGGAGCTGTCGGAGATCGGCAACTTCGACGGTGTCTTCGGGCGCCCGCTGGGCCTGGTCCACGTCTTCCAGAACTGGAGCCAACCAGTGAAGGACTCGGTTCTCGCCGGCTTCGCCAGCACCGGAGCCACCCCGGTCGTCGATTGGAGCTGCACGTCCGATGCCAACATCATCGACGGCAGCCAGGACGCGCTGATCACCTCCTACGCCGACGCCCTCAAGGCCTATGGCCGGCCGGTGTTCCTCCGCTGGTTCTGGGAGATGAACCTGGTCAACCTGCCCCGCAACAGCAACTGTCTGGGCACCCTCGGGGCCTCCGGCTACGTCATGGCCTGGCAGCACATCGTCGACATCTTCCAACAGCAAGGTGCGACCAACGTGTCCTTCGTGTGGTGCCCGTCCATCGCCGGCGGGGCCGGCTTCGCCGCCGCGTACTATCCGGGCAACCAGTTCGTCGGCTGGATCGGATTCGACGGCTACGACCGGGCCCAGAACTCGAACTTCATCACCACCGAGTTCCTTCCCTTCTACGAGCACTGGCTCCCCAACCAGAAGCCGATGATGATCGGAGAGACCGGGGCCACCAGCGACCAGGCTTCCTACCTGGCCAACCTGGCTACGGACCTGCCGGCCACCTTCCCCGGGATCAAGGCCGTCCTCTATTACGACTCCCAGTCCACGTCGGACTGGACGTTGGTCAACACACCCGGCGACCGCGGACTCAGCCAGTTCATCGCCATGGGAGAGCTTCCCTACTTCTCCTTCCCCTTCACCGGCTCGTGACCCGGGTCTGAGACCCGACCCCCGAATCAGAAGGACACGTCGACGGTGAGACCGACCTGCGGTGGCGCCGGCGGGTCGGTGGACGCTCCCCCCACGTGGTGGGAGATTGGCGCCTTCAGCGTGGTCACCAGGTCGACCAGGAAGTAGGTCTGCCCCGACTGGGTGACCGGTGTCGGCTGGATCTGGGTCACCGCCGCGGCCATGGTTGAACCGCTGACCGCCGGCAACGAGGCTTCGGCCTTCTGACCGGTGTGGATCTGGTGGATGTCGGTCTCCGGGATCTGCACCACCAGCTTGGTCTGCGTCGACTCGAGTGAGACCAGAGCGGCGTAGGTCGGTGCCGGATTGGTCTGGTTCTGGGGACCCTGGGGGAAGATCTGGATTCCTGTCGAGCTCGGCTGGGAGACCGATCCGGGCGCTGTCGCCTGACGGATTCCCTGGCTGGTGGCCACTTCGCCGACCGAGCCGTCGATTGCCGAAATGACCCCGTTGAACGGGGCGGTGAGCACCGCCTGAGCCAGATGGGTCCTGTCCGTGGCGATGTTGGCATTGTCCTGCTGGATGGCGGCCTGGGTGCCGGCGATCTCCTGGGCCGTCGCCGGCGCGCTGCCCACCGCCAGCGCCGCCTGGGCAGTGGAGACCGCCGCGGTGGCCTCGGTGACGCCCGACTGGGCCGCACCGATCTGAGCCTGCTGCTGGGCGAGCGACTGGTTGTACCCACTCTGTGCCGACATGAGGTTCCCCTGGTCGACTTGGACCTGCCGTTGATCGGTGCCGCAGGCCGCCGGGGGAGTGGCGGACAGGCACTGGGGCTCTTCGTCCGTGTAGGTCTGTTGATCGGCGGTGAGCAACGTCTGGTCGGCTTGCACCTGCTCCTGGGCGGCCGCCACCGACGCATCGGTGGTCACCTCGGTCTGGTTGAGCTTCTGTTGCGCGGTGATCTGCTGGACCTGTGCGGTGCTGACCTGGTCCTTGAGTTGCTGGAGCTGCACGGTCTGGGTGCCGGCCTGTTGTTGTTGAAGCATTGCCTGGTCGGCGGCCAGCTTCGATTGGTCCGCCGACAGCTTGGCGGTGATGGCGGTGGTGTCCTGGCTGGCCAGCACCTGGCCGGAGTGAACCATCTCGCCCACGTGCACCGGGAGCGAGGCGATGGGCCCGGTGGCCGACATGTTGAGCTGGGCCTCGGTGTTGGGTTGGACCACGCCGGTGGCCGACAACGGGTCCGAGAGGAGGAGATCGTTGACGGCCACTCCGAGGAGGAGTGCGGCGGCCACCACCATGGCGCCGACCAGGACGCCCCGTGCACTCCGCAGCCGCCGCCGATGCGGATTGAAGGGGGCGAATCGCTGGCCGCGGTCGGCACCCGGATCGGTCTTGGTGGGTTCGAAGACGGCTACGGGGACCAGGTCGTGTCCCGGCACAGCGGGAGCAGGCACGTCGTTGCGGGGACGGGCCTGGCCGGACATGACTTCGTTCAGTCGGGCCACCGCCGGCAAGCCGGCGTCGATCACCGACAAGGAGGGATCCGGCCGGCCGGCGAGTTGGGCCGCCACCCAATGGTGGAGGCGCGCGTCCAGGTTCTCCACCACCTCGGGGTGGAGCTCGGCCACGTTCTCCTGCTCGTCGGGGTCATCGGCGAGGTGGTAGAGCTCCACCCCGTCGCGCCCGTAGATGGTGGACTGGAGGTACCGGATGAACTTCCACTCCTCGGTGCGCACCCCCCGACTGGCCTGCCACGTCGCCTCGCTCAACATGACCACGTCGCGGTGGACGGTGGCCTCGCCGCGCATCAACGGCATGAGGGATCGGCCGTCGATGCCGTCGGCCTCCGGAAGACCGAGGATCTCGAGCACGGTGGGGAGGACATCCACCAGGGTGACCATGGCCGGCGAGTCGACGACCGGCACCCGACCGGGGGCCCACAGGATGAGCGGCACATGGACCACTGAGTCGTAGAGCCCGGCGTGGTCGAACCACGAATCATGCTCCGTCATGTTCTCGCCGTGGTCGCCGAACAGGACGACCACCGTGTCCTCCAGCAGTCCGAGCTCGCCGAGGTGGTTGAAGAGGCGTCCGATCTCGAAGTCGAGGTAGGCGACCTCGGCGTCATAGAGGTCGGCGATGTAGTCGAGATTGGGCATCGAGTCGAGGAAGTCGTACAGGTTCTGCTTGAACAGGGGATAGCTGGGCCGGCCCTCGAGCTTTTCGGTCACCAGTGGATCGATGCGGCCCGCCGTCCCGAAGGTGAACCGCTCCTTGAAGGGTGACGGTGGCAGATAGGGGATGTGGGCGTCCCAGAAGTGGAGGAAGAGGAAGAAGTCCTCGTCGGCGTGGTCCACGATCCACGGGAAGCCGATCCCGTTGATCGCCGACCCCGGGGAGCGGGAACGCCCGGGTGGCGGCATGTAGTCGTCGTAGCCCCGGATGAACCAGTCCTTCATGGCAAAGAGGTGGTCCACTGCCCCGGTGGTATAGCCCTGCCGGCGCATTAGCGACGGGAGCCACAGAGTCTCCTCCTCCAGATAGGACGCCGGATGGAAGTGGGAGACAATTCCGGTGTTGACCCCGAATTGCCCCGTGAACAGCGCCGTGTGCGAAGGCTGGGTCGGGATGTCCGTGGCGAAGGCCTGCGAGAAGAGCGCCCCTTCCGAGGCGATCCGGTCGAGGTTCGGGGTGAGCCCACGGGAGTGACCGAGGCAGCTCAGGCGATCGGCCCGCAGTGTGTCGAGGGAGCAGAGGATGAGGTTCATGGCCGGCTCCCCAGGTCCTCGATCGACTGCTCCCACTCTGGCGCACCGGCGTCGGCACGCGTCAGCCGCGGTCCTCTGCGCAACGTCCCCATGGATCCCTGCCCTTCGCTCCAGAGGTGAGCCGCCATCCGTCGTTGGCGTGCAGCGCACCCTGCCCTGGGTGCGGATACTAGCCAGTTCCCACTCCACGTGCATAAGTAACTACTCTCCGTGGTATCGTGCTCCACGGCGGGATGCGGTGGTCCACGGGGGATCGCACCCAGCGACGAGCGGAAGGGGCAAGCCGGCAGCCGATGAACTTCGATCTCCTCACCGGCTACGGTCCGCCGGCCATGCTGCTCGCCACCGACGTCGTGTTGGTGGCCTTCCTCTCCTATCCGTTGGTCAAGCGCTATCCCGACGACCAGGGTGACGGGATGGCCCTGGTCCTGCTGCCCAAGCCCAGGCTCCCCTCCTACTGGCGGGTGCCGGTCCTGATCGTCATCTTTCTGGTCATGTTCGTGGCCTACCACTCGATGCGTGGTGCCATCAGCCCCGACCAGGCCTATGCCGACCTGGTAGCCCGGGTCTGCAATTCGGTGGTGCGCTCCCCAGCGGAGATCAACGGCTACCTGGCCGGATTCACCCTCGGATTGCGCTTCTTGATCTTTGGGACGATCATCTCGTTCGCCGTGGTCGGACGCGGCAACGCCGTCCGACGGGGGTTGGTCGCCCTGCAGGCGTTCTTGTACCTGGCGGTGATGGTATTCGTCGACGCCACTTTGGTCTGCATCGAGGTGCTGGTGGGCGCCCCGATCGCCCCGACCACCCTGCTCGGGAACTTCGCCGCCATCGCCGTCGCCGTGCTGGCCATGACCCGGATGCAGTACGCCAACTTCGCCGTTCCCAAACCCAGCGCCGTCCCTTTCGCCAAGCGGCCGCGCACCTCCGATGCGGCCACGTTGATCGGGGTCACCTTCGCATCCATGGCCATTTGCATGACCGGCCTGCTGATCATCTTCAACCAGGCCGATCCCCGCTACCAGCCCGCCCTGGCCCTGGTCCTTCCGCTCCCGTTCGCCGAGGGATCCTTCATCCTGCGCAGCGCACTGCTGGCGATGATCAACGGGTTCACCGTCCGCCCCGACCCACCGGTCGGCGACCACCGTCCCCCCATCGATGTGATCATCCCTGCCTTCAACGAGGAAGCGGTCATCGAAGAGACCTTGCGGGCGATCGACGTTGCTGCCGGTCGCTACGGGGGGTACGTCCGGGTCATCTTGATCAATGACGGCTCGGTGGATGCGACCAAGCCGCTGGCCCTGGCCGCCATGGCCGCCTTCCGGCACACGACCGGTGAGGTGGTTGACGGACGACACGGCGGAAAGTCCGAATCGCTCAACGCCGCCCTCAGGCTCACCCGCTCCGAACTGGTCATCCGCATCGACGCCGACACCATCGTGGGGGAGTGGTCGCTCTACTACACGCCCCGGTGGTTCGAGGACCCACAGATCGGCCTGGTCGAGCCCATGTGCTTTCCCCGCACCGGGCCGCGTTCGGTCTTCCCCCATCTACGGCTGTTCGAGGAGCTGAAGCAGTTCGGGCTCAACCACCGGACCATGCAGACCGTCGACGGCGTCAATGTGGTGCCCGGCGTGTTCACCGCCTTCCGGCGCAGCGTGGCCCTCGAGCTCGGCGGATTCACCGTGGGGATGAACGGCGAGGACGGCGATTTCACCCTGCGCTTCAGCCGCCTGGGCTATCGCACATGGATGGACACCAAGATCATCGTCTTCGAGGACGTCCCGCCCACCTATCCCGAGATCCGTGAGCAGCGGGTCCGATGGTGCCGGGCGGTCCACCACAACCAGGCCCGCCACGGTCCGTACCGGGCAGGCCTGGCCACGCCCAAGGTGTGGTTCAACCAGACCCAGCAGTTCTTCAAGAGCGCCTTCGCGCCGGCCCGACTCCTGTTGCCCATGTACCTCTTGATGACCGCGGTGTTCGAGGGAACCCAGCGCTCGGTGATCCTGGTGTTCCTGGGCGGCTACATCGTGGGGGAGATGGTCTTCATGCTGCTCCAGGCCACCCTGACCGCCGGGTACCGTCAGAGCCGTCACTTCGGGTGGGTCCTCTTGTGGCCGATCTGGCACGAGTGCCTCATGATCTTCTCGACCGAGGCCTGGATCAGCATGCCCGGGCGCCCGATCGGCCTGCACGGGACCCGACCGGCGCTGATCACCCAGGCTGTCATCCACTAGAGGACCAGCAGCTGGTTGCCCCTCCGGCCCTCGATCGGACCCCGACGCGACCCTCGGCAGTCAGACCCCGACGTGACCTCCGGCCACGGTAGGATTCGCCGAGCGATCCCCGGCGACGGTGCGTTGAGAAGAGGGCAGTGTTCATTGTCGACCATTCCGACCACCGGGGGTTCCCGGCCCTGTCGAACACCCATTGCACAGGCTGAGCGCCTACACCGATGAGACTCATCTACTTCGACATCGACACCCTGCGGGCCGATCACCTCGGTTGCTACGGCTATCCACGGCCGACCAGTCCCACCATCGATGCCATCGCCGCCCACGGACTGCGATTCGAACGTGTCTACGCCTCCGACACCCCCTGCCTGCCCTCGCGGACGGCCCTGTCGACGGGCCGGTTCGGAATTCGCAACGGGGTGGTCAACCACGGCGGAGCCGGAACCGACCCCTTCCCGGAAGGAGAACAGCGCCGCTTCCAGACAGCAGCTGCCCGCTCCAGCTGGATGAGCGCGCTGCGGGACGTGGGTGTGTGGACGGCCTCGATCAGCACCTTCGCCGAACGGCACTCCGCCTACCACTTCGACGCCGGCTTCAACGAGTGTCACAACCTCGGGACCCGGGGGATGGAGACGGCCGACCAGGTTGCCGAGGTCGCCCGGGACTGGCTCACCAGAAATGCCCATCGCCCCAGCTGGTTCCTTCACGTCCACATGTGGGATCCCCACACTCCCTATCGAACACCGGCCTCGTTCGGAGACCCGTTCGCCGACCAGCCGATTCCCCCGTGGCTCACCGAGGATGTTCGCGCCGCACACTGGGGGTTGCCCGGACCCCACTCGGCCCAGGAAGTGGCCGGGTTCGGCCCCCGTACGGTGTGGGACGATTGGCCTCGTCAACCACAACAGGTGACCGACATGGCGGACGTCCGCAGCGTCTTCGACGGATACGACACCGGTGTCCGGTTCGCCGATCACCAGGTGGGCCAGATCCTCGACACATTGGAGGACATGGGTCTGCGTGACCAAACCGGTGTGATGGTCTCTGCCGACCACGGCGAGAACCTCGGCGAGCTCGGCATCTACTGCGATCATCAGACCGCCGATGAGCACACCACCCATCTGCCACTGGTCCTGCAATGGCCGGGCATGGGCGCGTTGGCCGGGCGATCGGAGCCCGGTCTCCACTACCAGATCGACGCCATGGCCACCGTGCTCGAGCTGTTCGGTGCCGAGGTTCCCGAGCGCTGGGACGGAGTGTCCTTCGCCGCGGACCTCTTGTCCGGCGTCCCGCGCGGCCGGGACCACCTCGTGCTCTCCCATGCCGCCTGGACGGCGCAACGATCCGTCCGCTTCGGGCGCTGGATCTGCATTCGGACCTACTTCGACGCCTTCCACGGGTTCCCCCCGGTGATGCTCTTCGATCTCGACGCCGACCACCATGAGCAGCTCGACGTGGCCGGTGACCACCCACAGGTGGTGGACCATGCGCTCAGCCTGCTGGGGGAGTGGGCCGCCGACGCCCTGAACCGGTCACCGACCGGGATCGACCCCCTGTGGACGGTGCTGCGGACCGGGGGACCGTGGCACTCGCGAGTGGACGCCACCTGGTACCTCGAGCGTCTTCGTTCCACCGGAAGGGGTCAGTGGGCCGATCAATTCGCCGTGCCACCACCTGCCGCGCACGGCGCCACCGACCAAGCCTTCCTCATTCCTGCGACGCCGAGCGAGCATCGCTGAGCCTCGGCCCGGGCATCCAGTGGACCCATCACGGAAAGGGTGCCCGCCCGGTCACGGGGACGGGGCTGCGGGCACTGACGTTCAGGTCGGGCGAAGGGTGATCAGCTCCTGGACGTTGTCGAAGAGGATCATACGGCGGTCGCGCACTGGTGAAGCCCTTGAGCTCGGACACATAGTCGATCGGTTCCGGCAATCCCTCGATGTGCGGCCAATCGGAACCGAAGATGACCCGATCGGATCCGATGCAGTCGGCCACCTGGTAGACGTCATCCTCCCAGAACGGGTTGATCCACACGTGCCGGCGGAAGCGTCTCGACGGGATCGTCCTTCCAGTACCCGGGCATCTTGTTGGCAGTCGAGCGGATCTTCTTGATCAGATCGGGAAGGTACTCGGCTCCGTTCTCCACGGAGGCGATGCGGAGATTGGGGAATCGGTCGAAGTGGTTCTCGAAGATGAGCGTCAGCAGGTAGTCGCGGATGGCCTGCTCGATGGCGAAGCACTTGATGGAGGGCTTCCAACCACGCCGAAAGGTGGCCGCGAATCCGTCGACGGCATATCCGTTCGAAGAACCCCCGCTGTCGGCGGCGTGGACGACGACGGCGATGCCGGCCTCGTTGGCCAGGCCCCAGAATGCCGTCGAACATCGGGTCGAACGGGTTTCGCCGACCCAGTGCGGTGGTCGGCGCGGCCGGTCGCATGACCACGGTGCGCGCCCCGGACTCGAGGGCCCAGGCCAGTTCCTCGGCCGCCCAGTCCGGATCGGCCAGCGTGAGGTAGGGGGCGGCGAAGATGCGGTCCTCGGTAGTTGAAGGCCCAGTCCTCGACCATCCAGCGGTTGAAGGCCCGGAACATGTGGCAGACCGCCTCCGGATCATGAGCGAGCGGTTCCTCGTAGATCATCCCGAGGGTGGGGAAGAGAAGGCATCCGGCCAGACCCTGCTCGTCGAGGGCGGCCAGGCGGGCCTCGGGGTCACGGTAGGCCGGGCGGATCGGCTCCCGCCGGGAGAGGAACTCCCGCGGGTTCCGATGGTCCGGGATTGCCCCTGAAGTAGTCGTGCATGGCACCGGGGAGGGCAACCGGGTCGAAGGTCGGGTTGGTGACTGCATGGCTGACCCTCCCACCGATCACGTGGTAGCGCCGGCCGTTCGATCTCCGACCACTGGATGACCCGTGGGACCGAGCGCGGGTCGAGGTGGCGAGTGAAGGCATCGAGCGCCTCGTAGTAGTGGTTGTCGGCATCGAACACCGGATGGCCGAGGTCCCTACCGTCACTCATGGCCTGTCTCCTCGTGGTCGCACCGGTCTGCCAGCGGGCACATGCGCGTCGGCGGGAGCCACGGCCGGCCGGTTCCCGGCTGCAGCGCGCGGTCCCTGATCCGGTTGCCCTCCGGCGGTGCCATAAGGTCAGTCGCATGGCCATCTACCGACTCGGAGATCTCGTCCCCGTCATCGACCCCGAGGCCTACGTCCACCCCGATGCGGTGTGATCGGCGACGTCACCCTCGGGCCGAGGCATCCGTGTGGCCCGGTGCGGTGCTTCGTGGCGACTACGGGACCATCACCGTCGGTGCCCGCACGTCGGTCCAGGACGGCACCGTCATCCACGCCGGCCCCGGCTTTCCCGACCCTGGTGGGCAACGGGTGCGTCATCGGGCATCTGGCCCATCTGGAGGGATGCATGCTCGAGGACGACTGCCTGGTCGGATCGGGCTCGGTGGTGCTCCACCACGCGGTGATCGGGTCGGGTGCCACCGTCGGGGCCAATGCGGTGGTCCCCAACCGGATGGAGGTGCCGGCCGGTGCGCTGGCCGTCGGCGTGCCTGCCGTCCTGCGGCCGGGCAAGTCGAACCTGGCCATGATCCGGTTCTCGGCGGCCGAGTACGTGGCCAACGGGCGCCGCTACCGGGAGACCTCCCCGAATCGACTGAGAACGCCGGAGACGCGTGCCGGGTCTCGCCGACTGCGGCGTCGGGCGCCCATCCCCTCCCGAGCGGTGCGGTGGCGGCAAAATCTGAGCATGCAGGGCACCCTGACCTTCGACGGCACCACCAGTCCCAGCGACACGGGCGGCGATCGAGCAACGGCTGGCAGCCGGTGGCTTCTTCTGGCTCGACCTTGACGGGGTGGACGACGAGGCCCACGAGCTGTTGCTTGAACGTGTTCAAGGTCCACCATCTGGCCGTCGACGACGCCCAGAAGTTCGGCCAGCGACCGAAGCTCGAGGACTACGACGACTTCATCTACATGGTGGTGTACGGCGCCTCGACCGACCAGACCGCGACCGAAGAGGTGCACTTCATCTTCGCCGACCACTTCGTGATCACCGTCCACCACGGACCTTGCCAGGCCATGGACGACGTTCACGACCCGGATCGGCCACCGGAAGGCCTCCGAGGTCGATTCACCACAGATCGCTCTCATCTATCTGGTCATCGACCAGCTGGTCGACAGCTTCTTCCCCATGCTCAACCAGTTCGACAACCAGATCGACGACCTCGAGGATGCCATCCTGGTCCAGCCGACCGAGGCGCAACTCGGGCACCCTGTTCGCCATGAAGCGATCACTGATCACCATCCGCAAGGTGATCACCCCCCAGCGGGACATGTTCGCCAGCATCTCCTCCGGCGTTACCGATCTGCCCGGGGTCACTGACGACGGCCTGCGCTACATGCGGGACATCTACGATCACCTCATCCGCATCAGCGATCTCATCGACGGCTACCGCGACCTGCTGAGTGGGGTCATGGACACCCACCTCTCCACCGTGTCCAACCGGCTCAACGTGGTGATGAAGCAGCTGACCATCATCGCCACCGTCTTCCTCCCCCTGAGCTTCCTCACCGGGTTCTTCGGACAGAACTTCTCCTGGCTGGTCGGCAACATCGCGGTGGAGGTGGCCGTTCGTCATCTTCGGGATCGGGTCTCGACGTGGTCTCCGCCGCTCGGCTTGCTCTACCTATTCCGAAAGCGGGGCTGGCTGGGAGGGCCGACCAGCTGAGCGACGCCGGCGGGCCGCTGAGGATTCCCCGCCTGGAGCGAGAGGACATCACCGAGGCGAACGAGCAGAAGGACAGCAGTGAGGCCGCACTCAGGCAGCTTCCAATCGAGGCCAGTGACAGCCGCCGAACCGATCGACCCGATCGAGAGCACCGATCCGGTGGAGCCGATGGACAGGATCGATCCCTTCGAGTTGATGGACAGGATGGAGTTGGTCGAATTGATCGACCACTCGAGGCGGAGTCCGCACGCTCAATGCCTCCCAGTCTGCCCGGCGCCCGGGTGGCTCATGCGCTGCCGGAGGTCTTGACGGCGTTGCCCGACGGATCGACCACGAACCATGTCCGCCGGCGTTGGTGAGCGCCTGGCCGGTGGCCTTGCCCGGCGCGTGGTCCGGTGGCCACAGGTACAGCGGCCACCCGTTGTAGGTGATCTGGGTGGATCCGTCGGTACGCGGGTGCGGTTCCCAGCAAGCGGGGCTGGATCCCCGGTCCCGCCATGGGTGCCATCACCCCGTGCGGGAGGGTGAGCGGCGGCCACTGCACGGCGCAGATGTCGTAGCAGCGGGACGGCGAGCCCTGGTGGTCGGTGTCGAAGAGATAGAGGGTGATTCCCTGCCCGTCGACCAACACCGGGCCCAGGCCAGCTACGTGGCGGACTTTCACCTCGTAGGTGGGCTCCGTGCTCGAGCACCGGTGGGGCGGTGCCGAAGGGCGAGGACACCGCCGACCCCGACCGCGTGCACCCGGCGCGATGCGGCGGCTGCCACCACCACGGTGACCATGGCCAGCCGGCGGGCCACTGCCGGCCGTGCCCGACCGGGCGAGCCAGGGTCACGGAGTCGGCCTACGGTTCGAAGGCCTCGAGCGGGGGAGCGGGATAGGGGCCGGTGCCCGGATGCCAACCGGCGGCCAACTTCTGGTCGGCGATTCCGCCCTCGGCCCAGATGTGGCAGGAGTTCCGGGCCCACGGGCTGTCGGGCCCCGGTGAGCAGGTCTCGCGACTTCGCCCCGGCTGACCGCCCGGGCCCGCTTCGACGTCACCGCCTGGATGACCAGGGGTCCGAGCGATCGAGCCAGCTGTTCGAGATGGGTGCACCCCCTCGGGCCGCCGAACCGCTCCTGCACCTGGCGCGTGTAGCCCCGGGTGATGCTGAGCCCGGCCAGTCCGGCGAAGGCCGACGACGATCGCCGGGCACTCGGCATGGGGGAACGTGTGCATCACCGCGTTGGCCTCGGTGATGGTCATGTCGTCGATCCGCACCGTGACCTGGAGCTCCATGTCGTGGACAATGGAAACGGAATCGATCGACCTCGGCCCACGGCCGTTGTCGCGCAGCCGGCCCACGATCCCGAGCTCATCTCCGCTTGTCGAAGGCCTCGTACTCGATGGTGCGCCGATGAAGGGGTACCGGGTCGCTGGCCGGTACCGGGTCGGGGTTCATCGATCGCGACGGGAGGTCGACGATCTCGTATGACCACAACTCGCTGTGGACGCCGACCGGTGGGGCCTCGGTTCCGGCCTCGCTCCCTCCGGGAGGTCGGCCCGAACGTTCGGCCTCGCTACGATGCCCGTCGGCAAAGGCGGGTGAGGCCACCCACGCGTTGAACGACGCCTCGTCCCGCCATCGGGTGACCACCAGCCACACCCCCCGGTGGTCGGTCGGACGGAAGAGCTCGAACCCCTCGAAACCCTCAGCCCCGTCCACCGCACCCGATCGCCGGGCGAATCGGTCGGGCCAGTTCGTCCCCCGAACCCTCCCGCACGGTGATGGCGTTGATCTTCACCACGGTCATGGTCCGATCATTGCCGTCTGCCCGATCCGGTCCAAATCCGGCCCCGGCCGCCCCTGATCCCGCCACCAGGGTCACATGCACGTAATTACGGCGGTGTGATACCGTAGAAGCGCAGGTTGACCGTCAGGTTGCGGGTTACGGTCAACCTCTGATCGAGGTGGAGGACGTGGCAGTGGTCAGCGAAAAGGCAGCGGTCAGTGACAAGGTAGCGGTCAGTGACAAGGTGGTCACCGAAACGACGGGTTCCGCGGTGCCCAGGTGTGCACGTTGGTGGGCATCACCTACCGGCAGTTGGACTACTGGGCTCGGACCGATCTGCTGCGTCCCTCGATTACCGACGCCACCGGGAGCGGCAGTCAGCGGCGCTACTCCTATCGCGACGTGCTCGAGCTCAAGGTGATCAAGCGGCTGCTCGATGCCGGACTCAAATTGCAGCAGGCCCGCCGCGCCGTCGAGTGTCTGCGCAGCGACCTCGGCGCCGATCTGGCCTCCTCGCAGCTGGTCCTGATCGGGAGTCGGTCGGTGCTCGCCCACTCTGATGGCGACGTCGTCGATCTGCTGGCCGGTGGCCAGGGGGTGTTCAACATCCTTCCTCTTTCCGGCGTGGTCTCCGAGCTCGAGGCGGCCATCGTCGAGATCAATGCGGCCGACGATGCTCCTCGGCCCCGGAGTCATCCGGCCGCCGACTATTTTGGCATCCACCGAGGCTGCCGAGCGTTGAAGAAACCGGAGGCGAGCGTCGAAGCGAATCCCCTCGTCACGGTGACGCGGTTCGCTCACGATTCCGAGCGACGGTTTGCCCGGATCCTCGACTTCTACGGTGTGCAGTGGGAGTACGAACCGGTCGAGTTCGCGTTGGACTGGGAACCCAACGGTCATCCGTCCGCTGGGTTCCGGCCGGACTTCTGGCTCCCCGAACCCGGGCTCTTCGTCGAGTTGACCACGCTCAACCAACGGTTGGTCACCAAAAAGAACGGCAAGGTGCGCCGCATGGCGCTCCTGTATCCCGACGTCAGGGTCACCGTCTTGTACCAGCGGGACACCCTGGCGTTGTTGGCCAAGTACGGCCTGGCCGGCGACGGGCTGGCTCCGCCCGGCATCGCCCGCACCGCCTGAAGTCCGGCACCGGTATCCTTTCGACGTGGACGACACCTCGACCGCATCCGCGATCACGCCGCGGCCGAATCCGGGGGAGCCGTTGCGCCACACGGCGCTGATCGGCGCCCACCGCCGCCTGGGGGCCAAGCTGGTCGCTTTCGGCGGGTGGGAGATGCCGCTCTCCTATGGTGACGGCACCCTGGCCGAGCACCGGGCCTGTCGGCACGACGCGGTCGATGTTCGACGTGAGCCATCTGGGCACGGTGCGGGTCGAAGGGGCCGACGCATTCGATCGCCTGCAGGCGGCCCTCTCCAACGATCTTCGGACGGATCGGCCCGGGCCGGGCCCAGTACACCCACCTACTCGACGACGGGGACGGCTCGGTCGTCGACGACATCATCGTGTGGTGGCTGTCCGACGAGTCTTCGACGTCATGCCCAACGCTTCCAACACCTCCCGGGTGGAAGAGGCCATCGGGGGAGACCGACACCACCGACACCCGTTGCGTCATCGCCGTACAAGGACCCCACGCCCGGACCCGACTGGCCACCATCGCTCCGGAGGCGGCCGCCGTGCCCCGCTTCGGCGTCGCTCCGTTCGTCTGGGAGGGCGTGGCCTGCGTGGCTGCCGGCACCGGCTACACCGGGGAGGATGGTGTCGAGTGCGCGGTCCCGGTGGATGCGGCCGACGCCCTGTGGACGGCGCTGCTGGGCGCCGGCGCCCTGCCCGCCGGCCTCGGTGCCCGTGACACGCTCCGCCTCGAGGCCGCCCTGCCCCTGCACGGACACGAGCTGGGACCGGGCATCACCCCGCTCCAAGCCGGGATGGGGTGGGTGGTCGGCTGGGACAAGGAAGAGTTCCGGGGGCGTGCTGCGCTGCTGGCCGAGCGGGAGCGCGGGGTCGACCGGCGGCTGGTCGGTCTGGCGACCGTCGGTCGCCAACCCCCGCGAGAGGGGTCGGCGCTGGTCAGGGACGGGCGACCGGTCGGGTACCATCACCAGCGGGAACTACTCGCCGATGCTCGGCCATGGGATCGCCCTGGGTTTCATCGACTCGGGCTTGGATCCCAGCCGTCGATGGCCGTCGACGTCGTGCAACGAGGACGGTCGGTTCCTGCCACGGTGGTCACGACGCCCTTCACCCGGGCCGGCGAATGGGCCTCATCAGCGTGACTGCCAGGCGGACATCGCCACTGGACACCCTGGCGTTCAGCGACCGACCCGAACACCAGACAGCATGCGAACCGAGGAGTAGCCCGTGGGCACCTACATCCCGCACACCGACGACGAGGTGGAGAGCATGCTCGCCTTCCTCGGCCTGTCCTCGGTCGGCCAGCTCTTCGACGTAGTGCCGGAGGCGTTACGGCTTCAACGTGGTCTCGAACTGGCGGCAGGCGCCGGGGAGCCCGATGTACTGGCGGCCATGGAGGGGTTCGGAGAGCTCAATCGAGCCCGATCGGATCGGCTGGTGTGCTTCGCCGGCGGCGGCGCCTACGACCACGAGATCCCGTCGGTGACCCGAGCGCTGGCCGGACGCTCGGAATTCGTCACCTCGTACACGCCCTACCAGCCCGAGGTGGCCCAAGGGGTGCTGCAGGCCATCTTCGAGTACCAGACCATGGTGGCACGGTTGGCCGGCCTGCCGGTGGCCAACGCCTCGCTCTACGACGGGGGCAGCGCTGCGGTGGAGGCGGTCAATCTGGGGGTGGCGGCCTCCGGGCGCAACACCGTCTGGGTGTCGGCCGGCGTCCATCCCCACTGGCGCCAGATGCTGGCCACCTGCGCAGCCGGCACCGGGCACCGACTGCGGACCATCCCCCTGTCCGACGGCGTCACCGACTGGCCCAGTGGGGACGACCCCGATGCGGAGCCGCCCGGCGTTGTCCTCGTCGGGTATCCGAACTACCTCGGGGTGCATCGAGGACGTGGCCCAGGCTCGGGCGCTGTGCGACCGAACCGGTGCACTGCTGGTGGTCGGCATCGACCCGGTGGCAGCCGGGATCCTCAAATCGGCGGGGGAGTGGGGGGCCGACGTGGTGGTGGGGGAGGGCCAGGTGTTCGGGACCACTCTCGGCTTCGGTGGCCCCTACCTCGGGCTGTTCGCCTGTGCCCAGGCCCACGTGCGAAGACTGCCCGGCCGGCTGGTGGGGGAGACGGTCGACGTCGACGGCCGGCGGGCCTACGTGACCACCCTGCGGGCACGCGAGCAGGACATCAGGCGGGAGAAGGCCACCTCCAACGTCTGTACCAACCAGACCCTGATGGCCGTTACCGCCGCCATCCAACTCGGATGGCTGGGTACCTCCGGACTGTCCGAGCTGGCCCACCGGTGCGCCCAGGCCACCCGCTACGCCCGGGATGCTCTCCTCTCGGTGGACAGGGTGGAGCCGTACGCCGCGGCTTCGGTGCTCCGTGAGTTCGCCCTGCGGCTCCCGGTCCCCGCCACCGTGGTGGTGGACCGAATGGCTGACGCCGGTTTTCTGGCCGGCATCCCGCTGGGGGACGACTTCGAGGGTGGTGACCACGGCCTGCTGGTCTCGGTCACCGAGCGGCGCACCCGCGAGGAGATCGACGCCTACGTCACCGCCATGGCCAAGGCGGTGGCGTGATGGGAGAGGCGACGGTGGACCGTGGATCTCCCGGGGGCAAGGCGACCAGTGCGCCGATCGTAGGGCGGGAGACCGAACCGACCCTCTTCGAGCTGTCCCACAGCGGGCGGAGGGCCTGGTCGTTCCGGACCACGGGCGTTCCCGAGCTACCCGTCGACCAGCTGGTCCCCGAGGAGCACCGGCGTCACGACCCGGTTGCGCTGGCCGAGGTCTCCGAACGGGACCTGGTGGCACACTTCACCCGCCTCTCCCACCGCCAGTTCTCGGTGGACCTCGGCGCCTATCCGCTGGGCTCGTGCACCATGAAGTACAACCCGAAGATGTGCGACTCGGTGGCCACGTTGCCCGGCCTGGCCGGCGTCCATCCCGCGGCTCCAGCGTCGCTCAGCCAGGGGTGGCTGGCACTGTTGGTCTACCTGGAGGACGCCCTGTGCGAGATCACCGGCATGGCCGCCGCCACCTTGCAACCGGCGGCCGGGGCGGCCGGTGAGCTGACCGGCCTCCTGCTCATGCGGGCATGGCACCAGGCCCAGGGCTCGGTCCGCCACAAGGTGATCATCCCCGACTCGGCCCACGGAACCAATCCGGCGTCGGTCACCCTCGGTGGGTACGAGGTGATCACCGTCCCGAGCGACCACCGAGGATGCGTGGACATGGACGCCCTCAGGGCCGTACTCGATGACGAGGTGGCCGGCATCATGCTCACCAATCCGAACACCCTGGGCCTGTTCGAAGAGGACATCGCCGCCATCGCCGCCGCCGTTCACGACGTGGGCGGGCTGCTGTACTACGACGGAGCCAACCTCAACGCCATCCTCGGCGTCGTGCGCCCAGGCGACATGGGGTTCGACATCGTCCACATGAACCTGCACAAGACCTTCGCCACGCCCCACGGTGGGGGAGGTCCCGGCGCCGGGCCGGTGGCCGTGTCCGAGCGCCTGGTCCCCTTCCTCCCCGGACCGCGGGCGGTCCGGGTCGACTCGGGCGATCAGGCACCCGTCTACGAGTGGACGAACCCGCCTCGGTCGATCGGTCGGATGCACACCTGGCACGGCAATGCACTGGTCCTGGCCCGGGCCCTCGCCTACATCCAGGCCAACGGGGGCGACGGGCTCCGGCGCATCGCCGAGACCGCGGTCCTCAATGCCAACTGGATCCGTCAGCGGTTGACCGGCACTTACGACGTGCCCTTCGACCGCCCCTGTATGCACGAGGCGGTTCTGTCGGTCCGGACCATCAAGCAGGCCCATGGCGTCCGGGCCCTCGACGTGGCCAAGCGGCTGCTGGAGGAGGGGTTCCACTCGCCGACCGTGTACTTCCCGCTGATCGTGGACGAGGCCCTGATGATCGAGCCCACCGAGACGGAGAGCCCCCAGACGCTCGAGGCGCTCGCCGAGTCCCTCGAGCGGATCGCCCACGAGGCCACCACTCGGCCGGACGGGTGGATGGCAGAGTTCCCCCACCACACGCCGGTGCGGAGACTGGACGAGGCCCGTGCGGCCCGCACGCTCATCCCCACCTTCGACGCCCGCCCCTGAAGGCGGGCGCGGCGCCGTGGACGGCATCTTCACCACCCGCTTCGTCGGACCCTATCTGCGGGCCCACAAGTACGTGTACGAGAAATCGGACGGGCGACTCGGCAAGCACAGCAATCGAGTGCCGGCGCTGTTGCTGACCACCGTGGGCCGGCGATCCGGACAGCGGCGCACCAACGGGCTCACCTACTGTCGCGACCGAGGCGACATCATCGTGGTGGCCTCCAACGGCGGGAGCCACCGCCCACCGGCCTGGTTGTTGAACCTCCAGGCCAACCCCGAGGTCTTGGTCCGGCTGGGCCGAACCGTGGTCAGAGCGACCGCCCGGGTGGCAACCCCCGAGGAGCGGGCCCAGCTGTGGCCACTGGTTAACCGCACCAATCGAGGGATGGCTCCCTTGTTCCATCCGGGGGTCAGCGGCCGGTACGACGTCTACCAGCGCCACACCTCCCGGGTGATCCCGGTGGTGATCATCTCGCCGGAGCGCCCGGTCCGTCCTTGACCCCGGGGACCCGCTCAGGACACCACGGACATGTGTCTCGGGGGCCCGTGCCCTCAGTCGAGGAGGTCGGGCTGCTCGCGAACGATGCGCTCGAAGAGCGGCTGGAAGCTGAACCAACCAGCCAGGTGCGAGCCCACCTGGCTGCCGGTCAACTTGGCCATGTCCGGATCGATGAGCACCGGGTCGCCCACCGAGGAGGCAAGGATCTGTGCCTGGCACGAGCGCTCCATGGTGATGAACCACCACACCGCCTCGTCCACCGAGTGGCCCACGGTCAGCAGTCCGTGGTTGCGGAGGATGGCGGCCTTGTTGTCCCCCAGTGCGTGAGCGATCCGCTTCCCCTCCTCGATGTCGAGGACCACACCGGTGTAGTCGTCGAAGAGGGCATGGTCTTCATAGAAGGCACAGACATCCTGGGTAATCGGATCGAGGGTACGCCCGAGGGCGGACCACGACTTCCCGTAGATCGAATGGGCGTGGGCGGCGGCGACCACGTCGGGACGGGCGGCATGGATCTGGGAGTGGATGGCGAAGGCGGCGGCGTTGACCGATCTGTCTCCCTGCACCACTTCGCCGTGGTGGTTGACGAGTAGGAGGTCGGAGACCCGGATATGTCCGAAATGCACGCCGAACGGATTGACCCAGAAGTGATCGAGTTGCTCAGGGTCGCGGGCGGTGATGTGACCGGCGACACCTTCATCGAATCCGAACTTGGAAAAGAGCCGGAACCCAGCGGCCAGACGCTGCTTCCGATGGAGTCGTTCCTGCTCTGGCGATTCGAACACCATGTCCGGCGGGAGCTGCACGATCTCGGGCATCACTACCTCCTTAGTGGCACCAGCACCGCTCAGGAACTGCGGCCTGCGTGCCGGTCCCCATCCTATGCGGTGGCAACCGGCGGAGTTCGCTTCGCCCCTCGTGCCGGGGTGTCATCGATCTCCCTCTCCTACCCCTGCCAGGGGATCCCAGCCGACTGCAGGGCGGGCGCCAGCTTCTCGCGTACCCACGGGCTACCTCGCCGGTGGACCACCCAGAGGGCATGCTGCCCGTCCCTGGTGGTCACCACCACATCGGTCAACTGTTCTGGCGCTCTGGCCGGGCGCCCACGGCCTCGTGTGCCAAAGAAGGCCAACGTAGTGGCCGGTGCACCTCCGAACTGCCGCTCGGTGACCTCGACACTGTCCACCTCGGCCAAGGGAACGCTGTGGGCGAGGCGCAATACGCCCCACCCGATCCGGCCGTCAGCGATCCGGAGCTTCTCCCGCGGCGACCGAACACCGGGTGCCCGCCGCGGTAGGCGCACCTGACCGGAAAGCCGATGGTGACCCGGCCGGGATCCCTTGTTCTCACCGGAGGGACCGTACCGCCGATGGCTTGGCCAGGGGACGGTACCCGGCCCGGAGGCACCGGCGAAGAGCCCAGAGGTCACCAACCAGCAAGATCAGTGCATCGGTGACCGGCACGTGTCAAAATCTGAGCACCGGGCGGAAGACTCCGACCAGGCGGATCAGGAGGTAGCAATGAGTGACGTCTCGCAAGGACCTGGCTGGTGGCAAGCCTCGGACGGAAAGTGGTATGCCCCCGAACAGCACCCGGCTGCAGAGGCTCCCACGCCTCCCCCGGCCGGCAGCCCACCGGTAGCAGCGGCCGGCGCCGGCACCAGCCCGCCCGCGTTCTCCTTCGATCTCGGGAACCTGTCACAATCCGAGAAGATCACCGGAGTCGCCACCCTGGTGTTGTTCATCTCGCTGTTCCTGCCCTGGTTCACCTACAGCTTCGGGTTCGGCTCGGTGTCGGTGGACGGCCTGTGGCACGGATGGATGTACCTGGTCTTGATCATCTGTCTGGCCATCCTCGCCTATCTGGTCATCCGCACCGGCTACCGCCAGATGCCCTTCAAACTCCCCATGTCTGACGAGCAACTGCTGTTGATCGCCACCGCCGTGAATGCGGTGCTCAGCATCCTCGCCTTCCTGTTCAAGCCCGGTGGCATCGGATTCAGCGGCATCGGGTGGGGATTCGGCGCCTTCGTGGGCCTGGCGGCAGCAATTGTCGCCGCAGCCCCGCTCGCCGTACCGGCCATCAAAGCCAGGCGCTCCTGAACCAGTCATTGTCACTGCCATTGCCATCGCGCTGACACTCCGGCACTCAGCTGCTGTCGTTGCGGGTGACCAGGTACAGGTGATGCAGCGTCACACACTCCCTGTGCAACCGAATGACGGGCATGTCGACGTCGGGGGGAGGACGGCCGGGTGCCGCTATCGGCGATTGCGGATCTGCCATGCCCGCACGGTGGCATAGCTGCAGAGGATGAAAAGGATGCACCCGGCGATGCCGATGACACCTCCAACATCGTCGATCCCCTTGACCGAGGTCGGAAGAGCACCGATCCAGTTGCCAGCCATCCACACGGCGAAGAAGAATCCGCACAGCTTCAGCAAGGCTCCCATGCCAAACCTGGCCACCAGGGCGTCGTCCCAGCGCAGGTGGAACTTCGGGGGTACGTCGGATGGCCTCGCAGTGACCGTCGGAACCGCCATGCTCGAAATAATCGGCAACGCCGGCGCGCATCTTTAGTCCTGCTTTATGACAGAACAGGCACGTGAAGCGCTGTTGAGCCCGGTGCTCGCCCCAAAAACCGGGTAACCCGGTCAATGAGCACATACGCTGCAGGGGATGCCGATCGATGGGGAGTACGAGCCGAGCTCGTGGGACTGGGTCCGCGATCAGGTCGCCGAGTATGAGGCGTCGGGCGGCCAGCGGGCAAACACGCTGATGGACACCGGGCTGCCGATCATCGTCCTGACCACCAGGGGCAACAAGAGCGGAAATGTCCGCAAGATGGCCCTGATGCGGGTTGAGCACGAAGGCGAGTACGCCCTCGTCGCCTCACAGGGTGGGATGCCGACCAACCCCTCTTGGTACTACAACCTTCTCGCCGACCCGACAGCTCTGGTGATTCAGGATGGTCCCGAGCCCCACGACTACATCGCTCGAGAAGTCACTGGCGAAGAGAAGGCCGTCTGGTGGGAGCGGGCTGTCGCGCAATATTCGCCGTACGCCGAATACCAGGCTGCAACCACCCGCGTCATCCCCGTGCTTGTCGCCCAACGGACCGGCGCCTAGGCGCGTGGCACAGCTGGTACTACTACCCGAGCATGGATTTGGGGATGGTGGCACGGGTACCTACCGCCTAAAGAACCGCTCCCACGCCGACTCTCGAGTCATTCCCATGGACGTCCCGATAGCGACCCACGTAGCGCCAAGCTCTCTCGCCTTCTTCACACGGCGAGAGAGATTCCTTTCGACCTGCCCACGTGCCGCCGCCATTCGTCAGACGAAGCTGGGCGGTTTAGAGCCGTTTCGCCATCGCTACTCATTGACCTCGGTGACGGTGTCATCACGCGAAGTCAACCTCGGTGTTAGTCCGGATCCCTCAGGCAGCCATTTCGGCGATGACGACAGCTATGTTGTCGCGGCCTCCGCCGGCAATGGCTCTCTCGATCAGCGACTCGATAATGGTGGCCACGTCTTCGTCTCCCGCCAAGGCGCTCCCGATCTCTTCGTCGGATAGCTCGTTGAACAATCCGTCACTACAAAGGACGATCCGATCCCCCTCTTCGACGGCGAGCGTTGTTTGGTCGATGTCGACGTCTGACCCAACACCGAGTGCTCGAGTGAGAATCCCGTAGTAAGGATGCTGAGTTGCCTCCTCCTCCCGTAGTTCTCCGCGCTCGATGAGGTCGGCCGTCAGGCTGTGATCCTGAGTGAGGTGGGTCAGCGAGCCCTCGCGAAACAGATAGGCCCGGCTGTCCCCGACATTGACGAGCGCGACATGTCCGGTATCGAGGAGTCCAGCCGCGCAGACCGTGGTGCCCATGCCCTCCAAGTCGGGTTGAGCGGCCGCCCGTTCGCGGATTGCCCAGTTCGCGGCACGTACTGCCGCTTGCAGCTCGTCAACTGACTGGCCTGTGAAGACAGCGGGGACCACGCCTGCCACGACCTCCGCCGCGATTTCGCCGCCCGGGTGTCCGCCCATGCCGTCTGCGACGAGTGCAAGACGATCACCGGTGAAGATGACATCTTCGTTGTTCTCGCGAAGCTGTCCGATGTCAGTTCGACCCGCCGTTCGCAATGTGATCATGCGTCCCTCCTGGGATTCCGGATTGGTAGTTGGTGAGAATGGGTAGTCGCCTCCGGCGAGGAGATGGCGGGCGTGAGCGAGGGCTCCCTGGCGGCGGTTCGAATCAGTTTCGAGCTGTATTGCCCAAGCATCGAGCAGTTCCCGGGAGGGCCGACGCCTGAATACCCGAATCTCGGCGATCGGCACACCCGCCTGACGGAGCGCATCTATCACCCGTGCGTCAGCCAACTGGTCCGGGGAGTAGTAGCGATACCCCGAGCCCGGGTCCACCGCTGCAGGTGCAAGGAGGCCCTCAGCCGCATACGTTCTCAGCCGTTTGGCTGAGAGGCCAGAACGGTCTGAGAACTCTCCTATGGGCATGAGGTCGTCCACAGAATGAAGCATGGACCCTTCCCTGTGGTGAGAGTCAAGTGGGATTGCCGAGAACAGCGTGGGGTGCCCCAGACCGCCGGGAGTGGGGTCGGTACCCCGGCCCTCAAGTCTCAGCCAGGCACGAGTGGGGCAGTCGGCGATCACTCCCAGCAGGCTGAATATCTGGCGATCCCGCTCGGTTGGCCCATAGCAAACCGAGACGTGCTGAACTACGGCCATGATTGAGGGCGGCTGTGCGACGCTGGCGGTGTCGGACTTCGACAAGGCCATCGACTTCTATACAAAGACGCTTGGTCTCACACTGAACATGCGTTTCGGCCACGAGTGGGCAGTTATCGACTGCGGAGGTGGTCTGCTCTTGGGCCTGATCCCGAAGTCTGAGGACATCGGCCCAGGTGCATCGGTTGGATTGGGGGTAATCGCAACCTTTGACGAGGTTGTCGAAACCCTGGGAGAACGGGGCGTCTCGTTCGACACTCCCGTTATCGAGGATTGAATCGGCCCGGGAATCCTGGAGGCTCCTTCCCTTGAGAGGATGGAGCAATGCCAAGGAACACCCGATACTCCCCGGAGGTCCGTGAGCGGGCCGTCAGGATGGTCGTCGAGCACCGAGACGAGTACCCCTCGGAATGGGCAGCGATGACCTCGGTGGCCGTCAAGCTCGGCATGACCCCGGAGACCCTCCGGGTCTGGGTTCGAAGAGCCCAGGTCGATGGAGGTCTCCGGCCCGGGCTCACTACCGACGAACGCCAGAAGCTGAAGGATCTCGAGAAGGAGAACCGGGAGCTGCGGCGGGCCAACGAGATCCTGAAGGATGCCTCGATTTTCTTCGCGACCGAGCTCGACGGTCGAACGAAGAAGTAGTCCGCTACATCGATGCCCGAAAAGGTCGATGGGGAGTCGAGCCGATCTGCACGACGCTGCAGTTCGCTCCCGCCACGTATTACGCCGCCCGGCACCGGCCGATGTGTGCCCGTCGCACCCGGGACCAGCAGCTGAAGATCCAGATCAAGCGGGTCCGGTGCGAGAACTTCGACGTCTACGGAGCCGACAAGGTCTGGACCCAGCTTAACCGGGAGGGCCACAAGGTGGCCCGCTGCACCGTGGAGCGGCTGATGCGTGATCTGGGCCTCGAGGGAGCACGGCGTGGTCGCCTGTGGAAGCGGACCACCATCGGTGATGACACCCTCGACCGTCCGGCTGATCTGGTCGACCGGAAGTTCGAGGCCGACCGACCGAACCAGCTGTGGGTGGCCGACCTGACCTACGTGAAGACCCACACCGGATGGGTGTACGTCGCCTTCGTAGTCGACGTCTTCAGCCGCTACGTCGTCGGCTGGCAGACCTCCACCTCGCTTCGCAGCGATCTGGCCATCGACGCTCTGGAGATGGCCATTCACGGACGAAAGGAGGACGGCCTCGATGGTCTCATTCACCACAGCGACCGAGGAGTGCAATACCTCTCGATCCGCTACACCGAGCGACTGGCCGAAGCCGGCGTCGTTAACTCGGTTGGCAGTCGGGGCGACTCCTACGACAATGCCCTGGCCGAGAGCTTCAACGGCCTCTACAAGACTGAGCTGATCCACCGCCGTGGTCCCTGGCGGAACGTCGAACATGTCGAATGGGCCACCCTCACCTACGTCGACTGGTTCAACAACCGTCGCATCCACAACGAGATCGGCAAGATCCCGCCGGCGGAGATGGAAGAGAACTACTACCGTCAGATCGACCCAGCAGAACTGGTGGCTTCACAGACAACCGAGTCTCTATGAAACCCGGGCCGATTCAGATCGACACGTGAAGATCGCCAACTTCGCTGATCCTGATGGTAATCGGCTCCATCTGACCAGTGCGGCCCCCAAGCCGACGATCCCACCCTCTGACCCCGCTGCGTACCGGCCCTTCTTCGACTACTTGGGGTTGCGATGGGACACGATCAATGGTGAGCGGGTCAGCATCGAGATGGACGTGCGCAGGGACCTATGTGGGCCAGCGGGCATCCTCCAAGGAGGCATCACCGCCACGCTGGTCGACGTGGCCGCAGCATCCACGGCGGCGCTTTCTGGGACCGAGTTAATTGCCACAACGGAGAGGACGCTCCATTATCTCGCTCCAGGGCGGGTCGGTCCGATTCGGGCAGTTGGCGAGCTCCTCCGAAGTGGAGCGAGATCGTTTGCAGTGGAGGTCCGAGTCTTTGATGCAGGGGCCGAAGATCTCCTGATGGCGGTGGCCTTGGCTGCCTTTGTTCACATCAATGCCGATCCGAAGTCGTCGTAGCTGAACGTGGAAGCCGTAGATCATTTCAGCGAGCAGGGCTTCATTCAGTTCTTGGCCATCGAGCCGGTTGAAGCGGGAGGTGGCATGGCTGTCATCCGCCTGACCCCCAGAGCTGAGCACCTGAACCACAACGGCACGGTCAATGCTGCCGTCCTCTACGGCCTGGCTGAGGTCGCTGGGGCCGGGGCCGCAGTGGCAGACATGTTGGACGTCGCTGCCCAGAGCTACACGGTGGTGAAGAAGGCGACCATCGAGTACCTGGCACCGGGCCGGGGCGTCTTGGATGCGACGGGTCGGGTCGATACAGCAGTGGTCGAAGGAGCCAAGGAGGCCCTACTTGCCGGGTCGGCAGTGGAGGTTGACGTGCCCGTATCGGTGACTGATAGCCAAGGTGCCGAAGTGACCAAGGTGGAGTTCACGCTCGCTCTCAGGCCGAGGCGCAAGCCCGAATAGCCCGGTCAAACCGATCCTCTTGCCCCGGCACTACACGTGACGATATCGAACGGGGTCTGGGTATCCCACCACACCAGAAAGAGGTCGCAGTCGTATCCTGGGTGCATGGGTCCGGACATCGACGTAGAGATGTGGTGGGACGGGAAACTGCGAGTTTTCCGCCTGCCTGACGGCACCGAGATTCGCAAAAGCCGGGGTGACGGGCAAATGCCCTTCGAGGTTGTCGACAAGTTCCTGAGAGAGGAGCGGGCACTCACCGAGTTCAGCCTCAGTTTCAAGGAGATTCCGGCACCTCCCACAACCGTACGCCGCCGCTAGGTCAGTGTCTCGCACGACGAGTCAAACCATTGCCAGGCTGCCCCACGACACGGGTAGCTGGGGCACTAGGTGCCACAGACCGGCACGAGGGGGACACCCTGTCACTCAGACACCAAATCGCCTCTCCGTGCGGGGTGACCGACGGTAGCGGTCGGGCACCCGTCAGGTGATTGGACGGGCGCAAACTGCCTGCTTCGGCCTGGTTACCTCCTGGCTCACTTGACAGCGGACCATTCTGTTGCTTCGCTGGCTCCAGGGAGGCGCACCATTCGGCCCGCCGAGACGTCGACGCCTTCAAGGGTCGTGTGGTCGTCCGAACAACGAAACGGGGGAACACCATGAGCCCTTTCCGTCGTTGGTGGTCCGCTCCTAGCGGACGCTCGCTTCGAACCCAGCAGCGGTTTTCGATCCTTTTGTCCCTGGTCAGCGTGGTCGCACTAATCGGCGGCGTGGGGCTGCAATCTGGAGAGGCGGAGGCGTCCCCGTCTGTATGGTCAGTTTCCCCCAGCCCGGATATAGGTAGTGGCACCAACATCCTCAGCGATGTGTCCTGTACCAGCTCGATCAGCTGCATGGCAGTGGGATGGGAGTACGACGGATCAGCGGATCAGACTCTGGTGGAATCGTGGGACGGGACCGCTTGGTCCGTAATCTCCAGCCCCAACGCTGACAGCGGCACCAACGTCCTCGACGGCATCGACTGCACCAGCGCAAACGATTGCATGGCAGTAGGCGAGCACGATGGCCTGACCTTGATCGAGTCCTGGGACGGGACCGCGTGGTCGATCATGCCCAGTCCGAATCCCGGCGGCAATCTCAGCACACTCGGTGGCGTGTACTGCACCAGCTCGACCAACTGCGTGGCGGTGGGGTCGGACTACAGCGGAACTCTCATCGAGTCCTGGAACGGGACCGCGTGGACGATCACACCGAGTCCCAACAATGGCGGCTATGACAACAGTCTTTCCGGTGTTTCCTGCACCAGCCCAACCAACTGCGTGGCAGTGGGGGCGAGCCCCGGCGGCACCCTCATCGAGTCCTGGAACGGGACAGCGTGGTCGATCGTGCCCAGTCCCGATCCCATCACCAATGGGGGCTCACTCAATGGGGTCTCCTGCACCAGCCCGGCCGACTGCGTGGCAGTGGGATCGTTCTTCTACAATATAACCAACGCACAAACGCTGGTGGAGTCCTGGGACGGGACCACCTGGACGATTGTCACCAGCCCCGACCCCGACCAGAGCGAGTTGCTTACCGGGCTATCTTGTGCGAACTCGACAAGCTGCGTGGCGGTGGGCTGGCAATACAACGGAAAATACAATCAAACCCTCGTCGAGTCTTGGGACGGTGGGGCCTGGTCGGTGACGTCCACCCTGGACCCGAGTCGCCAAGGTGACTATCTCTCCCGTGTGTCCTGTAGTAGCACTACCAACTGCGTGGCCGTAGGCGACTCTCTGAAGCACGTTCCAAGAGTAAGAGCAAAAGTGGGTCAGACGTTGGCCGAGATTGGTTCTCCTCTACCGGGTCCGACGATTACAAACTTCGCCCCGCTTGCCGGAAAGGTAGGGAAGACAGTGACAATCATCGGGACCAACCTGGGAGATGCCAACCAGGTCGAGTTCGCGGGCACTGAGGCCCCAATCATCAGTGAGACCGCTACGAAGGTGAAGGCAACAGTCCCAGCCGGTGCGACGTCGGGAACGATAACTGTGACGACGCCCGAGGGAACGGCGACGACCAACAACAGTTTCATTGTGAAGTGACCCGAAGCGCTGGCGACGGGGAACGGTAGCTGGTCCGCTTTGGCACACCTGTCGACTTAGGCGAGGGGCGTTCCATTGCGCCTGCCCCCGAACACCGGATCAGTTCGCTGACGGAACCCCCCCTTCTTACCCCCTGGAAATCTCGGATCGACTGTCGACCCGTTACCATGGCAACGATTCCATGTACGCCATCGACTACGTCATCTACAGCCTGTGGGTCGTCTTCTGGGTGGGATGGCTGATCGCCGGCGCGAGCGCCAAGCGGGCCGCTCAATCACGAGTGGGGCAGTTCGTCGGCCTGAGACTCGCCACGCTGGTCGTCGTGTTCTTGGTCATTCGGTTCGGTGTCTTGAAGGGTCACCATGCCATCGTGAGCAGCCCCGTTCTTCAAGGCGTCGGGATGGCGCTCTTCTTGATGGGACTGGATCTGGCCGTCTGGGCACGGGTGCACCTGGGTCGGAACTGGGGAACGCCGATGTCCGAGAAGGTGGATGCAGAACTGGTCACATCCGGTCCGTACCGCTATGTCCGGAACCCCATCTACTCGGGGATCATCCTCGCCACTATTGGAACGGCGGTAGCCATCAGCTGGTACTGGCTGATCGCCGTCGCGCTCACGGGCGCCTACTTCACCTACAGCGCAACCGTCGAGGAGCACACGATGGAGCGCCTCTTCCCCGGCACCTATCCGGAGTACAAGCGTTCAACCAAGAAGATGATCCCCTTCATATTCTGAGCCGTCAGTCGCTCAGCGGCTAGCACCCCACAATGTCCCCTATCACCGGATCGGGGAGCGTTATCTGGCCACGAGCGCTTGCTGACCGCCAGCTGTCACACTCCGGCGGGTTCGGAGAAAAGGCGCCATCCCCGGAAGAGGGCAAGCAGAATGCAACTTCACGGCGCGGTGTCCGTGATTTGACTCAGGCGGTGTGATCCACGGCTGATCTGGGTATCTAGCGAGCGTGAAGTTTGTCCTTGCGTTCTCGCACAATACAAGCGTCACCGTTGCCGAAGTTGCATTTCTGCTACTGCTGATCGCAGGGGTCTGGACTGCAGTTGCTTGGTTCGCCCGAGGCAAATGGGAGCGGTTCAGGATGGTCGTGGCAGGGATTCTCATTGCAGTGGCTGGACTGCTTCTGATCATTGCCACACATTGGGGTCACTTGTTTAGCTAGGTCTAAGCCTGCCCCACAACACCGGGTCAGGGTCGCTTATTGACACGGCCGAGAACTGCTTGCCTACTGCCGACCTACTGACACCAAGGACCTGGCCTGTGTCGGCCCAGCTGAGGCCGAACTCCCTCGATTCGCCCACTCGATGCGGGATGCGTCACTCAGCACGCTCCATGGCCCGATGCGCCTCCCACAAACGAGTCGTGACGAAGGTCTTCGTCACTCGACTGTCCGTAGGCCAAGGCGCCACCTCCCTACTGAACGGCTTCACCTTCCGCGACCGCTGACCTGGATGATCTCCCCGTCCGCAGTTACCCGAACATGTCCGCGACGACCACTTGACCGCCTAGGACCACCCATGCCACACCCCCTGAAACTCCGGTTTCGACTCCGGTGAGACAATCGTCGTTTCACTTTCCAAGCCTCTGATCTTCGCTTGTACCAACCCGCATCGACGAGGGCCCGGACCCGCTCGAGTGAAGTCACGGCGTTGCCCGCCATCGGCTCCCAGCCCACGCGCTGCCATGCTGGGGGCACCAAAGGAGTTGTTACGGATCGTTACGCGTCTCGGCGTCGGTTTCTCACCTGCCCTAACGGCGTTATTCAACCGACAGATTGCATACATTGATCTGTAGGTCTACTATTCAACCTGATGGTTGAGGAGCGGAGATCCCGGGTCGAGGTCGACGATTGCAAGCTGAACGCTGTGTTCTCGGCCCTTTCCGATCCGACGCGGCGGGCCATCGTGCGCCGATTGTCCTCTGGAGAGGCCACCGTCAGCGAAGTGGCGCAGCCATTCGCTATGAGTTTTCAGGCTGTGTCCAAGCATTTGCAGGTGCTGGAACAGGCCGGTTTGGTCAACAGGAGTAAAAGGGCTCAGCAGCGACCCTGCCGACTGCGACCGGAGGCGCTGTCCTACGCCAGCGGCTGGCTGGGCGACTATCGCCAGCTCTGGGAGACCTCCTTCGACCGCCTCGACGAGCACCTCACGAACCAGGAAGGATCATCACAATGACTGAGCAAAAGCCCTACATCTCCATCACTCGCACGTTCGACGCATCGCCGGAAGATGTCTTCGAGGCGTGGACGAGCCCAGCTCAGTTCGGGCGCTGGTTCGGCACAGAGTCCACCGCTGTCGAGGATGTCAACATGGATTTACGGGTCGGTGGCGATTGGAGTGCCCGGATGATGCTCGAGAACGGCACGGAGATCGGTTGGCACGGTTCCTATCTCGAGGTGGAAGCGCCGGTTCGACTCGTACTGAGCCTTAGTGACCGCCCTGGCGATCAGTTCGAACGCGTGACCGTCGATCTCAAGAAAGTCTTGGACGGAACAGAGATGACATTCACCCAATCGGGTGGCCACATGCCGCCAGAAAACTACGCCCAGGCTGAAGAAGGGTGGCGATCGTTCTTCGACGACCTATCGAATGGGTTTTCCACCTAACTCAGTCGCCCCATCCCGGTGACATGTGACACTCGGTCCGATTTTGACCCGGACTGGCCGACGGATGCCCTCAGCGAATAGGGCTACCGAAGCGAATCACGTTTCCGTCGGGGTCGGTGACGGAGCCCTCCCGCTTGCCATAGTCCTCATTCCGCAGGCCATCCACTTCGATCCCCACCTGTCTCCACTCCTCAGCCACACGGTCGGCATCTTGACAGTGGATATAGAGAGCACCGTGACCCGTAGGTTCGTCTCCTACAGCTTGGGCAAGATGGATCGTGAGATCCCGATTCCGGTGAACAAAGGCGTACGCTTCATCGTGGAAGGACACCCCGAAGCCCAAACGCTCAAACCAAACGACCGAGCGAGTTACGTTGGCCACCTTGAAGACCGGATAGAACCCGGTGACTAGCCAAGTGCCCGTCATGAGCTGTAGCTGACCATCCCGCTGGCTATTCAGCCCGCCAAGGCAGTCGTGACAGATCGGTATGTCTGGATGCGAGCGCATCCTGACCCACCAGTCAACCGACATTGAGCAACACGTGCATGTCACGGCCATGGCCGCCAATCGTAGATGGCCGTTGATCCTCGCTGGTCCGCGACGGCGATTTTCTTCCTGGTGGAGTGTGGCATAAGTGACGGCGTGTGGCGCCCTCCCGGTCATTGGGGGCAGGGTGGCAGGATTGTGACGTGAACACGACTGGTTCAGGACTCACGGTGCGGACAGCCGCCCTGGAGATCTTCACGCTGTTCTTGGGGTCCATGCCCGCCGTGATGCGGATGGACAGCCCCCGACGGTGGCCTCCGAAATCGAAGGCCAAACGTGGGCGCACATGCTTGAGGCTTCCGAGCTGTATATCTACCTGGCCGATCTGGACGGAGACGCCGTCGGCACGGCTCCGGCGATGACGTTCCCGAACATCACCTACGACTGCCATCCGACAGCGATCATCGAAGCGGTCGTGGTCGCTCATTCGTATCGACGCCAGGGAGTAGCAATGCTGCTTCTGCAGCGCATCCTGGAGGACATGCAGTCGGCGGGCTGCAATAAGGTTCAGCTCCTGTCGCATAAGCGGCATTCGAGCGACGGGGCCCACCGGCTCTACACATCACTCGGGTTTGAGCCAGAAGCGGAGGGATGCCGCCTCTACCTCGGGCAGGTGCCCAAGGCCGTGGAAGAAGCGAGGTAGGCGTAAGACCCATAGCCGGTGACGCTCCTATCAATGTCAAGCCCTTCGATGGGCTCCGGGGTAAAGACAGCGGACACAACAATGATGAGCCACTCGGATGTCGAGGGCATGCTCTTACGAAGTCGCGCGTCTTTGGTGGGAGCGGTCCCGAGTCGTGGGTCGGCGGGTCACCGGCAAGTCAACCCGGGGGGCGACAGTTAGGGGGAGAGCCAGACCCACGACCGGGGATTCAGCCGCGAGGGACCCAGCGATAGACCTCGCGGGCGATATAGCGCTGGAGGATCCGGATGACGTCCCGCTTGGTCCGTCCTTCCTTCACTCGGCGGTCGTAATAGGCGGTGGTCTCGGGGTCGTGGGCGATGCGGACCATGGCGACGCGCCACAGCGCGCTGTTGGCCCGACGGTCACCACCGTCGTGTCGGCGCAGATGCCCTGCGTTCTTCCCCGAGTCCGCCGGCACCGGGGACACGCCGCACAGGTGGGCCCAGGCGGCCTCGGAGTGGAGACGTTCGGGGTTGTCGCCGGCTGCCACCAACAGCGACGCGGCGGTATCTGGTCCGACACCGAAGCGGGCCAGCAGATCGGGAGCGGTGGCGAGAAGCAGGGACTCGATCTTCTCGTCCAGCTCGGCGAGCTCTTGATCGAGACTCTGGACCCGGTGGGCCAGCGAGGACAGCGACGCCTTGGTAGCGGCGGTCACCGGATCAGACGATCTGGTGGACCGGAGCTTCGCTGCCTCGGCAACCAGAGCTGTCGACCGTGAGGCCCTTCAGTCGGGAATGGAGCTGGTCAGGGGCGGTGATTCCGAGATGGCGCATCTGGACGATGGCCTTTACCCGGGCCTGTCGGGCAGAGCGCTTGGCCACCACCAGGACCCGGATGGCCTCGACGGGACCGTCCTTGGTCTTGCCCGCACCTGATGCCCGACCGCTGATGGCGGCCCGGGCGGCCTCGATCGCATCGAGGGGGTCGGACTTTCCCTGGTTGCGTCGGGACTGCCGGTTGGGTCGGTTGACTTCGACGACCTCGATGCCCTTCCTCCGCAAGAACCGGGAGAGCCCCACGCCATAGGAGCCGGTTCCCTCGACGCCAACCTTGGTCACCTGGCCGAACTCCTCGAGCAAGGCCAGCAGGGCTTTGTAGCCAGTGGCGTCAGCGTTGAACGACTCGGTGCCGACCAGCCGACCCAGCGGGTCGAGGGCAGTGGCAACGTGTTTGTCCAGGTGGGTGTCGACACCACCCGTGATCCCGGGAGCAGCTTCTACGATGGTCACGGCCATCCCTTCCTTCCTTAGCGGTTGAGGGGTGGCACGGCCGTCCTTGATCGGAGTGACGGGCGGTCCAGGTTGTTGGTAGCAACCCGGGCCAATCACCCAAACCTCAGAGACGGGGCGTGCCGTTGTCAATGTGCCGCTGGAAGAGCTCGGCCGACGACGCCCCAGGACGCCTCATGACTGCAAGTCAGGCCGAATCTCCCAGTGCTCCCGAAGCTATTGAGGACCAGCTGCGAAGCGGTGGACCCTGAAGGCCATTGTCATTGGTAGGGGGCGCCCTGAGTGACAGAACTAGAGCTGAGCACCGCTCGGATCCGAGGTGTACCGTGCTAGCAGATCCTTGAGAAGGTGCCGATCAGCGGATCCCAGTTGGTCCCCTCCTTGCTTGAGACTGGCGAAGGGAGCAACCATGAGGATGCGTCCGTTACTCGCAGTTGGTGCTGCCATACTTTTGGTGGGTACAGCGCTGATCTATCCGCTGGCCCAACCGGCGGCCGCCAAACCGCTCCCCAAGTACACCGGAGCGGCACCTGGCTTCGGTGATTCGGTGAGTTGTTCCCTGTCGGCCAGGGTGTCGTTCTCGCCGGCGGTCACCGATTCCGGTGGCGGGACCAACCCATCGACAGTGAAGGGCACGTTGTCGGGCTGCACGCCGAGCAACAGCGAGGTGACCATCACGGTGGGGAAGGTTACCGGCTCGTTCGCCAGCAGCCCTCTGAGCTGTGTAACCAACTCCACCACCGGGGCGTCAGCATCGCTCAGTGTTGTGTGGAAGGGCAGTGTCAACGGCTTTGTAGATGGCACCACGTACGCCGGGAAGGCCACCTTCACAGCCACCACGGTGAGCGGGACTAGCGCCACTGGGTCGTTCTCGGGCAATGCGGACGTCGGCCTTGACGCTCCCTCGAATCTGGCGACCTTGTGCCAGGCCAAGAAGGGCATCAAGACGCTGCTCCTGGCGGGCACGATCATCTTTGGAACACAGGTCGTCCAGACGATTCCTGTGGGCGTCGGACCCTCGGCCGTCTCCTCGGACGGCACCCACGTCTGGGTGGCAAACAACGGTGGCAGCTCGGTCACCGAGCTGGACGCCTCCACGGGGACGGTCGCCCAGACCATCGCCGTGGGCAGCGGTCCCGAAGGCATCTCGTCGGACGGCACCCACGTCTGGGTGGCAAACGAAGGCGGCGGCTCGGTCACCGAGCTGGACGCCTCCACCGGGGCGGTCGTCGGGACCGTCGGCGTGGGCAACTTTCCCCAAGCCGTCTCGTCGGACGGCACCCACGTCTGGGTGGCAAACGAAGGCGATAACACGGTCACCGAGATCGACGCCTCCACCGGGGCGGTCGTCCAGACCATCGCCGTAGGCAACGGACCCGATGGCGTCTCTCGGACGGCACCCACGCCTGGGTGGCGAACTATAACGACAACACGGTCACCGAGCTGGACGCCTCCACCGGGGCGGTCGTCGCGAGCATCGCCGTGGGCAGCTATCCCCACGGCATCTCGTCGGACGGTACCCACGTCTGGGTGGCGAACCAAGGCGAGTGCTCTCCCGCTTGCAGCGGCAACGCGGTCACCGAGCTGGACACGTCGACCGGGGCGGTCATCCAGACTATCTTCGTAAGCCCCTTTCCTCTCTCCGGCATCTCGTCGGACGGCACCCACGTCTGGGTGACGAGCTCCGACTACATCGGCAGCTCGGCCGGCGAGCTGGACGCCTCGACCGGGGCGCCCGTCGGGGGCGCCGACGGGGGCATTCCCGGGGTCGACGGCGTGGGCAACGGTCCCGACGGCGTCTCCTCGGACGGCACCCACGCTTGGGTGGCGAACAGCGGCGACAGCACGGTCACCGAGCTCAGCGAATAGCGATCGCGGAACGGCTCTAAACCGCCCAGCATCACCTGACGGGTGGCGCCGGCTTCGGTCGGGGATCGTCGTGGGGTTCGGCGCGCGCCCCACTCGTGCCGGTCAGGGTCAGGGCTTAACAGGTGTTTAGGGATACCCGGCTCGCCGTGTTTGAGGTCGGAGACTCGCTGGCTCGACAACCCGGCCATCGGCTGGGCGCTCTGCAAAATGCCAAAGTACGCCGCATGGGTCGACGACGTAGGCGATCCGCAAGCCCCATGGCTGCATTGCTGGCTCCCGTGGGACGGGGACACCGAAATGCTCTGGCAGGTTGAGCGATGAGATGCGGGTCCACCATGCATCGAGGTCATCTACGAGTAGCTGCATCATGAAGTTCTCGGCGTATTGCTGCTGATAGAACCGGGTGAGGATTAGCTCGCTCTCACCGGTGGAAAAGATGGCGAAGTCGCCCTCCAGCACAAGTGTAAAGCCGAGAGCGACATAGAACGCCTTGCTGGCATCGAAGTCCTCGGTCGGGAGGAAGGCTCGTACCCGTTCAGTCCCGCTAGGTACCGCAGAGGTATGGTCCTCAGGTGTTACCGAGTGGCTCATCCGGAAAGGCTACGTCGGTGGTGCGCACCCCTTCTATCGGTGGTCATCCATCCGGCAGTATGGGGCACCGCTGCTTGAAGAACTGACTAGCGGAAGTCGCCACCGGCGGTCTGTCCGAGCAGTTCGCCCGTACTCCACAGATTCCATCCCTCATACTGCGGATCAGGGGCTACTTCCATTCGGCGTCCGTTGGTGAAGCTGATTGCGAGGAGTGCATCCGGGGTTGCCTCGGTAGAAGATCGAAACAGGGGATTTCCTCCCGCAACACGCCCATCTGGGGCCTCTGATTTTTCAACGCCGAATAACGGCTCATCGCAACTGGGGACACCATACGGCGGGGGTGTATCACCGCCCGCAACTACTGCCTCGTCGTCTCCGCCTGACTTAACATAACTCTCTACTTGACATAATATACAGAGTCGGCGTGTGATAATGATCTCTTTTTGAGACGATACGCCGCCTGCCTGCATGCGGGGGAGCAGTAGATCGCTCTCGGATTCATCCGAACCAGCTCATCGCAAGATGGGCATCTCTTCAGCGCTCGGCGCTTCGGGTGGATCTTTGCCATCGGGTGTGACGGTACCCGTTATGGATAAGTGACGCTTGGCGTTACGGAAACGTTACGCATCAAGGCGCCGGGCCGCCGACGGTCCACTGGCCCGGAAGGTCTGGGATGGGCTGGAGCTTCATAGTTGCCAGGCGGCGGGCGCAACTCGAAATACATTCTGTTCCGATCGGTCAAGAACCAGGCTGCCATTGCCGATTGTCATTGGATGGACGACCTGATCTTCGCTCTCCACGCTCAGACGTCAGCAGCCATGATCCGGAGCGCGCTAAGCGCTGCACCTCCTAAGTCGTTCGGCCCGTCGAAGGCTGAAGCGATGGTGGCGATATGTACCGTGACAGGACGGAGTTGCCAACAACTGGGTCGTTCGGGCCAATTTCAGAAGTGGCAAGATGATCTGGACGACCTCGGGGTCGGGCAGGCTTGGATGGACGTGTCCCGACTGCACTATGAAGCAGCGCTCGTTCGTCTCAACTTCTTCTCCAGACTCAGTTGGGTCCAACTTGTGAGTGGTGACGAACAGACACGGGCGGGGCTCGAGTATCTGCTTTGGAACCAGCTCGGCAGGCGAAAGCTCCGCAAGGAGTTCTGCCTTCCCGACCCCCGAGCGATGGCCCTGGGCCTGACGCCCTACCTGCCAGGCCTCGATCTAGCGCTGGACGGCCTCTGCTACCACACGGCGCTAGCGTTCGTCGGTTGCCTGCAGCCAGGCGACCGCTTTGACAGGGACAGTGAGAGTGTTGCGTTGCTCGTGCTAGCGAGCTTCGCTGGCATGGTAGCGGCGCTCCTTGGCACTTTCGGTGTTCCTGCTTAACAATCCTGCCCCGTACCGCTAACCACCGTTACCGAATCGTTACCGTTATCACCCGCCGACTTGTTACCCATCGTTACGCTTCTCATCTGCGGGAACAAGCTCTAATTCCCTCAATGGAGCTTCCGGGAGGAGCTTCCGCCGCAGCGCAAGCAACCGATCAGCCGTCTCCAAGTACTGCCTCGCAAGTCCTTCCGTGACCTCGACATCCCCTGCCGACCACCTTGCCTCATCGAACTCCACCAGGGCGTAGGACATCACCAGTTCCTCCCACACCTGAACGTCAATCTCTCCAACCAGTTGACTGTGGTTCTGGTCCCACTCCTGCCTCGGCACAGCCAGCGGCCTATCCCCAATTTTCGGCCAGACTCGATTCTTCGCCGCCAACCGATACAGCGATTGTCCATGGAGCAGCTCCCCACCCACCAGGACCTTCGCCTGTGACCCGGACCGCCGCACCTTCCGCCCATCCAGATAGACCTGACCACCCGTCGTTGCTACAGCCCCTACAACAACCCCGATCAGGGCATACACCCCTGACACCCACATCAGCAGCTTGCCTCTTGCCCGTCGCTGGTACTGCCATACCGTTTCCCGACCGCCTGGCCCGTCTTGCCGAGCGCAGTGCCAATTTCCGCCCACGTCAGACCAAACTCTCTCGCCTCAAGGACCCGCAGCCGCATACGGCGCTCTGCCCGGTCTGAAGCCCTTCGAGCCTCGCTCAACTTTTCCACCAGCTTGCCTTTGGTTGGCCGGTCAAAGCGCACCCGAGGCGCTGGCGGCACAGCAAACACCTTGGTATCCCGGTACGGCCCACGCTCCCCAGCGCCGCGCTCATGACGGGAAACATGCCCGGGCCGTACCCCCGTACGTTTCGGTCCTCCCATTTTTGCCCACCTCCCTGAAACTCCTATTTCATTTCACCTGAAACGATACTTTCACCCCTAGCCCCACCTACCAGGCATTTTCCCAAACATGTTGAGATATGGCACAGAGGACAAGACTAAAGACAGAGTGACCCACCGGTTCCGCTGCGGAGAAGCGCATGGTGAACAGCACAGGCGTCGGCCGCCGTTCGGCGCTCCGACGCCAACCACCAAGCAAGGGGGGCAACCGTCCCCCCAAAGGGGCCAGAGGCACCCCCCTTCGGGGGACCGAGACACATTGTGAATGGCGCACCGTGCCCGTCAACCCATCGCTAACGCTCCGGGTCGGCCTACGGCCTTGACTGGCCCGTCGCGCCGACTGCGAGATGGACGTCAAGCGAGGCCCCCCAGTCCCCGGGACCCGCTGGGACCCGGGCAGTGCTCCCGCCCTGCCCTTTCGTCCCAGCAGACCCCCAGGCACCCTGTGGACGCACTCACACCGACCTCCCCCTCGCCCTCGACGCACCTGGCCTTCAATCCCCGCTGCCGACCGCCGCCGTCGCTTGCTCCACAGGTTCAGGCTCGGCGTGCATTACCCGCTCGTTCGGGCGACCACGCCAGGCACACTCCGACGACCCCGCAGGCACCGAACCGACCTCGGCATCCTGGACCCACCACGTGTGGAACCACGTGCCTTCAACCCAACGCACTGACCGACCGCAATTTGCGCACTTTTTCATGTTGACCTCCTCTCACGTCCGTTGATCCACCCACAAAGGAACAACGACGGCCCGAGAAGTATCGACCCCGCCCGAGCCGCCGCCTACACCCGTGCAGCCACACCCCGCCGGCGGGAACACGTGGCCGGCGCACAGGGAGTCCTACGCCCGCCGAAACAACACCAACCCGGCCAACACCACAATTGCCACTGCCACCACGTCAGCAATCACGAAGCCTCGCCTTCGTCAAGCCATCCCCCGTACTGGCGATAGAGGCCCGCCCGAGAGATACCCAAGGCACTAGACAATGCGGTCCGGGACACTCCATCCCGCATCGCCTCGCTCACCGCCCGGTCAAGTTCAAGGTGCAACAGCCGCCGTGCATAGACCAGACTCCGAACACGATCCAGCGGAGTCACTGGTCCGACACCCACTTGGCATCTCTCCTGCCCTCGAGCTCCGCTCGGTTCAAACGGGGGAGTGGAAGCCTGTCCGCCACCTCCAGGCCGTGAGCTTTGGCCACCCGCTTGGCCACAACCGCCGCCCCTAGTGCAGTCGCACCGGGCCTGCGACCGAACTCTTCCAGCGCCCAAAAGAAGTCGCAATAGAACTGCTCAACGTCAATCGGACCGGAAGCCACATGACCGTTAAAACACGCTTCCTGCGCCTGCGTCTCAATATTTATCTCACAGTGAGACGCCGATGACGGAGAGTGGCCGGAAACCCCCACCGTCTCACTCTGAGCCGACATAACTCTTGAACTGACATAATATACATTATCGGCGGTTTGCAGAAGGGGCTCACTGCCTCACCTGTTCGACCGTCACGTCGACCAGGTCGCTGGCCGCCTCGTAGAGGTGGTCGAACGCCTCGCGATAGGCCTTCATGCCGTGGCTGGCCGCCAGATCGGCATCGACATCCTCGATGGCCGATTCCAGCCGGTACAGGCGGTCCTGCAATCGCGCCAAGTCGTCTTCGGCCACGATGACCTGTCCGGCCGGGATCTGAAGCAGATCGGCCCGCCGCCTCGCTTCGTAGGCCCGCTGCCGATGCGAGCGGCAGCAAAACAGTCGCGGGCGACCGGCGCCGGGGGTCGGGGCCACTGGACGGTAACACCACCCGCACCGATCACTATCGGCTGATTTCGTCACGGTGACGATATTAGTGGGTCAGAACCTGGCAGTCGATGGAACTACCTGGGTCCGGGGGGTCCGCCCGAACCGGAATCGGCTACCGGCGTTCGAGCGCCACCACCGGGATGACCCGGTCGGTCTTCGCCTCGTACTCGGCGAATCCCGGGTAGCGGCTCGCCTGCTCGGCATAGATCGTGTCGCGTTCCGCCCGGTCGACCGGTGTGGCCACCGCCTCGAAGCGCTCGGTGCCCTGTTCCACGGTGACCTCGGGATGGGCAACCAGGTTGTGGTACCAGTCCGGGTTGGTCGGAGCGCCCCCCTTGGAGGCAAACACGTACATCCGGTCACCCTCGGCCAGGTACATCATCGGATTCACCCGGGTCTGCCCCGACTTGGCACCGCTGGTGGTGAGCAGGAGCACGGGTGCCCCCTCGAACCCGCCGCCGACCTTGCCCCCGTTGGACCGGAACTCCTCGATGATCTTGGTGTTGAAGTCGTCCACGTCAGCCATCATTGGCTCCTTCTCTCATCTCGGTCCCGGTGACCTCCGGCTCATCGTAGGCGCCCGGTCCCGTCCCCGATCCGGCCTCGCACCCGCCCCCGGTGCCTCCCCTCAAACGGTAACCTGAGGGCAGGAGTGACCCATTGGAATTCGACGCTGACGACCTGAACCTCGACGACTACTACGACGACGAGGCCTTCTTCCGTACCTGTGGCAAGTGCGGGGCCCGCACCTCGCCTCGGTGGTCGGAATCGGCATGCCTCGAGGAGGCACGCCGCTACGGCTGGCGCAGGGTGGCGGCCTCCGACCGGCCCGGCGCACGGCGGATGGACCTCTGCGGCCTGTGTGCGGAGGAAGCAGGGTTCGGCCCTCCGCTGGCCCGTTGGGGGTGGTGACACCGCCGGCCGGCGACGTCGACTACACCCAGTACGGGGCCGGGTACGCCGGGCAGCGCCGGACCGACCCGACGATCGCCGCCATGGTCTACCAGGCCCTGGGCCCGGCCGAGACCGTGCTCAACGTGGGAGCCGGTGCCGGGTCCTATGAGCCGGAAGGGTGGCGGGTGGTGGCGGTGGAGCCCTCCGAGGAGATGGTGGCCCAACGACCGACCCACCTCGGTCCCGCTATCCGGGCGGTTGCCGGGGCCCTCCCTCTCCCCGACCACTGCGTGGACGGCTCGATGGCCATGGTCACCGTCCACCAGTGGCCCGACCCGCTGGATGGGCTGGCCGAGATGCGCCGGGTGACCTCGGGACCGGTCGTGGTCCTCACCTTCGATCCCGATGCGATCACCGACCTGTGGCTGGCTGAGTACGCACCCGACCTGTTCGCCGTGGAGGCATCCCGCTATCCGTCGATCCACTCCATCGCCTCCGCCCTCGGGCCCGACGCGGTGGTCCAAGCGGTCCCGGTGCCCTTCGACTGCGTCGACGGGTTCACCGAGGCCTTCTACGGCCGTCCGGAGGCGTTCCTCGATCCGGACGTGCGTCGCTCCCAGTCGGCCTGGAGCTTCGTCGATCCCGAGGTGACCACCGGCTGCCTGCATGCGCTGGGGGCCGATCTCGACTCGGGGAGGTGGGACCGGCGGTACGGCCACCTGCGTGCGCAGCCCTGGTACCACGGCGCGGTCCGACTGGTGGTTGGCGGCCGCTGATGGCGGAGCGGCGGCGGACCACTCTCCCGCCGGCTACCTGGTTGCTGGCGTCCCGAACGGGTGCTCGCCGTCGTCGATGACGGTGACCAGTTGGCTGAGGTCTGGGGGCTCGGGTTGCGACCGCCTCTTCCCCATCTCCTCTGCAGTCCCGAGGTTGACCCACCCCAACAGCTGCTCGTGCTCGGTGAGGCGGAACAGCGCCCGCAGCGGCTCGGTGTCCAGCACCGCGGCACTCTTCCACACGGCACCCAGGCCGAGGGTGGTGGCCGCCAGCACCACCGCATACCCGGTGCACGACGCCGAGGACACCTGCTCCCACACCGGCACGTTCGATTGGGGGTCGGGAGAGGCGATCAGCACCACCTTGCACGGTGCGGCAAAGGCTTTGGCCCTCATCTTGGCCACCATCGAGTCGGGCAGGTCGTCCCCCCGCATGCGATGGAGCCCCTCGACCAGCGCATCGCCCAGTCGATCCCGGCCCGCCCCGCTGACCACGGCGAAGCGCCAGGGCCGGAGCCCGCCGTGATCGGGGACGGTGGTGGCCAGCTCGAGGATCCGGGCCAGTGCCGCCTGGTCGGGCGGCGAGCCGTCGCGCGCCGGCTCGGGTCGTGGCGCGGCCAGGCTGTCGAGGCCCGCTCCCGCAGCGTCATGGTCGATCGTGGTCACCTGGTGGCGCCCTCCCGCGTCGTGTCTCATCAACCCGCCGTCGCCTACGAGCGTAGGGGCACCGCGCTACCGCCCGTGCCCCACCTGCTCCGGCCGGCCCGGATCATCCCCCAGGCTGTTGTTGCTCCTGGGCGGTGGATCCGAGGACGGCGGCCACGGTCATCTGGGTCTGGCCCCGGTAGAGGCCGATGGTGACCTGCTGGTCGGGCATGTCGGCCTGAACGGCCGAACCCAGCTGCTCGGCGCTGGTGATCGCCTTGCCGTCCAGGGAGGTGATCACGTCCCCTTCCTGCAGTCCCGCGCTGTCGGCGGGCGAGCCGCTCTCCACCTGGAGCACCACCGCCCCCTGGGTGGGAACAAAGTTGTAGGTGCTGCGCAGTTGGCTGGTCAGCGTCTCCACTTGCACACCGAGGTAGCCGGTTCCGATCGACTTCTGGCGGAGCTTCGGCATCTCCAGTTGGATCTTGTTGGCGGGGATGGCGAATCCGATGTTCTCAGCCTGTGCGGTGTCGTCCTCATTGGCGGCCACCGCCGTGTTCATGCCGATCACTCTGCCCGAGCTGTCCACCAGCGGACCTCCCGAGTTGCCCGGGTTGATGGCGGCGTCGGTCTGGAACATATTGCTGAGCGTCTCCGAGTTGTCACCGCTCGAATCACCGGCCTGCACGGTGCGCCCCGTCGCCGAGATGATCCCCTGGGTTACCGTCGGCGAGCCCGCCTGCAGCCCGAGCGCGTTGCCGATCGCCACCACCGCGTCGCCCACCTGTACGTTGTCCGAGTTGCCATACGAAACCGTCGGTAGGTTGGACTGCCCGGTGATCTGCAACAGGGCCATGTCATTGCTCGGGTCGGTGTCGATGAGCGTTGCCGGGAGTGTCTTGACGCTCCCGAACAGCGTGACGGTGATGGTGGTGGCACCAGCGATTACATGGTTGTTGGTCACCACTTCCCCGTTCGGGGTGATGATCATCCCGGTCCCCTCGTCCTCCTGCTCGCCGCCGTTCGCCCCGGCGCCGAACGGCGATTCCGATGCCGGTAGCGGGGCGGTGGCATCGATCGACACCACCGCCGGCAGCACCTTGTCGATGACTGCCTCGATGTCGGTGGTGCCATTGAGCAGTGCCGGCCCGGCAGAGATCTCCTTCACCGTCGTCGACGAGGAGCCACGGGTGGCGGCCACGATCCCCCCGCCGATGAGAGCACCCACCAGGGCGGCGACGAGGGAGACGGCGGCCCACCTCCAGCCCGGGGCCTGGCTACGGGCGGGACTGTCATCTGGGGGCAGGGCGGCCGACGGGGTGATCGGCCCCCACACCGGGACCACCGAGGTGGCCGTCCCGAGCACCGGTGGCGGAGTGCTGGCATGGGGAGGGCGATCGTCTCCGTCTGGTTCGGGGACGGCGCCGACTCCTGCCAGTGTCGAGGGAGGAATGGCCCTCCGGCGGCCGGGGAGGGCGTTACCCCGGCCTGACCCTCGTGCTCGGCGGCACCGCCGTCGGATTCGGGGTAGTCCATGGGTCAGCCTCCTCGATGCGGGGCTCCACCGTGCGTGTCCTGCACCTGCTCCGGGGCCCGGTCCGGGGATGTCGCCCCAATGGTACGGCGGGCCCTTCGGAGCAAACTCGCATTTCAGGGGGTTCTTAGCCCCTTCTTAGTCCGGGGTCCTGCGCCGTTTACCCGGGCCAGCCGGTGGCGGCAGTAGCCTGTCGCCCGGAATGGCCCATCGCATCGAAGTCGAACTCACCAGCCAGTCCGGGGACGCCACCTGGACGTGGCGGGCCGCCGGGGCCAAGCAACCGCGTGGGACGGTCGACGCCTCGCTGGTACCCGAGGGTTCCGCGGTCGGCTCGGTGCTCCGGGCCGAGGTGGAGACGACGCTGGACGGGACCACGGTCACCGCGCTCCTCGCTCCCAAGGGCAAGGGGGACAGTCGTCCGGCACAGCGGATCGAGGTGCTCGGGACCCCACAGCGCGGCCCCGACGTCAATGTGGTCCTGGCCTCGAAGTCCAAGCGGCGGCGCGAGGAGCGTCCCGACGGGTCCCTCGACGGGTCCCGCCGCCCGTCCGACCGTCGGCCCCGGTCCAACGGTGCCGACGCGGACCACGCGGTGGCGAGGGCAGGCGCGGTGCCGACAACCGGGGCACCGACGAGAAGAAGAAGCGGCACGAGTCGGGCGCACCGGGCTCCGACGGAGGCCCCCGCCGGCAGGGCGGACCGGTGCGGGCCGGGGCCCGGGAGTCCGGGGGGCGGGACAACCCCCGCCGCCTGGCCGCCTCGACCACCTACCGCAATGCGGCCCTTGCCACCCTCAAGCCCGAGGAATTGCCAGTGGCGGAGCAGTTGGTCCGCGGCGGCATCCCTGCCGTGCGCCAGGCCATCGAGGAGCAGAATGCCCGGGCCCGGGCCGACAACCGACCGGAGGTCACCCCGGGTCCCCTGCTGGCCATGGCCGAACAGCTCCGGCCCCTCATCACACTGGCCACCTGGAAGGACCGCGCCTCGGTGGCCCGCGCCGCGGGCAAGGACGTGCCCCTGCGTGAGCTGCGCTCGATTGTGGCATCGGCCTCCACGGTGACCTTGGACGAGGAGGCGGCCGAGATGGCCGCCGCTCTGCGCACCGCGCTGGACCAACGGGTGACCGCCCTGCGGGACCGCTGGGTCGAACGGATCACCGCCGCCCTGGACGAGGGCCGGGTCGCCGATGCGGTCCGCGCCTCGATCCGGCCACCCGAGCCGGCAGCCAGGCTGGCCTCGGCGTTGGCGGTGCGGCTGGCCGAGGCGGCCAGCGCGGCCATGTCCGCCGAGACTCCGCCCGATCAGTGGCTTGCCCTCCTCGAGGTGGTGGTCGACTCGCCGGTGCGGCGCACGGTCAAGCCGGCCGGCCTCCCCGAAGGCGCCGACGAGAACCTGTTGGCCGCGGCCCGCAAGGCGTCGGGGTACGTGCCCGAACTGGCCCGGCTGATGGGCATCCCCATTCCCCCACCGCCCGGACCTCGCCGTCCGGTCCCTGCCCGGTCGTCCCCGGGTCGCCGCGCCGCCTCCTGACCGTCCGGCGGCGGTGGGCCAACACGCCCTCCGGGGCCGGGCTCAGCCGATCTGGCGGTGCATGGTGAGCAGGCGGGCCTTGAACCCGGCCGACTCGTAGAAGTTCTTGGCGCCCCGGTCACCGGGGAGGGCCATCCCGTCCATCCCCTCGGCGCCCTGCTCCTCGAGCCAGGCGACCGCCGTGTCCAACAGCAGCCGACCCACCCCCACCCCTCTCGCCCCCGGCTCGACGAAGCAGGCGTCGAGTACCCCGCGGGAGGGGCGACTACCGGCCAGATGACAGACGGCGAACCCGATGACCACCTCGTCCAGCGTGCCCACCAGTGCCAGGGTCGCCTGGTCGGCGAGACGTTCCTCCACCCAGTCCCGGGCCACTCCCGCCTCGGGTCGGCCCGGCGCCGGTCCGATCAACAGCCGGCCACCACGTTGCGAGACGACGACGGCGCCCAGCTCCTCTGCCAACTGGCACAGCCGGTGGGCGTCCGCGGCGGTCGCCGTCCGGACCGCCTCGGTGGCATGGCCGTCCACCGAGGTGCCCGGCAGCCGAGGACTAGGACCGTTCATCGAGGAGCTGATCCACCCGATTGAGGATGGTGCGGCGACCCCGGGTGGATGCTTCGTAGGCGCGGACCGACACCAACTCCATCCGGTTGAGTCCGTCGAGACGCTGGACGACCTGGGAGGCGGACAGGGTGTCGAACCCGGGGATGGACAGGGTGGACACCGCGGGGATGTGCCCGTTGTCCTGGCCCGGCCGCATCGGGACCGGCCCCGGGGGGGACGACCGCATCGGTCCCGAGCCGGGCGACTCGCCGGCCGGGGCCGACGATCGCTCCCTGGTCGCTTCGCCCCGGGGCGTCGGGCGGCGGGCGGCGCCGTGGAGCAACGATCCGGACCGGCGACGGAACTCGTCGGCGCCCGCCTGGACCACTAACTTCCCCACTGCTCGTGCCGACGACACCCGCACGCCGAGGTGGTCCCGGCCCCGCTCGGCCAGCTTGGGCAATTCCTCGACCGCCGTCACCACCAACCCGGCGGGGACGAACACCAACAGGTCGGCGATGCGTTCGTTCAGCGGGGCGCCCTCGGAATGATCGTGTTGTGGATCGGCCATGATCGACTCCCGGTCACACGCAGTCGCGGCAGAGCATCTTCTTCCGGTCCGCCAACTGATTGGGATGCTTGACCAGAAAGCACGACCGGCAGACGAATTCGCCGGGTTGCTTGGGCAGCACCCGCTCCACCCCGTCCCCGGTGCGATCCTCAGGCTCGGGAGTGTCCTCGTCGTCCTCGACCTCCTCGACGACCAACCGCTCCTTCAGGATGGTATCGAGGCTCGCCTCGACGTCCTCGTCGTCGGGCTCCTCCTCGTCTTCCTCCTCGGACTCCTCGCCGGCCTTGGTGGCCACCTTCGCCCCGACCTCGGGAACGACCGCAGCAACCTCCTCCTCGTCGACCTCCACCGCCACCACGACGGCGTCGTCATCGTCGGCCAGCGCCAGGTCGTCCTCGGCAATCAGGTCGTCGTCCACCAGCTCATCGAGGTCTCCCTCGATCAGCTCGTCGGGCCCTTCGACTTCGTCGAGTTCTTGTGCCATCTCGGTCTTTCCATGGTGAGTTGGGCGGGAGCATAGACGGTCTGACGCCATGACCGAACACGGCCGCAGTTCCGCTCGTCCTGATCACTGGGCCGGGTCGGTCCGGCCTGCGAGGCGACTGGTCGGCGGCCGATCTCACCGGGGAGCCCCACCCCAACGGTTCCATCCGATCGGTGACCACCGCCACCGCCCGACGAGGTCATCCCGGACGGCGGCAGGCGGTCGGACCCAGGGGTCTTTGGCACCATCTCCCCGCTACCTTCGGCATACACCGCCGGTGCCGGGGAGATGTTTTCTACTCGATCCCCTGGGCCTCCCTCCGCCTCTCACAGCATCCCCCCCTCGGGTCGTGCCTCCCGGTCGAAACCGTTCGGCGCGCCTTTCGGGGCGACTGGGACTGGGCGAACGATAGGCCACGCGCACAGCACTTCGTCAAATGGCATTCACCCCACTCCACCTGGGATGTTGCACAACTCCCCAGGTCAGGGCTTTGCAGTATTTCCTGCACTCGACAGCGAATTTCGCTTGTCCTCGGCGCGCCGTTCTGCGTGCAGCCGTTCGAGTTCCTCGGAGCCGAAATCCACGTGGCTCATCGCCTCGGCCAACAGCCGATGCCCGGCGTGGTCGGCAATGAGGCGGTGCATCTCGTGGGCCACCCATCGATAGCTCGGATGTCCCTGCGGTCCCGACCGGAGCTCGACCAGGTGCATCGCCTCGCGGGCATTCATCTGCATGGAGTAGCGGATCCGGTAGGCCAGGGCCACGGCATAGGCGCATTCGACCGGAAAGCTCGGGGCCAGCGCCTCGGACAGTTTCCGAGACCGCTCCAACGAGGCGACGAAGCGGTCGGACAGCCCGGCTTCCTCGACCACGTCGGGGACGTCGTAGCCGAGGGTGGTGCCGAGCGGCTGCCATTCGATGGTGAGCATTCGATGGCGCTGCAGATCGCGGAAGGCGCCGTAGTCGGTCACCACGTCGAACCGGTAGCCGGTGCGTTCGAAGGCCCGTCCCGGTCGGTGCCGTCGATTCGAGCGATCCCCGGTGTAGGCCCGGAGCAGGGCCCGCTTCTCCTCGGCCCCGAGCAGGTCGACCCGGCGCCGAACCTCCTCTTCAGGGCGGTCGGTGAGCGGGGCGCAGATGGCCGTGATGACCTTGGCCTCCCCATCGGGATCGAAGTCGAGCAGCGTCACGCTGGGTTGGCCCGCCGGGCCGCCGACCGGCTGGTCGGGCGGGGCCACCAGATCGGGGAACAGCTCGCCGACCAGCTCGCCGGTCCGCTGCCTGGTTTCCATCAGGTACTCCGACCACACGCCACCCCGATCCGGTCGGTCCACCCGCTGCAGGAAGGACGGGATCACCTTGCGCAGCTCACCGAGCATCAACTCGGCGTAGCTGCGGGCCTCGGGGAGCGGATGCGACCGCATCCGGAGGAGCAACATCTCATAGGACTGGCCCGTGCCGTAGATCCCCACATTGGACAGCGAGGCGGCCGGCAGGAGGCCGCGAAGGGCGTCGAGGGCCTTAGCCCGGACCGCCTGTCGGTGCACGAAGTCGGAGTCACCGGCCTGGCGCGGATGGCGCACGGCCAGCCAGGCCTGGGCCTCGTCGAGCAGCTCCCCATACGTGTCGAACATGCGGTCCATCTCGCCCACGTAGCGGGCACCGAGCGGCGAATCAAGCAGGCCCGGGCCTCGGTAGTAGCGATAGTGGCCGGTGGACAGGCGCTGGTTGTAGGCGATGTAGCGGGTCGACTGCTCGAGGTAGGCCATGAGCCGTCCCCACTCCAGGATCTTGGTCAGGACGTTGGAGGCTTGTTCACACGCCAGATGGACACCGCCCAGCTGGGCCACCGAGTCGTCGCCGTATTCGAGGAAGACTCGCTCATAGAGCTCCTCGGCTCGTTTCAGCCCCACCGTGGCATCGACCGAGGCGTCCCCGGTGATGTCCAACTCCCCCACGAACTCGTCCAGGAACAGCCGCCGCAGGCTCTTGGGCGAGCGCGAGTAGCGGGCGAACAAGGCGCCTTTGACAACTTCTGGCAGGTTGACCAGGGCAAAGACCGGCTGATCGAGGTTGGTGACGTAGCGGCGCAGGACGTCCTCCTCGTCAGCGCTGAACGTCTCCACGGCGTAGGGGAACATGCCCGAATCACACTAGGACGGCGTCGGCGGTGCAGGCGCGGACCCCACCGCGGCCGGATCGTCCGCCCCCACCACGCCCCGCCGGAGGAGCGCCACCGCCTGCCCGGCCGCTTCCCCGGTACGCCGGTCCGGGGTGGCCTGGGCCAGTTGGCGGAGCAGGTCGATGAGTTGGCGGACGTTGCGGACGAAGTCGCCGGGCGCAATGTCGGTCTCCCCCAGCACCGAGTCCAGCGTGGCCCCGGTGGACCACGAGATCACCGCCCGGGCCAGTCCCGGATCGGGCCGCCGGGTCCGCCGGAGCCCGACCCGCCGTTCGTCGGCCCGGAGCGCACCAGCCAGCATGCCCAGCTGCGCCAGGCGCTCGATCACCGACCGCTGACGCGGTTCAGGGTCGTCGCCGGCCCGGCGGGACTCATAGGTGAACGCCGAGACCACCCCGGCCAACGCACCCGGGTCGAGCCCGTCGAACAGCCCGCCGCGCAGTGCCTCGGTGACCAGGAGGTCCGACTCGTGGTAGATCGAGGCGAGGATCAGCCCGGCGCCGGTGGTCCGCCAGCCCTCGATGTACTCCCGCTCGCCGAGGATGGCCACCCGGCGATCGAGCTGGGCGGCCAGGGAGAGGGAGCCCGGCGGCGCCTGCCATTGGCCGTAGGAGGCGGCCAGCAATTCGTGCGCCTCCGCTCGCGACCACCGGCGGACCAGGTTCACCGCCAGGTTGTAGGTGGGATGGAAGGACGAGACCAGGTCAGGGGGCGGGGCCAGCGCCGTGCGGGCCACCAGCCCGAAGGGGGTGGACGGTGACCACAGGACGAAGGCGTGGCCGAGGGTGTCGATGCCCCGCCGGCCGGCACGCCCGGTCAGCTGCTGGTACTCGCCGGAGGTGAGGGCAGAGGTGTCCGATCCCGCGGAACTTGGCGAACCGCTCCACCACCACGGTCCGAGCCGGCATGTTGATGCCCAGGGCCAGGGTCTCGGTGGCGAAGACCACCTTCAACAGGCCCTCGGAGAAGCACTGCTCGACGGCCTGGCGAAAGGCCGGGACCAGCCCGGCATGGTGGGGGGCGATCCCCGCCTCCAGCGCCGACGACCACGGTCCGTATCCGAGGGTGCGGAGGTCGTCGTCGTCCAACCGCACCACCGCAGCCTCGATGAGCTCGCGGATCCGAGCCCGCTCGTCGGGCGATGGTGAGCCGGATGCCGTCCTCGAGGCAGTGGCGGGTGGCGTCATCACACGCCGCCCGCGAGAAGATGAAGGTGATCGCCGGCAGCATGTCGGCCGCGGCCAAGTACTCGATCACCTCGGTTCGTCTCGGGACCCGGTAGCGGTGTCGGGGATTCCGGCGGCGGCGGTCGTCCACCACGGCGCCGTCCGGGTTGGGGGCGTTGCCGCGCAGGAGCGGCAGCACCACCAGCCCGTCCCGGCCCCGTTCGGCGATCGCGTAGTGGTGCGCCAGCCGCACCGGCCGGTGCTCTTCCACCACGACCCGGGTGGCACCGCGGACCGAGGTGAGCCAGGCACCGAAATCGGCGGCGTTGTTGACAGTGGCCGACAGGCTCACGAAGGTGACCCCCTCGGGCGCCAGGACCAGGACCTCCTCCCATACCGAGCCCCGGTAGGGGTCCTGGAGGTAGTGGACCTCGTCGAGCACGACGACGGCCAGTCCATCGAGAAGGGATGACCGGGCAAAGAGCATGTTGCGGAGGACTTCGGTGGTCATGACTACGATCGGGGCACGGGATTGATAGGACACATCCCCGGTGAGCAATCCCACCTTCGGCTCACCGTACCGTTGGGACAGCTCGGCGAACTTCTGGTTGGACAGGGCCTTGATCGGAGTGGTGTAGAAGGTCTTGGCCCCCGCCTCGAGGGCCCGGGCGGCGGCGTATTCGGCGATCAGGGTCTTGCCCGAGCCGGTCGGTGCCGAGACCAGCACCGACTCGCCCCGGTCGATGGCCTCCATCGACCGACGTTGAAATCGATCGAGCGGGAACCCGAGCCCCTGCTCGAAGGCCTCGAGGAATCCTTCCGTCCCGTTCCCACCGTCGTCCTTGGCGGTCCCCCGGGCCGGCCGGGGGCTCATCGGCCGATGATCCTCCCGACGATGATCGAAAGCTCGTAGAAGACGTACAGGGGGATGGCCATGGCCATCATCGAGAACGGGTCGGAGCTCGGTGTCACCACCCCGGCCACCACCACGATGACCACGATGGCCCACCGCCGCCACGACGAGAGCTTCTTCGGCGTCAGCACGCCGGCGATCTCCAGCGACACCAAGAGCACCGGGAACTCGAAGGTGAGACCGAACACGGTCATCAAGAGCACGATCAAGCTGAGGTAGTTGATGGGATTGAGGATCTGGGTCAGGCTCGGCCCACCGATGTGGTCGAGCCAGTTAGGGCGTGGGGGAACGTCAGGTAGGCCACCAGGCACCCGAAGGCGAACAGGGTGATGGAGGCGATGATGAAGGGGATGGCGTACTTCTTCTCATTCCGCTTCAGTCCCGGGGTGATGAAGCGCCAGAACTCCCACAGCAGCACCGGCGACGCCAGGAACAACCCGCCGTAGGCGGCGATCTTGACCCGGAGACTGAGGCCGTCGAGAGGACTGGTGACATAGAAGCCACAGTGATGGGGGGAGATCTGGCAGTACGGGTGCTGGAGGAAGGAGAGGATCCACGGATAGACCAGGAAGGCCACCGTCCCTGCCACCACAAAGGCCATGGCGCACACCAACACCCGCCGGCGGAGCTCGGTCAAGTGCTCGACCAGGGTCATCGAGTCCGGTGTGGGCCGTGCCTCGCTCCTACGCTTCAGTGAGATGGCCATGACTCCCGAACCCCAACGTAGCCGTGCGCTGACCGCGGTGGCGGCCGGTTCAGTTGAGCCCGGGGTCGTCAGGCACGACCCCGCCCGATGAACGGACCTGATGGACGATGCCCCCAGGGTCGGTGATCACCACCCCGGGAATGGCCGGTGTCTCCTCGGATGCATGCACGGTACCCGCCGGTCGATTCGACTCGGCCGACGGCTGCACGGAATCTCCGTGCGCATCAGATGGTTCGGAGCCGTTCAGAAGACCGGATGTGCCATTCTCGGCGCTGTGGGAGTCGGCCAGCCGATCGAGGAACGACAGGGGTGACCGGACTGCCTGGGCGATGGTGTCGGTGGAGGGGAGTTCGGGGAAGGTCCCCCGCACGTCGGACTCGAGCCGCTCACGGAACTTGCGGAAGTCACCCCAGAAGCCGCCGATTTGCTTGGCCACCCTGGGCAGCTTGTCCGGACCGAGCACGACCAGGGCCACCACCAAGATGACCAGGAGTTTCGCCGGGCTGAGAAAGGGCACGCATTCGAGTGTACCGGCGCTCGGGCGCCGGCGGCAGCCGGAACGGCCATCGCGCCCCCCGGGTCCCCGTCAGCTGCCGATCAGCGGCCTTCCGCCGCCGGCGATCCTCGGACCGGCGGGCCGGCAGCCCGCATCGTCTCCCGGGGTTTCTGCAGCGCCAGAAGGAGCAGCACCAGCACCACCACCGCGGCCACCGACAGCACCACCATCCAGCCGGTATCACTGATCGGCCACACCTCGAACGCCATCTTGCCCACGATGAGGTTGCCGGCGATGGGGCCGAAGTAACGGCTGTCCTCCGAATCGGTCCGGTTGTCTCCCATCACGAAGTAGTCGCCGGCCGGGACGGTATAGGGGTGGTTGAGGCTGAAGCCGTTGGGCAGGGGGCTGGGCAAGGTGGCCGGCAGCGGCTGGGGAAGCCACGGCTCGTCCAGCGGCTTCCCGTCGATGTACACCCGCCCGCGGACCGAGGCGATGGTCTCACCGGGCAGCCCGATCACCCGCTTGACCAGATCGGAGTAGTCGGCCTGCTCGAGTGGTGGGCGTCGGAATACGACGATGTCCCCGCGGTGGACGTCATGGAGGTGATAGCTCAGCTTGTTCACCACGATGCGCTCGCCGATCTGCAAGGTGGGCTGCATCGATCCCGACGGGATGAAGAACATCTGGGCCACGTAGGTCCGGACCCCGACGGCCAGCATCACGGCGGCGACCAGAACCACCGCCCATTCCAGCACCCACCGCCCCGAACCGGAGGTGGCCGTGGCCGTTGCCGGCGCGGGCACGGTGACCGGGTCCAGGCCGGGGACGTCGACCGGGCTCGCGCATCGAGGCGCCGACCGGTTCGGCCGTCCCGACCGGCGGGCTGTCTACGTCGGGGAGCACCAGGGAGGCAGGCTAGCCCACCCCTGCCGCGGTCAGACCGTCACAACCCCTTGATGTGGCTCAATGGCCACGCCACGAACTCGGCCCGGCCGACGATCAGCGACCGGGGTATGGGACCGAAGAACCTGCTGTCCTCGGAATCGGTGCGGTTGTCCCCCATCACGAAGTACTCACCGGGGGTATCTTCACCGGCCCGGGAAGATCGAACTGCGGGTGGGCGTCACCGGGCAGGGCGCCGGTGTAGCTTGCCGGCCCCGGCGGGAGCCACGGCTCGTTCAATCGCTTGCCATCGATGTAGACGTGTCCGTCCTTGGCCGAGATGGTCTCGCCCGGAAGTCCGATCACTCGTTTTACCAGGTCGGCATAGTCCTGCTCCTCGAGGGCGGGGGCTGGCGAAGACCACGATGTCCCCCCGGTGCACCGCATGGAGGTGATAGCTCAGCTTGTTCACGATGATCCGGTCACCGACTTGCAGGGTCGGGTACATCGACAGGGAGGGGATGGAGAAGGACTGCACCACAAAGGTGCGGAGCAACACCGTGCAGAGCAAGACGGCGATCAAGATGATCGTCCATTCGATCAGCGCCCGGTAGCCACGACCCGTGCGCGGCGCCGGCGTGGGTTCATCAGCGGGAAGGTCCGACAAGAGGTCCGTTCCGGCCGTCGACGACGACCCACCAGGCGATTCACTCATCACAATCAGGGGACGCTAGTGCACCGACGGTCGCAGTCCGTGTCGTGGGGCCCCAGCCCGGGGTCCGGACCACGGACACTCAAAGGCCGGCGATGAGCTTCTCGACCCGGTCGTCCTTGGACTTGAACGGGTCCTTCAGGAGCACGGTGCGCTGAGCCTGGTCGTTGAGCTTGAGATGCACCCAGTCCACGGTGAAGTCGCGCCGGCGCTCCTTCGCCTTCTTCACGAACTCACCCCGGAGCCGGGCCCGCGTGGTCTGCGGCGGCACGGTCATGGCCGCAGCGATGTCCGCATCGTCGCAGATTCGGTCGAGCTGGTCGTGGTGCTGCAACCGGTAGTAGATGCCACGGTTTCGATCCACGTCGTGGTATTGCAGATCGAGCAGCGACACAGCCGGGCTGTGGAGTGACATGCCATGACGGTCGCGGTAGCGGTCCAACAGCCGGTACTTGGCCACCCAGTCGCACTCCCGGTGGAGCGACAACGGATCGGCCTCCAGGCCCTTGAGGCAGTGCTCCCACATGTCGAGGGCACGGTCCTCCTGGGGGGAAAGGCCTTGCCGATCCCGGTAGCGGATGGCCCGTTGCAGGTACTCGCCCTGGATGTCGAGGGCGCTCATCTCCCGTCCGTTGGCCAGGCGAACCGGCCGCCGGCAGGTGATGTCGTGGCTGATCTCCCGGATGGCCCGGATGGGGTTCTCCAGGGTGAGGTCGCGCATGACCGTCGATGGGTCCTCCAGCATTCGCAGGACGATGCTGGTGGCCCCCACCTTGAGGAAGGTCGCGTACTCGCTCATGTTGGAGTCGCCCACAATGACATGGAGCCGCCGGTATTTCTCGGCATCGGCATGCGGCTCATCGCGGGTGTTGATGATCGGCCGGCTCCGGGTGGTGGCCGAGGAGACTCCCTCCCAGATGTGCTCGGCTCGCTGGCTCAGGCAGTACACCGCCCCCCGCGCCGTCTGCAGAACCTTTCCGGCGCCGGCATAAGCCTGCCGAGTCACCAGAAACGGGATGAGCACTTCGGTGTAGTGGGTGAAGTCGTCCCGTCGGCTGGTCAAGTAATTCTCATGACAGCCGTACGAGTTCCCCGCCGAGTCGGTGTTGTTCTTGAACAGGTAGATGTCCCCGCGGATTCCCTCCTCCCGCAACCGGGCCTCGGCTCCCTCCACCAGGGAGGAGAGGATCCACTCCCCCGCCTTGTCGTGGACGACCAGCTCGGCGAGGTCGTCGCACTCGGGAGTCGCGTACTCGGGATGGCTGCCCACATCGAGGTACAGCCGCGCCCCGTTCTCGAGGAACACATTGGAGGACCGACCCCAGCTGACCACCCTGCGGAAGAGGTAGCGGGCTACCTCGTCGGGGCTCAGCCGCCGCTGCCCGCGCAGCGTGCAGGTCACCCCGTATTCGTTCTCCAAGCCGTAGATACGCTTGTCCATTACTCTCACGGTACCGTGGGGATGGCCCAAACCCACGAACCGGCACCGCGGGCCGGTCCCCTGGTCGGCTCGTTCAACCCAACAGGGCGTCCAATTCCGCCTCACCCAGGCGGCGGAAGGCGCGCCGGCCGTTGCCGCTGGACAGCACGGCGACCTCGAGATCCTCTCCTGCCAGGGTGCGATCCGGACCGGCCAAGGCGCTCACCGCCGCCTGCAGGGCGGCAGCGAGGTCCCAGTCGCTGGTCCATCGCTCCTCGAGCCGCTCGGCGATGGCCTCGGTCTCGCCCCCGAGCACGGCATAGCGGTCCTCATCGGTGATGGTTCCCTCGTAGGCGATGTGGTACAGCTGGGGCCGTCCCGACCCGGTGCCCAACTCCGCCACCAGGATCTCCACCTCGAGCGGCTTCATCTCGTGGGTGAACACCTGCCCGAGATACTGGGCATAGAGATTGGCCAGGGAGCGGGCGTCCACATCCTCGCGGCTGTAGGCATACCCCTTGGTGTCTGCATGGCGTATTCCCGAGACCCGCAATTGGTCGAATTCGTTGTACTTGCCCACACCGGCGAAGGCGATCCGGTCGTAGATCTCGCTGATCTTGTGCAGTGACCGTGACTGGTTGTCGGCCACGATGGCGATCCCCAGGTCGTAGGTGGTGGCAATGAGCGACCGGCCTCGGGCGATGCCCTTTTGGGCGTATTCGGCCCGGTCCTTCATCACCTGCTCCGGGGCCACGTAGTACGGCATGGTCATGGCTGACGCCCCTCGGCCCGGCGGCGCTCGATCAGCGCCGCGAAGCGCTCGGCCACCTCCTCCTCGGGCACCGACGCGAACCCGTCGGCAGTGACGGTGGCCACCAACGGATAGATCCCCCGGATGAGGTCGGGCCCGCCGGTGGCCGAGTCCTCGTCAGCCGCCTCGTAGAGGGCCTCGATGGACAACTCGACGGCATCGTCCCGCTCCATGCCGGAGCGGTAGCCGAGCTTGATGGTGGTCCGGGCGTCCCGACCGCCGGATCCGGTGGCGTTGTGCTCGGACTCCTCGTAGTGCCCGCCGGTCACGTCGTAGGTGAAGATGCGACCGGTGCGGCGAGCGAGGTCGTACCCGGCGAACAGCGGAACCACGGCCAGGCCCTGCATGGCCATGGGAAGGTGCTCGCGTACCATCTGACCCAGTTGGTTCGCCTTTCCCTCGAGGCTGAGCACGACACCCTCGACCTTCTCGTAGTGCTCGAGCTGAGTCTGGAAGAGCCGCACCATCTCCACCGCCGGCCCGGCGGCGCCGGCGATGGCGACCGCCGAGTAGCGGTCGGCCGGGAACACCTTCTCCATGGAGCGATGGGCGATGGCATGACCCTCGGTCGCCCGCCGGTCACCGGCCATGACGATGCCGTCAGCGAACCGCAGTGCTGCCACCGTGGTGCCGTGACGGAACTCCGGGGAGCCCTGGCCGCCGGGAGCAGTGGCCGCAGCCCCGGTGACGGACATCATCGGGTGCACCGGAACCTGCAACCGGCGGATCAGTCCGGAGAAGTCAGGCCCCGGATCGTCGGTTGTCGAGAAGAGCGGGAGCGGCACCGGGGCTACTCGCCGCCCTTCTGCACGTAATTGCGCACGAACTCCTCGGCGTTGTCCTCGAGCACTTCGTCGATCTCGTCGAGGAGGTCATCGAGTTCAGCCTTCAGCTTGTCGCCGGCGGCTGAGGTTGCCGGGACCTCTTCGACCACGTCATCGGCCCGCTCCGTGGTCTTCTTCTTCTTCTGCTCTCGTTCAGCCATCCCCTACTCTCCCTAGCTGCTCAGTCGATCCAACAGCTCGGACGGACTTGCACATGCCATCAACAATTCTTCGACGTGCTCAGCCGTGCCCTTTAAGGGGTCCATCATAGGGACCCGTCGCAACGGGTCGGTGCCCAGGTCGAATACCAGCGAATCCCAGTTGGCGGTGACCACCGCGGCCGGCCATTTCTTCAGGCATTGGCCCCGGAACCAGGCGCGGGTCCCACGTGGCGGCTCGGTGACGGCGGCGGCCACCGAGTCGGGGTCGACCATTCGCTCGGTATCCAAGCGGGCGAAGAGGGACCGCGACGGCCGAAGATCGTGATACTGAAGATCCAATGCTGCCAACCGGTGGTCGTCCCAGTCGCATCCGTGACGCTCCCGGTAGGCCTCGATCAACTGCAGCTTCGCCACCCAGTCCAGTTGGCGGGCGAGGGACATCGGATCGGTCTCCAGACCGTGGAGCACGGCCTCCCACCGGGTCAGCACCTCTTCTCCGATGCGCTCGTCTCCCATGCACTCGAGCCCTTGATCGTCGGCGTACTTGCGGGCCAAGGAGAACAGCTCCCACTGGATGGCCAGCGCAGTGGCCGTCGAGCCATCGGCCATGGGGAGCGGTCTGGTGAAGGTCCGGTCGAGGGCCACCTCGTGCATCGCCGCCACCGGATCGGCCACGGCGAGGCTCCGGCTCCCCGAGATGTCGTCCTCGATCATGGCCAAGACCAGCGAGGTGGTGCCCACCTTCAAGAAGGAGGCCACCTCGGCCAGGTTGGCGTCGCCGACGATGACGTGGAGCCGCCGGTAGCGGTGCGGGTCGGCATGGGGCTCGTCCCGGGTGTTGACGATGGGGCGCTTCAGCGTTGTCTCCAGCCCTACCTGCTCCTCGAAGAACTCCGCCCGCTGGGACAGCTGGAAGTCGACCTTCCTCCCGTCGTGGACGGGGGTCTCGGCGCCGACCTTGCCCGATCCGGCGAAGATCTGGCGGGTCACGAAATGGGGGGTGACGCCGGCCACGATCCGGGTGAAGGGGACGGCCCGATCCATCAGGTAATTCTCGTGGGCGCCGTAGGAGTTCCCCTTGCCATCCGAGTTGTTCTTGTAGATGACCACCCGAGAGCCGTCGTGGGCGGCTGCGTCGGCCGCCTCCATCGAACGGGTGAGGATCACCTCGCCGGCCCGATCGTAACGGAGGCACTCGAGGGCGTCTCGACACTCAGGGGTGGAGAACTCCGGGTGGGCGTGATCGACGTAGAACCGGGCCCCGTTGGTCAGGACGGTGTTGACCAGATGGGTCTCCACCTGCGGTGGCATCGATCCCTCTCGGGCGAATCCCCGCGCGTCGTTCCCCGGGGCCTCGTCCTCGAAGTCCCAGCCGGTCTGCTGGCGAGCGACGTCATGCGCGTAGGCGTTGATCAGCACCGACGAGGCCGCGATCGGGTTGGGATCGCCGTGCACCACCTGGATGCCGTACTCGGTCTCGATCCCGCAGACCTTGGGGATGGCCATGCAGCCGACCCTAACCCGACCGGCGCTCGGAGATGCGCTCAGAGATACTGACCGGTGCCCACTCGCTCAATGGACCGACCACCCTTGGTCTCATCGGTGTCGCTGATCAACGTCCGGATGTAGACGATCCGCTCCCCCTTCTTGCCGGAGATCTTCGCCCAGTCGTCCGGGTTGGTGGTGTTGGGAAGGTCCTCGTTCTCCTTGTACTCCTGGCGGATCGACTCGACCAGGTCCGCGGTCCGGATGCCGCGGGACTCCTCGGCGATGGCCCGCTTGATGGCCAACTTCTTGGCGCGGCGCACGATGTTCTCGATCATCGCCCCCGAGGAGAAGTCCCGGTAGTAGAGCACCTCTTTGTCCCCACCCTGATAGGTGACCTCCAAAAAGCGGTTCTCCTCGTCGTTCCGGTACATTTCGGCCACCGTCGCCTCGATCATCGCCTGCGTGGCCTTGGCCGGGTCTCCCCCGCCCAGGGTGCGCACCTCCTCGGCGTCGAGTGGCAGGTCCGGGGTCAGGTAGCGGGAGAAGATCTGCGTGGCGGCCACCTCGTTGGGCCGCTCGATCCGGATCTTCACATCGAGCCTCCCCGGGCGCAGGATGGCTGGGTCGATGAGGTCCTCCCGGTTGGAGGCGCCGATCACGATCACGTCCTTCAACGTCTCCACGCCGTCGATCTCCGCCAATAGCTGCGGCACGATGGTCGACTCCATGTCCGAGCTGATTCCCGTCCCCCGTGTTCGGAACAACGAGTCCATCTCATCGAAGAAGACGATGACCGGCACCCCCTCCTCCGACTTCTCCCGCGCCCGCTGGAAGACCAGTCGGATCTGCCGCTCGGTCTCCCCCACATACTTGTTGAGGAGCTCGGGTCCCTTGATGTTCAAGAAGTAGCTGCGAGCGTTGTTGTTCCCGGTGACCTCGGCCACCTTCTTGGCCAAGGAGTTGGCCACCGCCTTGGCGATCAAGGTCTTGCCGCACCCCGGCGGACCGTAGAGCAGGATTCCCTTGGGAGCCGGAAGGCGATGCTCCGCATACAGCTCGCGGTACAGGTAGGGCAGCTCCACCGCATCGGTGATGGCTTCGATCTGGTCGTCGAGCCCACCGACGTCGGCGTAGGTCACGTCGGGGACCTCTTCCAGCACCAGCTCTTCGACCTCGGGGCGAGCCAGCTTCTCCACCAACAATCCGGTCCGGGACTCCATCAAGATGGTGTCACCGGCGCGCAGCTTGACCCCGATGAGAGCGTCGGAGAGCTCGGCCACCCGTTCCTCGTCGGCCCGACCGAAGACCAGGGCCCGGGTGCCGTCCTCCAGGACCTCCTTCAAGACGACCACTTCGCCTGAGCCCTCGCCCTGGCGGGCCAGGATGACGTTGAGCGACTCATTGAGAACGACCTCGTTACCCCGTTGGAGCTCCTCCGGCTCGATGTCCGGATGGAGTGACACCCGCATCTTCCGGCCCCCGGAGAAGACGTCGACCGTCCCGTCCGGGTTGGACCCGAGGAACGTCCCGTAGGCGGCCGGTGGCTGGGTGAGCTTCTCCACCTCATCACGGAGATTGGCCACATGCTCCTTGGCCGTTTGCAGGGTGAAGGTCAGCTTTTCGTTCTGCGAGATGGCCTGAGCAAGCTGACCCTTGGCCTCGAGCAGCTTCTCCTCGAGGGTCTGGACCCGCCGGGGGCTCTCTTGGAGTCGTCGGCGGAGGATGGTGACCTCTTCTTCTGCGGCCTGCGCCCGTATCCTCAACCCGTCCAGGTCGTCATCCATCGAATCTCCCGGCCGGTGCTCATCTGCCACGTCGTCGAAATCAACCGTTTGAATCACCTCGCTCTGGGTCGCTCCCCTGTGGGCGACCCTACACCGGCCCCTGTCGATTCCACGCGCCATTGCCGGTCCGCCGGTCCGGGAAAACGGCCCTTTCTGACGGAGCGTCAGCCACGGTGGCTAGGGTTGCCGGTAGCATTGGGGTAAAGCCGTTGGGGCGCCTGGTCGATGAGGACCGTGGCGGGCCTTTGATGCCGCCGGGCGTCGCCCACCGCGGGGTAGACCGCGGACCGAAACCGACGTAGGAGCGAAGTAGCTGATGAAGGTCTGGATTGACCAGGATCTCTGCACAGGGGACGGCCTCTGTGAGGAGATCGCGCCGGCGGTGTTCACCCTGCTCGACGACGGTCTCGCCTATGTCAAGGAGGGCGCCGACGTCAAGAGCGAGCCTGGCGGGTCGGCCGGCATGGCCGGGGTCCCCGCCGAGTTGGAGGACGCCGTGGTGGAGGCCTCCGAGGAGTGCCCCGGGGAGTGCATCTTCATCGAGCAGAGCTGACCGCTCACCGGTCGGCGCCTGACGGCGGGCCCGGGTCGTGCCCGGTGCGGTCGTCGAACGGCAGGAGCAGGCGGGCCGTGGTGAGGAAGCCGGTGTGGCCGACCATGCGGTGATCGGGACGGACCGAACGGGCCTCGACATGCCACGTGCGGTGGAGGATCTCGAGGGTGCTGGCCATGCCGAAGTCGCTCTGGTCCATGGCGCTTCGCAGCTGGGAGGTCTGGTTGATCGAGGGGAGGTAGGCGCAGAGGATCCCTCCGGGACGCAGGGCCTTGACGGCGTGGGGAAGCACCTGCCAGGGCTCGGGCAGATCGAGCAGGATCCGGTCGAGGCCCTCCTCCTCGATCCCCAGGTAGACGTCTCTGATCTCCACCCGGTAGCGAGCGCCCTCCCCGACCATGGCCTCGACGTTGCTCCGGGCCCGTTGGGCGAAGTCCTCCCGAAGCTCGTAGCCGACCACCTCGGCACCCGCCCGCAGCAGTGTCATCGACAGCGCTCCCGAGCCCACGCCCGCCTCGAGGACCCGCATGCCGGGGGCGATGTCCGCCTCGATGAGGATCGCCCCCAGGTCCTTGGGGTAGATGACCTGGGCCCCTCGGGGCATCTTCAGCACGGCGTCGGACAAGGTCGGACGAACGACCAGAAATCGCCGGCCGGTGCTCCCGAGCACCGTCGAACCCTCGGGTACCCCGATCAGGTCGTCGTGGTCGATGATGCCGACATGGGTGTGGAACGAGGCGCCGGTGCGCAGCGTGATCAGGTAGCGCCGCTCCTTGGCATCGACCAGCAGCACCCGGTCCCCGGCGCCGAGGATGCTCCGGCCACCATCGACCCCCACGTCGTTCAGCGGCCGGAGCTGGTGGAGGAGGATCGCGGGCTGGTCTTGACGAGCAGCCGCTCACCGGGTTTGAGCTGCGTTCGGTAGATGACGTCGTCCTGGTGCCGGGCCCGGTTGAGCATCCACACCGCCACGCCCACCACCAGCCACGCCGTGTGGTAGCCCCGGAGCCCCCGGCCGAAGGCCTTCAGCTGGATGTAGTGCAGGAGGGCGTCCACCGGTCAGAGCCGCCGAACTTCGACCACGGCGGAGCGGCGACGGCCGTTCCGCCTCCCGATCAGGAACACCACGGCCACGAACAACACCCCCAGGGCCAGTCCCACCGTCACCGCCTGCGACCGGGCCGACTGGACCTCGTCGGAGACCTCGCCGGTCATCTCCCGGAACTTGGCCTCGATGTCGTCGCGGGTGATTCGTTCCGTTCCCGGGCTCATGGGGTCTCCTTGTCGGGATTGGTGGCCGATCGGCCTGGCCCCTTGGTGACCGCCCACACGGCCACCGCGGCCACCGCCACTACCACCACGGCACAGATCAGATAGGGGATCCAGGACAGGTTGCCGGTGAAGGCGGTACCCGTCTCGCCCTGCAAGAAACGCAGGAAGGCCACCGACAGGATGACCAGCCCGATGGACAGGGCCACCGACCCGGCGATGCCGAAGACGATGTACCGACCGAGGCCCTTGAGGGGATCGAGGGTCTCCTGCTTGACGTAGTCGATGATCAACTGGAGCGTCTCGCCCCCGGTCGACCGGAGACCGCTCAGTCCCCTCCGTGTGCCGCTACGAGCTGGGGCCACCGTTCTCCTCGATCCGTGCAGGGGCCTCCGTGCCCTGGCACGGCCACCACCTGTTGCTTGCTGTCCCCAAACTATAGGCAGCACCAGCCCGGGGCCCGGTCCGGTGCCCGACGGTCGGGCCCGGCCGGCGACCAGGTCAGTCCCGGGTGGTGAAGAGATAGGTGGAGCTGGCCCGGGCCACCGTCGTGCCCCCGTCGTCGACCACTTCGGCCTCGGCGAAGGCGACCCGGCGACCGCCTGACACCACCCAGGCGGTGCACTCGAGCGTGGCACCCACCCGCACCGGGGCCAGGAAACTGGTCTTCATCTCGACATTGGAGGAGAACACCTTCCTCCCCGCCTCCCGGGCGAAGGTCACGGTGGCCGAGCCCATGGCCGAGTCGGCCATGGCTCCGACGAGGCCCCCCTGGACGATCCCCGCCGGATTGGCGAAACGCTCGTCGGCCCGCATCCGCCACACCGTCCTCCCCGGTGTGGCCTTGTCGGTGCAGACCATGCCGAGGGTCAGCTCGCAGTTGGGAGGGACTTGGATCCGCTGATCAGGCACCGTGTGACGCTACCTCCCCCCCGCTCGTCGATACTGGAGGGATGGTGAATCGAGTCGACCACCCCATGAGCCCGGCCCTCCTGGCCGGGGAGGCCACCGAGGACTGGACCGGGGATGCGGTCTTCTACGAGTACTCCTCCGCCGTCGACCCCCTGGCGGCCGGGGCCCTGGCCCCGATCGTCGCCCACCGCTTCCGCCCCGGGATCCATGCCGGGGGGCCGACCCGGATCCGTCCCCCTCGACCTGGCCGACCGGCTGGGCGTGCCCTCGCCGGCGACCAGCCCCGGTCTGCTTGCTTCGTTCATGGTGATCCTCCCCGGCGACCACCTGGTCACCGGAGCGGATGCCACCAGCGAGCTGTACTACTGCCTCCGGGGCGGAGGCCACAGTGCGTTCGACCGGGCCACCACCGGCCATGCAGACCACCTCCGGACAGATGACCTGGCGGGCGGGCGACTTCATGACCTTGCCGGCGGGATGCACCACCGTGCACACGCCGCGCGACCTCCGACCCGGAGGGGGCACTGCTGTACCGGGTGACCGATGCCCCCCTGCTGACCTACCTGGGTGTGGCCCCCAGCGATCCCAGCGCTTCGAGCCGACCCGCTTCGACGGCGACGAGTTGCCGGGCCCGGCTGGACGAGGTGGCCAGCGATCCCGAGGCCCCACACCGCAGTCGGATCAGCGTGCTGCTGGCCAACACGGCCACCCCCCAGACCCTCACCGTGACCCACACGCTGTGGGCCATGCTCGGCGTGCTCCCGGCCGGGCCGGGTCCAGCGACCCCATCGCCACCAGAGCGTGGCCCTCGACCTGATCACCGACTGCGCTCCCGGGCTGCTACTCCCTGGTCGGCACCCAGCTCGGCGCCGACGGCGCCATCGTCGACCCGATCCGGGTGGACTGGGAGCCGGCCGGCGCCTTCGTCACCCCGCCCGGGCCGGTGGCACAGCCACCACAACGAATCGGGACGGCCCGCCTACCTGGTCGCCGATCCAGGACGCCGGTCTGCACACCTACCTCCGGTCGCTGGACATCCGCTTCTGCCGCGGCGGGCGACTGAGGAGCGGTGCCCTTCGCCAGCGCCCTGTCGGAGCACCCGGTGGCCTCGCAGGCCACCGGCGAGGTGGCGGGTGCGGTGCTCGAGGCGCTCGGTGAACGACCCGACCTGGTGGTGGTGACCGCCACCCGACCCCACGCCGGGGCGCTGGAGGACATCGTGGCCACGGTGGCCGCCGTGCTCCATCCGTTGGCCCTGGTCGGCTGTGCCGCCGAGTCGGTGGTGGGCACCGGGCACGAGATCGAGGAGACCCCGGCCATCAGCCTGTGGGCCGGCCGGGTCGGCCCCCTCGCCCCGGTGCATGTGAACGCCACCCGCCTGGCCGATGACACCTGGCACTTCGCCGGCTGGCCCGATCGGATCGGCTTCGACCCCCGCGCCCTCCTCCTCCTGGCCGATCCGTTCACCTTTCCCGCCGAGGAATTCCTCGCCTGGCTCCGCCAGGAACGACCCGGTCTCCCGGTCATCGGGGGGAACGTGTCCGGGGGGCGTGGACCCGGGGGGAGCCACCCTGGTCGTCGGCGAGGGGGTGGTCACCGCCGGTGCCGCCGGGGTCATCCTCGGCGCCGGGGTCGACGTCGACACGGTCGTCTCCCAGGGGTGCCGTGCCTACGGCAGCCCCCTCACCGTGACCCGCTCGGAACGCAACGTCATCTACGAGGTGGCCGGGATGCCGGCCATGGAATGCATGGTCGACCAGATCCGAAGCAACCTGGACCCGGCCGACATCGCCGGCATCGAAGCGAACGGTCTGTTCGTTGGCCGCCTGATCGACGAGTACGTCGAGGATCCGGGTCCCGGCGACTTCCTCATCCGCACCGTGGTGGGGGCGGATCGGACCACCGGAGCGGTGGCGGTGGACGACCGGGTGCCGGTGGGGAGTACCGTCCGCTTCCACCTGCGGGATGCGGAGACCGCCGATCGCGAGTTGGCCACCCTCCTCGAGGGGCGTCGGGCCAACGCCGCCTTGATGTTCTCCTGCAACGGCCGCGGGACCCGGTTGTTCGACGACGCCCATCACGACGCCCTCATGGTGGAGCACGCCGTCGGGCCCGTTCCCCTGGCCGGGTTCCTGGCTGCCGGTGAGATCGGGCCGATCGGGGGGCACAACTTCGTCCATGCCTTCACCGCGTCGGTGGCCTTGTTCCGGGACCGCTGACGCCTCGGGACCCCCCCACGTGCGTCGCCCCGGGCCCACCCGGCCGGTAGGGTTGCCGCGATGACCGAGCCCTTGCTCCAACGAGCCGACCCGGCCGTCGACGGCGACCTCGAGCAGCTCGGCATCAACGTCATCCGGGGCCTGGCCATGGATGCGCCGCGGGCGGCCGACTCCGGCCATACCGGCACCGCCATGGCGCTTGCTCCCCTGGCCCACGTCCTGTTCACCAGGGTGATCCGCCACGACCCGGCCGAGCCCCATTGGCCCGACCGGGACCGGTTCGTCCTCTCCAACGGACACGCCTCCATCCTTCTCTACTCGATGCTCTATCTCACCGGCTACGGACTGACGCTCGACGACCTCCGGGGGTTCCGGCAGTTCGGGAGCCGCACGCCGGGCCACCCCGAGCTGAACCACACCCCGGGGGTCGAGGTGACCACCGGTCCCCTCGGACAGGGGGTGGCCAACGGAGTGGGCATGGGGATCGCCGAGCGCTGGCTGCGGACCCACTTTTCGCCCGAGGTCTGCGACCACCACACCTATGTCATCGCCGGAGACGGATGCTTCGAGGAGGGCATCTCCCACGAAGCCGCCTCGCTGGCCGGCCATCTCCAGCTCGGTCGGTTGGTCTATGTCTACGACGACAACCACATCACCATCGACGGCCCCACCGAGCTCTCCTACACCGACGACGTGGCGCAACGATTTTCCGCCTATGGATGGTCCGTCGACAACGTCGGTGAAGTGGCCAACGACCTCGACGCGCTGGAGGCGGCCCTGCTGCGGGCCAAGGCCGAAGAGGATCGACCGTCGTTGATCATCCTCCGCAGCCACATCGGCTTTCCCTCGCCCCACCTGACCGACACGGCCAAGGCGCACGGGGATCCGTTCCCCGAGGACGAGATCCGCCTGACCAAGGAGCTTCTCGGACTGCCCGGCGACCAGACCTTCTGGGTCCCCGACGACGTCATCGAGATGTACCGGGCCTGCATCCCCCGGGGGGAGGCGCACCGCCTCGACTGGGAGGCACGTTTCTCGGAATGGACCGGCGACAAGGCCCGGTGGGAGGCGGCCCAGGAAGGGCACGGGATGCCCGGCTGGGAATCAGCGCTTCCGACCTTCCGGCCGGCGGACGGCCCCATGGCCACCCGCAAGGCGGTCAAGGCGTGCCTCGACGCCACCGCCTCGGCGATCCCCGGGGTGATCCCCGGCAGCGCCGACCTCACCGGCAACACCGGGATGGCCCTGGCCGACGCGCTCCCCCAGTCGATCGAGCACCCCGGTGGGGACCTGATCCACTACGGCATCCGTGAGCACGGCATGGCCGGGGTGATGACCGGGATGGCCGCCCACCGGGGCACCGTCCCGGTGGGCGGGACCTTCTTCGTCTTCAGCGACTACATGCGCGGCGCGGTGCGGGTCGCCGCCATTTCCGACGTCCACGTCATCTACTCGTGGACGCACGACTCGATCGGCCTGGGACAGGACGGCCCCACCCATCAGCCCATCGAGCAGCTGGCCGCCGTCCGGGCCATGCCCAACCTCCGGGTGATCCGCCCGGCCGACGCCAACGAGACCGCACAGGCCTGGCGCATCGCCGTCGACAGCGACGGTCCCACCGCGCTGATCCTGTCCAGACAGGCGGTCCCCGTGCTGGCCGGAACCGCCGACCGCTCCGAAGCGGGCGTTGCCCGCGGTGCCTACGTCCTGTCCGACCCGGAGGAGGGACCCCCGCGGTTGATCCTGGTCGGCACCGGCAGTGAGGTCCACGTCTGCCTGGACGCCGCCGACCTGCTGGCCTCGTCCGGGGTCGCCGCCCGGGTGGTGTCGTTCCCCTCGTGGGAGCTGTTCGCCGGTCAGGACGACCACTACCGACGCGAGACCTTCCCTCCGGGGGTGCCCCGCCTGGCCGTGGAAGCGGCCTCGCCGTTCGGCTGGGAGCGGTACGCGGAGGCGACCGTGTCCATCGACCACTACGGGGCGTCGGCCCCGGGGGAGGTGGCCATGGAGGAATTCGGCTTCACCGCCCGGAACGTGGCCGCCCAGGCAACCGCGCTGCTCGGCTCGGGCCCGACCTGATGTCCACGACCTCCCCTGCCTCGATCGACCAGCGCACCGGCTGCCGGCTCGGTGGAAAGGAATTCGATGACCAGACTCACTGATCTCTACGACCAGCAGGGCCAGAGCCCGTGGATCGACAACCTGCGCCGCGACTGGCTCCGCGGACGGCACCATGGCCGGGCTGGTGGCCAACGGCATCCGGGGGGTGACCTCCAACCCGACCATCTTCGCCAAGGCCATCTCCGGCCAGGACACCTATGACGACGAGTTCGGGAAGCTGATCAAGACCATGTCGGTGGAGGATGCCTACTGGGACCTGGTCATCGACGACGTCAACGACGCCCTGGCCGTGCTCCGCCCGGTGTACGACTCCTCGGACGGCGGGGACGGCTACGTGTCGGTGGAGGTGGCACCGGCGCTGGCCCACGACACCCAGGGCACCATCAACGCGGCCCGGTCGCTCCACCAGCGCATCGACAAGCCCAACGTCCTGGTCAAGATCCCCGCCACCCCCGAGTGCGTGCCCTCCATCCGCCAGATGATCAGTGAGGGTCGCAGCATCAATGTCACCCTCATCTTCAGCATCGCCCGCTACGACGAGGTGATCGAGGCGTATCTGTCCGGGCTCGAGGCCCTGGTGGCGTCGGGCCACGACGATCTCTCCCACGTGGCCAGCGTGGCGTCCTTCTTCATCAGCAGGGTGGACACCGAGGTGGATCGCCGCATCGAGGCGGTGGCGGCCGGCGGCGGGGCCAACGAGGCGCTCCTGGCGCTGCGTGGCCGAAGCGCCGTGGCCCAGGCCAAGCTGGCCTACCGGCTCTTCGTGACTCGGTTCTCCGGCTCACGATGGGAGGCGCTGGCGGCCAACGGGGCGCGGGTGCAGCGCCCGCTGTGGGCGTCCACCTCGACCAAAAACCCCGCCTATCCCGACCTCGCCTACGTCGACACCCTCATCGGTCCCCACACCGTGAACACCATGCCCGACGGAACGGTCGCCGACTTCTTGGACCACGGAACCGTGGCCCGCACGGTGGACGTCGACGTCGAGGACGCCGACCGGGTGATCACCGAGTTGGCCAGGGCCGGCATCGACATGGAGGACGTGGCCCAGGTGCTCGAGAGCGAGGGTGTGGCCTCGTTCGCCAAGTCCTTCGACGAGCTCGTACAGTCGCTGACCGACAAGGCGAACACGCTGGCCGCCCGGTAGCCGGGCTGAGCCCGGTGCTGACCGCTCCCCCGCTCCCCCGCTCCCCGGCCGCCCTGGAGCAGCCCAGCAGCGAGCAGCGACAACACCCCGCTAATCACAACACTCCGACGAGACAGAGGAGAGCATCATGAAGATCGCCATGGTCGGCCTGGGGAAGATGGGTGCCAACATGACCCAACGACTCATCGAGCACGGGCACCAGGTGGTGGCCTTCGACCTCTCCGAAAAGGCCCGCTCGTCGGCCGCGGCCATCGGGGCCGAGCCGGCAGCCACCCTCGAGGAGCTGGCCTCCAAGCTTTCCGCGCCCCGGGTGGCGTGGGTCATGGTGCCGGCCGGGGAGGCCACCAATTCGACCATCACCACCCTGGCCGGCCTGTTCCAGTCCGGCGACGTGATCATCGATGGCGGCAACTCCAACTACAAGGAGACCGCGCCGTTGGTGGCCCAGCTGGCCACCGAGGGCATCGCCCTGGTCGACGCGGGCACCTCGGGCGGGATCTGGGGCTTGAAGGAGGGCTACTGCCTGATGGTCGGGGGGACCAAGGAGGCGGTGGCCGTTGCCGAGCCCGCCTTCCTCGCCCTCGCCCCCGAGGGCGGCTATGCCCATGTCGGACCGCCCGGGGCCGGGCACTTCGTCAAGATGGTCCACAACGGCATCGAGTACGGCCTCATGCAGGCCTACGCCGAGGGATTCGAGATCATGTCCGAGGCCCCCGAGTTCGACCTCGACCTCCACCAGATCTCCGCCATCTGGCGCTACGGGTCGGTGGTGCGCAGCTGGCTCCTCGAGCTGGCCGAACGGGCGCTGCGCCCCGAGTCGGGATTCGATCAGATCGAGGGGGTGGTGATCGATTCCGGTGAGGGGCGCTGGACCGTCGAGGAGGCCATCGATCGAGGCGTGTCGGCGCCGGTGATCTCCTCGGCCCTGTTTGTCAGGTTCGCCTCCCAGAAGAAGGATGCCTTCGGTCTCCGCCTGGTGTCGGCGCTCCGCAATCAGTTCGGCGGCCACGCCTTCGTCACCACCGGCGGCAAGCAGGGTGGGGAGACCTTCACTCCCAAATGAGCGCGGACGCGGACACCGACGGCAACGACGCACCCACCTCCGGAGCCGGATCGGCGACCTCCGGGACCAGCGCCAGGGCCAAGAGGCGCTCACTCCCCCCGGTGCTTTCCAAGGCCCCACCGGCGGCGATGGTCATCTTCGGTGCGTCCGGGGACCTCACCGCCCGCAAGATCCTGCCCGCCCTGGCCCGGCTGGCCGATCGCGGTGTCCTCGACGACGGCTTCACCGTGATCGGGGTGGCCCGCACCCCGTGGACCGACGAGGAGTTCCGCGCCCACATTGCCGGGGCCACTCCCGAGGGTGGCCCCAAGTGGAAGGAGCTCACCGAGCGCTTCAAGTACGTGGCTGGCGAGTACGACCACCCGGACACCTTCAGCCGTCTGAAGGACCATCTCGACGAGGCGGATCGCCTCGACGGGACCGCCGGCAACCGGCTCTACTACCTGGCCACCATCCCGAGCGTGTTCGGCCTGGTGGCCGGGGCCCTCGCCGACCATGCCTGCACCCATCCGGGTGAAGGCGGCTCCTTCGTCCGGGTGGTGGTGGAGAAGCCCTACGGCCGCGACCTCGACAGCGCCGTCGCCTTGGACAAGAAGATGCACGCCGCCTTCGACGAGAGCCAGATCTTCCGGATCGACCACTACATGGGCAAGGAGACCGTTCAGAACGTCCTGGCCCTTCGCTTTGCCAATGCCGTCTTCGAGCCGATCTGGAACCGACGGTATGTCGAGCAGGTGCAGGTGACCGTGGCCGAGAGCCTCGGTGTCGAGCATCGAGGCGGGTTCTACGAGACGGCCGGTGCCTTGCGGGACATCGTCCAGAACCACGTCATGCAGGTGCTGGCCCTCACCCTCATGGAATCGCCCACCAGCACCGAGGCCGACCGCATCCGCGACGAGAAGGTCAAGCTCCTCCATGCCATCGACATCCCCACCCCCGACGAGGCGGTGGACAATTCGGTTCGGGGCCAGTACGCGGCGGGCACCATCGACGGTGAGCCGGTGGTCGGCTACCGACAGGAGCCCGACGTCGCTCCCGACAGTCATGACCGAGACCTACCTGGCCCTGCGCCTACGGGTGGAGAACTGGCGATGGGCCGGCGTCCCCATCTTCGTGCGGACCGGCAAGCGCCTGCCGGCCCGGGTCACCGAGGTGGCGCTCACCTTCCGCCAGGTCCCCTTCCTCCTCTTCGACCACCGGACCAGTCGGGACCTGCGGCCCAACACGCTGATCCTCCGGATCCAGCCCGACGAGGGGATCAGCCTCGAGTTCGGGGCCAAGGTACCCGGCGAGAAGTTCCATATCCGATCGGTGGCCATGGACTTCTCCTACGCCGAGGCGTTCGCCGGGGTGGAGGCGGCCGACGGCTACGAGCGCCTCATCCACGACGCCCTGGTCGGCGACGCCACCTTGTTCATCCGCACCGACGAGGTGCAGCAAGCCTGGCGGATCGTCGACCCCTACCTGCAGGCGTGGTCGGAGCCCGGGGGCGCCATGCACTTCTACCCGGCCGGCACCTGGGGGCCCCACATGGCCGACCTTCTGGTGGAGCGGTACGGGGACGAGTGGCGCAACCCGGAGATCGATCTCGAGCTGACCGGGGGTCGCCTCACCGAGCTCCCCCAGTGAGCGGGACGCCATGACCGGCCGCTTCCAATGTGGTGGGATCGGTCACCGACGCCTTCGCCGAGCTGGCCGCCGACCTGCTGGCCGCCCCCCGGGAGGGCCGGTTCTCCCTGTGCCTGTCCGGCGGTCCCACCGCGGAGACGGCCTACCGGCGGCTGGCCGGGCTCACCCGGGCGGACGGCGATCGGGCGGTCGACTGGACGACCGTCGACGTCTACCTGGGCGACGAGCGGTGCGTCCCACCCGATGACCCCGACTCGAACCACAAGATGATCACCGAGGTGCTGCTCGACCAGGTCGGGCCGATCGGCTCGGACCACCCGATGTACCGGTCCGGTCCGCCGGCCGCCGCCGCCGCCGCCTACCAGGCGGAGATCGAGCCACTGGCTGCCTTCGACCTGGTCCACCTCGGTCTCGGACCCGACGGGCATTGCGCCTCCCTCTTCCCGGACTCCCCCGCCCTGGCCAGCTCGGATCCCGCCGTGTTGGTGATGGCCAACCGTGACCCGCACGGCAACAACCCCCACGACCGGATCACCCTCACCCTCCCGGGCATCGCCCGATCCCGGTTGGTGGTGTTCACCGTTGCGGGGAAATCGAAACGACAGGTGCTGGCACAGATTCGAGCCGGAGCCGGCCTGCCGGCGGCGCGGGTCACCGCCGCCGAGGTGCGTTGGCTGGTCGATGCCGACGCCGCCGGCGATATCGACCTCGACGACGGGAGGCAGTGACCCGACCACCGGTCGTCTGGGAGGACTCCTCCGGTAAGGTGTCGCCGATGCCCGCCGACCTCGGCTTTCCGCTCGCGCCTGCCGTCGACGCACCGCTGTCGCAGTCGAGCGCCGACCAGCTGATCCGATCCCCGCTGGGCACGCTGCAGGCCGCGGCCCGCTGGGTGCGCCACTCAGGGCACGGGAACCGGATGACCTTCTCGCCCAAGGTATTCATCCCTCTGACCATGCTGTGCCGCGACCGGTGCGGCTACTGCACGTTCGCCAAAGCGCCGGCCCGGGTCGAGTCGCCGTACCTGTCCATCGACCAGGTGCTCGACATCGCCCGCGCCGGGCGGGCCGCCGGCTGTCACGAGGCCCTCTTCACCCTGGGCGAGGGCCCCGAGGACCGCTACCCGGTGGCCCACCGGTGGCTGAGCCGAGCACGGCTACTCCTCGACGGTCGACTACCTGGTCGACGCCTGTCGTGCGGTGGTCGAGGAGACCGGCCTCCTCCCCCATGCCAATGCCGGTGCCGTCGACGGCGAGGATCTGGCCCGGCTCCGAACGGTTACCGGCAGCCAGGGGATGATGATCGAGTCGGTCAACCCCGACCTGGCCGCCCACCGGTCCGCTCCCGACAAGACCCCGGAGCGACGCCTGGCCACGCTGGAGGCGGCCGGGGTGGCTCGCATCCCCTTCACCACCGGGCTCCTGGTGGGCATCGGCGAATCCCGGGCCGATCGCCTCGACACCCTGGCCGCCATCGCCGCCAGCCATCGGCGCCACGGCCACGTCCAAGAGGTGATCATCCAGAACTTCCTGCCCAAGCCGGGCACATCGATGCATCTCGCCCCGCCCTGCCCGACCGATGAGTTCCTGTGGACCATCGCCGTGGCCCGGCTGGTGCTCCCGGCAGACATCCACCTGCAGGCGCCCCCAACCTCTCCGACGACCTGGCGCCGCTGATCGATTCGGGCATCGACGACTGGGGTGGCGTGTCCCCGGTCACCGCCGACCACGTGAACCCGGAGCGGGCGTGGCCCGCCCTCGGGATCCTCCGGCGGGCCACCGAGGCCGGTGGGCTCACCCTCGCCCCCCGCCTGACCCTCTATCCCACCTACGCCCTCGACCCCGACCGGTGGGTGGCTGACACCATGCGCTTCCCCGTGCTCGACGCCTCGGACGCCGAGGGCCTGGGCCGCGACCACCCGTGGTGCTCGGGCGGCGAGGTACCCCCTCCCCGCCTCCTCGACGCCGGGGCCGACACCGATCCCGATGCCCCCGGTGGGGCCGATCGTCCTCCGGTGGTGACCGTGGCCGGCGGCCGGCAGCGCGGTGGGTGACGTGTTGGCCGGGGTCGCCCTGGGCCACGCCGGTGGGTGAGGACGAGATCGTCACCCTGTTCGCCGCCCGCGGGCCCGAGGTCCGAGCGGTGGCCGAGGTGGCCGACCAGCTCCGCGTCGACACGGTGGGCGACGAGGTGACCTACGTGGCCAACCGCAACATCAACTACACCAACGTCTGCACCTTCAAGTGCAAGTTCTGCGCCTTCTCCAAGGGTCCCCTCTCCCTCAACCTCCGGGGTACCCCGTACCTGCTCGAGTTGGACGAGATCGCCGACCGGGTGCGGGAGGCGGAGGGGCTGGGGGCCACCGAGGTCTGCCTCCAGGGCGGGATCCATCCCAAGTTCGACGGCGGGTACTACCTCGAGGTCATCCGGGCGGTGCGCCAGGCGTCGGCCTCGATCCACATCCACGGGTTCACCGCCCTGGAGGTCACCGAGGGGGCGCGACGATCGGGCATGCCACTGGCCGACTACCTGGTCCTCCTGCGGGACGCCGGTCTGCAAGACACTGCCGGGCACGGCGGCAGAGATACTCGACGACCCGGTGCGGGCCATCCTGTGCCCGGACAAGATCGACACCGACGAGTGGTTGTTCGCCCACCGCACCGCCCACGGGGTCGGGCTCCGATCCAACGTGACCATCATGTTCGGCGCCATCGAGCAACCCCGCTCGTGGGCCCGACACCTGGTCCGGACCCGGGCCCTCCAGGCGGAGACCGGCGGGTTCACCGAGTTCGTGCCGCTGCCCTTCGTGCACATGGCCACCCCCTCTACCTGCAACGCAAGGCACGCCGGGGGCCGACGTTCCGCGAGACGCTGCTGATGCATGCCGTCGGTCGCATCGCCTACCGGGGGTCCATCGACAACATCCAGGTCAGCTGGGTCAAGATGGGGAGTGACGGCGTGCGCCAGTTGCTCCGGGCCGGGGTGAACGACCTCGGGGGGACCCTGATGGACGAGAACATCTCACGGGCTGCCGGCGCCAGCCACGGCCAGATGATGGACGCCGACCGCTTCGAGGCCATCGTGGCCCCACTGGGACGGAGGCTGGCCCAGCGGACCACCCTCTACGGGCGGGTCGACGGGCCCAGCGACCACGCTGCCGCGCTCGCTGCCGCCCGCTGAGGTGAGCCCGGCACAGAGGGAGGGCCGTCCCCCGACCGACCCCCCCGATGGGCGGGCCCCCGATCGACGGGGCGGCCACCGCCGTCGGCCGACTGCTCGACACGTTGCGCACACCGGCCATGTCTTCGACCCAGGAGCGCCTGTACCGTTCGATGCTGAAGACGGTGACCAGTCTGGTGGAGGCCGGCACCGAAGTCATCGACCTCAAGGTGGCCGACTCCGCCCTGGCCGAGATGGCCGAGGCCTTCCGGGTCTTCCAACCGTTCCGCAATCAGCGGAAGGTGACCATCTTCGGCTCGGCCCGCACGCTGCCCGACCACCCCGCCTACCGCTCGACCCGGGACTTCGCCTCCTCGATGGCCGGCGCCGACTGGATGGTGGTCACCGGAGCCGGCCCCGGCATCATGGCCGCGGGGATGGAGGGGGCGGGGCGGGACAAGTCGATCGGGGTGAACATCCGACTCCCCTTCGAGCAGGGGGCCAACTCGTTCATCGCCCAGGATCCCAAACTGGTCGAGATGCGGTACTTCTTCACGCGCAAGCTGATGCTGATCAAGGAATCCGACGCCTACGTGGTCCTGCCCGGTGGGTTCGGGACCCTCGACGAGGGGTTCGAGCTCCTGACGCTGCTCCAGACGGGAAAGGCCGAACCGGCACCGGTGGTCATGTTGGACGTGCCCGGGGGGACCTACTGGCAACGGTGGCACGAGTTCATCCACACCGAGGTGGAGCCTCGTGGCCTGGTGTCCGCCGATGACCGCTCCCTGTATCTGGTCACCGACCAGGTCGACGCGGCCACCACCGAGATCCTGGACTTCTATCGCAACTATCAATCCTGCCGGTGGGTCGGCGACCTGTTGGTCGTGCGCCTACTGGTAGCGCCGGACCCAACCCAGCTGGCCGAGCTCAATCACCGGTTCTCCGACATCGTGGCCAGCGGCGCCATGCGGATGTCCAAGCCCTTACCACCCGAGCGCTCCGACAACGACCGGCTGGACCTGGCCCGCCTGGTGTTCCGCTTCGACAAGATCCACTACGGGCGGCTGCGCCAGCTGATCGACGTACTCAACCAGCTGGGGTGACCGGATCGGTCGTCCCGGTCGAAGGCGCCGCGGTGGTGGGGGTCGACGACGGCGGGGGTCGGAGGGTCACGGTGACCGGCGCCGGCTCGGGCAAGGCCAGGTCGCCGCTTCCTTGGAGCACAGCGCGATAGGTGCCGGCGGGCAGCGGCGGGGGGCCGCCGTGCACACAGGCCGGTCCACCCGTGGGCGGGTGCCCGCTCGGAGGGCCACAGCTCGAATAGGTGGTGAGTACGGCGCTGGGAATCCGGTTGACCCCGGGGACGATGGTGAACGGCGCCGCCGAGCACGCCTGGGCAAAGGCGACCCGATACACGCTGGCTCCCGCGGGCCAGCACCACCGCGAACTGCGGCCGGCACGTGTTGGTCAGGTTGATCGACGTGGAGGCGTGGTTGGTCACCATCAGCACCGCATCCACCGGGGTGCCGGCACGCACCGACGAGGTGGCCAGTTCGATGCGGTCCTCGAGATGGGGGTTGGCGGGCACCAGACCAAGTGAGGCCAGGGCAACGGGAACCGTGGTCGCTGGAGGCCGCGAGCGATGACGTGGCCGGCGTCGAGCTGCACGCGGCTCACCATTCCGGCGGCGGCAATGACGGCGGCGACGGCTCCCACCCGCACCGTCATGGGCCCTCCGACAATGGTTCAGGGTGGCCGGTGTCGCCGCCGGGGACGGTCAGGGGCCGTCCTCGACGACGTCGGTGCGCGCCGGCCGAAGGCCCGGCCAGGAGCACAACCGCCTTGTCCACCGCCCGGCGGGCCCGGGTGATCCTCTTCTCCTCGGCGGTCAGCTGCGGGTCGGGATCGATGCCGCGGCGCACCGAGTCAGCTGCCTGGCGGAGCCGGTCGAGGGCCAGGTCGGCCAGCTCCTCGCCGATGGCGGACAGGCGATCGGCGATGTCCACCGGATCGGCTCCCACGGCGATCAGCGCGCCCTCTGGATCTCGACCTCGACCACCTCCAAGGCGCCGTCTGCGTACTGGGACCGGAGCACCTTCTTGTCGAACTTGCCCACGCTGGTCTTGGGCACCTCCTCGATGAACGCCCACCGCTCGGGAAGCCACCACCGGCTCACCCGGTCGGTGAGGAAGGCGACCAGTTCGTCAGCGGTGGCGGGCGACTCGGCGTCGAGGACCACCGCCACCAGGGGTCGCTCGCTCCACCGTTCGTCGGGCACGGCGATGACGGCCGCCTCGACCACGCCGGGGTGGGCCATCACCTCGTTCTCCAGCTCCACCGACGAGATCCACTCGCCCCCGGACTTGATCACGTCCTTGGTCCGATCGCTGATCTGCATGAACCCCCGGTCGTCGAGGGAGCCGATGTCCCCGGTCCGGAGCCACCCGTCATGGAACCGCTCGGGGGCAGGCTCGTTGTAGTACGAACCGGCGATCCATGGGCCCCGGGCCTCGAACTCGCCCACCGAGTGCCCGTCGTTGGGAAGGATCGACCCGTCCTCGGCGGCCACCCGGATCTCGACCCCGGGTACCACCCGGCCCGTCTTGGCCCGCCACTCGATCTCCTCCTCGGGTGGCGTGCCCCGGGCAGGGAGGGCCAACGAGCACAGGGGGCTGGTCTCGGTCATGCCCCATCCCTGGACCATCTCGATCCCCAGCTCGTCGCGGAACCGCTCGATGAGTTGCCGGGGCACGGCCGCCCCCCCGGCGGTGATCATCCGCAGCGAGGAGAGGTCGACCGGATGGGTCTGGGCGTAACGGAGGAGGTCACTCCAGATGGTGGGGACACCGGCCGACAAGGTCGGCCGGTGTCGGCCGATGATGGCGGTCAGCGGTTCCGCCTGCAGGAACTGCTGGGGCATCACCATGTCGGCACCGACCAGAAAGGCCCCGTAGGGCGTCCCCCAGGCGTTGGCGTGGAACATCGGGACGATGGAGAGCACCCGATCGAGCTCGTTGATGCCGAGCGATGACGCCGAGGTGATGGCCATCGAGTGGAGGTACGTCGAGCGGTGGCTGTAGACGACGCCCTTCGGGTTGCCGGTGGTGCCCGAGGTGTAGCACATGGCCGCGGCCTGGCGTTCGTCGAAGGCGGGCCACGGGTAGCCGGGCTCCTCGGCCGCCAGCATCTCCTCGTAGGACGAGGTCTCCCCGAGGGCACCGGCGTCCCCGGCACCGGCCACGACGATGTGCTTGACGGTGGTGAGCTGGTCCCTGACCCGAGCCAGCAGCGGCACCAACGAGGCGTCGACGATGATCACCTTGTCCTCGGCGTGATTGATCACGTAGGCGAGTTGCTCGGGGAACAGGCGGAGGTTCAAGGTGTGCAGGACCGCCCCCATCCCGGGGATGGCCAGGTAGGCCTCGAGGTGGGTCTGGTTGTTCCACAGGAAGGTGCCCACCCGATCGCTGTCGCCCACCCCGATGGCCTCGAGCGCCTTGGCCAGCCGCTCGGCACGGTCGGCCACCTCGGTGAACGAGGCCTGGGTGAACTCACCGGCCGGGCCGGTGATGGTGATCACCTGGCTGTCGCCGTAGACCTGTTGGCCGTGGCGGAGAATGCCACTCACCAACAGCGGAGCATCCTGCATCGTACTCAGCACGATCGTCCCTCCCCTGTCCTGCTCCGGACGCCGGAAACTCCGGATGAACGAGCATACCGACCTCCTCGCCCGGTGACTCGACCAACCCTTGCGTCGCGGCCGGCTGACGATGGTGGACTGTGCGCAGCATCGGGGCCGGCCCTGGCGTCGGCCCCGGCACGGCCCCCGGCACGGCCTCGGCCGGTATCGCCGACGCCTCTCTGAGCCCTGCCGCTCACCGCGTCCGCCCGGTCCGAGTGGAGGTAGGCCATGGGCAAGGTCGTCGTGGCGGCCGCGGCCGCGGTCATCGTGTTGGTGGTGGGCCTGGCCTCGGTGCTGTCGGTGGCCGCCGGTTCGGGCTCCGGCTGGCCTCGGCCGGCTCCGCCGGTGGCGCCCCCGGATCCGGCGGGCTCCAGCCCGGTGCCGCCATCCCGTCGGCCTGGCTGACCCTCTACCAGCAGGCGGCGGCCACCTGTCCGGGCTTGGCCTGGTCAGTGCTGGCCGCGGTGGGCACCGTCGAGTCCAGGAGCGGACAGTCGACCGCATCCGGCGTGTGGTCGGGGGCCAACAGCGCCGGGGCCGAGGGGCCCATGCAGTTCGAACCGGCCACCTTCGCCGCCTATGCCACCGTCGGGCCTGGCGGTGCCCGGCCACCGTCGCCGTACGACCCGGTGGACGCGGTCTACACGGCGTCGGCGCTCCTGTGCGCCGACGGTGCGGCATCCCCCGCCACCCTGCGGGCCGCCATCGAGGACTACAACCACGCCACCACCTACGTCGACACCGTGCTCACCCTCGCCCTCTCCCTCCAGCAGGACCCGTCCACCCCGGGCACGGTGGTCGCCGCCCTGTCCTTCGCGGCCCAGCAGCTCGGCACCCCCTATGTGTGGGGCGGCACCGGAGACGGGGGCTTCGACTGCTCGGGACTGGCCCAGGCCGCCTACCGGACCGCGGGGATCACCCTGCCCCGGGTGGCCCAGGACCAGTTCGACGCCGGGCCGGCGGTCCCGGCCGGAACCGAGGTGGCCCCCGGTGACCTCGTCTTCTTCGGGAGCGGTCCCACCGGCGTCGAGCACGTCGGGCTCTACGTCGGCGCCGGCGAGATGATCGACGCCCCGCACACCGGCGCCCTGGTGCGGTTCGACATCGCCGACCAGTCCGGAGTGGTCGGGGCCACCCGGCCGGGGTGAGCCCGCCTCAGCGCAGGGCGAGCTGGCCGGGCACGATCGGCGCCGGCAGCTCGGTCTGGCCCATCAGGTAGCGGTCCACCGCGGCGGCCGCCGAGCGGCCCTCGGCGATGGCCCACACGATCAGGCTCTGGCCCCGGGTCATGTCCCCGCAGACGAACACCCCGGGAACGTTGGTCGACCACGAGGAATCGGCGGTCACGCTGCCCCGGGCGTTGACCTCGAGGCCCAACTCGGCCACCACCCCGTTGCGCTCCGTGCCCAGGAATCCCATGGCCAACAGCACCAGCTCGCAGTCCAACTCGAACTGGGACCCCTCCACGGGGAGGAATTGGGGCCGGCCGTCCGGGCCGGAGGCGACCTCGACCTGTTCGCCGCGGAGGGCCCGGACATGACCGGTGCCGTCGTCGAGGAACTCGGCGGTGGTCACCGAGAAGATCCGCTGGCCGCCTTCCTCCAGCGCGGACGACGTACGCAGGACGAGCGGCCAGGTCGGCCACGGGTTGTCCCCGCTCCGGTCCGACGGGGGTTCCGGCATGATCTCCAACTGGTGAACGCTGAGGGCGCGCTGGCGATGGACGGTGCCCAGGCAGTCGGCCCCGGTGTCCCCGCCCCCGATGATCACCACGTGCTTGCCCTCCGCCGACACCGGCGACGAGTCGGCCAAGCGCTCTTGGACCAGGTTGGACGGCTTGAGGTAGTCCATGGCCCGGTGGATCCCGGCCAGCTCCCGGCCCGGCACCGGCAGGTCGCGGGGCAGGGTGGCCCCGCCGGCCAGCACCACGCTGTCGAATTGGTCCACCAGGTCGCGGGCCCCGATCACCGCGGCCTGCGGCGCCAGGGCCCCGCCCACTTCGGGATCGCACGCTCCCACCGACACCCCGCACCGGAAGACCACTCCTTCGGCCCGCATCTGCTCGAGTCGGCGGTCGAGAACCGCCTTCTCCATCTTGAACTCGGGGATCCCGAAGCGCAGCAGCCCGCCGGGCTTCTCCGCCCGTTCGAACACCACCACCTGGTGGCCGGCCCGGGCCAGCTGCTGTGCTGCGGCCAGCCCGGCGGGGCCGGAGCCGACCACGGCCACCCGCTTCCCCGTGGACACCGAGGGTTGCACCGGCGCCACCCACCCCTCGGACCAGGCCCGTTCGATGATCTCGTACTCGATTCGCTCGATGGTCACCGGATCGTCGTTGATGCCCAGGACGCACGCCCCCTCGCACGGGGCCGGGCACAGGCGGCCGGTGAACTCGGGGAAGTTGTTGGTGGCGTGCAGCCGCTCGATGGCCTCGGACCAGTCGTCCCGGTAGACCAGGTCGTTCCATTCCGGGATCAGGTTACCCAGCGGGCACCCCTCGTGACAGAAGGGGATGCCGCAATCCATGCACCGGGCCCCCTGCTGCTGGGCCACCTCGACCGGGAGCGGCTCGTAGACCTCCTTCCAGTCGCGTAGGCGGACCGGTACCGGCCGGCGGACCGGCAGCGTGCGCGGGAACTTGAGGAACCCGTGGATGTCACCCATGGGCCGCGGCCATGACTGCTTCCTCCACCGACCGCCCTTCGGCCACGGCCAGCTCGGTGGCCTCGAGCACCCGGCGGTAGTCCTTGGGCATCACCGTCACGAACTGCTCGGAGGTTCCGATCCAATCAGCCAGCACGGCGTGGGCCACCGCGGACCCGGTCTCCTCCTCGTGCATCATGATCCGGTCCTTCAGCCATATCCGATCGTCGTGCCCGAGCGGCTCCAGATCGATGGACTCGGGATTGTAGACACCGGCCAACAGGCCGTGGGGGTCGTAGACGAAGGCCATCCCCCCCGACATGCCGGCGCCGAAGTTGCGCCCGGTGGGTCCGAGCACCACCACCCGGCCGCCGGTCATGTACTCGCAGGCGTGATCGCCCACACCCTCGACCACGGCGATGGCCCCGGAGTTGCGGACGCAGAACCGCTCGCCGACCTGTCCCCGGAGGAAGACCTCCCCGGAGGTGGCGCCGTAGAGGATCACGTTGCCGGCCACGATGTTTTCCTCGGCCGCGAACGGCGACTCCTGCGGGGGGCGCACGATGATCCGCCCACCCGACAGTCCCTTGCCCAGGTAGTCGTTGGCGTCGCCCAGCAGCCGCATGGTCACCCCCCGGGGCACGAAGGCCCCGAAGCTCTGCCCGGCCGAACCGGTGAAGGTGAGGTCGATGGTCCCGTCGGGGAGGCCCGCTCCGCCGTAGCGCCGGGTGATCTCGTAGCCGAGCAGGGTACCCACCGTCCGGTTCACATTGGTCACCGCCAGTTCGGCGGTGACCGGCACGGCGCTCTCCAGGGCCGGCATGCACGCCTCCAAAAAGGCATGGTCGAGGGCCCGGTCGAGGCCATGGTCCTGCTGGTTGACGCAGTAGCGCACCGCCCCCTCGGGGAGGTCCGGCTGTTCGAGGATGGGGGCGAGGTCCAGGCCCTTGGCCTTCCAGTGGTCGATGGCCTCGGCGGCGTCGAGCAGGTCGACCCGCCCGATGGCCTCCTCCAGGGAGCGGAGGCCCAACGCCGACAGGTACTCACGCACCTCCTCGGCGATGTACTCGAAGAAGGTCTCCACGAATTCCGGCGTCCCTGAGTAGCGGGCCCGGAGCTCCGGCTTCTGGGTGGCAATCCCCACCGGACAGGTGTCGAGGTGGCACACCCGCATCATGATGCAGCCCGAGACCACCAGCGGTGCGGTGGCAAAGCCGAACTCCTCGGCTCCGAGCAGGGCGCCGATGACCACGTCGCGGCCGGTCTTCATCTGGCCGTCGACCTGCACCACGATCCGATCGCGCAGATCGTTGGCCAGCAGGATCTGCTGGGTCTCGGCCAGACCGAGCTCCCAGGGGATCCCCGCGTGCTTCTGCGAGGTGAGCGGGGTGGCCCCGGTCCCACCGTCGTGCCCCGAGATGAGCACCACGTCGGAGTGGGCCTTGGCCACGCCGGCTGCCACCGTGCCCACCCCCACCTCGGCCACCAGCTTCACGTGCACCCTGGCCTTCGGGTTGGCCGACTTGAGGTCGTGGATGAGCTGGGCGATGTCCTCGATCGAGTAGATGTCGTGGTGGGGCGGCGGCGAGATGAGGCCCACCCCGGGGGTGGACAGCCGGGTCTTGGCGATCTCGGTGGTGATCTTGTAGCCCGCCAGCTGACCGCCCTCGCCGGGCTTGGCCCCTTGGGCGATCTTGATCTGGAGGTCGTCTGCGTTGACCAGGTACTCGGAGGTGACCCCGAAACGGCCCGAGGCAACCTGCTTGATGGCGCTCCGCCGTAGGTCACCGAACCGCTCGGGATCCTCACCGCCCTCACCGGTGTTGGAGCGGCCGCCCAGCCGATTCATGGCGATGGCCAGCGTCTCGTGGGCCTCGATGGAGATGGACCCGTAGGACATGGCCCCGGTGGAGAACCGGGCCAGGATGGCCCCAGCCGGCTCCACCTCCTCCATGGGGACGGCCGGCAGCGTTCCCGTCTTGAGCCGCATCAGCCCCCGGAGGGTGGCCAGGTCGGTCGACTGGTCGTCGACCGCCTTGGTGTACTCCTTGAACACCTCGTAGCGCTTGGACCGGGTGGCGTGCTGCAGCTTGAACACCGTCTTGGGGTTGAACAGGTGGATCTCGCCCTCTCGTCGCCACTGGTACTCGCCCCCCACCTCCCGCTCGCGGTGGGCCAGCTCGCTGGGGCGGCTGCGATGGGACATCCGGTGGCGGATGGCCACCTCGTCGGCCAGCACCTCGAGGCCCACCCCCCCGATGCGGGACACCGTACCGGTGAAGTACTCCTCGACCACCTCCGGTGCCAGGCCCACCGCCTCGAACACCTGGGCCCCGGTGTAGGAGGCCACCGTCGAGATGCCCATCTTGGACATCACCTTGATGACACCCTTCGACGCCCCCTTGATGTAGTTCTTCTGCGCCTGGCGGGGCGTCACCCCGGTCAGGAGCCCCGAGGCGATCATGTCGTCGATGGTCTCAAAGGCCAGGTAGGGGTTGATGGCGGCCGCCCCGAACCCCTTGAGCAGGGCCATGTGGTGGACCTCGCGGGCATCCCCCGACTCGACCACCAGGCCGACCCTGGTACGCGTCTTCTCCCGCACCAGGTGGTGATGGACCGCCGACACCAGCAGCAGGGACGGGATGGGGGCCAGGTCGGCCGTCGAGTTGCGGTCGGACAGGACGATGACGTCCGAGCCGTCGGCGATGGCCTCACTGACCCGCATGCGCACGTCCTCGATGGCGGCGCGCAGGGCCTCTCCCCCGCCGTCCACCTCGAACAGCCCGTCGATGGCGAAGGCCCGGAACCCGGGCGTGCTCCCGTCCTCGTTGACGTAGAGCAGCTTGGCCAGGTCGTCGTTGTCGATGACCGGCATGGGCAGGACGATCTGCCGGCACGACGCCGCGGTCGGCTCCAACAGGTTGGCCTCGGGGCCGAGGGTGGACATCAGCGACGTGACCAGCTCCTCGCGGATGGCATCCAGGGGCGGGTTGGTGACCTGGGCGAAGAGCTGGGTGAAGTAGTCGTAGAGCAGCCGGGGCCGTTCGGAGAGCACGGCGATGGCGGTGTCCGTACCCATCGACCCGACCGGGTCGATGCCCGACCTGGCCAGCGGTCCCACGATCAGCCGCAGCTCCTCGTTGGTGTAGCCGAAGAGCCGCTGGCGACCGACCACCGAGGCGTGCTGGGGGGTCAGCATGGTGCGCGGGGGCAGGTCCTCGAGCTCGATCTGGCCGGCATCGAGCCACTCGGCGTAGGGCAGCTCGGCAGCCAGCGAGTCCTTGATCTCGTCGTCGTCGATGATCCGCCCGGCGGCGGTGTCCACCAGGAACATCCGCCCGGGCTGGAGGCGCCCCTTGCGCACCACCTTCTCCGGGGGGACGTCGAGCACACCGACCTCGCTGGCCAGCACGGCCAAGCCGTCGTCGGTGACCCAGTAGCGGGCCGGCCGCAGCCCGTTGCGATCCAGGACGGCGCCGATCACCGTCCCGTCGGTGAAGGCCACGGCGGCGGGGCCGTCCCAGGGTTCCATTAGTGCGGCGTGGTACCGGTAGAACGCCCGACGGGCCGGGTCCATGGTCCGGTGGTTCTCCCACGCCTCGGGGATCATCATGAGCACGGCGTGGTGCAGGGGCCGCCCGGCCAGGTGGAGCAGCTCCAGCACCTCGTCGAACGAGGCGGAGTCGCTGGCTCCCGGGGTCACGATGGGGAAGGCCCGGGCCAGACCGGGGATCAGCTCGGTGGCGCACAGGGCTTCGCGGGCCCGCATCCAGTTGCGGTTGCCGGCCAGCGTGTTGATCTCACCGTTGTGGGCCAGGTAGCGGTAGGGATGGGCCAGCGGCCACGAGGGGAAGGTGTTGGTGGAGAAGCGCGAGTGGACCAGGGCGAGCCCGCTGATCAGCCGCTCGTCGGACAGGTCGGGGAAGAAGTCGGCCAGCTGGTGGGAGGTGAGCATCCCCTTGTAGACGATGGTCCGGGCGGAGAGCGACACGAAGTAGCAGTCGGCGATCTCGTGCTCGGCCCGCTTGCGCAGGACGAAGGCCAGACGGTCGATGGCCAGGGCGGGATCGTCCCCGGGGGGCAGCGACCTTCCCGGGGACGGTGCCACGAAGAGCTGGTGCATCGACGGCATGGCCGCCTCGGAGATCGAGCCGAGCGACGCGTCGTCCACCGGCACGGTGCGCCACCCGATGACATCGAGGCCCTCCTCCCCGGCCAGCTTCCCGATGGCCGTACGGGCGTCGTCCGCCTCGCCGGCCACGCGGGACAAGAAGGCGATGCCGGTGGCGTAGTGGCCGCGCCCCGGCAGGGTGAAGTCGACCTGGTCCACGTAGAAGTCGTGCGGTACCTGGATGAGGATGCCGGCGCCGTCGCCACTGTCCTCCTCGCTCCCGGTGGCTCCCCGATGGGCGAGGTGCTCGAGCGCCGAAAGGGCCTGGCGGACCAGGGTGTGGGTGGGCCGGCCCTGCAGGTCGGCCACCAGGGCCACGCCGCAGGCATCGTGCTCGAACCGCCCGTCGTAGAGCCCGCCGGTCGGAGGCCGGGGTGGCTCGGCGGCACCGGCGGCCCGGCGCCGCCGCGGCCCCGAGCGCGACCGCGCTTCGAGCAACGTGGGCGCCAGCCGGTCTTCGGGCGAATGTCGTCATCGGGTCGCTCCAACAAGGGGATTGGATCCATCCACCCGGGACGACGTTGGCCCATGCGTGGTCCATCGATTGTACACGAGCAGGTGGTCATCTCGACATGATCCGCCGTCGTCGGCGCCCCCATCCTGTCGGGTACGAACCACCCGTAACATGGGCTGATGGCCACCCGGGCATCGCTGGACGTCGTGGTGGTGGGTGGCGGGGTGATCGGACTCGCCGTCGCCTGGGAGGCGGCACGCGCCGGCATGGCCGTCACCGTGGCCGACCCCCTCCCCGGCCGTGGTGCCACCTGGGCGGCCGCCGGCATGCTGGCGCCGGTCGGTGAGGCCAATTTCGGCGAACACCACCTGGCCGCCCTCAACCTGGCCGCGTCACGGGCCTGGCCCGCCTTCGCCCGTTCGCTGGAGGCAGCGTCCGGTCGATCGATCCATTTCGTGGACGACGGCACCCTCCTGGTCGCGGTGGACCCCTCGGACCGGACGGCCACCGACGACGTGCTGGCCTACCGGGCGACCCTCGGGTTCTCCCCCCGCCGGCTCACCGCCGCCCAGTGCCGGGCGTCCGAGCCGCTGCTGTCCCCGGGGATCCGGGGCGGAGCCGACCTGGCCGAGGACCATCAGGTCGACAACCGGCGTCTGGTGGACGCGCTGGTGGGTGCCTGCCAGGCCCAGGGCGTGGCCTTCATCAGCGAGCAGGTCACCGAGGTCGAGATCGGCGCCGGGGGCGTGACCGCCGTGGTGTTGGCCGACCATGGGCGCCGAGCCGCCGGTGCGGCGGTGGTGGCGGCCGGATGCCACTCGGGGCGACTGCGGGGGATCCCCGATCGAGCACTGCCGCCGGTGCGGCCGGTCAAGGGCCTCACCCTCCGTCTCCGTGTCCCCGACGGCGTCCCCACCCTCCGGCGGACGGTCCGCGGGCTGGTGCACGGGAGGAACTGCTACCTGGTCCCCCGCCCGGATCGGCAGGTGGTGGTGGGCGCGTCGGTGGAGGAGAAGGGGTTCGATCTCTCGGTGCAGGCCGGGGTGGTCGGGGACCTCCTCGATGACGCACGCCGGCTGGTCCCCTCCCTGGAGGAGTATGAGTTGGTGGAGACCACCACCGGGCTGCGGCCGGGGTCACCGGACAACGGCCCCATCGTGGGGGCAACCGGAATCCCCGGGCTGGTGATGGCCACCGGGCACTACCGCAACGGAATCCTGCTGGCACCGTTGACCGCCGCCGAGATCACCCGCGTGCTCCAGCGACGGGGGGACGCCGGGGGACGCCGATCGGCGCCGGGCGTTCGCTCCGTTCGCCCCGGATCGCTTCCGGTCACCGACCGGTCGCCCGGTCATGGCGGCGCCGGCCGGGGGGATGGCCCCGGTCCGGTCGTGACCCCCATCGTCGTGAACGGCGCACCGTGGGACGGGCCCAAGGGGGCGACGGTGGCCGACCTGGTGGCCCGGTGGTGCCCGTCCCCGAGGGGTATCGCCGTGGCCCGAAACGGCGACATCATCCCCAAGAGCAGCTGGGAGACGACCCCGCTGGCCCCCGGCGACCGGATCGAGATCGTCACCGCGGCAGCCGGAGGGTAGGGGTCCCGACCGACGCTGGCAGGGCGGTACCGTGGGATGCGATGGACGCTCGCGCTCCCCATGGTGACGACAGCGGTGGGCGCACCGCCGCCACCACCGCCGATCCCCTGGTCATCGCCGGGCGCCCGCTGGCGTCGCGGCTGTTGCTGGGCACCGGGGGCATGGCCAGTCCGGACTCCCTGCGGGAGGCCCTTCGGGAGTCGGGTGCGGCCATGGCCACGGTGGCGGTACGCCGAGTGGACCCGACCACCCGCCACTCGCTGGTCGACCTCCTCGCCGACCTGGGCATCGAGGTGCTGCCCAACACCGCCGGATGCTTCACCGCCTCCGAGGCCATCCTCACCGCCAAGTTGGCCCGTGACGCCTTCGAGACCCACTGGGTCAAGCTCGAGGTGATCGGGGATGACCGTACCCTGCTGCCTGACACCGTGGAACTGGTGGCTGCGGCCGAGGCCCTGGTCGACGACGGGTTCGTCGTCCTCCCCTACTGCGCCGACGACCCGGTGGCCACCCGGCGGCTCGAACAGACCGGCTGCGCCGCGGTGATGCCCCTGGGATCGCCCATCGGGAGTGGCCTCGGGATCCGCAATCCCCACAACGTGGCGCTGATCGTCGAGCAGGCTGGGGTTCCGGTGGTGCTCGACGCCGGCATCGGCACCGCCTCCGACGCCTGCCTGGCCATGGAGCTCGGGTGCGACGCGGTCATGGTGGCCTCGGCGGTCACCCGGGCCCGCCATCCGGGCCTGATGGCCGGCGCCATGCGCGATGCGGTGCACGCCGGCCGGGCGGCAAGGGAGGCGGGACGGATCCCCCGGCGGTTCCACGCCGAGGCGTCCAGCTCCTTCGACGGTCTGATCGACCCATGAGTCCGGCCGGCCCGCCGGTGGCGCTCACCATCGCCGGGTCGGACTCGGGCTCGGGGGCCGGCCTCCAGGCCGACCTCAAGACGATGGGAGCCCTGGGGGTGTTCGCCGTGACCGCGGTCACCGCGGTGACCGCCCAGAACACGGCTGAGGTTCGCCAGGTGCACCCGGTGCCGCCCGGCATGGTCGTGGCCCAGGTCGAGGCGGTCATCGACGACCTCCCGGTGGCCGCCGTCAAGACCGGGATGCTCGGGACCGCCGCCGTCGTCGACCAGGTGGGACGGCTGGCCAGGTCCGGTCGGCTGCCCCGGCTGGTGGTGGACCCGGTGATGGTCGCCTCCAGCGGCCGGGTCCTCCTGGACGACCGGGGCATCGAGGCCTACCGGCGATCCCTGGTGCCGGAGGCACTGATGGTCACGCCCAACCTGTGGGAGGCGGCCCTGTTGGCCGACGTCCCACCCGCACCGGTGGGTGACGTGGATGCCATGGCCCACCTGGCCCGGGCCATCCACCGGCTCGGGCCGACATGGGTCCTGATCAAGGGTGGGCACCTCCCCGGCGTGGAGTCCCCCGTCGCCGGCGGAGCCCCCGATGAGGTGGCCGACGTCCTGTTCGACGGTGACCAGGTCACCGTGGTCAGCGGGCCCTGGGTGGACACCCCCAACACCCACGGGACCGGCTGCTCGCTGTCCGCGGCCATCGTGGCCCACCTGGCCCGTGGCGCCGATGTCCCCACCGCCGTCGAGTCGGCCAAGGCGTACGTGCACGGCGCCCTGGTCGGCGCCGCCGGATGGCGGCTGGGATCGGGGCACGGGCCCCTCGACCACCTCGGGTGGAGCATCGGCGCGCCACCAGGTGGCCCTGTTCGGCGGTGACGTCGCCGTCGGTGGGCGCGGAAGTGGCCGGGCCCTGACGACCCGGCCACTTCTTCTCGCCCCCCCCACACAGGATCCGTCTGCCAGCGCTGGTTCAGGCGCCCCTCCACACGACGGGCCACTGCGGCTCGTCGATGCTCACAGCATTGTGAAGGATCGACGATCAGATGTAAACCGTCGTTGACCTGGGTGTGTCACGCTCCGCATCGATACCGATGCGGAGCGTGCAATTCTGCCCCACGGGCCCCGACCATGACCGGTGGCCCGCCGGGGATCGGCGCCCGCTCCCGATCCCCCTCCCCGACGCCGGCTCATGGGGAGATCCTCCCCACCCCGACCTGGGACCGCCCGGCGCCGGCCGGTACGATGACCGCACCATGGTCAGTACCACGCCGGGTCTCGCATCACCGCCCCCCGATGGTGTGGAGGACGTCGATCCCGAGAACCGGGTCTTCCAACCCATGTCCATCCGGGGACCCGCCCTCGTCGTGCTCGGCATCGCCGTGTTCATCATCGTGGTGGGCACGGTGGCCTCTGCCTTCGACTCGGGAAGCACCCCGACCCTGTCCCTCCAGAGCGTGTCCGTGGCCGGTGGCACCGTGGTCCATCTCACGCCCGCGGCCACGGCCATGAAGTCGATCGTGGCCGCCGGCCAGCCCCCGGCCGACATCCTGGGCAACATGGCCGTGCCGGCGGGGAGCACGGTCGTCCGCACGCTGAACATCGACCAGGGCGCCACCCAGTTCGACCGGACCGTCTACTTCACCTCGAAGCTCTCTTCCGACGAGTTGGTCGATGCCTACCGGGCCCTTCTGCCCCGGCTCGGCTGGAATGTCATCTACGTCGGCTCGGGTGCCCAGCAGAGCGGGCAGGGGACCGAGGTGCTGGCCAAGCGGGGCAGCGGCGACGGGTACTACTGGGAGGTGGGCACGGTGGTGTCCCCCACCACCCCGACCGGCATCACCCCGTTCTCGGTCGAGCTGTTCGAGATCCCCGACGACAACTGATCAACGCCGGACTCCGGGGTCGATGGATGCAGACCATCGTGGTCCTCCGCTCGTCCCCGGTCGGCAACCTCCGCGGGGTCGTCGGCTTGGCGGAGCATCCAGGCCCAGACGAAGAGGTTGATCGGGTACAACAGGTAGCCGACCCTGGTGGCCGGCGCCAGCAGGATGGCGATCAGCATCACCCAGCCGGTCAACACGGCCACCTGGGCGGCGTTGCGGGGCGGCCTCCTGATCAGGTGCCGGACCAGGACCGTGCCGCCCACCACGCCGGCCACCACCAGGTAGGGGCGATGGGCTCCGGGAAAGGTGGCCACGAAGATGTGGCCGGGCAGCGCGCTGGCCGCCGGGGACGACACCCCGGCCAGCCCGAGCGGGAACCGGATCACGTTGTCGACGAAGGCGGACGGGTTGCGCAGGGCCACCGGGAACACCACCGGGACCACCACGACGGCCACCCCGGCCAGATACCGCCACACGGCCCGGTGGAGCCGAAGGTCCCAGGCGGCCCAAGCGGCCAGCACCACCAGGGGCCAGGCCGTGAACTTGAGCGACGAGGCCGCACCCAGCGCCAACCCGGCCAGGACGGGACGCCGGCGCTGGAGGGCGGCCAGCCCCAACAGCATGAGGGCCACCACTGGCATGTCGTCCCCCCCGGTGGCCAGGGGGAGGGCGGCGGTGGGCAGGACGGTCAGGACCTGCAGGGCGCGGGACCGGGCGTCGGTCGAGGGTCGGAGACGGCTGAGGGCGATCAGGGCGATCACCGTGGTGAAGACCAGGAACTGGATGCGGGCATCGGTCAGACGGGCCTCGACCGTGTTGCCGCTGGACCGGCCGCTGCTGCTGGAGAATCCGAAGAGCACCATGCCGGGCAGATAGGGGTAGTACAGCTCGTAGACCGGCTCGGTCCTCTCGTGGATGACGATGTGACCGTCGCGATCGACCACCCGGTAGGGGTCCCTGCCGTGGGCAGCCCGCACCCCGGCCTGTTCCACCACCAAGACCTCGGGTTGAACGTGCAGGGCGGCGTTGCCCTCGGAGGCCCAGACCACCTCCAGGGCCAGCGGGACCACCGTGGCCCCGAACAGGACGATGAGGAAGGCCAGCAACCGGAGCACCTTCCATCGATGCACGACGGCCACCGGCGGCGCCAGACGCGCTCCATCACCTGCGGGGGCCAGGTCGGCGCGCCCGCGTCCCGATCCCCATCCGCCATCCCACCACCGCCATCAGGCCCGCAGCCGCCACGTACGGGCCGAAGGCCATCTGGCCCCACTGGCGGTAGAGCGGGATGCCGGCCACCAGCCCGGTCAGCCCGGCGAACAACGCCGAGCAGCCGTAGAGGAAGGCATCCCTCCATTGCGGCGACAGTCCCTGCAGGAAGCGGAGGGCTCGGCGGAGCGGAGCCGGATACGAGTCCCAACGGTGTTCGCCGGCTGACGGCGAGGGGCCACGGTGCATCCGCAGGCGGTCGCTCAGCACGATCGAGGGTACCACCGGGTCTGCCGGGCGATCGACGACCGGTGCCGCCCGGCCGAGATGCAGACCCGGGGCCCAGGCCGGGTCACCCGGGGCCGTTGCCTGGAGTACCGGGGGCGCCGAAGAGCGATTGGTAGAAGGCGAGCTCGGCGTTGAGACTCGCCTCGATGGTGCCGGCCTGGCGGAACCCGTGGGACTCCCCCGGGAAGACCGTCAACCGACAGGGGACGTGGTGGTTGCCCAGCTGCTCGGCGAACCGGCGCGCCTGGTCGGCGGGCACCACCGGGTCGTCTGCACCCTGGAGGAGGAGCACCTCGCCCGACACCCGGTCAGCGTGATGGATCGGTGAGCGGGAGCGGTACCGGGCCGCTGCCTCCGGCCAGGGACCGACCAGCGAATCGACGTAGCGGGACTCGAAAGCATGGGTGTCGGCCACCAGTCCCTCCAGATCGGTGACGCCGTACCACGCCGCCGCCCCGGCGAACCGCCGCCAACGGATGAGGGCGCCGAGCGCGGTCAACCCGCCGGCGCTGGTGCCCCGGATGGCCATGCGGGCGCCGTCGACCCATCCGGCCTCGGCCAGGGATTCGGCGAAGCGCGCGCAGTCATCGATGTCGGCCTCGCCCCACAGCCCGTCGAGGGCCCGTCGGTAGGCGCGGCCGTAGCCGCTGCTCCCCCGGTAGTCGACCACGGCCACCGCCAGGCCCCGGGAGGTGAAGAACTGCACCACCGGATCGAACCCCGGCTCGGCCGACGAGGTCGGGCCTCCGTGGCAGAAGACCACCAGGGGCGGCCTCGACCCGGCCGGACCGCGGAACCGCCGGTTGGTTGGCGCGAAGAACAGCCCCGGGATCGGACCGGCCACCGTCGCCGCGGTGTAGGGCGTGGCCCCGGCCACGTCCCCCGGGGAGACCGCGGCGCCGGGTTCGGCGGACACCCGTGGAGTGTCCCCCCGTCGGTCAACGAGATCTCGTAGACGCCCTGGGACTCGGTGGCCGTGGAGCCGAGCACGCACACCCGGTCGGCGGTGCCGGCCACCGCCACCCCGGTGATGCTCATGCACGGCTGGTCCACCACCTCCAGCGACCAGGGGCGCGGCGATGACCGATCGGCCCCCTCGTCGGTGTCCCCGTCGGTGTCAGGGTGGAGGTGGTCCGGCGGCCGGAGCCGGACCAGCCGGTCGCGGCCGTCCTCGTGCATCCGGCACATGATGGAGCCGTCGGAGAGCTCGGCCATGGTCGACTGGCCCACCACCCAATCGGGCGCGTGGAACTCACACTGCCGGTCGATCAACGCCCGGGCCCGGCCACCGGCGGCCATCTCCTCGGATCCCATCCGGTGCGGCAGCCACCAGCCCCGGTGGTCGTCGACGAAGAGCAGGCTCCCGTCCAGGCACCAGCGCGGTTGGCCAACCGAACTCCCCCCTCCTCCCGCCAGGCGGCGTTCGCCGCCCACGACCGGTGCCGAGCCGACGTCGTCCAGACGGGCCACCCAGAGCTCGGAGCTGTCCCAGGGCATGGACGGGTGGTCCCAGGCCACCCAGGCCAGCCACACGCCCGTCCGGGGAGAGCCGCGGCGCGGCCACGAAGTCCCGCCCCTCCACCAGGGGCACCACCGCCAGCGAGCCGTCCACCGCCACCGCCACCAGGCGGTGTTCGGTGGCGGTGGCGGTGGCGGAAACCCGCTCCTCGATCGACACCAGCCACCGCCCCGACCGGGTCAGCCGCCCGTCGGCATAGCGGAGGGCCGGACCGTCGGCCGGCGACTCGGGGGTGAGGCCGACGGGGGCCGACGCCCCATCGATCTCCCACCGATACCACCGCTGATCGGCCTGGTCGACGTAGAACAGCACACCCCCGACCACGGTGGCCGCGCCCCCGCCGTATTCGTGCACCCGGCTCCGCACGCTCACCGCCGCCGGCGCGGCATCGACCGGGGGGAGGCCCGCCCGGGCCCGCACCACCAGCTGGCGACCACCGTCGTCGGGACGGCTCTCGGACCAGTAGAACCAGTCACCGTCGGCCTGGAGCCCGCCACGACTGACCTTTCCCGAGGCCACCACCGAGGCCGACCACGGTGACACCCACTGGCCGTAGTCGGCCTCGACCGGATCGACGGTGACCTCCTTGGTGCCCGATGCAGGCTGGCCCCTCATGGAATCAGTACGGTACCCGCGATGACCAGTCCTCCTCCCCCATCCCGACAGCAGCCGGCCGGGCCGGGGACCGCCTCGCTCCCGGACTCCTTCTCCGCCTACGTGGTGGCCCGGGCCGGCGACACCATCGATGCCGGCGTCAGGACCATGGCCACCACCGACCTCGGACCCGGTGAGGTGACCATCCGGGTCGAGTGGTCGGCGGTCAACTACAAGGACGCCATGGTGACCCGCCCCGGCAACAGGGTCGCCCGCATCTCCCCACTCATCCCCGGGGTCGACCTGGTGGGAACGGTGGTCGCCTCGGCGGATCCGACCCTCGAGACCGGCCGGGCGGTCATCGCCCACGGGTACGACCTCGGCGTGGCCCACCACGGGGGGTTCTCCCAGCTGGCCCGGGTCCCGGCCGGCTGGGTCGTCCCGCTGCCGGTGGGCATGAGCCGGCGTCAGGCGGCCACCTTGGGCACCGCCGGCTTCACCGCCGCGCTGTCGCTCCATCGACTGGAACACCACGGGCTCCAGTCCGGGGACGGTCCGGTGCTGGTCACCGGGGCGTCCGGCGGGGTGGGCAGCATGTCGGTGGCGCTGTTGGCGGCCCGGGGCTACGAGGTGGTGGCGAGTACGGGAAAGGCATCCGAGCGGGACTACCTGATCGGCCTGGGTGCCTCGGCCGTCATCGATCGGGGCGATCTGGTGGCCGATCCGCAACGGACCCTGGGCCCCGAGCGGTGGGCCGGTGCGGTGGACTGCGTGGGCGGGCCCACGCTCGCCGCGGTGCTGCGGTCCCTTCGCTACGGGGCTGCGGTGGCCGCCAGCGGGCTGACCGGCGGTGACCACCTCGAGACCTCGGTCTTCCCGTTCATCGTGCGCAACGCCTCGCTGATCGGGGTCGACACCGTGCTGACGCCGATCGACGAGCGACGACGCATCTGGGGCGAGATGGTCACCGACTGTCCCGCCGCCCTCCTGGAGGAGATGGTCGAAGACGAGCTGGGTCTGGCCGAGTTGGGACCGGCCCTCGAGCGCATCCTGGCCGGCGGTGTCCGGGGCCGGCTGCTGGTCGATCCAACGGAGTGATCAGGCGTTGGGCGGCGCGGTGGTCTGGCTGTCGGACCCGGTGCCTGCGAACACCGGTGACACCACCATGGTCCCTCCCCCGCACGGCGCCATGGTGGCGGCGATGACCAGATGGTCAGTGGCGTTGGGAGGGGTCACCTCGAGCGACGCCGAGCTCGGACAGTTGGTCTCGCTTCCGACCGGCACGTCGGAGTACCCGATGTTGAAGTACGTCGACTGGCCGGGCGCCAGCGTCACCGTCGCCGGGGTCATCGAGGTGAAGGTGAAGTTCCCCTTACGCACCACCGTGGTGGGCAAGGCGGCCCCGGTCGAGCTGAGTAGGAGCAGCCCGGGATAGCCACCGAGGACGCACGTCGTGCCGGCCGTGCTCTTGAGGGCGACGGTGGTCTCGATGGTCCCCGCCGCACCGTTGCTCCCAACCACCGACCCGGTCAGGGCGGCCGTGACACAGCGGGCCGTCCCCGCCGAGGTGGATGAGGTGGTCGGCGAGGCGGTGGTGCTCGAGGCGGTGGTGCTCGACGTGGTGGGTGCCGGCCGGCTGGTGGACGACGTCGTGGACGAGGTCGTCGGGGACGAGGAACAGGCAGCCATTGCACACCCGCCCACCACAACCAGGACCAGCACGAAACCGGATCGACGCTTCACGTCCGCCCTCCTCCGTTCGAGGGGCACCAGTGGTGCCGTGGTTGGAGGATATCCGCCGCCCCGGCCTGTCCCGTGGGATGCCTACCGACCTCGATGGTCGCCGACCGGGGTCGGGTGCGCTCAGGAAGAAAAGTCCTCCGGGCGGATGGAATCGAGGAAGTTGCGGAATTCGCCGACCAATTCGTCGGGATTGGCACTCTCGTCCTCGTCGGTGTCCTCGTCGTCGTCCTCGTCGACCGCCAACATGATCCCCTCGTTCTCCATGAGATCGTCGGCCACGAAGAGCGGTGCCCCGGTGCGCACGGCCACGGCGACCGCATCGGACGGGCGCGAGGAGACCGGCACCTCCCGATCACCGTGGCGGAGGACGATTTCGGCGAAGTAGGTGGCGGTCTTCAACTCGGTGATCACCACGCGGATCACATCGGCACCCAGGGCATCGAGGAGATCGCGGATCAGATCGTGGGTCATGGGCCGGGGGGTGTCCATGCCCTGCAGGGCGAAGGCGATGGCGGTGGCCTCGGGTGCCCCGATGAAGATCGGCAGCGTTCGACCCAATCCCTCCGACTCCTGGAGGAGCAGCACGGGCGTGTTGGACTGGAGGTCCACACGCACCGCCCGCAGCCGGACTTCGACCATGGCAGCAAACTTACTCGGCAGCGACGAGAAGTGCGATCAGGCCGACGGCGCCGATGGGCGGAGCGAACCCGTCGACCAGGGGCCGGCGCCGGGTTGCCGATTTGGGACCCGGATGGTGCCGCTCAGCCGTCGAGCAGGGCCTTGAGGGCGCCGCGCAGGAGGGTCCCTCGCAGCTGCTGGCCGAGCCGGGCCAGCTCGTCGACCTGCTCGTGGGCCCGGGCCCGGGCCTCAGGGTTCCGCTGGCGGACCAGGGGAAGCACGATCTGCTCGATGAACCCGGCCTCCCGGTCGGCGGCGTTCTTGTACAGCCGCAGATGGCGGGGCTCGACTCCGAACCGGGCCAACTGAGCGGCCACCGTGGCCACAGCCAGGGCTTCCTCGTCGAAGTACTCGATCCCGGCGACGGTCATGGAATGGAGGAGGCCGTACTCCTGGAGCTCGGCGAGGACGGTGGCGTCCAGGCCGCTGGCGGCGGAGAGCTCGTCGACCGACAGACTGGCTCCGTCGACATCGACCGGTGGTGGGTCGGTGGGCCCCCGAGTGGCGGGCGGGCCGGCCGCCCCCGACCTCTTCGCCGGGGTGCCGGCCGCCGCCGGCGGATCCGCGGCTCGGGTGTCCGACTCACCCCGACCGGTGGCCGAGGCTCGTGTCCGCTTGGGAGGGACCGTCGACGAGGCGTCGGTCGGACCGGGTGCGGCGGCGTGGTCGGTGGCGGTCAGGTGGTGACCGCCCGGTACCCCGCCGGCGGTGGCGTTGGCCGTCGATGTGCTGAGCACCATCGGCGACTTCGGACTCCGCGAAGCGGCGGCAGGCTCGTGGGCGGGCTCGATGCCGGGAAGGACCGGACCATCGCCCGCGGAGACCACGTCTCCGTCGATATGTCGGTCGCGCGACCCGAGCCCGGCCTCGGTGGACACCCGCTGCCCGACGAGCACCGGTTCTCCGTCGCGACGTCCATCGTCACGATGGCGACGTCCATCGTCGTCGTGTGGTTCGGGCGGCGCCGGGGCGACGGCATCAGTCGACCGGGCCGGTGACACCATGACCGGCCTCGAGGCGGGGGGCGAGGGGGAGTCGGCGGTGACCGACCCGTCAGCATCATCGTCGAGGCGGTCCTTGATCACCTTGAGCGGCAGGAAGTGCTCTCTCTGCTGGCGGAGCACCCACCGAAGACGCTCGACGTCGTGCTCGTAGAACTTCCGATACCCCGACGGGGTTCGCTCGGGATTGACCAGGCCCTGACTCTCGAGGAACCGGATCTTGGAGATGGTGACATCGGGGAACTCCTGGCGGAGCAGGGTCAACACGTCACCGATGGATAGATACGATCTGGAGCTCATCGTTGCCGCCCTCCGGGTGACCCCGGTACCAACGGCGCCCTCATTCGCCGGCCGCCCTCAGATACAGGAGCTTGAACTTTCCGATCTGGACCTCGTCGCCGCTGGACAGTCGGGCCTCCTCGATCCTCTCCCGATTGACGTAGGTGCCATTGAGCGAGCCCACGTCCCGAACCGTGGTGACCTGGTCCCGCGTCACGAATTCGGCGTGCCGGCGCGAGACGGTGATGTCATCGAGGAAGATGTCGCTCTCCGGATGCCGACCGGCCTGGGTGATGGCCGATTCCAGGGTGAACCGCACCCCGGTGTCCGAGCCCCGCTTGACCACCAGCAGCCCGACCCCCCGGGGGAGCTCGACCAGGCCGATACCGGCGTCCTCGGTGGCGTTGTCCCCCAGTTCCTCGACGGGACTGGTGGACACCGACGTATCGGGTGCCGAGGACACCAGCGCCGTTCCACAGGACGAGCAGAAATTGACGCCGGCGGGGTTGCGATGGCCGCAGCTCGGGCAGAACACGTCAACCACGGTACTCGCTCCCGCACGTCCGCTCTCTTGGTCCAGAACCCCGTCGAGGATGGTCAACCGTCGATGAGTTGGCGATAGCCGTCGGAATCGAGCAGTGCGTCCAACGAGGAAGGGTCGGTGGGCACGATCTCGCAGATCCAGCCCTCGCCATAGGGGTCGCTGTTCAGCGTTTCGGGAGCGTCGGTCAGCGCCCCATTGACGGCCACCACCTCGCCGGCCACCGGGGCATAGATCTCGGAGACCGATTTGGTGGACTCGACCTCGCCCACCATGCCACCCGCCTCCACCGCTGACCCCGGTGTGGGCAACTCGACGAACACAACGTCCCCCAACGCGTCCTGTGCGTAGTCGGTGATCCCCACCCGAACGCGGTCTCCCTCGGCTCGGGCCCACTCGTGGTCGCTGGAGTAACGAAGTTCTTCCGGCACGTTCATAGAAGCGGACGATACCTGACAGGGGCGAACGACGCCGGAGCCGTTCCCGACCGGGGACGTTCGTTCAGCGCAGGAGTTGTTCGAGCCGGATTGCGTACTCCTTGGCCCTCGCCTCCGCCGCCGCGTCACTGGTGGCCTCGGCCCACACGTGGGTGACCGGTTCCTCGGGATCGGGCAGGACGAGTGCCCACCCGTCGTCCTCGATCACCTTGACTCCGTCCACCAGCACCAGGTCACGGCCCTGGGACCGTTCGACCAGGGTGCGCATGACCATCCCCTTCTGGTCCCACGGGGTATGGACGGACTGGTGGGCGATGTGGACGGGTGGCAGCGCCGCCACCAGATCGGACAGCTTCCGGTCCGCCGCCGTCAGCAGGGCCAGCAGGTTGACCAGTGTGGCCGCGGCATCGAATGCGGGCAGGAACCGGGGAAAGATGAATCCGCCCGACTGGCTGGCGCCCAAGGTGACGCCGTCCGAGCGGGACATCTCCATCAGGTGCGAGGCGGAGAGCTTGGTCCAGACGATATCGGTTCCGGCCCGTCGGCAGATCTCCTCGGCGGCGCGGCTGGCCGCCACCGGGAGCGCCACCCGGCCGGACGGGTGAGCCTCGGTCACCAAGGTCAAGAGCACCAGCAGCGCCTCGTCGTCGGTCAGCGGATGACCGAGGTCGTCGACGATGGCCACGTGCTCGCCGCCCGGGTCGAGGACGGCACCGAGGTGCGCTCCCGACGTGCGCACCAACTCGGACACATAGGCGGCGCTGGACTGCCGGTCAAAGGTCAGCACGCTCGCCGTGTTGGCGTAGGGATTGACCACCAGGACATCCGCCTCGAGCTTGGCCAACAGATTGGGCATCACGAAGCTGGTGGTCCCGAACGAGTAGTCGAGCACCAGTTTGAGGTCGGCGGCACGGGCGCTGGTCAGGTCCACCGAGTCGATGAGGGCAGCGGTGTAGTACTCGAGAGCGCGGGGAGGGAAGCCGATGTCACCGATCTCGCGGGCCAGGACCCGGCGGAAGTCCTCCCGGTGATAGAGGCGTTCGATCTTGCGCTGATTGGTCTCGTCGACGTCGATGCCTTCTTTGTCGAAGAAGCGAAGCACCACCGACTGCGGGTCATCAGGGTCCAGTCGGACCGTGATGCCCGCCATGCTGGCCGACGAGGTGATCTGGAAGCGAGTGACCGGGACGGTGGCGGCTTCGAGGTCATCGACGTTGACCCCGGCGGCATTGCAGCCAACCATGATGGCCCGCTTGAGCACCCGAGCCGCCCTGCTGGTGTCCCGCGAGGTGGTGACGGTAGCGCCCTTCTCGAAGGTTGACGCCCAGGCCATCGACAGGCGAACGGCCAGCTCCGGGCTGATGTCCACATTGGCCAGGCCCCGGACGCCGTCCCGGCCGAACAGGCTCCGGGCTCCCATCGATTCCCACACGATGGAGGAGTTGACGGTGGCACCGGCCTCGACCGTCTTGAACGGATAGACCTTCACGCCGGCCTTGATCTCGGCGTGGGCGCCCACGAAGCACTCGTCCCCGAGGACCGCGCCCTCCTCACATCGCACCCCCTGGCGGAGGTCCGACCCCCGACCGAGCACGCTCCCGTCGATCCGCACGCCCGAGCCGAGGTAGGTGTTGTCGTGGACCACCGAGCGCTGGATGACGGCGTTGTCCCCGATGCGCACGTTGCGACCCAACGTGCAGTACTGACCGAGCCGCGCCCCCGGGCCGATCACGCAGTTGTCGCCGATCACCGCCGGACCCTCGATGACCGCGCTGGGATCGATCTCGGCACCCTTCCCCAACCACACCCGCGGTCGCAGCTGGAATCCCTTGACATCCACGTGCACTCGTTGGTCGAGGATGTCCTGATGTGACTTCACATACGCTTCGAGCGTCCCGACATCCTCCCAATAGCCGTCGGCGACGTAGCCGAAGAGGGGCTTCCCGGCCGCCAGCGCCTCGGGGAAGGAGTCCGCCGAGAAGTCCACGGATCGGTCCTCGGGGATGAAGTCGAAGATCTCCGGCTCGAGCACGTAGATCCCGGTGTTGATGGTGTCACTGAACACCTGTCCCCAGGTGGGCTTCTCGAGGAACCGCTCGATCGATCCGTCTTCGCGGGTGATGACGATCCCGAACTCGAGGGGATTGTCGACCGCCTTCAGCGCCAAGGTGGCCAGTCCTCCGCGCTTGTCGTGGAAGGCGACCACCTGGGCGAGGTCGATGTCGGTGAGCACGTCGCCGGAGATGACCAGGAACCGCTCGTCGAGCTCGTCGCGGGCGTTGCGCACCGATCCGGCGGTGCCCAGGGGTGTGGACTCGGTGGCGTAGACCATGCGAACCCCGAACTCCGAAGCCGTCCCCGAAGTAGGTGCGGATGGCGTTGGCCATAAAGGCCACGGTCACCACGATGTCCTCGAACCCGTGCTGGCGCAGCAGGTTCACCACGTGCTCCATCATCGGGATGTTGGCCATCGGCAACATCGGCTTGGGCTGATTGGAGGTCAAGGGACGCAACCGGGTGCCCTCACCGCCCGCCATGATCACCGCCTTCATCGAGGGTGACCCCTCCCGCCGGGCGCGGCGTCCGTCGGCCAGCGCCTTGCGAGCCACCGGTATGTAGGACCCCGCCGCCAACCACGCCAGGGCCAGGCCGATGAGGCCGGTTACCCAGGCGATGACCCGGATCGGTGTCTTGCCAGCCGGCGGTGCCGTCGGCGAGGAGGAAGGCGGGATAGGCGAACATCAGGGCGAAGGTCCCCGCCTTGCCCACCCACAGCACATCGATCCGGGCCGCCCCCAGCGATGCCAACAGCAGCACGGCCCCGGACACCACCACCTCCCGTGCCAGGGTGGCCACCCCGAACCAGACCGGTACCGCCCCGTAGACGACGATGGAGATCACCGCGGTGACCACCAAGACCCGGTCGGCTACCGGATCGAGCACCTTGCCGAGGGTGGAGACCTGGTGGTAGCGGCGGGCGATGAACCCGTCGATCCAGTCGGTGGCGCCGAGGGCGGCGAGGAGAACGGCGGCTGCACTCTGATGGCTGGTGCCGAACAGCAACCAACAGAACAGCGGGATGCAGGCCAGCCGCACCACGGTGATCCCGTTGGGAACGGTGACGATGCGGTCGAGACCAGGGTCCTCGTGGTCGTTGATTGTCGAGTCGGTGATCGAACTCCCCCTGGCCTTCTCGCCTACGGCACCCATCGGGAGCGAGTCTACGAGCAGGGTCGCCCGACCACGGACCGTTTGCCCGGACACCGGCTCGAACCCCTACGCTGGACGAGCCATGGGCACCGATGCGGGCCGGTCGACGAGGGGCAGGTGAGCCGCCCGACCCGACCCGTGGGTGCCCAGGCCGGCATGCCGCCGGCCATGGTGGCGCTGTTCGCCGTGTCGTGCGGGGTCTCGGCGGCCAACCTGTACTACGCGCAGCCGCTGCTGCCGCTCATCTCCCGAGACCTCCACGTCGGCTCGGGCCGGGCCGCGCTGGTGGTGACCGCGGCGCAGGTCGGCTACGGGCTGGGACTGGCCCTGATCGTTCCCCTCGGCGACATCCTGGTCCGGCGCCGGCTGGTGCCCGGCATCCTGGTGGTGGCGTCGGTGGCGCTGGTGGCCGCCTCGGCAGCCCCCAACATCGTGCTCCTGGTGGCGGCGGTGGCCATCGCCGGCCTGTGTTCGGTGGCCGCCCAGATCCTGGTTCCCTTCGCCGCGGCACTGGCCTCGGACCAGCAACGGGGTCGGGTGGTCGGCACGGTGATGAGCGGCCTGCTGCTCGGCATCCTCCTGGCCCGGACCTTCTCGGGGCTGATCGCCCAGGCGGCCGGATGGCGCACGGTCTACGTGGTGGCCGGGGCGGTGGTCCTGGTGTTGGCGGGCGTCCTCCAGCGCTGGTTGCCCGGCGAGCAGCGCCGTGAGCCCATCGTCTACGCCCGGCTGCTGGCCTCGGTGGTCCGTCTCATGCGGACCGAGCCGTTGCTCCGCCTGCGTTCCGCCATCGGGGCGCTGGTGTTCGCCACCTTCAACGTGATCTGGACCAGCGTGGCCTTCCTGCTGGTGGCATCGCCGTACCACTACAGCGAGGCGGTGATCGGGCTGTTCGGGCTGCTGGGCGCGGCCGGCGCCCTGGCTGCCGCGTTCAGCGGCCGCCTGGCCGACCTCGGTCTCGAGCGCTGGGTCAGCGGAGGCTCTCTGGCCCTCATCGTCGGGTCGATCGGCCTGCTGGCGCTGGGATCCCACCAGCTGTGGGCGCTGGTGGTCGGCATCCTCCTCGCCGACCTCGGGATCCAGGCCGTCCACATCCAGAACCAACAACTCATCTTCGCCATCGACCCGGCGGCACGGTCCCGCCTCAACACCGGGTACATGGTCAGCTACTTCGTCGGCGGCGCCCTGGGGTCGGCCTCCACCGGTGTGGCCTACGCCGCCGGCGGATGGCCGGCGGTGATCGTGCTGGGGCTGTGCTTCTCGGGCAGCGGGCTCGTCCTCTGGGCGGTCAGTACCGCGCTGGCCTCGAGGCGGCGGCGCCCCGACCGGGGCCGGGGTGCGCCCGCCACCGACCTGAGCAGGGCAAACTGACGGCCATGTCGGAGATCAGTCGGGTCGACCGGATCATCGCCGTCGCCCTGGTCATCCTTCTGGTGGCCCTGTTGGTGGTGGCGGTGGCCCATCGATCGGGCCCAATCCACACGGCGACGCCCCTGGCCACCCGGTCAACCTCGGCGACGGTGCTCCGGTCGGCGGTCACCGGTCCGACCAACCCGGCCCCTCCCTCGTTGGCGGCGCCATCCACGTCGACCACGACGTCCACCGCCCCCCCGCCGTCAACGACCACCACCCTGACCGGCCCGCTGCCGGGCCCGGTGTCGGCGGTGGGCGACTCGATCATGTTGGACATCCAGCCCTACCTGGAGGCTGACATTCCCGGGGCCCAGATCGACGGGCTGGTCAGCCGGCAGTTCGAGGCGGGCATCGCCGTCGTCCAGGCCGACCGCGCCGCCGGAACCCTGGGCAACGTCCTGGTGGTCGAGCTGGGGACCAACGGCTCGGTGACCCCGTCCGACTTCGACGAGATGATGCAGGCGGCCGCCGGGGTCAAGCGGGTCGTCTTCGTCAACATCAACGTCCCCCGATCGTGGGAGGCTCCAGACAACGCCGTACTGGCCGCCGGTGTGGCCCGGTATCCGGGTGTCGCCGTCCTGGCCGACTGGAACGCGGTGTCCGCCGGCCACCCCGAGTGGTTCACCCCCGACCAGGTCCATCTCCAACCGGCCGGAGCCCAGGCCCTGGCCGCTCTGGTGGCGCAGTACGCCTGACCGGTTCCAGCCATCCCCGGCTACCGGGGCCCCGAATCCAACTCGGCCAGCAGCTCGGCGTAGCGGGCCGCCTTGTCGTGGAGCGCGGCCAGCATGGCGCCCAACAACTCTTGCCGGCTCGATACCACCGCCCGCAGTTTCTCGTTGATGGCCGAGGCCTCGATCAGGATCTCCCTGCGGCGGGCCGCCTCCGGGCCGGTGTGGTACTCGCGCCGGAGGCCAGCCAGTGCGTCCTCCCCCTGGAGGATGTCGCGTATCTCGCCGAGGTCGAGGCCGAGCAGTCCCTGCAGCTCGCGGATCTGCACGATGCGGGCGAGATCGTCCTCGCTGTACCGGCGGGCCCCACCCGAGGTATGGGCGGTCGGGACCAGCAATCCGATCTCCTCGTACCAGCGAAGGGTGCGCGAGGACACGCCGGCCCGCTCCGCCGCTTCGCCGATCCGGTAGCGCGGTAGATCGACCGGTGGCCCGCCGGTGCCGTTTCTCCGATGACTGGCGGGAGCCCGGTCGGCGGTCATACCTCGACCACCTCGGGGAGGGCGGCCTCCACCCCGCTGACCGGGGCTTCCGAGTGCCCGTCGACGAACACCTCGTTCCCCTGCGCATCGATCCCCACCGAGGGATCCGGCCGGCAGTCCCCGGCCCACCAGCTGAAGGCTGCAGCCAGCCCGCACAGCACTGCGGAGGCGGCGAAGGCGATCTCCAGCCCTTGATGGAAGGGACCGGAGATGAGGGTGGGGAAGAAGGACTTCCCGGCCACCACCGAGGCGTGGGCGGGACCGATCTGGTGGAGGACATGGGAACCGAGCAGCTGGCGCATCGGGTTGACCCCCAAGAAGGCGGCGAACAGGGTGGCCACAGCGGGCAGGGCGGCCACCTTTGCCGCGGTGGCCTGGGGCACGCCCTGGGCGGCCAGGCCGTGGCTCAGCGCCTCGGGCAGATGGGCGGACAGGCCCACGATCATCAGCGAGAAGAAGATGCCGATGGACAGCACGAACCCCGAGTTCATCGATGTCGCCCGCATCCCCGAGGCCGCGCCCCGGTCCTCGGCCGGGACGCTGTTCATCATGGTGGTGGTGTTGGGGGCCGAGAACATCCCCACCCCCAGTCCGTTGACCAGGATGAGGACGGCGAAGGCGGGGTAGGGGAAGTTCACCGGGAGCACCAGCAGGAGGACGAAGGTGATCGAGGCGGCCACCATGCCCAGGGTGGAGAACCACTTCTGCCCGTAGCGGTCCGACAGCCTCCCCGAGATCGGCCCGGTGGCCAGGAACCCCACCGACATCGGCACCAGATAGATGCCCGCCCACAGCGGGGTCGACTCGAAGGAATAGCCGTGGAGGGGCAGCCAGATGCCCTGCAGCCAGAGGATCAGCATGAATTGCAGCCCGCCGCGTCCCATGCTGGCGAACAGCGAGGCCACCGTGGCCCCGAGGAATGACCGGATCCGGAACAGGTCGATGTGGAACATGGGATCGGGGACCCGCGGTCTCCACCACCGCGAACAGGGCCAACAGGGCCACGCCCCCGACCAGGGCGGCATCGACGGGGAGATACAGCCAGCCCATCGAGTGGCCCCCGTGGGGGATCAGGCCGTAGGTCAACCCCACCATCACCAGCACCAGCCCCAGGGCGAAGGTGACGTTCCCCAGGTAGTCGATGCGCGCCGGCCGGCGCACGCCCGAGTCGTGGAGCTTGAGGTAGGCCCAGACCGTCCCGAACACGCCGAAGGGAACGCTGACCAGAAACACCAGTCGCCAGTTGATGTCGGCCAACAGCCCGCCGGCGATGAGCCCGATGAACATGGCGGCGACGCCGGCGATGATGTTGAAGCCGAGGGCGAATCCGCGCTTCTCGGGGGGGAAGGCATCGGTGAGGATGGCCGTCGAGTTGGCCATCAACAGGGCCCCGCCCACTCCCTGGACGATCCGGAGGCCGATGAGGACACTGGCGCCGGTGGTCCCCGAAAATGGCATCAGCGCCAGTCCCAACGAGGCAACGGTGAAGATGGCAAAGCCGGCGTTGTACATGCGGACGCGGCCGAAGATGTCCCCGATGCGGCCGAGCGTGACCACCAGCACCGCCGTCACCACCATGTACCCCTGGAGCAGCCACAGCAGGTAGCCGATGTTCGACGGCTGGAGCGGGTCGAGGTGGATGCCCCGGAAGATGGCGGGCAGGGAGATGATGACGATCGACTGGTTGATCCCGGCCATGAACACGCCCAGGGTGGTGTTGGAGAGGACGATCCAGCGATTCCGGTCTGTCGCCCTGGCCTGAGCTGCGGGACCGCTCGCCTGGGACACGGGACTCACCTCAACAGTTTACGTTAACGTATGGTTTTGCCGTACGCCGACCGCCCCGTGGCGATGTGCTACGCAGTGGCCATGCCTCGATTCGAACCCTTCGCCGGGCTCCGGTACGACGCCTCCCGAGTCGATCTGTCCATGGTCGTCGCTCCTCCCTACGACGTCATCGGCGCAGACGAGCGGGCCCGGTTGGCCAGCCGCCACAGTGCCAACGCCGTCAGGATCGAGCTTCCCGAGCCCGATCACCGGGCCGGCCTCGACCGCTACGCCCATGCTGCCGCCCAACTCGAGCGGTGGCAGGAGGAAGGCGTCATCGCCCGGGATCCGGGTCCTTCGTTCTACGCCTATCGGATGACCGCGCCGGGTGGGCACGCCACCAACGGGGTGATCGGCGCCCTGGGCATCGACGAGCAGAGCGTGTCGGAGATCCTCCCCCACGAGCAGACCCTGCCCAAGCCCAAGAGCGACCGGCTCGACCTGTTGCGAGCCACCCGGGCCAACCTCTCGCCCATCTGGGGCCTGTCACTGTCGGCCGGGTTGACCAAGACATTCGTTCGCAGCACCCAACCCGACGCCGTGGCCACCGACGCCGACGAGGTGCGCCACGAGATCTGGGTGATCGACGAACCCTCCGAGGTGGATGCCATCCGGGAGGCGGTCGGGTCGTCTCCGGTGGTCATCGCCGACGGACACCACCGGTACGAGACCGCGCTCACCTACCGCAAGGAACTGGCTACCGGGGACGACGCCGCCGCCCCGGGCGTCAAGGATGACGCCGACCAGGTGATGGCCCTGGTGGTCGAGTTGGCCGACGATCAACTCGACGTGGGGCCGATCCATCGGGCCCTGTCCGGTCTTCCCGATGGGCTCGACCTGGTCGACGCCTTCTCCTCGTGGTTCGACGTGACCCGGGCCGGCGACTTCGTCGAGCGCACCACCAGTGCCCTCGGCCAGTCGGGGGCACTGGCCTTGATCATGTCGTCGGGGGCCTGGCTGCTCTCGCCCAAGGACGGCACCCCGGAGGCCGCCGGGGCGACCCTGGACTCCTCGATGGTGGCCCTGGTCCTCGCCGAACTGCCCGAACACGACCTCGAGTTCGTCAATTCATGGCCGGAGGCCATCGACGCCGTGGCCACCGACCGGGCCCAGGCGGTCGTCCTGCTGCGGTCGGTCCCGGTCGACCTGATCGCCGAGTGGGCCCGCACCGGGCGGCGCATGCCCCCGAAGAGCACCTACTTCCATCCCAAGCCCCGCACCGGCATGGTCTTCCGCACGCTCGGAGCACCGGCCTAGTCACGACCCGGTCGGCCCGGCCCGGTCGGGCCCGTACCGTCCTTGGTTTCCTCGGTCCAGGTCGCTAGCCTCCGTTGCCTGCGTACGGTACCGGCGATCCCAGACAAGGGGGATAGGTGACTCACAGGCGGCCGGCAGCGTCGGCCACCGCGGCTGCCCTGATCATCCTGGCCTGCGGATGCTCGGGCCCGTCGTCGGCCACCCCGACGACGGCCCACCAGCGGCCGCGGGCGGCGACCACCGTGCCCACCACGACCGCGCCGGCGCCGACCACCACCGGCCCTCCCTCGGTCACCCCGACCACCGCTCCCGTGCCCGTCACCCAACCGCCAGGGTGGGCCAGCGATCTGACCGCGCTCCCCCCCGGCGGTGGGTTCACCTCGCTGTCCTGCATCTCCGACACGTTCTGCGTGGCGGTCGGCGGCGGCACCAGCGGGGACGACGCAGAGCTGACCACCGGATCCGGCGTGGCGGTGTCCTGGGACGGGGCGTCATGGTCGGACCCCTCGGTGTACTACCCGGCTCCCCCCAACGGGCCGGTCACCGCCCCGTTGCTCCCCGCCATCGCCTGCACCTCCGGTCCGACCTGCATGATCGTCGACGGTTCCGACCACGCAAGCGCCGGCAACGGCACCACCTGGTCGGCTCCGGTGGCGTTGACCGGGGCGCCGGCGATGCCGGCCGACCCGGACGACCCTGGACCCGGTCACCCCGGGTCACGCTCCGGGGCGGTGTCCTGCCCGGGGCCGACCACCTGCGCCGCCGTCGACAACACCGGCCACGTCTACACGTTGCGCGCCGGGAGGTGGCTCGCACCCCAATCCTTCGGCGCGCCGGGTGGGTCGACCGGGTCGACGTCGGTCTCGCTCTACCAGTCCGGACGCGTGGGCGTCTCGTGCCCGTCGACCTCCCAGTGCACGGCGGTGATCGGCACCTCGGTGCTCGATTGGAACGGGAACACCTGGAACCAGGAGCCAGAGCCGTGGGTGTCGTCCCTCACCTCGGGACCATCCGATGCCACCGCCATTTCCTGCCCGACGACCTCGTGGTGTGCCGCGGTGAACGGCGCCGGCGTGTCCATACGCACTGCCGCCAACCGATGGTCCCCCGAGCAGACCATCGATCCACGGGGCGGGCTCGATTCGATCTCGTGTCCGACAACCTCGTACTGCCTGGCCGCCGACGAGGGTGGCGCGGTGGTGGCGTGGAACGGTTCGGCCTGGGCCTCGCCCGACCAGGTCGTTCCGGCGGCCACCGAGTACACGGGCATCGGCACCACCGTGTCGTGCCCGACCACCCAATTCTGCATGGTCATGAACAGCGATGGTGACTACTCCACCTACACCGGACCTGGCTCCGGCCCTGGGTGACCGGCCAGGTCCCGGCTCAGAGCCCGGCCAGCTCCGCCAGCATGGTCACCGTGCGCCAATTGCGAGTGGTGGCCACGACTCCCAGGCGTCGCTCGAGATAGCCGTTGTTCAGCGTGGTCGTCCCGTAGCCACCCGGACAGTGCAGGTGCACCTCGCTGCCGATGACTTCGAAGCTGTCCGAGCCGAACGTCCCGGCCTTGGCCTGGAGCGCGCCCACCAGCGCCGGGTCGGGTCGGTCGGCCAGAAAGGTGACGTGAACGGTGGTGGGGTCGGCGTCCACCTGGCCATAGGGGGTGTCGGCCAGCGTGCGGCGCAGCTGCTGTTTGCTCCGCACCACCACCGGCACGTCCAACCCCAGGTCGGTGGTGATCCGCTCCTCGATGGCCCGGGCCACCGCCGATGCGCTCCCCGACCCGGTCAGGACCACGTTCCCGCTCTGCAGGTAGGTGACCACGTCGCCGAATCCGAGCGAGCTGATCACGTCGCGCAGATCAGCCATCGGGATACGGTTATGCCCGCCGACGTTGATGCTGCGGAGCATGGCCACGTAGGTACCCATGTCGATGGCCGGGGCCCGGGGTGCTCAGCCCGAGTGGGGCAGCGCCCGCGCTACTCGACCGTCCACGAGGAACCGGACCGCAACAGCGCATGCAGGTCCCCCTGACCGCGGCGGGCGGTGGCCTCGTCGATCTGGCGGGACATCTCGCCCCCATAGTCCGGTCGGTCCACGTCCCGGAACACTCCGATCGGGGTGGGCTCATAGGGGCCCCGCGACAGGCGGCTCAGCTGGAAGGCAAGCCCGGGATTGTCGCGGTGCTCGTCGTGCACCAGCAGCGCCTCCTCCCCCACCTCGGCCACCACGACCACCTCGAGCGAGCCGTCGCGCTGGAGCACGACGCCGTGCTCGCCTTCCGGCCCGAATCGGATGGGCTCCCCGTGGGTGAGCGGGATGAGCATGTCGGCGCGGTGCTCCTTGCCGGTGATCTGCTCGAAGGCTCCATCGTTGAACACATTGCAGTTCTGGTAGATCTCCACGAAGGAGGCGCCGCGGTGGGCGTGCGCCCGCCGGAACACCTCCAGCATGTGCTTGCGATCCATGTCGTGGGTGCGGGCCACGAAGCCGGCCTCGGCCCCGAGGGCCAGGCTCAACGGGTTGAAGGGCTGCTCGAGCGAGCCGAAGGGGGTCGACTTGGTGACCTTCGCCACCTCCGAGGTCGGCGAGTACTGGCCCTTGGTCAGGCCGTAGATCTGGTTGTTGAACAACAAGATGGTGATGTTGACGTTGCGACGCAGGGCGTGGATGAGGTGGTTCCCGCCGATGGAGAGGGAATCGCCGTCACCGGTGACAACCCACACGTCGAGGTCGGGTCGGGTGGTGGCCAGCCCGGTGGCAATGGCCGGAGCCCGACCATGGATGGAGTGCATCCCGTAGGTGTTCATGTAGTACGGGAACCGGGCCGCACACCCGATGCCGGACAGGAACACGGTGCTCTCCCGACGCACCCCGAGGTCGGGCATGAGCATCTGCACGGCAGCCAGAATGGAGTAGTCGCCGCATCCCGGGCACCAGCGGACCTCCTGGTCGGAGGACCAGTCCTTGCGGGTGGTGAGTGGGATCGGCACCGAGTCCTCGTCGGCACGGGCCAGATCGGTCATCCGTTGCTCCCCTTTGCGCTCGCTGTGGCCCCGTTGGCGGGAGGGGTGCCGATGCCATTGGTTGCGGGCGGCGAGGACTGCTCCGCGGCCCCCAGTCCCGGCACGTCGTCGCCGGTGCCCTCGATCTGCTGGAGGATGGCCGCCTCCATCGCCGCAGCCCGGAAGGGAATGCCCTGGACCTGGGTGAAGGAGATGGCGTCGACCAGAAACTCGGCTCGCAGAAGCCGGCTGAGCTGGCCCAGGTTGACTTCAGGCACCAGCACCTTCCGATAGCGGCGCAGCACCTCCCCGAGGTCGGCGGGGAATGGATTGAGGTGGACAAGATGGGCTTGGGCCACCTTGTATCCCCGGGCCCGCACCCGCTGGACACCGGCGGCGATGGCCCCGTAGGTCGAGCCCCAGCCGATCACCAGCACCTCGGCACCTTCGTCGTCGTCGACGTCGGTGGGGGGGATGTCGTTGGCGATCCCGGCGATCTTCGCCGCCCGGAGGCGGGTCATCCGCTCGTGATTGGGCCCGTCGTAGGCGACATTGCCCGAACCGTCGGACTTCTCCAGCCCGCCGATCCGGTGCTCCAGGCCGGCCACGCCGGGCGGTGCCCACGGTCGGGCCAGCGTCTCGTCGTCGCGGACATAGGGCCAGAACACCTCGTTGCCATCGGCGTCGGTGTGGTTGGGTGCGGTGGCGAAGTCGGGGTCGATGTCGGGGAGATCGTCCAGCTCCGGCAGTCGCCACGGCTCTGTGCCGTTGGCCAGGTAGCCGTCCGAGAGCAGGATGACCGGCGTGCGGTACTTGACGGCCAACCGGACCGCCTCGAGCGTGGCCGCGAAGCAGTGCGACGGCGTCTTGGCGGCCACGATGGGAAGCGGGGCCTCGCCGTGTCGACCGTACATGGCGTGGAGGAGGTCGGCCTGCTCGGTCTTGGTCGGGAGGCCGGTGGAGGGCCCACCGCGTTGGATGTCGATGATCAGCAGGGGGAGCTCGAGGCTGATGGCCAGGCCCATGGTCTCCGACTTGAGGTCGATCCCCGGCCCCGAGGTGGTGGTCACGCCGAGGGCCCCGCCGAAAGCGGCGCCGAGGGCGGCGCCGATGCCCGAGATCTCGTCCTCGGCCTGGAAGGTCCGCACCCCGAACTGCTTGTGCTTGGACAATTCGTGGAGGATGTCCGAGGCCGGGGTGATCGGATAGGTGCCCAGGAACAGCGGCAGCCCGCTCCGAGTCGAGGCGACGATGAGGCCCCACGCCGTGGCCGTGTTGCCGGTGATGTTGACGTACTCCCCGGGGTTGAGCGCCGCCGGCTTCACCTCGTAGGACGACTCGAACAGCTCGGCGGTCTCACCGAAGTGGAAGCCCGCCTTGAAGGCCCGGAGATTGGCCTCCATCACCAGGGTCTTGCCGGCGTACTTCTCACTGATCCACCCGAGGGTGGCCTCGATGGGCCGGGTGTAGAGCCAGCTGATCAACCCGAGGGCGAAGAAGTTCTTCGAGCGCTCGGCGTCGCGCGGCTTCACACCGGCGTCCTTGGACACCTCGGTGGTGATCGAGGTCATCGGGACCTCGTAGACGGTGTACGCCGACAGTGAGCCGTCCGCCAACGGGTTCGTCTGGTAGCCGGCCTTGGCCAGGTTTCGCTCCTCGAAGGCATCGACGTTGGCGATGATGGTCGCCCCCTTGGGCAGGGCGTCGATATTGGCCTTGAGCGCGGCCGGGTTCATGGCCACCAAGACGTTGGGTGAGTCGCCAGGGGTCGAGATGTCGTGATCAGAGATGTGGACCTGAAAGGCGGACACCCCGGCGAGCGTCCCGGCCGGTGCCCTGATCTCGGCCGGAAAGTCGGGGAAGGTGGCCAGGTCGTTCCCGAGGAGCGCCGAGGTGGTGGTGAATCGATCGCCGGCGAGCTGCATGCCGTCCCCCGAGTCCCCGGCGAAACGGATGACGACGCGATCAAGCGGGTGTGGGGATTTCTGATCGGTGGTGGTGTCGGACACCATGCTCCTCTTCGTACTGATAGATCGCTGCTAGACCAATTCGTACTAGATCACTGCGTACCGGTGCATCGAGCCCAGTCGCCCAGGGATCCCTTCGGCGCGGTCGACGCTGCTCGGAGCCGTCCGGACGAACACCGATGACGCTGGAATCGGTGTCACCAGCTCAGTCTACCGCCGGCCCCCCGCACCGTAGCCACGTTGGACCGGGCTGCGGGTGGATCCGGCCGGCAATACCGGTGCCGGACCTTCGGCCCACCCCCCGGTTCAGGCGATGGTGACGGTGGAATCGAGGTAGACGTCCTGGACAGCGTGGATGAGGGCGGCTCCCTCCTCGGTGGGTCGCTGGAAGGCCTTCCGGCCCACGATCAGGCCCGAGCCCCCCGCCCGCTTGTTGATCACCGCCGTACGGACCGCCTGGGCCAGGTCATCGGAGCCCTTGGACTCGCCGCCCGAGTTGATCAGGGGGATCCGGCCGGCATAGCAATTGACCACCTGCCACCGGGTGAGGTCGATCGGGTGGTCAGTGGTCAGCTGGTCGTAGACCAACGGGTCGGTCTTGCCGAATTTGAGGGCGTTATAGCCACCGTTGTTCTCGGGTTGCTTCTGCTTGATGATGTCCGCCTCGATGGTCACCCCGAGATGGTTGGCCTGCCCGGTGAGGTCGGCCGAGAGGTGGTAGTCGGTGTCCCCCTGCTTGAACGCCGAGTTCCGCAGGTAGCACCACAGGACGGTGAACATGCCCAGGCGGTGCGCTTCGGCGAAGGCCCGGGACACCTCCCCGATCTGACGGTCGGCACCTTCGGAGCCGAAGTAGATGGTGGCGCCCACTCCTACGGCGCCCAGGTCGGATGCCTGGGCCACGCTGGCGAACATCACCTGGTCGTAGGTGTTCGGGTAGTTGAGGAAATCGTTGTGGTTCAACTTCACGATGAAGGGGATCTTGTGGGCGTACCGCCGGGACACGATGCCGAGTCCCCCGAGTGTGGTGGCGATGGCATTGCAGTCGCCGGCAATGGCCAGGTCACAGAGCTTGGCCGGATCGAAGTAGGCGGGGAATTTGGCGAAACTGGCCGCGGCAGAGTGTTCGATGCCTTGGTCGACCGGGAGGATCGACAGATAGCCGGTCCCACCCAGGCGGCCGGTGTTGAACACCGCTCCGAGGTTCCTGAGCACGGTCGAAGTCCGGTCCGAGTCGACGAAGACCCGGTCGAAATGGTCGGGGCCGGGGAGGCACAGGTGCTCGGCCGGGAACGCCTTGGCCACGTGGTTGAGGAGCGAGTCCGTCTCGTCCCCGAGTAGTTGTTCGATGGTCATGGCCCTAGAGCCTAACGGGCGCCGCGTTGCCGGTTGGGAGCCCGTCGGGACCGGGCCGGAGGCCCGAGCGCCTCGAGCCGATCGGCGATGTCGTAGGCGTCGGGGTCCACCGAATTGATCCGGAGGAAGAGCTCCCGGGCCTTGGGCAGCTCCCCGGCCCGCTCCATCAGATCGCCCAGCACATACCACTGACGCAGGTGTCGCTCGGCCGGATTGCGCACCAGGCGCCCGGCGCCGGCCTCGACCAGCAAGGCGATGGCGCCGGTGAGGTCGCCGTTGTCGGCGCGGGTGCCGGCCAGTACCAGACGGCCCTCCGACAGGACCTCGGGATCCGGCGACCCCTGCCGCAGCTCGGTGTAGAGCGCCTCCACCCGCTTCGGCCGACCCAGGGCCCGCTGGCAGTCCATGCGCACCGGATGCTGGTCGACCGAGCCGGTCAGCGCGGCAAACGCCTCGAGATTGGGGAGGGCGGCCTTCCAGTAGCTCTGGTGGTACTGGCTCAGACCGAGCAGCTCGCGTGCCGACGGGGAGGTCGGGACGGCATCCACGACGGTCTTGAGGATCCGGGAGGCGTCGCGGTATCGCTCGCGCTGGTAGGCGCCGATTCCAGCCGCCATCCGCTCGGTGATGCGGCCACGGAGGTGGTTCCAGTCGGGACCAGCCGCGCTGGCCAGCTCGTTGGCCACGTCGGGCGGGAGGGCGGCCGGTGCCGGCACCGGCCGGTGGGCAGGCGGTCGCGTCTTCTCCGATCGGGCTGCGCCCCGGGCGGCGGGCATCGGTACGCACCCACCGTTCGGGGATGAACTCGTCAGAGCGGGTCCGGGATCGCCGGCGTCCGTCGGGCGTGTCGGCGTCGGATCCGTGCCCGTCTGTCCCGCCACGCACCGTGCTCGCTCCCCGGCGGGCCACGCTCCCCCATCCCTTGCGGACCACCGGTGGTCGGGAGGACTCCCCGTGGGTCCTGGCGGCCCGGGGGCCGTCGCTCCTGGTGTCGTCGGCCCTGCGGGAACCACCGTGGCCGGTCGCGCCCGCGTCGTCCCGTCGGCCACCCGGCGGGCTGGGCGGCTTCCCCGACCGGCGCCTTCCCGATCGGGCCGCTTGCGACCCCTTCGGCGACGGCCTCGCCCCGGGAGCGGCTCGTTTCGGGCGCGGAGAACCAGAGGGGTTTCTCGGTGCCATGGCCCGAGTCTATCGGCGGCCGTTCTCTCGATCGGGAGCACCCTTCGCAGATTCCGTCAGCGACCACGTCTGCAGGTCCGCGCCGACGGCGTCGTGGATTCATCGCCTACCCTTGGCCGCGATCGAGCACGTTCACCTTCGAGAGCACCGCCCCCTCGTCCTCCGTCCCGTGACCACCGCCTCAGCCACCACCACGACTATCCGACGCCACTGCGGTGGTGCCCGCCTGGCCGGCGTTGCTTCGACCGCGGCCGTTCTCCTGGTCGGCGCACTGGCTTGCGCCTGCGGTTCGTCGGCTCTTTCCGCTCACCGGAGTGGGGGGAGCTCCCGACCGGTGTCGACCGACGCCCGGGCCGACGTCGGTGGGACGACGTCGGTCGCCGCCGGCTCGGGGCCGGCGGCGCCTCTGGCCACCCGGCTGTTCCGGATCGACATCGGCAACGCCACCTCGGCATTCGTGGCTGCGGTCGGTCGCCTCCAGTCCGATCTGGCGGCCGGCCAGGTGACCGCGGCCAAGGAGGACGAGCTGACCGCGCAAGGCGACTACGACTACTTCAGGCTGCTCGAGACCGACAACTCGGTGAACGCGTCCACCCTCGACGAGACGGTCACCGATGTCCAGCCCGGTCAGACGTTCGGCGGACTCCATGCCGTCGAGCGCGACCTGTGGGCTTCGGGCGACGCTCTCACCGATTCGTCCGGTCTGGAACCGCAGGCGCAGGTGGCCGAGTTCGTCCTCTCCAGACTCACCCTTCCACCCGAAGCAATCGGCACCACCGGCGTCGACGAGCTCGAATTGGGTGGACAACGTGGCCATCCCCGGCCGAGAGGAGTTGTACTCGCATCTCGACGCCGTCGACATCTCGGCCACCATCGCCGCAGCCGACCAGGCGTTCGATGCTGTCGAACCGCTGGCCCACCAGGTCGCACCGTCGCTGACCGTGATCGTCGCCGGTAGGTTCGCCGCGCTGGAGACCGACGTCGACGAGCTGGGCCCGGTGACCGCGCTGGCGGACAGCGCCATCTCGTCGGCGTCTCGCTTGTCACTCTCCCAACAGGTGGATGCCACGGCCGACGGGCTGGCCCAACTCTCGGCAACGTTGGTCCCCTACGGGACGTCGTCGGCCTCCTCATGAGCGATCCGACCGATGCCGGTACCGACCGGTCGCAACCAACCACCGAACACAACCCCGCCGTGCTGACCAGGCGGCAACTCCTGGCCAGGTCCGGACTTACCTCCGCCGCCCTGCTGGCAACCGGCTCGGGTTTCGCCGGCGCAGGTCTGGTCGGATCGGATCCGGCCGGTGCGGCGACACCGTCGGAGACCCCCGCCGACACTCCGGTGGTTCCCTTCTTCGGCACCCACCAGGCCGGGATCGTTACGCCCGAGCAGAGTCGGATGGTCTTCGCCGCCTACGACCTCACGGTCGGCGACCGGGCGGCTCTGGCAGGACTCCTGGCTCAGTGGACCCGCGGACGCGGAAGACATGACGGCGGGGAGGGAGATCGGCGGTCCCAGTGGGCCGTTCGTTCCACCTGCGGATACCGGTGAGGCCATGGGACTGGGCCCGTCACGACTGACCCTCACCGTGGGCTTCGGCCCCACCATGTTCGACGGGCGCTTCGACCTCCAACACCGGCGGCCGGCTGCCTTGGTGGACCTGCCCCAGTTCGCCGGCGACGACCTCGACCCCTCGCTCACCGGAGGCGACCTCTGCATCCAGGCGTGCGCCGACGACCCCCAGGTGGCGTTCCACGCCGTGCACAACCTGACCCGCACCGCCGAGGGTGCGGCCACCCTCCGCTATCTCGAGGTCGGATTCGGACGGGCGGCGGCATCCGGGATCGGGCAATCCACGCCCCGCAACCTCCTCGGGTTCCACGACGGCACCGACAATCTGGTGGCCGCCGACCGGCAGGCCATGGAGCGGTTCGTCTGGGTCGGTTCAGAGACAGACCAGCCCTGGATGGTCGGAGGCACCTATCTGGTCGCACGCCGGATCCGGATCCACCTCGAGGCGTGGGGACTGAGCACGCTCGAGGATCAGGAGAGCACCATCGGGAGGGTCAAGGCCAGTGGCGCACCCCTGGGCGGCACCAGTGAGCGAGACCCGGTCGACCTCGATGCCATGGGTGCGTACGGGCAGTCGGTGATCCCCGACAGTGCCCATATCCGGGTGGCCGCTCCTCGTTCCAACGACGGCCAGGCGCTCCTCCGTCGGGGCTACAGCTTCGCCGACGGCGTGGATCCCGAATCGGGCGAATTGGATGCCGGGCTCTACTTCATCTGCTTCCAGAAAGATCCTCGTACCAATTCATTCCCATCCAACGCCGTCTGGCCGAGACCGACGCCCTCTCCCAATACCTGCTGCCCACCGGGAGCGGGATCTTCGCCTGCCCGCCGGGCCCGGCACCGGGCCGGACCTGGGGCCAGGCGCTGTTCTGAGGCAATGGTGGCGGGAGCTACCGCGGCGGTTGCCGTCGCTCCATGAAGCGGTGCTGCGAATCAGCGACGAAACCGTATCCGTCGTACAACCCGTGGGCGTCCAGGGTCCCGAGCACCATCCGTTCGACCTCGGCCAATGCTGCGTCCGCCACCACCGACGCGCACGATGGCCTTGCCCAGGCCCTTCCCTCGGTGATCGGGGAGCACCATCACGTCGGCCAACCAGCCGAAGGTGACCTCGTCGGTGACCACCCGGGCGAACGCCACCGTCTCCCCGGCCGGGTCGAGGGCAGCAAAGCAGCGTGAGTGGGCCACCGCCCGCCGGTGGTCCTCCCACCGGCGCCCCTTGGCCCAGTAGGACTGGGTGGACAGCCACCGCCACACGGCACGGTGGTCGATCTCATCAGCATCGTCGGTGATCCGGTAGCCAGGCGCTCCTTCAGGGGCGGCAGCGTCGGCGAGGGTCGGCACCTCTCACCGCCCGGCGTAATCGAGCCGGTTGGTCTGCGCCACCTGCCCGAACCACCGCGCGCTGGGCTTGGCCGTGCGCTCGAACGTGGTCCGATCCACTGCGTGCAACCCCAGTTTGGGCCCGTACCCCATGTTCCATTCGAAGTTGTCGAGCAGGCTCCACACGAAGTAGCCCCGCACCTCGACGCCGTCGATGATGCAGTCGTGGACGCCCCGAAGCACGGTGTCGAGGTAGGCGATGCGCTCGGTGTCGTCCTCGGTGGCGATCCCGCTCTCGGTGACCAGCACCGGCAGGCCGGTGAACGTGGCGGTCCGCCGTACGCAGTGAGTGACCGCCTCGGGCCAGTACTCCGTCCCCATCTGGGTCTGGGGCACCGTCGGGTCATCGGGAGCCAGGCCCTCGGGTCCGAAGTGCATGCGGGTGTAGGCCTGCACGCCGACGAAGTCGTCTCCCTCGGCGGCACGTAAGAAGGTGTTCTCGAGGATCTCCTCGGCGATGTCCCGGGTGTCCTCGCCCCCATCGTCGGCCACGATCTCGGCCATGGACAGGGTGAGCCCGACCGGGTAGTTCCCCGGGCCGGCCCGGAGGGCATCGACGGCCAGCCGGTGGGCGCGCACCATGGCCTCGTTGACCGCCAGGTGGCGGGCCAGGTCGTCCTTCACCCCCGGCGGGTAGTCCCCCACGGTGTAGCCCATGGCCCCGATCACGTTGGGCTCATTGATGGTGCAGGCCCAGCCGATCAGGTCCCCGAGATGGGCGGCGGCACGCTCCACGAACCGGCCGAACCGCTCTGGTGCATCCGGCGCCTCGAAGCAGCCCCGTGCAGCCAGCCACGACGGGGTGGTGAAGTGGTGGAAGGTGACCACCGGGACGATGCCGCGCTCGTGGCAGCCGGCGCACATCCTCCGGTAGTGCTCCAAGGCGGCCACCGAGAACTCCCCGTCGGCCGGCTCGATCCGGCTCCACTCCAACGAGAAGCGGTAGGCGCCCAGACCCATGCCGGCCACCAGGTCGACGTCCTGGCGCCATCGATGGTACGAATCGCAGGCATCCCCGCTCGAGTCGGCACAGCGTGAGCCGGGGGCGTGCTCGAACTCCCACCAGTCGTTGTTGGTGTTGCCGCCCTCGATCTGGTGAGCGGAACCGGCCGCCCCCCACAAGAACCCTTCTGGAAACTCGAGACTGTCGTGTTGGGAGTCCATAGGCATTCACCGTATCGACCAGGTGGTCGATACGCCCACGCCCAGTGCGGCCTGACCGTCGGAGACGACGCTGCCTGACCGTCGGAGACGACAATGCCCCCGCCGAAGCGGGGGCATTGTCTGGAGAAATCCCGGCGGCGTCCTACTCTCCCAGGGGGCTACCCCCCAAGTACCATCGGCGCTGGCGGGCTTAACTGCCGTGTTCGGAATGGGAACGGGTGTCTCTCCGCCGCCATGGCCACCGGAAACTGTGCGCTCTCCGGGGCTCAAAGATGGCGATCGAGGTCGACATCCGAGCCCGGCGTGACCGTATCGGTCACCCCTGAGCGTTCCATAGCGAGCACGAGCAAGTTCCCAAGCCCTCGGCCGATTAGTACCGGTCAGCTGAATGCGTTGCCGCACGTACACTTCCGGCCTATCAACGTGGTCGTCTGGCCACGGGCCTTACCAGGTTTACCCTGTGGGAGATTTCATCTTGGAACGGGCTTCGCGCTTAGATGCTTTCAGCGCTTATCCCACCCGAAGGTCGCTAATCAGCAGTGCCCTTGGCAGGACAACTGACACACGAGAGCTTCGTCCATCCCGGTCCTCTCGTACTAGGGATAGCCTTCCTCAAATCTCCTACGGCTGCATCGGATAGGGACCGAACTGTCTCACGACGTTCTAAACCCAGCTCGCGTACCGCTTTAATGGGCGAACAGCCCAACCCTTGGGACCGGCTTCAGCCCCAGGATGCGACGAGCCGACATCGAGGTGCCAAACCTTCCCGTCGATATGGACTCTTGGGGAAGATGAGCCTGTTATCCCCGGGGTACCTTTTATCCGTTGAGCAACGGCGCTTCCACAAGCAACCGCTGGATCACTATGCCCTGCTTTCGCACCTGCTCGACTTGTAGGTCTCGCAGTCAAGCTCCCTTGTGCCATTGCACTCGACGGCTGATTGCCAACCAGCCTGAGGGAACCTTTGGGCGCCTCCGTTACGTTTTAGGAGGCGACCGCCCCAGTCAAACTACCCACCTGACGCTGTCCCTGATCCGGATAACGGACCGAGGTTAGGGTTCCGGCACATAAAGGGTGGTATTTCAAGGTTGACTCCACACTGGCTAGCGCCAATGCTTCAAAGTCTCCCACCTATCCTACACAATATGTACTAAAACTCAACAGCAAGCTGTAGTAAAGGTCCACGGGGTCTTTCCGTCCTGATGCAGCTAACGAGCATCTTTACTCGTACTTCAATTTCGCCGGGTCTGTGGTTGAGACAGTAGGAAAGTCGTTACGCCATTCGTGCAGGTCGGAACTTACCCGACAAGGAATTTCGCTACCTTAGGCACTTTTGTTACTACTCAGTTCGACGCAGTACTTCTACTTCATTTGTCTCATGAGCGGCTGAATCATTTCTGCCTCAGCTCCCCATGTCGCCATGGGGGTCGGACTGTATCTTCGTCCTCGATTCGCTCTCCTCCAGTGGGAACTGAATCGGATGCGTACAGGGAGCCCCGCGTGCAGTCTCTGAGGATCCTGCCAATACTTGTTGCCTTGCTTCTGGAGCGCTGCTTTCCATGGGCATTCATCCCATAGGCAACATGCACCAGACGCTCGAACCCAGACTGCGGTGAGGTGCTCCTTCCGTCGCATCGACCGCACGATGGCGGAAAACGCAGCGAAATCGTGGTACTTCACCACAAGAGGATGCTTCTCGAAGAACGGCAGCACTGCCGTTTCCAAGTCCCGAAGCCCCTCAACCGCAAAGGTCAAGACGCTGCTCCTCGGGCCTTTAGGGCGAACTCGCCCGCAGCCGAAGGCCGGAACCATCGCTTCAAGAACCTCTCGATGGTCCTGGTGCTGGTAGATGTGAAATACCGTTTGGAGCTGCCATCCCCCGTGTCGACGCATCATCGAGTTGCGATGAACCGAAACGGAGAAGCAACCCTCGCCGTCCACAAATCCAGCGATCCAGTTGGGATCGAGCACAAGACAAGGAACGGCAGTTTCCTGCTGATTGTCCGCACCGGATGGATTTTCACTGCCCACGCCGGCACCCTACAAAGAGGGTGTGACACGGACGAGTACCACCGGATACTCGGATGTTCCAGCATATAGCGGGGTTTTTTAACGGCCAGGTTAAAGTACTAACCGTTATAGTTACGGCCGCCGTTTACCGGGGCTTAGGTTCAGAGCTTCGCCCGAGGGCTAACCCTTCCCCGTAACCTTCCGGCACCGGGCAGGCGTCAGAGCGTATACATCGTCTTTCGACTTCGCACGCTCCTGTGTTTTTAGTAAACAGTCGCTTTCCCCTATTCTCTGCGGCCCCTTCAGACTCGGAACGCGAAGTTCGTCATCCTAGTGAGGCCCTCCTTCTCCCGAAGTTACGGAGGTATTTTGCCGAGTTCCTTAACCACAGTTCTCCCGATCGCCTTGGTATTCTCTACCCGCCCACCTGTGTCGGTTTGGGGTACGGGTTCCGTGCCAGCTCGCTAGAAGCTTTTCTCGGCAGCATGGGATTAGTGACTTCGCCTGGTGTGGCTCGGCATCGCGCCTCAGAGTTGATGAGGTCCGGATTTGCCTAGACCTCCTCCTACACGCTTACCCCAGGACAACCAACGCCTGGGCTCACCTACCCTCCTGCGTCCCTCCTTCGCTTTCCGCCACCGGGTCGGTCGGTTCGCCCCGAAGGACAGCCCCTTAGGACACCGGTATTGGAATTGGCGCGGACACGGAAGTACTGGAATATCAACCAGTTGTGCATCGACTACGCCTCTCGGCCTCGCCTTAGCTCCCGACTTACCCTGGGAGGATTAGCCTTCCCCAGGAACCCTTGGGCTTACGGCGGAGGGGTTTCTCACCCCTCTCTCGCTACTCATACCAACATTCTCACTCGACCGCGCTCCACGACGGTTTCCACCGCCGCTTCTCAGCAGGATCGACGCTCCCCTACCACTCCCACCCCGTGACTCCCAAGCGTCAATACGGCGTCCTCGGCGCCGAATCACCGAAGTGATTCATTGCTCTGGACGTCCGATACTCGGGCGGAATGGAAATCCGCAGCTTCGGCTTTTGACTTGAGCCCCGTTACATTGTCCG
>CAVZGQ010000001.1:405000-1692238 GCA_963774885.1 uncultured Acidimicrobiaceae bacterium
TCGAATGGCGACTCCAGGTTGAGCCTGGAGGTTTCACATCCGACTTGCCAAGCCGCCTACGAGCTCTTTACGCCCAATAAATCCGGACAACGCTTGCCCCCTACGTATTACCGCGGCTGCTGGCACGTAGTTGGCCGGGGCTTCTTCTGCAGGTACCGTCACAATCGTCCCTGCTGAAAGAGGTTTACAACTCAGAAAGCCTTCGTCCCTCACGCGGCGTTGCTGCATCAGGCTTTCGCCCATTGTGCAAGATTCCCCACTGCTGCCTCCCGTAGGAGTCTGGGCCGTGTCTCAGTCCCAGTGTGGCTGATCGTCCTCTCAGACCAGCTACCCGTCGAAGCCTTGGTGAGCCGTTACCTCACCAACTAGCTGATAGGCCGCGAGCCCCTCCCGAAGCGGAATCCATTTCCTCACCAAGCCATGCGACTCGGTGGGGATATCCGGTATTAGCACCGGTTTCCCGGTGTTGTCCCGGTCTTCGGGGCAGGTTGCTCACGTGCTACTCACCCGTTCGCCACTTGATCTTCACCAGTATTGCTACCGGTTGGACCTCGTTCGACTTGCATGTGTTAGGCACGCCGCCAGCGTTCGTCCTGAGCCAGGATCAAACTCTCCATTGAGACCTCATCAGGACCCGAAGGCCCGTCCGAAATCGAAGAGCTGACCTCGAGGACACTGATCCTCTCGGTCAACTGAATACTGGCAAAGAACAGACATTGTCCGTTCAATGCTTAAATTGACTGGCGATCTCGGGTTTCCCCGCGATCGCCCGCACTGACTTTTGGCTATCACTATTCCGTTTTCAAGGAGCGACCGGGCACTCGCCGGAGGCGTTGGTGCCGGAATCTCCACAGGCAGGAGCAAGAGCCCCATTCTGTAGGTGCCTGGACACGCCCTCACGGGTCGTTCACCAGGACTAGTTACATTATCCCATGCGGCCAGGCGTGTCAATCGGTCGGGCCTGCGGGGCCGATCGCTCGGCGGGCCCACCGCCTCGGCTGGTGCCGACGGTCAGCCCGAGCCACCTCGTTCAGCTCACGTAGCCGTTCAGCACGGTATGGCCCGGCCTGGTCGCTGACCCAGACGTCGGTGATCTGGTCGGACGGGGACCGCACAGGACAGCTGCACCTCCATGGTGCCCGGCCGCCCGGTGGTCCGGTAGCTCCCCGCCACCCACCACCGTCCCGAGCTGGTCCTCATCGACACGGTGAGCACCTGGCCGGCCGGCCTGCCCCGACTCTCGCAAGCGTGGCCCGGGTGCCCCACGACTCGGAAGCCAGCGCCACCGAAGCCGTCACCCCGTGGCTCCCCGGTGAGCGCCACCGTCTTGCCCGGTGCGGGACGAGGACACTCCCGAGCGCCGCCAGGGCAATGGCGGCGGCCGCCACCCCGGCGGTAGCGACGCCTGCCAGCGTCATCCGCCGTCGGCGGCGGCGGACCTCCTCGAGGTCGACCGCCACATCGGCTGTCGCATCGGCTGTCGCATCGGCTGTCGCATCGGCTGTCGCATCGGCTGCCGCTTCGGGCGCACCATCCGGTGCCGGTTCAGCTGTACCTCCCGCCGGCCTGCCGGGTCACTGTCGTAGGGATCCCCGACAAACGTGTCCCGCGACCCCGGCTCCGACTCCAGGAGGTCGACCTGGGCGTGGTCCAGAAACGCGAGGGCGGTGGCCGCGAAACGCCACCTCCTCGGCGTCCTGCCGGCACTGATCGCAGTGCTCGAGATGCTCGGTGAGTGCCTCGGTCCTCCTCGACACCGGCACGCCCGATGGCGCTGCATGGCCAGAACGCCACGCCATTCGGTGCACTCACCGGCGGTCATTGACTCCCACCCCATCTCCTCGAGCGTCAACTTCAGCGCCTTGAGGGCATAGAAGAGACGGCTCCGCACCGTGCCCTCGGGGACGGCGAGGCGTTCGGCCATCTCCTTGCTGGTGCGTCCCTTGAGGTACATCTCGACGATCACCGTCCGATGGGCGGGGGTCAGGTGCCGGACCGCCTCTTCCACCTGCCAGGACGTCATGGCCCGCTCGACGTGGTCGACGATCGGTTCGGAACTGTCCGCCAACCACGGTGTCACGGGTGTCCTGGCGCTGCCGGCTCCGGGCCATGTCCACCAGCAGGTTCCGCTCGATGGAATACAGCCAGGTCCGCAACGATCCCAGGGTCGAGTCATACCGATGACGCGACCGCCAGGCGCGGACGAAGGTCTCCTGCACGGCGTCCTCGGCCAGGTGGGCGCTCCCCAGCGCCCGCCGGGCCAGGCTGGTGAGCTCGGTCCGATAGGCGACGAAGGCGTCATTCAGCCCCTGCTCGTCTGCCACCCGGCTGCCCTCCTCGGGCGGCTCAGGGGCCGGCGTTGGCGAGCCACCGGATGGGGTCACCTGGCGAACCCTATCGGCACGATGATCCTCGACGTGGCCCCTCAAGATGATCAGCTCAGTAGCCGTATCCACTGGCGGGCTTGGTGGTGTTGGTCGGGTGCGAGGTGCTGGCGGTCGGCGATTTGACCGACGTGGTCGAGGTGGGATTCGACGCTCCGCCCGAACTGCAGGCGGCGGCAACCAGCATCACCGCGCCGAGGGCAGCACCCACCAGCCACCGGGATGGCCGGGCTGGTCGCGGCAGGGTTCGTCCGATGAGTGTTCCCATGTGAATGACCTCGTTTCCAGTGGTTTCGGCCAGTACTACGACCGGATCCCACGATTTGTTCACCGATGTGGAAATTGTCCCGATTCCGGGCACTCCCGGTCGATCACCCGAAGGTGAAGTCATAGGCCTGCACCCCCGGAGAGGCGGCCAGGGACAACAGCCCCTGCTCATAGCTGTCCGACCCGACCAACTGGTAGAGCCGGGGCACCCCGCTCACCGTCACCGTCCGGCTGGCGATCCCGTTGACCGACACCTTGAGGGTGCCCGACCCCCCGAGCACCAGGTAGACGTCCCGGGCCTCGAAGTTGAGCGACAGGGTGGCGCCGGCACCGGCGGTGGCACTCTCGCTGCCGATCGACCACTGACCGCCGTAGCCGTACTCGTCGGGGGGGATCGAGGCCGGGGCCTGGTAGGTGGACATCTGGTCTTCGTCGACCGTCTGGCCGGCCAGGTTCTGGGGGTGCTGATACCCGAGGTAGGACTCTGGCGTGGTCTGCTCGGTCGGGGTGACGTCGGCGACGTCGGTGCGCTTGGGGAGTTGCACCTTCGGGTTGGCCGCCACCAGAAGCTGGCGGATCAAGGTTTCGGTCTGGCCGTAGTTCCCCTCGCCGAAGTCGACGTGCCGAATGTGCCCGGTGGCGTCGATCAGGTACTCGGCCGGCCAGTACTCGTTCTCGTAGGCGTTCCAGGTGGCGTAGTTGTCATCGATGGCCACCGGATAGGACACCCCGAGCTGCTTGGCCGCCTGGGTGACGTTGGAGACCACGTGCTCGAATGCGAACTCGGGGGTGTGGACCCCGATGACGGTGAGGCCGTCGGCAGCGTACGCCCGGTTCCACGCTTCGACGTGGGGAAGGGAGCGCTGGCAATTGATGCACGAGTACGTCCAGAAGTCCACCAGCACCACCCGGCCCCGCAACCCGGCGATCGACAACGGCTTGCCGCCCGGGGTGTTCAACCACTGGGTGATCCCACGGATGGCCGGGGCCGGCCCGCACTGCTGGAGTGTCGGATTTGCCGGGTTGCAGGCGGTCAGTACGGCATCGGAGTTGTTACCGGTCACGCCGGCCAGTGCCGTTTTGGCCGAGGGGTTCCCTTCGACGTGGCTCTGGAGGACATCGGTGTAGCCGGGAAGTGCCCGCTGCAGCCCGTCGGTGAGGTTGAGGGCGATGGCCAGGGCGGTGACCACCAGCACCACACCGACGATCCTTCGCACCATTAGCGCCTGGGACCGCACCAGGCGCATCCGTCCTGTCAAGCGCTGTCCGAGCACGGCGAAGACCAACAGGGGAACGGCCACACCGAGGGCGAAGGCGGCGGTGAGCACGAAGGCGGAGAAGCCGAAGCGGTGGGTGGCACTGACAACGGTGATGGCGGCGAGGACAGGTCCGGCACAGGGGACGAACACCAGGCCCAGACTGAGCCCCAGGATGAATCCCCCGCCCTCGGTGCGCTGCCCTCCCCTACTCAGCCGGGCGAAGGGGACCTCCAGCAGATCACCGAGCGGGGGGACGATCAGTCCCAGTCCCACCACGCCGAGAACGAACAATCCGATCCATCGCAGCGCGTCCTGGGGGAGGCCGAGGGCGCTGAGGAGCCACGATCCGATCAGCGTGAACACCGAGAAGCTCAGTACCAGCCCTCCCACCACCGCGAACGGCCGCCGGCGCCGGCGCAGCTCCAACTGGAGATCCTCCGAGCCGGCCGGATCGGCCGGTTGGTCGGCGCCCACCGCACCGGGCCCCGGCTCGTCGGGGCCGGTGTCGGCGACCCCGGCCCGGACTCCGTGCGGTGAACCGGAGCCCACCCCGGCTACCACCAGTGCGGGTGACACGGTCCCGACATCGGGATCGGAACGTACGGGGGGTGATTCGTCCTCGCGCACGCCACTGGCCGCCCCGGCGGCGAAGATCACTGGGAGCACCGGCAGGATGCACGGCGAGATCCCGCACACCAGTCCGCCGAGGAATCCGATGAGGACGAGCACGACGATCACCGGACCAGCCTGCCACCTGCGGGATCGCTCACACGGTCACCCCGGCGGCGACCGCGTTCAGTTGTCGAGGTGGGTGCGGCTCCGGTCCGACTCGAGCCGGTGGACGAACCGCTCCAGCTGGATCTTGACGGCCAGCGGGCCAGCGCTGCCGGGAGTGGTCCGCCGGGTGACGGCGATGCCCGGGTGGAGAAGGGACGTGGCGTCGGCCCCCAGCGCCGGATGGGCCTCGACCAGTTCGGCCAGGGGGACATGGCGCTCGATCGAATCGCGGACCAGTCCGCCCACTACCGCGTGGGCCTGGCGGAAGGGCATGCCCTGCTGCACCAGCCACTCGGACAGGTCGACCGCGGCCACCGCCGAGCCGTCGGCGGCGGCCTGCATCCGGTCGGTCTCGAAGCTGACCGTGGCCATCAGGCCGGTCAGGGCGACCAGACCCAGATGCGATTGGGCCACCGAGTCGAAGAGGGGTTCTTTGTCCTCTTGCAGGTCGCGGTTGTACGAGAGCGGGAGACCCTTGAGGGTGCTGAGCAGTCCGGTCAGGTTGCCGATGAGGCGTCCGGCCTTGCCCCGGGCCAGCTCGGCTACGTCGGGGTTCTTCTTCTGCGGAAGCATCGAGCTCCCCGTGGCGAACGAGTCGTCGAGTACCGCGAACCCGAACTCCTCGGTGGTCCACACCACCAACTCCTCACCGATGCGGGACAGATGGACCCCGAGGAGGGCGAGATCGAAGAGGGCCTCGGCCACGAAGTCGCGATCGGACACCGCGTCGAGCGAGTTCTCGAAGCGCGCCCTGAATCCGAGGTCCTCGGCCACGCCGTCAGGGTCGAGGGCCAACGACGACCCGGCCAGGGCGCCGGCTCCCAGGGGAGACACATCCAGTCGATCCACCGTGGCCAGCAGTCGGTCGACGTCTCGGGACAGCGCCCAGGCGTGGGCCAGCAGGTGGTGGGCGAGGAGTACCGGCTGGGCCCGCTGGAGGTGGGTGTATCCGGGGAGATAGGCGTCTCCCGCCTCCTTGGCCCGGGTCACCAGCACCTCTTGGAGGGCGATGATCTCGGACGCCACCTGGCGAAGCTCGCGTTTGGCGTACAGCCGCAGATCGGTGGCGATCTGGTCGTTGCGACTCCGACCGGTGTGCAACTTGGCGCCGACGTCGCCGGCGATCTCGGTCACCCGCCGCTCGACCGCGGTGTGGATGTCCTCGTCGTCGGGGAGGAAGGCGAACGCCCCGGTGATCAATTCGCGCTCCACCTGGTCGAGGGATTCCAGCAGGGTGACCACCTCGTCGTCACCCAGCAGGCCCCCCCGGCCCAGCCCACGCACATGGGCGCGGGAACCGGCGAGGTCGTCGAGGGCCAGGACCCGGTCGAAGTGAAGGCTGGACGAGTAGTCCATGACCGCCTCTGCGGTGCCATCGCCGAGACGGCCATGCCAGAGGGTCATCGGGAGGCTTCGGTCCGAATTCCGTCCCGGGAAGGATCGGTCGTTCCCTGCTGGACGGCGGACCAGGTGGCGACGCCCAATCCCCACAGTCGCACGAAGCCTTCCGCATCCTGGTGCCGGAACGTGTCGCTGGCGTCATAGGTGGCCAGACCATGGTCGTAGAGGCTGACCGGACTGCGCCGACCCACCACCCAGCAGCGGCCGCTGTCGAGTCGGAGCCGCACCTCGCCGGTGACGTGGCGTTGGGACTCGACGAAGAATGCATCGAGCGCCTGTTTGAGCGGCGAGAACCACAGTCCGTCGTAGACCAGTTCCGACCAACGGGGTTCCAGCCGGATCTTCTCGTGATGGAGATCGCGCTCGAGGGTGAGGTCCTCCAGATCGGCGTGGGCCATCAACAAGGCGAGGGCCGCCGGGCACTCGTATGCTTCGCGGCTCTTGATCCCCACCCGGCGGTTCTCCACCATGTCCAGCCGGCCGAACCCGTAGGAACCGACGATGCGGTTGACCTCGGCGATGAGCGCGGCCGGTGGCAAGGCCGCACCGTCGACCGAGACGGGGAGGCCGGACTCGAACCCGACCACCAGCTCCGTCGGCTCGGTGGCGGTCGGTCGGGTCATCGTGTACACGTCCTCGGGGGGCTGGCTCCAGGGGTCCTCGATCACCCCGCACTCGATGGCCCTGCCCCAGAGGTTCTCGTCGATCGAGTAGAGCTTCTCCTTGGTCACCGAGAGCGGGATACCCCAGGTGGCCGCGTACCCGACACACTCCTCCCGTGACAGCCCCCACTGGCGGGCCGGGGCGATCACCTCGAGGTCCGGGGCCAGGGCCCGCGTGCCCACCTCGAAGCGAACCTGGTCGTTCCCTTTGCCAGTACATCCGTGGGCCACCGCGCCGGCGCCGTGCCGGCGGGCCTCGGCCACCAGGTGCTTGACGATCACCGGCCGCGACAGTGCCGACACCAGTGGGTACTTGCCCTCGTATTTGGCGTTGGCCGCCAACGCCGGGAAACAGAAGTCCGCAGCCATCTCCGCTCGGGCATCGACGACCGTGGCCTCGACGGCGCCGGCAGCCAGGGCCCGAGTGCGAATGGCCTCCCAGTCCTCGGCCCCCGATTCGGCGGCCTGGCCCACATCGACGGCGACCGCGATCACCTCGGCGCCCTTGTTCTCCATCAACCACCGGATCGCTACCGAGGTGTCCAGCCCACCGCTGTATGCCAGTACGACTCGCTGCGTCATCATCAACCCCTTGCCTGTGGTGCCTTCGAATTCCGTGGTGCGGCGGATGACTTCTCCGCCGGCTTCTCACCGGTGGCGGGTCCGGTACCCAGATCAAGTCCGGCCACGGCAGCCAGACGATCGGCCACAGCCGCGCCCCCGGACGATTCCGAGGCGACCACCAGCACGGTGTCGTCACCGGCGACCGTCCCGATGACTCCGGGGAAGCCACTGCGGTCGAGGGCCGAGCCTACGACATGGGCCGAACCCGGCGGGGTCCGCAGCACGATCAGGTTTCCCGAGTGGTCGGCTTCCACGACCCATTCGCCGAGCACACGCCGCAGGTGATCCTCCGGTGCCACCTGGTGAGAGGGCAACTCGGGGAGGGCATAGGCGGTCTCGCCACCGGGCAGGCGTACCTTCACCGCGCCCAACTCCTCCAGATCGCGTGACACGGTGGTCTGGGTGGCCTCGATGCCTTCGGCCCCGAGCAGGTCGACCAGATGGGACTGGCTGCCCACGGCCCGGGTCTCCAACAGTTTGGTGATCCGGTGCTGTCGCTGGTGCTTGGTCATCACGACCCCGTCCTCGTGCCGGCGTCGACACCTCGTACCCATGCCAGGAGACCCCGCATGGCATGCATGCGGTTGGTGGCCTGTTGCCAGATGACACTCCGGGGTCCGTCCACCACGGCGCCACTGATCTCCTCGCCGCGGTGGGCCGGGAGGCAGTGGAGCACCACTGCGTCGGGATCTGGCGCCGGCCACCAGTGCCTCGTCCACGCAGAAACCGGAGAACGACTCGAGGCGGGCCGCCGACTCACCCTCCTGACCCATCGACGTCCACACATCGGTGTAGATGGCATCCACCCCGGCGACCGCCTCGGCCGGGTCGTCGGTGACCAACAAGGTCCCACCCATCGAGCCGACCAGCTCGACATCGTCCGGCGAGGGACCGTACCCCTCGGGAGAGGCCACCCGGGTGGCGATCCCCGACATCGAGGCGGCAACGGCCAGGGACCGCCACACGTTGTTGGCGTCACCCACGTAGGCGATGGTTCGAGTGGTCAGTGAGGCGCCGAACAACTGACGGAGGGTGAGCAGGTCGGCGACCGCCTGGCACGGGTGGGCCCGGTCCGAGAGCAGGTTGATCACCGGCACGGCCACACCGGCGGCATCGAGGGCATCGGCCATCCGGACCAGTGTGGAGTGCTTGATCACCCGGGCGCACAGGACGGAGTGGTAGCAGGCCAGGGTGCGGGCGACGTCGGCAGCCGACTCTCGGACATCGAGGCCGACCTCCTGTCCCTGGATGTACACCGGGTGAGCGCCCAGCGCCACCGCGGCCATCTCCGCGCTGTTGCGGGTGCGGTTGGAGGGCTTCTCGAACACCAGGGCCACCCCCGTGCCGGCCAGCACGTCGGACAGCCGGGTCGGGGACACCGCCGAGAGTTCCAGCACCGCGGCCAGGCCGTCGACTCCGAGATCGGCCACATCGAGGACGTGGCGGGTCGGACCCGGGTCCACCCCTCCCGTCGAACGATCAGCGGCCATCGGATCCTGCCGAGGTCGATGGGGATTGCCAGGGTGTGGTGGCTGCAGGCCCGCCCGAGCCGGCATCGGCCACCAGTCGGGCCAACACCCGGCCCACGATGCTGACGGCGCGGTCGATCTCCGCCTCGGTCACCAGGAGCGACGGGGCGAAGCGCAGGACGTTGGCACTCGGGGCGTTGATGACCACGCCGGCGTCGAGCGACTGGCGGCACGCGGCCACGGCAAATTCGTCGGTGAGGACGGCGGCCACCAGCAATCCCTGACCCCGGACAGAGGTGACTCCGGGGAGCGCCTCCAGACCCGCCCGCAGGCGGTCACCGGAGGCGCGGGCGCGGGCCGGGACCGCCTCGGCCTCCATCACCGCCAGCGTGGCCCGGGCCGCGGCCATGGCCAGCGGTTGGCCGCCGAAGGTGCTGCCGTGGTCGCCGGGCACGAAGGCCGCGGCCACCTCGGCTCGAGCCCAGCACGCCCCGACCGGCATGCCGTTGCCCAGGGCCTTGGCCATGGTCACCACATCCGGCTCCACCCCGAGATGGTGGAAGCCGAACCACTCCCCGGTGCGCCCGAGTCCGGTCTGGATCTCGTCCACCATCAACAGGATTCCCCGGTCGCTGCACAGTTGGCGCAGGCCGACCAGATAGTCCGATGAGGGAACCACCACTCCGGCTTCGCCCAAGATGGGCTCGACCAGGACGGCGGCCACCCGGGTGGGATCACAGGCGACGTCCATGGCATCGAGGTCGTCGAAGGGGACGTGGTCGAAGCCGTCGGGCAGCGGGAGGAACGCCCGCTGCTTCTCGGGCTGCCCGGTGGCCGCCAGCGTGGCCAGGGTCCGGCCGTGGAACGCGTCCCAGGTGCTCACCACCGCGAACCGGCCCGGGCCGGCCCAACGGCGGGCCAGTTTGAGCGCGCACTCGTTGGCTTCGGCTCCGGAGTTGGCGAAGAAGACCTGTCCCCCGGCCCGTTCGGTCCCGCCCCCGATGAGACGGTCCAGGGTCACGGCGACCTCCGGGCCGATGGTGTTCCCGAAGAGGTTGGACACGTGGGAGAGGGTCCGAGCCTGTTCGGCGACGGCCTCGGCGACCACCGGGTGGGCATGACCCAGCGAGGTCACCGCCAGCCCCGAAAGGAAGTCGAGGTACTCCCTCCCGGAGGTGTCGAAGAGCGCACTGCCCTGGCCCCGCACGAAGGTCACCGGTGGATCGGCGTAGTTGTGCATGAGGGCGGAGCGATCGATGGCGGTGGTGTTCATCCGGACTCCCCCACCATGGTTCCCACCCCTTCGTCGGTGAATACCTCGAGCAGCAGGGCGTGCGGCGTCCTCCCGTCGAGGATGTGGGCATCCCCCACCCCCGAACGGACCGCCCGGGCGCATGCTTCGACCTTGGGGATCATCCCACCGGTGGCCGCCCCGGTGGCGAGCAGCCCCTCCAGGTCGGCGACCGTGGCCCGATGGATCAAGGTGGAGGGGTCGTCGGCCACCGCCCGGAGACCGGTCACGTCGGTGAGGAAGACCAGCTTCTCGGCCTCGAGGACACTGGCCAGGGCTCCGGCGGCAGTGTCGGCATTGATGTTGAACGCCTGCCCCGACTGGTCGGTCCCGATGGTGGCCACCACCGGGATCAGCCCCTGGGCCAGCAGCTGGTGCACGATGATCGGATCGACGTGCACGACGTCACCCACGTAGCCGAGGGCTTCCGAGCGGGCCGCGGCGGTGATCAGGTTGGCGTCCTCGCCGGAGAGCCCGACGGCCAGGGCCCCATGGACATTGATCGAGCTCACGATGTCCCGGTTGACTTTGCCCACCAGCACCATCCGGACCAGATCGATGGTGTCGGCGTCGGTGACCCGCAACCCATCGAGGAACTCGACCTCCTTGCCCACCCGCTCCATGAGGGCACCGATCTGGGGACCGCCCCCGTGGACCACCACGGGCAGCATGCCCACCGACCGCATCAGCACAATGTCCTCGGCGAAGGAGGCCAAGGCGCTGGCCTCGTCGATGCGGTCGCCACCCGGCTGGGCGCCGAGGACGTTGCCGCCGTACTTGACCACCACCACCTTGCCCCAGAACCGGCGGATGTACGGCAGGGACTCCACCAGCACCGACGCCTTGGCACCAGGGGTCAGCCCCGGGAGGGCGCGCTCAGGAGCCGGATCGACGCTCACGAGGTCGTCCGGTTCTCGTCGATGTAGCCGTGGCCCAGGTCCACCCCCATGACCACGCCGTTGCCGTCGGCAAGCCCGAGATGGCAGTGGACGTCGATCAGGGCGCCGGCCAGATGACCGGCCAGGGCGACGGCATCATGCTCGAAGGCGACCCCGTCGCGGCACACGGTCACCCCTCCGTAGGCGACGGCCAAGCGGTCCATCTCGAAGTCCACGCCCGCAGATCCGAGGTCACTGGCCACCCGTCCCCAGTACGGGTCCTCCCCGTTGAGCGAGCACTTCACCAGCAGCGAGTCGGCCACTTTCCGGGCGGCCACATGAGCTTCGCCGTCCGATCGGGCGCCGGTCACCCGGACCTGGACGATCTTCGACGCACCCTCGGCATCGGCCAGCATCTGACCGGCCAGGGTCGAGCAGGCCTCGGTGACTGCATCCGCCACCATGGCGGGGTCGACGGTGCCCGCCCGGCCCGAGGCCATCAGGACCACCGTGTCGTTGGTCGACGTGCAACCGTCCACGGTCATGGAATTGAAGGAGTCGCGCACCGCCATCCGCAACAGGTCGGCCAACGGAGCCGGCTCCACGGCCGCATCGGTGGTCAGGAAGGCCAGCATGGTGGCCATGTCCGGGGCGAGCATCCCGGCCCCCTTGGCCATCCCGGCCACGCGGAAGGTCGGGTTCTCGATCAGCACCTCTTTCGGTCCCGAATCGGTGGTCAGGATCCCGGTGGCCGCATCTCGCGCCGAGCCGGCCGACGCCGAGCGCGACGCCACCAGGGCGGGAATACCCTCGCCGACGGGCTGCATGGGTAACGCGATCCCGATCAGGCCGGTGGAGCAGACCAGGACGTGCTGGACGGGGACGTCGAGCCCGGCCGCGACCAGCTCGCACATGGTGGTGGCGTCGGCTCGACCTCGAGCACCGGTGGCCGCGTTGGCATTCCCGCTGTTGACCACCACGGCGGCCGCCAATCCGCCACTCGCCAGCAGGTGGGCCCGACTGACCTGGACGGGCGCGGCGGCGGCCAGGTTGGTGGTGAAGGTGGCGGCGGTGGGAACGGCGACGCCCCCCTCGGTGGCCACCAGGGCCAGATCGAGCGCCCCGGAGGCCTTGATTCCCGATGCCAGCCCGGCGGCGACGAACCCCTCGGGCGTGGTGATGCTCATGGGTAGACACCGGCCGTCGGTAGTCCCGACCCCTCGGCCAGTCCGAGCGCCAGGTTGGCGCACTGCACCGCCTGGCCCGCCCCACCCTTGATCAGATTGTCGAGGGCGGCGATGACCACCACCCACCCGGTGCGGGCGTCGACCCGGACGGTGAGGTGGGCGCAGTTCGACCCGGTGGTCGCCTTGGTGGACGGGGAGTCCTCGGTGACCACGATGAACCGCTCGTGGTCGTAGGCCCCGTGCAGGATCCCCATGGCTTCGGCGGTGGACATTCCACCGGGCTCGCCGGCGGCGAGCACAGGTCGGCCATAGCAGGTGGCCAGGATCCCCCGCACCATGGGGGCCAGGTGGGGAGTGAACAGCACCGGACCCCCGAGGGCCTGCTCCATCTCGGGCGTGTGGCGGTGGTCGAGCAGCCCGTAGGCCACGAAGTCCTCGTCCACCGCGCCGAAGTGGAGCGACTCCTTCGGTGCCCGTCCCGCCCCCGACGCCCCACTGGCCGCGTCCACGATCAAGGACGACCCCGGCCCCGAGTCACCGCCGCCGGGAGCGGTCATCACTCCGGCCTGGATCAGCGGAGCGAGGGCGAGGATGGCGGCCGTCGGGTAGCAACCCGGGGCGGCGATCAGTCGGGCCCCAGCCAATTCGTCGCGGTGCAGCTCCGGGAGCCCGTACACGAACCGACCGAGCAGCTCCGGAGCGGCGTGGGCCTGCCCGTACCAGTTCGGATACAAGCTCGGGTCCCGGAGCCGGAAGTCCGCGGCCAGGTCGACGATCACGCCCACCTTGGAGGTGAGTTCGGGGACCAGGCTCTGCGACTGCCCGTGGGGAAGGGCCACGAACACGGCGTCGAGACCATCCAGCTCCGACGGATCGGTAGGCGAGTAGGTCAGGTCCGGATAGAGCGCGGCCAGCGACGGCGTGTGCTGGGCGACGTCGATCCCACCATGGTGCCCGGCGGTGGCCACTGCCACCTCGAGGTCCGGATGCTGCCCGCAGAGACGGAGCAGCTCGACGCCCAGGTATCCCGATGCACCAACCACTCCGACCTTCATGCCATGTTCCTCAACGTCCGATCTACGTCCGGGGACTCTGCAAGTATATTCACAGTTGCGCATGATTATGCAAACACCGGTCCGCCCGGCCGCCCGTGACCGGCTCGCTGACCCTTGACCGGCTCCCCAGCCCTGGGTACCGTCACTCTCGGCGCCTCACATTGACCCGGATTCGCCGTTCGCCGGGAGACAGGCATCTCGTTCGGCCGCACTCGCCAGCGCGCCCGGAGCTCACGTTGCCTTCTCTCCCTCCCGCTCTCCCCCCGCCGGACCTCGGGGCCTTCATCGAAGCCCTGGTCGCCGGCCTCCCCGAATTCACTCCGAGCTACCTCGACCTGGTGGCCGGGTGCGACGACGATCCCGGCGGACCGCTGATCCTGATGGGATTGGCCGATTTCGTGGCCGAACGACTGGTGGCGCTCGAATCGGAGCGCACCGTCCTGGAGCGCGCTCTCGGGCTGGTCGAGCACCTCATCGAGTGCAGCGACGATCCCGATGGCGCCTCCGAGTTGGTCGGTCTGGCCTTTTTCGACTCCTTCCCCCCCGACCATCGCCGGCGACTGGTCCCATGGCTCGGGTCACGCTCGGCGCTGGCCTTGGAGAGCCTGGACATGCCCGCCGAGGAGCGAACCTAGCGCCCCGCGACTCGATCGCTACCTCACGATCGGCGGAGCCGGCACCGCCAAGCTGATCAGCAGCGCCTGCTCAGCGGAGCGTGGCGTGGTGCCGCTTCTCGACGGCATCGATGCATCCCGTTCGCAGTGGCCCGATCTCCTCGTCAGTGAGGGTGTGATCCAGCGCGCAGAACCGCAAGTGGAAGGCCAGGCTCCGGGAGCCGTCCGGCAGGCTCGGTCCCCGGAACACGTCGAACAGCTCGATCGACTCCAACAGCTCCCCTCCGGCCTTGGCCAGCGTCCGCTCCACCGATCCGGCCGGAACCGACTCCTTGACCACAAAGGCAAGGTCGATGTCCGAGGAAGGGAACCGCGAGGTCGCTCGGGCGCTGCCGGCTCGCCGCGGCACGCGCTCCCGATCGAGGAGTACCCCGATGTCCAGATCGAGCCAGCCCACCCGCCGGGGTCGCCCGTCGGGGCTGAGGAGGTCGTACTCGCCGACCAGGGTGGGGTCGAGCTCACCGACCAGGCCCAGCTCGGTTGGATGCTCGGTGACTCCATACTGGTCCGGCGGTGTGGTGACGATGCTGGAGATGGCGGCAGACCGGTAGCGGTGTACCGCACGCGACGCTGGTCCGAGATGTGGTCGGTCTCCCATCACCCAGTCGGCGATCCCCAGGGTGTCGGCGATGATCCGCCACGCGGCCACCGCTGTCCAGGCATCGTCCCCGGTTCCCGCGAAGACGGCGCTCAATCGCTCCGGAGTGTCGGCCGGCGGTCCGTCCTCCGGGTCGGCCGGGGGATCGTCTGGGTAGATGAACACGGACCCCACCTCGAACAGGCGAACACTCCCCTGGCGGCGCTCCGTGTTGTAGATGACCGCTCGGATCAAGCCCGGTGCCATCGAGGATCGCAGGAAGCGCTCCGATTCGACCAGCGGATTGGTCACCTCCACGTACGGTGGATCGAAACCCGCCCGGACCTGGTCGCTCTCCGACACGAACGTCGTGGTCCACGCTTCGCTGCTGCCCACCCCGCACAGCGCCCTCTTGAGCAGCCTCCGGTCGCGCTGGTACTCGGTCAGCCGGCCGGGCTGGGGCCACGAGGGCATCCGGCGCTCGATCCGCCGGTACCCGTAGGTGCGGGCCACCTCCTCGGCGATGTCCGCCTCCCCCATCGGCGCCGGGCGGATGTCGGGTCGGAAGGTTGGTACGGTCACCCGCAGCGGGGTGTCGCTCCCATCGGTCGGCGCAGTGGTGACGATTCCGAGCGGGCCCAACAGGTCGGTGATGGCACTGGCGGTGAGACCGGTGCCCAGCAGGGCGTTGATCCTGGCCGGGCGCACGTCGAGCTCCACCGGCCCGGGGACATCCCCCACGACGTCGATCGTTCCGGCGGCCACCCGCATCGACGCACCGGCGGTGAGCGCCAACAGGTCGATGAACCGGGATGCGGCCCGATCGATCCCCGCCGGATCGCAGCCGCGCTCGAAACGAGCAGAGGCCTCGGTCCGGAGTACCAGTCGCGTGGAGGTCCTGGCGATGGCCATGGGGTCGAAATAGGCAGCTTCGAGGAGGACCCGCGAGGTGGTGTCGTCGATTTCGGCCGATGCACCCCCATCACCCCCCGATTCCCACCGGCGCCCCGTCGGCATCGCAGATCAGGCAGTCCTGGCCGGTGTCCCCGAGCCCGGGCCCGGGTCGGCCGAGGGTGCGCTCCACGCCATCGAGGGTCACCAGCGTCTCCCCCGGCTGGGCACGTCGAATGACCAGACCGTGACCGCCCAGCCGGTCGAGGTCATAGGGATGGGTGGGCTGTCCGAGTTCGAGCATCACGTAGTTCGACGCGTCCACGACGTTGTTGATGGGACGCATCCCGGCCAGGGTCAGGCGGCACGCCAACCAGGCCGGGGACGGCGCCAGTTGGATACCGGTGATCACCCGGGCGGTGAAACGCGGGCACAACTCCGGATCCTCGACCCGTACCGAGGTGAGCGTGTCGATGGGCTCCCCCACCGCGGCAGTCCGGACGGCGGCACCATCGGGAATGGAGAAGGGCACTCCCACCCGAGCAGCCAGGTCCCTTGCCACCCCGGCCATGCTCCAGGCATCCGGTCGATTGGCCTCGACGGACAGATCGAAGATCACGTCGGGCTCGATGCCCAGCACCTCGGTCAGTGGGCGGCCGGCCACCGCGCCGGCCACATCGTTCAACCGGAGGATTCCTTCGTGGTCTTCGGAGAGACGGAGCTCCTGGCCCGAACAGAGCATCCCGTTGGAGAAGACCCCCTTCATCTTCCGGCGACCGATCTCGAAGCCCCCGGGAAGCACGGCGCCCACCGGGGCCAGTGGAACCAGGTCGCCCTCGGCGAAGTTCCACGCCCCGCACACCACGTCGATGGGCCCGTTGCCGTCGTCCACCACCACCTTTCGAATTCGGTCGGCTCCCTCGATGGGCGAGATCTCCTCGACTCGGACCACGACCACGTCGCCCAGGCCCTCCCCCACCACCTCCATCTCTTCCACCACCAACCCGAGGTCGTCGAGGGTGGCGGCCAGGTCGGCCGGCTCCCCGACGAACGGGGCGAAGTCTCGAAGCCACGAAAGCGGAACTCGCACGGCAGTCCTCTCAGGCCTTGCTCATCGGCGCGCGCCTCTGGGCGTGCTCATCAGAATTGGCGCAGGAATCGGATGTCGTTCTCGGTCAGGGCGCGCATGTCGGCGATCTGGTGGCGCATCTGGGCGCACCGATCGATCCCGAAGCCGAAGGCGAAGCCGGCCCACTCCTCGGGATCGATGCCGACCGCGGCGAAGACGGCAGGATCCATCATGCCGCAGCCCCCGAGCTCGATCCATCCGGTTTCGGAGCACGTCCGGCAGCCCACACCGTGACAGATGGTGCAGGTCACCTCGAACTCTGCCGATGGCTCGGTGAACGGGAAGTAGGCGGGCCGGAGGCGCGAGTGGATGTCCGGGCCAAAATAGGCGGTGGTGAACATCTCGATGGTCCCGGCCAGGTCGGCGAAGGTGATCGCCTTGTCCACCACCAGACCCTCGATCTGGTGGAACACCGGGAGGTGGCGGGCGTCGGGAGTGTCCCGTCGGTAGCACCGACCGGGCATCACTGCGTGTATGGGGAGCCCGCCGTTGATGACGGCCTCCTCCATCAGGTGGATCTGAACAGGCGAGGTGTGCGTGCGCAGCAGCGTGGTCTCCGGAGCGCCGAGGTTGAGGTAGAAGGTGTCCCACATTCCCCGGGCCGGGTGTGCGGGAGGGATGTTGAGGGCGCCGAAGTTGAACCAATCGGTCTCGATCTCGGGGCCCTCGGCCACCTCGAATCCCATTCCGACGAAGACGTCCTCGAGCGCGTCACGGGTCAGCGAGACCAGGTGGAGATGGCCCGCGAGTGCGGGGGCGGCGACCGACCCAGGGATGAATTCGGTGAGATCGATCCGGCTGTCGGCCATCTCACGCGACAGCTCCTCGAAATTGATCTCGACCCGCCGCTTCTCGATGAGCCCCTCGATGGCGTTCCTGGCTTCCTGCAATCGCTGCCCGAGCACCTTGCGGGCGTCGGGATCGAGGGCGCCGAGACGGCGAGAGGCCTGGGCGAGCGCCGACTTCTTTCCCGCCAGCGCCGCGCTCACCTGGCGAATTTCCTCGGTGGTGCCGGCACCGGCGACCGCTTCTCGGGCCCGATCGACCAGGCCCTCGATGTCGAGGGATTCCGGGTCGGAGTCGGTGTCGTGGTCAGGGGCATCGGTCATCGGGCCCGCTCCACGGGCCCGTCACCCATCGGTTCCGCCGGCCCGCCCGGTGCTCCTTCCATCCCCTCGATCGTAGAACCCCGAGGGTTGCCGGTGGCGCGAGGCCCGGGTCCGATCCCGGCCGCCCGGCGCTGCCGGAGCGCCTCAAAGCAGAGCACGGCGGCGGCAACACTCACATTGAGCGACTCGGCCCGACCGACCATCGGTATCGAGACACTAGCGTCGAGGGACCTCCTCACCGGTGCGTCGAGGCCCGATGCCTCGTTGCCGAAGAGGACCGCTACCCGTTGGGACCAGTCGAACGTGGCGTAGTCGCTCCCGTCCCGGACGCCGGAGCCGACGATGGTCAGTCCCCAGGCACGTAGCTGCTCGATGACCGTGCCGACGTCGCCGCCCGCAACCACCGGAATGTGGAAGAGGGACCCTGCCGATGCCCGCACCGTCTTGGGATTTGTAGGATCCACCGTCCCATCGCACCACACAACGGCGTCGACCCCTGCCGCGTCCGCGGTCCGGATGATGGTCCCAGCGTTCCCGGGGTCGCGTACGTCGACGCACACGACCACCATCGACGCCTGGTCGAGGTCTGCCAGGGCGGGCGGGGCGAACCCCACCACCGCGACGATCGGCTGCGGGCTGACCGTGTCCGAGATGCGCTCGATGACTCCGGGGGCGAGGTCGAACACCCGCCCGCCGGCGGCCAAGATCTGCTCCACTACGACCGTGACGGCAGGACTACTGCGCCCCTCGGGCGCCACGTACACCGACTCGATCGGAGTGCCCGACTCCAATGCCATCGACACCAGCTCGGCGCCCTCCACCACCAGTGACTGCTCCTTGGCCCGCAGGCTGCGCTTGCGGAGCAGCTGGCGGACTCGGCGCACCCGGTGATGGGTGAAGGCGAGCTCGACCTGGCTCAGGAACTGGCCTCGGCACTCGCTCGGCCGTCGGCCAGTGCTTGATTGGCCACGGTCACCAGCGAAGCGAAAGCCTCTGGCTCGGTCACCGCGAGATCGGCCAGGACCTTTCGGTCCACCTCCACGCCCGCCCGGTGGAGCCCGGCGATGAACCGGCTGTAGCTGGTCCCGTTGAGCCTCGCCGCGGCGTTGATCCGCTGGATCCACAATTGGCGGAAGTCGCCCTTGCGGGCCCGACGGTCCCGGTAGGCGTACTGCATCGAGTGCATGACCTGCTCGTTGGCGGCGCGGAACGAGCGGCTCTTGTTGCCGTAGTAACCCTGCGCTTGCTCGAGGATGGCGCGATGGTGCTTCTTGGCGTGTACAGCGCGCTTTACACGGGCCACGGGTGTCTCCTTTTCGTGAGGGGCCTTGTCAGACCGGGGGCAGATGGACGGCCAGTCGATGTCGGGGGCTCGGAGCGACCGTGCTCCTCATCGGGAACGGCGGCGGACCCGGGCCAGAGGATCCGAGCGGGCCACCTGGCCCGAGCGACTGTCTTGCAGACGCCGCGGTGCGGCGGACGGGATGAGTGCTAGAGGCCGAGCATCCGCTTGGCTTGTCGGGCGTCGCCGGGGGCGAAATCCGTCTCACGTCCGAGACGGCGCTTGCGGACGCTGGATTTCCCCTCCAACAGATGCGAGCGAAACGCCTTGCGACGACGCAGTCGGCCCGTCCCGGTCACCTTGATCCGCTTGCGGGCCCCACTGTCAGTTTTCATCTTTGGCATCGTGTGTTCCTTCTCCTTCGCTCGACTCTTCAGGCACGGATGGCGCCACCGCCGCCTCGGTGGCGCTGGACCCGGTGGACGACGATCCCGTCCCCGTGGCTGCACCTACTGGTCCTCGTGCTGGTCCACCTTCTGGTTCACTCGCCTGTTCACTCGCCTGTTCACTCACCGTGGCGGCAGTGGCCGCCTGCTCACTTCGAGCCGTGTCACCTCCGACCACCCTGTCGGTCGGCACCGAACCGTTGGTGCCGGCCCCGTGCGTCGGACTCTTCGACGCAGCCGACTGCTTGGCCCGCTTGTCCGGTGCCAGCACCATCACCATGTTGCGGCCATCGAGCCGGGGGACTGCTTCGGACTTCCCCATGCCGTCCATCTGTTCGGCGATCCGGTCGAGGATCTTCTTGCCTAGCTCCGGATGGAATACCTCTCGGCCCCGGAACATGATGGTGATCTTGACCTTGTGCCCCTCTTCGAGGAACTTGGCCACCTGCCGGGTCTTGGTGTCGAAGTCGCCAGGTCCGATCTTCGGCCGGTACTTCATCTCCTTGATCCCCACATGGACCGCTTTGCGTCTCGACTCCTTGGCCCGCTGGGCCGCATCGAACTTGAATTTCCCATAGTCCATGATGCGACAGACCGGCGGATTGGCCCCCGGAGCGACCTCGACCAGGTCTAGGTCGAGCTGCCGGGCAATGGCCAGCGCCTCGGGCAACAACTTGATGCCCAGCTGCTCTCCATCGGGGTCGACCAGCCGCACTTCGCGGGCGCGGATACGGTCATTGATGCGAGTTTCATTGGTGGTGACGGTGGCTGCTATTCGACTTCACTCCCTGGCCTCGGGTCACGGACCTCCCATGACCTGTCTCTAAGGAGCGGAGCCACCTCCGGACGCACCGACCCACGTCGGCCATCCGGTCCCGTAGACCCGGCGCACATGCTGATGACACGTAGTGGCCGGGTGGGAGTCCTCGACTGCGGGACTCCGCTTCCTCGTCTATCAGTGCTTTAGGCTACCAGTCGTGAGCTCTCTTTGGACACCCGACGGCGAGCGGCCGATCGCACGGCCCGGGTCCGGAGGCGGGGACGACGGCCCCAGCGGCCCTCGAGGCCCGACCTCCGCCGACCCGACCGATCGGGACGGCCGGCCCGAAATGGACGACGAGGCGCTGGCCGAGGAGGCGGCGGCCCTACGCCAGGAATTGGTCAATGCACCGGTCGAGGTGGTGGTGGCCAACCACTGCTATGGGCTCTTCGAACTGGCCGCCGTGTACCTGTCCCAACAGCCACCCCTGCTCGTCCAGGCCCGATTGGCCATCGACGCACTGGGCTGCCTGGTGGGCGGCCTCGAGGGTCGGCTCGGCGAGACCGAGGACCAGCTCAAGGATGGCCTCAGCCAGCTCCGCCTTGCCTACGTGCAGATCGACGGGGCCCAGCGCGCCGGAGCCGACCTGGCCTCTGCCGCCGGGGCCAACGGTGGGTCGTCCGCCCCAGACCCGACCGGGGGTGGCGGACCTCCCCAAGCCGACGCTGAGCCCGACGCCGACGGGTGACCGAGGGGGCTGAGGACGCGTCGGGCGCGGAGTCCGGCCCGGCGGAGGGCTCGGACCTTCCCGCCCAGGCCGGTGCACCCGTCGCCGCCGGCTCCGGTGGCATCGACCCGTCCCGGGTCCGCAGCTTCGTGGGCTTGTCCATCGGGCTGGTCGGTCCCCAGGCCAACCTGGCGGTGTCCGGCGTGCTCATCACCCTCTACGTTCAACAGCGGGCCTCGGGTGCCCTCGCCGTCACCTTCGCGCTCACCGCCGATCGCCTGGTCAGCTGGCTCACCTTCCCGGTGGTCGGGCGGATCAGCGACCGGAGCCACAGCCGGGTCGGGCGGCGGACCCCGTTCATGGCGGCCAGCCTCATCGTGATGGGTGTCAGCACCTGGATGTTCACCGTGGTCCACGGCTACTGGCCGCTGGTGCTGCTGATCCTGATCGCCGGTCAGGCGTCGGCGGTGTTCACGCTCACCAACGTTGCGGTGGTCCCCGAGGTGTTCGGTCGCAGTCGCTGGATCAAGGCGCTTCTCCTCACCACGGTCCTCGGTGAACTGGCCAGCTTGACCATCAAGGGAACGGTGATCGCCTCGTGGAAGCAGAGCGATCCGGCCACCTGGAACCTTCCCTTCCAGGTGGCGGCGGCGATCATGGTCGGTGTGGGGATCGTGGTCCTGCTCCTGGTGCGCGAGGCACCCACCGCCACCTACGGTGCCGAGGTCGATCGGAAGCAACGGGCCAGGCCCACGCGCGACGAACTGCGCGACATCCTGGCCGGTCCCAACGCCAAGGTCCTCATCGGAGGATCGCTCCTCTTCTGGTCGGGGGTCGGATCGACCGCGTATGTGGCCATCCTCTTCTTCCAACGGGTCCTCCATGCGGGCGCCAGCGCCCAGACCATTGCCGGCTTGGCCACCTCGGTGCCGATCTTCGTGGTCGGGATCGCACTCGGGATCCCGCTCAGCCGGAAGCTCACCCCTATGCAGCTGGCCATCGGGGCCCCGCTGGTCGGGGCGGTACTGGCCGGGGTGCAGTACTTCGACACCCACCTGTGGCAGGCAGTCGTCCTCAGCTACATCGGGGCGCCGTTCGTCGGGGCCTATCTGATCGTGATGGCGCCGTTGCTTCTCCAGCTCCTGCCACGGGCCGGCGGTCTGGGCGAACGACTCGGCGTGCTCCTGGCCCCGTTCAACCTGTGCAGTGTCGTACTGGCCTACATCGCGGCCCTGGTCATCGACGCCACCGGCAACTATCGGTTGATCTGGCTGTTCCCCGCGGCCACCGGTCTGGCCCACGCCACGGTGAACTGCTGGCTCAAGTACCCGGCCCGGACCGCCTCGAGTCCCGACATGGTCGGGAGGCTGTGGAAGTGGAGCGTGGTGCAGGCCGAGTCGATGGCTGACGCCGGTATCGTCGCCGGGCTGTTGGCCGCACCGCTGCTCGGCGTGGTCACCAAGGAGGATGCCGACAGCGCGGTGGTCATCGACATGGCCCGCAACATCCTGGGCAATCCCTACGAGGACCCTGACGCGCCCCCGGAACTCACCGCTGGTCCCTCAGATCAGTCGGGTGAGGACCCCGGAGGCGGCCCGGGGGTGACCGGGTTGCGCCAAGTCGGCGGTGGGCCGCTCGACGACCTGGCGATGGGCGACCAGAAGTCCGGACGGGGTGACTCGGCGTCGGACCGGACCAACGGGTCCACGGGTTCCGACGGCTCGGTCGGCGATCGGCCCGGCGACACCTCCGGGCCCGGCCCGGCCACCGGTGGCGGGGGGACCGAACCCGACGGTGGGGTGGCATCCCTCGGAGGGGCCGACGATCCTGGCCGAGCGGACGGTACCGGCGGTGCCGATTCCCAGTCGAACAGCCCGTCGCCGGCTGCCGGCGAGCCGCCCGCGGATTCGCCACCGCCGGACCCCACCGACGCCCATCCCGGCGACGTCGGCTCGGGGACCGAGTAGCTCGACGGGTCCGGCGCCGGCTGGCTGGTAGCGGCGCTCGGGGCCACGGCGGCGTCGGCGTGAGCCATGCCGATGTCTGAGCGCCGATCCGATCTGGTCACCGCGGAGGCCAGTGTCGAGCCTGGTGGCACCACCCCCGGAAGCGGGCGCACCGAGCGCGCCTCGAGTCGACCGAGATGACCGGCGCCGACCACGAAGGCCACCACCGTGCCCACCGCGATCCGGCGGGTGCCATCGGTGATCGCCGTGCTGTGGAAGGACAGCTGCCGCCCGGGTCCGTACTCGACCGTGCCCAGCCCCCGCTGCTCGTCGAACTCGACCACGTCCCCGACCAGGGGAGCGCCTCCCACTGGCGCCAGGGCAAAGGATCCGTTTGGGCGGGGCGGCCGCACCTCGGTCATCTCAATGCACGATCTTCGACAGGGCCAGTTCGATGATGTCGGTGGCACCTCGGTCCTTCAACGCCGGAATCAGCTCGTTGATCTCGGACTTCTCCACCACAGTCTCCACCGCGAACCCTCCACCGCCGAACAGCTCGGAGACGGTGGGCGACCGGAGCGATGGCAGTAGCTCGATCACGCCCGGGAGTTGCTCGGCGGCCACGTTGAGCTTCACCAGGACCTTCCCCCGCGCCTCCAATGCCCCCTGCAAGAGGGTCAGCAACTGGCCCATGGCATGTCGCTTCTCCGGGTCCTGGGTGGCGTCGGGATTGGCGATCAGCTCGGTGTGGGACACCAGGAGGGTCTCCACGATCTTGAGGCCTGCGGCTCGCAACGCCCGACCCGTCTCGGTGATCTCCACCACGCAGTCGGCGATGTCGGGGACCTTGGCCTCGGTAGCCCCGTAGGAGAGGCTGACGTCAGCGGTGACACCGTGCTCATCGAGGTACCGGCTCGTCAATTCCGGGTACTCGGTCGACACCCGTAGCGCACCCGAGGGGCCGGTCGCCGACCGGGCCAGGTCGTCGACCGAGGAAACCGGCGAGTCGATGGGAACCGCCAACACCACGCGGATCGGGTCGGCAGTGGCTTTCGAGTAGTGGAGCAAGCCGAGCGAGGTCACCTTGCTCCCCCGCTCCTCCACCCAGTCGCGGCCGGTGATGCCGATATCGAAGAGGCCGTCGGCCACGTAGAGCGGGATCTCCTGCGGGCGCAGGATTCGGACCTCGTCGATGCGGGGGTCGTCGATGGTGGCGCGGTAGTCGACCTCCGACGAGCGGATCACGCTCAGATCCGCCGCCGCGAAGAGCTCCAGCGTTGCCCTCTCCAGCGACCCCTTGGGGAGAACCAGGCGGAGCATCAGCGTTTGCCTACCGAGAATCCAACCCGGGAGCCCGACGAGAGCGAGGACACTGCGCTCAGCACCGAAACCGTGCTCAGCGCGGTGACCGCCGCCTCCCGACCCTTGTTCGACGCGTCGGCCTCCGAGCGTGCCAGCGCCTGGTCGACCGTCTCGGTGGTGAGGACGCCGAAGACGATCGGGACCCCGGTGTCGAGCTGAACCCGCTGTAAGCCCGACGCGCACTCGCCGGCCACGAACTCGTAGTGGCCGGTGTCCCCCCGGATCACCGCCCCGAGGCAGATCACCGCATCGACGGCACCGGACTGGGCCAGGTGTTGGGCGGCCACCGGGAGCTCGAATGCCCCGGGCACCCAGACGACGATCGTCGTGCCGAGGTCGTTCCCCGCCTCGTCGAGCGCGTCGAGTGCGCCGGTCAGCAGCCGGTCGGTGATCCCACCGTTGAACTCGGCGCAGGCCACTCCCACCCGGACACCGGCGTTTCCATGGCCACTGGCCTGGTCACCGTCGAACGACCTCCCGACTCGGGCCGCCGATCGTTGCTTGGCGTCACTGGGGAGCAGCGTCAGGTCAGAGGACGTCATCGAGGCCCTCGAGCAGGTGGCCCATCCGCTCCCGTTTGGTGCGCAGGTACTCGATGTTCTCCGGCGTCGGCGTGGATTGGAGGTTGACCCGTTCGACGATGTCGAGGCCGAAGCCCTCGAGGCCCCCGTACTTGGTGGGATTGTTGGTCATCAACCGCATGGTGGTCACCCCGAGGTCGACCAGGATCTGCGCACCGATCCCGTACTCACGGGAGTCCGCCGGCAGCCCGAGCTCGAGGTTGGCATCCACGGTGTCGAACCCCTCCTCTTGCAGGTTGTAGGCGCGCAGCTTGTGGGCCAGCCCGATGCCCCGACCTTCGTGCCCGCGCAGGTACACGATGACACCGCTCCCGTTCTCGGCGACGGCGGCCATCGCCGCGTGGAGCTGCGGCCCGCAGTCGCACCGCCCGGAGCCGAAGACGTCGCCGGTGAGGCACTCACTGTGCACCCGCACCAGGATGTTGGGCTGACCGCTGACGTCCCCCTTCACCAGGGCGACGTGATGCTCCCCATCGAGCACCGACTCGTAGGCATACACGGTGAACTCCCCGAAGTCAGTGGGGATCCGGGCATCGGCAATCCGACGGACCAGCTTGTCCTTGTGCCGCCGATATCGGATGAGGTCGGCAATGGAGATGAGGTGGAGCCCGTGCTTGGCGGCGAAGACGGTCAGTTCGGGGAGACGGGCCATGCCGGTCTTGTCCTCACTGACCACTTCGCACAGCACGCCGATGGGCGACATCCCGGCGGCCCGGGCCAGGTCGACCGCCGCCTCGGTATGGCCGGCTCGCTTGAGCACCCCCCCAGGTCGGTAGCGCAGGGGAAAGATGTGCCCGGGCCGGTTGAGGTCGGAGGGTCGAATGTGGGGATCGGCGAGCGCCTTGATGGTAGCGGCGCGATCCGCTGCCGAAATGCCGGTCGAGGTCCCGTGACGGTAGTCCACGCTCACCGTGAAGGCAGTCCGTTGCACCTCGGTGTTGGAGGTCACCATCAACGGCAGGTCCAGCTGCTCGACCCGCTCGGGGGTGAGAGGCACGCAGATCAGGCCAGAGGTATGGGCGAGGAAGAAGGCGATCTTCTCCGGGGTCACCGCGTCGGCGGCCATGATGAGATCGCCCTCGTTCTCGCGATCCTCATCGTCCACCACGACCACGATCTCGCCGCGACCGATCGCCGCAATGGCATCCTCTACTGATGAAAAGGGCATGGACCCTTGGTCTCCCTCTTGTCGGTGTCCTGCGTTCTCGGGTGCTGCTTGTCCTGGTACGCCGATGATTGGCCGTCGAGGCGATCTCGAGGCATTTATCGGCTCTTTTCTATGTCGGCCGGCTAGGCGCCGGCCTTAGGCAATTTCTGGGGCGAAGCAACAGCGCCTCAGGCTCGATCAGCCGTCAGTTCGACCCGCAAATCACCTTCCAGGCTAGTCACCGAGTGCACCCGACCCCGCCACAGGCGATCCAGTGTCGGGGCTCCGGGCCCGGCGAAGAGTGGCCGTGCATCATCGCCGCCGAACAGGGCCGGGGCCAGATAGAACACATACCGGTCCACCAGACCGGAGGCGTGGAAGGCATGGGCCACGGTGGCTCCCCCCTCCACCAGCAACTGGATGATCCCCCGGTCCCCGAGGTGGTCCAGCACGCCGCCGAGGTCACCACGCAGCTCCACTGCCGGTTGGACGGCGGCCTTCGGCGCAGCCCGGCCCAACACCACCCGCATCGGCTGGTCCGAGTCAGGGCGATAGAAGGTGTCCTCGGGCGGCAGGCGCACGGTCAGCGCCGGGTTGTCGGCCCGAACCGTGCCCGCCCCCACCAGCACGGCGTCGGACTGGGAACGGAGGCGGTGGGCGTCGCGGCGGGCCCCGCCCCCGGTGATCCACTGGCTGGTCCCGTCCGGTGCTGCGGTGCCTCCGTCCAGTGACGCGGCCAGCTTGAGCACCACCCACGGCCGGCCGGTGCGTCGGTGCTTGCGGTAGGCCGCCAGCTGCTCACCGGCCTCATCGGCGCCCACCCCGACCTCGACGTCGATGCCCGCGGCTCGCAACGCCGCCAGCCCACGACCACTGACTGCCGGGTCGGGGTCCTTGATGGCCACGACCACCCGCCGGACACCAGATCGGATGATGGCGTCCGTACATGGGGGGGTGCGGCCGTGGTGGGCACAGGGCTCGAGGGTGACGTAGAGGGTGGCGCCCTCGGCTCGATGCCCGGCGGCGCTCAGCGCGGCCACCTCGGCGTGAGGCCCACCGGGCGGAGCGGTTGCCCCGACGAACCACACCGATCCATCGGTGGCGGTCGGCACGACCACTGCCCCCACCCATGGATTGGGCGAGGTGCGGCCACGCACGGTCTCTGCCGCCTCTGCCGCGCGCGCCATCCACTCGACGTCGTCTGACCGGCCCGGGCGTGGTGGCGGGCTCAGGACGGATCGCCAGTCACGGCATCCACCGCGGCGCGCAGGATTGCGGCCGCCGATTCGAGCGGATGCGGCATGCCGAACACCGCGGAACCGGCGACGAAGACGTTGGCACCGGAGCGGGCAGCATCGACCACGGTGTGCTCGTCCACGCCGCCATCCACCTCGACGTCGATGGACAGGCCGGCCCGGTCGGCCGCGTCACGGACCTGGCGCACCTTGGGCATCACCTCGGCGATGAAGGACTGGCCGCCGAATCCGGGGAAGACGGTCATGCACAGGACCAGGTCGACCTGGTCGAGGTAGGGGGCCAACGCTTCGAACGGCGTGTCGGGGTTGGCGGCCAGGCCCACCCGCAATCCCAGGTCACGCATCTGGCCGACCAGGGCCGCGGTCTGACCGACCTCGACGTGCACCGTGCACCCGTCGGCACCGGCGTCGCGGAACGCCTCGAGATACCGGGCCGGGTCGGTGATCATCAGATGGGTATCGAAGAACAGGTCGGTGTGATCGCGCAGCGAGGACACCACCGGCGGCCCGATGGTCAGATTGGGCACGAAATGACCGTCCATGACGTCGACATGGAGCCACTCCGAGCCCGGGGCGATCTCCCCCACCGCATCGGACAGGCTTCCGAAATCCGCCGACAGGATCGAGGGGGCGACCCGCATGGCGGGCATGTCGATCGGAGGCGCCATCGCCGCTGAGCCTACCGGTGGCATCGCACCCGACGGCATACGAGGGCGGTCGGCCGGCCGGCGTCCGTCGAGTGACGCGGTCCGATCAGAGCCCCAAGCGGTCGTCGGTGCCGGGACGCACGCCGCGAAGCCAGTCGCCGGCATCCATGGGCCGTTTGCCTTCAGGCTGCACGGTGACCAACCGGAGGCTCGATCCGTTGCCGGCGGTGACGTCCGTGCCGTGGAGCCGACCCGGGTGGCCCGTGGAACTGGCGCCGTCGGAGGCAGCGGCCCGGAGGATGCCCACCCTCCGGTGGCGGAACGTGGTCCATGCCCGGCCCAGCCGGATCAGCCGACGGATCTGCGCCGCCGGTCGGTCCCAGCGGATCTCCAGCTCGCCCGGTTGGATCTTCTCGGCGTACGACGGGACGCCGGCCTGGTCGCGAGGGAGTGGGAGCCCGGCGAACCCGTCTCGCAGGTGGAGCTCCAACAACCGACATCCCATGGCCACCAGTCGCGACCGCAGCTCGTCGGCGGTCTCCTCCTCGCCGATGACCGTGCTGGCTTCGGCATAGATCCCGCCGGTGTCGAGACCGGCCTCCACCGCCATCAGGCAGACGCCGGTTTCGGCATCATCCTCCAGGATGGCCCGCTCCACGGGGGCCGCGCCCCGCCACCGGGGAAGCAGGGAGAAGTGCAGGTTGACCATGGGCAGGCAATCCAGGACGGCAATGGGGATGATCCGGCCGTAGGCCACCACCACGCCCAGGCCGGCGCCGACGTCGACGACCTCGTCCAGCGAGTCGGTGACCTCCAGACCCAGCTCGGTGGCGGCCATCTTGACCGGGCTGGGGACCAGGCTCCCTCCGCGTCCCCGGCGACGGTCGGGCCGGCTCACCACCAGTGCCACGTCGTGGCCGGCGTCCACCAGCGTCCGCAAGGGTGCCACCGCGGCCTCCGGAGTTCCAAGAAACACCAATCGAGCCATGAGGGGTGACGCTATCGGCCGTGATGGGTACTCAGCGGAGGGTCAGACCTCCCGTTCACTGCCGGCCGAGACCAGCTTGGCCTCCATGGCCGACGTGTCCAGGCCGAGGGCACGGTCGCGGAGCACCCGTAGGGCCTGCTTGCGGACATCGTCCTCGAGGCGCTCGACCATGAGGACACCGTCCAGGTGGTCGACCTCGTGCTGGAACACCCGGCCGAGGAATTCGTCGGCTTCGACGGTCCGCTCCTCGCCGTCGATGTCGAAGCCGCGGATGTGCACCCGGTTGGGGCGCACGATACCGAGGCGAAGGCCGGGAATGGAGAGGCACCCCTCGTCGTGGTACCACTCGCCGTCCACCTCGACGATGGTCGGGTTGATCATCACCTCGGGTCCCTCGCCCACGTCGTAGACGAACAGCCGCTTCTGCACGCCCACCTGGGGGGCGGCGAGCCCCGCTCCCTCGGCGTCGTACATGGTCTCCACCATGTCGTCCACCAGCTTGGCCAGCGAGCCGTCGACCTGGTCGACCTCGTGGGCGACCTGCTTGAGGACGGGGTCGCCGTAGACGCGGACGGCAAAAGAGGACATGTCCCCATTCTACGGGCCACACCGGTGCCGGCGACAGCGGTGCGTCGTGCCTACGGCCGCACCGGCCTCGAGGGAGAGCACGGCAGACCGGTCAGGCGTCGGTGGCATCCACCTCCACCCGCAGGCGACCAGCGGGGCGGGGCACCGAAGCCAGCCCGTCGCACAGGATCTGGTGATCGCGAGCGGTCACCAACCAGCGATCGGCATCCACCGACGACGCCGTCACGCCGGCCACCTCACCGAGGCCGATGGCGTAGGCGGTGGCCCCGGGCCCTCGGAGCACGGCAAGGGCGCCGAACGGCGGGAGTCCGAGCGTGGCCCGCAACGCTCGTTCCGGAGCATCGAGCACGGTGGGGTCGGCCTGCGCAGCTGCCCGCAGGACCTCGTGGTCGGGAATTCGCGTCTGCACCAGTACCCGACCACCGGCGTCCCGGGTGCCGACCAGCCGCGCCGCTCTCGCCAGGAGGGCCAGCGTCTCCTCCCCGGCAGTGAATCTCGGGGCCAGCAGATGCTGGTCGATATCGAGGAAGGCGACCAGGCCGGCCCGGCTGACCCGATGGAGGGCGGCCTCGGTGCCCACCACCAGTCGTTCCCCACCCAGTCGTTCCCCACCGCCGTGGTCCGGAGCCGATCTTCCGGTGATCTCCGTGGCCTCGACGCCGGTCAGGGCGGAGAGCTCCTCCGTCGCCCGTGACACCCCGATCCGCAGCGACTTCAAGCGGGTGGAATCGCAGACCGCGCACACCGCCGGTCGGGTGTCGTCGCAACGGCGGCACTGCAGGCCACCGCCGGCGCCGGGTTGCGCCATCGGTCCACCGCACCGCGTGCACCGGGTCAACGCCCCGCACTGGGCACAGGCCAGCAACCGGATGCGCCCGGTGCGATTCAGGATGCAGACCACCGGTGCCCCAGTCTCGTCGAGCGCGCCGTGCAGGGCCCGGACCAGCCGCTCGGAGAACAGGCCGGTGCGAGGATCGTCGGCGCGGCGGTCGACCACCTCGACCAACGGCCAGCCGCGCCGCTCGACCGGACGCGGCGTGGTGATCACCTGCATGCCCTCGGACATGGCCACCGGAGGGCAGGGGGTGACCAGCGCGACGACAGCCCGGTCACGCCGGCCTCGCTCGCGGAGGACGTCGACCGCCGACCAGGTGGGCGCTCGCTCCTCCCGGTAGGCCTCGTCGTGGGCGTCGAGCACGACGGCGGCACGGAGACGGGTCAGCGGGGCCCATGCCGCCGATCGGGTTCCCACCACCACCCCGGCACCCGTCGCCGCCCGGTCCCACTGGCCCGGCATCACCGCCACCGGCACTCCGACACCCTGGAGCCGGAAGGCCAACTGGTCGGCCCGGGCGTGGGACGGCGCCAGGACCACCATCCCCTCGGTTCCCATCCGGTGGATCAACTCGAGGGCCACCAGCGTGGCGTCGAGGGCCGGGGCCAGCCGCACCACCGAGCATCCACCGGCGGCGGCAAGGACGCCGTCGACCAGGGCCACCGAGCCACCACCGGGAGACCGTGGCCGGCGGAGGTCGGGGTCGTGGGGGGCGGTCGGGGCCCGGACCACCCTGGCCGGGGAGGCGGTTCCGAGGAACGAGGAGAGGGGGCCGGCCCACCGCCAGGCGGCCCATTCGGCCAGGGCCACGACCGTCGGCGGGGGGCCGGCCCCGCTCGAGCCCGCCACGGGCTTGGCGACGACCCCGTAGGTCGGCTCCACGTCGTCCTCGACCACCCAGGCACCCACCCTGCGCCCGTGGAGATCGATGCGCACCCGGCTGCCCACACCGATGTCGGTCGCCAACCCCGGAGGGACCGAGTAGTCGAAGCGCCGGTGGATGGCCGGCACATCGGGCACCACCCGCACGATGCGCGCCACCGGATGTGGATCCCCCGCCCGTGTCCCTACGTCGGTGCCCGGCTCGCCCGCGCCCGGAGACCGCTCCGCCGCTGCCGGCCGCGGGCGGGCCCTCAGAGTCCGAGGGCCTGCTTCAAGTCGTCCGCCCGCGAGGTGTCCTCCCAGGTGAACTCCTTCTCGGAGCGGCCGAAGTGCCCGTAGGCCGCCGTCTTGCGGTAGATGGGCCGCTTGAGGTCGAGGTCCCGGACGATGGCCGCGGGTCGCAGGTCGAACACCTCGTTGACCACCCCGCCGATCCGGACCGGGTCGACCGTCTCGGTGCCGAAGGTCTCCACCAGCACCGAGACGGGACGGGCGACACCGATGGCGTAGGCCACCTGGACCTCGCATCGGGTGGCGGCACCGGCGGCAACCAGGTTCTTGGCCACCCAGCGGGCGGCATAGGCGGCAGAGCGGTCCACCTTGGATGGGTCCTTCCCCGAGAAGGCACCGCCGCCGTGGCGGGCCATTCCACCGTAGGTGTCCACGATGATCTTGCGGCCGGTGAGGCCGGTGTCGGCATGGGGACCTCCCAGCTCGAAGACGCCGGTCGGGTTGGCCAGAATGCGGAGCTGCTCGGTGTCCAGCTCGGGCGGCAGGAGCGGGTTGATCACGTTGTCGCGAAGGTCGGGGAGCAGCAGCGTCTCCAGGTCCACGCCGGGATCGTGCTGGGTCGAGATCAGCACCGTCTCCAGGGCCACCGGCCTGCCGTCCTCGTAGGTGACACTCACCTGTGTCTTGCCGTCGGGACGCAGGTAGGGCAGCACCCCGACCCGCCGCACCTGGGCCAGGCGCTGAGCCAGCCGGTGGGCCAACCAGATCGGGAGCGGCATCAGGTCGGGAGTCTCGTCGCAGGCGTAGCCGAACATCATCCCCTGGTCGCCCGCGCCCTGGGCGTTGAGCAGGTCCTCACCTCCGGTTCCGGCTCGAACCTCGAAGGCGTTGTCCACCCCCTGGCCGATGTTGGGCGACTGCTCGTCGATCGACACGATGACCCCGCAGGTGTTGCCGTCGATCCCGTAGGCGTCGTCGTCGTACCCGATGTCCAACACCGTCTTGCGGACCAGTTTGGGGATGTCGACGTAGGTGGACGTGGTGATCTCGCCGGCCACCAGCACCAACCCGGTGGTCAGCAGGGTCTCGCACGCCACCCGGCTGTCCGGGTCCTCGGTCAGCAGGGCATCGAGGACCGAGTCGGATATCTGGTCGGCCATCTTGTCGGGATGACCTTCGGTCACCGATTCCGAGGTGAAGGTGTATCGGGTGCTCACGAGTGCTTCCATTCTGATCGGGGGCATGCGCCCGGGGTGGCAGGGATGCAGGTGGCAGAAGGGTGGGTGCCAGAGGGGTATAGCGGGCGGTGACGCCGGGTGCAACCGGGCGCCGCCCGGGTCGGTGCGCCGGTCATGATGCCGACAACAGCGCGCTCACCCTATCCAAGATGGAGTCGGCGATGGCGTCCTTGGTGCGCAGGGGGACTGTGGTGACCGCACCGTCCGCCCCGTAGATGGTCACCTCGTTGGTGTCGTGGTCGAAGCCCACGCCCGGCGCCGACACGTCGTTGGCCACCATCAGGTCGACGTTCTTCGCCGCCAGCTTGGCCATGGCCCGCGCCGACACGTCCCCGGTCTCCGCCGCGAACCCGACCAGCACCTGGCCCGCCCGCCGGGACGCTCCCAGGCCCGAAAGGATGTCCGGGGTCGCCTCGAGGACCAGATCGGGCACGCCGTCGGCCTTGCGCAGCTTGGTGTCGGTGGCCACCTTGGGACGGAAGTCGGCCACCGCTGCAGCCATGATCACCACGTCGGCGTGGGACGCGTGCCGGCGGATGGCCCCCTCCATGTCCGCCGCCGTCTCCACCCGATCGATGGCCACTCCGGGGCAGGCCGGCCACGCGCTGGTGGTGACCAGCACCACCTCGGCACCGCGTCGCCGGGCGGCGTCGGCCAGTGCGTGTCCCTGCTTCCCCGACGATCGGTTGGAGATGAACCGAACCGGATCGATCGGCTCGCGGGTTCCGCCGGCCGACACCACCACCCGCACCCCGGCAAGGTCGTGGCCGGGTGGGTCACCGGAGGCTCCCAGCTCGGCCAGCACCGTGTCGACGATGACCGCCGGCTCCGCCATCCGGCCGGCACCGATGTCCCCTCCGGCCAGCCGACCCTCGTCGGGTGGTACCACCACCACCCCACGCCGCCGGAGGGTGTCCAGGTTGTGACGGACCGCGGGGTGCTCCCACATCTCGGTGTGCATGGCCGGGCAGACAACCACCGGGGCGGTGGTGGCAATCAGCGTCGCCGTGAGGAGATCGTTGGCAAAGCCGCCGGCATACCGGGCCAGCAGGTCGGCGGTGGCCGGGGCCACCACCACCAGATCGGCCCTCTGGCCCAACCGGGTGTGAGGTATCGGCGAGGCCTCGTCCCACAAGCTGGTCTGGGTCGGCTCCGAGCCGAGGGCGTCGAAGGTGGCCCGTCCCACGAATCGCTGGGCGGCATCGGTGAGCACCGGCGCCACGTGGATGCCGGCATCCACCAGCCGGCGGCACACCTCGACCGCCTTGTAGGCGGCGATGCCGGCGGACACGCCCAACACCACGAACGGCGCGTCACCGTCCCGCCGCGAGGTCATCCCCGGCCCGTCGGTGTCGTCATCATCCCGCCCCGTCGCTGGCCGGGTCCGGCCTGCTAGTCGACCGTCTCGTCGGAGGCGGATCCCGCTGAGTCGGCAGCGTCGGCCGACTCGGCGCCCTCACCCTCGAGCAGCGCCAATGCCGCCGCTTCGGCCAGGGCGACCTCTTCGGGATCCGGTCGGCTGTAGGTCGCCTTTCCGGCAGCCACCTCCTCGAAGGCGATCGACAGTGGCTTGCCCGACGCCGATGCCACCTGGGGCGGGACGACGACCCCGAGGCCCTCGCCCAGCGAGTTGTAGTAGCTGTTCACCTGACGTGCCCGCCGCGAGGCCAGGGCCACCAGGGTGAACTTCGAGTCGACCTTGTCGAGAAGCCCCTCGATCGGGGGGTCCATCAGGGTGATCTGGTTCTGGGCCATCACGATCCTTCGTAGCGTTCGTCGGCTGGGGCTCTGTCGTCCTGGGGTCCGTCAGGCACCGATGTGGGGGCCCCGGTCCGCCTCGCCGCCCCGGTGGGCGGAGCGACGGCAACGGTCCACTATACCGGCCACGTCGGCGGCGGCCTGCGCCACGTCGTGATTGGTCACCACCTCATCGGCGATGGCCCGCCCGAGCCGCTCCTCCTCGGCCCCGGCGCGCAGTCGCCGGGCGATGTGGGCCTCGTCGTCACCCCGAGCCCGGAGTCGGGCCTCTTGGGCCTCGGTTGACGGGGGTACCAGCAGGATGAGCACGGCGTCCGGGCGCTTCTGGCGAACTTGGCGGGCCCCCTCCAGGTCGATCTCGAGCAGGACGTCGCTCCCTTCCGTAGGCGTCGGCACCGGGGTCCCATAGAGGTTCCCCAGGAACTCGGCCCACTCGAAGAAGCCACCCTCGCGTTGGTGGGCCATGAAGTCGTCACGGTCCACGAAGCGGTAGGCGTCGTCGGTCTCCCCCGGCCGTCGGTCCCGGGTCGTCCACGATCGGCTCAACCACAGACTGGGATCGGACAGCACCAGACGACTGGCGACCGTTCCCTTTCCGGCGCCGCCGGGACCGAACAGAACGAAGATCACCGGGTCGGGTCGGGCACCTGGCGCCCCGCGCCGGCGCCTCTCAGCGAGCGGTCTCGCGCAGCAGGGACTCGCGCTGGTTGCTGCCCAGGCCTTGTAGCCGACGGCTCTCGCTGATCCCTACCGTGTCCATCAGCCGTCGGGCTTTGACCTTGCCGAGCCCGGGAAGCGACTCGAGCACGGAGAGCACCTTCATCTTGCCGACGGTCTCGTTCGAGTCGGCGGTGGTGAGGAGCTCGGACAGGGTGATGGACCCGAGTTTGAGCTTCTCTTTCACCTCGGCCCGCTCACGGCGGACCTTGGCTGCCTTGGCCAGGGCGGCCTGGCGCTGTTCGGGCGTGAGTGCGGGCGGTTGCGGCATGGTCGAGACGATAGCGCCTCTGCGGACCCGGGTCATGCGAACCCACGTTGCCGGTGAGGCGGGACGGTGGATCCAACCCCGGTTTGCTCAATACTGGAGTGATGCTCGCCGTCGATCTCAATGCCGATCTGGCCGAGGGAGATGTGCTCTCGTCCACAGACATCGAGATTCTGGACACGGTCACCAGTGCGAGTCTTGCCTGCGGGTTCCATGCCGGAAGCCGCGACGTGATGCGGGCCGCAGCCTCGGCCAGTGCGCGTCGCGGGGTTGTCATCGGCGCGCACGTCTCGTTTCGCGACCGAACCGGGTTCGGTCGACGCGCGCCGTCGCGGTCAGCCCGACCCAGTTGGTCGACGACATCGAGGAGCAGTGTGACGTCCTCGCCCGGCAGGCAGCCGAGGCCGGCGCCGCCGTCGAGTACGTAAAGCCGCACGGCGCCTTGTACAACCAGATGGGTACCGACCCGAGCATCGCCGCCTCGGTGGTGGAGGCCGTAGCTCACCAGCCCCACCGTGTGCTGGTGGCACAGTCGGGCACCGTGGTGGTCGACATGGCCCGAGCGGCTGGCCTGCGCGTGATTCCGGAGGGGTTCCCCGATCGCGGGTACCTCCCCGGAGGGCAACTGGTAGCCCGCCATCACCAGGGCGCGTTGGTCGATGATCCGGACATCGCCGCCCAGCGTGCCGTGTCGATGGTCCGTCGGCGCGGACTCCTCTCGATCGACAGGACCTGGGTACCGATGGCGGCGGAGACACTGTGCATCCACGGTGATGCACCGGGTGCTGTCGCATCAGCGCGACGGGTGCGCGGCGCGTTGGAGTCCGAGGGAATCATCCTCCGGTCCTTCGCCCGGACGCCGGCGGAGGATCCGACCGACGAACGGACGACATGAGTCGGGTCGCTCCCTACGGCGACAGCGCGGTACTGGTCGACGTCGACGACGTGGAGTCCGCACTGTGGCTGGCCACGACCATCGACGAGGCGCGGCGGAGTCGGACCTCGGTCGCAGGGATCGAGGATGCGGTGATCGGCTTCCACAACCTGGTGGTCCACATCGATCCGGCGGCACCACTCCAGCCCATCGAACAGTGGCTCTCCGAACTGGTCGGCGAAGCCGGCGCCGGAAAGCAGCCGGCGAGCCGGCAGCGCGCCGGCACTGGCGACGGCCCGCGCCGGGTGGACATCGCCGTGACCTTCGACGGACCCGACCTGGACGAGGTAGCGACCGACACTGGATGCACGGTCAGCACCGTCGTCGAACGACTGTGCCGGGCCGAGTTGCAGGTTGCCTTCGTCGGGTTCGCCCCCGGCTTCCCCTACCTGGTGGGACTGCCGCCCGACCTGGCCTCGGTCCGTCGGCGACCCTCACCTCGCCCGTCGGTGCCGGCCGGATCGGTGGCGGTGGCCGGGGGATTCGCCTCGGTCTATCCGCGGGCCACCCCGGGGGGGTGGAAGCTCCTGGGCCGGACCGGAACCCGGTTGTTCGACCCCGAGCAGCCTCCCTATGCGCTGCTCCGACCGGGCGACCGGGTCCGCTTCTCCGTCCTGGGCGGTGATCGGGAGGTGGAGACGCCGGCCGATGGGGCCGGCACGGTCACCCCGCCCCGGCCCACCGTGCGGGCGGCCGGGCACCGGTTCATCGAGGTCCTCGATCCGGGTCTGCTCAGCCTGGTCGAGGACGGCGGCCGGCAGTCGGTGGCCGGACTGGGTGTGCCCCGGGGTGGTCCCGCCGACCCCGCCACCATGCGCCTGGCCAATCGGTTGGTGGGCAACCCCGACGGGTGCGCGGCCATCGAGGTCACCGCCGTCGGCCCGACCCTGCGGGTGAGTTGCGACGCCCACCTGGGGGCGGTGGCGTCCTACCCCGATGGCATCGAGATGCGAGTCGACGGGTTTCCGGTGGGCGCCGACGTGGTGGTCCCGGTCCGCCACGGACAGGTGATCTCCGTGGGCCGCATTCGGCGAGGGTTGCGGGCCTATGTGGCCGTGTCCGGCGGCATCGAGACCCCGCTGGTGGTGGGTTCGCGCTCGACCGATCTGCTCTCCGGGCTCGGCCTGGGGCCACTGATGGCGGGCGACCAACTCGATCTGGGTCCACCGTCCCGGCCCCACGGGCAACTGTCAGCGCCGCTCGAAGTGGTTCCGGTCCACCGGCCGACGGTCATCCGAGTCCTTGCCGGGCCCCGGCCGTCGGAGGATGACCCCCTGGCGCCTGGGCCCTGGACGGTCGGGGCTGCGTCCAATCGGATCGGCCTGCGCCTGAGCGGCCCCGGACGATCGCCATCATCGGACGGCGCCGAGATCCGACCCACGGGAATGATCACCGGCGCCGTCCAGCTACCCCCGGACGGAAATCCGATCATCCTGCTGCCTGACCACGCCACTACGGGCGGGTACCGGGTGGTCGCCTGCGTCATCGCCGCCGACCTTCCCCTCCTCGGCCAGCTCGGACCCGGGGACACGGTGGCGTTCGCCTATGTCGACCGCCCGACCGCCCGACGCCACTACCTCGAGCGGGAACGGCTGCTGGCCGCACGGGTCACCGGCTGGTTCCCCACCGAAGCGGCCACCTGACGTCGCCCACCGGTGACGGTGCCGGATCGGGAGTCACCCCGGTGGGTCGGCGCCGACCACCGGTTTGCCCATGGCCACCCGGGGAGCGAAGCGACCGAACCCATGTTCCTGTTCGCCGGCCAATCGGACGGCGAGCTCGGGACCCATGGCCGCGCCGGGAACGGGAGCGAAGCCGCACCGGAGGTAGTAGGGGGCGTTCCACGGCACTTCGGCGAAGGTGGTGAGGGTCAGCGCCGGAAGACCGTGCTCGCCGGCCCAGCCATCGAGGTGGTCGATGAGGGACCGCCCGATCCGCCGGTGACCGAACGACGGGTGGACCGAGACCTGCTCGATATGGGCGTTGCCGTCGACCCGGTCGGCCACCAGGTAGGCGATCGGGTGGTCAGCAGGATCCACCGCCACCCAGGCCAGGCCGGCCTGCTGATGTCGCCGGAACAGCTCGACGGGCGGAGGTGGGTCGTCGGCGACGAAGGTCATCCCCACCCCGATGAACAGCCGGCCGACCGCCGACTCGATGTCCCGGAGCGTCTCCGACTCGTCGGCCCGGGCGTCCCGGATCGAGATGCCCGGCACTCGCACCGACCGATTCTCCACCGCCGCCGCCTTCGGTGCCACCGGCGACCGGCGCGCCGGCAGTCGGTCGGAGTGCAATAGTGCAGGACGGTGACGAGGGCGGCCCGGTGCCCTCTGCCAACGAGAGGAGTCGGCCGTGGGCGACACAGAGCAGACCGAACCGTCAGGCCAGGACGGGGCGCCGGGCGCTGATGACCAAGGGGTGATCCAGCCGCGGGACGACGGCCAGCTCCACTTTGCCGCCGGTACCCAGGGCCTCACCTTCCCGGTGACCGCCCCGGCCGACGCCACCCCGCTCGAGGAGGACGAGCCGGAAGGAGTGATCCCGCCCAGTCCCCTGTGGGCCATGAAGGAGCGCCGACACGAGCAGTGGCTCCACCTGTTCGGCCACCCGGATCGGATCCGGGCCCGGCTGGGGTCGGGTGACGGCACGGTCTACGTCATGGACGACGGCAAGCACCACTGCATGATCGGGCGACCGGTGGGCGCCACCTTCGACGGCTGCAGCTACAGCCTGGTGGCCCGGATCACCAAGGACACCTACCAGTCGCTGACCGCCGGGTCGATCGACGGGCGTCAGGCGTTCCTGTCCGGGCTCGAGGCGGGCCTCAGCGGCACCGTCGACACCCCGGGGGTGGCCAACGTCTTCGACGTCGACTTCTACCAGCACGGTGCCGACATCCCCGCCGAGTACCTCCCGCCCAACCCGTTCATCGAGTTCGCCGAGGACCTCCCCAGCGCCGACCGCTGAGTCGCCGGACGCGCCGGCCTCAGGCCAGCAGGGCCTCGGCCATCGCCTCCCGGGTGGCCCGGGCCGCCGAGGCCAGCGCCTTCACATCGGGACCGGTGGCCAGCAGCATGCGCGACGAGCTGGGGAGCACCGATCCCACCGGGCACCCCGCGAACAGGGCGGCCACCCGGGCGTCGGTGCCACCCTGGGCGCCCAGCCCCGGCGCCAGGATCACCCCACCCAGATCGGCCAGGCGGAAGGCGGACGGGGCCAGGGTGGCCCCGATGACCGCACCCACCGTTCCCGGCGGCACCTGCCCACCGCCGTTGAGGTCGGCGATGTCGGCCAGCATCATGTCCTCGACCGACGGGCCACGACCCTGGTCGACCAGCGCCGTCTGCAGGCGACGGCCCTCTGGATTGGAGCTGCGCGCCACCACCATGACCCCCCGCCCGTGGGCCCCGGCCAGGTCGATCATGGGCTGGATGGATCCGAGGCCCAGGTAGGGCGAGGCGGTGACCGCGTCCGCCCGCAGGGGACTACCCGGGTCGAGCCAGGTGTCGGCGTAGGCCTCCATGGTGGTCCCGACATCCCCCCGCTTGGCGTCGGCGAGGACCAACAGTCCGGTCGCCCGGGCCGCCTCCAGCACCGACTCCAGCGCCGCCACCCCGGCCGACCCGTGTCGCTCGAAGAAGGCGACCTGGGGCTTGATCACCGGGACCACCCCGGCGAACGCCTCCACGCAGCGGAGGCCGAACGTCCGTACCCCCCGGGCATCGTCGGGCAGGTCCCACGCCGCCAACAGGTCCGCCGACGGATCGACGCCGGCGCACAGCGGCCCGGTGGCCGCCACCGCGGCAGCCACCCTGGCCCCGAATCCCCGCCCGTTCTCCCGATCACCCATGGGCCGCTCCTTTCAGTTCGTCCAGCCGCCTTACCCCCCGCCGTGAGCACCATCGTTCCAGCTGGCGGAGGATGGTCAGCGGCGCCCGGGGATCACGGAAGGTAGCCGTTCCCACCTGCACCGCATCGGCGCCGGCCAGGATCAGTTCGACCGCGTCCTCGCCGCAGCTGACCCCCCCGACCCCGATGATGGCGGCATGGGGATGGGCGGCGTGGACGTCGAACACGGCGCGCACGGCGATCGGATGGATTGGGGGCCCCGACAGGCCGCCACCGGCCGGCCCCGACCCCAGGACCGGGCGTCGGGTGTCGGTGTCGATGGCCATGGCCAGGACGGTGTTGATCAAGGTCACCGCCTCGGCCCCCGCCGAGAGGGCAGCACCGGCCACCTCGGCCAGATCGGCCACGGTCGGGCTCAACTTCACCCACCGCGGCAGCGTGGGACAGGCCTCCCCGACGGCGGCCACCACCTCCGAGGTGGCCGAGGGCGAGTGGGCGAACATCCGGCGACGGTCCTCGACGTTCGGACAGCTCACGTTCACCTCGACGGCGGTCAGCCCGGGTACGTCGACCAACTCGGCCGCGGCCCGGGCGAAGTCGCCCACCCGCTGCCCCCAGATGCTCACCACCACCCGGGCGCCGGCCTTCGACAGCCGGGGCAGGTCCTTGTCGATCCATGCGGACAGGCCGGGACCCTGGAGCCCGACGCTGTTGAGCATCCCCGAGGCGGACTGGTGTACCCGGGGGGCCCGGTTGCCGGGCCACGGGTCGACCGACAGGGACTTGACCACCACGGCGCCGAGCTCCCGGAGCGCGAAGTAGGCCTGAAGCTCGTCGCCGTGGCCGGCGGTCCCCGACGCGGTCATGATCGGGTTGGGGAGCCCCACCGAGCCGACCGTCACCGCCAGGTCGACATCACCGGCGATCACCGCCCGCCAGGCCCGGCGCACCCGGGTGCCGGCCGCATGGGGGGCGACACGGTCCATCAGCGGCTCATCGCTGGTGGTACTCCTGCAACGACCGCACCGAGAGCGGGTGGCTGACCCAGTCGGTGATGCCGGCCGCCGCCGCCCGGGCCGCGGCCACCGTGGTCAAGCAGGGCACCAGATGGGCCAGTGCGGCGGCGCGGATGTGCAGTCCGTCGGCACGAGGGCCCCGGCCCCGCGGGGTGTTGACCACCAACTGCACCTTCCCCCCGCCGATGAGGTCGACGGCGTCCACCACGCCGGGGCCCGAGTCGCCGACCTTGGCCACCACCGTCGCCACCGGTACGCCCTCGGCATCGAGCATGGCCGCCGTTCCCGACGTAGCCGCCAGCTCGAACCCCAGGGCCACGAACTGGCGCGCCGCCTCCAGGCCGGCCCGTTTGTCCCGGTCGGCCAGCGAGAAGAACACCGTGCCGGCGACCGGCAGGCGATTGCCGGCGGCGCTCTGGCTCTTGGCGAAGGCCAGCCCGAAGGTCTCGCCGATCCCCATCACCTCGCCGGTCGAGCGCATCTCGGGGCCGAGCAGGGTGTCCACCCCCGGGAACCGGTTGAACGGCAACACCGCCTCCTTGACCGACACGTGGCCGGTGACCGGTTCGCACAGCAGTCCCTCGTGGCGCAGCTCGTCCAGCGTGGCTCCCACCATCACCCGGGCCGCCACCATGGCCACCGGAACCCCGGTCGCCTTGGCCACGAACGGGACGGTCCGGCTGGCTCTCGGATTGGCCTCGAGCACATAGGCGCGATCGTCCTTGACCGCGAACTGCACGTTGATCAGGCCACGCACCGAGAGCGCGTCGGCAATCATCCGCACCAGTCGCTCCATCTCGTCCTGCACCGACGCCGACAGCGTCTGGGGCGGAAGCGCGCAAGCCGAGTCCCCCGAGTGGACGCCGGCCTCTTCGACGTGCTCCATCACACCGCAGATGACCAGCTCGCCGGTGGCGTCGCGTACCGCGTCGACGTCTACCTCCACCGCGTCCTCGAGGAACCGGTCCACCAGCACCGGCCGGGCGGCGGTCACCCCGCCCTCCCGTCCGAGCGAACCTCCGACGCCGGCCATCCCGTCCACCGCCTGGACCAACCGCTCGTCGTCGTAGACGATCTCCATCGCCCGGCCGCCGAGGACGTAGGAGGGGCGGACCAGTACGGGGTACCCGACGGTCGACGCCACCACCACCGCCTCGGCCGCCGATGTGGCCGTGCCCCCGGGGGGTTGGGGGATCCCCAGCCGGCCGCAGAGCTCGTTCCATCGCTCGCGGTCCTCGGCCAGGTCGATGGAGGAAGGCGAGGTGCCGAGGACCAGCTCCTCGGGGATGCCGGCGGCCAGCTTGAGAGGGGTCTGCCCACCGAGGCTGACGATGACGCCGACCAGGCGTCCCTCATCCCTCGATGCAGCCTGCTCGGCCTCGAGCACATTGGCCAGGTCCTCCGGGGTGAGCGGCTCGAAGTAGAGCCGGTCCGAGGTGTCGTAGTCGGTCGAGACCGTCTCCGGGTTGCAGTTGACCATCACTGTCTCGTAGCCCGCCGCCCGCAAGGCGAACGAGGCGTGGACACAGCAGTAGTCGAACTCGATGCCCTGGCCGATCCGGTTGGGGCCCGACCCCAGGATGACCACTCGGGGGCGGTCCGACGGCCTGACCTCATCGTCGTCCTCGGTGGTGGAGTAGTGATACGGGGTGTGGGCCTCGAACTCCGCCCCGCAGGTGTCGACCGTCTTGAAGGTGACGCCGACGCCGAGGGCCAGGCGGGCGGCGCGGATCTGATCGAGGGTGACCGGCCCGCCGAACAGGTAGGCCAGCTGCTGGTCGGAAAAGCCGAGGCGCTTGAGCCGACGCCACGCCCGCCGGTCGAGGTCGTCGACGGTTACGCCCAGGGTGACGTGCAGGTCGAGGGCCATGCGGGCGTCGGTGATCTCGGCCATGCGGGCCAGAAACCACGGGTCGATCCCGGTGGCGGCGGCCAGATCGTCCACGGAGACCCCGCGACGCAACAGGGCTTCGAGTTGGAAGAGCCGCTCGGGGGTGGCGGTGGTCACCCGGTGGGTGAGCTCGGCGGTGGGAACGGGGTCCAGCCCAGCCTCGACAGGATCGGCGTTGAGGCCGTACCGACCCTGCTCGAGCGAGCGGATCGCCTTCTGCAGCGACTCGGGGAAGGTCCGGCCGATGCCCATCACCTCCCCTACCGACTGCATACGGGTGCCGAGGCTGTCGGTCGACCCGGGCAGTTTCTCGAACGCCCACCGGGGGATTTTGGTGACCACGTAGTCGATGGTCGGCTCGAACGACGCCGGCGTCGCCCCGGTGATGTCGTTGACGATCTCGTCCAGCCGGTACCCGACGGCCAGCCGGGCGGCGATCTTGGCAATGGGGAACCCGGTGGCCTTGGAGGCCAGCGCCGACGAGCGGGAGACGCGGGGGTTCATCTCGATGACCACCTGTCGCCCGTCCACCGGGTCGACCGCGAACTGCACGTTCGACCCGCCGGTCTCGACCCCCACCCGGCGGATGCAGGCGAAGGCCGCGTCGCGCATGGCCTGGAACTCGACGTCGGTCAGCGTCTGGGCCGGGGCCACGGTGATCGAGTCACCGGTGTGCACGCCCATCGGGTCGAGGTTCTCGATGGAGCAGATGACCACGCAGTTGTCGGCGTTGTCCCGCATCACCTCCAGCTCGAACTCCTTCTGCCCGGCGATCGACTGCTCGATCAGCACCTCGCTGATCGGGGAGGCCTCGAGCCCCTCGGCCGCCAGTCGGATCAACTGGTCGCGGGTGGCGGCGATACCGGTGCCGCACCCACCCAGGATGTAGCTCGGACGAACCATGATCGGGAACCCGACCGAGTTTCCGATGGCCAGGGCCTCGTCCAGCGAGTGGGCGAAGCCCGAGGAGGGCACGGCCAGGCCGATCTCCTCCATGGCCGCCTTGAACTTCTCCCGGTCCTCGGCGGTGGCGATGGCCGCCGTGTTGGCGCCGATCACCTCGACGCCGTAGGCCTCGAGCACGCCCTTGCGGTCCAAGGCCATGGTCAGGTTGAGGGCGGTCTGGCCGCCCAGGGTGGGGAGCAGGGCATCGGGCCGCTCTCGCTCGATGATCGCCTCCAACACGTCGGGGTCGAGGGGCTCGACGTAGGTCCGATCGGCCATGGCCGGATCGGTCATGATGGTCGCCGGATTGGAGTTGGCCAGTACCACCCGGAACTTCTCCTCGGCCAGCACCCGGCACGCCTGGGTCCCCGAGTAGTCGAACTCACAGGCCTGCCCGATGACGATGGGGCCGGACCCGATGACCAGGATCGACTCGAGGTCGTTGCGCCGGGGCATCAGCTACCGCCGTGCCTTCCGGCGCCGGCGCCGGTCGCCTCCATCAGCTCCCGGAACTCGTCGAACAGATAGCGCGCATCATGGGGGCCCGGCCCGGCCTCGGGGTGGTACTGGACGCTGAACGCCGGAGCGTGATGGCTGCGGATGCCCTCGATCACCCCGTCGTTGAGGTTCACGTGGGTGATCTCCGCTGAGCCCAGCGTGCCCTCGGTCACCGCGAAATTGTGGTTCTGCGAGGTGATCTCGACCCGGCCGCTGGCCAGGCGTCGCACCGGGTGGTTCCCCCCATGGTGCCCGAAGGGGAGTTTGAAGGTGGTCGCCCCCAAGGCGGTGGCCAGCAGCTGATGGCCGAGGCAGATCCCGAACACCGGGATCGAGCCCATGCCCACCAGTGTGCGGATCTCTCCCACGATCGGGGCCAGGGCGGCGGGATCACCGGGCCCGTTGGACAGGAAGACCCCGTCGGGCTCGAGGGCGGCCACCTGCTCCGCCGGGGTCGAGGCCGGGACCACGGTGACCGTGGCCAGCTCACCCAACTGTCGCAGCATGGCCTCTTTGACCCCGAAGTCGTAGGCCACCACCCGATAGGGACCGGTGCCACGGGTGAAGGTCGACGTGGTGGTCACCGTCGACACCAGGTCCACGCCATCGGTCGGCACCGCGGCCTCGGCGGCGCGGCGGAGCGCCGGTTCACCGGCGGTGCCGAAGGCGCACGGCATGGCGCCCTGGTCGCGGAGGTGCCGGGTGAGCCGCCGGGTGTCCACCCCGGTGATGCCCGGAACCGAGAAGCGGATCAGGAACTCCTCCAGCGATTCTTCCGACCGCCAGCTGCTCGGGCGGTCACAGAGGTCACGCACGATGACGCCCCGACAGTGCGGTTCGGGGGCCTCGCCGTCGGTGGGGTTGGCTCCGTAGTTGCCGATGTGGGGGTAGGTGAAGGCGATGACCTGGCCGGCATAGGAGGGGTCGGTGATCACCTCCTGGTAGCCGGAGAGGACGGTGTTGAACACCGCCTCCCCGGTGGCCACGCCGCCGTCGGGCCGGGCGCCGATCGCCTCACCCTCGAACACCGCCCCGTCGGCCAGCACCAACAGGGCGTCGTCCCGGGTGACCGTCCCATTCCGACCGGTCACCGTTGCGCCTCGGCGTCGATGACCACCGGCTCCCCCCGGAAGACGGTGTGGCGGACCTGACCGGTGAGGGTCCACCCGCCGTAGGGCGAGTTGCGGCTGCGGCTGGCCATGGCGGCCGGGTCCACCGTCCAGCGGGCCGAGGGGTCGATCACGCACAGGTTGGCCGGCGCCCCGGGGACGATCGGTCCCCCCTGTTCCCCACCGTGGGCGTCGTCGAGCCCGGCGATCGCCGCCGGTTGCCAGCTCATCAGGGCGAGGACGGTGGTGAGAGGCAGGTCCAGCTGGTCGAGGGCCAACGAGGCCGCGGTCTGCAGGCCGAGCATGCCCGGCGGGGCCTGATCGAAAGGAAGGTCCTTGAGCTCGGGGGCGTGGGGAGCGTGGTCGGTGGCGATGGCGTCGATGGTCCCGTCGGCCAGTCCCGCTTTGACCGCGTCCACGTCGGGCTGGGGCCGGAGGGGAGGGTTCACCTTGAACACCGGGTCGTAGCCGGCCGCACACCCGTCGGTCAGGGTGAAGTGGTGGGGGGCGGCCTCGGCGGTCACCGCCAGTCCCTCGGCCTTGGCCCGGCGCACCAAGTCGACGGACGCGGCGGTGGACAGGTGGAGGAAATGGATGCGGGCACCGGTGGCCCGCACCAGGGCGATGTCCCGGGCCACCATCACCTCCTCGGCCACCGCCGGCGCCCCCGGTACCCCCAGTCGGCTCGACCACGCCCCCTCGTGCATGGCGCCGGCGCCGGCCAGCGTGGTGTCCTCGCAGTGCTGCGCCAGCGTGACCCCGAGTCCGGTGGCGTAGTCGAGGGCCCTGCGCATCAGACCCGCCGACTGCACCCCGGCACCGTCGTCGGTGAAGAGACGGACACCCAGTTCGGCGAGCTCGGCCATCGGAGCCAGGCGCTCCCCCCGGCGACCCACGGTGATCGCCCCGGCCACCGCCACCTCGGTGGTCGCCGACGCCGCCAGCTCGGTCACGTTCCGGACCGCCTCGGCCGAGTCGAGGGTCGGCTCCGTGTTGGGCATGGCCACCACCGCGGTGTACCCGCCCAACGAGGCCGCCCGCGCCCCGGTCTCGATGGTCTCGGACTCCTCACGACCCGGCTCGCGCAGGTGAGTGTGCAGGTCGACCAGACCAGGGGCCACCACGCACCCGTGGGCGTCGAGTTCGAGGGCCCCGCGGGGAATGGCGATTCCCTCCCCCACCGCGGCCACCCGCCCCTCGGCGACCACCAGGTCGGCCCGGCGTTCGCCATGCTGGTCGATCACCGTGCCACCCCGGATGACCACGGTGGGGGACGGACCTCTCCCCCGGTGGCCGGCCCGCTCAGGCATGGTGCCCTCCCCCGATCGGCCCCTGTCCGAGCAGGAGGAAGAGCACGGCCATGCGGATGGCCACCCCGTTGCTCACCTGTTCGGTGATCAGCGAGGCGGGCAGCTCGGCCACGTCCGAGGCGATCTCCACTCCCCGGACGATCGGTCCGGGATGCAGGATGATGGCCTCGGATGGCAGCATGGCCGCCCGCCGCGAGGTAAGGCCGTACCCGGCGGTGTACTCGCGCAATGAGGGGAGGAACTCACCGCTGCCCGCGCTCTGACTGCACGCGGAGCAGGGAGACCACGTCGGCCTTCTCCAGGACGTCGTCGAGACGGTGGCTGACGCCGGCGATCGGCCATCCCTCGAGCGAGGGAGGCAGCAACGTCGACGGGGCCACCAGGGTCACCTCCGCGCCCATGGCCGCGTAGGCGGAGATCTGGGAGCGGGCCACCCGGCTGTGGCGGACGTCGCCCACGATGGCCACCCGCAGGCCGGCGAATCGGGCCATACCCTCGTCTCCCCCACCGAGGGCCTGGCGCACGGTGTACAGATCGAGCAGTGCCTGGGTGGGATGTTGGTGCCAGCCGTCCCCGGCGTTGATCACCACGCAGTGGTCGACCCAGCCGGCCACCCGAGCCGGCACCCCCGACGAGGCGTGGCGGATGACCACGGCGTCGATGCCGATCGCCTCGATGGTCTCGACGGTGTCGCGCAGTGACTCACCCTTCTTCACCGACGAGGACCCGGCGGCGAAGGAGAGGACGTCGGCGGACATGCGCTTGGCTGCCGTCTCGAAGGACATGCGGGTCCGGGTGGAGTCCTCGAAGAACAGGGTGGCCACCGTCCGGCTCCGCAAGGTGGGCACCTTCGGGTTGGTCCGCCGACCGACCTCGGCGAAGGAGTCGGTCACCCGGAGCACCTCGGTGATCTCGTCGGGACCCAGATCGTCGATGCTGAGCAGGTGGGTGGGGAACGGACTCACCGGACGACCAGGTCGCCCAAGGACACGCCGTCATCGGACACGTCGACCATCTCGTCGCGGCGGGTGGGGAGGTTCTTCCCCACATAGTCCGGTCGGATGGGGAGCTCGCGGTGCCCGCGATCGACCATCACGGCCAGCTCCACCACCTGGGCTCGTCCGTATTCGCCCAGGGCGTTGAGGGCGGCCCGGATGGTGCGGCCGGTGAACAGGACGTCGTCGACCAGTACCACCGTGGTCCCGGTGAGGTCGAAGCTGATGTCGGTGGCCGCCTCGGGGAGCACCGGTCGCAATCCGATGTCGTCGCGGTAGAAGGCCACGTCCAGCGTTCCCACCGGGATGGCGGCTCCCTCCACCTCGGAGAGGGTGTCGGCCAGGCGGGTGGCGATGGCCACGCCTCCGGTCTGCAGCCCGATGAGGACCACGTGCTGGAGGCCGCGGTTGCGCTCGGCGATCTCGTGAGCCATCCGGGTGATGGCACGGTGCACGTCGGCTGCCGACATGACCTGGGCCCGGGGAACGAACACAGCACCCCGCGGGCGGGTGTGACTGCGCTCACGTTCGGCCACCGGTTCCTCCTGTCCGTACGGGCCTCACAGGACCCGCTTCACGGTCAGGCTCCGACTATACCCGTCACTCCGCCGCCTGTCGACGAGATCGCGTCGCCACAGGAGCAGACAGACCAACTCTGCTACTCGACCAGAACCGAGCGGTCGGCCTCGGGATCGGGCAACCGAGGGCGGGGAGCGTCTGGAACGCGGGCCCGCCACGGGCCGATCGCTCAGCCCCGCACCTGGAGGGCCAGGGTGGCCAGCACCCCGTTGACGAAGCGGCCCGAATCATCGGTCGAGTAGGCCGAGGCCAGCTCGACCGCCTCGTTGAGGATCACCGCGGTGGGGACATCGGGGCAGGCCAGCAATTCAGCCACCGCCAGGCGGAGGACGTTCCGGTCGACCACGGCCATGCGCCCGAGGTCCCACCCGATGGCGGCGCCACCGATCAGGGCATCGATCTCCTCTGCCCGCGTCTCGACCAGCTGCACCAGGGTGGCCGCGTAGGGGTCGGGGACCGTGGCCAGCGCATCCATCACCACGGTGGGGCGCTCACCCTTCAGCTCCGCCTCGTAGAGCAGGGTCACCACCCGTTCACGGGCTTGACGGCGGGGTGCGGGATCCATGGTCGGTGGTCGGCTGCGGTGGTCCGAGGCGGTGGGTGTGCGTCGGGTCCGGTGATCGTGCCGCCGGGTCAGGCCCGGGTCAGGTACTCCCCCGAGCGGGTGTCCACCTTGATCCGCTCGCCCGGGTTGACGAAGAGTGGCACCTGGAGCACCAGGCCGGTCTCCAGCGTGGCCGGCTTGCGGGCGCCGGACACCCGGTCACCTTGGATCCCCGGCTCGGTCTCGGTCACCGTCAGCTCCACGGCGGCGGGAAGGTCGACGCCGACGATCTCGGTCCCGTAGAACTGCAGCACGGCGTCGTCACCCTCCTTCAGGTAGTTGGCGGCGTCGCCGAGCAGTCCGGTGTCCACCTGGAGCTGTTCGTAGGAGGCCGTGTCCATGAACACGTAGTCGGAGGCGTCCCGGTAGAGGAACTGCATCTCGCGCTTGTCGATGATGGCCTGCTCGAGCTTCTCGTCGGCCCGGTAGGTGCGCTCGATGACGGCACCGGTCCGCTGATTCTTCAGCTTCGTGCGCACGAAGGCGCCACCCTTGCCCGGTTTCACATGTTGGAACTCCACCACTGCGAACAGGCCTTCGGGAAGGTTCAGGGTCATGCCGTTGCGCAGATCATTGGTGGAGACAGCCATCAGACGGCAACTTCCTTCGGGAACTGGGTGAGCGATCGGCTGGCGTCCTCCGTCACTACCAGGGTGTCCTCGATGCGGACCCCGCCCGTCCCGGGCAGGTACACGCCCGGTTCCACGGTGACAACGGTGCCGGGCACGAGAATAGCAGTGGACCCCGGGCCGACGGACGGCTCCTCGTGGATGTCGAGCCCCACCCCGTGCCCGGTGCCGTGCTCGAACCGCTCCCCCCATCCGGACGCGGCGATCACCTCCCGGCAGACCTGGTCGATGGAGCCGGCGGTGGCCCCAGGGACCACCGAGCGGACCCCGCTCCGCTGCGATTCCGCCACCACCTCGAAGATCGACGCCAGCTCGCCGGTCGGAGCGCCCCCGATGCAGAAGGTCCGGGTCATGTCCGACCGGTATCCGTCGAACACGGCGCCGAAATCAACCACCACCGGATCACCCGCTCGAATGGAGCGGTCCCCGGGCCGAGCGTGGGGTTTGGCCGAATTCTCACCCGAGGCGACGATGGTCTCGAAGGCGCTCTCCTCTGCTCCCCGCAGGCGCATGGCATGGTCGAGGGCGGCCGCGAACCGTGACTCGGTCAACCCCCCATCGGCACCCGCCGCGCTCAGCAGGGGGAGCACCTCGGCGAGGGCGTCGTCGGCGATGGCCGCAGCCCGCTCCATCCGGGCCACCTCCCCGGCGTCCTTGACCCGGCGGAGTCCCTCCACCACCCCCCGGGTGGGCACGAGGCGCGCTCCGTCGAGCAGGCTGGCCCAGGCCTGCTGCCCCGCCCAGGTGATGTGGTCGGCCTCCAGGCCCAGAGCGCCCAGGCCTCCGGCCCTCCCCACCACCTCGTCCCGCTGGGCCTGCGCCCCCCCGATGCTGATTCCGATCTCGGCGCCGGCGCCGGCCACCGCCACCTGCTCGGAGGCCTGGGTCCGGTACCGGCCGTCGGTGGCCAGCACCGCGTCGTCCGCGGTTACCAGCACGATCCCCGCCGAGCCGGTGAACCCGCTCAACCAACGCACGTTGGCCGGGGTGGTCACCAACAAGCCCCGGATGGCGTCGCCGTCCTCACCGGCGCTGTCGAAGAGCCCGCGCAGGCGATCGAGGCGCCCGCTCACCTGGAGCGGTTCCAGTACCGGGCGTGACGCTTCGCTCATCCGACCGGTCGGGCGTCGAGGAGTCGACGGACTGCCTCCACGGCCAGTCGATAACCCATGCCTCCGAAGCCGGCGATGCAGCCGTCGGACACCGGGGCGATCACCGACGTGTGGCGGAACGGCTCCCGGGCTGCCGGATTGGAGAGGTGGAGCTCGACCACCACGCCGTCGAAGGCGGCCAGGGCGTCGTGGAGCGACCACGACGTGTGGGAGAGGGCACCGGCGTTGACGATGATGGCATCGGCCACCCCCCGGGCCCGGTGCACGGCATCCACCAGGTCACCTTCGTGGTTGGTCTGGAAGTGATCGAGGGCCAGCCCCACTGCCGACGCCGCCTCGGCGGCGGTGGCCACGTGCTCCTCCAGGGTGGCGGACCCGTAGACAGCCGGCTCCCGGTCCCCGAGCAGGTTGAGGTTGGGTCCCGAGAGCAGCAGGATCGATCCGGGTGCGCTCATGAGGTCCGGTCCGGTGCGCGGCGATGCATCTCCGCAAGGGTAGTGACCACGTCCCCATGGTCGATGCCATGGACCACCTCCACCCCGCGCGGCCCGTCCAGCACGAAGGTCAGGTCGTGGGCTGCCTTCTTGTCGCGGGCCATGAACGCCAGCAGTCGCTCGGGGTCGACGGCCTCGGGAAGCAGGGGGGAGAGGTCGAATGCCCCGACCACCTGTCGGTGCAGCTCGACTCGCTGGTCGTCGATGCGCCCGAGTCGGCGCGCCAGGAGGGCGGCGTAAACCAGGCCCACGGCCACCGCCTCGCCGTGGCGGAGATCCAGGTTCGAGGTGGGATCGAAGGCGGCGGCCTCCAGGGCGTGGGCCAGGGTGTGACCGTAGTTGAGGACCATCCGTCGATCCCCCTCACGCTCGTCGGCCGCCACCACCTCGGCCTTGATCTCCACGCACCGGGCCACCTGCTCGGGCAAGGCCATCTCCAGAAGCGACGCGTCGGGATCCGGCCCCCCCAAAAACGCGTACTTGGCCATCTCGCCACGGCCCGAGGCCCACTCGCGGGGTGGCAGTGTGGACAGGACGTCGGTGTCGCACAAGACCGCCATCGGCTGCCAGATCGAGCCGACCAGGTTCTTGCCCTCGGGGATGTTCACCCCGGTCTTGCCACCGATGGCCGCGTCCACCTGGGCCAACAGCGTGGTGGCCACGTTCACGTAGGGCGTTCCCCGGTGGTACGACGCCGCCGCGAACCCGGCCAGATCGGAGACCACCCCGCCCCCCACCGCGATGACCACGTCCGAGCGGGCCAGCCCGGCCCGGGCGAACCCCCGGCACAGGTCCTCGACCACGGGGAGCGACTTGGCCCCCTCGCCCTCGGGGACGACGAACTGGTCAGCCGGGAGCCCGACCTCGACCGGAATGCCGATCCCCGCCTGGGTGACCACGGCGGCCCGGCGGGCGGCCGGCACCACCGACGCCACTGTGGCCGCCAACTGGTGGCGGGCGCCGGCGCCCACCACCACGTCATAACTGCGCTTGCCCAGCTCGACCCGGATCGCCCTCACCCCGACTCGCCCGACCTGATCCCGCGGCCCACCAACGCCTCTTCAGCCAACAGGACGTCGACCAGCTGGTGGGGGGTGAGACCGTTCACGTCGAGGGTCACGGCCGCGACTGCCTCGTACAGCGGTCGCCTCACCCGGTACAGATCGGCGATGACCCCGGCCGGGTCCTCGTCGAGCAACGGCCGTCCGGCGCCGGTGCCCACTCGCCGGACCAGGAGATCGGTATCCGCCCGCAGCCACACCACCACCCCCGAGCGGACCAGCAGTTCCCGATTGGGCGCCGACAGCACCACCCCTCCGGCCGCCGACACCACCACCGGGTCCGGTCCGGAGAGGGCGTCGGCCAGCACCCGCGACTCCTCGGCCCGAAACGCCGCCTCCCCGTGGTCGGCGAACAGCTCGGGCACGGTGCGCCCGGTGTCGGCTTCCACTTGGGCGTCCGAATCGAGGTGTGCCCATCCCAGACGACCAGCCAGCATCCGGCCCACCGTGGTCTTCCCCGCCCCCATCATCCCCACCAGGATGATGCGGTCAACCATCGGTGGCGGGCAGGGCGGCGGACGGTGTCTCCCCGAGCGAGGCCAGGTAGCCGTGGAAGTTTCGCCGGAATTCCTCGACCGAGTCGCCGCCGAACTTGCGTAGGGCCTCCGAGGCCAGCACTAACGCCGTCATCGTCTCGGCTACCACGCCCATGGCCGGCACCGCGGTGACGTCGGTCCGCTCCTTGAACGACACGGTGGCCTCCTTGGTGACCACGTCGACGGTGCCCAACGAGGGGCGGTTGAGGGTGGCCAGGGGCTTCATGGAGACGCGGGCAACCACCGGCGACCCGGTGGAGATGCCACCCTCGATGCCCCCGGCGTGGTGGGTATCGCGGACATAGCCGCCCCCGAGCAGCCCTGTCCCATCGGCGCCGTGGTCGTCGTCGACCCGGTCGGCCATCCGGATGGCGTCGTGAGCCTGTGAGCCCCGCCGGCCGGCCAGCTCGGCGCCGTCACCGAACTCCACCGCCTTGATCGCCTGGATGCTCATCAACGCCTGGGCCAGCAGCGCGTCGAGTCGACGGTCCCAATGGACGTGGCTCCCGAGGCCGACCGGGACCCCATACGCCACTACCTCGGCCGCTCCACCCAACGAGTCCCCGTCCTTGGCGGCTGCCTTCACCGCCGCGATCATCGTGGCCTCGGCGTCGGGGTCGGCACAGCGGACCGGGGAGTCGTCGATGCGGGGCAGATCTTCCATGGTGGGGAGGGTGTCGACCGCGACCTGTACCGGCCCCAGCTGCACGATGTGACTGAGGACGTCGACGCCGATCTGCCCCAGCAGCAGCTTGGCCAGGGTTCCCGCTGCCACTCGGGCTGCCGTCTCGCGGGCCGAGGCCCGCTCCAGGACATCGCGGGCGTCGTCAAGACCGTACTTGAGCATGCCCGACAAGTCGGCGTGGCCGGGTCGGGGCTGGGTCAGCACCTTGGAGGGGAGACCGGGGCTCGGGGACATCTCGGTCTCCCACTTGGGCCACTCGGTGTTGGCGATCTCGATGGCGATCGGGGATCCGAGGGTCCGCCCGTGACGGATGCCCCCGACCATGCTCACCTCGTCGGCCTCGAAGCGCATCCGGGGGCCCCGGCCGTATCCGAGCCGCCTCCGGGCCAGGCCGCGTTGGATGTCCCCGGCGGTGACCAGCAACCCGGCGGGCATGCCTTCGACGATGACCACCAGGGCGCGGCCGTGAGACTCACCGGCGGTCAGATAGCGCAACATTGAGGCAAATCTACTCGGGGGCTGCCGGCGCACCGCCTGGACCGGCACCTCCGCTCCATTCCACGGCCGGAGGTGGCGCACGTCCACGACCGGGGGTGGCGCACGGCGATCACGAGCCGGCATGGAACAGGCTGTGTGCCACCTGCCCACCCCACAAGACGCCGAACACCGCGCCCAGGGCAAGGGACGGGGCGAAGGGGATCCGGGTCTTGCGGCCGGACGACGTCGCCGCCAGCGCGGCCAGCCCGAAGACCATTCCGGTCACGAACCCGGCCAGAAAGGCCAGGTAGGCGTGGAGCAGGCTCAGGTATCCGACCGTCACCCCGATAACACCGGCCAGGCGCACGTCCCCGAACCCCATGCCCCGGGGCACGAACCACCACACCCCGAAGAACAGCCCGAAGGCGACGCCGCCGGCCACCGCCGATCCGGCCAGGCTGTGCCAGCGGTGGTCGACCCCCGAGGTGAGCACCAGGAGCGGGACGATCAGGGCCAGCGCCAGGTAGATGAGCGCGCCGGGGGACCAGGTTGTGCGAGAGGTCGGTGGTGGAGACCACGACCAGCATGGCGAAGAAGACGCAGAAGGGCGCCACGATCACGTCGGGACCGAAATGCCACGCCGCCGCCCCGAAGAGCACGCCGGTCACCACCGCCGCACCCGCACTCCGCCGGGGGGAGCGTCCCGACGGGAGGAGTTGGCGCAGCGACTCCGGTCTCGCACCCGGCTCGCCGCTTCGATCCTCCACCTCCGGAACCGCCGCCGATCGATGACCATCAGCGGCGGCCGTCGCCTCCTGGTCGGCACGACGGCGCTCCTGGTCGGCACGACTCTGGTCGGCCAGCCGTTGCCCGACCGGGTCGAGCGCCCCTCCGATCACCAGGCCGGCCAGTGTCGCTCCCGCGACGAGCAGGGTGTCCACCCCCGCAACGTATCGGACGAGCACCGCGACGACGGCGATCGTGACGGCGGCATCACCCGGATGCCGGTGGCCGGGCGGCGGCCCACCGCCGGGAGCCGCTCAGCTGACCGCTCGGTCAGCTGTGGGCAGGCTCGTAGTAGGGGTTGGTCCCGTCGGCGTGGTCGGTGACATCGATGATGTCGGCGATCTCCGGAATGGCTTCGCGGAGGATGACCTCGATGCCCTGGGACAAGGTGGCCTTGGCCATGCCGCACCCCTGGCAGCCCCCGCTCAAACGGAGGTACACCGAGGACTCCTCCACGGCAACCAGATCGGCGCGACCACCGTGGGCGGCGATGCTCGGATTCACCTGTTCGTCGAGGACCGACACCACCCGTTGGGCGAGGGGATCGGAGAGATCCACCGCCGCACCCGATGCCACCCCCCTGGCCGGAGCCGGGGGCGCGTTGGGATTGACGATCACCAGCCCGCCCTCACCCGAGGCGTCGGTCACGAAGTCGAGCGTCGCTCCCTGGAGCCGCTCCACGCTGGCCTGGGGGATCACGATCGGCAGTTGGTCGTCGTGTTGGACCACATCACCGCCGCTGGCATCCGAGAACGCCTGGAAGTACATGTCGTAGGCGTAGGCGCCGTTGCTCTCGCCGCTGATCTCCAGCCAGAGGGCCAGCGTCTCCGAGTCGGACTCGTTGGCCAGCACCTCGAGCACGGTGGCACGAGCGTCGGGGGAGACGGTCAGTACCGGATGGATGTCCTCACGGGCTTCGCTCATGCCTGTCATCATAAGGGCGTGACACCCAGCCACAAGCAACCACCGCACGAGACCCACGAATGGGTGAGCTTCGACGACCCGGACGAGGAACGAACCTGGCTGTTCGACGCCACCTTCCTGGCCAGCGCATGGATGTGCATCTTCGGACAGGGGTGCCAGGGTGTCCTCACCGGGCCGGCACCGGAGCTCGTGCAGGGCTGCTGCTCGTACGGGGCCCATTTCACCGGCAAGAAGGACGCCCGCAAGGTGGAGCGGGCCGCGGCCGCGCTCACACCGGACATCTGGCAGTTCCACAAGCAGGGTCGCAAGGGGGTTGTGAAGAAGTTGGCCGGTGGCGAGCTGGGCACCCGCCTGGTCGACGGCGCCTGCATCTTCCTCAACCGTCCCGGGTTCGGCGCCGGCGCCGGATGCGCGCTGCACAAGGCGGCCGAAGCGAAGGGACGGAGCCACGTCGAGTACAAGCCGGAGGTGTGCTGGCAGCTACCCCTCCGACGCGAGGACGAGACCTCCGCCGATGGTCGGGTGACGTCGGTCGTGCGGCAGTGGGACCGGCGCCACTGGGGGGAGGGTGGCGAGGAGTTCCACTGGTGGTGCACCGAGGACCCGGCCGCGTTCGTTGGTCACGATCCGGTCTACGTGAGCATGCGGACCGAGTTGGAGACGATGGCGGGGAAGAAGGTCTACAAGAGGCTGGCGGCCTATCTCGACGAACGGACCGCTCCCGGGGCCCAGATCACCCTGCTGCCCCACCCCACCGTCCGCCGGTGACCACTCGACGTCACCGGACTACTCGGCCAGTGGGTCGTCCTCGGTGAAGGAGGCGTCCTTCGGGGCGGTCCCCAGGATCTCGTCGTAGTCGTCTTCGGTGGCCAGGCACCAGGTGGCGTGCTTGTCATCGGGCTCGGCGCCGCACTCGGGGCACCGGCGATTCGCCGTCGCGACGGATCGCTTCAAGCTTCGCGCTTCCTCGAAGCGGCGATGGCGTCCCTTCTTCACGGAAACAACTCCTTGCCCCACCAGGGGTGGCACGCCCCCCGACTCAGCTACTCCGGGGTGACCACCGATCACCAATGGCCCTCAGTGTAGTGCGGGGCGCCCCCATTCGTAGCGCGTTGGCCGCACCGGTACCATCGGGTCATGCCCGATCAATTCGACCCCGACGCCATGGTGGAGCGCTTCCGGGCCAGGGCAGAAGCGGTCCGATCCCGAGGCCTGCCCCCGGTCGAGGGACCCGACCGCGAACGGTTCAAGATGCAGGCCCAGGCCGACTTCATGGATTTCGCCATGCTCGCCGATGCCGTGCCCTCGCTGGAGGACGGCGTGCTGACCCTCCGGATCGACCTCCGTCCCCCACAGCCGCCGGCCGACCCCTGAGCAGGCGCCGGGGAGAGCCTCGATCGGTCGTCCGGTCACCCTCCGTAGTTCATCCGGGTGTCCTCCATGCGGAGGACCTCGGGCGCCGACACGGCGTCATCGGCGCCCCCTACGCCGTCCGCGGCCTCGCCCACATCGATGACCTCGCCGACCACCAGGACGTGACTGGCAGGCACGTCGGGGGTGTCTGCGTCCCACCGGATGGTGCGGCGCACCGAGCACGCGAACCATGCCAGCGCCGACCGCAGGCAAGGAAGGCCGTCGACCACTTCGTGCACCGGCACCCCCTGCAGGGACACCGCCGACCCATTGCCATCCAGTTCCACGGCATCCACCGGTTTCACGAACCGCCGCACCAGCGCCCGGTCCGACCGGGCGAGGATGCTGACCGAAAACGTGCCCCCCCGCTCCACCAGCTGGCGGGTCACCGACCCTCGCTCCATGGAGACGGCGACCAACTTGGGAGCGGTGGCCACCTGCATCACCCAGTTGCAGGTCATCAGATTGCGCCGGTCCTCGGCCCGGCTTCCAACCACGAACAACCCGGTGGGAAGCGACCACAGGACCCGGCGCCGGAGACGGTCGTAGGTGTCGGGATCACGCCCCGGTGGGATCGGCCCGAGGTCCGTGCGGCCCGGTTCGGTCACGGTCCGGTGGCGGCCACTGCGCCGGGAGCGAAGGGGTCGTTGCTGTCCGAGGGGGCCAGCGTCGTGGAGGTCGACGGCACGTGGCCGGTGATCGCCGCGATCAACGACGCCGCGCTGCCCAGCATGGGGACGATCTTGGCCCGCTCCTTCGCCGACCGAGCCAGGAGTGCCCCGCCCGCCGACCCGTTGTAGCAGTCGTTCCCGGCCGCTGCGGCATTCTCGTAGGCGTTGTTGAGGTCATCGGACACGGTGGTGTCGGGGGTGGGAAGGTTCCCGATGGCCGTCTGCGCATCGGTGGTCAACAGCGCGCACACCGTCTTGATGGCGGAGGGTGGATCGTGACGGGCCAGGGCCAGATCGATGTTGGCACTGTCCACCTCCACCTGTCCGATGGCGGCACCTCCGCCCGAGGTGGTCATCCATCCGTTCATCTGGCTCGCCGGTGATCCCGACGGGTCGAGGGTGCACCCGGCCATCATCAGTGATCCGATGGCGATGACTGACGCCAGCACCGCGGGAGCGGTCGTCCGTCGCATCGGGCACGTCCGGGCCGGAGCGGTGGCCACCCTGGCCGGGACCGACGGTGCCTCGATGGCAGTCGAGGTGGCGGCACCCACTAGGCCGGGATGCCCGTCCAATCGGGCCGCCACGAGGGGTCGAGCTGACGCAGGAATTGTGCGCACCGCTCCTCTTCGTCACGCTCCCCGATGGCGCCGGAGGCCGACCGGAGCCCGTCGAGGCAACGCAGGAAGCCTCGATTGGACGGGTGCTCCCACCGGACCGTCCCCGACCCCTTCCACCCCGCGGCCCGGAGGGCGTCGAGGCCCCGGTGGTAGCCGACGCGGAAACAGGCGTAGGCCTCCACATCGTCGCGGGCCAGCGATCCGAGCGCGGCCCATGCCACCAGGGAACGCGGGTCGGCCCGCACCACGTCGGACACCGCGTGGCGACGACGCTCCCCGGGCTCCGCCATCGCCGCCTCGAGGCCCGACCTCACTGCCGACGACTCCTCGGGGAGCACGGTCTCGGGCAGCCCCGCCGTCAACCGGACCGGCGAGTTCTCGGAATGCTGGTGCCCCGGGCCGCTCATGGGGTCAGTGTAGGACCGGCCGGTCGGTGAGCCGGTTCGCGCCGCGACACGGATCCGTCCCAGGGCTCCGACCACCGAACCGGCGCTCAGGCCAGCTTCACCAGGTGGTAGTCGCGCTTGCCCCGTCGGAGCACCACATAGCGGTCGGCCAGGAGGTCATCCGCTCCGATCACCCGGCTCACGTCGTCCTGGCGTCGATTGTTGACGTAGGCGCCACCGGATTCGATCAATGTGCGGGCCTGTCCCTTGGACGGGAGTAGTCCGGTCTCGACCAGGAGGTCGACCAGGGTCACCTCGGCATCCAGACGGAGCCTGGCCACCTCTGTCGAGGGGGCATCGGCGAACACGTCGAGAAGCGATCGCTCGTCCAGCTGGTCGACGCCTTCGCCGTAAAGGGCGGCGGCCGCCTGCTCGGCCCGATCGGTCTCGGTCGCCCCGTGGACCAGGGAGCAGACCTGGCGGGCGAGCTCCCGCTGGGCCTGGCGCCGCTCGGGATGGGCGGCCGTGGCCTCGTCGAGCTCGCCGATGGCCTCGTGCGACAGGAAGGTGAAGTAGCGCAGGTAGGTACCGACCACGGCGTCTTCGCTGCGGTAGAAGAATTGGTACAGCTGGTACGGGCTGGTCCGGGCAGCATCCAGCCACACCGCGCCGGACTCGGTCTTGCCGAATTTGGTCCCGTCTGCCTTGACCACCAGCGGGGTGGTGAGACCCCACACCTCGTGCTGACGGACCTTGCGCACCAGCTCGATGCCCATGGTGATGTTCCCCCACTGATCGCTGCCCCCCAGCTGCAGCCGGCACCCGAAGGTGTCGAACAGGTGGAGGAAGTCGTAGGCCTGGAGGAGCATGTAGCTGAATTCGGTGTAGGAGATCCCCTGGTCGGCTCGCTCCAGCCGAGACTTCACCGAGTCCTTGGCCACCATCTGGTTGACGGTGAAGTGCTTCCCCACGTCGCGTAGGAATTCGAACAGCCGGAGCTGGTCGAGCCACTCGGCGTTGTTGACCAGGACGGCCTGCGACGACCCGCCCCCGCCGCCGAAGTCGATGAAGCGCTCGAGCTGGCCGCGGATGCCACGCAGATTGACCTGCAGCGCCTCCTCCGAGAGAAGGTTCCTCTCTTCGGACCTGCCTCCCGGGTCGCCCACCAATCCGGTCGCCCCTCCTGCCACCGCGATGGGTCGATGGCCGGCCAACTGGAGTCGTCTGAGGTTGCAGATCTGGAGGAGATGGCCGACGTGCAGGCTGTCGGCGGTGGGGTCGAACCCGGTGTACGCGGTCAGTTGCTCGGCGTCCAGGCGCTTCTCGAGCTCGGGGTCGGTCATCTGGTGAATCAGTCCCCTGAAGCGGAGATCCTCGGCGAGCGGGGCCATCGCTTCAGCCTGCCACGTCACCGGGCCCAACCGGTGCGGCCGGTGGCGACCGCTACGATCAGGACCCGTTCCGCCCGGATCGAATCGGGACCAGCAGGGCGAGGAGCACACCGTGGTCAACCCCTACCTCCAAGGCAACTTCGCCCCCGTGCTGGAGGAGCGGAGCGACGACCACGAGCTCCCGGTGACCGGCCGCATCCCCCCGGACCTCGATGGACGGCTGCTGCGGAACGGGCCCAACCCGGCCGTGGTCCCGGCCGACCAGTCCTGGTACCACTGGTTCAGCGGGGACGGCATGATCCACGGCATCTGGCTGGGCGGTGGCAAGGCGACCGGCTACCGCAATCGCTGGGTGCGGACCCGCGCACTGGCCGCCAAAGTGGAGTCGGCGCCGCCCCGGGGCCCCGCGGAACCGGTCGATGGACCGGCCAACGTCAATGTCATCCGCCACGCCGGCACCACGCTCGCCCTGGTGGACTCCGGATTTCCCCACGCCCTGTCGCCCGATCTGAGCCATGCCCACGTCCACGACTTCGACGGCGGACTGGGGTCGCCGATGACCGCGCACCCAAAGGTCGATCCGGTTACCGGCGAGTTGGTGTTCTTCGGCAGCGACGTCTTCGGGCCACCGTTCCTCCGTTTTCACGTCGCCGACGCCGACGGGGACATGGTCCGGACCGAGGAGATCGCCATTCCGCGGGCGACCATGATCCACGACTTCGGCGTGACCGCCAGCCGGGTGATCTTCCTCGACCTCCCGGTCGTCTTCGACCTTGGACTCGCCACCGAGGGGCGCTCCATCCCCTACCAGTGGATGCCGGACGCCGGCGCCCGGGTGGGAGTGATGTCCCGCACTGCGCCGGGGGCCGAGGTCCGGTGGATCGGGATCGATCCCGTCTACGTGTTCCACGTCCTCAACGCCTTCGATGACGGCGACACCGTGGTCCTCGACGTCGTCCGCTACGACCGAGCGTTCGACACCGGACCGGGCCAGCCGATCGCCTCCACCCTCCCGGTGCTGGCCCGGTGGACGATCGACCTGGCCACCGATCGGGTGTCCGAGCGGCGACTCGACGACACGCCGGTCGAATTCCCGCGCATCGACGGCACGGTGGCCGGGCTCCGCCATCGCTACGGCTACTGCGCCGTCCTCGACGAACGGCCCGACCGGCCCGCTCCGCTTGGCCTGGTCAAGTACGACCTGGGGCGCGACGAGTCGAGCCGATTCGAACCGGGTGAGCACCGGTTCCCCGGTGAGCCGGTGTTCGTCCGGGCGGCCGACGGCGCTGGCGACGAAGAGGGCTGGATCCTGTCCGTAGTCTACGATGCCGCCCACGACGCCAGCGACCTGGTGATTCTCGACGCAACCGCCTTCGGCGGCCCCCCGGTGGCCACGGTGCACCTGCCCGCCCGGGTGCCCTTCGGCCTCCACGGATCGTGGGTCCCGACCGATTCCTGACGGCACTGTGTCACCGGGGGTGACACCAGCGCCCAGCCGAGCCGTGGGAAACTCTCGGCGCTCTCCCTCGGGGATCGAGTCCCCTGCCGGAAGATCGCACCGTCGAATCGGACGATCCGACCCCACCCTGCCAACGTGCCACCCAGCGAACCCCCCACTCCTCGCGGATCCCGCCCGACCGGGCGCTCTTCGGGCAGCCCGACCGGACGGCCCCGCCCCACGACGCCCTCGACCGGATCCGGCCGGCGTGGGAGCCCCGAGTTCCCCGGACCCATACTCGGTGGTCAGGTGGCCATCCCCACCAAGCGCGAACTGCGCAGGGCGAAGAAACGCCGGCGGCGGCCCGCCGAGCGCATCCTGCGGGTGGCCATCGCACTGGTGGTGTGCGTACTCGTCCTCGCCGGCCTGGGCTACGGCTACTTCCGCTACCAATGGGGCAAGGTGTCCTCCAACCCGTGCACCACCTGTGTGGCCGCGGCCAACGGCCAGCCCTACAACGTCCTGCTGGTCGGCTCGGACAGCCGGGTGGGCGAGACGGCGGCCGAGGCGCAGCAGTTCGGAAACCAGACCAACGCCGGGGGGCAACGGAGCGACACCATCAAGATCGTCCACGTGGATCCGGCCACGGGGACGGCGTCGTCGCTCTCCATCCCCCGGGACACCTACGTGACCCTGTCGGGAATGCCGGCGGACAGCCAGCTGGCCACCAACAACAAGATCAATTCGGCGTTCGCCGCCGGCCCCGATGCCCTCATCCAGACCATCGAGAGCACGTTCGGGATTCCGATCAGTCACTACATCGTGATCAACTTCTTCGGGCTCCAGGACGCGGTCAACGCCCTCGGCGGGATCTCGATGGACTTCAAGTACCCGGTCAGGGACCGCGACTGCTCGACCGGCGTCTGCTACAACAACTCCGGGCTCGACATCCCCACCGCCGGGTGCCAGGTCCTCAACGGCCAGCAGGCCCTGGCTCTGTCGAGGTCCCGCTACTACCAGTACGACGACAACGGCGAATGGATCTCGGATCCCAGCTCGGACATCGGACGGATCCAGCGGCAGAACCTGATCATCGATGCGGCCCTCGACAAGGCCAAGTCCACCTACAACCCGCTGCGACTGAACACCCTGCTGACGTCGGTGGTCCACGACTTCAGCAAGGACAACGCCCTCTCGGCCAACGACCTCTTCTCGCTGGCCGAACGGTACAAGGCCTTCTCCGGCTCCGACCTACAGGCGTACACGCTCCCCACCGTGGGCGCGAGCTCCTCGGTGGCCGGCTCCGTCGAAGTGGTCCAGCCCGATGAGGCCGGCGCCATGATCACCCAGTTCCTCGGGGGCACGGTCGGACCCATCACCACTCCTCCGCTCGACGTCTACGGCGAACCGCTGACCATGCCGGTGGGGACCACGGCGACCACCGCACCACCCTCGACCGCACCGAGTCCCGCAGCCGGCGGTGCCACGGCGACCCCCTCGACTGCCGCTCCCGCCCAACCTGCGCTCCCCTCCTACGACCCGGTCCCCTGCTGAGCCGCTGACAGATCGGCGTCGACGGCCTCGACGATGGCGGCGTTGAGCCGCTGGTGCACACCGACGTTGTCGCCGCGGGCCGGCAAACAAACCCGGATCACCGACATGGCCCCGCCGGCCACCCGGCGGTCCAGTGCCCGCTCGAGACCGGAGGCGTGGTCATCGTGGCCCAGGTCGTCCACCGGCCAGCCGAACCCGGCGGCCACCGCGGCCACATCGGGAGCCTGCGGCGTGCCGAAGAGCTGCTCGAAGTGACCCTCGGCGAGCACCGAGGCCGCCTCGAGGAAGGAGAAGATGCCCCCGCCCCGGTTGTCGGCCACCACCACGGTGAGGGAGGGGTCGAGTCCGCGGGGGCGGACCAGCGCCGACACGTCGTGGAGAAAGGCCAGGTCACCGACCAGGGCCACCGTCGGCCGGGACGACGCCAGGGCGACCCCGAGGGCGGTGGAGACCACCCCGTCGATGCCATTGGCTCCCCGGTTGGCCACCACCCGGGGAGCACCCGGGCGGGGCAGGGCGAAGGCCTCCAGGTCCCGGACGGGCATCGATGACGACACCACCAGGGTCGAGTCCGCCGGCAGCGCCGGCGTACAGGCGGTGGGCCAGCGCCGGCTCGGTCAGCGATGGCGCCGCCCGGCCAGCCTGCTCTGCGCCCAGGGCGGAACCGATGACCGCTCGGGCGGCCGACTCGGCCCCGCGCCAGGCCTCTCCCCATTCCGTCACCACCACGCCCTGGCCGGGCGTCGGACCCCCGCTCGTCGCCCTCCTCGCCGCGGCGAGGCAGAAGAGCGTCGGATCGCAGCGGATGACGTCGGTCGCCGCTCGCTCGGGCTCCTGCCAACGTCCCCAGGGGTCGACCACGATGACCTGCGCACCAGCTGGCGGCGCGGTCGACAGGTAGGAGGTGACCACCTTCGACACCCAGGGCCCTCCGAGGCGCACCACGACCTCGGGGACGTGCCTGCCGGCGAACCGCTCGGAGCGGAGGATGCCGTCGGCCGCCACCACCACGGGGGCACCGGCGACCCGCAATCCCGACCTCGGCTCGGCCAGCACGGGCCAGTCGAGGGCGGCGGCCAGGGCCAGCACAGCACCCGGATCACCGCACCCGGCCCCGGCCACGATCATCCCCCGGCGACCGGGTCCCCACCGTCCCGCCTCGATCAGGGCGTCGACGGCGCCGTCGGGTGGCGGCACCGGGCCGGACGCCACCCGGTGCCACGGTCTCCGGTCCGGGCGGCCGGGAGTGTTGCCCCCGGCTGCGGCCGGATCGCCGAGCAGCGGCTCCCGAAAGGGCAGGTTCAGATGGACCGGGCCCGGGCCACCTGGTCCGGTTCCGGCCTCGGCCACGGCCCGGGCCGCCAGTGGTCGCCATGACGCCCGCACGGCGCTGTCGGGAACCCCCGGATCGGAGAACCACCGCACCGAGCGGCCGAAGAGATGGTCCTGGTCGATGGTCTGGGGGGCTCCGACGTCGCGCAGCTCCGGTGGTCGGTCGGCGGTGCAGGCGATGACCGGCACCCCGGCCAGATCGGCCTCGACCACCGCCGCATGGAGCTCGGCGGCGGCAGTGCCACTGGTGGTCACCACAAGTGCGGGGGCCCCGGTGGCCAGCCCGATCCCGAGGGCGGTGAACCCCGCCGACCGCTCATCGAGGCGTACGTGGAGCGCCATCCCCGGGTGGGCGGCCAGGGCGAGGGTGAGAGGAGTCGATCGCGAACCCGGGCACACCACGGCATGGGCCACTCCCCCGCGAACCCACTCGTCCACCATGGTGGAGGCGAACGCGGCCTGGGTGTCCGCATCGCGAGGGTCGGACAGGGCGGATACGCTCACCGGCGTCCCCCATGACCATGGCCCGCCCACCTTCGACCCCGTCCCCGGCCGCGCTCCACACCGAGGCCAAAGGGCGGGGTCCGCGTCTGGTGTTGGCGCACGGCTTCACCCAGACCGGCCGGGTGTGGGGTGGGATGGACGACGACCTGGCCGCCGACCATCGGGTGGTGCTGGTGGACATGCCCGGGCACGCCGGCTCGTCGCAGGTGGCGGCCACCATCTCGGTGGGGGCCGGGTTGTTGGGCGAGGTCGGGAAACGCGCCGCCTACCTCGGCTACTCGATCGGGGCGCGCTTCTGCCTCCACCTGGCCCTGGCCCGGCCCGAGCTGGTCGAGCGCCTGGTGCTGATCTCGGGGACCGCCGGGATCGAAGACCCCGGCGAGCGCCTGGCCCGCCGGATCTCCGACGGGGCGCTGGCTGAGGACCTCGACCCGATGGGGTACGGGGGATCGCCACCCACTCCCGTCGAGTCCTTCCTCCGGCGGTGGTTGGAGAGCCCGATGTTCGCCGACATCGATGACCGAGCCAACGGATTCACGGAACGGCTGCGCAACACCGGACCGGGACTGGCCTCGAGCCTCCGGTTGGCCGGGACCGGCGCCCAGGAGCCGCTGTGGGAGCACGTCGGCACACTGTCGATGCCGGTGCTGATCATCTCCGGCGGCAACGATGAGCGGTTCACCGCCATCGGCCACCGTCTCGTCGAGGCGATGGGGGCCAACGCCACCCACCACGTGGTCACCGGGGCTGGTCATGCTCCCCACCTGCAGCGGCCGGACCAGGTGGCGCGGTTGGTCCGGGCCCACCTCGACCACGCCACATCGGAGTGAATCGGGCCCTCGGATCACCCGGGGACCCACAGCCACAGGGCCACCGACAACAAGACGCCGAACGCCAGCTGCAGCCGCCCAGTGGCCGCCAGCACCGGCAGCAGGGCGCGCCCCTCGGCGTCTCCGGTGACCACCCGGGCCGGAGCCACGGCCAACGGGAGGGCGACCAGGGGCAAGAAGGCGATGCCGGGACGCGCCGCGTGCACCGCGCCGGTCACCGACACCAGGCCCCAGCCCAGCACCCCGGCGAACGGCAGCGTCACGCACGCCACGTACAGCCACCCGCCGGCTCGTCTGCCCACCCGGACGGCCAGGGTGCGCTTTCCCGAGACGGTGTCGGTGGCGATGTCCCGCAAGTTGTTGGCCAACAGGAGGGCGGTGGCCAGCAGGCCCACCATCACGGCGGCCACCCACACCACGGGCTCGTCGAGGCGAAGCGTCTGGACGTAGTAGGTGCCGAGGGTGGCCACCAACCCGAAGAACACGAACACGAACAGCTCCCCCAGGCCGGCATAGCCGTAGGGTCGGGGCCCCCCCGTGTAGAACCAGCCCGCGGCCAGGCAGGCTGCGCCCACCACCAGCACCCACCACGAGGTGGCCGCGGCCAGCACCAACCCGATCACGCCGGCCACGCCAAAGCAGACCAGCGCGGCACGCTTCACCGCCGCGGGTGAGGCCAACCCTGATGCCACCAGGCGCACCGGGCCGACACGGACGTCGTCGGTCCCCCGGATGCCGTCGGAGTAGTCGTTGGCGTAGTTGGTCCCCACCTGGATGGCCAGGGCCACGGCCAGGGCGGCCACCGCGAACCACCACGACGTGAGGTGCGGCCCGACCGAAAGGGTGACGGTTCCGAAGAAGTGCGATCCGCGGTGGATGACCACATGGACGGGCGAGCGTGCACTGAGGGCACGGGCGGCAGCCGTTCCCACCATCACCGGGACCACCGCCGCCGGCAGAGTCCGCGGCCGGGCCCCGAGGACCCATCGCTTCACCGGGCCCGGGGCGGCTGCTGCCGTCACCCCGTCGGCGGTCATGGCGCCCACCGACCGCCGGAGGCCGTCGGTCACGGGCGTCGGACGAAGCGACCGAAATCCGGCGGGCGATGCTCCTGGAACGCGTTTCGCCCCTCTTGGCCCTCCTCGCTCATGTAGAAGAGCATGGTGGCGTCGCCGGCGAACTGTTGGAGCCCGGCCAGCCCGTCGTCGGCGGCGTGCATGCCGCCCTTGAGCATCCGCAGCGCCAGTGGTGAGAGCGACAGCATCTGGCGGCACCATGCCACCGTCTCCGCCTCGAGGTCGGCCAGGGGCACCACCTCGTTGACCAGCCCCCACCCGAGGGCGGTGGCGGCGTCGTACTGGCGACAGAGGAACCACACCTCCTTGGCTCGCTTCAAGCCGATGGTCCGAACCAGCAGGCTGGCCCCGTACCCGCCGTCGAAGCTGCCCACCTTGGGCCCGGTCTGACCGAACCGGGCGTTGTCGGCGGCGATGGTGAGGTCGCACACCAGGTGCAGGACGTGGCCCCCGCCGATGGCGTAGCCGGCCACCATGGCCACCACCGGCTTGGGCAGCCGGCGGATCTGGATCTGGAGGTCGAGCACGTTGAGGCGGCCGATGCCCTGGCGGGCCACGGCGTCGTCCCCCAGGTAGCCGTCGTCCCCCCGGATCCGCTGGTCCCCGCCGGAGCAGAAGGCGTCGGGACCCTCGCCGGTCAGGATGACCACGCCGACCGAGGGGTCGTCCCTTGCCGCGGCGAAGGCGTCGGCCAATTCGAACAGGGTCTGGGGGCGGAAGGCGTTGCGAACCTCGGGACGGGCGATGGTCAGCTTGCCCATGCCGTCGGCGACCTCGTAGCGGATGTCCTCGTAGTCACCCCGGCCCTCCCAGCCGGGCAGGGGAAGGCCTCGGAAGCGATCGACCGGGTCGACCGGCGGCCCGCTGATCACCGTCTTCTCACTGGCGCCGCCTGCAGGCGCCACCAGGTCCGGCTGTTGCCGTGCAACCATTCGACCATTCACTCCTAGAGTCGGTACTCGTACGGTCGCCTAGGCTACCGCCATGCCGGAGCTGGTAGCGCTCGACCTCCCGGCCGGCGAGGTCTTCGTGCTGGCGCTGCGGGCGGCCTGGGACGCCGGCCACGCCGTCCTGCCGCTCGACCCCCGCCTGCCCCGTCCGGCGGCGCGACGGGTGCTCGATGGGCTCCGACCGTCGAGGGTGGTCGACGCCACCGGGGAGCACCGCCGCGGCGATGGTCTCCCCATCGAGCCGGGTGACGCCCTGGTGGTTCCCACCAGCGGCACCACCGGGGAGCCCAAGGGAGTCGTCCTCACCCACGAGTCGGTCAGGGCCTCGGCGGTGGCCACCTCGGCGCGGCTGCAGGTGGACCCGGCGGTGGACCGCTGGGTGGCCTGTCTCCCCCTGGCCCACATCGGCGGCCTGTCGGTGGTGACGCGGGCCCTGGTGACCGGCGTCCCCTGCACGGTGCTGGAGCGATTCGACGCCGCCGAGGTCGAGCGCCAGAGCCGGTCGGGTGCCACGCTGGTCTCCCTGGTGGCCACCGCGCTGGCCCGCATCGACCCGTCGGGGTATCGGGTGGTGCTGCTGGGCGGCGCCTCCCCACCGGGGACCCTCCCCACCAACGTGGTCACCACCTACGGGATGACCGAGACCGGCTCTGGCGTCGTCTACGACGGGAGACCCCTGCGGGGGGTGGAGATCCGGATCGGGGACGGCACGACCGGGCGGGCCGGCGAGGTGCTGGTCCGCGGTCCGATGATGCTCCGTTCCTACCGCGATGGATCGGACCCTCGGCTCCCCGGGGGGTGGCTCCCCACTGGGGACGGCGGGCGGGTTGGGCCCGACGGCACCCTCGCCGTATTCGGTCGGATGGCCGAGGTGATCGTCACCGGCGGCGAGAACGTGTGGCCGGCTCCGGTGGAGGCGGTACTGGCCGGCCATCCCGGCGTCGACCAGGTGGCGGTGTGGAAACGACCGGACTCCGAGTGGGGTGAGCGGGTGGTGGCCTGGGTGGTGCCGGCGGACCGCGCCGCCCCGCCGGGCCTCGGGGAGTTGCGCCACTGGGTGGCGTCAGAACTGGCCCCGTGGGCCGCTCCCCGTCAGCTGGTGGTGGTCGGCTCCCTTCCCCGGACGCAGAGCGGCAAGCTCCGCCGGTCGGAGTTGGTGGCACCCGACGATCCCATCCGGACGGGTTCGAGCTGACCGGACCTCGCGGTCAGGACAGCCCGCCGCTGGCCATGCTCAGGGCACCGCCATCGATGACCATGGTGTGCCCGGTGATCCACGAGGCCGCGTCCGAGCACAGGAAGAGGGCGGCGTTGGCGATGTCCTCGGGCTCCCCCAGCCGGCCCAGGGGCAGACGCCTGGCAATGGACTCCTCCCCCGCCTCCCACAGCGCCCGGGCAAACTCGGTCTTGACCAGGCCCGGGGCCAGGGCGTTGACACGGACCGTGGGCCCCAGCTCGCCGGCCAGCTGGCTGGTCAGATGGATGACGGCGGCCTTGGTCACGTTGTACCAGCCGATGCCCCCCTCGACCGAGAGGCCGCCGATCGAGGCCAGGTTGAGGATCACGCCGCCACGCTCCGACATGCCCGCACGCCAGGCGCACTGCGCCCATTCCAGATACCCGCTCTGGTTGACCCGGACCGTCTTGTCCGCCCGAGGGGTGTCCAGCTCGATGATCGGGCCGTAATAGGGGTTGGTGGCCGCGTTGTTGACCAGGATGTCAACCGAGCCGAACCGATCCACGGTGGCCGCCACACATGCCTCGGCCTGATCGGGATGGCCGGCATTGGCCACGTGCCATGCCACCTCGCCGGCCCGGGCGCCCTTGCCCGCATCGATCTCCGCCGCGGCCGCCGGACAGGGCGTCCGCCTTGCGGGACGAGAGCATCACCGATGCCCCGGCGGTGGCAAAGGCCAGGGCGATGGCCCGGCCGATGCCCCGCGACGCTCCGGTGACCAGCGCGGTCTTACCGTCCAGTCGGAGGTCCATGGCCTGACACCCTAACGGGGAGCCCAGCAGCCCCTCGGCCTGTACTCCGCCGGCGCCGCTCGGGAAGGTCGGTCAGGCGGAACCGTAGAACGGTGCGTCGAAGCTGAAGATGCCACCATCCGAGCCCACCAGCCAGTAGCCGCCGGTGGCGCTGTCGGTGGCCATCCCCACGATGGGCGCGGCGAGTGGCGAACCTCCCATCGAACCGTGGAACCCGGCGTCACCGAAGGCGAAGATGCCGCCGTCGGATGCGACGAACCAGTAGCCCTGCCCGTCGGTTGGGGTGGCCATCCCGTTGACGGGCTGGTTGAGATGAAGCGCTCCGGTGCTTCCGAAGAAGGGCGCCCCGAAGGAGAAGATCCCACCGTCGCTGGCCACCAACCAGTAGCCGCCGGTCACCGGATCGGCCGACATCCCGACCACCGGCTTGTTGAGCGGTTGCCCTCCCATCGAGCCGTCGAAGGCGGCATCCCCGAAGGCGAAGATGCCGCCGTCCGAGGCCACCAGCCAGTAGCCCCGTCCGTCGTTGGTCGGGGCCATGTCGACCACCGGCTCGTTGAGGTGCTGGCCCCCCATGGATCCGTAGAACCCGGCATCGCCGAAGGCGAAGGTCCCACCGTCGGCGGCGACCAGCCAGTACCCCTTCCCGTCAGGAGTGGCCACGACGTGGGTGATCGGCTGGTTCAGGCTCAGCTGGGAGGCGTTGCCGTAGCTCTGCGCATCACCGTGCACGGTGATGTTGCCGTTCGACCACGCCAACCAGTACCCACCTCCGTCGGGGGTGGCCGCCATCCCCACCGCGGTGGAGCTCGGCGGTGGCGGGGCTGCTGCCGTTGCATAGTCGAGGGCCACCAGCGCCACGTTCCCGTCACCGTCGGCCAGGGCCAGGCCGCATCGGAGGTAGCCCTGGGCCACCTGGGTGGCCGTGGGGGGGCACACCGCCGCCGGGTCGGCGGCGGTGAACGGATCGGGTACCACGAAGGTGACGTTGAGATTTCCCGAGCCGTCGCTGGTGAACGTCTGGAAGTTGGCGTCGAGGTCGTCCGTCGAGCCCGAGACCAGGAACAACGGGCTGATCTCGGCGGCGGTGATCTGATCGTCGGCCTCCCATCCGGTGCAGGCGATCGACAGTGACGAGCCCGGGGTCACGTTGGGGACGATGTCGGTGGTGCCATTGAAGGTGCAGCTCGGCCCGTCGTCGGGCTGGTAGGTGGCGCCACCGGCGGCGCGGATCGACGAGTCGGCCATCGAGGCCGCCGCCGGCGTGGCCAGCCGTACCGCGGCGACCAGGCCGCGGGCGCCGACGGAACGGGATGACCCGTTCGGAGCGGCCGCCCCCGCTGATGCCGCCACCGTCAGGTTCAGGGCCAGCCCGGCGATCACCGCCAGGCCGAGGACCGTCCATCGCCTCGTCCGATGTGACACTGCGGTGAACGAGTGAGACCGATCACGGTCCGGGATCTGATCGCTGGTCCGGTCCAGCATGGTCGCTCCCGCCTGGCGCGCATCCGCACCGTCGAATCCGCTGAATGTAACAGGGTCACGCCCGGGCCGGCTCGAGGGACTAGGCAAATCCGGCGTTGGTCAACATCCGGCGCAGGTCGACCACCTGTTGGGGTTCGATGTCCTTGTGCCGCGGGCGTTCGAACGTCTCCGTTTCGTCGCCCAGGGTCACCAGGTACTTGCCGTGCGGAGTCTCCTTGACCGTTGCCACCGCTTCCAGCAGCGAGAGAACGTCCCGCCACTCGATGTTGTGACCCAGTGGGTGTTGGAGGATGTGGGTCAGCGTCTCTCGATGGTGATTGCTGAGGTGGGCGGGATCGGATGTCGGTGACAAGGAGGCTCCTCTCGGCTGCCCACGCTAACCCCTCCGGTGTCGATCCGGTGATCCGGTGATCCGGTGATCCGGTCGTGGTTATGCCCAGCCCAGCTCGGCCAGTCGCCGGTCGTCGATCCCGAAGTGATGGCCGACCTCATGCACGACCGTCTTGCGCACCATGGCCACCACGTCTGCCTCGGTCCGGCAGGTCGCACAGATCGTGGCCATGTAGATGGTGATGCGGTCGGGCACCGAGGCCGAGTAGTGGTTGCCCCGTTTGGTCAGCGGAACCCCTTCGTACAACCCGAGCAACGGGCCCGCCGGGCTGTGGTCGTCCACCACGATGGCCACGTTCTCCATTCCGGCCCGGAGCCCTGCGGGAATGGTGTCGAGGGCGTCGGTCACCAGCGCTTCGAACTCCTCAACGGACACCACGACCATGGCCACGATCATGCCAAGGTTCGTCCCGGCAGCCACCATCAGTGCGATCCGCCCGGCCCCTGCCTCCTAGGATGCGGTCGTGCCCGCCCTGATGGTGCAAGGCGTGTCCAGCAATGCGGGCAAGAGCCTGCTGGTCACCGCTCTCTGCCGGTGGTCGTCCCGGCAGGGGATGCGGGTGGCTCCCTTCAAGGCCCAGAACATGTCCAACAATGCCCGGGTGGTGGGCGGTGGCGAGATCGGCACCGCCCAGTGGCTACAGGCGCGGGCGGCGGGCGTCCACCCTGACGTGCGCATGAATCCGGTGCTCCTCAAGCCCGAGAGCGAGACCAGCAGCCAGGTGGTGGTGCGCGGCGTGGTCGACCACCAGCTGACGGCGCAGCCGTGGCGGAATCGCTCGGCCCGGTTGTGGCCGGCTGTCACCGAGGCACTGTCCTCGCTCGCCGACGAGTTCGACGTGGTCATCATCGAGGGGGCCGGTAGCCCCGCCGAGACCAATCTGTGGGCCAGCGACATCGTGAACATGGCGGTGGCTGACTACGTCGACGCTCCGGTGGCGCTGGTGGCCGACATCGATCGCGGGGGTGCCTTCGCCCACCTGTTCGGTACCTGGGCGCTGCTCCCACCCGCCTGGCAGCGGCGCATCGAGGGGTTCGTCCTCAACAAGTTCCGGGGCGACCCCGACCTGTTGGCGCCGGCGCCGGCCGACCTGGAGGCGACCACCGGTGTGCCCACCGTCGGGGTGATCCCGTGGCTCGACCATCGCCTCCCCGCCGAAGAGGGTCCGACCGTGCTCGGCGACCCGGGGTCCGGTCGGCGGGTGTCGATCGTCTGTGGCCCCTACGCGTCGAACCTCGACGAGTTCGTGCCGTTGCAACAGGTCGCCGCGGTCACCTGGGTGCGGGTCATCGACGACCTGCGCGGAGCCGACCTCATCATCATCCCCGGTTCCAAGCATGTGGCCGGCGACCTGGAGTGGCTGCGTCGCTCCCGGGTGGCCCCGGCCCTCGTCCTCGCCGCGCAGGCCGGCACGCCGGTGCTCGGCATCTGTGGTGGGCTCCAGATGTTGGGGCATCGGATCGAGGACGCCGCCGGGGTCGACGGGCCGGCCGAGGGACTCGGGCTCCTCCCCGTGGTGACCCGCTACCACTCGGCCAAGCGCACCGTCCCCATCGAGACCACCTTCGGGACGTTGGCGGCTCCGTGGTCCTGGCTGGGGGACAAGAAGGTGGCCGGCTACGAGATCCGTCACGGCTCCACCCATGCCACCGACACCATGGAGATCGACCGGGGAGGGTTCGCCTTCGGCCACGGGAACGTCCTCGGCATCAGCATGCACGGTGTGCTCGAGGACCCCGACGTGCTCGAGTCATTGACCGGTGCCGTCCCCCCCGGCCTCGACGCCACGCTGGACCTGCTCGCCGATGCCATCGACGACCACCTCGACACCGCGTGGCTGCGGGCCCGACTCCAGCGGCAACAGCAGATGGGGCCGACACCGGCCGGACGCCGCCCGGATGGCGTGGGGCACAATGGTCGCGTGCCACCCTCTGCCGACGCTGCCCACGCCGCCACCTCCAGCTGGCACCACGAGGACCGGGTGGAGCGTTATCTCGATCGGCGGGACGGGCTCGCACCCCGTCAGGCCGGCGAGGAGGTGCTCATCTCGCTGCTGCCACCTGAAGCGCGTTCGTTGCTCGACCTCGGGTGCGGGGACGGGCGGCTGACCCGGCTCTCGCTCGATGCCCGGACCTCGCTGGAGCGGGTGGTGGCGGTGGACTCCTCCCCGCCCATGCTGGACCGGGCCCGCCACCAATTCGCCGGTGACCAGCGGGTCACCGTCCGGCGGTGGGACATGGGCCGGTCGATGGCACCGCTCGGTCGCTTCGACGTCATCGTTTCCGGGTTCGCCATCCACCACCTCGACGATGACCGCAAGCAACGACTGTTCGCCGAGGTCGCCTCGCAGCTGCACCCCGGGGGACTGTTCGCCAACCTCGAGATCGTCGCCTCGGCCACCCCCGAACTCCATGCCGAGTTCATGCGCCACATCGGTCGCAGCGAGGACGACCCCGAGGACCGCCTGGCCGATGCCGAGGCACAACTGCACTGGATGCGAAGGGCCGGCTTGACCCAGGTCGACTGCCTGTGGCGCTGGCGGGGAATGGCCCTCCTGGTCGGTCGCGGCCCCGCCGCCTCCGGGCCGGAGCCCCCATGACGCTGATCAGGGACACCGCCCCGGCCGAGCTCTCCCCCTACCTGCTGCAGCACCGCCACAATCCGGTGGACTGGTATCCGTGGGGAGACGATGCCTTCGATCGTGCCCTCCGTGACGACCGCCCGGTCTTCTTGTCCATCGGGTACTCGGCCTGTCACTGGTGCCACGTGATGGCCCATGAGTCGTTCGAGGATCCGGCCATCGCCGCGGCACTCAACCAGTCGTTCGTGTCCATCAAGGTCGACCGAGAGGAGCGACCGGACGTCGATGCCGTCTACATGGAGGCGGTCCAGGCCATCACCGGTTCCGGCGGGTGGCCGATGAGCGTGTTCTTGACGCCGGATCGCCGGCCCTTTTTCGGCGGCACCTACTTCCCGCCCGATGATCGACACGGGACCCCGTCGTTCCGCACCGTGCTGACCGCACTCACCGACGTGTGGACGGAGCGCAGGGGGGAGGTCGAAGAGCAGGCGGACGAGCTGTCCGAGGCCATCTCGGCGCGTTCGGTGATCAGCGGCGCCTCCGGATCGAGGTCGCTCTTCGCGTGGGCGGGGGACGCTGCCGCGCCTCGACCTGACCTGGTGACCACCGCGGTGGAGGAGCTGGCCCGACGCTTCGATCCCCACGGGGGAGGTTTCGGCGGGGCGCCCAAGTTCCCCCAGCCCACCCTGGTCGACCTGGCCCTGGGCCACTCCCTGCGCAGGCCGCAGGGCGACGCCGGCGACGACGCCCTGCGGATGGCCATCACCACCCTCGACGCCATGGCCGCCGGCGGCATCCACGACCACCTCGGCGGCGGCTTCGCCCGGTACTCCACCGACGCCGAGTGGCTGGTCCCCCATTTCGAGAAGATGCTCTACGACCAGGCCGGCCTGCTGCGGGCCTTCCTGCACGGGTGGCAGGTGACCGGGCGGGCGAACTATCTCCGGGTGATCGAAGGGATCGTCGACTACGTGGGCCGCGACCTCACCACCTCCGAGGGCGGGGTCCACTCGGCAGAGGATGCGGACTCCGACGGGGTCGAGGGACGCTTCTATGTGTGGACCCCGGATCAGGTTGCCGCTGCCGTCGACGACGCCGATCTCGCCTCGGCGGTGAGCCGGTGGTTCGGGGTGAGCCCGGCGGGCAACTTCGAGGGAAGCACCATCCTCCACCGCCCACCGGGAGCACCCCTCCACGGCGATGAAGCCGTCGAGGAGGCCCGGCGCCTGCTGCTCGCCGCCCGGGGGGAGCGGGTCCGCCCGGGACTCGACGACAAGGTGATCACCGAGTGGAATGCCATGTACGGCTCGGCCCTGGCCGAAGCGGCGGCCGCCACCGGCAACCAGGCATGGGCCGCCGCGGCCGTGGCCATCGGGCAGTTCCTCTGTTCCCATCTGCTGGTCGAGGGGCGGTGGCGACGGACCTGGCGACAGGACGGCGGGGCGCGGCATCTGGCCTACGCCGGTGACTATGCCTGGCTCATCGACTGCTTCACCCGACTGGGCGAGCTCACCGGCCAGGCGGCGTGGACCGCGCGGGCCGGCGAGACCGCCGACTCCCTGTTGACGTTGTTCCACGACGAGAGCGGCGGCGGATTCTTCACCACCGGTCACGACGCCGAGCGACTGATCGTACGGACCAAGGACGTCCTCGACGGCGCCACGCCCTCGGCTAATGCGGTGGCCGCCCTGTCGCTGGCCCGACTCGGTGCCCTCACCGGGTCCACCCGGTACACCGTCGCCGCCCGCCAGGTGGTCGACATGGTCGGTGAGCTCTTGGCCAGGCACCCGACCGCCTTCGCCCACACCGTGCTCACCGCCGATCATCTCGTCGGTGGGTGGACCGAGGTGGTGATCACCGGTCACCGCCCCGACCTGGTGGACGCCGTCCGCAGCCGATGGCTGCCGGGGGCGGTGCTGTCCTGGGGTGAGCCGACCGGATCACCCCTGTGGGAGGGCCGAGACGGAGACCGCGCCTACGTGTGCCGGAACTACGGCTGTCGGCTGCCGGCCGACGATGTCAAGGCCTTGTCCGATCAGTTGGACGGGGAGCTGTCGTGAGCAGGGGATCGACCCGGACACCGAGGAGCAGCACGGCCCGGGACATCGTGCGTTCGATCAACTCCCGGTCCCAGATCGACGTGGGCGGGGGAACCCTGCTGACCATGCTGGTGCTCTCCTGCCATCCCGAGGACACCACCGGCGTGGACCTGGCCTCCGGGGCGTTGGTCCGGGTCCGGGTGGACTGGCCCGAGGAGCACGGACCCGACCTGAGCCCCTTCGACGTGGTCGAGGCCCAGCTGGCCGAGGAGCCGGAGCGTGACGACCTGGCCCAGCCCGAGGCGGTGACCGCCGTCGGGCTCCCACGGCATCTCGGGACCCTCCACGGCCGGCGGGTCCGTCGCCTGCTCCACGTGCTGGCGGCGCCGGTCGAGGAGCATGTGCTCGGGTTCCCTGGCGCGTCGGCCCCCTACTGGGAGTTCCGGGGGTTCCGACCATCGCTGGCCCTGATCGTCCCCACCAAGGGCCCGGTCCTGTTCCGGAGGATCGCCGACCGGTCCGTGTGGGCCCGCTTCGGGTGGGGTCGCAGTGACAACTGGATCCCGGTGGAGGATCCGCGAGCGGAACGGGCCCTCGACGCCGCCCGTCGGGACCGCCTCCACGGCAAGGACTTGTCGGCCGCACTCGGCTTCAAGCCCCACTACCTGGTGGCGTCGATCTCCACCCCCAGGGAGGGCCACTGCTACAAGACCATCCGGGCCCTCCTCCCACGAAGCTGAGCCCCCGGCGGTCGTCGCCTACAGTCGGCAGCCGTGTCCGCCGCGCTCCCCCCCGACAGCCACCTCCCATGGCCCGGCCCGACTACCAGGGCGCCTGCATCGCCAACCTGGTGCCGGCCCTCCTGGGGAACAGCGAACCGGACGCCGCCGTCGACTGGCTGCCGGCGGCGGCTCGCCGGTCGCGTCAGATCGTCCTGCTGGTGGTGGACGGTCTCGGGTGGGAGCAGCTGCGTGCCCGGGCGGCGCTGGCCCCGACCCTCACCGCGGCCGACGGGATCGACCAGCCCATCACCTCGGTGGCTCCCACCACCACCGCCTGCGCCCTCACCTCGATCACCACCGGGTCCCGGCCGTGCGACCACGGGCTCCTCGGCTACCGGCTGGCCATCGGCACCGAGATCCTCAACGTGCTGCGCTGGACCGTCGGGAGCGACCGGGCGCGGGACGCACGGCGCACGGTTCCCGCCCACCGCTTCCAGCCCCGGCCCCCGTTCGCCACCTCGCCGCGGCCGGTGCCGGTGGTGTCCAAGCGCGAGTTCGGAGGGACCGGATTCACGGCCGCCCACCTCGGCAACTCCCCCTTGCACGGCTACTCCGTCCAATCCTCCTTGCCCATCGAGGTCGGTCGCCTGCTTCGGGCCGACGAGCGGTTCGTCTATGCCTATTACGACGGGATCGACAAGGTGGCCCATGGGAGCGGCCTCGGCGCCCACTACGACGCCGAGCTGCGCTCCGTCGACCGGTTGGTGGGCGACCTGGTGTCCGAGCTCCCCCCGGGGGCGGTTCTGGTGGTCACCGCCGACCATGGCCAGATCGATGTCGGCCCCCAGGTCGAGCTGCTCGGGCGCGACGTCATGTCGGGGGTGCAATTCATATCCGGTGAGGGCCGCTTCCGCTGGCTACATGCCCTCCCCGGGGCGGCCGACGACCTCGAGGCCGCCGTCCTCGATCGCTACGGTGCCTCCACCTGGGTGATGAGCAGGGACCGGCTCATCGACGAGGGCCTGTTCGGGGGGCCCGTGCCCGTCGACCACCTCCACCGGCTGGGTGACGTCGCCCTGCTGCCCCACGATTCGCACGCCTTCGTCGACCCGGCCGATACCGGGGAGAACCGGTTGCACAGCCGTCACGGGTCCCTGACCCGGGACGAGATGCTGGTTCCCTTGGTGGCGCTGGCCGGAGATGGGAGCATCTGACCATGGACAGCCAACCGACCGACACGACGCCGTCCGAGGGTGAACCGCTGCGCCCCGAGATCATCGAGCCCATCGGGGCCCCCGAGACGGCCCTCGAACCAGGAGCGGGGGCCGACGAGGAGCGTACCGAGTCGATCGAACACCCGGCCAAGCTGCTCCGCATCGGCTCCATGGTCAAGCAACTGCTCGAAGAGGTGCGCTCGGCCCCCCTCGACGAGGCCAGCCGCGGACGACTGCGTGAGATCTACGAGCAGTCGATCCACGAGCTGGCCGAAGGCCTGTCACCCGACCTGGCCGCCGAGCTGGACCGGATCTCCATCCCCTTCGACACCGGCACACCCTCCGACGCCGAGCTCCGGGTGGCCCACGCCCAGCTGGTCGGCTGGCTCGAGGGTCTGTTCCACGGGATCCAGGCCACCCTGGTGGCCCAGCAGGTGGCGGCCAGGGCCCAGCTCGATGAGATGCGCCAGCGCTCGCTCCCCCAGGGCGCCGATCGCGATGTGGGACGGCCCGGCACCTATCTCTGACGTCGGTCCCGGCCGACCTGGACCGATCGGCAACCGCGCCCGGCACTGCCGGACCGCGCTATCGTCGGAATGACACTCTTGTAACTCGTCCACACCCTGTGGAGAACCGCGGTGGCGAGAGGTGAGTAACGCCGAAGGAGGTACCTGCTCGTTGGTCACACGGTCGTTTGCACACCTGCACACCCACACCGAGTTCTCCATGCTCGACGGGGCCGCCCGGGTCGACGACCTGGTCCAGGCGGCCGTGGCCGACGGGCAGCCGGCGCTGGGCATCACCGACCACGGGAACATGTACGGCGTCCTCGACTTCTACGCCGCCTGTCGGGAAGCGGGAATCAACCCGGTCATCGGCACCGAGGCCTACATGGCGGGCGAGTCCCGCCACGAGCGACCGGTCCGACGGGGGAAGGTCGACGACACCGGGGGCGATGTCGCCGGCGGCGAGAAGCTCTATTACCACCTGACCCTGCTGGCCGAATCCACCGAGGGCTACCGGAACCTGCTCAAGCTGTCATCGGCCGCCTATCTCGAGGGCTATTACTACAAGCCCCGGCTCGACTGGGAGCTCCTCGAGCGGCACAGCACCGGGTTGATCGCCACCACCGGGTGCCTGGGCGGCGTGGTCCTGCAATCGCTGCTGGCCGACGACCCGATCCGGGCCGAAGCACTGGCTGCCCGCCTTCAGGACATCTTCGGCAAGGAAAACCTCTTCGTCGAGCTGCAGGACCACGGCCTGCCCGAGCAGCACAAGACCAATCCGGCGCTGGTCGATATCGCCCGGCGCATCGGGGCCCCGCTGCTGGCCACCAATGACAGCCACTACACCCATCGTCAGGACCACGTCGTTCAAGACGCCCTGTTGTGCGTGCAGACCGGTGCCCTCATCGACGATCCCAAGCGGTTCAAGTTCGAGGGGGACGAGCACTACCTGAAGTCGGCGGCGGAGATGCGGCACCTCTTCGCCGAGGTCCCCGAGGCATGCGACAACACCTTGCTCATCGCCGAGCGGGCCGCCGTCGAGATCGATTTCGGCCGCACCAGCCTTCCCCGCTTCCCCGTCCCCTCCGAGTTCGGCGGGGCTACCTACGAGGAGTGCGCCGCCGGCTACTTGCGCCACCTGAGCGTCGAGGGGGCCAAGGAGCGCTACGGGCACCCGGTCCCGGCCGAGGTGATGTCACGTCTCGACTACGAGCTGGGCGTCATCGCCGACATGGGGTTCTCCGCCTACTTCCTTGTCGTCTGGGACCTGATCCGTTTCGCCCGCTCCCGTGGGATCCGCGTCGGGCCGGGGCGGGGGTCGGCCGCCGGGTGCTGCGTGGCCTACTGCCTCCAGATAGTCGACCTCGACCCCATCCGCTACGACCTGCTCTTCGAGCGGTTCCTCAACCCGGGCCGGGTTCAGATGCCCGACATCGACATGGACTTCGACGAGCGCTACCGCGGCGACATGATCAAGTACGCGGCTGACCGGTACGGGTCCGACCACGTGGCCCAGATCGTCACCTTCTCCACCATCAAGGCTCGGGCCGCGGTGCGCGATGCGGCTCGGGTGCTCGGCTATCCCTACATGGTGGGCGACAAGATCGCCAAGGCCATGCCCCCCTTGCTGATGGGCCGGGACACCCCGCTGGCCGCCTGCCTCACCCGGGTCGAGGGACACGAGGACGGGTTCGCCGCCGCCGGGGAGCTGCGGTCCATGTACGAGACCGAACCGGAGGCCAAGCGCGTGATCGACGTGGCCACCGGGCTCGAGGGACTGCGCCGCCAGGACGGCATCCACGCCGCCGCCGTGGTCATCACCGACGAGCCGTTGACCGAGTACCTCCCCGTGCAGCGAAAGCCGGACGGGAACAACCCCGACGACGCACCCATCGTGACCCAGTACGAGATGCACGGCGTCGAGGAGCTGGGTCTGCTGAAGATGGACTTCCTCGGGCTCCGGAACCTCTCGGTCATCGAGCGGTCCCTCGACCTGATCGAGGTCTCGACCGGCGGTCGTCCGGACATCGACCGGATCCCGCTCGACGACCCCGAGACCTTCGCCATGTTGTGCAAGGGCGACTCGATGGGCGTGTTCCAGCTGGAGGGGGGTCCCATGCGGTCGCTCATGCGGTCGCTGGCCCCCACCACCTTCGACGACGTGGCCGCACTGGTCGCCCTCTACCGGCCCGGCCCGATGGCCGCCAACATGCACCGCGACTACGCCGACCGGAAGAACGGGCGCCAGCGGGTCAGCTACCTCCACCCGGATCTCGAGGAGATACTCGGCGACACCTACGGGCTGATGATCTATCAGGAATCGGTGATGCGGGTCGCCCAGAAGATCGCCGGATACGACCTGGCCGAAGCGGACAACCTGCGCAAGGCCTGCGGCAAGAAGAACCGGGCCCTCATCCAGGCCGAGCGCGAGAAATTCGTAGCCGGTTGCGTGGCCACCGGCTACGACCAGGGCCTGGGCATCGCCCTGTTCGACATCATCGAGCCGTTTGCCGACTACGCCTTCAACAAGTCCCATGCCTATGGCTACGGGTTCATCGCCTACCAGACGGCGTGGCTGAAGGCCCACCACCCGGTCGAGTACCTGGCCAGCCTGCTCACCTCGGTGAAGGACAACAAGGACAAGACCGCGGTGTACCTGGGCGAGTGCCGGTCGATGGGGATCGAGGTGCTGGTCCCCGACGTCAACCGATCGCTGTCCGAGTTCGCCGCCGACTACTCGGCCGGCCTGGGCACGCTCGGTGAACGTGGGGAGAGCCCCGGGGCCATCACCTTCGGACTGGCCGCGGTCCGCAACGTGGGTGAGGGACTGGTCTCCCACATCGTGGCCGAGCGCTCCGCCAACGGCCCATATGCCGACTTCTACGACTTCTGCCAACGGGTCGACCCCCAGGTGCTCAACAAGCGGACCATCGAATCCCTCATCAAGGCCGGTGGGTTCGACTCGCTCGGTCATCCCCGGCGGGGCCTGTGCCTGGTGTTCGAAGAGATCGTGGACCGGACGCTCGAACGCCGGCGAGAGCACGACGCCGGGGTGGTCTCGCTGTTCGCCACGTTGGAGCCCGAGACGGCGGGACAGGCCACCGGCTTCGCCGACACCCGGACGCCCGTCCCCGACACCGAGTTCGACAAAGGACAGCGGCTGGCCTTTGAAAAGGAGATGCTCGGGCTCTACCTCAGTGACCATCCGCTGATGGGGCTGGAGACGTCATTGGCCCGCCTGACCGACTGCACGGTGGCGGAGCTGCGGGACGGCGACCTCGAGGGCGGTGGCGGGTTCGGCGGTGACGGCCAGATGCGCCAGGTGGGAGGTGTGGTCACCGAGCTGGCCCGGCGCTACACCAAAAAGGGCGACCTGATGGCCACCTTCGTGCTCGAGGACCTCAACGCCTCGATCGAGGTGTTCGTCTTCCCCAAGTCCATGGCCGACTACGGTGCCCTGCTCGACGACGACGCCATCGTCGTGCTGAAGGGTCGGGTCGACCTGCGCGACGATCGCCTCAAGCTGGTGTGCATGGAGGTACAGCGGCCGGAGCTGTCCGCGGACGGGAACTCCGACCTGCGGATCTCCCTCCCGGTCAACAGCCTCACCGACCGCACCGTCGAGGACCTCAAACGCCTCCTCGTCGAGCATCCCGGGGACGCCGCCGTCCTGCTCCACATCGGGGAGACGGTGCTGCGCCTCCCGCCGGAATTCAACGTGGACAGCCGCCGCGGGCTGATCGGTGAGCTGCGGGTGCTCCTCGGGCCCAATGCCATCCAGACCTGCGCCGCGGCGGACGCCCGGGCGCCGCTGTGACCGGGGCCGCCAAGCCCTGAGGGAGACGGGTGTGGGCCCGCGGATCGGGGCCTGGCGGGGTGAGGTTCGGCCCTCGCCGGACCCCGGATACGACAGGCGCCTCCAAATCCCGTAAAATCTCTTTCACGGCTCCTGGCGTGGGGTCCACACACCCGTCCCGGTCCTCCGGCCCGGCGGTGTGGTGCCCACGTCGGAACGGGGCCGGCGGTGCACGCCGCAGGGAGACGAGGAGTACGGAACGGCCTATGTCCATCCAGGTGGAGACCAAGGACTGCACATCGATCAGTGACGCCGAGCTGGCCGAAATGGCCGATCTGTGCGCTGAACGGGAACCCCGATTCGACATCGGATTCCTCTCGAAACAGCGGGAGGAGTGGGTGCTGGTCACCCGGGCCCGCGAGGGGACCAAGCTCCGGGGCTACTCCTTTTCCACCCTCGAGCGCATCGGTGGCACACCGTCGCTGCTGATCGGTCTGGCCACCGTGGACCGCACCTCCCGGGCCGAGACGGTGCTCCGGGGGATGATGGGCGACAAGTACCGCCGGGCCCTGCTGGCCTTCCCGGATGAAGACGTACTGGTGGGGACGCGGCTCCTGGGGGCCGAGGGCTTCCGGGCCTTCACCGGGCTGACCGACGTGGTGCCCGGGCCCGGCCACAAGGCCACCGGCGAGGAGCGGGCGTGGGGACGACGGCTGGCCAAGCGCTTCGGAGCGGACGGCCGGATCGACGATCGTACCTTCGTGGTGGCCGGCGACGGCGGCGAGGCCGGAGGGTTCGACTTCATCAGCCCCAAGGCCCAGACGGTCACCGAGCTGTGCGGTTTCTTCGAAGGCGTGGACGTGGCCGGCGGCGCCCGCCTGGTCACCTTCGGCTGGGCCATGGCCGAGGATCTGGCCGCCGGCAAACTGGGTGGTCGCTGACCGCCTGTCCCCCGAGCCGGGGCGCACGCCCCACCTGGGCGGCAGGCGGTCAAGTCCCCGACCGGGGTGCAGGCAATAGCATGGGCCTGTGAAGGTTTCGACCCGAGGTGACTACGCGAGCAGAGCACTCCTTTCCCTCGCCCTCCACACCGATGGCGATGGTCCCACCGCGGTTCGGGACATCGCCGAGCGGACCGGCCTTCCCCAGCCCTATCTCGAGCAGATCCTGCTGGCCCTGAAGGGCGCCGGCCTGGTTCGCTCCAAGCGGGGCGTCGGTGGTGGCTACGTGCTAGCCCGTTCTCCCGACGAGATCACCCTGTCCCAGATCGTTTCTGCCGTCGACGGGCCCATCGTGGCCGGGGACTTCGGACTTCCCCACGAGAACGGGGCCTGCGACCACGAGGGCCAGTGCGTGCTCCTCACCGTGTGGGCCGACCTCGGGGAGCGCATGCGCACCCACCTCGACTCGTTCACGCTGGCCGACATGGTGGCACGGGCCCAAGGCCGGGTTCCGGCGCTGGGCCAGAGCGCCGGCTGACTCCGTCGCCCCACCCTGCGCCTAGCGGTTCCAGCCCCTCATCACCGGGTGCTCCCGCTCCCATCCAAGCTCGCTGATCGACGCCGGTCCGAGTACCAGCCCACGCCCGGCGCCCGGGCCGAGGCCGATCCACCGGACGGCCAGCACCCGCAGGACGTGGGAGTGGGCCACCAGGGCCACGGCCCCGGGCACGGAGCGGACCCGTTGGATGACCCGATCGACCCGTACCCCGACCTCGGTCGCCGTCTCCCCTCCCGGTGCTCCGTCGGCGAAGAGCTCCCATCCAGGCCGCTGTGAACGGATCTCCGAGGTGGTCAGCCCCTCGTAGGCCCCGTAGTTCCATTCGGCCAGGTCCGGGTCCACCGTCGCCCCCTCCCCCAGGCCGGCCAGCTCGCAGGTATCGCGGGCCCGTCGCAACGGGCTGGTCAGGACCTCGGTGAACTGGTAGTCGGCCAGCCGGGGCCCGAGGGCCTGGGCCTGGGCCACACCCTCGGGCAGCAGTCCCAGGTCAGTGTTGCCGGTGTGGCGGCCGTCACGGCTCCATTCGGTCTGACCGTGCCGGATGAGCACGCACTGATGCCGGTTCATCCGGACAGCCGACCACTCCGAACAGGGAGAACGCAAACCACACGCTCGAGGGTGGGGGGTCTCAGGGGGCGCTGACGATCGAATGACAACGATGGAATGTACCAACCTGCTCAGGCGTTAAAGATCTTGTCGGTCCCAGGACGATGAATGAGGAGAGGGATGGCAACGCAGACGGTGAGCAGGAACAAGGAGCGCCAGGCCTCGGGCGGGTCGCCGAGGGCAGCGGGGTCGGGCCCGGCCCGGGAGGGGGCGACCGCCGGTCGCCCGATGCGGACGGCCGCCGCGGGCCGCAACCGGAGCGCTGATGCCGACAGCCTGGGACTGTTCCTCCGCGACCTCGACCATCACCCACTTCCCGACCACGAGGCACAGACCGAGTTGGCCAAACGAGTGGCCGCCGGCGACGACGCGGCGCGCCGCGAGATGGTGGCGGCCAACCTCCGACTGGTGGTCCACTGGGCCCGGCGCTATCAGGACCGTGGTGTCGACCTCCCCGATCTGATTCAAGAGGGCACCTTCGGGCTGATGCGAGCGGTGGACAAGTTCGACTGGGAGCGCGGGTTCCGGTTCTCCACGTATGCCACCTGGTGGATCCGCCAGTCCCTGCAGCGGGCGGTGCAACAGCACGGTCGGACCATCCGGCTGCCCATGGAGGTGGCCGAGCGCAACCAGCAGGTCGATGCCGCCCTGTGGGAGCTGACCCACCAGTTCCAGCGACCACCCACCGACGACGAGATGGACGATGCCACCAACACCACCGCCGAGGTCAGGGCCGACCTCGCCCAGGTGGCCCGAGTGGTGGCCAGCCTCGATCAACCGGCGGCCACCGACTCCACCGCCACCCTCGGTGACCTGGTCTCCACCGATCTCAGCGACTTCGAGGACGATGTCGCCTCCGAGCTCACCCTCGACCTGGTGCGTCAGGCGGTGGACCGGCTCAGCGATCTGCAGCGCCAGGTCATCCGGCATCGGTTCGGCTTCGACGGCAGCGATCCGGCGTCCCTGCAGACCACCGCCGAGCGGCTGGGGATCGGGGTGCGCAAGGTGCGTCAGGCCGAGGCCGAGGCCCTCGAGGTGCTGGCCGACAGCCAGACCCTCGAAGCGGCCCACGAGGCCGCCTGAGCCAGCCCGCCGGGCGCGGGCTCAAGACGACAGCTGGCCCAACTGGTCCGACAGGTCGTTTGGGAGCGCCGAGGTCCACGACACCTCCGCCCCGGTGGCCGGGTGGACCAGGCCGAGTGAGAAGGCATGGAGGAACGGGCGGGACACCGAGGCGCCGGGAAGGGACCGTCCCTGGCCGTATGCCTCGTCGCCCACCACCGGGTGGCCGATGGCCGACAGGTGCACTCGTATCTGGTGAGTCCTTCCCGTCTCCAACGACGCCTGCAGCAAGGTGGTCGGGACCGGCAGGCTGAATCGTTGGTCGACCCGGTAGCGGGTGCGGGCGTCCTTGCCCCGGCGCGACACGGCCATCCGGGTGGGCGAGCTGACCGACCGCCCGATCGGTGCGTCCACCACCCCGGACTCACCCTCCACGGTACCGAGCACCAGCACCCGGTAGGTGCGCGCCACCTGGCGGTCCCCCATCTGGGCCACCAGCGAATGGTAGGAGCGGGGCGTGCGGGCCACCACCATCAGGCCTGAGGTGCCCCGGTCGAGCCGGTGCACGATGCCGGGCCGGTCGGGATCGGACCCCACCGACTCGGGAAGGGAACGGAGCTCGGGGAATCGGTCGACCAAACCGTGGACCAAGGTCCCGGTGGGATGGCCGGCACCGGGGTGCACCACCAGGCCGGCCGGCTTGTCCACCACGATCAGGTCGGGATCCTCATGGACGACCTCGAAGACCACCGACGGGTCCCCCTCCGGGCCCTCCGAGGGGCGCACCTCACGACGGTCCACCCACAACACCTGCCCGCACCGCAGGGCAACGCTGCGACTCCGGACGGTGACCCCGTCGACCTGCACCCGACCCTCCTCGATCAAGGCGTTGACCGAGGAGCGGGAGAGGTCGGCCACCAGGGCCACCGCCTTGTCCACCCGCACACCATCGAGGGCCATCGGCACCTCCACCGTGACCACGCTCACTGGGTGCGCGGACCGCGGATCAGCGACACCAACAGCAGCAGGCATCCGATGACGATGGAGGCGTCGGCGACATTGAAGGTGGGCCAGAAGTGCAGGGCGATGAAGTCGACCACCGCACCGTGGTCGTCACGGAAGAACCGATCGCAGAGATTGCCCACCGCCCCGCCCAGGATGAGCCCGAGCACGGCGGCCCGGCCGGCCGACGGGGCATGCCAGGCCATGGTCACCAGTGCGGCCACCAACACTACGGCGACCGGGATCACCACGAAGGCCTTCCCCTGCAAGAGGCTGAAGGACACGCCGGTGTTGCGGGAGAGCTCGAGATCGAGGGTACCGATCACATGGATCGGGCCGGAGACCAGGCGGGTGACCGCCCACCACTTTGTCAGCTGGTCGATGACTACCACCGCCGCCATCACCGCCACTGCGACCAGCAGGCGGCGGAGCCCCGGAGCGCCGTTGCGCCGTTCCGCTACCACCGAGCCCTCCCCGGTCAGCGCCGTGACAGGCCCCCGGCCTTGCACGCCACGCACAGCCGGGCGAACGGGAGGGCCCGGAGACGGGCCTTGGGGATCGCCTGGTGGCATCGCTCACACCCGCCATAGGACTTCCGTTCGATCTTGCGGAGGGCGTCGTCGATCTCCTCCACCGCCGCAGAGGCCTGGGCCGACAGCGCCAGGTTCCGTTCGCGATCGACGGTGACCGTCCCCCCCTCCCCCGACTCCTCGTCGAATTGCACGTCACCGGGCTCGCGCTCGAGCGCGAGGGAGTCGGCCTCGGCCCGCAGGTCGAGGGCCTGCCCCAAGTAGATGGCACGCTCCTCGAGCAGGAGCTGGCGTTGCTCCTCCAGGAATTTGGCCTCTTTGGCATACGGCCCGACCGAGGGGCGCCGTGGCTGCACCGGAGCGGTGGCCGCTTTCTTGGCCACGGCTGCCTTCTTGTTCGTCGCCCCCGCCTTCGGGGTGGCGGCGACCTTCCTCGCCGATGGTGGGGATTTCTTCACTGCCGCCTTCGGCGCCGGAGCGCTCTTCTTGCGCGCCGATGCGCTCGTGTTGGTAGTCGACGCCGCCTTTTTGGTGGCCGGCCGGCGCGCACCCCCTGCCTTCTTGGCAGTCGGGAGTGCCTTGGTGGCGGTGGACCCCTTGGCCTTGGACGCAGCCTTCTTCGCCGTCGTGGTGGCCTTCGATGGCGGCACGGCCTTCCTCGGCTTGGATGGTGCCGCCTTCTTCACTGCCGTCACATCGGCCTCCTTCAAGGTTCGCCCCATCGTGTCGTCGCCACCGTCCGGACCCAGTGATCAGGACCATCCCCGACTCCCGATGGGCGGGTGACGATACCGTGCCCAGCTGGATGCGGCAATCCGGGACCCGGAACGTGCCCCAGGGACCATACCGTCGAGGCCGCCTCCGTCGAACGCCACGTCGCCCCCGACAGGGCGGTCCGGGGACCAATGCCGGCCACGGGGGCTGAGGCTGAGGCTGCAGACCCGCAGGCTGGGTGGGTGAACCCCCCGGCGACTACAGGGGAAGAGGGGCGTTGGTGTTGGCCGGCCGAGTGGTCACCCCGGTGGGGCGTATCTGGGTGACATCACCACTCGGTCCGGTACCGGACCCACGCGGGGCTGGTGCCACCTGCGGAGCCACCACCGGACGATTGCCGCCCTGGACCGGCTCGGCCGGGGACGGGGCCGCCGCTGGTGGCTCGTCCGCCCCGGTGTCAGGTTGCGCCTGTGTCGGGGTGTCGGCCACCGGGGTGGTGACCGGCTGCACGTTCTCGTCGACCCAGCGGAGGATGTCGCCCAAGGCTGTCCGCAACCGGTTGCGCTCGCTCTCCAGGTGGCGGGACATCGAATCTACCTCGTGGGTCAGGGTGGTGCGCGACTCCTCCAACCGGTTGATCTCGTCACGCAGCCGCTGTTCCGATTCGGCTGCGATCTGCGAGGCCTTGGTCTGGGCCTGCTCGGTCATCTGGCGCGCCTTGGCATCCGCCTCGGCGATGATCCGGATGGCCTGGGCCTCGGAGTCGGCCTTGGTCTCGTCGACGAACTTCTGGGCCAGCAGCAGGGTCCGCTGCAGCGTGTCGTCGGCCACCGCCGGTTCGGCCGGCGGGGGAGCGGGCTTCTCCGCCAGCGCCGCCTCGAGCTGCGAGATGTGCTCGGCCGCCTGGCGGAGTCGCTCCCCGCTCTGGCGGAGCTGCTCCTGCAGACCTTCGGCTTCTACGGCGGCCTTCTCCAGGTACTCGTCGACGTCGTCCCGGTGGTACCCCTTGAGGGTCTCACGGAACTCCACCGTCCGAAGCGAATCGAGGGAAGATTGCGAGGCGTCCATGGCGCCCATGCTAGCGGCGTATTTTCGGCGATCGAGGGATTCTCGTCCCCGTCGCTCTGGGGCATCCGCGGACGGGGCTGGCCACGGGGTGGACGGGCCCGCCGGGCTCAGGAGAACAGCGGGATGAGGACGACCAGAATGACCAGGAAGACGATCATCACCGACAGGTCGAGGCCCACGCCACCCATCCGCACCGGAGGAAGGATGCGGCGAACGGGTCTGAGGACCGGTTCACAGATGGCCGAGAGCACGTTCTGGATCTTGCGGACCGGCGAGTCGTAGGCCATGTGCCCGGCGGCGATCACCCAACTCAGGATGGAATAGGCGAACAGGACGAGCAGGAACAACTCGAGAACAACCACGATGATCGTGGACATCGCTGCTCACTCCCTTCCCTGCCGGCCCGCCTATCGGGTCCGGACACCATTGTGGCTCAGGGATTGACCAGACCGCGGTCGGCCAGGCGCTGACGCTCCTCGTCAGAGACCTTCACATTCGAGGGCGTGAGCAGGAACACCTCATCGGCGACCCGCTCCATCCCGCCCGAGAGCGCGTAGGTCACGCCGCTGCAGAAGTCGATCATGCGCCGTTGCAGGTCCCGGTCTGCGCTCTGCATGTTCACGATGACCGGTTGGTTGTTCATGAGCCGGTTGGCGATCTCCTGGGCGTCGGCGAACCGGCCCGGGGCCACGATGTGCACCCTGGCCCCCGCCGTCTCCTGGGAGATCGGACGTACCGATGACGAACCGGCACCCGAGCGCGCCACCGGGGCCGGGGCCGCCACCGGGGATCCACTGGTCTCGTCGCGGGTCAGCGTCCGGATTCGGGGGCTGGGCATGGCGGTCGTCGGCTCGTCGACCTCGTCGATCGCGCCCACTGACCGTTGACTGGTCCGACTGACCGCCGCCGGCGACCGGGACTCATAGTCGTCATAGTCGTCGTAGTCGTCGTCGACGAGACCCAGATAGGCCATCGTCTTCTTCATGAACGAAGCTGGCATGGTTCCTCCTGTCGACAGCGTAGTGCGTGGCCTCGGCAACCGGTGGATGGCCAGGCACGGATCCCAGTGCCGGCCGGGCCCCGGGATTCCGGTGCCCCCCGCCGCTCAGCGGGTGCCTGCCGGGGGCCTCGGGGAGGGTGCCCCACGGGGCCGGTCGCCGAACAGGGCACGGCCCAATCGCACCATGGTCGACCCCTCGGACAGCGCCACCTCCAGGTCGTCGGACATCCCCATGGAGCGGACGGCCAGATCGAGGGAATCGGCCAGGGAGGACACCGTGGCGAATCCGGCTCGGGACGCCTCCGGGGGGCCCGGGGGGCCCACCGCCATCAATCCGGCCACCTCGAGGTCGAGGTCGGACAGCGCCGCCACCAGCTCGGCGGCGCCAGCGGGTGGACAGCCCCCCCGGCCGGGCAGCCCGGCCACATCGACCTGGACGAGGACCCGGGCGCCGGGGTGACGCCTGGCGATGGCCCGCCCCTCCTCGACCCGGCTCACGCCCTGCCACCATCCCACCACCGGGGCCAGACGGGCCACCTTGTTCCGCTGCACGGCACCCAGGAAGTGCCAGATCGGGGCGGGCCCGGGCCCGCCGGCGGGGCCCATCGCCGCCGCCTTGGCCACCAACTCGTCGGCGTAGTTCTCCCCGATGTCGCCCAGCCCCCCGGCCAGGGCCGCCTCTACCGCTCCCACCGGAAATCCCTTGGTCACCGCCACTACCCGGACCGAGGCCGGATCGACCGAGGCCGAGCCGATGCGCCGGCGGACCTCCTCCAGGCGCCGGCCGAACCCACCGGCATCGAACGGCGGGGGGTCCAACGGAGGGGAACGGTCGGTCACCCCGGGGCCGACCATACGACCAGGGCCTGGCGCCCGCTGTCCCGGCGCGCCCGGTACGAGAAGTAGGGGCCGGAACAGGCGGTGCAGGCGTCGACCCCGGGGACCTGCTCCGCTCCGCCGGCAGCCAGGGCCACCGACACCGCGGCCGGGATGTCCAGCGCCGGCCGGCCGGCTGTGGTGCGACCCCGGACCCGCTCGCCGAAGTGGGCCACCAACTCGTCGAGATGATCCTCGGCGAATTGGTAGCAACCGGGGTGGATGCAGGGCCCGAGCGCACCGACCACCCGGGTGGCCCCCATGGTCCGCATGGTTGCCACCGCGGCCTCCACCACCCCGTCCCGCAGGCCCCGCCACCCGGCGTGGACGGCGGCGAAGACGCCCTCATCGCTTCCGAGGGCCACCGGCGCACAGTCGGCGGTGAGCACCGACAGCGAGCAGGCTGCGGCGTCCGACACCAGCACGTCGCCGGTCCCCGAGAACACCGAGGTCACCACCGGGGCACCCGGGTCGACCTGGAGATGGTCGCCCGGTCGGGGGACCAGGATGACCCGGGCAGAATGCACCTGTTCCATCCAGTGGACCTGGCCGGGCGGACCCTCGCCGGTGGCGCAGCCGGTCGCCTGGCCGGCCCACCGCTCGAGCGCCTCGGACCGGCGAGGGCCGGGGTGGCCGGAGGGACGGAGGTCACCCCATGACACATCGCTCCAGGCGGCGCGCACGGTCCCGATGAGGGGGACGGAGGAGGCGGGCCTGGTCAGCGAAGGAACGAGGGCACGTCGAAGTCGTCGTCCCCCACGTCGAGCTCATCATCGGACGGGGTGGCGAAGATGTCCTCGTGGGCCGTCTCCGCCCCCAGCACGCGGCTCCGCCCGTCCTCGCCGGCGGACTCGGTGTGGCCGACGCCGCTACGGGGTTGGGCCTCCCATCGCTCGAAGCCGGCAGCGATGACGGTGACCCGCACCTCCTCGCCCATGGAGTCGTCGATGACGCTGCCGAAGATGATGTTGGCGTCGGGGTGGGCCACCCCGTGGATGATCTCGGCCGCCTCATTGACCTCGAACAAGCCGAGGTCGGACCCGCCGGCGATGTTGAGCAGGATCCCCCGGGCACCCTCGATCGACGCCTCGAGCAGCGGGCTGGTGATCGCCGCCCGGGCGGCGTTGACCGACCGTCCCTCGCCGGTGGCGGAGCCGATTCCCATGATGGCGGTGCCGGCGTTGCTCATGATCATCTTGACGTCGGCGAAGTCGGTGTTGATCAGGCCCGGAACGGTGATCAGGCTGGTGATCCCCTGTACCCCCTGCATGAGCACCTCGTCAGCCATCTTGAAGGCATTGACCATGGAGGTCTTCTCGTTGGAGACGGTCAGCAGCCGGTCATTGGGGATGATGATCAGGGTGTCGACCTTCTCCTTGAGGTTCTGGATCCCCTGCTCGGCCTGGACCGAGCGGCGCCGTCCCTCGAAGGTGAACGGGCGAGTGACCACGCCGATGGTCAGGGCACCCAGCCCCTTGGCGATCTCGGCCACCACCGGAGCGGCCCCGGTGCCGGTGCCTCCCCCCTTGCCCGCCGTGATGAACACCATGTCGGCGCCCTTCAGGGCCTCTTCGATCTCGGAGCGGTGCTCCTCGGCCGCCAGCCGCCCCACCTCCGGGTCGCTGCCGGCGCCCAACCCCCGGGTCAACTGGCGCCCGATGTCCAGCTTGAGGTCGGCGTCGCTCATCAGCAAGGCCTGCGCATCGGTATTGGTGGCGATGAACTCGACGCCTCGCAACCCGGCCTCGATCATGCGGTTGACGGCGTTCACTCCACCCCCGCCCACGCCCACCACTTTGATCACGGCAAAATAGTTGTTCTGCGCCGGAACGGTCATGTAATCCCTTACCCTCGACCAAAGGTTGAAACCGTTCCAACCGGCGAGTTGGGGACCACGATACGGTTAGCGGAGTACCTGGTCAAGCACTGTCCTCACACAGTGGACACCTCGGCGGCCATACCCCGGGGGGGCGAAGGTCCTCACCCGGCCACCGTCGGGGAGGCGGGAACGGTCACGTCGATGGTGGTCGCCCCCACCAGCGAGGCATGGGAGATGATGGCGGCCACGTCCTCGTACTTGGCCGGCAGATCTTCGTCGGCGCCGATGAGGACGGTGATCCCCGACGAGAGCGCCATACTCACCGTCCCCGTCGCCGCCACCGTCACCGACACCACCTGGGCGGCGAATGCCGGCGGCAGCGTGCGACAGACGGTCAGCCCCGCCGAGGCGTCCGCAGGGAGCGAGCGGCCCACCGCTCCCGGGGCCAGTACGCCGCTCGGCGTGGCCACCGCCAAGGCCAGCAGGCCGGGCGGGCGGGCCGGTGCCACCTGCAGGGAGCGGCCGTGGCCGTCCAGCACCGACCAGGCGGCGCCGGGACCGGCCATGACCGCCACCGGTACCCGCTCGGTCACCGCGATGGTCACCCCGTCCGGCCAGTGGCGCTCGACCCGGGCGCTGGCGATGTAGGGCAGCGACTCCACCCGCGCCGCGGTGGCGCCCGGGTCCACGCTGATCAGGGGCGGGTGGGCCCCGAGCCGGGCGGCCGACACGATGGCGGCCGAGGTGGTGTGGGGGTGCGCCCCCGACACGGTGACCACCCGGGCGCTGAACAACACGGTATGCAACAGGGCCACCACCGCCACCACGGCCACCGCCGAGGCCAGGGCGGCGGTCACCCACCGGAGTCGACGGCGGCCCCGGGTGCGGGCGATGGCCACCCGCCGTTGACGGATCCGCGGGTCGATGGGCGGGCGTGGCGTGACCGCGGTGGGCGGGGACGGCGTCATTGTGCCCCGGCCCCCTCGTTCGGGAAGCCCACCATGCACACCTCGGGGAGGAGGGTGACGCCGGTGGTGGCGGCCACTGCCGCCTGCACCTGGTCGATGACCCGGCGGACGTCGTCGGCCGAGCCGCCGGGATCGGCCTGGATGAAGTTGGCGTGCTTGGTCGACACCTCGGCGCTACCGATCCGCATTCCCTTCAACCCGCACTGATCGATCAGGCGACCCGCTGACGCTCCGACAGGATTGGTGAAGACCGACCCGGCATTGCTGCCCCCGGGTTGGTTGGCCCGGCGCCAGCGCACGATGTCGTCGATGATCGCCTTCCCCCGGACCGGGTCGCCGGGCTCGAGGCGGTGGGTGCCGGCCACCACCACGTCGGTGGGTGCCAGGTCGGTGTGTCGGTAGGCGAAGGCGAGGCGCCGGGCCGGTGACTCGGTCACCGTTGCCGTGGTCATGTCGACCCACCGGTAGGAGACCAAGGTCGTGGCGGTGTCCGAGCCGTGCCCCCCGGCGTTCATCCGGACCGCACCCCCCACCGACCCGGGCACCCCGACCGCCCATTCCAGACCGGCCAGACCGGCGGCCGCGGTCCGGCGAGCCAACACCGGCAGGCTGAGCGACGCGCCCGCCCGTACCTGGTGCCCCTCGATGGACAGGGTCTCGAATCCTCCCCCCAGGGAGATGGCCAGCCCGTCGAATCCACGGTCGGCGACCAACAGGTTGGAGCCCTTGCCCACCACCAGCACCGGCACGTCGAGCCCGGCCAGTATCCGGGCCACCTCCACCAGTTCCTCCTCGTCCCCGGGCTCGACGGACAAGGCCGCCGTCCCCCCGACCCGGTAGGTGGTGCGAGCACCGAGCGGACGGTCGCGCCGGGCCCGGGAGCCGAGGGCCCGCTCCAGCGCGGCCAGGTCACGGGCCCGGGTATCCACCATGCCACTCACCAACCCGGCCCGGACATCAGCTCGTCGGGCAGCGAGGTCAGGTCCCCCGCACCCAGGGTGACGCAGAGGTCGCCCGCGTGCAGGAGGTCGGTCACCGTGGCCCGCAGATCGGCCCGCCCGACCACGTACAGCACCGGCATGTCCGGGAAGGCGCGCCGAATGGAGTCGACCACCAGCTGCCCGGAGACCCCGGGGACCGGGGCCTCCCCGGCTCCATAGACGTCGGTGACCACCACCAGGTCGGCATCGCCGAAGGCGGGGCCGAACTCCTCGGCCAGCTCCGCCGTCCGGCTGTAGCGGTGAGGTTGGAACACGGCGACCACCCGGCGCCAGCGGCCGTCGCGGGCGGCGGCCAGGGCGGCGCCGACCTCGGTGGGAAGATGGGCGTAGTCATCGACGAAGGTGACGCCGTCGACGGTGCCGCGGAACTCGAACCGGCGGGCCACCCCGGCAAAGCGGGCCAGGGCTCGGGCCGACGCCGCCACCGGGACCCCCACGGCCAGCGAGGTGACGGCGGCAACGGCGGCGTTCCGAGCATTGTGAAGCCCGGGCACCGGGACGTCGAGACGGCCGAGCTGATCACCCGACGGTCCGACCAACCCGAAGGAGACCGAGCTGCGGGCCAGGGCCAGGTCGACGATCCGGTGGGTGCAACCCGGCCCGGTCCCCACCACGTCGGCATCGACGGTTCCCCCGATGGCTGCGGCCACCTGGTCATCGCCCCCCACCACCCGGTGACCTGAGGCTCCGGCGGCGAAGGTCTCGAAGGCCGAACGCACCGCGGCGAAGGAGCCGTAGTGGTCGAGGTGGTCCGCCTCCACGTTGGTGACCACGGCGATCTCGGGTGCCAGAGCGAGGAATGACCCGTCGCTCTCATCGGCCTCGACCACCAGCCACGGACCGTCGTCCCACACCGCGTTGGTGCCGATCTCGTTGACGTCTCCACCAATGAGGAACGAGGGCCGGATCCCACCCTCGACCAGTTGGAGGGCGAGCATGGAGGCGGTGGTGGTCTTGCCGTGCGTCCCGGCCACCGCGATGCAACGTTTGAGGGAGGCGATGGCGGCGAGCGTCTGGGCACGGTCAGCGACGGGAATTCCCCGGCGGTGCGCCTCGACGATCTCGGGATTGTCGGCGGGGATGGCCGACGACACGGTCACCACGTCGGCATCGCCGAGGTTGTCGGCGGCGTGGCCGACGTGCACGCCGATGCCGGCCACCCGCAGACGCTCGGTCACGGTCGACGCCTTCAGGTCGCTGCCGGTCACCCTGTGCCCCATGGCGTGCAGCACGGTGGCGATGGCGCTCATTCCTGCCCCACCGATGCCCACCACGTGCACGGTCAGCGGGCGGCTCAGATCGCCCAGCGGGCCCGTCCCCCGCCGGTTGGTCACGTCGATCTCCCGTCTCGCGGCGGCCTGGCGTTGGCCTCGACCACCCGGGCCCCGGCGGCGGCCGCGTCCGGCCGGCCCACCGAGGCCGCCGCCCGCCCCATGGCCTCGAGCCCGGCCGGGTCGGCCAACAGTCGGTCGGCCAGCTCACCGAGGGATCGGGCGTCGCAGTCGGGGTCCGGAAGCAACACCGAGGCTCCTACCCGCTCGAGCACTCGGGCATTGGCCGTCTGGTGATCGCCGGGCGCCCCAGGGAGGGGAACCAGGATCGAAGGAACCCCGGCCACGGCCAGCTCGGCCACGGTCATCGCCCCCGCCCGTCCCACCACCAGGTCGGCCGCACCGTAGACCACCTCCATGTGGTCCTGGTAGGGCACCCGCACCACGGACCGGGCCACCTCGGTCGGTCGGTGGTGGCGGCACCCGGTCCCGGGTCCGGGCTGGGGTCCGCCCGCATACTCCTCCCAGTCCCGCCGGCCGACGATGTGGTAGACGGTCCGATCGTCCCGCTGCTTCCAGCGCTCGGCCATCCCGGCTGCCGCCGCATTGATCCGATGGGCCCCAAGCGAGCCCCCGAAAACGGCAACCGTGGGCCGGTCCTCGGGCAGGCCCAACGTTCGCCGAGCCAGCCGACGATCCCCCCGATCCCGGAGCACGGCGGCGATCTCCGGTCGGACCGGGGTACCGGTGACCACCGACCGGGGCAGCGAGGTCGCCTCCCACCCGACCGCGCTGGCCCGGGCGAATCGGCCCAGCAGCCGGTTGGCCACCCCGGGCACCGCATCCACGTTGACCAGGACCAAGGGCACCCCGAGTACCACCGCGGCCAACGACGCCGGCAGGCTGGCGTAGCCCCCGACCGAGACGACCACCCGAGGATGGGACCGGGCCACCAAGACCAGGGCACGCGCCGTGGCCGCGGCCAGGCCGGCCAGGGCACCGATGTTCCGCACCACGTCGCCGGCCCTCATACTCCGCGCCACTCCCCGGCCCGGCAACAAGGTGAACGTGAAGCCCCGGCCCGCCAGCGCCGTCCGGTCCTGCCCGCGCGCCGAGCCCACGAATTCGATGGCCTCACGGGGATGCCCGGCATCCACCAGGGCCTCGGCGATGGCCAGCGCGGGCTGGAGGTGGCCGGCGGTTCCCCCACCGGCCATCACTGCGAACCGCTCACCCCTCACCGGACGATCGGTCGTCGCCGCCACAGGGCGGCGGCCGGGGCGGCGCGTTCCTGGGCGGCGATGTTGAGCAGGATGCCGACGGCGGCCATGGTGATGATCAGGGACGAGCCCCCGAAGGAGATGAACGGCAGTGGGATGCCGGTCACCGGCAGCACACCGATCACCGCCCCGATGTTGATCACCGCCTGGGAGGTGATCCAGGTGGTGATGCCCACCGCCAACAGGCTCCCGAACCGGTCCGGCGCCCGTGTGGCGGCCCGTAGCCCGAACCAGGCGAGGGTGAAGAACAGCCCCAGCAGGATGATGGCGCCGACCAGCCCGAGCTCCTCGCCCACCACCGAGAAGATGAAGTCGGTGTGGGCGTTGGGCAGGAGCCCCCATTTCTGGCGTCCGCCCCCCAGACCCAGTCCGAAGAGGTGCCCGGATCCCAGACCGATGAGCGACTGCCACACCTGGTAGCCGGTGCCCGACTTGTTGGCCCCGGGGTTCAGGAAGGAGAGGATGCGGTCCCGTCGGTAGGGGTCGGCCAAGCCGATCACCACGGCCAAGGCGGCGAACGCTCCCAGCACTTTCATGATCGGCGCCATCGGGACTCCGCCCATGAACAGGATGCCGAAGGCGATGCAGCTGAGGACGAGTGCCGTTCCCATGTCCGGTTGCTTCAAGATGAGGATTCCCGAAATTCCCAATACGGCCAGCACCGGCACGATGATCATCTTCGGGTCGGTCGACGGGTCGGCCCGACGGGTCAACAGATCGGCGGCGAACACGGCCAGCGCCAGCTTCATCAGCTCGGAGGGCTGCAGCTGCACCATCCCGAACCCGATCCATCGGGACGAGCCTCCCGCCGACACGCCCAGATGAGGGACCAGGACCACCACCAACAGCCCCATGGTCACCACCACCAACGGGGCCCGGATCTTGCGCCACTTCCGATAGTCGATCCGTGCGAACAAGGCCAGGGCGCATCCCCCCACGCCCATCCACAACGACTGACGGATGAGGATGGCCCATGGCGACCCGTAGAGCCCGAGGGAGATGACCGGTGACGCCGATCCCACCATGATCAGTCCGAACACGCACAGGACGCCCATCAGGATGGCGATGGCCGGGGCGGTGGGCAGGTGGGCGAGCCGGCCGCCTCGCCTGCCAGCCGGACCGGGTGCCGGGCGGCCGGCGGGCCGCGGGGCGGTCGACGGCCGTGGCCCGGTCCTCGAGGCCGGAGTCGCCGGCCGGACCCGGGTCGCCGCCGGGCGGGGGATGGTGCGCTCAACCACGGCCACCACCCGGGAACCGCCACCCTCCGACAAGGGGATCGACCTCATGCATCCTCTTAGCCTCCTTCACCGGGACGACCGGGTGGTGGAGCCTCGGTCGGTAGGCCTCGGGTAGCCCCGCTCGCTTCCTCACCACCACTGGTCAGACCTTCCCCACGGAGAGGAAGTCGCCGTAGAAGATGCCCAGGCCCAGGGCGGCGAACAACCCGGCGAGGATCCAGAAGCGCACGATCACCGTCGTCTCGGGCCATCCCATCAGTTCGAAGTGGTGGTGGAGCGGGGCCATCAGGAACACCCGGCGGTGGAACACCCGGAAGCTCACCACTTGGATGACCACCGAGAGGGTGACGATGACGAACAGCCCGCCGATCACCACCAGGAGCAGGTCGAGGTTCATCAGGAGGCACAGCGCCGCCAACCCCGATCCGATGGACAGCGAGCCGGTGTCGCCCATGAAGATCTTCGCCGGCGCTGCGTTCCACCAGAGGAAGCCGAGACAGGCCCCGGCCAGGGCCACCGACGCCAGCGCCAGGTCCAGGGCGTCGGCCACGTGGTAGATGGGGAAGTGTCGATACTGCCAGTACCCGATGATGGCCAGGCAGGCGAAGCAGAACGTCGACGACCCGGCGGCCAGCCCGTCGAGGCCGTCGGTGAGGTTCACCGCGTTGGCCGACGCGGCGATGACCACGGTGGCGAAGACCACCCACAGCCCGGTGCCCATGTGCAGTCCGATCGAGTCGTAGCGGGTGAACGACAGCGTCGTCTGGGCGTGGGCCCAGTACACGGCGAGTATGGAGAAGATGAGGCCGAGCCCGATCTGGGCCCCGAATTTGGTCCGCTTGTTCAAGCCCAGGCTCCGGCGATGCCGGACCTTGATCCAGTCGTCGGCGAAGCCGATCAGCCCCGCCCCGACGATGGCCCCCATGATCAGGGTCCCCGAACGGGAGAAGACCACGCCGGGCACGGCGTGAGCGGCCAGGTAGCCGATGACCACGGCGCCGACGATACCGATGCCGCCCATGGTGGGGGTTCCGGCCTTGGCGATGTGGACTTGGGGTCCGTCCTCGCGAATCTGCTGGCCGATGTTGTTCTTCAGCAGCCACCGGATGAGTACGGGCGTCGACAGCACCGCCACCCAGAGGGCGACCCCGCCGGAAGTCATCAACGAGATCACCGCCCGCCCCCTCCGGTCCGGGCCGCGAGTGCCTGCCTGGCCTGGTCGCGGTCGTCGAAGGGCACCACCTGGTCGCCCAGGGCCTGGGTGGTCTCGTGGCCCTTGCCGGCCAGGACGACGACGTCGCCGGAACGGGCCATGGCCACGGCGGCGGCAATGGCCTCGGCCCGGTCGGGTTCGACCACCACCTCCACCGGCCCGACGATCCCGGCCCGGACCTGGTCGATGATCTGCACCGGATCCTCCGATCGCGGGTTGTCCGAGGTCACCACCACCACGTCGGACCCGCGTGACGCCGTCGCTCCCATCTCGGGGCGCTTCCCCTGGTCGCGGTCGCCGCCGCACCCGAACAGGCAGATCACCCGGCCCGAGCCCCCGGCCATCGTCCGGGCTGCCGACAGGGCTGCCTCGAGCGCGGCCGGAGTGTGGGCGTAGTCGACCACCACGCTGAAGGGCGGACCCGGCGACACCATCTCCATCCGCCCCGGGACCGGGGAGGCGCCCGCCAACCCCTCGGCGATCTGGCCGGTGTCGACACCGAGCGACGCGGCCACGGCTGCTGCCATCAGCGCGTTGTCGACATTGAACATCCCGGCCAGGGGGACCGTCACCCCCCTGTCTCGCCAGCGGAAGGACGACGATCCCGCCGACAGGGTGATGCCCTCAGCGTCGGCGCGCCGGACCTCCACGACCGGGAGGTGGTCCACCTGCCGGGCCAGGCGACGTCCCCAGGGACCATCCACGTTGACCACAGCGACCCGGGCCCGGGCCGCATCGAACAGGCTGGCCTTGGCGTCGAAGTACTCGTCCATGGTGTGGTGGTGGTCGAGGTGGTCGCGACTCAGGTTGGTGAAGGCGGCCACGTCGAAGACGATGCCGTCGACCCGGTGCTCGGCCAGGCCGTGAGAGGACACCTCCATGGCCACCGCCCGTCGGCCACCGTCCCGGTGCTCGGCCAGCAGGCGTTGGAGCACCGGGGCCTCCGGCGTGGTCCGGGCGCCGTCCAGTGTGCCGATCACGCCGGTGGGGATGCCGGCATGGCCGAGGATCGACCCGACCAACGCGGTCACCGTGGTCTTACCGTTGGTCCCGGTGACACCGACCATGGTCAATGACCGGGACGGGTGGCCGTTGAGGGTCGAGGCCGCTGTCGCCATCGCCGGTCGCACCGCCCCCCGCCTGACGCACACCTGGGTCACCCCGAGGTCGAGGAATCGTTCGCACAGGAGCGCCGTCGCTCCCCCGTCCAGCGCCTGGGCGGCATAGTGGTGCCCGTCGAGATGGGCGCCGCGGATGCAGCAGAACAGGGAGCCCGCCCGTACCTGACGGCTGTCGAATTCGATGCTGCGCACCTGGGTGGTGGCCGGATCACCGCGCACACCGACCACGTCGATGTCGTGGATCAATTCGGTCATCTGCACGGGGGGGTATTCCAGGGGTTGGTGTCGACGATTCCGGTCGGGTGGCTCCGCTCGGGGCCCACCTAGGGGCCTTCCGTGGTCGCTCCGGCCGGCACCGAGATGCTACCCGTGCCGCCCACTGCCGAATTCGAGGCCGACGCGGTGGCCGTTGCCGTGGTGGGGACACCGTAGTGGTGCAGGGCATAGGCCATGATGGTGGAGAACACCGGCGCAGCCACCGCCCCACCGTAGATGGGTGTGGGATGATCGAGGACCACCACGGCCGAGAGCACCGGGTTCTCGGCCGGGGCGAACCCGGCGAAGGAGCCGACGTAGGCACCGGGGATGTAGCCCAGGTGGTTGGGGTCGGGAATTTGGGCCGTGCCGGTCTTGCCGGCCACCGTGTACCCGTCGATGGCCGCCTCGGTGCCGGTGCCCGAGGTCACCACGCCTTCGAGCATCGAGACCAACTGGGCATTGGTGGTGGGATTGATCACCCGATGGGTGGGCGAGGGGGGCGCCGCGGTCACCGTTCCCGAGGGGCTGACTGTCCCGCGGAGCAGCCGGGGACTGACGAACACCCCTCCATTGGCCACCGCGTTGTAGGCGTCGAGGATCTGCTGGGCGGTGACCGCGTCATCCTGGCCGATCGGGGTCGATCCGATGGAGGTTCCCGTCCACGCCGCCGGTCCAGGCACCAGGCCCTCCGACTCCCCCGGAAAGCCCAGGCCGGTCGGATGGCCGAACCCCAGGTTGCCGATCTGGGCCAGCAACGGGCCCTCCCCCAGCCGCTGGGCGATCTCGATGGTGCCCAGGTTGGAGGACTGGGCGAGGATCTGGCTCGCGGTCATCGGCTGATTGCCATGGGCTTCGGCGTCGTGGAAGGTGTAGGTGCCCATCTGCAGGGAGCCGGGGACCTGGATCACCTGGTTGGGGGTGGTCAGCCCGGCGGCCAGGGCTGCCGAGAAGGTCACCAGCTTGAATACCGAACCGGGCTCGTACACCTGGGTCACCGCCGAGTTGGACGGGGCCTCCTCGACGCCGGCGGGCAGGGTATCGGCCTGGGACACCAGGGTGGGGCCAGAGGTCGACTGGCTGCCGGCGGGGGGGGCGGGGGGGACCGGCCTGGTGGTGGTCGCCCCGGTGGTGGCCGTGCCGCTGGTGGCCTGGAGGTCGGCCATGGCCAGGACGTCCCCGGTCTTCACGTCCATCACCACCGCGGTGCCGCTGTAGGCGTGGGAGGCGGCGATCTCGGCGCCGAGGGCCTGCTCGGCCACGTACTGGATCGACTCGTCGATGGTGACCTCCACGCCGGTACCGGGTTTGGACGGTACCGAGCTGCCGGTGGTCCCCGAGAGGGCCACCCCATCGGGTGCCTGGAGCAGGTTCTCCGACCCGGCCTGACCGGCCAGCTGAGATTGGTACTGGTACTCCAGGCCCGAGAGGCCGTTCCCGTTCCAGCCCACGGTGCCGACCACCGGGGTGGCCAGCTGTCCGTCGGGCTCGACCCGCTGGGACTCGGGGACCAGGTTGATCCCGGCCAGGCCGAGCGAGGTCACCTTGGCGGCCACCGCATCCGACACCCGGTGCGCCAGGTAGACGAAGCCGCTGTTCTCGGTCAGCTCGGACCGCAGTTGGTCGGTGGGCACGCCGATGACCGGGGAGAGGGCCTCGGCGGTGGCCGCAGGGTGGGTGATCAGCAACGGGTCGGCCACCACCGTCTGGCGGGTCACCGATTCGGCCAGCACCTCGCCATTGCGGTCGTAGATGCCACCGCGGACCGCGGGGACCGCGACCGTCTGGGTGAGCTCCGAGGCGCTCAGGGAGGCGTAGCGCTGATGGGAGAGCTCCTGCACGGCGACCAGCCGGGCCATCAGGGTGATGAAGACGATGACCAGGACCAGCCGCATGGCGCGGGTGCGCCGGCCCAACAGGAGTGCGGGGCTCACTGCTTGGCCGGGGCCGGAGATGCTGCAGTCTGGGGGACGGGGAGGGGGACGTTGAGTGGCACCTGGGGTAGGTCGACCACGGTGGTCGGGGCGACCAGGCCCTGGCTTTCGGCCTGGGCCACCACCACCGGTGGTGCGGCCATCTGGGCCACCGCCACCTGGTAGGTCTTCTGGGCAGCGACGGCCGCATTGACCTGGCTCTGCGTGGTGGCCAGGCGGACCTGGTCACCGGTGATCATGGCATCGCCGACCACCACGGCCAGCAGGCTCCCCACCACCAGGAGCACCGACAGCCACATGGTCGAACGATGGATCCCGGGTCCCGGTCGTCGACGCGGCCCGCGCTCGACCACCCGCAGCGCGGGGCGGCGGTCACCCGCTGGAGTGGACCGGGGTAGGGCCCGGGATGGCGCCCGGCGGGCGGCGGAGGCCGGCGGTGCCATCAGGCCACCTCGCCATTGGCAGCAGGCCGGCTGGAGGACGAGGGCAGGCGTTCGATGACCCGCAGTCGGGCCGCTTCCGCCCGGGGGTTGGCTCCCACCTCGGCGTCGCTGGGCCGTCTCGCCCCGCGGGTCACCAACCGGAATTGGGGATCGGCCCCGCAGACACAGGGGAGACCGGGCGGGCATCGGCAGTCGTCGGTGGACATGCGGGCGAAGAAGGTCTTCACCAATCGGTCTTCGCCGGAGTGGTAGGCGATGACCACGCACCGTCCTCCCGGTCGCAGGAGCGCCAGTGCCTGATCGAGTGCCGTCTCCAACTGGTCGAGCTCCTCGTTGACGGCGATCCGGATGGCTTGGAACACCCGGCGGGCGGGATGGCCCCCGGTCCGCCGGGTGGCTGCGGGAATGGCCGCCCGGACCACGTCGGCCAACTCGCCGGTGGTGGCCAGCGGACGGGCCGCCACGATGGCACGGGCGATGCGGCGGGCGAATCGGCCCTCGCCGTTCTCGGTGAAGAGCTCGGTCAGCGCCTCCTCCTCGTACTCGTTGACCACGTCGGCCGCCGAGCGACCTGACGTCGGATCCATCCGCATGTCGAGGGCGGCATCGCGGCGATAGGAGAATCCCCGCTCCGGCACATCGAGTTGCGGGGAACTGACCCCGAGGTCGAAGAGGACCCCGCTCACTCCCCGCTGGTCGGCGGGGACGCCGAGGTGGTCGTGGACCGCGCCCACCACCTGGCCCAGCGCATCGAACCGGGACCTGCGGACGGTCACCCGGCTCCCGAAGGCGGCCAGGGCCTCGGTGGCCGCGGCCACGGCCTGGGGATCGCGGTCGATGCCGAGCAGCGACATCTCGGGGTGGGCGGCGAGCAGCGCCGCGGCATGGCCACCGCCCCCGAGGGTGGCATCGACGATGAGGCCCGGCGGTACCGGGCCGAGCAGGTCGACGACCTCGTTGGTCATCACCGGCTGGTGGTCGAATGCCTGGCTCATCCGCAGTTCCCCGACCGGCACGATGCTTGCGGGTGGAGTGCCGCGACGATCACTCTGGAAGGAGGCGGAGGAGGATCCGTCCAGATCTCCGGTCGGGGAACTGCGCATGGGCCAGACACGTTCGATGTGCACCTCGTGGCGGGCCACTGCGGCGAGGCCCGACTCATAGGGCGTGGGCCGCCGGCATCCACCGAGGGAACCGTTGGACGGCGCCGACCGGACGCTCGCTGCCGCCGTCGAGATGGTGCGGAGACGGCCACCGCCGTCTCCGTGCTGCGGTCCCCGCTCGCCCCCGGCGGGGTGGTCGGGGCTGATGCGACCGGAGCCGGTGGGCTCGATCGCCTCCGGGGCGCTCTCGGCGTCGGACTCAGGGGATGGCTCATCGAGAATGCTGGTACGGACGACATGGAGGACCACCGGGCCGCTCAGCCGTCGCCCTGGGTGAGTCGTTCCTCCTCGGGGAGGACCTTCTCGTCCCACGCCTGACGATTCCACAGTTCGACCCGATCGATCGCCCCGAGCAACAGTACGTCCGCCACCAGGCCGGCGTAGTCGCGGAGCCGGGCGGGAATGGCCATCCGTCCCTGCCGATCGATCTCGAGCTCGTGTGAGGTCGATGCCCACAGCCGGACCAGATTCCGGTCCTGCTTGCTGGTGGCCGCCCGCTCCTGCATGTTCTCCATCTGCAGGTCGAACTGCTCCGGTGTCCACAGCGACAGGCACCCGTCCGTGTACTGGGTCAGGTAACCGCCGTGCTCGAACGACCCGCGGAACTTCGAGGGCAGGATCACCCTTCCCTTGTCGTCGAGCGAGTGCTCGTACCTGCCGAAGAACCGTGCCACTGGTGATTGCTCCCACAATGCTCCCCGCAGTGCCCAGAACCCGACTGTTCAGGTCCCTCCCTTTCACACCACTTTGCGCCACTTTACGCCCCTACCCCCCACCGGTCAACCACTTGGTGACGAAAACCGGAAGTCGAACACGCCATCACTCCACGGCCGGTGGCGGGCTCGATGGCCGACAGCTACCGGTGCCCCGAAACTCAGTGGGGATGGGCGCTGGATCAGTCGTGCCGCGGTGGTAGCGGCGTCACCGTCACCGTCACCGTCACCGTCACCGAGCAGAGGGTGCTCAAGGCAGGGAGGCGACGAGCGACGCCGCGATGGTGCCGGCATCGGGTGCCGGCAGGGCCGCCTCATCGGCGAGGTCGGCCAGACCGGCCGCCGCCGCGCCCAGGCCGGTGACGGCGCGGGCTCGCTCCGGGGCGGATAGCGCCAGCAGTTCGACCAGCGGACCCGGGTCCCAGTGCACGAAGCAGGCACCATGGAACCAGGCTCCGTGCCGGCTGCGGCGTTGGGCCAGACCCACCACCTTGCGGCCGTCGGCGGTGACCACCTCGCCGGATCCGACCCCCCCGAAGCAGACCATCGCCGCCCACTGGGTGCAGGCTAGGTATCCGTCACGATGGGCGGCCAACCCGGAAATTCCCCGCTGGTCGAGGGCCTGGACCCAGGCGTCCCCCAACCAATCGAAGGAGCGACCGACATCGTCGCGCCACAGCAGGTCGCCGGCCGGGAGCCAGATGTCGATCCACACCGGGTCCGCTGGAGTGACCAGCACCGCCCCCCCTCCGGAGCGCCGCCTCACCACCGAGACCCCGCGCCCCGAGGCCCGGTCGGCATCGACCGCCGAGGCCGGCTGGGTCGAGCCGAGCACCACCGCCGGGTCGGTCACCGCGCACACCGACACCGCCCTGGCCGTGGGATCGGCGTCGACGCTCGGCCACCCGATGTGCAGGGACGCCGCGTCCCCGATCCGGTCCTCCACCCTCCAGGCATTGGCCACCCGGCTCACCTTCCTCCGGGCCCCTCCCCCGGTCGGCTCCCCCGGCGGATGTGCCCGCCCGGTGGCCGGTGCCTCAGGCGGTCAACTGCTCCCGGTGGTCGCTGTCGTTCGCCAGGTAGGTGTTCCAGTCCTCGCTGCCCCCGCCGCACAGCGCCAGTAGCTGAACCCGATGACGCGGGGCGGTGGGGGTGGAGCGGAGGACCATCCCCGCCTCGTGGGGCAACCGATCCTCCTTGCGCGTGTTGCAGCGCCGGCAGGCCGCAACCACGTTCTCCCACGTGTGGGGGCCGCCCTTGCTGCGAGGGATGACGTGGTCGAGATTCTCGGCCGCCGATCCGCAGTACTGGCACCGCGCACCGTCCCGGGCGAACACCGTCCGGCGGTTGACCGCCACCCGGTAGTGACGCGGGATGTGGACGTAGCGGACCAATCGGACCACCGAGGGCTCGGGAACGGTCAGCCGTTCGGCACGGAAGAACCGTTCGGTGGTGTGGACCAGTTCCGCTTTGGTGTCCAGCACCAACAGGACCGCCCGCCGCGACGAGACGATGCCCAGCGGTTCGAAGGTGGCGTTCAGCACCAGCGCCCGCCGAGCCGCCGACATCGAGGGGCGAGGCGGCGATGCCCCGTCGACAGCCGTCCGGCGATTGGCCGCCGACTTGGCCGCCGACTTGGCCGCTGACTTGGCCGCGAGCTTCGAGCGTCGATCCATCAACCCGGAAATTAGCCCGACCGGGGCGACTCGAGGCGATTGGGCGGCGAAGGGAGAGGGTGCCTCCTCGAGAGGATCCCCCGGTGCCCGGACGTCGCACGGCACCACTCGAGGTAGGAGATGACGTCGTCGGGGTCGGGGTCGGCATCCGCGCTCCCGTAGGCGGTGACCATGCGAAAGGCCCACAGTCCCCGATCCGGCCGCGGGAGGTGCGGTGGCGACCTCCACCATCCAGGGGCGGCCAGCCGGCGCAGCGCACCGAGGGCGGACCACCACAGATCGGGCCGCCGGAGGACGGCGGTGATCATGGACACGACGGCGCCACGGATCGGTGCCGGTGCCCGGTCCGTTCCACCCGGTGTCACCGGGACCCCGCCCCGAGCGAGGTCAGGGCCCGGCGACCCACCGCCGCCGCCCCGACCAGCGGACCGGCGGTCCCCAGGCCGGCGGGAATGATTCGGGTGTCCCGTGAGAAATCCAGCCGGGACCGCAACTCGATCTCCGCTTGGGCGGCATCGAAGAACGCGGCCCCGAAGCCCAGTGCTACCGAACCGCCGACCACCGCCAACTCGAGATCCAACAGATTGGCCACCGAGGCAACCGCCCGCCCGACCATGGTCCCGGTGCGACGGCGTACCGCGTCGGGTGCGCGGACCGGCGCGCTCCCGGTGATCGCCTCGATGGCCAGACCGGATGCCTCCGCCTCGAGACAACCTCGCCCCCCGCACACACATGGTCGGCCGTCGGGTTCCACCACCACGTGGCCGATGTGCCCGGCGTTGCCCTGGGCGCCATCGAGCAACCGACCGCCGAGCACGATGCCACCCCCTACGCCAGTAGAAACCACCATGGCCACGTAGTTCGAACACCCCTGGGCGGCACCGAGCCACCCTTCGCCCAGCGCCAGGGCCTTGGCGTCGTTCTCCACCGCGACGCGCAACCCGACCTCGGTTTCCAATCGATCTCGCAGGGGGAAATCGATCCATGCCTTGATGTTGAGCGGCGACACCAGTGCGCCGCCGTCCGCCATCGGGCCCCCGCACCCGACGCCACAGAATTTGGGGGGCGTCACCGCGGCCGCGGTTACCCGGCCGATCACCGACAGCAACGCGGCAAAGACGGTCTCAGCGTCCGTGGAGTCGGGCGTGGCAGCCTGGGCATCGACCATCAGGGTGCCGTCACCGGCTACCAGCCCGGCGGCCAGTTTGGTGCCGCCGATGTCCACTGCCAACATGATCGGGCCCGACCCTGCCGGACCGGATCCCGCGTGCCCCGAGCGGGGAGGACCCTCGGGAACCACGCTGGTCTACCGGAGGTCAGTCGTCGCGATGGAAGCGTCCGCGGATCCAATCGCGCGGATCGTGGACCGTGTTGCTCAGATTGCGGCTGTGGAGCGACCGTGAGATGTCGTCGATTCCGGCCTTCCCCATGCGCCGGGCGTTGTTGGCGAAGACCACGCCGGAGAGGAACATCACCACCACCCCGCCGAAGCCCAACACCACCGAACGGGAGAAGGTGAACAACATGAAGATGAGGGCGGCCACGAACACCAGCGCTGACCAGATGCAGTACCTACCGGCGTGACGGTAGACGGTCTCCGAGCGCACCCGCTCGGCGAAGTCCGGATCTTCCTGATAGAGGGATTGCTCCAGCTCGTGCAGGATCCGCTGTTCGTGTTCAGAGAGCGGCAACAGCTCGTCTCCTCCACCCGTCCTCATGGCAACTGGTCATCGCCGCTCTCATCCTCGCGCATCCCCCGCTCGAAAACACCGCGCATCCTGCCGGATCGGGATCCGTGGGACACGCCCATCTGCGAACACCGTCACCATATTACAAGGTGGTCGGACGATCATCATCCCCGGGGGCCACGTCTGTGCCTGCCGGACCCCACTGGGCCATCCCCCGGCGTCGGATTCGGAGTCCATCCGGTCCCACCAGGGACGCCGGCCCCACCGACGAGCCTCCGTACCGAGCCCGGATTGCATCGACCGCGGCGGTGACCGATCCCCACGACTGCTGGATCCGCTCCGCCTCCGCGCCGGCCCGATCCAGGGAGGCCGCCGGGTCCGGGGCGGGGGCGGCGCTCTCGGCCCTTCCGTCGGGCTGAGCGGCCGTTGGATCCTCGTCGGTGGCCGGTGCGTCGAGATCGAAGGCCAGCTGGAGCCCCTCGGCGGCGGATCCGAATCCAGACAGGCTGACCCCGAGCAGGCGGACCCCCTTGTTCAGATCGACCGAGTCGAGCAGCGCGCCGGCCACCGCGCCGATGGCCGGGAAGGCGTCGATCGGAGCACTCATCGAATGAGACCGGGTGATCTGGGAGAAGTCGGCGAACTTGATCTTGATGCTGATGGTCCGCGCCGCCAGACCCGCGTCCCGGAGGCTGGTGGCCGAGGCGTCGGCCATGCGCACCAGATGACCGTGCAGTTGGGCACGGTCCCAGATGTCCGAGGCAAAGGTCTCCTCGTGCCCGATCGACTTGGCCGCCTGCTCGGGTACCACAGGGCGCTGGTCGTCCCCGCGGGCCAGGGCGGCCAGATGGGTGCCCAATGCCTCGCCCAGGTACCGCTCGAGCGCCCCCGGGGGCAAGGCCGCCAGGTCCCCCACCGTGGTGATCCCCAGGGCGTCCAACCGGCGCCCGGTGACCGGGCCCACCCCCCACAATGCCCGCACCGGCAACGGGTGCAGGAACTCGAGCTCACCGCCGGGCGGGACGACCACCACGCCGGCCCCCGGCGAGATCCCCTCGAGGTCGGCGACCGGCTTGGCCGCCTTCGAGGCCAGCTTGGCCAACAGCTTTGATCCACCCACGCCCACCGAGCACGTCAACCGGAGATCCTCGGACACCCGCCGGCGGATGGTGTGGGCGATGGTGGCGCCGTCGCCCAGCAACTGCCTCGATCCGGTCACGTCGAGGAACGCCTCGTCGATGGAGATCCCCTCGACCAACGGTGTCACCGATCGGAGGATGGCGTGCAGCTTCTTGCTCTCCTCCAGGTACCGGTGGAAACGACCGTCCACGAACACGGCAGTCGGACACAGCCGGCGGGCGATCGACGACGGCATCGCCGAATGTACGCCGAACATCCGAGCCTCGTAGGTGCAGGCGGCGACCACCCCGCGGGCTCCCGCTCCACCGACGATGACCGGCAACCCGGCCAGGGACGGATTGTCCAGGACCTCCACCGAGGCGAAGAAGGCGTCCATGTCGACGTGGAGGATGACCCGCTCCGGACCGGGGAGTGGTGGCGGCGAGGGCGAGCCCCGGTCGGGCACGCGGTCCGGCGCCCGCCTGGTCATCCACCGAGACGCAGCCTCCGGAAGCCCTCGGCGAAGGGAACCCCAGCCTGTCGGCCGGCGTCCTGCGCACCGAGCCTCACCGCCGTCGACGCCCACTCGACCCCGTCGGGGAACTGGCTCCGGTGACAGCCGACCGCCTCCCCCTTGAGATCGACGGTGGCAGAGATGTCCACCCATACATCCGGTTCCAGCGTCCCCGACAGCAACACCCAGGAGACCTGATGGGCCGGCCCCGCATCGGGGAAGTAGTGCGGCAGCGCCGACGCCGGTGACACCGCGTCGAGTGCGGCCCACCCACACACCCGGTGGTCGCGATGGTTGAAGTACTCCTGTCCGAAGAAGACCGCGGTGGGATCGGGGCAGAGGACGACCTCGGGCCGGAGCCGTCGCACCGCGGCGACCAACGCCTCACGCAGGACCGGATCGTCAGCCAGCTCCCCGTCGGCGTACTCGAGGAACTCGTGGCCGGCCACACCGAGCACCGCACCGGCGTCACGGGTCTCCGCCTTTCGCTGCGCGATCAGTCGGTGCGTCGCCAGCGCCGGATCGGCCGATCCCTTCCCACCGTCCGTGCACAGGAGCACGGTGACCTCGCAGCCGGCCTTGGCCCAGGCCGCCAGCGTGCCTCCGCACGACACGTCGGGGTCGTCGGGATGGGCATAGATGGCCAGTGCGCGTGTGGGGGCCTCGGCCAGGAGCTCGGTCACCTGCTAGCCCTGGTGCCGCTTCGGTGCCGTCGTCTTGGTCAGGAGTCCGACTTCCCGTCGGAAGTCATCCACCCCCTCGAACCCCTTGTACACGCTGACGAACCGCAGATAGGCGACCTCGTCGACGATCCGGAGGCGCTCCAGCACGGCCAGTCCCACCTGTTCGGAGGTCGGCTCCGAGCCATCCTCGCGAAGCTCGTCCTCGACCTCGCGGGCCAGCACCTCGAGCTGTGCCTCGGTCACCGGACGGTTCTTGGTCGCGGCCCGGAGTCCGTCGACCAGCTTCCCGCTGTCGAACGGCTGACGGGCCCCCGAGCGCTTGATCACCATCAGCGGAATCTCGTCGATGCGCTCGAAGGTGGTGTAGCGCTGGCCGCATCCGCTGCACTCCCGTCGTCGCCGGATGGCGGCACCGTCCTCGGCCATCCGCGAATCGACCACCCGGTCGTCGTCAGCCAGACACCACGGACAGCGCACGAGACGAGGCTACTGCCCAACTCCTTCACCCCCGCCGTCGGCGGGCACGCCATCCGACCCCGGTGCCACCCCTTCCGACCTGGTCAGGGCAGGACGAGGTGCTCCCCGGGCACCACTGTGTCCGATCCGATCTGCGCTGCCAACCTGGCCACCAGGGGCCGTGGGTCCCCCGACGGATCGACCCGCCCGACGATCGACCACAGCGTGTCCCCCGGCTGCACCGTGTAGGCCACCGGGTGGCCGTTCTCCGCCAGAGCGGAACCGATGGGGTGGGAGTTACCACCGGTTCCGCTCAGCGGAAGAGCAAGCGCCATCAAAAGCAGGCCCATGGCCGCCAACAGGACCCGTCGGCGGCGCACATCCGGAGATGTCCGGTGGACCGGTCGCCTGTCCGGCACCGAGGGCAAGGCGACTCCCCGACTCCATCCGCCGCCCTGGTCATCCGCCTCGTCGGGGACGGCTGACCCGAGGTGGCCGACCAGTCGCAGGCCCCGGGTCACCGGGGCGCCAGCGGGCGATCCCCCGGCGGCCGGCGCCAGCCAGGCCGCGGTCATGCTCGCCCCTCCCGCATGCTCCCTGGTCCTTCGCCCCGGTCTATCGAACCCGTGTTCGTCATAGGGTTGATCTCACCACGAACGCCTGTTCGATGTCAAGTCTTTTTTCGAACGGGTGTTTGCTTTGCGGGCGCCCGGGCGCTACCTTCGTGCAAACAGGCGTTCGCCGATGGGCGGCCGAGACCAGCAAGGGGAGCGATGGCCCAGGTACTGAGCACCAAGCGCAAGCAGATACTGGACTGCATCTCGGATGCCGTCCGGGACCGGGGCTATCCGCCCTCGGTTCGTGAGATCGGCGAATCGGTGGGCTTGACCTCGTCCTCCACCGTCCATGCCCACCTGGCCGTGCTCCAGCGGGAGGGATACCTGCGCCGGGATCCGACAAAGCCGCGTGCCATCGAGGTCTGTTACGACCCGTCGTCGAAGGTCATCGCCGACGCCCGGCCCATCCGCCACGTCCCCCTGGTGGGTGACGTGGCCGCCGGGACCGGGGTGTTGGCACAAGAGAACGTGGAGGAGCTCTACCCGCTGCCCGAGGACTTCACCGGCACCGGCCCGCTGTTCATGGTCAAGGTCCGGGGTGACTCGATGATCGAGGCGGGGATCATGGACGGTGACTGCGTGGTGGTGCGCCAGCAACCCGACGCCGAGCAGGGTGACGTGGTGGTGGCCGGGATCCCCGACGGCGAGGCGACGGTCAAGCGCTTCTCCACCCACCAGGGGCGAGTGGTCCTGACTCCGGCCAACCAGCGGCTGTCACCGATGGCGTTCGACCCCGACGAGGTAACCGTCTACGGCAAGGTGGTCACCGTCCTCCGACGACTCTGATCCCCCGCCTGTCGGCGGTGGCGGGCCTCTCCCCCCGGTGACCGGCGCTATCCCCCGGTGGTCAACACCGTGGCGAGCACTGTCGCCGCCCGCTCGAGCTGACCCCTGCTCACGTGCTCCCCGGGCGTGTGGGCCAGCAACGGGTCGCCCGGTCCGAAGTTGGCGGCCGGAATTCCATGGGCCCAGAACGAGGCCACGTCGGTCCATCCCTGCTTGGCCGCCGGGGCGACGCCGGTGGCCGCCACCAGCCCGGCCAGGATCGGGTGGTCCAGGGCCGGGGGGGCGCCCGGTGCGGACTCGACCAACTCCCAGCTGTCCTCCGGCTCGAGGATGGGCGCCGAGCAGCTCCCGGACCGACGATTCCGCCTCCTCCACCGTGCGGTCGGGCGCGAAGCGGTGGTTGATCAGCACCGAGGCGTGGTCGGGCACCACGTTGGGGGCCACTCCCCCGCCGACTTCCACCACCTGGAGCTGCTCGACGTACTCGCACCCGTCGAGCACCGGGACGCCGGCTCCGGTACCGGGCCACGGCCACCAGTATCGGGGCCAGCCGGTGGATGGCATTGCGTCCAGTGCCCGGCCGGGCGGTGTGGGCCCGGCGGCCGGCCAGGCGGATGCGGACGCGCAGCGTCCCCTGGCAGCCCGCCTCGACGATGCCGGCGGTGCCCTCGCCGAGGATGGCGGCGTCGGCCTGGAGCAGGTCGGGCCGTTCGGTCCCACAGGTGGTGCAGCCCGTTGAACCGCTGTTCCACCTCCTCGCAGGCGTAGAAGCACCAGGTGACATCCATGGCCGGCTCGGGAACCGAGCCGGCCAGATGGAGGAACACGGCCAGGCCGCCCTTCATGTCGGCGGCACCCGACCCCGTAGACGGTGTCTCCCTCGATGCGTGGCTCCTCGTTGCCGTCGACCGGGGGCACGGTGTCGAGGTGGCCGGCCAGCAGCACCCGGCTGCTCCGGCCGAGGTCGGTCCGGGCCACCACGTTGTCCCCCACCCGCTCCACACGCAGCCACGGGCAGAGCCCCAGTGCCGCGGCCACAGCGTCGGCCATGGCCTCCTCGTGGTGGCTGACCGAGGGAATGGCCACCAGGGCGGTGGTCAACCCGAAGAGCCCCGACGGCATGGCCGCGGTCACGTCGAGACACCGTGCTGGCGCAGGATGTCGTTGAGCTGCGCCTTGTCGTGGCGCTCGCCCTCGGTCAGCCGCTTGATCACCAACACGCAGGGAAGGAAGAACTCGCCGCCCTTGAACTCCCGCCGACGGGAGGCCTGCACCGCCACCGACCAGGGCGGGACGTGGCCCCGACCCAACTCCTCGCCGGTCTCGGCGTCGATCACCGGGATCGACGGGTTCAAGATGGTGCCCTCGCCGAGGACCGAACCCCGGCCGACCCGGGCCCCTTGGGTGATCATGCACCGGCACCCGATCATCACCTCGTCCTCGATGACCACCGGGGCGGCCTGGGCCGGCTCGAGCACGCCGCCGATCCCCACCCCGCCCGAGAGATGGACCTGCTCGCCGATCTGGGCGCACGATCCGACGGTGGCCCAGGTGTCGACCATGGTGCCCGCACCCACTCGGGCGCCGATGTTGACGTAGCTGGGCATGCAGATCACCCCGTTGCCCAGGAAGGAGCCCCAGCGGGCGGATGCACCGGGGACCACCCGGACGCCCGACGCCGGCATAGTCCCGCTTGAGCGGGAGCTTGTCGGCGAACTCGAAGGGCCCGACCTCGACGGTCTCCATGGACCGCAGGCGGAACAGCAACAAGATGGCCTGCTTCAGCCACTGGTGGACCACCACCGGTCGGTGGCCGGGTCGATCTCGGCCACCCGGGCGGTGCCGGATCCAACAGGTCGATGGCCTTGGACACCACGGCCAGGTCATCGGTGTCCGCCGGGCCCAGCTCGGAGGCCCGGCCCCACAACTCTTCGATCTGGGACTGGAGATCTGCCATCGGCCAGAGACGTATGGACCTGCGCCCCCGACGGCCGTCGGCCGCGCCCTGCCGTTCGGCCCGCCGGGCGTACGGCGCCGCGGTCAGACGGGCCCGGCCAGACGTTCGGCCACCAGCCCGAGCCGCTCCATGGGCTGGACCACCGCCACCCGCACGAATGGTCGACTACCGGCCGGCCGTAGAGCTCACCCGGACTGACCAGCAGCCCGGCCTCGATGGCCAGCGTCTCGGCCAGGCCACCACCCTCCGTCGGGCAGCCGCCGGTGCCGGCACCCACAGGTAGAACTCCCCGCCGGCATGGTCACCGGCAGGCCTGACCCGGGCCAGGGCGTCGCCAGAGAAGACCAGCCGGCGGCTGGTAACGCCGCCGCTGCTCGTCGACGTGGGCGTCATCGTCGAGGGCGGCCACGGCACCGGCCTGCACCGGTCCGGGGACCATCGAGTCCGGCGTGACGACGGACGTCGAGGAGGAACCCGACCAGGTCGGGGTCGCCGGCGAAGAAGCCGGCCCGGATGCCGGCCAGGTTGGACCGTTTGGACAGGGAGTGCACCGCCACCACCCCGTCCGAGCCCGCCGGCCAGCACGGTGCCGGCGGGCCGTCCCAGGTGAACTCGGCATAGCACTCGTCGGAGAAGACGGGAATGCCGTGCTCCCGGCCCCACCGGGCCGCCGCATCGAGGTCGGTGAGCTGCCCGGTCGGGTTGGACGGCGAATTGGCCCACAGCAACAGCGCCCTGGCGGCATCGGCGGGTCGATGGAGGACAGGTCCGGCCCACCCTCGGGCAGTTCCGGCACCGGCACCGGCCGGCACCCTGCGAGCACCGCACCCATGGCGTAGGTCGGGATAGGACATCGCCGGGTAGAGCACGGTGTCACGATCAGGAGCTCGCAGGTGGAGATACTGGGCCGTCGAGGCCACGAACTCCTTGGTCCCCACGCAGGCGGCCAGCTCGCCCTCGGGGTCGACGGACACCCCGAACCGACGCTGCAATCCATTCGGCCGCCGCTCGCCGATAGCCCGGCTGATCCGGCCGACGCCGGGTAGCCCCGCTCCGCGTCGGAGGCGGCCATGGCCTCGAGCACGGACGGGGGCGGCGGGTCACACGGGGTGCCCATCGAACAGTCGACGAGACCACCGGCATCCCGCCATCGCTCCTCGGCCCGGGCAGCCAGCTCGGCCAGCCGGTCGTAGGGGTAGGGCGGCGGGGCGAACCCGCCCGGTGCTCCCGAGGTGGCGCCACCCGACGGGAGCCGGCGCTCATGAGGCCAGGAACTCGCGAAATCGGGAGGTGCCCACGGCGTCGAGCACCACCTGGATGCGGGTGGCGATGCTCGCCGGCCACCTCCCCCACGATCTCCCCCTCGCGATGCACGGCGGCCAGGACGTCGCCCCGGGCCCAGGGGATGACCAGCTCGACCACCCGGTCGCCGACCCGCAGGCGATCGCCCATGGCCACCAACAGCTCGTCGATCCCGAGCCCGGTGCGGGCCGAGATCATCACCGAACCGGCGTGGGCGGCCAGCAGTTGGCGGGCTTCCTCGCCGGCCTCGCCGCCCAGCTCGGTCACCGCGTCGGCCTTGTTCACGACCAGCAGCTCGGGCAGGGAGTCGGCTCCGATCTCGGCCAGGACCGTCCGAACCGCGTCGACCTGGCCCTCGAAGTCCGGTGCCGAGCCGTCGACCACGTGGACGATGAGGTCCGACTCCCCCACCACCTCGAGGGTGGAGCGGAAGGCCTCGACCACCTGATGGGGAAGGTGACGCACGAACCCCACCGTGTCGGTGAGCAGCACGGTCTCGCCGCCGGGCAGATCGAGTTGGCGGGTCCGGGGATCGAGGGTGGAGAAGAGACGGTTCTCCACCAGCACGTCGGCGCGCACACAGCCGGTTGAGGAGCGTCGACTTCCCGGCGTTGGTGTACCCGACCAGGGACACCGTCCGCTGTCGGGAACGCGACCGCCCCCGACGCTGGGTCCGCCGGGTGCGATCGAGTTGGCGGAGGTCGGACTCCAGTCGGGTCATCCGTTGCACCAGGCGGCGCCGGTCGACCTCTAGCTTGGTCTCGCCGGGGCCCCGGGTACCGATCCCGCCCGCCTGCTGGCTGAACGAACGTCCCCGGCCCCGCAACCTCGGCAGCCGGTAGCGCAGCAGGGCCAGCTCGACCTGGGCCCGGCCCTCGGGGGTGCGGGCGTTCTGGGCGAAGATGTCGAGGATCACCGCAGTGCGGTCGATGGCGGTGCGGCCCAGGATCTTCTCGAGGTTGCGTTGTTGGGCCGGCGAGAGATCATGATCGAACACCACGGTGTCGGCGTCGGCGGCCAGGCAGACCGACAGCAGCTCTTCGGCCTTGCCCCGGCCGAGGAAGGTGGCCGGGTCGGGGGTGGTCCGCCGCTGCACCACCCGATCGATCACATCGGCACCGGCGGTGTCCACCAGCAGCGCCAGTTCGTCGAGACCGGCCTCGGTGTGGGCCAGGGTGAGATGGGGAAGGGTGACCCCCACCAGCACGATGCGCTCCCGGACCGTCCGGGAGATCAGGGTGTCGGTGAACGCCGAGTCGGTCGGCGTCACGAGCCGTGCTGCCCCCAGGACCTCGGCCTCGATCACGTCGATGTCCGCCACCTTGTGCACCGGCCCGATCAGCCGGGCACCGTCCGCGGCCAGCGCCACCTGGAGGGTGCCACCCGGGTTGTGCACGTCGACCGTGTCGCCCACCAGGCCCCAGCTGTGGGCGGCAGCGGCAGCGGCGATGCTGCCGGTCCCGCAGGCCTCGGTCTCGCCCACGCCCCGCTCCCACACCCGCAGGGTGACGGCGTCGGTGCCCGGGCCGATGGCGATGAACTCGACGTTGATCCCGCCGGCGTGCACCGTCTTGGAGGCGGACCCCATCATCGGCCACATCCACGCGCCGGGATCGGGAACCAGTAGGACCAGGTGCGGGTTGCCCACGTTCACCTGTCGGGCCCTGCCCCGGCGGCTCGCTCCGGCTGGTCGGGGCCCAGGGTGGGCACCCCCATGTCCACCGAGGCCACGGCGGCACCGGGTCTCCCCGGCCGGGCGGTACTCGACGGATCGCACCCCGGCCACGGTCATCACCCGAAACGTCGGCGGCTCCACCAGTCCCGCCTCCACCGCGGCCTGCGCCAGGCAGCGCATCCCGTTTCCGCTCATCTCCGCCGCGCTCCCGTCGGCGTTGCGGAGCTCCATGGTGAGATCGGCCTCCCCGACACCGGCGAGGATCCGGATCACCCCGTCGGCCCCGATACCGAACCGGCGGTCGCACAGGGCCCGCACCAGCACGGCCCCCAGGGGAGCCTGGTCGTCGAGGTCGATGGACACCAGAAAGTCGTTACCGGCCCCGTGGTGCTTGGTCAGATGGAGCGGCGGGGTCTCTGGCATCGGTGGGCTCATCGGGCTGTGGACCAGTCTCCCACCGGTGCCTGGGCTGGGTGCACCTCTCCGAACAGCGCCAGCACGACCCCCACCGGGTCGGTCTCCGGGTCCACCCACACGATACGGGGATCGCGCCCGAACCACGCCAGCTGTCGCCGGGCAAAGGTCCGGGTCCGCCGCATCGCCTGCTCGACCGCCTCGTCCAGGGGTACGCCCTGTTCGAGATGGGAGAGGAGTTCGCGATAGCCCAGTGCCTGACGGGCGGTCCTGGACAGTCCCGATGGGCGGGCGGCCAGGGTGCGGACCTCGTCCAGCAACCCGAGCTCCATCAGCCGGACGAACCGCGCCGCGATGCGCCGGTCGAGTTGGTCGGGGTGGTGCCGGATCCCGACGAGGGCAACCGAGGTCGGTGGATAGCGGTCGAGGCCGGGGCCGAACGACGAGAACGGGCGCCCGCACCGACGGTCACCTCCAGGGCCCGCACCAGGCGGCGTCGGTTGGACGGTTCGATACGGGCGGCAGCCGGCGGATCGAGCTCGGCGAGCCGGCGGTGGAGGGTGGCGAGGGCGGCCGCCTGCCCGTCGCTCCCCACCGGTCCGGCCGCCTCGAGCGTGGCGTCGAGGGAGGCGGCCGCGTCCGGGTACCGTCCCGGGAAGGTGAGATCGTCGATCAACGACCGGAGGTACAGCCCGGTCCCACCGACCAGCAGCGCGCCGCGGTGGCGGGCGGCGATGCCGGCCAGCGCCCGACGCCCGGCCGCCTGGAACTGCTGGACGGTGAACTCCTCGGAGGCGTCGACCAGGTCGATGAGGTGCCAGGGAATTGCGGCGCGCTCGTCCGGCGTCGGCTTGGCGGTTCCGATGTCCATTCCCCGGTAGACGGCCATCGAGTCGACCGAGACCAGCTCGACCGGCATCGCTGCGGAGACCGCGCCGGTGGCGGTGGCGACTCCCGCGGTGGGCAGCGCGCCGGTCATCGAGGCGGCGGCATCCAGGGCCACCTTGCTCTTCCCCGACGCGGTGGGACCGATCAGCGCCACCACCGGTGGACCCGGCGCGGCGTCGACCCCGTCGACGGTCACTGTCCCCCTGGTCAACCGGCGGAGACCGGGATGCGAGTCCGATGCGAGGGCGGCGCGGTCACCGCCACCAGGTCGCCGCTCAGATGGTGGCGGGCGGCGCCGGTCACCCTGACCTCGGCGAACGCCCCGCAGGGCAGCGACCGCCCGGTGCCGGGCTGGAAGTGGATGAGCTTGTTCTGCGAGGTGCGGCCGGTGGTCAGCGACCCGTCCCGCTTGGAGGGACCCTCCACCACGACCTCCTCGACACCGCCGATCCGATCGCGGTGGCGGGCCAGTGCCGAGCGCTCGACAACCACCCGAAGCCGCTCGAACCGCTCGGCGATCACCTCGGCCGGTACGTAGTGCTCCTCCATCGACGCCGCCCTGGTTCCCGGACGCGGAGAGAAGATGAAGGTGTAGGCACTGTCGTAGTGAGCCTCGGCCACCACTTCCAGCGTGCGCTCGAAGTGCTCCTCGGTCTCGCCGGGGAACCCCACGATCAGGTCGGTGGTCACGGCCAGGTCGGGGACGGCAGCCCGTGCCGCGGCCAGCCGGGACAGGTACCGCTGTGCGGTGTATCCCCTCCGCATGGCGGCCAACACCGCGTCACTGCCCGACTGCAGCGGAAGATGGAGGTGATTGCACACTTCGTCGGTCTCGGCCATGGCGGCGATGGTCTCGGGTCGGAGATCTTTGGGATGGGGGCTGGTGAACCTCACTCGCCGGATGCCCTCCACCCGGCCCACCGCCCGCAACAGCTCGGCGAAGAGCGGGCGGCGGCGGGTGAGGTCACGACCGTAGGAGTTGACGTTCTGCCCGAGCAGGGTGACCTCGGTGACGCCGCGTCGGGCCAGCGCCTGCACCTCGGATACCAGGTCGTCCGGGCCGCGGGACACCTCTCCCCCGCGCACCTGGGGCACGATGCAGAAGGCACACGAGTTGTCACAGCCGGTCTGGATGGTCACCCATGCCGCGTGGGGGAGGTCCCGGACCGCGGCCAGGGCGGCGACCTGCTGGGTGTCGCCGGCCGGCGCCGGCTCATCGAGGATCTCGACAACAGGGCCGGAGGAGGCCGCCTGGCGCAGGAGGGCGGGGGCCCGGGTCAGATTGTGGGTGCCGAAGACCACGTCGACGTGCGGGGCCCGCTCGCGGATGTGGTCCTTGTCCATCTGGGCCAGGCACCCGCCCACCGCGATCAGCATCTCGGGCCGGCTCTCTCGCAGCGTCTTGAGATTTCCCAGGTGCCCGTAGAACTTGTTGTCGGCATTCTCCCGGATGCAACAGGTGTTGAAGACCACCACGTCGGCAGACTCGAGGTCGGTGGTGGCCATCAGGCCGTCGGCGATCAGGGCCCCGGCCAACCGCTCCGAGTCGTGCTCGTTCATCTGACACCCGAAGGTCTGGATGTGAAAGGTCCGCGGCCCCGCGGGCCGGGGGTCGCCAGCGACCGGGTCAGATGTCGGGGGCGTTGCGGTCACCGCCCCAGGATACGGCCCCTCCGTGCCGCCGGCCGCAGGGGCGCCGGTGCGCCGCTCACGAGGGGTGGGAGGCCTCCACCACCGTGTGGATCCCCCCACGGACCAGCCAGTCGGTGACCACCGTCATCCGCCGGGGGGCGACCGCGGCGACCAGGTCGTCGAGGATGCGATTGGTCATGTCCTCATGGAATCCGCCCTCGTCCCGGTAGCTCCACAGGTAGAGCTTGAGCGACTTGAGCTCGATCAGGGAGCGATCGGGCACGTAGGTCACCGTGACCGTGGCGAAGTCCGGTTGGCCGGTGAGCGGGCACAGGCAGGTGAACTCGGGCGTCTGGCAGCGAACTTCGTAGTCGCGGCCCGGATGGGGGTTGTCCACGGCCACGAGCGCCTTGGTCGGTTCACTGGGCATCGGTGGTTCCCGAGTCGGTCGGCGCTAGCCGCCGGCGTTGAAGTCGTAGACGTCGGCGGTCCCGTCACGATCGACGATCAGACCGTGCATGTCCGGATGGAGGACCAGCACCTGTCCGGGGATCTCGGCCTCGGCCAGCGACGCCGAAGCGGCCTCCTGCACCCGGGTGGCCTCGGTCCCCTGGCAGATCCCCAGCAGGGAGGGCCCCGATCCCGACCAGCACACGGCGAGGGCACCGCCGGCTGCCATGCAGGCCAGCAGTTTCGGAGCTGCGGGAAAGAGGGGGCTGCGATAGTCCTGATGCAGCCGGTCCTCGGTCGCCTCACTGATGAGGACCCGACTGTCGGCGAGGCCGGCGATGAGCAGGGCCATCCGCGACAGGTTGAAGGCCGCGCTCTCCCGGCTGATCTCGCTGGGCAGCGCCAGTCGTGACCGGGCGGTGGAGAGGTTCAGGTCGGGGACGATGACCACGAAGGCCAGGCTCACGTCCAGTGCCAGCCGAACCGCTCGCACACCGCCCTTCACCCGGGCCGCCGCCACCAGACCACCCACCATCGATGCCGCGGCGTTGTCGGGGTGGCCGTCCATGCGGGCGGCCACCGCCAGGGGGTCCTCGGCGCCGGCGGCGGCGGCGGCCGCCACCGCCAGGGCCGCTGACGAGCCCAGGCCTCGGGCGATCGGAATGTCCGAACGCACGGTGATGGCCAGTCGATCGGTGCCGGCCACGTCGATGGCCACCCGGGCGGCGAGATGCGAGGGATCGTCGGACAGGTCGGCGCCCTCCCCCTCGGAACGGACGATGAGCTTGGACGAGGGCTCCACCTGGACCTCGACGTACTTGTCGAGCGCAACGGCCAGGGTGTCGAAGCCGGGGCCGAGGTTGGCAGCCGACGCTGGGGCTCGTGCGCGCACACCGATACGGTAGTCGTGGTTGCTTGAGGCGGCCGGGACCGCTCCCGGTGCTCCGAGGGTGGTCAGGCGTGGATGAGCCGCCACCACCAGGACGGCTCGGGCAGGGTGCCACCGAGCTCCACCGGCACCAATTGGATCTGTGACCCCAGCACGAATCCGGCCGCACCGACCCGCCTGCCTGCGGTGGCGCCGGACGGCACCACCGCCAACTTGGTCCCGGTGGTCACCCGTTGGCCGGGCCATCCCAGCAACCACGCTCCCGCCGAGGTGACCAGCTGGGTCCGATCCGTCCGTCCCCCCCAGGTGACCGCGGCGGTGGCCACTGGCTGACCGGGAGTGGTGACGGTGACCGGCACGATCGCCTTCTCCGACGCGTCGAGCAGCTTCTCGACCACCGGGCCGGTGTAGAGGAGCGGGAACTGGATCTCGAGATCGTTGTCAGGGACGGTGGTGGTGGTCGTGGTAGGAGCCGTGGTGGGCGGTGGTGCGGTCGTGGCCGGCGGGGCCGCCGTCGGTGACGCACTCGGTGCCGTCGTGGTCGGCGGCTTCGGAGCCACCGGCGGGGGGACCTGCTGCCCGAGTGCCCCGGCCAGCACCAGCACCGACCGACCCTCGACGGTGACCATGGCCGCGAGAACCATGCAGCCCATGGCCTGGGAGGTGAAGCCGGACTTGACGCCGATCACCCCGTCGGTCCCGATCTCGGTCACGATGTTGTGGGCGGTTCCGACCAACGGGAGGCTCACCGTGGACATGCCGACCACCTCGGCGAAGGTGGGGATGGCCATTCCGGCGGCGGCCACCCGGAGGCAGTCGGCCGCCGTCGACATGGATTGGGGCAGGTAACCGCTGGAGTCGACGTAATGGGTGTGGGTGGCCCCGAGGGCCACGGCCAACGCGTTCATCTTGGCCACGAAGGCCGGCTCGGACCCCGCGTCCCACACCGCCAGGCTGTAGGCGATGTCGTTGGCGGACTGGGTCAGGAGGGCCTCGAGCATCTGGCGCTCGCTGAGCACCTCTCCGGCCAGGATGGGAATGTTCGACTCGTCGTTCGCCAGATCGACGTGGTACTGGCTCACGTCGTCGGGGGTGATGGTGATCATCGGCCCATCGGCGCCGGGCGCAACCGGATGGTCCCGCAGGATGACCACGGCATTGGCCATTTTGGTCAGCGAGGCAATGGGCACCGGCGTCTCCGGCCCGGACTGGCTCGCATAGCCCAGGGCGGGAACCGATACCGCACCCTGGCCCAGCGCCGGCCAGGGCAGCGCCGGGCTCGATCCGGGGACGACGAGGGACGAGGGCAGCACCGAGCGGATGGTCGGCGGGGACGCCGGGCGGGTGATCCGCACCGCGGCCACCAAGCCAACCACGGCCACCACCACCGCCACCACGGCCAGCGCCCACCGGAGTCGCCGGCGGGATCGGCGCCGGTGCCGGTGCCGTGGGACGGCAGCGGCCGCGCCGGCGTCGGTGGCACCTGGTTCGGATGGGGCCGATTCGACAGCGGTGATGTCGACGGCGGCCGGCGCCGGAAGAGGCACCGGGTCGGCTACCGGTGTGGTCGCCCGTTCCCCATCGGACTCGTCGACGGTGCCGACGCTCAGCGGGCGTCCAGTTCCTCGGGGGTCATCAGCACCGCACGCGCCTTGGACCCCTCCGACGGGCCGACCACGCCCCGGCGCTCCATCAGGTCCATCAGCCGGCCGGCCCGGGCGAACCCCACCCGCAGCTTGCGTTGCAGCATCGAGGTGGAGCCCAACTGGCTTCGGACCACGATCTCCATGGCCTGGACCAGCAGGGCGTCATCACCATCGTCACCCTCCGACCTCGGCCCGTCGGTTCCCACCACCTCTTCGATGCCGGCGACCACCTCCATCGGGCGCTGGCGCTTCCAGTGGGCGGTGACGGCGCGGACCTCTTCCTCGCTCACCCAGGGGCCTTGCAGGCGCTGCGGGTTCGAGGACGAGGCCGACAACAACAGCATGTCGCCCTTGCCGATCAATCGCTCCGCACCCCCCTGGTCGAGAATCACACGGCTGTCCGCCTGGGTGGAGACCGAAAAGGCCAGTCGTGACGGGATGTTGGCCTTGATCACGCCGGTGATCACGTCGACCGACGGTCGTTGGGTGGCCAGCACCAGGTGGATGCCGACGGCCCGGGCCATCTGGGCGATCCGGCACACCGACTCCTCCACGTCCCGGGCCGCCACCATCATCAGGTCGTTGAGCTCGTCCACCACGATCAGGATGAAGGGCAGCCGGTGGTAGTGGGGCTCGAGCCCTTCCTCGTCCTCCCCGTCGTCGCCGCTCCCTCGCATACGGAGCTGGTAGTCCTCCTCGTAGTCGGCCAGGCCGCCACTGTCGAAGGCATCGTTGTACCCGGTGATGTCGCGCATCCCCACCTCGGCCAGGAGGTCGTAGCGGTTCTCCATCTCCTTCACCGCCCAACTCAGCGCGTTGGCCGCCTTCTTCGGGTCCACCACCACCTGGGTCAGGAGATGGGGAAGGTCGTTGTACTGCCCGAGCTCGACCCGCTTGGGGTCGACCAGGATGAGACGGACCTGGTCGGGGGTGGCGCGGGTGAGGATCGAGGTGAGAACCGAGTTGATGCACGACGACTTGCCCGAACCGGTGGCCCCGGACACCAGGATGTGGGGCATCTCGGCCAGGTTGGCCATGATGGCCCGGCCGGCGATGTCGCGTCCGAGCGCCACCTCGAGGGGGTGGAGCGCCTTCTTGGCCTCGTCGGAGGCCAGCACGTCACCCAGCGCCACCAGTTCGCGACGCCGGTTGGGCACTTCGACCCCGATGGCCGACTTGCCCGGGATGGGTGCCAGGATGCGCACGTCGGGTGAGGCCATGGCATAGGCAATGTCCTTGGACAACGACGTCACCCGGGCCACCTTGACCCCGGGCCCGAGCTCGAGCTCGTAGCGGGTGACCGAGGGTCCCACCGTCCGGCCGGTCAGACGGGTGTCGACACCGTGAGCGGCCAGGGCCGCCACCAACGCCGCCCCACCGGCGTCCACCTCGCGCTCGTCCACGGTGTGGGGCTTGACCCGCTTCAACAGATCGGCGGGAGGGAGGCGCCAATCGCCCACCGTCGGCCCCAGCCTCATCTCCAACGGCGATCCGTGGCTCGCCCGGGTAGCCGCGTCGGGCACCTTCGCCATCTCCGGGTCGGGGTCGGCGGTGACCGAGTCCGCTCCTGCATCGTCGCCGTCCACGTCGAACCGGGCGCCGTCATCGTCGTCGGGGACGACGGCGCGACCGAAGGGATCGGTGGGCTCGTCGTCCTCGGAGACCTCCTCGCCTTCCACCGTCGGCCCGCCCCGGGCGGTGGCCACCGCCCATCGGACGGCGCGCACCGCCCCTCCCGCCGCCCCCCGTACCGACACGCCGGTCAGCAGGACCAGGGCCACCACCAAGAGGGCCACCAGCACGGTGGCCGCCCCGAAGCCCCCGACGGCGGCCCGCAACGGGTCGCCGACCAGCGCCCCCACCCATCCCCCGGCCGACGAGAGGGCAGCGGTCGACGCACGCAATGACGGCGATCCGCCGGCCAAGGCGGCCAACCCGGCGGTGGCCAACAGGATCAACGAGGCCCCGATCACCGCCCGGGCCGGCTCCGGGGCGGACCGGGCGTCGGTGTCGTGACGATGCCCGACCACCAGGAGCAGACCGACGGCCAGGGCTACCGGGGGGACCAGGAACCGCCCCCATCCGAGGAGATCGCCGACCGCCAGGCGGGCATAGTGGCCGGCCGGGTTGAGCGCGTCGGCGTAGAAGGCCAATCCGGCCAACACGCCCACCGTGACCAGGGCGACCCCCCACAGATCACCGGCGTGGCCGCCGATCACCGCCTTGATCGAGGCGAGTAGACCGGAGGTCTGCGGGGCGCGCTTGCCGGATCCCCTCGCCGCCGGGGACCGACCGGGGCCCTTGCGGTTGGTCGACGTGGAGGATCTCGAGCGTGGGCGAGTCGAGGACGCGGTCCGGCCCTTCGACCGCGAAGCCCCGGACCGGCCCGCCGGTCGCTTGGTGGCGGTCGTCACAGTGGGTAGCAGCGTAGTCCCGCAGCGTCCCGGCCACGGGGACACCACCGGGAGAATGGCCTAGACCGTGACGATCACCGGGACGATCATCGGGCGCTGGCGGGTACGGTCGCCAACCAGGCGGCCGAGTGCCTTGCGGGCCACCCGGTTGAGGTGCTCGTGTTCGGCGTTCCCCGAGGAGAGTGCCTGCTCCAGGGCCTTGGTCACCTGGGCGCGGGCCTCGTCGAGCACCGCCTCGGTGGCCTGGTCGTAGGCCCAACCCCGGGTCACGATCTGGGGCGTCCCCACCACTTCGCCACGCTTCACGTCAACGGTGGCCACCGCCATCACCACCCCCTCCTCGGCCAGGACCATCCGGTCCCGGAGGACGCCGTGGCCGATGTCACCGACCGAGCTCCCGTCCACGAAGAGGTAGCCGCCCGGGACCGACCCGTCGCGACGAAGGCCGACGTCGTCGAGGACCACGCCGTCGCCGTCCTCGCACAGCACCACCCGGTCGCCGGCGATGCCCATGGAGGCGGCCAGGCGGACGTGGTTGGCCATGTGCCGGTACTCCCCGTGCACCGGGATGAAGAACTCCGGCCTGGTCACCGACATCAACATGGCCAACTCGCCCTGTCGGGCATGGCCGCTCACGTGCACCGCATCCACGCCGGAGTGGATCACCTCCACGCCGCGTTTGTACAGGCTGTCGATGACCCGCCCCACCGACCACTCGTTGCCCGGGATCGGGTGGGCGCTGATCACCACCACGTCGTCCTCGTGGAGCCGCAGGAACCGGTTCTCACCGGCGGCCAACCGGGACAGGGCCGACATCGGCTCCCCTTGGGAGCCGGTGGAGATCACACAGATCTGGCCGGGCGCCAGTTCGTCGATGTCCTCGACGTCGACGAGTGCCTCATCAGGGATGTGCAAGAGCCCGAGCCGGCGGGCCAAGGTCACATTCTTCTGCATCGAGCGCCCCAGCGTGGCCACCGACCGACCACCGGCGATGGCGGCATCGGCCACCTGTTGGACCCGGTGGATGTGACTGGCGAAGCAGGTCACGATGAACCTGCGGTCGGGTCGGGCCAGAAACACCTTTCGCAGTGTGGCCCCCACCGTCGACTCCGACGGCGTGAACCCGGGCTCCTCGGCGTTGGTCGAGTCGGCCAGCAGCAGGCGGACCCCCGGATCAGAGCCCAGCGCCCCCATGCGGGCCAGGTCGGTCCGCCGGCCGTCCACCGGATGGAGGTCGATCTTGAAGTCACCGGAGTGGAGGATGATGCCCTGTGGGGTGTGGAAGGCGGTGGCGAAGGCGTGGGGCACGGAGTGGGTGACCGGGATGAACTCGACGTCGCAGGGCCCGATCCGGCGGCGCTCCCCGTCCCGGACCGGGATGAACTGGGCCCGGTCGGCCACCCCCGCCTCGTCGACCCGGTTGCGGGCCAGGGCGAGGGTCAGTTCCGAGCCGTAGACGGGAGCGGGGAAGTCACGAAGGAGGTAGGCCAAGCCGCCGGTGTGGTCCTCGTGCCCGTGGGTCAGGATGATGCCGTCGACCCGTGCCGCGTTCTCACGCAGGTAGGTGAAGTCCGGCAGCACCAGGTCGACGCCGGGCATGTCCGGATCCGGAAACATGATCCCGACATCGAGCACGAGGATCCTGCCGTCGACCTCGATGCAGGCGCAGTTCCTGCCGATCTCGCCCAGTCCCCCAAGAAATACCACCCGCACCGGGGCTGCACCCGAAGGGCGGTTGCCCGCCTTCCCGTGGCCTGCGTCCTGGCCGCTCGGGCGTTTGTTCCCACCGGCCTTGCTTCCACCGGCGTTGCTTCCACCTGCCTTGCTTCCACCGGCCTTGCTGCCATCGGCCTTGGCCCCAGTTGCCTTGGTTCCGCTTGCCTTGGCCGCCGCCTTGGTCCCGGTGGCCTTGGCCGAACCGGGCCCGCCGGCGGCCCCCGCTCCTTTGCCCTTGCCGCTCGATCCCCCGGAGGCCCGGGGCCGACGGGCCCGGCCGGTCCGCTCGGGATCAGGCAACCGACTGGCGTTCAGGAATGAGCCGGCCCAACCCCGAGATGACCGAGCGGGCCTGCTCGTCGAGGTGCGCGGGGGCGGGGGGGTTCGGCAGGCGGCACTGGCCGACCGGCAGCCCGAGGGTCCGGCAGGCGGCCTTGGCCGGCACCGGGTTGGGGAAGTCCTCGGTGGACTCAAAGGTGTACGACTCGGCCAGGCACTGATTGATCCGCATGGCCTTGTCCACCTCGCCCCTCCGGTGGCTCTCGATCATGTCGGCCAACAGCGGACCGGCCCAGTGGGAGGCGACACTGACGACCCCGGCACCGCCGATCGAGGCGAAGGCCAGGGCGAGTGCGTCATCACCGCAGTAGACGTCGAAGTCGTCCGGCGTCTCCGCCACCACCACGGCGGCGGCGGCGACATCGCCGGTGCTGTCCTTCACCCCGACGATGTTGCCCACCTCGCGAGCCAGCTCGACGGTGAGGGCGGTACCGATCCGCCGGCCCGAGCGGACGGGGATGTCGTAGAGGATCACCGGAAGGTCGCTGGCCGCGGCCACGGCCCGGAAATGGGCGGACAGTCCTGCTGCTGAGGGCCGGTTGTAGTACGGCGTGACCGCCAACACCGCAGCCACCCCGCACGACTCGGCGGCACGGGTCAGCTCCACCGAGTGGGCGGTGTCGTTGGTGCCGGTGGAGGCGATGACCGGCACGTCGACCGCGTCGACCGCCGCCCGGAAGAGGTCGATGCGCTCGGCGTCGGTGAGGACCGGACCCTCGCCGGTGGTCCCGGCGACCACCAGGGCGTCGCTCCCGGATGAAGCCAGGTGATTGGCCACCGCGGCGGCTCCGGCCAGGTCCAACCCACCCTCGTCGTCGAAGGGGGTGACCATGGCGGTGATCAGCGAACCGAAGCGCGGCACCCGCTCAGCCTCTCGACTGGGAAGACGGACTCACGAACGGTGTCACGATCACGCAGGCTACCAGCAGCGGCCGGCACCACCGGCGGCGGTCTACGAGGCGATCCGGTCCTTCGGTGGCGTCGAGGCCAGGGCGTCGTACTCCTCGGTGGTGTCCACCCATGACTCGAATTCGATGACGCCGAGCTCGGTGAACTTGGTCCGGAGCCAGCCGTCGGCCGCATCGAGCAGGCCCAGCTTCTTGCAGTTGGGCACGATCTTGGAGAACAGCAGGGCCTGGAACTCGCCCCGTTCGGGTGCCTGCTGCACCACCGGGACGATGGCCTTGGGATCGACGCCCATGCGGTCCCAGACCTCTTGTTGGAGGAACCGGTCGCGCATCCGCACCGCCGCCTCGAAGGCGAACTCCTGGCGCTCGCGAAGCTCGGCGGCGTTCAGTCCGTCGTAGTACTCCTGCAGGCTGAGCACGCCGAAGGCCACGTGGCGGGCCTCATCGGCCATCACGTAGCGGAGCAACTGCTTGAGCAACGGGTCACCGGTCATCTGGTGCATGAATCCGAAGGCGGCCAGGGCCAGGCCCTCCACCATGATCTGCATGCCCAGGTAGGTCAGGTCCCACCGGGAGTCGGCGATGATGTCGTCCAGCAGCATGCGGAGATGGGCGTTGACCGGGTAGTGACCGGAGAGCTTCTCGTCGAGGTACTTGCCGAACACCTCCACGTGGCGGGCCTCGTCCATGACCTGGGTGGAGGCGTAGTACTTGGCGTCGATCCAGGGCACCGACTCCACGATCTTGGCCGTGCAGATCAGCGCGCCCTGCTCGCCGTGGAGGAACTGGGACAGCGTCCAGTTCTGGCTCTCCACACCGAAGGTCACCCACTCCTTGTCGCCCCACTTCTCCACCGGGGTGCCGGTGAGGTCGAACCCGGCGCCGAACCCGCCGGTGGCCTCGGCCTGGTCGCGGACCAGCTTCTCCTGGTCGACGTCGATCTCCCAGGGGAGGTCGGTCTCCCCGTTCCACTGGGCCCCTTTGGCCTTCTCGTAGAGCTTGTTGAGCTTGGGCCGGGATCCCTTCTCGTAGTCCCAGGTGAAGATGGAGTCATACTCGGAGTGCACGACGTGGCGGCCATCGGCCTCCTCGGTGCCGACCACCGAGAGGATGGTCTCGAAGTCGTCGATCTCGGCCCGGCCGATGATCTCCTCGGTGCTGCTCATTTCGGTGGTCATGTCGTGTCTCCCTGATCGGTGTCGGTGGTGTGCCCGGTGTGGGCGTGGCGAGTGCTGTCTTGTCGGCCGGAACGGCGGTCCGGGGTGTTCCGCTCGAGTTCGAACGGGGTGATGTCGATGGCGGCGGCCACCTCGGTGGCGTGGAGGGCGCTGATCCCGGGGAGCACGTAGGTCTCGACCAGGTGGGTGGCCCGGGCCGGATCGGTCAGGTCCATGGCCGGCGACGGGGCGATGACGTACGAGAGGACGATGCGGGTGGCCCACTCGGCGACCCTCCCCGCCTCCGGCGGGCTCATCCAGCGGGCCAGGAACGGGGCCACGAAGCGGGAGGCGGTGGAGAGCAGCCGGTCGGACTCGTCGAAGGCCAGGTGGCCGAGCACCATCTCCGGCTCGTGCTCCACCAGGTAGGCCAGCGCCGCATGGCCGCGCACCCGGGTGGTGGCCTCGACCAGGCCGTTGACCAACGCCACGGTCAGGCAGGTGGCCTCCCCCAGGCGAACGCCCAGGTCGGAGAAGAGCCGGGCCATCTCGGTGTCGACGACCGCGGCCAGCACCTCGTCCCGCCCCCCGGGGAAGACCCGGTAGACGGTGGCCCGGGACACGCCGGCCTGGCGGGCGATGTCGTCCACCGTCGTCTTGAGAGTGCCGTGCCGGGCCAGGCAGACCAGGGTGGCGTCGATGATCCGCACCCGGTGCGGGGACGACGGCTGTGAGCGCTGCGCTCGTGGGTCGAGGTCGGTAACGGCGATGCCGCCACCGCCGGGCACCAGCCGAAGCGCGCTCCCCTGATTGGTCACAGCTGCGACGTTAGGTCGGTTTTTGTCTCATTGTCAACGAATGGGCCCGGCAACCACGCCGGCCAGCAGCTCGGCCCCGACCAGTTGGGCCACCTGGTCGGGATCGTCGAGATCCCACCGTCCGGGGGCGGACATGTAGGAGAGGACCATCCGGGCCAGGAAGTCGGCCGCCTCCACGAGGTCCACCCCTTCTGCCACCCCGCGGTGCTCGAGGTACGGGACCAGGAAGTCGGCGATCCCCTGTCGGATCCGATTGCTCTCCACGGTGAGGGTGGGGAGGAGCTTCTCCGGCTCGGTCTGCATCACCCGTTGGAGCACCTCGTGCTCGAGGATGGACCGGTGGGCGAACATGATCCCCCGCTCCATCACCTCCTCGAGGCTCTCGGCCCCCTGCACCTGTTGGTAGAGGCGGGCGAAGAACTCGTAGGTGGCCCAGGCCACCACCGCGCTGATCAGCTCGTCCCGACCCCCGGGGAAGGTGCGATAGACGGTGGCCCGGGACACCTTGGCCTCCCGGGCGGCGTCCTCCACGGTGGTCTTGGCCAGTCCCCAGCGGGCCACGCACGCATAGGTCGACTCGAGGATCCGCTGGCGGGTGTCGTCCATGGGCACCGTGGCCTCAGAGCCCGAGCAGCGGTTCGAGGCCGAGGGTCAGGCCGGGGTGGTCGGCCACCGACCGCACGGCCAGGACCACCCCGTCCATGAACGAGGCTCGGTCGTAGCTGTCGTGGCGGATGGTCAGGCTCTGGCCCACGGCGCCGAAGATCACCTCCTGGTGGGCCACCAGCCCGGGGAGGCGGACCGAGTGGATGCGCACCCCGGCCGGCCCTGCTCCCCCGCGGGTGCCGTCCAACACGGTGGTGAGCGTGTGATCAGGCGGGAACGTGCCCGATCCCGATGCCGCCCGTGCCGTTGCCATCCGCTCCGCGGTGTGCAGGGCCGTCCCCGACGGGGCATCCACCTTCCCGTCGTGGTGCGACTCGACGATCTCAACGGCCTGGAACCACGGGGCGGCCATCTCGGCGAACCGCATCATCAGCACCGCCCCGATGGCGAAGTTCGCCGCCACCACACAGTTGGGGGCACCGTGTGCCGGTCCGGCGAACCGGCGGGTCAGCTCGGCGAGATCGTCGTCGGTGAACCCGGTGGTGCCCACCACCGCGTGCATGCCGTGGCCGGCGCAGTAGGCCAGTGTCTGGCGGGCGGCGTTTATCCGGGTGAAGTCCACCACCACCTGCACCCCTGTCCCGGTGAGGTCCTCGAGTCGATCACCGACCACCAACTCCCCGACGTCGGCGCCGACCAGGGTGTCCAGCCGGACACCGCCGCCGGCGGTGTCGACCGCGGCCACCAACTCGAGATCCGGTTGGGCGGCGACGGCGTCGCAGACCTGGCGGCCCATCCTCCCTGCGGCACCGACCACACCCACTCGCATGCCGGTCACCCTACCGTCGCACCGCGGGGTGACTCCGGACCCGCTCGGGGGCTCAGCCCAGTCGGAGCGAATCGACGTCGAAGTCGGATTCCTCGAACGGACCCACCACCGACAGCGTCCGCGGCGCCGAGGTCAACTCGGCCGCTGCCCCGTGGATCTCCTCGAGGGTCAGGGCCTCCACCCGGGCCAGCACCTCGTCAACGGTGAGGACCTCCCCGTGCAGGAGCAGCCCGGCGCCGATGCGGCTCATCCGCGCCCCCGAGTCCTCGCAGGCCAGAAGGGTCTCGGCCCGCAGGTTGCCCTTGGCGATGGTCAGCTCCCGCTCGGTGATCCCGCGCTCCCCAGCATGGCCAGCTCGGAGGTGACGATGTCGAGCACCTCGGCCACGTGCTCGGGAGCCGTCCCCATGCCCACGCTGACCGTGCCGGCGTCGTGGTAGGCCACCCGCTCCGACCACACCGAGTAGGCCAGACCGCGACGCTCCCGGATCTCTTGGAACAGGCGACTGGACAATCCCCCACCGAGCACATGATTGAGCACTGCCAACGCATAGCGGCGGGGATCGGAGCGGTCGACCGAGCGCGAGGCCAGGACCAGATGGGTCTGCTCGGTGGCCCGGCGGATCACCCCCAACGGCTCGACCTTGTCCTCGGGCGGGTGCCGCTCTGCGGTCATCCCCCCCGGCGGGCCGGCGAACCTGGCACTGAGCCCCTCGGCCACCGACGAATGGTCCACGTCGCCGGCCACCGCCACCACCATGTTGCCGGGCCGGTAGTGCAAGGAGAAGAACTCGCGTATCCGCTCGGGGGTCATGGCGGCCACCGACTCCTGGGTGCCGAGCACCTCACGGCCCAACGGGTGGTCGGGGAACAGGAGTGCTGAGCTCTGCTCGGCGGCCTCGTCGGCGGGCTCGTCGGCGTGCATGAGGATCTCGTCCAGGATGACCAGCCGCTCGGCGTCGAGATCGGAGGCCCGGAGCGCCGGCCGCCACATGATGTCCGAGAGGATGTCCAGCCCCAAGGCGAGGTCCTCGGCCAACAGGCGGATGTAGAACGAGGTGTACTCCTTGGTGGTGAAGGCGTTGAAGTCCCCGCCCACCTCATCGACCGCCTCGGCGATGGCCGAGGGTGAACGGTCGGCGGTGCCCTTGAACAGTAGGTGCTCGAGGAAGTGCGAGGCGCCGGCCTCGCCGTCATGCTCATCGCGCGACCCGGTGCCCACCCAAAAGCCGATGCACACCGACCGGGCGTCTTCCATCCGCTCGGTGGTAAGCGACAGGCCCACGTCGAGGTGCTCGGTCCTGATCACGCGGCCGGACCAGTCGGCGCGCCGCGCCGGGTTGCGCCAACGAGGTCTCTCATACCGGATGCACCCGCGACCCGAGCGCGGCGGCCGGAGGGACGAGGCGCCACCTCCGGCCGACCAACCCGGTCAACGGCGGCGGCGACCACCCCGGCCGCCTCCGCCACCCCCACCGGGACGATCGGACGATTCGGCCACTGCCGGCCCCAGGTCGCCGAATTCCTGGACCAGCTCCTCCTCGAATACTGCCTCGAACGACGCCGCACCGGCCGGTGCCGGGGTCGATTCGGCCGGACGGCGACCCCGGTCGGGACGGTCACCAGGGTCTGCGTGGTCACCCCGGGGCGGCCTCGAGCGCCCGCCCCCGTCGCCGCGGCTGCCGCGCTCCTCCCGTTGGGTGGCGCCCGCCGGGGGCTCGCCGGCCAGGGACAGGGAGACCTTCCCCTGCGGATCGATGTCATCGACCCGCACCTCGACCGGCTGGCCCAGCTCGAGAACGTCCTCCACTCGCTCGACCCGCTTGCCCTGGCCGATCTTGGAGATGTGGAGCAGTCCGTCACGCCCGGGGAGGATGTTGACGAAGGCACCGAACTTGGTGATGTTCACGACCTTGCCCGGGTAGGTGGCGCCCACCTCGGCCAGTGGCGGATCCAGGATGGTGGCGATCCGACGCCGGGCCTCCTCGACGGCGGTGCCCTCCTTGGCCCCGATGGTCACCGTGCCGACCATCCCGTCGTCATCGACGGCGATATCGGCACCGGTCTCCTGCTGCAAGGCGTTGATCACCTTGCCCTTGGGCCCGATGACCTCCCCGATCTTGTCCATGGGGATCTCGAAGGAGATGATCTTCGGCGCCGACTGGGCCACTTCGGTCCGTGGCTCGGGGATGGCGCCGGCCATCACGTCGAGGATGGCGAGACGGGCCTCCTTGGCCTGGAGCAGCGCCTTGGTCAGCACGTCGAGCGGCAGTCCGTCGATTTTGGTGTCGAGCTGAAGGGCGGTGACCACGTCCTTGGTCCCGGCCACCTTGAAGTCCATGTCACCGAAGGCGTCCTCGGCACCCAGGATGTCGGTGAGGGTGACGTAGGCGCCCCCGTCGTAGACCAGACCCATGGCGATGCCGGCCACCGGGGCCTTGAGCGGGACGCCGGCGGCCATCATGGACAGGGTCGACCCGCACACCGAGGCCATCGACGTCGAGCCGTTGGAGGCCAGCACGTCCGAGACCAGGCGCAGGGTGTAGGGGAAGTCCTCCTCGTAGGGGACGACCGGCAACAACGCCCGCTCGGCCAACAGCCCGTGCCCGATCTCGCGGCGCTTGGGACCGCGCATGAATCCGGTCTCGCCGGTGGAGAAGGGCGGGAAGTTGTAGTGGTGCATGTAGCGCTTGTGCTCGTCGGGGGTGATGGTGTCGAGCAGTTGGTTCATCCGGGGCATGCCCAGCGTGGTCACGTTGAGCACCTGGGTCTCGCCCCGCTGGAACAACGCCGACCCGTGGGCGGTCGGGAACAGGTCGATCTCCGCCGACAGGGGGCGGATCTCGGTGGTGGTGCGGCCGTCGATGCGCAGGCCTTCCTCCACGATCCGCCTGCGGACCAGCGCTTTGGTCAGGCTCCTGACCGCGGCCTTGACCTCTCCCTCGCGGTCGGGGAACTCGTCGGCCAGGGCCGACTTGATGGTGGCGGTGGCCTCGTCGAGGGCCGCATTCCGCTCGGCCTTGGCCACGATGGAATTGGCCTTGGCCACCGGGTCGGTGCCGATGGCCTCTACCCGCGACCAGACGTCGTCGCCGTAGTCGGAGAGCGCCGAGTACTCGATGGCCTCCACGGGTCCTCGGGCGGCGACATAGGCCTCGACCATCTGGCGCTGGAGCAGGATCGACTCCCGGATCCAGGTCTTGGCCGCCTCGAGGCCGTCGGCCAGGACCTCCTCGGTCACCTGGGGCGCACCCTCGTCGTAGTACTGGAACGAGCGCTCGGAGCCCCCGGCCTCCACCATCATGATGGCGATGTCGGTGTCGTCGGCGTCGGTCAGCGCCCGCCCGGCCACCACCAGCTCGAAGGTGGACTCGTCACCCTCCTGGAAGCTCGGGTGTGGGATCCACTGGCCGTCGGTCGAGTAGGCCACCCGCACCGCCCCGATCGGCCCCTCGAAGGGGATGCCCGAGATCATCAGCGCGGCAGAGGCGGCGTTGATGGCCAGCACGTCGTGCGGATTCACCTGGTCGGCGCCGAAGATGGTGCCTACCACGTGGACCTCGTTGCGGAACCCCTTGGGGAAGGAGGGGCGCAGCGGACGATCGATCAACCGGCAGGTGAGGATGGCCTGGTCCGAGGACTTCCCCTCCCGGCGGAAGAACGATCCGGGGATCTTCCCCGCCGCGTAGGCCCGCTCCTCGATATCCACGGTGAGCGGGAAGAAGTCCGCTCCCTCCCGTACCGATCGGGCGGCGGTGGCCGTGGCCAGCAGGATGGTGTCCCCGATCCGACCGACGACTGCTCCGTCGGCCAGTTGGGCCAGCTTTCCGGTTTCGAATGTGAGTGTGCGATCGGTGCCGCTGATCGGCGCCGATACGGTAATGGCGTCTGACATGACGCTCCTTGGTTGCTCGGGGACTCCCCGAGCCAGTTCCCAGTTGTCGAGCACCCCACCCCGGACATCGGCGCGGTGGTCGGCAACTGGTGACTGATCTCGGTGGGAGCCCAATCTGTGTGTTGTGACCGATCACCGTGGCAATCGATCGTTACTGCTGCAGGCCGGCACTCTGCCGCCTGCGCCTCCCCCGGCGACATGCCGGTGGAGAAATTGCGACCGCCCGGCCGAGGCCGGGCGGGACGAATGGTTACCGCCTAGCGGCGGAGGCCGAGGCGACCGATGATCTCCCGGTAGCGCTCGACGTCGTTGTTGCGTACGTAATCGAGAAGGCGCCGGCGTCGGCCGATCAACTTCAGCAGGCCTCGACGGGTGTGATGGTCGCCCTTGTGCACCTTCAGATGCTCGGTCAGGTGGACGATGCGCTCGCTCAATATGGCGATCTGCACTTCGGGTGAGCCGGTGTCGGTCTCGTGGAGACGGTATTCGGCGATGGTGGACTGCTTGTCTGGCATGCGGGGATTCGACCTCGGAGGTGTTGGCAGTGGCCGGCGGACAGAACACGACGGCAGGTCAATGGTAGCAGGATCGCTGCTCGGTGGGCATCACTGCCGGGCCGGCCTCGACGGCCGGATCCCCGGGCGATCCATCGCACGGCACCGCCGGAGGGCCGCCCGTCGTGGCTAGCGGTTGGGCTGGGGGGTGACCCGCAGGTAGGGCTTGACTGCCTTGAATCCCTTGGGGAACCGCTCCTTGGCCTCCTCGTCGGACACCGCGGGGACGATGATCACGTCCTCGCCGTCCTTCCAGTTGACCGGGGTGGCCACCTTGTAATCGCTGGTCAGCTGCAGGGAGTCGAGGACCCGCAGGATCTCGCTCACGTTACGACCGGTCGAGGCCGGATAGGTGAGGGTCAGCTTGACCTTCTTGTCCGGGCCGATGATGAACACCGATCGCACGGTCAAGGTGTCGTTGGCGTTGGGGTGGATCATGTCGTAGAGGTCGGCGACCTTTCGGTCCTCGTCGCCGATCAGCGGGAAGTTGAGGGCCTGTCCCTGGGTCTCTTTGATGTCCCCGGCCCATTTGCCGTGCGAGGTCACATCGTCGACCGAGAGGCCGATCAGCTTGGTGTCCCGCTTGTCGAACTCGGCCTTGGCCTTGGAGAAGGCGCCCAGCTCGGTGGTGCACACCGGAGTGAAGTCCTTGGGGTGCGAGAACAGCACGCCCCAGCTGTCCCCGAGGTACTCGTGGAAATTGATGGTCCCCTCGGTGGTCTCCGCCGTGAAATCGGGGGCTTCGTCGCCCAGTCGGATTGCCATGTCATGCTCCTTTTCTGTCTGAGTGAGTCCGGGAAGCGAATTGGATCCGACCGTGGCCGCGATCCCATCGCCAGTGAGGTTAGTCGGCGCCGGTGCAATTGTCGACCGAGTTAGTCGAGTTTCAGCCCCGACCGAGCCGCCGCCCGGATTGGCCTGGTACTCGCTCCCCGATTCCACCATGCTGGCACCATGATGTCGACCCTGCATGTCCACCGCCACGGGTCGGTCACCGTGGTGACCATCGATCGGCCGGAGCGCCGTAACGCCGTCGACCCGGCCACGGCCAGCGCCCTGCTCGACGCCTTCACCGACTTCGACCACGACCCGTCGGCGTCGGTCGCCGTGCTCACCGGGGAGGGGGGTCAGTTCTGTGCCGGGGCCGACCTCAAGGCGCTGTCCCAGGGCGAGCGCCACCGGGTGGCCGCGGACGGGCCGGGACCGATGGGGCCCACCCGCCTCGAGCTGTCCAAGCCGGTGATCGCCGCCATCGAGGGGTTCGCGGTGGCCGGGGGCCTGGAGTTGGCCCTCTGGTGCGACCTGCGGGTGGCATCTGTCGATGCCACCCTCGGCGTGTTCTGCCGCCGCTTCGGGGTTCCCCTGATCGACGGGGGGACGGTCCGCCTGCCCCGGCTGATCGGACAGGGACGGGCCCTGGACCTGATCCTGACCGGCCGGCCGGTGGGTGCCGACGAGGCGCTGGCCATGGGACTGGTCAACCGGGTGGTGGACGCCGGCACCGCCCTCGAGCGCGCCGTGGAGTGGGGGCACCAGTTGGCCGCCCTCCCCCAGACCTGCCTGCGCAACGATCGCCGGTCCACGCTCGATCAGTGGGGATTCTCCACCGAGGAGGCCATGCGGGTCGAGACCCGCCTCGGTCTCGACAGCCTGGCCTCGCCCGACGCCGCATCGGGACCGCTCGGGTTCGCGGCCGGTGCCGGGCGGGGCGGGTCGGCCGTGACGCCGGCCCCGCGTTGACGGCCGGCGGAGCCTGATCGTGCCCGATGTGGCCGCCTTCGACTTCGACGGCACCCTGATCACCGGCGGCAGCGTGTTCGGCTTCCTGTCGTCGGTGGCCGGACGGCGCGCCGTCCTCTGGGCCAGCGTCACCCTGGCTCCCCGGCTGGCCTACGCCGGGCTGGTGGGGGGCACCGTTGCCGACCGGACCAAGGAGCTCCTCTTCGAGCGGGTCCTGGCCGGCGTCCCCCTGGGGAGGGCCGACGAGGTGGCCGACACCTTCGCCCACCGGCACCTCGAACGGCACCTGCGCGCCGACGTGCGACGCCGGTTCGACTGGCATCGCCGGCGGGGCGACCGGGTGGTCATCGTGTCCGCGTCCCCCGAGCTCTACGTCCGGGTGGCCGCAGAGCAACTCGGAGCAGATGCCGTCATTGCCACCCGCCTGGCCGTGGACGACCGGCAGGTGCTGACCGGACGCTACGAGGGCCTGAACTGCCGCGGCGAGGAGAAGATCCAGCGGCTACGCCGGTGGATCGACCAGGCCCACCCGGACACCGAGCGCGTGTGGGCCTACGGCAACAGCCGTGGTGATCTGAAGATGCTCGCCGCCGCCGACGTGGGCGTGGACGTGGGGCGGCTCGGCCGTCTGGGCCGGCTGCACCGGTTCCCCCGGCTGGACTCCACCGGTCCGGGCCCCGACCAGCGGTGAGCCCACCGGCGCCGGTGCCGGGGCCGACGATCAGCGGGCGGCTGACCGCTCCGCCTCCTCGGCCGCGGCGGGGGTCGGCCCGGCCACATCCACCTCCACCCCGAGCCGGGGCACGATGCGGTCGAGCCACGACGGCATCCACCAGTTGGCCGTGCCCAGCAACTCCATGATCGACGGCACCAGCACCATCCGCACCAAGGTGGCGTCGATCAGGATGGCGACCGCCAGTCCCAGTCCGAACACCTTGAGCACATGGAGCGGGTCCCCGATGACGAAGGAGCCGAACACACAGATCATGATGGCCGCCGCCGCGGTGATCACCCGGGCCGTCTTGGCCAGGCCGTCGGCCACCGCTGTCGAGTTGTCCCGGGTGCGACGCCACTCCTCGCGGATCCTCGACAACAAGAAGACCTCGTAGTCCATGGACAGCCCGAACAGGATGGTGAACATCATGAGCGGGATCCACGGATCGATCGGCCCGGTGGCTCCGATTCCGATCACCCCTCCCAGCCAGCCCCACTGGAACACGGCCACGATCACCCCGTAGGCGGCCCCCACCGAGAGCATGTTGACCACCACCGCCTTGATCGGGATGGCCAACGACCGGAACACGGCCATCAGCAGAAGGAACGCCAACAGCAGCACCACGGCGATCACCCACACCAAGCGGGCCGACAGATAGCTCGATGCATCCACCGAGCCCGCCGTCTCCCCGCCCACCAGGGCGACCACGCCGGTGCCGGTGGTGGCCGCCGGGATGACCTGCTGACGCAGGGTCCCCACCAGGGCCTCGGTGGCGGCAGCCTGGGGAGCGGTGGTCGGGAAGGCGATGATCACCGCGTCCCTTCCCGATCCCGAGAACTGGGCCGGAGCGGCCAGGGCCACCCCGGGGGTGGCGGCGATCCTGCCCTGGAGGGCGGCCACCGCGGCCTGCCCACCGGCGGGCACGGTGGCGGCGATGATCAGGGGTCCGTTGAAGCCGGGGCCGAACCCGGTGGCCAGGGCGTCGAAGGCCTGCCGGGTGGTGGCGGTGGCCGGGTCGTTGCCGGCATCGGTGAAGGCCAGCCGCATGGAGAAGAAGGGGATGGCCAGGACCACCAGGCAGGTCAGGGCGGCGGTGCCGGCCACCGCCGGATGCCGCTGCACGGTCCGGCTCCAGCGGTACCAGAACCCCCGGGGCGAGGGCTCGGCACCGCTCTGCAGAAGGCCGGGCACGTGCAGCCGGTCGATGGCCCGGCCCGAAAAGCCCAGCATGGCGGGGAGCAGGGTGATTGCCGACAGCATCACCAGCACCACCGCGGCGATGGCCCCCACCGCCAGTCCCCGCATGAAGGGCAACTGCAAGATGAACAGGCCGAGCAGCGAGAGGATCACCGTGGTGCCGGCGAACACCACCGACCGGCCCGAGGTGGCCAGGGACACGGCGGTGGCCTCCCGCGGGTCACGCCCTTCAGCCAGTCCCTGGCGGTAGCGGGTCACGATGAACAGGGCGTAGTCGATGCCCACCCCCAGCCCGATCATGGCCATCATCTCGGGGGCGAAGGTCGGGGTGGTGATCAGATGGGACAACAGGTCGAGCACGGCGAAGGCCACGGCGATGCCGAACACGGCGGTGATGATGGGGAGCCCCATGGCCACCACCGATCCGAAGGCCAGCAGCATGATGATGATGGCGGCCATGATCCCGATGCCCTCGGCCGGGCCGGGGGCGGGCGAGGCCACCAGGCTGATGGCCTGGCCCCCGAGGGCCACGTGGTACCCGGCAGCGCCGAAGGACTGGGCCACCGAGATGACCTTCTTGATGGCGGCCGAGGGCAAATTGCCGGCCTGCTGGTCGAAGTTCACCTGCACGTAGGCGATGTGGCCGTCACGGGAGATCTGATGCGACCCCGCCGGGGAGAACGGGCTCACCACCTGGGAGACGTGGGCCAGCGGGGTGAGGGCGGCCGCCAGCTGGGCGGTGCGGGCCTCCACCGACGGGGCGGTGATCGGGCCGGTGGTGGAGATCACCACCTGGGCCGGGCTGCCCGCCTGATCGGGGAAGGCCTGGTTGAGGATCTGCTGCACCGGCTGGGGCCCACCGGTGAGGTTGTTGGTGAAGGCACTGCCTGCCGCCTGGGCCCCGAAATTGAAGCCGATCAGGGCGATCAGCCAGATGATCAGGACGCGCCAGCGATGGTCGTGGCACCAGCCGGCGATCCGGGCCAGGCCGCTGTCGGTGGCCGGGCGCGAGGGCGGGGCGACCGGCGTCGTCTTGGGCAGGGTGGAGATGGCCATGGGACGAAAACTACCCCCCTCCCCGGGGAGGGGGTGCCGGTCGCGGTGCCGCGCTCACAGATACTCCTTCTTGCGCATCCACACCAGCACGAACCACCCCCAGATCGGGGGCAGGTAGGCGGTGAACAATCGCTGAACGAACACGGCGGCGACGGCGTCGGTCTCGCTGATGCCGGCTGCGGTCAGCCCGATGATCATGCCCGCCTCGACCACCCCCATGCCCCCCGGGACCGGTGAGATGCCACCGAGCATCGACCCCAGGGTCAGCACCACCAACAAGGTGGCCAGGCCGAGATGGTCGCCGAAGGCGTGCAGGGAGGCTCCGAGGGCCAGGGCCACCAGGATTTGGGCGGCGATGTTGCCGCCGAAGATCTCCACCAGGTTGCGCGGGTGGGTGGCCAGCAGCTTCAAGTGGGACCACACCTCGGAGGTCTTGGGTCGCAACTTGGCGGCGGCCAGGCGCCGCCATCGGGGCACGGCGAACACCAGCCCGAGCGCCACACCGACCACGATCACCGCGATCACGATGAGCCAGACCAGGTGGGAGTCGCCGCTGCTGTCGCTGGCGGGCTCGTTGAAGTGGAGGTTCCCGAGGGCCAGGGGCAGGGCGATCAGGAACAGTGCGCCCTTGACGATCCAGCTGGCCGTGGACACCAGCACGCCCGAGCTCACCGCCACCGTTCCGCTGTACCCCTCCTGCTGGAAGAACCTCACCCGGGTGGCCAGGACGGCCATCGACCCGCCGGCCAGGGCCACGAAGGTGTCCGACAGCTCGAGCGCCAGCGTCCGTCCGAAGGGAAGGGGGTTGGTCACCGATCCCACGGTGGTGATGGCGATGGCCGGGTAGGCGGCCTGGGCGAGCACGAACACCAGGGCCACCCACCCCCAGTCGGCCCCGGTGATGGTGCTCCACGATTTGGTCACGTTGATCAGCACCCCGATCAGCGCCCATCCGCCGATGACCGTACCGAGGACGAGGACCAAGGAGACCCAGCTGATCCGGCGGGGCTCGATCAGCTTGGGCACCTCGACGCCTGCCGTCGCCGCCCCTTGCTCGCGCAGGGCGGTGAGGGATGCCTTCTTGCCCTTGAGGGTCCGCGAGGCATCGTGCCCGAGGGCGGCGCGCTGGAGGAAGGGGAGGGCCGCCACCAGGGCGTCGTTGGGCACCGACCGGGCCACAGAGGCGATCACCCGCTCCGGGCCCGCCACCTCGGCGGCGGCGGCCATGGCCGAGGCCAGGTCGCGATTCAGCTGGTCGTCGGTGGCCACCGTCGAGGCCGCCCGGAAGTCGACCAACCCGGTGGATCCCTGCTCGTCGACCACGATGGTGCGGGTGGACAACCCACCGTGGGCGATCCGCGCCTCGCGCAACGTCATCAGTTGGCCGAAGACGTCGTCGAGGGTGGCGTCGGCGATCATCGGTCCCGAGGGAGGGTCCCCGGCCGGCTCCCTCCTCGGTTCGGCCGGGTGCGAGTGGTCATCGCCGTTGTCGGAGCCGGCCGCAACCGGGGGAACGTAGGGGGCGAACTCGGAGAGGCGGGTGCTCCCGGGCGGACGGGTCACCAGCAGCGCGTCGTGTGCGGGACCGGCGGGGCCCGCGGCCAGCACCGCCGGCACCCGGGCCCCGGCCCGGGCGGCCATCAGGGTCAGGTACGCCTCGTGCTCCACCTGTTGGCGGCGGGTCAGGGCCAGGGTCGGCCCCGAGTCGCGATAGAAGAGGAAGCGGCCGGTCTTGGCCAGCAGTTGGGCGTCGGCGGCGTCGCGCCCGTAGACCGACACGTCGACCTCGCTCCGGTCGACCCTCCCGGTGAACCGGCCCACGCCCCAGACCTGGCCCGGGGTGGGGGCGAGGCTCTCGGCGTCGATGTCCAGGTCGGCGAGCAGGAGCCGCACCTCGTCGCCCGAGGGCAGGCCGAGGGGGGAGCCGACGATGAGATGGACGAGGGCGGCGGCGCCCCATCCCACGGCCAGGCCGGCCACCACGGCCACCGGAAGCCCCGAGCTGTTGACCACGGCGACCACGGCCAACAGGCCGATGGCTGTCTCGCCGCTCAGCTGCAGCCAGCGGCTGAGGTAGGGAAGGGCGGCGGTGACCACCCCGACGGTGGCCGCCACCCGGGCCACCGGAAACGTCAGGTCGAAATGTCCCAGCGAGCCGGTCGGTGGCCTACCGCCGGTCGAGCCGACCAGGGCGGTGACGATCAGGCAGCTGACCCAGGCCAGTGCACCGGAGCATCCGATGTCGCGAATGGCGGACCAGCGCCGCGACAGCAAGGCCAGCGCGGCGATGACCACGATGACCCCGACCGAGGTGACCCACCACAGGGTGGTGATCAGCCACTTGATGCCGTCCGGAGGCGAGGCCATGGTGGTGGCGATGGTGTGCTCCGAGCTCGAATTGGCCCGGGTGAGCAGCCAACAGCACAGCACCACGATGACCGCCGCCCCGAGGCGGAAGGCATCACCGCCCCGCCGGCGGGTCTGGCCGTCACCGACCGGGGCGTAGACGATCGCCCACCACCTGCCGCGGTTCCATCCCCGTTCGCTGCGGAGGAGCGTCTTCCCCACCGCGGTCACCGGGCCCGCCGGACTACCCGGCGGCCGAGCCGTAGAAGGGCGCGTCCCCGAAGGCGAAGATGCCGCCGTCGGCGGCCACCATCCAGTAGCCCTGCCCCTGGACACCGGGGGTCATGCCCACCACCGGCTGGTTGAGCACGATGTTGCCGGTCGACCCGTAGAAGCCGGCGTCGCCGAAGGCGAAGATGCCGCCGTCGGCGGCCACCATCCAGTAGCCCCCGCCGTCGGGGCTGGCGGCCATGCCCACCACCGGTCGGTTGAGGGGGTGGCCACCCATCGATCCGTAGAAGGCGGCATCGCCGAAGGCGAAGATGCCGCCGTCGGAGGCCACCAACCAATACCCGCCGCCGTCGGGAGTGGCGGCCATGCCCACCACCGGTTGGTTGAGGGGGTGCCCGCCCATCGAGCCATAGAAGCCAGCGTCGCCGAAGGCGAAGACGCCGCCGTCGGAGGCCACCATCCAGTAGCCGCCGCCGTCGTGGGTGGCGGCCATGCCCACCACCGGCTCGTTCAGCACGATGTTGCCGGTCGACCCGTAGAAGGCTGCGTCGCCATAGCTGAAGACGCCGCCGTCGGAGGCCACCAACCAGTAGCCGCCGCCGTCGTGGGTGGCGGCCATCCCCACCACCGGGCGGGCGAGACTCAGGTCGGCGGCCGAGCCCTCGAACGAGGCGTCGCCGAAGACAGCCACGCCACCGTTGTCGGCCGCCACCCAGTAGCCCTTGGCGTCGGGGGTGACCGCCATGGCCACCGCCGGGCTGCCCAGGGTCGTGTTGGTGGTGAACCAGTCCGACTTCAGCCCGAGGGCGCTGGCGAATTGGTCCCCGGTGAGCGAGACGTTTTGAGAGCTGCCGACCAGGGTCATCGCCGTCACCCGCCCTCCCCATTCGCCGTCGCCGTTCCGGCCGGTGATGCTGATCGACCCCAGGGTCCCCAGCTGCGGCCAGGTGGCCTCGATGGTGGCCACCGCCACGGTCGCCGTCCAGGTGTGATTGGGGTTGCAGGCTCCCGGGACGCAGACGGCATCGCCGGCGTCGGGCACCCCGGGGAACGTGCCCGGGTTGGTGTACCCCCCGGTCGACGACGAGTACTGGGTGGCGGCGACGCTGCCGCCGGGGAACTCCATGACCTGCCCGGCGGTGGCAGACGCGGCCAGATCGGTGACTGCACTCTCGTTGAGCGTGCCGCGGTAGGTCTGGCAGTCCAGGTCACAGGTGTCGGCGTACCCGCCGTACGAGCCCAGCCCGGCCATCGCATAGGAGCGGGTGGCCACGGCCTGGGCCTCGAGCTCCTGGAATCCCCATGCCTGGCCCTGGGGACCGGCGCTGCCGATGACCCCCCACCCGGCCGGCGACTCGTTGGGAACCACGCCCGAGACGTACCACTCGAGCGGCAGTGCGTTGACGGTGCGCGGGGCCCCGTCAGAGTTGTAGGTGGCCTCGATCGAACCCCGCAGGGTGAGATTCCCTCCGATCTGGCACAGTTGCAGGGCCTCGGACGCCGTGTTGGGGTCACCCGGGGCAGGGTCGGTGTTGGGCACCGCGGTGGGATTGGCGACGCCGGATGCCACGCCGCTCCACGGCCCTCCGCACCCGGTGCCGATGGCCAGGTCCCATGCTCCTGCCACCGGGGTCATCAGCACCGCCTGGCCGGGTCCGAGATCGATCGGGGTGCCGGGAACGGAGAGCCCCGTGCCCGAGGTCACGATGACCGAGTTGCCGTTGTTTTCGGTCATCGCCACCCGGACCGTGGTGGCGTCCTGGACGGCGGACAGGCCGGCGAGCGAGGTCCCTCCGTAGAAGTGGTCGAGGATCGGCTGGTACCCGGCCCCGTCCAGGGCGTAGCCCAGCGCCCCCCACTGGCCCATGCCGTCGCCCGGGCCGTAGCCGTGTCCCTCGATGGACACCGTCGCCGTCGGGTAGGCCGATGCCGGGGTGGCCATGACCAGCGATCCCACCGCCGACGAGGCGATGGCCAGCGCAGCCACAATGGCAGACCTCGCCCCTCGTCGGACGCGGACACCGGCTGCCCTCGATTGCTTCAGTCCCACATCACCCTCGGACGGAACAGTACCGTCCGCCCGTCACCGAGCGGCGGACGGTCCCGACGATCAGTCTGTGCCGGCGGCACTTCCGAACAGTTGGGGGATCGAGCCGTAGAAGGGCGCGCTCCCGAAGGAGAACAGCCCGCCGTCGGCGGCCACCAACCAGTAGCCGTTGCCGCGGTTCGATGCCATCCCCACCATCGGCTGGTTGAGCGATTGCCCGCCCATCGAGCCGTAGAAGCGGGCATCACCGAAGGCGAACAGTCCGCCGTCGGACGCCACCATCCAGTACCCACCGCCATCGGGGCTGGACGCCATGCCCACCACTGGCCTGTTGAGGACGATGTTGCCGGTCGACCCATAGAAGGCGGCGTCGCCGAAGGAGAAGACCCCCCCGTCGGAGGCGACCAACCAATACCCGCCGCCATCGGGGGTGGCGGCCATGCCCACCACCGGTCTGTTGAGGTGCTGCCCGCCCATCGAGCCGTAGAACCCGGCGTCGCCGAAGGCGAACAGGCCGCCGTCGGACGCCACCTCCCAGTAGCCGCCGCCGTTACCGGTGGCGGCCATGCCCACCACCGGTTCATTGAGCACGATGTTTCCGGTCGAGCCGTAGAAGCCGGCGTCGCCGAAGGCGAACAGGCCGCCGTCGGAGGCCACCTCCCAGTAGCCCTTGCCGTTGGGGGTGGCGCTCATCCCCACCACCGGTCTGTTGAGGTGCTGCCCGCCCATCGAGCCGTAGAACCCGGCGTCGCCGAAGGCGAACAGGCCGCCGTCGGCGGCAACGTTCCAATAGCCCCGGCCGTCGGCGGTCGGGGCCATCCCGACGATGGGCTGGGTGAGGTGGCCGGGGGGTGACTGGTTCAACCACCCGGTCAGCTGGGGATTCTGATGGAACATCGGCCACGACCGCGCCCCCAGCGAATGGCCGGCGGAGCCGGCGATCTCATAGTGCTGGATCACCCCGGCATTGGAGGCGTTGTAGCCGGCGATGGTGATACCGATCGATCCGTTGGGGTCGATGGTGACCATCGGTGTGTTCTGCAGCCCGATGCCACCTCCCAGCGTGGCCACCACCTGCGCGCTCCGACCGTCGTAGATGACCAGCCCGCTGGTCGTCGGCACCAGCACGTCGTTGTAGCCGCCCCCGGTGAGGTCGGCGGTGGCGATCCCGCCGATGATCTGGCCCGAGGTGGCCTGCGGCCAGCCCGGCAGGGCGGCGCCGTTCGACCCGTTGAGTGCCCACACCAGTCCGCTGGAGCCGGTGTTGGCGCCCTCGATGACCTCGACGTTGCCGTCCCCCTCGATGTCACCGATGGCCGGGCTGTCGACCGTGTTGCCGCCGAGGTTGGTGCTCCACACGATGTTGCAGTGCGAGTCCGATGCGAACACCTTGTTGGAGTCGCTGGCACCGGGGAAGAAGGAGCCGGTCCCGAAGGCGATGCCCACCGCGCCGTTGCCGAGGAAGTTGCCCACCGCCGGGGAGGAGTCGACCGTCTGGTTGGTGTCGTGATCGCAGATCAGGTTGCCACCCGGGCCGATGACCCGGAGGTGCCCCCCCGCGGTGTAGCTCTGGCCGTCGGCCTGGCCGGTGGTCGAGTCTCCCCCCTCGACCACCTCGGTCTGCCCGTTGCCATAGAGGTCAGCCAGCGACGGCGTGGTGAAGTTGCTGTCGGCGGCGAAGAACGGCCATCCGGGGAGCAGCGATCCGTTGGCGGCGTTGAAGGCGTAGTCGTTCATCCCCAACGACGGGGCCACCACTGCGGTCACGCCGTTCAGGTTCCCCACCGCCATCGACGCCTGCACGCCGTGGTTCCCCTGGGGGTCCGGCGCGTTCTGCTGCCACAGCGGGCCGCCGCCACTGTTGAAGGCGAAGTAGCCACCCACGCCGGGATTGGGGGCGTTGCCGGCGCCGACGAACACGTCATCCGTCCCTCTGCCATCGGGTGTCACCGACGGGGTCGAGTCGATGGGCGCCCCTCCGGTGTGGGCCGGCCAGCCCGGCGTGGCCGATCCGTCAGCCAGGTGGAACGCCCACAGATTGCCGGCGCGGTCCCCCACCACCACCGACGGTCCCCCGCCGTCCAGGGTGGCGACCGACGGGGAGCTCTGGGCGATGGGCGATCCGCCGTCGGGCAGCACCTGCTGCCACGTCAGCGAGATGGCCAACCCGGTATGGGGGGTGTCGGCCCCCGCCGGCGCGCCGTGGACGGCACCGCCCGCGAGCACTCCGGTGACACCGAGGACCATCGCCGCGGCGAGCACGCCGCGGTGATGTCGGGACCTACCGGCCATCCGGGTGCCACGGGTCCTGCCAGCCTGTGCTCGTTCCATCCCGTCACCCTCTCATTGTCGACCCGATGGCGGGTGGACGCCGGCGGTGCCGGATCCCGACGTGGTCGGCGCCAACCCGCGCACCACGCTCTCCCCACGTTCCTGTATCGGCCGTTTGCCGGTCCAACTGAACCGGAGCCTGCCTGCCACCCTCGGAGGGCGGGAGCACCCCACCCGGCAACGGCGCATCACCGGCACGGCTGCCCGGTCGGACCCCTGGTCAGGGCACCATCGCCAGTGGCCATACCTCGTCACCACTCCGTCGCTCGGTATCCTGAGCCATGGACTCGGTCACGGTGGTGGCACCCGCCGAGACGGCATCGTCGGCCCCCACGATGACCAGGGCCGAGCGGCGACGACAGGCCCGTCGGCCGGCCCGGCTCACCGCCATGCCGTGGATCGTGGCCCTGGTGACGCTGGTCCTGCGGCTGCTCACCGCGGCCACCGGCCCGACCGACTGGGACTCGGCCCAGTACGCGGCGGCCGTCGGTCACTTCGATGTCACCCACGGCCAACCGCAGCCACCCGGCTACTGGCTCTACGTCGTCGCCGGACGACTCATCCACCAGGTGACCGGGCTGGGCACCATCCACAGCCTGGTGCTGGTGGCCGCGCTGGCGTCCGCCGCCGCCGCCGGGCTCACCGCGGTGGCCGGTCGCGATCTCGGTGGGTGGTGGGTCGGCCTGGCCGCGGGGGCGATCGTGGCCACCTGTCCGTTCGCATGGTTCAGCGGCTCCATCGTCGCCACCTACTCATTCGACATGCTGGCCTGTGCCCTGTTGATCATCCTGGCGTGGCGGGCCCGTCCCGGCAGTTGGCACGGGGTGGCCGCGGTGGTGGTGCTGGGGATCCTGGCCGGCTTCCGGCAGTCGATCGTGCAATCGTTCGCCGTCCTGGCCCTGGTCGCCGTGACCGGGTCGACCCGGCGATGGACCCGCTTGGTGGTGACGGTGGCCGCTGGGGCCGCCGCCATCGGGGTCTGGTTGGTCCCCATGTCGCTCAGTCAGCCCGGTGGCTTCACCACCTGGCTCCACGCCACCCGCACCGAGGCCACCGGCGCGGCCCGCTCGACGTCGGTGCTCGATCACGCCGCCGCCGGATCCGCCAACCTGGGCACGTTCGCCGCCTATACGGCGGTGGCCCTGGGTCCGCTGATCGTCCTGGCCCTGGTGGCTGGGGTTGCCCTTGGTCTCCGCTCCCTGACCTCGTCGCCGAACCGGCCTGGAGCGCCAGACCGAGGCGGCTCGGCCCACCCCGGGACTGCCGGGTGGCGTCGACCGTGGTACCAGACGCCGACCGCGGTGCTCGGTGCTGCCATCGTCCCCCCCATGGCCCTGGTCGCCCTGGTCCAGTTCGCCAAGGGTGGGTACCTACTCGCCTATCTGCCGGCGGCGGTGATCGCACTCCTGTTGCCCCTGGCCGCCCTCAACCGGGGCCGGTGGTGGGGTTGGATGGCGATCACCTCGGTGGGCATCGTGGTCGTGGCCGTCCTCGGGGCGCAGCGCTTCCTCGACGGCAATGGGGTCCTGCCCCAGCGGTGGGTGGTGCTCTCCGGGGGACTCTGGTTCCAGCAGACCCGGTACCAGGCGCCCTACGCCGACACCCGGGCGACCATCCGTAGCGCCGACACCATCGACACCGCACTGGCTGGCCTCGGACCCTCGGTCGACCCCGGCCGCGACGTGGTGGTGTTCGACACCGTCGATGACGGCGGTGCCATCTACCGCAACGCCGGGTGGGCGCTCCCCGCCGATCGGGTGGCCCTGGTGTCCCCGGGGGCGGTCGTCTACAACCAGCAGGACGGTGCCCTCTACTACGCGTCGGGAGACACCATCGAGGTGGGGCCGTCGGGCTCCGCCTATCTGGTCGCCTCACCGGCCCTGCCCGGCCTGGCCTCCCTCATCGCCCGGGGAGCGGCCCGGCCGGTCCCCACCAAGCTACCGATCGGCGACCTCCGGGTGTGGAGGATCGCCCCCGGCACCGGCATCCTCGGGGTCCAGGTGGTGGCCACGCCCGGTCACCGCCCCCTGGGGACAGGGATCTGACTACCCTCCCGAGCGCCCCGGACGTCCTGATGAGGCCACCGACTCGACGAAGGTGGCGTAGCGGTCGATCACCCGCGGCCACCGGAACCAGCGGTCCACGTAGGCCCGGCCCCGCTGTCCGAGCTGGTTCCGCAATGACTCGTCGCCGGTGACCAGGTCCACCACCACCTCGAACTCGCCGAATCCGGCGAAGCAGAGCCCGCCCCCCGAGCGACGGCAGTGCTCCACGGTGGCCCGGCACTCGGCGTTGACCACCACCGGGGTGCCCGCGCTCCACGATTCGGCGAGGACCAACGAGAAGGCCTCCCACGGTGACGGGGACACCAGGGCCAGGGCACCGTCGAGCAGCCCCCATTTGTCGGCGTCCGACACCGGGCCCACCACGTCGATCTCCGGGTGTGCCTCGGGCACCTCGACCACCGGACCGGCCATCACCAACCGCAGTGGTCCGGGGTGGCGCCGCTTGTAGGCCGCGAACAGCTGGGCCAGCCATGAGGTGCCCTTGTGGCGGTCGAGCCGGCCCAGACACAGCAGATAGGGGTCATCGGCAACGACCGGGGGGACGGCGGGGTGCTCGACCGGATCATCGACTCCCAGGCCGAGGAGGAGTTGCCGATGGGTTGCCACCGGAACGCGTTGCTGGACCAGCTCGCGCTCCGCGGTGGTCTGGAAGACGAGCCCGTCGGCGGCCTCGAACACCCGGTCGAAGACCGGCAAGTGGAGCGCGGGCTCGTCGTGCGCGGCCGGATGCAGGACGGTCGGCACCCCAACCCGGTCGATGACCCGCACCGTCGGGTAGTAGAGGTACGGATAGAAGATCAGGGCATCGGCGTCCGTGTCGAGCGCTGCCTCCACCAGAGCGGGCACCACCGGTCCCTGCAGATCGATCCACTGCTCGGCGTCCTCGAGGGAGGCGGACGACGGGTCGGTGAGCAGCGACGCCGAAAAGGGGTGGAACGACGGGCTCCGGCCACGCTGCGAGGTGAAGCGGGTCACCTGCACGCCGTTGATCACCTCGTCCCCCGGCGCGAACACCTCGTCCCAGGTGGTGAAGTCGTCGGCACAGGTGGTGAGCACCGCTACGTCCCAGCCCTTGCCTGCCACCAGGCGTTCGGCCAGCGCCCGGGCCGCGGTCTCGGCGCCGCCGATGATGGTCGGCCCGTACCGGGGTAGCACGAAGGCGACTTTCATCGGGATCGGTGACGCCGGCCTGTCGCCGGCGTCACGCCGCGCAGGCGGCCTCGAGGGCGGACGCGAACCCGTCACGCACCCGGGGCAGGGCGAAGGTTGCGACCCGCTCCGAGGCCGCCTCGGCCAGCATCGCCCGGAGTCGGGGATCGCCGACCAACCGGTCGATGGCCGCCGCCACCCGCACCGGCTCCTTGTTGGGAAGGATCAACCCGGCACCCTGGACCGTCTCGGGCACCGCCGTGTTGGTGTAGGCCACGATGGGAAGACCGTGGTACATCGCCTCCAACAGGGGAACGCAGAATCCCTCGTGGTTGGAGAGACACACGAACGCGTCGCAGCCGGCGTAGTAGGCGATCAACTCCTCGTGGGTGACCGATCCGGCGAAGTCCAGCGCGTCGGCCAGGTCCAGCTCGCCGGCGAATCGCTCCACCGCCCGCTGGTAGTCCTCACTGATGGCGCCGCCGACCAGGTGGAGGCGGGCGTCGGGATCGTACAGCCGGCGGTAGGCGGCGAGCGCCTTGACCAGGTCGTGTTGGCCCTTGTGGGGCGAGACCTTCCCGACGAAGAGGAGATCGGCGCCTCCTGTTGCCTTCTGATCAGCGAGCCGGGCCGCGGTGGCGGCGTCGGGCGTGCCGGAGAAGCCGTCCAGATCGATGAGGAGCGGCACGGTGGTGGTGGCGCGGTACCCGGCCACCTTGAGCTCGCGTTCGTTGAAGGCCGAGTCGGCGATGGCGAATTCGGTCACCGGGGCCAGGTCACGGAGTTGGGCACGGCCCCGCCGGACCTCGTCACCCACCTCCGGTATCCACGCCTCGAGGAGGTCGGCCGGGGTGATGTTGTGGTAGTTGACGAACTTGCGCTCGCTGCACTGCCGGAAGACGTCGGCTACCGGGCTGCCGATGGAGAGCTGATAGAGCAGGACCCGTCCCTTGGCGGGCCGGTCGCCGAGACGAGCCACCGGCAACCCGTGGTCGAGACGGTCGGGCGAGGCATTGCCGTAGTAGATGTCCGACTGGTACCCCTTCTCCCGCAACAGATCCCGGAGCTGCACGACATGGCCACCGATGGCGTCCCGGCTGGCCAGTGTCGGGATGACCTGGTCGATGCGGGCCACTGTCACGAAGCGCTCTCCTCCCAGCCGGCCAGGGGCCCGAAGTCTGGGGTCACCACGGGGACCTCACCGGTGAGGCCGGCCGACCGCAGCCGGAAGCTCACGTCGAGCGGAATGCGTACCCTGCCGGTCGAGCGACCGGGGTTGGCCACCTCGAATTGGGTGACCTGGTCCTTCCAATCGAAGATGGCCGTCTCGGTGGCGCTGCGGACACCCACGCTCACGGTGTAGGTGCCGTCGAGGAGCGGCACCTCTGGGAAGAAGAAGCGGACCATGCCCCCGCCCAGTGGGACCTCCATCTCGCAGGCCGGGTCGTCGGGGTCGGAGGCGAAGACCAACTCGTTCTTGTCGTCGTGGATGGCGATGGTGGCCATGGCGTTGGGCACGTCGGCCACGCTGTCCACCTCGGCGGTGACGGTCAGCGACTCGCCGGGGTAGAGGTGGGAGCGCGACCCGCTACCACCGTGCTCGGCCTGCACCGCGCCGATCTTCAGCACGTTGCCTTCGATGCCTCCTGACTCCGAGCCCTCGAGGGTGCCCACGCCGAGGAGATCGGCCAGGTAGACCCGGATCGCCTCGCCGGGTTCGTCGATGGTGATCACCTTTCCGTGGTTCATCACCACCGCCCGGTCGCAGTTCTGGCGGATGGTGTCCGGGCTGTGGCTCACCACCACGATGGTGCGGCCCTCGCGCTGGATCTTCTTCACGTGGTCGAGGCACTTGCGCTGGAAGGCCGCATCGCCCACCGACAGCACCTCGTCGACCAGCAGCACGTCGGGCTCCACGTTGATGGCCACCGCGAACCCGAGCCGCACGTACATGCCCGAGGAGTAGAACTTGACCTGGTTGTCGATGAACTGATCGAGCTCGGCGAAGGCCACGATGTCGTCGAACCGCTTCTCGATGTCGGATCGCGACAGCCCGAGGAGCGATCCGTTGAGGAAGATGTTGTCGCGCCCGGAGAGGTCCGGCTGGAACCCCGCTCCCAGCTCCAGCATGGCGGCCAGGGTGCCGCGCACCCGTATCTCCCCGGAGGTGGGCTTGAGGATGCCGGCGACGCACTTGAGCAGCGTCGACTTGCCGCACCCGTTGCGACCGAGGATCCCGAAGGTCTCTCCCTGGTTGATGGCGACGTTGACGTCGCGGAGGGCCCAGAACGGGGTGAAGGGCATCTTCCCGCCGTGGATGACCCGTTCCTTCAGCGACGTGTGCTTCTCGTTGTAGAGGCGGAACTGCTTGGAGATGTCCTTGACCTCGATGGCGACGCCCACCGGTCAGAGCTCCTCGGCGAAGTTGCCCTCGAGTCGGCCGAAGACGATCAGCGCCAGCAGGAACAACCCGGCGCTGACGGCCAGCACGATGCCCATCATGCCGGCGTAGGTGCCCACACCCCAGGTCGGGAGCACGTGGTAGACGATCGGTGTCTTCGTGCCGGGCGGCGTCCACGAGTACTGGGTTTTCCCGTAGATGGCCCGCTGGAAGGTCATCACGATCGGCGTGATGGGGTTGAGCAGGTACACGTACTGCATCCATTTCAACGACCGGTGAGCGATGTCATGGCCGGAGAGGAAGATCGTCCCGTAGGTGTAGACGATCGGACGTGCCCCAGAACCAGGCCATGAGCAGCACCTCGGTGAGGTGCTGGGTGTCACGGAGGTAGACGTTGACCGCCGACAGGAAGATGGACAGCGCTCCGGTGAAGACGAGCAGGGCCACCAGGGCCAGGGGGAGGAGCGCCAGCATGGTGTAGTCGGGCGTGATGCTGAACAGCAGCATGGCCAGGACCAACACCACCACCTGGATGGCGAACAGCACCATGGCCACCCCGACCACCGACAGGGCCAGCAGCTCACGGGGGAAGGCCACCTTCTTCACGATGCCCGCCTTGCCCACCACCACCCCGGTCGACCCGAGGGCCGCCCCGCTGAACAGGTTCCACACCAACAGGCCGGCGAACAACCAGATGGCGAAGTTGGGCTGGTGGTTGCGGGCGATGATCTTGAAGACCATGTAGTAGATGGCCAGGACCAGGGCCGGGTTGAGCATCGACCAGGCGAATCCGAGCACCGAACCCTTGTACTTGACCTTGAGCTCGGTCCGGACGAGGAGCATGAGCAGGTCGCGATTGACCCACAGGTCCTTGAGCCGCTGGCCCAGCTGGACCTTCCCGTTGACCACCGTGATCCGGTCGTGGCTCTGACCGGGGACGAAGCGGGTGCTCCCCCCGATGCTCGCGGCGCGCTCGGGATCCGCGGACGCGGGTTTCTCGACGCTCAGGCTCACTAGCGAGCAGTCCCCGCAGCGGCAGTAGGCACGTCCATGGCGTCCTTTTGGATGACCTCGTCGATGAAGCCGTACTCGCGGGCCTCCTCGGCGGTGAACCAGCGGTCACGATCCGAGTCGGCCTCGATGCGCTCCACCGGCTGCCCGGTGTGGAAGGCGATCCGCTCGGCCATCATCCTCTTCAGGTAGATGATCTGCTCGGCCTGGATGGCGATGTCGGAGGCCTGGCCCTGCATCTGGCCGGAGGGCTGGTGCATCAGGATCCGGCTGTGGGGAAGGGCGAACCGCTTGCCCGGCGTGCCCGCGCACAGGAGGAACTGGCCCATCGATGCGGCCAGCCCGACACAGATGGTGCGAACGTCGCAGCGCACGTACTGCATGGTGTCGTAGATGGCCAGGCCGTCGGTGACCGACCCCCCCGGCGAGTTGATGTAGACCGAGATGTCCCGCTCCTGGTTTTCGGCCTCGAGCAGGATCAACTGGGAGCAGACCAGATTGGCGGTGTCCTGGTCGATGGCCGAGCCGATGAACACGATCCGCTCCTTCAACAGGCGTTGGAAGATGTCCGATCCCGGACCCACCTCGGTCATCGACTTCATGTGGACCGGGTCGGGTCCCGAGTCGGCGGCGTGGGCGTGCAGGGGCACGCGGAAATGGTCGTCCATGGGCGCTGAGCCTAGTGGCTCGGCGCTCGGCGGGGTCGCACGGTCGGCCCTGTCCCCACTCACCGGGCGCTGGTCGGCTGCTCCGCCACGTCTCGGAGTGCCTCCACCAGGCGGTCCCCAGCGTCAGCGAGGCCCAGTGCCGCGAACCTGGCCCGACCGGCCTCCACCAGTCGGCTCTGTTCGGCGCCGGTCGGCCAGCAGTCGGGAGACCGAATCGGCGACGTGCCGGGGATGCTTGTCGGCCAGCACCACCCCGCCATCACCGAGGACCTCGCGCACCGCGCCGGCGTCGAAGGCGACCACAGGGAGACCCTGCCCCATCGCTTCGACCAGAGGAACCCCGTATCCCTCGTGCTCGGACAGCATCACCAGCACATCGGCGGCCCGGTAGCGGGCGGCCAGCTCGGCGTCGCTGAGACCGGTGACGAACTCCACCGACGTCGGCCAGGCCCAGCGCTGCCGCGTAGCGCCGCAGCGCTCGGGCGTAGGTGGGCTCCGACGGCGCGCCCACCACGGTCAGTCGCGGGCCCGGCCCCGTGGGCCCATGGTGGCGCGGGCCACGAAGAGGGCGGCGATGGTCTGGTGGTGGCACTTGTTGGGAGCCAGGCGCCCCACCGACAGCCATCGGGGGCCGCGGCCTGCATCACGGGTCAGCAGCCGGTCGACCACGGCGGGATCGGGCTCCACCGGTGGCACCGCCACCTGGGCCACCGGGATCACCGTGGTGCGTGCGCAGCCGGCCCGCTGCAGCTCCTCCTCGTCGAAGTGGGAGACGGCGATGCCCAGGGCGGCGCGCGGTGCCAGTTGGCCGAGCTCGATCTGGGCCCCCACCTGGAGGCGGGTGATCCCGTTGCTCCACGGCCAGAAGTACTCCGGGGGGGTGATGCTGTGGTAGTTGATGACCACCGGCTCCGATCGCCCGGCCAGCCACGGCGCCATCGCCGACTCGGTGGCGAACTGGTACACCAGCACGTCGCCGGGCTCGGCGTCCGACTCGTAGTCGAGATAGTGGCAGGTCTGGTCGGCGGTGCCCGGATCGGGGATCTGGGTGTAGATCCTCGACGTCATGCCGGCACCGGACAGCCGGTCCCGCAGCGCCATGGTGTGCTCCCCCACCGCGTCGTGCCGGTGGAGCATGGGGACGAACAGGTGGACCCCCATCAGGTCACCGCTCCACCGTCGGCCACCACCGCGTGCAGCGTGCCCGACGCCGATGGGTGCCACACGGTACGGTGTCCGGCTCGCTCCGAGCAGCCAGCACCAGGTCTCCGGGTGGAGGGGGCGGCCGGGGAGGAGGTCGCGCGCCGGCACCTCGAGGGCCCGGTCCCACGCCGACGGATCGGTGGTCAGCACGACAACGGTCCCGCCGGACCGGACGACCCGGAGCGACTGGTCGAGGAGCTCCACCTTGCCGGCCAGATCGACCCGGTCGACGCAGCCCACCAGCACCACGGCGGCGGTGCTGGTGGTGGGAACGGTCCGCAGATGGGCCACCACCTCGGCGAAGGCGATGTCGGTCTCCGGGCCCGGTCCTGGGTCGGGCGAGGTCAGCGCCTGCCAGGCGGACCCACCCCGGGGCTCCACGCCGACCACCCGGCGGCCACTGGCTCGTGCCGCGGTGACCAGGGCACCGTCGCCCGCTTCGCCCACCACCACTACGTCCCCCGGATCCGGCGGTCCCAGCCAGGTACCGATGACCCCGAGCCACTCGCTCGGATCGGGAACCGGAAGCGGCCACTCGGCCGACTCCAGCCCCAGTGGGTCAGTGCGAGCCTCGAGGATCTCCACCCGGGCCACCAGATGGCGCAGCGCATCCCAGACCGCCACGTTGACCGACGACACCGCGGCGTCGGCCACCGATCGGGCGTCGGCGGCCAGAATGTCGGCCAGCACCCCGGCGACATCACCGACGAATCGCTGGCCGATCCGGGCCGAGTGCCCGCGTTCCCACAGGTCATCGGGGAGACCGGGCCAGGGGGCCACGCCGCTGGCCGAGTTGAGATCGGCGTGCTCGATGCGGCCCATGGCATCGTCGAAGCCCCAGCGCAGGCTGCCCCGTGGGCTAAGCCGGTCAAAGGCGGCCAACAACTCCTGTTCGGCGGCGTCCGGAGTCTCACCGCCGCCGTCGGAGTTGGACTCCCCCCCGGCTCCGTTCGCTTGGGACATCAGGCCATCATCCTGCCCGAACGTACTCCGTGCCGCCCGTTTGGATGGGGAGTCTGTTGGTGCGGAGAGGGAGGCGGCGCCCTCGTGCCACCACGCCCTCGAGGAACGAGGTGTAGCGGTCGATGATCGAGGGCCACCGGTAGTAGCGGGCGGTGTACCGTGCCCCCGCCCCCGCCAGCGCCGACCGCAGGCCGGCATCGGTGACCAGCCGATCGACCGTGGCCTCGAAGGTGGCGTAGGACTCGAACCAGAGGCCGCCACCGGATCGCCGGCAGTGCTCCATGGTGGCGGCACAGGAGGCGTTTACCAGTACGGGGACGCCCACCGTCCATGCCTCGAGGACCACCAGAGAGAACGACTCGTAGGCCGAGGGGGTGACCATCACCTGGGCGCCGGCCAGGATGTCCCACTTGTCCGCCTCGCTCACCGTGCCGGTGACCACGATGTCCGGATGGGCGGGGGGTGTGGCGGACACCGGTCCCACGAAGGCCAGGGCCAGGTCACTCGGGTGCCGCTCCTTGTAGGTGGCGAAGTATTCGGCCAGCATCCCGCATCCCTTGTGTTCGTCGACCCGACCGAGGTAGCACAGGTACGGTCGTTCCCCGATGCCCACGACGTCCCCCCCGGGCCGGCCGGCCCCGGCTGGGTCGTTGACGCCCAGGCCGAGGACGATCTGAGGGTCGGCCCCGACGCCGAACACGTGCTCCATCAAGTCGCGCTCCGCCCGGGTGTGGTACACCAGCCCGTCGATGTCCCGGAAGCTCTGGCGGAAGGCCGAGAGATAGAGGGCGGGCTCGTCGTGGGCGGCGGGATGGAGCACGGTGGGCGCCGTGGACACGGCGATACTGTCCACCGTGGTGGCGAACAGGTACGGATAGCACGCCACCACGTCGGCGTCGGTGGAGGCCACGGCGTCGACCAGGCCCGGGCACATCGGCCCGTTGAGCGCCACCCATCGCCGCGACTCGGACAGGGTGGCCGTCGTCGGCGACACCCGTAGCCTGGCGTCGAGGGTGAAATAGTCGAGCACCCGGCGACCGGCGGTGGGGAACCGGTGGACGGTGACCCCGTTGAGCACCGAGGTGCCCGGAGGCTCGGTGTTCTCCCACGTGAGGTGGTCGAGGGCACAACTGGTCATCACCTCGACCTCCCACCCCGGTCGCCCGCACAGCCGTTCGGCGAGCATGCGGGCGGCCGTCTCGGCCCCGCCGATGACCTCGAGGCCGTAACGGGGGGTCACGAAGGCAAGCTTCACGGGAGGGGTGACCGCAACTCGACCAGCCCGGTGAGCACGTCGACGAACCGGGCGCGGGTACGGGCCAAGGAGAACGACTCGAGGCGCCGATGCCCGGCCGCAGCCAAGCCGTCGACCAGCCCGGCATCGCGCCGGACCCGGTCGACCGCGGATGCCACCACCCCGGGTCGCTTCGAGTCGAGCAGGATGCCGGCACCACCGACGGTCTCGGGCACGGCACCGGCGGCAAAGGCGACGATGGGGAGACTCGACCGCATGGCCTCGAGCAGCGGAATGCAGAACCCCTCGTGGTCGGAGAGGCAGACGAACACGTCGGCGTCGGCATACCAGGCGGCGAGCTCGCCGTCGGTGAGATCCTCGCCGTGTCGGACCGCACCGGCCAGGCCCAACGCGTCGGCGAAGGCGAACACCGCGTCGACGTAGGAGCGGGTGACCGCCGGACCCACCAGGTGGAGCACGGCGCCGGGGTCGTGCCAACGCCGGTAGAGCCAGAGCGCCTCGACCAGGTGGTGCTGGGCCTTGTTGGGTGAGAGCCGTCCCACGAACAAGAGCACCGTCGAGGATCCGTGGTCGGCGGCCAGCCGGGCCAACTCGGCGTGATCGATGACGGCCCGCCCGGCGTCCATCTCCACCAGCAGGGGAACCACCGCCGTGGATCGGCACCCGAGACGGGTGAGCTCGGCAGCGTTGAACGAGGAGTCGGCAATGCCCAGGGCGGCCAGCGGCGCCAACTCGGCCACCTGGCTCCGGGCCAGGGCCACCTTGTCGGCGGTGTGATCCTCCCAGCCCTGGTAGAAGGACGGTGGCGTGATGTTGTGATAGTCGAGCACCAGGGTCTCGGGCCGGCGCGCCAGGAACTCGGCCACCGGGGACGCGGTGCTCACCTGGTAGAGGAGGACGTCGCCCGGCTTGGCCCGCTCCGGGTAGCGCTCGAAGTAGCTGGCCTCGGCCCTCAACTCGTCGTGCGCGGCTTCGACGTAGATGTCCGATTCCCATCCGGCGGCGCGCAGGGTGTCACGCAGGGCCAGTGTGTGATCGCCGGTGGCATCCCTGGGCAGCAGGGCGGGGACGAACTGGTGGACGGAGGTCACCGCTCCCGGACGGCGACCACGAGGTACTCGCCCGGTCCCAGCAGCAATTCGTTGACCGCGTCGATGGCCCCGTTGATGGCGGTGGCGTCCGGGTTGGACGGGGCCACCCGATCGAGCCGGCGGGCCTCCCCGCCGTAGGTGACGGAGAACCGGCCGAAGCCGAGCCCGGCGAAGAGGTGGCTCCAGGTGTCGGCATGCAGGGGGCGACCGGGGGCGAGATCGCTGACCAGGCGCGAGGTGGTGGCGTTCCACGATTCGGGGGTCGCCGAATGGATGACCACGACACCGTCGATGGCCAGTCTCGAGCCGGCCAGCATCATCAACCGGTCGCGCTGGTTGGGATGGAGCCATTGGATCGAGCCGCTCAGCACCAGGCCGGAGAGCGCCTCGTCGGCCACCACCTCGAGGTGGTCGAGGACCGACTCCGCCCTGGCATCCAGGCCCCGTTCGACGGCCGACTCGACGGCCGGCTCGGAGGGGTCGACACCGTAGGCGTCGACCCCCGCGGCGATCAGCGCATCGAGGAGGGTCCCACTACCGCAATCGGCGTGGAGCACCCTTCCGGTGATGCCGGTCATCGCAGCCACGGCGGCGGTCGACCACCAGCTCCCCCCGGCATCGGTCACCGGCACCGCACTGGTCGGCAGCTCGGGCGTGCGCTGGCTGTCCACGGCAGCCTCCAGCACCTCGAGGTGGTCGACCACCACGTGGAACATGCGGGAGACCGCCCACGCGAACTTGATGATCTGGTGGACGATGAACCCCATGTACCACTCGACCGACTTGCGGATCAGGCGCTTGACCGAGCTGCCCACCGCCTTTTGGGAATCGACGGGGACGGCGATGTCCACATAGGCAGATCCATCCACCAGGGCGAGCGTCTCCCGCAGGCGGGCGCGGCCCTGCAGCCCCACCGGCGAGAACTCGAGGAAGAGCTCGTCGAGGTCGCGCTCCAACCCGGCGGGCAGGTCCCCCGAGGCGCGCCGTCGCCTGACCTCGGCGTCGATCTCGGCCATCACCGTGGTCAGGTACTGCGCCCGATCGACGCCATCCCCATCGGCGGCGGACGGGCCCGGCTCGACGGGGGCCACCGGGGGCGTGGACGGCGACGCGGGCGGCACAGGGTGACTATAGCCAGCACCCCAGGGCCGCCCTGTGAACAGGTCCTCCTCGACGACGATCCTGCCGAGGCGCCCCTGGGTCCTCGTCCTCACTCGGTAGGCTGGCCGAGCCGCGGGCGTGGCGGAACTGGCAGACGCGCCGGGTTTAGGTCCCGGTCCCCTCTGGGGATGGAGGTTCGAATCCTCTCGCCCGCACTGAGTGCGACGTGTCGGGACAGCCGACACCGGGAGCCGGTCTACTAGCCTCCGTTGCCATGAGTTCCCCCCAACAGGTCCAAGCACAAGCGGACGAAATACTCTGGTTCCACTCCATCGATCTGGGTGACGGCGTGGTGACCAAAGGGGCCTCGGTGATCCAGATCCCCGAGGACCAGTTCCCGTCCTTCACCGGTCGCAGTGTGCTCGACATCGGCGCCTGGGACGGGTACTACTCCTTCCTGGCCGAGCGGGGAGGGGCCAGTCGGGTGGTGGCGCTCGACCACTACGCCTGGGGCGTGGACATCGCCGCCCGCCACGCGTACTGGAACGAGTGCAAGGAGAACGGCACACTTCCCGACCAGTCCCGCGATCTCACCGATTTCTGGAGCTCCGACCTGCCTGGCCGCCGGGGGCTAGAGTTCGCCGCCGCCACCCTCGGGTCCAAGGTCGAGACCACGTTGGCCGACTTCGCCACCACCGACTTGGCCGAGCTCGGAGTCTTCGACGTGGTGCTCTACCTCGGCGTGCTCTACCACATGAAGGAGCCACTCACTTGTCTCGAACGGGTCCGATCGGTGACCCGGGAGGTGGCGGTGGTCGAGACCCAGGCGGTGCACTTCCCCCATCTCCCCGACGAGCGGATCCTGCAGTTCCATCCGGGGGCGGAGCTCAACAACGACTTCGGCAACTGGTACTGCCCGACCATCGCCGCGCTCCACGCCCTCTGCCTGGCCGCAGGATTCTCGTCGGTGCGCACGATCGCCGGCCCGCCCGACGGACCGGGCCCCGGTCCGGACCCCGGCCGGGCACGACGGGGGCGTCGTCCCGGTCGGACCGAGGCAGTGGTGCCGCCCGCCACCAGCGTTCCCTACCGCGCCATCGTGCACGCGTTCGTCTGACCGCCCCGGCCGGCCGTCTTGCCGGGAGGTCCCGGTTTCGGCCATGCTTCCCCGGTTCCGCCGCACCATCCTCGCTCCCGACCGGGGCGACCCGGCTGGTCCGGGCAGTGCGGCACCGACACGAACTCTGGCACCGGCTGCCGGCAGATCAGACACAGGAGGAAATCATGGGAATGCTCGACGGCAAGGTGGCCATCGTGACCGGCGCAGGGAGAGGGATCGGACGCGAAGAGGCGCTGCTGCTGGCCTCCGAGGGCGCCCGGGTGATCGTCAACGACGTCGGCGCCTCCGTGGACGGGGCGGGCGGCGACAAGCACCCGGCCGAAGAGGTGGTGGAGCTGATCAAGAAGGGGGGCAGCGACGGCGCGGTGAACGCATCCGACGCCAGCTCGTGGCAGGGGGCCAAGGACCTCGTCGACCAGGCCGTCGACACCTTCGGGCAGCTCGACATCCTGGTGAACAACGCCGGGATCCTCCGGGACAAGATGAGCTTCAACATGGAGGAGTCCGACTGGGACGACGTGATCCGGGTCCACCTGAAGGGTCACTTCGCTCCCTCCCACCACGCCGCCGTCTATTGGCGGGCGCGGGCAAAGGCCGGCGAGACGGTCAGCGGTCACATCATCAACACCTCCTCGGAGGCCGGTCTCTACGGGAATGCCGGGCAGGCCAATTACTCCTCGGCCAAGGCGGGCATCGCCTCCATGACCTGGGTGCTGGCCCGCGAGCTCGAGCGCTACGGCATCACCGTCAACTCGATCTCCCCACGGGCGCGCACCCGGATGACCGAGAACCTGTTCGGCGAGATGGCCAAGGCCGGCGAGGGGTTCGACGAGTGGGATCCGCGCAACATCGCTCAGATGGTGGCTTTCCTGGCCTCGGACGCGGCGTCCGACGTGACCGGTCAGAACTTCGTCGTCTTCGGCGGGAACGTCTGGGCCATGGGTGGCTTCCACCCGGTCGGAGAGATCCATCGCGACTCGATGTGGACACCTGCGGAACTGGCCGCGGCCAAGGACGACCTGTTTAAGGACGTGTCCTCGGGAATCCCCAAGTTCAGCTTCTTCTAAGCAGCACCGCAGCGTTCTAAGCAGCACCGGAGCTGACGCAAACCCGAACCCGAGCGGCCGGCCGGTCACAGCGTGCCGGCCACCCGCTTGGCCATCTTGCGCACCGCCACCCGCGGGAGCACCCGGACCATCCCCGCCGTCGCCTTGTTGAGGGCGCCAGGCACAACCACCGCCCTGTTCTGCTGCCACCCGGCCCACCCGGCCTCGGCCACCTGGTCGGAGGTCTGCCAGGCGAACTCGGGGATCCCCGGCGCCGACATCCCCGAACGGGCCTGAAAACCGGTGTGGGTGAACCCGGGGCAGAGGCAGGAGACGCGCACGCCCGAGGCGAGCACCTCTTCGTGCACGGCCTCGGTGAAGCTCAGCACGAAGGCCTTGGTGGCGGAGTAGGTGGCATTGAGCGGAGCCGGCTGAAAGCCTCCCAGCGACGAGACGTTGATGATCCCGCCCCGTCCCCGTCCGACCAGGCCGGGCAGCACGGCATGGGTCAGCCTGACCAGGGCGGTGACGTTGAGGTCGACCTGGGCCACCTCGCCATCGATGGGCAGGTCGATGAAGGCGCCGGCGGAACCCACCCCGGCATTGTTCACCAGCAGCTCGATGGGGTGGTCGACCGAGGCGGCCCGGGCCTCCACCACCGCCAGCTGTTGTCCGTCAGCGAGATCGGCGGCGATCACCTCGACGGCCACGTGGTACTGACGTCGGATCTCCTCGGCCACCCGTTCGAGGGCGGGCGCGCCACGGGCCACCATCACCAGGTCGTAGCCGGCACCCCCCAGCAGTCGGGCGAACGAGGCCCCGATACCGTTCGACGCCCCGGTGACCAGTGCCGCCGGACGGCCGCCCATGGCGTGAGGGTCAGGAACGGCTGGGGATGGCGGCAGTGGCCTCCCCCACCACCTTCTCCTCACCGTCCGCGTTGTGGAGGCGGACCTCGAAGTCCACCAGATGGTCGTCACCCTCGGTCCGCGTGCCCGTGACCACGATTGCCGTGCGAAGCTCCTCGTCGGGCCAGGTCTGCTTGGCGAACCGGACCTGAAAGCGGCGCACGTTGCCCACGCCCACGTAGTCGGTGATCGCCGTGCCCAGGAGGCCCATGGAGAACATGCCGTGGCCGAAGACACTGGGCTGGCCGGCAGCCACCGCCTTGACCTCGTCGTGATGCATCGGGTTGAAGTCCCCCGAGGCGCCGGCGTACTTGACCAGGTCGGTGCGGGTCAGCACGTGGGACCGCTCCGGCGCCCGGTCCCCCTGGTGCACGTCCTCGAAATAGAGCACCTGGTCACCCATCGATCCGACCTCCGTTCTCCTCGATCGCTGCCAGCGTAGGCCACATCGCGGTGGTCAGCGGCCGGGCTCGGGGTCGCGGGGGAGGCCGAGCAGGCGCTCCCCGATGACGTTGCGCTGCACCTCGCTGGTGCCACCGGCGATGGTGAGGCATCTGCTCTGCAGGACCCCATGGGCCGACACCGCCGCCTCGCCGTCGGTGATCGCTCCCTCCGGGCCGCACAGGTCGAGCCCGAACTCGTGCACCCGCTGCTCGAACTCGGCCCCGAGCAGCTTGCCCACGCTCGACTCGGGACCGGGCTGCAGCCCACCCACCGACCGCAGGGTGGCTCGCATGCCCAGCTGGGCCAAGGACTGGGCCTCGGCCAGCAGGCCACCGAGCCGATCGAGGGTCACCGGGTCCTGCAGCTCAGGGTGGTCGGACACCCGGGCCAGGACTCCCTCGAGGGCCCCGGCGAAGGCCGAGTCCGACGACAGGGACACCCGTTCATTGGCCAGGGTGGTGCGGGCCAGCCTCCAGCCGCCGTCCACCTCGCCTACCAGGCAGTCATCGGGCACGAAACACCCGTCGAAGAAGACCTCGTTGAACAGGGCCGCGCCGGTGATCTCCCGCAACGGGCGTACCTCGATCCCCGCCGATCGCATGTCGACCACAAAGTAGGTGATGCCCCGGTGCTTGGGGACGTCGTGATTGGTGCGGGCCAGGCATATCCCCATGTCGGCGCGCTGCGCCACCGAGGTCCACACCTTCTGGCCGTCCAGCCGCCACCCGCCCTCCACCCGGGTGGCCCGGGTGCTCAGGGCGGCCAGATCGGACCCCGCGCCGGGCTCGCTGAACAATTGGCACCAGAGCAAATCGCCCCGGAGTGTCGGCGCCACCCAGCGCTCGGTCTGCTCCCGGGTCCCGTGGGCCATGATCGTCGGCAGAGCCCAGGCCGCCACGGCCAGGGTGGGCCGACGGAGACCGGTGTCGGCACAGACCTGGTCGATCACCAACTGCTCCACCGGACCGGCGTCCCGACCCCACGGGGACGGCCAGTGCGGCGCCAACAACCCTTGGTCGGCCAACGCCCTCCGTTGCTCGACCGGGTCGTCGATGGCGGCGATGGCGGCGACCACCGGCTCCAGTCCGGCCCGCAGGGTCTCCGCCTCGGGGGGGAGCTCGATGGTCAACCGGCGTCGCCACCCGTCGAGGGCCATCCGGGCCGAGCCGGACCGCAGTGGCGCGGTTCCCCCCAACAGTTGACGCATGGTGGTCGCCCGGCGGAGGTGGATGTGGACGTCGTGCTCCCAGGTGAACCCCATGCCCCCGAGCACCTGGATGGCGCCTTTGGCTGCTTCGACATAGCCGTCGACAGCCAGGGTCGCCGCCAACTGGGTGGCCAGGCGGCTCTCTTCTCCATCGCGCCCGGCGAGCATCGCCGCGTCCCAGGTCGAGGCGGCCGCCTGCTCGACGGCGACCAACATGCCCGCCACTCGGTGCTTGACCCCCTGGAACTGGCCGATGGGACGCCCGAACTGGTGACGGGTGCGGGCGTGCTCGGCAGCGGTGTCCAGGCACCAGCGTGCGCCTCCCACCGCCTCCGCCGACGCCACCACCAGGGCGAGGTGGCGGATGCGGCCGGTGGTGCCCGCCTCGGTCAGCAGCCGGATGGCTGCCACCGGGTGGTCGTGCAGCGACCAGCTGGCCGAACGTCGGGTGGGGTCGAAGCTGGCCAGCGGCTCGACGACCACAGCATCGTTGCGTTCGAGCAGCGCCCACACCACGGCTCCCTCGCACTCGACCGGGGCGAGCACCACGGTGACGATGGCCCCGTTGGGGATCGGACGCAGGGCGCCACTGACCAGCAGGGTGCCATCCGGGCCCCGCCGGGCGGTGAGCCCCGACCGGGCCACTGCCAATCCGTCCGGTGCGCCGGTGGGAACGACCAGCGAGGCGGCAACGGTGCCGTCGACCAGTCCCGGGAGGACCTCCTTGGCCATCACCGGTCCCCCGCACCCGGCCACCACGGCGGCGACCACCGCGGTGCTGCTCCACGGACCGGGGGCTGCCACCCGTCCGAGCTCCTCGGCCACCACCGCCAGCTCGAGCATCCCGGCGCCCTGGCCGCCGAACTCCTCGGGAATGTGGATCCCGAGGGCACCGAGCGCACCCAGCTCGCCCCAGAAGTCAGGCAGCGCGTCGTCCTCGGCGTCGAGGGCGGCCCGGGTCACCGCCGGCGGGCAGTACGCCTCGCTCCAGCGCTGCAGCGAGGCTCGCAGCTCGTCGTGCTCGTCCCGGATCCCGATCGGCACCGTGGCTACCAGCCCTTGAAGGTCGGCGTGCGGCGCTCGGCGAATGCGGCCAAGCCCTCGCGGCAGTCCTCGGACCCGGTCACCAACTCCTGGGCCACCGCCTCGTCCCACAGCGCGGTGGCCCGATCCGATTCGAGCGAGCGGTTGGTCAGGTACTTGGTGACCCCGATGGCCTTGGTCGGGCCCGCCGCCAGCCGGGTCGCCCACTCGGCGGCCAGCGCAGCGAGCCGATCTCTCGGGACCACCCGGTTGACCAGACCGAGCCGCTCGGCCTCGCCGGCCGCCAGATCGTCGCCGAAGAAGAAGAGCTCCTTGGCCCGCTGGGGCCCGATGAGCCGTGGGAGCAGGTAGGCGCCGCCGGCGTCGGGGGCGATCCCCCGGCGGACGAACACCTCGATGAATTTGGCCTCCTCGGCCGCCAGCACCAGGTCGCACGCCAGGGCCAGGTGCATCCCTCCCCCGGCGGCGGCGGCGTTGACCGCGGCGATCACCGGCTTCTCGCAGTCGAGGACAGCACTGATCAGTCGCTGCCACCCGGTACGGATCTGGCGCGCCGCGTCCCCCACGGCCCGGGCCGGCGCGCCAGCCGGTCGATCAGGGACGGCCGGCATGGTGCGCAGGTCGGCCCCCGTGCAGAAGCCCTTCTCTCCGGTTCCGGTGAGCACCACCGCCCGGACGGCGAGGTCGTCGGACGCCTCGTCGAGCCAGGTGACCATCCGGTCGCGCATGTCGGGGGTGATGGCGTTGCCGGCCTCGGGCCGGTTGAGCGTGATCCAGCACACTCCGCCTTCGATCCGGCGCAGGACCGGGTGGGCGGCCGTTCCCGCCGCCTTGCCGGCCATCAGCTTCGGTGGATGATGTTCATGCGCGAGGTGCACACCGGCGCCCCGGTGGCCTTCTCGCTCCAGGCGGTCTCGACCACCACGAAGGTCATGGTCCGACCCTTGGACTCCTTCTGGTAGGCGTCGACCACCGAGCCCCGACCCACCAGCACGTCGCCGGCGAGCACTGGACGGTGATAGGTGAACTCCTGCTCACCGTGGAGGATCAGCCCGCCGTTGGCCATCAAGGGGCCGAGCACCTCGGCCATCGGGTTTCCGGTGGGAGCATCCTCTTCCTGCAGCTCGGGGTAGGCCCCGAAGTTCCCCATCACGAAGGGATAGCTGGGAGGGGCGGGGATCCCCGGCAGTCCGGCCGCGGCAGCGGCGGTGGCGTCGCGGTAGATCGGGCTCTGGTCGGTGACGGCGTCGGCGAACAGTGCCAGCTGGCCGCGCTCCACGGTGACCACGGTGGTGCCGGTGGGCCTGCCGATGATCTTGCTCAGGATGTCGTCTGCCACCTGGGTATCCTCCCTCTCGTCGAACGGACCCGCCGCTCCCGGCGCTGTCCCGTGGGGTGGGCGCTCGGGTGCCCGGTGCAGGGTAGCGCGCCAGTTCGACGGCACGACAGAACGCCGTCGCCGTCGTCGGGCTGGCGGAGTCTCACTCCCTGAGCATGACCAGGTAGCCACCGACGAAGAAGAGCCCGAGCCCCACCGCCGTCCAGGCATAGAGCAACCCGGCGGCCACGCCGCCGGCGAGGACCGCCTCGGCCAGCAGGATCAGACCGGAGGCGGCCAGCATCGCTGCCCCTCGTCGGCGGGTCCGGTGACGACGGGTGGGGGCGAGCTCGGTGCCGTCGGTGCCGATGCCGGGGACCCCCTCGACGGTCATCCCGGCCAACAGGTCCTCGACGATGTGCTCCAGGTGGAGCGCCCGGGCCACCGCGATCCCGAGCGCAGGGCGATCGATGGTCAGCGCCTGCAGTCGGCGGACATAGGCCCGGCCCCGCGGGACTCCGCCGGCCAGGTCGGCGGCGGCGCCGGCCCGGAGCTCGTCGGCAGCGTGGGCCACCAGCTGGGACTGATCGCGCTCCAGCCGCGTCGCCTCCACGAATGGATCCACCACCGCTCTCGGTGGTCCCTCGGTTCCGCTCACCAGGCCGCACCGCTCCCCATCGATCGGGACATGGCCAGACACTAGGCACCATCCCCCATCCCATCGCCGCGGCAGCATGTGTCCCCTAGAGTCATCCCATGCGTGGACCACCATCCGCCGACGGCGGACCACCGGACGTACAGGTCTTGGCCGACGGCGACGGCGTGGCCCGAGTGGCGGCCGACGAAGCCGCCGCCGTCCTGCGTGCCGCGGTGGCCAGCAACGGCACCGCCCACGCCATGTTCGCCACCGGCAACTCCCAGCTGGCCTTCGTCGATGCCCTGGTGGCCCACACCGACGGCGTGCCGTGGGGCGACGTCATCGTCTTCCACATGGACGAGTACGTCGGCCTTGGCCCCGAGCACCCGGCCAGTTTCCAACGGTGGATCCGCCAGCGGATCGGAGAGCCGGCCGCTCCCCGCGCCACCCACTACATCGACGGTCTGGCCCCGCCCGAGGCGGAGTGCGAGCGCTATGCCGGCCTGTTGGCCACCTACCCGCTCGACCTGTGCTGCCTGGGCATCGGGGAGAACGGTCACCTGGCCTTCAATGACCCACCGGTGGCCGACTTCGCCGATGGCCGTGACGTGAAGGTGGTGACGCTCGATGGCGCCTGCCGCCGCCAGCAGGTCGATGAGGGCCACTTCGCCACCCAGGGTGACGTCCCCGAACAAGCGGTGACCGTGACCATTCCCGCCCTGCTGCGAGCCACCCGGGTGCTGGCGGTGGTCCCCGACGCCCGCAAGGCGGTGGCGGTCGCGCGACGCCCTCCAGGGTGCGGTGTCCACGTCGTGCCCAGCGTCGATCCTGCAACGGACGCCTCACGCCGCCATCTACCTCGACCCCGACTCGGCCGGTCTGCTCTCGGCTGCCCGCTGACCGGCCGCGGGAGGTCCGCGCCCGGACGGTCGGGAAGCTCCCGGAGCTCAGCCCGACCCTGCCGGCGGGGTGTGCCCGAGCCATCGGTCGAGGAAGGGATAGGCCAGGGCACCGTGCCATTGGTGCTCGCCGTCGAAGACGTCGTGGACCAACCGGTCGCCGGCTCCCAGGTGGTCGTAGACGCGGCGCACCCTGGCCACCGACGCTTCGGCAGCAGCCTGCGGGAAGAGCGGGTCCTGGTTGCCGGTCTCGATGAGCAGGGGGCGCGGAGCGATGAGGGCGCCGATGTCGGCGTGTTCCATACGGCCGAGCATGCCCGTGAGCACTTGGGAGCCGCACATGTTCCACGGGACCTTGTGCGACTCGGCCCACGACGAGAAGTACGCACTCACCACTGCCGCCGCCACCCGGCTGTCGATGGCGGCGAGGAAGAGGGTGACCGTCGCACCGTAGGAGAATCCCACCATCCCCACCCGGGTCGGGTCGACCAGTGGGTCGGCCTGGAGGACGTCCACGGCGCGGGAGAGGTCCCACAGGTTCTGGGTGAGCGGGTTCCACCCCCCCATGACCTGATGGACCAGGTTGGTGTCGCAGCCATAGTGATCGGGGGGGTTCCAGTCGGCACGCTCGCCGAAGCAGCGCAGGTCCGGAGCCAGGACCAGATAGCCGCGCCGAGCAAGCGCGGCGGCGTAGTCGCCTCCGGGAACCTCGCCGGGGTCCAGCCCGACCACCCGGGACTTGCCCGGGCCGTGGCCGTGGACGGCGAGCACCGCCGGACCGGGCTCGGTGCGGCCGTCGGGCACCAACAGGTAGGCCGGGACCGACATGGTGTCCTCGGTGTCGAACACGATCCTGCGGCGGCGGTAGCCGTCTGCCTCTTCATCATCGGTCACCTCGACCTCCGGAGGCACCCGGTCGGGCCAGGGGGCCAAGGCATCGTCGAGGCGAGCGCGGAACCGCTCCTGCCACGGCCCGAGGGCGGCCAGGTCGTCGTCGGGCAGCGGATCGCCCTCGGCGGTGGCCATCAGTCGGCTCACCACCTGGTACCAGGGGGAGAAGTTGCGTCGGGGAACCGGCAGCGTGGTCATGGTCGTTCCTTCCTGGTCACCGGGCCCGTGGGGCCGTCGGGCTCGTGGCCAACGTTGCCACACCCGGCACCCGACCCGGTTGAGGAGCCCCCCCGGGTGGGGCACACTGGAACCATGAGGAGGATCCCGTGACGATCGCCACCGAGCTGGACATCCGCCCACTGTCGCCGCTCATCGGAGCGGAGATTCACGGCATCGACCTGTCCAGGCCGCTCGGGGCGCCGGTGGCGGCCCGAGTGCGCCAGGCCCTCAACGACCACCACGTGATCTTCTTCCGCGACCAGCAGCTGACCCCGGAACAGCAGGCGGACTTCGCCCGGCAGTTCGGCACGGTCACCGAGGGCCACCCAGTGATCACCCCCATCGCCGAGCATCCCGACGTGCTGGCCATCGACGGCAGCGTCGACCGGGCCAGCTGGTGGCACACCGACGTCACCTTCCTCCAGCAGCCGGTCTTCGGCTCGATCCTCTACATGCTCGAATGCCCCGAGGTCGGGGGCGACACCACCTGGGCCAGCCTGCAGGATGCCTATGACCGACTGGCCGAGCCGGTCCGGGCCATGTGCGACACCCTGATCGCCATCCACTTCGACCCCTGGTTCGCGGCTGATGTCGAGGCCATGGGTGGCTACGAGTGGCAGGGGGAGCGCCACGACAAGCTGCTGCCCGCCCTCCACCCGGTGGTGCGCACCCATCCCGAGAACGGGCGCAACGGCCTGTTCGTCAACCAGCAGTTCACCCAATCGATCCTCGGCCTGTCGAAGAACGAGAGCAACGCCGTGCTCGACATGCTCTACCGGCATTGCCAGCAGCCGGAGCTGAACTGCCGCTTCCGGTGGCGCCCCGGTTCGGTGGCCTTCTGGGACAACCGGGCCACGTTGCACTACGCCCTCGACGACTACGGCGACGCCGCCCGGGTCGCCCATCGGGTGACGCTGAAGGGCGACGTGCCCTACGGCCCGGCCATGCCCCCCCGCTGACCGGACGAGAACCCGGTCCCGCTATCCGCCGTCGGGAGGCGCCGCGTCCTCCCCAGTGCCAGTGGGGCGCGCCGGTGCGGCTCCGGAGACGGCCAGCGCCTCCTCGCTGGCACCCAGGTAGGCAGCCAGGGCCCGGGGGTCATGCCCCACCTCGTCGGGCGTCCCGGTGGACACCACCCGGCCCGTCTCCATCATCACCACCTTGGTGCACAACGCGAACACCAGCGGCACGTCGTGCTCGACGAGGACGATGGTGGTGTCCGCCAACTGGTGGAGCCGGCGCAACAGGGGGACGAAGGCCTCGGCCTCGCGCTGGGCGATGCCGGCCGTCGGCTCGTCGAGGAGCAGCAAGCGCGGTCGGGCGAGCACGATGGAGGCGAGGTCGACCACCCGGCGGGTGCCGGTGGACAGCTCGGAGACCTGGTGCCGACGGAAGCGCTCGATCCCGAACGAGTGCACCACCTGGTCGACCGCCTCGCGCTTGACCCGCTCGGATCGCCGGGCCCAGGGCATCTGCAGGGTGGAGGACAGCACACCCACCGGCCGGCGGGCGTCCTGGGTCAACATCAGCACCTCTTCCACCCGCAGCTCGGGGAAGAGCCGGCAGTCCTGGAACGAGCGCACGATGCCCAGGGCGGCCCGCTCCTCGGGCAGGTACTCGATCAGGCTCTCCCCGTCGAGCCGCACCGAGCCCTCCCGGGGGGTGACCAGTCCCGAGATGACGTCCAACATGGTGGTCTTGCCCGACCCGTTGGGACCGATCAACCCGACGATGACACCGGGATCGGCGGACAGCTCGGCACCGTCCACCGCCCGCACCCCGCCGAAGGACACCTGCACCCCCTCGAGGTCCAGGCGGGCGGGACCGGTGGCACCGGCCCCGGGGGCAGGGCTGCTCATCCGACCACCTCGGTGGCCACGGGCCCGGGAGCCGGCACCGGATGTCCGGGCGGGGGCGGGGCGGCACCGCGCTCGCCCAGCTTCTCGATCCCCATGGTGACCAGGTCGCCGAACCGGTGGAGGAGCTCGGCCAGCCCACCGGGGAGATAGAGGATGAAGGCCAGCAGCCCGAGGCCGCTGGTGAGGAACTGGATGGTCGGGTCGGTTCCGAAGATGGCCGGCAGACCGACCAGGTAGATCGCCCCCAGCACCGCCCCGTCGATGGTGCCGAGCCCACCGATGACCACCATGGAGACCACCAGGATGGAGAAGGTGGGATCGAAGGTGGCGGTGGAGAACCGCTCGGTGGCGAAGGCCAAGCACACGCCGGCATACCCGGCGATGAAGCCGGACAGGGCGAAGGCCAACAGCTTGCTGCGAGCCAGGGGGATCCCCATGGCCCCGGCCCCGGTCTCGTTGTCGCGTACGGCCATCAGCCGACGGGCCACCCCCCGGTCGCGCCAGAGCCGGACCATCAGCACCGAGAGGACCAGGACACCCAGCGAGAACCAGGCAAAGGCCCGCTCCGAGCCCAGCCCGATCCCGAACAGGGTGGGCCGGGCGATGAGGGTGGACTGCGGATTGGGCAGCCCGGTACAGAGAGTCCGGTTGACCAGGGGAAGGGTCCAGCAGGTGGTGGACAGCACCGACTCCATGAACCAGACGGCGAAGGCCAGGGTGCTCACCGCGAGATAGAGGCCCCGGACCCGGAGGGCGGGCAGGCCGATCAGCACGGCGATCACCGCGGTGACCGCGCCGGCGAACGGCATGAGCAGGATCAGGGGCACGCTCGAGCCGAGGTGCGAGGCCATCAGGGCGCCACAGGCCACCAGGCCGAACTGCCCGAGGGACACCTGGCCCGCCCACCCGGTGAGCACGGTGAGCGAGAGGGCGATGACCGCGTAGATGCAGACCTGGGAGAGCAGGAAGGAGTTCCCGGTGCTGAGCACCAGCGGCAACAGGGCGGCGACCACCACGGCCAGCATCACCCCGACCACCCCGACGCGGCGACGGAGCGGGCTCTCGGTGCGCCGCTGGCCCCGGGCGTTCTCGAACCAGGTGGACCGCTCGTCACGACGCGGCCCGGTCTGCAGGGCGGCGATCCGGACCAGCAACACGGCCATGACGATGGCGAACAGCACCAGGTCGACCTGGGCCGTGCTTGAGAGGTTCCACACCAGGATCTCCTGGATCACCCCCACCGCGATGGCGGCCACGAAGGCCGCGGTCAGGCTGACCATCGCCCCCACCAACGCCGCGGTGAGGGCCAACAAGAGCAGCTCGGGACTGAGCACCTCGGTCAGGGACGAGGTCTGCCCGGGGGCGGCCAGGATGGCGGTGAAGGCGGACAGCACGCCGGCCACCGTCCATGCCGTGGTCGAGGTGCGGCGGACCCACACCCCCGACAGGCGGGCCGAGTCGGCGTTCTCGGCCATGGCCCGCATGGCCAGCCCCCACGGGGACCACTTGACCAGCACGGCCAGCCCGATGGCCACGATCGGGGCCGCCACCAGGATCATCACCTGCCCCGGAGTGAACAGGTAGGTGCCGATGTGGAAGGAGACGTCGAAGGGGACCGGGAACGGCTTGAACAGGTTCTTGGGGCGGATGAAGGGCAGCGCGGTGAAGACGAAGAGGACCTGGCTCAACCCGATGGTGGCCACCATCACCAGCACTCGGGGCCGGGTGAACAGCCGCCGGAGCAGCAGCTCGCTCAGGGCCCCCACCGCGGCGGCCAGGAGCAGGGACAGGACCAGGGCGAACCAGTAGTTGAAGCCGAAGTCGTAGAAGCACTTGACCATGAAGACGGCCGCCACCACCCCGAGCTGTCCCTGGGCGAAGTTGAGCACCCGGTTGGTCTTGTAGATGAGCACCAGGCCCATGGCCAGCAACCCGTAGCTGAGGCCGGTGATGACTCCCTGGACCAGGACGAAGCTGGGTATCGACACCGGGGCCCCGCTACCCGAGTCCGGTCGCAGCCGCTCCGAGGAACACCGGGCGCAGCAGGTCGGTGCGCTCGAGCAGGTCGGTGGTGAGACCGTCGAAGCGAACCTCGCCCCGTTCGATGAACACGGCCCGCTCGGCCAGGCTCATGGCTCGGTTCACGCTCTGCTCCACCAGCACCACCGTGGTCCCCTGGGCATTCACCTCGCGCACGATGGCCATCAGCCGGTCCACCGCCATGGGGGCCAACCCGAGAGCCAACTCGTCGATCAGCAGCAGCTTGGGCGAGGTCAGCATCACCCGGGCCAGGGCCAGCATCTGCTGCTCGCCGCCGGAGAGCGTCCCCGCCGGCTGGTTGAGCCGGTCGGCCAGCTCGGGGAAGCGGTCGATGGCCTCGGCCTGGGCCGAACGGGCCCGCGACCCCTGGCGCCGCAGGGAGTGGGCACCGATGCGCAGGTTGTCGCGCACGGTGAGCCCGGGGAAGGTCATCTTGCCGCCGACCAGCAGCGCCACGTCCTGATCGATGATCTGTTCGGGCTCGAGGTAGGTGCAGTTGGCCCCGAAGATCCTGATCACCCCCCGGTGGGGGTGGTCCAGCCCGGACACCGCCCGCAGCAGGGTGGACTTGCCGGCCCCGTTGGTGCCCAACAGGGCCAGGATCTCTCCTTGGGCCACCTCGAGGTCGACGTCGAAGAGCACCTGGTTGGCACCGTAGAAGAAGTCGAGGTTGTGGATCTGCAGGGCGGGCAGGGCCCCACCGGACTGGCGGCGCTGACCTTCGGCGTGCCGTTCGAGGACGTCTTCGATGACCAGGGTGATGTCCCGCTTCACATGCTTGGAGCCGAGGTAGAGCATGAACCCGCCGATGGCACACACCGGCGCGATCAGGGTCAGGGCCACCGTCGGCCCGTGGAGGTAGCCGGCCGCGTCGCTGACCGCGCCGAGGAGGATGCCGCCGGCGAAGGCACCGAAGACCAGCGAGTAGACCCCGAACATGGCGAAGCAGATGGTGCGCATCTCCGGCGGGGCGGTGGCGGCCAGGGTCAAGAAGATGCAGATGGCCAGGGGCGACACCGCCGCGTTGGCCAGGAATTGGAGCACCACCACCATCCACAGGTGCGGCATGTATAGGGAGGCGACGAACAGGGCCCCGTAGGCGGTGATGCAGAGGGCGGCGATGACCAGGGGCCGCTCGGGGGCCCGCCGGAAGAAGCGGTCCCCCAGCACGTAGGCCACCGGGAGCCCGAGGAAGGCGGCCAGCCCGATGATCGAGTACACCTCGCCCCGCTGAGCGGTGTCCAGGCCCCACCGCCGGACGAAGTACAAGTTGCCGAACAAGGGTGCGGCGGTTCCGGCGAAGCCAAGGATGGCCACCGCCACCAGCTCGTAGTAGATGGAGCGGATCCGCAGCAACCGGGTGATGGCCGATCCCAACAGGACCCGGGGGGCCTCGCTCTGCTGGGACTGGATGTCCATGCCCGACGCCTTGAGGATGTGGCTCGACTCGTTGGCCCCCTTGTCCGGCTCGCGCAGGGTGAACAGGGACAGCCCGATGGGAATGCCGGCCAGGGCGATGAGCAACCCGTAGCGCCAGTTGTGGGCCACGCTGACGACGAAGACGAAGATGAGGACGCCGATGGTCTGGGACAGCGGGTCGGAAAGGTTGTGCCAGCTGAAGACCCGGCCCCGGCCCTCGGTGGGATAGGCGTCGGAGAGGTAGGAGTTGTGGACGGTGTTGTTCACACCGGATCCCACCGAAGCGATCAGGTAGAGGAAGACGAAGACCCACACGTTGGGAGAGAGGGCCATCAGCGGAGCGAAGACCGCGAAGACCAGCAGGGCCACCGCGGCCACCACCTTGCGGCTGCCCCGGTCGGCCCACAGGGCGAGGGGCACCGCCCACAGCAGCTGGGCCACCGAGCCCACGAAGGCCACCGCCCCGAGGGCGGCGTCGTGGATATGGAAGGAGTGCTCGAGGTTGGTCCCGATGATGGCGATGCCGTTGCCGAAGGTGCCCGGCACGATGGCGGCCATGGTCAGCAGGATCAAGGGGGCGAAGCCACTGAGCCGGAGGATCCCGAGGAGTGGCGGAGGCTTGCCCTCTCCGGTGCCGGGCATCACGTCGAGGGCGGCAATGTCCCCGGGGTTACCGCTCTTGGCGACGACCTCTTTCAGCAGCTCCTCGGGAACGGCGAAGTCGAAGAGCACCTGGTCGTCCATGGAAGCCACACACTATCGATGACATGACCGTCAGGTCGGGTGCCCGGTCGGCCTCCCGCGGGCCGGTGACAGCGCTACGAGCGGAGCGAGGAAGAAGGCGTGGCCACGGTGAGCGGACCATGGGGCAGCACGCAGAGCCGGGCCCGGTCGCCCTTGCGGGCCAGGGCGTCACCCACCGCGGTGCCGACGTCATGCACCGGGGTCATCAGGCCGGAGCGAACGGCCCGGTCACCGAGCCCCTCGGCGAAGACCCAGACCTCGGCCCGGCCGAGTACCCGGCCGAGCACCTGGGCCTGCCACCGGTCGAGCTCGCCTGGCCCGTCGGGTCGCACCAAGTCGGCGGGGCTCGAGGCACCGTCGAGGAGGCGGGAGAAGGCGCCGTCGGCGGGCACGCCGTCGGCGCAGGCGGCGGCCATGACGATGATGCCGTCGTCGGTCACCACCCGCTCGGCCGCGGCCATGCCCTTGACCGCCTGATAGAGGTTGCGGTCGAGTGGGTAGCCGCCGTTGGTGGTCAGCACCACCTCGAACCGCCCCTCCACCGACTCGGTGATGGTGTCGGCGGCGGATGCACAGGCGGCGACGTGGCCGGCGGGCAACGCCCCGGTGAACACCCCGGTGAGATGGCGCCCACCGTCGATGGTCACGTCCACCGACAGGTCGGGTGGGCACAGGGCGGTGGCGGCGGTGACGAATTCGTGGACCGGATTGCCGTCGGTGACCATCCAGGTGGATCGGGCGTCGGCCATCCGGGTCGGGCTGTGGGCCTCGAGGATGGTGGCGGTGGCGGCCAGGCCCGGGCACACCCCTTTCGGTCCCCCGCTCCACCCGGCGAAGAAGTGCGGCTCCACGAACCCGGTGACGATACGGACGTCCGCCTCCACGTAGTGGCGATCGATCAGGACGGGGGCCCCGTCGACCGTCCCCACCCCGATATGGCCGGGGTCGTCGGCATCGTGGTCGTGGATCCGGTAACGCGGACACGATGTCGGGTCCGACCAGGGCGGCCATCTCCTCGGGGGTGGCCTGTCGATGGGTGCCGGTGGCGCACAGCAGCTCGACCCGGTCGGGCCCGGCGCCGACCTCCTCCAGCTCGGCCAACAGCGGGGGCAGCACGGTGGTGTTGGGCATGGGCCGGGTCAGATCGGGGAAGACCACCACCACCTGGCCACCGGAGGAGACCAGGTCGGGCACCGCCGTTCCCGACCGGGGCCGGCGCAGCGAGCGCCGGACCGCCCCCCACTCGTCGTCCAACCGGGCCGGCTCCTTGGCCCGGACCACCACGGCATCGTCGGGCACCTCGACCTCCAGTCCCTCGGTGCCGTAGTCGATGGTCAGGCGCACGGCTGGCTCCCGGGGGCAGCGGGCGGGGCGGAGGAGGTGGAGGGTGGCGGTCGGTCCAACTCGATGACCGCCGCCGCCGCCCGCTCGGCGCCAGCACACAGCGCTGCGTAGCGGTCGACTGCGGCCGGGTCGGGGTCGACCCGGCGGTCGGCGGGATCCAGATCGTCGAGACCCCACTCGATGCCGACGGCGGCCGCGGCCAGCAGGGCGGCGCCGGCGGAGGCGGCCTGGCCCGACCGACGGTGCCGCACCGGCAGACCGGTGACGCCGGTGAGCACCTCGATCCACACCGGGATGGCGGTGCCGGCGCCTCCCAGGGACAACCCGAGGACCGGGGCGCCCTCCGGCCGGCGGGCGCCGAGGGCGGCCAGGCACCGGCGCACCTCCCAGGCCACCGACTCGAAGACGGCCCGGGCCAGATCGTCCGGGCCGTGGGCCGAGGTCAGTCCCACGAAGGCGGCCCCGGCCTGATGGCGCCACCACGGGGCGCGGGCCCCGTCGAGCCAGGGGGTGGCCACCACGCCCCGGGCCCCGGGCGGACTGCGCAGGGCCCGAGCGGCCACCTCGGAGGGCGTGGACGAGGTGAGGGTGCCGAGCCAGTCCACGAACGAGCCGGCTGCCGACAGCCCGCACTCGATCAGCCAGCCGGGGCCCGCGGCCCGCGACGCCACCGCCCCCGGCGGCGGTTCGACAAGGGTGTCCACCGGTACCGACACATTGGCGGTGGTACCCCAGCTGACCATGGGGCAGCGTTCGGAGGCGCCGGCCCCGAGCACTTCACAGGCGCGGTCGCCGGCGCCGATGACCACCGGGGTCCCCGCGGTCAGCCCGAGTGCGGCTGCCGACGACGCGGTGAGCGCGCCGGTGACCCGGTCGGAGGGAACCACCGGGGGCAGCATCCGGGCGGCCGGACCGACCAGGGCGGCCACCACCTCGCCGCCGGCGTCGTAGAGCCCGCTGCGGGACGCCATGGTGGGATCGGTGGCCACCTCGCCGGTGAGTCGCCACACCACCAGGTCCCTCGGGGTCAGGACCCAGGCACTGGCGTCGAGCCGCCGGCGCTGGTGGGCGCGCAACCATGCCAGCTTGGCCGCCACCGAGGCGGCATCCACGGAGACGGTGCTGAGGGGAGCGGGCCGAGGCTCCGATCCACCGTCGGCTGTCAGCGCCGCCGCCTCGGCCACGGCTCGGCGGTCCGACCACACGATCCCCGGGCCGAGCGCGGCGCCGGCCGCGTCGAACAGGGCGAAGGTCTGCCGGGCCCCGGTGCAGGCCACCACCTCGACCGAGGCCAACCCGCCGGGGGCCCCGCGGCGCACTTGGGCACAGGCGCCGACCACCGACTCCCACCACGCCGAGGGGTCCTGCTCCGACCATCCCGGCGCGGGGTGGACGGTGTCCACCGGCGCTCCCGCCAGGGCCACCAACCCGGACCGGTCCCACAGCGCCACCTTGGTGATGCTGGTGCCCAGGTCGAGGGTGAGGATCACGCCCGATGCACGATCTCGGCCACCTGCTCGGCCATCTTCCCAGGGGACGGCTCCTGGAAGATGGCCCGGCCCATGGCCAGGCCACTGCCGCCGCCGTCCATCACGTCCCGGACCTCGTCGAGTACGCGCCGGCCGTCTCCCCGGTGGGGCCCGCCCAAGAAGAGCACGGGCACACCGACGCTGGACACCACCCGGTCGACCGCGTCGACCCGTTCCGCCCCCTCGGCCACGTCGGGGATCGGCACCTTGAGCAGCGGCGCGCCCAGGTCGTGGGCGATCACCGCGGCCAGGACGATGTCGTCGGTGTCGGCGGACATCCGACCGCCTCGCCACAGCACCGGCTCGATCAGGGCGTCGAGCCGGCAGGCCCGGGCGTCTTCCAGCACCTGGGCCAACAGCTCGAGCGCCTCTGCGCCCCGCTCGTCGGCGTGGTCGATGCGGCACATCAGCTTGATCCCCGTCCAGCCGTCGTCGGCCGCCCGGGCCACGCTGGCCACCAGGCGGTCATCGAGCTCGAACGCCGAGCCGGCCAGGCCGGTGCGGTTGATGGAGAGATAGGTGGCGCGGTCATCCAGGGCACCGGAGCGGGCCAGGTCGGTCAACGGTTGCACGGTGGCCAGAATGCCGTCGCAGTGCGGGAGGGCCTCCTCGAGGGCGCGCCGATAGTCGCCGTAGCGCTCGATGGTCATCACGCCGCGGGGCCGATGGTCGGCCGCCAGCACCAGGGCGGGGAAGACCAGCGCCTGGTTGTGGTCCGAGGTCACCCCTCCTGTCCCGCCAACCCGGCGAGGCCGAAGACGACCTTGGCCACGGCCGAGAAGTCCTGGCGTCCGTAGCCGGCGGCGATGGCGGCCGTCAACGCCTGACGGGCCGTGGCCGTGGTGGACAGGGGCACGCCGGCCGCGGCCGCGTAGACGAGGGCGAGGTCGAGGTCCTTGGCCATCAGATCGGTCATGAAGCCCGGTCGCCATCCGTTGGTGGCTGGGCTGTCGGCCACCACCCCGGCCACCGGGAGCCTGGTGCGCACGGCGACGCAGTCCCCGGTGGAATGCAGGAGCACCTCGTGGAACTTGGCCAGGTCGACCCCCGAACGCACCGCCAACGCGGTGGCCTCCGAGGTGGCCAGCATCTGGGCGGCGTAGATGAGGTTGTTGCACAACTTGACCACCTGGCCCATCCCCGGTCCCCCCACGTGGACCACCAGTCCGGCGAAGGGCTCGAGCGCGGGACGCGCCGTCTCCAGCGTGGTCGGGTCGCCGCCGACCATCAGGGTGAGGGTTCCCTTCTCCGCCCCGGCGGTGCCTCCGGAGAGGGGGGCGTCGAGGAAGCCGGCGCCGGTGGCGGTGACCCGGTCGTGCTCGGCTCGGGCCACCTCCGGGTCGATGGTGGAGCAGTCCACCACCACCGTTCCCCGGCCCAGTGCCGGCAGCATGGCTGCCACCACCTCGGTGACCTGCGGGGAGCTCGGAACGCACAGGATCACCACCTCGCTGGCCGCGGCCACCGCCGCCGGCGACCCTCCGTCGACGGCGCCGAGGGACACGGCCGCCTCCACCGGGCCCGGGCTGCGAGAGGCCACCGTCACCTGGTGCCCGGCCTCGAGCAAATGGCGGGTCATGGGCAGCCCCATGGCCCCGAGGCCGACGAAGCCGAGTCGCATGTGTGTTCTCCTCATCGGTGCTCGGAGGGGCGCGGCCGTCGGTGCGCCCGGGATCGGATGCCCTGGGGTCAGTGGGCGAACTGTGGGAGCCACACCGCCGTGGCCGACAAGAGCTCGTCGATCATGGCCTCGGTCTGGTGGAGGTCCCCCCGGCCGGCCAGGGGGTCGAGGAAGAAGGCGGCGTCAGCCAGCCTCCGGTCACCGTCGACGGCGGCGGCCACGGTCAGCTCGGCCACGGCCACGTGCCGGCGGACCAGCTCGGCGTAGGGCGGGGGCAGGGGGGCGACGTCGCGGCCACGGATGCCGTCGCCGTCCACCACGCAGATCGACTCCACGATCACGTCGTCGGGCGCGTCGGGGACCTGGCCGGCGTTGGGGATGTTGGCCGGGAGCTGGCGAGCGTCACCGGTGACCAGTGCGTCGATCACCAGGGCCGGGAGCTCCCCCGACGGCCACGTCTGCAGCGTCTTGGTCCCTCCCAGCCAGGCGTCGACGTCGGCGATGTACCCGTCCTGGTGGTGCTGGCGCCGGTCGATCGAGGTCAACTCGATGTTGTAGTCGGCGCCCCACCCGGATGTCTCGGTCAGTACCCACGGCAGGAACTCGGCGATGTGGCGATCCCCGGCCGCCGGCAGGGCGCCCCACTGGTCGAGCAGCGTCAGCTTCAGGGCATGGCGCTGCACGAAATCGAGGCGGGAGAACTCCTCGGCGTCGGGGCCGTCCGGGGCCGGGCGCCAACGCGGCCAGGCCGCCGGCTTCCTCCACCATCTCGGTGAGCAGTGCGAACCCGTCGGCGCCGTCGACGTCCAGGGCGGTCACCACCGGGAAGTGGTTGACCCCGGCCACCGTCGGTGACACCGCCTCGGCCGGCTTGCCCAGGGCGATGGCCAGGTCCATGGACCAGTTGCCGACCTCGTGGCATAGGCCCACGGTCTTCACCGATGTCTGGCGGGACACCGCCCGGGTCAGGCAGGTCATCGGATTGGTGATGTTGAGCATCCATGCGTCCGGGCAGATCTTGCCCATGTCCTCGCCCACGCCGACCAGCACGGGGATGTTGCGCAGGGAGCGGTTGATCCCCCGGGGCCGACGGTGTCGCCCACCGACTGGCGGATCCCGTAGCGGGCGGGCACGTCGAGATCGATGGCCATGGAGTCGAACCCGCCGGTGGAGATGGTGACGATCACGAAGTCGGCTCCCTCCAGCGCCCGCCGTTGGTCGGTGGTGGCGTCGAAGGTGGCTCCGGCTCCCAGTGACTCGTTGACCATGCCGGCCAGTGCCTGCATTTTGTCCAGGGGGACCGGGTCGATGTCCTCCAGCACGATGTGCGCGCCATGAAGGGAGGCGGTGCCGAGCAGGTCGGCGAGCAGCTCCGGTGTCCACTGGTAGCTACCGCCGCCGATGATGGTGATCTGCATGATGGTCAGCCCCGATCCGGGACCGTACGGGGAGTCCCTGGCATGGGGGTCACTCTACCCAGGCGGGCCGCCGGTGACGCCGGCCTGGGCCCGGTGGCCTCATCCGGGCGGAACCTGCCAGTGGACCAGATCGGTGCTGCGGACCACGCCGATCTTGGCGTGGCCCCATCCCCCGAATTGGCTGAGCTCGTCGCTGCCGGCATAGAGCAGGTAGTAGTAATCACCCGGCATCGAGCGTGCCGAGCAGAGGAAGGCCGAGTTGGCGTGCTCATAGTCGACGCTGGAGATGCCGCTGCCGCTGTTGAATGCCTGTGCGGGGACGTCCACCTGGTACCCGCCCGTCCACTGCAGCCATCCCGCTGGGGTGGACGGGTCACCGGCCAACGTGAACAGCCACGGCTGGTCGAGGTTGTTCGACGTGGCCACCAGGCGCCATCGGCCGGCAGCCATGACGAACTCGTAGTTCTCGATGGTGCCGTTGTCGACCTCGATGTCGGGACGGCCCACCAGCGCCCAGGGACCCCGCGGTGCGCCCGACAGGGACCTGGCCATCTCGAACACGTCGGGCTGTTGGGGGGAGGAGAACTTGAACCCGAGGAGCAGCTGGTGTCCGGTCAAGACGAAGGCGCCGTCGATCATCCGATCCTGGGACGACGGGGCCAGCGATTGGGCCAGCGGGTGCGGCGGTGACCAGTCGACCAGGTTGGTCGAGGTGCGGTAGTAGAGCCGGGCCTGGGTGCCCGCAGATCCTGATCCGCCCGGATCGGACTGGTAGGTGACCAGGAAATTCCCGTTCGGACCCCGCACGACGTCCGGGGAGGCCACCCCCAGCACACCGCTCTGGTGGGGCCACGGACGGGGCGCCGACCAGTGGACCAGGTCTGGGCTGGTGGCGGTGGCGACGTCCCACGACACGCCGTCGGGAAGGGACGCGGTCGGCGGTCACTTCGCTGAAGAGCATGTGCCAGGTGCCACCGGCCCAGATGAGCGCCTCATCCTTCACCCCGGCGGACGGATCGGCGAGCACCGGGTTGCCCAGCTTCGTCCAGTCGACCACCGGGGTACCGGTGCCGGGGACGATGCAGGCATGGCCGGCGCCGTCGGCCAGCTCCTGGGCCGACAGGCCGGCGGTTACCGTGCTCCCTCCCGAGGATGGTGCCGTCGCTCCCCCGGAGCTGCATCCGGCCAGCACCACCAGGGCCACGGTCACCCCGCACCAGCCGAGCCGAGGCGGTGTCACCGCGATGGTCGCGACTCGGTCATGACGCTGCATAGTAGAGGCCGGTCGATTCGATCGGCGGTGGTGCTCCCGACTTCGGGTCGCGTCCCACCTCACCAGTAGGATCCGAGCATGGCGACGCCCTCCCTGTTGTACGTCACCCAGGTGGCGCCCTACCAGCACGGCCCTGCCGGCGTGCATGGCGTGCTCGATCAATCGGCCACCGCAGTGGCCCAACTGGCCGAGTCGGCCGGGCTGTCCTGCGCCCGGGTGGTCGACGTCCGTGCTCTGGACGACGCCGTGCTGGCCGAGGCGCGAGTGGTGACCCTGTTCACCATCGGGGAGACCCCGTGGTCCCCGACCCAGCGCCAGATCCTCCTCGAACGCGTCCGCAGTGGCCTCACCTCGGTGCTGGCCGTGCACTCGGCCACCGACGCCTGCTACGGGTGGGACGACTACCGACTGCTGGTTGGCGCCCGCTTCGACGGCCACCCCTGGACTCAGCAGTGCACGCTGGACGTGGTCGAACCCGCCCACCCGGCAGTGGCTCATCTGGGTCCCACCTGGCCGTGGCACGACGAGGTGTACCAATTCCGGGAGCTGCGCCCCGACGCCCGGGTGCTGCTGGCCGCCCGGCCCGCCGAGCTCGGCGCCGAGGTGAATCCGGGGGGCGCTCCCGACCCCGGGCTCAGCCACCCGCTGTCCTGGTGCTTCACCGAGGGAGCGGGGCGGGTCTTCTCGACCTCCCTCGGTCACTTCCCCCACGCCTGGGAGAGCCCCGACTACCTCCGCCACCTGGCCGGCGGGCTCCAGTGGTCGATGGCCGACGGACCCGACCGGTGAGCCTATTTTGGTGAGCCCTCCACCGGGATCCGGTTCCGGGCCCTGCTAGTCGGACTCCATGCGTTGACGTGGGAGACCGGGTTCTGATACTCGGCTGCACCCTGGAGTCGGCGGCGTGACCACCGCTCGCCAACGCAAACACCCAATAGATGTCGTGTCAACAAATGTCCCACTGATCCGGTGTTGTTGGGCAGGTTGGCTGTCCTGCACCGAGATGGACCATCGCCTCAGGGACGCGCTCGGGCCAGGGGGATCTCGACTGGATAGAGGTCGTCTCCGTCGGCACACATGGGTTCGGTCATGCTGAAGGGGGGCTGCGCCATCACCCGGGGGCGGGTCCCGTGGTTCGGATTCGAAGAATGAAACAGCAGGGGATGGGCAAGCACCACATCGCCCTCCTTGGCGACCAGTTCGACGATCCCAGACCAGGCTTGCCGGTCCAGGATGGCGGTCAGGGGCCCGTCGAAATCATCGGCTTCCAGTCCGTTCGGCTCGGCATCCCAGATAAGCCTGGCAGCCAGGTGATGCGAACCCTCGACGAGGAGGGTTCCTCCCCCACCGGGATCCACCGTCGAGAAACAAAAGAGGTTAACCAGTGCCTGTTCGGGCGAGTGGACGTAGTGGCGGAACCACCCTCCTTCGATGTGCCAGTCGTCACCGTAGGGAGGGTCATCGAAGCCGGGGAACGTGATTGGCCACCACCCCATCTCCTGCTCCATCGTCCAGCGACCTGGACCCACTAGCTGGTCCACGGCCGACTGGAACCGTTCGGTCAACGCATCGGTGTAAGGAGGCTCCTTCATCATCTCCCGAATCCAGACCTTCGGTTGGGCCCACTGCTCTGGATGCTCCAGGTCGATCCCGATGCGCCTACCCAGGTCCCGGCGGGCTGCTTCCGCCACGGCTTCCGGAAAGGCGTGCCGCAGGCGAGTCCAACCTCGTTCGATGAACTCGTCGATCTGGTCGCTCGACAAGGGTCCCGGGACCACGAGAAGAGGTTATGGCTGCGCGGCGCAATGCTGCACCACACCATACGTTCGGTACCGGTTAGCCACGGTCGATAATCGCCGCCGAGCCCGTGATAGGAGGCACCCTCTGACACCCAGGAGCGGCATGGATCCCAATGGCCCTTGGGTGGTCTCCACCTTCGATCTATCGGCGCGTGAACGTCATGTGCGTGATGCTGCCCGGGGTACTGACCGCCTCTATTTCGAAGCGGTCCTCCAGTCCTTCGAGTCCGTCCCAGAGTCGTACTCCTCGTCCCAAGACAATCGGTGCGATCACAATGTGCATGTGGTCGATCAGATCTGCGGCGAGGAACTGACGAACAGTCGACGGCCCTCCACCGATTCGCACGTCGAGCTCACCTGCGGCCTCCTGGGCGAGCGTCAGTGCTTCGACGGGCGTGGCATCGATGAAATGGAAGGTCGTACCGCCCTTCATCTCGATAGTCGGCCTCGGATGGTGTGTCAGCACGAACACCGGAGTGTGAAACACGGGATCGTCACCCCACCATCCTTTCCAATCTTCATCGGGCCACGGTCCACGCAGGGGTCCGAACTTGTTGCGGCCCATGATTTCGGCACCGATGCCTGGGGCCCAGTTGCTGGCGAAGGCCTCGTCGGCCCCGGTACTTCCCCCCGGCCCGCCATGCATCTTCTGGAAGGTGCGAGTCCCCATGAATCCGTCGAGGAGTCTGGTTCCAGCATGTCCGAAGGGCTGTTCGAGTGATTGCCCTTCACCGGTGCTGAAACCATCTAGAGAAACAGCAAAGTTGTGGACACGAACTAATGACATGCAAGAACTCCTTCTAACGAGATCAGAAACTCGGTGGTGCGGAACTCCGGCGATCTGACGCCGATCCACTGCTCTCATCCATCAGACCCCTCATCTCCCTGCCGCTGTGGGGCAACAGATGAGGTTAGGCCGGCGGCGTGTCCGACGGTCGGATGCCAGCGGACGCCGAAAAAGGCTGTCATCCATGCATATTGCCACCCCCGCCGGAGTGAACTGACGACGTATCCGTACGCCCGCATGTGCCAGAGCATGGCACTCTCCCGGTGTTAGGGGTCGCCCTGTGCCGGACTCTCTGGTGATCAGAAGGCCCAGCTGAGGGGCGTATGGCGAAGGGCCTCCTGCCCCGAAGAACCCGGCGCTGCTGGTGATGCCCCTACAGGGGAATGCTCGTTCTTCAGGAGGTCCAGTCGACCAGTACGTCGGGGAGTGGGCTTTCGGGCGGAGCGCCCAGGTCGACGCCAGTCACATCCTTGACTTGGCTACGAAACCAGATAGTGAACTCGTCGCCGGAGGTGGCGAGTTCCGTGAACGACTTTTCGATGTCGGGAGCCTCGAACCAGACCACCATGAAGCTCCCCATCGGGGTCTCCTGAAGTGCCCAAGTCTCTCGGCTAAGACCCGTCCTAGCCGCCTGAGCCTCGAACCCCTTGCGGCGCTCCCCCATGCACGCGGCCGCGAAGTCCCTTCCTGCTTTCTCTTTACCGGGAAGGATCGGGAACACACCATTGAATACCGCCATCGGGCTCTTCTCCTTGTTCGTCCGCCGTAGCACCAGCGACAGTACCAGCGGGCTCGGTGGAGTGCCCAAAGGCATGAGGCTCCGCAGGGAGACGAACTTAGCCATCGAGACGAGCGATGCGTCATGTGCCGGTCGGGGCAGGGCATATCCGGTGTTCAGGGTCACCCGGGCCGATTGACACCAAGCCTCACCTGGGCAAAGGTTGCTCAGCCACAGGGGATGGCGCACTGGGTGGGAGGCGCCGTATGCAGCACTTCAATCTTCGTAGCAGCAAACTCACTACCGTCGTGGCGCTGGGCTGGGGTTCCCAGTGAGGGCGGTGCGCGCTAGGCGCACTGTGTCGCGTGGTATCCAGAATCACCTGCTGGCAACAGTTGTTGTCGTGGCCGCCTTGGTGGTTGCCGCGCTCGGCTGGACCAGCACCATGACAGCTAGGGCGCAGGCCGTACCAGGGGCCTCCGGTTTCGGCTCCAGCTGGCCCACCTACCACGGGAACGCTGAGGCGACGGGAGTCCAGCCCACCCTCACCAAGTTATTGCCGTCGCGGAACGCGTGGACCTCGCCCGTCCTTGACGGGCAACTCTATGGCGAGCCGCTTGTCGCCGCCGGGCGGGTAGTCGCCGCGACCGAGAACGACACCGTCTATGTGTTGGCTGCCCGCAGCGGGCACGTCCTGTGGTCCCGCCACCTCGCGACCGCCGTACCTTCTGATGACCTGCCCTGCGGCGACATCTCGCCCCATGTCGGCATCACGGGCACCCCGGTCATCGACGTGTCACGCCACGAGATATTCGTCGACGCTGACACTTTGATCAAGGGCCCGGCTGCCTCTAGTGGCGTGGAGGCCTCGCATCGCCTCTTCGGGCTCGACCTGTTCACCGGCAAGGTTGAGCTGGATGAGCCGGCGATGCCAAACACTGGCGAGGATCAGCTCGCGCAGTTACAGCGGCCAGGGTTGGTGCTCGACAACGGTTACGTGGTGATCGCCTACGGCCAGAACACTGGCGACTGTCCCGGCCCCAACGGTCCTGCGCACGGGTACGTCGTCTCGATCCCGGAGGCCGGCGGCCAGCTTCACTATTTCCAGATCGGCCGCGGCCAGGATCGCGGAGCGGTGTGGATGGGCGGGAGCTCTCCGGTCGTCGACCCGCAAGGGAATCGTCTACGTGGCGAGCGCGGACGGCTACGACCTCGGCGCCGGCCAGTCGTACGACGACAGCGACGCTGTACTTGAGCTGTCGCCGCTCATGCACCTCGAGTCGATCTTCTATCCCAAGGACTGGCAGACGCTCAGCGCCGACGACTTGGACCTCGGAACTGGGGACCCTGCTGCTTGTGGACGGTTTCGTGTTCCAGATCGGCAAGACGGACATCGCCTATCTGCTGCACCAGGAACATCTGGGCGGCGAGGAGGGCGAGGTCGCCTCGCTTTCGATGTGCAGCGGCAACCCCGACGGCGGGCACGCGGTGGAAGGCTCGGTCGTCTACGTTCCATGTCCGAACGGTGTGACGGCCGTCAAGGTGTCGGCGAAGCCCCCGTACCTGAAGCGGCTCTGGACCGACAACGACGGCGCGGCTAGCGGACCGATCATCGCTGACGGGCTGGTCTGGACGATCGGCGGAAACGCCGTCCACGGCCTCAACCCGGCCAATGGCGACGAGGTCATCTCGATACCTTTCGGCGGGTATGCGAACCACTTCCCGACGCCCTCGGTCGGCGATGGCCTGCTGCTGCTTCCCGGTACCAACAAGGTCTTCGCCTTCATGGGTCCTGCTGGGCTGCCGCCACCCTCTCCCGCCAACTAACGACAGCCTTGGAGCCAAGGACGTCGGCTCGCGCCCCGCGATAAGGTAGCCAAGGCCGCCTGGTGTTTCGTGAACTGATTGTCGCCCCTGCGTTGTGCAGTTCTGACAAGTGCGTGACCAAAACATGGCCCTGGGTTCTGATGATGGGGTCAGCCGGCGGGGCATCGGCATCCTGGGCGCAGTTATCCACACGCCCGGAAGTCCCGGTAGGCCACGGCGGGATAACCGCCGGTGGACCCTAAGGCCATTGTCATTGTTGTGGGGCAGGGGTCTTCGCTTCCTGGATCCCTCACTCTTGAGCATGCAACACTCGGAATAATGGATCGGTGGCGAGTAATCGGAGCTGCAAACAACGCCCGATGCTGCGATCTCGTCGCACGGTCTCACGGCTGCCGAGGCGTTTTCTCTCCCGATGCGTGGACCAGTCCCACTCGGACTCCACCGCTGTTCCCCGATGCCGTCACGCCGATCCCATCGCCGCGTGTTCCCGACCTGCTTTCCCGCATCGACGCCTTGACGGGCTGCACGGTGATCACGGATCCAGTCGGCTTTGGCCTGTGGGAGGAGGCCTGGTGCCACGAGGATGGCCCGAGGAACATACTTCTGCCGGAACTGCTATCCGAAGGGGCTACCTCCGCTTTCGCTGATCGTGAGATCGGGTACACCTACGCTTCGTTCATGAGTCGGAACGCGCCTGGACCCAAGCGTTGGCGAGATCCACGGGCCGGGGTGCGTGTCGCTGTCGCAGCCTCGCTGGGTATCGTCGCCGGTGGTGTGGTCTCCCTGTTCACATTCTGGCAAGCAGCGATGCTGATCGGTTGGGACGCTGGTGTGCTCTTCCTCGGAACATGGATTTGGTGGGCAGTAGGAAGACTGAGCCCGGACGAGACTAGATCGCATGCGACGAGGGAGGACACCAGCATCCAGCTGACCGAACTCATCGTCCTCGCTGCCGGAGTCGCTGTCCTGGCGGCCGTCGGATTGGCACTGATTCGAGCTGGCAGTGCCACCGGGGGAACAAGGGCGTACTTGATCACACTAGGGGTCGTGAGTGTCGCACTTTCATGGGGCATGGTCCATACGGTGTTCACGCTGCGCTATGCCCGGACCTTCTACTCCCCACCAGTCGGTGGGATCGACTTCAACGAGGACGATCCGCCGAGCTATTTGGACTTCGCCTACTTGGCCATGACCATCGGAATGACGTTCCAGGTATCGGATACGAATCTGACGACCAAGGCTATTCGGAGGCTCGCTCTCTCCCACGCTCTGCTCTCGTACCTATTCGGTGCAGTGATCGTCGCACTCGTCATCAATGTGGTCTCCAGCCTGCTCCACTGAGTCGATGGTCGGCGAAGAGGCAGTCTCTACCTGAAGGCACGAACCATCGAGAACAAGGCGACGCCGTCGAAGTCCGCCTCGCAGAGCGGCTGTCGAGGCGACTTCACGTCGGTGCAGCACTGCCCCCGCCCAGCGAACCGGTGACGCTCCTATCAATGTCAAGCCCTTCGATGGGGGCTCCGGGGTAAAGACGGCGGACACAACAATGATGAGCCACTCGGATGTCGAGGGCATGCTCTTACGAAGTCGCGCGTCTTTGGTGGGAGCGGTCCCGAGTCGTGGGTCGGCGGGTCACCGGCAAGTCAACCCGGGGGGCGACAGTTAGGGGGAGAGCCAGACCCACGACCGGGGATTCAGCCGCGAGGGAGATAGCGATAGACCTCACGGGCGATGTAGCGCTGGAGGATCCGGATGACGTCCCGCTTGGTCCGTTCTTCCTTCACCCGGCGGTCGTAATAGGCGGTGGTCTCGGGGTCGTGGGCGATGCGGACCATGGCGATGCGCCACAGCGCGCTGTTGGCCTGACGGTCACCACCGTCGTGTCGGCGCAGATGCCCTGCGTTCTTCCCCGAGTCCGCCGGCACCGGGGACACGCCGCACAGGTGGGCCCAGGCGGCCTCTGAGTGGAGACGTTCGGGGTTGTCGCCGGCTGCCACCAACAGCGACGCGGCGGTATCTGGTCCGACACCGAAGCGGGCCAGCAGATCGGGAGCCGTGGCGAGAAGCAGGGACTCGATCTTCTCGTCCAGCTCGGCGAGCTCCCGATCGAGACTCTGGACCCGGTGGGCCAGCGAGGACAGCGACGCCTTGGTAGCGGCGGTCACCGGATCAGCCGATCGGGTGGACCGGAGCTTCGCTGCCTCGGCAACCAGAGCTGCGACCGTGAGGCCCTTCAGTCGGGAATGGAGCTGGTCAGGGGCGGTGATTCCGAGGTGGCGCATCTGGACGATGGCCTTTACCCGGGCCTGTCGGGCAGAGCGCTTGGCCACCACCAGGACCCGGATGGCCTCGACGGGACCGTCCTTGGTCTTGCCCGCACCTGATGCCCGACCGCTGATGGCGGCCCGGGCGGCCTCGATCGCATCGAGGGGGTCGGACTTTCCCTGGTTGCGTCGGGACTGCCGGTTGGGTCGGTTGACTTCGACGACCTCGATGCCCTTCCTCCGCAAGAACCGGGAGAGCCCCACGCCATAGGAACCGGTTCCCTCGACGCCAACCTTGGTCACCTGGCCGAACTCCTCGAGCAAGGCCAGCAGGGCTTTGTAGCCAGTGGCGTCAGCGTCGAACGACTCGGTGCCGACCAGCCGACCCAGCGGGTCGAGGGCAGTGGCAACGTGTTTGTCCAGGTGGGTGTCGACACCACCCGTGATCCCAGGAGCAGCTTCTAAAATGGTCATGGCCATCCCTTCCTTCCTTAGCGGTTGAGGGGTGGCACGGCCGTCCTTGATCGGAGCGACGGGTGGTCCAGGTTGTTGGTAGCAACCCGGGCCAATCACCCAACCTCAGAGACGGGGCGTGCCGTTGTCAATGTGCCGCTGGAAGAGCTCGGCCGACGACGCCCGAGGACGCCTCGTGACTGCAAGTCAGGCCGAATCTCCCAGTGCTCCCGAAGCTATTGAGGACCAGCTGCGAAGCGGTGGATCCCAAAGGCCATTGTCATTGTTCGGGGGCACACATCAAATCGTGTCCTCGAACAACGTGGCAATCGATCCTTCCCCGAGGAACGATCCTCAATAGTTGATTCGGTAGTGGAGGTGGGCGACTCCGCTGCGGGAGCGCCTCTCACTTAGGAGTTCGAGGTCGAGGCGGGTTCGCAGTGGTAGAGCGTGCTTGCCACCACCCAGCACCACAGGCCAGAAGAACAGGTGGCACTCGTCCACGAGCCCTGCCTCAATCGCTTGAGCTGCGAGATCTGCTCCACCCACCGTTAGATCGTGGTCTGCCCTGGCCTTCAAGTGCCGAATCGCCTCAGTGTCGAACTCCTGCTCAAGAGTGGTCCTATCGCTTGACAGCGACGTCAGGGTCTTCGAGAACACAACCTTGTCAGCCGCTCGCCAGAGGTTGGTGAAATCGACGATCCAGTGCGGCTGGTCAGCAACGGATGCGGTCTCCCAGTAGACCATCGTCTGATACATCCGGCGGCCATAAAGATAGGTACCCACCGGGCGCTCCAGCTCGTTGATGAAGCCGAAATACTCCTCATCCGGGTTGCCGAACTCGAAGCCCCCGTCAGGGTCCTCGGTGTAACCGTCGAGTGACGTGTTGGCTATGTAGATCAGCTTGGCCAAGGCGACTCCTCCGACCAGGACCCGCTCCACGATAGTTGGGTTCCAACAGAGGGGTAAGACGACGGCGGACCAGTCAAGGTCACACTGGAGCATTGGCGATAGCCCATTCGGTCGGTGTCCAACGGAATGGGGGAAGGGTGCCCCAGTCGTGCCGTTCGGGGAAGGCGACTAACCGCCTCCGAGCCGGTGATGTAGGACTTTCTGGGAGCAGTGAATCTCCTACTCGGGTGATCAGGGAGCCTGAGGATGGATGGTCTCTCCTCGGGCCAACATCTCGACAAACTGGCCGATGCGCTTGGAGCGGGTTTCGGGTTTCTTGGCGTTTCCGATCCTGTAGAGGATGGCGTACCGATTCGCACTTGTGAGCATCTCAAACATCGCATTTCGCGCGAGGATTGGCACTCAGGGCAGTGACGAGATCCTCCGGCACCTCAATGCTGGCTTGCCCAGCGTAGGCGGACTCCCATCGACCGTCCTCTTTCGCCTGCCGCACCTCGTCTTCACCGGATCGATGCATTCGGCCGGTGGCGATCAGCCTTTCAGCGATGGCAGCGTTCCGTTGAGACCACGGGCTTCGAGCTTTTCGAGGCGTGAAACGTCGTCGGAACGTAGCGGCGTCACGACGCCCTAATTGACCATCAATCCAGCCGAAGCAGATCGCCTCGTCAAGCGCCTCGTCGTACGAGACGGTTGTCGGATCGACCGTTCCCTTTTTGGCCAGTACCAGCCAGACACCCTGTGAATCGGCGTGATGGTTGCTCAACCATCTTCGCCATTCGCCGGCGTCCCCGACCAGTAGCTCTGGGAGATCCACCGCGTTCACCGTATCCCCATGTGCCTGGTCATGGGCGGTTACGTGAGGGCAAGCCACGTTCCGCGACAGGCCCCCGATCCGGCGCCCTGGTGCACTCCGGCGTGGCGACCTGCAGTGTCAGTTTAGATTGACACATCTGGAAATGTCAGTCTATACTGACAGGCATGGACATCGAAAACCTCAGCGTGAATCTCTCGTCGGATGACCCGGCAGTTGGGCTTCGCGCCTCGTTGGCGCTCCATCGCCTGGCTGAGAGGGTCGAAGCCAACCAGGTCACGTCGGCCCGGGAAAAGGGCTGGTCGTGGCAGCAGATCGGAGACGCTTTGGGCGTCACCCGCCAATCCGTGCACACCAAATACAACAAGGAGCCATCATGACCACCGAATCCGTTGCGCCAGAGGCGCTTCACGCCTGGGCCATCTGTCTGCGGGCCAGTGAGGAGGCTCGTCGCCGAGGTGATCGCCGAACGGGCACCGATCACATCTTGCTCGCCTTGTTGGAGGATCCCTCGATCGAAGCCGTGTTGGGCGTGAGCCTGCAGCAAGCTCGCCAGGCCCTTGAGTCGCTCGATCACGAAGCCCTGGCCGCCCTGGGTCTGGGGTCCGGCGCCGACGCTCCCCCACTGCCGATGCGCCCCGTGCCGAAAAGGCCGAGGATCAGAGACATCGCGCAAAAAGATCGCCTCCGCATGGCGCCCGCGGCAAAGAAAGTGCTTGAGGACGCGTCCAAGCCCAACCGTCGAAGGCTCCAGATCACGGCCCAGCAGGTGCTGGCCCAGATCCTCACTCTCCAACCACCAGATCCTGCGGCGGTGCTGCTGGGCGCTCTCGGCGTGAACACGTCGGAGGTTCGGCGCCGGCTGCATGCCGTCACGCCCGACAGCTGAGTCCCCAGCGACATTCACGACTTCGACCGAAGGTGTCCGGATCGGGCCGTTGCAGACTAGGGCAACAGTGGCGAGCGCCGGCCCAAAAGACTGCCTCCCAGAGGGCTGAACATCCGGCGCTCGGCTGCCAGATCGTGACAGAGAGAACGGCATGAAGCAACCTGACCCTAAGCCTCCTGGGTGACAGGGGATGCTCGTGTTGCACCGTTACGGATGTGACTACAAGGCTCTCAGGAACGGGGTGTGCAGCGCACTGAAAGGTGGCCGATCCTACGACCCGCACCCCGAGGCAGATTCACCCGGGTACGAGAAGAACCTGCCAACTCCCGGGAACGCCCTTCAGGTCGTGCGTGCCTCTGTCGGTGAACTCAATCCCCGAGCCCGTCACGAGATCTGTCACGGTTCGCGACACGAGGACCTCGCCAGGTCCTGCCAGAGACTCGATGCGTGAAGCAATGTGCACTCCGAGACCCGAGACGTCGTCGCCACGGAGTTCGACCTCGCCCGTGTGGACGCCGGCGCGCACCTCGACGCCGAGCCCCCGAGCGCCCTCGATGATCGTCTGAGCACAACGCACCGATCGTGCTGGTCCGTCGAAGGTGGCCAGAACCCCGTCGCCGGTGTTCTTCACGACCCGACCGCCGTAGTGCGCCACCTGGCGGACCACGAGTGCATCATGCTGGTCCAAGACCGTTCTCCACGCCTTGTCTCCCATTTCAGCGGCCTGGCACGTCGAGTCGACGATGTCGGTGAACAAAACTGTGGCCAGAACGCGATCTGGTTCAGCGACGGGTCGGGCGCCGGTCAGGAACTCCTGCGTCTCATCGAGGATTCGTTCCGTGTCCTCGGTCCACCAAAAATGATCGGTTCCGTCAAGTTCGATGAAGCGCGCGCCCGGGATTTGCTCGGCTAAGTGGCGTCCGAGCACGAGTGGAATCATCCGGTCCTCGGTCCGGTGCATCACCAGGGTCGGAGCATGGACCAAGGGCAGCGCTGACCGGACATCAACGTCAACAAGGGAGACCCAGCACGACCATGGCCGATCCCGGGCTGGCGGCCACTCGCTGAAGGCGGGCAAAGAGTTCCCGGCTCGCGGGATCGTCGGCGACGCTGGGTGCCCATGCCCGCAGCCCCACCCCCGTGCCCCACCGAGGCTCGATGTACTCCACGAACAGGTCGAGGTTCTCCCGTGGGACGCCGATCGTATAGTCGGGACGAGCCGCGAGGCACGCGAAGGTGTTCGAGCAAGATCAGCGCCCGCACCCGCTCGGGGTGAGTTGCGGCAAACACGACTGCCATAGGCCCACCCTCGGAAACCCCGAAGAGTGCCGCCTCCTCGCAGCCGACGGCGTCCATGACCGCTCTGATGTCGAGCATGCGCCGATCGATGTCGGGAAGTTGCTCCGCTCGATCGGACATCCCGGTTCCGCGCTTGTCAAAGGCGATCACGCGGGCGAAGGATCCGAACCTCCGGAGCGCGGTGGCGAGACCTGGGTCCTCCCACACCAGGTCGAGGTGGGAGATGAAATCCCGGGATTACGACCAGATCGATCGGACCGGCACCAAATACCTGGTAAGCGATATGAACCCCATCGTCGGCCTTGGCGTAACGGGTCTCAGGTGGCTCCTCCATCGTCCCCAGTTTGCCCCGAGGCACCAGACGATGTCTTGTGGAAGGTTTTGCCTCAGGGACCGGCCATTCCGAGCTACAGGCGCATCCTGGACGCTGGGCGATTCAAGGTGATCTTCTTCCGCAAGTATCCGATCCATTCGCGGTTCGTGCCCGACGCTCTCCAGTTCAACGCGTGGAGCCCCTACTCACGCCCCACCACCACCGCCTCCCAGCCCTGCAGTGACAGTGTCCCGTCGACCGCCTCTCCGTCACGGCGGCGGTCAGAGCCGATCCGCACGGTGCCGGAGACGCCCTCCACCCGGCCTTCGCCGTCGGTCATGTTGGCCACCACCACCATCCGCTCGCCCCGGCCCCAGGCCCAGGTCCCCGGTGTCGCCGGCAGCGTGCGGTACGAACCGCCGTGAAGATCGGGGCTCCCCCGCCGCAGGGCGATGAGGTCACGGGTGAGATGCACCATCGAGTCGGGGTCGAGCCGCTGATCCTCGACGTTGCCTGCGCCGGCGTCGCCCAGCGGGAGCCACGGCTCCACCCCCGGCTCGGTGAAGCCGGCACCGGGGCCGTGGTTCCAGAGCATCGGCGTGCGCATGGCGTCGCGACCGGCGTACGCCGGCCAATAGGCGACCCCGAGCGGGTCCCGCATCAGGTCGTGGGGTACGTCGTTGTCCGGTTGGCCGATCTCGTCGCCCTGGTAGAGGACCGGGGTCCCCCGCAGACAGAGGAGCATGATCAAGGCCACCCGAGCCTTCACCGCGTCACCGCCGGCCCATCGGGTGGCGAACCGGGACATGTCGTGGTTCGACCCGGTCCACACCGGCCACGCCGCTGGCGGGAAGGGCGCGCTCGGTGCCCTCGACGATGGCCCGCATGGCGTCGGCCTCCAGCGGCGCGCTGATGAACGGGAAGTTGAAGGCCAGATGGAGCTCGTCCTCGCCCGAGCCGTAGTACTCGGCCAGCGTGTCGAGCTGGTTCACCGGTGTCTCGCCCATCAACAGACGATCGGGGTAGCGGTCGGCCAGTTTCCGCCACCGTCGGATCACGTCATGGACCTCGGGACGGTTGGCGTTGTAGACCGACCGTTGGCCGAAGAGCTGCTCCTCGAACGTATCCGAGTCAGTGGCCGGCGGGTTGTCCCGCAAGAGGGCGTCCTTGATGATGATGCTGCACACGTCGATGCGGAAGCCGGCCATGCCCCGGTCCAGCCAGTAGGTGATGATGTCGTCGAAGGCCTGGCGGACCTGGTCGTCCCACCAGTTGAGGTCCGGTTGCTCACGGAGGTGGTTGTGCAGGTAGTACTGGCCGGTGGTGGGGTCGAGCGTCCACGCCGGACCGCCGAAGCTGGACACCCAGTTGTTGGGGGGCGATCCGTCGGCCTTCGGATCGGCCCACACGTACCACGAGCGGTAGCGGGCGTCAGGCGACGATCGTGAATCGACGAACCAGGGGTGCTGCTCGCTGGTGTGGTTGGGGACCAGGTCCAACAGCACCCGCATGCCCCGCCGGCCGGCTTCGGCGATGAGTCGGTCGACGTCGGCGGAGGTGCCGAGGTCGGCCTGGATGGCTCGGTAGTCGGCCACGTCATAGCCCCAGTCGGCGTTGGGCGACACGGTGATCGGGCTCAGCCAGATCCCGTCCACGCCCAACCACTGGAGATGGTCGAGATGGTCGATGATGCCGGGGAGGTCGCCGGTCCCGTCACCGTTGGAGTCGGCGAACGAGCGCGGATAGATCTGGTAGAGCACACCGGTCTTCCACCACGACTCGCCGGGGTCATCCATCCGCTTGGTATACCAGCGTCACAGCGGGGCCGGTGCGGGACCGTCAGCCCGGCGGCGTCAGCCCGGGGTGGGCAGCGGCGAGAACGGCTGGACGGTGACCCAGCAGGTGAACTGGGGGACCTTGTTTTTGGGCAGCTTGCACTGGGACGAGGGCGGCGAGTTGATGTGCAGCCGCACCACCTGGTACTCGGTGGGGCCGTAGCGCTTGTCGGGGCCGTAGCTGAGGACGGGGGTGTTGGTGCCGGGGAAGTCGGTGATCTTGGACATGGCGGTGACGAAGCTGCGCCGATTGAGATCGGGCCCGGCCGACTTGGCCGCGGCGGCGAAGAGCCGGATGACCTGGCACCACCCCTGGATCGGCCCCTGCTCCTCGATGAAGTCGGACATGTTCCCCGGTGGCACCTGGGGATAGGCCTTGTGCCAGACGGTCCAGCAGCTGCGGACGGCCGGGTCGTAGCCGCCCTGGCTCTGGGGCCGGTCGTCGTCGACGCCGCCCAGGGTCTCGGTGGTCACCCCCTCCTGCCCGTCGAGGGCATCGGCGTAGGGGACCGGCAGGAGCCCGAGCGACGACGAGGATGCTCGACTCGTAGTCGCTGAGGAGGAGCTTGGGGAAGTACTTCTGGGCGGTCTCGGCCTGGAGCACCGGGTAGAAGACGTTGAAGGGGATGAGCGGGATGACCGAGGTGACCCCGGCGCTGCGGAGCTGCTGGATGACCAGGGGTGCCTGGGTGTCGGTGGTGGCGGTGTCGGTGGGGTCGGCGGCGATGGTCTCCACCACCGGGGTGACGCCGGCCCGGCGCAGGTCGGGGAGGAGGTACTGTTGAGGGCGGTCTGGTCCGAGGCCCGGTCCCCGGCGATGACCCCCACCTTGACCGTTGCCGCCGATGAGGTCGGCGCTGAGGCCCCAGTTGACCACCGCCTGGAGGATGGCCGCCTGGTCGGGACCGGTCCACCACAGGTAGGGGGAGCCCTGATTGGTCCAGTTGGTGACCGTGGTCCATTGGCCGATGAACGGGGTGTGGCCCTCCTGGGTGATGCACAGCTGGTCGTCCCCGGTCCAGTCCCCCAGACCGTCCAACACCGCGAAGGCGGCCGGGGACCCCTCGGTCCAGGTCTTGCACAGGGCCCGCATCTCCGACTCGTTGGTCGGGTCGAAGGTGGTGATGATCGGATTGATCTTGCGGCCGTTGATCCCCCCGGCGTCGTTGATCTGCTTCACGAACAGCTGGATGGCCTTGGTCTGCTCCCCGAACTCGGCGTCGCTGGCGAATCCCTCCTGCCCGGCCAGCGAGTTGAGGGACACCACCGGGAACACCACGTTGATGGCGTGGTCGCTGACCCCCCGGGTCGAGGTGCTGGCCGTGCTCACCGCCGACGGCGAGTTGCCCGGGTGGTCCCGTCGACACCGGCGCCGTCCCCGCCGACGCCGTCGCCGACGACGAGCTCGAGGGTGCGCTGGCCACCCAGACGACGGCCCCGACCAGGACGGCACCGACCACACCAAGCGTGCGGACCTGCGTCGAGCGGGAGCGCCGCACGAAATGGCCCCACGATCGGGCCACTCCCGCCAGGGGGTTCCAACGGCTGAGCCCGCTCATGTTCGCATTCGCTCCTTAGGGCGCCCGGTGCCGTCTGGGGTCGGACTGGCCCGACGTCGACGGCGTGCCGGCACCGCTGGGTGCAGGGCCGGGCGCCGTCAGTACCGTACCGTCGTCGACGGGCCCGGGCTCGCCGCCCGGCTCGGGTGGTTAGGTTGGTGCCGCCCCCGTCGGCATTGCGCTGGCCCCGCCGGGCACGGTGACATCCGGACCGGCAGACGGCAACTCGGACAGGGAGAGAGAGCGGCAGATGAGCGGTGGGCCTCGACGATCGGATCGGCGACGGCGCGCTGGCCGTCGAGGTCGGCCGATCTGGTCAAGCGCTATCCGAAGGCTCCCAGCGACTCGCTGGCCGGGGTCAGCTTCGAGGTGCGGCGCGGCGAGGTCTTCGGGTTCCTCGGACCGAACGGTGCCGGCAAGACCACGACCATCGGGATCCTGACCACCCGGATCCGCCCCACCCGGGGACGGGCCTGCGTGGCCGGCGTCGACGTGGTCGCCGACCCGGTCGGCGCCCGTCGGGTACTCGGCGTGGTCCCCCAGCAGAACAATCTGGACCGCTCGCTGTCGGTCCGCCAGAACCTGCTCTTCCACGCCAGCTATCACGGGGTGCCGCGGGCGCGGCGCCAGAAGCTGGCCGACGAGCTCCTCGACCAGTTCGGCCTGGCCGACCGGTCCGGACGGTCGGCCCGACGACTTCTCGGGCGGGCAGATCCAGCGGATGATGATCGCCCGGGCCCTCATGCACGCGCCGGCGGTGCTCTTCCTCGACGAGCCCTCCACCGGGCTCGACCCGGCCGCCCGGCTCTTCCTGTGGGAGAAGGTGGCCGAGCTGAAGGCCGGGGGCACCACCGTGGTCATCACCACCCACGACATGGACGAGGCGGCCACGCTCAGCGACCGGGTGGCCATCATCGACCACGGCACGCTGCTGGCCCTCGACACCCCGGCAGCACTGGTGCGGGGCATGACCGGCGAGCGGACCCTCGACTGCACCATCGAGCCGGGCTCCGGGGGCGGTGGCGATCGCCGCGGCCATCGGCGAGGCGGTCGCCGCCATCACCGGGGTGAGCCAGATCGAGCCGTTGGCCGACACCGGAGTCGGCGGGTGGCGCCTGCGGATCTACGTGGACGGCGAGGCGGCCGCCTTCGTGGCCCCGGTGGCCCAGGCCATCAGCGCCTCGGGAGGGAGGCTCACCGACGCCCGCCTGGGCGAGCCCAACCTCGAGGACGTCTTCATCCACCTCACCGGGAGGGCGCTCCGGTGAGCGCGGCCGACGGGCCAGGAGGCCCAACCGTCCTCTACCGTCGAGCCCCTCCCCCACTGGGGGCCGGTGCAGACCTTCGTGGCCATCCTGCGTCGCGACCTGTTCGTGACCGGCCGCGAGTTCCCGGTCTTCCTGGCCCAGGTGATCCTCCAGCCGCTCTTCCTGCTGTTCGTGTTCGGGAAGGTCCTCACCGAGCTCGGCTACGCCCGGCCCGGGCTACGAACAGGTGCTCTTCCCCGGCCTGGTCGCCCTGGCCGCCGTCCTCACCGGTCTGCAGAGCACCGCCCTCCCCCTGGTGATCGAGTTCTCCTACAGCAACGAGATCGAGGACCGGCTGCTGGCACCGCTGCCCATCGGCGCGGTGGCCATGGAGAAGGTGGTGTTCGCGGCCATGCGGGCCTGCGTGGCCGCCGCGGTCATGTTCCCGGTCGGCGTGTGGATCCTGGGGTCGATCCCCTGGCAGGCGTCGAACGGCGGCCGCGGTGGTGGTCATGACCGTCGCTCGGCGCCCTGCTCGGGGCGGCCATGGGGCTCATCTTGGGCACCTTCGTGCCACCCAACCGGATCAGCGTGACGCTCACCCTGGTGCTGACCCCACTCATCTTCACCGGCTCGAGCCAGTACCCGTGGCCCTCCCTCAACCACCTCCGCTGGTTCCAGGTGGTGTCCGCCCTCAACCCGATGACCTATGTGAGCGAGGGCCTCCGGGGGCTGATGGCGCCGGCGGTCCCCCACATCCAGACCTGGATCTGCTTTGTGGTGGCCGTCGGGTCGCTGGTGGTGCTCACCGCCGTCGGGATGGTCGGGTTCAGACGACGCGCCCTCGGGTGAGCGACCGTCCGTCCCGTTACGCTTCGCCCATGGACGACAAGGAGATGTGGGGATCACTGCCGGCATCGGCGCTGGAGGCGATCGTGGTGGTGTCCCCCCACTTCGACGACGCCGCCCTCGGTGCCGCCCATCTGCTCACCAGCTATCCGGGGCAGCACGGTGATCACCGTGCTGGCCGGTCGGCCGCCCTCCTATCCCGACGAGGTGACCACTGGGACGCGGCCGGCGGCTTCACCTCGGGTGACGACGTGGTGGGCGTCCGCCAGGAGGAGGACCGGGCGGCCATGGCATCGATGGGGGCCACCCCGGTGTGGCTCGACTTCCCCGACCACCAGTACCTGACCGCCGACCAGCGGCCCACCGCCGCCGAGGTGGCCCCCACCCTGCACCGGGCCGTCAGCGCGAGCCGCCCCGACGTCGGTGTTCCTGCCCATGGGCCTGGCCAATCCCGACCATGTGCTGACCCACGACGCCGGGCTCCTGGCCCGGGCAGCCATGGAGGAGGACGGGGAGCGATGTGGTGTGGTTCTGCTACGAGGACGCCGGCTACAAGCACCTCCCCGGCCTGCTGGCCTGGCGGGTGGCCAAACTGTTCCGGAGCGGACTGTGGCCCACTCCGGCGGTGGTGCCCGTCGAACCGGACATGGCGGCCAAGCGGAGGGCCATCGAGCTGTACACCAGCCAGGTCGGCCCACTGGAACGGGACCACCTGCTCTCCGAGCGCCTCCGCGCCAACATCCCCGAGCAGTACTGGCGATTGGCTGCTCCGCCTGCCGGCTGGGAGCGCCTAACCTCGTCGGATGATCTCGATGCCCGCCGCTCCGACTGACCCCGTCGCCGGCCCCACCGGCGACGGGGCATGACCGCCTCGGTGCCCACCGCCCTGGTCACCGGCGCCTCCTCCGGCATCGGTGCGGCCACGGCGCGGCTGCTGGCCGCCGGGGGCACCACGGTGGCTCTGGTGGCCCGGCGGGCCGAGCGCCTGGAGCAGGTGGCCAGCGACTGCCGGGTGGGCGCCCCCGGCTCGCGGTGGTGGGCCGCCGACCTGTCCGACCCCACCGAGGCGGCGGAACTGAGCCGGCTGATCTGGGACGAGGTCGGGCCGCTCGACGTGGTCATCAACAACGCCGGCATCCCCATGCGGCGCGCCGGCCGCACGGCTGACCATGGACGAGGTCGAGCGGGTGATGACCGTCAACTACTTCTCGCCGGTGGCCATCACCCTGGCCCTCCTGCCCCGGATGGTCGAGCGCGGTTCGGGAACCATCGTCAACGTGTCCAGCCTCGGGGGCCGGCTGGGCATCGCTCAACGAGGCCGCCTACAGCGCCTCCAAGTTCGCCATGGTCGGGTGGAGCGAAGCCGTCTGGCCGCCGACCTGGTCGGCACCGGTGTGGCCGTCCGCCTGGTGCTGCCCGGCTCCATCGACACCGAGATCTGGGACCAGCCCGACAACGACCCGCCCGACTACGCCGGACCGTTGACTGCCGGCCGAGGAGGTGGCCGCCGGGATCGTCGAGCCTGCATCGCCAGCGACCAGTTCGAGCACTACCTCCCGGACATGCGGGCGGTGGTGGAGATGAAGACCAAGGACTTCGACGGGTTCGTGGCCGGCATGCGGGCCATGGCCGGGCACCGACGGACGGGCCGCCACCGGGAGCGCGGTCGTGAAGGCGCTGGTGTTCGGGGCCCGTCCCGACCCGGCGGAGGCCCGGCCGGTGCCGACCGACGAGCTCGAGGAGCGACTGGCCGCCCTGCCCTTCGGCCTCCACGAGATGGACGACGCCCGGCCCATCCATCCCGACTGGGTGGTCACCCGGCCCATTCTCTCGGGCGTCTGCGGCTCGGACACCAAGCTGGTGCTCGGGCGAATTCGAGGACGGGGACATCGACAATCCGATGGCCGCCTTCTCGTCGCTTCCCCACGTGCCCGGGCACGAGGTGGTGGCCGAGGTGGTGGCCCTGGGCCCGGCGGCCCGGGGCGTCGAGGTCGGGCAGCGGATGGTGCTCAACCCGTGGCTGAGCTGCGCCCCGCGTGGGATCGAGCCCCTGTGCCCCCCGTGCCGGGCCGGGCGACCTCAACCTGTGCTGGTCGTTCACCAAGGGCGACATCAGCCCCGGCGTCCACATCGGTGTGGTCACCGGGGCCCCCGGGGCATGGGCCGAGCTGTTGGCCACCCACTCGTCGATGCTCATCCCGGTCCCCGACGACGTCTGCGATGACGCCGCCGTGCTGGCCGACCCGTTCTCGGTCTCCTTCCACGCCATCCTCCGCAATCCACCTCCCCCGGCGGGCAAGGCCTGGTCGTGGTCGGGGCCGGCGCGCTCGGGATTGGCCAGCGTGGCCATCCTCACCGCCCTCTACCCTGAGGTCGAGGTGGCGGTGGTGGCCCGGTTCCCGGTCCAGGTCGAGATGGCCCGCGCCTTCGGCGCCTCGCTGGTCCTCCCCCACGAGCCCCGCCTGGGCCTGGTCGAGGCGCTGGCCGAGTGGTCGGGTGGTGTCCTGCACGCCGGCCTTCGACGGCCTGCCCATGGCCCACCCCGGGCACATCGACGTGGTCTACGACACGGTGGCCAAGCCGGAGACCTTCGAGGTGGGGGTGCGGGTGCTGGCCGAGCGGGGCCGACTCGTCTACACCGGGGTGGCCGTCCCGGGCCGGTGGGAGTGGACCCCCGTCTACTTCAAGGAGCTGACCATCGTCGGCTCCAACGCCTTCGCCATGGAGGAGTTCGAGGGCGTCCGCAAGCACGCCATCGACCACTACCTGTCCCTGGTGCAGGCGGGCCGGATCGACCTGACCGGCATGGTGACCCATCGCTATCCCCTCGAGGACTGGTGGGACGCGCTCACGGCGCTGTCCCGTCCGGCCGACAGCGGTGTGGTGAAAGCGACCTTCACCCCGAACCGCGGGCTGACCGGCCGCTGGCCGGCGGCGCCCCGCTCAGCCCGACGGGCCCAGGGCCTCGAATTGCTCGAAGCGCGCCGAGGCGGCGGCCGACCATGCCGGATCCGGTTCGATCCTCCGACCGGTGCTCGCCCACGCCCCGGCGCCGTCGAAGGAGGTCGCCGGGCCGGCCGCCATGCGGGCCAGGTAGGCGGCACCGAGGGCGGCTCCCTCGGACACGCCCACCGTCTCCACCGGCAACCCGGTGGCATCGGCCACCGCCTGCATCCACGGGAGGGAGCGCGACCCGCCGCCGGTGGCCACGATCCGGTGCACCGGTGTGGCCGAGCGGTTCGACCATGCGCCGGATGACGAACCCGCTCGCCTCGTGGGCGCCCCGGAGCAGGCTCTCGGGGCCCTGCGAGATGTCGAGACCGTGCACGCTGGCCCGCAAGGCCGGGATCGTGGAACGGGGTGCGCTCCCCCCGCAGGTAGGGCAACCACACCGGCACCCGGCCGGGATCACCGGTCCGTTGGTCGCCGTCGCCGGGGCCGGCAGCGGGGGCCCGGCGACGGGATGGGGACCGGAGGACGGAGCCGGCCCAGTCGACGAACAGGGCCCCGGCATTGCTCGGGCCGCCGGTCAGGAACAGACCGGGAACGGTGTGGGGCAGGCTGATCAGCCCCGGCACGTCCTTCCACCGATCGGTGACCACCCACACGATGAGGGTGGCCCCGAAGATGACCAGCACGTCGCCCGGGCGGTCGGCACCGGCCACCAGCTGCTCGCAGAAGGCGTCGATCGACCCTCCGGCGAAGACGGTCGGCGTCCCCGGCACCGTGCCGATCCCTCCGCCCATTGGCCCCACCACCGGCAACTGCGACTGGTCCACGCCCAACGCAGCGAGCACCTCGCTATCCCACCGCCCCCTGGTGTAGAGGTCGCCGAAGGACAGGGCGGTGGCCATGTCGATGGCGGGGACGCCGGTGAGGGCATGGGTGGCCATGGCCTGGCAATTCCAGTAGCCGAGCGGGCCTCGGGGTGCCGGCCGACCGCCCAGCCCAGCATCCGGCGCCCCTGATCCCGCTCCCCCGCTCCGGTTGCCGGGCGACACCGCTCGGGTCGGCCGGCCCGGGCGTCGCCGTAGAGCAGCCCGGGAAGCAGGGGCCGTCCCCGACGGTCCAGGGCGGTGATCGAGGGGACCATCGACGTCACCACCACCCCGGCGGCGGCCCCGTCCAGCTCGGAGGAGACGGCGGCGAACGCCTGGCGAGGGCCCCGACGCCAGGCCCGGGCCACGTCGTGCTCGAGCGCATCGACATGGGGGGTGCCCACCCGATGGGGGATCCGGGTCCGGGCCACCACGGCGCCGTGGCCGTCCACGGCCACCGCCTTGACCGAGGTGGTGCCCACGTCGACCCCGATGGTGCAGCTCTGCCCCGGCGGTGCGGCTCACGAACCTGACATTCTCGTCATGACACGCCATTATGGACGCGAACCGGCCCATGGGCCGGTGCCGCCTCAGCGAGACGGCCGGAGGGACGAGCGAGGAGTTGGCCACACCATGACCGAACAACGACCCAGGGCCCTGGTCACCGCGGCAGTGCGCGGGCCCGGGCTGTCGCTGCTCCACGAACTGGCCGACACCACCCTCGACTCGTGGCTCGACCAGCCCTCGCTGCGGATCTACAACGCCGAGCAGCTGGCGGCACGGGTGGCCGAGGAAGAGGCCACCGTGGTGGTGGTCGAGAGCGACCGGTGCGCCGGCCCGCTGTTCGACCAACCCCTCCTGGCCGTGTGCAGCTGCCGGGGGGACCCCAACAACGTCGACGTGGCCGCGGCAACCGCAGCCGGCATCCCGGTGCTGCGGGCGCCGGGCCGCAACGCCGACGCCGTGGCCGAGTTGGCGGTGGCGCTTCTCTTTGCGTCCACCCGAGGGGTGGTGCCCGCTGACGGCGACGTACGCCGGGGCGAGATCTACAAGGACGGGACCATTCCCTACCAGCGCTTCCGGGCCTGGCAGCTGGCCGCGCGCACCGCCGGCCTGGTCGGGTTGGGAGCCGTCGGGCGGGCGCTGCGCTGGCGGCTGCGCGGCCTGGGGCTCGAGGTCATCGCCTACGACCCCTACGCCGACGAGCCCACTGTGTCGCTGGACGAGCTGCTCGAACGGGCCGACGTGGTCTCGCTGCACGCACCGGTCACCCCGGAGACGACCGGCATGATCGGTGCCAAGGAGTTCGCCGCCATGCGCGACGGCGTGGTCTTCCTCAACACGGCCAGGGCCCAGCTGCACGACACCGACGCCCTGGTGGCCGCGCTGACCTCCGGCAAGGTGTCGGCGGCCGGGCTCGACCACTTCGAAGGGGAGTCGCTGGCCGTCGACCACCCGCTCACCGGGTTCGACTCGGTGGTCCTCGCCCCCCACATCGGCGGCGCCACCTACGACACCGAGTCGAACCACACTGCCATCATCGCCGAGGACCTGTGCCGCCTCCTGGCCGGGGCCCGACCGCTGCACATCGTCAACCCCGAGGTACTGGACCGCCGATGAGACCGGACCGTCCACCCTCCCCCCGGCCCCGCCGCCGGGCACCCTAGGCGCCCCCGTGCTCGCCCGAGGTCCTGCCTTCCGTCTCCTGCCGCGGATCGATCAGGACAATCGCTTCTTTTGGACCAGCGGGGCCGATGGACGGCTGCGCTTCCTGCGCTGTCGGCCACTGTCGGTCCTACGTCCATCCCCCCGCTCCCCGGTGCCCCGAGTGCCTGTCCGAGGACCTCTCTCCCGAGGCGGTCAGCGGCCGGGCCACCGTGGTCTCCTACACCTGCAACGTGCAGCAGTGGATCCCCGGGCAGCGATCCCTACCTCATCGGCCTGGTGGCCATCGACGAGCAGGAGAGCGTGCGACTCACCACCAACCTGGTCGACGTGGAGCTCGACCAGGTGCGCAACGGCATGCCAGTCGAGGTGGTCTTCGAGCACAACGACGACGTCTACCTCCCCCTGTTCCGCCCGGTCACCGAGGCCGAGGCACAGCCGTGAGCGCGGTCGAGCCCCCGCTCGAGCGCCGGGCGGTCATCTCTGGGATCGGCCAGTCGGCCATCGGTCGGCCCCTCGGCCGGACCGACATCGACATCACCGTCGAGGCCTGCCTGGCCGCGGTGGCCGATGCCGGCCTCACCCGCGACGACATCGACGGGCTGGCCACCTACCCGGGGATGGGTGCGGGCACCCCCGGGTTCGCCGGACCGAGCAGTCCCGAGGTGCAAGACGCCCTCCGGCTCCGGCTCAACTGGCACGACGGTGGTGGTGAAGGTGCCGGGCAGATGCGCGCCCTGATCGCCGCCTGCCTGGCGGTGGGCGCCGGCCTGGCCCGCCACGTCCTCGTCTACCGGACGGTGTCGGAGTCGACCGCCCAGGGGCGGGTGGCCGCCAGGGCATCGGCGGGAGCGGCGGGGGCGGGGGCGGCGTGCCCCGGTTCTCGGGATTCCTGCAGTGGTCCCTGCCCTTCGGCGCCGTCTCGGCGGTCAACTGGATCGCCCTGGTCGCCCAGCGGCGGATGCACGAGTTCGATCTGACCCGGGAGCAGCTGGGCCAGATCGCCCTCAACGGCCGACGCAACGCCGCCGACAACCCGTCAGCCATCTACCGACGAGCCCATGGACCTCGCCGACTACCTCGACGCCCGGATGATCTCGACCCCGCTGTGCCTCTTCGACTGCGACGCCCCCTGCGACGGGTCGACCGCCTTCGTCGTCTCCCACCGCGACTTCGCACCCGACACCCCGCATCCGGCGTGCCACGTGAACGCGGTGGGCACCGCCCTGCGGGGGCGGCCCAGCTGGGACCAGTTCGACGACCTGACGTCGATGGCGGCGCGGGACGCCGCCGCCTCCATGTGGGAGCGCACCGACCTGCGCCCGACCGACGTCGACGTGGCCCAGCTCTACGACGGCTTCTCCATCCTGGCCATGGTCTGGCTGGAGGCGCTGGGCTTCTGCGGCCGGGGCGAGAGCGGGCCCTTCGTGGCCGACGGCACGGCCATCGCACGGGCAGGCGTGCTCCCCCTCAACACGGCCGGCGGCCAGCTGTCCGGGGGCCGGCTCCACGGCTTCGGGCTCATCCACGAGGCGTGCGTCCAACTCCGGGGCCAGGGTGGCGAGCGCCAGGTCTACCGGCGCGGCGACGTCCCTGCCCGAGGTCGCCGCGGTCAGCAACGGGGGCGGGCCCGATCGCCGGCACCCTGCTCCTCACCCGAGGCGAGGGCTGAGGCTCAGGAACCGGCCAGCAGGTGGGCGGCCCGGGCGGCCAGCGCGGCCAGGGTGAGGGTGGGCCCGTAGCCCGTCGAGGTGACGAAGACCGAGGAGTCGGCCACCACCACGTTGTCGAACTGGTGCAGGCGACCGGCGGGGTCGACCACCGAGGTGGCCGGATCCGCGCCCATGCGCACCGTCCCCATGTTGTGCCTGCTCTCGGGGATTCCGGCGGTGAGGTGGCGTTGCCGCGGCCCGGGCGAGGAGGTCACCGCCGTCCACTCCGCCCCCATCTCCTTGAGGATGGCCCGCAGCCTCGGTCCGTAGTGGGCGGAGGCGGCCAGTTCGTGCCGTCCCGGCCGGTAGGTCACCCGGGCCACCGGGAAGCCCCTGCGCGTCGCGGACGGTGGGATCGAGATCGACCCGGTTGCCCGGGTAGGGCAGGTCCTCTCCCTGCATGATGAAGGCCCACAGGCGTTGGCGGATGGGCGAGTCGGCCATCAGGCGGGGTGGTGTCCACCCCAGGGGTAGTGCCTGGCCTCCATGATGGGCAGGCCCGACGCCGCTGTGCTCGACCATGCCGCCCACGCAGCCAGGGCAGGCCGGCGGCGGTGGCGGCGGCCCGAGTGTCGTCGTCGCCGACGATCATGTCGTCGTGCACGTGGGTGACGGCCCGACCCCGCTCGGCGTAGGTCCGGCACCGGCAGCGTCCCGGCCACGATGGTCTGGAAGTGGGTCATCAGGTACCTGCCCACCAACGGGTGGTCGAGGCCGGAGAGGAGCAGCAGGCGCGGCGTCTCGATGGCGCCGGCAGCGACCACCACGTGGCGGGCGCCGATGACCCGAGTCGTCCCGTCGGGGGCGACCACCTCCACCCCGGTCGCCTTGCGCCCCTCGAAGCAGATGCGGGAGACGAACGTCTCCGCGAGGAGCTCGGCCCGGCCGGTGGCCATGGCCCGCACCAGCATGGCCATCGGGTCCCCCTTGGCGTGGATGGGACAGCCGAAGTAGGCGCAGAAGCCGCAGTTGTTGCAGGCCGGGCGGCCGTCGTAGGGAACGCTGTTGGCCGCGGTGGGCGCCGGATAGGGGTGATAGCCGAGGCGCTCGGCCGCCTCGGAGGAGAGGAGGGCGCCGTACATCGGGGCCCCCGAGGGCATGGGGAAGGGGCCCGAACGCGGACCGGCGAAGGGGTTGGCGCCCTCGGTCCCGGCCACCCCGATCAGCCGCTCCGCCTCGGCATAGAAGGGCTCCAGCTCGTCGTAGCCGAGTGGCCAGTCGGCCACCTCGGCATCGGGCTGGGGGCCGAGCAGCGAATGCACTCGGAAGTCACCGGGCATGAACCGGGGCACCTTGCCGTCGGCGTGGGTGCCGCCTCCCCCCACCGTCGACGGCACCGAGTTGAACTCGCCCACATGGGTGTGGTCGCCGTCAGCGGCGTCGGCGCGGAAGGTGCGGGGCTCGACCAACGGGTCGGGACCGAGGAAGTGGCGGGTGAGGAACTTGATCTCGTCGTTGGAGTAGTCGTACGCCGGCCGGCGCAGGTCCTCGGGATCGAGCAGGTGGTTGCGACCCTTCTCGATGATGGCCACCGACCAGCCGGCCGCGGTCAGCACGTCGGCCGCGGTCGCCCCACCCGGTCCGGACCCCACGATCACCGCGTCGAGGGTCACGGGTCCGACACCTCGGCGTCGGTCCACCCCCGGGGCTGCACGTCCCCGTCGAACCCGATAGCCCCCCAGCCGGACCCGTCGCGGTTGCCGCCGTACTCGGGGGCACCGTACATGCCCTCGCAGGCGTGCCCGAAGAGCAGGTCGGTGAAGTCGGCCAGCGATCGCAGTCGCTGGTCCTGGGCCTCGGGACCGAGCGTGCGGAAGTCGTCGCCCAGCGCGGCCAGTCCCTGGCGGTAGCGCTCCTGCAGCCCGATCACCGGGCCGTTGAACTCCCGCTCGGGCAGGCCACGGGATCCTTCGATGCGCATGCGCCACGCCAACTCGTCGAGAGCGCCTAGGCGGTGGAAACGGGCAAAGGAGGGCGCACCCCCGTGGCGTCCCGAGACCGGGCCTCCGGCCCAGATCTTCGGCGGATCGACGCAGAAGGCACCAAGGAGCCCGTCGATGTAGTCGGGCACGCCGGCGGCGACGGCACCGGGCGACGCGTCCGACGACGGCAGCAACCGTGCACAGGCCACCGCCAGGGTCTCGAACTCATCCTCGGTCAACCACACGGGCATCCGGTGACCCTAACAAGCGCGTCCGTGCCCGGACCGGGGAACAAGCGCGTCCGTGTCCGTGCCCGACCGGGGCACGTGCGTGCCGCTCAGGCCGGGGTGAAGGTGATGGGGAGGGCGATCGGGGACCGGAAGGCCATCCCCTTGATATGGAGGTCCTGACCCGGGGCCGGCGACAGCCGCATGTCGGGAAGTCGGTCGAACAGCGTGTTGAGCGCCACCCGGGCCTCCATCCGGGCCAGGTGCATGCCCAGGCATACGTGGACTCCGAACCCGAAGCCCACACTCTGGCGGGAGGCACGGAAGATGTCGAACCGCTCGGGGTGCTCGTACTTGCGCTCGTCGCGGTTGGCCGACCCGAGCAGGAGGGCGACGTCGGCACCCTCGGCGATGGGAACGCCGGCCACCTCGGTGTCGCGCATGGCCCGCCGCAGGATCACCGTCACCGGCGGCTCCCACCGCAGTGACTCCTCGAAGGCGTCGGGGATGAGTGACCGGTCCTCGATCACGGCGCGCAGCTGGTCGGGATTGGTCAACAGCCCGTAGAGCACGTTCCCCGATGCCCGGTAGGTGGTCTCCACCCCGGCGGGGAGAAGGAGCCGGAGGAAGGAGTAGATCTCCTCGTCGCTGAGTTTCCGGCCCTCCACCTCGGCCACCAACAGATCGCTGATCAGGTCGTCGGCCGGCTGTCGGCGGCGCTCGGCCAGCACGTCGGCGAAGTAGTCGCGGAGTGCGGCCGAGGCGGCCACTCCCCGATCCCAGTTGGAGGCCACACTGGTGATCTCGATCGCCCATCGCTGGAACATGGGGAAGTCGGAACGGGGCAGTCCGAGGATCTGGGCGATGACCTGCACGGGGAAGTTGAAGGTGACCTCTTGGACAAGGTCGGCGGACCCCAATCCGATGAAACCGTCGATGAGCTCGTTGACCACCCGCTGAACCAGGTCGCCCTCCCATCGCTCGAGCACTTTGGAACGGAAGGTCGGTGAGACCAGAGCCCGGTGAATTCGGTGCTCGGGCTCGTCCATCTGGAGGATGGTCTTGCCCATCACCGCGCCCATGATCCCCTCGTACACGGTGGACGAGAAGGTCTCGTTGTCGCGGAGCACCTGCACGGCCTCGTCGAAGCCGAACACGGTCACCGGCTGCGGCCGTGACGGGTCGTATTCGTCGAAGCCGTCCCCCAGATCGATCGGGCCCACGTAGACCGGACTCTTGCGACGATGCTCGGCCATCGCCGGGTAGGGGTCCCGGATGTTCCCCGATACCGTGTCCTGCAATTCGAAGGGATCGAACCGGGCCGGCGCCACCGCGCCTCCGGCCGCCTCTCCTGCGTGCGTCGTCATGGGACCACTTTCCCTCATGGCGCCCGGAGCGCCCGAGCCAGCCTCCCACCCAACAATAGACCAAACGTTCGTTCGATACCAGGGACGTCCACAACCCCTGGTGGGTCGTGGGCCGGCATCACCGGCCACAATGGGGTGATGCCCCCTCCCGAGCGTCCCCCCGCGTCCAAACCGGACGGATCCAGCCAGCGCCAACACATCCTCAGCACGGCGTTGTCCCTGATGGCCCAGCAGGGCGTCGACGGGACCAGCATGCGAAACCTGGCCACCGCCACCGGGCTCAACGTTGCCTCGCTCTACCACTACTTCCCGTCCAAGCGCGACCTGTTGGTGGCGGTGCTCGAGGAGCGAGGCTTCGTCGACGACCCGACCGTTGCCTCCCCACCCTCGTTGGCGCGGGACCCGGCAACCGAGCTGGCCGACCTGTTGGGCGACATCCTGTCCTCGATGCTGGAGGTGGAGGACTTCGTCCGCCTGATGATGGGCGAAGTGATGCGGGGCGACGACACTGCCTTCGCCGTGGGGGCCGACCTGTTCGCCGCCACCCAGGCATCGCTCGAGCACTGGCTCGGCGAGCATGACCCGCCGCTGTGCCCAGTCACCGAGCAGGCGGCCATGGCCAGGATGCTGCGCAGCCTGGTGGTGGGGATGTTCTTCGAGCACGTGGCCGGTGTGCTCGACGAGGACGGCGATCCCGGCGCCTCGTTGCGCACCCGGGCTGGCGAAGTGGCTGTCCTCCTCGAGGGTAGGTCGCAGGGCTGAGCCCTCGGCCCGAGCTCCCCTGCCGGGCGCGACCCGGTAGCGGGGTCGCTACCATCACCGGCATGCCAGGAACCGCCGGTGACCACCACCCGACCTCGAGCGTGACGCCGACCGGGCCGGCCGTCTCCACGCCGCCGTTCGGTCCCGGGTCGCTCGGACCGGTCCCCCGGCCTCCCGAGCAGAGCCTGTGGGATCCGGTTAAGCAGGCCATGGGCGCAGAGGAACGCCGTGACCTGCAGAACGAACGCCTGGCCCGAATGGTCGAGCGCATCTACGACGGGCCCGTCCCGCTCTTCCGCGACAAGCTGCAGGCGGCCGGGATCACCGCACCCGGGGACATCGCCACCGTCGATGATCTCGAGTCGGTCCCGCTCACCGTCAAGCAGGACCTCCGAGACTCGGAGGCGGCGGCGGCGCCCTGGGGCAACTACCGCTTCACCGACCCGCGCCAGGCCGTACGCCTGGGGACGTCGACCGGAACCACCGGCCAGCCGACCATCACGGTGTGGACGAGGCGGGATCTGTGGATCGAGTACGAGTCGGGCGCCCGCAACTGGTGGCGGATGGGGTACCGGCCGGGGATGATCGTCACCCACGCCCATCCCGCCTATCTCTACGGTGGCGGGGTGATGCTCCAGGGGACCTACGAGTACCTGGGCCTCCTTTCGCTGTGGGTGCCCCCGCCGGATACCGACGAGCTCGCCGAGCAGGCGGTCCGCTTCTGGACCCGCGTCACCCCGGACATCCCGTTCATGGGGTTCGCCACCGGTCGGTTCATCGAGGTGGCCACCAAGCTGGGGATCCCGCTCGAGGACGCTGGTCTCACCGGGCTCCGCGCCCCTCCCGGCTTCGGGCTGGGTCGCGGCGGTATGCCCCTCATGACCGCGGGTGCCGAGTGCTACGCCTATGTCGGCGGTCCCTGTGGCCAGTCGCCCGGGGCCCACATCCACGAGGACTGGGCGGTGGTGCAGGCCGTCGATCCGGCGACCGGCAAGGAGGTGCCCGACGGGGAGTGGGGCAACCTCACGGTCACCACGCTCGACCGGGACAACGGCCTACTGCGGTACGACCTCGAGGAGGCGTGCGCCATCCTCCGCGACCCCTGCCCGTGTGGCGAGACCTCCATCCGCGGCCTGTGGGGCGGTCGTTTTGCCGACTTGCTCCGTTGTCAGGGCACCCGCTTCCAGCTGTCCGAGCTGGAAGCGTCACTGCGCTCCGAGGAGTTCATCGCCCAGCCCTCGCTCGAGTACCAGGTGGTCCGGCCCGACGACGGTCCGGCACCGCTCGACCTGCGAGTGGAGATGGCCACGGACGATCCCGCCACCCGCCACCAGGTGGCCGAACGGGTGGCAGCCGACCTCAAGGAGAAGCTCGGCGTGGTGGCCTCCATCGAGGCCCTGGCCCGGGACACCCTGCCTCGGGCCGGGTACAAGGCGAAGCGGGTGGTCGACCGGTGATAGCCGGGGGCCACTGACCTGACCGGTCGGGGGATTGCCAATCGGCACCGCCGGGCGTACAACAAACGTACGACCGTTGCTCGGGAAGGCCAGGAGGTGGCTCGTGGCTCGGAAGCGGACATGGGTCACCGGACTGGCGGTGATCGTGGTCGGCCTCTCGGCGGTATCGGTATTCGCGGCAGCCGGGGCGACGGCCGCCCGGAGCGCGCCACCGGCCACGCCAACCACTGGCGCCTCCACCACGGTGGTCCTGACCAACTCGAGCAACGGGTCGACGGTCATCGCCCACAAGGGCGACCGCGTGGTGGTGCAGCTCACCGGCGTCCCGTTGCGATGGTCGGAGGCCACCGCGGTGCCGGGGGCCAGCGCCACCACCCCCATCCTGGTCAAGAAGTCCGGGAGCACGTCGGCCAACGGCTCCTCGACCACCACCTTCCGCGTGGTCAACTACGGCGACGAGGGGATCAACGCCGTCGGCGCCCCCATCTGCTCCCCGGCCACGGCCTGTCCCACCTTCGAGCTCCTGTGGCATGCCACGGTGAGCGCTCCCGTAGTCGACCCGCCGGGCGGCAGCTAGGCACAACCGTCAGTTCCCCAACCCCCGTCAGCCGTCGTCCGGTACAGGCCGGTCGTCGAGCCGCAGTTCGAGCAAGACCAGGTCCAGCCACCGCCCGAGCTTGGCGCCCACCTCGGGCAGGCGGGCCACCCGTACGAAGCCGAGCCGTTCATGGAACCGGATCGACGCCTCGTTGGCACCATCGATGGCGGCGACCATGGTGTGCTTGCCGGTGGCCCGGGCCTCGTGGATCAGTGCCTGCATGAGCGCCTGACCGACGCCCGAGCGCCAGTGGTCCTCCCGCACGTGGACGGTGTTCTCGACGGTGAACCGGTAGCCCGGCCGCTTCACCACGTCGCGGAACCACCCGAAGGCGGCAACGCCCACCACCGCACCGCCGTGCTCGGCCACCAGGACCCGCTCATGGTGGTCCAGCCATTCCCGCATGCTGTCTGGGGTCTGGGGTGTCTCGGTCCACTCGATCGTCGTGGTGGCGACCAGTGCGTTGAGGATCGACGCGATGGGAGCAGCATCGTCGTTGACCGCGGGCCGGATGATCACGCCGAGACTCTCGCCGTCGACCGCGGTCAGCCCATGCCGGCGATGACCTCGCGGCCGAAGGCGGCCAGGGACTCGGGCGGGGCGAAGTCGGTGAACCAGGTGTAGAACCGCTCGACCCCGTCGGCGGCCAGCGCGGCCAGGCGGGGCACGATCTCGGCGCCGGTTCCCACCAGGTGCCCATCCTCACCCATCCGCCCGAACCGGCGTGAGGCCAACCCGACCACCTCGTCACGTCGGTCCTCATCGGTGATCAGGGTCACCAGCACCTGCATGGACTGGCGCGCTCCCCCGACCTCGGTGCGCGCCGCCTCCCGGCTGCCGAGTTGGTGGATGGGCACGTTCCACCAATCGGCGTACTCGGCCACCAACGCCAGCGTCCCGGGACCGGTGCCACCGATCACGATCGGGATGGTGCCCAACGGGACGGGACACTGACGGACACCGTCGACACGGAAGAAGGCCCCCTCATAATGCACGGGCTCACCGGTCCAGAACCTGCGCACCAGCTCCAACGTCTCATGTAGACGCCCGCGCCGCTGGGCGGCATTGCCGGCCTCGAACCCGGAGGCCACCAACTCGGCCGGCGTCGACCCCGAGCCGATCCCCAGCTCGAAGCGCCCACCGGAGAGATGGTCGAGGGTGACCGCCTGGCGGGCCAGCACGGCCGGGTGGCGAAACCCGTCGCACAGCACCAGGTGGCCGATGCGGAGCCGGTCGGTGGCCGCCGCCAACCAGGTGGCCGTGGTGAAGGCCTCGTAGACCGGCTGGTCGGGGGCGCCCGGGGTCACCAGATGGTCCATCAGCGCCAACCCGTCGAAGCCCGCTTGTTCCGCCGCTCGGGCCCGGGCGACCAAGGCGTCGGGCGACAGCCGCAGCTGGGGCAGGAAGAGGTGGAATTGGGTCGCAGCTCCCCCGGGCCGGCCGGGCAACGTCAGACCCGGTCGACCAGCAGGTCGGCCAGCCGGTGCCACTGGTGCCCGCTCCCGCCCATCAGCACTTCGTTCTGCTTGGCCCGCTTGAACAGGAAGTGGGCGTCGTTGGCCCAGGTGAATCCCACCCCCCCGTGAACCTGGATGTTGTCACCGGTCACCCGCACCGCGGCCTCGGAGGCGTAGGCCCCGGCCATGGTGGCCGCACGCGAGCGCTCGGGGGCGTCGGTGTCGGCGGCCCAGGCGGCAAAATGCACCCCCGCTCGGGCCATCTCCAAGGCGTGGTACATATCCACGATCCGGTGCTTGACAGACTGGAAGGAGGCGATCGGCCGATCGAAGACCACCCGCACCTTGGCGTACTCCACCGCCTCCTCCAGCGAGCGGTCGGCCACCCCCACCAGCTCGGCGGCCAGCCCCACCGATACGTCGTCCAGGACGCGGCGCCACAGTGGGGCCTGGTCTCCGACCGGGCCGAGCGGCTCGACCGGCTCCTCCTGCAACACCAACCGGGCCAGCTTGCGGGTGGGGTCGAGGGCGGGGACGGCCTCGGCCTTCGGCGCCGGGAGCAGGAACGAGCGGATCCCCTCCTCGGCCAGCGCCACCACGATGGCCCAATCGGCGGTGTGACCGTCGACCACCACGGGCTTGGAGCCCGACACCACCCACCCCGACCCCTTGCGCCGGGCCCGGGCCCGGACCGTGCCCAGGGGATGGCCGTGCCCTTGTTCGTGGAGGGCCACCGTGCCCCGCTGACGACCCGAGGCCAGGCCGTCGAAGAGCTCCGTCGCACCGAGTGCGTCGGCAGCCAGGGTGGCCATCACCGCCGACGAGAAGAACGGACCGGGCAGTGGAACCCGGCCCATCTGCTCGAGGATGATGCCCATCTCCAAGAGCCCGGCCCCCTCGCCGGGTACCAGCATTCCCGTCCACCCCATGGCCACCCAACGGTCCCATAGGTCGGCGCTGAGTCCGGAGGGATCGTCGGCCAGCTCGCGCACGGTGTCCGCCCCCACCTCGCCCATCGCCCGCCGGGCCACGTCCTGCAGGGCGAGCTGCTCGGCATCGAAGGTGAAATCCACGGCGGGCCTCCAGGGGCATCTCTGACGTCGGCGTAGTGTAGGTGGCCGACGACGACGCCGGCCGGAGATGGCTGACGTCAGCGTCAGCATTGTAGACGGAGCCGCGGCTAACCTCCCTGCCCGTGGACTTCGCATTGGCACCCGAGGACGAGGCCTTCCGCGACGAGCTGCGTTCCTGGCTCGACGAGTACCTCCCTCCGTTCCTGGCCGCCGAGGAGCTGGCCGACGACTCCTCGCTCTCGGGGGAGAAGTCCCAGGCCCGCCGGGCCGCCTGGCAACGCCTGCTCAACGGCGGCCGCTGGGCGGCGGTGGGCTGGCCCGAGGCCTACGGGGGACGGGACGCCACCGCCATGCAGCGCATCATCTACTCCGAGGTGATGGCCGAGTACCGGACCCCCGGCCTGTTCAACCCCAACGGGCTGTGGCAGATCGGGCCGATGATCATCGCCTGGGGGACCGACGAGCAGAAGGCCAGGTGGCTGCCGTCGATCCTCGACGCCACCGACCACTGGTGCCAGGGCTTCTCCGAGCCCGACGCCGGCAACGACCTGGCCAACCTACGCACCAGTGCCATCTGGGACGGCGATGCCTACGTGGTCAACGGTCAGAAGATATGGATCTCCACCGCTCACCTGGCCCGGTGGGGCCTCTTCCTCCTGCGCACCGACCCCACCGCCATCGAGCGCGGGGCCAAGCACGAGGGGATCACCGCCTTCATCATCGACATGCACGCCCCGGGCATCGAGGCACGGCCCATCCGGGACATGGCCGGTGAGGAGATGTTCAACGAGATCTTCTTCAACGATGCGGTCATCCCGCTGGAGAGCCGGCTGGGTGGTGAGGGCGAGGGGTGGATGGTGGCCATGGGCACCCTCGGCCACGAGCGTGTGGGCATCGCCGGACAGATCTCCATTCTGGCCGCCGACCTCCGGGCCATGATCACCGCGGCCCGCTCGGTCAACCCCGGGGCCCTCGAGGACCCCTCGCTGCGCGAGCGGGTGGCCCGGGCCTGGACCGACATCGAGTTCGCCCGCCTCCTCTCCTTGCGGGCGCTCAGCAAGATCATCAAGGGCGAGAAGAACTGGCCCGAGGTCCCCTTCGCCAAGCTGCAGTGGTCGTCTCTGGCCCAGACGCTGGCAGCGTTGTCCGTGGACCTGCTCGGACCGGCGGGCGTGCTGGCCCGCGGCGGCCCCGACGCCGTCGACCGCGGCAAGTGGACCCGCCTCTACGCCTTCCAGCGGTACAGCACGATCGGCGGCGGCTCGACCGAGGTGCAGAAGAACATCATCGCCGACCGGGCCGTCAAGCTGCCCGGTCAGGCCCGCCTGTCCTGACGTGCCCGTCGACCCGGCCGCGCCGTGCCTGATCGGCGTGGCCCGCCACACCTGGCGCCAGGAGCCCGCTCCCGAGCCGCTGGCCATGTGGGAGACGGTGGCCCGCGCGGCCGCCGACGATGCCGGCTGTCGTGACGCCCTGGCCGCCGTCCAGAGCCTCCAGGTCGTCTACTGCCAGTCGTGGGAGTACGACGATGCCTGCGCCCGGCTGGCCGAACGGCTGGGCGCCCATCCCGCCCACGCCGCCTACTCCGGTCTCGGAGGGTCGGTGCCGGTGCGGCTGGTGTCCGTGGCGGCCTCGGCCATGGCCCGCGGGGAGCTCGACCTGGCCCTAATCGTCGGCGGGGAGGCCCTGGCCACCCGACGGCACCTGGCCGAACCGGCGTGGTCCTACCCGCCGGACCACGCCCGGCCCTTCCCCATCGCCCTGGTCGGGGAGGAAGCAGCCAACGGCATCTACCAGGCCTACCTCACCTTCGCCCTCCTCGATACCGCCCGGCGGGCCCACCTGGGCCGCACACCGGCCGACCACCGGATCGCGCTCGGCCGCCTCCTCGCCCCTTTGACCGAGGTGGCTGCCGCCCAACCCGAGCATGCCTGGTTCCCCATCGTCCGGAGCCCGGAGGAGATCGCCACCACCACCCCGGACAATCGGATGGTGTCCACGCCGTACACCAAGCTGATGACCGCCATCATGGACGTGGACATGGCCGCCGCCGTGCTGCTGGCCACCGAGGCCAAGGCGGACGCTCTGGGCGTGCCCACCGAGCGGCGGGTCTACCTGCGGGGCGCAGGCTCAGCGGCCGAGCCACCGGCCATGGCCTCACGACCCGAGTTGTGGCGGTCGCCGGCCATGGAAGAGGCCATGCGGGGCGCACTGGGGACGGTGTCCGTGGACGAGGTCGACCACTTCGACCTCTACTCCTGCTTCGCCAGCTCGCTCGGGTTCGCCTGCGATGCCCTGGGCATCGAGCCCGATCGCGGCGTGACCGTCACCGGAGGGCTCCCCTACCACGGCGGCCCGGGAAGCAACTACACCACCCACGCCCTGGCGGCCATGGCCGAGGCCCTCCGCTCCGACCCGGGCTCCTTCGGGTTGGTCTCCGGCGTGGGCATGCACATGGCCAGCCACTCGGCGGCGCTGTGGTCGACCCAGCCGGGACCCTCCGCTCCCGACCGGGGAACCGGGTCGGGCACCGCAGCGCCCTCCACCGTGGCCTTGGCCGACGGGGCCACCGGCCCCGCCCGCATCGCCGCCTATTCGACGGTGTACTCGCGGGAGGGGCCGGAGTGGACCGCGCTCATCTGCGACCTGCCCGACGGCTCGCGCTCCTACGCCCGGATGGAGCACGCCGCGGCCGACGACGACGACTTGACCGGCGAGGCGGTGACCCTGTCGCCGGGCAAGCGAGGCTCGACCACCGCCCGGCGGTGACCGGGCCCCGCCTATCATCGAGAACATCGGGCCTGGTGACCGAGCCAGCGACCGGAAAGGGGAGGGAGTGAGAACCGACGACCTCATTCTGGTCAGCGTGGACGATCACGTGATCGAGCCACCGGGCATGTTCGACGGCCGGCTCCCGGCTCGCTACCAGGATCTGGCCCCCACCCTGGTCCACCGCCAGGACGGCACCGACTTCTGGCACTATGCCGGCAGCGAGATCCCCAACGTGGGGCTCAACGCGGTGGTCGGGCGGCCGCCCGACGAGTACGGCATCGAGCCCAGCTCCCTGGCCGAGATGCGGCCCGGCTGCTACGACGTCCACGAGCGGGTGCGGGACATGAGTGCCAACGGGGTCCTCGGGTCGATGTGCTTTCCCTCGTTCCCCCAGTTCTGTGGGCAGCTCTTCGCCCGGCGGGCCGCCACTGATGCCGACGAGGCCCTGGCCATGATCCGTGCCTACAACGACTGGCACGTCGACGGGTGGTGCGGTGCCGAGCCGGGTCGATTCATCCCGCTGTCCCTCCCGGTGCTGTGGGACCCGGCACTGGCCGCCGCCGAGGTGAGGCGGATGTCCGAGCGGGGATGCCATGCGGTCACCTTCTCGGAGAATCCGGCCAAGCTCGGGTGGCCCTCGCTCCACAGCGACCACTGGGACCCCTTCTGGACTGCCTGTGCCGACCAGGGGACCGTGGTGTGCCTGCACCTGGGCTCGTCCTCCGAACTGATCATGACGGCGGCAGACGCGCCCATCGACGTGATGATCAGCCTCCAGCCGATGAACATGGTCCAGGCCGCCGCCGACCTGTTGTGGTCGCCGGTGCTGCGAAAGTACGAGAACCTCCGGTTCGCCCTGTCCGAAGGTGGCATCGGCTGGATCCCCTACGCACTCGAGCGCATCGACTACGTCTACCAGCACCATCACGCCTGGACCGGGCAGGACTTCGGCGACCAACTTCCCAGCCAGCTGTTCAAGGACCGGATCATCACCTGCTTCATCGACGACGCCTTCGGCGTCGACAATCGTCGCTACCTCAACATCGACAACATCACCTGGGAGTGCGACTACCCCCACTCCGACTCCACCTGGCCCCAGTCACCGGAGATGGCCATGAAGTACCTGGCCGATGTCCCTGATGACGAGATCGACAAGATCACCCACGCCAACGCCATGCGGCACTTCCGCTTCGACCCGTTCGCGGTGCGGCCGAGGGAGGAGTGCACGGTGGGCGCACTGCGTCGCCAGGCGGCGGACGTGGACACCTCCATCGTCTCCCGCCGCCGCCATCCCGCCGAGCCCCGCACCGGCATCGTCGACCTGGGTACGGTGGCCCGTACCTTCGAGCACATGGGCGAGCCCACCGCGGACGCCTGAGTTCTCCCGACTCCACGAAAGCCATCATGACCATCCACTACCAACCCGGCGACGACCACATCGTCCGGATCACCATCGACCGCCCCGAGGCCCGCAACTCGTTGGACATGGAGCACTTCGCCCAACTACGGATGGCGTGGGAGCGCTTCGGCGCCGACGACCAGGCCTGGGTGGCGATCATCACCGGGGTGGGCCCTGATTTCTGCGTCGGCGCCGACCTCAAGACCTACATCCCCCAGATCACCTCGCTCCAGGCCAGGATGAAGGAGGAGGGTGTCGGCGAGGTCGACGGCTACCGTCTCGACGACGGCGTCAAGGCGGTCCTCCGCAACGTCAAGCTGTACAAGCCGATCGTGGCCGCGGTCAACGGCAACTGCGTGGCCGGAGGCATGGAGATGCTCGGCGGTTGCGACCTCCGGGTGGCCGCCGACACCGCCACCTTCGGGGTCATGGAGCCCAAGCGGGGACTGTTCGCCGGAGGCGGGACCACCGTCCGACTACCCCGTCAGGTCCCCTTTCCGGCGGCCATGGAATTACTGCTGTGCGCCGACCGGGTCTCAGCCCAGCGGGTCTACGAGATGGGGTTGGTCAACGAGGTCTGCCGGCCCGACCAGCTGATGGAACGGGCCCTCGACTACGCCCACCGCATCACCGCCAACGGTCCCCTGGCCGTGCGCAAGACCAAGGAATCGGTGCTCCGGGGACTGGCCGTGGACATGAAGGAGGCCTATCGCATCGAGACGGAGCTGTCCTCCGAGGTGTTCTCGAGCGAGGATGCGGTGGAGGGCCCCAAGGCCTTCGCCGAAAAACGAACGCCCGAGTGGAAGAACCGCTGACGCCGGACCGAGGACCGGCGTAGGTCAGGAGAGGCGCTCGATGACCATGGCGTTGGCCTGACCGCCGCCTTCGCACATGGTCTGGAACCCGTAGCGGCCTCCGATGGACTCGAGGTGGTTCAACAACGTGGCGGCCAGGCGCACACCACTCCCGCCCAGTGGGTGACCGATGGCGATGGCGCCACCGCGAGCATTGAGGCGCTCGGGATCGGCGTGGAAGGCACGGTTCCACATGAGGGGGATGGCGGCAAAGGCCTCGTTGCACTCGATGGCGTCGAACTGCTCGACTTTCATCCCCGACCGCTCGAGCAACCGCTGCGTGGCGGGCACCGGGGCCGACAGCACGATAGCGGCGTCGTCAGCAGCCACCGTGGCGTGGGCGAACCGGGCCCGGATGGGGAGTCCGAGCCGCTCGGCGACGGAGCGCTCGGCGATGAGCATGGCCGACGCCCCGTCGGTCATCTGGGAGGAATTGCCGGCGGTGATGTCAGGTGCGGAGTCCGGTTCCCAACTCTGGGCCGGTGGCAACCCGGCCATCGACTCCATCGAGCCGTTCCTGCGGATGCCCTCGTCGGCGGCCAGGACCTCATCACGGACGGTGCCGTCCTCGTCCTTGAGCGGAACCGGCACCGCCTCGGCGTCGAAGTGCCCGGAATCCCAGGCGGCGGCGGCCCGGCGGTGGCTCTCGAGGGAGTACTCGTCCATCTCCTGGCGGCTGATGTCCCAGCGGTCGGCCAACACCTGGGCCACCCGGAACTGGGCCCAGAGCCGCCCGTCGATCACGTCGAGGAACGAGGGGGGGAATGGGCCGGTGCCGCCGCGGGCGTTGGAGGCGAGTGGCACTCGACTCATCGACTCGACGCCACAGGCCACCACCAGGTCGTAGTGGCCGGCCACCACGCCGGCCGCACCGAAGTGCATCGCCTGTTGGGAGGACCCGCACTGCCGGTCCACGGTGGTGGCCGGCACGTGCTGGGGCAGACCGGCGGCCACCCAGCCGTTGCGGGTGATGTTGGTGCTCTGCTCACCCACCTGGGTGACGCATCCCCCGATCACGTCGTCGATGGTCGCCGGGTCGACCCCGGTCCGGTCCACCAGGGCACCCAGCGCGAAGGCGAGCAGGTCGACCGGGTGCCAGTGGGCCAATGCCCCGCCCCGCTTGCCCATGGTGGTGCGAACCACGTCGACGATGACGGCATCGCGCTCAGGACTGGTCACGGTTATCCCTCTCCTTGTGGTCCCTTTGCGGTGGTCCTTCTGGCGCTGACCCCGACGGACCGGCGCTTCCACCTCTCCGCAGGAGCCTACGGCGCCGGGTACCCACCTCGTTCCGCGTGCTCGGGACGGGACCGCTCGGCGCCACGTCGAATGCGGTGGCCACCTCGGTCCGCTCGCCCCGGGCGCTCATCACCTGTTCGACCGCGGCCAAGGCCCCGTCGGCGTCCCCGCGGTAGGCCACCGCCCCGTGCTCCAGCACCACCGCGGTGCCGGCCAGATCGAGGACCCGGTCCACCTGTTGCTCGACCACCAGTAACGCGGTGCCCGCCCTGTTGATCTTCCGCAATCCCTCATAGACGGCATCGATGACCACCGGCGCCAGCCCCAGTGAGATCTCGTCGGCGACCAACAGGCGAGGTGGAAGCACCAGCACCTTGGCCAGCGAGAGCATGCGCTGCTCGCCGCCGGACAGGGTTCCGCCGTGCTGGTTGCGGCGCTGGCCCAGCACCGGGAACGCCTCGTAGGCCCGGGCCAGCGAGTCGGCGACGCACTGGCGCCCGCCCCGCTGGCGGAAGACCAGTCGCAGGTTCTCCTCGACGGTGAGGCTGGCGAACACCCCCCGACCCTCGGGAACGTGGGCCGTTCCCGGCCCGGGCGATCTTGTAGGCGGGCAGGCCGGTGATGTCCTTGCCGCTCAGTCGGATGGCACCGGCGGTGCTGGCCAGCAAGCCGGTCACCACTCTGGACACCGTCGACTTCCCGGCACCGTTGGAGCCGATCAACGCGGTCACGCCGCCACTGGGAACGGCGAAGGAGACGTCGAACAGGGCCCGGTAAGGGCCGTAGCTGGCGCTGACATGGTCGACCTCGAGGGCCAGCGGCGCCTGGTCGGACCCGCCGGAGGCGCGGGATCGATTCCGGTCACCGCGGTCACGCGCTCAGCCCCAGGTAGGCCTGGCGCACCGAGGCATCCGCCATCACCTCGTCGAAGGTCCCCTCGGCGATGACGGCACCGAGATTCATCACGATGGTCCGGTCCACCACCGAGGCAACCATGCTCAGGTCGTGCTCCACCAGCAGGACCGCCATGCCCCGTTCGCGCTGGAGCTTCTGCAGCACCTGGGACAGTTCGCGGGTCTCGTGGATGTCCAGGCCCGAGGACGGCTCGTCGGCCAGCAGGAGCACCGGATCGGCGACCAGCGCCCGGGCCAGTTCGACCAGGCGGCACGAGCCCAGCCCGAGAGTGGACACCGGGGCCTCGGCCTGATCCTCGATGCCCACCAGTTCGAGCACCTCGGCGACCCGCTGATCCTCTTCGGGAGTCGGGTCGCTGCGATTGCACAGGTCCTTCCACAGCCGGCCCTGGCGACGGCGCGCCCGCTCCGCCACCAGCAGGTGGTCGCGAACGGTCATGTCGGGGAAGATCTCCACCCGCTGGTAGGTCCGGCCGATGCCCAGGCGGGCCCGCCGGTAGGTGGGCAGCTCGAGCAGATCCTTCCCGTCCAGTTCGACACTCCCCCGCTGAGGTTGGAGTTGCCCGCAGATGCAGTTGAACAGCGTGGTCTTGCCGGCTCCGTTGGGCCCGACCAGGCCCACGCTCTCACCCGAGTGGACCTCGAAGCACACGCTGTCGACGGCGGTGATCCCGCCGAACGTCTTGGTGACGTCGTTCACCCGGAGCAGGGGATCAGGGTCAGCCACGGTCCACCACCCCCGGTTCCGGAATCGACCAGCGATCGGGCGACGCCGCCGTTGGTCGGGCCCCCACCACCGCCGCCGTAGGCACCGAGGAGCGAGCCACCCGGGTTTCGGAGGTGGATCGCCGGTGCGGAACATCAACCGCTCCATCCGCATGGTCCAGCGCCGCTTCTGGAACTCGAGGACCCCTTCCGGATGGGCGGCATATTGGATGGCACCGAAGGCGAAGAGCACGAAGACCAGGCTGTCGCCGCCGAGGCGCGCGCGGTAGGTAGGTCAGGATCTGCTGGATGACCACGAATCCGAACCCGGCGTTGATGGCGCCTTCCACCGTGCTCACCCCGGTGGTGACCACGATGACCACGAACGCCAACGAGAACTCGTAGTTGAAGTCGTTGGCGCTCACCGACTGTTGCTGGATGGTCAGGAGGGTGCCGCCGATGCCGGCCACCACGCCGGAAATGCCGAAGATCAGCACCCGCTGCCAGGTCAGGTTGATGCCCAACCCGGCGGCCGCCGTCTCGCTGCCGCGCATGGCCGCCAGGTACCGGCCGGTGGTCCCCTTGCGCACCAGCAGGACGCCGGCGACGCAGACGACCAGGATGACCATCGCCGTCACGAAGAAGGCATGGCCATCGGGATTGAGGATGCCCAGACCCACCCACTTCGGCTCCACGCTCAAGCGGGGAGCCGTTGCTCGTCGGAGAGCTGGGGAAAGATGGCGCTGTCGAAGAAGAGGGCGGCAGCGATGGTCATCAGGGCCAGACCCAGGCCGCGTAGCCGGAGGGAGGCCACGGCCAGGACCACCGCCACCGCCCCCGCCGCCACCGCGCCGACCAGGCCGCCGAGCAGCAGGCTGAGACCGAGATGGTTGGCCAGCTGGGCGGCGGTGAAGGCGCCGACTCCGGCCAGCGTGGCCTGACACAGCGAGAGCTGCCCGCCCATGCCGGTGATCAGGGTGATGGACAGGAAGATCATCGAGAAGGCCAGACCGGCGTTGAACACGTTCTCCCACGTCTTGGGCATCCAGGTGAGCATGGACACGACGAAGGCGGCCAGCAGCACATACCAAGCGATCTGATGATCCGATCCAGCTGAGGAGCGCGGAGGGCGGCGGTGGTCGGAGGCGTGGGCGGGTCGACCGAGGCCAGCGGATCGTTGGCCTCACCCAGTCGGCGCAACCCGGGCACGATAAGCAGTGCGGCGATCAGCACGACGAAGGGCAAGTGCGGACAGGGTGGCCGAGGACCAGACGCTGCTGGCCGGCAGATAGCCCTCGAGGAGGGTGTCGGCCACCCCGATGAGGATCCCGACCAGGGCGGCGATGGGCAGGGAGCGCAGGACCGCCCACGCCGCGGCGGCGAAGGCGGCGACCATCAGCGTGGCGTAGTCCTGGGCCTGGAGCTGTCCGGTGGCAGGGGCCAGCAGCACCCCGGCCAGCCCGGCCATCAGGCTGGAGATCGCCCAGGCAACCGCCACCACCCGGCCGGCGTTGACCCCGTCGAGCTGGACCAGTCGCCGGCTCTCGACCGCACCCCGCATCTGCAGTCCCAGATTGGTGAAGCGCATGAGGGCGACCAGGGCCAACAGCACCAGGGCGGTGGCCACCACCGCGGTCATGTAGAGCCCGTTGAACGGCGTACTGCCGATGCGGAAGTAGACGGTGTCCGGGTTGAACAGGATGCTCGGGGGGTTGTAGTGGTTGGTGCTCCCGAAGATGACCGGGAGCAGGGCGGGGATGCCCACGAACAGGGTGATCCCGGTGACCAGCTTGGCCGTGGTGTTGGAGTTGGGGATCTTCCGGAACAGGTAGCGGTCGAACACCAGGCCCAACGCCGGCGCCAGGATGCAGCACCGACGAGCACGAAGGCCAGCCAGATGGGCAAGTTCTCGTTCTGCACCAACCAGGTGAAGATGAAGGCCGACAGGTGAAGGCCTGGGCACCGAAGGCGAAGTTGAAGACCCCGGTCGCCTGATAGGTGAGCACCAGCCCGACCGCCACCATGGCATAGGTGCAGCCATAGGGAATGCCGGGGATGGCGAAACCCAGAAATTGCTCCACTCCCCGCTCGGCTCCTACCGGGGCCCGGACGTGCCGGCTCACGCTCCCGGGTGTCCCCGACCGGCGGCGTGACCGGCACCGGGTTCTTCGAGCTGTTCTTGGGCAGACAGACGAAGACCTGATTGCCCGTTGCCGAAGACCGGCACGAACTTGGTGCCTATGACCTGCACGAATGCCGGTGCAGGTCGGATAGGTGGTCGTGGTGTGGGCGGTCTGACCAGTTGGTCACGGTGGACAGGCCGCCACTGTTGTTGGCGGTGAAGTGATTGGTGATGTTGATGATGTTGGCCTGGGTGATGTCGTTCCCGGCTGCCTGGATGGCATCGGCGAGGAGGGCGGCCGACTGCCACCCCTGCACCGCAACCCCGTTGTAGGTGTAGGCCGGCTCGTACTTGTTCATCGCTTTGATGTAGCTCGACCATGCCGGGATAGGTGCTCGGGTCGGTAGTTGACCGCCTCGTAGGGGACGGTGCCGTTGTTGCTCATGTAGACCCCTTGCATCAGGCTGCTGTACTGGTTGAGGAGCGACTGGTCGTAGCCGCTGGCCCACAGCTGGGTGATCTTGAGCCCGTACTGCTGGATGTCCCGGGCCATGGTGATGTTGTCCGACTCCTGCATGCAGGAGAGCACGAAGTCGGACCCGGCCTGTTGCATGCGCTGCACCGCCGACGAGTAGCTCCCGCCGAGCTGGGCGCCCGACGTCCACGTAGCTGACGGTGTACCCGTTCTGCTTGAGCACGGTCGCTGCCGTGTTGCAGGCATCGTACGAGGAGGTGATGGCCGGCCCGTAGCTGATGACCGCCGCCGACTTGGAATTGGTCTTCTTCATGACGTAGGCGTAGAAGGGCACGCCGGCCGACATAGTTCTGCACCGAGTTGCCGCCGGCGCCGAACAGGTTGGGGGCGGTGGCCCAGTTGCCGCTCACGTTGTAGCCGTAGGTGGGCGTCTTGGTCTCGACGAAGTAGTTGGGGGTGAACCAGTAGGAGGCGATCATCGCCGCGAAGGCGTGGTCCTGGTCGATCAGGGTGTGGGTGAGCTGGGTGAACTGGCTGGCCTGTCCGCCGTCGTCGAGGTTCCAGGCCAGGTTCAACTTGTGCCCGTTGATACCGCCTTCTGCATCGACCATGTCGAAGTAGGCCTGGACGCCGGGTGCCATCCCGTTGAAGTCGGCGGCGATGGAGCCGGTGAGGGTGGAGATGGCACCGACGTTGATCAGGCGCACCGGGCGCAATGGCACCCGAGTGGCGACGGATCCGCCGGTGGTGGCCGTACTGGCGGCGGTCGTGGTGGTCGTGCTGGACGTCGTGGACGACGACGAACATCCCGCCATCACCACGGCTATCACCAGCGCCAATGCGCCCGGCAATACCCAGTTCCCCCGGTGTTCCCCCATGGCCACCCTTCTTCCTCGTCTTGTGTGCCTGAGTCACTACCGGACTACTGGCAGACACGCCCGATCGGGACGCCGCCGAGCCAAGCGCGAAACACCCCGATTGCGGGCCTGTTTCTATGACACGGATATCTGTGATGTCAACCGTAGCTGAATGGACCTCACCGGCATGGTACCGGGACCAGGGGGCCGAGGAGAGCGGGTCAGCACCTGATCATCGGGCCGGGTCAGGCGAGGAACTGCCGTCGGCGATCGAACTGGCGCAGCTCGAGCACCTCGTCCATGGTCACCGGTTGCGAGGTCCTCGACCTCGATCGGCCACCTCGGGCTCCCAACCGCAGGAGGCCACCATGGCCCGGACCCGTTCGTCGAGCGACCCGGCCCCGGCCGGCACCGCGGCCACCCGCAGCCTTCCGTCGAGTTTGCGGAGGACGCCACGGTCGGTGACCACGCGGTCACCCGGTCCCCCGGGGCGGTGACGTAGGCCACCTCGGCCGGAAGTCGCTCCGGTCGGCCCAGCGTCACCACCACGCAGGCGGCGGCACGGCTGGCCACGTCGTTGGCGCCGCCCGACCCCACCAGAAATCGGCCGTCGTCCAGCCGGGTGGAGTTGATGTTTCCCACTCTGGTCCACCTCGGCCGCGCCCAGGCAACCGATGGTGACCGTCCCCGGACCCCCGACCAGCATGCCGAGGACGGTCGAGGCATCGGAGAGGAAGGAGGTGCCCGGAAAGACGCGGTGGTTGAAGATGTAGGGATCGGCCGGGCGTCGGCGTGTAGTCCCACAGTCCCAGCTCGGCGGTGAGGCAGACCGACTCACCGGCCGCCCGGGCCCGGGCCACCGCCACCCAGGCGGCCAGGTTGGCCACCCCGGCTCCGGCCAGCACGCCGTCGGCGCCGGTGCGCGGACACCACGGTCCGACACTTCGCGGGCGCCCAACGCCGGCGGCAACCTCCCAGGCGCTGATGCCGGGTCGTCGCGGGCAGGGGGTTGGCCTCGGCGTCACGGCGCCACGACTCGGGGTCGGACAGGCTGACGGAGGTCGCCGCAGGCGGTCGTCCCCGAGCCGCTCGAGGTAGGCGGCGTGGTCCGGCGGGTCGAGCAGGTTCTCGCGTGCCCAGCCATCGAAGTCGCCGCGGGCGGCGGCGGCGGCGTCGACCCAGAAGGGGATGTCCTCGCCGTACCCGGCCACCGGAAGGCCCGGCGGGTAACAGCCACCGGGGTGGGCGCCGAAGGGTGCCTCCACCACCGCCAGCACCCGGTGGGCGGGGATCCGCACCCGGTGGCCCAAGCCCTTCGAGGTCGTCCACGATCCGCTCCACGGTGGCCACCACGCCCCGGCGGGCGGCCCACGCCCCCCACGTCCCTTCGAGCATCGGTTCGGACACGACCAGGTTGCCCTGGGCATCCGACAGCGCGGCATGGAGGAGGGCCACATCGGGAACCAGCGGCGCCAGCAGGCCGACCGGGCCGAAGGCCGAGTCGACCGAGGTGAAGCCAGGATTGGAGGCGAGATCCGATCCGACCACCGATCCGGTCACCATGGCCGGAAGGCCCCGGGCGGCGGCCTCCAGCCGCTGGCCGAGGGTGAGGATCGACCAGTGCTCGAGGGCCACTTCGCCGGACTCGTAGGCCTGGTTGAAGATCGGGTTCGGCGCATAGGACGGGAAGCTGTTGCCCGAGTAGGCGGTGACCACCTTGCGCAGCATCCCCCCGCGGAAGAAGAGCGCGCCGAGGGCCCCCAGGCTGGTCATGATCAGCGTGAAACCGGCGATCGGTCCCCCAGTGCTGGCGGGCCATCTCCCGGGCTGCCGCCGTCCACCGGCTGTGGCCCAACATGACGTGAACGGCGTCGCCGGGCGGACGTGGCGCTCCACCGCATCGCTCAGCGATGCACCCACCTCGGTCACTGCCACCACCGCCAGTTCTCGTAATCACCACATCGCAGTACGAGGCAGCACTGCAGGGCGCCGACCATTGGGTGAGACTATCGAGCCGGAAAGTGCCATGCTGCAGACATTGTGAGTGAAGGCACCAACGGCCGCCGGACGGTGGAGGCCCCGATCGGAGTTCCGGCGAGCAAGCGGGTCCTTCGCAGCCAGGGGCGACAGACCATGCAGCGGCTGCTCGATGCGGCCATGGTCGCCTTCGATCGGCGCGGCTATCACGCCACCAGGGTCAGTGACGTCGTTGACATCGCCCACATGTCGCACGGAACGTTCTATCTCTACTTCGCCAACATGACCGATCTGGCCCGGGCCCTGACCATCGAGGCAGCGGCCGACGCCTCCTTGCTCTATGACGCCGTGGCCGAGGTCGGAACCGCCCTCGACGGCGAGAGCCGTGAGCGTCTGCGGACGTGGATCGGGGACTACTCCAAACTGTGGCTCCGCTACGCCCCCCTCTTCCGATCGTGGACGGATCTAGCCGACATCGACGAATCCATGGGCGAACGGATCCGCCACACCTTCACCACCATCACCGACGGTATCGCGGCACGGATCTCGGCGGTGGGTCGGCCCGGTGAGCTCAGCCCCGAGGTGGCGGCGACGGCGATCGTGGCCATGCTCGACCGCTTCCACTACCTGCCGCGACTTCATGGGCCGACCGGTGGACGACGAGGCGCTCGAGACGCTCACCACCATGATCCACCGGGCGGTGTTCGCTCCGGTCGACTGATCGCGGAGCCGAGCCCTCCCCCTCCGGATCGGCGCCTCAGCCCATCAGCACGTCGACCGGCGCCCCCAGCGCCTCGAGGTCGACGCTGGCATTGTCCTCCCGATAGCGCAGCCCCTGCACGTTGAAGAGCTCGACCGAGTCCGCCCCGACTGGGTACGGGCCCCAGTGCCAGGTGCCCCGGTGCAGGACGATCGGCGACAGGACCGGGAGCAGGAAGGCGCGGACCTGGTCGACGTCGGCCGAGGTCGCCATCTCCAGCCCGGGAGGGGCCACCACCACCACCGCGGGGACATCCAGGGGCATCACCACCTGGGTGTGGGTGACATGGCGGAACAGCACCTGGCAACGAAGGCCACCGGGTACCTCGGGCACCTCGTCGCGACGGTGGCCGATGCGGTTGACGTGGACATCGTTCCAGGCGAAATCCAGCGACGTGGCGCCATCGCCCGGGTCGGTGTCCGCCACCGGCAGCCATCCGAACGGTGCCCAGGCTTCACTGCGTCGGGTGAAGTCGGCGTCGATCTGGCGGGCGGTCTCGGCCATGTCGCACGCTCCAAGGACGATCTAATGTGACAGGTTCAACCTAACATCGGGTGCCGATGGCGTCGCCCAGACACAGCTCGACGAGCCGAACAAAGGAGGCCACATGGTGATGGACGTGCGCAACATCGAGGACGTCGCCCCCGTCGTCGAGCACAACGGAACCGTGCCCGTGTGGTGGATGGTCAAGTCCCGGGAGATGAAGGAGATGACCGACGGTGGCTTCCTCGAGCTGGTCAACGAGTTCGAGGTGGCCGGCGGAGGCTACGTCGATCCCCACTCCCATCCCACGCACGAGTTCTACTACGTGCTGCGTGGACGCGGCATCATGACCATCTCCGGCGAGGACCGCCCGATCGCCCAGGGCGACCTGGTGCACATCCCGCCCGATGCCGTGCACAGCCTGCGGCCGGTCAGCGACAACGCCTCCATCCACTGCTTCTGCTTCGCCATCGGGGTGAAGGGCGCCGGACCCATCGACTACACCAACCACTGAGGGAGGCTCGGACCCGCGGAAGCACGGCGGGCGTGGCGCTCAGGTCGGCGGTCCGCCGTCCTCCACCAAGGAGGCGTCGAGGCCGAGCAGCTCCAGCGTGGTGGCACCCTGGCGCAGGGCGGCGAAGTAGTCGGCTTCACCGGACAGCCCGCTTCTGTCCGGCGGCGATGGTCGCCTCGAGCCCGGACCCGGGCACCACCACCACCCCGTCGACATCACCCACCACCCAGTCGCCCCAGGACACGACGGTAACGCCGGCCACCTCGGTGGTCCACGCCCACGGTGCCCCGGGAAGGACTTGGTCGCCCCGGGGAGGGCCACCGTCGCTGAGAACACCGGGAATCCCAGCCGCTCGAGGGCGGCCACGTCGCGGACCCCGCCGTCGATGACCAGACCCGGCCAGTCCACGGGCCAGTGCGCCGGTGGTGAGGACCTCGCCCCAGTAGCCGCGGGCGGGGACGTCGCCCGACGTCGACGACCAGGACGGAACCGGCCGGGGCGCGGGCCACGGCGACGTGGATGGCCAAGATTGTCGCCCGGCCGTGCAGCTGACCGGATAGGCCGGTGCGGCCACCGTTGCGCCGGGCCAGACCGGCCGGATCCGCGGCGGCATGGCCCGTGCTCCTGACTCGCCGAGCGTGGCCGCGCCGAGCTCGCTCAGCTGTGGCTGCTTGTGTCAGCTCTCCTCGTCTTGCTCTATCCGCATGTCTGCCCCTCCACCGGTCGCGGTCTCACTGCCGGAGCGATGCCGTCAACTCGATCTCCACCGCTCCCCCCGGGGGAGGGCGGCCACGCCGATGGCCGAACGGGTGTGGCGCCCAGCCTCCCCGAAGATGTCGTAGAGCACGGCGCTGGCCCCGTCCACCACGTCGGGCTGGCGATGGAAGTCGGGGGCGGAGGCCACGTAGGCGGTGAGCGAGAGCACCCGTTCCACCCGATCGAGCGTGCCGAGCTCCGCCTCGAGCACGGCCAGCGCGTTGAGCGCGCAGACGGCGGCGGCGGCGGCGCCCTCTTCGACGGTGACCGTGTCGCCGAGCGTGCCCACACAGGTCAGCGCACCGTCGATCCGCGGCAGTTGCCCCGAGGTCCGGGCCACTCCCCCGTGGACGACCACCGCGTCGAGCGGGTCGTGTGGAGGATGGGGGCCGTGCAGGGTGAGGCCGAGCTCGGCCAGTCGGGCGCGCACACGACCGCGGTCACCGGGCGATCCACCGGCTACTGGTCCACTGCCGTGCCCGGTGTCGCTCCCCATCAGCGCGGCCACCTGCGCCCGACCGAGGGTCCGACTGCACACACGGCACTCGGCACGTTGTCGTTGAAGGGGGGCAAGCGAGGGACCTCCGTGGACGGGTCGGGAGTGATCCCGAGTGGACGGGGCGATGCTATCGCCGCCTCCGATACGCCGCCTGACGCCACCGTCAGGGAACCCGGCGTTCGCATAGAGTGTCCGAATGGGTTTGCTCGATGGACGGGTCGCGGTGGTCACTGGAGCCGGTCGTGGCATCGGCCGCGGCATCGCCCTCTGCTTGGCCGGCGAGGGCGCCCGTGTGGTGGTCAACGACATCGGAGTGTCACTGGGCGGTGACGGGACCGACGAGGATCCGGCCGCCCAGGTGAGCGAGGAGATCGTCGGCCGCGGCGGGGAAGCGGTGGCCAACCGCGACCGGGTGGACGACTTCGAGGGGGCCGGTCGCATCATCGCCAGCGCCGTCGACACCTTCGGCCAGATCGACATCCTGGTCAACAACGCCGGCATCGTGCGAGACCGCACCCTGGTCAAGATGGACGAGGCCGACTACGACGCCGTGGTCGCCGTCCACCAGAAGGGCACGTTCAACACCGTCCGCCACGCCGCTCCCCACATGAAGGAAGCCGGCTACGGACGCATCGTCAATATGACCTCGTCGGCGGGGTTGCGGGGGAACTTCGGTCAAACCAACTATGGGGCGGCCAAGGCGGCCATCATGGGCATGACCTTCGTGTGGGCGGTGGAGCTCGGCCGCTACGGGATCACCGTCAACGCCATGGCGCCCGCCGGCGCCACCCGGATGACCATGGGACTGGCCGAGGAGGCCGAGTCCCCTCCCGACCAGGATCCAGCCCTCAACGCCCCGCTGGTCGCATTTCTGGTCTCGGAGGTGGCGAGCCGACGTCAACGGGCAGGTGTTCGGACGGACCGGGTTCGGGTACACCATCTTCCAGACCCCTCGCCAGGTCGCCACCATGTGGCAGGAGGACGGGTGGACGCCGGCCCAGGTCGCCGACCACTTCCACGAGGTGCTCGGCCAGCACCTCCAGCCGGTGGGGATGCCGGCGCACCCGCTTCTCGGCAACAAGAAGTAGTACGGGCGTTGCACCGGTGAGCCCGGCAGGCCTCTTACTTCCCGAGCAACTGCACACGGTGGCGCTCGCCTTCGGCGAGGAGACCGCCTACCAGGTGGTGGCCGGACCTTCGCTCACCTTCGCCCAGTGGGATGCGGACGCCAGCCGTCTTGCCCGGGGTCTCATGGCGGAAGGAGTGGAGGCCGGGGACCGGGTGGCCATCCACCTCGAGCCGGCCAACGCCCTGCGCTGGATCGTGACCTATTCGGCCGTCCACCGGGCCGGGGCGGTGGCCGTTCCGTTCAACCCGCAGCTGACCCGGCCCGAGGTGGCCCGCATGCTGGCCCATTGCGGGGCAGCGGCGGCGATCACCCAGGAGTCGCTCCTCCCCCGCTATGCAGAACGGCGCCCGCCGCTGGTGGTGACCGTCCCCCGGGCGGACACCGATCGCGACCAGGCCGACCGGCTCCAGCCGGTGGAGACCGGCGGCCTCCGGGGTTGGGAGGAGATGCTCGACCACGATGCCGAGTACCTACAGGTGCGGAGGGAGCCGGCCGATCTGGCCGAGATCCTCTACACCTCGGGCACCACCGGGCAACCGAAGGCAGTGGCGGTGCGACACGACAACTCCTCGATGGTTCCCTTCGTGGAGCCGGCCTGGACCGGTGGTGGCTGGTTGCACGCCAGCCCCCCCTACACATTCGCCGGGCTCTCGTTCATCTACACCCCCATGAAGCTCGGGTTGCGGGTGCTCTACCAGCCGACCTTCGATGCCGGTCAGTGGCTGGACGCCGTGGAGTCCGAACATCCGGTGGCGGTGTTTCTGGTCCCGGCCATGGCCCACCTGCTCCTCGAGCATCCGCGCTTCGACGCCGCGGACCTGGGGTCGGTGACCATCTGTACCGTCGGCAGCGCACCACTGGCCCCGTTCGTGCTGGAACGGCTGCAGGACCGGATGCCCACCGCGGTCGTCTCCAACAACTACGGCATGACCGAGGCCGGGTCGGTCTACTGCCTGATGCCACCCGGCGAAGCGGTCAAGCGCCCGGGCTCGGTGGGCAAGCCGCTGCCGCCGGCCGAGATCCGCTGCGTCGACGCCGAGGGCCGGGCAGTGGAGGTGGGCGAGGTGGGCGACGTCCGCATGCGGATCCCCGGGCGCCCACGTGAGTACTACGGCGATGCGGAGGCCACCGCCCGCACCTGGGTCGACGGTTGGTTGGTCACCGGAGACCTCGGTCGGATCGATCAAGACGGGTACCTCTACATCGTCGGTCGGAGCAAGGACGTGATCATCAGGGGCGGGAACAACATCCATCCCACCGACGTCGAACACGCCATCGAGTCGCACCCGGCGGTGCGAGAGGTGGCCGTGGTCGGTGTTCCCCACGACGTGCTCGGCGAGGACGTCGTGGCCTTCGTCACCCTGCGCCCGGGTGCGCAGGCCACCGGCGAGGAACTACGCGCTCACACGCTGGAGCTGCTGGCCAAGTACAAGGTTCCCCGCCAGTGGTACTTCGTGGACACCCTGCCCCGCAACGCCACCGGCAAGGTGATCAAGGACCAGCTGCGCAACCGGCTGATCGAGGGCGGCGGGGAGGAGCCTGCCGGCGAGTCGGTGGGACGATGACCACGGCGGCCGCCGATGGTGACCTCACCCCGACGGACCCGGTCCGCGCCCTGACAGTGCCCGACGTGTTGGCCGAGCACCGTCGCAGCCGACCGGGTGGACGGGCCCTGGTCTGCGGCAAGGCGCGGATCACCTACGCCGACCTCGACGACCGGACCGATCGACTGGCGCGTGCCCTGCTCGGTGCCGGGATGGGACGGGGGGATCGATTGGCTTGGCTCGGCCAGAACTGCCACCGGCTGGTGGAGTCGTGGCTGGCCTGCACCAAAATCGGGGCGGTGGTGGTGCCGGCCAACTGGCGCCAGAGCGCCGATGAGCTGGTCACCATGCTGGAGGACTCGCAGCCCTCGGTGATCGTCTGGCAGCAGGAGGAGATCGGTGACACTGTGGCTGACGCCCGGGCCCGCTGGGCCGGGAACGCACGCTGGCTGCAACACGACGGTGGAACCGGACCGGAAAGCTACGAGGGGTTTCTCGCCGGCGGCCCGGAGGCGTCGGCGCCGGTGGACGCCGGTGTCTCCCCTACCGACCCGGTGCTCCAGCTCTATACCGGCGCCTTCGGGGGAACCCCCAACGGAGCGCTCCTCTCGCACCAGGCGATCATCGCCCAGAGCCTGGTGGTGGCCATGGTCCAGCGGGTCGACGGGGACACCGCCTACCTCAACTCGGGCCCCATGTTCCACATGGCCACTTTGATGACCACCTTCGCCACCTTCCAGATGGGGGGCACCAACGTGCTCACCCGACGGGTGGACGCCGAGGAGCTGTGCCGGGTCATCGCGGCCGAGGGATGCAACTACGGCTTCGTCATGGGGCCGACGGCCGAGGAGATCATGGCGGTCAACGCCGACGGCCGTTACGACCTCTCCGGCTTCCGCACGTTCGGGGGCAACCGGGCCTGGAACGCCATGGTGACCGTTGACGACAGCCCCTGGGGCGTACACCCGGCGGGCTATGGCCAGACCGAGGTCACCGGCATGCTCACCTACAACGCCCTGGGCGTCGGAACGGAGGGAACCAGCGGTCGGCCCTCCCCCTGGTCCAGGTGCGGATCGTCGATCCCGAGGGCACCGAGGTGCCCGACGGCGAGACCGGCGAGATCATCGCCCGCGGGCCGATCATCACCAACGGCTACCACGCCCGGCCCGCTCTCAACGCCGAGCGGTTCCGGGGCGGGTGGTGGCACACCGGCGACCTCGGACGCCGCCACCACGACGGCTCGATCACCTTTGTCGCCCCGTTGACCCGCATCGTCAAGTCGGCGGCGGAGAACATCTATCCCGCCGAGGTCGAGGGCTGCCTCCTCCAGCACCCTGCGGTGCGCGAGGCAGCGATCGTCGGGATCCCCGACAAACGGTGGACCCAGCGGGTCTTGGCCGTCGTCGTCCTCGAGCCGGGGGCCTCGGCCACCACCGAGGAGCTGATCGACCACTGCCGGTCCCGCATCGCCTCCTACAAGAAGCCCAGCCTGGTGGAGTTCGCCGACGCCCTGCCCCGTAAGGGTTGGGCCGTCGACTACGACGAGCTCGACCGTCGTTATGGCGGTGGTGGCTACCCGGGTTTGACGTGACAACCGGCTGGCCATGCCGGCAGGTGGCGGGGCTAACCTGACCGCCATGCCAGTAACAGATCCGGTCCGGATCGGGATCGTCGGAGCGGGCAATATTGCCGAGCTCAACGTAGCGGGCTACCTCGAAGACCCACGGTGCGAGGTCGCGGCCGTCTGCGACCCCTTCGAGGGCCGGGCGGCGGCGGCGGCCGCGGAATGGGGGGCAGGGTCGGTGTATACCGACCTCGACGCCATGCTGGCCGACCCCTCGATCCACGCCGTGGAGATCCTGACGCCGACCAATCTGCACCACGACCACGTGCTGGCCGCCCTGGCCGCCGGCAAACACGTCTCCTGCCAGAAACCGCTGGCCAACACCATCGATGAGGCCCGGGCCATGGCTGCCGCTGCCGAGGACGCGGGCCTCATCCTCCGGGTCAGCGAGTGCTACCGCCACTATCCCCCGCTGGAGCAGGCCAAACGTCTGCTCACCGACGGGGCGATCGGCCAGCCCAGCCATCTGCGGATGAAGACCGTCGTAGGCCAGACCGACTCGGCCTTCCAGGCGGGTCTGGAAGCAGATGGCTACGTCTGGCGCCTGACCGACAGCAGCCCGGGTGGGCACCTCTTCGACGACGTGATCCACAAGTACGCCATGGCACTGTGGCTGTTCGATCAGGACATCGTGTCGGTACAGGCCGTCGTCCGCCGCCGCGACTTCTTCTTCGAGCCCTGCGCCGCCATCTTCCAGTACGAGGACCCGGGCATTCTGGGCACCATGGACATCATGTACGCCCCGCAGATGTGGATGCGTAGCGCCTACTACGGCGCCGACGAGTTCTTCGAGATTCAGGGAGACGAGGGCTACCTGTGGGTGACCCGATGCACGGGCGAGATGCTCGATCTCCCAGCTGTGGTTCTCTACCAGGGCAAGCAGGGGAACATGACAACGACTACCTTCCCCGCGGTCGATGCCGACTGGGGCACCGGGTTCAAGCGGGCGTCCATCAACTTCATCGACGCGCTGGTCGATGGAACGCCGGCTGCACTAACCGCCACCGAAGGCGTCAAGGCCCTCCAACTCTGTTTCGCCGTCTACGAGGCCGGCCAGACCCACCAGCCCGTCGACCCCCGCACCATGTCTGGCGTGGTCAGCCCCGAAGGCTGGCCGCCATGACCGGGCCGATTGCAGGCGGTCGATGCGACAGACCGAAACGGCCATGAAGGTCACCCGGACGCTCCATCACAGCGTCAACGTCGAGGGACAGCTGGCTGCCACCGTCGAGTTCTACCGTGGGCTGCTGTCCATGCCCGACGAGGACCGTCCGACCATCCCCGGGATCGCCGGGCACTGGTTCGGAGCCGGGAACGCCCAGCTCCACCTGGTCGACGCGTCAGCCGGCCCCGGGCCCATCCAACCGGCCGGACCCCACGTCTGCTTTGCTGTCGCCGACCTCGAGGGTGCCATCGCCGAACTCGAGGACGTAGGCATCCCCTTCGTCCGCGGGGCCCAGGGAACGACTGTCCAGATCTGGTTCGTCGATCCGTCGGGGAACACCGTCGAAATCCAACAAGACACCGACCTAGCCGCCCCATAGGGGAGTACCGGCTCCACTCGTCGGAGAACAAGGTCCTGGTCCTTGGAGCGCCCTGGAGTCAGCGGCGTGCCTGCCACTGGCGAACGCGAGCACCATGTGCCTGTTGTGCCGCCAGGTGCCCCACCGAGCTGGCGTCCTGTGACGCTCAGCTACGGCTGCTGGGGAGGTCGCGACGAACTGCTCCCGAAGGAGATTCTGGAGCCGGCGAGGTTGGCTCTCGTACGCCTCCCGGGTCACCGCCCTGTGTCCCGTGCGTGATGGCTTGACGGATCCACCATGTGGCGTAGGTCGAAAAGCCGAATCCCTTGGAGCCGTCGAAGCGGGCGACTGCAGTCTGAAGGCCCTGTTCGCCCCAGGCGAGAAGGGGTGCTAGTCGCTCACGATCGGGGGGTTGGGCCGTTGCGAGTGTCGTCCAATCGTCCTCTGTTGGTGGAACGCCCACATAACGACGGGCGATTGAGACAACCAGTCGTCTGCTCGCAGTGATCAGGTCTGACTTGGCCGCAGCATCGCCCTGATGCATTCGCCGAGCGAGCAGTAGGGCCTCGCCACGGCTTAGATGAGGAGCCAGGTTCGCCTGGTGTACGTAGGAGTCCGCCCACCGGCCTGGTTCACCGACCACCCCTCCAGAGTACTGGCCCGAGTGGCTCACTAACCCGGTGTTGTGAGACCCGGTACGCCTGTGCATCTGAGTCAGCCCTGAGGCTGGTGGGGATGTCGGAGCCGGGTTGCGCGACGATGAGTGGTATGACCCGAACCGCTGAATGCGCCTGCGGACGGGTTCAGGTCACCGTCCAGAACGAACCTTTGATGGTGGCCACCTGTCACTGCGACTTCTGCCAAAAGCGGACGGGCAGTGTGTTCCAGGTCGGGGCCTACTACGCCCGGGACGAGAATATTGAGGTTTCAGGGGAAACGAAGCGCTACAACGGTCTTGAGATCGATGGCGTTGGCAATGCGGCAGGGGACTCGGTGACCTATCACTTCTGCCCGACCTGCGGTTCGACCTTGTATTGGCACAAAGAAGGCGAGAACCCGATCCTCGCAATTGCGGTCGGTAATTTTGTAGACCCCGGATTCCCAGCGCCCGTGATGGAGGGCCACGTGGAAATGCGACACCATTGGGTGTTGCCCGTCCCCGGAGCCGTGCCGATCAATCGCCATGCGGACTGAGGCCGGGATGCGACTCGACGCCTGACACCGAGCCTTCGCGTCTGTCCCACGGATCCGGCGGGGGTGGCCCCTGGGTGTGTCCGGTCGAGGGAACGGGGGCTCGGCGGCGGGTGGCGAGCTGCCGAGGAAGTGCTCGTGGATCCCAGCTAGGCTTCCGTCGACCGCCATCGCGGTTCCAGCCCCAGCCAAACAAAGGAGGGGTACGTGAGCCCAAATTCTGGATCAGACAGATCGTCGCTTCATGCCAGCGGGGTGCAACGTTCTCAGGCTGCTCGCACCGGCGGTGCTTGCGGTGACCGTCCTGACGGTTGCCGCTAGCGTGCCTGCGGGCGCCAGTTCCCCCGGGATCACAAAACCTGGAGCTCCAACAGCGGTCGCTGCAACCGCAATCAGTGGGGGCGCAGCGGTGTCGTGGACGGCACCGGTTTCTGACGGCGGCTCCCCCATCACTGGGTACACGGTGACCGCCTCGCACGGTGGCCAGACCTGTACGACCACAGGGGCCACCATGTGCACGGTCAGCGGACTCACCAATGGACGTCGTTATGAGATCAAAGTCCGAGCATCAAACATCAAGGGCGAGGGCCACGCCTCGACACGGGTCCAGGTAATACCGCTCCCGACCGTGTCTTTTTCTTCCGCAGCTGAGCTCTTCTCTGGGTTTCCTGCCGTGCCCGTTCAGTTGAGTCAATCTTTTTCGAGGACAGCACAGGTTGACTTTACGACTTCCAACGGCCCGAGTGGCGGGACCTTTGACACGTATTTCATCGGCGACGCCGCCGCATTCAGCCCGAGCTCGGGCACGGTCACGTTCGCTCCCGGTCAGACCACCGCGACGATCTCGTTCTCCGTCAACACCCCCAATCCCGGCGGCTGTCCGGTTGGTATACCCGCGAGCCATTGCTTCCCCGGAATGACGGTCACCCTCTCCAGCCCGGCGAACGCACTGCTCGGTGCGGTGTCATCCACGAACGTGGGCTACGACGGCAGTTAGTCAACCGTGGCCAGCTTCTGCGCCCCCGTGCCGATACCCCGACCCTGAGCCAGCGGTAGGGGCACCCGCCAACCCGTAGGCGGGTCTGGCGGCTGCGTCTATTCCTCCGGGAGACGCCACACGCTGACATGCGAGGGGCTCTCGCCAGTGAACGGCGAGCGGTCCCACCACGCCCATCGATGCTCCAGCGTCATGCCCGCGATCCGAGCCATCAGGTCCAACTCTGCCGGCCACACATATCGGAACGGTGCTGTGAATTCGCGGAAGCTGCCGTCGCTATTTCGGTTAAAGTGCCGAGACCGGGAGATCTGCTTGTGCGTGCGGTCCATGAAGTCGTCGATCCCGATGTAGTCCTCGGTCACGGCGAACGGGACAGCGGCGTTGCCTGGCGGCAACCTACGAAGCCCGGGTACGTTGTTCTCGATTACAAAGCGGCCGCGTGGGCGAAGGTGACGGGCAGCATTTTCGAAGCAAGCGACCTGTTCGTCCTGCGAGGTCAGGTTCGTGATCGTGTTGAAAACCAGATACACGAGGGAGAACTCTCCCTCCACGTAGGTCACGGCCATGTCGCCCTCGACGGCTGTGATACCGCTCGATTCGGGCTTCGACCGCAAGACCGCCAGCATGTCCGCTGACAACTCGATCCCGGTAACCGGAACGTTCCGACCAGCCAACGGGACAGCGACCCGGCCAGTGCCAATGGCGAATTCCATCACCGGCCCGCCGGCCGCCAACTCGACCAGGCAGTCGACAGTCGTCTCTAGAACGCGGTCAGAGAACATCCCCGTCCCTGGTTGATCGTAGGTTCTGGCGATCTGGCCGACGAAGCGATTCTCAGGCACGCGTAAGCCTGACCTGACCCGGGCCAGGATCGCAACTCATTTGCGGCTCCTGGCCGAGGCTCCTAGCCGGTGGTAGCGGACAGCCCGTGGGTGAAAGGATTGCCTGAGTACATCCACTTGCTGAGCCGAACGGATTGAAGGGGGTGGATATGGCTGCGGCAGCATATGACGCAATCGCTGACTGGTACGAGGATGGGTTTCTGGGTGGCCGGTCCGACGACGGACTGCCGACAAGCGATCCCATCGGCGTCGACGCTTCTCTCTCTGGATTGCTCGGCCAGGGGATGGGTACAACGCTGGAGATCGGCTGTGGCACCGGGACACATGCTGCTCGGATTCGTACTCTGGGGCGGGTGCCCCTTGGCGTAGACCTCTCAGCCGGGATGTTGCGACACGCTCGCACCCGACTCCCAATCGCGCAGGCAGACGGTGAGCTATTGCCGTTTCGGAACTCCTCGTTCCCGAGCGTGATCTCCGTGATGGTCCATACCGACGTGACCGACTACTCAGCCGTCCTTCGGGAAGCCTGGCGAGTTCTCGTTCCCGGGGGTTGTTTCGTGCACATCGGGGTTCACCCGTGTTTCTGCGGCGGATTCGCCGATCGAACTGAACCTGAAGCGATTGTCATTCGCCCTGGCTACGTCGATGGTCACTGGACGAAGCAGTCATGGACAGACAAGGGTCTCAGGGACAAGGTTGGTGCTGCGCACGTGGCCTTGCCTACGTTGCTCCGAACGTTCGTCGATGCCGGATTTGTGCTCGATCGTTTCAGAGAAGGTGGGCGACCGACTCCGACCGTACTGGCTATCAAGGCGCTCAAAGCCGGATGATCTGAGCATCCCCGTTGTGCCGGTTGCCCCACCCATCCGGCGGTAGGGGTCGCTTTCCGTTGCGATGAGCGCCTCACCTCTGGGAGTCTTCGTCATGGCCTCGAGCGCTGGCAGTGACCTGGCGGGAATTGCCGTACTCAACGGCGGCCCTCTGGATGGGCGAGAGCATCCGATCGAGAGCGATACGGACGAACTCTGCGTGGTCATGGTGGATGGGCAGCAAAATCGCTACATCCGCACGGATGACATTCAAGCTCTACCAAGTGGGCAGTCGGCGCTGGTGTTCGATTGCACCGGTCGCTACTACGGCCCGAGGTAGCGATTTCGCACTCACACCGACCGGCGCTGTTCCTCCGTTTCGGGCCGAGGCCAGAAGGGTCAGCCGCGGTCACCGCCACTCAACACCGCGGTGTGAAGTTGCACCGGGATCTAACGCTCGGTCGACGATGACACTAGGGTCTGCTGTCTGACGGCTTCCGGGTCTGATGGTCTCTGATGTCCTCGCCGATTGCGAGCAACTCGTTGGAGAATCGACGCTAGGACAAGGGATGGATGACAGCCTCTTATGCTCTTCGCTCTGCACAGAACAGAGCTTGGTTGACAGCAGAATGCTGGCATGGGCCGACCGGATTCGGGATGCCTGGGATCACTCCCACACGGGTGCACCAGTACTAACGCACCGCAAGATCTGGGAGTGGGTCTTCATCATCCAAGCGCTGTACGAACGCGGGATGCTCGGTCCCGGCCGCCGGGGCATCGGCTTCGGAGTAGGGCAGGATCCGCTTGCAGCCCTCTTCGCAAGTCTTGGATGTGAGGTCGTAGCAACCGACCTTGAGCCAACGAAGGCCGCGGAGGCGGGCTGGGTCGAGAGCGAGCAGCATGCCGCCACGCTTGCCGACCTGAATCGCGATGGCATCTGCGACGCTGAGCTTTTCTCGACGAACGTCAGTTTCAGATTCGTGGATATGCGAGCCATCCCTCAGGATCTCCGCCGAGGAGGGTTCGATTTCTCGTGGTCAGCCTGCTCATTCGAGCACCTGGGTTCAATTTGGGCTGGCGAAGAGTTCGTCTTCCGACAAATGGACTGCCTACGACCTGGCGGCACCGCCGTTCACACGACAGAGTTCAATGTCCAGTCGAACTCGAAGACCGTACGAGTGGGTCACACGGTGCTATTTCGACGAAGAGACGTCGAGTCGCTGGTGAAGGAGCTGCGCCTTCGAGGGCATGCCATCGAGGTTGACTTCGACACCGGTTCGTCTCCCGCGGACCTCCACGTTGACCAACCACCCTGGTCTGGTCCACATCTCAAGATTCAACTCGAGCGATTCGTTGCGACCTCAATCGGACTGATCGTTGGGAAGGCGGCTGACCCAAACGCCGAATCCTGGCGACCGAGCATCGGGTGGATGCTTCGACGTCGATGGTCGGAGACCGTGGCAACACTCGACTCCGCACCTCGACACCTGGCTCGCCACGTTCGGGGTCGGCTGAGGCGCTGAGCCGTTCTGATCCACGGCAATGATCCGCAACGCGGGCGACGTGAAGGTGAGCTCGACCGGTGACGCCGAACTGCAGCGTGATCATCGAGACCAGCGCCGCCCGGGACCGGCGTTCGAGGACAGCCCGTCAGGATTCGAGCTCGCTGACATGCGGGATATCTACGGTCGTGACGGCTCGTCTCAGGAAAACAGAGATTGCAACGCTGCGAGCACTGGCAACCACGTGTTCTCGGCCTCCTCTTCGGTGTCTGCGCACTCGGCCTGATCGACTTGGAGATGCACCATAGAGCCCCCTGGGCAGGGCCGGATCTGCCAGGTGAGGTAGGTGGATGGGTCCTTTGGTCCAGACCGTAGGAAGTAGAACAGCCGACGATGGGTTTGAGCGCAGAGCACTCGACCCGTCAACGTGGATTGGCTCTCCGGCTGGAGGGCAGCGGCCCGGAAGCGAATCGGAGCACCTGCGCACCATGACGAGTCAGCAACGAGCCCGTGAAGGTAGTTGCCGGTGACCTGACCGTCGGTGAGAGCAGTCCAGACTCGGGACGGATCTACCGGAACAAAGCATCGGAATCCATGTGTCCCGCTCGACATGAGAGTCATCTCGTACCGCCATCACTGGATGAATGGGCGCAGTCTCTCGATCCATGCAGGCGACTTCCGTCTCCACCGACGCTATTTTGACACAGCAGACGGCCCGAGGCTTTCCCCGGCATCGAAGCCGACCTTCTGCGATGATGTCCAGAGCGACGACAAAGGAGCATCGGTCATGGCGGTTCTAATTGAGAATGTCTTTCCGGACGGGGTAACCAACGAGTTGCTCGACGCGGTCACCGATGAAATGGGTGTCGACTTCGAACTCCCGCCTGGCGGGATTCTGCATGTGCACTTCGAGAAGGACGGCCGTGCCCACGGCGTCGACTTGTGGGACTCAGTCGAGGCCCATGAGCAGTTCGTCCAGTCAACGCTAATGCCGGCCATGGGCAAGGTTGCTGTGCCACGAGGCCTCGATCCGTCCAAGATGGGTGGGCCCGTAGTGACGATCACCGAGGTCCACCGCCTCGTTCGCTGAGCGACGGCCCTGGGCGACCACAGCCGAAGGGCACGCATATCTGGTGATCTGGGGCGGGGCACAACCGTCTCGAGCGCCTGGATAAGAGCCAATGCGCGTGGATCCTGCGATATTTGACCTTGTGGAGAGCGGATGTAATGGGCAACGAGGCGAACCAGCCGATTCACCCCATGCGACCCGTCGACTACGTAGAAGGAGCCCAGAGTACGGCCGGACGATCCTTTGCGATCGGCGCCGGTCTCCTTTCCTGCGTTGTCTCAGCAATGGCCATCGCGGCATGGCATCACGATCTTGGCCGGCAAGTCCCCTGTTCACCTCCAGACCAGTCTCTCTTCGACATCCCGACCGTTGGAGTGGCCGTTGCCGTAATTCTGCTGCTGGCGGGCATTGCCGTCGTGCTCGTATCGCAGTGGCGGAAGCCGCATCGGATTGCTGCCGTCATTGGCTTGGGAATCCTTGTCACTGACTTCCTGTGGATTATCGCTGCCATCGCCTTCCACAATGCAGATGTGCCCATCTGCTTGTGGGCTGCCCCCAGGGCGCCTCACCTCGCCCTGTTCGTTGCATCCGTCCATTAGACCGCATGACCTGGGTCCGGCCCGAGGTCCATCCGAACATGGCATAGGTGCCGGAGTGGGTCACAGACCCGGTGCGGGGACACACGCTGACGGCGACAGGCCTCACGGGTCTGGTCGGATCAGGGCAGAACGCCGTCGGATCCGAGGCTCGAGGGGGTCAGTACTCGCCCTTGATCACGAAGTATGAGCCGCGGATCGTCCCGGCCAGCTTCGACTTCTGTCGGGGAAATTTGAACGAGCCAAGCTCGGCGGGGACGTCCATCCCTTCGGAGAGCTTGAACCCGACTGCTCGTTTCGGCCCGTCGAGCGTGTACAGGACGTTGATCGAGAGCCCGCTCTTGTAGAACACGTAGGTCCATCGGATGTTCTCGACCTGGAACGTCGTTGCCTCGAGCGGGGGCGATGTGACGACGATGTCGCGCTCCTCTTTGAGGATGCGGTGCACCACGTCGATTGCCTTCTTGGCCTTACCGGCCGATTCGACGGTGAAAACGTGGTCGTACTTGTTCTTGAAGTAGCGAGCTTCGTTCGCCCGCAGGCCAGCCAGGGCGGCCGCCACCGGCGACGACTCCAGGCCGATGGTGGATACGTTGACGAAATCAACCGCATAGCTCATAGCCCACCAGCTTACGTCGCCGACGGCGTCGGTCGAAGCCACCGAGCAGGGCAAACGTTGGGTGACTGGCGTTCCGTGGTGCCCCACCTATCCGGTTTTCGGGGACAGGTTGGACAAGGGTGCAGCTCAGCCCAGCCCCCTATATGGCTCCGGCAGCCTCGAACGAGTTGTACACCGTGATCGATGGAGGGCCCGTGACACCGATCGCAGAAGTGACCCGCTCGGCCTTAGGGTTCCCCTCGAAGAAGCCTTGGAACTGCTCGGCTGTTTCCCACTCATCGATAACGACGAGCTCGGCCGCGCCAGCGACGAATCGGTGATGAAGAATTCCAGCGTCCTTGGTGTCCTCAGTTATCTCTTCGAGGAGCGCGGCGTTGGCCTGCAAACCCTCGATGGCTTTGGCGACGTCGGCAACAGGGAAGTGAGCGACGACAGTGACACTCATGTTGACACCTCATGTCAGTTGGTTGACCACCCCAATTGAGGCAGCCTCGGAAGGTTACGACAAGACCGCTGGCACTGCTCGGCCTGCTTCAGTTCGTGGAGCGATACCCTCCCGACTGCAAAGCACGGCATCAAAGCGGGCGCCGGGCGGGCGCCGGACCCGCAGCCGGCATTTTCCGCGCAGTGCTCGAGTTGTTCTCGACCATTAGCATCGATCAGCGTGGTGACCCAACACACGTTCACCGGAGTTCGCCTCTCCGTACCGACGGCATTCGGTGTCGTCGCCACCAGTTGGCCCTTCGCCCGAATCTCAATCGGGGAGGATGGAGTGGATCTCATCTCGACCTTTCCTCTCCGGTCGGAGTGGTACTCACCGCTCGAAGTGATCACCTCGGTGATGGCTGACGGACATAGCGTCATTTTTGGTCGTACGGACGGCAGCACCGCCTGTTTCAGGTTCTTCAGTCGGAGCCATGATGTCCTGGTCTCTGCGCTGGTCGACTGTGGGCTGCGAGTGGAGCACGTCGACAACCTCGACTAGAGAACGCTCGCCGGGACCGACGCACGTTCCGTGACGTCGCACTCGCCCGGTGTACGGCGGCAGGTGCCGCTCACCGGAGACCGGCGATGCGTGGCCGCCAGGCCTCGCCGAGGGTGGGGGGACCGGAAGCCTCGCTGCGTCACGCCCCGACGTTCAACGCGTTGAGCCGGAGTTCGCCCTGCCCATAGGGTCCACACCCGCTCCAACGAGCGGGGCGCGTAGCGCGGCCTACCTCGTTCTGGCGGTGGCTGCCGTCTCCCGCCAGTCGTCACGATCGGGCAGGGGATGGCGGAACAGACCGGCGGCATTGCCCGCCGCCATCATGCGCAGCTCGGATTCGTCGACGCCCCCCAGCGTCGCCTGCAGCACCGCCTGGGTGTCCGGCCAGGTCGAGTCGGCGTGGGGATAGTCGCTCTCCACCATGATGTGGTCGACCCCGATCACGTGGCGCAGCTCGACCAGTGACGGATCGTCGATGGTGCAGAACCAGAAGTTCCGCTTGAGCACCTCGCTCGGGCGGAGCTCCGACGGCCACGAGATGCTCTCGTCCCCCGAGCCGGAGTGCGAGAGGACATAGTCGACCCGGTCCAGCAGCATGGGCACCCAGCCGATACCGCCCTCGGACATGGCCACCGACAGTCGAGGGAAGCGGAGCGGCACTCCCGACCACAGCCACTCGGCCGCGGCGATCAGGGCGTTGACCGGAAAGAGGGTCGGGAGGAGCTCGAAGGGTGGTGACGGCGACGGCAACGGCGCCCACGAGGAGGCACCGGTGTGCAGACAGACCACCGTGCCGGTCTCCTCGCAGGCGGCGAAGAATGGATCCCAGTGATCGGTGAAGATGGCGGGGAGATGGAGCTGGGCGGGGAACTCGGGGAAGCTCACCGCCTTGAAGCCCCGCTCGGCGTTTACCCGCACCTCGGCCGCGGCCACCTCGACATCGGGCAGCCACGGCAGCTGCAAGGGGATGATCCGATCGGGGAAGGTGCCGGCCCACACCTCGAGGTGCCACTGGTTCCACGCCCGCAGGCAGGCCAGGCCGAGCTCGGGGTCATCGGAGCCGATGAACACGGCGCCACAAAAGCCCGCCACCAGGGAGGGGAAGCACAGGGACGCCCAGATGCCGTTCAGGTCCATGTCGGCGATGCGGGCTCCGATGTCGAAGCACCCCGGCCGCATGTCCTCGAAGCGGGCCGGCTCCATGCTCCATGCCTCCTTGGGCCGGCCGATTACCGCATTGAGCCCGATGTTGGGATAGCGGCGATCCTCGTAGAGCCAGTACTGGGAGCCGTCCCCGTCCTCGACGATGCGAGGGGCGCGCTCGGCCAGGTGGGCCGGCATCCGACCGTCGAACAGGTCGGGGGGCTCGATCAGGTGGTCGTCCACCGAGATGATCGGCACCCGGATCGCCCGCGGCTCGGGATCGGGCAGCAACGCCAACCGTCCTGTCGACGGGCCCCCGGTTGCATCGATCATCGAACCCGCAGGCTAGCGCCCGTCACCCGCCCGGGTCGGTCCTCGTCGATCGGCGCGGATGACCTGGTGGATCAGGCGAAGCGACGGAGGATCGCCTCCGCCTGGACCCGGTAGACACCGCCGAACAGCACCGTGTGCACGAGGAGCGGCACCAGCTGGAACAGCGCCACCCGATCCGCCCACCCCTCCTCGAGCACCCCGCGGTCGGCATAGGCGTGGAGCGTCCGGTCGGGGATGGGGCCGAACAGCGCCAGCATGGCGAGGTCCTCCTCGGGGTGACCGCCGTGCACCGAGGGGTCGATCAACCACGGCGAACCGTCCGCTCCCCACAGGACGTTCCCCCACCACAGGTCGCCGTGGAGGAGCACCGGACCGCCGGGCGGCAGCAGGCCCGGCAGTCGAGCGGCCAGGCTGGCAGCGCCGCGCTCCAATCCGCAGCCAGCGGCCAGTTCGACGATCCGTTGACCGTAGAACTCGGCGCTGTCCGGCCGGGGTGCGGGGTCGACCCGGCAGCTCCCGATCCATGACGAACCGCCGCCCCACGCTGGCGCGGGAACCGCATGCAGTCCGGCCAGCACGCGGCCGAGCCCTTCGTCGTGGCCCGCGGTAGGTACCTGCTGATCAATCCAGGCCGTCACCAGCAGGTCCGGCTCGGCCAGCAGGACGTCGGGCACCGGAGGCCCACCGGTCACCCGGGCCAGACGACGCAGTCCCTCCGCTTCGTCGAGGACGCCGATCCCAACTTTCACGGCCACCTGGCCGGCCGGGGTCCGGACCCGGTGCACCGCCCCGCCGACGGCGCGCACCGAACTCACGCCCCCGAACCTCTCGATCAGCCGCTCCCGCCAGTCAGGTGTCAACGGTCCAGATCATGGCGCATGGCATGGGTGTCACGGAGGTGCCCGACAACCCGGGCAAGTAGCATCCGTCGGGGAGCGACGTCCTCGGGGAGCGGAGGTAGCACAGTGCTCGATGCGGTGATACGTGGGGGGACGATCGTCGATGGTACGGGTGCCCCGTCGCACCGTGCCGACGTGGCCATCCACCAGGGGCGGATCGTGTCGGTGGGATCGGTCGACGAGCCGGCCACCTCCACCATCGATGCCGACGGCCTGCTGGTGACCCCGGGGTTCGTCGACCTCCACACCCACTACGATGCCCAGCTGTCGTGGGACCCGGCGGCAACGCCCTCGCCCCTGCACGGGGTGACCACGGTGATCGGCGGCAACTGCGGCTTCTCCCTGGCACCGGCCGGACCCGAGCATGCCGACTACCTGGCCCGCATGATGGCCCGGGTCGAGGGCATGCCCCTCTCGGCCCTGGAGCGCCTCGACTGGTCCTGGACCTCGTTCGGCGAGTGGCTCGGCCGATTCGACGGCGCCATCGCAGTCAACGCCGGGTTTCTGGTCGGACATTCCACGCTGCGACGGGCGGTCATGGGCGATGACGCGGTGGGCACGCGTGCCACCGATGCCCAGGTGGCCGCCATGGTGGCACTGGCCGAGCGCTCCTTTGCCGAGGGCGCCCTCGGTCTGTCCACTTCGCAGGCCCACACCCACAACGACGGGGACGGCCAGCCGGTGCCGTCCCGGGCGGCGGACCGGGCCGAGCTCGAGGCCCTGTCGGCCGCGCTGGCCGACCACCCGGGGACCACGCTCGAGCTCATCGTGCCCGGCTGCCTCAACGGGTTCAGCGAAGAGGAGGTCGACCTCATGGCCACCCTGTCGCTGCTGGCCAACCGGCCGGCCAACTGGAACGTGCTCGGGGTGTCCGCCTTCAACCCATCCGGGTGCGAGAGCCAGCTTCAGGCGTCGACGGCGGCCGGCGAGCGCGGCGCCACGGTGGTGGCCCTCACCCTGCCCCACACCATGAAGATCCGTCTCTCGTTCGAGCACGGCGCGGTGATCGACGGGCTCCCTGGGTGGCGCGAGATCTTCGCCCTCCCCATCCCCGAGCGCATGGAACGGCTGGCTGATCCCGAGGTGCGACGGCGGCTCGACGACGCCGCCCACTCGAAGGAGGCGGGCATTCTGGCCGCCCTGGCCAACTGGCAGAACCTGGTCATCGAGGAGACGTTCAGCGAGGCCAACGCCGGGCTGGCCGGTCGTACCGTCGGGGCCATCGCCGCCGAGCGCGGGCAGGAGCCCTTCGATGCCCTGGTCGATGTGGCCTTGGCCGACCGGTTGCGCACCGGTCTGCGGCCTCCCATCCCCGAGTCGGAGGCCGACTGGGAACTCCGGGCCACGGTGTGGCAGGACCCCCGCACCATCGTCGGGGGGTCCGATGCCGGGGCCCATCTCGACATGATGTGCGGGGCCATCTACTCGACGTCCATGCTGGGCGACGGCGTGCGCAAGCGCGGCCTACTCAGCTGGGAGGCCGCCGTGCACCAGCTCACCGACGTACCCGCCCGCCTGTACGGCCTCCGCGACCGGGGTCGGGTGGCGCCGGGTTGGTTCGCCGACCTGGTGGTCCTCGACCCCGCAACGGTCGGGCAACGCGCCGAGTACACCCGGGACGACCTCCCCGGCGGGGCCGGCCGGCTCTACGCCGAGGCCGACGGGATCGAGCACGTGCTGGTCAACGGGACCGAGATCGTGCGTACCGGCGAGCTCACCGGTGCCACCCCGGGAGCCGTGCTCCGTTCGGGCGTCGACACCGACACGGTGACCGTTCCCGGGTCCAGGCCGGCAGCCTGATCCGGCGCCACTGGCCCATCGCCTCGAGGCTGTTCGGGGAGACGCAGCGTCAGGGGATGCCGCCGTCCACCCGCAGCGAGGCCCCGGTGGTGTAGCTCGAGGCGTCGGAGGCGAAGTAGAGGGCGGCACCCACGATCTCGTCGGGCTGGCCACCGCGCTGAAGGGCGTGGCGGGCCCGGGCCGCGGCTTCGAACGCCTCGAGGTCCCAGTGCTCGGCCACATCGGTGAAGAAGGGGCCGGCCATGATGCAGTTGACCCGCACGGTCGGCCCGTAGGCGTGGGCGAAGCCGACGGTCAGCGCGTTGAGCCCGGCCTTGGCCGCGTCGTAGGGGAGCATGAACGGCGCCGGGCGGATGGAGCCGGTGCTGGAGACGTTGATGATCGAGCCCCCGCCGTCGGCCACCATGCGGGGGCCGACCAGGGCGGTGAGGCGGAACGGGCCCCTTCAGGTTGAGGCCCACCACCTTGTCCCACATCGTCTCGGTGACCTCGGCCAGGTCGCCGTAGAGCAGGGACATGCCGGCGTTGTTGACCAGGACGTCGACACGAGCCGAAGGCCTCATAGGCGGCGTCGACCAGCCCGTCGAGCTCCTCCCATCGGCCCACGTTGGCCGCAACGGCCAGCGCCCGCCGCCCCCGCGCCTCGACCTCCGACGCCACCGCCTGGCAGGCATCGAGCTTGCGGCTGGCAATGACCACGTCGGCCCCGGCGTCGGCGAACCCGAGGGCCATGGCCCGACCCAGCCCCCGGCTCCCGCCGGTGACCAGGGCCACCTTTCCGGTCAGGTCGAACCGCCCGGTGCCGGTGGAGCCACTCACGGGGACCACTGGCGCCACCGGCTCAGCGGAGGGTGGTGGTGGTGGCCAGTTCGGCCGCCTTGCGGGCCATCTCCAGCACCACGTTCCCGAAGAGGGCCATCTTGGGATTGTCGGCCTCGCCGGCCACCACCCGGGCGTAGCCCCCCTCGAGGACGATGGCCAGCTTGAAGCGGGCCAGGATCACGTAGTAGTCGATCTCGTCGACCGGCCGGCCGCTGGCCGTGGCGTAGTAGTCGAGGAGTTCGCCCTTGGTGGGCATGCCGGTGTAGTCGACGTAGCTGATGGTGGCCGGTTCCGCGCCCGAGGTGTCCTCCGGCCAGCCGTTGACCACCCACCCCAGGTCGAGCAGCGGATCGCCGACGGTGGCCATCTCCCAGTCGACGATGGCGGCCAGCCGGGGCGGGGCGCCGTGGTGGAACATCACGTTGGCGAATTGGTAGTCACCGTGCATGATGCCCGGTCGGTAGGTATGGGGCTTGTGAGCGCGCAGCCAGTCGGCGGCCTCGTCGATGCCGGGCAGGGGACGGAACTGGAAGGCGGCCAGGTGCTTGAGCCAGCGGTCGACCTGCCGCTCGTGGAAGCCGTCGGGCTTGCCGAAGCCCTCGAGGCCCCTGGCCTCCCAGTCCACCCGAGACAGGCGGGCGATCCCGTCGACCAACTCGAAGGCCAGGCCCCGCCGGGCCTCGAGGTCACTACTGAACGGCGCGGGCCACACGCTGCCCTCCTGGATGGGCGACCAGCCGTCGACGAAGTCCATCAGGTAGAAGCAGCCCCCGATCACCGAGGGGTCGTCGCAGCCGGCCAGCACCCGGGCGTGGGGGACGTCGGTGGCCCGCAAGGCGGCCAGCAGCCGGTACTCGCGCAGCATGGTCTCGTTGCGGCCCCGGGGCACCGGCTCGGGCGGGCGTTGCGAGGGCGCAGCGGTGGCCGCCCCGGGTGATCTCGAAGAGGTCGTTGGAGGCGCCGCCGGTGATGAACCGGGCGGTGAGGGGTGCACCCGCCCCGGGAAGGTCGCGCTCGTCCATCCAGTGGCCCAACCGCTCGGGGTCGATGGTGGAGTGTGGCTCGTCGGCCTCCGCCTCCTCCCCGCCGGCGGCGGCGATCTCGCTCACAGGTTGCCCACCTCGTGCTCGAGGGCGCCCTCCCCCTCGGCCCACTGGCCGCCCGCCGCACTGGCCAGGGCTCCGGGGTGGTCGGCGAACTTGCGCCGGGCTGCCGCCACCCGGGTGGGCAGGTGCTGGCTGGGCCACAGCCCGTCCACCGGTTGGTAGGACTTGAGCACCTGGCGGGCCACCGTGTTGCGGTGCACCTCGGTGGGCCCGTCGACCAGGCCCATGATCGGGGCCGCCATCCACAGGCCGCCCAGGGGCATCTCGTCGGAGACCCCGAGGCCCCGTGGACCTGGATGGCCCGCTGGGTCACGTCGTGGAGGACCTGTGGGGGTGAGCACCTTGATGGCGGCGATGTCCCTGCGGATGGCTCTGGGGTCGGCCCTCTGGTCGATGCTCCAGGCCACGTACATGACCAGCAACCGGAACTGGAGTGAGCTGGATGTAGGAGTCGGCCACGTAGTCGCGCACGCTCTGTTTGTCGGCCAGCACGCCGTCGCGGGTCTTGCGGCTCACGGCCCGCTCACCGAGCATGTCGAGCGCCCGGCTGGCCATGCCCACCGTGCGCATGGCGTGGTGGACACGCCCGCCGCCCAGGCGGGTCTGGGCGATGACGAAGGCCTGCCCCTCGCCACCGAGCAGGCCTCGGCCGGCACCCGGACATCGTCGTAGTGGATGAGGGCGTGCATCCCGCTCGCCGGGACCCGCTCCCCCATCAGCCCGATGTTGCGCTCGATCTCGCACGCCCGGCGTGTCCGTCGGCACCAGGAACATGGACATGCCCCGGTAGACGTCGGTGCCCGGGTCGGTGATGGCCATGACGATGAGGAAGCTGGAGGTGCGGGCGTTGGACGAGAAGAACTTCCAGCCGTTGATCACCCACTCGTCGCCGTCCCGGGTGGCCCGGGTCTCGAACAGGGCCGGGTCGGACCCTCCCTGGGGCTCGGTCATCGAGTAGCAGGAGAAGATCTCTCCGTCGAGGAGCGGCAGCAGGTAGCGCTCCTTCTGCTCGTCGGTGCCGTAGTGGGCGATGATCTCGGCGTTGCCGGTGTCGGGGGCCTGGGTGCCGAAGATGATCGGGGCCCACTGCGAGCGACCCAGGATCTCGTTCATCAGGGCCAGCTTGACCTGGCCGTAGCCCTGGCCACCGAGCTCGGGACCCAGGTGGCAGGCCCACAGGTCGCGGTCACGTACCTGTTGCTTGAGCGGGTCGACGATGGCCCGGAGCTCGTCGTCGAGCGGGTGGTAGGTCATCCCGCCCCACAGCAGGTCGATGGGCTCGACCTCTTCCCGGACGAAGCCGTCCATCCAGTCGAGCTGTCGCTTGGAACTCCGGTTCGGTGGAGAAATCCCAGGCCATGCGCCCCCTTCGGCTCTCCGCCCGTCCCCCGGGCCAGCAGAGGGTCAGAGTAGCAGCCGCTCCGCCGGCCTCTCCGGGGTGTCGGGGCCTGCGCCGGCGGCAGGATCAGAAGAGCGTGATGCCCTCGGCCAGCCGCTGTTGGAGCAGCCCGGCGATGCGCTCCCGATGCCAGCCGGCGGTGCCGAAACTGGAGGCGTCGAGCTGGGCCCGCTTGAGCAACAGGTGGAGGTCGTGGTCCCAGGTGAACCCGATGCCCCCGTGGACCTGGAGCCCGGCCGCCATCACCCGTCGGGAGGCGTCCGAGCACCAGGCCTTGGCCATGCGAGGCGGCCAGGGGCCGGTCGGGGTGGTCGGCGGCCAGGCACCAGGCGGCGTGGTAGGTGGTCGAGCGCATCCCCTCCACATCGACCAGGGCATCGGCCAACCGGTGCTTGACCGCCTGGAAGCTGCCGATGGGATGGCCGAACTGCTTCCTCACGGTGGCGTACTCGGTGCTCATCTCGAGGGCTCGGGCCGAGGCACCGAGCAGTTCGGCCGACCAGGCGGTGGCCGCCCGGTCGACCATCCTCTGGGCAGCGTCGGCCCCCCCGATCCGATGCGCAGGCGTCGCGGCGAGCCGCAGCCAGGCCAGCGGTCGGGTGCGGTCCATGGCCGGCTCCGGCGGTGGTCGGGTGCCCTCGTCGAGGGGAACGGCGTAGACCCCGTCACCGGTGACCACCACGGCCAGATCGGCCACCGAGGCGTACAAGGTCGGCTCCGGGCGTGCCGGTGAGCGACCACCGGTCACCGTCGGGATGGGCCACCACCTCGCCGGCGGCCGACCAGGCCAGACAGCCGATGGCCGAACCGGCAGCGATCTCGTCCGACCAGCCGGCGACCAGCCGGCGCGCCTCGGGTAGGACCACCTCGTCGGTGGCGGCGCCGTCGAGGGCGGCCAGACACACCACCGTGCTGGCGAAGGGCGCCGGGGCCACCCGCCGACCCAGCTCCTCGCAGAGCACGGCCACCTCGACCATCCCCAGGCCGAGGCCCCCGACCTCCTCGCTGCGGGCCACTCCCAGCCAGCCCTGTTCGGCCATGGCCTCCCACAGCGCCCGGTCGTAGCCGGAGGTATCGGATGAACCGGCAAGACCGGGGCCGGTGGCCTCGGTCGCAGCGCCGTCGGTCGGGAACCCGGCCCCACGAAGGCACGGACGCGCTCGGCGGTGGCCATCCGCTCGAGCAGGTCGACGGCCCCGTGGCGGAGGTCCTGCTGGTCGGTCGACAGGTCGAAGTCCACGGCGGCGAAGCTTAGGGTCAACCGTCGGACCGGCGGGTCCCGGGGGCTGCTGGTCGGCGCCGGCGTCGTTGGCGCCTGTGCCAAGCTGAGCGGGGATGGACCTGCAGATCACACCGGAGCAACGCCAGCTCCAAGCGCGAGTTGCACGACTGGCTGGTGTCCCACCTGCCCTGGGAGTACGGGACCGAGCCGCCGGCCCGCTCCAGCGACCTGGCCGAGGTGGTGGCCTTCGGCCGGCGGTGGCAGGCGGCCCTGGCCGCCGACCGGTGGGTGGGGGTGACCTGGCCTGTCGAACTGGGCGGCCGGGGGCTCGGGGCCACCGAGCACTTCCTGGTCACCGAGGAGATGGCCCGGGCCCGGGCCCCCGAGCTGGTCGGCCGCATCGGCATCAACCTGGTCGGGCCGACCCTGTTCGCCCACGGCACCGAGGAGCAGAAGGGGCGGTGGCTCCCGCCCATCCTGGGGGCCGACGAGCTGTGGTGCCAGCTGTTCAGCGAGCCCGAGGCCGGCTCCGACCTGGCCTCGCTCACCACCCGGGCCGAGCGCACCGACGGCGGCTGGATGGTCTCGGGCCACAAGGTGTGGACCTCCTACGCCCAGTTCGCCGACTGGGGACTGTGCCTGGCCCGCAGCGACCCCGACGCCCCCAAGCGCCAGCAGGGCATCTCCTGCCTGGCCGTCGACATGCACGCCGACGGAGTCGAGGTCCGCCCGCTGGTCCAGATCACCGGTGAGGCCGAGTTCAACGAGGTGGTCCTCGACGGGGTGTTCGTGCCCGACGACCAGCTGGTGGGCGAGGCCGGGAAGCGGATGGTCGGTGGCCAACTCGACGCTCTCCCACGAGCGCGGGGTCAACCCGCGCCAGCTGGGCATCCACTGCCAGCTGCTGGTGGCCCTCCTCCAGATGGCCGCGGCCCGGCCCGGCGGCCTCGACGACCCCGAGGTCCGCCAGCGCCTGGCCCAGGCCTACCTCGAGGTCAAGCTGTTCCAGCTCCACAACTGGCGCACCCTCACCCGGCTCGAGCGGGGCGAGGCCCCCGGGCCGGAGGGGAGCACCCTCAAGCTGTACTGGAGCGAGATGTCCAAGCGCCTCCACGAGACGGCCATGGCCGTGCTCGGCCCCGCCGCACCGCTCTGGCAGGGTGCCGCCGACAACCCCGGGGACGGCATGTGGCAGCGGTCGTGGCTCTACTATCAGGCGTCGTCGATCTTCGCCGGCACCAACGAGGTGCAGCGCACCCTGGTGGGCGAGCGGGTCCTCGGACTGCCGAAGGGCTGACCGGCCGGCGGATCGAGCGAGGATGGCACCCATGGGCTACGAGACGATCCGGTACGAGGTGGAAGGGGCCGGTGGCCACCGATCACCATGAACCGGCCCGAGATGGCCAACGCCCAGAGCACCGAGCTCATCGACGAGCTCGACGCCGCCTTCGACCGAGGCCGACGCCGACGACGCCGTGCGGGTGGTGGTCCTGGCCGGCGCCGGCAAGCACTTCTCGTCCGGGCACGACCTCAAGGGCCTGGTCGGGTACGGCCGAGCCCGACAAGTGGCGGCTGCTGCGGGAGACGCCCGAGGGAAAGATGTACCACGAGAAGGTCATGTACTACGACCGCTGCAAGCGGATCCACGACTTCCGCAAGCCGACCATCGCCGCCGTACAGGGCAGCTGCGTGGCCGCCGGCCTGATGCTGGCCTGCATGTGCGACCTCATCGTGGCCGCCGACGACGCCACCTTCTCCAACCCGGTGCTGCGGATGACCGGGGCCGGGGTCGAGCTGCTGGTCGAGCCGTGGGAGCTCGGCATCCGCAAGGCCAAGGAGTTCCTCCTGACCGGCGACGTGATCGACGCCCACGAGGCCTGGCGCCTGGGCCTGGTCAACCGGGTCGTCCCTCGTGACGAGCTGGCCGACGCGGACCAAGGAGCTGGCCGAGCGCATCGCCCTGGTCCCCCCGGTCACCGCCCAGGTGGTCAAGGACTCGCTCAACCACACCGCCGACCTCATGGGCCAGTCCGACTCGTGGAAGTACCACTTCATGGCGCACCACTGGATGCACAACACCGAAACGGCGCGCCAGCGCCCTCGAGGAGCGCAACTCGAAGACCTCGATGAAAGAGGTCTTCGCCGACCGGGACCGTGGGGATCGGCCGGTCGTTGACTCCTGAGGAGGGCGGGCCGGCCTACACCGATGGCCCGCTGCGGGGGATCCGGGTGCTCGATGTGGGCACCCGGATCTCGGCCCCGTTCTGTGCCGGCCTGCTCGGCGAGCTCGGGGCCGATGTCATCAAGGTCGAGCTGCCCGGGAGGCGGCGACTTCATGCGCACCATCGGCCCGTTCGTCGAGACCGGCGAGGACGAGGCCGGCTACTCGCTGTTCTGGGCCGTCGAGGGGCGCGGCCGCCGAGGGGCCACCTGCGACCTGCGCACGCCCGAGGGCCAGGACCTCTTCCGGCGACTGGCGGCCACCGCCGACGTGGTGTGCGAGAACTTCCGCCCCGGGACCATGGAGACGTGGGACCTCGGCCCCGACTCGCTCGACCCGTCGGTGGTCTACGTGCGCATCAGCGTCTTCGGCCAGGACGGCCCCTACTCGCAGCGACCGGGCCTCGATCGGCTGGGCATCGCCTACGGCGGCCTGCTCCACCTGACCGGCGAGCGCGACCGGCCGCCGGTTCGGCCCGGGGTGACCATCTCCGACTACCTCACCGGCGTCTTCGCGGCGATGGCGGCGGTGGCCGGGCTCTACGCCCGGGACGCAGGGGCCGGCCCCGATCCCCGCCGCGGCACAGTGATCGACGCCCCGCTCTACGGGGCGGTGCTCCGGGTGCTCGAGTGGACGCTGGCCGGCTACGACCGGCTGGGCACGGTTCGCAGCCGCGAGGGCAACCGGCTCCCCACCTCGGCCCCCCTCGACAACTACCCCACCGCCGATGGCACCTACATCTGCATCGTGGCCGGCTCGGACGCCAACTTCGCCCGGCTGTGTCGGGCCATGGACCGTCCCGGACCTGGTGGCCGACGAGCGCTTCACTACGTTGGCCCGGCGGGCCCGGCACGGGGACGAGATCAACGACCTGGTGGCCGAGTGGACCCGGTCCCGGACGGCGGCCGACATCGAGGCCCGCTGCATGGCCCACGACGTGCCGGTGGGCACCGCCTACACCGCCGCCGACATCTTCGCCGACCCCCACATGGCCGCCCGGGGGGACCTCGTCGAGGTGGATGACCCGGTGGTCGGGCCCCTGCGCCAGCAGGCTCCGTTCCCCCGATTCGTTGGCCGTCGGCCGCCGGTGCCCACCGGTGCGCCCCGCCTCGGCGCCGACAATCGCGCCGTGTGGTGCGACCTGGTGGGGCTGACCTCCGAGGAGTTCGACCGGCTCGAAGGCCAGGGCGTGCTCTAGACGGCCGTGCCCCGGTCCCTTCAGCCCCCTGGCTCGGGATCGCGGGGAAGGCCGAGGAGACGCTCGCCGATGACGTTGCGCTGCACCTCGCTGGTTCCCCCGGCCACCGTGAGGCACCGGGTGGCCAGCATCCCCTGGGTCCAGCGCTGGGCGCTCCCCTCCATGGTCGCCCCCTCGGGGCCGAGCATGGCCAGGCCCAGCTCCTGGACCCGCTGCTCGTGTTCGGCACCCAACAGCTTGCGCAGGCTGGCCTGGGGACCGGGGTCGGTGCCGGCCAGGGCGGCCAGCGTGGCCCGGTGGGTCATCAGCCGCAGCGACTGGGCCTCGGCCAGCAACCGTCCCAGCCGCACCGAGAGGGCCGGCGTGGTTGCCGCCCCCCGGCGGGCGGCCAGCCGCAGCAGCGACTCGACACCGATGCCGAAGGTTGCACCGGACGACATCGACACCCGCTCGTTGGCCAGTGTTACCCGGGCCAGGGCCCAGCCCCCGTTGACCTCACCGATCACGCAGTCGTCGGGGACGAAGACCTGGTCGAAGAAGACCTCGTTGAACATGGCCGCACCGGTCAGCTCTCGGAGGGGCCGGATGTCGAGGCCGGTGGAGTGCATGTCCACGATGAAGAAGGTGATGCCGGCATGCTTGGGGGCGGTGGGGTCGGTGCGGGCCAGGCAGATCCCCCAATCGGCTTCCCTGGCCATCGACGTCCACACCTTCTGGCCGGTGAGCAGCCAGCCGCCGTCGCCCCGCTCGGCCCGGGTGGTGAGGCTGGCCAGGTCCGAGCCCGCCCCCGGCTCGGAGAACAGCTGGCACCAGTGCAGGACGCCCATCAAGGTGGGCTCCACGAAGCGGGCCACCTGCTCGGGCGTGCCCTGGGCGATGATCGGGGGTAGGGCCCAGGCCCCGATGCTGAGGTGGGGGCGCTGGATTCCGGCGGCGGCCATCTCCTCGTCGATGACCACCTGCTCGATGGCCCCGGCATCCCGGCCCCACGGGCGCGGCCAATGGGGCATGACCAGTCCGGCGTCGACCAGGGCCCGGCGACGCCCGCTGTCCTCGGCCGCGGCCACCTCGGCCACCACCGGGACCAGCGCCGCCCGCACCGTCTCGGCCTCGGCCGGCAGGTCCGCGGCCAGGGCCCGCCGGGCTCCGCCCCCGGCCTCAGCGGCCACCCGGGCGCAGTAATCGTCGGGCTCCCCGACCAGCTGGCGGTCGGCCATGGCCCGCTTGAGATGCAGGTGGAGGTCGTGCTCCCAGGTGAAGCCGATCCCCCCGAGGAGCTGGAGGCATGCCTTGGCTGCGGTGGTATAACCGTCGAGGGTCACCGCCGCAGCGGTGGCCGCGGCCAGCGCAGTGCTCTCGTCCCCGCCGTCCCCCACCGCCAGGGCCGCGTCCCAGGCCACCGCGGTCATCTGCTCCACCCGGATGGCCAGGTCGGCCAGCCGGTGCTTGACCGCCTGGAATTGCCCGATGGGCCGGCCGAACTGGACGCGCACCTTGGCGTACTCGGTGGCCGTCTCGAGACACCAGCGAGCGCCACCGGCGTGCTCGGCGGCCATGAGGCAGGACGTCAGGTCCCGGACCCGGTCGGTGGTCAGCGAGCCGAGCTGGGCGGCCGGGGGCACGGTGGCCCCGTCCACCTCGACCGCTCCCACCCGACGGGTGGGATCGAGGCTCGACGAGGGGTTCCGCCCGCACCGCCCCATCGGGCCCTCCCACCTCGAGCAGGCACCAGACCGGCTGGCCCTCACCCTCCCGGGCCGGGGCCAGCACCACCGAGGCGGTCGCCGCCCCGAGCAACGGGCGAAGGCTCCCCGAGACGGTGAGCGACCCGTCGCCGCCCCGACCGGTGATGTCGAGATGTGACTCCCCCAGCGAGAGGGCGGCCGGGGTGCTCCCGTCGATCAGGCCGGGCAGGAAGCGGGCGCGGCCGGCCGGATCGGCCGCCTCGCCCACCAGGGCGGAGGTGGCCACGGTGGGCAGGAGCGGTCCGGGCACCAGGGCCCGCCCGGTCTCCTCCAGCACGACGGCCAGCTCGAAGAGCCCGAAGCCCTGGCCCCCGTCCACCTCGGGGAGGTGGAGGCCGAGCCACCCCTGGGCCGCCATCTCCTTCCACATCGGCTGGAGTTCCTCGTGCTCGGTGTCGAGCAGGGCCCGGGGCACCTCGGGTGGGCAGTGGTCGGTGAGCCAGCGACGGACCGACCGCCGCTGCTCCTCATGCTCATCGGACAGCGCGATCGACATCGTGGCCCTCTCTGGTCGGCTCGGCCGGTGCGCCGGCGTCGGTCCCGCCGTCCTCGATGGTGATGGCCCGGGACGGACAGCCTTCGGCGGCCACCCGGACCCGCTCCTCGGTGTCCCCCACCGGGTCGAGCACCACCGAGATGCCCTCGTCGTCGAGGTCGAAGCTGGCCGGCGCCCAGAAGACGCAGTTGCCCGAGCCCACGCACTTCTCACGATCCACGGTGATGCGCAGCATGGCGTTTACCGGGCCCCGGCCAGCGTGGGCCTCGCGCAGCAGCCGCTTGCGCACCTTTCCGTTTTGGTCCCGGGGGAGCTCGTCGACCACCTCCCATTGCTTGGGCACCTTGTAGCGGGCCAGACGGGCGCCCACGTGGTCAGCCAACTCGTCGGTGGTGACCGGCTGGCGGAGCTGCACGATGGCCTTCAGCCGCTCCCCGTCTCGCTCGTCGGGGACCCCGAAGACGGCGCAGTCGACCACCGCGGGGTGCTCGAAGAGGACCTCTTCGATCTCGCGGGGGGCGATGTTGACGCCCCCCCACAACACCATGTCCGAGACCCGATCGGTGATGGTGAGGTAGCCGTCGGCGTCGAGGAACCCGATGTCCCCCACGGTGAAGGCGTCGTCGTGCCAGGCCCGGGCGGTGGCGTCGGCGTCGTTGCGGTAGCGGAAACGGTGGGGCCCGGGAGGACGGATGTAGATGATGCCGGGCTCACCGGTGGGAACCGTCGTGCCCTTCTCGTCGAGGATCCGGATCTCCACCCCGGGCCAGGGCAGGCCCACGCTCCCGGGCCTGGCTCGCCATTCCTCCGGCGAGATGCGGGTGGCGCCACCCTCACTGGCCCCGTAGAGCTCGTGGATCTGGGCGTGGGGGAAGGCCTCCATCATCTTGTACTTGACGGCCACCGGGCAGGGGGCGGCGGCGTGCACGATGAGCGAGAAGCTGGACACGTCGATGGCCGCCCGCTCCGGCTCGGGGATCTCGAGGATGCGGATGAAGTGGGCAGGCACCATGAACGACCGGGTCCCCCGCCGCCTGCTCACCTCGGCCAGGAACGAGCGCGCCTCGAACTGCTCGGTGATCACGGTGGTGGCCCCGACGTACAGCGAGCACAGCGCCCACCCGAGGTGGGAGGCGTGGTAGGCGGGCCCGCTCATCACGTACACGTCCTGGTCCGTCCAGCCCCACAGAGCGACCTGTCCTTCCATACCCCGGACCCGGCCGCCGTCCTCTGACAGGGCGAGATGGACCACCCCCTTGGGCCGGGCGGTGGTGCCGGACGTGTAGAACATGAGCTCGGGCCCGGCGCCGCTGTCGGCGGCCGGATCGGGGGTGGCCGCAGCCAGTTCGGCCTCGTAGTCACCGCCCACCCACAGGACTCCGGTGGCCCGGTCGCCCAACGCCAGGGCCAGCTCGCTGTCGGTGGTGGCTTGGCCCACCACGACGGCGACGTCGGCGTCGGCCAGGATGTAGGCCAGCTCGTCGGCCTTGAGATGCCAGTTGATAGGGAGGTAGGGGGCGTTCACCATGGCCGCCGCCGTCGCCACCTCGAAGATCTCGATGCCATTGGCCAGCACGCTGGCCACCGGCCGACCGGGGCCGGCACCGCGGGCCGCCAGCAACGACGCCACCCGGGAGGCACGGCGCTGCAGCTCACCGTAGGTGCGGACCACGTCGCCCATGACCAGTGCGGGTCGATCGGGACCGACCCTGGCGTGCCCCGATACCCCGCGGACCGGAGCCGAGGTACGTTCTGTCATCGTCGGAGAGACTACTGCGCCCGGCACCCGAGGTGCCCGGGCGTGACCAGGGTCGGGTGGAACGGAGGGAGGACTGTGCGCGAATTGAACACCGAGGTGACCAGGACCATCGAGGCACCGGCCGACGACGTCTGGTCGTACCGCCTCGATTTCCTCAATCTTCCCCAGTACAACGCTGATGTCCGGGCCATCGAGTGCACCAACCGGGGAGGGTCGGATCACGTGGGCGCCACCTATCGCTTCGACCTGGTGACCGGCGACCGTTCCACGCCCGTCGAGCTCCGGGTCACCGAGGCGGTCCCCGGCACGGTGGTGGCCATCGACATGGACGGCGCCATCCGGGCCAGCGAGCGATTCACCGTCACCCCCGATCGCGGGGGCTGTCACGTGGCCATCGCCCTGACCATGTTCATCCCCGACCAGTTCCCCCCGTCGGGCGACGCCGCCCTGCTGGCCAGTGGCGAGGCCCAGATAGGCGCCGAGCTCGACAGCATGGGCCAACGGGTGGCCGCGCCGGTAGGCGGTGGCGACCGTGGTTGACACCAAGCCGGCGTCGCCGGCTGTCTCCCATCCGCTGGAGCCCCTCCTCGCCGACGAGATCCGGGCCGCGGTGGCCGCGGTCCGGGCCAGCGGACGGATCACCGACGCCGCCCTCTTCTCGATCGTCACCCTCGACGAGCCGACCCGCCACGCGCTCGCCGCCCACCGGGGCGGACAGCCGGTGGAACGGCGGATCCGCCTGGTGATCGTCCCCGGCCCGGAGAGCTCGGTCATCGAGGCGGTGGTGACGCTGCCCGCCGGCGACATCGTCGAATGGGTCGTCCAAGACGGGGTCCGCCCGGCCCTGCTGTTCGACGACTCCTACCGGGCGGTGCTCGCCCTCAAGGCCGATCCGGGCTGGCAGGCGGCCATGAGCAAGCGGGGCATCACCGACTTCGACAAGGTCCAGATCGACCCCTGGCCCACCGGCAATTTCGGGAACCCCCTCGAGGACGGGAAGCGGATCGTCCGCTGCCTGTCGTACTACCGCGAGCTCCCGACCGACAACGGCTACGCCCGACCGGTGGAGGGCGTGCTGGCCACCGTCGACGCCGCCCGCGGGGAGGTCATCGAGGTCCTCGACTACGGGGTGGTCCCGCTACCGGAGGGACCGGGAACCTACCGGCCCGAGGACGTCCAGCCCCAGCGCACCGATCTGCGTCCGCTGGACATCGTCCAGGACGAGGGTGTCAGCTTCACCCTCGAGTCCAACCTCCTCCGCTGGCAACGGTGGTCGATGCGGGTGTCGATGGACCCGCTGCAGGGGCTGGTCCTCCACTCCATCGGCTACGAGGACGGCGGCCGGGTGCGCCCCATCCTCCACCGGGCCTCGATCTGCGAGATGGTGGTCCCCTACGGCGACCCGGGGCCCCTGCACGGGTGGAAGAACGCATTCGACGTGGGCGAGTGGGGACTCGGCCGGATGGTCAACACCCTCGGCCTGGGTTGCGACTGCCTCGGGGCGGTCACCTACCTCGACGCCACCTTCGCCAGCGAGCACGGCAACCCCTACGTGATGGAGAACGCCGTCTGCATCCACGAGGAGGATTACGGCATCCTCTGGAAGCACAACGACATGAACACCGGCCACGTCGAGGTCCGGCGCTCCCGACGGCTGGTCGTCTCGTTCATCGCCACCGTCGGGAACTACGAGTACGGCTTCTACTGGTACTTCTACCAGGACGGCTCCTTCCAACTCGAGGTCAAGCTCACCGGCATCCTCTCCACCCAGGCGCTGGCCCCGGGCCAGGAGCCGGCTACCGGGTCGGTGATCGCCCCCGGCCTCGGCGCCCCCCTCCACCAGCACCTCTTCTGCGCCCGGCTCGACCTCGAGGTGGACGGCCCCGACAACGAGGTCTACGAGGCCTCCTTCGAGCCGATGCCCGTCGGTGAGGACAACCCCTGGGGGAACGGGTTCCGCCAACGGCTGGATCGGCTGGAGTCCGAGCAGCGGGCCCGACGCGACGTGGATCCGGCCAGCAGCCGCCACTGGCGGTTCGTCAACCCGCGCTCCACCAACGCCTACGGCCGGCCGGTCGCCTTCCGCCTGGTGCCGGGCTCGTCGCCGACCCTGTTGGCCAGGCCCGACTCGAGCATCGGCCAGCGGGCCGGCTTCGCCCAGCACAACCTGTGGGTCACCCCCTACGCCCCCGAGGAACGCCGGGCCGCCGGCGACTACCCCAACCAGCACGCCGGCGGGGACGGGCTGCTCCGCTGGACGGCGGCCGACCGGCCCCTCACCGGGTCGCCCCTGGTCGTCTGGCACACCTTCGGGGTCACTCATTCGCCCCGGCCGGAGGACTGGCCGGTCATGCCGGTGGAGTACTGCGGCTTCCACCTGCTGCCGGTGGGCTTCTTCGACCGCAACCCCGCCCTCGACGTCCCCCCACCCCCGGACCACTGCGACTGACCCACCGGCAGGGGCACTCCGGGCATCTGGCGGAGGGCGGTCCCGGCGTCGGGCGAGCCGATCCGAGTGGGCCGATACCATGACCGCCATGCCCGCCCACGAGTCCCTCCTCTACGACGAGAAAGACGGCGTGGCCTGGGTCACCCTCAACCGGCCCGAGGCCCTCAACGCCTTCGACACCACCATGCAGCGCGAGCTCCGCGAGCTGTGGGCGATGCTCCGCACCAATGACGACGTCCGGTGCGTGGTGATCACCGGGGCCGGCGAGAAGGCCTTCTGCACGGGCCTGGACCGAGCCAGCATCGGTGACATCGAGGACCAGCCACCGGGAAAGCTCCCCGGCTACAACACGCCCTGGGACTTCGACGACCCGGGCAAGAGCGTGTGCCCCAAGTCGAACGACCTGTGGAAGCCGGTCATCGCCGCCGTCAACGGCATGGCCTGCGGTGGGGCCTTCTACATCCTCGGGGAGGTGGACTTCATCATCGCCGCCGACCATGCCACCTTCTTCGACCCCCACGTGACCTACGGGATGCCGGCCGCCTTCGAACCGATCTTCTTGATGCACAAGATGCCCTTCCAGGAGGTCATGCGCCTGGCTCTGTTGGGCGCCCACGAGCGGATGTCGGCCGAGCGAGCCTGCCAGATCGGCTTCGTGTCCCAGGTGGTCCCGGGGGCCGAGCTGGCCGAGCACAGCCGGTGGGCGGCCCAGGTCATCGCCGACCAGCCGGCCCTGGCCGTGGGGGGCACGGTGCGCGCGCTGTGGACGGGGTTGGAGCTCTCCCGTCGCCAGGCCCTCGACCACGCCTACCTCTTCACCCACGTGGGCACTGACCCCGCCCTCCTGGTCGAGGGGCAGCAACGATTCACCTCGGGGACCCGGATCGACTGGCGCTTGCGCTGAGCCCCCACCCCGGAGCGGTCTACCGCCCGATCTGCTAGCCGGCCAACGGCGGCAGCCCGCCGGCGATGGTCTTGGTCTCGGTGTACTGCTCGAACCCCTCCACCCCGTTCTGGCGGCCGATGCCACTGGCCTTGTAGCCGCCGAAGGGGGCGTCGGCCCCGTACCAGATGCCCCCGTTGATCATGGCCGACCCGGCCCGGATCCGGCGGGCCACCGCCACCGCCCGCTCCTCCGAGCCCGAGGTGACCCCGCAGCCCAGCCCGTAGGGGCTGTCGTTGGCGATGCGCACGGCGTCGTCATCGTCGTCGAAGGGGATGACCACCAGCACCGGGCCGAAGATCTCCTCGCGGGCGATGGTCATCGAGTTGTCCACGTCGGCCATCAGGGTGGGCTCCACGTAGTACCCGGTGGGGAGGTGCGCCGGCCGTCCGCCGCCGACCACCACCCGGGCCCCCTGCTCGGTACCCTGCTCGATGTAGCGCAGGATCTTCGCCCGTTGGGCCGCGTTGATCTGGGGGCCCTGGAAGTTGGCCGGGTCGGTGGGGTCCCCGTAGGCCACGGTGCGGAAGCCGTCCTCCATCATGTCGACGCCCTCCTCGTAGCGTGAGCGCGGCAGGAGCATGCGGGTGAGCATCACGCACCCCTGCCCGCCGTGCGTACACACCGCCCAGGCGAACGACAGCTTCTCGGAGAAGTCGGCGTCGTCCAGCACGATATCGGCTGACTTGCCGCCCAGTTCGAGGAAGAGCCGCTTCAGTGTCGGAGCCCCTCGCTCCATGATCCGACGACCGACCGCCGTCGATCCGGTGAACGAGATGAGATCGACCCGGGGATCGGTGACCAGGTCCTCGGCCACCTGGTTGTCGGTGGTGGTGACCACCTGGAAGACACCGGCGGGGAAGTCGGTGCGCTCAGCCACCAATCGGCCGATCCTGGTGGCGTTCCAGGGCGTGTCGGGGGCGGGCTTCAAGATGACCGTGTTGCCGGCGGCCAGCGCCTGGCCGATCTTGTTGATGGACACTTCGAAGGGGTAATTCCAGGGCACGATGGCGGCCACCACCCCCACCGGCTCCTTGAGCACCCGGCGCCAGCTGCGCATGCCGAAGGCGGTCCCCTCGGGGAGGTCCCGCTCCCAGGTGAACTCGTCGATGAAGTGGGCGGGCCAGACCAACCCGTCGGAGAGCGGCTCGTCGAGCTGGGGGCCGTAGGTCAACAGCACCGGCGTCCCCACCTCGGCCACCAGTTCGGCGCGCAGCAGTTCGACCTCGTCCTCGAGCGCGGCCTGCAGCTGGAGAAGGCACCGCTTGCGCAGTTCGCCGTTGGTCGACCAGTCGGTCTCGTCGAAGGCCCTGCGGGCGGCGCCGATGGCGCGGTCCATGTCCTCGTGGCCTGCGTCAGCGGTGGGGCCGAGCACCTCCTCGGTGGCCGGATTGACGTTGTCGAAGCGCCGGCCGGAGATCGCCTCCTCGAGCTTCCCGTCGATAAGCATCCGGGCCTCGCCGGTGGCGGCGCCCTCCTGGGTCGTGGTCATAGTGCCATCCTCCTCAACTGTCGGGTGTTCCGGCGTCACGAATCATGTTCTCTTGGACGAATGAGGCGACCAGCCGCCCGTCTTGGGTGAAGACTTGCGCCCGGCCGTAGCTGGCCCCCCGGCCGGCATACGGGCTCTCGTGGGCCATGAGCAACCACGTGCCGGTCTCGATCGGCTCGTGAAAGGTAAGGGTATGGGACACAACCCCAGTGGCGACGTTCTGGTGGGCCATGTTCTGCCCGATGCCGGCGTGGGGGCGCATGGCCGTCCCGATGAGGAAACCGTCGGTGCCGTAGGCCAGCATGGCTTGGGCCAGCGCTTGATCCCCGCCGGTGGACGGCAGCCGGATCCAGATGAAGAGCTCGGCAGCGCCGATCGCACTCGGGTCCGACGTGTCCACGCCGCCCACCACCCGGAGCTCGGAGCCCGGTGCGGCCAGCCCGCCCTGTGCCGAGGCGGGTGAGTCGTCCGGACCGGGGACGTCGGGCATGGCCGGCCCGTGCCTGATCAGATCGGGTCCGTCGGCGCGACGGAGGATGAGGCCCTCGGCACACACCCGCTCCCCCTGCGCGACCTTCACCACCTGGCTGCCCATGGTCCGACCGTCATGGACGACGTCGACCGAGATCTCGACGGGGTCGCTGACCTTGCCGGCCCGGGCGAAGATGGCGTGGATGGACGCCACCGCCTTGGTCTCGGCCACCAAGTCCGAGGCCAGGATCATCTGGGCCAGCAACTGACCGCCGTACACCACGGCCCGGCTACCGGGATCGCCGAAATTTGGCGCCCGATAGCGGTGTTCCCCGGCCGGCTCGAGCCGGAACGGCTCGGGGATGGCGACGTCGGGCACCTGGCTCGTCCCCCCGCTCAAAAGCCGAAGGCCGAGACGTCGAGGGTGCCGACGGAGAGGGCGGCCATGGTCCCGCCATCGGTGAGGATGCTCTCCCCGGTGATGGCCGAGGCGGCCGGTGAGTTGAGGAAGATCAGCGGTGCCGCCTGCTCGTCGGGAGTCTGCCGGTGACCGAGGGGGATGGGGTAGTTGTCCATGAACTGCTTGCCCATCTGGTCCTCGAAGTCGGGCATCATCGGCGTGTCGGTGGGTCCGGGGAGCGTGCAGTTGATCCTGATGCCGCGCCCGGCCAGAGCGAGGCTCCGCCACACCGTCCACACGATGATCACCTCCTTGGACGGGGCGTAGCCGCTGGCGATCTCCTCGGGATGGTCCTCCAGCCACTGCTTGCCGGCGGCGAACCCCTCGGTGGTGACCAACGGCGTCCACTTCTCCACGTTGGCCTGCCAACTGGCCCCCGCGCCGGACGAGATGCTGGCGATCGCCCCACCCGCTTCCATATGGTCGACGACCAGGTCGGCGAGGTGGCGCTGCCCCACGAAGTTGACCAGCATGGTGTCCAGGTCCGAGAACCGTCCCCCGGGCAGGCCGGCGCAGTTGAACAGGGCGTCGATCCGGCCGCCGACGGCATCGACGGCGCCGGCGATGGCGTCGGGGTCCCGCAGGTCGGTGGCGTGATAGCCGGCCACCCCGATGGGCGGCTCCTTCAGGTCGATCACGTGGATCTCGGCCCCCAGGGGCTCGAGCTGGCGGACCACCGCCGCCCCCATGCCGGCACCTCCCCCGCCGCTGACGATGACCCGGCGTCCTTCATAGGATCCCTTGGCCGTCATGGTGTCGCCCTCCTCACAGTCGGGTGGCCGGTGGTCACCGGGGAAGTCCCAGCCCGCGCTCGGCCACGATATTTCGGTTGATCTCGCTGGTGCCACCGGCGATGGACACGCCGGGAGCAGCACACAGCGCCTTCGACCAGGAGCCGCCGCGCCCCTCCGTCCCGAGCATCCCCACGGCCAGGCCGGCCAGGTCCTGGGTGATGTCCGCCCACATCAGCTTGGTCAGGCTCCCCATGGCCGGGGACGGCCGGCCGCCGCGCCCCACCGACTCCAGCTCCCGGGCGGTGGACCACCGCAGGCAGGCGATGCGTCCGTAGAGACGGGCCAGCCGATCGCGTTGGACCGGGGTCACCGCCATGCCCGTACGCCGGGTCTCCTCCACCAGCGCCGCGAACCGGGCGCTCAGGCTGAGGTGGAACTTGGCCACCCCGGCCCGCTCGTAGCTGAGGGTGGTCATGGCCACCTTCCACCCCTCGTTGAGGGGCCCGAGCAACGAGGTGGTCGGCACCCGCACATCGGAGAAGAAGATCTCCGAGAACATCACCTCGCCGGTCATGGTGCGCAGGGGTCGGACCTCGATGCCGGCCGTCTTCATGTCCACCAGCAGACAGCTGAGCCCGCCGTGCTTGGCCACGGACGGGTCGGTGCGAACGTAGAGCTGGCACCAGTCGGCCAGGTGACCGAGGCTGTTCCACGTCTTCTGCCCGTTGATGACGAACTCGTCGCCGTCGAGGGTGGCCGCCGTGCGCAGCGACCCCAGATCGGAGCCCGCGTCGGGCTCGGACATGCCCTGGCACCAGATCTCGTCCCCGTGCAGGAGCGGTCGGATGAACCGATCCTTCTGGTCCTGGGTGCCGAACTCGAGGATGGCCGGCGCGATATTGGCCACCCCGATGACGTTGACCGGCCCGGGGGCCCCGGCCTCGGCCATCACCTCGAGATAGGCCAACTGCTCGTCGACGGTGGCGTCGCGGCCTCCGAACTCGCTCGGCCAGGCCACCGCCGCCCACCCGGCGTCGGCCAGCATCCGGTTCCACGACCGCAGCACCTCGAGGGCCTCAGGACCCTCGATCCCCTCTCGACCTGCTTCCACTACCGCGGGCGTCAGGTTGGCGTCGAGCCACTCGGCGAGGGCGCGCCGGAAGCCGTGCACCGAGGTGGGCGTCGCAGCGTCGATTTCCACGGCCTCTCCTGATCGTTGACTGCTGCACGACCGATCCTCCGTCGTGGCGACTCACGGTACACCAGCCGTCACAACCCCGACAATGCCGTTTTCACGGTGCGCTCATCACAACCGGCGGCCCGCTCCCGGGGAACGGCACCCCGTCGGTCCCGCTCAGACGGTGGCGTCCACCCCGAGGGCGGGAAGGCAGAAACGAAGGATCCGGGCGTTGGCCTGTGGCTGGTCCAGCGACCGGGATCGACGCACCGGGTGGGCCACGCTCCACACCAAATCGAAGATGGCCTCGGCGTCAGGAAGGGGGTCGGCGGTGGGCAGCGAGCCGTCGGACGAGCCATGGTCGAGGGCCTGCACCAGCGGGGAGAGAAGCCGGGCCCGCAGCGCCGCTTCTTCCTCCTCGTACCCGTCGGTCTGTCGGGCCACCGCATTGAAGATGACCAACCGGCGGATCCGGCAGCGGATCGTACGCCATGGCCACCATCTCCTCGATCCAGGCGCGTACGGCGCCGAGCGCGTCGGCTGCCCGTCCGACCCTTCGGGCCACCTGGTCGACGTCCGGATCCGAGGCCGTGCGGAACATGGCCAACAACAAATCGTCCTTGGACCGAAACTGGCGGTAGAAGGCGCGGGTCGACAGTCCGGCGAGGTCGAGGATGTCCTGGACGCTGGCTCCCTGGAACCCGTTGCGCCGCATGACTTGCAGGGCGGCATCCATCAGCCGGACCCGTTCGGTGCCACACTGGGCACCGGGCGCAGGATCGAGGATGGCACTGTCGTCAACCAGGGTGGCCACCGAGCCAGACTACCGGCCCGGGTCCGACCCCCGCAGGGCTGCCACCGCCTCCTCGTCCAGGGCTCACCCCCCACCCGAGTCATCGTTCCGCAGCCCCGCCGATCGGAGTCGATCGATCACCGGGGCGAAGGCCTCGATGTCCCGGACGCTGTAGTACGAGATCCCCCAGCGCTCACGGCTGGCCAGGAGGTGGTCGGCGATCTGGTCGTGGGTACCCAAGGCGAGGAACGGGGTGACGAGCGCGTCCTCCACCACCAGGCCCTCGATGCGGCCGGCCATCGCGGTCGCCGCCCCGTCGCGGCGGTCCGTGATCACGATCGACTGGATGAGGGCGTGGAGCTCGGGCCGGGGTCGGCGATCGACGGCGTGCTCCCGCACCCAGGCCACGGTGGCGTCGAGTCGCTCCGGCTCCCAGCGGACCTCGTGGCTGTGGCCGTCCGGGCGTGTTCGGCCCAGCATGGTGAGCCCGACGGTGTCCGCGTGGCGGGCGGCATGGGCCAGGGCCTTCCTTCCGTTGACGGCGACGAGCAGAGGGACGTGGCCCTGGGCCGGGCGCACGGTGACGGCATCGTGGATCCGGTAGTGCTCACCGGTGTAGGTGACGGGCTGGCCATCGAGCAACTTCCGGAGGATCTCGGTGGCCTCGGCCAGTCGGGCCTTGCGGATGGCCGGCGGATCGAACGTGTGCCCGATGGCCGCATACTCGGTGAACGAGTGCCCGGCGCCGATGCCGACCTCCAGCCGCCCTCCACTCAATCGGTCGATGGTGGCCAGCTCCTGGGCGAGCACCACCGGGTGACGGAGGTCGTTGTTGAGCACCAGCGGACAGAGCCGGATGGTGGTGGTGGCCGACGCGGCCGCAGCCAGTGAGGCGAGGACCGAAGGCCCGGCACCGACGTGATCGCCGATATGGAACACGTCGAATCCGGCGTCCTCCGCCGCCCGGGCCGAGCGGACCGTCTCGGCCGGATCACCGGCGCCGGATTGGTAGCCGAAGCGGAACGCCTTCACGCCCTGGACGTTACCTACCCCCAAGGTCGGGTCTCCTCGACATCGTCGCCGCATCCGATCCCGACCCGGGCCGGTCGTCCTAGCCGATCGTCGGGATCCACCCGGGGGACGACGACGACCGGCCGGCCACCATGCTCGAGCCGATGTAGTTGCGCTGCGCCTCGATGGTGCCGGCCCCGATGCACAGGCCACGGATGTCCCGGTAGGCGCGTTCGAGCGGGTACTCGCGGCTGTAGCCGTAGCCGCCGTGGATCTGGATGGCCTCGTCGCAGACCAGCTTGGCGGCCAGGTTGGCAGCGGTCTTGGCCATGGCCGTCTCCAGGGCCGGAGGGGTGCCGCCTGGGCCGGCCAGCCGGACGGCCCGACCCAGCAGCAGCCGGGCACCCTCGAGGGCGACGGCCATGTCGGCCAGCTTCCACTGCAGACCCTGCAGCTCGGCGATGGGCCGCCCACCGACCACCCGCTCCCGCATGTAGGCGACCGACCGCTCCAGCGCACCTTGGGCCGCGCCCACGCACATGGCGGCATTGCCGCACCGCTCGTGATTGAGGTGGGACAAGAGCAACTTGAAGGGCTCGGTCGACGAGGGGTCCCCGGCCACCAGCACGTCGTCCTCGGTGATCACCACACCGTCGAAGGCGATCTCCGACTCGGTGGCGGCATGGATGCCCATGCCCCGGTGGCGACCCACCAGCTCGACGCCGTCGCGGTCCATGGGCACGACGACCGCCCCGATCCCCGGGCGCCCTCTCCCTCCGGCCACCGGCACCACACCAGCACCGCCGAGGCGGCATGCCCGAGCGTCGAGTAGTTCTTGTAGCCGTTGAGACGCCAGCCGGTGGCACCGTCCTTGCTCAGTGAGGTGCGCATGCCCTGCACCGCCGACCCGGCATCGGGTTCGGTGATCCCGATGCTGATGATGGCCTCGCCATCGGCTACCACCGGGAGCCACCGGTCCTTGAGGGCCGAGGATCCCAGGTGCTCGATGCCCCGCGGGGGACCGTTGAAGGCCAGCTGGCAACAGATGGCAGCAGATACGTCGTGGCGGGCCACCTCCTCCAGCACGATGGCCGCCTCCACGTCACCCATGCCCAGGCCACCCCACTGCTCGCCGATGGTCACACGGAACAGGTCGGCGGCAGCCAGCGCGGCGATGGCCTCGCGGGGCACCTCCCCGGACTCGTCGTTGGCCGCCGCCCGAGGAGCCACCTCGCGGGCAGCCACCTCGCGGGCCAACTGGCGGAGGGCGGCCTGGTCCTCGCTCTCCTCGGCGGGGTCGGTCCCCTCGGTGGCCATCGGCTCGGTCCGTCTCAGTCCGACGGCTCGGTGCCCACCACGCCGACGAAGCTGACGCACTCGCCGGGGCCCCCACCGAGGTTGTGCGTGAGGCCGAGGCTGCGGCCCCCCTCGGTGACGGTGGCGATCTGGCGTTCCGGCGGCGCCTGCCCACGGAGCTGGAGCCAGCACTCGAACAGCATGCGGAGGCCGGTGGCCCCGATGGGGTGACCGAAGCTCTTGAGGCCGCCGTCGGGGTTCACCGGGAGCTCCCCGTCCCGGTCGAAGGTGCCGGCCATCACCTCCTTCCATGCTGTGCCGCGGTCGGCGAAGCCGAGGTCCTCCATCAGCACCAACTCGGTGGGGGTGAAGCAGTCGTGCACCTCGGCCATGGCCAGCTGGAGCCCGCGGGTCGTCGATGCCGGCCTGCTGGTAGGCGTCGGCAGCCGACCGGACCACCTCCTCGAAGCTGGTGTAGTCGTAGTCTGGGTCGATGGCACCGGCGGCGGGGCCGGCGATCAGGCTGAGGCCCTTCACGTAGAGCGGCGAGTCGGTGTAGCGGTGGGCGTCCTCGGCCCGACAGATGAGGGCGGCGGCGGAACCATCACTCACGCCGCTGCAGTCGAACACCCCGAGCTGGCCGGCCACCCGCGGCGAGGCGGCGATCTTCTCCAGCGAGACCTCCTTGCGGTACTGGGCCCTGGGGTTGACCGCGCCGTTGCGGTGGTTCTTCCAGGCGATGCGGTTGAGCACCGATCCCATCTCCTCGGGATCGACCCCGTACTTGTGGCAGTAGGCCGGTACCAGAAATGAGAACGCCGCCGGCGAGCTGATCTGGGCATTGGTCCCGTCCCCCACCCGATGGATCCCGGTGAGGCCCGAATAGCCCGAGTCCTTCAACTTCTCGACCCCGATGGCCATGACCAGCTCGTAGGCCCCCGAAGCCACCGCATAACAGGCGTTGCGGAAGGCCTCGGATCCGGTGGCACAGAAGTTCTCCACCCGGGTCACCGGCTTGTAACCGATCTTGAGCGGTCGCGACAGGGTGAGGCCCGAGCTGCCCGAGCCGAGCGTCCCCAGCCAGAAGGCGTCGATGGCGTCGATGCCCACCCCGGCCGAAGTCACGCACTCGACGGCGGCATCGGTGAGCAGGTCGTTGGTGCCCTGGTCCCAGAGCTCGCCGAAGGGCGTGCACCCCATCCCCACGATGGCCACCCGATCCCGAATCCCACTGCTGGTCATCTCTTCACTTCTCCTTCGCCGCCCGCCGTCTGCGGCCCCGTCTCCGGTCCCCTCGGTCAGCGGCCGAGCCTTCCAGAAGTAATTGTGTACACCCTCGGCCGTGTAGAGGCGCCGAAAGGTCATCTCCACCCGTGTCCCGACGCTAACGGCATCGGGGTCGACATCGGTCATCTCCCCCCGGTAGCGCCCACCCCCGTCGAAGTCGATGACCGCCCCCACCATCGGCGGCGACAGGCTGAACGCCAACCGGTCGACCGTGTAGGTGGCCACGGTGCCCCGGACGTCGGCCATCCGCTCGGGGACCATCTGGTCAACCGACTGGCAGGAGAGGCAGATCCGGGTGGGCGGAAGGTGGAGGAAGCCGCACACCTGGCAGCGGCTGGCGTTGAAGCCGAACTTCCACCCCTCGCTGCGCCGGGAGGCCGGGGCGTCGGGCCGCTCCGGATCGGGGCGGCGGGGCGGCTCACGGTGGAGCATTCCCCGCCACGACAGGAAGATGGCATAGGGGAGGTCGGCCCTGCCCTCGGCCACCAGGTCGGCCACCGGGCGGATGCCGGCTTCGACCCGGGCCGCTTGGGCCCCGGCCAGCGCCTCGGTGGTGCGCAGGATCACCGCGTCGGCGCCGTCGGCCACCTCGACCATGGCCACCACCTGTCCGACCGCGGCCCGCTCCAACACGTCGGCCAGCGCCAGCCCCCCCTGGGCGGCACCGAGGTTGCCCACCTGAGCACCGTGATCGGGGGCCACCCGGTCGGTTGCCACCCCGAGGCTCGTCCGCAGCGAGGCCACGCCGCGGCCATGCATCCCGGTCACGATCAGGTGGTCCACGTCGGCGGCGGCCACGCCGGCCCGCTCGAGGGCCCGGTCGAAGGCGGCACGGGCCAGCGGGATCAGGGCCTCCTCGCCGAAGCGATCCTCCCACTGGCGCGATCCGGTCTCACCGGGGACCCGCCACCGCTCGAGGAACTCGTCGGTGGTCGAGGCCCGACCGAGCAGCTCGGTCACGCCTCCGGTCGGACCGAACAGGAAGGCCACCGCCCCGTCCCCGCCCTGGGTCTCGTCCTGACTGCCGGGCAGGCCGGTGCGCAGGTCGGCGAGCACGGCCAGCGACGGTGCCTCGGCCCCGGCCAGCGCGGCAAGCTGCATGGTGGCCCAACCCGAGCGCACCGAGCCGCACAGGTCGAAGGCACCGCAGCCGGCGGCCAGGCCGAGACCGGCGTGCACGGTGGTGGCGTTGGTCTTGTCCAGGTAGGCGGGGGCCGGGGTGGAGAAGTAGAGGCTCTCGGGCGGAGGCGAGCCGGGGAGGCCGAGGGCGCGCCGGCCGGCCTCGACACCCATGGAGGTGGAGTCCTCGTCGTAGGAGGCGACGGCCCGGCGGCCGCGGCCGGCGGCGGTGCCGAAGGCTTCGCCGATGACCCGGCGGTCGAGCCGCCAATAGGGGAGGTAAACCCCCCAAGACACGATTCCCGCTTCCACCCGTGGATCCCTTCTCTCGTTTGCTTCGACTCAGGACTCGACGACGGTCAACCCGGCCGCCCGCTCCCGGAGGACCGGGCGATTCGGCTTCCCCACACCGAGCAGTGGGATCTCATCCACATGGATGACCAGCTCGGGGGTCTTGAACCGGGCCACCCCCTGATCGGCGAACCAACGACGGCACTCGTCCACGTCGACGCGGTCGCTGCCCACCACGAAGGCGGCCACCCGTTCGCCCAGGCGTCGGTCGGGGCAGCCGACCACCACCGCCTGGCGCACGTCGGGATGGAGCTCGAGCACCCGCTCCACCTCGGCGGAGGCGATGTTCTCCCCGCCCCGGATGATCAATTCCTTCAGGCGCCCCACGATGGTCAGCCAGCCATCGGCGTCCAGTGTCCCGAGGTCGCCGGTGGCGAACCACCCCCGGCGCACCGCCTCGCGGGTCTGGGCATCGTGGCCGTACCCGACGAACAACTCGGGGCCGCGTACCACGACCTCGCCACGCTGCCCGGCCCCGAGCGATCGGCCGGTGCCCGGCTGGACCACCCGGATCTCCGCCTCGCCCACCGAGTGACCGTCGGTGTCACGGGCCTTGTCCGCCGAGTCCTGCCAGCTGCTGGTGGTCACGGTCGGCGCCTCGGTCGACCCGTAGGTGCGCTTGACCATGGCCCCGAGGCCCTCACGGGCGGCGTCGATGAACTCCGGGGTCACCCCCATCGACCCGCACGACACCAGCCGCAGGCACGCCACCTGGGCCCGATAGCCGGGCACGTCCATCATCCCCACGAACAAGGTGGGCGGCCCGATCATGAAAGTGACCCCGTGCTCGCCGGCCAGGTCCAAGCCCCGTTGCGGGTCCCACTTCTCCATCAGCACCACCGCCATGGCCGCGGCGCCGGGGACCAGCACCGCGTTGAGCAGCCCCGACACATGGGCCAGGGGCGAGGGCATCAGGGCCACGTCGGCGGCGGACAGGCCGTGGGCCGCGGTCATCGATCGGGCCTTGTAGGCCAGGCCCCGATGGGTGTGGAGCACCGCTTTGGGCCGGCCGGTCGATCCCGAGGTGAACAGCGCCACGGCGACGTCGGACCCCCGCCCGCCGGCGTGGCCGCCGGCCGGGGCGGCCACCAGCTGGTCGAATCGACGGTCCCCGGTGCGAACCCCGAGGGCGTCGACCAGGTCGGCCAGGGGCATGCCCGCGGTGCCGAAGGAGACCCGGGGCCCGAGGTCCGAGACCATGGCCGCCCACCTCGGCCGCGCCCACCTGGTGATGGATGGGGGCGGCCACCGCGCCGAGGCGCCAACAGGCGCGGAACAGGACCAGCACCTCCCACCAGTTGGGCAGCTGCCAGGCGACCACGTCGCCGCGACCAACCCCGAGGCCGGCCAACCCACCGGCCACCGATGCCACCAGGCGCTCGAGGGTGCCGGCATCGAGCCGGACGTCCCCATCGACCACGGCCAGCGCACCCGGCGGGCGGGGCGAGGCCAACAACGCATCGAGGGTCGGAACGTCCCAGGCCCCTCCGGGTCTCAGGTATCGGGAAGCACCCGGCTGGCGGTAGGTGGTACGCAACTTCACGCCGTCACCCCTCGTCCGGCGCCGGTCATCGCGCCGGGACGGGGCCCTCCACGGCGTCCTCCACCGAGAGCCGGGTGGGCGGGGCGCTGCGCCAGCTGGGGATGCCGTCCTGCCTCCTCGGCCACCGGGTACTTGCTCTCGTGGATCTCCGCCCAGTGGGAGTGGTTGAGCTGATGGAGGGTGAAGCACGCCTGGAGGGAGTTGTAGAAGCCCATGTTGTCCACCGTCTGGTTGACCGACTCCTTGATGAGCAGCGCGGTCATGGTGGGCAGCTCGGCGATGCGGCGGGCGTAGGCCAGGGTGCGCTCCTCCAGATCGGCCACGGGGAAGACCTTGCTCACCATGCCCAACCGATGGGCCTCGTGGACGTCGATGGCGTCCCCGGTGAGCATGAGCTCCTTGGTCCGACGGGGCCCGAACTCCCAGGGGTGCCCGAAGTACTCGACCCCGCACATCCCGAGGCGGGTGCCGACCACGTCGGCGAAGTACACGTTGTCGGCGGCCACGATCAGGTCGCAGGCCCACATCAGCATCAGCCCGGCTGCGTACACCGTCCCCTGGACCTGGGCCACGGTGATCTTGCGCAGGTTGCGCCAGCGCAGGGTGTTGGTGAAGTAGTAGTGCCACTCCTGGAGCATCCGGGCCTCGGCCCCCTTGCGGGTGGCGCCGTTGACGGTGGCCGAGTGGTGCTGGTCGGGCCCGGGCGCATGCTCGGCGGCGGCCTCCTTCGAGCCCATGTCGTGGCCCGAGGAGAAGAGGGGACCCACCCCACCGAGGATGACCACTCGCACCCGATCGTCCTCCTCGGCCCGGTGGAAGGCCTCGTCGAGCTCGACCAGCAGGCCGCGGTTCTGGGCGTTGCGGGTCTCTGGCCGGTTGAGCATGATCCGCACCACCGCGCCGTCGTCGAGTTCCTCGTAGGTGATGTACTTGCCGTCCTGTGTGGGTTCAGGCATGACCTGCGCCCCTCCTCTTCCGCTCTCCGCCTGCTTGGGTCCCCTGTGCCACCCCGGGGAGCTCCAGGTGGCTCGGCCACGCTATACCGCGGGCCGGGACGGGACGCCCCGGCCCGGCCGCGCTCACCGGGCGACCGGCGGTGCCTCCGCCTCCTCTGCCGGCCCCTCGCGCTCGGCCACCAGTGCGGCCCGGTTGAACTTCATGGCCTCGCTCCGGGGGATGCCGGTGACGAACTCCACCGTCTTGGGCACCTTGTAGGGCGCCAGCCTGGACTTGGCGAAGGCGATGACCCCGGCGGCGTCGAGGACGGGGTCGACTCGCCTGCACGATGGCGTGCACCCGTCGGCCCCACTCCGGGTCGCGGAGACCGACGACGACCACGTCGGCGATGCCGGGGTGCTCGCTCAGGGCGGCCTCGACCTCGGCCGGGAAGACGTTGGCCCCTCCGGTGACGATCATGTCCACCCGGCGGTCGGCCATGTAGAGGTAGCCGTCCTCGTCGAGCCACCCCATGTCACCGACCGAGGTGAACCCGTCGGCGGTGGTGTCCATGGGGGCCACGTCGTGGCCCACGTAGTCGGCCAGGGGACCGGTGGGGGTGCGCAGGTAGATGCCGCCGACCTCGCCGGCGAGGAGCGGCTCGCCGGCCGGGCCGACGATGGCCACCTCGGTGTCGCCCATGCCCCGACCGAGCGCACCCGGGTGGGCCAGCCACTCGTCCCCCCGGCACACCACCAGGCCGATCATCTCCGAGGCCCCATAGGACATGAAGAAGTGCTCGGCCCCGACCACGTCGATCCAGAAGTGACCCAGCCACAGCGGAAGGGGCGAGGCCCCCTGTTGCACCCAGCCCAGGCTGGAGAGGTCGCGGTCCCCGACGTCGGGGACCTGGGCCAACCGCTGGAGCATGGGGGTGGCGGCGATGAAGCCGGTGATCCGGTGGCGCTCGATGAGATCGAGGGCCAAGGACGCGTTGAACCGCTCCATGAGCACGATCGGGTCCCCGGTGAGCAGGTTGCGGAAGGCGGTGAAGCCGTTGGTGTGGTACAGCGGCGCCGGGCACAGCACCCGTTGGGGCTGGGGCATCGGCCCGTAGGAGGCGACCACCGAGGAGGTGGCGGCGGTCGACGGCATGAACAGGGCGGGGTCCTTTTGCAGGATCACCTTGGGCGAACCGGTCGAGCCCGAACTGCACACCCCCCACCCGTGGGGCGCGGTCACCTCGGGGAGCGGGCCGTCAGGAGCCGACCGGCTGCCGTGGATCAGGTCGAGGTGGTCGGCGTCCACCACCACGCGCCGGGCCGAGCACGTCCAGCAGGCGGTTGCGTTCCCACGCCGGCAGGTCCCAGCGCACCGGGACCGGGGTGGCCCCGACCTTCCATGCCGGCGAACCCGGCCAACAGGTGATCGATCGAGTTGCGGAGACAGACGGCCAGGGAGTCGCCGACTCCCAGGCCCCGGTCGGCGAGGACGCGGGCCACCTGGTTGGAACGGCGATCGATCTCGTTCCAGCTGATGGTCTGCTCGGACCCGTCCTCGGCCACGAAGGTCACCGCGGTGGCCTCTCCCCCATGCTCGGCCATCTGGCCCAGCCGGGTCCCGTAGGGAATGCCCTCGTCGACGTCCGGAGCCGTGGTCACCGGGTCAGCCTGCCACGGCCCGAGAGCTCCCACCGGACGCACCTCCGGAGCGACGGTGGTGCGCAGCGCGTTGGGCCCGCACCGGTTTTCGATCGACGATCACACCCACCGGGGGATGGTAGCGCAAACGTCATTTCCGCTCGGCAATCGAGGCTGTTAGCGTTGGGCCGAACGGACGACGTAGAGAGGCGCGACCGGGCCGGCGCTGTCGGGGACAGCGAGAGAACCGGGTCGGGACGTGCACGAACCATCAAGGAGAATGGCCATGGCCAGACGAGCGTTGGACTTCCCGGTATTCGATGCCGACAACCACATGTACGAGACCACCGACGCCTTCACCAAGTTCCTGCCTGACGAGTACGCCGGCCTCATCCAGTACGTCGAGGTCAAGGGCCGCACCAAGATCGCGGTCAAGGGTCAGATCAGCGAGTACATCCCCAACCCCACCTTCGAGGTGGTGGCCGCCCCGGGAGCGCAAGAGGAGTACTTCAAGCACGGCAATCCCGAGGGGAAGACGCGGCGGGAGATCATGGGGAAGCCCATCCGGGCGCTCCCCGCCTTCAGCGAGCCCCAGCCCCGTCTCGAGTTGATGGACGAGCTCGGCCTCGACCGCGCCCTCATGTGGCCCACCCTGGCCAGCCTGCTCGAGGAGCGGCTGCGCGGCGATCCCCCGGCCACCCACGCCGTGGTGCACGCCGCTCAACCAGTGGATGCACGAGCACTGGTCCTTCAACTACGAGAGCCGTATCTTCCCCACGCCGGTCATCCACATGGGCATCGTGGACCAGGCCATCGAGGAGCTCGAATGGGTGCTCGAGCGCGGGGCCCGGATCGTGCTGATCCGGCCGGCGCCCGTCTACGGGTTCATGGGCCCCCGCTCACCGGCCCTCCCCGAGTTCGACCCCTTCTGGGAGCGGGTGGCCGAGGCGGGGGTCCTGGTGGGGATGCACGCCTCGGACAGCGGGTACCAGCGCTACATCAACGAGTGGGAAGGGGTGACCAACGAGATGACCCCCTTCAAGGGGGGCTCGGGGTTCGTCACCATCATCGGGCACGGCGGCCGAGCCATCACCGACACGGTGGCCTCGCTCATCGGCCACGGGCTGTGCTCCCGCTTCCCCGAGCTGCGCTTCGCCCCGGTTGAGAACGGCAGCAACTGGGTGCGTCCGCTGTTGTCGGAGATGGAGCATGCCTACGAGTCGTCACCCCACGTCTTCGACGAGGACCCGGTGGCCGTGTTCAAGCGCAACATCTACGTCCATCCGTTCCACGAGGAGGACCCGATCGGGCTGGTCGACCTGCTCGGCGCCGACCGGGTGCTGTTCGGATCGGACTTCCCGCACCCCGAAGGCATGTCCGACCCGCTCAGCTTCGTCGACGAGCTGTCCGGACTCTCCCGACGACGACGTGGCCAAGATCATGGGCGGCAATCTGAGCCATGCTGATGAAGCTCGACCTGGCCTCCTGACCGGCCGGCACCCGACGGCGACGCCGCCGTCCGGGTGGCGGTGGCGGCTCTCCGGGCTCAGCTGCTCCGTTGGGGTGAGCGGTTGTGGCGCACCTCGTCGAAGGGCTTGTCACGGTCGGCGGCGAACTCACGGGGCATGCCCAGCACCCGCTCGCTGATGATGTTGCGCTGCATCTCGTTGCTGCCCCCACCCAGGCTGTTGGACTGGCGGGACAGGTAGAGCTCGCCCCAGTGGCCGGCCGGATCGCCGTCGGCCCACGCCCCGGCGGCCGGGCCGGCGATCTCCAGGCCGATGTCGTGGTGGCGCTCGCTGTTGGTGGCGGCGTAGAGCCGGGCCAAGGCCCCGGCCGGTGCCGTGAAGTGACCGGTCCGGATGCCGGTGGTCACCCGCTCGGTGAGTTGTTGGAAGACCCGGTTGTTGACCCGGTCCTCGGCCACCAACTGGCGGACGATGGGATCGTCGGCCTGGCCGGTGTCCCGGGCCAGATCGGCGATGTCGGTGCGCTGGCCCCCCTTGCCGGCGTCGCCCGCCACCACGCCGCTCACGTAGGGGGAGCCGCCGCCGACCGCCTCACGCTCGTGGATGAGGAGGCGGGACGCCACCGTCCAGCCGTCGTTGACCTGGCCGATGACGTCGGTGACCGGGATGGCCACGTCGTCGAAGAACTCCTGGCAGAACTCGGCCATCCCGTTGACCATCGTGATCCGCTGCACCTCGATCCCCGGCTGGTGGATCTTGACGATCAGCATGGTCAGGCCCTGGTGCTTGGGCACGTGCGGGTCGGTGCGGACCAGGCACATGGCGTAGTCGGAGCGGAAGGCGCCCGAGCTCCAGATCTTCGACCCGTTGATCACGAAGACGTCGCCGTCCCGGGTGGCCTGGGTCACCAGCCCGGCCAGGTCGGAGCCGCCGCTCGGCTCGGAGAGGAACTGCACCCACAGCTCCTCGCCCCGCAGGATGGCCGGGATGTGCCGGAGCTTCTGCTCCTCGGTCCCGAAGTCGAGCAGGGTCGGGGCCAGAATGGACAGGGTGGGGACATTGAACAAGGTGGGCATCTGGTACCCGATCGATTCCTGGGTGAACGCCTGTTGATGGGCCCGGGTCAGCCCGTGGCCCCCGTACTCGACGGGGTAGCAGAGCCCGGCGAACCCCCCGTCGAAGAGGGTCCGCTGCAGGCGCCGGGCCCGCTCGCCCATCTCGTCCTCCTGCACCAGGTGGAAGTTCTCCACCCCCTCGGGCAGGCGCGGCATGGCCTCGGCCAGCCAGGCCCGCGCCCGCAGCCGGAAGGCGTCGACGTCCTCCATGTCCGCCTCTCGCTCTTCCCCCGCCGGCGCTCACAGCCCGACCGCCACGGCCACACGCTCACGGTGGTCGCGGGGTGTCCCGAACCGGGACTCGGTCCTCGACCACCCGGCGCAGGTACAGATGGAGGTCGTGGTCCCAGGTCACCCCGATGCCGCCGTGGAACTGGACGCACTCCTGGATGATGAAGGGGGCATGGTCGCCGATGTAGGACTTGGCCACACTGATCATCTCCGGGGCCAGGGGCGACCCGCTGTCGACGGCCCGGGCGGCGCCGGTGACGCTGGCGTGGCGACGCCTCCAGCCACATCTTCATGTCGGCGAACCGGTGCTTGAGGGCCTGGTACGAAACCAGTGGGCGCCCGAATGAGTAGCGGTCCTCGGCGTACTCGACGGTGAACTCGAAGACCCGTTCGGTGGCGCCGGCCATCTCCGCGCACTGCAGCACGGCGGCGTCCTGCAGCTGGCGCTCGACATCGCCCTCGGCCGTGCCGGCCTCGCCGAGCAACGAGTCGGCCACCACCTCGACCTGGTCGAAGCGCAGGCAGGCGAAGCGACGCACCAGATCGGTGGTGTGGGCCGGGAGCACGGTCACGCCGGGGGTGCCGGAGGGGATCACGAACTGGGCCACGCCGTCCCCGAGCCGGGCACTCACCAACCAGAGGTCGGCCTGCGCCACCGGCTTCCACCGGTCCGCTGGTCCCCGTCAGCACGTACCCGTCACCAGCAGGCTCGGCCACCACGTCTCCGTTGGCCGCGTCCCGACGACGGCCGGTGCCGGGGAAGGGCACACCCGGACACCAGGCGGCCACCGTCTCACCGGCCACCAGGCCGGCCAGGTGCTTGTGCTGGGCCGGCGTGCCCAGCCGCGGACAGCGCCGCCGCCACCACGTTGGTGGGGATCACCGGTCCGGGCGAGACCAGCCGGCCCATCTCCTCGACGACCAGGGCCAGGTCGGCGAGAGGCCTGCCCCGAGATGCACCCGCCGCCGTGCTCCTCGGCCACCAGCATCGAGACCCACCCGAGCTCCGCGCCGCGTCGCCACCAACCACGGTCGAAGCCGTCGGGCTCCTCGTCGGCGAGGCGACGGACCTCGGCGAGGGGACAGGTGTCCTCGAGGAACTTGCGGGTCGTCTCGCGAAACAGCTGCTGATCGTCGGTGAGGCTGAGGTCCACGCTCAGCGCCTCTTCTCGGACGGCACTGAGCGTGAGGCGGTGACCCCTTCGGTCACGACGGCGCCCCGAAGACCAGCGGCAGTGAGTCGATCTGGCGGAGGCCCATCTGGTAGACGAGCTCGGTGCCGGGGACGAGCGAGTACTCGGGGATGCGCCGGTGCCACTCGCGCATGGCCACCCGCAGCTCGAGACGAGCCAGGTTGGACCCGAGGCAGCGGTGGACGCCGCCGCCGAAGGCCAGGTGGCGGTTCTCGCTCCGGGCCAGGTCGACCTGGTCGGCTCCGGGCATGGCCTCCTCGTCGGTGTTGGCCGAGCCGATCACCACCCCGATGTTCTCGCCGGCCTTGATCGGGCAGCCTTCGAGCTCGACGTCCCGCGTGGCCACCCGGGCCACCGTGGTCACCGGCGTCTCCCATCGCAGGAGCTCCTCGATGGCCGAGGGGATGAGCCCCGGGTCGTCGGACACCTGTCTGCGCTCGTCGGGGTGCTGGGCCAGTCGGGCCACGAAGCACTCGAGCGAGTCGGTGACCGTGTCCAACCCGGCGAGGATGAACAGGAAGCAGATGCCCAGGATCTCGTCCACGGTCAGCCGGTCGTCGCCGATCTCGGCGTCGAGGAACATGCTCAACAGGTCGTCCTCCTGGCGGTGCTTCTGTCGGTCCTTGACCGCCTCGGCGAAGTACTCCTCGATGCGGCGGGCGGCCGCCTTCTGGCCGTCCTTGATCTGGTCCATGTCGTCACCGCTCGGCCGCAGGATGCCGTCCTTCATCTCGAGGAAGGTGTCCAGCTCCGAGAGCGGGAGTCCCACCAGGGCCAAAAACACCGAGGACGGGAGGGGCACGGCGAATTCAGTGGCGAAGTCGCAGGTCCCCTTGTCGATGAACCCGTCGATGCTCTCATTGACCAGTCGGGTGATCTCCGGTTCGAGCAGGTTCATCCGGCGGGGGGCGAAGATGGGGTCGAGGAGCCGCCGGTACTTGCGGTGCTCGGGCGGATCGACCTGCAGCGGGATGAGCGGCACCGACTGTCCGAGGTCTACCGCCTCCATGCCCGACGAGAACTCCTCGGGGTGGGCGAGGGCGTACTCGACGGCGCTGCGCCGCACGATCTGGGGCCCGAAGGCCCCGGGCACCACCGCTCCGACGGCCCGGGCCTGACGGTAGAAGGGCTGGGGGTCGGCGGCGATGTCGGCGTCCATGAATCCGTTGGCAATCTCGTCGGCGTCCATACGGGTCCCTTGCGATCGGGCCCCCGCCAATGCAGCGAGGGCGTGGCCGGGTGAGAACCGGCTTTTCAGTCGAAGATTACCGTGCGCCGCTGACCCGCGCCTACCGGAGCGACCAGGGCTCAGCGCGCCGAACGGAAGTCGGGGCTCCGCTTCTCGGCGAAGGCGGCCATGCCCTCGGCCATCTCCGCCGACACCGCGGCCATCGCCTGGGCCTGTGCCTCGCGTTCGAGCGACCGGGGCAGGTCGGTCTCGAAGGTGGCATTGAGCAGCTGCTTGGACAAGCCCAGGGATCGGACCGGGCCCGAGGCCAGTCGGCCGGCCAGGTCGCCGGCGGCCTCGGCGAGCCCTTCGACCGTGGGGAGGCAGCGATAAGCCAGCCCCATCTCGACGGCCTCGGCACCGACCGCACCCTCGCCCAGCATCACCATTGCCTTGGCCCGGGGCAGCCCCACCAGGCGGGGAAGGAGATAGGCGCCGCCGGCGTCGACCACCAGCCCCCAGCGGGCGAACGACCACACGAAGCGGGTGTGCACAGTCACCAGCACGAAATCGCAGGCCAGAGCCAGATGTGCGCCCGGTCCCACCGCGGTCCCGTTGACGGCGGCTACCGTGGGCTTGTCCAGTTCCCACAGCTCGCGGATGAAGGCCTGGACGCCGTTGCGCAGTGCCTCGCTGGTGTCCCGAGGGTTGAAGTCCGCTCCCCCCGAACCGGCGACGGTCGAATGGCGCAGGTCCATGCCGGCGCAGAAGGCATCGCCGACCCCGGTGATCAGCAGGGCGCGGACGTCAGTGTCGGCACGGGCCTGGCGGACCCGGGCCACGATCTCGTCCCGCATCTCCGGGGTGAGGGCGTTCTTCGCCTCGGGACGGTCGAGCACCAGGCGGGCAACACTGTCCTCGCCGACGTCGTAGCGGATCATCGGCCCAACGTAGGCGAACCGGCTCGGGTCGGCATGCGCTCCGGGGCGGGTACCAGGTCGACGGTCCCGACCATCAGACGGCGGACCCGGCCACGGTGATCGGGGGGAGGCCGTGATAGGGCATTCCCCTCTTCTTCCACTCCTCGTACCTGACCAGAAAGTCGTCGCCGAAGGGGTCGTCGCCGACCAGGGGCATCCCGGCCCGCCAGATGGTCAGATCATCGGGGGCCAGTTCCCCGGCACGGTCGACGTGCCGGCGGGTGGCCCGGGCGTCCCCCCGGCGGTGGGCCTCGGCGGCCAGCCGGAAGTGCAGCCGGGCCACCACCTCGTCCTCGGAGAGGTCGCCCACCGCCTGGCGCGCCTGGTCCGCCGACACCGGGACGGTGCCGTCCCTCACCCAGCGCCGGACCGCGTCGAGATGGGGCCCGGCGTCCACGCCGGTGAACTCGGCGAACAGGTCGGACCCGAACGCACTCCCGTTGGGGCGGACGATGCCGTCTTCCTCGTCGATCCACACCACGGTGGGGACGTTGGAGATGGCGTACATCTCGGTCAGCAGGTGATTCGGGTCGTAGAGCACCGGCATGGTGATCCCGTCGATCCAGGGTTTGACATCACCGGCCGCGTGATCGATGGCCACCGCGATCACCGTGAACCCTTCGGGTCGCAACTCGTCGTGCAGGGCCTGCCAGCCCGGGAGGTCGTAGCGGCAGCCGCACCAGCTGGCGAAGGTGACCAGGAGCCTCTTCAAGCCGAGCCACTCGTCGAGCCGGTGGAGGTCCCCGGCCACATCGGGGAGTGCGAAGGCCGGAGCCCGTAGCTCCTCGAGGGCCCGTCGCCGTACCTCGGCCGGAAGGGCCACCGCCACCAGGGCGGCATCCAGGTCGACGACCACCGGGCGGCCCAGGGCGGTGGCCACCGCCACCAGGTCCACCTGGTCCCCTACTCTCAGCGCGCCGACGTCGGGCACCGGGACACAGGTGGTGGCCCGGCACAGCCCCGCGGGTGTGAGCTCCCACCCCAGGGCCTCGGGTAGGACCTGCGCATCGATCAGATAGGTGCCACGTTCCGGATCGGCCGTCGCCTCCACGTACCGCGTCGAATCGTCGATGACGGTGATCCGGGTCATCCCGCCCCTCCCTTGTCCTTCCCCACCGTTGTCGGCGCCCTCGACGATGTCAATCCCCCGGTCACCTCGGTCAGCCCGGCGGCGGCGATGAAGCGACGGCTGCGTTCGGGGTATCCCCCTTCCGCCGGCGGGGGTCGGGGCGGCCGGGGAGAACAGCACCACCCCCCCAGCCGGGGTCGATGCCGTCGCCGTCAGGACGGCGGTCTCGAGGTCGGGAACCAGGTCGACCGCAGGGTCGGTCCCCGATCCGATGGCGTGGGATCGCAGCGCCTCGACCAGTCCCTGTCCGTCGGGCGACATCACGATCACCCGGGGGGCCGGCCGGCGGACTGCCAACGCCTCCACCAGGGCGCCCGGGTCCACCCCCCGGTCGGCACCACCGAGGATCAGGGTGAGGTGGCGATCGGCGAAGGCGTCGATCGAGGCCACGGTGGCGAACGGGTTGGAGGCCAAGGCGTCGTCCACGAAGGTCACCCCATCCCGCTCCCCGACCGTGCGGCACCGGGACGGTAGCCCCTCGAAGGCCTCGATCACCGCGCCGACCGACTCGGCCGAGGGTGGCCTCCCGTCGAGCAGCATGGCGCCGGCGATCGCCCCGCACAGGTTCCACGCGTTGTGCCGGCCCGGCGCACGCAGGGCTCGGGCGTCGCCCAGCGACTCCTCGTCGACCACGATGGCACCGCCCGCCGTCACCCGGACCCGCCCCGAAGGGCCGAACAGGGTCCGGGAGGGATGGACGCGGGTCCGTCGTTCCGCTTCGTCGCTCCCGGCGTTGACGGCCAGTGACCCGGGGGGCCCGGCATCGATGAGCTGAAGCTTGTCCCGGTAGTAGGCCTCCTCACCCCCGTGCCAGTCGAGATGGTCGGGGGCCAGGCTGGTGAGCACGCACACCCGCGGGGTGACCGTCACCTCGGCCGCCTGGTACGAGGAGACCTCGACCACGTAGGCGTCGACCAGCGGCTGTCCGTAGGTCTCGGTGACCGGTACGCCGATGTTGCCGATGAGGACGGCGTCGAGGCCGGCGGCGCGCGGAGTAGCGAGTGGGTGAGCGCGGCGGTGGTGCTCTTCCCCTTGGTGCCGGTGATGGCCACCACCCGGGCATCGGCGAAGTCCTCCAGCCAGACGGCCATGGCCGTGGTCACCGACACCCCGGCAGCGATGGCGGCCAGCAGCTCGGGTCGGTACCGGCTGACCCCCGGGGCCCGCACCACCACCTCGACCGTCCCCCACTCCACCTGGTGGGGGGCGAGCACCACCTGGCTCCCGGGCCCGCTCGCCTCGAGGCGGTCCCGGGCCGCGTCCGGGTGGTCGTCGATGAGAACCGGCTGGACACCCTGACCGGTGAGCAGTTCGACCATGGCCGATCCCTCCCGACCGATGCCCCATACCGCCACCCGCCGGGCACAGAGGTCGGCCAGGTTCATGCCCCCTCCGTCAGCAGTCGGCCCACCGCATCGGCCACCTCGGGGCGAGCAAATCCGAGACCCGGCTGGGCGGTCAGCAAGGCTCGAACGTCGCTCGTCCGACACCATGGCCCGGGCGCGATCGGCCAGGGACGCCACCACCACGGTGTCCTTCCAGTCGGGGCGGTCGGACAGGATCCGCATGGCGGCAGCCGACTCACGCCGCTCCCCCACGCACTCGAACGGCTTGTCGTCGTCGCTCATCGAGGGCTGCGAACCCTGGGATCTGATCCGGATCCTCGAACATGTCGCGTCCGATGATCGAGCGCACTGCATGCGGGTGTGAGGAACGGGGCCAGCATGAGCCCGACGAATCGACACTTCGGGCAGTCGCCGCACCAACCGGTCGTCGGCCCCGGCGGTCTGACGGAATGCCGTGTTGCAGCTGCAGAACGTGGCGTGGTAGCCGGTGAGCCGGGCAAAGGCGCGTGCGATGGCCAGCTCCGAGTAGGGCCGGAGCGCCGACCCGTAACCCAGGTCCGGGTCGATGAACCCAGAGATCAACTCCTGCACCAGGACCTCGAAGTCGAGGCTCTTCGAATACTGGTGGTTGACCGGCACTCCGTCCACCACCACCGTCTCCTCACTGGCCGAGCGCTCGATGGCCATGGCGATGGTGTCGTACCCGTACAGGAAGCTCCCGACTACGGCGATCAGGGAGATGAGGGCGGTGATCGGCACATGGCCGTTGAGTGCCCCGGAGCGATTGAGGACGCCCAACTGGGGAGAGAGGCGGCGGCGCACCACCAACAGCTCGAGTCCGGTCTGGTTGGCCAGCTCGATCACCAGGGGATGTGGATTGACGGCGAACAGGCGGGGGTGCAGGTGTTTCACCGCTTCGATGAGAACCATCGAGTCCTTGCCACCGCCGATGGGCACCAGCAGCCCTCCCTCCCGCTCGAAGGAATCCGGCGCCGCGGGACGGTCGGAGGCGTGAGCGGCCCGGATCGAGAGGCGGTGGGGCACCGGAAGGTGGTTGGCCACCGCGAACTCGCGGAGGCCCTCGTCGTAGAGATGGCGGTGGAACTCGATCTCGGCCGGGGCGAGGCCGACTCCTTCGACCACTACCTGCGACGGAGCTGCGGTCTTGTAGTAGCTGGTCCCGGCAGCGATGTGCAGGTGCAGGAGGGCCCGCTCGAGACCAGGGGCATCAACGGTTCCGTCGTGGCCCGGCTTGGTCTCGAACGTGAGGGTCTCGACGAAGGTGGGCCCGTCATCGAAGCCATAGCCGAGGGAGACGGTCCGGGATTCGCTGTCGAATGCTCGATCGATCACCCGGAAGGTGCCGACCGAAGCCGGATCGAACCGGTTCGGGACGTTCATTTCGCTACCAGCGTAGTGGCGCGCCACCCGGCACGGACTATGTCGAACCGCCCTTTACGCTGGCCCGTCGGAGGTGTTCGACGACGGTCAGGGTGTTGCCGATCGACTCGATCACCCACACGTCACCCTTCTGCAGGCGAAGGGAGGCCCGGCCGGCTCCGTCTGACCCGGCCGCCAGATGCTCGAGCATCTCGAGGGCCACATCCCCGTGGGTGCAGAGGACGGCGGACTCGCCGGCCATGCCCTCCAGCAACCGGACCGCCTCGGCCCCATGTCCCTCGGCGAGGTCGTCGACGACCTTGACCGGAAGTGCCAGGGACTCGGCGAGCGGTTCCACCGTCTGGCGGCACCGCACATAGGGGCTACTCAGAATGGTGTCGGGGCGGTAGGGGCTCAACAGCGAGACCAGCGCCACGGCCCGGTCCCGTCCCCTCGAGGACAGCGGGCGAAGGCGGTCGTCCCCCTGGTAGGCGCTCCGTCTTCCGGCGTTGGCGTGGCGCACCACCATGAGCGGCATGTCCATGATGCTCCCATGCCGCTCACCCGTCGTCGATGATGGCCGACCGGTTGGCCCCACCGAAGCGCCCGCGGCTGTCGGGAGCCAGTCCTACACCCCGATCCCAGGTACCTCGATACCGGGCTGCACGGGGAGCGGGAAGGCATCGAGATCGCGGCCGTGGCGCGCCAAGGAGTGGTACCGCCGTTCGGAAAACCACCACCGACCGGATTCGAAGCGATAGCGATCGTGGTAGAGCCCGTAGGCATGGGTCCACCGGCCGCCATCCGACTCTTGGCGCAGCTCGCACATGAACAAGCGGCTCACTGCGGTGCCGGCGTCGGCCCCGTCGGGGAACACGATGTGCGCATTGAGGATGACGAACTCGAAGAACTCGAAGCGCTCCACGGCGGCGCCGATGAAGGCGCCCAATTGCTCACCACCGACCAGGTGGACCGGGTCCCCTACTCGCCGGTCGACCACCACAGGGGCGTCAGGAACGAAGAGCTGAACCAGTTCCGGCCATGCCCTGCGGTTGACGACATCGGCATAGGCATGCTGGAGCCTCCGCACCCCGGTGTCGTGGACGGCTTCGGCCACCAGCGCCTCGTCGATCATCAGGCGAACGCTACCGCCCGGCCCGAGGGGCTGGTCCGGATGGGATCCTCGCTCCGCTGGGAATCGGGGAACCCGCTCTTCTTGGGAGCCATCAACGCGACCGGCACGGACCGGGCCGCGAGCGCCCCGGCCTCACCCGGCGAATCTGGCCGTTCCCGAACCACCCCCACCGCCACCGAATCCCCCGCCGCCGAATCCACCGCCGCCGAATCCACCGGCGCCGAGCCCACCGGCGCCGAACCCGGTACGAGTGGTTGCCGTCGAGGTCGAGGGGAGCGGCTCGTTCAGATCGGCGAGGGCAACGCTCTGGCCCGAGCTCACGCCCGAGGTCACCTGGGTGAGCACATCACCAACCGTGCCGAGGGTCACCCGCACCGACTTCGCCGTGTTGCCGTCCACCACGGTGACCAGGTGGGTCGAACCGACGGTGCGGACCGCAGACGAGGGCACCGTGGTCACGTCCACCGACCTCTTGACGATGATCGACAGGTTGGCGTCGGCACCCGACAGCTGGCCCAGACCGGGTGATTCGAGCGAGATGGTCACCGGGTAGGTGGTGGTGGTCGACCCGCTGGTGGCGAGCACACCGATCGACGACACCTGGCCGTTGACCACCGTGTTGGTGGCATCCGGGGTCACCTGGACCTGCTGGCCCACGGCGACGTCGCCGATGTCGGCCACACTCACGTCGGTGGAGACGTCATAGGAGGTGCCGGTCCCGATCACCACGATCTGCGTCGGGTCCGAGCTCGATCCCGCAGTCACCGAATCCCCCACCCCGAGCGAGACCAAGGCCACCGTGCCCGAGATGGTGCTGACCAGATTGACCCCGCTGAGAGCCTGCTGCGCGTCGGCCAGATGGGCCGCTGCCGTGTCGATCGAGGCCTGGTCGACCGCCAGTTGCTGTGGCGTCGCCACTTTGGAGGCCTTGGTGGCCGGTCCGGTAGTCGATGCCCCGGCGCCGCTCTCAGCGGGGCTGGAGGCAGTGGACGCCGATCCGCCCGACGTTGTGGACGCGGTACTGTCCGAGCTCGCTCCCGTCTTGCCGGTGCTCGATGGTGACCCCGCCGAGGACGATCCGGACCCCGATCCTGAGGACGCCTCGAGCGCCGAGGTCAGCGCACTCTCGTCCTGACTGACCGTCTTGATGTCGGCGGCGACCCTGGCCTGGGCCGCGGACGCCTGGCTCAAGGCCTGGGCACAGGTGGGTGGGGCTCCGCCGCCAGCAGGGCTCGGACCGGTGGTGGTGGTCGTCGATGTCGTCGTCGGAGCGCCGGGGGTGGCGGGTGATGCCGGGGCGGCGCACACGGTGGTCGCCTGGGCCAGCGTCGAGCCGGCTTGGGACGAATCGGCATCCAGTTGCGTCTGATCGGCAACCAGCGTGGCCTGGAGCTGGGTGATCCTCCCCGATGCGGACGGGCCCGAACCCGATGACGGCACCGTGGTGGTGGTCGACGTGGTGGGAGCGCTCGACGGGGACGTCGGGGTGTCCGAAGAGGTGGACGAGACCACCTCTGTATCGGTCTGACTCGCCTCGGAACTGGCCAGCGTCGCCTGGGCCGCGGCCAGGGTGGCTTGGGCGGAGACAACGGTGGCGTTGAGATCGGCGATGTTGAGCGAGGCCAGTGTCTGGCCGGCGGTGACGGTCTGCCCCACCGAGACGTCGACGGCGCTCACTGTCCCGGAGACATTGAAATTGAGGCTCGCCTGATTCGCCGGCGTGATGGTTCCGACCGCATCGAGCGTCGCCTCCACCGTGCCGGTCCCGACCGTGGCCGCCCGATACACCGGCGAGGAGCCACGGGTCGACTGCCATGCGATCAGCGCTGCCGCCACCAACACCAGGGCGATGCCGATCCGCAACAGTGAGAACCATCCGCTCCCGGTCGGAGCTGCGGGACCGCCGTCATCGGGCGGACCCTCGGTGACGTCGGTCACCGCACCCCCGGTCGGCGGGGAGCGGTCGCCAACGACGCGGGAGGCCTCCTCAGGCACCGCCGGCACCACCCGATCCGGCGGCGCCCGCACCCCCACCTCCGAATCTGGCGAACCCGGTGGTGCACCCGTTGGCTCCGGGCGTGGAGATGACGATCGACTTGGCGGTGACCGCGCCGGTGGTGCCGGCCGTGCCGATGGCGTTGGCGCACTTGCCCACGGCCAGGTCGGTGGACGACGCCGTCGTCCGCTGGGTGAACGTCGTCGAGGAGGTGAGGGTCACCACCACGCTGGATGTCGCCTTGGTCCGGGGGTTGGTCTCGTTGAGGGTCACCGTCGACCCGTTGACAGCGGTAACCGAGCCGCTTGCCCCCCCGAATCCTCCGGAGCCCCCACGAAAGGATCCGCCACCCGGGCGCGTCCCGGATCCTTCACCGGGAGGCCTACCGCCGGTACGTCCAGCGAACCCGCCTCCGGCCCCGCCGCCACCACCTCCGAAACCAGCCGTGCAGGTGCCCGAGGTCGGCTGGGTGATGGAGACGGTCGTAGCCGTCACCGGCTCTCCGAACGCGGGCGTGGTCGACGACGAGGCCGAGGTCGGTTTGCCGAACGCCGAGACGCACGAGCCGACGGTCACGGCTGAGGCGGACGCCGAGACCGTCTGCTCGAAGGTGGTGGCCGAGGTGTAGGTGACCGTGGTCTGACCCGTCGTCGGGTTCTGCACCTCCATCGAGGCTCCATTGATGGCGGCGATGGTTCCCGAGGCACCCGGTATCTGCCGGCAGCCCCCGCCTGGCCCACCCCGCCCGGCGGTGGACGAGGGAGCAGCGGTGGAGGATGTCGAGGAGGCCGCCGAGGAGGACCCGCAGGCGGCCAGGGCGGCGGCGGCGGCACCGACCACCGACAGGGCGATGATCCGCCGCATGCGGGCCGAGCCCACGGAGCGAGCTGCGCTCAGGGGTGTGGCCCCGGTGCGCTGATGAGTTCGCTGAGCTGTTCATTTCGGTTCCTTACATTGCTCGTTGATGGTGTACAGACATGTCGAGATTCACTCGCTGCGCAGGGCATCGATGGGGGCCAGCCGGGCGGCCCGACCGGCCGGGTAGACGCCGAAGACGACGCCGATGCCGATGGCGACGACGATGGCCCCGACGGTGGCCACCAGCGAGATGGTGATCGGGTCGGAGATGAAATGAGGAAGGATGCGCGCCCCGAGCAGCCCGAGGCCGGCACCGAGGACTCCCCCGACCAGACCGAGGACCGAGGCCTCGACCAGGAACTGGCGGCGGATGACCCGTGGCGTGGCACCCAGTGCCTTGCGCAATCCGATCTCGCGGATGCGCTCGGTCACCGAGACCAGCATGATGTTCATGACGCCGATGCCGCCGACCAGCAGTGAGATGCCGGCGATGCCCCCGAGCAGGACGGTGAGCGTCTTGTCCACCGAGGTGGCCGTGGACAGGAGCGACGTCTCCGGCGTGATGGTGAAGTCGGCATCGGTGGGAGTGGTGATCTGGTGCAGGCTGTCGAGTTCGGCGGTGGCCTCCTGGTAGGCGGCCGAGAGGGTCGACGACGAGGTGGCCTGGACCAGGATGTCCCCGACCGTGTTGCGGCTGGTCCCGCCGAACAGCTGGGTCGAGGCGGTGGTGATCGGCACGATGGCCTGGTCGTCCTGGTCGGCCGTGGTCGACGACCCGGACGAGCCCGACGAGCCCACCGTGTTGAGCACGCCGATCACCGTCATCGGGACGCCGTTGATGGTGACCGGCTGGCCGATCGAGTCGCGGACACCGAACAGCTCCTCGGCGGTGGTCGATCCGAGCACCACCACATCGGCCCGGGTGGTCAGGTCGTGGCCGGCGATGAAGCGGCCCTCGGTCATCGAGCGTCCACGGACGGTCAGCCACGACGGGTTGGTCCCGACCACGGTGGTGGTCCAGTTGGTGGTGCCGGCCACCAGGGTCTCCGACTCCGACGTGGTCGGTGCCACCGCGCCGATGTCGGGGGCGACCGTCTTCGACGCCAGTGCGGTGGCGTCACCTACCGTCAGGGTGGACGCCGAGCCGAATCCGCCCCGGATGCCCGAGCTCGAGGTCGTGCTCCCCGGCGAGATGGTCAGGAGGTTGGAGCCGAGGGCGGAGATCTCGGAGCTGACCTGTTGCTGCGCCCCCTCGCCGAGCCCGACGGTCAGGATCACCGCGGTGATCCCGATCATGATGCCGAGCACGGTGAGGCTGGACCGAAGCCGGTGGGTGACCACCGCTTCGAGTCCGGTGCGGAAGGTCTCGAGGATGTTCATGGCCGGCCCCGCTCGGAGCCGGCCGTGGCTCGGCGTCGAGAGATCTGGCCGTCCCGGATCCGGATGGTCCGTTCGGCGACCGCGGCCACATCCGGCTCGTGGGTGATGAGCACGATGGTGCGACCACTCCGGTGGAGCTCGTCCATGAGGCCGAGGACGTCGCTGGCCGACACCGAGTCGAGGTTGCCGGTCGGTTCGTCGGCCAGGATGAGGGCCGGGTCGGTGACCAGCGCTCGGGCCACGGCCACCCGCTGCTGCTGCCCCCCGGAGAGCTCCCCGGGGCGATGCTCGACCCGGTCGGCCAGACCGACCCGGTCCAGTGCGGCCAGGGCACGTTCCCTGCGGGTCGCCCGGTCCACGCCCGCATAGACCAGAGGAAGCTCGACGTTTCGCCATGCCGACAGGGTGGCCAGCAGATTGAACTGCTGGAAGACGAATCCGATCCGCCGGTTCCGGACGTGGGCCAGCTCCTCCTCGGACATGGCGCTCACGTCCTCGCCGGCCAGCCGGTAGGTCCCCGAGGTCGGCACATCGAGGCAACCGAGGATGTGCATGAGGGTCGACTTTCCCGATCCGGAGGGACCCATGATGGCGACGTACTCGCCGGTGCCGATGGTGAAGGACACCCCCCGCAGCGCCTCGACCTCCAGCGTTCCGTTGCGATAGGTCTTCCCCACCTCTGCGCACTCGATCACCGCGGCGCCCACCACCGGGTGTTCCCGCGTCGTCTCCAACCGGACTTGGGCGGTGTCCTCGTCGCGGCTGCCGTACCGACCGTCAGACCCCGGGACGGTCATCCTCCGAACCCGCCGCCCCGCCGCCGCGCCGCCGCCGCCGAACCCACCGCTACCGCCGCCACCGAACCCGCCGCCACCGGTCCGGCCGAAGAGACCGGCCCCGGCGCCGGTGCCGGTGGCGCCGCGGAAGGAGACCTCGGTGACGTAGACCCTGTCCCCGACCGAGAGTCCCTTGGTCACCTGGGTGTTGCCTCCGGATGCGGCGCCGATGGTGACCACGGTGGCCACCTTCTTCCCGCCGGAGTCGAGATCGACCGTGGTGTTGTCACCGCTGAACTGGATGGCACCGGTCGGCACCACGACCACGTTCTGGAGCTCCTCGGTGATGATCGACACCGTGGCGCTCGAGCCCCCGTACAACCCGGCGGGGCTGCCGGTGACATCGATGACCACCGGGAACGTCGACACGCCCGACGTGGTGGTGGCCAGCAGTCCGACCGAGCCGACCGTCCCGTACACCGGGGTGGTCGAACCGGAGACGGTGATGGTGGCCTGGTCACCCACCGCCACCTGGCTGACCTGGCTGCTGTCGACGGTCGAGTTCACGATGTAGGAGCCGGTCGAGATCACCACGACCTGTGCCGACGAGGTCGACGCCGAGGAGGACGCAGCCGAGGTCGACGAGGCCCCCGAGTCCCCCGACAAGCCCGACAAGCCACTGCCGCCGGTGGAGGAACCCGAGCCGTTGGTCGACGCCGAGGTCGATGTCGACGACGAGCCCGACGAGCCCGACGAGGTCACCTGTTGGCCGACGGTCAGGTTGACCGAGGCCACCGTCCCGGCGATGGTCGACACCAGGGTGGCGTCGGAGAGTGAGGTCTGGGCACTGGTCACCTGGGTCTCCGCCGAGTCGATCTGCGCCTGGTCGGAGGCGATCTGCGCGGATGAGGCGCCAGCGGCCTGATCGGTGGCGAGCTGCGCCTGATCGTTGGCCAGCTCGGCCTGGGCCTGGGCCAGCGAGGCGGCAAGCGACGTGTCGTCGATGGTGGCCAGGGCCTGGCCGGCAGTGACCGTCTGACCGGCGCTCACCTCGACCGCGTAGACCCGCCCGGAGACGCCGAAGTTGAGGTTGGCCTGGCTGGCCGGTTCGATGGTGCCCGTCGACGACACCGTCTTGGTGATGGTCCCGGTCGACACGGTTTGGACGGTGGTGGTGGTGGTGATCAGCGGGGCGGCACTCGAGCTGCTGGTGGCCAGCCAGGTCCCCACCCCGGCGGCCGCGACCACGATCACCACGGCGCCGACGATCGTCCCCTTGCGCTTGAACCATTTCCTTCGTTCCGCTGCCACGTACGCCTCGCTTGTCCTCGCTCGCCGGTCCACCGGGTGCCGTTCCGAGACGACATGCGTCGACGGCAGCCCCGAGGTGGCGCAACCATCCAATCGGCCCAACATATACGCCAGGAAACAACCACCTGTGAGTTTCCTGAGAATGCGATCCCGCCAAAACACCCAGCTCAGCAGCGCTGTCGACAGCGATCGCCGGCCGGGCGACGGCCCCGTCGAGTCGTGTGCCGCCGTCAACCGGATCACGCTGGTCATGGGTGGGCTGACCTCAGCGGGTCCCGGCCGGCGGCCCAGCGGCTTGGTGTGGGGCGACTCTTTGCCCGGTCAACCCGCATAAGGTCGACGAGCGACCGCCGCTCCATCCGATCGGTGGGGCCGCTGACCGCTGGAGGTGCCCATGAAGTACGTGAATCTCGGTTCGACCGGCCTGCGGGTCTCTCGGGTGTGCCTCGGGATGATGAGCTACGGCAACGACAGCGAGCGCCCGTGGGCATTGAACGAGGAGCTGGCCGCGCCCATCGTGCGGAAGGCGGTCGACGGTGGGATCACCTTCTTCGACACCGCCGACACCTACTCCAAGGGGGCGAGCGAGGTGGCGACCGGACGGCTGCTTCCCAAGTTCTTCGGTCGGGACGAGGTGGTGGTGGCCACAAAGGTGTTCATGCCCATGACCCCGGGGGAGAACGGGGGCGGCCTGTCGCGCAAGCACATCCTCTCGGCCATCGATGCCTCCCTGGCCCGGCTGGACATGGAGTACGTCGACCTCTACCAGATCCACCGATGGGACCCACGGACACCGATCGAGGAGACCATGGAGGCGCTCCACGACGTGGTGCGCTCGGGCAAGGCCCGCTACATCGGCGCCAGCAGCATGTTCTCGTGGCAGTTCGCCAAGGCGCAGCACGTGGCGGACCTCCACCACTGGACCAGGTTCGTCTCGATGCAGCCTCACTACAACCTCATCTATCGGGAGGAGGAGCGGGAGATGATCCCCCTGTGCATCGACCAGGGCGTGGGCGTCATCCCCTGGAGCCCCTTGGCCCGTGGCGTGCTGGCCGGAAACCGCAGCCGGTCCGGCGAGCGGAAGACCACCCGCTCGGGAACCGACGATTTCACCGACTACCTCTACAGCCAGCCCACCGACTTCGACGTCGTCGAGCGGGTTGCCGAGGTGGCCGGCGAGCGGAACGTTCCCGCGGCCCAGGTGGCACTGGCCTGGCTGCTCCAACGGCCCGGGGTGACCGCCCCGATCGTCGGTGCCACCAAGCCGGAACACCTCGAGGACGCCCTGGCCGCCGAGACGCTCCAACTCTCCGACGACGAGGTCGCCCGGCTGGAGGAACCCTATGTGCCCCACCCGGTGCTGGGTCACTTCTGAGAGACTGGGTGACCATGGAGCAGCCCCGCAGCGTCGACTTTCACTTCGACATCATGTGTCCCTACGCCTACCAGACGTCGCTGTGGATGCGAGAGGTACGCGACCTGGCCGGCGTGGACGTGCGCTGGCGATTCTTCAGCCTCGAGGAGATCAATCGGGCCGAGGGGAAGAAGCACCCCTGGGAGCGTGCGTGGTCCTACGGCTGGTCGATGATGCGGATCGGGGCCTACCTCCGCCGCCAGGACCCGGACCTGGGCGACCGCTGGTACGAGTCGGCGGGCCGGGCCCTCCATGTCGAGGGACGAAAGCCCCACCGCCCCGAGGTGGCCGAGGAGATCATCGGTGAGATGGGTCTCGATCCGGGGACCGTCCGTGCCGCCATCGATGATCCGACCACCGCCGACGAGGTCCGTTCCGAGCACGAGACGGTGGTGTCCAAGGGCGGCTTCGGCGTGCCCACCCTGATCTTCGACGACGGGCAGGCCTTGTTCGGCCCGGTGCTGGTCAATCCTCCCACCGGCGACCAGGCGTTGCGCCTGTGGGAGCACGTGACCGGATGGCTCGAGTTCCCCAATGTCTATGAGCTTCAGCGGCCCAAGAGCGCGGCGGATATCGACACCATCGCCACTGCGTTCACCCCGTACCTCGACGCCCGGGACTGGTTCACCGTCGCAGCGCGACACACCCTGAAGGGCCGACGACGGTCAGGCCGGCTCGCCCTCGGGCTCGCCGACCTCGCCCGAGTTCCGCAGCCGGGACAGCCCCAGGGCGGGGAACACCATCACCGACAACATGCCCGCCGCCACCAGCGATGCCGCGTTGACCTCCAGCATCCGTCCTTCCTCTACCGCGATGCTGGTGATCACCACGATGAGGGGCAGGCCGGTGGCCGACAGCACTGCCAACGGCATCCGCTCGGATCGAGTGATCTCATTGCGGTAGAGCAGATAGGCCGGTGTCCCTCTCGCCACCAGCATCAGCACCAGAAACACCGGTACCCGCCACAGGGAGCTCGGATGCTGGATGAACACGTGCAGGTCGAACTGGATCCCGCTGACCACAAAGAAGATCGGGATGAGGAAACCGAACCCGATTGCTTCCAGTTTCGCCTTTATCGCCTCGCTCTCCGAACTGGCGGAGAAGAGGCGGACGACGATCCCGGCCGCGAACGCGCCCAGAAGCACGTCGAGGCCGAGCGTCTCAGCCAGCAGCACCAGCAGCACGATGAACAGCAGCGATACCCGGACCGGGAGCTGGGCACTCGACTCGAGATGCCGATTGAGCAGGGAGACCAGACGCGGTGGTTGGGCCCGGGCGGCAAACAGGACGGTGACGACCGACACAGCGATGAACGCCACCAGCAGCAGCGACGTGAGCACGGGCTCCTTGTTGGTGAGGAGCAGCGCCACGGCCACGACGGGGCCGAATTCGCCCACGGTGCCGATGGCTGAGATGTGGGCGCCGAACCTGGTGTCGTTGACCCCCGCGTCCCGCAGGATGGGTGCCAGGGTCCCCATGGCGGTGGTGGTCAGGGCCAGACCGACCACCACCGTGTCCCGGGCCAGGCCTGCAGACACCAGGGCGAACGCGGCAGCCAGCCCGATGGCCAGTGAGATCGCCCACCCGCCGGTGGCCCGCCGGAGGGGCGTGCCCCGGATCTTCTGCAGGTCCAGCTCGTAGCCGGCCAGGAAGATCAGATAGGTCAAGCCGAGATCGGAGAGACCGGTGACCACACTGCCGACGTGGGCCAGGTTGAAGACGTACGGGCCGATGAGGATGCCCAACCCGATCTGGATGACGATCTCGGGGATGGCCAGCCGACCGGTCAGTTCGGAGAGGATCGGCGCCAGCACTGCCGCGATGGCGATCAGTACCAGGGTGGCGACAGAAGCGGTGGTCATACGCGCAGGTCCGAGGCCTGACTGAACATCGCCTTACATTAGGCGTCGGACCCCACCCCGGCCGGAATGCAAGAAGCACGATGGCGGTCACTGCGCCAGACTGTGCAGCGATGCTCATCGTGATCGGACCGGTCGAGTCGGAGGCGCATCAACGGCCCCGCCATCCGGAGAGGCCCGGCCGGGTCGGGGCGGTGATGGAGGGGGTCGCGGATCTGCATCTGGACAGCGATCTCACGGTGATGCCGAGCCTGCCGGCGGAGACCGCTGCACTGGAGCGGGTGCACTCGCCCGGCTACCTCGATGAGCTTGGTCGGTTCTGTGTTCAAGGTGGCGGTGCCCTCGACCCGGACACCTACGCCACTGCTGAATCGTGGGAGGCGGCCCGCCTGGCTGCGGGCGCAGGGCTGTCGGCCGTGGCGGCGCTGCAGGATCGCGGCACGGGGGTGGCCTTCGTGGTGGCCCGACCCCCCGGGCATCACGCGCTCGCCGACCGCGCCATGGGCTTCTGCCTGATCAACAACGTCGCCGTCACCGCCGCTTCGTTGGTGGCCGCCGGCGAACGGGTACTGATCGTGGACTGGGACGTCCACCATGGGAACGGCACCCAGGCACTGTTCTGGGACGAGCCTGCTGTCCTGTACGTGTCCACTCATCAGTGGCCCTGCTACCCCGGTACCGGTCGGGCTGACGAGGTGGGGGGACCGGCGGCCAGGGGCTCGGTGCTCAACGTGCCCCTGCCGCCGGGCGCCACCGGCGACGTCATGGTCCAGGCCTTCGATCAGTTGGTCACCCCGGCGGTTCAGCAGTTCCACCCGTCGTGGGTCCTGGTCTCTGCCGGCTTCGACGCCCATCGGGCCGATCCGCTCGCCGACCTCGCCCTCTCCTCCGGCGACTTCGCCCAGTTGGCCCGCATGGTGGGCGAGTATGCGCCGGCGCCGGGTCGGACGGTGCTCTTCCTCGAGGGCGGATACGATCTCGCCGCGCTGCGGTCGTCGGTGACGGCCACTCTCGGCTCGTTGGTCGGTGCCGCTCTTCCCTCCGAGCCGCCAACCTCGGGTGGCCCGGGATCGGATCACGTGCGTCGTGCGGCTGTCCAGCACCGGGAGCAACTGGCGTGACCGCCACCCTGCGCACCTCTGGGTGAGAACCACCTAGCCTCATCGGGACCGCCGAGGCCGGTGAACGCCGGCATGAGAGGAGCCAAGGGATGCCTGGCATCGAAACGCAACAGACCCACACCATCATCGTCGGGGTCGACGGTTCGGATTCCTCGACGGCGGCCCTGCGATGGGCGTGCGAGCAGGCCCGCCTCACCGATTCGACCATCGACGCCATCGTTGCCTGGGGATGGCCGATGAGCTTTGGCACGGCGATCCCCATCCCCACCGGCTACGACCCCGCGGCGGACGCCCAGACCGTGCTGTCGACCATCGTCGAACCGCTGGCCGGCGAGTTCCCTTCCGTGACCATCCGCCCGGTGGTGCTCGAGGGGCACGCCGCCGAGGTGCTGGTCGAGGCCTCCCACCATGCCGACCTCCTGGTGGTCGGCAACCGCGGCCACGGCGAGTTCTCGGGATTGTTCATCGGATCGGTGAGCCACCACTGCGCGTCGTATGCCCACTCGCCGGTGTTGATCTACCGGGCCAAGGAGACCAACTCCTGAGCCGGCCTGGACCCGGTGGACGTGCTCACCAGGTGTCGACGCAACTGCGCTTCTTCCCCGTTCGCAGGGGTGGGGACGGTGCCGATCGCAAGGCCTCGACGATCCTCCGCCTGGAGTCGGCCGGGTCGATCACGTCGTCGATCTCGAACGCAGTGGCCACATTGAGGGCCTTGCCATGCTGGTACGCCCGCTCGACCATGCTCTGGAACAGTGAGTCGCGTGCTTCCGGATCCTCCACTGCGTCGAGCTCACGGCGGAATCCGAGCCTCACCGCGCCCTCGAGTCCCATGCCCCCCAGCTCCCCGGTCGGCCAGGCGACGACGAAGATCGGGGACCGGAAGCTCCCACCGGCCATGGCCTGGGACCCCAGCCCGTACCCCTTGCGGACGACGATGGTGAAGTAGGGGACGGTGAGGCTGGCGCCGATCACGAACAGCCGTCCGAAGTGGCGGACTTGGGCGGTGCGCTCGGCCTCGGGGCCGACCATGAACCCGGGGGTATCGCATAGGAACAGGATGGGAACATCGTGGGCATCGCAGAGTTGCAGGAATCGGGCGGCCTTGTCCGCACCGTCGCTGTCGATGGCGCCGCCGAGGTGGGACGGATCGTTGGCCACCACCCCGATGGGACGACCCTCCACCCTGGCCAGCGTGGTCACCATGCCGGGGGCGAATCCCGTCCGGAGCTCCAATACCGAGTCGGTGTCGGCGAGGGTGGTGATCAGCGTGCGGATGTCGTAGACCCGAAGGCGCTCCTCGGGGACGCTCGAGCGCAGAAGCCGCTGGTCGGCACAGGCCCAGGGTTCGGTGCTCCCTTGGAAGTAGGAGAGGTACCGCTTGGCCAGCAGGACCGCTTCGGCATCGTCCTCGGCCACCACATCGACTACCCCGTTGGCCACCTGGACGGCGAGCGGGCCCACCTCCTCGGGCCGGTAGGTGCCCAGACCGCCCCCTTCGATCATGGCCGGCCCGCCCATGCCGATGGAGGCATCCCTGGTGGCGATGATCGCATCGCAACACCCGAGCAAGGCGGCGTTTCCGGCAAAGCACCACCCCGAGGCGATGCCCACCATGGGGACCAGGCCGCTGAGGGCTCCGAACATGGCGAACGCGGTGGTGTCGAGGCCGGTGATCACCGCGTAGTCGGTGTCCCCGGGCCTACCCCCGCCGCCTTCAGCGAACAGCACCACCGGCAGCCGCTGGCGCTCGATGAGTTCGAAGACCCGGTCCTTCTTGCGATGGTTCTGCTGTCCCTGGGTCCCGGCGAGCACGGTGTAGTCGTAGGACAGGACGGCGCAGGACGAGCGTCGGTCGACAAATCGGCTCCCGTTGACCCGTCCGATCCCGGCCACCAGGCCGTCGGCCGGCGTCCGCTCGATCAGCTCGTCGACCGATCGCCGACCTCGCTGAGCGGCGATGGCCAGTGATCCGTACTCGGTGAAGCTGCCGGGGTCGCAGAGATCGTCGATGTTCTCCCGGGCTGTACGCCGGCCCTGCTGGTGGCGGCGCTCCACCACCTCGGGCCGACCGGCATCGAGAGCCTGGGCCTGGCGACGGAGCACGGCGTCGAGGTCGGGCCTGATGGCGTCGAGGTCGACAGCGGCCGGCTGGTCGGTCGTCGCATCCTCGGCCCCCGACGCTTCGATCACTGCCAGCGAGTCGCCGGTGGCCACCACCGATCCGGGCTCGACGGCCAGCGACAGAACCGACCCGGTCACCGGCGCACGGACGACGTGCTCCATCTTCATCGACTCGAGGACCACGACCGGTGCGCCCCTGACCACCGCCGCGCCCGCGGCCGCCGGTATGGAGACCACGGTCCCCTGCAGCGGGGCCGCCACCTCGAGCCGCGACCCGGGTGGCGCCTCGTCCGATCCGTCGCTCAGCGAACTCACCGTGGTCAGGCAGTGGGCATCGGAAAGATGCTGTCTTCACGCGATGCCAAGGCCACGGCATCGTCGCGCTCGTCGTCACCCATGGGGGTGAAGTTCTGGGCCGCGGCAATGGCGATACGGAGGACATCGGTGTCACCGGGGGTGCACACGGCGTGGACTCCGGGGGTGGAGAGGGCGAACCGTACCCCCCGGGACACCTCCGCCTGGGTGGTATAGGGCTCGTACCAGGTTCCCGAGCTCCGCGGTCGGCCGGCCCATGGCCGCGCCGCCGCCGACTTGATCGCCATCACGCCGACATCATTGTCGGCGGTGTGCGCCAGCAGCGCCTCTGCGTCCCGCCGGTAGGCGCCATCCGACCACAGCTGCGGGTTGAGGGGGAACATCACCGTGTCCAGGTCGTAACGGCCGAGTGCTTCGAGATGGGTGTCGGGCGCGGTCAGCTCGTGCCCGGTGATGCCCACCCAACGGCAGAGTCCTTCGTCCCGGGCCTGCATGATCGCCTCGAACGCATGCGACCTGGCGTCGAGCTCCGCCCGGTCATTGACCGCATGCAGCTGGTAGAGATCGAACCGGTCGCAGCCGAGCAACTGCAGCGACTCCTCGAGCTGGGCCCGAACCCCGTCGCCACTGTGCCGGAGGGTCTTGCAGGCAACGAAGAGCCGATCACGTGCCGCGGGGATCAGCGGCCCGAGCAGCTGTTGGGCTCGTCCGTACTGCGGGGCCACGTCGAGGTGGTTGACACCGGCCTCCAGTGCCTCGGCAAAGACGGCCTCGGTGATGCCGGGGTCAGCGTCCCAAAAGGCCGCCCCGCCGAGCACGGCCACCGACGAGTGGTGCCCGGTCCTACCCAGCCGTCGTGTTTGCACACCTGCACCGTAGCGCCGTGGCGCGGAGGGAGCGATAGGCCCGGCCGGACCGAACTCAGTCCGCCGATGCAGCCTTGCGGGCAGCCTCCCACTCCCCCACCATGGCCCCGAAGCGCATCGGGTTGTAGATGTCCTCCTCATAGGACCACGTGTTGTCACCCGCGTACTTGAGCAGGGTGAAGTTGTACTCCTGGTGGACGCTGCCGTCACCCGGGTCCCTCATGCGGTTCCACACCTGGCAGACCACCCAGCCGCGCTGGTCATCGATGATGTACCACTCGATGGGGAACTCGGGCATGTCGCGTCCGGGGTAGTCGGCCATGCACGAGCTGATCCAGTCGAAGATGGCCTCCCGACCTTCGAAGGTACCGAAATGGTGCTCGATGTAGGTTGCATCGTCGGTGAACTGGTCGGCCCAGATCCTCCAATCGCCCGTCTTCCCGGCGTCTTCAGCCTTTCGCTGGTACTCGGCAAAGGCGTCCTCGATCTCCGTCCTGCTCCAGGTTCCCACGTCGTCCACTCCTTGCCGGCTCCTTGGTGTCCCGATCAGTGTGGGCTGCCGCGGCCATCCGGTCAAGCAGCGCCGACCATTGGTTCGGGCCCATTCACCGGCTCCGGTGATGGCGCCGACCGACGTTCCTGTTTTCGTCGCCCGCTGCCGGGTAAGACGAGGGCATCAATCCGTGGGCCCCGAATCAACAGCGAGCGAACCAAGGACGATGATCCCATGACGGCTCGGGTCCACTCGGCCGACGGCGAGCACCGGTCGATCGCGGAGGCGATGGATGCCTTCACCCGGTCTGCCGACTACCCGCTGATGGTGGTCACGGTGGGATCCTCCGACGGGGAGATCAGCGGGTGCCTGGCCGGCTTCGTGACGCAGTGCAGTATCCAGCCCCCGCGATTCCTGGTCTGTGTCTCCAAGGTCAACCACACCTACTTCGTGGCGGAGCGGGCGACTGGGATCGCACTCCACCTTCTGGGAGGGGACCAAGCCGATCTTGCATCGCTGTTCGGCGAACAGACCGGCGATACCGTCGACAAGTTCGAGCATTGCCAGTGGCGACCGGGAGCGGTGGGTGCTCCCATACTCACCGACTGCGCCGCATGGTTGGAGGGCCTGATCATCAGCCGCTCGAGCGTAGGTGACCACCACGCACTGCTCATTCGGCCCCAGGCCGGCGGCTCAGGATCGCACACCGGCCTTCTCACGCTGAAGTCTGCTCCGACGTTTCGACCCGGCCACCCTGCATAACGCAACGACGGCGCGCGTTCCGTGCATGCCCAGCAGTTTGAATTGGTGACGCTGCGGGTAGTCAACAGTCATCGGAAATACCGAGTCGGCCCCAGAGGGAGGATCCACCACACAATGGTCATTCTGCTCGCATTACTGATCGTGTTGCTGTTCGCAGGACTGGGCTTCGCCCTTCACGTGTTGTGGGTAGTTGCCGCTGTGCTCCTCGTGCTGTGGCTCGTGGGCTTCGCGGTGGGTCGAGGCGAGAGCGCCGGCAGTCGCCGTTTCTATCGCTGGTAGCTCCCGTGCCGGTGGTCACTTCGCCACGCCACGAGAGCGCGAGTGGATGCACGTGTTGAGCGGTGCGAGTAGGACGCAGTGTTCAGCGGTGGTGTCGTCCACACTCACGCTTCTGTGGTGAAGGCCTCGCGGAGCTTGGCCAAACTGGACGACAGGAGCCGCGACACGTGCATCTGGCTGACGCCGATCTCGGCGGCGATCTCAGACTGGGTCAGGCCCTCGACGAACCGGAGGCTGACGATGGTCCGCTCGCGTTCCGGTAGGCGGGACAATGCCCGTACCAACAGCATGCGGTCCTCGGCACCGTCAAAGCCGACATCGAGCTCACCCAGGCGGTTGGCGATGGTCCCGTCCGAGCGGTCGGGAGCGTCGATCGACGTGGTGCGGTAGCTCTGCCCCGCCTCGAGAGCCTCCAGGACCGCCTCCTCCGATGCACCAGTCGCCGCCGCCATCTCCGACACCGTCGGGGGCCTTCCCAGCTCCTGGGAGAGCGAGTCGATGATATGGCCCAACTCGAGATAGAGCTCCTGGATCCTCCGCGGTGCCCGGATCGCCCAGCCCCTGTCGCGAAAGTGGCGTTTCAACTCACCGATCACCGTACGAGTGGCGAACGTCGAGAACTCCACGCCCCGCTCTGGATCGAAACGGTCGACGGACTTCACGAGAGCGAGTGAAGCCACCTGCACCAGATCGTCATAGCTCTCACCACGATTGGTGAACCGTCTGGCCAGCTGGTGAGCCAGGCCGATGTGGGCCTCGACCAGCTCGGCGCGAAGCCGCTCGTCGCGGGTGGTCGCGAACGCTGCGAATTGTTCTCGTGTCTCGCTGGAGCGGCCCACCGGTGCAGGCATCAGCCGGACGTACGAGCCCGTCGCTTGCGCAGCCATGCCCGACGTTGACCTTCCTCCACGTCCTCCCCGTGTTCGTCGACCAGAGCGTCGAGGATCCGCGCCGAGAGTCCGTCAAGTGAGGCATCGCCCGCCCCCTCGGACTCGCTCGATCTCCCGGACTCGATGGAGGCAGTACGAAAGCTGCAGGTGACTTCGATCTGGTCGTCGTCATGGCTGAACCGAAGGTCCAGTCGGCCATCACCGTCGCCCTGAACGAGCGAGACGCACAGTTCGTCCACGGCCAAGCGGAGATCTTCGATCTCCTCAATATCGAAGTCGGCCCTGGAGGCCACCGTGGCCGCCGTCAATCTGGCCAGGACCACCAGATTCGCCCGGACCGGAATGGTCAGCTCCACGACGTCACCCATGGGGTACCTCTACACGCCCGGTCACACCGGTTTGATCACGGGTCATCGGGCCGAGGCCTCGCCGAGCGTCGGGAAGATGGAGAAGAGCTCGGTGAGGCCGGTGATCTCGAAGATCTTGAGGATTCGGGGCTCGGCCGCCGCGATGCGGAGCCCTCCACCGGCGGACTCGGATCGTTTGAGGGCACCGATCAGGACGCCGAGGGCAGTCGAGTCGATGAAGGTGACGCCGAGTAGGTCGGCGACCACCAGGCCATCCCGGTCGATGGCCCGCTCGAGGTGCTCACGCAGCTCGGGTGCGGTGGCGACATCCAACTCTCCGACCACGGACACGATGGTGCAGCCATCGGCCGTCTTCTCGGCAATGGCAAAGGCATCTTCCATGTGCGCTCGTTTCTCTAAGGCCATCGGACGGGTCGGGCACCAACTCGACGACACGGCGTGCGGCTGGCCACGTCCAAGGCTACCGTTTCGATTCACCCGACGAATGGGCTGCCGGTCCGGTGAATGCCGACCGGAACGGTGGTTACCCCAGCTATTTGAGGCTCCCGATACCCAGGGAGTCGCCCGGTAGACCGTCTCCACCCGTACGCTCCGCCGCTCCCTCGATCTCGATGATCGGCTCAGAGGTGAACAGATAGGTTCGAAGGTGGCGGTCGAGCACGGGGTCCTTTCGACGCAGCCACTCCAAGGTCATCGCGGCGTGCTCTTTCTCCTCATCACGGTTGTGCGCGAGGACATCGGCCAGGCTGGTATCGGTTGTCGCCTCAACACGCTGGTCATACCAGTCGATCGCCTCCAATTCCTCCTGGATCGAGACGATGGCGCGGTGTCGGTCGACCACCTGCGCCGACAGCCGTTCCTCGGGCTCGTGAAGTCCTGCGCTCTGCGCCATCGGTTAGCTCCTCCTTCTCCCAGCGGCTGGTCGCCGTGCACGGCACTGCATTGATCCCATAGCGTACCCAGCGTGGCCACGCCCATTTGGATCGTCGGCCGTGGACCTCGCCCCCGCTGACCCGGTCACCCGAAGTGGACGAGGATCAACGCACTCCCGCCGAACGGAATTGGATGCTGATCCGGGGGCCCACCGGCCGGGTCGTCTTCGGCACCGAGTGTTCCCAGGTTCGCTGACAGCTGCCCCCCATGACCAGAAGGTCGCCATGCCCGAGAGCGAATTTTCGGGCCGCGCCCCCGTTCTTCGGGCGCAGCAGGAATCGCCGGGCCTCGCCGAGCGACACGATGGCCACCAGGGTGTCGTCGGCGGCATGGCGCCCGATGGTGTCACCGTGCCAGGCGACGCTGTCCCTTCCGTCGCGGTACAGGCAGATCCCCGTGGTGCAGAAGGGGGCAGCGGGCTCGTGACCGTAGGCCGCGGTGAGCACCTCCATGGCCGATCCGAGGATGGGGTCGGGCAGTGGCTCGCCGGCACCGTAAAAGGAAACCAGGCGGGGAACGTCGACAGTCCTGTCGTACATCCGTCGTCGCTCGGATCGCCAGGGGACGGTCCCGACCAGTCGTTCGAAGAGCGAGGTGGAACCGGCCATCCAGTCACGGCGCAGATCCACCCAGGCGCCACCGGAGAGGACCGTCCGCTCCACTGCCGACCCCAGGGAGCGTGGTGCGATCTCGTCCTCCAGGTCGAGCAACGATCGCTGGCAGACTGCCATGCCATCAGCATATTACGAACATATGTTCGTTTCAAGCTCGGCGATGGCGATGGAGATGTCAGGGTGGAGGGGAAGCCGGCACGGCACTGGTCTGTCGTGATCGCTTGATTGTTGATAGAGGGCGGACCTGGGTATGTTCCGCCGCGGATGTATGAATGCCAACTAGTTCTCGAACCAACGGTCGACTCATTGAGGATCAGCCGGGAGGCTGTGCGTCGGACGCTGACCTCGGTCGATCCCGAATGCATCGAGTTGGCGGCGATTCTCACGGACGAGGTCGTAGCCAATGCCATCAAGCACGGAGAGCCGCCCATTGTGCTGGCACTGGGGGGCGATGACGACCAGATCGAGGTGACGGTGACGGATCACGGCCCGGATTTGCCGGTCCTCCGCACCCCCGGACCGGCCGCCCAGACCGGTCGCGGAATGAGGATCGTGGACGTGCTCTCAGACGAATGGGGGGTGGAGGAACTCCCTCGTGGGAAGAGGATCTGGTTCCGCTTGGATCTGGCGGCACCCGACCGACGACACGAGTAAGCAGGTCGCCGATGGGAGGACGACCGCTCGTGGTGTTCCGGCAGGTCCATCGGGCGCTGCTCCCCGTCTCGGTGGATGACAAAAACAGGAATGGAACGCCTGCCACCAGGGCATAACAACTATTGTTGGGGACAGTGACAGATGAGGCGGCTTGTCATCATCGCTCGGGAGAGGAGTGGCCAATGAGCACGTCGGCTCCCTGGACAGCCCGCGGGTACCGCCACGAAGCATTTCTCTACCACGACGTCGACGAGTTCCTCGAGGCGACGATCGGCTTCATCGATGAGGCAGTCGAGCACGAAGAACCAGTGCTGGTGGCGCTCGCACCGCCGAAGATCGTCGCCCTGCAGCGCAAGGTCACGAGTGCGGCGAACAACGTGGTGTTTGCCAACATGGAGGAGTTGGGAAGGAATCCGGCCCGGATCATCCCTGCCTGGCAGGCATTCCTCTCCGAACACCCCGCTGGACGCGGCCCTCTCCGGGGAATCGGCGAGCCCATTGTGCCCGCGCTGGATGCCGCCCAAATCGCCGAATGCCAACGGCATGAGGCGCTCCTCAATCTGACCTTCTCCGACCGTGACTTCTGGCTGCTCTGCCCCTACGACGCATCGGCGCTCGAGCCGGAGGTGATCGACGAGGCACGCCGGAACCACCCGTACGTCAGCGAGAACGGCCGTTCTGGGCCGAGCAGGGAGTACGCCGGGTCCGAGTCTCTGGCCGGGCCCTGTCGCGAGTCCCTGCCGGCACCACCCGGCTGGGCGACATCGCTGACGTTCGGGGAAAGCGATCTTCACCTCGTCCGCAGGTTCGTGGGCCAGCAGGCGGCGAAGGCGGGTATCAGTGAGGACCGTGTGGCCGAGGTCGTCCTCGCCGCCAACGAGATCGCCACCAACTCAGTTCGCCACGGAGGCCGTGCCGGGACACTGCAGGTGTGGCGGGAATCCAGCTGGTTCACCTGCGAGTTCGCTGATGCGGGACGAATCCTGGACCCGATGGCCGGCCGGATCTGCGCATCGACCGACGCCAGTGGCGGGCGTGGACTCTGGATCGCCAATCAGATCTGCGACCTCGTTCAGATCCGGGACACCGAGGCCGGCACCACGGTTCGCCTGCGGTTCCCGATCACGAGGCACCCGGTTGACCCCATGCCGGGGGTGTCTGCCCACTCGTGACGAGCGGGTGGCCCCGTGGGTAAAATGCGGCTACCGGATGGCAGGGCAGGATCGCCGTGGATGCATGAGGTATGGGTGTGGCCGAGTCAGATACGTTTGCAATCACCGTCGACGAAGGCGACCGACGCAACGGCAGCCGAGTGAACGGCTCCACCGTGGTGGCCGTCGTCGGTGAAGTCGACATGGGCACCTCACCAGTGCTGTGGGAAGCCTTGTTGCGCGCCCTCCACACCGGCGACGTCACCGTGGACGTGGCCGACATGGCCCTGATCGATGCCGCCGGCATCGATGTTCTGGTCCGTGCCACCGAGCAGGCCCGCGGCAACGGGAGAGCCTTGACCGTGCGGGCACCGAGCCCGACCGTCCGTCGTGTCCTCGAGGCCGCCGACCCGAGCGGGTTCCTGCACGTCGAACACTGACCCGGCCAGGTCCAGAGCCGGCGATGCCTCTGTCCGGCCCGTGGTACCGTGATCGGCGGAAACCAACATACGCAGTACCGCCGCAATGGGGAAGCCGGTCGAATGCCGGCGCTGGTCCGCAACCGTGGACGGTGAGCCAGATGCTGAGCCCACCGTGAGCCGGGATACCAGAGCGGTGGCAGAGCTCCGACTGTCGAGACACACGGACCGGGGCTCGGAGGCAGTCCGCGGCCGTTCAGGTGCGACGCTTTCGGGTCTGGACCGGGAAGCGAGAGAAGATGAACCGTGCCCACCGCCTGGCTGCCACCGCCTTGGCAGCATCCCTGGCCCTCCTTGTCGGCATGGCACCGACGGCCGGTGCCGCCGACCCCCACGCCACCGTGAGTCCTGCTGCGCAGCTTCCACAATTGCCGGCAGCCAGACTGGCCGCAGGTTGGCTGGCCGATCAATTCACGCCGCAGGGCTACATCCCGACCGCACCGGGATCGAATCAGGCCGATCTGTCCTCTACCGCCCAGAGCGTTCTGGCGCTGTCGGCGGCGAACGTGGACCTGTCCCTAGCCCGGACCTCGCTCTCCTACCTGCAGTCGAATGTCGACCAGTACGTAACCGTTGACGGGGCTGACGGTCCCGGTCAGCTCGCACTGCTGATCCTCGACGCCACGTCGTTGGGAGCGAGTCCCGAGAACTTCGGGGGTAGCGACCTGGTCGCTCGCCTTCTGGCTACCGAGCAGACCAGTGGGCCCGACGCCGGGCTCTTCGGAACCGAGGCCCAAGCCGCCGACTTCTCGGCCGGCGGGTACCAGCAGGGACTGGCCCTGGCCGCGCTGGCTGCTGCCGGCGTCAAGGGCCAGAGCCAGGTTGGCTCGGCCATCTCCTGGCTGGTCCAGGAGCAGTGCCCCGACGGCGGGTGGACCACCCCCGACAACGCCAACAACCCCTGCAGTGGCCTGCCGGCCGACTTCGCCGGTCCGGACACCAACTCGACGGCGCTGGCCCTCGACGGCTTGGCCGCCCAAGGAGCGGTGACATCGGCCATCTCGACCGGCGCCCTGGCCTTCCTCGGCGGGGGCGAGGACCCTGATGGCGGATGGTCGCTCTACCCGAACACCGTAGCCACGCCGGGCAGCACCGATCCCGACTCGACGGCGCTGGTCATCCAGTCGCTGATCGCTCTGGGCTTGTCACCGACCGGCGCGGCGTTCACCAAGGGCACCGCCAACCCGGTATCGGCGTTGCTCACCTTCCAGCTGACCTCGGGCAGCGATTCCGGCGCCTTCTTCTTCCCTCCAGCGCCGGCACCGGCAAGCACCATCTCCACCTACCAGGCGATCCCCGCCCTGGTCGGGCTCACCTTCCCCTTCGGACCCTCGAGCCGCTCCTACTGGGAGGTGGCCTCCGACGGAGGCATCTTCTCCTTCGGTGGTGCCGGATTCTTCGGGTCGATGGGCGGGACGCCGCTGAACAAGCCGGTGGTGGGGATCGCCTCCACCCCGGACGGCCAGGGCTACTGGGAGGTGGCCGCCGACGGCGGCATCTTCGCCTTCGGTGACGCCGGGTACTTCGGGTCGATGGGCGGGACACCGCTCAACAAGCCGGTGGTGGGGATCGCCTCCACCCCGGACGGCCAGGGCTACTGGGAGGTGGCCGCCGACGGCGGCATCTTCGCCTTCGGTGACGCCGGATTCTTCGGGTCGATGGGCGGGACACCGCTCAACAAGCCGGTGGTGGGGATCGCCTCCACCCCGGACGGCCAGGGCTACTGGGAGGTGGCCGCCGACGGCGGCATCTTCGCCTTCGGTGACGCCGGGTACTTCGGGTCGATGGGCGGGACACCGCTCAACAAGCCAATCGTGGCTATGACCGGCACCCCCGACGGCACGGGCTACTGGCTGGTCGCCTCCGACGGTGGGGTGTTCGGCCTCGGCGATGCCGGGTTCTTCGGGTCGATGGGCGGGACAACGCTCAACAAGCCGGTGATAGGGATCGGCGCGGCGACGGACGGGCTGGGCTACTGGCTGGTCGCCTCCGACGGAGGGATCTTCAGCTTCGGTGATGCCGGGTTCTTCGGCTCCCAGGGCGGTCAACCGTTGAACCAACCGGTGGTGGGCATGTCGCCGAGTCTCGCCCGTCCGGTATAGCGATGTGACCAAAAGTGGGAACGGCCGACCGGTGAGGGAAGTGATGGGGAAGCGCTTGATGGCGTGGATCACGTCGGTGGCGGCGGGGATCTCCCTCGGCGTCGCGGCCGGCGCCGGAGCGGTCATGCCGGCCACCCCGGCGGGGGCCGACCCGCCGCTCGATTGTTCGACCGGGGTCATCGTCGCCGTCGACTTCGCGCCATGGTCCGACACCCTCAACAGTGTTTGCGATCCGGCCCTTCCCCCCAACGGGGTGTCCGCCCTGCAGAATGCCGGCTTCGCGCTGACTGGGGTATCCGGCTACGGCCTGCAGTTCATCTGTCAGATCGACAACGACCCGCCCGATGACCCCTGCACCAGCACGCCGCCGGCCAACGCCTATTGGTCCCTTTGGTACGCAGAGGCCGGACAGACCGCCTGGACCTATAGTCAGCAAGGGGCCGAGGGGCTCGAGCCCCAGGCCGGCAGTATCGAAGCGTGGGTGTTCGGCGGAGAGAGTGGGGCTTCCCAACCGGCGATACCGGCACCCGACACCCTCGATTCGTCGCCTACGACGACGACCACCACGGAACCGACCCAGCCACCGACCCAGGCCACCCAACCGACCGGGCCGGCCCCACCGCCGGTCGGCGTCTCCGCCGGGTCGAGTCCCGGCTCGCCGGCAGGCGGGGCCACCGGAGGCCAGCACACCCCCGGTGCCGGGACCGGCACCGGGACGAGGCCGTCCGCCGCCACCTCGACCACCTCCGGTCCCGGCGGCACGGGTGCATCGACCACCAACACCGCCGCCCAGACACCGTCGACCCGCCCGCCTGGGGGCACCTCCGGCCGGCCTTCGACGGGTCTCAAGATCGTGGACTCGGCGCCGGCGTCGGCCACGCAACAATCCACGGGCTCGGCGGTTCCCTTCCTCATCGGGGCTGCGGCGGTGGCAGTCGTGGCCGCCAGCGGTGGGCTCATCGCCTGGCGCAGGCGCCGGATCGGCTGACGGTGTCCGTCCGCCCGAATCCCTGGAGCCTGGCCGGCACTAGACGGGTACCGCGGGCGCTCCACCCGATGGCGTGGTGGATCTGGGCCCTGGGCCTGGCCACCGCGGCCAGCCGGACCACCAACGTTCTGTTGTTGCTGCTGGTGCTCGGGGTGCTCGGGGTGGTGGTGGCCAACCGCCGCAGTGACGCCCCCTGGGCCCGAGCCTTCAAGTACTACCTGTACCTGGCCTTCACGGTCATTGCCATCCGTGTGGCATTCCGGACCGTCTTCGGTGGCGACATCGATGTGCAGGACATGCACGTCCTGTTCGTTCTCCCCCACGTCCCCCTGCCGTCGTGGGCAGCCGGGGTGCAGCTCGGGGGTCCGGTCACCGTGGAGGGCAGCCTCGGGGCCCTGTACGACGGGCTCCGGCTGGCGTGCCTGCTCTGTTGCCTCGGGGCGGCCAACGCGCTGGCAAACCCGAAGCGCGCCCTTCGGGCGTTGCCCGGAGCCCTCTACGAGCTCGGCGTGACGGTGGTGATCGCGCTGAGTGTCGCCCCCCAGCTGGTAGAGAGCGTGCAACGGGTTCGTCGCGCCCGCAAGCTGCGCGGCGGGGCCGGCAGTGGGTTCCATGTCCTGCGCAGCATCGCCATCCCGGTGATGGAAGACGCCCTCGAACGCTCCCTGCAACTGGCCGCGGCCATGGACTCCCGCGGGTACGGGCGCACTGCGGGGGCCTCCCCCCGGACACGCCGGTTGACCGGTGCACTGATGCTGGGGGGCATGGGAGGGCTGTGCTTGGGGGCGTACGGGCTCCTCGACGGCTCGGCGCCAGGTGTGCTCGGCCTCCCCGCCCTGCTAGGTGGATCGGTGCTCTGCTGCCTGGGACTGGCTCTCGGGAGCCGACGCGTGGGCTGCAGCCGCTACCGGCCCGACCCCTGGAAGGCGCCCGAGTGGATCGTCGTCGCCTGCGGAATGGTTCCGGCCGCAGTGCTGACGGTCGGGATCGGCTACAGCGGCGCCAGCCTCAATCCGTCCGTCCAACCGCTCCGTTGGCCATCGTTGCCGTTGGTGCCAACCCTGGCCATCCTGGTGGCCGCGGTGGCCGCGGTGGCCGCGCCCCCGCCGGTGCGCTCGGCACCGACCACCGGTGAGGCAGATCGGGGCCGCCTCGACGACCGGCACCTCGCCCGTCGCTCTGAGCAGGCCGATGCGCCGGTCAGGGTGACGGCATGATCGAGTTCGACCAGGTGACCGTGACCTATGCCGAGGCGGCCACGCCGGTCCTCCGGGACGTATGTCTGCGCATCGAGGAGGGCGAGCTCGCACTGGTGGTGGGTCGCACCGGGGTGGGCAAATCCACCCTCCTCGGCGCCATCAACGGCCTGGTGCCCCATTTCACCGGGGGAACGTTGGCCGGACGGGTGACCGTGGCCGGTCGGGACACCAAGAACCACCCGCCGCGGGAGCTGGCCGACGTCGTCGGCGTGGTCGGCCAGGACCCCCTCTCGGGATTCGTGACCGATACCGTCGAGGAGGAGCTGGCCTACGGCATGGAGCAGCTGGCGGTCCCGCCCGACGTCATGCGCAAGCGGGTCGAGGAGACCCTCGACCTCCTCGGAATCGCTGAGCTCCGCGACCGGCCCCTCTATCAGCTGTCGGGCGGCCAGCAGCAGCGAGTGGCCATCGGCTCGGTGCTTACGGCACACCCCCGCGTGTTGGTGCTCGATGAGCCCACGTCGGCGCTGGACCCCACCGCCGCCGAGGACGTTCTCGCCGCCATCACCAGGCTCGTGCATGACCTCGGCGTCACCGTGGTACTGGCCGAGCACCGGCTGGAACGGGTCGTCCAGTACGCCGATCGGGTGATCGAGATCGCAGACGATGGCGCGGTCACCGCCGGCCAACCCGCGAGCATGCTCCGAACCACCAGGGTGGCGCCACCGGTCATCGAGCTCGGTCGCCTGTCGCGCTGGGACCCTCTGCCCCTGTCGGTGCGCGATGCGCGCCGGGTGGCCGGCCCTCTCCGGGAGCGGATCGGCTCACTACCGGCTCCCCCCCAGCTGCGGTCGGCACCCCGAAGCCGCGGAGCAACCGTGCTGCACGCCAAGAACATCGTGGTCCGCTACGGAGCGGTCACCGCTGTGCGCGGGGTGGATCTCGATCTCGCCGGCGGGGAAGTCACCGCGGTGATGGGACGTAACGGGTCGGGGAAGTCGTCGCTCCTCTGGGCACTCCAGGGATCGGGGCCCCGTGAGAGTGGCACCGTCGACGTCCAGGGCGCCGATCCGACCACGCTCTCCTCGGCCAACGCCCGCGCGCTGGTCGGGCTGGTACCCCAGACTCCCGCAGACCTGCTCTACCTGGACACCGTCGCCGAGGAGTGCGAGCAGGCCGATCGGGAATCCGGCCCCGGGACCTCGGTCTCCGCCAGGGACCTGTTGGACCGTCTGGCCCCGGACGTCAGCGAGGACGCCCACCCCCGCGACCTGTCCGAGGGCCAGCGGCTGGCGCTGGTCCTCGCCGTACAACTGGCCGCCGCGCCGGCCGTTGTCCTGCTCGATGAGCCGACCCGTGGACTGGACTACGGGGCGAAGAAGACGTTCATCGGGATCATCGATCAGTTGGCGGCCGACGACCACTCCGTGGTCGTGTCCACCCATGACGTCGAATTCGTCGCCGCCGTTGCCGATCGGGTGGTGGTGATGGCCACCGGTGACATCGTGGCCGACGGGCCGGCTCTCGAGGTGATGGTGGCCTCGCCCTCGTTCGCGCCGCAGGTAGCCAAGATCCTGGCTCCGCTCGACTATCTCACAATGGGCCAGGTAACCACCGCCTTGACACTGGTCGGCTCATGAACGGGGCGGCGCGGGCAATCCGAGTCGGCTACCGATCACGAGTGGTCATCGTGATGGCATCCTTCCTCGGCTTCGTGGCCTTCCTGTGGCCATTCGTGGTGGCTCCCGGCAAGTTCGGGGATACGGCGATGGCCCCGCTCATGTTCGGGGCCTTGTTGGTGCTCGTGTTGGCCATCGTCTTCGCCGAGGTCGCCGACGGCACCATCGACGCCAAGGCCATCGCCATGTTGGGGGTCCTCTCGGCGATCGGTGCCGCCCTGCGCCCGCTGGGAGCAGGCACCGCCGGCGTCGAGCTGGTGTTCTTCACCCTGGTCATCGCCGGCAGGGTCTTCGGTGCCGGGTTCGGCTTCACCCTGGGCTGCACGACGCTGTTTGCCTCATCCCTCCTCACCGGAGGCGTCGGTCCCTGGATGCCCTATCAAATGTTCGGTTGCGCCTGGGTTGGACTGTTCGCCGGGCTCCTCCCGCCCGCATCGGGGCGGCGTGAGGTGCTCATGCTGGCCACCTACGGCGCGGCATCGGCGTATCTGTTCGGGTTCTTGCTCAACCTGTCCTTCTGGCCCTTCTACCTCGACCCGCAGAGCAGCATCGCCTATCGACCCGGGGCATCCCTGTCGGTCAATGTGCACCACTATCTGATCTTCGACGCCACCACCTCGCTCGGGTGGGACACCGGACGGGCAGCCACCAACTTCGTGTGCATCATGCTGGCCGGATCGGCCATGCTGACAACCTTCCGTCGGGCGGCGCGCCGAGCCGCCTTCGAAGCGCCGGCCCTCTTCGAGGACGGCGTCAGCGGGGAGATCGAATCGGGAGCATCCGGAGCAGAAGTCGCCCATCGGATTGCCCGGTCGTCGTCATCCGATGACGGGCAGTGAACGCCCTGCACCGGTGGTACGCAGGTGGCGCAGCACCTCGCAATAGGCGTGCCAGGGTGTCTGCTCGGTATAGGCGATCCGGCGCTCGGCACAGAAGGGTCGCACCAGCGTGCGCGCCCGACGGAGGTTCCCCCGTGGCATGGTCGGGAAGAGGTGGTGCTCGATCTGGGTGTCCAACCCGCCGAAGAGGAAACCAGTGAGCGAGGGCCCGGACAGGTTGCGCGAGGTGATCACCTGTCGACGCAGGAAGCCGAGCTCGTCGCCCGTCACCAGTGTCGGCATGCCCACGTGGTTGGTGAGGAAGCTCACGCCCAGGTAGAAGCCGAAGAGCGATTGACTCACGGCGACGAACACCACCGCCCGCAGGGGGGAGAGAAGGAGGAACGGCGCCACGAAGAAGACGCCGACGTGCGCGGCCAGCAGCCCCGCCTCGACGAGCGCCTTCCCGTCACGGCGACGAGCCAGCGAGATCACACTGGCCACGTGCAGGTTGAGTGCCTCGAGGAAGAGCAGGGGTACCAGAAAGACGGCCTGGGCGCTGGCCACCAGGCGGCCCAGGGGCCCGAGGGCGGTGGCCTGCTCGGGCGTGTAGACGAGGACGCCGGGCATCATGTCGGGATCCTTGCCCGGGCGATTGGTATGGGCGTGGTGGCGATTGTGCTTGGTCAGCCACCAACCGAAGCTGAACCCGGTGAACAGGTTGGCCACCACCAGTCCGACCAGATCGTTGTTCCGTCGCCGGGCGCAGATCTGGCGGTGACCGGCATCATGGCCGATGAAACCCAGTTGAGCCATGACGAAGGCCAACCCCACGGCAACCGCAATGTTCCACCAACTGTTGCCGACGACGATGGCCACGACGATCAGGACTCCGAGGGCACCGACGGTCGTGGCGATCTTCGTGGCGTAGTAGCCACGTCGCCGAAGCAACAGCCCTCGGTCACGCACCGCCCGCGACAACTCGGCAAAGTCCTCGCTGGGCGACGCCATCTGCGGGGACCCCGCGCTCTCCGTTTTCATGCCGTGTCTCTCGGTCGGTGCTCCATGGCACATGCAGGTGCAGGGAGCGGATCACCGACCCGTCTCCACAGCGACATTCTGGACTCCGACCATCGCTGCGCTGTTGAACGTTGGTGAAACCCGTCAACCGAGTTACAGGAGACACACGGGAGGCGTGGTCGACTCAACCAAAGATGACCCCACCACTCTACCGCCTGCGACCATGGCCGCTCCGGCACCGGTCCCGGGTCCCTGGCCCCGATCAGTGACCAGCCCTAGCCTCTCATCAGCGACGAGACCCTTTGGGGGGAGAAACGTGACCGAACGGAGCCCGGACAATCTGGTCGTCGTGCTGCTGGACAGCCTCAACCGCCATCTGCTCGAGGCCTACGGCCACCAGGAATTCGAGACTCCCTGCCTCCGGGAGTTCTCCCGGACCGCCCTGCGATTCACCGGACACCATGCGGGCTCGCTGCCCTGCATGCCTGCCCGCCACGACATTCTGGTCGGGGCGCTCGACTTCCCCTGGCGGCCCTGGGGATCCATCGAGATCTGGGAGGATGCCATCACCCGGCCGCTGCGGGACCGGGGTGTGACCACCATGCTCGTCTCGGACCATCCCCACCTGTTTGAGACCGGGGGGGAGAACTACCACACCGATTTCACCGCCTGGGCCTATGAGCGAGGGCACGAGAGTGACCCGTGGAGGACCACCCCCGACCCGACCTGGGCGGGCACCCCGGCCCTGCCGGTCGAGCGGCCGCCGTACCACCACGCCTACGACGACTCCCGCACCTACTTCCGGGCCGAGGAGGATTTCCCCGGGCCGCGGACCATGTCCGCCGCCGCCGAATGGATCAGGACGTCGGCGGGATCGCATGACCGCTTCTTCCTGATGGTCGACGAGTTCGACCCCCACGAGCCGTTCGACACTCCCCTGCCCTACGCCGAGATGTACGGAAACGACCGCCAGGGGGCATTGGCCATCTGGCCCCCGTACCTGGTCGACGCCATCGGCAGCGGTCATCTCGATCCCACCAAGGCGCGCCACATCCGCAACAACTACGGGGCCAAGCTGACCATGATCGACCACTGGTTCGGTCGTCTGGTCGAAGCGATCGACCAGGCCGGGCTGTCGGAGACCACCGGCATCATCGTCTGCACCGACCATGGGCACTACCTCGGGGAGCACGATCTCTTCGGGAAACCGGATGCTCCGATCTTCAGCGAGCTCGGGAAGATTCCTCTGCTGGTCCGCTGGCCGGGCCAGTCGCGTCGGGACATCGCCGCACTGACCACCTCCGTCGACCTGCACGCCACCATCGCCGACGTGTTCGGGGCCTCGGTCGACCATCCCACCCATGGCCGGTCGCTGTTGCCGCTGATCGAGGATACGGCATCGACGGTCCGAGAGCTCGCCCTCTTCGGGTACTGGGGTCGCCATGTGGGGATCACCGACGGACGCCACCGGTACCTCCGGGGCAGCGGACCGGACAACTTCCCCCTGTCGATGTGGTCCAACCGGTGGTCGACCATGCCCATCCCGCCGCTGCCGGAGCTCCGCCTTCCCCGTCCCGACCGGCGAGCGACCCTGCAGTTCATGCCCGGCACCGACGTCCCGGTCATCTGCCAACCGTTCGAAAAGGGTGATCGGCTGCCTTTTTGGGCAGGCACCGAACCACCCTCGGACTCGTACCTGTTCGACACGGCAACCGACCCCGACGAGAGCGAGAACCGGGTCGGCGGCGCGGCGGAGGCCGAGATGCTCGATGCCCTCGCCACCCAACTCCGAGTGGTGGGCGCGCCCGCCGACCTCCTCCTACGAATCGGGGTCGACTAGCCCCACCAGCCTCGATGTGCTTCGCTTGCCCCATGAGGAGTGCACGCAACCACAAGCGGGCGGTGGCCATGGCCGGCCTGGCGATGCTGGTGGTCGGTGCGAGCGCGGCCTGTTCCACCACGACCACCGCCACGACGGGCAACGCAGGGGCGACCGCGTCGACCACCGCCCCGGTGGCCACCGGCCCCGCGGTTCCGTCCTCTGGCTGTGCCACTCCGCAAGACGGACCGGTGACCAACCAGCGCCAGAACATCGAGGTCGACGGGACCACGCGCTGGTACCTCCTGAACACCCCGGGTCCTGGCGTGCCCAGCCCAACCGCACCCACGTCGGCAGCCTCGACCGGGTCGGCCATCCCGAGGCCGTTGGTGGTGGACATCCACGGTCTCGAGGAAGGCGCGATCATCCACTCGGAGACGACCATGTTCGGCGCCCTGGGGCAAAAGGACGGCTTCGACGCGGTGTTCCCCAACGGGACCGGGAGCCCGGTGCAGTGGAACACCAGCGACCAGTCCCCGTCCAATCCCGACCTCCAGTTCATCACCGCCATGTTGAACCAACTGGAATCGACCCAGTGCATCGACACCAGCCGGATCTACGCCAGCGGCCTCTCCGACGGTTCATTCATGGTGTCGCTATTGGCCTGCACCATGTCCAGCCGATTCACCGCCGTCGCCGCCGTGTCCGGCCTGCAGATGCCCACGCCCTGTCACACCACCCGCCGGGTCCCCATCCTGGCCTTCCACGGCACCGCCGATCCCATCCTGTACTTCAACGGAGGGGTCGGCACCGCCACCCTCAACAAGGTGCTCGGTCGTGGTGCGCAACCGTCAGGGTCGACCACCACGACCACCCTGCCCAAGGTCAACCTGCACGGCGCCGGCTATCCGGCCGCCGTCCAGGCCTGGGCGGTCAAGGACGGCTGCAACCCGCGCTCGACCGATACCCGGGTCTCCAGCCAGGTCATCCGCAGGACCTACCAGTGCCCGGCAGGGACCGGGGTCGAGTTCTACATCATCCTGGGTGGCGGGCACGCCTGGCCGGGCAGTGCGGTCAGTCGTGCCATCACCTCGATCACCGGCTTCACCACCTTCCAGATCAATGCCACCGACCAGATCTGGGCCTTCTTCCAGCGATTCAGGCTGTAGTCGGGCCTCCGGCGATTCACCTCGGCGACCGCGCTCACCCCCACCGAACGGCCCAGGGGTCCCCATACGGCCCCGGATGGCCGAATCTGTGGGACTTGTGTCATTGACGCCAGACCCCTGATTGGTTCAGGCTGACCGTGATGCCAGAACGCCACGTAGTGATCGCCGTGTACCCGGGGTTGCAACCGCTCGACGCGGTGGGGCCGTTCGAAGTGTTCGCGGGGGCGACCCGGGTGGCGGCCTCACTCGGGCGCGCCGGCAGCTATCGCATCACACTGGCGTCGACCGATGGGGAACCGGTCTGGACCGAGAGCGGTCTCGGTCTGTGCACCGTTCCGCTGCCCGTCCCCGGCGAACCAGTCGACACCCTCCTCCTGCCCGGAGGTGATCGGGCACGGTCGGCGCGCCGGGACACAGCGCTGCTGTCGTGGATCGAACGGGTCGCCCCGACCTGCCGGCGGGTGGCCACCGTCTGCACCGGGGCGTTTCTGGCTGCCGAGGCGGGTCTGCTCGACGGGCGGCGTGTCACCACCCACTGGGCCAGCGCCGAGGCACTAGCGGCCGACTTTCCCGCGCTGGAGGTCGATGCCGATCCGATCTACATCCGGGACGGGAAGTACTGGACCAGTGCCGGGGTCACCGCCGGGATCGATCTGGCCCTCGCCCTCGTCCAGGACGACGTGGGCGACGAGGTGGCGCAGATGGTGGCCCGATGGCTGGTCATGTTCCTTCACCGCCCCGGTGGACAGACCCAATTCGCCACACCGGTGTGGGTGCCCCGAGCGGAGCGGTCGACGGTGCGCACCGTCCAGAACCTTGTCGAGGGCAAGCCCGACGGCGACCACCGGGTTCCCGTTCTCGCCGATGCCGCCGCCATGAGCGTGCGCCACTTCACCCGGGTCTTCACCGCCGAGGTGGGCGAGACCCCTGGTCGGTTCGTCGAGCGGGTGAGGATGGAACTCGCCCGCCGCCAACTGGAGACGACCGACGACACCCTCGAATGCATCGCCGCCCGGTGCGGCTTCGGCACCGGGGAGACCCTCCGCCGTGTCTTCCGGCGCCGCCTCAACGTATCGCCAGATTCCTACCGCCGCTGCTTCCGGGTGGCCACCGGCGAACGGACCCCCGCATGACCGACAACCTCCAGGTGGCCATCCCCCTGTTTCCCGAGGTTCACCGCCCTCGATGGCATCGGGCCCTATGAAGTCCTCCAGCGCATCCCTTCGATCGATGTCACCTTCATCGCTCGACAACGTGGCGAGGTCCGCAGTGACAACGGCGCCCTCGGGATCATCGCCGATGGCACCTTCGATGATCTCCCCCACCCCGAGGTCGTCGTCTTCCCCGGTGGTGTGGGTACACGCCCACTGCTACGGGACGAATCGGTCCTCGAGTGGGTGCGGCAGGCCCATGCCACCTCGCTGTTCACCACCTCGGTCTGCTCAGGATCGCTGGTGCTGGGGGCGGCCGGCATCCTCCGCGATCTCACCGCCACCACCCACTGGGCGTGCTACGCGGAACTCGAGGCCCAGGGTGCGGTACCCTGCGCTCAGCGGGTGGTGGAGCACCTGGACCGGCGGATCATCACCGCGGCCGGCGTCTCCAGCGGGATCGACATGGCGCTGCGACTGGTGGAGTTGCTGGTCGACCGGACCGCCGCCGAGGCTGCACAACTGATGATCGAGTACGACCCTCGACCTCCCTTCGATTCGGGGGCGGTGGCCAAGGCGAGCGAGGCGACACTCTCGAGGGCGAAGGAGTACGCCCGGCTGCGCCACTGAGCGGGTTCGACCGACGTCAGTCGTCGAGTGCCTGGTACACCAGGGCCCGAAGCTGAGGACGGAACGGGTAGGTGACCGAGGGAATCAGCTGGGTCATGAACACCACGGCCAGGTTCTCCACCGGGTCGATCCAGAACGCGGTGCTGGCCGCGCCGCCCCAGTAGTACTCGCCGGCCGAGCCGGCCGTCGCCGTGGCCGCCGGCCCCTTGCCGATGGCGAAGCCGAGCCCGAACCCGACCCCGTTGAACTCGGCCTCACCGAAGCCGCCGGTGGCGAAGCGGGCCAAGTCCCCGTCCCCGGGCAGGTGATTGCAGGTCATGAGCTCCAGGGTCTTCCGGCTGACGAGGCGGTGCCCGTCGAGCTCGCCCCCGTTCAGCAGCATCTGGCAGAAGCGGAGATAGTCGGCCGACGTCGAGACCAGGCCGCCGGCCCCCGACAGATACGAACGCGGTCGGCGATAGGAGCTGGTCTCGGGATCATCCATGAGCGGTGGGGGCCCTCCCGAGCGGTGGCGATAGCACGCCGCGAATCGGCTGACCGAACCGTCGGGCACCGAGAATCCAGAGTCGACCATGCCCAGTGGGTCGAACACGTTCGACTGGAGATAGCGGTCGAACGGCTCCCCAGAGAGGATCTCCACCAGTCGGGCACAGACGTCGGTGGACAGCCCGTAGTTCCATTTGGCGCCGGGCTGGAACTTGAGCGGGTACTCAGCCAGCAGCGAGCACACCCCTTCGAGGGTCATCCCGTGCCTGGCCTCGCGGATGGCCACCGCGAAGCGGTCGTCGGTGGGATGACCGGGCATCAACCCACCGGCCAGGCCGGTCATGTGCATGAGGGCATCCCGCACCGTCATCGGCCGATCCGGCTCGAAGGTGCGCAACGAGCCGTCCGGCTGCAACTCACTGACCAACTGATGCCGCCACTCGCTGATGTAACGGTGCACCGGGTCGGTCAACTGGAATTTCCCCCGCTCGTAGAGCTGCATCAGCGCCAGCGACGTGATCGGCTTGGTCATGGAGTAGATCCGCCAAATGGTGTCCTCCCCCACCGCCGTGGAGCGCTCCCGGTCCATCTGCCCCAGCGAGCGCCAGTAGGCGACTCGCCCGTTGCGGAACACAGTGATCTGGCAGCCGGGGATCTTCCCGGTTCCAACATAGAGATCGCCGAAATGCTCGGTCAGCCGTTCCAGGCGCGTTCCGTCGAAGCCGGCCCCCTCCGGGTCGACCTTCACGTCGCCACCCGCCGGTCCTTGGCCACCTCGTCGTAGGATTCATAGTCCGAAGCGGTGTCATCGGCATGCTCGAACTCGAGGAGACCGGCCTCCCCCCAGCGTTGCCGGAGGTACCCGTCGTTGGCGTCCAGCAGGCCCAGCTTGCCGACATTGGGCACCAACTTGGCGAAGAACGCACGTTGGAACCCCGCGAACGGGCTGGTCTTCATCGTGCCGGCGGCCGCGGCCAGGTGAGGCATCAGTGCGTGGAGGTCGACCCCGAGTCTCTCCCACACCTCGGGAGTGGTCGATCTGGCCCGGTTGCGGAGCGTGTTGTCGAGCAGGAAGTCCTGGCGATCCTTGAGCTCCGCCTCGGTGAGGCCGGCGTAGAACTCCTTCAGCGTGAGCACCCCGAACGCCACATGGCGCGCTTCGTCGGACATCACGTAGCGGAGGAGCTTGCGCAACAGCGGCTCCTCGGTCCGCCTCAGCATGTCGCCGAACGCGGCCAGGGCGAGGCTCTCGATGACGATTTGCATCCCCAGGTAGGCGATATCCCATCTGCTGTCCTCGAGGAGTGCGGTGATCTGTTCCTCGAGGAACGGGCTCATCGGATAGGCCGGGCCGACCTTGCGGTCGAGGTATTTGGCGAAGACCTCGGTATGGCGCGCCTCATCCATCGTCTGGGTGGCGGCGTAGTACTTGGCGTCGATCCACGGCACCGTCTCGACGATCTTGGCCGCGGTGAGCATCGCCCCTTGCTCACCGTGCATGAACTGGCTGATCGACGCGGTGAACATCTCGATACCGAGGGCGGTGAACTCGGTGTCGCCCCAGCTGGCGATGGGCGATCCCGGCTCGCCGGCGGCAACCCTCACCAGCTCCATCGAGGGGCTGTGGAGGTCGACGAGCGCCTCAGGATCCACGTCGATGTCCCAGTCCAGGTCGGTGACGCTGTTCCACTGCGAGGACATCGCCTTGTTGTACAGGGTGACCAGGGGCGTCCGGCACCGCTCATAGTCCCAGAGGTAGATGCGGTCGGCATGGTCGTGGACGAGTTTGAAGGTCGCCGCCATCTCCTCGGCCCCGACGGAGGTGGGGGCATCGCCCGGTGTCATGGGCTCCTCCGTCCGGACATGTCGGCGTTGGGCGCGGCCTGGGCCACCAGTCCGGGAATCACCGCACCGAGCTCGGTCGTCTCCCAGCGGTCGTCCTTCTCGACGCCCGGCCCCGCGACCCACCCCTCGGCCACGCTGATGCGCCCGCCGTGCACGTTGAACACCCGTCCGGTGATGGTGGCCGACTCGCTGCTGGCCAGCCACACAACCAACGGCGCGATGTTGTCGGGATCGTTGGGATCGAACTCCTCCGGCTTGCGCTCCCGTCCACCCTGACCGAAGCCCAGGTTTTCGGTCATCCGGGTCAGGGCGGCCGGCGCGATGGCGTTCACGGTGACCCCGTAGCGTCCGAGCTCCATGGCGGCGATGATCGTCATCGATGCGATGCCCGCCTTGGCCGCACCGTAGTTGGTCTGGCCCACGTTCCCGTAGATTCCCGAGGGTGAGGTGGTGTTGATGATGCGGGCATCGTTGGACTCACCCGCCTTCACCCGGTTCCGCCAGTGCTCGGCCGCCCATCGCATCGGGGCGAAGGTGCCGCGCAGGTGCACGTTGATCACCGCATCCCATTCGGAGTCGGTCATGTTCACCAGCATCCGGTCCCGCAGGATTCCCGCATTGTTGACCAGGACGTCGAGCCCGCCGAAGGTGGTGAGTGCGGCATCGATCAGGCGCTTGGCTCCGTCCCAGTCGCTGATGTCCTCGCCGTTGGCCACCGCCTCGGCCCCGATGGCCCGGATCTCCTCCACCACCTCGCCGGCCGGCCCCTCGGAGGACCCGGTGCCGTCCACCTCGGCACCGAGGTCGTTGACCACCACCTTGGCTCCCTGGCGGGCGAACTCGAGCGCATGGCCTCGCCCGATGCCGCGCCCTGCCCCGGTCACCACGACCACCCTTCCCTCACAGATCCCAGCCATGCGACCTCCCTTCCTCGGACCCGCCGGCGTGCTCATGTGGTCCCCGACTGTTGACGGTAGTGGTCGCGCAGCAGTCGCTTGTAGATCTTTCCGGTGTCCTCTCTCGGTAGCGAGTCTACGAAATCTACCGATCGTGGGCACTTGAAGCGGGCAAGGCGGTCCCGGCACAGTGCCATGATCTCGTCGCCCAACTGTTCGCTCGGCTCCACGCCCACCGCCGGCTCGACGACTGCCTTCACCTCTTCGCCCCATTCCTCGTTGGGAACGCCGATGACGGCCACGTCGGCCACCGACGGATGCTCGAGGATGACGGCATCGACCTCGGCCGGATAGATGTTGACGCCTCCGGAGATGATCAGGTTGGAGGAACGGTCGGTGAGGAAGAGATAGCCCTCCTCGTCGAGATAGCCGACGTCGCCGAGGGTGAAGTACTCCCCGCGGTAGGCATCGGTGGTGCGGGCCCGGTCACCGAAGTACTCGAAGCGGGTCTGCCCCACGCCCCGCAGATAGACCAGCCCGACCTGTCCCGGCCCGAGGGCGGAGCCACGTTCGTCAGCCACCATCACCAGTCCCTGGCTGATCGGACGGCCCACCGTCCCCGGGTGGGCCAACCACCCCGCCGAGTCCACGAAGGTCCCCACCCCCTCGGTCGCCCCGTAGTACTCGACAACCACTGGACCCAACCAGTCGATGAGACCCTGCTTCACCGATACCGGGCACGGTGCCGCCCCGTGGATGACGAAGCGAAGCGAGGAGAGGTCGAAGCTCTCCCGCCTCTCCTGCGGCAGGGCCAAGAGCCGGTGGAACATGGTCGGGACCATGTGCGAGTGGGTGATCCGGTGGGACTCGACCAGGGCCAGGCACTCCTCGGGGGTCCACCGCTCCATCAGCACGATGCCCACGCCGAAGGCCAGGGGCGCCAGCATGGAGAAGGCAAGGGGTGCGGCGTGATAAAGGGGGCCGGTGCACAGGTGGACGTCATCGCCCCCCTCCACGTAGCCGTAGATGTTGACGTGGATGGCGGTGACGGCGGCCGCGGCGCGGTGCACGCCCTTGGGCCGACCGGTCGTACCCGACGTGTAGAGCATGCTGGACCCGAGGAGGGGGTCATCCAGATCGTCCGCCGCCTCGGGGCCCAGTGCGTCCGCATACGACTCGAAGCCCTGGAGCAGCCCCCCGACCGCCATCCGCACCGCAGCCGGGGGCCGTCCCGCCGTGGCCTCGATGCCCATGGTGCCCAGGGATGCAGCAACCACCACCGCCTGGGCCTGGCAGTTGTCGACGATGTACTGCGCCTCACCGCCGGTCAAGTGCCAGTTGATCGGCGTCAGCCGGAATCCGGCACGCTGGCAGGCGTAGACCACCTCGACGAACTCGGGCCGATTGGTGCACAGGAGCGCGACCGAGTCCCCGGCGGCCAGGCCGCGGCGCCGCAAGGCCCGGGCCAGGCGGTTGGCATTGGCGTTGAGCTGGGCGAAGGTCCGGTCGCCGGCAGGCGAGGCCACCGCCAGGCGATCCGGTTGGCGTGTGGCCCACCAGGCCAGCAGCATGCCGCGCTCGGCCCACGCCGGGCGGTCGTCCCCGGCGATGTCAGGCTCCGGGTCCGTCAACAGCTGGGCGCCGCCGTGCGGCCGAGCGCCGTGGTCCGCCCTCAGGCATTCTTGGGGAGATCGGCAAATGGAGTGGTGCGCTCCCCGCCGGGCTCCTTCGGAAGCCCGAGGATCCGCTCACCGATGATGTTGCGCTGGATCTGGTCGGTCCCGCCGTAGATCGACGGTGCCGGCGAGAGCAGGGCCATCTCGGTGACCAACGCATTCCGCGGGTCGCACCCTGCCTCGGCCAGCTGCGCACGACCCTCGGCGTCGTAGGCGTGGAGCATGCCGGCGGCTCCCAGTATTCCGAGCCCGACCTCTCGCGACAACCGGGTGATCTGGCTCATCGAGAGCTTGGCGATGTTGGGCATCCCCGGAATGTCGTTGCCAGACTCCTTGGCTGCCTTCAGACGCAGCGCGTTGAATCGGCCGAGCTCCCCGAGGGTGTACAGCCGGGCAAGATCCTGACGGATCGATGGGTTGGACGCCGCCGACCTTCCCCGGGCCACCTGGATCATCAGTTCGGCACCACGCCCCATGGCCCGCAAGGCACCGGACTCGCGCTCGTTGCCCCCGGCACCGCCCTTCGCTGGTGCTCCCGTTTCCTTGGTGGCCGCGGTCCGCTTTCCTTTCCGATGCTCCGGCTGAGCGGCGAAGTCCCCTGCTCGACGCTCGAGGTGTCCGGCCACCGTGCCAGGAAGCGCTCCCGATCCCATGATCGAGCCACCGCCGGAGCCCAGGCCGGTGCGCTCGTTCATCAGTGTCGTGTTGGCCACCGCCCACCCGCGGTCGACACCCCCGATAACCGCGTCGTCCGACACACGGGCATCGGTCATGAAGACCTCATTGAACAGGGCGCGGCCGGTCATCTCGCGCAGGGGCCGTACCTCCACCCCGCTCTGCAGCATGGGAAAGGCGAAGTAGGTGATGCCCTGGTGCTTGGGCACCTCGGGGTCGGTGCGGGCCAGCAACATGCCCAGGTCCGAGTACTGCCCTCCCGAGGTCCAGACCTTCTGTCCGTTCACGATCCACTCGTCGCCGTCGCGAACCGCCTTGGTCTGCAGGCCGGCCAGGTCCGACCCGGCGGACGGCTCGCTGAACAGCTGGCACCACGCCCGACGACCGGTCACGATGTCGCGCACATAGGTGTCGATCTGCACCCTGGTCCCATGGGCAACGATGGTGGGAGCTGCCAGCAACAACCCCAATCCCGCAGGGGCGCCCAGGACACCCGATCCGGCAATCGTCTGCTGCACCAGAATCGCGTCCGACCGCGAGACACTGCGTCCGTAGGAGTCCTCGGGCAGTGACGGGGCCGACCAGCCGGCGAGGCCGAGTCGCTCCCACCACTCGGCCACGGTCAGGTCGGGATCCCAGTTGGTCGTCAGCCATGCATCGAGCTCGGCCAGCAAGAGGTCGGATCCGGTCACCACGTCTGTCGCAGTCATGGGTGAGTCCCCTCCTGATCGGCGCACGTCCCAGGACGGCAATGGAAGCGCCGTGACGTTCCATCACTGCCAGCTCCCCGCTTCGGGAGCAACGCCATCCGACGGTACCATTGCGTCGCCGATCCTGCCGCTCGGCGCCATTCGGACGCGCCGACGTCGACCTGTCTGACCCCCGCGTGAGGAGGGCACCGTCATGAGCCCGCAGCGACCCACCGACGTGCCCCCCATCGATGACTGGAACCGCCTCCTCGACGGCAGGGTGGCGGTGGTCACCGGGGGTGGTGACGGCATCGGCGCCGCCATCGCCTCGCTGTTCGCACAGCACGGGGCATTGGTGGAGATCGCCGACCTCGATCCGGACCGGGCGGACGCCACCGTCCAGGCCATCGAGCGTCACGGTGGTCATGCCCGCGCCCACCGGACCGACGTCACTGTTCCCTCGGACGTCGAACGACTCGCCTCCGACGTCCTCCTCCACCACGGTCACGTCGAGGTGCTGATCAACAACGTCGGGGACTACCGTCCGCTGACCCGATTCGGGGACTCGACTCCCGAGTCGTGGCGCGCCATGTACGACATCAACCTGTTCCACGTCTTCGCCGTCACCCGCGCATTCCTCGGGAGCATGACCACTCGACGTAGGGGCTCGATCGTCAACGTCCACTCGGTGGAGGGCATGCGCGGGTTTCCCGGCGAGCCGGTCTACGCAGCGATGAAGGCGGCGGTGGCCCACTTCACCACCAGTCTCGCCGTGTCGGTGGGTCGTTCGGGCGTCCGGGTGAACGGGATCGGACCAGACCTCACCCAATCGGCACAGGTGGACTACCTCACAGGATTCGAGGACCACGACACCCTGTGGCCGTCCTGGGCGCCGGTGGGGCGCCTGGGCTGGCCGGAGGATCAAGCCCGCGTGGCCTTGTTCCTCGCCTCAGATCTCTCGGCCTATGTCACCGGTCACAACATCCCGGTGGACGGGGGGACCAAGGCGGGGGGTCGGTGGTTCTACTCCCCCGCGGCGCGGACGTTCGTCAACAGGCCGAAGAGGTTATGAGCGCGGTCACTCCGTGGGCAACCGTTCGATGACATCGCGGGGAAGATGCTCGAGCACAGTAGGTGGAAGTTGTTCGATGACGTCGGTGGGGACCTGGTCCTGGACCGCCTCGACCAGCCGCTTCGAACGCGACCCGCAGCGAGAGCATCTCCGAATACCGCTCGTCATCCCCCTTCATCCCCGAGATGAGAGGCGAATGGGCGATGGCCGCGGCCCCGCCGAACATGACCAGCAGCGAGAGGGCCTCGAGGGGACCGTAGGCGCCAGCGGTCCGCAGGTTGTCGCCGAAGAGGCCGATTCCGATGGCAATGCTGGCCAGGGGATCGACCAGCACCAGTGCGGTCTGGGAGGCGGCGATGGGGCCGGCGAGGAAGGCGTTCTGGGCCAGAAACAGCGAGGCCACCCCACAGATGGCCAGCGCGTAGGTCTGCCAGTGCCCGAAGATATGGATCCAGCCGGTGGCGTAGTAATTGCCCACGATCTTGATGAGCGCGGCGGTGAAGGCGAAGCCGATGGCGCCGGCCGTGCCGAACATCGCCGCCCGCCACCAGCGGGGACCGCGCATGGCCAGCGCGATTGCCAGCAGCACGGCGCCCCCGCAGATGGAGCCGACCACGATCCATCCGAGGTTGGTAGGCGTCTGGTTCCCGTTTCCCGGTTGAGCGAAGGCCAAAAAGCCGGCCAGGCCACCGGCGGCGGCCAGGCACCCGATCCACTCCCACGGCCCGATGCGGAAACGGAACCAGGTGGCCAGCAACAGCACGAGGAACAGCAACTCGGTGGTGAGGATGGGCTGGACCTGACTGAGGTCCCCGAGATGAAGGGCAACCGCCTGCATGAGGAAGGTGGTCACGATGAAGGCAAAGCCCAGCAGCCACACCCCGCGCTTGAGCGCATGGGTGAGCAGGCTGAGGTGCATCGACGAGGAATCGGGGGCATCCTCCACCCCCATGCGCTGGAGGATGCTGGCCAGCGCATTGGACAGCGCGCTGGCGACGGCGAGGACGTAGACCATCAGCCGCGAGCACCTGCCAGACCAGCCGGCCCGACGCGGCCACCGACGCGCCGCGACAAGCACCGGAGGTGGTGCGGTGGGCAGGCGATCGCCGGCCTCGAGCAGGACATCAGACTCGACCGTACCGGGTCGGCGCCGACCTCCGAGCAGTGGGACCGACGGCCGGCCGGTGGCCGTCCACCCGGGCAGGCTCGGGCCCGGGCAACTGACCACCTTCGTGCCGGGGCTATGTACACGGCTCTCCGCCCTCCCGTCTGCACCCCCCACCGACACCAGTGTGACCTGCATGGATTCTATCGCTCCTCCCTGACGATGGAGGGACTAAGCCAGGTGCGAGCGGTCGGCCGGCCTACGAATCCCCCGTTGCAGGAGGTCGGTGGGGGTGCGACCGTTGACCCCGTGGCAGCCCGGGCAGCCGGCGTCGACCCCGCCCTCATCCCCCTTGGCCGTGCCAGTGATCGAACATCGGTGAAGGGCGTCGCCTTCGCCCTGGCCGTGGCCACCGCGTTGTGATCGTGGGCCGGGGAGCCCCGACTCGTGGTTGGCTGGCGGCAAAGAGCACGTCGGTCACCGGCTTCCCCACCACCGACGACAAGTGGATCTCGGTCAGGCTCTCCGGTCGCACCAACCGGGTCAGCCTGACCCTGAGCGGTGCCTCGCACGGTCCGGTCCTCCTCCATCTCCCGGCGTTCGTTCGTGGGCGACATCGCCTCTTCGACCTCGGGAAGGATCGACGAGAAGACCGGCACGGTGCGGGTCGCGGCGGGCGCGGTGACCGTCGTGCGCTCCCACCCACCGCACAACTAGAAGCCTGGGCCTCGTAGGTCGGGCCCTGGCCACCGGCAACCTGCTCGGTATACTCGGTGGTCGTGCAGCCGGAGGACTCGATCGGCGTCGGCCGGATCGTTCGAGTCCTGAACGAGTTCGTACGGCCCCGGCGTCGTGGGCCGTCAGTGGCGGTGGACGTGGCCGCGTTCCATGTGCTCGGTGAACCGATCCCTGCCGTCGACGCCTTCACCGCCGACTACCAGCCATTCCCGCTCGGGGGATCGTGGGGGCCACCCTGGGACACGACCTGGTTCCGCATCAGGGGGATGATCCCGGACGAGTGGGCAGGCCGCCAGGTGGCGCTGGGCTTCCGAATCGGAGGCGCCGGCTCCACCGGATTCGGTGCCGAGGCCCTGGTGTGGCGAGACGGCCGGCCGGTGCAGGGGCTGTCTCCCAATCACCGCGAGCACGTGCTCACCACCAGTGCCACCGGCGGCGAGGGGATCGAACTGTTCGTCGAGGCGGCTGCCAACCCACCGTCCCCGTTCGGTGCAAATCCTTGGCCACTCCTGCTCCCCGATCCCCAGGGCAACCCCCTCTTCACGCTCCAACAGGTCGACCTGCACGTTCGTGACCCCGAGTTCGACAAGTTCTGGCACGACTTCAGGGTGCTGGTCGAGCTGTTGAGCGCACTTCCCGACGGCGAGCCACAAGCGGCCCGGGTCCGCGCCGGACTCGAACGGGCTTGCACGCTGTTGGAGCTCCCCGACATCACCGGAAGTTGGCGACGTGCGCAGCCGGTACTCGACGGCCTGCTGGCCGAGGGAGCGGCACCGGCCAGTCATGCAGTGAGCATCGTCGGGCACTCCCATCTGGACACGGCGTGGCTGTGGCCGCTGCGGGAGACGATCCGAAAGTGCGCGCGGACGTTCAGCACGGTGCTCGAGCTGATGGAGCGGTATCCCGACTATCGGTTCGTGGTCTCCCAGGCCCAGCACCTGGCCTGGATGCGCGATCTCTACCCAGACCTGTGGGGGCGGATGAAGGAACGGATCGCCGAGGGACGCCTGGAGCCCACCGGGAGCATGTGGGTCGAGTCCGACTGCAACATCCCCTCGGGCGAGTCCCTGGTCCGCCAGATCGTCCACGGAAAGCGCTTCTATCTGGACGAACTGGGGATCGAGACCAACGACGTCTGGCTCCCGGACGTGTTCGGGTACTCGGCCGCCCTTCCCCAGATCATGAAGCAAAGCGGGATCCGATGGTTCCTGACCCAGAAGCTCTCGTGGAACCAGTACAACCAGCTCCCCCACCACACGTTCATGTGGGAGGGAATCGACGGATCCCGCGTCTTCACCCATTTCCCGCCCGCCGATACCTACAACGGGAACATGAGCGTCCGCGAACTGCGCTTCAGTGTCGAGAATTTCAAGGACCACGATCGGGCCACGCGCTCGCTCTATCTCTTCGGGTGGGGCGACGGTGGAGGGGGTCCGACCGCCGACATGCTGGAATCGGCCCACCGACTGGCCGACATCGAAGGACTGCCCCGCCTCCACATGGAAGGGTCTCGACAGTTCTTCACCCAGGCCGAGGCCGACATCCGCGACCCGGCGGTCTGGGTGGGCGAGCTCTACCTCGAGCTGCACCGGGGTACCTACACGACCCAGGCCGCCACCAAGTGCGGGAACCGACGCGCCGAGTTCGCCCTGCGAGACACCGAGCTGTGGGATTCCCTGGCCTCCCGATCCGGCCGACCACCCGCTGACGTCGAGGCGCTCTGGAAGCTCCTCCTGCTCCACCAGTTCCACGACATCATCCCGGGCTCGGGGATCCACTGGGTCTACGACGACACCCATCGCGCCCATGCTCGGATCCTCACCGAATGCCAGAGCCTGGTCGACGGTGCGTTGGCGTCCCTGGTCGATGACATCGACACTGAGGTCGGCGACCACCCGGTAGTGGTGTTCAACTCGCTCTCCCACACACGGCGGGAGCTGATCTGTGTCGAGGCGCCTGGGAACGTCACCGGCGCGGTCGGCCCCTCGGGGTCGGTCAGCCCGGTCCAACGCGACGCCCAGGGTCGAGCCGTGTTCGAAGCCCTGGTGCCCCCCTGTGGCTACCAGGTCTATGGGCTGACTACCGACCACCCGGGACCGGTCAGCGGGGTCACCGCCACGGCTGACTCCCTCGAGAACGAGCACCTGCGCATCGAGCTCGACGACAGGGGCCTGCTGGTGTCGATCGTCGACAAGACCGCTCGGCGCCAGGTCCTCGCCCCCGGAGCCCTCGGCAATCGATTCCAGCTGCATCCGGACTACCCGAACTTCTACGACGCGTGGGACATCGACCGATTCGCATTCGACCAGGTGGTCGATCTCGACGAGCTGGAGTCCGTCGAGGTGGAGGAGGCCGGACCACTCCGAGGGGGTATCCGGGTCACCCGCCGATTCGGCGACTCCCGGTTGACCCAGCTCATCCGACTCGATGGAGGCTCTCGGTTCATCGAGTTCGACACCGAGGTCGATTGGCACGAGACCAACCGGCTCCTCAAGGTCGCCTTTCCCGTCGACGTGCGCAGCCTGCGGGCCACCTACGAGATCCAGTACGGGCACGTCGAGCGTCCCACCCACGCCAACACGAGCTGGGACGTGGCCCGCTTCGAGGTGTGCGCCCACAAGTGGGCCGACCTGTCCGAGCCCGGTTACGGGGTGGCCCTCCTCAATGACTGCAAGTACGGCTACGACATCGCTGGCAACGTCATCCGCCTGTCGCTGTTGCGCGCCACGACCTGGCCGGACCCGGTGGCCGATCGAGGGCACCACCGCTTCACCTACCGCCTGCTCCCCCACCGGGGCGACCTTCGGGATGCCGGGGTGATCGACGCGGGATACGACCTCAACGTCCCGCTACGAGCCGTGGCCGCCCCTCCCCATGCGGGGAGGATGGGAGGATCCGGGTCGATGCTCTCTGTCGATGCCGACCAAGTCGTCATCGAAGTGGTCAAGCGGTGCGACGACGACCCGGCGGCCCTGGTGGTCCGGATGTACGAAGCCTGGGGCCGACGTGGCCCGGTAACCCTGCAGGCCCCGTGGGGCATCGGTCGGGCCACGGTCACCGATCTCCTGGAACGGGAGGTCGGTGAGGCGCCGTTCCGCGACAACACGGTCACTCTCGACATGGCCCCGTTCCAGATCATCACCCTCAAGCTCGAACCGTCCGACGTCGCCGCTCCGGATCGTCGAGGGTAGATCAGGGAGCCCGTCGCGCACCGCCTGCGTCACCCAAAGAAGACTTCGGCCTCGGCGTAGAGCTCCGGGGAGACCAACTTGAGGTTGGCCGTCGCCTCAGACAGGGGGACGAGATCGATCGCCGTGCCGTGCAACGCCACCATCTGGCCGGAGTGGCCCCCATGCAGGGCGTCGACCGCATGCAGCCCGAATCGGGTGGCCAGGACCCGATCGAACGCAGTAGGGCTACCGCCGCGTTGGACATGACCGAGCACGGTGGCCCGGGCCTCCTGGCCGGTTCGCCGGGCGATCTCGGACTCCAGCAGCGTCCCGATGCCCGAGAGCCTGACGTGGCCGAATGCGTCCACCTCCCCGGCCCTGGCGGGCAAGGTTCCCTCCACTGGGAGCGCCCCCTCCGCTACCACCACGATCGGCGCATAGTGGCTGGCAAAGCGATGCTCGATGAACGCGCACACCTCGTCGATGTTGAACGGGCGTTCGGGGATGAGGATCACGTTGGCGCCACCAGCGACGCCGGAATGCCATGCGATCCAACCGGCGTGGCGGCCCATCACCTCCACGATCAGCACCCGGTGGTGACTCTCGGCCGTGGTATGGAGACGGTCGATGGCCTCAGTGGCGATCATCACCGCGGTGTCGAACCCGAACGTGTAGTCGGTGGCCCCCAGATCATTGTCGATGGTCTTCGGAACACCGACTACCTGCAGCCCGGTAGCGCCCAGCTTGGTGGCCACGCCCAGGGTGTCCTCCCCCCCGATGACGATGAGGGCCTCCACGCCCAATCGGTTCACCGTTTCGAGAACCCGCTGCTCGCCGTCGTCGCTGCCGTAGGGATTGGTCCGACTGGATCCGAGGATGGTCCCTCCCCGGGGGAGGATGCCACGAACGGCAGCCACGTCCAATGGCATGGTGTCGCCCTCGAGGGGTCCTCGCCACCCGTCGCGGAAGCCGATGAATTCGTCCCCGTGGACCTCGACCCCTTTGCGCACCACGGCCCGGATGACTGCGTTGAGGCCCGGGCAGTCCCCGCCGCCGGTAAGCACCCCTATGCGCATGACGGTGAGCGTACCCATCCCACGGTGCCGGTTCGGGAATGGGCACTCCCGACGGTGGAGGATCGCCGCGGCACGAGCGCAGAAGTCGTATCCTCGGCACCAAGAGTTAGTGACCCATTCACCACGGCACAGGGAACTCAGGAGGCGGAACAGTGAGTCCACGCACCCAACCGACCAGTACGTCGCTGGACAGGCGCCGCGTGCCCCGGATGGTTGGCATTGCCATCACGTTGACAGCGTTCGGGCTCAGTGGATGCGGCGTGGTCGAGCGCGGCCAAAAAGGTCGAGCAGGATGTGCGGGGCAACAAGGCCACCATCGATTCCTTCAACAGCAAGCTGCAGTCCGGTGCGGCCGTACCGTTCGAAGCGACGTATGTGACCACGGGCAGTTCGCCGGCGACCGTCGTGTACGCCGTTCAGCCCCCGAAGGGGCTCGCATTTCAAACCATGCCCTCGAGTGGCTCGGGAGGCGTGAGCATCATCGTCAACTCGACGGGTGAGTACAGCTGCACGCCGCCGTCCTCGGGTTCGGGCCCGAGCACGTGCCAGCAACTGGACACGGCGAGCTCGGCCGTCGAAAACCAGCTCTTCGACTTCTACACCCCCTCCCACTGGATCACGTTCCTACGCGATTTCTCGCTTGCCGCCGGCATTGCCGGCGACAAGGTGACCTCGTCGACCATGACGGTCAACGGCTTCGCCATGCAGTGCGTCGACTTCGAAGCCTCGGGGGTCCCGGGTACCAGCACGATCTGCTCGACGGCTCAGGGCATCCTCGGATACGTCAAGGTCGCCTCCGATTCGACCAGCTTCGAGATCAAGAGCTACTCGGCGTCTCCATCCCCGTCGTTGTTCGAGCTGCCTCCTGGTGCCACCGTGACCACCGCGTCGACGACCCCGTAGCTACCGGTCGACTCCGGGGTCCGCGCCCTGCGGCCGCAGCGGCATGCGCACGCGGGCGACCACCACGTCGGTGCGTGTCCGGAGGGCGGCGGAGAGCACCACGTCGATCTGGTTGTGCAGGATCCGATAGCGCAGGCGCTCGGGCACGACGACGGGGATGAGAACCACGATCTGGCAGTCCCCACGTCGACGCTCCTGGTCGATGAAGGCGAGGAGCGGACCGACCACCGAGGCATACTCCGTGCGGAGGATCCGAAGGGGGACGCCGGGATTCCATGCCGCCCACTCCTCCTCCAGCCCGTGGGCTCCCTCCTGGTCGGAGGCCTCCTGATCGGAACCGACCTGGTCGGAACCGTCCTGGTCGACCACCACCGAGACGGCAACGACGTCGTCACTGAGCGACAGGGCTTCGGAGACGGCATGCTCGGTCAACCTCGAGATGTACGAGACGGGAACGATCACCCGGGCGGGCCTTCCCGCCGGCGTTCCCGGCCGGAGACCGATGCCCAGCTCCTGACCCGCCGTTCGGTAGTACGCCTGGATCCGGAGGAACAAGAAGACGAACGTCGGGACCGCCACCACCACGACCCACGCCCCCTCGGTGAACTTGGAGATGAGGAACACGAGGGTGGCAAGGGCGGTGACGACGGCACCGGTGCCGTTGACCAGAGCGCGGACCTGCCACCTGGGCGGTCGGGTGTGCCACCAATGCACGACCAGTCCGGTCTGGGCCAGGGTGAATCCGGTGAACACGCCGATGGCGAAGAGCGGGATCATGGCGTTGGTGTTCCCACGGACGGCGATCAGGAGCAGGGCGGACAGTCCCGAGAGAACCCAGATGCCGTTGGCGAACACCTGCCGGTCTCCTCGCAGGGAAAAGAGATGAGGGAGGTAGTTGTCCTTGGCCAGCAAGCTGGCCAAGATGGGAAGCCCTCCGAACGAGGTGTTGGCGGCCAGGGCCAGGACGACGGTGATGGTGAGCGAGACGATGTAATAGGCCCAATGCCGTCCGACGGCCATCGCCATGATCTGGCTGAGGACCGTCTGGTTGCTCCGCGGACCGATCTGCCATCGTCGGGCCAGCACGGCAAGGCCCACGAGCATGACGCCGAGGATCACCCCCAGCAACAGCTCGGTCCGCTTGGCGCGCACCACCCGAGGTTGCCGGAACAGCGGGACACCGTTGGCGATCGCCTCGACACCAGTGAGGGCGCTGCAACCGGCGGAGAAGGCCTTCAATACGAGGAGGACGGTGACGGCCTGGAGCCCGTGGGTCGGCACCAGCGAATGCCCAGGCTGGGCTGCTCTTACGGCCAGAGGATGGACCAGCCCGACGGCGATGATGGCCAGGAGACCGACGATGAAGATCATGGTGGGCAGGAGAAACGCCCGGGCCGTCTCACCCAGTCCCCGGAGGTTGAGCACGGTGATCACGGCCAAGATGCCGAGGCAGAGGGGAACGGTGGCGGACGACAGGCTCGGAAATGCCGAGGTCAGGGCGCCGACTCCCGCAGCGATGGACACTGCCACCGTGAGTGTGTAATCGACGATCAGCGCCGCTCCGGCCACCAGGCTGGCGTGGTGGCCGAGGTTGGCACGGGACACCGCATAGGCACCGCCACCACCTGGGTATGCCTCGATGACCTGCCGGTAGGAGAGGACGAGAATGGCCAGCAGGACCACGATGGCCGCGGTGATGGGGAGGACCAGGTGCAGAGCGCCAGCCCCGGCCAGGGCCAGAACGATGATGATGGCCTCGGGGCCATAGGCCACAGAGGTGAGTGCGTCGAGCGAGAGGGCGGAGAGCCCCTGGACCGGGGTGATCTGCTCCTTACTCGACTCGCTCCTTCTCAGCGGTCTCCCGATGAGCAGGTTCCATGCCGATCGTCCGGACGCTTCAGCGGCCTCGCCCTCGTCCGGCACACCGACATGGTAGGGGAGGAGATCCCGGAAACCGCGGTCTGCGGTCGGCTGGCTGTGGGGATGGTGGAGGCGACTACCCGTCGCTGTGGGAAGGTCGGCGGTGACGGTGCCAGCCGCCGCGGCTCCACAGGAAGAGGGCGATCACTACGAGAAGCAACCAGGGCACGTGGACCACGGAGGCGGTCGATCCTGCTGCCGCGGCGATCAGGACGAGGATGATGATGAAGGGGAGCAGCCGCCGGCGGTGCGGCCGCGGCGGTGACGATGGCTCGGCAACCAACGGTGGGAGATCGTCGAACAGCCCGTCGAGGTCACCGCGCGTCGTTGCTCCCATCGCCCGGTCGAGCCGCGCCTTGAATTCGGTCTGGTCGAGCCGTCCATCGGCATAGTGGCTGGACAGCTTGTCGGCCACCTCGTTCCGCTCGGCGTCGGACGCACGAAGGTTGGAATCGGTCCGTTGGCCCATCCATCGTCCACTTGACGGATAGGCGGGGTCCCATCGGTAGCGCATCGGTCTCCTCTCGTCACGGTCGGGGCGAAACGGGCGTTCGGTCAGCGGGCCCGCTCACGGGCCAGGAGCTCCTCGGCCACCGACAGATCGGTGCCTTCCTCCGGGATCAAGAGCCAGCCCGCCAGGTAGAGGGGGACGGCCAGGCCGCCCAGCAAGGAGAGCACGACGAACCCGATGCGGACCAGGGTGGGATCGACATCGAAGTAGTCGGCCAGCCCGGCGGCCACGCCGGCCACCATCCGACCGCCTCGGCATCGATGAAGGTGTTCCTCGACGTACGCCGACCCTCCGGATCCGCAACTCTGAGGGCCCGGTCCTGCATCTGGCCTGTCTGACGGTGGGTTGTAGGGGGAGGTGAAGTCCATAGCGACAGCCTGACGGCCCGTCGGGCCGACGGCTATCCGGTATGACCCGGTTCGAACCCTGACATTCACCTCCCGGGATCAGGGTCATCCCCGATGGTGTTGGCAACCTGGGTGCGCGATCATCGTGTATCGCTGATTCCACCGAACCGCGTACCGGTGCGCCTGGGGCACCAGCTCCTGCGCCACCTCCTGCGCCACCTCCCGAGTCACCCGTCGGGAGGTGCACCCACGATCACGCCGGCTCCGGCCGATGGCAGAGCGGGCCACCGTGGACGGCCGACTGGCACCGCGGCCACCGACCGGGCGGCGGGCGGCTGGGCAGACGCGTGCGGGGCCCGATCCGCAGGAGCCCTGACGTCCGGGTCCTGGCCGGCGTCTGCGGCGGCGTCTCTCGGGCCACCGGCATCGACGTCACGTTGGTTCGACTTGCATTCGTCCTGCTGGCCCTGGGGAGCGGGGTAGGCGTTCTGGCCTATGCAGTGGCCTGGCTTCTGGTGCCCATCGAAGGCGAGACCACCACCATCTTCTCCCGGGCCGTCAACGACCGCCGGGGCATCAGGTTGGTCATCGCCATCATTCCCGTCCTGGTGGTGGTCCAGATCGTCGCCGCGGCGTTGCACGTCGGCTACCTCGGATCCTTCAGTTGGCCGCTGTTTCTGGCTGCGGGTGCCGTCGTCCTGATCCGGCGCAATGCGAGCGAGAAGGAGAAGGTCTGGATCAACAGCGACCTGGTTCCCATGCTCCACGCCGGCTCCCAGCCCCACCATCGCCGGACCTTGGTGGCCCGCACCGTGTCGGGCGTGATCCTCGGCGGAGTCGGCGTCTTCTTCCTCGTTGTGGGCCACCCGACCAGTGCGGCCCTTCGGCCCGTCGGCGGCGCGCTGCTGGTCATCGCGGCCATCGTGGTCGTGTTCGGACCCTGGTGGCTGAGTCTGGTGCGCGATCTGATGGCCGAGCGCCAGGCTCGGGCGATGGCCGAGGAGCGGGCCCGCATGGCAGCCCACGTGCACGACTCGGTCCTCCAGACGCTCGCCCTCATCCAACGGTCCGCCGACGACCCCCAGCACGTGGTCCAACTCGCCCGCACCCAAGAGCGCGAGCTTCGCTCCTGGCTGTTCGAGGGCAGGCCACCGGGCACCATCGGCGAAGACGCGAGCATGCTGGCCGAAGGCATCGGCGTCCTCCAACGCCAGGTCGAAGCCGACCACGGCGTCACCGTCCACGTAGTGGTGGTGGGTGACTGCCAGTTGACCGACGGGTTGCGAGCGCTGCTCGAGGCATCTCGGGAGGCGACCGTCAACGCCGCCAAGTGGTCCGGTGCGTCCCAGATCTCCCTGTATGCAGAGGTCGAGCGCGACGTGGTCATGCTGTTCGTCCGCGACCGCGGCCGGGGATTCGACCCCGGCGCCGTCTCCGAGGGCCACCAGGGGATCTCCCATTCGATCCGTGCACGGATGTCCCGCTTCGGCGGCTCGGCGGAGATCCGTTCGTCACCTGGCCACGGCGCCGAAGTGGAGCTCACCATGCCCCGTCGGGAACTGGTCCGATGACCGAAGCCGGCAGGCCACGGGTCTTTCTGGTCGACGACCATGCCATGTTCAGGTCCGGGGTCCGAGCCGAGCTCGGGAACGCGGTCGAGGTCGTCGGCGAGGCGGACGAGGTCGATGCCGCCATCCAGCTGATCAACGAGCGAGTCCCTGACGTCGTGCTGCTCGATGTCCATCTGCCCGGCGGAGGCGGTCAGGCGATCCTCCAAGGCGTGATGCCCGGTCACCCGGAGGTGCAGTTCCTGGCCCTTTCGGTGTCCGATGCCCCCGAAGACGTCATCGCCGTCATCCGCGCCGGGGCTCGGGGCTACCTCACCAAGACCGTCTCCGGTGAAGAGCTACTGCAAGCGGTGTACCGGGTGGCAGCCGGGGATGCCGTCTTCTCCCCCCGACTGGCCGGGTTCGTCCTCGATGCCTTCGCCAATGGGGCAACCGCAGACATCCAGGTCACCGGGTTCGATCCCGAGCTGGACCAGCTGTCGCCGCGGGAGCGGGAGGTGCTCCGTCTGATTGCCCGCGGCTACACCTACAAGGAAGTGGCGCGAGACCTGACCATCTCGACAAAGACGGTCGAATCGCACGTTTCATCGGTACTCCGCAAACTCCAGCTCTCGACCCGGCACGAGCTGGCCAAGTGGGCGACGGACCGTCGGCTCGTCTAGGACACCACCCGACGCATCGAAGGCCCGCTGAATGTGACCCCAACCGGTTAGGGGACGGCCAGTGAAGCCGCTAGCTGCTCGGTCAGCAGCTCAAGGGAGCTGTGCAGGTGGGCGAAGCGCTCCGGCCCCAGGATCTCCGCGATCCGCAGCTGGGCCGCCCCCGCCTCGGCGTAGATTGTCTGCTCGAGCCGCCGTCCCCTGGGAGTGAGTCGGACCACGCGAGCCCTTCCGTCGGCCGAATCGGGCACGCGCAACAGGTACCCGTGTCGTTCCAGGTGCCCGAGTAGGTCGTTGACCGACTGTTTCGTGATCCCCACCCGGTCCGCAAGCTGGCTTGGACGGAGTCCGTCGAGGCCCGGATAGCGCCAGAGCCCGACGTGCGCGGCGCTCAGATCGTCGTATCCCGCGGCAAGGACGCCCGCATAGAGCTGATCGCGGACCCACTGCCAGACGACACGCAGCATGGCGCCGACGTACGGACCTCTCTCGCCGGTGGGGTGGTCGGATGAATCGCTTGACATAGTCGTAAGTTTACCTTACGATTCGTACTCATACAACTCCGGGCTATCCAATCCGGGACAGGGCTCCTACTAGGAGGTGGTCAAATGACGACAGCGGTTGTTGACTCCCCCGAGAACGAACAAGCACAGGCGTGGTGGTTCCTCGACACCTTGGTCGTTGAGCATCGCTGCGCACCCGAAATGGACACCGTCGTGCTCGAGATGACCTTGCCAGTCGGCTCGGCGCCCCCTCTTCACGTCCACGACCACCTCGACGACACCTGGTACATCCTCCAGGGTCAGATGGTCGTACGCTGTGGCGACGACCAGCTGGTCGTCGGGACGGGGCACTGGGTCTCCATGCCCCGCGGCGTGCCGCACACGTTCCGTGTGGTCGGTGAGCATGAGGCGCGGATCCTGCTGGTGCACGACAACGCGAGCTTCCGCGACTTCATCCGCGACGTCAGCACTCCAGCCATGGCGAGTACCGTTCCGAGCCAACCGGCGTTCCCGCCGATGGATGAGCTGGCACGTATCGCCGCCTCACACGACCTCAGGCCGATCGGGCCCCCGATGAGCATCGAAGATGGCGACAGCACCCTGGCCGCCCGCTGAACAGGTGCCGTCCACCCAAGGGCACGCCCCCGGGCAGGTGCATGCCCTTGGCCATGTCGTACTCAAGGTCCGTGACCTGCAACGCTCGGAGGACTTCTACGTGGGACTGTTGGGCATGCAGGTCATCTCGCAGATCTCCGAGCCACGGATGGCTTTCCTCTCCTGTGGGACCGAAGGGAATCACCACGACTTCGCCCTCATCGAACTCGGTTGCCGTGCCCCATCGCCGGACGACGCCGCCACAGGGCTCGCTCACGTGGCGTTCAGGGTCGGGAGCTCAACCGAGGAGCTCGCTCTCGTACGGAAAATGCTCCATGACTCACGGACCCCGGTCCTCTACGAGGCGGACCGGGGATTCGCCAAGAGTGTGCACGTGCTGGATCCGGACGGGAACGAGATCGAGCTGTACATCGACATCTCGGACACTTGACCACGGTATCCCCCAGGACCGAGATCGGCTCGACGCTCTGCGGCGCTGACCATTTGAGCCGCGCTCAACGTCGCCGGTTACGCTCACAGGCCACCTGGGAGAGCGGGGCTTCGTACAGCGGTGATCCTGAGATCCAGGGGGTCAAGAGATCCCAGGTTCAAATCCCGGCAGCCGACGGAAGTAGGCGTTCCCAATCGGAGCGTTAGGTCGACGTTGCCGGTTGTCACCTTCAGACGCCGGGTCCGCCTCGGTTGCCGGCCGGCCCGCCTCCGGTGGTAGGAGTCAACGCCGGGCGAGGGCCGTGTAGGGCGAGGGCCGTGTAGGGCCAGGCCCTATCGTGGTCTGACCAGATGTCCGCTTCGACCAGGGACCCATAGTCAACGAGAATAGTGATCACGTTCGAAGGGAGACATCATGGTGGTCAAGGCACAGTCGAAGCAGAAGATCTGGTTCGTCTACATGATCCTCGGCATAGTCGCTGCCATCGGAATCGCAATGGGACTGTTCTTCTCGAGCCACCCTACTTGGGTTGGTGAGCAACCTGGAAACGCGGACTACGTGCACCGCACACTCGGGCTCTTGTCCGACCTGCCGCACATGACTGCGGAACTGTTCTACGACGCCATCGAGAACAGCATCGTCTTCTGTGTCGCCTTCCTGATCGCACGTCGAGCATTCCGCAAGGAGCACGAGCTCTTCGACATTCAGCACGGCATCAGCCACGAGGACTAGCGAGGATCGCCGAGTCGTAGGGCGACGGTGGTATCCAAATGCGCCGGTCGGTGGTTACGCGGCCATACCGGACTGGACCCACTGTTCAAAGATCTGCACTTGCTCGGGAGGCCACGCCCCATCACATGGCATCGACCCGTTCTTCACACGTTCCAAGATGTCAGAAGCATGAGCGCGCACGTCGTCGAAGGACCAAAGGTCAAACGCTCTCTCCATGGACTGGCGATCATGTTGCCGGAACAACGGTTTGATGTGGGTCGCGAAGCTCAAGCTGGCGTCGTTCGAAGGAGAGTCCATAGGACGCAAATGTAGTCCGTCAGGTCGACGGACTACCGGGCCCGCGTGCTCAGGCCCGGTTGGGTTCAGCGTGTTGGTGACCCACAAGGACCCGGGGGCGATCCGCCAGCCGACGGGAGTCGACGACAGTCCGCCCGGGCAGACGGGTGCGGCGTTCACCGCTGATGTTGGCGCCAGTAGGGACGGTCGGGCAACCGCTTCTCGAGCAGGATGAACACGGTGCCCCACGGATCGTGGAACCACGTTGTGCGTAGCCCGGCCACATCGGCGATGTCTGACGTGAGGAAGGTGACACCGCGGTCCTCAAGCTCCGCCCGGGCGCTCTCGATGTCGTCGCACACCAGGCCGACATGGGTGAGGCCGGGGCGAGTGATGACCGGGCGGCCCGGGACCGGCGCCGACACATCGGCGGTCGGGTACTCGATCAACTCGAGGACGTGGTCGTCGTGACCGAGTCCCACGATGGCAGCCCGGACAACCACCGGGCTCGGCACCAACTCCCCATGTCGCGTTCGATGGCCCCGCCGGCCATCTCGTAGGGCGGCGAGAGCACCTCTAGCCCGAGCGTCTCCGAGTACCACCGGGTCGCTTCGTCGATGTCTGCGACGCACACCGCGGCGTGCGCGAATCCGGTGAGCATCCTGCGAGCGTAGGCCCCACCGTTGGACCCCGCAGCACGTCATCCCTCCACACTGCCGACCATTCGCCTCGACGTTCGTCCCCCGTGCGTCCCACCGGCGCGGTCCCACCAGTCCGGGACAGAGCCGTGGGGTTAGCATTCGACACGTGACCACCCCAGACCCACGAATTGCCCCACTTCCCCCAGCCGAGTGGGACGAGCGCCTTACCGCCCTGCTGGCCGCCTCCCCCGGCGGCACCGAGGAACCCATGCACATCTTCACCACCTTGGCGCGGCAGCCCGATCTCTTCCGTCGTTGGCTCGGTTTTGGGGGTGCCCTGCTCTTCGGCCGCCTGCCCGGGCGCCTTCGTGAACTGGTCATCCTGCGCACCGCGTATCGCTTCGACGGTCCCTACGAATGGGCCCATCACATCGAGTTGGGTGCGGCCCAGGGGGTCACCCCCACAGAGACGGCCGCCCTCGGTGGCGATCTTTCCGATGTCGAGTGGGACCCGCTCGAGCGGGCCGCCCTTGCCGCCGTCGACGAGACCGCCGACGAAGGAGCCGTCGCCGATGGCACCTGGTCGACCCTCGCCACCCACCTCGACAACGGCGACGTGGTGGAACTGCTCATGCTCATCGGCCACTACATGATGCTGTCCAGTGTGCTGCGTTCGCTACGGGTGCAGCTCGAACCCGCGATGGTGACCCTTGCCGACGGCGTCGGAGGAGGCCCCGGGGGGTGAGCAGCCTGTTGGAGGGCAGGCGGATCACTGTGGCCGGTGCGGGGACCCGCCCTTCAGCAGATCCCGATGCCCCGGTGGGAAACGGTCGCGCCATCGCCGTCCGCGCCGCGAGGGAGGGGGCTTCCGTGGTCTGTGTCGACCGCCATGCAGACGCGGCCACCGCAACGGCGCGCTGGATCACTGACGAGGGGGGGCGGGCCAGTGTCGTGGTCGGCGACGTAACCACCGAGGAGGGGTGCACGCTGGCACTGGGCCACCAGGACGGCGAGCCGCCGGACGGCCTGGTGATCAATGTGGGCACGGCCTATGGATCGGGCGTGGCCGGGACCTCACCCGACGATTGGGACCGGACGTTCGAACTGAATCTTCGCGCCCACTTCCTGCTGATCCGCCGGGCCATGGAGATACTCCCCGACGACGCCTCGGTCGTCTTCATCGGATCAGTGGCAGGGCTGCAGCCCGGCACCCGCGTCCCGGCCTACGACGCCTCCAAGGCGGGATTGATCGGGCTGAACCGGCACGTGGCCCTGGAGGGAGCAACCCGGGGTATCCGGGCCAACCTGCTCGCTCCCGGCCTCATCGATACACCCCTGGGCCGCGCTGCCTCGGCCGGACGACCGTCCCGAGCCCGCACCCCGGTCCCGCTCGGTCGTCAGGGGACGGCGTGGGAGGTGGCTGCGGCCACCGTGTTCTTGCTCTCCGACCAGGCCAGCTACATCACCGGGCAGGTGCTCGCGGTCGATGGTGGACTGACCCTGATCTAAGGCCGCGTCTCTAAGGCCGCGTCTCTAAGGCCGCGTCTCTAAGGCCTCGGCTCTACGGACGCGTCGAGACATCCTTGCGAGTCACCGCCAGCAATGCGACGAAGACGATGATGATCACGGTCAACACCAGGCTGACACGTCCGTCACCCACGCCCAGGCCTCCTGCATTTGACGGTTTCCCGACCCAGTCGGCAAACGAGGCACCCAGCGGCCGGGTGAGCACGTAGGCGAACCAGAAGGCGAAGACGGCGTTCCAGCGCAACCATCGGTACCCGATCGCCGGGATGGTGATCAATCCGGCAAAGAGCACCATTGAGAAGAAATAACCCAGGTGGAAGGTGGTGGCGGTGAGATCTCCGACCGCAGTGCCCAGCGCGAAGGTGGCCGCCACCGCAGCCCAGTAGAACGCCTCCCGCCGGGCGGTGTCGATGCTGTGGATCGAGAGATCCCTCTCCGTCCGCTGCCAGGTGATGAACACGGCGGCCAGTACCACCGCGTAGAGGGCAGTCGAGGCGTAGTACGGGACACCGAAACCGACGTGGAGCACATCGGCGGCCATGGTGCCGAAGACGCCGACCATCACCACCGCCAACCAGTAGGTCCAGGCCAGGTAGCGGCGCATCGAGAATTGAAGGGCCAGGGCCCCCACGAAACCGATGAACCCCAGGCCCACCGCAGGAACCGGATGCAGTTGGTGGACCAGGTAGTCCGATGTCGCCTCACCCATGGCGGTCGACAATCCCTTGACGATCCAGAAATAGACGGTGATGAACTCGGGGACCCGCAGGGCCCCGGCCTGTCGATTGCCCAATCCTGGTGCCCGCCCCGTCACCGGTGGGTCATGGCGCGCCACCGGTCCCTCGGCCGACGCGCCTCAACCCCACTCTCGCCTCGTGGCATCGTCGCCCACCGGGCAGGTGACCTGCTGATCACAGCGCCTAGCCGGGTAGGCCGCTACCGGACTGGGGAATGGCTCCTCCTCCGGTCGAGGGCTGGCCGCCATCCGTCGGAGGGAGACCGCTACCCGCCTGGGGCACGGGGTTGCCGGCGGGAGGAGGCGGGGGCGGTGGGGCGGGCGCACCGGACTGGGGCACGGTGCCGCCGGGGGGAGCCGGCGGCGGTTCGGCGGTGATGGTCACCGGGGTACCGGCGGCTTCCAGCGCATCCAGCTGGGCCATGAGCCCGGCCACCTTGGTCTCGCTGTCGGGCTGGTTCCGGCCCCGCTCGCTCAGGAACACGTACGCCCCGAGGTCCCGCAAGAGGTGGTCGGCCTGCTTCCCGGACTGCATCTCTTGAAGCTTGGTCTGCCCCTGCTGTACGCCGGTCTGCGCCTTGTCGGCCAGCACCGTGGCCTGCGCCTTCACCTTGTCCAAGAACCCCACGATGTGACCTCCGCTCAACTCTGCCGGCGCCGCTGGGCTGCCGGGAACCTCATGGTCACCTGCAGTTCTAGTCGATCCACCCGCGGAGGTCCCGTCGCAGGGTGGCCTCAGCGGCCGCCGGGGAAGAACCGCGGGAGGAAGTCACGATTGGTGGCCAGCAGCGCGTCAGCCAGATGCTCGGCCAGCGGGTACTGGCCGACCAGCGGGTTGGCCACCAGGGCACGGACCATCGTCTCCCTGCTCCCGGACATGGCTGCTTCGACGGCCAGGTGCTCGTAGGCCTTGCAGTGGGCCACCAGGCCGGACATGTCGGGGGGAGGGCGCGCTGGGGCAGGGGATGGGCGCCGTCGCCGTCGACCACGCAGGGGACCTCGACCACCGCACCATCACCCAGGCCAGGGAGGGCACCACCGTTGCGCACGTTGACCACCTGGGTGTCGCCGGTCCCGGCGTGGAGGGAGGCGATCAACCGCACCGCCGCCTCGGAGTAGAAGGCGCCGCCGCGATAGGAGAGCTTCGCCGGCTTGGTGTCCACGGTCGGGTCACGGTAGTCGGCCAGCAACTCGGCCTCGAGCTCCGCCACCACTTCGGCCCGGGAGCGCCACCCGGGCGTCGCCTGCTCGGCCAGATTCTTGTCGAGGCAGTAGTAGTAGTGCAGGTAGTAGGAGGGAAGGGCCCCGAGCAGGTGAAGGAGGCCCTGCGGAACGCCGGACTCGAGCTCGAGCTCGGGAGCGAAGCGGTCGAGCAACTCCGGCATGCGGTCCACCCCGTCGACCGTGGCCGATCGGGCCCAGGTCAAGTGGTTGAGCCCCACATGCTCGAGCTCGACCGAGTAGGGATCGACCTGCAGGTAGTGCCCGATCCGTTGCTGGACCACGATGGCCACGTTGCACAGGCCCACCGCCCGGTGTCCCTCGTCGAGGAGCGCCTGGGTGACGATGCCCACCGGATTGGTGAAGTCCACCACCCAGGCCCCGGGTGCGGCCCGGGCCGCGGTCTCCTCGGCGATCTCGAGCACCACCGGGACGGTGCGCAGGGCCTTGGCCAGGCCACCGGGACCGGTTGTCTCCTGTCCGAGGCAGCCGTAACCGACGGGCACGGTCTCGTCGGTGTGCCGGGCCGCCTGCCCGCCCACCCGCAACTGGATGATCACGAAATCGGCCCCGTCGATGGCCCGGTGCCGGTCGTCGGTCGCTACCAGCCTTCCCGCCCAGCCCCGGCGGCGCAGGATGCGTTCGGCCAGGCCGCCGACGGCCTCGAGACGCTCCCGGTCCGGATCGAGCAGGACCAATTCGTCGACCACCAGCCTGTCCTGATGGGCCCACAGGCTGTCCACCAGCTCGGGCGTATAGGTGCTCCCTCCCCCGACCACGGCCACTTTCGAACCCACGCATCGAACGTAACATCACCGCATGGCCAGCGGCCGGTGGACCAGGTGAGCGAGGTGGAACCGGGAGGAAGGGCGGTCCTGGCCGTCGACGGTGGAGCGTCGAAGACCGATGTGTGGTTGGTGACGGGCGACGGTGACATCGTGGGAACGGCTCGGGGGGGTGGCTCCAATCACCAGTTCTCGGGGCTCGATGCTGCCATGGACACGCTGGATTCGACCATCGACGCCGCCGTGGCCAACGCCGGCCTGACGCCACGGAGTCGCCCGGCGGCAACCATCGGGGTGTACTGCCTGGCCGGTGTGGACCTACCCGTGGACGAAGAGCGGCTGGGCGGGGCCATCGCCGGTCGGGGGTGGACTTCGGTGGACGTCGTGCGGAACGACACGGTGGCCGTCCTCCGGGCCGGAGCACCGTCGGGGTGGGGGATCGGGATCGTCTGTGGCTCGGGCCTCAATTGCGTCGGCCTGGGTCCCGACGGCTCGGTCGAGCGGTTCCCGTCCTTGGCCGAGCTGTCCGGCGACTTCACCCCGGGTGGGTCGTGGCTCGGGGTACGGGCCCTGGGCCTGGCCCTGCGCTCACGCGACGGCCGGGGAGGCCCGACCAGCCTGGCCGACCTGGTCCCTGCACACTTCGGCCTGCCGGACCCCGAAGCCGTGCTGAGCGCCGTCTACACCGGAGCGCTCGACTACGGGCGGCTGTTCGAACTGGCCCGAGTCTGCCTCGATGCTGCAGCCGAGGGTGACGATGCGGCAGCCGCCGCGGTGCGGCTCCTGGCCGACGAGGTGGTGGCCATGGCCACCGCGATCATCACCCGTCTCGGTGCCGAGGACGACCAGGTGGATGTGGTCCTCGGGGGTGGGCTGTTCGGGAGCGCCGGAGGCGGATTCACCGCGCAGGTGGAGGCCGGTGTCCGCCTGGTCGCCCCACGGGCCCGGTTCTGTCGGCTGGAGGCGCGCCCGGTGCTCGGCGCCGCCCTGCTGGGACTGGACGCCATCGGAGCGTCGGGAGAGGCCGAGGCCCAGCTGCGGGCAGTGGCGGCAACCCACGAGTGATCCGTCGATCCGAGCGCGGCCCGGCGGTCTCAGACCTCCGGGAGATACTGCGGCCCGGACCCGAGCGTTGACGCCACGTCGCTCGGATTCGACAGTGCGCACGTGCGCAGCGACAGGCAGCCGCACCCGATGCAGCTGGTCAGTCCGCTCCGCAGCGCCTCCAACAGCCCGATCCGGTCGTCGAGTCGCTGGCGCCACCCTCGGGTCAGGCGTTGCCAGTCGTGACTGCTGGGGGCCCGGTCGACGGGAAGGCCGGCCAGCGCGGTGACGATCTCGTCAAGGCTCAGGCCGACCCGTTGGGCGATCCGGATGAAGGCGATCCGACGGAGCACGTCACGGTGGAATCGGCGCTGGCCGCTCGGCGTGCGTTCGGCCCGTACCAGCCCTTCCCTCTCGTAGAAGCGGATGGCCGAAGCGGCCAGTCCGCTCCGGCGAGCCACCTCGCCGATGGTCAGCAGCGTCTCCATGGTCCCAACGGCCCCTTCTCGACGACTCACGATCCCCCGTGCCCGAGCGAGAAATCCCTTGACTTAAACATTACTTTAAGTTTTATGGTAGTGGGTAGGCGCCGCAGAGGGTGCCGTTGGGAGAGGATCGATATGGCAGTGGCAATCGTTACCGGCGCTTCACGAGGGCTCGGACGAGCGGTGGCCCTCGACCTGGCCTCCGACGGGTGGGACCTGGTCATCGACGGACGGGACTCGTCATCACTCGAAGTGGCCCGGGACCAGTTGGACGTGCTGGGGACGTCGGTGCACGCCATCGCCGGCGACATCACCGACGAAGGTCACCGATCGGCCCTGGTCGACTCGGCACAGGATGCCGGCTCACTGGATCTGGTGGTGAACAACGCCAGCACCCTCGGGCCCAGCCCGCTTCCGAGTCTCGATCACTATCCGCTCGACGCATTGCGCCGGGTCTACGAGGTGAACGTCATTGCCCCGCTCGCCCTGGTCCAGGCATCGCTTCCGCTGCTGCGGACCTCGAGGGGCACCGTAGTGTCCGTTTCGTCGGACGCATCGGTAGAGGCGTACGAGGGGTGGGGCGGGTACGGGTCCTCGAAGGCGGCCCTCGACCAGCTGCATCGGGTACTGGCCGCCGAGGAGCCCGACGTCCGGGTGTACGTGTTCGACCCGGGCGACATGAGAACCGAGATGCACCAGGCTGCCTTCCCCGGTGAGGACATCTCCGACCGACCCGAGCCCGAGTCGGTGGTGCCTGCTCTGCGCCGGCTCCTGGTGTCGGGCCTCCCCAGCGGTCGCTATCAGGCCGCGGGACTGCAGGAGTCATGACCGCGCTGACTGCCTCACCCGAACGGTTCACCTACGAGTTCCCACCTGCGCTCGAGGCGTCGGAGCCACCCGAGGCACGGGGACTGACACGCGATGCGGTGCGCATGCTCGTCGCCTACAAGGAGGCGCGGTCACTGGTTCCGAGCACCTTCAACTTCCTCCCCAGGTTCCTCGAGCCAGGTGATCTGGTGGTGATCAATGTCTCGGGGACCATCCCCGCCGCCATCGACGCCGTCGACGCCGAGGGAGAGCCGCTGGTCGTCCACCTGTCGACCCGGCTCGACGCGACGAGGTGGGTGGTCGAGCCGCGGAAACTGGTCGATCGGACCACCGGTCGGTGGACCGGCCTGCCGCCGTCGCGCCATCTCATGCTCGCCGCAGGCGCCACCATGACCCTCGAACGCCCCTATGGCCGACGGGGGCGTCTGTGGGAGGCAGAGCTGGCGCTGGGCCAGGAGACCCTCACCTGGCTCACCGTCCACGGTCGACCGATCCGCTACGGATACGTCGAGCGGCCATGGCCGATCGACCTGTACCAGAACGTCTACGCCACCGAACCGGGAAGTGCCGAAATGCCCAGCGCGGGAAGGCCGTTCACGCCCGAGGTGATCACTCGCCTGGTGGCCAAGGGTGTGGGCGTCACCCCCCTGGTCCTGCACACCGGCGTCGCCTCGCTGGAGGCCGACGAACTTCCCTACCCCGAGCGGGTGCGGGTCCCCGAGTCGACGGCCGAGCGGGTCAATGCCGCCCACCGTGGGGACCATCGGGTCATCGCCGTTGGGACGACCGTGGTCCGCGCCCTCGAGACCTCGGTCGGTGATGACGGCTGCGCCCATCCCTACGACGGATGGACCGACCTGGTGATCTCACCGGACCACGGAGTGCAGATCACCGACGGGATGCTCACCGGATGGCATGAGCCCGAGTCCTCGCATCTCCTGATGCTCGAGGCCATCGCCGGTCACCACGTGCTCGAGGACTCCTACGCCGCGGCAGTCGCGCAGAGGTATCGCTGGCACGAATTCGGAGACGTCCACCTGATCCTTCCGTGACGGTCGGCGCTCTCAGGAACTCCGAAACGGGCGACGACTGATTCTGGGCAATGAGGTGGCGCCTCCGTCGATGACGGGCCACCTCCACGCGACAGGAATAAAGCGGTAACAGTCCAGGTCAGAGGGCGGTTTGACCGACCAGACCTCGGGGTATGACGGTGGTGCCTCCTTGTCCTCATGGCCCCTCACAGCTGGCTGTCCGACCCCCACCCTCTCCAAGGCTGGGGGTCGCAGTCGTTGTGGGGTGGGTGCGCCCGTCGGGCTCCGCCCCTCCGAGACCCTTCGTGGACACTGGCCCACACGTCTGGTCAGCTGACCTGGCCGATGTACCCGTCTGGTCAGCTGACCTGGCGCAGCATGGGGACGGCCGAGTCGCGGATCCACTCGGCGAGAGCGGCCATCGGGCCGACAATGGTGTTCGTCTCGTGCCCGAGTGCCGTGGTCGGGGCCGGAGCGTGGGGAGGGGTATCGCGTACCTGCTCATATCTCCGTCCAAGAGCCGCCCTCGGCATCGGGGAAAGCGCCACGGCCAGCAACGGCAGCACCGAGGCGGTCTGCCGTTCGGCCTGGTCATGCACCATCGACCAGAGGTCGCACAGCCCGCGCTCGAATGAGCTGGCGCCGATCCCCCCTCGTTCCATGCTGAAGATCTGTCCTTGGATGAGGTTCTGGGAGCGCACCATTCCCTCAGCAAGGGGCTCACCCCCCGGGAGCTCCCGAAGAGCGGGGTACAGTACGATCTCCGCGGCCACCTCGTGACGCACCACCCGTCCGATGACCTCCCAACAAGGGAGCCGGTCGGGTGAGTCCACCTGGCCGGCCAGCCCGGCGAACCCTTCGAGGATCCGCTCCTGCTCCGCCACCACCAGCGCCACCAGATCGTCCCTGTTGTTCACATGGCTCCTCCCCTTCGAGGGTCAATTCCTGCAGTTGAGTCCCTATTTCCGGGCGGCCCCACCTCGAAACATGACCGCGAACCATGACAGTGCCGTCATTGATTGGTGATCCGGTGGAGCGGGTATGGCAGCCGATATGGCTCCTCCACCGGCAGCTCCGGTTTTGGTCTCACAATGCCCCACCGACTCCGGCCCAGACGGTGACATGCCGACTCGGCTGTCGGTCACCTGCGATTGGTCCTGGCCCACCTGCACGCTCTCGCTCGCCGGGTCGTTGGACATCGACTCGCTCAGCGCATTCGACTGCCAATTCGATCAGATCGGGTGCGAGCCGTTCACCGAGGTCGTCGTCGACGTCCACCAGCTGCGTTGCATCGACGACGCTGGCCTTGCATCCCTCCGCCGTTTGAGCCACTTCGTACTGGAGCACCGTGGAACCATGCGAATTCTCGGAGGGACCAAGCTCGCCGTAGCGGGAGCAGTCCAGATCTTCGGTGACGTCAATGAGGCGCTCACCCGCTTGTTGCCCAGCCCGCAGGCGGGGCCGGTCTCCTAAGTGTAGTGCCCTGCGACGTTGCCGACACGGCTAACCGGTGGTCCCCCGATGGCGGTGTGGTGACGATGATGGTTGTAGACGTGGAGCCAATGAGCAAGTCGTCGGTTCCTCTGGCCTTCTGAGGTCCAGGTCCGGGCATAGGCCCATTCCGCTTGGAGGGTGCGGTTGAAGCGTTCAATTTTGCCATTCGTCTGCGGTCGATAGGGCTTGGTGAAGGAGTGCTTCTTCCCTTGAAGTGCCTGGGCGAAAGCCTTCGACCGATAGCACCCTCCGTTGTCGCTGAGCACCCGTTCGACGGTGATGCCCTGGTCGGCGAAGAAGACCTCCGCCCGAGCCCAGAACTCCGCCGCGGTTATGCCCTGCTCGTCGGCCAGGACTTCCGAGTAGGCCAAGCGACTGAATCCGTCGATGGCGGAGTGGACATAGGCATAGCCAACCCTGTGCTTGGCTGGATAGTGCTCCTTCGACCGCCCGTGGACCCGCCACCCACCGCCCTGCGGGATCCGGCCCAGCTTCTTGATGTCGATGTGGACGAGCTCGCCTGGTCGTGACATCTCGAAGCGCCGGATCGGAGCCCTGGTCATCTTGTCGAGATGGTCCAGCCGGTTGAGCTGGTGACGAACGAGAACCCGGTGGACGGTCGAGGCATGCATCCTCACGATGCCGGCGATCCGAGCCGGTCCGAGACCACGTCTCTGGCGGAGCGTCACCACCCGGCGCTCGACCGACGCTTTGGTCTTCGCCGGGCAGCGATGAGGTCGAGAGGAGCGGTCCTCGAGGCCGGCAAGGCCTTCTACCTGGTAACGGCGCCACCAGACGTAGGCCCGATCTCTTGAGATCCCCATGGCCGAGGCGGCGTGAGCCACAGGCCAACCGCCTTCGATTCGTTCGCACAACAGCAGTCGACCCTGCGGGGTCAGGCGAGCATTACGGTGCATTTGGTTGCCTCCTTGGTGAGCGTGTTTCTGGACAGCTACACACTCGCCTTGGAGGCATCACTTATGGGTGGACCCTTGTCAGCAAGGTCCGTGGGCACTACACCTAAGGAGCACCCCCGGGCCTCCTCCGGCGGGCCGAGGCATTTGGCGCTCGACCAGGACACCGACCGCCCACGTGGCGAGTTCTGATCATGAGGCGGTAGCTCGGAGAATGAGGCACCATAGGGCATGCCGCACGATCACAAGTTTCGTTTCGCCGCCCAATTGGGCACGTCACCGGAGGAAACAGCTCGTTCGTGGGCCGACCAGGCGCGGCGCGCCGAGGACCTCGGATACTCCGCTCTCTTGATGCCCGACCATTTTGGCGAGCAGTTGGCCCCGGTTCCGGCATTGGCTGCAGTGGCCGGAGCGACCACCACGCTGCGTATGGGTTCTCTGGTTTTTGGAAATGACTACCGGCATCCGGTGGTGCTGGCCAAGGAGGCAGCGACCCTTGACCTGCTCAGCGAGGGCCGGTTCGAGCTCAGCCTCGGTGCCGGCTGGATGCGTACCGACTACGAGCAAGCTGGAATGACCTACGACTCGCCCTCCACCCGAGTCGATCGATTCGAAGAATCCGTCCAGGTGATCCAGGGACTTCTTCGCACCGATGGGCCGTTCTCATTCGACGGCACCCACTATCAGATCAGCGAGCACGCCCTGTCCCCTCGACCCGTTCAACAGCCCGGTCCACCGCTGATCATCGGCGGTGGTGGAAGACGGGTGCTCTCCTTCGCCGCTCGACACGCCGATATCGTCAGCATCAACGTCAACCTTCGCGAAGGTACCGGCGGACCCGAGACGGCACCGAACGCATCGCCGGAGCGTACGCGGGAGAAGGTCGCCTGGGTGAAAGAGGCTGCCGGAGACCGCTTCGATGATCTCGAGCTCAACGCCCTCATCGGGCTGGTCATGATCACTGACGACGCGGCCGGGATCGCCGACGCCATGGCCCCGCATTTTGGCATCAGCGTCGAGGACGCCCTGCACGTCCCCCTGGCGCTCCTCGGCACCCTCGACGAGATGATCGAGGAGCTGCAGTGGCGTCGCCAGCAATACGGCATCTCCTACTGGTCCATCGAGGCCGACCGTTGGGAGTCCCTGGGCCCGGTTGTCTCCACCCTCTCGGGCACCTGACCCCCACGTCGCGGCCATTCGGCTTTGGGCTGGCCCTATCGCCGCCCGACCGACGGGTTATCCTGGGCCTCCGTTCGGGCCCGCCTGGTGCGAGGCCTCGTCTCGCGACCCGGAGCCGTGAGCCTCCCACCGCGGTCCCGACGAAAGGAAGCCACCAATGAAGTTTGCCCTGTTCTACGAGATCCCTGTGCCCAAGCCATGGAACCCGGACAGCGAGTTGGTCGCCTACCGCAACACCATCGAGCAGGCCGTGGCCGGCGAGCGATTCGGCTGGGATGCCTTCTGGACGGTGGAGCACCACTTCTTGCAGGAGTACTCGCACTGCTCGAACCCCGAGGTGCTCTATGGGGCCATCGCCGCGTTGACCGAGCGGATGCGCTTGGGCTACGGCGTGCGCCTGATGCCCCAGCCCTACAACCATCCGGTGCGGACTGCAGAGTCGGTGGCCGTTCTCGATCTGATCTCCGGCGGACGCGTCGACTTCGGGACTGGGCGCTCGGCCACCCGGTCGGAGCTCGAGGGATTCGGGATCGACCCCGGCCAGACCCGCGAGATGTGGAGGGAGGCCATCGAGCACGTGGTCGGATGCTGGACGAACGACGAGTACGAGTTCTCCGGCCAGTACTGGCAGATGCCGAGACGACGGGTACAGCCCAAGCCCATCCAGAAGCCGCATCCACCGATCTGGGGGGCGACCACCAGTGAGGAAGGCCACCGGCAGGTCGGGGAACTGGGGCTCGGGCTGTGCTCGTTCGCAGTGGGCATCTCCCCCGAGGAGGTGGGCCACAAGGTGGACATCTACCGCCAGGCAGTCGCCGGCTGCGTCGAGCCGTTGGGGTCCTACGTTCACAACGAGACCGCCACCTTCACCATGGCGCTGTGCTCCGGCGACCGGGCCCGTGCCCTCGACCTGGCCCGAGAGTCCTTCGAGTGGTACCCCAAGGTAGGTGCCCGCCAGATCGCCTCGGTGTCGGAATGGATGGCGGAGCGGAGCGAGGAGCTCGGGTCGTACTCGTACGCGGCCGACATGCAGCAACACAGCGACGACGGCTCCCTTGACCTCTTGAGCCTCGAGTACCTGATCGACGCCAACGCCTGTGTGCTGGGGACCCCGGAGGAGTGCATCGAGATGTGCCGCCGCTACCAGGCCGCCGACATCGATCTCTTGCTCTGCCTGGTCAACCCGTACAACGTTCCCCACGAGGCGGTGATGGAGACCATCGAGCTCATGGGCACCCAGGTCATTCCCAAGTTCGCCGATTGATCCGTCCGGGCGTCCAGCGGGCAGGGTCGCTGACGGTGCCGGCGGTAGTGTTGCCACTCGTGGCGACCGCCCCCGAGGTTCCGAGTTCGGTGACGGCTGTTACCGGCGGGTTGCCTGGGCCGCTCCCGCGACCGGCCGAGCGCTGCGGCCGAAGGGCACCATGACCGGGACCGTTCATGTCCCCACCGCGGTGATCGACGCCGACGGCCACGTCGTCGAGCCGCCAGCAGCCTGGGACGCAGTACCGGAGATCCACCGGCCCACCATCCACCGGGATGACCATGGCTTCGAGCACGTGACGGTGGGTGACAAGGAGATCCTGGCCGTTCCCCTGGGCACCCTGGCAACACCCGGCGCCGACTTCGCCGACGCGGCCCGCTACATGCCGCTGGCCGAGGCGCAGCCCGGAGGCTCCGATCCGGTGGCTCGTCTGGCCGACATGGACGCCGAGGGCATCGATCAAGCGGTCTTGTACCCCTCCATCGGCCTCTATTTCTGGGCACTGACCGATCCCGCGGCGGCCACCGCGGTGGCTACCGCCTACAACGACTGGTTGTCCGGGTACTGCGCCGCCGATCCCACCCGCCTGTTCGGCGCAGCCATGCTGCCGGTGCAAGATCCTGACCAGGCGGTTCGCGAGTTCCGCAGGGCCGTGGAGGAACTCGGGTTCAAGGCCGCCTTCGTGCGACCCAACCCGTGCATGGGACGCTCGCTCTCGGACCCCGCCTACCATCCGGTGTGGCGGGCGGCCGAAGAGCTGGGAGTGCCCGTCGGCATCCACGAGGGAAGCTCAGTGATCGTGCCCACACTGGGCGCGGACAGGCCCTTCAATCCCCTGATCCTCCACGCCGTGTCCCATTCGTTCGAAGAGATGCTGGCCTGCGCGCAGCTCGTGGCCCTGGGCACCCTCGAACGCCACCCCGACCTCCGGATCGTCTTTCTGGAGTCCGGCGGTGGATGGGTGCCGTTCTGGCTCGAACGCCTGGACGAGCAGGCCGAGACGTTCGGGGGCTTCTGTCCCGACATGGCGTTGCGACCGAGCGAGTACTTCGCTCGACAGTGCGCCATCAGTTTCGAGGTGGACGAAGCCACCTTGCCGGCGTTGTTGCCGTTCATCGGAGATGAGCGAGTGGTGTGGGGCTCGGACTATCCCCACCACGACGCCACCTTTCCCGGTGCGGTGGCCGCGCTGCGCCGCACGATGGGACCGATGGGGGTCGCCTCGCAAGCGCGCATCCTCGGCGCCAACGCCCGGCGCATCTACGGTCTGCCGTCACGATGGACGGGGGCGACCGGGGTCGCCGTCGACTATTTCGCCGCCATCACCATGCGCGACAGCGACGCCCTGGTCCAGCTCTTTGCGCCCGATGCCACCCTGGTTGCCGAGGGCACTCGCCACCAGGGGATGGACTCCATCACCCGTTTCTACCGCGAGGGTGCTTTCCACTTCGGGGACCTGCTCCCCCATCCCCGATCCTTCCGGGTCGAGGGGAATCGGGTGGTGGTGGAGATCGATCTGCACATCGCCGGCACGTCCAGCGCGGTGGTCGACACGTTCGAGATCGTGGACGGACGCATCCGGTCACTGGTGATCGAGGGACTCTCCGACCAGGTCCAGAGCCGATTGGCCGAGCTGACCGGCGACGAGAGCTCGCGGTAGCGACCGGGCGTGCACGATGCTCAGGTGCCGAATCGGCCTGGTCATGGCCACATACAGGAGTCGCAGTCCGCGGAGATCGACACCGGCGATGGCGGCCGGCTCCACGACCACCACGGCGTCGAACTCCAACCCCTTGACGTCGGGAGCGGCCACCACCGTGACCGACCTGGTGATTCCGTCCTGGTCCAGCGTGCCCACCTGTTCATGATCGCCGGCACAGGCGACCACCGCGGCCAGCTGCTCCGATGCCACCACCAGACCGACCAGATGACCGGCCCCGGCGAGTCTGAGTGCCTCATCCACACTGGCTGAGAACAGGTGACCCGGCTCCACCCGGTGGATGCGGGGGCCGTCCTGACCGCGACGGATCGATCGCGTGGGCGTGACCGTAGGAGCCGCCACCGGCAACAACCTCGACGCCAGCTCGAGCACCTGCCCGGGGGCACGGTAGCCGAGTGTCAGCTCGTCCATGCGGATCGGAGCAAGCGTCGGCAGATGGCGCAGGATCTCTTCCCACGCCTGATAACTCCACGCCCCGGTGGCTTGGGCAAGGTCGCCGAGTATGGTCAGCGATCCGGTGGGCGACCGACGGGCGATCATCCGGAACTGCATCGGGCTCAGGTCCTGTGCCTCGTCCACCACGATGTGCCCATAGCTTGCCGTCCGGCCGTTGATGAGGAACGTCGCCTCGTCGAGGAGGGGCAGGTCGTCAGCCGTCCATGCCGACGTCCTCGTCCCTCTGCCTCCCGTTCTGCGGACCAGGAGATCGCACTCCGAGCGGGTCAACACGCCCGCAGCACAGCGCTCGAGGCGTTCGCCACACGACAGCAATTCCCGCACCATCGCCTCCGGGGACACCGACGGCCACAGATGGTCGATCAGGCCCCGGAACGCCTCGCTCGACGTCACCTCCCGCTCCAGCCAGGGCTCGTTGGCCTCCATGCTCCCCGCGGCCCGAAGGCGTTGGCGAACCAAGCTGACCAGCCGCGCCCGCAGGGCTGCCCGGCCGGACTTGTAGGGCGCCGCCCCCGCGGCGATCGAGTCGGCCAGAGCGTTGACCGCGGCGGGCGTCAACACACACGTGGCCAACCGCGCTCGAAGGACCACGTCGCCGTCGATGGGGCGCCGGCGCAGCTCGAGGGCGCGGGCAATGACCGCTGCCATCCGCGGATCGCCCTTCAGCCGGCGGACGTCGATGCCGTCCTCACCACTCACCCGAACCCGAGGGGCGAGGTGGGCGATGGTCGTCTGGACGACCGCCTCCTCTCCCAGCGAGGGCAGCACCTGGGCGATGTAGCGGAGGAAGGCACGACTCGGTCCGAGGACCAGAACGCCGGCTCGCGACAACTCCGGGTGGTTGTAGAGCAAGAAGGCAGCCCGATGGAGGCCGACGGCAGTCTTTCCGGTACCGGGTCCGCCCTGTACGGCCACCAGTTGCCCGAGTGGGGCGCGGATGATCTCGTCCTGTTCCGCCTGGATGGTGGCAACGATGTCCAGCATCTCACCCGTCCGGGAGCGCTCGAGCTCGGCCAGCAGGGCATCGCCTCCCCGCAGTCGGGTGCTCGAACAGTCAGCGTCGTCGGCTCCGAACAGATCGTCTGCCACCGCGATCACCGTTCGTCGGTCGACCATGACCTGCCGACGCCTCCGCAGGCCGAGCGCATTCGTTGACTGCGCCCGGTAGAAGGGCATCGACACCGGGGCGCGCCAATCGACGACCACCGGGTCTCCTTGCTGGTCCTCGACGTGCCGTCGACCGATGTGCCACGAGTCGCCGGTCTCCGGATCGATGCGACCGAAGAGGAGTGGCCGTGGACTCTCAGCCAGGACGTGCACTCGGTGCACCAGTGCCGCCTGGTAGTCGAGGTCGGGGCTGCCGGCGCTACGCACGTCGGCGAGCAGGGACTCGGCACGCTCTCGCATGTATGACAGCGCGTGGTGTGCGCCATCGAGATAGGCCTGCTCGGCCGCGAGCTCGGGATCGGCGCCAGGCCCCTGATCGATCACCATGAGCCCAGACCGGACACCGTGGCGAGGGAAGCGACCGAGGCGGGCCGGTCCACCGGCGCTATCGCCCGCGTATCGAGTGGTCGTGGCCGAACAAAATAAATGCGCCCAGACGCGCAAAAAGGCCCTGACATAGTCAGGGAACATAACCCACTTATTTCTCTTACCGCAACACCTCTGCCAGGAGATTCACCTTCTCCACCACGACCGATTTACTACTTTATCAGTGGGGTATCGGTGCTTGTGACTATACGCAAAAAACCGCACGAATGCAAGAGGTCCGACAAGGGGAATGCACGCACGGATCCTCAACCAGGCGGGAAGGGAATGCCCAGCAGGTCGGCCATCACCGGTGCCCACGACGTGGAACGAAGGGGTTGACCGACCATCTGGGCCGCCAGTCGTTCGGCACCGGGATGACCTCCCGCGACTACCGCGACCTGCATGGCAGTCCGGGGGCTGCCGTGGACGCCGCGAACCGGTACCGCATCGGCAGCGAAATAGCGGCCCGGTCCGGCCCAGGCCAGGACGCGGCCCTCCCCCAGTCGCTCGACACCCTCGACCCCTGCCACCCGGAGCATCCAGGACGGGTCGTCGGCCATCTCGCCCGCCACGATGGCTGCGGCTCCGTCGTCGACGATGCTCCCTCCCAAGCCCAACGCCGACGCCACCGAGTGGAGGTCGACGGGCAGTGGATCGGTGACCGTCTCCTGGCTGTGGTCGCTCACCACCAGGATCGCCCACGTTCCCCACTCGCCCCGGAGCGCCTCGACGACATCGCCGACATACCGGTCCGTCCGACCGTACCGATGCAGCGCCTCCGGACTGTCCGGCCCGAAGATGTGAGCGAAGGTGTCGGGCTCGTTGAACTGGGCGATCACCAGCTCGGCACCACCGCCGACGGCACCCACCACCGCCGCTGCCGTCTCCCGGTCCTTCGCATAGCCGAGGACATCGCGGGCGACCTCAGCGCGGCCATCGCCCGACCAGACAGCGGTGGCTCGGTCGGCCCCGGTCACGCCGACCAGATGATGATCACCGAAGACCCCGGCACTCGGTCTTCCGACCGCACGCATGGCATCGAACAGGGTCGGGACCGACGGCCCCATCTCCCACGAGGGGATCACTCCCTCTGCCGTAGGTAGCTCGTTGGCGACGATGCCGTGGTCCTGCGGTCGCGCTCCGGTCACGAACGTGGCGTGGTTCGGATAGGTCGAGGACGGCATCACCCCGATAGCACCGTCGCGGCACCATCCCCCTTCGAGGGCCAGCCCTGCCAGGGTGGGCATCACCCCGCCGTCGACGTGGCGCGGCGAGACGCCGTCGAGTACCAAGAAGAGCACCTTCACCGCGGAGCGCCCCCGGTCACCTGGTGGCCACCGGCCGGCGCCACACGGGCGGGGCGAGACCCGCGGCCCGTACGAGGAGGTCCCAGCGGCTGGTCTCCCGCCCCTTCACCCGGGGACGGACATGAGGGTCGGGAGCCAAGCGGCGAGCTCGGGCACATCGGCGGCGGGATCCTTGGATGCTTCGTCGGCCAGGCGGAGTTGCACGGCAGCCTCGGCGTGCGGGCGGGCCCGGAAGGCGGCCACCTCCTCCGCCGTCATCGTCTCGCCTTGGGAGGCGAGCGTGCGGATGCTACCCACAGAAAGTCGGGCGCGGTACGACTCGTCCACGGTGACCAGGTACCTCTTGGCTGGAACATGGGCCTCGATGAGCGCGGCAACCCGCTCGCCGAGCACGGGGCGGACGAAATCCCCCCCGACGGCGCCGTGGCTAGCGTCCTGGCCGGGCGCCAGCGCATGACCCACGTCATGGAGGAGTCCGGCCACCTGGAGCTCACGGTCCTCAGGGTGGGAGCGACGTAGGTGCGCCGCACACTGCAGCCCGTGATGCAGGATGGTGAGGCCGCCGATGTCCTCGTTGGGCTCTTCCATCGAGCCGGTGCGTCGCAGGAGCTCGACGATGGCGTCGATGCCGGTGTCAGTTCCTGAGGCGTCGCTGGTGACCGGCCGGCTAGGCAACCGTCGTCCCGTACATCTCGAGGAGCGGGTCCTTGATGAGCTCGAGCCGCTCGCCGTCAGGACCGTTGAAGTAGAGCGATGACCCGCTCAGGTTGACGGTAGGGACTCCGGCCGCATCGAGGTTGGCGCTCAGATGTTGCCATCTCTCCGGGGTCACCGACAGGGCGATGTGATGGAGGCCTCCGAGGACTTCGGCGTAGCTCCCCAGGTCCAAGCCCGGGAAATCGAAGAAGGCCAGGAGATTGCCGTTGCCCACATCGAAGAAGAAGTGCGTCGATCTCCGATAGTCGCGATTCTCGAACAGCTCAGTGAGCGGGAACTCGAGCACGCCCTGATAGAAGGAGATGGTCCGCTCGACGTCACTGGACAGAAGGGCGAAGTGATGCAGGCCTCGGGCCGATGACGGCGGCCGTTCACCCGCGGACCTGAGGTGTCGGGCCCGTAACGCAGCCCATTCCTCCGTGCGGTCGACATCGGCACCGTGGTCAGTCATCGTCCTGATTGCTCCCGAGTGCCGACTCTAACCCGTCCCACCGTTCCAGCCCGAGCCACGGGCACCCCGGTGGCCGCCCGGCCGCCTGGCCGGTGCTACTCGTAGGCGAGGACCCCTCGGATGTTCTTGCCGTCCAACATGTCGGCATAGCCCTGATTGATGTCCTCGAGCTTGTAGGTCCGCGTCACCATGCTGTCCAAGTCGAGCTGACCCTGGTCGTAGAGCCGCAACAGGTGCGGAATGTCGTAGCGGATGTTCGCCGAGCCGAAGATGGTCCCCACGAGCTGCTTCTCCAGCAGCGTCAGCCAGCTGAGCGACAGGGTGATCTCCGTCTCGGCCATCGGGTGGATGTTGGTGACCACCACCCGACCCCGCTTGGCCACCAGTTGCATGATGGGCTCGATCAGATGGCCGTCGCCGACCCCCATGGTGCAGATGACCTTGTCGGCGTTCTTACCCCAGGTCACCTCGTTGACCAAGGGTGTCGCCTCATCGATGCTGGCAGCAGTATGGGTAGCGCCGAACTTGGTTGCCATCTCACGCTTGAACGGCACCGGATCGATGGCAAAGATCCGCTCGGCCCCGGCCAACCGCGCCGCTTGGATGGCAGACGCTCCGAGCCCCCCGATGCCGATGACGACGACGTCGTCTCCAGGCCGAACCTCGGCGGCGTAGACCGCGGAGCCCCATCCGGTGGTTACCCCGCAGCCGATCAGGCACGCCTTGTCCAGCGGATAGTGGTCGAGGATCTTGACGCACGACGCCTTGTTGACCACGGTGTGCTTTGCGAACGTGCCCAGGCACACCATGGTCGGAAGGTCGGTGCCATCGGAGGCGTGATGACGGTAGGTGCCGTCGGCCTGGGCACCGAGCATGAGCTGCGCACCCACGTCACACAGGTTCGAGTGGCCCCGGGCACACGAAGGGCACTTGCCACAGGCGGCGACGAACCCGAACACGACGTGGTCTCCCGGTTTGAGGTCTTCGACCCCTGGACCGACCTCCTCGACCACGCCCGCTCCCTCGTGGCCGCAGATGATCGGATACTGACCGGGCAGGTCCCCGGATCGGACGTGCTCGTCGCTGTGGCACATACCCGATGCGGCGATCCTGACCAGGACCTCGTCAGCCTTCGGTGGGTCGAGCTGGATCGTCTCGATCTTCCAGTCTTCGCCTATTCCCCAGAGGATCGCTGCTTCGGTTTCCATGGTCGTTCCCTTCGAGCTCGAGTCCCACCGACGCCGATACCCTCGCTATCCGAGACGGGCTGAATCTCCGTCGATGGTGGGACTGGACAATGGTACGTCGTCGCACCCTTGATGGTGGCACAGCTTGGGCCTCCGTGCTGGCGGACCCCAGGTCGGGAGGGGTGACGGCCGGCGCTTCCCCATGCCTGGGGAGCAGGGTCCCAGGGTCGATCCTGCGTGCAGCGGTTACCCTGTCCGGCGATGTGCCTCCTCGTGTTCGTCTGGCAGATGGAGCCGGCATACTCGCTGGTGGTAGCAGCCAATCGCGACGAGCGGTTCGAGCGACCCGCCCAGTCACTCTGCGTGCTCCGGGACCGGGACCCGAGGATTCTCGGCGGTCGGGACGAACTGGCTGGAGGAACGTGGCTGGCGGTCAACCAGCATGGCGTGGTCGCCGGCCTCACCAACCGACCGTCCCCCGGGGGTCGTGACCTCTCCAAACGGTCCCGGGGCGAGCTCCCCCTGATGGCCGCCGAGCAGCGTACCGCCCACGACGCTGTGCACGAGCTGGCCCGACGCGTCAACCCGGGCGACTACAACCCGGCATGGCTCCTGGTTGGGGACCGAGAGTCGCTCCACTACGTCGAGATCGCCGCAGACCGGCCCCCCTCGTTTCGAGTGCTCTCCCCCGGCGTCCATATCCTCGAGAACGTCGCCCTCGGGGAACGGTCGCTCAAAGTCGACCGAGTCCGCTCACTGATGGCAGCGGCAACCTCCAACGGCGAGCCGTTGTGGACGGCACTGCCCACGGTGCTCGCCGATCACACCGTGCCCACCGCCGAGGGCGGGGTCCGGCCGGAGGTCGCCGAGGGTGAGCGGAGGCCCGCCACCCTGGCGTCGTGCGTGCACACCGACGACTATGGCACCCGCTCGGCGGTTCTCGTACGAGTCCCGATCGACCCCACCGCCCCACCGGACATGCTGGTGGCCGACGGTCCGCCTTGCACCGCCCCGTTCATCGACGTGCGCTCTGCCGACGTGACCGGAACTGTCCTGCGCCCGGATCTTTGACCGCCGCCGGGCTTGCCGGGCGGCACGCTGTCCTGCATGGACCCGCGTGGGGATGATCGGCGACAATTCGGTGCCGGGGGCCGCTTCGCTAGTGTCGGCGACATGGGCATCTCGCCGTACATCGCCCGGCTCCGTCAGCACGTCGGCCATGAGCTCCTTGTTCTTCCATCCGTCGCCGTGCTCCCGTGGGACTCCTCCGGGCGGATCCTCTTGGTACAGCTGCGTGACACCGGTCAATGGGCAACCATCGGAGGGGCAGTCGAACCGGACGAATCGCCGGAATCGGCCGCAGTTCGAGAAGCAGCGGAGGAGGCGGGCGTAGCCGTTGAGCTCTCCGGCCTACGGGCGGTGGTCGGCGGGCCGGAATTTCGGATCCGCTACCCCAACGGCGACCAGACGTCCTACGTCTCGATCGTGTTCGACGGTGTGGTGGCCACAGGAACTCCTCGGCCCGACGGGGACGAGACCGTCGACACCGGATGGTTTCATCCCTCCGAGATGACGCTGGTCGACATGAGCGACTTCACACGGGCGCTCCTCCGAAAAGCACGAGTCTGATCGTCGACGCCACCTCTGATCGCCCACGCAACCGGGATGCTGCGCCCAACTCTCGCCCGCTCGGATCCGCTGACGCGCGCTCGTCTCGCTGGTTGGACCCCCTGAGGATCATCCTTCCGATGTCGAGAGCCGCCGTCCGACTGCCGATCCGCGGTGCTATCTCTCCTGCGTGCCACCGTTGTCGCCATCCGCGTTGGTAGTGTGACTCGTCATGACCGGAAGCGGCCCTGATGGACGCGCCCGCGACCCCGCCCGGCGGACCGGACGAAGCACGTTGCCCAATGAGGACGGACTTCAAGCCTTGGGCGACCTGATCAATACACGCGGCACGGATGCCCCCAGAAGCACGGATGCCCCCGGGAACGGGACCACAAACCTCGGGCCCGATCCCGGTGGGGTGGTCACGGAACCGGCGTCCGGCCCGGCGTCGAATCACAAACGAGATGCAGGGTCAGTCCCTGTGGCCAACCACGATGGCCTGGCGGCCTTGGCCGATGAGATGCTGCACGAGGAGAAGAAAAGGGGTGGTCGCCACCGCCTTTCTGCTCGGAGCCGCCGTCGACGGCGCGCCCGCCGGGGGATCGTCATCGGCCTTGCCGTCCTGCTCGTCGTGGTCGGGGGCGGCCTGGGATACGTCTACTACGTGACCCATGACCTCAATCGCGTCGACGTGCGGGGGTTGAGCGGCACCCTCACGTCTGGCCAGGAGGCGGGCACGGAGAACATCTTAATGGTGGGTTCCACCTCGCGCTGCGCCCTGGCCCACCAGAACCTGGCCTACGGACTGTGCTCCGAAGGGGTCAACGGCGTGAACAGCGACGTGATCATGATCCTCCACGCCGATCCACAGCACCACCGCCTGGCGCTCCTCTCCATTCCCCGCGACCTCTTCATACCCAACGCCCGCAGCACCGGAGCCAACAAGGTCGATGCCGGGCTGTTCCAGGGCCTCACGCAACTGGTGTCAGCCGTCGAGGAGGACTTCGGCATCCCGATTCAACACGCGGTCTCCCTCAACTTCGACCAATTCGCCAACATCGTGGATGCGCTCGGCGGGATCAATATGTCATTCCCCATGTCTGTCTTCGATGCATCATCGGGGCTCAACGTCCAGGCCGCCACCTGCGTCCATCTCGATGGCACCCAAGCCCTCCAGGTGGTCCGAGCCCGCCACCTCCAGTACAAATCGAGCACCACCATCAGTGAGTACGCCCAGTACTGGCCCCAGGAGAATCTCAGCGACCTGGCCCGTATCCGCCGTGACCACGAGTTCTTGAGAGTGCTGGGAGCGGCGGTGGCGAAACAGGGCCTGGGGAACCCGCTCACCGATCTGAACCTGATCAACTCTGTCAAGAGCGACCTCACCTTCGACCAATCGTGGTCGGTCAACGACATGGCGAATCTGGTGCTCGACTTCCACTCAGTGAGCGTCAACTCGGTGCCTCAACTGACACTTCCCGTTGCTGTGGTGACCGATCCGGATGGAGCGGGCGGAGGTCTCATCTATCGGGGCGGGAGCTACGGGGACGTCGAGTTCCCGCAGCAGGCGCAGGACCAGAGTGCGATCGACCAGGTGCTGGGCATCGGGTCGAACGTCGACTCCATGACCGGCAATCCGTTGCCGGCCCCTCCGTCGGTGACGGTATCGGTGATGAACGGCAGTGGTACCTACAATCAGGCCACTGACACTGGCTCGGCGCTTACCGCACTGGGCTTCCACGTGGTGGGCCTGGGTGACACCAACCCCACGGGTGACGTCGCCGAGACGGTCGTCTACTACGGCTCCCACTCGCCCGCTGTCGAGGCGGCAGCCGAGGCGGTGGCCCGCTCCATGAGCGGCGCCGTCATCATGGCCTACGCCCCGAGTCAGGTGGCCGACGGCGCCCAGGTCACCGTGGTGACCGGAACCCAGTTCGCCGTGACAACCCCGCCGGTTCCGACTTCCCCGACCACCGCCGGCGTCAATGGCTCGTCCACCTCGACGGCTCCGTCCACGACCTCGACGACGTCGCCCACCACTGCACCAATCGCCGCCCCTTCGGCCCCGACGTCCAATCTGCAGCCCTGGGATCCCCGGTCGTGTCCGGCCGGGGCGACCCCGACCGCGCCGGTGCCGAATCCCAGCTGACCTGGACGTCCTCCCCGCCACGCTCGACACCGACGGGTGCCGACCGATCGGGGAGGAACCAGCTCTGACCCTCGGCGTGCGTGCTGGGACTCTCGGGGAACCAGCTCTGACCCTCGGGGTGCGTGCTGGGACCCTCGAGGGACCAGCCGGGTGATGCGCTTTCAGAAATTTATGTAACGGTGTTACAGGGCGGGCTCAAGGGGTGATCGGCCAGTGCGCAACGGTGGGCAAATGCACGCCAGATGTTTGCATATGCAACAAATTGGCAGGTCAAAGGGCCAGGTCCGTCGGCGTGGTTGGCCCAGGGCAACGGACCTGGCACCGTTTAGATCCTTGGGGCCTCCCTCTACCCTTCAGCCGGTGGAGGCCCGTGCCGTGACCCTTACCTCCGTTCAGTCCTGTCTGCGCGGTACCTGGGGAATGTCGGGTTCATCGGCGCAGTCGCCCTATCGGAAACAGGCAGGGAGTCGCCGCGATCGCACCGACGCCCATTGGCCACCGGGAGTCAGCCGCCGACGCGTCGCCAGGTCTGGAAGCGGATATCGGGCACGCCTTCGGACGCTGGGACCGCCTCGTCAGTGACCAGTCCGAACATCCCCTCGAATTGCGGGAAGAACTTGGTGCAATGGAAGTCACCATCCACGCGGGTCAGGGCCAGCTCGTGGACCAGAGGAAGGGTGCTGGCATACAGGAGGGCCCCACCGATGACCCACAGGTCGCCGGTCAATTCGTCCGTCAGGAACGAGCGCACATCCTCGACCGCCACAAACCCATCCCGCAGGACCGAGCCACGCCGGGTGGCCACGTAGTTGGTGCTGTCGGGCAGCGGCTCGACGAACTCACGGTAGGTGCCGTACCCCATCAACACCGCCGACGAGGCGATGGTGGAACGGAAATGCACGACGTCCTCCGGCACGTGCCAAGGGATTCCAGTGTCGGTGGCAAGACCGAGACGGCTGTCGATGGCGGCTATGGAGCGAATCATGTCCACTTCACCGCCGACAGCCTGGCACAACCCACGCCAGAGCGGAACGAGAATTGGATCTGGCCTCGGACCGTTCAGGCGGAGCGCAGAACCTCCAACAGGCCCGCCGGGTACGGCGACTGGTACGGCTCGACGCCCAGCAATGTGCGGATCTCGTCGATCGACTGATCCCAGATCGCCTCCCACTGGACACCTAGCAGTGGTGGGGTCTCTCGCCCGTGCCGGTAGGCCGACAAGACGGTGTCGAGCAGGAACCCCATGCCTTCGAACGGCTGGGTGCAAGCGACCTTTGTCAGCACCACGCCCAGGAACATCGACGAGTAGTGGTGTCCGAACTGGGCCATCTGGAACCCCGAGATCGCCACCTCGTGGAGACCGGTCGTCTCGTAGCCGGCCACGAGATGCCACACGTCATGGCACTGCAGGATGCGCACGTTGAGATAGTCGAGCGGAGGAGGAAGATCGGTCAGACCCAGCGAGTCCCGGTCGAGCACCTCGAGGTCGAACCCGTCGTCGATCACCAGGGAATGTAGGCGGCCACCGAGCGATCCGCCCGGGCAGCGGGCCAGGTCCTCGAGCGAGAACCTGGGAGGGATCCCCGACCTGCCAGCATTCGCCACCCCCGGATACCGGACGGCCATCGAAGCCAGCCGCTGGTTGAACTCCATGGGCAACAGGCTGGTCAGGGCGGCGGTTCGCACCGTGATGTCAGCCGGATCGCGACCGGCGTCGGGATCGAGCACCAGCGTCCAGATCGCCTCCCACAACTCGCCGGGGACCTCACTCGCTGCAGGCGAGCCGACCACCGTCTCTGCCGCCGGCGCCCCGTCGAGCCATCCATCGGTGAGCCCGTCATAGATCTCCACCAATAGCTCGGGGGCCACAACAGCTGCGTTCAGGCACAGCGCAGCCACCCGAGCCGGTGCTGAGCGGTCCCCCGAGCGAAGCGACTGAGCGACGGCATAGCCATCGGCACGGTCACCGCCGACCTCCACCATCGCCACCAATTGTTCGGCCTGCAGCGTCGTGTCTGTCATGGAATCCCCCGGCCGCACAGTCTACGCACACCCCTCCGCCGGCCACCATGACGGCTGTGCGAGGCGGCGGGCGGCAGTTCGTCCACGGCTGCTCCGGAGCACGGTGCTGTAGAGTTCGGACTTTCGGAGAGGATGAGGAATGAGCAATCTGCTGTTGGCCGACGAACGCGAAGCCGTAGCCGGCGCCTGCCGCCACTTGGCCCAGAAGGGTCTCGTCATCGGGACGGCCGGCAACATCTCCGCACGACATGAGGACATGATCGCGGTGACCCCGACGGGCGCAGACCTGGGCACGGTCACCGCCGAGATGGTTACCGTCATCGATCTCAACGGTGCGGTGGTGGACGGCGACCTCGCACCCACATCCGAGGTGCCCCTGCACACCGGCATCTATGCCGCCACCAATGCCATGGCCGTCACCCATGCCCACGCCATGGCCTCCACCGCCCTGTCGTGCAGTCACGACGTCCTGCCGCCCCTGCACTACAGCTGCCTGGGGCTAGGAGGTGCTCCCCGTACAGCGGCGTATGCGACCTTCGGGTCGCAGCAACTGGCTGACAATGTCATCGAGGCGCTCAAGGGCCGGAACGCGGCCATGATGCAGAACCACGGTTCGATCGCCTACGGCAACACCATGACGGAAGCCGTCGAGCGCCTCGAGTTGCTCGAGTGGCTGGCTGAGCTGTATTGGCGAGCCTCGTCGCTGGGAACGCCGAGGGTACTGACTGACAAGGACTTCGAGGACATCATCACGGCGGCGATCTCGGGCGGGTACGGCGCCATCAGAAAGATCGACAAGGACAAAAAGATCGACAAGAGAAAGTAACCGCTCGGTACGTCAGCGCGATGGCTGCCTTCGGACTTGGACTGGCCGCGCTGGGCCGCCCGGGATATCTGACCGTCGACCATGCTGCGGCCATCGGACCGGACCGATCGGTCGGCACTTTGCGCAGGCACTGCTACCAGGTCTGCGATGCCGCATGGGAGGGTGGGATCCGATGGTTCGACGCCGCCCGTTCCTATGGTCGGGCCGAGGAGTTTCTCGCTGGTTGGCTGACCGACCGGGGTATTGCTCCCGAGCAGGTGATGGTCTCATCGAAGTGGGGATACACCTACACGGCTGACTGGAAGGTGGACGTAGAGGTCCCCGAGGTCAAGGATCATTCTGCTGCTGCCCTGGCCCGCCAGTGGCCAGAGACCCGTGCCCTGCTCGGACCGTGGCTCCGGCTCTATCAGGTCCATTCGGCCACCATGGAGTCGGGGATCCTCGGCGACGCCAGAACCCAGCGGGCGCTGGCGCGACTCGGCGTTCCTGTCGGGCTCAGCGTGAGTGGTCCGAACCAGGCCCAGACCGTCCAGCGGGCGCTGGACGTAGCCGTCGACGGCGCGCAACTGTTCTCTGCGGTCCAGGCGACTTGGAATCTGCTGGAGACCTCGGTGGGGCCGGCCCTGACCAAAGCCAAGAGCGCCGGATGGACGGTGATCATCAAGGAGGCGCTGGCCAACGGACGCCTGGCCACCCGTGGATACGCCCCCGCACTGCTCGGAGAGCGCCCCGATGCGACCGCCCTGGCCGCCGCCCTGGCCCAACCCTGGGTCGACGTCGTGCTCCTGGGGGCAGCAACCGGGGCGCAGCTTCGCTCCAATCTGACAGCGCTCCATGATGCTCCGCCCGTCGATGGTGAACGACTGGCGTCCCTGGTCCGCGACCCGCAGGTCTACTGGAGTGAGCGCGCCGCCATGCCGTGGACCTGACCCGACGCCGGCGCCGTACACCGGGGCCTCCGCGGGTCCTCACCGGGGTGGACTACTCGGCTTCGAGTTCGGCCTTGGCTCGGCTGATCAGTTCCAACTGGTCCGGGCCGACCGTCGGATGCCGCAAGTCCATCTGTTTGATGGCATCGACAAGGATCCCCCCCACCAGGGCCCGCAGCATGTGCTTGTGGTCGGCAGGCACCACGTACCAGGGCGCCCAGTCGGTGGACGTGGCGGTGAGAGCCTCCTCATACGCATCCTGGTATTGGGTCCAATGGTTCCGCTCAGCGAGATCCGATATGGAGAACTTCCAGTACTTGTCGGGACTGCCGAGCCGCCGGAGGATTCGTTTCTGCTGTTCCTCCTTGGAAATGTGAAGGAAGATCTTGACGATTCTCGTGCCGTTGCGGTGGAGGTGGTGCTCGAAGGCATTGATGTCTTCGAACCGCTGCTTCCAGAGTCGGTCGGTGGGACCCTCACCCGATGTCCCCCGCTGCCCGCCCAGGAGCTCGGGGTGCACCCGGACTACCAGCACTTCCTCGTAGTAGGAGCGGTTGAAGATGCCGATCTGTCCCCGCTCTGGAAGTGACTTGCTGTAGCGCCACAGGAAATCGTGCGCCTGTTCCTCGGTCGACGGCTCCTTGAAGGCGACCACCTGGCAACCCTGTGGGTTGATCCCGGACATGACGTGTTTGATGGTCCCGTCCTTGCCGGCGGCATCCATCGCCTGGAGGACGACCAACAAGGCATCGCTGCCGCTCGCCCAGAGCAGTTCTTGAGATGACTTGAGTTCCTCGATGGAGGAGCGAAGGTACTCCACTGCTGCCTTCTTGCTCTGTTTCCCGCCGGCCCCGAGCCAATCGGTGCTCAGCGAGGTGGTGCTGCGGCCGGCCAGGTTGGCCGGTTGTCCCGATGCGACCGACAGCTCGTGGATAACAGTCGGAGCGAGCCTCACACCTCATCCTCCCCACCACGTGGTGGTGCCCTTCTCTGGGCCTTGGGTTAGCGGCCCACATCTCGGAGCCATGCCTGGCCACGCTTTCCACGTGTACCGTGCCTATGGACGCAGCGATCGGCGGCTCACCCAACCGTAATACACGGCGCCTCGTCGTCACGATCGAGACGCAAGGTCACGGTGGTCGTTTGAGCTGGGGGATGCGTGGCGGCAACTCGGAATGACCAGCATTGGTACGATCGGCGGCCCAGCTCACTGCCAAGGAGAACTTGGGTGCCAAAACGAAGCGAGAACGAGATCGCCGCCCTGACCAAGGAACTCGAAAAGCACGGAGTCGGCGGCATCAATCCCGATGCCGACCAGATTCACGATCTCATTGCTGCAGATCGTGACGGTCCACTGCAATTCGTGAACCTCCTCTGTTACTACGACCAAGCGAGATATCCCGAGGGGCACGCACTGGACGGGACCTCCATCAGCGGTGCGGACGCCTACGCTCGCTACGGGATGGTCGCCCTCGAGCACGTCACCAAGCGAGGGGGACGGCTGGCTCTCTACAACGATGTTCACCAGGTGCTGATCGGTGGCCGCGACCACTGGGATCAGGTGGCGATCATGGAGTACGCCGACACCGCAGCATTCCTCGATATGCTTCTCGACCCCGACTACGTGGCCGGATTGGTGCATCGTGAGGCAGGTCTGGCCAACACCCTGGTGATGGTGACTCGACCGCTCCTGCCCCCTCCGGAATGAGTGGCGCTGAACATCCAAGGGATCGCCATGAAGTAAGGGGATTGAGTCTTCCACCTGACTCATGGGTATCGAATCGGATGTCGCGGGCACCGGGACCATCGGCTACAAAGGGATCGTGAACCTCCGCCCCATCGGTTGGGTCTTCGTGCTGTTCGGCATCTTCTGGGGTAGCTGGGCGGTGGCGGCGGTAGACGTCGAGCGGGCCCTTCACCTTTCCACCGGGGGCTTCGGGGCTCTGCTCTCCCTCGCGCTGGCCGGCGCGGCGTCGGCCAACGCGGTCGGCGGGACACTGTGTGAGCGGTTCGGGACCGGCACTGTGCTGGGGACGTCACTGCTGACCTGGGCGATGGTCTTGACCGTCGGGGCGTTCGTTCGCGCACCCGTCCTGTTGGGACTGCTGATCATCGCCATGTTCGCGAACGGAGCTCTCATCGACGTAGCCATCAACGTGGCCGCCACAGCAGCTCTGGGCCACCGTCCGGGGCGCTTGGTCGCCTTTCACGGACGGTTCAATGGTGGGGCTGCTCTCGGTGCCGCGCTCACCGGACTTCTGCTCGCAACCGGAGCGTCGTGGCGCTGGATGTGGGTGGCGGTGGCGGTGGTCGCTCTCGGCCTGGCCGTGGTGTGCCTCCGGGTCCCGCTCCCTGCTGGCCAGACCGGCGATCGGGTGCCGTTCGGTGGCGCGTTCTCACTACTGCGCCGTGAGGGCCTGCTCGTGCTGGCGGGAGCCTTCGCCCTCGCCGCCATGGTCGAAGGCGGCATCGAACTGTGGGGGGTCTTCTACTTGCGCACCCACCTCTCCTCGGGCCTCCTCGTCGGGGCTGGGGGAGCCGTGTTGGGCTACACCGTCGCTGCCGTAGCCCGCATCTCGCTCGGTCCCACGGTCGGACGAAGGGGCACCGCCCGCGGCGTGACCATCGGGGCCGGTACGGCGGCGGTCGGGGTGGTGATCCTGGCCACGTCAGGGACTGCCGTGATCGCTGCCGCCGGGCTGGTACTGGCTGCAGGGGGTATCTCGATGTGCTGGCCGCTGTTGGTGGCCCAGGCGGGCACCGGCCGATCCCGCGCCGGTGCGGTGGTCGGAGCCGTGTCCGCTGTCGGCTATCTGGGCATGGTCATCGGACCTGCGGTCGTGGGATGGGTGGCTGAGGCGGTTGGGCTGCGCGCTGCTCTTGGTGTGCTGGCTGCCGGCGCGTTGGTGGTGGCGGTGGTTCCCACCACATCGAGCAGCTTCGCTTCGAACCCTCCACCGCCGACCTAGTCGAGGCCCGCCAGGCACAGGCGTCTCTGCCCGCTGCTCCTCCGGAACGAACTACTGGCGGTGCGGTGACCCCGGTGCCACCTTCGGCCAGGCCATCTCCCGTTCCGCCACCAGGGCAAGATCCAACAGCGATCGCTCGCCATGGTGACCGGCCAGCACCTGCAGACCGACGGGAAGCCCGTCGACCAGACCGGCAGGAATGCTCATCGCCGGGCTGCCGTTGAGGTTCGAGGGTGCGGTGAGTGCGGCACTGTTCATGATGGCCCGGGCGAAGCCGATCTCGTGGATGAGATCGGCGCCGGGAATGGTCGAGGGCGGCGGGCCCTCGGCGGCAAAGGCCACGTCAGGATTGCTCGAGCACATGACGAAATCGACTGCCGCGAACAGGTCGGCCATAGCCTCGTTGAGCTGACGACGATACGACTCGATCGCAGCCGCCTTCTCCAGCGTGTACCGCTGCACGGCCGCCTCGAGCCCAGCCCGCATCTCTCTCGACAATTCATCGATGCGATCGGGGAAAGCACTCCCGAGGTCGGCCACGAATCCCACCTGACCGGCCATCGACCATTGACCGCGCAACGGGGGAAGGGTGGGGGTGACGTCGACCACCTGCAAACCGGCAGCACCGGCCAGATGCTCAGCCGACGTCGTGACCAGATCGGTGACCTCGGCACGCACCCGGGCCACGCCGAGGTCGGGGAGGATGGCCACCTTCATGCCGGCCAGGTCGAGGCTCCCCAGCCCGGCCTCCCATCCCCCGACCGCAGGCAGGCTGAGGGGATCGCGCGGATCGAACCCGTTGCAGGTGTCGAAGTAACGGGCCGTGTCCCGGACCGACCGGGTGAGACAGCCCAGTACGGTGGTAATCGGCTGCGTGCTCGCCCACGGGCCCCTGGGAATGCGTCCATAGGTCGCCTTCAGTCCGAAGAGCCCGGTGAAGCCGGCCGGAATGCGGATGGACCCTCCCCCGTCGCTGCCGGTTGCAATCGGGAGCAACCCACCGGCCACGGCGGCCGCGGTGCCGCCCGATGAACCGCCCGGGGTTTTGGCGTGGTTCCACGGATTTCGGGTCGTGCCGTGGAGTTCGGTCGAGGTGCAGTTGATGCCCCCGAACTCGCTCGCCGTAGTCTGCGCCGCCAGCACCGCGCCGGTGGCTCGCAAACGGGTGACTGAGGTGTGGTCGTAGTCGGAGATCCGATCCTTGAAGATCATGGAGGCATCGGTGAAGGGCCACTCCCTCACCCGCTCCAGCTCCTTCATCCCGAAGGGAACGCCTCCGAACGGTAGGGACACATCTGCGTGTTTGGCTGCCTCTCGGGCCCGATCGAAGTCGGCGTGGCTGAAGGCATTGAGCGGCGACTCGCCGATGGCGTCGATGGAGGCGTCGAGCGCCTCGAGCGGAGAGAGATCCTTGGCCCGAAATGCGTCCACCAGGCTGCAGGCATCATCCATCCACGGTGTGGTCATCGGACCGACGGTACTCCGACGGGCCGTTCCCTGCTCAGCGTAGGCGCCCACCAATCCGCTGGCTCGATACGCTGGCCAGGTGAAGATGAGTGAGCTGACCACGCCGGCCCTCGTCGTCCGGCGTGGCCTGCTCGAAGGCAACCTGCGCACCATGTCCGAGGCGTTGCCCGGTGCGCGGCTGCGTCCCCATGTCAAGGCCCACAAGTGCACGGCGCTGGCAACCTGGCAGGCGGATCTGGGCCATGGGGCGTTCACCTGCTCGACCATCCGGGAGATGGAGGGCATGGCCAGGGCGGGGTTGGGCGACGACCTGCTTCTGGCCAACGAAGTGGTGGATGCCACCCGTATCGGTGTGCTCGTGCGCAACGGGGCGAGAGTCACCATGGCCGTCGACTCCGAGGAGACCATCGAGGCCGCGGTGTCGGCTCGAGTGCCCGAGGTGGTGATCGACGTCGATGTCGGCCTTCCTCGCTGTGGCTGTCGACCCGAGGACGCGGGGCGATTGGCTGATCGTGCACGTTTCCGAGGCTTGGACGTCCGCGGTGTCATGGGGTACGAGGGCCACATCGTCGGACGGGAGGATCGGGACGAGCGAATGGAAATGGTGGAGGTGGCGATGGGTCTTCTCTCGTTCGCCCACCAACAGGCCGGAGGCGAGATGGTCTCCGCCGGAGGAACCGGCACCTACGACATCAACCCCTGGGCCACCGAGATCCAAGCCGGCTCATACGCCCTCATGGACACCGCCTACGGCAAACTCGGGCTCCCGTTTTCGCAGGCACTGTCGGTGCTGGCCACGGTGGTTTCGGTATCGGCCGGGTGGGCGGTGGCCGACTCGGGCCTCAAGGCCCTGGGTATGGACCACGGAAACCCGTCGATCGAGAGGGCGGAAGTGTTGTTCTGCTCCGACGAACACGTGACCTTCGTACCGGACGAGCGGGTTCACGTCGGTGACCGTGTCAATGTCACACCGGCGCACGTCGACCCCACGGTGGCCTACCACGAGCACCTTCATCTGGTCGACGGCGAGGAGGTGACCGAGACCTGGCCGGTGGATCTACGTGGTTGGTAGACCGTCTGGCACCGTGGTCTGGGCAGCGGCTACTGGTCGATGAGGATGACCGTGCCGCCCTGGCCGCCTTGGAGACGGCATCACAGCCACAAACGGAGTGTTTCCGCAGAGCTGAGGGCGTTGCCGCTCTGGCGCCCGAATCGGAGCGCCATGCGTTGTGGCCGGTACTTCGAGCGCCCGATCGACCGGGACCGGCGATTCTTCGCCACGTCCGACGGCGCCTTCGTCGACATGGCCGTCTCCGAGAGTGTTCACTTTGAACCACACGGTTTTCCCCGCTTGCTCCGGCTCTCGTGAAATGCCCCATTCGCTTGACAGCTTCATGACGATCTGCAGTCCACGGCCGTGCGGCTCACTCGGCCCCGGCGACTGCAAGGCAGGTGCGCCTATCCCCTCGTCTCTCACTTCAACGCGCATGAATTCCTGCGTGTGTTCGATCGTAACCTCGAACCCGCTTCCCCCGTGGATGACGGCGTTGGTTGCAAGTTCCGAGACCATCATTGCAATGGACGCTTGAATGTCGGACGGGGCGTCGACGAGGGTGTCGATGACGAAGGCCCTGCTGTGTCGCACCGATTCGCTGTCGGCAGTGAATCGACGGCTCGATCTCATCACTAGAGCCCAAACTTCTCTGCAAGGCCGGTCGCTTCAAGGATTCGACGCACGTTCGGGGCCGGGTTCCTTACCTCTACGACCTCGAACCTGTTGGCGATTTGAACCAACAACGCGATTCCCGAGCTGTCCATGAACGCAAGCTTCTGCAGATCAAAGACGACTCGATCTGGTGCCCCACCGAAAAAGGGCTGCATATCCCGCCTCACTCCGTCCGCGCTGGCAATATCTATCTCGCCGGAAAGGAGGATCGTCAGTGTGCCGGTGTCATCCACTGTCCCCTCGGCCCAGGCCAGCCGACCGTCTTCTATGCGTGCCATACCGGACCCCAGGATAACGTCACAGCTCGTCCACCCGTCATTCTCTCCACCTCACCGCCAGGACCGCGATGTCATCCTCCGAGACGTCACCCCCGAGTTCGGTCACGATCTCAGTGACCATATCGTTGAGCGAGGATCCGCGATGCGCAAGTGCTGCTCCTGCCAGACGCTTCAGGCCGGTGTCAAGGGATTCCTTGCGGCGCTCGACCAATCCATCGGTGAATGCGATCAACGTCGAATGTCGTGGAACGGAAATCGGCACTGGCTCATACATCTCACCCGAGATGCCGACCGGTACTCCGACCTGAGTGGAAACGAAATCTCCGTGCTCCCCATCGATGAGAAACGGATTCAAATGCCCGGCATTGGCCAGAACGATCTCGTGACGTTCCACGTCACCTGACCCCACCAGAACCGTAGCGAAATGCCCGTCAGTATCAACATCGAGTTGCTTGGAACACTTCTCCAGAATCTCGGCGGGAGAGTCCCCATCCATTGCATAGGCGCGACTGGTGAATTGCAACGCTGCCATCGTCGACGCCGCGCTCAGTCCCCGCCCCGATACGTCGCCGATCACAAATACAAACCGGCCGTCGTCAAGATCAACGAGGCTGTACCAATCGCCTCCGATGTCGACGCCGGTCGAACCCGGGAGATACTGCACTGCAACCTCGAGGCCGGGGATGCTGGGCAAGACTTGAGGCAGAAGCGCCTTTTGAAGGGTTACGGCAATCGTGCGCTGTTGCCCATACAGCATCTCCAGTCGATCGTACAGATGACGAGTCTCGACCTCGGCCCGCTCGGCGCCTCGCCGCCTTCGCACCAACCGCTCGGTGATCCAAACAGCGGCGATGGTCAACAGGACACCGAACACCGCGAGGATCCACGGCAGCCACGTCGTCACTGCCCCGGCGAGTGGAGACTTGGCGGTTACAACGGTGGTCAGCGTGTTGTCGCCGAACGGAACTCTGACGATTGCTCGCCCACCTTCGATTGGCAATTGACTGAGGTCGGTGGCGAGCAAACTTGCTGGATCGTCTGAACGACCAAGGTAGATCGCGTAGTTCAAATCGGAAAAGGCCGAGTTTTTGGCGACCCTCGCCCGCTTGTCGGCGGGGAGCGGTCGTTCCGCGTAGATGGCGTACCGCTCACCGGTGCCCGGAAGCGATGTTGCAAAGCCAAGGTAATTGCTGGGGCCACCCTTGATCTCCGTCACGACGAAGGTCGGGACTCGGAACGCACGCGTGATAACGGACTGAGTCCCTGCCGACGTCGGGTTGCGCTGAGGGCTGGAGCCTGCCGACGCGACCAGTTGCACACTGGCACCGGAGAGCCGCCAAAGGGACAGCGAAGAGAACGATCCATGTGGAGCGACTTGCGAGCTCGCGAACTGGTCGAATCTGCCGACATCCCCGTTCGTTGCCTGGGCCTGCTCGACCCCCAACTCGAGGGGCGTCTGTGTGCTGGGAATCGCCGCGGCAAGAACAGTTCCGACCTGCTGACCCTGAAGATTGAGCAGACGTGATTCGTTGTGAGTGTTGAGTATCCACGAAGTCCCCACCAACCCGATGGTGATCGCCAGTCCGACCACCAGGACCACGAGCGCAGCCCCATGGCCACGGAAGGCTCCCGCCTCCCCACGTGAATCCTCGGATGGCCGGGCATCAAGGTTCGGCTGACCATCAACCACGTGTGGGATCGCTCCGCTGCCCCGACTGACGAGGAGGGCCCGTGGTCCTGAACTGGGAGATCATCCCCGAGAACCTACTATGCCAGCTGGAAACTCACTGCGTGCGCGCCACCTCGCGCCCCTGCCCTCCGCAACCAGATCGTGGGTAACGAACCGCTTCGGACCCCTATCCGGCCCCGGAGTGCGGGCCTTTCCATTCGACGACGAGAAGAGCGATGTCGTCGTAACTGCGCTCCTGTTCGACCTGTTCGTGGAGAATGGCGTCGGCAAGATCGCCGCACTGTGCCGACCGATGACCTTCGACCGAGCGCACCAGTTGGGACAGTTGCCGATCAGCGCCAGTACGGCCGATGTCGACAAGGCCGTCGGTATAGAACACCAGCCGGGCACCTGGGGTGAGCGTGGACTCGACCACTTGGTACGTGTGCCGATGCACTCCGAGCAGTGGGCCAGTGATCAGACGGAGCGGTGCGGCCTTGGCACTGCCATCGGCGATCAGCGGGGCCGGGTGACCGGCCGAGGCCAGCTGGATCTCGCCGTCCTTGGTATTCAGAACCGCAAGCGTGGCTGTTGCCAGTCTGTATAGTTCCGATTTCAGTGCGAACTCATTGAGCATTGAGAGAATCACTCCGGGATCGCGGTTGAGCATGAGGTAGGCACGCAATGCACTTCGGAGCTGACCCATTACCGTGGCTGCGGTCATGTCGTGACCCTCGACGTCACCGATCGCCAGTGCCACCAAGTTATGCGGAAGGGGGATGACGTCATAGAAATCGCCGCCCACCTGTGCTCCGCGGTCACCAGTCACATAGCGGACGGCGACGGTGATGTCGGGGTGGTCCACGCTCTGGGGAAGGAGACTGCTTTGGAGGTGCCGGGCAATGGTGGACTGCTCATCGAATTCCCGGGCGCGGCTGACCACAGCGGCGACTTGTGCGGCGAGCTCCTCAGCGAGTACCAGCTCCCCGCTTCCAATCGTTCGGCCCGAGCCTGCGGTCACCAGCGTCAAGGCACCGATGGCTTCGCCACCCGCCAGCAAGGGTACTGACACATAGGCCTCAAAACCCAGCACCTGGGTAAGGGTGAAGTGACGGTCCCCGTGGGTGGTCGACCGCATGAACTGCTCAGTCATGTCTGTGGACCACTGGGACTCGCCCCTCCGCACCGCAATGGCCGCGGGATGAGTACTCTCGAGATCAGGGACGTGCTTGACCAGCTCATCGGTGAGGGGCTGGGCTGCTGGGTCTGCGTGTCTCGCCACCATCCGATTCAGTACGCCGTTGGAGTCGAGGACGTCGATGAGGCAGATGTCGCCGAGCGTCGGCACCGCAACATCCGCCAGCTTGCGCAGTGTGGCATCGAGTCCGCTCGTTGCGGCCAAGGCTCGACTAGCCCTGAGCAGAAAGTCCTGGTGCCGGTGCGACCTCTCGAGCTGCCCCAAGAGCCGTCTGCGCTCGGATTCCAGCTCGAGCCGCTCAATGAACTCGCCCAGCTTGGCCCCTACGTCGGCGACGGCGTCGAACAGCGGTTGATCCGGCTTGCGCTGGGTCCTCGTCAAGAGCTCGATCACCCCGACCAGCCGATCTCTCGTCCGGATCGGGAAGACGAAGCCGGCATGCACACCTTCTGCGGCGATCGCCTGGTGTCGCTTGAGGTGCGTGGCACTGGCCAGGTCGGATTGAAAGACGGGTTCGTTCGATCGGACGACCAGACCGGGGAGCCCATCGCCCGACCGAACGGTCACCCCCATCGACGCAGCCGACAGGGACTCGAACTCGCGAGCGTTGCGTACCCACACGTGTTCGCAGTGAAGCAACTCAGAATCAGGATCCCAACGCCATGCGGTAGCGAACTCAAAATCCAGAGTAGAGCCCAAAATGGCCAGTAGCTGCGGCACAATCTCCTCGGTGGTTCCCGAGGCGCCGGCGAGGAACGCCAGTAGGTCTTCGGATACCCGCTGGTAGCGCTCGATGTCGATCCGATCGCTCACATCCCAGATCACCGCGACGACCAGCTGGGGTCCTCCGGACTGATCGACGATGGAAACGGCCATGTCCACGGGAAGTTCGGACCCGTCGGCACAGAGCATCGTTGCCCGCATTGGAGCTCGACTACGTGGCATGGAAGCCGCCCGCACCAGCTCATCGAGGCCCGATTCAAATTCGTCACGCTGTCGCTCAGGCAACAGATTGGTGAACGCCGTTCCGAAGAGCGATCGAACGTTCCATCCCAGCAGTTTCTGAAGAGCAGGATTTGCATACAGCACTGCCCCATGGTCATCGATAAGCACGACGGCATCGACGAGACCGTCCACCACTTGAGGCGAGAACGTTGCTCTCGTCTCCGATTTCACCATTGTCTTGCCTTCCCGGTCCTGCTCCAACGTGTCGCGGCGAGCACTCCGCCTGTCGCTTGACTCTACCCGCCGTCGCCGTGTTCAGAGGCACGAGGGGCCTTCAAACAGCAGTGATCTCAGGCGGAGGAGGCAACGAATCCGACTGTTGCTGCCGAGGCCGGAAATGGAGACGGACGTGGCAATGGCGGCCACAGCCGGACTTCGACGCATTGGATCCGTCCCTTTTCAGAGACCAACGAAGCTGTTCCGTTGGATTCCCTGAACTGAGAATGGCGCCCGGCCAAGCGAGCGTTTGGCGATGCCTACGTTGCCCATTGGCCGACAGCCCTGTTCCACCTCGATGGCTGGATACGCTCAAGGGATGGTGACCATGCGCAGTGAAGCGTTCCACTTTTGGCCCGATGGCTATCAGACACTGCAGCTGCTGAGCGAGCGCGTCCGCGATTCCGGTCTTGAACCGGGACTCGTCGAACTCGTCAAGATGCGTGCCTCCCAAATCAACGGGTGCTCGTACTGCATCGATATGCACTCCAAGGATGCCCGCGCGCAGGGAGAGTCGGAACAGCGCCTCTACGCGCTGAGCGCTTGGCGAGAAGCCCCATTCTTCACCGGTCGTGAGCGAGCGGCCCTGGCCCTGACGGAAGCGGTCACACTCATTGCCGAAGACCACATTTCCCAGACCATCGTCGACGATGCCGCCGCGTTGTATGCGCCCGAAGAACTGACGAGACTCCTTTATCTCATCATCGAGATCAACGCATGGAACAGGCTGGCAATCACAACCGGCGCTCCTGAGCCGGGTATTTACAGCCGCCCTTCCTGACGATCGGCCCTCCTCGGGGAGGACCGATCTGCTCTACGAGCCGAACCGGCCGATATACCATTCGGACTGGTGGTGGTCTTGGGCGCCAGGATCGACTTCAAATGACGGATCGAGCTTGTGGATGAGACGCCCCAGTGTCCGGTGATCCCGTTGACTGATGACCCTGATCCCATGCCTGATGAGCAGAGCGGCGCAGACGCCCTGACCAGCCTGGTGAGCGCCATTGGATCGGGCGCCTCGATAGATCACCTCTGAACCGCAGGCGGCACTGATGTCGGTCAGCACCGCCAGATGAACCCCATTGCGCTCGGCTACAGCGAGCATCACGTGCGCTGCCCGAATCATTGGCTCAGTCCAATCCTCACCCGAGTCGCTGAGTACCCGGGCGGTGCCGTTGAGAACGTCTACACCGGTCCCCCCGTGGATGTCGGGCGTGCGTCTCGGCGTTCCGAAGGAAAAGTCCTCGGGGCAGAAGGCAACAGTTCTTACGTTGGGCAATCTGAACAACTGGTCCGTGTGCTCGAACGGAGCGCCATACGACGTTGCATCGACTCCGCAGGGAACACCCAGGAGGCAGGCGCTGACGAGAATCGCCAACGGGTTGTCCTCGGTGAACGTTGGAAGCGCCGATAGGTCCTCAGAAGTGGGGAGATGCTCGACTCGTGCCACCCCTCCATAGTGGATCATCCCAGCATCGAGGGCGACAGGGACTTCGCCGGAGTCAGCCCCGCCCCCACAAGATCTCGGGGCAGAACCTGGTCGGTAGGTCCGCGACACGATGAGCCACTGTGCGATGGACTCGATTCGCCATCACGACAACCCGGACCGCCGACGGGCTCAGGACAACCAGATCTGGGTGGGCCAGATGGCGCCGGTGATCATCCCGAACGCCGGCCGGCCGGCCGGGGTGGTTGGGTTGTTCCAGTTCTCCACCGTGGGCTGAGCGCCAATCGACCAGACGGTGCGGTCGGTCCAGATGTAGGGGATGTCCGATCCCATCAGTCTGCCCACCTCCTGGTAGGCCGCCGTCCGATCGGATTCGGCCAGTGACTGCCGTCCCTTGAGAAGCGCCGACTCCATCTGTGGGTCGGTATTGCGAGCCATGTTGCCGGCGAACGCCTGAACCGCGTTGGTGGGACTCCAGAAGATGTAGTTGAGATCAGGATTGACCGCCCCGAACTGTTGCCACACAATGCTCTGGAACGTCCCGGACAGCGCGGTGCCGATCTCTTGAGCTTGCTGGATGGTGGCCAGGGTGACCCGCATTCCTGCATTCTCGAACTGTTGTTGGATGTACTCGGCAATCCTCGTCGTGGCTGGGTCGGGCACATGATCGATGGTCACCGCTACCGGCTGCCCGGTCTGTTGCTGCACTTCGTTGACCAACTGCTTTGCCTTGCCCGGATCGGGATCGGGATAGCCCGTGGGCGCATAGTAGGGCGAACCACTCGCGAACGGCCCGTTGGACGGCGGGCAGATGCCGTTGTCGATGACCTTCGAGTAATCGGCTGAACTGACCGCCATGGCCGCCGCCTGGCGCACCTTGAGATTGTCGAAGGGTGGCTTGGACAGATTTAGCAGCAGGCAGTTCATGTCCGGTTCCCCGGCAACATGGACGGAGTCGTCAATGTAGCCGAGCGAAACGTCGGATCGGAGGCTAGCGGTCACCTGGGCCGTCTGGTTGTGGATGATGTCGACGACGCGTGATTGGAGGCTGGCCAGGAGCTGCTCGGTGTCGGGGATTGGCCTGTAGGTGATGCTGTCGAGATAGGGATAGCCGGGCCGCCAGTAGTGCGTGTTCTTGGTGGCGGTGAAATGGTCGTTGGGATCCCATTCTTGAAAAACGAACGGGCCGGTACCGACTGGATTGGTCTGGCTGCCCGACTTGAGCCAGTTCGGCTCGGCGATGAACGCGATCTGACCACCGATCCCGCCGGCCAGGTAAAAGTCGAATGGGACCCATGGGGACTTCATGGTGACGGTCACAACCAGCCGGCTGGGCACCGAGACGTTGGCGACGGTGGTGAACTCCGGCCCGGTCAGCGCGGCGGCCAGTTGGAGGGCGAAGTTCTCGGCGACCGCAGCAGCGTCGCAGGGGGCGCCGTTGTGGAAGACCAGATTGGGACGCATGGTGATCGTCCACACGGTGTAGTCGGCGTTGGGGGTGATCGACTGGGCTAAGTAGGGCTGGACGGTGCCGTCGGCGGCAATGATGGCCAGCGAGTCGAAGACCGTGCGGGCGTAGAGGATCCCGGTGGTGTCGAATGTGCCCTGGGTGGTGCTGAATCCCTTTTCCTCGGCCTCCGTGCCGAAGATCAGCTGGCCGCCCTTCTTGGGAGTGGCGGTGGTGATGCCGTTCGGATGGCTGTCGGTGCTCGCCGAGCTCGACCCTGAGCTGCAAGCTGCCAGGGTCCCGCCGGAGGCGCCGATGACCGCGATCCCGACCCCGCTGGCCGCCCCCCGGGCCAAGAACGAACGGCGGTCGATTCGATCAGACATGGTCTCCCTCTTCTGGCCGGGACAGACTGGCCCCTGGGTCACGAGCCCCGCCTCTCCTCTCGGATCGGAGAGTGTCTCCAGTGGCATCGGCCACTACGCGCCGATCCTTGACTGTTCAGTGCAAATGACCAGTCATCCCGCGGTCGTTGGTCGCCTCGCCGGTCAGCGATGGGGGTCGTCCCCTTCATCCAGATGAGACACCCGGATCGAGGTCAGCCGATGTGGGGGTGGCCGAAGTCGAGAGGAAGATGGCTCCCGATGACTGAGCCGATGAGTCGATTGGAGGGACTGGTGAGAACAACGACGACCAGACGGCCCGAGGGTTGTCCCAACGGCTTGGACACCGATCCCTGTGTGAACGTTCCCTCGAAGGCAAATGCGCAGACCCGTTGTCCCGAAGACTGACCGAGGTGCAGCTCGTCGAAGAGCGAATCAGAATGTTGCTTGAGCGAATTGACAGTCAAGAGTTCGACACCCACCAATCGGTGATGATCGGCGGCTGCCTTGGCTGCTGACGGTAGGGCGAGATAGCACGCGCTCTGGGATCTGCCGAGGTCGTCCCTGACCGTCGTGCAGGCAGCCAGAGCGCAACCACCGAGGAGGAGGAGGGCCGCCATCAGCACCGTCCGGCGCCATGTTCGCGGCGATGCCGGTTGCACCGCGCTCATGGCGCTGGCGCCGTTGATTGTCGGGGGCTCGCCGTGGGCGATGGTGCAGATCCATCGCGGGATCCCATCCTCGCATCGATTCGTGCGGTCAGCGCCTGCCGGCTCCAGCGTCCTCTTCGCACCTCGAGAGCGAGCTCACCGCACAGCACCCAACCTACGACGAGGACAAGCCAGAAGCTGACCATCCGGTAGAGCAGAACGGCATCCACGGTGGCCGTGCGAGCGCCGCCGAACGCAACCAGGGCGATGGTGATGCTGCCCTCCACCGCGCCCAGCCCCCCGGGGGTGATGGGAAGGGCCGCAGCCAGCTGCCCTGCACCGTAGGCCAGCAGCAACCCCTTCCACGGAATGCTCGAATGAACGGCCAGGAACATCATGGCGAAGCAGGCACAATCGAACAGCCAGTTGGCGGTGCCCAGGGCCACGACGACGATGACCTCCCGCCACCCCAGGCGCACCGAGGTGACGGAGACCATGAGCCGATCGATGTGTGCTGCCACGTTCGCCTTGGGCCTTCCCACCAACGTGTGCGAAGCCCGGACGACCGAGGACAGCACGATGAACATCGGCTTTTCGTACACGAAGAGCGCACCAACGGCGATGGTCGCCAGCAGAACACCGATGATGGCCGGAATCAGGTCGAGCGAAGCGCCCTCTCCCGCAGCAAGTGAGAGACCCAACGTGGCAACGAGAGCGAGCGACACGGTGGACGCAACGACCGTTCCCGCTGCGGCCCAGGCAGCCAGGGCGCTGTCTGCCCCGAACCTCCGGAACCACCGGAAGCCGTAGACGGCAGCTACGGCCACTCCAGCAGGCAGGGAACTGGTTAGGGCCTGCGCGGCAAAGGTCACTTTGAGCAACGAACCCTTCGGAGCCTGAAGCCCACCGCGCTCCAACAACGCGTACTGGAGAGCGGCAAAACAAACGAACGAAATCATCTCGGCACCAATCGCCGTCAGGACCCAGATCCAATTCAGGTGCTCGAGCACTCCCGAGAAACCCGACAGTTCGTCCGTGTGCGAGTCGAGGACCCACAATGCGATCCCGACCGCCCCAATTCCGACCAGGAACCTCAGGGCCGGCCAATGCTGACGCAAGGTCGCTCGCGCCCCCGATCGTCCCGTTGCATGCGCCGATTCACTGTCCGGTGACATATCGTGGGCGGCCACCATGTCTCGTGGGTGTCTAGTTGTCGGGGAACCTGGCTCCACCCTATTAGCCCGAATGTCCCATGACATCGCAGCGTGGTCATCCCCACTATGAGCGGGGGCGAGAAGCGACCACTGGCCGTTTGACCGTTGGGCAGGGTCTGGTGCATGGTCAGCTGGCCCGACCCAACAGATCCGCGATGATCAGGTGGCGGACGACCTGTCGGTGAGCGCCCGGCCCGAGCGCGCAACCTCTTTGGCCCACGGGTAGTCGGGCTTGCCAGAGGGAGACCTGGGAACCGTGTCAACGACGAACACGTGGCGCGGCACCTTATGGGCGGCCAGATGCAGCCGGCAGTGCGTTTGGACCTCGTCGAGACTCGGGCGAGGCCTGGCCAGACATAGGCTCGAGCACAGCAGCCACTCGTTCGCCAAACCGGGGATCCGGGACCCCCACGACGACGGCATCGACGATTTGTGGGTGGGATTTGAGCACCGCCTCGACCTCTTCGGGAAATACCTTCTCCCCCCCGGTGTTGATGCACATCGTGCCGCGTCCGAGCAGCCGGATGGTGCCGTCGGATTCGATGGTCGCCATGTCACCAGGGAGCGCCCATCGCACTCCATCGACGGTCACGAAGGTGTGGGCTGACATTTCGGCGTCGTGGTAGTAACCGACGGGAACCCGCCCTTTGGTGGCTAACCGTCCTACCGCCCCCGAACCAGCTGTCACCGGTCGAAGATCGTCGTCGAACACCGTCGTCCGCTCATCGGCGCTGAAACGGAGGGCGGTATCCGCGCCCTGTCCCCGAAGGGTGATTGACAGCGCCTGGGCCGGGGACTCGGACGATCCGATGGCCTCGGTGAGAACCATTACCGACGGAAAGCCGTCGAAGAGCCGGTCCTTCACGTCGCTCGACATGATGCTCCCCCCCGAGCCCAACATGAGCACCGAGGTGGTGTCGAAGCGCTCAGGCTCTGCCTGGATGGCGTCGACGATGGGGCGACCCATCGAATCGCCGACGATGGTCAGCATCGTCACCCGCTCACGCTCGACCATCTCGAGTACCGTCTCAGCCTCCATCCGACGGTTCGGGTGCAGGATGGCGCGACCACCGCTCAGCAGCGCTCCCCACGCCGACCAGTGGCCGCTCACATGCATGAGCGGGCCGAGGGCGTAGGAGACGAAGATGTCGGGGACAGTGATGCCCATCTCTGCCAACGCCAACAGCCGGGGGTGGACGGGCGCAATGGCGTTGTTGGCGACGTCCTCGGGCCGCACCACGACGACCCCAGGCGTCATGGTGGCGAAGAAGATGTCCTCGTGTCGCCAGATGACGCCTTTGGGGTTACCGGTAGTCCCGCCGGTGTAGGCAATGTAGATGTCGTCGGCGGATCGGGGACCGAAGCCTGCCAGCGGGGAGCTGGCAGCGAGTAGTTCCTCGAAGCCCGGGGCATCCGGCACTGCCTCGGAGCCGCTCGAGTGGTCATCGACCACAATCACGTGATCTAGGTGCGGGAGACGATCTCGGATCGCAGCCACCATCGGGGCAAAGGATGCCTCGACTACCAGCGCCCGCAACTCAGCGTTGTCGAAGAGGTAGATCAGCTCCTCGGCCACGTAGCGGTAGTTGATGTTGATGGGCACAGCGCGGATCTTGTATGCCGCAACCATCGTCTCGAGATACTCAGGCCGGCTGTACATGAAGACGCCGATATGGTCGCCGGCACCCACACCCATTCCTTCGAGGCCGTGGGCGAGACGATTGGCTCGCTCGTCGAGTTGGCGATACGTCATTCTGGTGTCCCGCCACACCACGGCCTCTCGTGCGGGAATCCGGTCGGCGACGCACTCGAACAGATCGGCCAGATTGAACTCCACTATGCCCACCTCCGGTGGCTGCTCGATCTCACCGTTTGACGTCGCGGAATGGCACATCCTTGTCGACACGGATGTCATGGGGAAGCCCCAGCACCCGCTCGCCGATGATGTTGCGCTGTACCTCGTCACTCCCCGCCGCGATGCGGAGGGACGGCGAGCTCAGGAACTGCTGCTGCCAGTAGCCCCCCTCCGGAGCGTCGGGACCGAAAAGGCTGCCTCTCGGGCCTTGAACGGCCAACGTCAATTCGGCGATTTCTCTAGCCATTTGGGAGTAGAACAGTTTGCTGACCGAGGCCTCGGGGGTGGCGATTCCCCTGCTCAGGGAGGTCTGGGTCCGGAATCCGAGATACCTGAGGATCTGGCCCTTGGCGTAGCAGTCGGCCAGCCGTTGACGGATACCCGGGTCGTTGGTCGCACCACACTCCCGGGCCAGTTTCAGGACCTGAGGGAAGCTCGAGGTGCCGCCGCTCAGGTTCCGCTCATTGGCGAGAGTCGTCATGGTGGCCCGCCAACCGCCGTTGACCTGTCCGACGACGTTGGCGGCCGGTATCCGGACATCGGTCATGAACACCTCATTGAAGGTCGCCCCACCGGTCATCTGGCGGAGCGGGCTCACCGCGATGCCTGGTGTCCGCATGTCGAGGGCGAAGAACGTGATCCCGCGGTGCTTGGGCTGGTCGGGATCCGTGCGGGCCAGCAACATCCCCATGTCGGCGCGGTGGGCTCCGGAGCTCCACACCTTCTCCCCGTTGATCACCCACTCCTCCCCATCGAGGTCAGCCCGGGTTGCCAGGCTGGCGAGGTCAGAGCCGGCGCCGGGTTCGCTGAAGAGCTGACACCAGATCTCCTCTCCCCGCAGCATGGCCGGAAGGTAACGAGCGCGCTGCTGGTCAGTGCCGTGGTCGATGATCGTGGGGCCGGCCATGCCGATGGCGACGGCGAACAAGCCGGAGGTGACGTCGAATCGAGCCTCCTCCTGGCGGAAGATCGTCGCCTGAAAGACATCTCCTCCCCGACCGCCGAACTCGACCGGCCAGGTGATCCCAGCCCAGCCCCCATCGAAGAGGCGGCGCTGCCACGCTTTGCCTTCGGTGACAAAGATGTCGTCGAAGTCGTAGAAGGAATGGGAGACCGACAGCTGCCCGGCGTCTTTCTCCTTCGCATTCTCCTTCAGCCAGCATCGCACCTCATCGCGGAAGGCCCGCTCCTCCGGGGTGTCGTCAAAGTCCATCATCGTCCTCCTCTACGCTCGGCCAGCGACCGGTCGCCAAAACGGGAGTCCGACATCGTCAGCCGCCCTCAGGATCAGCACCTCGAGGGCCATGCCCACGTGGATGGCATCGACGTCACAGTCCACGATGTTGGACATCATTCTGACGCCCTCGTCAAGATCGACAATCCCCACTGCGTAGGGCGAGAGCGCGGCGAACGCCTTCGAGCGATTCTGCCGGATGATCGTGTACGTGTGAAGGGTTCCCCGACCGGAGGCATCCACCCATTCGGTCTCACCAGCACATGACGCGCACAGTGAACGCGGGTAGAACTGGAATCGATTGCAGGTGGTGCAGCGCTGAACCACCAGGCGGCCCTCCGCGGCGCTCTGCCAGTAGTGACGAGAGGCGTGGTCCGGCTGTGGCAGCGCGCGATGGCTCAAGGAGCCGGCGAGCCCTTCCATCGTCACGACCGACCCTCCCTCCCGAGGACAACGGTGGCAATACAGGAGAGCCAACCGCCCGACCCGCACGCCACCGCTACCTCGGCCCCGGGGACCTGCGCCTCCCCGCCCTCGCCACGGAGTTGCCGGACCGCTTCATTGATGAGGAAGATTCCCCGCATGCCCGGGTGGCAGGCTGAGAGCCCACCCCCATCGGTGTTGAGTGGTTGACGGCCCCCGCGCCTGAGCACGCCGCTATCGACGAACGCACCTCCCTCTCCCTTTTTGCAGAACCCCATGTCCTCGAGGAGGAGCAACACGGTAATGGTGAAACTGTCATAGCACTGGATGACGTCAACGTCGTCGGGGCGAATCCCGGCCCGGCCGAAGGCCTCCGGACCGCATTGGGCGGCAGCCGTGGTGGTGAAGTCCGGCATCTGACTGATCGTCCAGTGGGTTTGTGCTCCAGCCGCGCCGAGCACGAACACCGGTGGCTTGGCCAGGTCTCGAGCTCGCTCACGGGTTGTCATGATGAACGCACCGCCGCCATCGGAGACGACACAGCAGTCGAGCTTGTGCAGAGGATCGGCGATCATCCGCGACGAGAGCACGTCGTCGACGGTGATCGGGTCCTTGTACTGTGCTGATGGGTTCAACCCGGCGTACTCGCGCACCCCCACCGAGATCTCTGCCAACTGCTCAGCGGTCGTCCCGTACTCGTGCATGTGCCGGCGCGCTGCCATGGCGTAGGCGCCGGCCAGAACGTTGCCCCATGAGCACTCGAACTGGGACGGACCAGGGACTCGGGCGGTGGGGCCTGCGAATGTGCTGGTACCAAGAGCCCGTCCCATCCGAGACAGCATGTCCGAGCCGTAGGTCACGAGAACGACGTCACACATGCCGGCCTCGATGGCGGCTGCAGCGTGCTGAACGTAGAACTCGAAGGTGGAACCCCCAACCGAGGTGCCGTCCAACCAGCGGTGGTCTATCCGGAGGTACTCGGCCATGTTGGGGGCGTCGTCGATGTTCTGTCCGAATCCGGTCCCGGCACACATGTAACCGTCGATGTCGGACTTTTGAAGACCCGAGTCGGTCAGCGCCCGACGGAGCGCCAGGGCGTGGTGCTCCATGGCGTCGAGTTCAGGCGCCACCGGATAGTCGCTCCAGCTGATGCCCACGATGACCGGATCACGGGATCCCATGGCTGGTTCCGTTCTTGCTGCACAACGGCCTTCGACCGATGGCGGACGAGGAAGTGACTACCGTGGCAACATCGGTCGACCGCCAAGGGAGGAACACATCGAGCATGGCGCGTGCACCCAACAACAGTGGTGGTGGGCCGCTCACCGGCATCCGCGTCGTCGAGATCGCCGGCCTCGGCGCAGGTCCGTTCTGCGCCATGATGCTGGCTGATATGGGTGCGGACGTGGTCCGAGTTGACCGTCCGGCCACCTCGGTTGATGGAGGGGTCCTCGGACGCAGTCGACGCTCCATCACCATCGACTTGAAGTCCGACTCGGGCCGCTTGCTGCTGTTCGAGCTCATCCGCAGGTCCGACGGGCTCGTCGAGGCCTTCCGCCCCGGGGTGGCAGAGCGGCTGGGATTCGGGCCCGACCCTTGTCACGCCGAAAACCCGAGACTCGTCTACGGGCGAGCCACCGGTTGGGGTCAAGAAGGACCCTGGAGCACGATGGCCGGCCACGACATCAATTACATCGCCCTCTCCGGGGTACTCAGCATGGTCGGCCCGAAGGGGAGCGCACCAGTGCCCCCGCTCAACCTGGTTGGCGACTTCGGCGGTGGCGGGCTGCTGCTCGCCTTCGGCATGGTCTGCGCCATGCTGGTGGCCCGTACCTCCGGTGTGGGCCAGGTCGTCGACGGGGCGATGGTCGACGGGAGCGCCCTGCTGGCCACCATGTTCTTCGAAATGAGTGCACGCAACAGGTGGTCTGAAGCGCGAGGAACCAACGTCCTTGACGGGGGAGCCCCCTACTACGACACCTACGAGACCGCCGACGGGAAATGGATAGCGGTCGGTGCCGTCGAGCGCCAGTTTTGGACGGCCTTGGTCGAGTTGTTGGGTATTGATGGCCCTGATCTCCCCGACCAGGCGAACGTGGCCACTTGGCCCGCGCTCCGGCAGCGAATCGCGGCCGCCATCGCTCACCCGCACCCGAGACGAGTGGGGCGAGCTCGCTGCCGGCACCGATACCTGCCTCGCCCCGATCCTCACACCTGGCGAAGCCCACCACCACCCGCATAACCGGGAGAGGGAGAGCTTTGTCATGGTTGGCGGCACCTTGCAGCCCGCGCCCCGCCCCCCGGTTCTCCCGCACAGTCCCCCACCGGCCCACCCCTGCGCCGCCGGCCGGCTCGAACGCCCATCCCGTGCTGGCTGACTGGGGACTGAACGAGACCGAGATCGCCGAGTACGAGGAGCTCGGGGCCTTCCTCGGTGAGGGGTGACCATCTACCACCGGTGCTGATCACGATGGCCGCCGAACGCCCGGCTTGCGGACGATCACCGAGCCGCGCACCCGGGTCTGACAAGCCAACCGGATGGGTTTGCCGTCAAACCACGAACGTCCGGCGAACTGCTGCAAGGCCAGCTCCTCGAGCCCTGTTGGGGGGTTCGAGATGCTCCTCACCTTCCATCACTTCGAAGAAACACGTGTGGCACTCGGCCAGCCCGTGACAGAGGGTCGGCCAGAAAATGCCCTGTCCTTCAGCCGCGGCCATGACACTCTGACCGTCGTCGACCTCCACGTCCAATCCTGAGGGCTCGACATGGACGTTCACCATGGATGGGCACTCCTGCACGGTGCGGCACATCCGCTCGAGTCCACCCATGTCTGCACGGGTGGACCGTATCCGATCCGGCTGCTAGGAGCAGAGATATTCGTCGATGACCTCATGGGTGTGGATCACATTCTGCTCTTGACGCGGGATTCAATCGAAGTCCGGTGCACCCTCTCGACTTCATGCCCGCCTGTACATGGGCCATGTTGGCGTAGTCCTGGTTGGTCACCAGGCCCCAGTCCTTCGCCGTCCAGTCGGGATAGAATTTGCGTTCGCACATCTCCCGGTCGTCGTCGGCTGACACCCACTCGAGGGTCCAGAGATCCTTGATCGCGCTGTCAGGATCGAGGCCGTTCGGACGAACCCGGAACAAGGTGGTGCTTCCGGGATAGATCGGCCCGACCACGTTGGGGAAGAAGTGCACGTCGTCGGAGCTGAGCAGCTGCTCGTCGGTCAGGTCGTCGAGGTCGTTGCCTTTGCTCCGCAGCATCTTCACTCGAAGCTCGTTGTACGCGTCCATCGCCGTCATGCCGGTAGGGAGGGGCTCGTTCTTCAGGTTCTCCACCTGTTGGCGCTCCTCCTTCATGAAGAGACCGCCAAGCTCATCGATCATCACAGCGAGTAGCTCGCGCTCGTCGTAGTCGCCCGGCTGCAGCCCGAGCCGAGGGCTGGGGCGAATCTCGTGCTTCACTTCACCCAAGCCACCCATGTGGTTGTGCTTGCCGAGCGGGCCGTACCGGATCGAGGTGTCGTCGGACCACCGGAGAAGCTGGGGATGGGTTCCCTGGACGTGGTAACTCTCGTTGAAGGCGTCCAGGACTGACTTCCAGTTCGCCGGGAGGATGACCGAGCGATAGGAGCGAAACCGCATCTTCTCGAAACGATACGGTTCGAGAAGCTCGGGCAGCGGGCCAAGGAACGAATCGAGCGACTCGCAGTGGGGGTCCATGTTGATGAAGACGAACCCGCCCCAGCGGCCGACCTGGATCTGGTTCAGGCAGACGTCGGCGTCAGTCATCGTCGGGGGGAAGTCGAAGCGATCGACGACCTCTTTGTTGTTGCCGTCGAGCTCGAAGCGCCAGGCGTGGTATCGACACCTGATCTCACCGGTGGCGAAGTTCCCGACCCCGGTCGCCAAGCGGGTGCCCCGGTGTGGACACGTGTTGTAGAAGGCACGAATCACATCAGGCTCACTGCGAGAGACCAGGACGGACTGGTCGCCGATGACATATTCGAGGAAGTCGCCCGTCCGAGGCACCTCTTCCTCACGACAGGCCATCTGCCACACCCGGGGCCATAGTCGCTCCATCTCCAGGTCGAAGAAGTCCCGGGACACATAGCGCTCTTTCGGGATGATGTTCTGCTGGGTCGACTCGATCAACGCTCCGTCGCGGTCAATCGTCATGACCATCGGCGTCGCCCCCCCCATCCCAGCTCCATGCGGCGCTCCTGACTTCAAACCTAAAGTAACAGGATACTGTTCCCGCACCCAGGTCGCTCCCCAGAGGGTGCGGGAATCGTGGATCGATGGGTGGGAGCCGGACAGAGAACCGGACGAGGGAAGTGGAGGAGTCAAAGGTGGTCCTGCCGAGGCTGGACAATCGGGTGGCGTTCGTCGCCGGCGCCAGTCGCGGCATCGGCCGCGACATCTCGTTGCCCTCGCACACGCCGGCGCCGCAGTGGCGGTGGCGGCGCGGACCGATGAGCCGGGCAAGCTGCCCGGCACCGTCAATTCGGTGGCCGACACCATCACCGCCGGCGGGGGCAGAGCCCTCCCCGTCGTCTGCGACGTCTCTGACGAGTCCTCGGTGGCTCGATGCCGTTGCCCTCACCACGGAGACACTCGGCCCCATCGACATCCTGGTGGCGAATGCCGGCACGCTGTGGATGGGCACGACCCTCGACACACCCCTCAAACGGTGGGACCTGTGCCTGCGCGTCAACCTCACCGGGACGTTCCTGGTGACCAAGGCAGTGCTGCCGTCGGTCATGGAGCGACGTACCGGCTCGCTCATCGCCATCACCACCACCGGTGTCCGCCAGACCGATCTCGGCTCGAACGCCTACTGGGTGTCGAAGGCCGGCATCGAGCGGTACTACGCCGGGTTGGCCACCGAGCTCGCCCCCTACGGCGTGGCCGTGAACTGCCTGGCCCCGAAGAAGGTGGTGATGACCGAGGGCGCGGTGGCCGGCGGGGTGAGCGTTGCCCCGCATATGGTCGAAGACCCAGCGGCGATGGGCCAGGCGGCGGTGTACCTGGCCGGCCAGTCCGCCGGCACGTTGACCGGGACGGTGCAGTACTCCCTCGACCTGCTCGCCCGCATCGGAGAGCCGGTCAGCCCCGCCACGGACAGACGGAATACGCCGACCATGAGTGGACGAACATATCGCTCCCGACGCAGGTGCGAGCTCCGGTGAGCGGCGGTCCGCTCCCCGGCCTCGGTGGGCTACGGGTCCTCGATCTGTCCGAGGACGTCGCCGGCTGCCTACTGCGCCAAGCTCCTGGCCGACGCCGGGGCAACGGTGATCAAGGGCGAGCGGCCGGAGGGGCACCGCCTCCGCTCGCTGGTCGGTGTCGGGCTCGGCCGGCAGTGACGGAGACGTCGGACGGGGTCGCTCTTCCGCTACTTGGCCTCATCGCAGCAGAGCCTGGTGATCGACCCGGCGGCCTCCCGCGCCGACGACGTCCGCGACGAGATCGCCGGCACCTCCGACGTGGTCATCGTCTCGAGCGTCGGCGATCGGGCCGGCGGATGCTCGCCGGTAGTCGACTGCCCATGCCCTGTACGAGCGTCACCCCGAGCTGGTGGTGGTCAGCCTCTCGGCCTTCGGCCTGAGCGGCCCGCGTGGCGGCGAGGAGTCATCGGACTTCTCCTCCAGGCCCTGGCAGGTTCCCTGCACAGTCACGGGAGCGACGACCGCGTCCCCCTTGCCGTCGGGCGGTGGCCTTGCCGAGTGGACCGTCGGGACCTTCGGTGCGCTCGGCGCGGTCAGTGCCCTGACTGCGCGCCGGCGCTCCGGCCGTGGCGACCTGGTCGACGTGTCGGCTCTCGAGTGTCTGGCCGTCACCTTCATCTGCTACCCCTCGGTCGCCGCCAGCATGCCGGGCGGACAACGCATCCGCCCCACCTACGTGATGGTCCCGGGGATCGAGGCCTGCCTCGACGGCTACGTCGGGATCGCCACCATTACCACCGCCCAGTGGCACACCTTCCTCGACATGATCGAGCGTCCCGATCTGGCATCCGATGTCTCGCTGTACATCCAGCGCAACCGCGATCGCCCCGACGTGCTAGAGGCCATCGAGCACTGGACACGGCGGCACACCGTCGACCAGGTGGTGGAGATCGGGGCCTTGTACCGGATCCCTACCGTGCCCATCGGGAACGGAGCCAACTTCCCCGGCATCGACCACGTGGCCTCGCGGAAACTCTATGACCCCAATCCACGGGGGGGCTTTCCTCATCCTCGGCGCCCCATTCCGTTCCAACCTCACCCGGCACCGACCACCCGGCCCCGCCCCCACGCTCGCCGATCGGGCGGATGACGTGAGCGGACTGTCACGACAAGCCGATGGCATCCCGACAGCTCCTCGGCCATTCCCTGCCCGAGAGAGGCCAGACGAAGGAGAAGGCCACCGGGCTCCCATTGGAAGGCATACGAGTGCTTGATTTCACCGCGTTCTTGGCGGGGCCGATGTGCACGCAGTACCTGGCCTCTCTTGGGGCCGACGTGGTGAAGGTCGAGTCGATCCAGCGACCGGACCCAATGCGCTACAGCGTCCGCGTCGACACCTCGGTCGATCACTGGTACGAGCAGGGTGCGATCTTCCAATCCGCCAACCTCAACAAGCGCAGCGTGACTCTCGACCTCTCGAACGCCAGAGGTCGAGACCTCGCCCTCCGCCTGGTCGCCCAGTCCGACGTGGTCGTCGAGAATTTCACGCCACGGGTGATGGAGCAATTCGGCCTCTCCTACGATGATCTTCGGGCGGTCAACCCACGGATCATCATGGTGCGCATGCCCGGCTTCGGGTTGGAGGGCCCCTGGCGGGAGCACCCCGGCTTCGCAGCCTCAATGGAGCAGGTGTCCGGTCTGGCGTGGATCACCGGTTACTCCGACGGCCTCCCGTCCATTCCGGGCATCTGTGATCCTCTGGCCGGGATGCATGCCGCCTTCGCCGTCCTCACCGCCCTCGAGCACCGGACCCGGACCGGCGAGGGACAGCTGATCGAGCTGGCGATGATCGACCTGGCCGCCAACCTGGTCGTCGAACAGGTGCTCGAGCACTCGGTGTACGGGCACCTCATGGCCCGGCAAGGGAACCGCCAACCGGGCGACGGCCATCAAGGCGTCTACGCCTGCCTCGAGCCCGATGAGTGGGTCGCCGTACGAGTAGCATCCGACGCGGCCTGGCGGGGGTTGCGGCGGGCGCTCGGAATCACCGGCCTGGTCGCTCGATAGGCGGCTCGACACCGTCGGCGGGTCGTTCGGACAGTGCCGACCTGCTCGATGCCGAGCTCGCATCGTGGATCGCCGGGCAGAGCAAGAAGGAGGTCCTCTCCACCTTGCGCTCGGCCGGGGTGGATGCAGAGGCCGTCGTCCACTCCTACGACGTCGATCTCGACGAGCAGATGAACGCACGCGGCTACTGGGAGGAGGTCGCCCACCCCATCGTGGGTCCGAAGCGCTTTCCTGCGTGGCCGATGCGCTTCGCCTCACGGACAGCCCCGTGGTTCCGGCGACCGGCACCGCTGCTCGGCCAGCACAACGACGAGGTGCTGGGCAGCCTGGGCATCACCGAGGAGGAGCTGGCCGTGCTGGCCGAGGAGGGCATCATCGGCACCCGGCCGGCAGGGCGCCTGAGACGACGGTGGCCGAACCCGGCACCATCGACTGGGTACTCACGACCACCCGCGCCGTCCGCCGTCGTCTCGACCTCGACCGGGCCGTCGACCTCGACCTGGTGCTCGAATGCCTCGACCTCGCCCTCCAGGCACCCACCGGTGGTGACCTCCAGGGTTGGCGATGGATCGTGATCACCGAGCCGGACACCAAGGCCCGGGTCAGGAAGATCTACCTCGACGCGCTGACCGAGGCGTCAGGGCGCAGGCGCCAACCACCTGCCGACCGGTCGGCCGATCGGATGCTGGAAGGGGCGTGGCACCTGGCCACTCACCTCGACCGGGTACCCGTCCTCGTCCTGGCCTGCATTCGGGGACGGATCACGCCGGACACCACCCCGGCGCAGGCCTCTGCTCTCTTCGGATCGATCTACCCGGCGGTCTGGAGTCTGCAGTTGGCCCTCCGGAGCCGCGGGCTGGCCTCGACGATGACCACCGTCCACATCGAACGCCACCAGCGAGATGGCCGACCTCCTGGGCATCCCCGACAACGTCACCCAGGCGGCGCTGATTCCTGTTGCCCACCTGATGGGAGACGATCTCCGTCCCGCCCACCGCCGGCCGGTAGGCGAGGTCGCGTTCCGTGAGCGTTGGGGAGGCGCGTGGGACGGGCGAGCCGACTCCGCCTCCTTCCCCGCCGGTTGAAAGCCGCCGATGGGCCGACGGCAGAGCGACTGCTCCGCGAGGCGCACCACGCCATCACAGGTCGGGGAGGGTCCCGGTGATATCGGTGGTCGGACCGGCCCCGGCCAGCAGACCGGGGATGACATCGGTCAGTTCGGCCGGGTCCCAGAGACCGTTCTTGTCCACACTCGGACCGGCACGCCAACCCTCGGCAACACTGATGTAGCCGCCGTGGACATTGAAGACCCGCCCGGTCACCCCGGCGGCGGCCCCGCTCCCGAGCCACACCACCAGGGGCGAGATGTTCTCCGGGGCCAACGGCGAGAACCCACCGGCGAAGCGACTGGCGACGTCACGGCCGAACGGGAGTTCGGCGTTCATCCGGGTTAGGGCCATCGGGGCGATGGCGTTCACTGTCACGCCGTATCGGCCGAGCTCCAGGGCGGCGATCACCGTGAAGGCGGCGATTCCCGCCTTCGCCGCTCCGTAGTTGATCTGTCCGGCGTTTCCGTAGAGGCCGGTGGCCGAGCTGGTATTGACCACTCGAGCGTCGTTCTGCTCGCCTGCCTTCGCCCGCTCCCGCCAGTGGACGGCCGCCCAGCGGGTTGGCGAGAACGTTCCCCCCAGGTGGACGCGGAGCACAGCGTTCCAATCGCTCTCGGTCATATTCACCAGCATGCGGTCCCGGAGGATCCCGGCGTTGTTCACCAGCGTGTCGATACGACCGAAGGTGTCCACGGCGTGGGCCACGAGCCGGCGGGCGCCGTCCCAATCGGAGGCATCGTCCCCGTTGGCCACCGCCTCTCCCCCCAGGGCACGGATCTCCTCGACGACATCGTGGGCAGGTCCACTCGAACTCCCCCGCCGTCTGAGGCAGTGCCGAGGTCGTTCACCACCACCCGGGCGCCCTGGCGGGCGAACTCGAGGGCATGACTCCTCCCGATTCCCCGTCCCGAGCCGGTGATCACCACGACTCTGCCCTCGCAGATACCGCTCACCGGCTCTCCCGCATCCGACCCGACAGTCCTGCTGCCATCTCGCTCACCCGATCATGCTTCCCCATCCACCTCGGCTTCGAAGCAGCAGAGGTTCCCGGTCACGATTCGCTCGGGCCCATCACTTGAATCCGCCACCGTCAACGACCAACCGCTGCCCGGTGATATTCGAGCCACCGGCGCCCACCAGAAATCGGACGGCGTCGGCGACGTCCTCGGGTTCACAGACCCGGCCCAGGGGAAACCGACCATCGAGATCGTGAATGTCATCGACCTTCATTGCCGCTTTGACCAACCGGCGCCCCATATCGGTATTCGAGAGTCCTGGCACCACGACGTTCACCCGGATCCCTGAACGTGCCTCTTCCTTGGCCAGGGTGAACGCCAACGACTCCTGCGCCGCCTTGGCCATGTTGTAGGGACCGCCATACGGGTCAGCCGTAATGGCGGACTGACTCGAGATCATTACGATGTCACCCCTGTCCTGCTCACGCATGCTCGGGAGGACAAGCTGGCTCATGTGGTGAGACCCGAACGCCATGGTGCCGACCACCCGTTCGAGCTCTTCGACGGGTGTTTTGGCCACTGGCGTTCCCCGGTTGGTGATCCCGGCGTTGTTCACAAGGATGTCGACGTGCCCGAAATCGGTCAGCGCCTGCTCGACCACTGCGCTCGCCTCGTCATAGGAGCCGACCGACCCCTGGTACGCCGCCGCCGTGCCGCCGGCGGCCTCGATGGCGGCAACGGTCTGTCTGGCCGACTCCTCATCCTTTCGGAAATTGACCGCGACCCGCGCACCGTCGGCGGCCAAGCCGATGGCGATGGCCCGGCCGATGCCGCGGCCTCCTCCAGTAACGATTGCCACCCGGCCTGAGAGACTCATCTTTAGCGTTCCTTCCGTCACGGCCAGCGTCCACGAAAAGCGAAACCCCAGTTACGGCACACCGACTTGTTCGCCACCACATTTGTCTGAAAGTTGGCCCATGGCAAGCACGCGCCGACGCCCAACGGCAGAACCGGGAGTGCGATATCGGGACACGGCGAGTGACGTCCTGCCGCACCGGCTCAGAGCCGGAGTTGCATGTACCAGGGGTACGACACTGGTACACGTGACACCCGACTCAACCGCTTGGCCGATTCGAGGGGCAGCTCGAGGTCGAATCCAGCGAGGTTCTCGGTCAGCTGATTGACGGTCCGGGGACCGATGATGACTGATGTCACACTCGGACGACCGAGCAGCCAGGCAAGGCTTACCGCAGTTGGCGTGGTCTCGAGCTCGACTGCAACCTTGTCCACTTCGCCGACGATTTCAAAATTGCGGTCGGTGAGGGTCAGCATTCTCATTCCTTCCGCACCGACGTCTGATCCCTTGCTCAATCGACCGTCGGCCGGAAGCTCGCCTCCCTGGACGTACTTCCCGGTGAGCATCCCACCGCCAAGCGGACTCCACACGATGACCCCCATCCCGTGACGGGCGGCGGTCGGGAGGATGTCCAGCTCGATGTCACGCCAAATCAGCGAGTACTGGGGTTGGAGGCTGACCAGCGCCGACCCACCTGCCCGGTCCGCCGCCCACTGGGCCTCGACCAACTGACTGGCAAAGAAGTTCGAACATCCGATATAGCGCACCTTCCCCGACCGCACGAAACCATCGAGCGTGGCCATGCTCTCCTCGATGGGTGTGTCGTGGTCCCAATTGTGCAGCTGGTAGAGGTCGATATGATCCGTGCCGAGTCGACGCAAGCTGGCGTCCAGGGCACGGGTCAGATGGGCACGCGAGGAGCCCTTCTCGTTGGGCCCGCCCCCCATGGCGTTGTACCCCTTGGTGGCGAGTACAACCTCGTCGCGTTTTTTCGCGATGGCCCGACCAAGGATCTCCTCGGAGGCACCGGCGTTGTACACGTCCGCCGTATCGACGAAGTTGTGACCGGCGTCGACGAAAGCGTCGACGATCCGTCGGGATTCCACCTCATCGGTTCCCCACTCGGTATTTCCGAACGTCATCGTGCCCAGGCAGGCGCGAGACACCTTCAGGCCCGATCGGCCCAACCGTACGAAGCTCATGGGCTGCATCCTAGGCAGGGGGGATCGTGCGATGCCGTATCGCTGGTGACGTCGACGGTGGAGTGGTCCGATCGAGTTGCCTGGATGAACAAATGAGCCGACCGGGACGTAGGAAGGGTCATGAGGAACAATGTGCGGCCGGGCCTGGACCGGCGGCGACTCATCTTGCGGTTCGCCGGGGCGGCGTTGCTATTCGCCACCGGGGCGATCCACCTCGATTTATATCTGACTGGATATCGGTCGATCCCGACCATCGGTGGACTGTTCCTGTTGCAGGTGATCGTCGCCTTCGTCCTCGGTACGGTGGTTGCGGTGTCTGGCAATCGCCTTTCCGCTGCAGCCGGCGCCGGGTTCGCTCTCTCCACCCTGGGCGGCTACCTGTTGTCCCTGTGGATCGGACTGTTCGGATTTCGAGAGGTCCGCACTACGGCAGGGATCGTGGCCGGGGTGATCGAAGTAGCCGCCTTTGCCACGCTGGCCGCACTCGCCCTTGTCCCGGGACCCCAGTACCCTTCCCCCGGTCCAGGGACACAGGGCAGTAGGCCCCGGAGCCGGCTCGAGGAGGGCGTCCCGGGTGCTGGGTGGGTGGTCGCTGCGGTGTCAGGAGTGGCGGTCGTGCTGTTGGGCGTCTCCGTGGCCACCGCGGTGACGGCCAGCGCGGGTTCGTCCACGGCGCTCCTGAGGGTGGCGATGATCGACGGCACCAAGGTGATCACCAACAACCAGCGCCTCACTCTGTACTGGTTTGTTCCCGATACTCCCCACTCGTCGAAGTGCAGTGGGTCCTGTGCCGTGTACTGGCCACCGGTAACCGGCAGCCCCTCCGCTGGTCCCGGCGTGACCGGCCGGCTCGGCACGATCAAAAGATCGGACGGCTCGACCCAGGTCACCTATGACGGGCATCCGCTCTACACCTACGTCAGTGACACCGCACCCGGCCAGTCCAGCGGCAACGGCCTGGATATCAATGGAGGGGTTTGGCACGAGATGCGTGCCTCCGGTTGACCGATGCCGGTCGTGCGCAGTGTCTGACACCCCGCCACTGTCCCGGGCGTCCGGTCACCTCACCGTGAACCCGTACGTCGCCGGCGGGGCGACGGTGTCAGCGGTCGAGGCGGTGATCACCCCTGGTCCGGCAATCAGGGGTGCCGTGGCCGGGCTGGATGACACCTTGCCTCTGGCCCCGGTGGTGACCGTCTCCGACGAGCAACTGCAGCTGGTGAAGGTCGCTCCTGTCGTCCCCGTCGAGAACGTGACTGCCACCCCGACCAGCGGTTCGCCCAGTGCGTCGGTTACGACAGCCTTGACCGGCCTGATGGACCCTCCTGGTCGCACCGTCTGGGATTTGTCCGAGCTGGCCGTCACCGTGAGCTGGGTCGGGATCTCCGTGGCTCCGGCCACCACCGTCGGCCTGGGGATGGACTCGGTAGTCAAACTCCAGTCGGGTTGCAACGCCAGGACGGTCAAACTGTCGATCACCACCGACGTGGTCGATGATGCTGGATAGACCTGCACACGGACCCCAGTGACGGTCTGGCTCTGCCACCCCTCCGGCAGCTTCACCATCGTCCTGAAGTGCCCAGTGCCGTTGGCCGGATACCCGGTGTGGAAGTCGCTCGCGTACCAGGTCGGCCCACCGGAGAGCTGCAGCTCGACGGCCAGGGAGGAAACGGCCGATCCTGACGCATTCAGGTCGATCGTGGCGTACTGGCGCATGTCACCGATCTGTGGGGACTGCGGATCGGTAGAGATGTCGCCGTACCAGCGGGCGACCTCCTCGCCCGAGATCTGATAGGTGAACGGATTGGCGTCCATCACCGATTCCCGGGTCTGGCCGGTGGCAGGCCCGGGCACCGGCGCCAGCTGGAAGCGGAACGGGGTGGTGCCCGAGTCGGAGAAGTCGTTGTTGCCGGTGGCGTCTCGCAGGACTGGATGGTTGCCGTCCCACTGTCCTTCGAAGGGTTCGTCCACCTCCTGGATCGCCCCCTGACTGTCGGGAAAGCCAGTGGCCGGCTCGCCACCCCACAAGTAGCTGGCGTCCGACGTGGTTCCATCGGCGTTCACGGTGAACGAAATGGCGTTCTCGATATCGGTCATCCGCCCCCAGGTGCCCGATTCGAGGAACGGAACGAAACCGGTGCCGGCATCTTCGTGGCTCCAGGTCACCGTATAGGACAGGTCGGTTGCCCCGCCAGATTCCGGGGCGGCAGTCGCGTCGACAAGCAAGGGAACGTCGTGGAGAGCCGACGTCGAACGCCCGTACATGACCGGCGCGTAGGCCATGGCCAGATACTGCGGGTTGGTGGGATCGACCACTTCGAATTGGCTGTCGACGACTTCCGCTCTCGGAGTCCGCGACCCCGCCGGCCACGACAGCCCGCCATCCGCGTGCGAAGCCTCGGCGCTGACCTTGACCTGGTACACATCGGCGGTGGTTGCCGGGCCTGTGAATCCCCCATAGGTAAACGTGCTGGCACCGTCATAGAGGACAAACTGCTGGGTGGACCTCGTCGTCGCCGTAGTGACGTCTGTGAGCGTGACGTCGACCACGGTGGAGCTCGGCGTGCGCGAACCCCACGAGGTGTGAGGCGCGGACAAGGCCACACGCAAGAGACCCTCACCGCTCACCGGCGTACCAGGTACCACCGGTGCGGGAAACGCTGAGGTGTACGGACCGGTCACCGCTCCAGGAGCGGAAAGATCACCCGCCTGCCCGGCAGTGATCGGGAGGGTCACGGGGTGGCCCGGGGTCGCTGTCCGGCGAACCAAACGAAAGGGGGGAATCGACGGCGACGTCGGGAGCGATGCCGCTCCAGCCGGAGCGCTGTCGAGGGACGGGTCCCACGCGTCAGCGGGAGTGGTGCACGCCTTCGCTGCGCCGCAGGCGGAGGCGGCAAACATGATGTCCTGGACCAGCAACGTCGACCCGCCCGTAGAGTACAGCGCCTCCACGGCGATGAAGCACTGCTCCGAGCGGCAGTCGCTGGATCCGAGCGCGGTGGTCAGTATCGCCTGAGGCTGCACGGTTCCGGCTGCGACGCCACCGGCATCCACGGAGATCACGGCGTTGTGGCGCGAATCGCAGGCGTCGGCAGGCGACTCACCAGCGGACAGCAGTGTGAATGCCGACGGGTCGCACTCGGCAGCCACATAGACGCTTCCGGGGCTGGCCCCGGTCACCACGACCGACACCGTCTGGTCGTCGACCAGGTTGCTCGACGGGGTCACCGTGAGGGCGGTACCGGTCGATGCAGCTGCCTGGGTTGCGCTCTCGGTGGACAGGGCCACGGAGCCGACCGACACCACCAGCGCGAGCGCGGTAGCGCAGAAGACGGTGCGGAGGGGAACGCACCCTCCACTTTGGCGCCCCCCAGTTCCACGCCGCGCCCCGAAGCCACGGCTCCTGCCGAGCCAATGCCTGCGATCAAGCCACATCCCGCACCCCCACGTGCTCCGACCTCCCGGGCCCCGATGTCACCGCTCGGTGTTCGTATCGAAGCACCGGCCCGCGACCACAACCTACCTGCAACCATGGAGGTGCGCATTTTCCAACCTGTCCCCTCCCAGTGCCTGGGGGCCGACTGCTCCTGGTTTCGGACATCTCGCCGACGAGTCCAATCTCTATGCATCGGGGCCGCCAGGCCTGTCACAAACAATCGGGTTCCGGCGTCAATGAGGGTGGGCGGTAGAGGAGGTAGATGTCATGGCAACTGTGGAATTGGATGGAGCGGCCTCGGGGACTGATCCGCCGGATGGCCTGGTGGTATTCCAAACGAGTATTCGGCGCCGTACCGGAGCCGACCCGTGCGGCGGCAATCCACAAAGGCGTCACAATCAGCTGGGGTGCTGTGGAGATGACCTCCAGTAAGACCTGGCGACGCCTGGATCCCCACCTCCGCTGGCTCGCCCTTCAGAACGCGGCCGGAGCCATCGGGTGCTCTTGGTGCACTGACTTCGGCTATTTCGAAGGAATCCAGCAAGGTGTGGACCCACAGAAGGTCAGGGACGTACCCACCTGGCGAGACAGCGACGTCTACGATCAGCGGGAGCGACTTGTTCTTGAATATGCCGAGGCGGCAACGTCGACACCGGTGTCTGTTTCAGAGGATCTCGCCGCCAGACTCCATCGGTTCTTCTCCGAAGAGGAGATGGTGGAACTAGCAGCCTGGGTAGCTCTCGAGAACTTCCGGTCGCGCTTCAACGGTGGTCTGGGGCTGAGAAGTGAGGGCTTCTCGGATCGCTGTGATGCAGGATGAACGATCGCCGACCTGTGACCCGGTCCTCGATTCTGCAGCCTTTCGGTCGGCGGGCTACCGCCAACGACCTACCGCGAAGAGGACTCCGGGACGGGCTGACCCAGCACCCACCCGATGGCGCCCAGCCCATCGGACACGGTCCAACTGCCTCCCCCTGGATTGGCCAGATTCGACTTCCCCTCACCGTCGAGCAGGTGCTCGAGGCGTGACGGAATTCCGGAGATCTGGACCATGCCTCCGGCGATGAACCGCTCGTTAAGGTGCGAATCAAGAAGTATGAATCCGTCCGAGTGATTGACGTCGTAGGTATAGGCCTCGTGGGTCTGCCAATCGATGCCCGGTGGGGAGCCCTCTGCCACCTTCTGGTAGTAGATGCCGAAGTATCCCCACAGCCTGGCGAGAACGGCGCTCGATCCGGTCAGGAGTGGCCAGTTCGAACCGGTGAGCTTGGCAAAGGCCGTCATTCGTGCGGGTGCATCTCGCCCGGGGTCGACGGTGATCTCGACCAAGAGCACCTTGTTGGTCAAGCCGTCCTGTTCGATCGTTCGCTGCATGGCCAACAACGCGCCCGTCGTGATCGGACACTCCTCTTGGCAGGATGTGAGAAATGGGGCAACCAGCACGACCTTGCCCCGTAACTGGCTCAGAGTGACGGCCTGCCCAGCCTGATTCAACAAGGGAAGATCGGCGATCGTGGACGGGACGGGCCGATCTAGGACCACGCCAATGGACGCGGAGGGTGCGGGCAACGCTCCTGGTGCGCCTGAGGGTGAGTACTTGAGCCAGGCGACCATGCCGATGGCAGCCACAACGCACGTGGCGATGACACATCGTAGAGCGGCTTTTCGATCCGAGATTCTCTCACTTTATGTAGCTCGGGACAGAACGGCGAAATCGTGGCTATGCATGCAGCGACCAGATGGGCTCCCCCTTTTGCGTGAAGAGCAGCCCATCAATGGGTTCCGAGAGCGGATCCCCACCATCGATGGATGCGGATTCACCGAGTTCTGACCCCGGGCTCGCACGGATAAGTATCGCTGCCATCCATCCTCGATACTGACGTGGCTGCTCCCGAGCCCTGAGCCACGCACCTTGCCGACCTCTACGACCTCGCCCACTCGACTGGACGGAGGCGCGCAATCACCGACACAGGTCGGCCAACGCTAGAGATCGTCAATCCGTACCCGCCTCCCGACGATCTCGTCGGCACAGCGGTAGCCACTGAGCAGTCCCCCTTCGATGTACCCCTGGAAATTGACCGACGTCTGTTCGCCGGCGAAGTGGAGATTTCCCTCTCGTTGGCCCTGAATGCCGTTGAAGGCCGTGTACTGCCCCACCTTGAGGTAGGAGTACGCCCCCAGTATGTGGGGGTCGCCGCTCGACCACACATAGAAGGACCGGCCGTTGTAGGCGCCGCTGACTCCTGGGAACAGCTGGTTGAACTGGTGGAGGTAGTCCGCGGTCATGCCTTCAGGGGGTGAGCCCCGATAGGTGGTCAATCCATAGCGACTCCCCCAGTTCTGGCCGACCGATCCGCCCGGCAAGGCGGCGAGGATCCCGGCCGTCCCTGCTTGGTAGACGGTCGGGTCCCATGCCCCCTGGACGACGCCACCGCAGTAGGCGTTCCCGTCGGCGCCGTCAGGATGATTCCACACCCGGCTGGTGCACTGCACGAAGAACTTGGCGTTGGACCCGAGCGGCTCCTCGGCGATGGCCCGCAGGTGGAGCGGATCGACGTCCAGCCCCGAGAGGTCGATGGATCTCAGACGGGTGAAGGGCAGGGCCAGCACGACGTGGTCGGCGGAGACGTCTGTGGTGCTCATGCCGCTCTGCAACGTGCAGCTGTAGCCACCGGATGCCCCGGCCCGCAGAGCCACCAGTTCCTGCCCGAGGCTGACCGTCCCCTCCGGCAGGCGATCGATGAGCCCCGAAACGAGCAGGTCGGTCCCACCGTGGATATGCCATTTCTCGTCCGCACCTGCGAGAGCCGGTGTGACACGCGGCTGGAACCCGTCGGATCGGGAGTCGTCCTCACCAAGCAGATAGACGAGATTGAGAGCCGATTGCTCCTCGGGAGATCCCCCGAATTCATCGAGGGTGGCGGACACGCACAGGGCGCCGAAGTCTGATGCCAATCCGCCCGGAACGTTCCTGTCGATCCACTCGCTCACCGACATCTTGTCGAATTGGCGACCGCCCGGATTGTTATCGTTGTAAAGCTGAGGCCACGGGGCGGTGACGAATGCGGCCTTGTGGAAGAGCTCCCACCCCCAGTCATGCCAGTCGGCATTGACCTGCCGCTGCGACCACGGCTTGCCCTGAAATCTCAGCGTCTCGTCTTTCGGGTGGGTCCCACTCGGGTATTTGTCGGTATTGTCCAGGGCCAGACCGAAGCTGCGGGCCAAGGCAAGGGTTGCCGTGTGCTCGGGATTCACGAACTCGGCGTGCTCCTCGACCAGTTGGTCGTCGTCGAAGAATCCACGCAGCGTCCGGATCCGACCGCCGGGCAATGTGTTGTACTCGTAGACGCTGGCGGTGATGCCGTATTTCAACCAGAGTCGGTAGGCGCAGCCGAGTCCGGAGATACCAGATCCGAAGATCGCTATCTTCCCGTACTGATGGCGCGCGACAGGCTCCCGATGTGCGACGCGACGGCGGGGATCGGCCGCCGCGGACGAGCCGGCCAGCACCGGGGCGGTGGCCACGACCGCGGCGCCAGTGCCCCACAGGAAGCGTCGACGCGACACCCGCTCATCGACCGCCTCGCTGGCCTCCTCGATGCCGCATCCAGTAAGGCGCGCCTGGGCGGAGGCAGCCTGTGCCCGCCGAATGGCGGCAGCAGCTCCACTCGCTCCCCAGGTGCGCACCTATGCTCCCCTGTTCCAGGTCGGCGCCTCCGACCAGCACCTCCGACACGAGACAGTGCCACTCATCGCTTTGGCGCTGGGTGAAGTGCCTGGTTGCGAGGATGGTCGAGCGTTCGGATATTACGCGCCCTTCATCCGAACGCGACGTTAGATCCGACCTCTTTTCAACGACCCAGGTTCGCTCGGAACCAGGGGCTTGGGCCATGGCCCTGATGGGGATTGCCGGCCCCGGAGATGGCGAGGTGCTCAACCAGGCGCAGGGATCCGGCGGGCGCACCGAAGCTGGAGAAGGTCCCAAAGCCAGCCAGCGTGTCCAATCCGCCGCCAACGGTGGCCCCGCCCGACGTGATGAGAAACGTCCCGTAGGTTGCACCATTGGCGAACGTCGTCCCGTAGGCGTCGATTGACACCGTGCCGCTCTGCCCATGGAAGGTGCAGGTGCAGGTGTCGAATGCTTCGAATGCCTCCGAGCCATCCGGACGGACACTGGCCACGACCGCCTCACCGGATTGTCCAAGGGGAGCCCCGGGAACGACAGTGGCTGATCCGGTAAGACCATTTCCGGTGAAGACGACGTTATTCAGCTCTGCGACAAGGGTATTGCCCGATGCGGTCACGTTCGGGGTGCCGAGTGAGACCGGGGTGCTCGCCCCAACCTGAGCACGCGTCCCGAAATAGGTCCCCAGACTCCGAGCGCTCACGGTGATGTGCTCGGGAATGCCCGTTGCCTCCCCCGCTTCGGCCGCGGGGTTCGACAACACAACGTTGAACCCGCACTGTCCGGCCCCAAATCCGCCGACCGTGTTTGGGGCACCGGAAGAGTCTCCGAACTGCACTGCAGGCAGGTTCCCGAAGCAGGTCATGTTTCCGCTCGTCGTGTTGCTGCCCACCTCCATCCCATCGGGATCACTCGTCGAGTCACCGATGAGCGTGGTGCTTCCACCCACCTGGTTGCGGAAGGACCCCATCCAGCAGGTCTGCACGCCGAGCATGCTGAGATTGCCACCGATCGAATTGTCCTCGAAGTCGCTGAACTGGGGAGATCCGTTCGGTCCCGAGCTCAGGGCAGCGTCTTCGGACCAGGGCGCGGGAATCGGGCTGGCGAAGCATGCGCCCGAGGCAGCGCCGCCGGCCGCCCCGCCCCCGCCGCCCAGCAAGGTGGCGCTACCGCCGATGGAGACCCCGTGCAAGACGACTCCGAGTGCCCCGATCGCATTGAGGTTCCCGCCGATGCGATCGGAGTTGATTGCGTTGCACCCCTGTGACGGAGTGCAACCGAGAACCAGAACGGCGCCGCGGCCGACGTTGACGTTCCCACCGACCACGACGGTGGCCGGAAGGAGCGGATTACCGGCTGGGTCACCGGGAGTGACAGCGTCGAGCAAGGCACCCGGCGCAACGGTGAGGTCTCCCCGGACAGTGATCGTGCCCGCCGGCGCGTAACACACTCCGGTGATGACCAGCGAGTTGTAGGTGCCGGCGGGGACATTTCCGCCGGTGCAATTGTAGGTGTTGATCGGTGGAGCACCGTATGAAGGTGGGGCGGCAGCGCCGGCGGAACCTGCACTCGCCAAGGCACCAGACAACGCCAGCACCGCCACTGGAACAAGCCGCAACAACTTCATGATCTGCCCTCCATATCTGATGAAGCCCCAACTCCCGCCAGCGAACGGACCCTCAGGCAGGGAGCAAAGCTTTGCCAAACCGCAGCGTCGTCGGTCACGTTAACCATCGACGAATCGACTGGCAAGCGGAAATGCAACCGGTTGAATCCGGACTGCGCTGACATCGAGTTGTACCCATGTACGCGACCACGAAGAGTGGTGGACGGAACGCGGAACCGGGCGCTATGAGCCGCCCGGTGCATGGAGCGACGGCACGAATTGTTTACCGACAAGCAATCCGAACAGCTCACCCCGCAAGAACAAGACCGCTCTGTGTCCCTCACCACTGGGGACTGGCAGGTTCGATGACATCCGACCGTCGTCACGGCTGATGAGACGTTCAACCAGGATTGCGATCGCCGGACTCGACAACGACCTTGAGCCGACCGAGATCCTCGACGAGATCGGCGGTCCGATCGCGATGAGCTGGCATGGCGAACCACACAAGCCACTCCATGAGTCGAGGAATCTTCAGCACTTCGAACGACTCGGTCACCCACGTTTCTACCCCGTCCTCGACCAGGCTCACGCGCCATTCGCTCGAGTCAAGGTACGGAGCACGGGCAACTGTTCGCCATACAAATCCGCGGGGACTGTCCGCCAGAACCACCTCGTTGAGACGGGACCATCGAAGGCCTCCCCGACGATTGCGGCCCCTGAAGCGAGCGCCTGGTCTCGGAGCGTCGGCGCCGTCGACCCAAACACACCCTCGACACTCGCCGCTCCATTCGCCGACTCGCGTCACATCCGAGATCACCGCCCATACCGCCTCCGGAGATGCCGCCACGGTGATGTCCGCTTCGCAGTTCCGGCGCACGCTCCATCCTCCGATCTGGTGATCTGCCTCTGGTCCAGGTGAATGGTCGAACGGCAGCCTACCCAGACGGCCCACGCTCAGCCTGACCGGTGCTGTCTTCTGCCTGGCACCGCGCATCTACAAACGGACCGCCGGGCCAGTTCGTCTGAGCGTTGGAGCGATTCCGCGGTGGCCCGAGATATGGCCCAGGCGCATTCGCCGCCACCGTCAGGCACAATGGTATTCGTGTCGTCGACGCCGCCCAACAATCCTCCAAGTCCTCGTCTGTCCGACCGGGATCGGGATCAGGTGGTCGAGGTACTCAAGACCTCCTGTGGTGACGGCCGGTTGACGCTGGACGAGTTCTCCGAGCGCGTCGGAACGACATACCAGGCAGTCGGGCTCCGGGAGCTCATCCCCGTGCTTGCCGATCTCCCGCATCCCTTCGGCCCCGAACTCACGGGCCTGATCGGTGGCGAGGCGACCGGCTCGCCGGCGCCCCTGGCATCACCGGTTCCCGACGCCACCACCGGTCGCAAGGTGACCCGCTGGACGGTCTCGATCATGGGTGGATCCCAACGCCGAGGCCGATGGCGATTGCAGGAGAAGACCAACGCAGTTGCTGTAATGGGCGGTTGTACGCTCGACCTTCGCAACGCAGAGGTCCATGGTTCGGAGATCGTCATCAGCGCTGTCGCCGTGATGGGCGGAATCGAGATCGTGGTGCCTGAAGGCATCGAAGTGGAGCTCGGCGGCATCGCCATCATGGGCGGAAAGGATGCCCGCCGGCTAAAGAACGTCCCCCGGCTCCCCGGATCGCCGATCGTCCGAGTGAGGGCATTCGCCTTCTGGGGCGGCGTCAGCGTCCGGAGCAAACCTCCACACGCTCACCGCAATGACGCTCGAACCGACCTACTCCCCGGCCCGCGGTTGATTGACGTCATCGCCGATGGACCAAGCGAGGTTGACGACAGCCTGCAGTCGGGGCGCTTGCCTGACGGTACGGTCACCATCATGTTCAGCGACATCGAGGGGTTCACCTCCATCACAGAGCGGTTGGGCGATCGACGGGCCATGGACATACTCCGTGAGCACAACGGAATTGTTCGCCAACGCATCGCCAGATCCGGGGGGCATGAGATCAAAGCCCAGGGTGACGGCTTCATGATCGCATTCAGTGGAGCAAGCCACGCTCTGGAGTGCGCCGTCGGGATTCAGCAGGATTTAGCAATACGTAACCGTTCAAGTACCGACCCCGCAATCCAGGTTCGACTCGGGCTCCACTCCGGCGAGGCAATCCGCGACGGCGATGACTTTCTGGGCGGTTCTGTGATCCTGGCCGCCCGCATCGCGCAGCAGGCAATGGGCGGGGAGATCCTCGTGTCGTCGGTCCTCAAGGAGCTCTGTGACCTGAGCGGCGAGTTCCAGTTCGTGAACGGCAGGGACATTCCCCTGAAGGGCCTTTCCGAGACCCGCCGGGTCTACTCGGTCACTGCAGCGGGACCTGAGGACGGCTGAGAGGTTGCCGGCGGCAGCCTGCCGCCATAGCCAGTCCAGAGCCTTGGCTGGCACCCACCGCTTCCCAGGGAGTAAAGATCGCTGGTCGCGGGACCAGCTAGAGACCTTTTTTCGCCACTATCCGACCCGATTTGACTGCCCCAACCAGCGCTTCGTAGTCGCGCTCATTCTGGTCGCCGTACGCGGCGGAGAAATCGGCGATGGCGCGGTCGAAGTTGTCGCCTTTGCCCAGGTACGACGCGATGGCGATCCGATCCCCCCAACGAGCATGGGCTCGCGCCAACGTTTCACCGCAGATTCGGGCGTGGAACGTAGCACCGGACAGCTGCATCTCTTCCACCTCCGCGCTGCCCTTCCAATCGTGGAGCTGGCGCACGTAGTAGTCGCGGGTCTGCCCATCAAGCCCTTGCATGCGCTGCCAACCGAGAAACACATCGGTAGCCCCTTGCATAAGGCGTTGGCCGGCAACGACTCGTTGGCCGTGATGTTCGTACTGACTCCTGCCGACGAAGCTCTCAAGGACAGAAGGTTGCGCCTCCTTGAGCTGAAGGATCAGCGGATCGGATTCGTCGCGGCCGGTGAGCAGGAGAATGAAGCAGCGAGTGCCAACGCTTCCCACTCCGACAATTTTGTGGGCAGCATGCACATAGCGGAACTCCTCTAGTGGGTGATGCTCGACTCCCAGCGTCTGTCGGTAGGAGGCAAGCAATTTCTTGACGAGAACATCGTGGTTCTCCCATTCGGAACCCGGCGACACGAGATCTTCGATTGGCACGATGAGCGGGGGGTCAGCGACGAACCGCAGCTCTGAACCGACTTTATTGACGCGCCGAGTGAACACTCGGACGCTGTCGCGGGTGCGTGCCTTGGTAACGTAGCTCTCAGCCTTTCGGGCCTCGCTCCTTATCAGCCGACCCTTTCGCTCCTCTGTGCCAACCTGGTCGAGGAGTCGAGTGACCTCTAGATGGTCGTACCATATGTCGAGCGTTCCTACGGCAGCCGCCTTGCCCATGCGCTCTCGGTATGCGCCCACGCCTGCCATGACGACGGATCGCCGATCGGGGCGCGAGTATCCGCGGAACCGCCCCAGGACCTCGATGCTCGCAGCCAGTCGTTTGACGTCCCACTCCCATGGGCCGGGAAGCGTTTCGTCAAAGTCATTGATGTCGAAGATCAGCCGGCGCTCTGGCGTTCCGAATACTCCAAAGTTGGACAGATGCGCATCACCACAGAGTTGGACTTTCACGTCGGAACTGGGGGTGTCCGCCAGATCGGTTGCCATGAGCAAGGCCGCCCCACGATAGAACGCGAAGGGTGAGGCAAGCATTCGACCGTACCGAATCGGAACCAGCTCGGGTACCCGGTCAACGGCCTGTTGCTCTAGGAGGGCGATGGGATCTGGTCGATTCGGTGCCGGTTCAAAGGTCGCGTGGCTCGACCGAGGGACCCGATCACGCGCCGCCTTCCCTCGGGCCTTCCGCTCCGCCACGGTGAGGTGCTTTCTTCTCCAGGCGGACGCGAATGACGGGTCAGCGTCGGGCATTCCCGATCCCAGCCCCGCGGCGGCATCCTGATCGCTGATTGCTGCTGGAGCGTGTGGCACGTCCCACGATGGCATACCCCAAATCTAGAGCGTTCCACGGAGAACTAACCAGACGTCAGAGAATGTTGGACCGCCGACCGTCGGCATCGGGCAGACGGATGTGGTCCCGCAAGGCAAGGGCTGCCAACGGGCATCCTCGATTCGCCGTACCCGCAATGACCGCCACCATGGCTGCGGCGGACAGGATTCAAATCGCGACCTTGCCGTGGAGAGGCCTAGAGCTCGGTGCCACCGACCTGGATCCTTGCGCGGAGGAGCAGGCTGGAGGATGCTTTCGAACGACCGTCGTGAGCTCCGCTTCACCTTCAAACGGTGCGTGCGTTCCTTGCTGGTGCGCACCACGAAGAACGCAAACCACGTGCACCACATCCACCGACCCGGCCGGCGTCCGCCAGAGTCCGATCACCGTTCGTCGGATCGTGCGCTGCCTATGCATGGAAACCGACGTTGCTTCGATGGTCGCCGCCTCAGCAGATCGCAGCGGTCTCGACGCACGTTGGCGCCGATGGTCCTGCTTGTTGTTCCGATGGCCGTTGTCGCCTCGATCGCAGTCCTCAGCCCGGCTGGGCCGGCACAGGCGGTCACCGCATCCTCTTCGGGCACGGCGACCGCCGATAGGTCGCCCGTCGACCTGGCGACCCCGGTCGACATGGCCGGCGGGGTGGCCCATCGATCGGCCATCGTGCGAACCGGTGATGCCCGCATCGAGGTTCTCAGCCCCACGCTGCTCCGCCTCGAGTACTCGTCCACCGGCACGTTCGAGAACAACCCGACCGTCAACGTTCTCAACCGGCGAATGCCGGTGCCGTCGTACCGGGCTCATATCCAAGCTGGGTGGCTCAGTGTCAGCACAAGTAAAGCCGTGCTCCGGTACCGAGTCGGTTCTGGGCCATTCACTCCGCAGAACACCTCGTTGCAGTTCTCGGTGGACGGGCGAAGCGCTACCGTGCAACCGACGTGGGAATGGGAGTGCACGTTCGCCCAGGTCTGTCAGGCTGGCGCGGCAGTGCTGGGCGGCGGAGCGAGCTTCGGCCAGGGCTCGAGCGGGTACGTGAGCACGGCTGGCTACATCGGAAATCTGCTCGCACCTGGCTCCCGCGCCACCTGGCACGTGCTCGGTGCGCCCGCAGGGCCGGCCACGCTCACCCTTCGGTACTCGACCTATCCCGTGCCTTTCAACCCGCCGCCCGCCCGCAACTTCGATGTGGTGGTGAACGGTACACGGGTCGCTACGCTCTCGGCCCCGCTCACGGAATCGGACAATCAGTGGGCGGACCTGACCACCGCGATCCCCCTGCGAACGGGTACCAATTCCGTGGAGATCCGATGCGGGGCAGGCGAGGGATGCGACACCAACTTCGACACGCTCTCTGTCGCTCCGACAGGTGCCACCGTACCCAGCTTCGCCCCCAGTGATCCCCTGGGCGGCTGGATCCGGGGCTTCGACACCGACACCTACAACGTCGCCCCCACCTGCGGCCAAGGGGAGCAAGGCGCGACCTGCCAAGCCGACATCGAGCAGCCGATCGCCGATGGACTTCTCGACCAGGCCGGGTGGCGCCTACTGGACGACACGGGCACCGCGGTCTGGACGAAACAGGGATGGGTGCAGTCCCGACCGGCCAACGGGGATCTCGAGGACGGCTACCTCTTCGTTTACGGTCAGGACTACGCCGGAGCTCTGCGGACCTTGGCCCAGCTCACCGGATCCTCCCCGCTCCTTCCTCGAAACGAGTTCGGCGTCTGGTACTCGGACTACACGCCGTACTCGAGCGCGACCATCGAACGAACGCTCTATCCCGCGTTCCAATCCCACAACGTACCGCTCGACACCCTCTCGCTCGACACGGACTGGAAGGCGCCAAACGACTGGAACGGTTGGGAGTGGAACAAGTCGCTCTTCCCAAACGCCAGCTCATTTCTGAGCTGGGCGCATGACCACGACATCCAGGTCACTCTCAACGTGCACTCCAGCATCGATAACAACGATCCCAAGCTCGGATCCGCTGAGACCATCGCCGGACATACGCTCACCGGCTCGAGCTGTACGAACGGTCCCTGCAAGGTATGGGACTGGAGCTCGATGGCCCAAGCAGAATCCAACTTCGAGCTCCAACAGAGTTTCGAGCAACAAGGTGTCAACTTCTGGTGGCTTGACTGGTGCTGTGACGATTCGGTCGTCTCGATGCCGGGACTCACCCCCGATGAATGGATCGATCATCTCTATGCCCAGGAGATGGTCAATCGTGGACAGCGGGGATTCACCCTCGCACGTATCGGTGGGTCCAATGCGAACCCCGAGGAGGCCTATCCCGCCGGACCGTGGTCCAGCCATACGTCGACCATTGCCTTCACCGGTGACGCCTGGGGCACGTGGAACACGCTCGCCGCGGAGGCCGAGCTCACCTCGGCCGAAGCGTCAATCGGACAGTCCTACGTGAGCGATGACATCGGGAGCTATCTAGGCCCACCGCCTACCCAGTCGGGGGCAGATCCGCCGGACCTCTACGATCGCTGGGTCCAGCTCGGCACCTTCCAGCCCATTCTCCGATTGCATTCCAACGACGAGGACCGACTGCCATGGCAGTATCCAGAGCCGGTTCAGTCCGACACCGAGGCGTTCCTCCGCCTCCGCCAGGAGTTGGTCCCCTATACCTACACCGTGGCCTATCAGACCCACCAAACCGGGTTGCCCATGGCCCGTCCTCTGTACCTCGATGATCCCGACCAATCCGCCGCGTACACCAACCCCACCGAGTACCTCTATGGACCCGACGTGCTCGTCGCCCCGGTCACCACACCGGGAGACGTGGCGCAGACCACCGTGTGGTTCCCCCCCGGCCGGTGGATCGATTTCTTCACAGGGGCCAGCGTTACCGGACCGACGACAGTCACCATCGCCGAGCCCCTCGACCGCATGCCCGTGTTCGTGAAGGCCGGCGGGATCGTCCCCGAGCAACCCTCCACGGTTCGATCAACCAACTCGCCGCCATCGCTGACGGTCAAGGTCTACCCCGGAGCCGCCGGCTCGTTCACGCTCTATAGCGATGCCGGAACTGGACTCGGCTACACCGAGGGTCAGAGCGCCCAGACGACCATTACGACCTCGACCGGGACGCTGGTGACGCAAAACGCCGCGGTCGGGCGAACTCCAGTCGTCCGAGCCACGATTCTCCCGACCCGGGGGCGCTACCCCGGTCAGTCCGGGAGCACCGATTACCAGCTGTACCTCGTCGACGTGTCGCTGCCATCGCGCCTGACGCTCAACGGCAAGGAGGTGGTCGAGCAAATGAACGGCAGTACCAAGGTCGGATGGACGTACGACGCTCACACCGACACGGTGATCGTCGACGTCGGACCGACATCGCGTAGCCGGACCGTGAGCCTGGCCGCTGTCGGATCATCACCCGTGAACCAGAGCGAGCCGACGATTGCATCGTCGCCCTGAAGCCTGCAGCACAACGGGCCGGCGCCGAAGGGCGCCCGATCTCAAAACTCAGGCCATAAAGGAGTCAAGAAACGCGTTGCTGAACACCCGGTGCGGATCATAGGTATCGAGAGTCGCAAGGGCTGCGTTCCAATCGTCCCCGGTTGGCTGCCCGGCATTGATGGCATTCGGAATCGTGACGTTGAGCATGGTCGGATCAGACCATGCCGCCGAGTCGGTGTAGGCCCAACCCTTGGACCATTCGGGTCGAACCGCAGCATACGAGCCGACGTAATGGGTGAACATCCATTGTTCGATACCTCGATAGAACTCTGCCGAGTACGGTGTACCGGGCATCGTGAGGATGTCGAACCATACGGCCACATTCCAGTCGGGTTGATCTGGCCGCGGACGCAATGCCGACAGCTGTGGCGTCGTTGCGGAGGCGATGGTCACATCACCAGGCTCATCAAGACCGGTGACCCGGATCTCAACTGGGCCGTTCATGGGATAGTTCCCCTCCGCCTCATAGGTTGCCACCTGGTTCTCGTAGAAGGTAATGAAGTCATAGATCACCTGCTGCAGGCTGGCTCGGTTGGTCAGAACGGCGTATCCATTGGCCGTTACTCGCAGAGTGCTCGGTTTTACGTAGAGGAGCAGATCTTTGGCCCAGCCCCAGATATCGGCAGTGAGGGTCCCGACGAGCCCCGCGGTAACGATGGCGAGTTCGGCTTGGCCGAACGTCGGCGTCACGCTGACGTCACCCTCCAGAATCTCCTTGATGAGCCCGGACAGTGTCTTAGGGATGACGTCGGCAAACACGTAGTTGTAGGGCTCTTCGACCTGGCGGGACAACAGAGGCTTCTGTGGTGCGATCGTCCATACCTTCAGCCACGGCTCGGAGGTGAACGGGAACCAGATGGTCTCCACCCGGCCGGACTGCTCCACGTACGAATCGAAGGTTTGCGAGCTCGAGCCGGGTGCTCCGAAGAGGGCGCTAGCCGGAACATCGACGAAGCTCTGGCACCGCAGGCGGGTGTTCGCGCCCACCTGCAGGGTCACCTCTGTCACGAACGTTCTTCCCAGATGGGTCAACAGAGGCTGGATGGCGGGGTCCGAACGCCCGAAGGTCTGCAGCACGTACTGGCTCTGAGACGGGCTCCACACAACTGCGGTCAGAGTGAGGATGAGATTGCTCACTGAGCCATAGGTATGGCCGGGGACGATCGTCTCGCCCACTGCGGGCACCGCCGTTCCGTGACCATCGATGGCCAGTGCACCCCCGATGGTGATATCCCCCGGTGCCGGGTGTGCGGTCAATCCCAGGCCTTCATTCTCCAACTCCTGCAAAAGCACGTCCATGGTGACTCCCGTCTGGGCGGTGACCGTGGAAGGGGAACCGGAGGTGTCAATGGCGACCGCGGTGAGGAACTGGGTGGTGTCGGCGAGCACGAGATCGGCTCCGTTGGTACCCACTGGGATGACCAGCGGCGACCAGTTATGCATCATCCCGCGGGCTCTCACTTCGTACCCCACGGGGAATGCCCAGTTCGCCAGCGTGACGACGTCGGCAGCCGAGGTGGGTGCACAGGTCCAGGCGTTCTCCAGAGCGATTTCGCCGGACCAATTCTGAAAGGCCTGCTGATAGAGGGGGATGGACGAGGGAAAGCTCGGTGGCGGTGCCAACGTGCTTTGGGCGCTCGCTGCCGGGACCTTGAAAATGGGCGTCCATTCGAGGGCGCTCAACGCGGCCACACCCGCTGATGCTCCAAGGAACTGGCGTCGGGAGAGCCCTCGAGTGCGAGGCGAACCGGGCTGCCGCTCCCTGCGTTGGTGCTCCGTATCCATCGGATTCCCCCATCTACGAACTGAAAGACTCCTAAGCACTTTTCTGTCTAACGGACGTTTGAACTGGAGTCAATCGGATATATATAGATTGAGATTGGGTGGTTTGTCGCGCCTGCGATTGATCGTTTTTGGGGATTTGAAGCGGCCTCGGCGTCTTGGCGACCGACCACGAGGGGCATCCGAGTTTGTGGTCGGGTATCGGCGAAAACATCGACGGGTGGGGCCGGATCACCCATGGCGGCACCGCCATCCCCCTTGGTGGGTTCGGCCACCGCCAGTTCGCGTCAATGGCGGTCCCGGTTGAGCCGGGCGACGGCGTGAGGCGGTTGTGGCGAACTGCTATGGGCTCACCCGACCGATCGGCGGCGGGAGGTTATCGTCGAACTGGCGAATGGACGACCACAACGGTCGGTGGGGACAAACGGAGAGAGGGAGGAAGGTGACCAACGAGCACCACTTGGGCTTTCAAGCCGAGGAACACCCTGATCGGCCGGCCATCGTCATGGCCGGATCGGGACTCGTCACCACCTACCGGGATCTCAACGAGCGCTCCAACCGGCTGGCCCATCTGCTGCGGGACGCCGGACTGCGCACCGGCGATCACGTCGCCCTGATGATGGAGAACGGTTCGGAGTTCGTCGAGGTCGCCTGGGCGGCTCAACGATCGGGCCTGTACTACACCGCGCTCAACAGTCATCTTCGCCGCAGCGAGGCACAGGATATTCTCGACGACTGCGGTGCCGCGGCCTTCTTCATCTCGGCAAGCTTGTCCAACGTCGCCAGGGAGCTCGACCTGCGACGAATGGGACTGTGCGTCGTGGCGGGTGGCGAGGCAGAGCGTTTCCTGCCCTACAACGACGCACTGGCACGCTGGCCGGTGACGCCGATTGTGGACGAAGCCGAAGGCCGAGAGATGCTCTATTCGTCCGGTACCACCGGAGCACCCAAGGGCGTGCGCAAGGTCTTGTCCGCCGCACCGATGGGCGATCCGACCGCGACCCCGGTGCTGCTGGCAGGGAACATCGCCCGGGTGGGGATCGACGGAGACTCGGTCTACCTCTCCCCCGCTCCGCTGTACCACTCCGCGCCGCTTGTCTACTCGATGGCGATGCATCGGCTCGGCGCCACCTGCGTGGTAATGGAGTCGTTCGAGCCAGCGACATGTCTCGAAGCCATCGAACGGTACCGGGTCACCCACGCCCAATTCGTTCCCACCATGTTCACCCGCATGCTTCGCCTGAAGGACGAGGAGAGGTTCTCGTACGATCTCTCGAGCCTGCGTTGGGTTGTCCATGCCGCGGCTCCCTGTCCGGTGCCGGTCAAGCAGAAGATGCTCGAGTGGTGGGGAATGATCATCCACGAGTACTACGCCGGGACAGAAGACATCGGATCAACCGCCATCAGTCCCGAGGAGTGGGTTGCCCACCCCGGTTCTGTGGGGCGACCGCTCACGAAAGTCCACATCGTCGGCGACGACATCGAGGTCGACCTTCCTGTCGGCCGAACCGGCACCGTGTATTTCGCCGGCGGCAGGGAATTCGAGTACCACCACGATCCTGAGAAGACGCAGCACATGACGAACCGGAAGGGATGGAGGACGCTGGGTGACGTCGGCTACCTCGATGCTGACGGCTATCTCTATCTCACCGATCGTGCGTCGGACATGGTCATCTCCGGAGGGGTGAACATCTATCCACGCGAGGCCGAACAGGTGATCGCCACCCATCCTCAGGTGATCGATGCGGCGGTGTTCGGGGTCCCGGACGAGGAGATGGGAGAGTCATTGCTGGCAGTGGTCCAGAAGCAACCCGGTGATGAATCCCTCGCCGCGGCCGACCTCATGGCGTGGTGTCGGGACCGTCTCGCCGGCTACAAATGCCCCCGAGCGGTCGAGTTCATCACCGAAATGCCCCGCGACCCGAGCGGGAAACTCTTCAAGCGACTCCTCCGTGAGCCCTACTGGAAGGATCGGTCCTCTCGCATCGTGTGACCAGCGCGATCCAATTTCGATTCCCTCGGCATCGACAGGGTTCCAGTTCTCCCACAGCCGGGCAAAACGCCCGGTCGGGGTGGTCGGCTTTGGCCCGCCCGGTCAGCGCTCGCCGGCCCGCAGGTGGTAGCCGATGACCACCTGGAGCTCGGCATCGACCAGCGGGCCTGAGTGCTCCATGTGAAAGCCGAGATAGTCGCCTCGGTCCAGCCGCAGGTTGGGGGTGGTCCGGACATGGCGAGACGCAGAGGACGCGGACCCGTCAGCAGGTGACCACGCCTTCAACGTGATCCGTAGGAATCCGCCCTGTCCCGGCGTCGAGGAATCCACGGCGACATCGAGGTCCGACGGGTTGTAGACGGCAACAGGCCCGACGTTGCTCGACGCCGGTTGGTTCAGCGCGGCCTGGGGGGGTGATCCGAACGACGGAGGTGCGCCGCGACCGACGGCACCGGTGCAGAGCACCTGGAGGGGCCCAGGCCCTGGCACCCCGGGCCCCAAGAAGAGCATGGTGGCGATGTCGACCTCCAACGCGGTCATGTGCATGTCGACCTCGACCGGAAGGTAGACGTCGGCGCCGTTGTTGAACAGATCGACGAGCTCCCACCCGAAGGAGACCACGCGGCGATTGAGCGGGGAGGGTCCCCCCGAACCCGGCATCACCCACCGCCTCCGAGCTCATAGGCCAGTACCACCTGCATCTCGCCTTTGACCTCGACACCGGAGTGGTCCATGTGGAACATCAGGTAGTCGCCCTTCTGGAGGGCCATGTCGGGCTCGGTGTGAACGTGCCGCGACGCCGACGATGCCGTCCCATCCAGCGGCACCCAAGATTTCAAGATGACGGACACGAACTTGTCCTGCAAGGGTGCGGCGTCGCTGACGGTGACGATACCGCTCGGGTTGTAGTACGCGACCCTCCCGAAGTCGGCGGTGATCGGGGACTGCAGGTAGGCCGCCGGGGCTGGACCATAGGCAGGAGGAGCCTGACGGGAGATGGCTGCCTGGCACAGGACCTCTTGGAACCCCGCCGTCGAGGGCAGCGACATCGGCACGGTGGCCACATCGACATCGGCGGCGACGAGGACCAGGTCCTCGAGGATCTCGAAGGACACGTCAGCACCGTTGTCGTGGAGATCGTCCACCTCCCAACCGAACGATACCGACTGGAAGTGGCCGGGCGATGTTGCGATGGCCGACGGCGCCGCCGATGCCACGCCCGACGTCCCGACGATTGCACCGGTGGACAGCCCGGCCAGGGCCAGCGCCCCGCCACCGAGTAGCTGACGTCGTCCGATAGGTCCCGGCATCGGGCCCACCTCCCCAGTTCGACACGATCGATACCTCTCGCCACCCTGATGCTTGGTGCCAGCCAGCACCGCACCAGTCTGACCGAGACGGACGATACCACCACCACCTGCGCCGCCACCGCGGCGCGGCGCGGCGTCCCACTCTCGGAATTCCGATCCGATCTGCCGCGCCGCCGAGCCATTCGAAGGTACCGATCGCGGGAGTCAGTGCAGTCCTCGACGCGCCGGGGTTCCTCAGGAGAGCGATTCGTCGAGCTCGCCCAGCGACCGGATGAGCTCACCATTGGCCGAGTAGTCGACCGGACACGCGATGACCGACACGGTGGAGTCGGCGAGCGCGGCGCGCGAGAACGGGAAGGAGCTCATCGGCGGCGTTCACCCGGTAGCCGACGGCCCCGAAGCTCTCGGCATAGGCCACAAAGTCAGGGTTTCCGAACGTGGTGTCCACGTTGTGTCCCAATTCGAGGTCCATCTTCCAACTGATCAGGCCGAAGGCGTTGTCCACCCAGATCAGGATGACCATCGCAATCCCCTCGCGCAGCGCGGTCTCGATCTCTTGGGAGTTCATGAGGAAGGCACCGTCGCCAGTGGCCACCAGGACCTTGGCCCAGGGACGGGCTAGCTTGGCGCCGATCGCCCCCGGCACCGACCAGGCCATCGTGGACAAACCGTTCGAGATGAGGCAGGTGTTCGGCTCATAGGTCGGGTAGAGCCGGGCCATCCACATCTTGAGGGCTCCGGTGTCCACCAGGACGATGTCGTCGTTGCCGAGGGCCGCTCTGGTATCAGCGACGACCCGGGCTGGGGCCAAGGGGAACCGGTCGTCGGCCCTCCCGGTTCAAGCTCGCCGGCAAGAAGGCCGCGGATCCGTCGCTCGTCTCCGCTCGGCGCAAGTCGCCGATCCACTGCGATGGCAAGGGCATCGAGGCTTCGCCCGATGTCGGCCTGGAGGCCCACCGAGACGTTGTAGTGACGGTCGACCTCGGCGGGGAACCGATGGATGTGGATGACCTGCTTGTCGCCCAACGGATTGATCCGAGCCGGGTCGAACTCCTGGAGCTCGTAGCCGACCGTGATGATCACATCGGCTCGGTCGAACCCGAAGTTGACATAGTCGTGTTGCATGAACCCGACAGCTCCGAGTGCGAGGGGGTGGTCGTCAGAGAAGACCCCCTTGCCGTGGAAGGTGGTGGCCACCGGTATCCCAAGCGACTCGGCGAAGCGGCGAAGGCTGCCCCCCGCGTCGGCCCGGGTGGCGCCGTGGCCGGCGAGCACGATCGGGTTGATGGCGGCCCGCAAGATCGACGCCGCTCTATCCACCTGCGCGGGCGACGGCTCATCGGGCCGGGGGACGTTGATCGGCAGCGGTACGGCGTCGACAGGAGCGGCCGCCTTCTCGATATCTTCGGGTACCGCGAGGTAGACCGCGCCAGGACGCTCGGTCTGGGCGAGTTTGAAGGCTTTGCGGATCATTTCGGTAACTGCGCCGGGTGTGGCGATGAGGGCCGACCACTTGGTGACCGGTGCGAACATCGACACCAGGTCCACACCCTGGTGCGACTCCTTGAAGCTCCTGTCCATTCCGACCTGGGCGGAGAGGGCGATCAGCGGCGTGGAGTTGGTGGTGGCATCGGCGGCGCCGAGCAAGAGGTTGATGGCGCCCGGCCCGAGCGTGGCGGAGCACACACCGGCCCGCCCAGTGAGCCTTCCGTACGTCTCCGCCATAAATGAGGCGCCCTGCTCGTGTCGGACCAGAACGTAGCGGATCGACGACCGAGACAGTGCTTCCACCAACCGGATGTTCTCCTCACCCGGGATACCGAACACATGGGTGACGTCTTCGTTCTCGAGGCATCGTACGATCAGCTCGGCAACCGGTTGGGTTAGGTCGGCCACACGTCAACCATAAGGGACGGTGGACCACCCGATGCATCTCATTCCTGGCGCGATGCACCTCGGCCGGCGCCCCAACTCTGAGCCCGGCTGTGGCTGGACGAACGGGCGCCCACACGCACCGGGCGGTGCCGGCAAACTCCTAAACCGATTCCTGCGTCGGCATTTGCTGATTTGCCGGCACCGGATAGGGAGGTTGATCAGTTGCCGTCTCGATCAGATCGCTCTGCGTACAGCCCTTTGACGCGATGTACGTCGGATCATCGGTGGTGGGAGGAAGATTGGGAAGGTCGGTGTCACTGCGGTTCATCTGTAGGGTTGCCGTCAGATCTCCGACCGTCGAACGACGCCACGAAGTGATGTTCGGCGCCTTCACACCAAAGCGCTCCTCGATGAAGCGCAACTGGGAGGTGTGGTCAAATGTCTGAGAGGAGACCTTTCCGCCACGGCTGAACGGTGACAGAACGAGCATGGGGACGCGGAACCCTAGGCCGATGGGCCCGGCGAAGCCGGCCACTTCGGATGGCAGTGGCTGAACCGTGAGGAACTCCCCCGACGTGCCCGGAGGGGCCACGGGTGGGGGGACATGATCGAAGAACCCGTCGTTTTCGTCGTACATGTGGAAGAGCACCGTCTTTGACCACACGTCTGGGTTCGACACCAGAGTCCGGAGGACCTGATCGGTAAACCACTCGCCCAAAAAAGACGGCGCAGGCGGGTGCTCGTCATAGCCGATCGGGGGGGCGATCCAGCTCACCTTGGGTAACGTTCCTGCGCGAACATCGGCCGCAAAGTCACTGGGAAAGTTGGGGAGGAACGCCTTCTGGTGTAACGACGATGACGGATTCTGGTATTGAGAGAAATAGGGAAGCACGCTGTCGTACGTGATCCCGAATTTGCGCATGGTTTCGATGCTGTAGAGAGAGCCGGTCGGGCTGTAGTACTTCCAACTCACTCCGGCGTCCTCGAGCACCTCCGGCATGGTGTCCCAATGCACGCTGAACACAGCGGAGGGCGATCCATCGGTGAAGGTCACCGGTCCGCCCGCCTTGCCCGCCGGATCGATGGTGCCTGACATCTGCATCAATCGATTCGGATGGGTTGGCCCCATCACCGAACAGTGGTAGCCATCACACAGCGTGAACGCGTCGGCCAGCGCGTAGTAGTACGGCAGATCCGCCCGTGTGTAATAGCCCATCGTCAGGATCCCCTGGGAAGGTCCTTCATTTCCGCTCGAGGTGTGCACCCTGACGAACGCATCCATTTTTCCGTCATTGCGACACTGGTGCTGTGGCTCCCAGTTGTGGGTCAGGTCGAACGTGCAGTCCGCAATGTCGGTGTTCACTGTGTCCAGATGGAACGGCAGCAGCCGCCCATTGGCAGTACTGGAACCTGCTCCTTGGTACGGCTGAGCGAATGCTCCGAGGTTGTCCGCCGGATGGTCGTCGAAGCCGCGGACGCCAGGGTACGTGCCGTAGTAATGGTCGAATGATCGGTTCTCCATCATCAAGAAGATCACGTGATCGACAGCACCGAGATCCGATCCGGCCGGCGGAATTGCCGCCGCGGTCGTTACCGTCGAGGCAGAAGGTCCTTGGCCACAAGCGGCGGCGAGGACGCCCAACCCCGACGCTGCGCCGGCAGCCAACAGCTGTCGGCGGCTTATCTGCCACGTTGAGTCCTCGTCGTAATCCTGGCTTGTCGTCACATCCGTACCTTCTTCATTCGCTCATGTCCATCGCAGTCATCGAAAAACGCATCATATTTCATTGGGACCTTCCGCTCAGGGGCTGCCTCGTCGCCACTGTTTGATGGTTGACACCATGAGATCCGGCGGTTGGCGCCATCGCCATTCGGAGTGACCACGCAGGACAGCATCAAATCGCCGTGATCCCTCCATGACCAGCAGTTCACCCAGCCAGGGCCGTCTGCAGTCGCCGGACCCTCACCTACTCGAGTGTTACGTCGATGAGAGAGCATTGCAATCACATCGGGTGACCTCGGAGCAAACCTTCGGTGAACGTTGGGTGTCTGCGCTACCAGTGGCCCGGTGGAGCCCTATGGAGCTTGAGACGCTGACGAACTCCGGTAATGGTCCGGGTCAGTCAGCGCAACCGCTCGTGTGGTTGCGATATCTCCCGCCACATGAAACGCGTGTTCACGCCGACGATGCTTTCTTGGCTCGTCACCGCGAAACCGAAGCTCTCGTAGAGCGAGACATTGCGGTCGACGTCGGTCTCGAGAAACACAGCCGACTGCTGTTCGTCCACCGTCATGAGGAACGTCCGGAGCAGGGCCTTCCCGACGCCGCGGCCTTGTAGGTCGGGCCGGACACCGATCGGACCGATGTGCCAATGGGGCTCGTGGGGATCCCGTGCCTCCCGCTTGTTCATCATCGTCAACGCCCTCGGGAGGGCGGTCTTCATGATCCGGACCATCGCCGGACTCGTCTTGATCTTCTCGGCCGTCCCCAGTTGGCAATGCGGCCATTCCGCGGCGTTCAGCGCCCCGACAACCGCTCCGCCCTGGACGGCGACGAGCGCGTGGCTCCAGGTCCTGCCGAACTTGGCCACCCGAACAGCCTCTTGCATGACACGGCGTGCCTTGGCTCGGTCGCCCCGCACAGTGGCCAAGGTACTCGGGTTGTCCGAAAAGGCGAGCCCGATCACATCGCACACAGCAATCATGTCTGGCGGGGTCATCGGCCGGATCAAGATGTCTTCCAGCTGTCCCTCTCCCACGCGTCACCTAGTTCTTCACGGCCACAAGTGAATCCGGTGCGACTCCTGCCGAGGGAGCCCGCAGGAGCCAGACGCCCATCCAACAGGCCCAGATGGGCGCAAGGATGAGATAGACGGTCAGACCGGTCGAGGCGATGACGTCCCTGTTCAGTGCCGTTCCCAGCGAGTCCACCAGACAGGCGACCCCGAGCACGATCATGACCGAGCTGAGTCGGCGACGCTCGGCTCGGACCACGAGGCCGAAGCCGATCCACCCGACGCCGGCCAAGAACTCCTCGAGCAGGTTCCACAGACCCCGATAGATGCCGTCGGTGTACCCGGTGAAGACCATCTGCAGGCTCACTCGGTGGGCCCCGCTGGATGCGCTCGCATACTCCCTGATGAGGGTCGGGAGTGCCGTCGCTAGCATGGCCCCTCCGATGGCGCCGATGAGGCAGTACGCCAGCAGGCAGAGGGCGAAGAGGTCGATCCAGTTGGGGCTCTGGTGTCGGAGGGAACTACGTAGAAGCAGGATCAGGGGCACGATCGGGAGGTAGTAGCCGAAGATGTCGAGGATCATGCTCCAACGCCACAACGGTGCGGCCTCCGTCCCGGCATGTAACAGGACCAACGGGTTTGTCATGCCATCGACGTTGAAGTGGACGGTGGCCAGCATGGCGAGCAGGTTCCCGACGGCCAGCGGTAGCGAGGCGATGGCTGCGATCGCGGCCATCCGGGAAAATGAGCGATCAGCGATCATGGGATGGTCCTTCGGCCACGGGCTCGGGCACCGTCAGACCCCAGAACTACCGAGCAGTGCGGTTGCAGTCTCGACCAACCACTGCTCATAGCGGTCCACCGACCAGCCGCGTTCGCTGGTGAGCTTGGTGAAGACCTCCGGGCTGGCCAGGGCCCAGATCGAGTCCACAAGAGTCTCCGGCGCCGGCCTGCCGAGGATGAGCTCGAGTCCGCCGAGGATCACGATGCGGCGCTCGGTCTCGTATGCCTCCCAGCGCACCTTCGATGCATCGTCGCTGGCCGATGCCTCTTGCAGTGCTCCCATTAGTGGGACCGCCTGCACGAGGGCCCGTGTGATGATGCGAGCGGCTGCAGCCAGTCGCTGAGACCGTAGGCCCACGCCCAGCGAAGTGAACTCCGGTCGGTCGACCAGGGGCAGCTCGTCGTCGTCCCCCACTATGGCGACATTGATGGCTGCGACCAGCAGCCCCGACTTGGATCCGAAGGCCGAATACACGGTCTCGACGGCGGTCCCCGCCTCGGCGGCCACCGCCGCGACCGTGGTGCCGGCCCATCCACGCTCGGTGAAGAGACGAGTCGCCGCGGAAAGCACGCTCTGGCGAGTCTCCGCTGCTTGCCGGGCTCGCAATGGCGAGTGATACCCGGTCTGCTGACGTCGCCGGGTCTTCGTGACCACACAACTACAATAGCATCTATCTATGTTCAATACAATCTCATTCTAGTCAATTCGATCCGCTGCGTGGCCACTCGTGACGAGATTCCCTTTATATTCACGCCGATGGGCGTGGACGATCCGAGATGAGACCAGGATGACCGAGGGCGATCGGGGCACCCGATCTCCGCTCGTCGTGGCTGACCCCTCGGACCAGCGGTTTCCCGCCTTCTCAGCGGCCGTTCTCGAGGAACTGGCTGAGTTCGGAGAGCACCGGGAGATTGAGTCTGGAGATGCCCTCTACCGTGCGGGCGAAGCGCGGTGGGACTTCTACGTGGTGATCGAAGGAGCGGTCGAGGTCGTACGAGATGATGAGTCCCAACAACTGGTGGTGGCCTACGGCCCGGGACAGTTCGTCGGGGAGCTCGGTCTGCTTACCGGGCAGCGCACCTATCTGACTGCTCGGGCCACCCAAAAAGGGTCGGTTCTGGTCATACCCCACGATGAATTCCGTCGGCTGATGGCGACGAAGCCGAACATTTCTGACACCATCTTCAGCGCGCTGATCGGCCGCCGGGAGACCCTGCGAACCACTTCGGGCGGCGAGGCGGTTCAGATCGTGGGTTCGCGGTTCTCACCGGAGGCCCTGGCCCTCCGCACATTTGCCGCCCGCAACCGATTGGCCTACGCCTGGATTGACCTCGAGGAGGAGGACGATGTCGGAGTGCTGTTGGCCAGTAAGGGCCTTCGCCCGAGCGACACCCCGGTAGTCATCACTCCGACCGGAGTCCTTCGCCATCCGAGTCCGGGGCAGTTTGCTGAACAGATGGGGCTTACCTACCACCCCATCCCTGGCCGAACCTTTGACCTGGTCGTGATCGGCGTGGGGCCAGCGGGCCTGGCTGCTTCGGTCTACGGGGCCTCCGAAGGCCTTGACACCGTTGCCCTTGACGCCGTTGGTCCGGGCGGCCAGGCCGGCTCCAGCTCGCGCATCGAGAACTACGCAGGATTCCCAAATGGCATCTCGGGCGGTGACCTCGCCGCCAGAACGGCCGTGCAGGCGCAACGACTGGGAGCATGGCTGGTCAGCCCTTGTGAAGTCTCAGGGCTGCGCGTCGAGAATGGATTCCATGTCGTGTCGCTCGTCGACCAGAGTGAGGTTCCCACTCGGGCGGTCATCATCGCCACGGGTGCCCGGTATCAGCGGTTGGCAATCTCCAATCTCGAACAGTTCGAGGGCAATGGTGTCTACTACGCAGCAACGGATCTGGAGACCCGATCGTGCAGTGGATCGGATGTTGTGGTCGTCGGTGGTGGGAACTCCGCCGGGCAGGCCGCCATCTACCTGAGCCAGCAAGGCTGCAGGGTCTCGATCGTGATTCGCCGATCGGACCTGTCGAGCAGCATGTCGAAGTACCTCATCGACCGCATCGCAGCCGATCCGAAGGTCGACGTCCTCACGGACACCCAGGTCCGAGCCCTCGATGGCGGCACCCACCTTGAGCGTGTGGTCCTCGAGCACACGCCGTCTGGACACCGCCACGCCAAGGAATGTGCTGCGCTCTTCTGCTTCATCGGTGCAGAACCCGCCACGCCTTGGTTGCATGGCGCCGTCGCGCTGGACGACAAGGGATTCGTCCTTACCGATCGGTCGCTTCCCACCGAGCTCCTTGCTGACTACGTCTTGGCCGGGAGAGACGCCATGCCATTCGAGACCTCAGCGGCGGGCGTATTCGCGGTCGGCGATGTGCGGCTGGGATCCATGAAGCGGGTTGCCGCGGCGGTTGGAGAGGGGTCGAGCGCAGTGCGATCGGTCCACGAGTATCTCGCCACGTACACCTGACTCCAGGCTGCCCACTTGCCGGCGTGGCACCGGAGCCTCGCATGGATAGGCCGGATGACTGTCAGCGAACCAGCTGGCGCGCTGCTGCCGCGATGTGGTCGGCGTCTATGCCGGCCCACGCCATGAGCTCCGACCCGGTGCCCGATCCCGGCATGCCGCGGACCGCGAGGTGCGCGACCTGGAGGTTTCTCTGCCCGTTGGCGATCAGGCTCTCGGTCACCGCGGAACCCAGGCCGCCCTCCGGGTGATGGTCCTCGGCGATGACTACGCGTCCGGAGGTTGCAGCCACGGCGTCGGCCAGGGTCTCGCCGTCGACTGGCTTGACCGAGTAACAGTCGATGACGCGCGCATTGATGGAGTCCTCTGTGAGTTGCTTGGCCGCCGCTAGACAGGAGTGGAGGGTTACCCCGGCGCCTACCAACGTCACGTCGTCGCCCTCCGAAGCGCCAAGCACCTTTGAACCACCGACGACGAACGTCTCATCGGACTCATAGATGACGGGGTACGCGCCACGCGTAGTTCGGATGTAGCTGATGCCCTTCGTGCGCGACATCTGCTCGACCAGCATAGCGGTGCTCGCGGCATCGCTCGGGTAGAGGACCGTGGACCCGTGGACTGCGCGCATCATGGCGATATCCTCGAGCCCCATCTGCGACGGACCATCCGCCCCGATCTCCACCCCGCAGTGCGATCCCGCCAGACGCAGGTCCACGCCCGAGATGGCGCCCATGCGGATGAAGTCGAAGGCACGGGTGAAGAAGGCTGCGAAGGTCGACGCGAACGAGATGTACCCCCGCACGTTCAAACCCGTCGCCGATGCGACGAGCTGCTGCTCGGCGATGAACATCTCGAAGTAGCGGTCGGGGAACTTGTGCGCGAACTCGTCGGCGTACGTCGAGTTGCTCACCTCGCCGTCGAGCGCGACCACCCGTGGGTTACCCGCTCCCAGGGCCAGAAGCGCGTCGCCATAGGCCCGGCGGGTGGCCACCGAGTCGCCGACGCCGTACGTGGGAAGCTCCGCCGTTGCCCCGGTCCCCGTGCTGACGCTCGGCTCGTCAGCGAGCTTCTCGGGGAGCGTGCCTCTGACCACCAAATGGCGCTCGCCGCCAAGCTCTTCGATGGCTCGCGCCGCCATGTCCGGGGGGAACGGCTTTCCGTGCCAACCGAGCTTGTCCTCGACCTCCGAAAAGCCCTTGCCCTTGATCGTTCTGGCCAGGATGACCGTCGGCCTCTCATCCTTGATATCCCCCACTGTCGAAAGGGCGCCGTCGATCGCAGAGAGGTCGTGACCCTCGATTACGAGCGCACGCGCGCCGAAAGCCTCGGCGCGCCGCGCATATCGGTCGAGATCCCATTGGAGCTCAGTGGGACCGCGCTGGCCGAGCCGGTTGATGTCGGCCATCACGACGATGTTCGACAGTTTGTAATAGGACGCCTTATCGATCGCCTCCCATATCGAGCCCTCGGCGAGCTCGCTGTCGCCACAGAGAGCCCATACGCGGAAGGGCAACCGCTCGAGGTACCTGCCGGAAAGCGCGATGCCCACGCCGTCCGGCAGCCCCTGACCCAGCGAACCGGTAGCAACGTCAACCCACGGCAGTACCGGAGTTGGATGTCCCTCGAGCCGCTGGCCGAACCGCCGGTAGCCGGTCATAAGCTCCCCGTCGGACACGACCCCGACCGCTTTGAAGAGGGAGTACAGAAGTGACGACGCGTGGCCCTTCGAGAAGACCAGGTGGTCGTTCGCGTGCGAGTGGGGATCATCCCAGTCGTAGCGCAGGTGACGAGCAGCCAGCACTGCGATCAAGTCCGCTGCAGACATGCTGGATGTGGGATGACCGGATCCGGCACTCGTCGACGATCGGATCGAGTCCACACGAAGTTGCGCTGCCAGCTGTGCAACCGTGTCGAGGTCGGTCACCTGGGTCGCTGTAACGGAGGTCATGGCGGCTCCTTGGAGGTTCCGTGTCCCCGTACCTTACGTCGCATATCTCCCTCCCTCGAGGGCGCGACCCCCCGCAAATCTGGGCTGACACTGACGGAACCGCCACACGGGCCTTAGGCCAACGCCGCCGATCTATCGCTGCCTTTCCGCCGTGCCTCGCCGAGGCGGCGACCTGGCAGCGGCTACCTTCAGAGGCCTCATTCCTGAGTGAATGCTCAAGCCCGGGATCTCAGCCGTCGATCTATGGGCATGCGGTCTCGTCGGTACTTCCGTCTCTTGGCGGCCTTGGGCGTCGTCGTGATCGTCGCCGGAGTGGTCACCAGCGTCGTACCGCGCGCTGCCCAGGGGGCTTCCAGCGGCTGGGTCGCCGTCAATGGTGGAGCCCCGGATCCGCAGGCCAGTCAGCTGCTCCTCAACACCACCTGCGCGAATGCGTGGGACTGCTGGGCGGTGGGTGCCAGCTTTCCCCAGGTTCAGAACGCGCAGCCCCAGGCACTCGCCGAGCACTGGGACGGCTCCTCGTGGTCGGATGTGTCCGGTGTCCAGCCCCCCGGCCAGCAGGCCTCCGTCCTCTACGACGTCAGCTGTGTGACGTCATCAGATTGCTGGGGCGTTGGTGGCCAGCAGACCGTCTCGCAAGGGAACGACCCGACCGTCCTCATGGAACACTGGAATGGCGCCGGCTGGTCGGTGGCCGCCACTCCTTCCATCGGTGGATTGCTCTTCTCGGTGAGCTGCCCGGCAGCAGGTGACTGCTGGGCGGTCGGCGCCACGCTGGACCCCGTCTCCGGAGACGCGATCGGATCACTCGCCTTCCACTGGAACGGATCGTCCTGGACGATGGCAGCCCTCCCCGCTTCCGGACTGAGCGATGAACAGCTCTCGTCGATCACCTGCATCAACGCCACTGACTGCTGGGCCGTGGGCACCGCGTCGGCAAATCCATTCGACAGTGACATACTTCCAAACCTGCTGTACAAGTCCCAGGGCGCTGAGCCCTGGATGCTCCATTGGGACGGATCGACGTGGTCGGGCTCTGCTCAAGCCGACCCGCAAAGCCCCACGGGCGCCGCGCTGACCGGAGTGACCTGCGCCGCATCAACGGACTGCTGGGCAGTGGGCTCCACGATGAACGCCGCCGGCCACTTCAGTGAGCCACTCGCCGAGCGATGGGACGGGGCAACATGGTCGGTTGTACCCACCCCCACGTCCAACAATGGGACACTGAACAATGTCACCTGTCTCTCGGCCAGCGCGTGCTGGGCAGTCGGCGCGTTCTCTGTACCCACCGGACAGGGTCAACAGAACGGTTCGGACCCACAGAGCCTCATCGAGCGGTGGGACGGCAGCTCGTGGTCAGTGGATGGGAGCCCTGACGTCTCCACCATCAGCGTTCTCTACGGCGTGGCGTGCTCACGAGGAGCACAGTGTTTCGCCACCGGATTTTCCGCCAGCGATCCCAACAACTTCGCCCCGCAGACGCTCACCGAGGAGAACATGCTTCCGGCCAACGGCTCGCAGGGATTCGAAGCGGTGGCCGCCGACGGCGGAATGTTCAACCTGGGTGACGCTGGCTTCTTTGGATCGATGGGTGGTCGCCGTCTGGTCGCTCCGACCGTGGGAACGTCTGTGACGGCAGACGGTCGTGGCTACTGGCTGGTAGCGACGGACGGAGGCGTCTTCTCCTTCGGAGACGCCGGCTTCTTCGGATCGATGGGTGGGAACCGCCTCAATGCGCCCATCGTGGGTATGACCGCCACACCCGACGGGGGTGGCTACTGGCTGGTGGCGGCGGACGGAGGTGTCTTCTCCTTCGGAGACGCCGGCTTCTTCGGATCGATGGGTGGGAACCGCCTCAATGCGCCCATCGTGGGTATGACTGCCACACCCGACGGGGGTGGCTACTGGCTGGTGGCGGCGGACGGAGGTGTCTTCTCCTTCGGAGACGCCGGCTTCTTCGGATCGATGGGTGGCTCTCTCGGTGGCAATCGGGCTACCGCACTGGCAGCCACGCCCAACGGTGGCGGATACTGGATACTCGGCCGGGACGGCGGGATCTTTGCGTTCGGGAACGCCGGCTTCTTCGGCTCGGTTCCGCAGCAGGGTCTGATGGCCGACGCCCCGGTCACCGGGATCAGCATCTCCCCCGACGGCCGCGGCTACTGGCTCGTGGCGGCCAACGGCAGTGTGGACAACTTTGGTGACGCCAGCTGGCTGGGCGCTCTCAACGACATCGGGCTTCGGGCCCCTCTGACCGGTGTCAGCCAGTCGGGGTGACCTGTCCGGCCCAACAAATCGCCACCTCCACGTGCCTCTCTCCCTGGTCTCCCAGCCGTGAATCGTGGCGAACATCGATATCGCCCGCTGATCTTTCCCTGTCGGTCTATTCCGGTGCCTTCATGGGCGGCTTGCCAGCCCGCAAGGTTGCCGGCCGAAGCGGTGAGATGGTGGGGATGGGGTGTCGACGAGGCCCCGACCATAGGGCCGGGGGGGCGTCGACAGCTCGGGCGATCGCGTAGGCCGCCGCCTCATAGTTGACTCGCCAACCTACAAAGTCGAGCCATGCCTCCTCGTTCGGGCGCTCGAGGGGGAAGTCCACCCTTGCCAAACGATCGATGGCTTCGACGAACTCCTCATAAGTGAGGGCGATTCCGTCATTTGGATCTGCCTCGTCGGGAATGGCAAAACCACGTGCACGGGCAATGGTCGCGAGACAAGTAAAGCCACCGCGCAGACACAGTCGAGCGGACACCGCACCAGGAGCATCGGGCACCAACGACAGATAGAGGGCGGCACCATCGAGCACGGCCAATTGCGCGGTCACCCACGACGAGAGTGCCCGCGGGGAGCGGAAGTTCACGAGGGCAAGGTACGTGGCGTGGCTCTCAGACACGTCGGCCGACCAGCGCTCCCATTCCTCAAACAGCTCTGGCAGCTCGCCCATGGCCGAGACTCCAGAACCCAAACCGTAGTGGGTACGGGCCAGCAGCTCGGGACCCCAGGAGGGAACCCCGGCTCGGGAGTCCAGCATCGTCACGAGCCCTTCGCGCCGGTTGAAGGCGGCGTAAAGAGTGGGAAGGTAGCCGATCTGTAGGGCCACGGTGCCCAAGCCGACGAGGGCCGCGAGGTCGGCCAAAGCCGTGGGAACGCCATGGTGGGGCGCCAAGTACCCCAACGTGCACAACGAGGAGCCGGCCAGTTGGAAAGCGCCGGTCATCCCCGCAGTGCCCATGGACGGCCACATCAACAACGCAAAGCCGAGCTCGAAGACGGCCAGCCATACGACAATCTGCAGAATGAGTTGAATCGGAGCCTGGGCGGCCAGAATCCGATCGCGCGGTTCGTAGGAGTCGAAGTGATCGGCGATGAAGTGGAAGGTTGCATCGACAGTGATGGCGACACCTCGGATAAGGCGGCTTCGGATCCGCCGCGGGACGACGACCGTCCCGATCACGCTCCATCCGGCGACGACAATCAGGAGTGCACCAACCGCCGCCGCCAGGTCACGACCCAAAAGCATGGTTCAGCCTCTCACGGTGGGACCGGACGGCGCGGAATAGGTCGTTCGGCGACTGACCGACTAGGCCCTGATGGCAAGGGCCGGACTTCGGTGCGGGCCGTCCCGCCAGTACTGCCTCTATGCCGTAGCGGGCGAGGGCGCCCACCGCTGTCAGCATCCCCACGGTGGCGCCAGCCACGCGAGGCCTCAAGAAGGCATTGGCAAGACTGAAGTAGTCGTGGTTGACGTTGGGCTGATGCTCGAAGACATCGAGTCCCGATGCCGCAGTTTCGAGTTGAACTATCCGATGAACTTCATGAGGGCATCGTTCACTTCGTCGGGGTGCGTCCATCCGATGTTGTGCGGGCCGCCGACGACCTCGACGAACTGGATGTCCTTCACCAGCTCTGGAAGCCGGCGGCCGGTGGCGTCGATCGGAAGGATGCGGTCCTCGGTGCCCTGGACCACGAGCAGCGGCACGTCGATCCTCGGCAGGTCGGCCCGAAAGTCCGTCAGCCACGTCGACACGCACGCCAGGGTGGCGTAGGCGGACGAGCCGGCTGCCACCTGGAAACTGGCGTTCCAAGACTCGTCGCTGATGCGGGTGCCGCCGAGCTTGTCGACGTTGTAGAAGTTGTCGAAGAAGAACTTGAACCAGGCGTAGCGGTCCTTCTTGATCGTCTCGGTGAACCCGTCGAAGACACTCTGGGGTACCCCCTTCGGGTTGTCGGGGGTCTGGAGCAGGAAGGGTGGAATCGGCCCGAAGAGGGCGGCTCTGGCCACCCGGTCCGAGCCGTAGTTGCCGAGGTAGCGCGTGACCTCGCCGGTGCCCATCGAGAACCCGGCCAGGACCATCTCGCGCAGATCGAGCGTGTCGACCAGCGTCTTGAGATCGGCGGCGAAGGTGTCGTAGTCATAGCCGGTGGTGGGCTGGCTGGAGCGCCCGAAACCCCGCCGGTCATAGGTGATTACCCGCCTGCCGGCGTCGAGCAGCACGGGGAGCTGCTTCTCCCAGGAGTGGCCATCCAGGGGGTATCCATGGATCAGCACCACCGGCTGCCCGGAGCCGTGGTCCTCGTAGTACAGCTCGACCGGGGCCGAGTTCTCCTGACCGACAGTGGTGTATGGCATCGCGACCTCCCTGGTCGTGGGTTCTTGGTCCACCCTCTGCGGGGGTCGGGGGGACAACCAACCACCGCCGTGCCAGACCGCTGTGGGCGCGGGCATCGTGCAAACGTCCGGATACGGGCTGTGGGCTGGGTGGCTAGTACCCGGTCGGGGGGAGGGCCAAACCCCTACAATCCCTCCTCCGGGATCCAGGGTTCCGGTTGGCCCGTTGGTCGGGGGTCGTCCTGCTGCCGGTCTTCGTCTCTCCCACTGTCCGCGGCGGAAGGCGCTGAGAGCGGAGCTTTCGAGGTCGCTCTACGCTACGGGCATGCGGTTCAATCACATGGAGTTGACCTTCGCCCGCGGCACCCTCACCGATCGGTTCCGGGAGGAGGTCGACGCCTTCTACCACTCGGTGTTTGGCTGGGCGGCAACCGACACCGACGTCGTCGGCCAACGCTGCCACATCCTTCTGCCCGATGCCGACCAGTTCATCCTGCTGGCCGAAAGCGGCAAGCCGATCAGCTCACCAGGCTTTGACCATCTAGGCCTGCTCCACGACACCCGGGCGGAGGTCGACGACCTGCTCGAGGCGTGCAAGCGCTATCGGGACAAGGACGACCGAGTGCAGATCCAAGAGTACGAGGATCTCGTGTATCCCCAGCTCACGGTGCACGCGTTCTACGTGAAGTACCTACTACCGATCTATTTCGATGTTCAATCGATCGAGCGAGCTTGATCCAGCCCGGGCGGCCTCGGTGGGCACCACCGAGGCGTTGCGACCCCGGATCCCAACGCGGCTTCACTGACCTGGCAGGGTTGGCGAGGGGGGCAGGATAGTGGACAGAGGTCTGAATGCCACGAAGCAACGGGATCGGCGGGCCCGACTCGGCATGGCGGGGATCACCTTCGTTGTGTCAGCCATGAGCGTGGCGCTGGCGCTGCCCGGGACCGCAGGCGCTTCCGACGGGATCTCGAAGCACCGTGTCACCGCCGCTACCGACGGGAGGGTCGCGGCTGCGCCGCTGGCGGGGTTGGTATCGGGCCCGTTGACGGTGGAGCACGACCAGTTTGTCGACGCCGATGGCAGGGTGGTCTTTCTCCATGGGCTCTTCGGGGTATGGAAGATCCCTGGGGGACTTCCCCCCGATAACAACGACCTTGACGGATTCACACCGGCTGACGCAAACCTAGTCTCTAGTCTGGGCTTCGACGGGTTCCGACTTGCCTGGTTCTGGTCGGACCTCGAACCCGTCCAAGGGAAGTACGACACCGCGTATCTGTCACGATACAGAGCCTTGGCCAGGGAGCTGGAGAGGCGTGGCCTGTTCGTTCTGGCCGATTCCCATCAGGACATGTACTCATCGGTCTTCGGAGGCGACGGCTTCCCGGCCTGGGCGTCGCCGGCAAGTGACACCGATCCCGATCCGGCCCAGTTCCCGATCGGCTACTTCACCACGCCGGTCGAGGAGGCCTTTGACGATTTTTGGACCAATGTCGACAGCGTGCAGAACGACTACGACGCAGCCTGGCGGAAGGTGGCCTCAACCTTCGTCGGCGACCCAATGTTGGCAGGCTACGACTTGTTCAACGAGCCGTCTCCGGGCTCCCCCATCGGCAACTGTCTCGGGCCCCAGGGCTGTAAGAAGATCGATGCCACGCTGATCGAGCCGGCAGAGTCCGCAGCCGCCGAAGCCATCCGCTCGGTTGACACCGGTCATATCTCGTTCTACGAGCCCAACATTCTGTTCAACTGGGGGCAGCCAACCGGATTGAAACGGCCGCCGGCGGCGGCGGGGACGGTGGGTCTCTCGTTTCACGACCAGTGCGAAGAGCGCGCCGCCTGGGAAGCTAGCGGCGGCACCATCCAGCCGACTCCAGCACAGGAGGCCACCTGCCTTCAACAGTCAGAGGCTCCGTTGCAGAAAGCGCAGAGCACTGCCACGAAGTTGGGGGGAGTGCCGTTCATGACCGAGGTCGACCCCATCACCGACAGCGATGCAGCCGGCCTTGAGTGCATCCTCGAGGATGCCGACGAGCACATGACCTCCTGGACGTACGGACTGAGCTGGAAGAGTGGCGAGCTCGAATCGATGGCACCCGACAAGGAAGCCGTGCTGGCCCGAACGTATCCGGTGGCTGTTGCCGGTGTGCCGCGGTCATTCAGTTTCGATGCCCGCACCGGCATCTTCGAGATGCGGTATCGGTCGGACGGCGGATCCGCTCCAACGGTCATCTCCGTGCCAACAGCCGTCCACTACCCGAACGGCTACAAGGTGACCGTGACCGGCGGCGGTGTCGTCAGTTCGGCGCCTGACGCACAAGCTCTAACCATCACGGCACCGAGTGGGGCGCAGGTGCGAGTTTCGGTCGCCCCGATTGGCACGGTGGTGACCGGAGCGAGCTCACTGCCCAGTTGTAGCTCCCTCCTCAACCCGTCGAGCTGATCCTCGCGCCGACACTGGTGATACGAACACCGGGTGGCATCGGGGCCAACACAACGGCCGGCGTAGTCCCTTTCACGCGACTGCACCCAGTTGGGTCCTGGGCGATGATACGGACCGGATCGCACTCCTGTACCCGATTGGATCAGCGAGTTGCGGTAGCGATTGCTCCCTTCGCCGGTTACGGTGGTTCCATGCCGTCGACGTGGTCGCCGCTTCCCTACGGGACCTGGGCCGCGACCTGCGACACCCTGCACGCACACACCCAGTTGCTCGGCAAGCTCGCCGTGGCCTTGGCTCCTCCGGAGCCGCAGCTTCAGCACGCTGCTCTTCGGCTTACCACCCGCGGCTGGGAGACGAGGCTGCTTCCAGCTCCTGATGGGTCCGGTGCCCTGGTGATCGCGCTCGATCTCCGTAGCCACGAGGCGTTGATCGAACATAGTGATGCTCGGATCAGGCGCATTCCTCTCGCGCCGGACCGACCCGTCGGGGAGGTGACCCGAGCTGTGCTCACTGCTGTGGGTGACCTGGTGGGTCCCGTGCAGATCGATCCACGCCCACAGGAGACGCCGTGGACGGTGCCCCTCGACGAGGATGACGAACACGCCACCTACGACCCCAACCAGGTCAGTGCCTACTTCGCCGTCGCGACACAAGCGGCTCTCGTGCTCGCCGCGTTGCGCGCACCGTACCGAGGGCGCTCGACACCCGTCAATGCCTGGTGGGGCTCCTTCGACCTTGCGGTGAGCTTGTTCTCTGGCCAGCCTGCGGATCCTCCATCAGAGGACTTCATCGTTCGCAATTCGGCAAATGCCCAACAGATCGAAGTGGGCTGGTGGCCGGGCGACGCACGCCACCGGCGGGCTGCGTTCTACGCGTTCGCGGTCCCGGCTCCCGAGGGATTCGACCAGGCAACGTTGTCACCTCATGCAGCCCACTGGGACGCGGAACTAGGGGAGTACATCCTTGACTGGGATGACCTCCGAAACAGCGCGGATCCCCGTAGCGAGGCGCTTGACTTTGCTCGTTCTGCTGTCCGTCATGCCTGTGCCGTGTGCAGCTGGGATCCACAACTGGCCTCGAGCGTCCAAGGAGTACCTCCGCCCGTTGCCTGATGTTCGATCGTCACGGCCATCTGCCTACGCTTGGACCGAAGGTGATTACTGTTGGGAACAGAAAGAACCAGTGTTCACATTCGAGTAGTCCCAGCTCCCCGGGCGAGCTCAGCGGCTTGCCACTTCCATCCTCTCAACCGACTCGCCGCGTCCCACCAGAATGGTGGTCACCATCTCGGGTGGGAACAGACCGTGCTCCACCACACCCGGCGTCGCCTTGAGCCTGGCCGCGAGCCGGGCCGGGTCCGCGACCGTGCCAACGAAATCGGCGATCACCCCACCATCAGGGCTCAGCGGGACATCGCGAAGGCGCACCTGGCCCAGTCGTTCGAGCGTCGACTCGAGTCCGAAGGCGACCAGCTCCAGGGGAACGGGGGCATGGAGCACCCTGACCGGCTTCCTCGAGTCGGCGATCACCACAAAGCGCTCTGCCGCCAGGGCCACCAGTTTCTCGCGGGTGTGCGCCGCCCCGCCTCCTTTGACCAACCATCCCTCAGGACTGATCTGATCGGCACCGTCGATGGCGACATCGAGGCGGTCCACGGTGAAGGGCTCCACCGAGATTCCGAGTTTTCGAGCTGCCTGCACCGTGCGGGGCGACGTGGCCACACAGCGCAGACGCAGCCCCCGCTTCGCCAAAGCGGGCAGGAGGTGGGCGACCGTCGACCCGGTGCCGAGTCCGACCCGCATGCCGCTCTCGACCATTGTCGCCGCGGCCTCGGCTGCCAGCTGCTTCTCCCTGTCAACGTCGACCTTCACCGCTCCTCAGGATGGGTCAACGGTCCCGAGCCCGCAACTCCGCAGGCCCGGCACGTGTGTAGTTCAGACAAACGAAGACACCGACTGCCTCGGCGGTCGTACCGACCCGGAAGGGGCGTCACATGGCACTTGGATACGGCAAACGACTCTTCCTGCTCGCCTTTGACCACCGGGCCTCGTTCGAGAAAGGTCTCTTCGGAGCTACTCCTCCGCTCAGCGCCGAGGTACGCGACAGCATCGTCAGCGTCAAGGAGATCATCTTCGAAGCCAACCAGCTGGCCATCGAGGCGGGGACTCCAAGAGACCTCGCCGGAATCCTGGTCGACGAAGAATTCGGCGCGACGGTGGCCCGCCGAGCCAAAGAGGAGGGCGTCCCCCTGGCCATGCCCGTCGAGCGCTCGGGGCAAGACGAGTTCGAGTTCCAATACGGCGCTGAGTTCGGTGACCATATCGAGTCGTTCGATCCCTCGTTCGTCAAGGTCCTCGTTCGCTACAATCCCGAGGGGAAGGCCGACCTGAACGAGAGGCAAACCGACCGCCTGGCGCTTCTGAGCGATTGGTTGCAGGCGCGTGACCGCAAATTCCTCTTCGAGCTGCTGGTCCCCGCCACCACAGGGCAACTCGACTCCTTCGACGGTCACCAGGAGGACTACGACCGGGATCTGCGCCCGAAGTTGGTCGTCGACGCAATCGCCTCCCTGCAGGCGGGGCGCGTGAACCCGGACATCTGGAAGATCGAGGGACTCGACGCTTCCGAAGACTGCGCCCGGGTGGTCGAGCAGGCGCGGGCGGGCGGGCGCAACGACGTGGTTTGCATCGTCCTTGGCCGAGGGGCGGACATGGCGAAGGTCACCCAGTGGATCCGGACCGGCGCGGCCGTACCGGGATTCTCCGGGTTCGCCGTCGGCCGAACTCTCTGGAACGAGGCTTTGTCCGACCACATCGCCGGCCGATTGTCTGCACATGAGGCGGCGCGGAGCATCGCAGACCGCTATCGGACGTTGATCGATGCCTATGAAGCAGTGGCGGAATCGCGAGGCGGGACATGATCTGAACGCCTGGCGGACGAACGATGAGACGGCGCAAAGGGCCAGCGATCGGCGTCGAGAGGACCGGTCGGCGGCGGACCCGGGAGGAGATCACGGCTGGTTCGCCCAATACGGGCTTTACGCTGCCTCGGGCGCTGGAGCTGGCACTCGCTTCATGAGGGCCGGCCGATAACCGGGTAGCCGATTCTCACGTCCTGTGCGAGAGTCTCTCTGTGCGCTGAGCGCGTCGCCAGAGGCATCATTCGGGGCGAAGGGAGAGGGACGATGGGCATGCATCACCGCGTGGTGGCCGGATGCATCGGAATAGTCCTCGTAGCGACGACCCTCGTAGGGGTCGATGGCGGGGTCGGCGCCAGCAGCCAGGCCCGATCGGAGGCCCGCCTGGTCACGATCAAGATCCCCGCCGACGGTGGGATCGCCGCCAAATGGCTGAGCTATCCCGGTCCGCCCCGGGCGAACGTGCTCTTGCCGGCGGGATTCAACCGCCACCAGCAGTATCCACTGGTCGTCTTCCTCAACGGGCTCGACTTCAACTACGACTCGTATGCCAGCTATGGACTCACCAAGCCGTTCGACCGTCTCAATGCCATCGTGGTCATGCCCGAAGGGGGAAACGGTTGGTACACCGACTGGTGGAACGACGGTGAGCGTGGCAGCCCTTCGTGGGAGACCTATGAGCTTGAGAGCGTGATCCCAACCGTTCTGGCCCGGTACCCGATCCTGCCGCAGCGTCGCTATCACGCCCTCATCGGCATATCGATGGGCGGACTCGGCGCAACCTACCTGGGCGGCCGTCTGCCCGCCTTCTTCGGGTCGGTGGCCTCGCTCTCGGGATTCGTGGATCCCCAGTGGAACGCCACGGTCGTCCAGTCCGCGATGGCGGTCCTCTCAAACGCTGCGTCGAACGGCGACAACGATCCTGATCCCATCTATGGGCCCCCGAACGGCTTCTACGCCACCGGTCACAACCCGACCATGCTCGCCATGAACCTCAACCACACGCGGGTGTTCGAGAGCACCGGCACGGGCATTCCGAGCAAGGCCGACCCCGATCCGGGTCAATTCGCCATCGCGGAGGAGCAGATCATCTACCCGATGAGCGAGAGCTACCACCAAGCCCTGGTAGCCGCCGGGATCGACGTCACCTACCAGGTCCACCCGGGTGGCCACGACATTCCCGACTTCCTGAACGAGATCAAGGCCATGCTCAAATGGGGCCTCTTCGAGCCGGTCGCCACAGAGCCCGCGTCCTGGCACAACCAGACCGTCGCCACAAGAGGGCAGCTGTGGGACTTCAACTACCAGTTCGCGAACCCACCGACGCAGATCGTGACGTTTCGCCAGTCTGGGACCACGCTGTCGATCAGTGCCGCGGGATCGGCTGTCACCATTACCACGGGCTCAGGGTGCACCATTCAAACTCCGACCCCGGCGACCGTGCTCTTACCAAGCAGCAAGGTCGTTTCTCCCCACCCGCCCGACACCGTCGGTCACAGGATGTGCGGTGGTCATAGGGATCGTCCCTCAAGACCCACCACACGCTCCCGCGCCGCGGCGAAGGGTCCGTTTACCCGTTAGCGGCGACCCGAACCTGGAGAGGAATCGGCGACCTTGTTCTGTGGTGGTCTGATGACGGCCACGCAGAGCGGAATATCGGACCCAGAATACCAGTTGGACTGGGCATGAGTGGTTCAACCGTGCTGGCCGTCCGCTTCGAGCGCTACGGGGAGGCTGACGTCCTTGAGGTAGTGGAGGTTCCTCGTCCCCATCCTGGACCGGGTCGGGTGGTGGTGGATGTGGTTGCGGCGGCCATCAACCCGGGTGAGGCGTCGATCCGCAGGGGGCTGTTGCATGACCTCTGGCCATCCACCTTCCCGTCCGGGGAGGGCAGCGACCTCGCTGGCGCGGTCGCAGAAATCGGTGAGGGGGTGAACGGTGTCGCTGTCGGTGACGAGGTAATCGGCTGGAGCGACGAGCGATCGAGCCATGCACAGGCGGTGAGCCTGCCCGCCAATCAGGTCGTGCCAAAGCCGTCAACGGTGTCGTGGGAGGCGGCTGGCTCTCTGTATGTGGCCGGCACGACGGCATGGGCCACCCTGAAGTCGGTTGGGCTGAAGCCCGGCGAGGTAGTCGCCATCTCCGGAGCTGCTGGTGGGGTGGGATCGATCGCCATCCAATTGGCTCGCCGGTCGGGGGCCACCGTATTGGGCATCGCCGGAGCGGGGAACTCCGACTGGTTGGACTCGATGGGCACGAGGGCGGTCGTCTACGGCGAGGGCCTTGGGGACCGACTTCGCGCTGCTGCGGGAGGGAGGATCGACGCCTTCATCGACTGCTTCGGCGGCGGCTACGTCGACCTGGCCGTCGACGAACTTGGCGTCAGGCCCGATCGAGTGGACACGATCATCGACAGGGAGGCGGGAGCACGACACGGAACCCATGTGGACGGAATGTCAACCGTCGATGACGTCGGTGGCGTCATCTCGGAGCTCGCATCGCAAATTGAGCAAGGAGAGCTGGCAGTTCCGATCGCAGCCACCTTTGCCCTACAAGACGTCCGCCAGGCTTACGAGCTACTTGAACGGCGGCACACCCGAGGGAAGATCGTTCTCGCGATTGGTGATGCCTCGCGGGCTAGCGCCTGAGTACCTGACGGCGCGGGTCGCCCAGTTCTTTGACCGTGGTGGTCCTCCTCGACGGACCCAAGGAATCGGCATTTGGAATTGACGCTGCCCGTCTGGTGGCATCAGCAGACTGCACTGTCACCCGGGGTACCGTGACGCACTCGGCCCACCCCGCCTGAGTGGCGGAGCGGGCCGAGTGTTTCGGGCCAGTATTCGTGGATGGATCAGGCAGGGGCGAGCACCCGCGGAGCGTGCGTGTTCACGGCAAGTTCTTTGCTGTCCGCGGTCCGGCGTGCGTGCAAGAAGCCGAAGGCCACCAGCAGCGCCATCAGGCCGCCGAGGACGAAGGCAGAGATGCCAGCGATCAACGCAATCGTGGCGAACGTCCCGAAGGCATAGGCCTCGAGCAGCAACCCGCGAAGCGTCGTGCCCTGGAAGACGGTCTGCACCTTGGCCTCAGCCGCTGTGTAGGCCTGTGAGCCCTTAGGCAGGGCCATGGCAGCACTGCTCAGTTGGGCGTAGGTCTTGCCGCCACCGATCTCGGCGAGGTGCACGGCGATGAAGTCGTTTGCGTAGACCTCCGCTTGGGCGCCAGTTGTGAGCGGCTGTCCGGCATAATTGCTCACGGTGCCAACCATCGATGGCGTGATCTCAGAACCGACCACCGGGTGGGCAAACGCTGCCTTTGCCGGGAACACGATCTGCTGCTCAGCCAACTGGTTGTGCACATTCGAGTTGGCGAAGCTGTAGCCCCACATCAAGAGGCCGCCGGCCACCACCAATACGATCACCATCAGCAATCCGCCGACACTGGCCAGCACATCGAACACTTTGCGTTGCATTGTTTTGCTCCTTGTTCAGACTGACCCCTCCGTATGAGGTGATCTGTTCTCATTGTCCAGCTACCAGGGCGATGAGGGATGGGTGCAAAGGTCCCAGCGAGTAGGACCTTGGTCCCTCGAACCTTGTGCAGGTCGGCTCCAGTAGGGACCAAGGTCCTACTGCGACCGGTTCCCGGCGGGATCTCCCGGGGAGGGCTCTCGTTCGCCGTGCAGGGGGGAGCAGGGTGAGCAACACATCGTCCCGATACGACCGGTCGCTCCAATATGGGAACAACGTCCCTATTCGTCAGCACCCGCCGAAGCGACAATGGAGGCTATGAGCATGTACGTGGATATCCTGTCGTCGGCCGTCGACGGATGGGCGTATGAACTGAGCGGTAGCTCCCTGATCGACTACGCGCTTGCTCGTCGGGCCGAGATGATCGCCCACGGTCCCCATTGCGACGACTCGACCTATGCGGTCCTGGCCGCAGAGGTCTCCTATGACCGAGCGCTCATCAGCTTGTGCGCCGAGCACGGCATCGATGTGGTTCGCTCAGGGTTCGCCCATCGCCAGCAGGAGCGGGGGCGTCTTGAGGACGAGCTGGCTCGCTCTGGCGTCGATCTTGCTGCCCTCGCCCGCAGGCGAGTGGATCCTCAGGCCTGAGTCGCCTCTGACCCTCTCGCCTTGAGTTTGGTGGCGTAGATCGCCGCTTCGGTCCTGGAGTTCATCTTTAGCTTGGCCAGGAGACCCGTCATGTAGTTCTTGACGGTCTTCTCCGATAGGAACATGGCTTCGGCTACCTGACGGTTTGTTTGTCCCTCGGCAATCAGGTCCAAGATGCGGGCCTCTTGTGGAGAGAGGGCCTTGAGTTCGGGGTTGACCGTCGGAGGATTGGAAATGCGCTCGACCACCCGGGCCACGGCTCGCGGGTCCATCAGCGATGCCCCGCCAGCCACCTGCTTCACGTCCTCGATCAGATCCCGCGCCTTGATCTGCTTGAGCACATAGCCTGCTGCCCCGGCCATGACGCTGGCGTAAAGCGCCTCGTCATCAGCGAAGCTGGTCAACATCAAGCAGACCAGCCCGGGCATGAGCGAACGGACATCCCGGCAGACGTCGATGCCACTTCCGTCCTCTAGCCGGACGTCGAGAATGGCCACATCGGGCTTGGCCAGCGGGATCCTGATCAGGGCCTCCTCCGCGGTGGCTGCCTCACCGACTACCTCGATGTCCTCGTCGCTTTCGAGAAGGCTACGTATGCCTTCGCGTACCAACTCGTGATCGTCGAGGAGGAACACGCGGATAGTCACGAAACCCATTGTGCCAGTGTCCGGCCACGGACTGCGAACAATGCTTGTCGCTACGATGGCCCCATGCCGTATCGCAACGTTGATGATCCGGTCCAGCTCCGGCGGCTGTTGGATGCCGTCCTCATGATCGAGGCAGACGTCGAGCTTCCCGTCGTACTCCGCCACCTGGTCGAAGAGGCGTGCTCCCTGGTCGACGCCCGCTACGGCGCCCTGGGGGTGCTCAATGAAGCACGGACCGGCCTCGAGCAGTTCTTGACCGTCGGACTGAGCGATGCCGAGGAAGAGGCCATCGGACCTCGCCCGACTGGACGAGGGGTCCTTGGCCTACTCATCACCGAGCCGGTACCCCTGCGCCTCAACGACCTCGGGACCCACCCTGACAGTTACGGGTTCCCGGCTTGCCACCCGCCCATGCAGTCGTTCCTCGGCGTTCCCGTCCGAGTCCGCCACGAGGTCTACGGCAACCTCTATCTCACCGATAAACTCGGTGCCGACGACTTCAACGATCAAGACGAGTCATTGGCCGAGGCATTGGCGTTGGCAGCAGGCATCGCAATCGAGAACACGCGCCTCCATGATCGGGTCCGTATGCTCAGTGTCCTCGACGACCGGGACCGCATCGCCAGGGATCTGCACGACCGGGTCATCCAACGCGTCTTCGCCGTCGGTATGGCGTTGCAAGGTGCAACACGTCTGCCTGAGCGGGATCAGGTCGTTGAGCGCGTCGACAAGGCTGTCGATGATCTCGATGCCACCGTTACCGAAATCCGCACCGCCATCTTCGAACTCGGTGAGAAGGCCATTCCCGGTGGCCTCCGGCACGGAGTGCTTGAGCTCACTGAAGAGATGGCTGCGAACCTCGGAGCTCGTCCCGAGGTCATCTTCAACGGCCCCGTGGACAACGCGGTCACCCAAAAGGTCGCCGATCATCTTCTGGCTGTGCTCCGCGAGGCACTGACCAACGCCGGCAAACATGCCCGAGCTACCAGCTACGTCGTGACGATCAGCGTGGCCGACGAGGTCAGCCTTGAGGTGCACGACAACGGCACCGGCATCGAACTGCCGCTATCTGGCGGAGCCGGATTGGGACTCGTCAACCTGCGTAGCCGCGCCGAAAGGTTGCACGGGAGCTTCGAGATTCAAGCCGGCCACGACGGAGGGACCCGGCTGCTCTGGTGCGTGCCCGTCTGACCGCTCGCTGCTCGCCCGCAGTCAGGGGCGATGGTGATCGTCAACTCGACGGTACCCCACTCGGTCCTGGACGTAATCGGGAACCCAGCTCCTCGAAACACGGAGAGCATGGGCCGGTTCTCCGCCAGGACCTCGGCAACGAAACGGGTGATCCCGCCTGAGCGTGCAGCGTTGGCGAGCTGGTGAAAGAGCATGGTGGCGAGACCATGATGCTGGAAGACGTCGGCCACGACGAAGGCCACTTCGGCCGCGCTCGGATCGTCCAATCGGTCGTAGCGACCCACCGCAACCAGGACTTCGTCCTTCTCGACCACGAGGGCTAGTCGATCGAGACCATCAACCTGAGTCAGGTGCGCCAGCTCATCGGGTCCCAGGTCCGTATGGGGATAGAAGTACCGCTGCTGAATGGACTGTGCGGAGAGGCTGGCGTGAAATCTCAACAGTGCGCCAGCATCACTCGGACGGATCGAACGGAGAACTACCTGGGTACCGTCATCAAGCACGATTGGGTCGACGGTCGTCAACGATGAGTGGAGCCCTATGGCCATGACCTCAACCCTCGCGCCCAAGCCCCGATCAGCGATAGGGGCTTTGGTCACAACGTAGGTCATCCAGCCATCCAGTCACGTTTCTCGGGCTCGGTGGTCCCGGACTCGCGTTGACCAACAATTACCCTTGACTGGTGACCTTGCCCAAGAAGGGTATGAGCCGGTTGAAGAAGGCGTTGTTGGGGTAAGCGCCGGCCGGGTCGTTGTGAGAATAGGTGCTCTGGTAGTTCGCCAGGGTGAGGTTACTCATGGGGATGCCCGATTGTTGGGCCAACATCTGTGCGTCCTGGGGCACCGACGCTCCTCCCAGGCGGGCGCCAAACGCGTAGATGAGCAGGTTCTTCGGGAGGTTGTGACCCATTGTGGCATCCACGCCGAGCACACTCTGAGCCGGATTTGCATTCCCGTTGTCAACAGCAGCGGTGTCATCCGTCAGACGTTGGGGAAAATACCACTCAGTGCCGTTGGCGTTCTGGATCCCCTCCCCCGAGAACATCGTCGCGAAGCGGTCGATCGGTGTGAGAGCTCCTGAGCCGTTCCAGCCGTGGGTCGGCCCTTGCGAGGCAAGACCCTGGCCGAGGTGCGCCTGAGCAGCGAGCAAACTGGACGGAGATGTGGACGCGTTGAGCGCGTACCCGTACTGGCCCAGATTGGTGACGGGCACCGAAGGAACGATGTCCGTGGGTAAGAGCCCCGAAGTCTGGCCCAGCGAGGCGGCATTTGGATCCAAGAGGGCAGATGCTGCTCCGGATGCCTCGAACAATCCGGCATAGGGCGCCGCTATCCCGCCGAACGCAAGCCAGGGGCTGGCACTCGGAGCGTCGAGCGCCTGGAGCGTCTGGGTCGCCGCCTGGGCGCTCACCGGGGCCGTGGTACTACCGCCGTCGATATAGACCAGGCCCGCCAGTTCGTCGGCTCCGGCGTGGCCGTCGAAGTCCCAGGTGGCGTACGCCGTAACCACCGATCCGCCAAGCGAGTGGCCACCGAGCACGACCTTGCCGCCGAGCTTCTTGGCGGCGGTGATCACCACATGAAGGTCCTGGACTGCGACGTTCATTCCCCACTGCTTGGCGAACTCGACGGTTGCGTTGGCGACCGGTTGATAGTGATGGCTAATGCTCGAGTCCTTCAGGTAGCCAAGGTAGTAGTCGAATAGCTGCGTGGTCGTGGCCTTGTGGTCCTTGTACAGGTTCAGCTCCGACTGGTCTTCGAGCAGGTTCTCTCGCCGCTCGACTGCCCAGACCTGCCAGCCACTGGCCTTCGAGACGATCCACTTGGCAAGCGGGACGAAGTAGGCGGCAGCGGCAGAGGTCCCCGGCTCCAGGACCAGAACGTTCTTCGCACCGCTCGGTCCGACCTTGATGATCCCGACCTTGTTGTACTGCGCCGGGGTGCCAGGAGCGGCATAGCTTGACATCCACGTGATGGTCAACGGCGCCGTAGACGAGCTCGTCGACGAACTCGCAGACGAACTGGACCCGCAGCCCGTGAGCAACACGGCCACGCAGCCAAACGTGATCGCCGCCCATACGGTGCGTTTCGACATGATCGAGCCTCCGCTTGCGAACATGGTTCGCTAGAATACGATCCATGTTCGCGGCCGTCAATCAGTCGCACCCGGCACCTGGATCAGCCCAGTGGTGGCGAGATCGCTATTTGCAGCGACTCCGTGCCCGAGGCCGCGGCCTGAGCATGGAGGAGATCGGCCGAGCGGCGCTCAAGATCGTCGACGAGGAGGGTCTCCGCGAACTGACAATGCGGCGGCTGGCTGACGGACTGGGCACTGGGCCGGCCTCGCTCTACCGCCACGTCTCAAGTCGGGACGATCTCTTGGTGGAGGTTGCCGACCTCGTGCTCGGCGAGCTCGATGCCCCTGACCCGGCGCTTCACTGGCACGACGCAGTCGAGCAACTCGCCCACTCCCTGCGCCGGGTGCTGGTGGGCCACCGAGGGCTGGTCGTCATCAGCGCCAATGCTCCACTGCTCGGGCCGAATGCCATGCGTATTCGGGAGCTGTTCTGGAGCGTGATGGACCGTGACGGATGTGATCCCGAGTTCGCCGTGCAGACGTACGCGGCCGTCATGCACTTCGTCGTCTGCTCAGCAATCTTCAGCGCCAGTGTTGCCCAGCGAGGAAACACCGCATGGGGTGGAGAGGCACGCTCGGGACTGAACGAGCTACTCGATCTTCTGCCAGCTCGTCGATATCCGACCGTGCTCAAATACAGCGAGTACGCAAACAAGCCGGATCCCGAATACGACTTCAGCTTCGGACTACGTGCTCTCCTCAATGGGTTGTCGCAGTCCCAGCAATCAGGCAGCGTCCCGTAGTCCATCGGCATCGTGCGTCCGCATTTCGCCGACGCAGTTGTTGATGATGACCAATCTGTTCAGCCATTGGTTGGACTGGCAGCCGCGGCCGCCTGCTCGACGAGATCGACGACAGCATCAGGATGAGAGACCATCGCCACATGGCTGGAGGCGACCTCGACCGTCGTCGCGCCCATTCGCTGCGCGAACTGCATTTCGGCCTCCGGAGGAATGGCCTGGTCGTCTTGGGCGACGAGATACCAAGACGCAACAGACTTCCACGCTGGGGTTCCCATCACATCAGTGAACGCCGACCCGGCCAATGCCTGTTGCACTGCGGACATCACCTTTGCCTTCACAGGTTCAATATCGGCAGCAAAGTGATGTACAAAGTCGTCCTCGGAGAGCCAGCCGAAGCCTTGCTTGTCGGTGAAAAGGTGCTCCAGCGCTGGCGTCACCGGCCCCTGCGCCAACGACGCGCCGAGCGACTCACCTTCGTCGAGCCCGAAGGCTGCGATATAGACCAGGCCGACGACGTTGGGTGGGTTGGCGCCCAGTGACGTCATGATCTGGCCGCCGTAGGAGTGTCCGACGACGATGGTCGGACCGTCCTGGAACTCCAGCACTTGGCGGAGTCGGGCGACGTCGTCCGCCAACGCCGTCAATGGGAACTGCGGTGCGATGACCCGAAACCCATGGGCTTGAAGCCGCTCGATGACGGCGCTCCAGCTGGAGCCATCGGCCCATGCGCCGTGGACGAGAACGATATTTGGTTTGGCAGGCCTTTCATTTGTTCCTTTCTGTATGGGACTCTGTGAAGTCACTTCGTCCAGTCATGACGGCAGTCGCCGCCAGTATCAGTCCGAACCCGACGGGAAGCGATCCCGAGACGGCTGGCGCGGCTCACTGCCGAGTTCGATGTCAATCGAAAAGCTTCCGGACTCGATCGACACCGTGAGCGGACCGATCCGGCGCAGGGCGTCGAGAATGAACAGGTCGTCGCCGAGGACATTGACGTGCACGGTGCTCAGACCCCTCGCCCGAGCGCAGTCGAGCAAGGACTCAGCCAGATGGGTTCCGACGCCTCGGCGCTGCCAGGCGTCCTCTACCAGCACTCCTAGATCGAAGACTCCGGTGGTCCCGGCACCGAGTGTGGCCACTCCCACGCACCTCGATCGGTGCCAAGCGAGAAGCGCTTGCTCGAGTGGTCGATCCCGAAGCAGTGCTCCGAAGTAGCCCATACCGTCGGTGAAGCCGTGGAATCGGTGGAACAGGCTCGCACGTGAGCAGCGGCCCACCATTGCCAGCACGGCCTCGGTGTCCGACGCAGTTGGCCTGAGAAGCGTTACCTCGGTCACCCAACCGGATGGAACGCCCGGTGCTTGAACCTTCATGACACTCGTCATATAATTGGATTATGAATCATGACAGATGTCATAGTCAAGACCCGCCGCCGGTTCGGGTCGGATGCAGGCCTTCATGACGGCGGCCAAAGCACCTGGGGCGCGGGCACTTGCTCCCCGCGAGCGGATGGTGCGTAGCGCGGCACAGCTCATCCGGCGCAAGGGTGTGTCGGGGACTGGTATGAGAGAGATCGTGATCGAGGCGGACGCGCCCCGAGGTTCGCTCCAGCACTACTTCCCCGGTGGCAAGGAGGAACTCGTCTCCGATGCCCTGCTCTGGGCGGGCAACGTGGCGGCTCGACGTGTAAGACGATGTTTCAGCGAGCTGCAGTCGAGAACGCCGAGCGCCCTGCTGGCTTCCATCGTCGACACCTGGCGAGGTGATCTCACCAATGAGCGGTTCTCGTCCGGGTGCCCCCTGGTTGCTGCCGCAGCGGACACGGCAGCCACCAGCAGCCAGCTTCGCCAAGTGGTACGACGCGCCTTCGACGGTTGGCTCGAGCCACTCTCTGAGAGCCTGGTAGATCTGGGTGTCCCCGTGCAGCGTTCCGATAATCTCGCCATGGTGATCATCGCCGCCCTCGAAGGGGCGATCATCCTGGCGCGGATCAGGCGCGACCTGACCCCATTGGACGCGCTCGTCCTGGAGCTCGGACCCCTCCTCGATGCAGTTGTCGACCCTGGCACTGTGGGAACATCATGAACTCGTCCAACGCCGGTGCGCACTCAACGTGGGCTGATCGGTAAGCCCCCGGGACCCCAATTCGAAGGTCCTGTCTCCCACCTACCGGGCGGTCCCCCGGCAACGGCCGACGAGTAGGTGCGTTAGCCAACCGAAGCCCCTCAGTCTTGGTAGTACCATCTGGTTTGAGCCAAGGGGTCGAGGTGAATTGGATGTTGCTCCACCGGAGCGGGACCATCACTTATTGAGTGTGAAACGCGCAAATCCGAAGGGCTAGATGTGTCGAACGTCAACGTGCCTCCCGATTCTCACCAGAGTGATCTCGTGGAAGTGACGCGGGTCCAGCCATTCGAGGCAGAGGTGATAGCCGCCCGTTTGCGCGCCTCGGGTATCGAAGCGACGCTCGGAGCAGGCTCCGTGTACGAATCCGTGAGTTTCGCCGACGGAGTGCCGGTGTATGTTCCGGCGGAGTATGCCTCGCAGGCCATCGCTCTACTGGCAAGCCACGGTGGGCCTGAGTAGTCGATCGAGTCCCTGGTGATGCGGACCAGATCAATTCAGTCGCGAGAGGATCAGCGAGTAGCGAAGACCTCCTCGAACGCCTTCCCGAAACCGAGTCCCCTGTGACCTTTCCAATACCATTGCTGTTCGAGCAATGACATCGACAGGAATATGAGGGAGGAGCAAACCATGGACACCGCAAAGGCCAACGAGTTACTGCGCTTGGAGCGCCTTCGCACGGAGGAGCTACTTGCGGATATGACTGCCGCAGGCCGAGCTGACAGAACCGCAGCCAATCAGACCGGCGACATGTTCGATTCTGCCCAACCTTTGACAGATGAAGGCACCGATGCATCCGTCAGGGTCGAACTGGAGCAACGGTTGGCTGCAATCGGTCGGGCGGAGGGGCGTGTCGCTGCCGGTACATATGGCTATTCAGTTCGAAGTGGCCAGCCGATTTCCGACGAACGTCTTGAAGCGGATCCCGCTGCAGAGCTGACCGTCGAAGAGGCTCGTCTGGTGGGGTGATCGAACGGGTTTCTGACCCAGCATTCCGGAAGACTGAGCCGAGCCGAAAATGCCATCTCGGATGACCAGCGTTACGTTGCTTATTTCACACGACCATCTGGGAATATGAGGGTCCGCTCGTTCTCTGCAGCGGCAGTACGTTTCGGCTTGCCGGACCTACCCGTCCACCTCTAGGTCGCCGGCTATCCGATGGTCAAGGTGCTCGTTGACGCGTCGAACGTCAGCTCCGAAATCGAGCCCGACCCCCCGTAGCAGGCGGAGTTGAACTCGTCCGAGGATTCGGCCGTGAGGTTCAGCGTGCCCGACGCGCTACCGGAGTAGGACCTCGAGGAGGTGCCGTTGATGTAGCCGCCATCGATGCTCGCGCTGACCTTGGTTAGCGACTTCGAAACCGGAGACCCACCCGTCCAAATCTCCGTGTTCTTAAGGGTCCCGGTCGGAGCGAAGTCACCCAGGCCGCAGGCACCGACGACTTTCATGTTGTGGCCCATGAATGGGAATAACTCGTCCTTGATGTGCACGTTGCCTTTCCCATTCATCGTTGCGTCGGTTGGGTTCGGCTGAGGAGTGTTGGAGTCAGGACCCGTGCAATTGGTCAACCCGAGTGAGAACGTTGCAATTTCGCGGTTATAGCCTGGCCCGTTGGGGAGCTGCCCGTACTGGCTGAGCGGCGGGCTGAAGAACACATCACCGCCGATCGAACATGTCAGTGTGCCGGTGCCGGTCGAACCTGCCGACGCCGAAGCCGGACTGGTCATCGCGGAAACTCCGATGCCGACACTGGACAATAGGAATACCGTCATCAGGATCAGCTTGCGATAGGTCATCGTGCCGCCTCCTCCACACGTGGACTCCTGTAGTGCAGCATGCTACTGGACCGGGCTTCACGGTTCCGGGGCTGGTTAGCCCATACGACCTAGATCTCCCCGGTTTCGGTGGTCGTCAGCTTCCCGACGGTCGAGGAGACGGGGTTCAGTCGGATTGCCCGCCGGGGTTGATCGATGGCCAATTGGCGGGCCACCAGTCTCCCTGCGGATCAGTGGTTTGCCCGACCTCGATGATGTAGCCGTCGGGATCTCGGATGTAGCAACGGATCTCGTACTTGTGCTGCTTCGGCGGCGTCAGGGAATTCGCGCGCCCCTGGCGCTCCATTCGGAGTACGCGGCGTGGATGTCTTCGACCCGAATATTGAGAAAACTGCTGACCCGGTCAGGGTCGCTTGGCGTCTCAAGGGTGACTGTGGGCTTGTCGTCGGTGGGGCCTCCGCCGCCGTTGATGATGATCCAAGTGTTGGCGAGGGCGATATTGGTTGGCTCTGGGCCGAAGACCACCGTGCCGCCGAGTACCTCGGTGTAGAAGCGCCGGGAACGCTCGACATCATCGGAGACGATGAAGTGGGTCACCACCATTCGTTGTGCGAGCTGCGCGCGTTCGGCCACTGGCACCTCCACTCATTGGGGCTCATGCCCCGATTACGACGGAGTCTGAAGCCTTCAGTTAACCACGTCGGTTCGTCGAGGGGGACTAGCTGGGCATTGCTAGCTCAGCCGAAGGTTGATTCAACCACAAATGCCTGACTCTCCCGTGCCTCGGTGGCGGTGCCGACGCAGTAATGCCTTCTTCACCGGGCGGTTGACCTTCTCGATGGCACGCGATCCCTAGTGGACGCCCTAGGCCCGATGATTTTTTGGGACCGTTCATGACCATGCCGACCAATCCCCCTCTGGGTCGGTCGTTTGTCCCACCTCGATCAGATGGCCGTCAGGATCGCGGATGTAACAGCGGATCTCGTATTGGTGCTGCTTCGGTGGTGTCAGGAATTGAGCGCCTCGAGCGCTCCATTCGGTGTACACGGCCTGGATGTCTGCCACCCGGATATTGAGGAAGCTGCTGACCCGGTCAGGGTCGCGTGGCGTCTCCAGGGTGACCGCGGGCTTATCGTCAGTCGGGCCGCCGCCCACATTGATGATGATCCAGCTGTTGGCTAGCGCCACATAGGTGACGTCTCCGGAAAAGACAACCCTGCCGCCGAGTACTTCGGTGTAGAAGCGCCGAGAGCGCTCGACGTCGTCCGAGACGATGAAGTGGGCCAGCAGAATTCCCTCTGCGGGCGGTGTGAAATCGGCCATCTGGCACCTCCACTGGTTGCGACTCATAACCCGCCGAGGGCGGGTTTGCAGCCGACGTTGACGATGATCGAGGATTCAGCCCCGGTACTATCACAACGCTTCGTTTCTGACTGCTTGATACTTCCGATCTCGATCAAGTAGCCGCCCCCATGCGCTTTCTTGGGACACGCGGTACGGATACGCTCGGATTGTCCGGGACATAGAATCGCCAATCGAGATCTTGACCAGCGGAAATTCCGACTCGCGTGCTTCTGGCGTGCAGAAGTGGAGAATGGTCATCGAGGATACGGACTTTCCCGACAACAAGATCCCTGCCGTTGTCGGCCCGACTCAGACCAAACGCCTTGCAGAGACGACCAGGTCCACTACACAGTCGAGAATCTGGGTCGTTGGTATCGCCTCGGTTAGCCCTCATCACTTCAATGCCGGTTAACGGCTCCAACGCTCGGAGAAGGACGCCCGATCCGACGCCAACCGGCTCGCACACCACATTCGCTAGGTAGTTGACCCCATATGAAAGGTATACCTCGAGGTGCCCGGGTGGACCGAACAACGTCGCGTTGCCCTTTCGTAAACCCGAGAAGCCTCGGCTTGCTGGTTCGCTCTCGTCGTATGCTTCCACCTCGACGATGCGACCGCTCAACGGCCCATACGACAAGATCTTTCCGATGAGGCCTCCGGCAACCACTTGGGCGGGTCGCTCGTAAAACGGCCGTTTAAGCGCCTGAGGCTGGGTGCCCACGGTCCTCCCTTCGCGAATTTTGGCCGTACTTCTTGATCATCTCGAGTCGGATACCGGTTATAGGTCACCACGCTTGATCCCGATGGTCTTACCCTCAGTAAATCGGATCGGTTCATCGAGGGTGTCGACAAGAAACATTTCTCGATCCCCGCGATCCCACGCCTCGCGAAGTCCCGGTGCCCCCAAATCAAAATCTGGACGGACTTTCTGTAGGAGCGATCGCAGATCCACGTGCAATTCGTTCATTGTTGGTCGGCCCCAGTACCAATACCCGTTGTAGATGCGAAAGATCCGAAGTCCCGGCTCCAAGACAAATGTGTGAGGGATCATCGGATTGTGAGGATCCGTGAACTCCTCGATGCCGAGGTCTTGCTGCACGGTTCTCTCGGGATCACCCAGAAACGGCCACGGGGCACCCAAAGAGTCGCGGAACTCGTTGAGGTTGAGTGGGTTGTCCGTGCAGACAACGACCAGCCGCGTGTATGCGACGCGGAACTCTGGGTAACTCTCCACGAGATTCCTGAGAAAGCGATGCTCCTTGGGATCGTACGATCCTCGGGACAGATGGAGGACCATCGGGTTACCACCCTGGAGCTCAGAGAGTCTCCGGAGGGCCCCGCCTTGGTCCTCGAGCTGGTAGTCGGGGAAGGTGGCTCCAATAATGATGTCTTTCCGCAATCTATTTCCCTCTTCTCTCTTCCAATCGCTCGACCATCAGGATCATCGACGCCAGCGGCACACTGGCTTTTCGGCTATAAGCCGGAGACGAGTTCGGCCACGATCTCTGCTGCTGGTTGTCGCTTCCTGGCGAGGACAACGCTCTGTCCGGCCCACAACGAGATCGCTTCGATATCACCGGTTGTACCGAGCATCGGCGCCGCCGGCTCGTACCGGACGATTGGCTCGCCCGAGGCAAAGTCCGCGATGACATCGCCCTCTCCCGGTCGACTCCCCGGTGGGGGTCGCCCTGCGGCCTCCCACATCTCGGCCGTCGAGTTGCGGAGAGAGCGGTTGGGCGCGTCCGGCCACCCGACCTCGTACAGGTCGGCGTACCACCGCGTATCGGTCTCGGCCGCGTCCATCACTCGGCTGCGATAATCCTCGTGGATGGGCATCTCCTGAGCAAGCAGAAACCGGGTACCCAGCCACGCAGCTTGAGCGCCCAGCGCGAGCACGGCGGCCACGCCGCGGGCGTCCCCAATCCCCCCTGCTGCGATCACCGGCACCGGAGCTACCGCATCCACTACCGCAGGCACCAAGGGAAGCGTCGCAACCTGACCCCAGACATGCCCGCCAGCCTCCCAACCTTGCGCCACGACGACATCGACTCCGTTGGCGGCTGCCCGCCGCGCCTCTTCAGCACTGCCGACCGTGTGGAGGACGACTCCGTTTGCGTCGTGGACCTGCTCGACGTAGCCGGCGGAATCCCCCCAAAACAGGGACACGATCCGAAGGCCGGCTTCAAGGGCCTCGTCGAGACGGCGGTGCTGATCGGAGGCTAGAACCAGATTCCCGCCAAACGGACGATCGGTGAGTGCCGCTGTCTCCCGAACCACGTCTCCGGCGGGAGTGGACCACGTCAGCGCCAACATGCCGAGCGCGCCGGCATTCGAGACCGCTGCCGCTAGTTGGGGGACCGCTGACATCGGCGCTTGGACGATCGGCTGGTCCATCCCGAGCAGGTCGCAGACTGGCGTTCGCACCAATCACCTACCCGTTCGCACGCGGCTGGCAGCGCCTGCACCAGCCGCTAGGTTAACCGGCCTGAGCAGTGCACGCGTCCACGTTCTGCTATGACTCATACGACGTCGGCGTCGACTGAGGAGCCCGCTTGTTCCATCCGTGAAAGTTCGAGTAATCGCGTGCATCCCAGGCCTCGCGCAGCCCCGGTTTGCTCAAGTCCCAGTCGGGGCGGATCTCGCTCGACGCAGTGCACAGGTCTCGCCATACGTCGTAGAACGACGGGCGGCCCCAGAACCAGTACCCGTTGTAGATACGGTGAATCACCAGTCCCGGTTTTAACACCAGCGTGTGGGGAATCATCGGGTCGTGTTCGGGATCGGTGTACTCCTGGATGTCGAGGTCCTTCTGGATAATCCGACCGGGGTCGGAGAGGAACGTCCATTGGGCGCCAACCGAGGCGCGGAACTCCTGCAAGGTGTGGTGGTCGTCGGTGGCGATGGTGACGATCTGGGTGTAGGCGACGGCAACCTTCGGGTAGTTGGCCGCCAACTCCAGGTGCTGCTGGTGCTCTTTGGGGCAGTAGTTACCCCGCGCCAGTGTGAGCACCATCGGGTCGTCGCCTTGGAGCTCGCTGAGTTTGCGCACCGTGGTGGTGTGATCCGGCAAGGAGTAGTCGGGGAAGGTGCCGCCGGGTCTGATGTCCGATCGCATAGATCACCGTCTCTTTCGTTCCATCAAGGGCGCAACCTTTGCGGTGGAACCGGGCCCGTCCTGCCGAGCACCGGGCGAGCCTCTGGCCATGAGATTATCTGTTCGCGACGTCACCTGCTCATTCCCCGCATCGCCCTCAAACGCGGGTGGGCATCTCTTTCGTTGACGGGCTAGGTACGCTGACTGTCCCTGGCTGATCGCTCGGATCTTCGACAAGAATAGGCGGGGCCCGACGCTTCATCCGGACCTGCCAGATACCGATCCCGCACTATCGACGGGCCAAGGAGCTCACATCAGCACGACCCCTATCGCCGATTATGCGCTCCTCTCGGACCGGCACAGCGCTGCGCTGGTGAGCCGGGACGGGTCGATCGACTGGTTGTGCTTCCCGCGTTTCGACAGCCCCTCGATCTTGGGTCGCCTCCTCGGTGACGAAGCTGGCCACTGGTCGATCCGGGCCACGAGCGCCACACAGGTGACTCGCCGCTACCTGGACCGCACCATGGTGTTGGAGACCACCTTCCGCACGCCGACCGGCACGGTCGCCATCACCGACGCCCTAGCCATGGGCAACGGCAACCGGGGGCACGAGCTCGGCAAGGATGCGCCGCATGTTCTGCTGCGGCGTGCGGAGTGCGTTGAAGGAGAAGTCGAGTTGTCCCTGGAGTACGTCCCGCGCCCCGAGTACGGGCTGGTCCGTCCCCTGTTCGATGCGATCGACGGCGGAATAGCCGCGTTCGGGGGCGCCGACGTGCTGATCCTCTCTTCTCCTATGGCCCTGACTGTCGACCAGTCGGCAGTCTCTGGCCAGCTCCACCTCCGCCGTGACGAGAGCGCGGGCTTCGCCCTGCATCACAAGAAGCGGGCCGAGACGGGCACGGTCAAGGTCTGGAGCCAATCCGAGATAGGCGCACGATTCGACGACACCGTGTCGGCGTGGGAGTCGTGGTCGGAGCTCCACCAGGCCTACGTGGGTCCGTGGCGAGACCTGGTGCACCACAGCGGACGGGTGCTCCAGGCACTCTCGTTTGCACCCACCGGTGCGATCTGCGCGGCGGCGACCACGTCGCTGCCTGAGACGGTGGGCGGCACCAGAAACTGGGACTATCGCTACGCCTGGGTCCGGGACGCTTCCTTCACCATCGAAGCCCTATGGGTGGCGGCCTGCCCCGACGAGGCCAACGAGTTCTTCGACTACATGGCCGCCTCCGCGGCCAGCTCGCTCGACCGGGGTGGCGACCTGCAGATCATGTTTGGCATCGGCGGCGAACGGGACCTGACCGAACGGGAGCTGCCGCACTTGGAGGGCTGGAGACACTCTGTACCCGTTCGGGTCGGCAACGGGGCTTGGAACCAGCGTCAGCTCGACGTCTACGGCGAAATGCTCAGCGCCGTGTACCGCCTCTCCGACCACCTGTTCGACAACACCTCGCGACGGGTCGGGCCAATGGCCGCCCCCGACAAGTGGGGTGCGCCCCCTGTTCTGGCACCGGCCACACGACGGTTCTTCGTGCAATTGGCCGACACCGCAGCCCGGCGCTGGCAGGAAAAGGACCAAGGCATCTGGGAGGTTCGGGGCGAGCCTCGCGACTTCCTGTACTCCAAGCTGATGTGCTGGGTAGCCCTCGACCGCGCGGTGGCCTTAGCCGACCGTCTCGACGCGACCGACCGAGCCGCGGCATGGACCCAGACCCAGGCCCAGATCCGTGAGGCGATCCTGACCAAAGGCTGGAGCGACCAGGCCAACGCCTTCACCCAGACCTTCGGCTCCGACGAGCTTGACGCCTCCAGCTTGATGGTTCCCCTGGTGGGCTTCCTCCCCGCCGACGATCCCAGAGTGCTGGCCACGATCAACGCCACCGAAGAATTCCTCACTGATGATCGGGGCCTGGTCTACCGCTACCGAACCCACGACGGGCTCGAGGGCGAAGAGGGCACGTTCCTCCTGTGCACCTTCTGGCTGGCTCAAGCCCTGGCCCAGGCCGGACAGCCGGCTCGGGGCCGCACCGTCTTCGAACGAGCGGCAGACTTCGTCAACGACGTCGGCCTGCTCGCTGAGGAGGTCGATCCGGTCAGCGGAGAGCTCTTGGGCAACTTCCCTCAAGCCTTCAGTCACATTGGGCTCGTCAACGCGGCTTGGGCCATCTCCGAGGCCGAGCTCCAACAGAAATCGCCCGAAGATGGCTCCGGCACCTCGGGGGGTCCGTCGGATCGAACTCCGGCGTGATGCCGGACCATATCTGACCGACGGGCCCTGGACTTCGACGACGAGCAGCGCGAAAGTGTGCGGGAACCGGCTCCCCGTGGGCCGGGGCGTAGCTATCGGCCCCGACGTCAGAGGAGTTGCGGTGGTGGACATGAAGCTCGAGGTGGTGGTGGTGCCGGTGGCCGATGTAGACCGGGCCAAGGGCTTCTATGAGTCGCTGGGGTGGCGCCTGGATGCCGATTTCCCCGGCGATGGCGGCTTTCGGGTCGTGCAGGTCACGCCACCGGGCTCGGCGTGCTCGGTCATCTTCGGCACTGGGGTCAGCTCGGCCGCACCAGGCTCGGCCGATGGTCTGCAGCTCGTCGTCAGCGACATCGAAGCCACCCGGGCCGAGCTGGTGGCCCGCGGTGTCGAGGTGAGCGAGGTGTTCCATGACGCTGGTGGGGTGTTCCACCACGCCGGCACTGAGGCACGAGCTCCGGGCCCGGCTCCAGAGCGCCAGACCTACGGCTCGTTTGCCTCGTTCAGCGATCCGGACGGCAACGGCTGGTTTCTTCAAGAGGTGACGACGCGCCTGCCGGGGCGGTGACCACACAGAAAGCTCGTGCTCGCTGCGTCGACCGATCTCAATCAGAAGGAGGTACTCCCATGCCAGTCGCCTACGACTCCCCCATCGATCTGGCCGCCGCGCTCCGCCGGGCCGAGGATGCTCACGGCCGTCACGAAGAGGAGATCGGGCACCCTGACCCGGGCTGGCCGGACTGGTACGCGCAGTACATGGTGAACGAACAGTCCGGGCTCACCGGTCAGGCCAGCTCCGCGGCCAACACATGAGCGACTACGACGTCATCGTCTTGGGCGCCGGCTCGCCCGGCGAGCACTGCGCAGGCGAGTTGGCCGACGGTGGACTGCGGGTCGCCGTCGTGGAACGCCAGCTGGTCGGCGGCGAGTGCTCCTACTGGGCGTGCATCCCATCCAAGACGCTGTTGCGGCCCGGGGAGGCGGCCCAGGAGGCACGCGAAGCGGCGGCCAGCGCCAAAGTCGATGTCGAGGCGGCCCTGGCCTATCGCGATTTCATGGTCTCGAACTACTCCGATGCCGGCCAGGAACACTGGCTGGCCGACCGGGGCATCGACCTGTTGCGCGGCACCGGCCGGCTGGCCGGGGTGGGTGTGGTCGAAGTGGACGGGGTGCCCCATACGGCGGGACACATTGTCGTGGCGACCGGCTCGGATCCGGTCGTGCCTCCGGTGCCGGGTCTGGCCGACTTGGAGGGTGTCTGGAGCAACCGCGAGGTGACCGGTATGAAGGCTGTGCCACGGCGCCTGCTGATACTGGGTGGTGGGCCGATCGGCGCCGAGATGGCCCAGGCCGTACGCCGTCTGGGCGGCGAGGTCGTCCTGGTCGAAGCGGCTGAACGTGTGCTCGCTCATGAGCCATCGCCCCTGGGCGAGGCGTTGGGCGAGGTGCTGCGCGGCGACGGGGTCGAACTGATGTTGGGCGTCCAGGCGACGGCCGCCCGACGCGACACTGAGGACTACGTCCTCACACTCGATGACGGCCGCGAGGTACGGGGCGACCACCTCCTTCTGGCCACGGGCCGTCGACCCCGAGTGGACGGGATCGGCCTCGACACCGTCGACGTCCACGCTGACAGGCACGGCATCACGGTCGACAACCACTTGCGCGCCGGTGACGGTCTGTGGGCCATTGGCGACGTCACCGGCGTACGGCTGCTGACCCATGTGGGCAAATACCAGGGCGAGGTCGTCGCCGCCAACATCCTCGGCGAATCCCGTCAGGCCAACTACGAGGCCATCCCCTCCGTTGTTTACACGGACCCACAAGCGGCATCGGTGGGCGCCACAGAGGCCCCCTTCAGCGCCACTGCACCCCTCTCCGAGGTGGCCAAGACCGCTACCTACACCCACGCCTACGCACAGTCGAAGGGATCTCTGACCCTTCTCAGCGACGGCGACGTGTTGACAGGTGCCTACGCCCTGGGACCCGAGGCCGGCGAGTGGCTGCAGCAAGCCACGCTGGCCATCCGGGCCAGAGTGCCACTCGAGGTGCTGCGGGACACCATCCAGCCGTTCCCCACGTTCTCCGAGATTTATGTCGCCGCCCTCAAAGCGCTTCGCAGCCAGATCGCGGCGGTTCGCCAACCGACGTAGACGGGAGAGCCACTACTGAGCGCCTTACGACGGGAGCGGTCATGAACGAGCCAAACCAGAAGGTCGCGGTCATCACGGGAGGCTCTCAAGGGATCGGCGCTGGCCTCGTCGCCGAGTATCGGCGGCGGGGCTGGGCGGTCGTGGCCACGTCCCGGACAATCAAGCCAGGCGGTGACCCGGCCGTGCTTACCGTTGATGGAGACATTTCCAAAGCCGCCACCACCGACCGGATCATCAGCGGGGCACTCAAGCGCTTCGGCCACATAGACACCCTTATCAACAATGCTGGCGTTTTCATCTCCAAACCGTTCACCGACTACACGGCCGACGACTATGCAACGGTGATCGGAGTCAATCTCACCGGATTCTTCACGCTGACCCAGTGCGCCATTGCCGAAATGCTGAAGCAAGGAAGCGGTCACGTTGTCAACATCTCCACGACCCTGGTCGACTACGCCAACTCGAGCGCGCCCGCTGTCTTGACGTCGCTCACCAAAGGTGGCCTCGCCTCAGCCACCAAGTCGCTGGCCATCGAGTACGCCTCCCGCGGCATCCGGGTGAACGCTGTCTCGCCGGGCATCATCCAAACGCCGGTGCATCCGGCCGAGAGCTACGCCGGACTCGGCGCCCAGCTCCCCCCATTGGGCACGTGGGCCAGGTCCGCGACGTCGTCAGCGGCATCCTTTTCCTGGAATCGTCGCCGTTCATTACTGGCGAAGTCCTGCACATCGACGGCGGCCAGATTGCTGGCCATTGACGCTCCGACGACGATTGGCCCGCCCGCCGGTAGTGACGCCCTCCACTTCGGGTCGGAAGGCCGATTGCAGCGAAACTACCGACGATTCCGGCGATTATTTCGGACCCAGTGCGGTTGTCCTCCGAGCAATGACTCTGTCGCCGGTCAGTCTGGCCACCAGCCACTTTCCAGAAGCCGGGGATTCTCCGACCATGGGCCCGGCCTTGCGCTTCACGTCCACATCTGTCCTTTCAGACAGGTGCTCGACTCCTAGGTGAGCCGACAGCGACCGACGGCCAGGTGCCGGAGAACAGCCGGGCGGAGAATTGTTCCGGCTCCCGCGTTTCACGAGTTCTCAAAGGGTGCTTCGACGTCGTCGTAGATACGGACAGCAGCCAGAAGACCGTCCAGGCTGCGCTCGTAGACGCCGATTCCGGCCTGGGCTGGCAGGTGGTGGATACCCCAACGGACGCAGTTGTATTCGACGGCGCAGCGCACCCCATCGTCCGTCACCGTGCAGTGTTGGAGGCCAATGCCGCCGCCGGCGCTGAAGCACATGGTGAAGAACGACCGCAGCTCTGGCATGCCGCGGTGGGTGGCGTGGGGCCCGACGGGTTCGCGGAGATACCCATCCGTTGCAAACGTGTCAACGATCGCATCAGTGTCGCCCACGTCGAGAGCGGCCTGGTAGCGGCCGACCACATCACCTGGGTGGGCATCCCCGGTCCCGAGTATGGGAGGTCGGAGGTGGCGCTGTCTGTCGACCGGCCATTGGCTGCAATAGGTGCGGAACACCACTGACCGGTCATCGGGAGATTCAGCGACGACGGCTACCGGCCACGCCAATGTCGCCCCATCCTCTGCCAAGTGAGCCACAAGCTCCACGACTGCGCGGCCGCCAACGACGGTGGAGGCCACGGTCTCAATGCGGGCGTGGCGCTCGGCCAGCCAGGATTGATTCCGGCGGACGAATCGCCGCAGTTCCCTGTGGCCACGGATCTCGCCGGCGCGGGGGTCGTAGATGGTCACCTCGCCGGGCCATACAGCCTCCAGGTCATGGGCGTCACCCCTGTTCAGTGCGTCGAAGTACGCCGCCACCGGATCAGCCAGATCCGCGGCACGGGTCTGCCGGCGAGCCAGCGCGGCGGCATTGGCGAAGTCCGGAAACCAGGGCATCTCAACCCCTATATTGCATCATCGCACCGAGGACGGAGAATGAGGTGAGCTTCCCCCTTGGCATCTGATCGGTGCCCGAGCAGCGTCGGCCAGCTGGCCGGGCAGATCCGTCGAACGGGCTCTGCGCGTCAAAGGTGCAACCTGCGTAACCTTCGACACGGCTGAACCGAGCGCCGTCTAGATCGTCGCAGTGAAGGCCCGATCGAAGAGGTGCCCTGGCCGGGCTGGCGAAGCGATCAGCCCTCGCCGATCAATGACCGAGCTTCTGCGGGGCCGACAACGAGATCGTGAAGGTCGCCGCCCACCTCGAGTCGACCCGACTGATCGATCCCGCCCACCTTCATCGGCTCGAACCCGGCCGTCCGGATCAAACGCTCGACTTCCTCGCCAGCACGGTCGTCGTCGGTGGCGTAGAAGAGTACCGCCGGCTTCGGTGACCGGTTGCTAGAGGACTCGAAGAGGTCACCCGACAGGGTTCCGAACGCCATGGCCAAGCGCGCCCCTGCCGGCAACCACCCGGCTATAGCTAGGCCAGAGGTCTGCCCTTCCGGCAGGAGATGTGAGAGGTTGCCTGTTGCGTCGATGCCGACAGGGTTACTCGGAACAACCACGAGCATGTCGGTTATCGGCTCTGCTATCTCGTCAATGACACCCTTCAGGACAGTGAACCGCAGCGCAAGGACGACGGCTTCGGCGCCCCGCAACGCGTCGCGGTTGTCGACGGCAACGATCGCAGGTCCACCTATCTCTCCGGCCAGCGTTCGTGCCGACTCCTTGTCGGCGCTCGAGAGCCGCAGGGTCTCGCCGCCTGAGGCGAGCTGGCGGGCGATGACCGATCCGATCCCTCCGGTGCCGATGATCGCAGTGGTCATGACAGGACCTCCTCAGCGCCACAGTACTGATTACGGTGGCCCGGAGCATCGGCGGCCCGGAACACTCTCGCAGTGGTACGGACGCGGTACATCCGAGATCGAGGCGCCCGTTCCGTACCCGGCATGCTGCCCGTTGGATCCATTCTGGTCGCTGGATCAGGCTGGCGAGGTTGGACAGTTCACGACCCGAAGGATCGGGTTGCTTGAGCGAGTGCGCGACCTCGGATTGCACCCCATCGACGGTACAGCCGAGGTCATGCCGCCGGACGGATGCCCCTGGGCCGGAGTCACCTCTTCCACATAGCGTCGGGTTGCCACTGCGCCGGTCATCCGTTCCCTGGGCAATCGATAGGAGCGGAGTAACGGAGAACACCATCATGGGAGTTAGCGCAGATTCGGACGTGAGCTGCCCCACCTGCCGAGGGCCACTAGCGCCTGGGGGTGAAACTGAGCAGTGGATTGGGTTGTGCAATACCTGCCTTCGGGCTGGTCGACACCCGACTTTCGGCTATGGCGAGTGAGGTTTCCTCGGCCCGAAACCCCACCCGCTTATTGACCGTATGTCGACGCTTGAGCTCCGGGGCCATTCGCTCCAACTGCTCCGGGGTCAGAGCCTCATGAGCGACACGGCCCGCCTCTTTCAGCTCCGCGTCGGTGTAGGTCACCGCGAGGCTCTCGTAAATGGTCTTGATGTATGCATCGGCTCCGGAGTTGGTCGCTCTGTCAGCTCCCCTGCGGACGGCCCGCAGCAATATGGGGGAACCTCTCTCAACGGGCCTGCTCCTCAGCTTCGATGGTGTCCTCGAGAGAGAGCAGCGTTTTCGGAGGCGCCAACCAGGTTTGAGTGGACCTCAGTCCCCCTAACGGGCTACTTGAGGCGACTGTGGCGTCGGACTGGCAAAGGTCCAGCTATTTGAATGACACCGGCCCGCTGGCAGTGATCACTTGTTGCTGGCTGGTGGGCTGTGCCGACCTCGACAAGTTGCACGTGCCATTCGGGAGGCGAGGGAAGGTGGCTTGTCCCTTGAACACATAGGTGCCGCTACCCTTGATGCCGGCATAAACACCGTACCCCCGGTTGAGGGAGAAGTCGCCTGATCCGCTCTCACGGGCGAGACACGTCTTGGGATTCACCGAAAATGTGAAAGTTCCGCCGGGGTGGTGGATAGCGAAGGCTCCCCCGGGGAACGATGCGAGATCGGTGCTGTTTCCGGGATAGTCCGTGCCCCCTGCGTTGAACACACCTTTGGCGATGATGGACCCTGGTTGGTTGTTGGCGGAGACGATGCGGAAGTGTTCTATGCCACTGCTAGGTGAAGCTGAAGCGAGCGCCGGCGAAACAAATGCCGCCGCCGAAGCGGCCACTGCAATGCCACACGCTACGAGGACCTTGGAAACCTGACGTTGACCAATTTTCATGACGTTGCCTCCTGATCTCAGGGCTGTCTGCCAACTGGTACCCAGTGTCACCATTTCGTTCGCTAGACAGGAGGACCGGAGCCTTGAAAGGTGTTTCCTGACCTGACCCGCCTACCGCACTGGGTCACAGACCCAGACAACTGCAATTGCTCCTACGGCAGAACGTAGCCAGCGGGAGCTTGCCTGTCCACTGCCGACACTTTGGGCCTCCAACCAGGAGCGAGACAGCTTTGATGCTGTCAGTCAGGCTGCGGCCACCGACGACCGCTACCGGGCCCTGGTCTACGTCGCCGCCTACGCTGCGCTTCGGTCCGGCGAGCTTCTGGCTCTGAAAGTCGCCTCAGTGGACGTACTCGGCGTGTCGATCTCGGCGAATGGAGCAGCAACCGAGGTCCGGGGCGAACTGGTCCTCGGTCCCACCAAGAACGGTAGGAGCCGGGTGATCTCGATTCCCCGGTCAGTGACGCAGATGCTCGGACAGCACATCGGCAGGTACCCGTCGAGCGATGGCTTCGTATTCTCTGCCCCGCAGGGCGGTCCTATCCGGCACCGCAACTTCTACAGTCGCTATTTCCGGCCCGCGGTCGAGGCCGCTCACACAGCGGCCTTTGCCGAGGACCGTAAGGACGAAGCCATCCGCGAACGGTTGAGATTCCATGATCTGCGCCACACCTTTGCCGCCATCCTCATCGCCAATGGCCGGCATATGGAAGAAGAAAGACCACCTTGGCCACGGTTCGATCCGGGTTACCTCTGACCGCTACGGCCACCTCTTCCCGTCGGCGCGTCTTGAGTTGGCTGAGGGACTCGAAGACGTGTTTCAAAAGGCGGCGACGAAAGCTGCTGCGGACAAACGGCGGACAGCTGCCAAATCATCGGCTCTGCCGGAACCCGCCGGCACCGCCATGTAGGGGCGGCTGACCTGGCCTGGAGCTCGAGAGCGGACGACGGGATTCGAACCCGCGACCCTCACCTTGGCAAGGTGATGCTCTACCAGCTGAGCCACGTCCGCGTAGGCGCCTCACTCTAGCAGCACGACGCCGACACTCCTCTGGCCGAGCGAAGGTCACCGCCCTCCCAGTACCCACGCGGAACCTTCCCGGCGCATTGACCGAGGAGCTGCTCGCCAGCTGATCCCGATTACGCCGGCAGCTCGGCGTGCCACCAGGGCACCGGTCGATCCCGGCGATTCGCCTCGGCCAGCAACTCGGCCAGGGACGACTCCATCCCTTCGGCAATGGCGTCGATGTCCGGTACCAGGTCCCAACAGCCCTGGATGCCCACATACATGCTGTCCAAGTACGAGAACACGGTGACGTTCACGCCGACACCTTCGATGATCGGGCCCACCGGGTACATGGCCACCATGCGAGCGCCGGCCAGATACAGCGGGAAGTCCGGCCCCGGCACGCTGGAGACGATCAGGTTGAACAGCGGCGCCATGTGGTCGAAGAGGTGCAGATTGGTGATCAGGCGGGAGAGCCGGGTGCTCACCACGGGAAATGTGGCCTGGGCCCAACCGGTGAACACGTCCGTCCCCATCGACCGGCTCCGCTCCTTCGCCGCTCCCATCCCCTCGCGGATCTGCTGGAGACGGGCACCGGGTTTCTCGATCCCGTCCGCCAACGAGACCAGCATGGCCGACAGGCGATTGCCGAGGGCGCCGCGCTCCTCCTCCACCCGTACGGAGACCGGAATGAGGGCGACCAAGGAACCCTCAGGTTGCTCCTCCCGTCCGGAGAAGAACGAGCGCATAGCCCCACCGGTGACGGCCAGGGCCACATCATTGGCGGTTCCGCCGAGCACGTCACGGATCCTGCGGACATCCTCCAGCGCCAACTCGGTGAAGGCCACCCTCCGGTAGGGAGAGATGGACCGGTTGATCGAGGTGCGCGGTGCCGCGAACGGTGAGGGAGGCTGAACCCGGTCACCATCACGGCTCCGACTGCTGAGCGTTCGAACCGTGCGCACGGTTCGGGAGACCGCCCGCACCACCGTGTCCGCGTGCCCGGGCAAGGAGCCCAGCACATCGCGCCACTTGTCCAGTTCGCTGGGCTCGGGTGCCGGTGACCATGAGGGATCCTCGCCATCCGGTCGCGCCTCGGGGCCCACTCCGGTCGACCATCTGGATCCCGCCGGCCGGCGCGAGCGGGGAGGCAGTCGGCTGGCCCCGAACAGCGGGTGGGGCGGCGGGTCTGACGTGAGGTCGAAGAAGGCGGCCATCACCTCGGCACCGGACACTCCGTCGAGGATGGCGTGATGGACCTTGGGCACCAGCGCGATATGGCCATGCTCGAGCCCTTCGACCACATGGAACTCCCACAGCGGCCTCCGCCGATCGAGCGGGCGCGAGGCGAGATCCCCCACCAGCGCTGCCAGCTCCGGTTGCCGCCCGGGCCGGGGAAGGCTCACCCTCCGCACGTGGTAGTCGATGTCGAAGTCGGCGTCGTCCACCATCAGGGGGTGCTGCAGCCCGAAGGGCACCTCGGCGAGGCGCTTCCGGAACGGCGGGACCAGATGGACCCGGTCGGCTACCAGGCCCCGGATGCGGGCGAAGTCGACACCGCCGGGCACGTTGGCCGGGTCGAAGACCAGGGCGCCGAGGATGTGCAGGTGGGTGGTCGGGGACTCGAGCGAGACGAATGCCCCGTCGAGGCCGTTCAGCCGTTCCATCAGTGCCTACCGCCCGGTCGATCCGAAGCCACCGACGCCGCGCTCGCTCCCGACCAGGTGCTCTACCTCGACGAAGGACACCGTCTCGATGCGCTGGATCACCAACTGGGCGATCCGATCGCCGCGTTGGACCTCATAGGGTGCGTCGCGGTCGGTGTTGACCAGTAGGACGGACAACTCGTCGCGATACCCCGAATCGATGAGCCCGGGCGTGTTCAGGCAGGTGACCCCGTGGCGAAGGGCCAGGCCGCTCCGTGGTTGCACGAAGCCGGCATACCCGTCGGGAATGGCCAACGCGACGCCGGTGGGCACCAGGGCCCGACCGCCGTTGGCCGCCAGGGTCACCCCGACTCTGGCCACCAGGTCGGCGCCAGCATCGCCCCGGCGGGCATAGGCGGGCAGGGGAAGGCCGGCGTCGATCCGGACCACCGGCACCGAGAGCATCTCCAGACCTACCGACGCGCCGCGCTGCCCTCCCGCTATCACCTCGTCGACGCCGTTCTGTGAAACCGGGGCCACCGGACTCCTCCCGTTCTCTCGTCAGGACGCTATCGCTCCGTGCCCACCCCCGCCGACGGCAGCCCCGACCGGCCCGGTCGGCCCCCTCCGATCAGGCCATCAGGTTGGGCGTCACCCTCGCGGCACCGTCCGAGATCGAATCTGACGGACCATCACATTGACACCCGATCCGCAGCCGGTAGCGTCACCCTGATGCTGGTGTGGATGGACCTCGAGATGACCGGGCTCGACGTCGAGTCCAATGTCATCGTGGAGGTGGCCACGCTGATCACCGACGACGACCTGGCCATCGTGGCCGAGGGACCCGACCTGGTGGTGGCCACCGCCCCCGAACAGCTGGCCGCCATGGACGAGTTCGTGCGGGGCATGCACACCAAGAGCGGGCTACTGGCCGCCATCGCAGCCTCCACCGTCTCCCTCGAGCAGGCCGGCGATGCCACCCTCGAGTTCATCCGATCCCACGTGCCCAAGCCCCGCACCGTGCCCCTGGCCGGCAACTCCATCGGCACCGACCGGCGATTTCTGGCCGCCCAGCTCCCCGCCATCGAGGAGTACCTCCACTACCGCTCGGTGGACGTCTCGACCATCAAGGAGCTGGCTCGACGCTGGTATCCCGAGGCCATCGCCGGTGCTCCCCACAAGGCCGGCGGTCATCGGGCCATGGACGACATCCGCGAGAGCGTGGCCGAGCTCGCCTACTACCGCACCGCTGTCTTCCGGGACGCCACCACGGCGTAGGTCCGGGCTCGCCACCCAGTCTCCTGGTCACCCGCTCGAACCGGAGGGGTGACCGGTCATCCATCACCACCGAGAGGAGCCCTCATGGCCGACCCAGCCGACCCCCAGGAGGAGCAACCGTCCGACACCGGCCCCGATACCCACGCTGGCCGAGGCGACGGCCGCGCTCACCGGGCCCGGTCAGGCCTTCGAGATCGAGGAGCTGACCATCCGGGGCATCCCCACCCGCACATGGAAGACGGCCCCGGCCACCTTGCGAACGGTCCTCGAGCTCTCCTCGCTCCACGGCGACAAGGACTTCGTGGTCTACGAGGACGAGCGGTTCACCTTCGCGCGAGCACTTCCGCATCGTCGCCACCCTGGCCCGCGCCCTGGGCGAACAATTCGGCGTCACCAAGGGCGACCGGGTGGCCATCGCCATGCGGAACCTGCCGGAGTGGGTCATGGCCTTTTGGGCCTCCATCGCGGTGGGTGCCGTCGTCGTGCCCCTCAACGCCTGGTGGACCGGGCCAGAGCTGGCCTACGGCCTGAACGACTCGGGGACGACAGTGGCCTTCGTCGACGAGGAGCGCCAGAGCCGCATCCTTCCCCATCTCGAGGAGATCCCCGGCCTCCGCACCTTGGTGGTGTGCTGCGAGGAGCCCGAGGCCGGCGGCGGCCGGCGGGCGGCCAAGGGCTCGACCGTGGACCGGAGCGGATCGGCACCCCTGCCGGTGATCCCGTTCTCCGACCTGACCGCGGACATCGACCAGGCAGCCACCCTGCCCGACGCCTCCATCGACGCCGACGACGACGCCACCATCTTCTACACCTCGGGCACCACCGGGCGGCCCAAGGGAGCGGTGGGCACCCACCGCAACAGCGTCTCCAACCTGATGAACCTCTTCTTCGTCTCCACCGTGGGCTCCATGCGGCGCGGCCGGAGCCGTGGCCGACGTGAGCAGCGGGACCCAGAATGCCAACCTGCTCTCCGTTCCGCTCTTCCACGCCACCGGGTGCCACGCCGTGCTGGTATCCAACACCGCGGCCGGAGGCAAGTTGGTGATGATGCACCACTTCGACCCCGAGCGGGCCCTCGAGCTGATCGAGCGTGAGCGGATCACCATCTTCGGCGGCGTGCCGGCCATGGTCATGCAGGTGATCGACTCGCCGAGCTTCGCCACCCGGGACACCTCATCGGTGCGATCGATCTCCTACGGCGGTGCCCCGTGCCCCCCCGACCTGGTGCGCCGGATCAAGCAGCACTTTCCGGGCGGAGCCCCCGGCAACGGCTACGGCCTGACCGAGACGTCGGCGATGACCACCATGAACTCTGGCGACGACTACGTCCGCAAGCCCGACAGCGTCGGACCACCGGCGCCGGTGTGCGACGTGGCGGTGGTCCCCGAGGACTACGACGGGCGAAGAGCCTCCTGCCGACCAGACCGTCGACCCCGATCGGACCGGCGAGCTGTGGATCAAGGGGCCCAACGTGGTCCGGGGCTACTGGAACCAGCCGGAGGCAACGGCGATGTCCTTCAGCCGCGGATGGCTGCACACCGGGGACGTGGCCCGCATCGACGAGGAGGGATTCGTCCACATCGTCGACCGGGCCAAGGACATGATCATCCGCGGTGGGGAGAACGTCTACTGCGTCGAAGTCGAGGCCGCCCTGTTCGAGCACCCGGCAGTCGCCGACTGCGCCGTCATCGGGGTGCCCCATCCCGTCCTCGGCGAGGAGGTCGGGGCCGTCGTCGTCCTCCGGCCGGGCACCGATGTCGGCGCCGACGAGTTGGCCCGCTTCGTCGGCGAGCGGCTGGCCGCCTTCAACGTGCCGTCCCGGTTCTGGTTCCGGGCCGAACCACTCCCCCGCAATCCAGCCGGAAAGGTCCTCAAGCGCCAGTTGCGCACCGAGCTGCTCGGGGATGTCGGGCCCCTCTGAACCGGACGCATCGGACACCGCAGAGGTTGGTCCCCATCTACCGGAGTGGGGCCAAGGTGGCCCGGGTCACCTCCACGTCACGACCCATCTGTTCGATGAGGGCCTCCACGCTGTCGAAGGCCACCTCGTCGCGGAGGCGGGACACGAAGGAGACCCGGGCCTCCTCGCCGTAGAGGTCGCCGGAGAAGTCGAGGAGGTGGGCCTCCACCAGCAGGTCGCCATCGTTCCCGTAGAAGGTCGGTCGGCGGCCGACCGACACGGCCGCCTCCCACCGCGACCCGTCCGGCCTCTCGTACCAACCGGCGTAGATGCCCGCCGCCGGGAGGCAGATGCCGGCGGGCACAGCCACGTTGGCGGTCGGGAACCCGAGCTCGGTCCCGCCGCGCTGATCGCCACGCACCACCTCGCCCCTCACCTGGTGCGGGCGTCCGAGCAGCGCGGCGGCCTCCTCCATCCGGCCGGCGGCGACCAGGCTGCGCACACGGGTGGAGGAGATGGGTTCGGAGCCAGCGCCGGGGCCCCCACCATCGGCCTGGAGGGACACCCCGTCCACTTCGAACCCGGCGGCGGAGCCCATCTCCCGTAGCAGGGCCACATTCCCCTTGCGACCGTGGCCGAAGTGGAAGTCCTCACCCACCACGACCAGCCGGGCGTCGAGTCCGTTGATGAGGAGTTCGTTGACGAATTCCTCGGCCGTCTCATTGGCCCGTTCCGCGTCGAAGGGCACGACCACCGTCCGGTCCACCCCGGCCGCTTCGAGCAACTCCAGCTTCTGGTCGAGATCACACAGGAGGAGCGGTGCCGATTCGGGGCGGACCACGGTGGCCGGATGGCGGTCGAAGGTCACCACCGCGGTGGTCAGACCATCGGCCAGCGCCCTCGCCTCGAGCTCGCCCAGGAGGGCGCGGTGGCCGAGGTGGACGCCGTCGTAGGCACCGATGGTCACCGCCGATCCCCCGACCGGAGGCGTTCCATTCGAGAGGTCGGTCACGATGTCCATTACCGAGGAAGGATACTGCCGGGGCCACGGCAAACGGTGCGGTCGGCGATGGCCACCGACAGTCCGTCGGCCCTCAACCGTCCGTCTCGAGCACGACCGCCGGCCGGATCCGGTCGGTTTCGGTCGGTTCGTACACCGCCAACAGTCGGTGCCCTTCGTCGACCAGGCCCCAGGGCCCGTCGCCGGTGACACCCAGGGGGACCCGGTCCAGCGCCAGGCCGCGGGCCACCTGCCGGCGCACATCGGCAGGCACCACCACCTGATCGAGGTCGCGGAGGGCTTGGGCCGGTGGGAGCACCGCCGCCGGGGTCAACTCGTCGACCATGCGGGCATCCTCCACCGAGAACGAGCCGATCCGGGTACGCCGGAGATTCTGGAGGTGGGCGCCGCCACCCAGGGCGCTGCCCAGGTCGGCGGCCAACACTCGCACATAGGTTCCCGAGGAGCACTCCACCTCGATCCGGAACACGCCCGGGGAGAGCCCCGGAGTGACGACGAACCGGTGCACGGTGACCGGCCTGGCCGCCCGTTCGACCTCGATGCCCTGCCGGGCCAGGGCATGGAGCCGTTGGCCGCCCACCTTGAGCGCGGACACCATCGGCGGGATCTGCTCGATCGAACCGGTGAGCGAGCCCGCCGCCGCCCGGACGTCGGCCAGCGTGACCCGGTCCATGTCCCAGGTTCCGGTCACCTCACCGGAGGCGTCGAGGGTGGAGGTCGAGATTCCGAGGACCACCTCGGCGCGGTAGGTCTTGGGGAGCGCGGTCAAGAACCGCATGAGGCGGGTGGCCCGACCGAGGCCGACCAGGAGGACACCGGTGGCGTCGGGGTCGAGCGTGCCGGCATGCCCCACCCGGCGCTGCCCGAAGATCCGTCGGCACCGTGCCACCACGTCGTGGGAGGTCCACCCGCCCTCCTTGTCCACCACGACCAGCCCGGTCACCGGGTCGGCGTTGGCGGGACTCACCGCTCTGGCAGAGACGGGTCGTCGGGCCCGGCCGGCTCGCCCCCGTCGCTGCGGATCCTGCGCAGCGCCTCGTCCACCCGACTCCCGGCTATCACCGCGGGGTCGGCACGGAACTCGAGGAGCGGAGTCCGTTTCATCCGGGTCTGGCGGGCCACCGCGCCCTGCAGTTGGGCCCGGCGCTCTGCCAGCGCCTCGGCCGCGTCGTCAGCCAGGGAGCTCAGATAGACAATGGCGTGGCGAAGGTCAGGGGCGGTGTCCACCGAGGTCACTGTCACCAGCCGCAGCCGCTCGTCGGCGTCGGCCAGTCGCTCGAGCTCCTCGGCCACCACCTGGCGGAGGACCTGGTTGACCCGCAGCGATCTCGGGTAGGGGGCCGCACCTCGATTGTCATGCCGGCGACCGGACATAGCTCCTCCGCTCCTACCTGCGCTGTGCCGGCCACCGCGGTCGGGCAGCCACGCCGCTCAGGTACGCGGGATCTCCCGCTCGTCGTAGGTCTCGATGATGTCGCCCTCTTTGAGGTCCTGGTAGTCGGACAGGCCGATCCCGCACTCGAAGCCGGCCTGCACCTCGCGGGCGTCGTCCTTGAACCGACGGAGTGAGGTGATAGCGCCCTTCCAGATGACCACCCCGTCGCGGAGGAATCGCACCTTCGAGCCGCGGGTGATCACGCCCTCTCGGACATAACAACCGGCAATGGCGCCGATACGCGGCACCCGGAAGACCTGGCGCACCTCCGCCTCGCCCGTGACCACCTCTTCGTAGACCGGCGAGAGCAACCCGAGCATGGCTGCCTCGAGGTCCTCGAGCAGTTTGTAGATGATCTCGTAGAGGCGGATCTCGACGTTGGCCTTGACCGCCATCTCCCTGCTCCGGCGGTCGGGACGGACGTTGAACCCGATGATGGTGGCCGCCGATGCCTGTGCCAGCTCGACGTCGGACTCGGTGATCCCTCCCACCCCCCGGTGAACGAAGCTCAGCTTGACGTCCTCCCGTTCCAGCTTGCGCAGGCTCTCGGTGACCGCCTCCAGGGAACCCCGCACGTCGGCCTTGAGGATCAGGTTGAGGGTGGCCGTCTCGCCGCGCTGGATCTGCTCGAACAGGTCCTCGAGCTTGGCACCTCCGAGGGCCGAGGTGGCCGCTGGTACGTGCCCGGCCACCCGGTAGCGATGGGCGCGGGCCTCCCCGATGGTCCGGGCCTGGGCCAGCTCCGGCGCCACCCGGAACTCATCGCCGGCTTCGGGGGGCTCGGAGAAACCGAGCACCTGTACCGGTGTGGACGGCGGCGCCTCCTTGATCTGATCTCCGTGGTCGTCGACCAGCGCCTTGACCTTGCCCCAGGCGGCCCCGGCCACGATGGGATCCCCCACCCGGAGGGTGCCCCGCTCGACGATGACCGAGGCCACCGGGCCCCGCCCGGTCTCGAGTTCGGCCTCGAGGATCACGCCTCGGGCCCGCCCCTCGGGGGTGGCCACCAGCTCCTCGACTTCTGCCACCAGCACGATCTGTTCGAGGAGGTCGTCGATGCCCTGGTTCTGCAGGGCCGAGATCTCGACGGTGATGGTGTCGCCGCCCCAGGCCTCGGGCACCAGACCGTGCTCGGAGAGCTGTTGGAGGACCCGGTTGGGATCGGCCTCCTCCCGGTCGATCTTGTTGACAGCCACCACGATCGGCACCTCGGCCGCGTTGGCATGGTCGATCGCTTCGATCGTCTGGGGCATGACTCCGTCATCGGCCGCCACCACCAGCACCACGATGTCGGTGACCTCCGCGCCGCGGGCCCGCATGGCGGTGAACGCCTCGTGGCCCGGGGTGTCGATGAAGGTGATCGGATGGTCATGCCAGACGACCTGGTAGGCGCCGATGTGCTGGGTGATCCCACCCGCCTCGCCGGCGACGACGTTGGCCGAACGGATCCGGTCGAGCAAGAGTGTCTTGCCGTGGTCGACGTGGCCCATGACGGTGACCACCGGCGGCCGCGGCCGCAGCTCAGCCTCGTCCTCTTCCTCGTCGTCCTCCTCGAAGTACTTGGCCAGCAGCTCCGCCTCGCGCTCCTCGCCGGGGTCGACCAGGCGCACCTCGGCACCCAGCTCCGCCGCGAACAGCTCGATCATGTCATCGCCCAGTGACTGGGTGGCGGTGACCATCTCTCCCTGGAGCAGCAGGAACCGGATGACATCACCGGCGGAGCGGTTCAGCTTGGGGCCGAGGTCCCGTGCCGTCGAGCCTCGTTCGATGATCACCTCGGTATCGGGCACCGGCGCCGTCGACGGCATGTACGCGGTGAGCTGGGTCGGCTCGAGCTCCTCGAGGTTGCGGCGCCTGCGCCGTGGTCGGCGCTGGTTGGGTCGGCCGCGGCCGACCCCCGGTCCACCACGCCCGCCCGGGCCGCCTCCGGGACCACCCGGTCCCCCACCGGGACGACCTCCGTAGCCACCGCTCGCTCCGCCACCGGGACGGACGCCGAAGCCACCGCCACCGCCGCCCGGTCCGGTCGTCCGGCTTCCCGCACCGCCTGTTCGTGCCCCGCCCGAGCTGGGCCCACCGGATCGCCCGGCGAACCCGCCGGCGCCGGCCGGTCGACTGCTGGTCGGAGGCGGGCGACGACCGCCTGCGCCCGGAGGGGGCGGGATCGGCTTGCCGGTCACCGAGCGCGGCGGACCTCCCGGCGGTGGGGGGATCGGTCGCCCCGACGAACTGGTCGGGGCGTGGGCGGGGGCCGACGGTGGCGTCGCTGGCGGGCTGGTGCCCTGGCCCGGGGCAACGGGAGCTGCCGGCGGTGCGGCTGCTGGCGCTGACGCCGCTGGCGGCGCTGGTCACCGAGGGCGCCACGCTGGCTGGGGCCGGCGCCGGGGGTGCCGTGGGCGCGGCGGGTGCTGTGGGAGGTGTGGGAGCGGCGGGTGCTGGTGCCTTGGCCGCCGGGGCCATTGGCGCAGGTGCGGCCGGCGCCGGGGCGCGGGTCGGAGACGGCACCGCTGGGCTGCTCGGATGCGGGCCTGCTTGTGATCAGCCGGGCACCGGAGCGCTTGAGCGGCGGCGGCGTCGCCGGGAGGTCGCGGCTCGTCGGCACGCCCGACCCCAGCTGCGGCGACCGGGACCAGGTCGGGATCGGGGGTCTCGACGGCGGTGGGCGGAGCCGCCACCTTGGTGGCTGCTGCCTTTTTGGTGGCGGCGGCTTTTTTGGGAGGCGGAGCCGGCTCCTCTGGCTGCACCGGGCGACGCAGACCCTCACGGTCTGCCTTCCGACGGGCGCGGTCTGCCTGGGCGTCCTCGATGGACGACGAGTGGCTCTTTACGCCCATCCCCAGGGACAGGCAGAGGTCGAGCGCCTCCTTGTTGGTCAGACCGAGCTCGTGAGCGAGCTCGTAGACCCGGATCTTCTTCGGCAACGGCTGTTACTGCCCTTCCTTCACGTCGTAGGTGCCGATACGCACATACGACCCTCTATCCTCGCACATCACGGGCCTGCACCTCCCGAGGCCGACCCATCCAACCCCGCCGGTCGGGATCCCAACTCGAACCGCAGCTGGTCGACCCGAGCACTCCCGACCTCGGCTCGCATCGCCCGACTGAAGGCGTTGCGCCTGGCCGCCCGCTCCAGACATTCCGGCGACGCCTGGCACAGCCATGCGCCCCGGCCCGGCAGCGTCCGGCTGATCGCCAACGCCCCCGAGTCCAGGCGGACCAGCCGGACCAGTCCGTCCGTCGAGCGGGTCCGTCGGCAGCCGATGCAGGTCCGCAGTGGGGCTATGCCGGGGACCCCCCGCCCGCATCGGCGCTGGACACCTCGGCCGGGGCTTCGCTGGACACCTCGGCCGGGGCTTCCTCGGCGGCTCCACCGGCTCCCTCTGGAGCGCCGGGAGCGATTGTACCGGCAGGGCCGCCGGCGGTGACCGCGGCCGCCTCATCGGCGACCGGATCTCCCGCACCAGGAGTGGCCGTCTCCAGCCCTTCGGCCCCCTGCGACCACTCCGTAGCCGACACCGCGGTGCCGCCCTCGGCAGGCTGCCACACCATCTCGCCGGCTTCGTTCTGGACCCACTCGCCCTCGGCCCACTCCTCGCCCGAGTAGCCCGACTCCTCGTCGGCCAGCTGGGTCTCGCTCTTGATGTCGATCCGCCAACCGGTCAGACGGGCCGCAAGTCGGGCGTTCTGACCCTCCTTGCCGATGGCCAGCGAAAGCTGGTAGTCGCTGACGATCACCGTGGCCGTACCGGTGTCATCGTCCAGCCGGACCTCACGCACCCGCGCCGGGGCCAACGCCGACTGGATCAACTCCACCGGATCGTCGGAGAACGGGACCACGTCGACCCGCTCGCCACGCAGCTCGTTGGTGACCATGCGCACCCGCGAGCCGCGGGCGCCCACGCAGGCACCCACCGGATCCACGTTGGGGTCGTTCGACCACACCGCGATCTTGGTCCGATGCCCGGGCTCTCTGGCCGCCGCCTTGATCTCCACCGCGCCGGAGGAGATCTCGGGGACCTCCAGCTCGAACAGTCGCTTGATCAGTCCGGGGTGGCTCCGGCTGACCACGATCTGGGGTCCCTTGGTGGTCTTGCGCACCTCGACGATGTACGCCTTCAGACGGGCGCCGTGCTCATAGCGCTCGTAGGAGACCTGCTCGGCCTGGGGCAGCAGCGCCTCGACCTTGCCCAGGTCGAGCAAGGTGTACCGATTGTCGGTCTGCTGCACGATGCCGGTCACGATGTCCCCTTCGCGTCCCGCATACTCCTCGTACTTGAGGTCCCGCTCGACCTCGCGGATGCGCTGGAGGATCACCTGCTTGGCCGTCTGCGCGGCGATCCGCCCGAAGTCATCGGGTGTGTCGTCCCACTCGCGGATGACGTTGCCGTCCTCATCGAGCTCCTGCCCGTAGACGCGGATCTCGCCCGACTCGGGGTCGATGGTGACCACTGCCTCCTCGGCGGCGTCGGGGCGGCGCTTGTAGGCGGCGACCAGCGCGTTGGCCAGCGCATCGAGCAGGGTCTCGACGGAGATGCCCTTGTCACGCGCGATCTGGCCGAGCGCGTCGAGGAACTCGAAGTTCGGCTTGCTCATGGGGTAACGACCTGCTTCCTCTTCTCCGTCGACGTCGGCTGCACTCGCTCCGTCCGGCCGGCGGCCTTGGACTTCTTGCCCCGGGCGTGCTGGTCCGGGACCCCACACGAACACCGTCCGGGCCCGGTCGATGTCCGAGTAGGACAACCGGATGGGACCCGGTCCCCCATCGTCCACCTCCAGCTCGAAGCCCTCGTCGTCCGCCGATCGCAACGTGCCGCGCAGCCGACGCTCGCCGGGCACCTGGGGCCGGGTCTTGATCGAGACCGTCTCGCCGACGGCCTTGACGAAGTGGGCCGGGGTGCGCAGCGTGCGCTCGACCCCGGGGCTCGAGACCTCGAGGGTGTATCGGCCCGGGATCGGGTCGAGCTCGTCGAGCACCCCGGACACCGCCCGGTTGGCGTCGGTCAGGGCCTGCAGATCCACGCCGCCGGGCCGGTCAACGGTGACCAGCAGCACCCCGGCGCGCAGCTCCACATCGACCAGTTCGAGGTCGGCGGCAGCGACCACCGGTTGGAGCATGGCAAGGAGATCGTCGGCCATCTGCCTTGCCTCCTCTCCGTGGTCCGTGTGGTCGATGGTGGTGGTGAACTTCGTGTGTCTCCCGCACTGGCTGGCGCCTGCGCTCCGCCCTCGGTCGAAGCGTTCTGGACCAAAACAAAAGCGTGGGCTGTCCGCCCACGCTTCAGCAGCGTCACTCCACTCCAACCGAACGGCAGATCTAAAAGTATAGCAGCGGGCAGTCCAGGCTGTAAACGCCGTGACGTGCGATTTCGCCGCCAATTTCCCTGTGGACGACCCTGTCCCGGGCTGCCGCCGTCGGCCCGCCGGGTCGGTCCTCGGGGCGGTTGGCTACCGTCCGACCAGCTCCTCCACCGGGGCGTCCACCGGCAGCTCTCGCTCCTCGCCGGTGATCCGGGACCGCCATTCCACCACCCCCCGGGCCAGGCCCTTGGCCCCGACCACCAGGCGGACCGGCAGACCGAGCAGGTCGGCGTCGGTGAACTTGACCCCCGGGGAGACGTCCCGGTCGTCGTAGAGGACCTCGATCCCGCCCCCGGTCAGTCGATCGAAGAGCTGGTCGGCGGCGGCGGCCACCTCGGGCGAACGGCCGGCGCCCAGCGCGGCCAGGTGCACCTGGTAGGGCGCAACCTGCGGGAGGCCAGGCCAGCCCCCGGTCGTCATGGTGCTCCTCGGCCACCACCGCCAGGAGCCGGCTGACCCCCATGCCGTAGCAGCCCATCGAAAAGAGCGCCTCGTCGCCGTCCTCGGTCACGAAGTTCGCCCCGGGCATGACCAGCGAGTACTTCTGGCCCAGCTGGAAGGTGTGGGCGGCCTCCACCGAGCGGATCAGCTCGACCGGCTGGCCACACGCGGGCAGGGGTCGCCGCTGACCACCTCGGCGAACGAGCCCCACTCGTCGACGGTGAAGTCACGGTCGAGCCGGGCGCCGCTCACGTGGTGGTCCTTCCGGTTGGCCCCGGTGATCCAGGATCCCGGGCGGGCCACCCCGAGGTCGGCGACCACCCGGACACCGTCTCCGTGGCCCTGGGGCCCGATGAACCCCTTGACCAGCGTCGGATGGGCCTCGAAGTCGCCCTCCTCGAAGAGCCGCCATCCGCTGGGCAGGTGGGCCTCCCGGTCGCCCGGCACCAGCACCAGGGCCGGGCGACCCTGGTCGTCCACCACGGCCAGGCACTTGAGCATGTCGGTGGCGCCGATCGACGGGTCGTCGAAGAACTCGACCACCAGGTCGATCCCCGGACGGTCCGGCGTGTGGTGCTCGACCATCGGCCCGGCCAACCCGTCGGCGCCGTCGTCACCCTCGTCGGCCACCGTGACAGTCCCCCGGGTGGCTGCCTCGACGTTGGCGGCGTACCCGCAGGAGGCACAGGAGACGAAGTGATCCTCTCCCACCGCCGAGGGCACCATGAACTCGTGGTTGACGTCGCCACCGATGGCACCCGACTGGGCCTCGACCGGGATGGCCTCGAGTCCCAGGCGCGCGAAGATCCGGAGGTAGGCGTCGAAGACGGCCCGGTACGACCCCTGCATGGCCTCCTTGTCCACGTCGAAGGAGTAGGCGTCGGCCATGATCAGCTCGCGGGTCCGCAGAGGCCGAAGCGGGGCCGGGCCTCGTCCCGGAACTTCACCTGGATCTGGTACACGGTGACGGGAAGCTGCCGATAGGAGTCGACCTCGGCTCCCACCGTCACCGTCACCACCTCCTCGTGGGTCGGACCGAGGACGAAGGTACCGCCCCTGGCCTCCACGGTCATGGCCGGCAGGGCGTCGCTCCCGAACATGGCGGCCCGGCCCGACTGCTCCCACAGCTCGATGGGATGGAGGGCGGGAAGGAGGAGCTCCTGGCAGCCGGCGGCATCGAGCTCCTCCCGGATCACCTCCTCCACCCGGTGGAGCACCCGGAGGCCGAGGGGGAGGAAGGTGTAGACCCCCGATGCCAGGCGTCGGATGTACCCGGCCCGAACCAGAGCTGGTGGCTGGCCACCTCGGCGTCGGCCGGCGCCTCTCGCAGGGTGCGGACCAGGAGCTGGGACATGCGCATGGTCGGCGAGCCTACCGGGGACCAGGACGGCGGCCCCTCGACGGAACACGGTGGTGGCGTCCCCCACGGGCGGCCCGAGGACCGGGCCTAGGACGGGGTGGTCTCCCCTCCGTACTTCTTGCGGATCAGCTCCACCTTGGTCTCCGAGTCGTTGGCGTCATCGCCCTTGGCATCGATCAGTGCCCGGCGGTCGGCCTCGGCCTCGGCCTCGGCACTCGAATCGGCCGCCGCCAGCCTCGCCTCCACTCCCTCGGACACCAGCTTCTCCGCCTCGGCCACCAGGGCGTCCACCATCTCGTCCTCGGGGACCACCCGGACGATCTTCCCCTTGATGAACAGGTGGCCCCGCTCGCCGACCGGCGGCGATGCCCAGGTCCGCCTCACGGGCCTCACCCGGCCCGTTGACCACGCAGCCCATGACCGCCACCTGAATGGGCAGGTTGCGGTCCTCGAGGGCGACCTGGGCCGCCTTGGCCACCGCGATCACGTCGATCTCGGCCCGGCCGCAACTCGGGCAGGCGATCAGGTCGAGCCCCTTGCGCTCGCGCAGGCCCAGGGCCTCGAGCAACTGCCTTCCGGCTCGGGCCTCCTCCACCGGGTCGGCGGTGAGCGAGTAGCGGATGGTGTCCCCGATCCCCTCGGCCAACAACGTGGCGATCCCCGCGGTGCCCTTCAGCAATCCGGCCGGCGGTGGGCCGGCCTCGGTCACCCCGAGGTGCAGCGGATGGTCGAAGGTCTCCGAGGCCAGGCGGTACGACTCGATCATCAGCGGGACCGACGAGGCCTTGACCGAGATCTTGACGTCGTCGAACCCCACCTCGGCGAAGTAGGCCAGCTCCATTCGGGCCGACTCGACCAGGGCCTCGGGAGTGGCCCCCCCGAAGCGCTTGTAGAGGTCGGGGTGGAGCGAGCCGGCGTTAACCCCGATGCGGATGGGGACGCCCCGGTCCTTGGCCTCGGCCGCCACCTGCTTGATCTCCACCTCCTTGCGCAGATTGCCCGGGTTGAGCCGGAGGCCGTGCACGCCCGCCTCCAGCGCGGCCAGCGCCATCTCGTGGTGGAAGTGGATGTCGGCGATGATCGGCACCGGGGAGCGGGGCACGATGCGGGCCAGGCCCTCGGCCGCCGCCTCCTCGTTGCAGGTGCACCGCACCAGGTCGGCACCGGCGGCGGCCAGCGCGTAGATCTGGGACAGGGTGCCCTCGGCGTCCGCCGTCTTGGTGGTGGTCATCGACTGGACGGTGACCGGCGAGCCGCCTCCGACCGGGACCCCGCCGACCTGGATCTGACGGGTGGGTCGCCGTTCCGTGGTGGTCCAGGCGGTGGCTCCCATGCCCTCCATGCTAGAGCGGGAGCGGCCCGGCCCGGCTCCGGGGGTTCAGCCGGTGACGGGGTGGAAGATGTCGGTCAACAGGGCAGGCAGGATGATGATCGCCAGTACCAGCATCATCAGCCATGCGAACGGCATCATCTTGGCCACGTCGGCGTGGTACATCACCTTGCGGCGGCCGGTGCGGATCTTCTCGTACACGGCGATGGCCACGTGGCCGCCGTCGAGGGGGAGCATGGGGAAGAGGTTGAAGATCCCGAAGAACACGTTGATCACGATGAGGATGTACAGGAAGTCGCCGATGCCGGTCTGGGCGGCCTGGGTTGCCACCTGCACCACTCCGACGATGGACGTCACCCGGGTGCCGTTGGCCGCCGCCGAGCTGGCCGCCTTGGCACTGGTCACCTGGCGAACTGATGGGAGACCCCGCCGGGAGAGAAGAGCCGACCGACACCGGCGACCGACGACCACATGAGATGGCCGAGGTCGGCCACCGAGGTGCCGAGTGAGTGGAGCGGGAGCGATCCGCTCGGTCGGCTGTCCCAGGCTGACCCCGATGATCCCGTAGGGCGCTGACCCCTTCGGCACCACCGCGCCCGCTTCGTGATGTGTCCGTCCGTTGACCGGCGTGACCGTCAACGTCTTGCGCTGGCCGTCCCGCTCCACCACCACCGCCAGCGGCACCCCCGGGTGGTCCTCGATGACCGAGGTGAGGGTCTTCGGATTCCCGCCGACGGCTCTCCCGTCCACCGAGATCACCACGTCCCCGGCCCGGATACCGCCGGCTGCGGCGGGACCCGGCTTTCCGTTCAAGGCGCTGACTCCCTGGACCTGCACCTGATTGTTGTTGGGCACGCCGACCAAGGTCACCAGGGCGATCAGGAGCACGAAGGCCATCAGGAAGTGCATGGCCGAGCCGGCCACGGCCACCAGCAGTCGGGCATGGAACGGCTTGTCCCGATAGAGGCGCCCCTCGTCAGCGGGATCGACCTCCTCGAGGTTGGTCATCCCCGGGATCTTGACGTAGCCGCCCAGGGGAAGTGCCTTGATCCCGTACTCGGTCTCGCCCCGGCGGAAGGACCACAGACGCGGACCGAAGCCCACGAAGTACTCGGTGACCTTCATCCCGCCGTGCTTGGCGGCGAGGAAGTGGCCGAGCTCGTGCACCATCACGATGCCGACGATGGAGGCGATGACGATGAGCAGGTAGATATGACCGGTGGCCACGCTCAGGGCGATGATGGCCGCCATCGCCGCGATCAACTCGGCGGCCGAGCGACGCGGCGACTTGGCCGGCGGTGTCGGGGTCGGCAGGTCCAGCCCCGGCGGGGCCAAGAGGCGGTGGCCGGGTGTCGATGGCGCTCACGCCGCCTCCTGGCCGGAGACCACCACGTCGGCTGTCCGCCGAGCGGTGAGGTCGGCGTCGAGCACGTCGCCCACCGATCGCGGCCCGGCTCCCCCGCCGGGGCCCGACGCCGCCGGGGCGTCGTAGTGGTCGAGGGTCCCCTCGACCACCGTGGCGATGGCCCTCCACGGGATCCGTCCCGACAGGAAGGCGGCCACCGCCACCTCGTTGGCGGCGCTGAGCCACGCCGGCGCCAGATCCCCGACCCGCCCCGCCCGATAGGCGAGGTCGAGGCAGGGAAACAGGGTCCGATCGGGCTGCTCGAACTCGAGGGTCGACAACTGCGTCCAGTCGATGGCCCCGAAGGCGGCCGGGAGACGATCGGGATAGGTGAGGGCGTAGCCGATGGGCAGGCGCATGTCGGGCATGGACAGCTGGGCCACCACCGCCCCGTCCGAGAACTCGACCATCGAGTGGACGATCGACTGAGGATGGACGACCACGTCGATGGCGTCATAGGGGACGGCGAAGAGCTCGTGGGCCTCGATCACCTCGAGGCCCTTGTTCATGAGGGTGGAGGAGTCCACGGTGATCTTCGGGCCCATCGACCAGGTGGGATGACGGAGGGCGTCGGCCACCTCGACCGAGGCCAGCTGTCCGCCGGTCCATCCCCGGAAGGGCCCGCCCGAGGCGGTGAGCAACAGGCGAGCCACGTCCGTGCGCTGTCCGGCCCGGAGGCATTGGTGCACGGCGCAGTGCTCGGAGTCGACCGGGATGATCTCGGCCCCGGGGGTGAGACGGGCAGGCTGCACCACCGGGGCACCGGCGATGATCGACTCCTTGTTGGCCAGGGCCAGCCGCCGTCCCGCCTCCAGGGCGGCCATGGTCACGCCCAGGCCGGCAAAGCCCACGATGCCGTTGACCACGACGTCGGCCATGGTGGCGATCGACTCCAGCCCCTCGGTGCCGGTGACCACCTCGATCCCGGGGGGCAGGGCACGGGCCAGCGCTCCAGCCAGCGACCGGTCGGCAATGGCCACCACCGCAGGGCGGAATCGCCGGGCCTGCTCGGCGAGCAGGTCCACCGAGGTGCCCGCACCCAGCGCCGCCACCTCGAACCGGTCGGGGCAGGCCTCGATGACCTCGAGGGCCTGGCTTCCGATAGAACCGGTCGACCCCACCAGGCTGACCGAAACCACCTGGTCGGGGTCCGGCCTACCGGCCTCCGCAGATCGCCCCGACGCCCTGGCGCCGAGCGGGACCGGCGCTCCGGTCGTAGTGCCCATGCCCCTAGCCTGCCCGAAGTTCAGCCAATATTCAGGGCACGGACCAGGTAGTAGGTGGCGGGAAGCACGAACAGGAGGGCGTCGACCCGGTCGAGGACACCGCCATGGCCGGGCAGCAGGGTGCCCATGTCCTTGAGGCGGAGGTCCCGCTTGAGCAGGGATTCACACAGGTCCCCGATCGGGGCAACCACCGCCACCACCAGGCCGAGCACGGCGGCCGTGGCCGGGGTCCACGGATGGATGGCCCCGATGGCCACTGTCGACACCAGGACGGTGAAGATCGAACCGCCCAACAGGCCCTCCCAGGTCTTGTTGGGGCTGATCGACGGGGCCAGCGGATGGCGCCCCATCCAGCCGCCGACCACCAGGGCCCCCACATCGTTGGCCACGGTGGCGATGATCGCCCCGAGCAGGAAGGCGATGCCGTGGCGATCGGGGAACATCGACGGCGACAGGAGAAGGCCGGCGTAGGCACCGAGGAGCGAGATCCATCCCACCGTGAGCATGGTGGCGGCGGTGCCGGCCACCGGCGAGCCGCGTTCGATCCCGACCAGGTACCACACCAGGGTGAAGGCGGTGATCAGCACCAGGACCAGGGGGACGGCGGCGATCCCTTTGCTATAGGCCCCGATCATCAGCGAGACGGTTCCGACCAGGCCCAGCAGGGTGGCCGGGTGGTAGCCGGCACGCCGCAGCACACCGAAGCACTCGCCGGCGGCGAAGGTGACCACGATCACGCAGAGCACCAGGGCGGGGACGGTGCCCAACTTGAAGGCCACCAGGGCGACCACGGCGACAGCGATGCCGGTGCCGACCCGGAGCCCGATCGAGCTCCCCCCCTCCCGCGTGCCCCGGCCCGACTCGGGCACGGTGCGCCTGAGTCGCGGTGCCGCAGGCGGACCACCTCCGGTCGGCCCCTCGGCACCGGGCGCGCCCTCCAGCGCGGAGGCCGGGTCCGACCGAACGCGACCTCTCGGCCGGCGGCGGGCGACCCCCGCCGCGGCCGCCGCGGTGGCGGCCATGTCGACGCCCTCCGAGGAGGGACGGGACAGCGTGGTCCCCACGTCACCTGCCGCCTCGACCCCGAGGAGATCACCGTCCCGCTCCGCGCTCCGGTCGGCGGCGGCCAGTCCGGCGACACCCCCACGCTTGCGACCGGCGCCGGGAACGTCGGTGACTGAGGCCCCGGGCGGCTCCGCCGCCAGTGGTGCGTCGGCCAGGGTGTCGACGTCGTCGGGGCGCTTGGCCCGCATCCGGGCCGGCAGCAGCCCGTTGCGCCGGGCACGGCCGACCCGTGCCGTCCCGGTGGGACGGGACTTGACCGATTCGAACAACTCCTCGTCGGCCACCGCGGCGACCGCGCCGACCGCGCCGACCGCGCCGAAGGGATCGGGCTCGGAGGTCGCGACCACTGTCTCGTCGTCGAGGATGGCCCCCAGCCCGAGCGCGGCCCCCACCTCGGCGCCGGCGCGGCTCGGCCGCACCTCGGCGGGCTCACCCTCCCCGGCCCGGGCCACCTCGGTGTCGTCACGTCCCACCCGCTCCTCGTCGGAAGACACCGGCACGATGGGCACCGGCTCGGTGATCGGGGCGATGGTGCCCGATCCGGCATCGGCGTCCCCGGGGGAGTCAGTGGGCAACCGGCCCGGCCCGGCGGTCATCGGCGGCGGCGAGTCGAGGTCGAACTCCCACGGGCGGCGTTCGGCGTCGGTGCTGTCGGTCTCGTCGAGCGAGCCCAGGGCCACGTCGTCGTCACCGAACATGGACGGTTCGAACTCCTCGTCATGGGCCAGCCAGTCGGCGTCCTCCTCGCGCCACGACGGCGTCCGGATCGCCGATCCGGATGGGTCGTCACCTCCGTCGCGGGCCAGCACGGCGGGCACCTGCCCGGTAGGGGGCTCGGTCCAGTGCGGCAACTCGGTGGAGGGAACCGTGGAACTGGGCACCGCCGTCTGGCCGGGACTCACCGGGTTGACCGCGGGCACGTTGCCCACCGGATCCCCGGGCTCGCTGGTGAGGCGTACCTGGGACGGAATCGACTCCTCGCCGCCTTCATCGGCCAACCCGCCCTCCGCCGGGCTGCCGGTCCACCCGGCCGGGACGACCGGCTCGGCCGGTGACTCCGGTTCGCGGGGGACGATCGGGAGGACCGACGTCGCCTCACCGGCCGGCTCCGCACCGACGATGCGGACACGATCGGTGGCCGGGCCGGACGATTCGGGGCGCGTCGCAGAGACGTCCGCTCCTACCCCCTCGTCGTCTCGCCGGTCTGGGACGTCGTTCACGTCAGTTCTTTCCTCCTGTCGACCGGGCCTGGTTGGCCCGGCATTGCGTCAGATCTCGAGGAGTTCCTGCTCCTTGTGGGCCAGCAGTTTGTCGATGGCGGCCACATGGTCGTGCGTGATCTTGTCGAGGTCCTTCTCCACCCGCTCGAGCTCGTCGCTCGACAGGTCCCCCTCCTTCTGCATGGTGTCGAGATCGTGCCGAGCCGTACGACGGAGGTTCCGGACGGTGACACGGGCCTCTTCGGCCTTCTGCTTGACCACCTTCACCAGCTCCTTCCGGCGCTGTTCGGTAGGCACCGGGAACGACAGCCGGATCACCGTTCCGTCGTTGGAGGGGGTGATACCCAGATCGGAGCCCTGCAAGGCCTTCTCGATGGCGGGCAACGATCCCTTGTCGTACGGGGAGACCACCAGCAATCGGGCCTCGGGCACGCTGAAGCCGGCCATCTGACGCAGTTCGGTGTCGGTGCCGTAGTAGTCGACCTTCAAATGCTCGACCAGGGCCGGGCGTGGCCCTTCCGGTGCGGACCGACCCGAACTCCGATTGGGCGTGGTCGACCGCTTTGTCCATGTGCTCCCGAGTATCCGCCACGATCAGTGCTGTCAGGTCGTCGTCCATTAGCGATCCAGCGTAGTCAGCAGGGTCGAACGCCACCCAGACAAGTACGCCACCTGGGATTTCATCGGATCAGCGTGCCGATGGGGTCGCCACCGAGCGCCTTGTGGATGTTGCCCGGCTCCATCAGGTCGAAGACCCGGATGGGAAGGCCGTTGTCCATGCAGAAGGTGATGGCGGTCAGGTCCATGACCCGCAGGTCCTTGGCCACCACCTCCATGAAGGAGACCTCGTCGTACCGGGTGGCCGTCGGGTCGAGCCGGGGGTCGGCGCTGTAGACGCCGTCGACGCCACCGTGGGTCCCCTTGCACAGCAATTCGGCCTCGATCTCGGCCCCCCGCAGGGCGGCCGAGGTGTCGGTGGTGAAGTAGGGGTTTCCCATGCCGGCGGCGAACACCACCACCCGTCCCTTCTCCAGGTGGCGGATGGCCCGCCGCCGGATGTAGGGCTCGGCCACTTCGGCCATCTGCACGGCGGACAGCACCCGGGTCGGCTGATCGTGGTGCTCGAGCGGCGTCCTGAAGGGCGAGGGCGTTGATCACCGTGCCCAGCATCCCCATGGTGTCCGAGGTGGCCCGGTCCATGCCCGCCCCGGCCCCGGTGGTCCCCCGCCAGATGTTGCCTCCACCCACCATCACCGCCAGCTCGAGGTCGAAGGCGGCGCAGGTCTGGGCGATCTCCCGGGCCAGTCGCTCCACCACCGTGGCGTCGATGGTCTCGTCGGACGCGGAAGAGGCCAGCGCCTCTCCCGACATCTTCAAGACGATGCGTCGCCGGTCACCCACGGTTGCCTCAGTCGCCGATGACGACCTGGGCGAACTGCGTCACCGTGGCCGAACCCAGGAGCGTGGCGATGGTCTGCTTCTCGTCCTTCACGTAGGGCTGGTCGAGAAGGACCCGCTCCTTGTACCAGCCGCCCAGTCGGCCCTCCACGATCTTCGGCAGTGCGGCTTCGGGCTTGCCCTCGTTGCGGGCGATCTTCTCCACCGTCTCGCGCTCGGCGGCCACGTCGGCTTCGGGCACCTCCTCGCGGGTGATGTAGCTCGGCCGGGCGAAGGCGATGTGGGCGGCGATGTCGTGGGCCAGCTCCTCGGTGCCGCCGTCCAGCGCCACGACCACCGCGTTGACACCCCGACCGGCCTGGAGGTGCAGGTAGGAGTCGATGACTCCACCCGTCGGGAGCCTCGATCCGGACGACCGTGCCGATGGAGATGTTCTCCTTCAGGGTGATCTTCATGGTGTCGAGCTCGTCGGTCTTCTGCTCGACGGCGTCGTCGCCCTCGGCGGCCACCAGGTCGGCCAGCGCGGTGACCATGGCCACGAACTCGTCGGACTTGGCCACGAAGTCGGTCTCCGAGCGCAGCTGCACGATGGAGGCAGCCCTCGCCCGACCGCCCGATGGCAACCGCACCTTCGGCTGCCTCACGGTCGGCCCGCTTGGCCTGGCTGGCCAGGCCCTGCTCGCGCAGCCAGGTGATCGACCGGTCCATGTCGCCGTCGTTCTCCTCGAGGGCGCGTTTGGCGTCCAACATGCCCACGCCGGTGAGCTGGCGAAGCTTCTGGACGTCCTTGGCGGAGAAGCTGGGCACGGCTAGACCTCCTCGGTCGGCGTCGGCCGGTGGCCGCGGTGCGGCGGCCGGCGCCGGCTCGGTCGGCCGGCGCCGGGGTCTGGTGCCGGTCGGTGCCGGCGGTGCCGGCGGCTGCCGGCCTCGGCGGCGGCGGCGCTCGGCGCCGGCGCCGGGGCCGCGGCCGGCCGTGCGCCGGCTGCGGATGGCGCGGCGGCCGACCGCGGCGGGTCGCCTCGCGCCGGCCGCTGCCGGGGCTCGCCGACGGCGGGCCGGCGCCGGCGGGGCGGGGCGTGGGGTCGGCGGGCGGGAGCGGCGGTGCCGGGGCGGCGGCGCGGGGGGCCGGTCGTTGCTGGGCGATGAAGCGACCCTCGACCACTGCGTCGGCCACCACCCGGCACAGCAGGGCGCCCGAGCGGATGGCGTCGTCGTTCCCGGGGATCACGTGGGTGATCACGTCGGGATCGCAGTTGGTGTCGACCACGGCCACCACCGGGAGGCCGAGCTTGTTGGCCTCGGTGACCGCGATGTGCTCCTTTTTGGTGTCGATGACGAAGATGGCGTCGGGGAGGCGGTCGAGCCCGCGGATCCCGCCCAGGTTGCGCTGGAGCTTCTCGAGCTCCCGGGTGTGGCGCAGCGCCTCCTTCTTGGGCATGGCCTCGAAGTCCCCGGCCTTCTGCATGGCCTCGAACTCCTTCATCCGCTTGACCCTGGTGGAGACCGTCTGGAAGTTGGTCAGCATGCCGCCCAGCCAGCGCTCGTTCACATAGGGCATCCCGCAGGCCTCGGCGTAGACGGCCACCGGACCCTGGGTCTGCTTCTTGGTCCCCACGAAGAGGATGGTGCCGCCACCGGCGACCAGGTCACGGATGTAGCCGTAGGACTCCTCGATCCCCTTCATGGTCTGGCGGAGGTCGATCAGGTAGATCCCGTTGCGCTCGCCGAGGATGAACCGGCGCATCTTCGGGTTCCAGCGCCGGGTCTGGTGCCCGAAGTGGACGCCCGCGCCCAGCAATTGCTTCATGGTGACGACGGCCATCTGAGTGCTCCTTGTGACGGTTGTATGCCCGACCGCAGCACCCCTGACTGCGGGGCGACCGTGGACGCGGCCGGGTGCGTGTGAGATACCGCTCGAACGCCCCACCGGTTGACGGGGCACCGTCCATGGTAGTGCCCTCGTCCCGGGTGCTCCACTCGGAGCGGCCTCCGGACGGGCTCCGAGCCTCAGCCGCCGGTGCTGGTGGGCACCCGTTTCGAGCCCGATCCGGTGGCGGCCCCGGCTGTCGCCTTGGCGCCGGGACCGCCGGCCGGCGCCCGGTTCCCTCGGGCCGGTCGGCCAGCTTGGCCCGCAGCTGCAGCACCGCCTTGGTGTGGATCTGGCACACCCGGCTCTCGGTGACCCCCAGGATGTCGCCGATCTCCGCCAGGGTCAGACCCTCGTAGTAGTAGAGGGTGAGCACCGTCTTCTCACGGTCGGCCATCTGGCCGACCGCCTGGATCAGCGCCTCCTTGGTCTCCTTGACCTCGAAGGTGTCCATGGGGCCGGCCGTGCTGTCCGGCAGGGTCTCCCCGAGGGTCGACCGGTCCGAGCGGTCCCCGCCCCGGAAGACCTCGTCCAGGGCCACCACCCCGACGAAGGAGATCTTGCGCAGCGCCGTCTGGAACTCGGCGTCGGTCATCTCGAGGTCGGCGGCCACCTCGGCGTCGGTCGGGGTCCGGTGCAGGGTCGCCTCGAGCTTCGAATAGGACTGCTCCACGGCGCGGGCCTTGGCCCGCACCGACCGGGGCACCCAGTCGATCGACCGCAGCTCGTCGATGATGGCCCCCTTGATCCGCGGGATGGCGTAGGTCTCGAACTTGATGTTGCGCAGGGGCTCGAAGCGCTCGATGGCGTCGATCAGGCCGATGATCCCGTAACTGGCCAGGTCGGCCTCGTCCACGTGCCGGGGGAGCCCGACCGAAACCCGGCCGGCCACGTACTTGACCACCGGGGCGTAGTGCACGATGAGCTGATCGCGAAGCGCCCGTTGCCCGGTCTTCTTGTACTCGGCCCACAGGGCGTCGATGCCGTGGCCCGCTCCCGCCTCCCACCGTGTCCCGTTGCGTCGCCAATTGTCCCCTTAGGCCCGTGGATGCGTTCCCGAATAGACCGTGAGCAAGCGTTCCTTGCTCACATGAGTGTAGACCTGTGTGGTCTGAAGACTGGCGTGCCCCAGCAGTTCCTGCACCACCCGGAGGTCGGCGCCCCCGTCGAGCAGATGGGTGGCGAAGCTGTGGCGGAGGGCGTGGGGGTGGGTCGGGACCGGTGAGCGGCGGTCGAGGAGGCGCCGCACGTCACGGGGGCCGAGCCGGCTCCCCCGGCGGTTGTAGAACAGCGCCCGGGCCGGGCTCTCCGGCCTGGTCATGGCCGCCCGGGGCCCGTCCAGCCAGGCCGAGATGGCCTCGGCGCACCGGTCGTGGACCAGCACCTGGCGCTGCTTGGAGCCCTTGCCGGTCACCGTGACCACCCGTCCGGGCCAGGTCCAGGTCGTCGACGTCCAGGGCGCACAGCTCGGCCACCCGGAGCCCGCTCCCGTAGAGCAGCTCGAGCACGGCGTCGTCCCGGCGGTCCACGGCCGAGGGCGCACCGGGCCGTCGGATGGCGCGGCCGGCCGGCTCGAGCAGCTCGTCGAGCTCGGCGTGACCGAGGACCCGGGGTAGGCGCGAGTCGGGGGACGGGGCCGACAGGCGGGTCGACGGGTCGGCGGCGATGAGGCCCCGCTTGGCGCACCACTGGAAGTAGGAGCGGAGCGACGCCGCGGTGCGGGCGATGGTGGCCTTCGAGTAGCGGCGGGTGGCCAGAAGGCCAGATAGCGGCGGAGCAGGATCCGGTCGACGTCGGCCGGGCCCTCGGCACCCCCCCGGCCGCCCACTCGGAGAACCGCTCGACGTCCGAGGAGTACGCCCGCACCGAGGCCGGGGACAGGCCACCCACCGACCGCCGGAACGCTTCGATCTCCCAGGCCACGGCAGAAACAGTACCTGTCCTGGCCCGGCCGGATCGGGCACTCGGCGCACTCGACGGTGACGACCGCCGGCACAATGCCCCCGCGTCGAGGTGGACAGGGCTAACGTCAGCGCCGTCACCCACCGCTCGGCATCGCTTCGGCGGGTCACCAGTGGCACCAGCGCACGCTCGATGAGTCCGGCGGCATCTCGCACCGGTCACAGCCCAAAGGGGGAACATGACTGATCGAATCGACCGACGCTCGTTTCTGGTCCGGGGGGCGGCAACCGGGGCCGGGCATCGCCGCCATCGGCACCTCGGGCGGTCTCCTCGCCGCATGCAGCTCGGGTTCGGGCTCGAGCACGTCCTCGAGCTCGGCGACCGGCTACCCACCCCGACGGCGTCTCGACGGCGACGCCCAAGCCGGGCGGTCAGCTCATCTTCGGCGTCGATGCCGAGGAGAAGGGGTTCTCCCCGACCCAGGGCACCTTCGACGAGGTCGGCATCCTCTACGCCCGCACGGTCTTCGACCCGTTGATGATCCTCGGCGCCGACAGCACGCCCCAGCCCTACCTGGCCGAGTCGGTCACCCCGAACAGCCGACTACACGGTGTGGACGATCACCCTGCAGCCCAACCTGGTCTTCCACAACGGGACACCCTGCGACGCCGCCGCGGTGGCCGCCAACTTCGCCGCCCACCAGGCGTCGGCCCTCACCGGCCCGACCCTGACCACCGTCGGCCAACGTCTCGGTGACCAGCCCGCTGGTGGTCACCGTCACCATGAAGTCGCCGTGGGTGCCGTTCGACTACTACCTGACCGGCGGCATCGGCGGCCAGTTCGCCTTCGTCGCCGAGCCCACCTGGCTCAACTCCGGCAGCCAGACCAATCCGATCGGGACCGGGCCGTTCGTGTTCTCCGAATGGATCCCGAACGACCACTTCACCGCCACCAAGAACCCGCACTACTGGCGGCCCGATCTCCCCTACCTGGACAGCATCACCTACAAGCCCATCCCCGACCCCGACCAGCTGCTGGCCACCCTCCAGTCGGGCGGCGTCGACATCATGCACACCTGACACCGCCAACGTCATCGCTCACCCTGCGGAGCGACACCTCCCTGGGCTACATCGACGACCTGACCCACGTGGCCGGCGAGCCGGACATGGGGTGCATCCTGCTCAACCTGTCCAAGCCCCCGTTCGACAACCTCAAGCTGCGCCAGGCGGCGGCCTACGCCATCAGCTCGGCCCAGTACGTGGCGGTCATCGACCAGGGGGTCAACCCCACCTCCAACGGACCCTTCACCAGCACCTCGCCCTACTACGTGGCCGACAACGGCTACCCGGTCTACAACGTGGCCAAGGCCAAGCAGCTGGTGCAAGAGGTCCAACAGGAGACGGGCAAACCGGTGACCGTCACCCTCAACCACACGCCCGACGCCAGCACCACCAGAGACGCCGAGTATCTACCAGCAGCAGCTCCAGACGGCGGGGATGACCGTCACCCTCAGCCCGGTCCAGCAGGCCGACATCATCAACACCGCCCTGCTCGGCACCTTCGAGGCCCAACTGTGGCGCCAGTTCGGTGCCGTCGACCCGGACCTCAACTACATCTTCTGGAGCCCGACCAACATCAACTCGGCGTTCTCCATCAACATGGCCCGCAACACCGACCCCAACATGCAGGCGGCGCTGATCAAGGGCCGGCAGTCCCCGGCCCACGCCGACCGGGTCGCCGCCTACCAGGAGGTGTCCAAGCTGATGGGTTCGGACATCCCCTACGTCTGGGCCGACCGGACCGTGTGGGCCATCGGGGCCCAGGCCAAGGTGGAGAACTTCGCCAATCCGACCACTCCGGCGGGCGCCAAGGCCTTCCCCTTCATCGGCGGGGCGATCTGGCCCACCCAGATCTGGATCGACACCTGACCGACCGCCCTGCTCCCGCCCACGGCGAGTAGGTGCGGTCGTGCCATGATCGGGCCATGAGCCGCATCCTGGTCGTCGAGGACGACGAGCGGATCCGGTCCTCGATGCGCCTGGCTCTCGAGGACGAGGGGTACGCCGTCGTCGACGTGGCCGGCGGCGAGGACGGCGATCGCCCGCTTCACCGAGGAGCCGTTCGAGCTGGTGCTGATCGACCTGATGCTCCCCGGCATCGACGGGTTCGAGACGTGTCGGTCCCTCCGCCGCCAGAGCACCGTGCCCATCATCATGGTGACCGCCCGGTCCGACACCCACGACGTGGTGGCCGGGCTCGAGGCCGGGGCCGACGACTATGTGACCAAGCCGTTCGTGGCCAAGGAGCTGGCCGCCCGGATCCGCGCCCTGCTGCGGCGATCGCGGCCCGACCAGGACGGCGACTCGATCGTCAGCTTCGGCGACGTGGAGATCGAGCCCGACGCCGGCGTCGTGCGCCGCGGCGGCCAGGAGGTCCACTGCACCCGAACCGAGTTCCGCCTCTTGTGCGAGCTGGCCGATCACCCCGGCAAGGTCCTGAGCCGCGAGCACCTCCTCGAGCGGGTCTGGGGCTATGACTACTTCGGCGACGGTCGTCTGGTCGACGTGCACGTGCGACGGCTCCGCACCAAGGTGGAGCCCGACCCGGCCAACCCGCGCTTCATCCTCACCGTCCGCGGCATGGGTTACAAACTGGCGGTCTGAACAGTGCCCTCGGATGACCTCCCGGGCTCGGCGGCGATGGCACCCACCACGATCGCGCCGAGCGGACCGGCCCCCGGCGTCGGCCGCGTCCTGGCGCCGGACCCCGCGGACCACGCTGTCCGGTGGGCTCGGGCTCCGCGCCCGGGTGACGGCGACGTTCGCCATCGGTGCGCTGGCCCTGTCCACCATCATGGCCGGCATCACCTACTTCACCGCCCGGCAGAGCTTCCTCAACGAACGCCAGTCCACCGACCAACGCCAGGCGTTCGCCAACGCCTCGCTGATCCAGAACTCGCTCCGGTCCCCCGGCACTCAGGTGGCGCAGTTGATCGGCTCGGTGGACACCCTGCCCGGGATCCCTCTCCGTGCTGCAACGCGGAGGCCAGTGGTACGCCACCTCCATCTCGGTGGGTCAGAGCGCCCTCCCCCAGGCCGAGCGGTCCCTGGTGCTGTCGGGAACAGCCGGCCTCCCAGTTCTTCTCCATCGGGGGCACTCCCGAGCTGGTGATCGGCGTCCCGTTGCCGGCGGTCCACTCCGCCTACTTCGAGGTCTTCTCGCTCGACGAGCTGGCCGGCACCCTGCGCACCCTGGCCTTCGCCTTGGGCGCGGCCGCAATCGTGACCACCCTGGCGGGTGCCGCCCTCGGTCGATGGGCCAGTGGTCGGGCCCTCCGCCCGCTCTCGGGCGTGACCGATGCCGCCGTGGCCATCGCCGGTGGGCAACTCGATACCCGGGTGGAAGCCGGGGACGACGTCGATCTCCAGGAGCTGGCCTCCGCCTTCAACCAGATGACCGCGAATCTGCAGGATCGGATCGAGCGCGAGGCCCGCTTCACCTCTGACGTAAGCCACGAGCTGCGCTCTCCGCTGACCACCTTGACGGCGACCGTGGGTGTCCTCGAGGCGCACCGAAGCGAGCTGACCCCGCGGGCCCAGAGCGCACTCGACCTTCTCGACGGAGACCTCCAGCGGTTCAGCCGCATGGTGGACGATCTGTTGGAGATCTCGAGGTTCGACGCCGGTTCGGCCGAGCTCTCCCTCGACGAGGTCGACCCCGCCGAGTTGGTGCGCCAGGCGATGGCGGCCAGCGCCCCGGTCGGGGCCGACGGCACCCGGGTGTCGGTGGGCTTCCCGGTGGAGGTGGCGGCCGGAGTGGAGGGGCTGCGGCTCCGGGTGGACAAGCGCCGGTTCGAGCGGGTCATGGCCAACCTGGCCGAGAACGCCTCCCTGTACGCCGGCGGGGTGTCGCGGGTCATCGTGGACTGCCATCCGCCGGCCGTCGGCGGCGCCCCGGCCCGGAGCATCCGGGTGATCGTCGAGGACCACGGGCCGGGCATCCCCCATCAGGATCGTCACCATCTCTTCGAACGCTTCTACCGGGGGAGCCGCGCCGGGCAGCGGGCATCGGGTGACGGCACCGGTCTCGGGCTGTCCCTGGTCGCCGAACACGTCCGGCTCCACGGTGGCGCGGTGTGGATCGAGGACGCACCCACCGGAGGCACCCGCTTCGTCGTCGAGCTGCCACTGTCGGGGGACGACAGCGAGTGGGTCCCGTCGTGAGCCGTGCCCGCCTCGGCCTGTGCGGCCTGATGGTGGCATCGGCTCTGATGGCCGCCGCTTGTGGCATCCCCACCTCCGGTGCCCCGATCAGCATCGCCAAGTCGGACGTCCCACCCCACCTGATCAATCCGGTCACCCCCACCACCGTCAACTCCCCCATCCCCGCCGGGGCGGCAGTACCAGAGCCGATCTATCTGGTGGGTCCGAGTCAGCACGTGATCGCCGTGTCCCGGGACGTGCAGTTCCCCGCCAGCCTCGGGGAGATCATGGAGACCCTGCTGGCCGGGCCCACGGCGGTCGAGTCCAAGTTCGGCCTCCAGAGTTTTCTGACTGGGTCCAAGACCGATGTGAGCGTCACCGTCGTCGCCGGCATCGCCACCGTCGATTTCACCACCAACCCGGTCCAGGTGGTCGGGCCCGACCAGACCCTGGCCATCGCCCAGGTCGTCTACACCGCCACCCAGCAATCGGGGGTGACCGGGGTGTTGTTCCAGATCGCCGGCAAGCCCATCGGGGTCCCCACCTCGAGCGGGGTCCAGGTCCCCGGGCCGGTGGATCGCAGCTCCTACCTGCCCCAGGCACCGCTCCCCTGAGGCCTCCGCCCGCTCAGGGTGCCGGATTCGGTGACCAGGGGACCCGGGGGGCGTCGGCCCACAGATGCTCGAGGTCGTAGAACCGACGAGCATCGTCGAGAAAGACGTGCACCAAAAAGTCGCCGTAGTCCATCAGCACCCACCGAACGTCGTCGAGGCCCTCCACCCGCACCGGTGGCCGTCCCCCGGACTCCTTGACCCGGCGCTCCACCTCATCGACGATGGTCCTGACCTGTCGGGAGTTGCGCCCGCTGGTGATCACGAATGCGTCCGTGAGCCCGAGCAACGCTCCCATGGCCAGGATGACGGTGTCCGCGCCCGACTTCGCATCGGCGGCGCGAGCCGCCACCATGCACTCCTCGGGGATGAACGACTCGTCGTGGTCGACGACCGGTGGTGCGCTGGATGATGTCAACGGTGGCCTCCTACTGGCGCCAGGGCGCCGGGGGTATCGGTGGCGGACGGGGTGAGAGAGATGGACGAGCCATCGATGTGCACGACTGCGCCCTGCTCCAGGGGTCCAACCGACTGGGGAGCCGATGCGCGGTCTCGGGCGATGTCGACGATGACCAGGGTAATGACCACACACACCGCGATGAACACGGCGCACCCGATGGCGATGCGTCGGCGCTGACGACGGTGGGCCCGGAGCGCCCGCCGGCTCTCGAGCGCGCACGGCGTGGTCAGGGGACGGGTCCGATGATGGTGTGGTGGTGCCCGACTCGGTTGGACTGGTCCCCACGGTCATCTCCTCGTAGCGTACAGACCCCGTTGCTCGATGCAACGGATTGCCGCCTCGGGCACCATCCCGTCCACCGGCCGACCTGACTCGAGCCGGTCCCGCAGCTCGGTACTCGACAGGTCGAACGGGGCCACAGGCACGTTCACCGCATGCCATCCGGGCGGTGGCGAAACGGCGGGGACGCCGGGGCGCCCGACCACGGCGAGGGTGACCAGCCGCCGGAGGGAGGGTTCGTCCTTCCAGGTGGTGAGGCCGGCGACCACGTCCGAGCCGACTACCAGGATCAACTCCGCTGCGGGGTGCTCCGCTTGCAGCTGGCGGACGGTATCGATGGTGTACGACGGTCCCCCACGATCGATCTCCCTCCGGCACGCCACCAACCCGGGCCACCCCGCTACGGCGGCCTCGACCATGGCGAAACGGTCCTCGGGCGGCGTCAGGGAACGCTGGTCCTGCTTCTGCCAGGGCTCGTTGGCCACCACCAACAGCATCCGGTCGAGCCCCAGCGCGCCACGGACCGCCTCGGCCACCTCGAGGTGGGCGGTGTGGACGGGATCGAACGTTCCCCCGAAGATCCCGATCCGGCCACCCGCGGGCTCCACCACTAGGTTCCGGCGAGGGCTGCCACAACCGGGGCGAACGACTCCATCTCCGCCTCGTGCACCACGATGTAGGAGAAGCCGAACTGCTCCCGCCGCTCACGGAGGGTCTCGGCGATCTCGTCGGTGGTGCCGATCATGGCCACCGGTGAGTGCTCGATCTGCTCGGCGGTCACCGACAGGGCGCCGGCCAAGCGGGCGATGGCATCCTCTCGATCGGGCACGATCTGGACGAGGAAGGTGAGACATTGGAGCTCGAGGTCGCCGAACCGCTTGCCGGCTGCCTGCTTGATCCACTCGATCCGTTGCCGGTAGTACTCGGCGGTGGTTGTCTCGAGCACCTCGGGGCCGATGTAGCCGGCGGCCAGGCTCGGATTCACCCCGACGATGTCCGCCTCCCTGGCGGCGATGCCCAGCACTCGCTGACCGCCTCCGCCGATGATGATGGGCGGATACGGTCGTTGCACCGGCGTCGGTGCCCCGAGCGCGCCGCTCACCTGGAAGTACTCACCCTTGTAGGTGGCCTCGCCGGTCGACCACAGTGACTTCATCACGGCCAGGCTCTCGGCCATGCGGGAGATGCGGATACCGGCGGCGTCGGCGGCGATACCCGACTGCTCGTAGTCGGTGGTCATCCAACCAGCACCCAGTCCGAACTCCACTCGGCCCTCCGAGAACAGATCGAGCGTGGCGATCTCCTTGGCCAGCACGACGGGGTGCCGGTAGTCGTTCCCGAACACCAGGGATCCGACTCGGAGGGTCGAGGTGGCCTCGGCTGCCGCGGTAAGGGCGACCAGCGGCCCGAACTGGTCCTCGAAATGGTCGGGGATGAAGAGGGTCGAGTAGCCCAGGCCCTCGATGGTCCGGGCGGTGTCGCGCCAGGCGGGGGCCGAATCGGCCTTGGACAGTTGGACTCCGAATCGAAACGGGGGCATGTCCCGAGCCTAGGGCCAGAGGCTTTACGCTGGAGCCGTGCCACCACAACCCGTTCCCACGACGTGGGCTCCCGACTCTTGGCGCACCAGGCCGGCCGCCCAACAGCCGGTCTGGCCGGATGAGGCCGAGCTCAAGCGGGCGCACGCCACGCTGGCGAGCCTTCCCCCCCTGGTATTCGCGGGTGAGGCCCGGTACCTGACCCGTGCCCTCGGGGAGGCGGCCGGCGGCCGGGCCTTCGTCCTGCAGGCCGGCGATTGCGCCGAGTCGTTCACCGACTTCAGCGCCGACGCCATCCGCGACAAGTTGAAGGTCATCTTGCAGATGGCCGTGGTGCTGACCTACGGGGCCGGAGTGCCGGTGATCAAGCTGGGTCGGATCGCCGGTCAGTTCGCCAAGCCCCGGACCTCTCCCACCGAGGAGGTCGGGGGACAGCTGATCGACTCGTTCCGGGGACACATGGTCAACGATGACCAGCCCGACCGGGCGGCGCGCATCCCCGACCCCGCCGCCTGGTGGCCGCCTACCAACAGTCGGTCTCCACTCTCAATCTGCTCCGGGCCTTCACCAAGGGCGGGTTCGCCGATCTCAGTCAGGTTCACGCCTGGAACCAGGAGTTCGTAGCCTCGTCCACCGAAGGGCAGCGGTTCGAGGACATCGCCGAGGGCATCGACCGCGCCCTGCGGTTCATGGCTGCCTGCGGCATCAACCTCACCTCCGAGGACTCGCTGCACGAGGTCGACTTCTGGACCAGTCACGAGGCACTCATCCTCGACTACGAAGAGGCCCTGACCCGCCGCGACTCGCTCACCGAGGAATGGTACGACTGCTCCGCCCACATGCTCTGGGTCGGCGAGCGGACCCGACAGCTGGACGGGGCACACTGCGAATTCCTGTCCGGGATCCACAACCCGGTGGGTTCGAAGATCGGTCCGTCCGCCGAGCCCGACGAGGTGATCGAGCTATGCGAACGGCTCAATCCTGACCGGATACCGGGGCGGCTCACCTTGATCACCCGACTCGGCGTCGATGCCATCGATTCGAAGCTCCCACCGCTGCTACGGGCGGTCAGGGACGAGGGCCACCCGGTGGTGTGGGTCTGCGATCCGATGCACGGCAACACCTTCACCGCCGAGGGCGGCCAGAAGACGCGGAAGTTCGATGACATCCTCGGTGAGCTCACCGGCTTCTTCCGGGTCCACGCCGAGGTCGGCACCTGGCCCGGCGGGGTCCACGTGGAGCTCACCGGGGACGATGTCACCGAGTGCCTGGGCGGAGTCGAGGACATCGTGGAGGGTCAGTTGCACCAGCGGTACACCACTACCTGCGATCCCCGCCTCAACGCTCGGCAATCACTCGACCTGGCGTTTGCCGTCGCCGAGCTGCTGCGAGGCTGACTGGGGGATCGCCGAGCTGCTGCGAGGCTGCTGCGAGGGTGACCGGGGGGTCATTGACCTGTCCTCCCCCACCGACGAGAATGGGCCCGCCCAGGCCTACCGGTACTGCGGTGCAGCTGACAGAACGCGGCGGTGCCTTGTCGTTGTCCCGAAGCGCCCCCAACCGAACCCATGGAGTCGCCTCCACATGTCCGTTCCGCGTTCGCAGAGCCGTGTGTCCCTACCATCGTTCCCGTTCCGGCCGCGGTTCACGCCCAGGGGGGCCAGCGCGGCCCTGTTCGCGGTGGTGTGTCTGGTCGGTTCGTTGACCGTCATTCCGGGCGCCTCGACCGCCTCGGCGACGACAGCCGGCGCCAGCACGCCGAGGAAGGCCGCCTACTGGCTGGTGGCCGCAGACGGCGGGGTGTTCTCGTTCGGTGGTGCCGGCTTCTACGGTTCCACCGGCGGTATGCAGCTGAACAAACCCATCGTGGGCATGGCCGGGACGGGTGACAGCGGCGGCTACTGGCTGGTGGCGGCAGACGGCGGCCTGTTCGCCTTTGGGGACGCCGGATTCTACGGATCCACCGGCAACATCATCCTGAACAAGCCGGTGGTCGGCATGGCCGCCACCGCCAACGGGGGCGGATACTGGTTGGTGGCTTCTGATGGGGGCATCTTCGCCTTCGGCAACGCCGGCTTCTACGGATCGATGGGGGGCAAGCCGTTGAACCAACCGGTGGTGGGCATGGCCGCCACTCCCGACGGCCGGGGCTACTGGCTGGTGGCTGCGGACGGTGGCATCTTCGCCTTCGGGGACGCCGGCTTCTACGGTTCGACCGGGAGCATCCATTTGAATCGGCCGATCGTGGGGATGACCGCCTCACCGGATGGGGGCGGGTACTGGTTCACCGCGGCCGACGGCGGCGTCTTCGCCTTCGGCGACGCCGGCTTCTACGGGTCACTCGGCAACATCCCCCAGTCCAGGCCCATCGTGGCCATCACCGGGACCCCCAACGGCGGGGGCTACTGGTTCACCAACAACAACGGCGCGGTGACCGCGTATGGCAACGCCATCTACTGGGGCTCGGCACCCCAGGTGCTCAACGAGCCGGTGGTGGGGATGGCCGAGGCCACCGGGAGCGGCAACTTCACCGGGTCGTCCTATCCGTCGGGGAGCTTCGGCTACGACATCTCCAACTTCCAGTGCGGCAACCTGCCACCCAGTCCGCACACCGTCGGCCTGGTCGAGGTGGTCGGCTCCTCGATGGGCGCCACCAACTCCTGCCTGGGCCAGGAGGCCAGCTGGGCCGGCGGCGGCCTCAACCTGTACATCTATCTGACCTATAGCACGGCCTCGTCGAGCGTTGACGGGAACTGCGCCAGCACCGCATCCGCCGCAGCGTGCAATTTCGGGTACCTCACCGCCCAGAACGCCTTCACCAAGGCGCAGGCCGCGGGGATCAACACCTCGGTGGCCTGGTGGCTCGACGTGGAGAGCGATCCCTCATGGTCGAATGACCCGGGGGCCAACGCGGCGCTGGTCCAGGGAGCCATCGACGGGCTCCACTCCGAGGGCTTGAACAGTGTCGGGATCTATGCCAGCCCCGGTGTGTGGAACGGGATCGTGGGCGACTACCAGCCCCCGGTGCCCTACTGGGCGGCCGACTGGCAGCTGGATCCGGCGGTCACCTGCCAGAACGTGCGCTCCCAGATCCCCAATACCTTTCTTCCCGCTGGTCCGGTCCAGATCGTCCAGTACAGCTCGCCGAGCTTCCCGTACCAGGCCGGCGGCCTGAGCACCGCCTTCGACAACGACTACGCCTGTTGAGTCTGGCCTGACCGATCGGCCACGCCGGTTGGGGGCGGAGCGCCGACCCCGGTGTCGGCGATGTCGTTGTAGCCCAGGAGCCGCCAGCGGCCGGCGGCGATCTCCCAGGTGGTCATCGAGGCGTGGTGGGTGCGGAGCTGCAGGCGGGCCCCGGTGTCGCCGCCGACCACCGGGAGCTTGGACAGCAGTGAAGCCTCGATCACCCCGGCGTGACAGGCCACCACCACCAACTGCCCGGGGTGGGCGGCGGACAACAGGTCGAGCATCCCGGCCACCCGGTTGACGAAGCCGGTCCAGCTCTCCCCACCGGGGGCGATCGCCTGGTCGGGATCGACATCCCAGTCCAGCGCCGGAAATCGCTCGCTGAACTCGCTCCACGACAAGCCGTCGGCCTCCCCACAGTGCAGCTCGCACAGACCGCACTCGGTCGTCACCTCGGGTGCCGGCGCCTGCCCTCCGGAGGCCGGATCGTTGGCCACCAACGCCGGCGCCACCAGCTCGGCGGTCTCGATGGCCCGGGGCAGCACACTGGCGTAGAGGGCGTCGGCGCCGGCCAGTTCGCCGGTCCGCTCCAGTCGGTCCCGCAGGGCTCGGACCTGGCTTCGGCCGCGCTCGGTCAGCCCCTGGCAACCCCGAAGGCCGCCGCACACGCCGGCCACGTTGCACACCGCCTCGCCGTGGCGGATCAGCACCAATCGGGTGGCCCCCGGTGGAACAGACGCCATGGTGCGGATGCCGTAGGGCGGCGAGCTCAGCAGAGCACCGTCACCGGCTCCGGCCAGGCCGTCGAAGCCCCCGGATCGTTCGGTCATGCCAGCTCACCCACGAACTGCTCGAGCTGGCGAAGCGTGCGACACTCGACCACGTCGTCGCAGTGGTTGGCGTACTCGCCGACGATCGAGTCACCCGAGTTCCAGTAGGCACGGGGTTCGGGGTTCAACCAGAAGACGTGGCGGGCCCGCCCCTGGAGCTCCTTGACCACCCAGGCCTGGGAGGCGTGGTAGTTGTTGCGAGCGTCGCCCAGGAGCAGCACGCTGGTGCGCGGGGTGATCTCCTCCCCCACCGCTCCCAGAACACGGTGAGGGCGTGGCCGTAGTCGGAGTGGCCGTCGACCCAGATCACGTCGGCCTCGGTGTTGATGCGGTGCACCGCCTCGGCCGGGTCGTCGACGCCCTCGAAGAAACGGCTCACCTCGTCGATGCCGTCGATGAAGACGAAGCTGCGCACCTTCGAGAACTGCGAGCTGATGGCGTGCACCAGGTGGAGGGTGAACCGGGCGAAGCTGGCCACCGACCCGGAGATGTCGGCGATGACCACGATCTCCGGCTTGGACGGCCGCGGATAGCGGAACTTCGGCTCGAGGGGGACGCCGCCGGTGGAAAGGGAGTGGCGCACGGTGGAACGGAAATCGAGGGGCCCCTTGCGGCCGTGGCGCCTCTTGCGGGCCAGGCGGACGGCCAGCTTGCGGGAGAGCGGCCGGAGCGACTTGCGCAGGGCCACCAGCTCCTCGCGGGTGGCGTGCATGACGTCGATGTCCTCGGGCAGGGGCTTGCGGATCGACTTGGCCAGGGCCTCACTCCCCCGGTCGGCCACCAGCCGGCGCCGGATCTCGTTCTCGATCTCGCGGCGGAGCTGGTCGATGCGGGACTGGTACTCGTCGCGTAGCAGCCGCTCCTCCAGCGGGGTGAGGGTGGCCAGCGGTGCCGAGGGATCCGGAGGGGCCTCGTCGTTGAGCGACGAGGTGCTGGCCCGGGCCTGCTCCAGCAGTCGATCCATCACCCCGTCGAGGTCGAGGTTCCGCAGCGTCCGATACAGGTAGTAGGTCCCCCCCACCGGGCGCCCGGCCTCCATGCCCGCATAGCGGGACACCGCCTGGCGGGCCACGGCGGCCACCATGGCGTCGTTGGCCCCGAGGAGTGCCTTGTACAGGAGGTCGGCCAGTTCCTCGGGCGTCATTCCCTCCTGGCCGGCCCCGCCGGCACCGCGGCCCTGGCCCCGACGACCGCCCGAGCCGGCCACCTGTCCGTCGTCGGCATCGGTCGGTGCCGATCGGTCGTCGGCATCGTCCTCGATCAGGTACTCGGGCCCCCGCAACGAGAAGTAGATCTCGAAGGCGGTCTCGTAGGCCCGCCAGTGCGACGATGTCTTGACCAGGCTGGCCCCGAGGGTGTACTTGATCGCCTCGCGGTCCTCCATGGGAATGTGGCGCATGGCCTCCGCGGCGTCGAGGTGCTCAGTGAGGGACACGGGGATGCCCGCGGCCCGGAGCTCGGCCACGAAGCCGGTGAGGAGATCGAGCATGGCGGGCGGTCCGTGACTCAGTCCGGGGTCTCCACCCCGGCCAACTCCTTGGCCGCCCGGTCGATGTCCGATTGGTACTTCAACAGGATGTGGAGGGTGTCGCGGGCCTGCTCGGCGTCGATCGATTCCACCCCGAGCACCACCAGGGTCCGGGCCCAGTCGATGGTCTCGGACACCGAGGGGTCCTTCTTCAGGTCGAGGGTCCGGATGGAGCGCACGATGCGGGCCACCTGGTCGGCCAGCGCCTGGCTGATGCCCGGGACCCGGGTCTCGATGATGGCCCGCTCGCGGTCGAGCTGCGGATAGTCGATGTGCAGGTAGAGGCAGCGGCGCTTGAGCGCCTCGGACAGCTCGCGGGTGTTGTTGGAGGTGAGGAACACCAGCGGGATCTGGGTGGCCCGCACCGTGCCCAGCTCGGGAATGGACACCTGGTACTCGGACAGGATCTCGAGCAGCAGCGCCTCGGTCTCCAACTCCACCCGGTCGACTTCGTCGACCAGCAGGACCACCGGCTCGGGCGAACGGATGGCCTCGAGCAGCGGGCGGGTGAGGAGGAACTCCTCGGAGAAGATGTCCTCTTCGAGCTCCTGCCACGACTGGCCGGCATCGGCCTGGATGCGCAGCAGCTGCTTCTTGTAGTTCCACTCGTAGAGGGCCTTGGACTCGTCGAGCCCCTCGTAGCACTGGAGCCGGATCAGACGGCTCCCGGTCAGCCGGGCCACCGACTTGGCCAGCTCGGTCTTGCCGGTACCGGCCGGGCCCTCGACCAGCACCGGCTTGGCCAGCCGGTCGGCCAGGAAGACCACGCCGGCGATGCCGTCGTCGGCCAGGTAGTGCACGTCGGCCAGGCCCTGACGGACAGCGTCGATGGAGTCGAAGCGGGGGGCACCGGCCACCGGGAACCCCGAGCTGATCTCATCGGTCGACCCGGGGATGCCGGCCGGGTCCACCACCCCGGTCACGACCGCACCTGCCCGCTGCCGGTGACCACGTACTTGACCGAGGTCAGCTCGCGCAGGCCCATCGGCCCGCGGGCGTGCAGCTTCTGGGTGGAGATCCCGATCTCTGCCCCCAGCCCGAGCTGCTCGCCGTCGATGAAGCGGGTGGACGCATTGACCAGCACGGCTGCCGCGTCCACCTCGGCGGTGAAGCGGTTGGCGGCGGCCAGGTCCCCGGTGACGATGGCCTCGGAGTGACCCGAGCCGTAGCGGGCGATGTGGTCGATGGCGCCGTCGAGGTCGTCGACCACCGCCACCGACAAGGTGGGCCCGAGGAACTCGGTGGCGTGGTCCTCCTCGGTGGCCTCTCCCACCGCCGGGAGCACCCTGCGGGTGGCGGCGTCGCCGAGCAGGGTCACCCCGGGCAGGGCGCCGGCCAGGCGCGGGAGGAAGGCCTCGGCCACCGCCCGGTGGACCAGCAGCGACTCGGCGCTGTTGCACACCCCCGGGCGGCTGGTCTTGGCGTTGACCACGATCGACTCGGCCATGGACAGATCGGCACGCTCGTCCACGTAGACGTGGCAGTTCCCCGCCCCGTCGAGCACGTAGGGCACGGTGGCGTTCTCGAGCACCGAGGCCACCAGGGACGGTCCCCCGCGGGGATCAGGCAGTCGATGAATCCTTCCAGCTGCATGAAGGCCACCGCCGAGGCGCGGCTGGTGTCGGTGACCAGGATCACCGAGTCGGCGGGCAGGCCGGCCTTGGCCACCCCGTCCCGCAGGGCCGATGCGATGGCCACATTGGAGCCGATCGCCGACGACGAGCCGCGGAGCAGCACCGCGTTCCCCGACTTGAGGCACAGCCCGGCGGCATCGCTGGTCACGTTGGGGCGGTTCTCGTAGATGATCCCGACCACCCCCAGCGGCACCCGCACCCGCTCGACCCGCAGGCCGTTGGGGCGAACCCAGCCGTCCACCACCTCGCCCACCGGGTCGGACAGTGACGCCACCGCCCGCAGCCCGGCAGCCATGGCCACCACCCGGTCGCCGTCCAGTCGGAGTCGGTCCAGCGAGGTGGCATCCACCCCGGACCGCTCGGCGGCCTCACCGTCGGTGACATTGGCCTCGAGGATCACCTCCGCCCGCTTTTCGACCAGGTCGGCCGCCCGGGCCAGGGCCTCGTCGCGGGCGGCCGAGGACGCCCGGGCCACCACCCGACTGGCGGCCCGGGACCGTCGGCCGAGCTCGGCCATCGCTGGTGCGGGGCTCGAAGGCATCGTGTCAGCGTACTTGGCCAACTTCGTGCCCCGGTTCCCGGGTGCCGTCGGCGGTCAGGCCAGCACCACCAGATCGTCGCGATGGACCACCTCTCGGGAGACGTCCTCGGGGAGCTCCTCGGAGCGGCGACCCGCCCACTGGGCCACGGCGGCGGCGTCCTGGCGCACCAGGCCCTTGGCGAAGACGTCACCGTCGGGACCGGCGATCTCGACGGCGTCATCGACGGCGAAGGCGCCCCGGGCAGCGAGCACGCCGGCCGGGAGCAGGGACCGCCCGCCTTTGAGCAGGGCGTGCCGGGCACCGGCGTCGACCTCCACGGTTCCCGAGGCGCCGATGGCAAAGGCGATCCACAGCTTGCGGGCGGGGAGCCGGCGCTCCCGGGGCCGGAAGCGCGTCCCCACCCCGGGGGCCGACCCGATCACCGATTCGAGCACCGCCGGCCGGGCCGCATCGGCGATGACCGCCTCCACGCCCGACCACACCGCCATCTTGGCCGCGGCCAGCTTCGAACCCATCCCCCCGCTGCCCACCGCGGTGCCCGAGCCCCCGGCGATCCGCTCGAGCTCGTGGTCGATCTCGACGACCTCCTCGATGAGGGAGCCGCCACTGGTCCGGCTGGGATCCGCGGTCAGGAGGCCGGCGGTGTCGGTGAGCAGGACCAGCAACTCGGCCCGGACCAGATGGGCGACCAGAGCGGCCAAGCGGTCGTTGTCCCCGAACCGGATCTCCTCGTCGGCCACCGCGTCGTTCTCGTTGACCACCGGGACGACGCCCAGCTCGAGCAATCGGACCAGGGTCTGGCGGGCGTGCAGGTACTGGCTGCGGTGCACGAAGTCCAAGGGGGCCAACAGGACCTGCCCGGCGGTGAGCCCACGCCGGCCGAGGGCGTCACTCCACACCTGCATCAGCCGGTGCTGCCCGACGGCGGCGACCGCCTGGAGGGTGGCCAGGTCGGAGGGTCGGGGACGGTCGGGGGCCAGCGTGGTCCATCCCGCGGTGACCGCTCCCGAGGTGACTACCACCACCCGGCGGCCGGCCGAGCGGGCCGCGCCCACCTCGGCGGCCAGCTTGTCGATGGCGTCGGCGTCCACCCGCCCCGATGCATTGGTCACCGAGGAGGAGCCGATCTTGACCACCACCGTGCGAGGGGTGATCGGGCCCGGGGCGTCGGCTACCACGTCCGACGGCGCCGGCCGCCCGAGTCTCCGGTGAACTCCGGTTGGTCGCGGTACCAGACGAACGACAGGTCGCCGATATGGACCAGATCGCCGTCGCGGGCCCCGGCCCGGGCCAGGGCCCGGTCCACCCCGATGCGCCGAAGGCGCCCCTGGACGTAGTCGGCGGCCTCGTCGGAGGTGACGTCGTTGAGCGCCACCGCCCGCTCCGCCACCCGTCCCTCCACCCGGAAGACACCGTCGCCCACCCTGGTGACGGTGAACCCCTCGGGGAGGGGCCGGTGGATCACGATGGTCCCCTGGTCGACGGGCTCCTCGGCGCGGGCCGCGGCCACCAGGCCCGACACTCGCCCCACCAGCTCGTTGATCCCCTGACCGGTGACCGCAGAGATGGACAGATCGGGCTGGAACCCACCCTGCTCACCGTCCTCCCGCTGGCCCGCTCCGGCCCCCCCGCCGACGTCCACCTTGGATCCGACCACCAGGCGGGGCCGCTGCACCAGGTCCGGCTGGTAGCGCTCGAGCTCGTCGAGGAGCACCCGGTGCTGCTCGGCCGGGGGGATTCCGGTGACCGGGTCCAGCTCCACCAGCACCACCAGCACCCGGGACCGGGTGATGTGGCGGAGGAACCGGTGCCCGAGCCCCTTGCCGTCCGCCGCCCCCTCCACCAGCCCGGGGATGTCGGCCACCGTGTAGGTGGTCTCGTCGTCGGTCCGGACCACGCCGAGGTGAGGCTCCAGTGTGGTGAACGGGTAGTCGGCGATCTTCGGCTTGGCCGCGGAGATGCGGGCGATGAGCGTGCTCTTTCCGACGTTGGGGAACCCGACCAGGGCCACGTCCGCCACCAGGGCCAGCTCGAGGTCGTACCACTGCTCGTGACCCCGCTCCCCTTGCTCGGCGAATGACGGGGCCCGTCGGTGGTTGGTGAGGAAGCTGGCGTTGCCCCTCCCCCCGCGACCACCCTCGCCGGCCAGCCAACGGTCCCCGGCACGGACCAGGTCGACCAGCACGGCTCCGTGCGGACTGCGGGCCCTGGTCCCGACCGGCACCGGCACCTCGAGGTCGGCACCCCGGGCACCATGCTTCTTCTTGCCTCCCCCGTGACCGCCGTCACCGCCCCGGCGGTGGGGATGGTCGCGAAATCCCAGCAGCGACGACTGGTTGGTGGTGGCCACCAGCCACACGTCACCCCCACGACCGCCGTCGCCCCCGTCCGGCCCGCCTTTGTCCACATGGGCCTCACGCCGGAAGGCCACCGCGCCGGCGCCGCCGTCGCCGGCCTTCACGTGCAGTTGCGCCTCGTCGACGAAGCCGGACATGGGCGAATCCTACCGATCGGCCGTCACCGGCCCCGGACCTCCCTCTCGCCGGTCCACCCGCGCTCGGGTCAGCCGGCCACCAGCACCGCCTGCCGCATCCGGTCCACCGCCCCGGCCACCCCGAGGAACTCGGCCAGGCCCTCGTAGCTGCCGTAGTGGTGGCGGACCAAGGCCAGGAACTCCTCCATGGTCTCGGGCATGACCTGGAGGATGGACGGGGCGTGCGTCTCGACCGCTTCCACCGCGTCGGGGTACTCGGCCTTCAGGTGTTCGAGCAGATCGACCATCGCCGCCCCGCTGAGGGCGTAGTCCTCCACGATGGTCTCATCGGGGACTCCGAAGAAGGCCAGGATGAGCGCTGACAGCACCCCCGTCCTGTCCTTGCCCGCGCTGCAGTGGAACACCGCCGGCAGCGAGCCGGCCGAACCGAGGACCTCGAAGGCACCGGTCAGGGCGGGCGCCCCCTCGGACACCATCGCCGCATAGCGACCGGCCACATAGGAGGCCTGGCTCCATGACTGCATCTCCTCCAGGGCCGGGAGCACGTCCATCAGTGGCAGGTCGACATAGCGAACCGGGACCTGGTCGACCGGGAACCGCCCGCGCTGCTCGGCTTCGTCGACCGTGCGCAGATCGATGACCGTGGCCACCCCCAGGTCGATCAGCCGGCGGTGGTCGGCCTCGCTCAGCCGGTGGAGGCCGTCGGCCCGGAACAGCCGTCGCCAGCCAACGGTGAGACCGTCGCTGGTCCGATAACCCCCCAGGTCACGGAAGTTGACGCACCCGTCGAAGGCGAGGGCGCGATCCGGCGGGGCGCCGTCGTGGTCGAGGGGTGCGATGCCCGATGGCGACATGGCCGGGAGCGTATCGCCTGCCACCGGTGCCCGGTCGGCGGGTAGGGCCAGTTTGAACGGTCGTCACCGCCAGCCGCAGAGAGGAGCTGGGGTCCTATTCCTCGCCGGCCATGCTGCCGTACGTTGGCACGCCGGCGGTCTCGTAGGTGAGATGGAGCGTGCCGCTCGGGTAGGTGACCGATTCGGCGAGGCGCAGCGCCGTGGGCACGGTCCCGTCGGCGAACACCTGCTTGCCGCTGCCGAGCAGCAGCGGGTACACCCACAGGTTGATCCGGTCGACGAGGCCGAAGCGCAGCAGAGACTGCAAGAGGTCGAGGCTGCCGATGACGTGGACTTCGTCATGGCGCCCCTTGAGGGCGGTGATGCTCTCGGCGAGGTCGCCGGCGACCAGCGTCGACCCCTGCCAGGCGAGAGAGCCAGCGAGCGTTCGGCTGGCAACGTACTTGGGGACGCCGTTGAGCAAAGGGGTGAACGGAATCTCCTGCGGAGCGCGTGGCCAGTAGTCGGCAAAGATCTCGTAGGTCCTTCGCCCGAGGAGCAGGGCATCCATGCTCCTGGCTTGCTCGAAGACGACCCCGCCCGACTCCTGGTCCGCCAGTGGCGCCTGCCACCCGCCGTGCGAGAAGCCGCCCTCGCGGTCCTCGTCGGGCCCTCCGGGCGCCTGTGCCACTCCGTCGAGCGTCACGAACTCGGTCACGATGAGTTTGCCCATGGTGTGCTCCCTTGCCCTGACCGCTAGCGGTCGGCGGCCGTCCGCAGCGGGGACGCCTCAGTCGCCGGCGACCACGTCCACCAGTTTGCGGCCCTTGCGGCTGGAGAACCTCACCGTCCCGTCGGCGAGGGCGAACAGCGTGTCGTCGCCTCCCAGGCCGACATTGCTGCCGGGGTGGAACTTGGTGCCCCGCTGGCGGACGATGATCGCGCCGGCCCGCACGCTGGTGCCCCCGAACGCCTTGACGCCCAACCGTTGGGCGTTCGAGTCACGGCCGTTGCGGGTCGAGCCGCCGCCTTTGGTCTTGGACATCGGAAGTGCTCCTTGTGCTCAGTCGGTGTGTCAGTGGGTTCGTTCAGCGGGCTGCGGTGAAGGGCCGGGCCGGTCACCGTGGCCGGTGGTCAGCCGGCGGCGCTGATCGACCGGATGGCGATGGTCGAGTAGCGCTGGCGGTGACCCCAGCGGGTGCTCTGGTTCGACTTGGACTTGTAGGTGAATCCCCGGATCTTCGGGCCCAGCTCCTCGCCCACCACCGTGGCGGTCACCGTGGACCCGGCCAGCTGGCTGGGCGTGGCCAGGACGGTGTCCCCGTCCACCACCAGGACCGGGGAGAAGGTGACCTCCGACCCGGGTTCCTCCCCCAGCAATTCGACTCGCAGCGTCTGGCCCTCGGCCACCCGCTCCTGCTTTCCTCCGGTGCTGATCACGGCATACATAGGGGGACCACTCTACAGCTCTTCTAGAGCTCCGGGTCGTCGAAGACGATTCCCCGCCCGTTGCAGACCTCGCAGGTGGAGGACATCGACTCGATGAGGCCCTCCGAGATCCGCTTCCGGGTCATCTCCACCAGTCCCAGCTCGGAGATGTCGAAGACCTGGGTGCGCGTCTTGTCCCGGGCCAGAGCCGAGCGCAGGGCGCTGCCCACCTTGTCGCGGTTCTCACGGACCTCCATGTCGATGAAGTCGATCACGATGATGCCCCCGATGTCCCGCAGGCGGAGCTGGCGGGCCACTTCCTCGGCCGCCTCCAGGTTGTTGCGGTAGACCGTCTCTTCGAGGTTGGTGGTCCCGACGTTCTTTCCGGTGTTGACGTCGATGACCGTCAGGGCCTCGGTGCGGTCGATCACCAGCGAGCCGCCCGAGGGTAGGTAGACCTTGCGGTCGAGGGCCTTGTGGAGCTGTTCATGGACGTGATAGCGCTCGAACACCGGCAGCGCCTCGGTGGCGGGGTCGAAGTACTCCACCCGGTCAGCCAGCTCGGGGTTCACCGCCCCGACGTAGTCGCGCACCTGCTCGTAGAGGCTCAGGTCATCGATGACCACCGCCCGGTACTCGCGATTGAGTTCCTCGCGGATGACCCGCACCGCGATGGCCGGCTCGCGGTACAGCAGCGCCGGGCCCTGTCCGCGGGTGGCAGCGCCGGCGGCAATGGTCTCCCACTCGGCCACCAGCCGTTCCACGTCGTTTCCCAACTCCTCGGCGCTGGCCCCGGCCGCCGCCGTCCGGACGATCAGGCCGTGCCCCTCGGGCCGCACGGCATCGACGATGCGGCGCAACCGCTTGCGCTCGCTGTCATCCAACCGCTTGGAGATGCCGTAGGCCGAGGAGTTGGGAACCAGCACCACGAATCGCCCGGGCAGTGACACCTCCTGCGTGAGCCGGGCCCCTTTGGCCCCGATCGGGTTTTTGGTCACCTGGCACAGGATGGTCTGTCCCGGGCGCAACAGCTGCTCGATACGGGGCTGGCCCGACGAGCTCCCCGATTCGACGTCCTCGGTGTCATAGCGGACGTCGCCGTGGTAGAGCACCGCGTTCTTGGGGGTGCCGATGTCGATGAACGCCGCCTCCATGCCCGGCAGGACGTTCTGGACCCGGCCCTGGTAGATGTTGCCGTCGATCTGGGTGGCGTCGTCGGAGGCACGCGAGATGTAGTGCTCGACCAGCGTCCGTCCCTCGAGCAGCGCGATCTGGGTCATCTCCGGACGCACGTGCACGCAGATCATGTAGCGGCCGACCGCCTTGCCCCGCCGTTCCCGACCGCCGCGGCGACCCTCGGCCCGAGGCTCGGCACCGGCGGTGACCGGCACAGGTCGGACCGGCGTGGCCCCAGCGCCGGATCCGCCACGCTGCCGCGACCGTCCCCCTCCCCCCGATCGGGCCGGGTTGCGAGCCGGAACGGTGGACGCTGGCCGGCGGACATCGGCCGAGCCGCGCTTGCCTTGGCCAGACGCCGGCGCCGACGCCGGGCTGGGGCCGGCCCCAGGGCTGGGTGGGCGAGCCGGCCGGCTGTCACCGATCCGCGGGCGCTCTGCCACGCTGGGGGTCGCCGCCGAGGAGGCCACCACCGACAACGGCGTCGCCGGACCATCGGTCCCCAGCGACTCGACCGACTCGACGGGCTCCACGGGCTCGACGGGCTCGACGGGCTCGACGGGCTCGGGAGATCCTCCCGCGGTGGTCGACGCCGCCGGCGATCCGGCGCGGGTCCGTCCCCGCCCACCTCGCGAGCCGCGCCGCCGCCGGCTCGAGCCGGCCCCGACGCTCTGTCCCGGTGGCTCCACGCCGCCGGGGGCCTCGATCAACCCGCCGTCGTCAGCCCCGGTTCCGGGGGACGGATCGCCGGCATCGCCGGTGGTGACTGAAATGCTGGTCTCGGTGGGCGCGATCGGGGTCGCCGGCGACTCCGCCGGGACCTCCACCGGCTGCCCGGTTGCTGCGTCTGACATCGATATCCCTTTCGAAAATGCTCATGAGGCGCGCTCCAAGGCGCGCGCCGCGCAGTCGACAGCCGCCGTGTCCACTCGACGTCCGAGGGGTTCCTCGCGGATGCCGTCGCGCTCGATCCACTGTTGGGTCCTACAAGCCCGGTCGAGCACCGGGTTTCCAACGGTCCTGTCGCCGGTCCCCGCGGGCACGGCGATGAGGCCCCGCACCAACTCGATGGGGCGTACCCCACGGGGTTGGGTGGCCAGCTCTGCCACCAGGCCGACGGTGGGGGTGCCGGCGGCATCGACCTGATCGGGGGCGTCCCCGCCCGTGGCCGAGACCACCAGGCTCAGCACCGAGGGCCGGAGGTCGTCATGCTCCTCCCTGCCCTTGCGCTCCCTCACGATGGGGACGACGTCGGCGGCCAGCAGTGACGCCACCCGATGCTCGAGCTCGGTGCTGGTCACCCCCGAAAAGCGCATCGTCCACGAACACGATGTCACCAGCTGTTGCAGGGAACCCGCCCCGCGGTCGGTGGGCGCCGCCTCCTCCACGTCCAGGCCGACCGGTAGCAGGTCGGTCAGTACCCCGGGCAGTTCGGACAGCTCGACGGCGGCCGTCTCGGGCCGGCCCTCGTCGAGCGCCAGATCGAGATACTCGGCCAGCGACTCACACCCGGTGGGCAGGGCCAGCCCGAAGCTGAGCTGGGGCCGGGGGGAGAACCCCTGGGTGTAGGCCAGGGGGAGCCCCGCCCGACGCAATGCCCGCTCCCACATCCGGGCCACGTCGCGCTGGCTGGTGAACCGGATTCGGCCGAGCTTGGTGAAGCGGAAGCGAATGCGCATCTCAGCCTCTCCCCTCTCCGACCGGCACGGCGGCATCGTCCTTCGATCCGGCGCCGGACGGCGCCGTCGTCAGAAATCGTACCGGTACCTGGCCCCCGACCGAGAGATCCTGCCCCGTACCCTGGCTCCCGCCGGCCGGCGGCACGGCGGAGGCGACCACATGTTCGATGCCGTAGCCGGTACAGGCCCCACAGTCGTAGCAGGGTGTCCACCGGCAGTCCTCCAGGCCGTGGTTGGTCAGGGCATCGACCCAGTCCTGCCACAGGAAGTCACGATGGAGGCCGGCCGAGAGGTGGTCCCAGGGCAGGGGCTCGTGCTCGGTGCGGTGGCGGTAGACGGTGTCCTCCAGCGACATCCCGTGATCGCCCAGAGCGTCGGTCCACCGCTCGAGGTCGAAGTACTCGGACCACTCCTGGAAGGTGCCTCCCCGGCGCCAGACCTGCTCGATCACCGGGCCCATCCGACGATCGCCCCTGCTCACGATGCCTTCGACGGCGGTGGCCTTGGGGTCGTGCCAGCGGATGGTCAGCCCGCGTACCCCGCGGGCCGCATCCCGCAGCAGGTGGACCTTGCGGGTCAGCTCCTCGATGGTGTTCTGGCCGAACCACTGGAACGGGGTCTGGACCTTGGGCACGAAGCCCCCGACCGAGGCGGTGACCGACGCCGCCCGGTGGTAGCGACGGCCGATGGCCACGCACTGTTTGGCCAGCTCGACGATACCCACGGTGTCCTCATCGGTCTCGGTGGGCAGCCCGATCAGGAAGTAGAGCTTGACCCGCTTCCATCCCTGGCTGAAGGCGGCGTCGACGGCGGCGTAGAGGTCCTCCTCGCGGATCAGCTTGTTGATCACCTGACGCATCCGCCAGGTCCCCCCTTCGGGAGCGAAGGTGAGCCCGGTCCGCCGCACCCGTTGGATCTGGGCCGCGGTCCCGACGGTGAAGGCGTCCACCCGGAGACTGGGGAGGCTGACCGACACCTGTCCCGAGCAGGACGGATCGTCGATGATATCGGTGACTGTGCCTTCAATCCCCGAGTAGTCGGCACTGGACAGCGAGGTCAGGGCCACCTCGTCGTACCCGGTGCGGGCCAGGCCGTCCATCACCATGGTCCGGACCTGGTCCGCCGGCCGCTCCCGTACCGGTCGGGTGATCATCCCCGCCTGGCAGAACCGGCACCCCCGGGTACAGCCCCGGAACAGCTCGACGTTGAGCCGATCGTGCACCACCTCGATGAGGGGGACCAGCTGCTGTTTGGGGTAGGCCCATTGGCCGAGGTCGGCGATGGTCCGCTTCTCCACCCGGGGAGGGGCCTCGGGGAACCGGGGGACGATCTCCACCAGGCGGGGGAGGCCCGGGGAGGAGGCTCCACCGCCGGGACGCGGACCGGGCTCGGGGTCGAAGCGCGCCTCGTAACAGGCGGGGACGTAGACACCGGGCACCCCGGCCAGGGCACGCAGCAGTCCTTCCTTCCCGGTCTTCCCGATCGGGCCCTCCCCGGCCCCACCACCGGCACGGGCCGCCTTCCACGACGCGATGACCTCGTTGACCTCACCCACTGCCTCCTCGCCGTCCCCGAGCACGAAGCAGTCGACGAAGTCGGCCAGGGGCTCGGGGTTGAAGGCGCAGTGGCCGCCGGCCACCACCAGAGGATGGTCGGCGGTCCGGGCCGCAGCGTGTACCGGCAGCCCGGCCAGGTCGATGAGGTTGAGGACGTTGGTATAGACCAGCTCCGCCGAGAGGTTGAAGGCCACCACGTCGAAGCCGGCCGCGGGCAGGTGGTTCTCCAGCGAGAACAAGGGCACCCCGGACGCCCGCATGGCCGCCTCCATGTCCACCCACGGGGCGTACGTCCGCTCGGCGACGGCGTCGCTGCGCTCGTTGAGGATCTCATAGAGGATCTGCAACCCTTGATTGGGAAGACCGATCTCGTAGGTGTCCGGGTAGGTCAGCAGCCACGACACCGCAGCCGGATCGTGCTCGGTGACCTGGGCCCCGAGCTCCCCGCCTATGTAACGAGCCGGTTTGGTGACCTCGGACAACAGGGATTCGACACGCGGCCAGAGGGACTCCATCTCCCCCGCCATGCTAGGGCGGTTCGGCGGCGGGTAGACCCTCCGACCTCATCGCCCCTCCCTGCCACCGCCCTCACCCGGCGTTCGAGCCGGTGGTGGAGGTCGTCGTGGACTGGGTGCCCGATGGGACCGTGGTGGGGGTGGTGGTCGAGGGGACGGGGACGGGCACCGGAATCATCGACTGGACATTGGTCTGAACTGGGGGAATACCCGGCGGGGTGACCGGGTGGGCAGCCAGGTAACTGAAGATCGACCGGACCACCGGGGCCGACGCGGTGGCGCCGTAGCCGGCCTGGTCGATCACGCACACCACCACGTACTGCGGATCGACGGTCGGCCCGAACCCGACGAACCAGGCGGTGGGCTCCTTGCCGATCTCGCTGTCGGCGGTCCCGGTCTTGCCGGCCAGCCCGCCGGGGAAGTCGAGCCCCTGCATGGCCCCGTAGGCCGTCCCCTTGGGACTGTTGACCACACCGCTGAACCCGCTCATCAGGGCTTGATAGGTGGCGGGGGGCAGGTTCACGTGCCCGGTGACCTGGGGGGTGAACCGTTTGACCACCTTGCCGGTCGGCGACACGATGGCCGCGGCCACCTGAGGGGCGTAACGGGTGCCACCGTTGGCGAAGGTCGAATAGGCCACCGCCTGCTCGATGGGGGTGATCACCGTGGCCCCCTGGCCGAAGGCCATCTCCACGTTGTCGCCGGTGAACCAGGTGGTGTTGGGGAACCCGGTGGGGCTCTCGGCGTGCAGCTTCTGCCGCTCGGCCTGGCTGTCCACCCGGGCCTGGTTGGACTCGCCGGGGAGGTCGATGCCGGTCAGCTCACCCAGGCTGTACTGGGCGGCCTGGTTCTGTATCGGGGTGTCCCCGAAGGCCGGGTTGGAGCGGTCGTCGTAGAACTCGGCGCCGAGGTTGTAGAAGAAGTCGTCGTCCGACACGGTGAGGGCGGTGGAGACATTGATCTCGCCGAGGGCGCCATCGCCGGGCGCGTTGTGGAGGGTGCACGAGGTGCTGTTGTACTGGCACCCGGGCACCATGAAGACGCCCTTGTCGTCATAGGGGGTGGTCGGGGAGATCAGGCCCAGGTCGAGGGCGGCGGTGGCCGTGCTGAGCTTGAAGGTGGAGCCGGGGGTGTACAGCCCGTCGATGGCCCGGTTGATCAGGGGCTCGTTGTTGGCCGGGTCGGACAGGGTGGCATAGTCGGCGGTGGAGATCCCTCCCACCCACTCCGACGGGTTGTAGGTGGGGTAGGACGACATGGCGTAGACGGCGCCGGTCTGGGGGCTCATCACGATGACCGCGCCGCCGGTGGCCGCCGGGTAGCAGCCCGAGTTGTTGTTGCACTGGGGGTCGATGGTCTTGCGGAGACTCAGGATCTGGGTGGCCAAGGCGTTGTCGGCCACCTGCTGGAGCCCGGTGTCGATGTTGGTCACCACGTTGTCGCCCGGCGTGGACGGGGTCGTCTTGAGGGTTCCCACCACCTGCCCCTCGGGGTTCACCTCCAACTGCTGCTGCCCGGGGATGCCCCGCAGCTCGGACTCGTACTGGTACTCGAGCCCGGATTGCCCGAAGGCGTCCCCGGCCTGGTACCCCTGCGATGTCCTGGACGCCAACTCGGTGCTGTTGATGGTCCCCACGTAGCCGAGCACCTGGGCCGCCGGGTACCCGGCGGCGGCGGGGCCGGGCATTTCCAGTTGCGGGTAGTGCCGCTCGGTGGTGGCCACCGATGACACCCCGGGGAACTCGTCCTGGTGCTCTTTGATGTAGAGGATGTCTGCGAGCGGGGCCGCCGACAGCACCGGCACCGGCTTGTAGAGGCTGAACCGCTTGTCGGCGATGGTGGCGTCCACCTGGGCGGTGGTCTGGCCGATCAGGGCGGCCAACCGTCCCACCACCGCGGGGTCCTGTTGGGCGGTCAGTCGCGACAGGGTGATCTGCTCGGTGACGACGTTGTTGACCAGCGGGTTGCCGTAGCGATCCAGGATGAGACCCCGTGTCGGGTCCACCGGCACGGCGCGGATCTGGTCGGCGGCCACCGCCTGCGCCGCGGCCGGCGCCTGGAGTACCTGCAGGGTCCACAGCCGCAGGCCCAGCAGGGCAAAGAGCCCGGCCACGATGAGACCGGTGACCCGCAGTCGGAGCCAGGGCCGCGAGGCGGTGGTGTCGGGGGCGTCCATCATCGCCTCCACCGAGAACCGACTCTGGCGCATCTTCGGCTGCCTGGTCTTGTGACGACGCGGGCCCGCGCTCCTTTTCGGGGCGGAGATAGTGGCGCGGGCCCTTGAACGGATGGCGAAGGGATCGGCTCACGGCCACCCAGTATCCCAACTCCGCCCCGGCGGGGGCACGCGGCAGGCCCAGGTGCTCACCGGTACGCCCCCGAGGAGAGGGAGGAGGTCGGGACCCCCTCGGTCGACGCCGCCGGAAGGGCCCAGGTCACCAGCCGGAGGGCGGGGACGGCCAGGATGGCGTTGGTGACCGAGACCACCACCACGATGCGCAGGAGATCCGCATGGAGCATCTGGGGCTGACCGAGCACCGAACCGAGCGCCGGGTAGATCAGCTCGTAGAGGGCACTGCCACCCAGGGCTGCCACCGGCGGCAGCCAGATCGTGCTGCGGTCGAGGGCGAGCGTTGTGACTCCCACACCGAACCCGATCATGCTCCCCACCAGCGCGGACAGCCCGAACGGCGTGGGGAGGAACAGGTCGGCGACCAGGCCCGAGCCAAACCCCATGGAGGCACCCCGGGCCGGCCCGCCGACGATCCCGGCCACGATGGGCAACAGGACCATCACATCCGGGTGGACGCCGCCCACCCGGATGTCGAGCATCAGGGTCTGCTGAACGGTGACGAAGCCGAGCACCACCAGGCTGACCCGGGTCGCGTCTTGGATGGTCATCGGGAGCCCGTCACGAGCTCGGGCCCCACAGCACGACCGACACGTACCGGAGGCGGCTCAGGTCGGCCAGCGGCTCCAGGGCCACCGACTCCTGGGACGCCGTGCTGCCCGTCTTGGACGAGACCACCTTGGCCACCGGGATCCCCCCGGGGAAGACCGCTCCCTGGAGTCCGCTGGTGGTGAATACCTCACCATTGGTCAGCGGGGTATTGGTCGGCACCAGGTCACCGGAGAGGGCCTTGCCCGAGCCCTGGCCGTTGAGCACCGCCAGCGAGCCGGCAGATCCGTAGACCACACCGACGGCGGACTGGCCGTCGGTGATCAGGCGCACGGTGGCCGTGTTGTGGTTGGCCTGGACGATCTGGCCGACCAGCCCCCCGGCGCCTACCACCGGCATGCCCAGCTGCACTCCTTGGTGACGACCGACGCTGATGTCGATGGTCGAGGCGAAGTTGCTGGTCCCGTAGTTGGTGACCTCGGCGGGAACGGTCTGGAGGTTGCCGATGAAGGGAAGATTCAACAACTCGCTGAGCTGGGACAGGCGCTGCTCGGTGTCCTGTTGGGCGTTCTGCGCCTGCTTGAGCTGGTCGATCTCCGCCTGGAGCTTCTGGTTCTGCTGGCGCACGGCGCCGTAGTGGACCGATCCGGCCAGAAAGCTCCCGATGGGCTCGATCACGTCGTCGATGCCGGCGCGTACCGGGGCGAATGCATCGGCGGCCACCGACTTCACCCCGGAGGTGATGCGATGGAAGCCGCCGCGGGCGTCGAGGGTGATGATGGTCACCGAAGCCAGCACCAAGATGAGCAGCGTGGTACGAGGGCGGCGGGACCGCCGCGGCGGCGCCACAGGAGACGACTCCTCCGGACGTTCAGCGAGCCGACGAGGTGATGAGGACTTGCTTGAGGGCCTCGAACTCCTCGAGGCACTGGCCGCTACCGATGGCTACGCAGTTCAGCGGGTCACGGGCCACCACGATGGGCATGCCCGTCTCCTGGGTGAGGCGGCTGTCGAGGCCGTGGAGCAAGGCCCCACCACCGGTCAGGACGATCCCTTGCTCCATGATGTCGGCAGCCAACTCCGGGGGCGTCCGATCGAGGGTCACCTTGACCGCGTCGACAATGGCCGAGACCGGCTCGTCGATGGCCTTGCGGATCTCCTGGGTCGAGATGACCACGGTCTTCGGCAGCCCGGTGACCAGGTCGCGTCCGCGGATCTCTGCATGGAGCTCCTCTTCGAGCTCGTAGGCCGATCCGAGGGCGATCTTGATCTCCTCCGCCGTGCGCTCGCCCAGGGCGAGGCTGTACTCCTTCTTCACGAAGGACACGATTGCCTCGTCCAGTTCGTCACCGCCGATGCGGATCGACTGACTGGTGACGATGCCACCGAGCGAGATGACCGCCACCTCGGTGGTTCCCCCACCGATGTCGACGACCATGTTGCCGGTCGGCTCGTGCACCGGCAATCCGGCGCCGATGGCCGCGGCCATCGGCTCCTCGATGATGTAGGCCTTGCGGGCCCCGGCATACTCCGCGGCCTCCATCACCGCCCGCTGCTCGACACCGGTGATTCCCGACGGGACGCAGATCACCATGCGCGGCTTGGCGAAGCGACGCTGGTGCACCCGATGGATGAAGTAGCGGAGCATCTTCTCGCAGATCTCGAAGTCGGCGATGACCCCGTCCTTGAGCGGCCGGATGGCCTGGATGTGGCTGGGCGTACGGCCGATCATCCGCTTGGCTTCGGCACCCACCGCCAGGGGTCGCCCGTCCTTCACGTTGACCGCCACCACCGAGGGCTCGTTCAGCACGATTCCCCGGCCCCGCACGTACACCAGCGTGTTGGCGGTACCGAGGTCCACGGCCATGTCACGGCCAAGAAGCGAGAAACTGTTGTCGCGCATCAGGGATGCACTCCTCCGTCAATGATCGTTCGGGAATCTGCGGTTGCGTGCGACCGCACCTGGGCTCCGCTGCACTCGTGCATCACTGCGAGCGGCATCGTGCTCTCAGGCTACGGGAATCAGCGGGGGGAAACAAGGTCGCCCTGGTGGAATGGCCGCCTCCGGGTCAGGGCCGAGGCGCCTCGCCGGCTCTCACGCCTGCCCGGGCCCCGGTTAGTACCCGGCCCGCAGGCCCCCTGGGGGCTCGGTTCGGCCCGGGGCTCAGTTCAGCCCGGGGAAGAAGATCTCGATCTCCCGCTTGGCCGACTCCGGCGAATCCGAGCCGTGGACCAGGTTCTCGCTCATGACGAGGGCCAGATCGCCCCGGATGGTGCCGGGGGCGGCCTCGGCCGGGTTGGTGGCACCGATCAGGGTCCGGACCACCCGGTGGGTGCCCTCGGGTCCCTCCACCACCATCACCAGGACCGGAGACCGGGTGATGAAGGCGACCAAGGTGTCGAAGAAGGGCTCGTCGGCGTGCTCGGCGTAGTGGTCGGTCGCCACTTCCGCAGTGACCTGCCGGAGCTCGGCGGCGACCAGGCGCAGGCCCTTTCGCTCGAGCCGGCCGACGATCTCGCCCACCAACCCCCGTTCGACGGCGTCAGGCTTGCAGATGACCAGAGTGCGTTCCACGAGCGAGGCAGGCTAGCCGACGTTCCCCCACCTGTCAGACCTCGTCGCACCCATCACGACGGGTCGCGGACCATCAGACGGCGGGCGTCGGCAACCACGTAGAGGGATCCGCACACCACGATCCGGTCATCGGGCCCGGCCCGGCCTCGCGCCAGCGTCACCGCCTCGGCGGGTGACCCGGCCGTGGTCGCCTCCATCCCCAGCCCGACGGCGGCGTCGGCCACCACGTCGGCGGAGAGTGCCCGGGGGGAGTCGGGGGCACAGGCCACGATCGACTGGATCCCGGCGGACGACAGCGCCCCGAGCATGGAGGCCGGATCGCGACCGGACAGCATCCCGACCACGGCCTGCGCCTCGCCGTCCACGGCGAACTCCTCCACCAGCGAGCGGGCCAGCGCGATCATCCCGGCGACGTTGTGAGCCCCGTCCACGATGACAAGCGGGTGCCGCCCGATCACCTCGAGCCGTCCCGGGACCCGCACGCCGGCGAAGGCCTCCTCGACAACGCCGGCGTCCAGCGGGACACCGAAGAACGCCTCCACCGCGGCCAGGGCGCAGGACGCGTTGTCCCCCTGGTGGGCACCGTGCAGGGGCACCAGCAGCTCGCCGTAGGCGCCGCCAGGGGTACGGACGTCGATCAGCCGGCCCCCGACCGCCAGTCGGTTGGCGGTGCAGGCGAAGTCCGGGCCCCGGGCCCATACCTCGGAGGCCCCGGCGTCCACCGCCGCCTGCGAAAGGAGGGCGACCAGGGTGGGGTCGGTCTCCCCGATCACCACCCGGCTCCCCGATTTGAAGATGCCCGACTTGTCCCGGGCGATGTCCTCCAGGGTGGGACCGAGCACCTCGGTGTGGTCGAAGCTGATGTTGGTGAGCACGGTCACGTCCCCGTCGACCACGTTGGTGCAGTCCCACCGGCCACCCAGGCCCACCTCGACCACCGCCACGTCGACCGCCTCGTCGGCGAACCAGGCCAGGGCGGCCGCAGTGAGGAGCTCGAACCGGGTCGGCGGATCCTCCATCAACGCCTCCAACCTGGCCAGCGACTCGAGGACATCGACGAGGGCGGCGTCGTCGATGGGCTCGCCGTTGCGGGCGATCCGCTCGTTGACCCGGAGCAGATTGGGGCTGGTGTAGGTGCCGACGGACAGGCCGTGGGCACGGAGCAGGGCGGTGGCCATGGCCGCCGTGGATCCCTTGCCGTTGGTTCCGGTGATGTGCACGGACGGATAGGCATTCTGCGGGTCGCCGAGCAGCCCGGCCAGGGCGCGCATTCGATCCAGGGTGGGACGTGAGCGCCTCGTCGGCATCGTCGACTCGAAGTCGATGTGCGAGTCGAGCCAGGCCAGCGCGGCAGTGAGATCGTCGAAGGTCACCATGGGGACGACGAGGACGAGGGAGCCAGGCGAAGCCCGGTGGGCACCGAGGTGGCCGGTGCGGCGTGCCGCCGGCTGGTCAGTCCCTAGGAGGCAGCCCGGCGACTCCGGGTCGATCGGGCCGGTGGGCTGTTCAACGGCACGAGGGTCGGGTGGACCTTGTCGAGCACCACGGCCCGGTCCACGACACACTTGGAGATGTCGGTACGGCTCGGTAGGTCGTACATCACCTCGAGGAGCACCTCTTCGAGGATGGCCCGCAGGCCCCTGGCGCCGGTGCCCCGCAACAGGGCCTGCTCGGCAACCGCCTCGAGCGCGTCATCGGTCAGTTCCAGCTCGACGTGGTCGAGCTCGAACACCCGCTTGTACTGCCGGGTCAGCGCGTTCTTCGGCTCGACCAGAATCCGGATCAATGCTTCCTTGTAGAGGTGGGAGACCGCACCCACCACCGGGAGCCTGCCGATGAACTCGGGGATCAAGCCGAACTTCATCAAGTCCTCGGGAAGAACGTGGCGCAGCAATTCGGAGTCGTCCCGCTCGGATGCCTTGCGAACCTCGGCCCGGAATCCCATTCCCTTGCGGCCGATCCGGTTGCCGATGATGGTGTCGACGCCGGCGAACGCCCCACCGCAGATGAACAGGATGTTGGTGGTGTCGATCTGGATGAATTCCTGATGGGGATGCTTGCGACCACCCTGGGGCGGCACCGAGGCCGTCGTGCCCTCGAGGATCTTCAGCAGAGCCTGCTGCACGCCCTCCCCGGAGACATCACGGGTGATGGAGGGATTCTCCGATTTCCGGGCGATCTTGTCGATCTCGTCGATGTAGATGATTCCGGTCTCCGCACGCTTCACGTCGTAGTCGGCGGCCTGAATGAGCTTCAACAAGATGTTCTCGACGTCCTCGCCCACATACCCGGCCTCGGTCAGGGCGGTGGCGTCGGCAATGGCGAACGGAACGTTGAGCATTCGGGCCAGCGTCTGGGCCAGGAGTGTCTTGCCGCAACCGGTCGGGCCCAACAGCAAGATGTTCGACTTGGTCAACTCGACGTCATTGTCGTGGGTGCCGTTGCTTCCCGCCTGCACCCGCTTGTAGTGGTTGTAGACGGCAACCGAAAGGATCTTCTTCGCATACTCCTGACCGATCACGTAGTCGTTCAGGAACTCGTAGATCTCCTTGGGTTTCGGCAACTCGTCGAACGAGAGCTCGGTGGTGTCCGCCAGCTCCTCGGCGATGATGTCGTTGCACAGTTCGATGCACTCATCGCAGATGTACACACCCGGCCCGGCGATCAACTTCTTCACCTGCTTCTGCGACTTACCGCAGAAGCTGCACTTGACCAGATCGCCACCGTCTCCGAACTTCGCCACGTCGGTTCCTCGTGTCCTTCTGTCAGCGGTCCCTGTTGCTCATCCGTGCGTGCTGCTCATTCCGAGCCGGCCGGTACGTGCGGCCGGGACTCAACCCTAGCGGCTGAGTCGGCTCTGACTGGCTCCATTCGTCGAACATCGGGTCAAGCAGCCCCGACCGCCTCGATGGCCATGGCATCCCTGGCCGTGATCACCTCATCGATCAGGCCGTAGGTGACTGCCTCCTCGGCCGTCATGATGAAGTCACGGTCGGTGTCCTTGGAGACCCGCTCGATGGTCTGACCGGTGTCGTGGGCCAGCATGCCGTTGAGGAGATCGCGCATGCGCAGGATCTCCTTGGCCTGGAGCTCGATGTCACTGGCTTGGCCCTCCACGCCACCGAACGGCTGATGCAAGAGGATCCGAGCATGGGGAAGCGCGAATCGCTTTCCCTTGGTTCCCGCACCCAACAGCACGGCGGCGGCAGACGCGGCCTGGCCGAAGCAGAACGTCGACAGATCAGCCTCGATGAACTGCATGGTGTCGTAGATGGCGAACAGCGCGGTGATGTCCCCGCCCGGCGAGTTGATGTAGAGGTGGATGTCCTTGTCCGCCTCCTCCGACTCGAGGAAGAGGAGTTGCGCGCAGACCAGGTTGGCGACCGTGTCGTTGATCGGTGTCCCGAGGAAGATGATCCGCTCGCGCAACAGCCGCGAGTACAGGTCGTAGTTCCGCTCCCCCCGGCTGGTGGATTCGACCACCCACGGCACGCTGTAGGCCTGTGCGTCCATCTCCCTGGTTCCCTCCGTGAAACTCACTTCGAGTCCTCCTCGCCCTGGTTCACCAACAGGTCGTCCCGCGACACGGGCTTCCCTTCCTCATCGACCAACTCGACATTGTCGACCAACCAACGCATCGCCTTGGCCTTGCGTCGATCCGAGCGTACCGCCGAGAGGCGCCCGGCCCGTTCCAACTGCCCGCGTACCTCGTCGACGTCCATTTCCAGCCGTTCGCCCATGGCCGCCATCTCCTCGTCGAGCTCCTCGTCGCTGACCTCGACGTCCTCCTCGTCGACCAGGGCCCTCAAGGCGAGGTCGACCTTTACGCTTTGCAGCGAACCGGAGCGCAGTTCATCGAGGAACTCCTGTTCGTCACGGCCGGTGGCACCGAGGAACTGGCCGAGGCTCATCCCCTGGCTGTCCAGACGATGGTTGAGATCATGGATCCTCTCGCGTAGCTCCTCGTTCACCAGTTGCTCGGGGATCTCTTCGGTCACCAACTCGGCCAATGCCTCGGCCGTCTTCTGCTGGAGCGCCATCTGGGCCTGGACCACGTGCCGCTGACGAAGCCGTTCGGCGATATCCGCCCGCAGTTCCTCGACCGTCTCGAACTCCGACTCCTCTGCTGCCCATTCGTCGGTCACCTCGGGCAGAACCAGCTCCTTGACGCTCTTCACCAGCACCCGGAACGAGACGGCCTGATCGGTGCCGGGGAGGACGGGAACGAAGGAGAGGATGTCCCCGGTCTTCGCCCCTCGCAGTTGGTCATCGAGCTCGGGGACCACGCTCCCGCTTCCCACCTGGTAGAGGAGATCCTCGGCGTCGAGCCCGGGGTCGTCGCCCGGGGCCAGGCTGTCGGTGCGGGTGCCGTGGATGTCGATGGTGACCTGGTCGCCGTCCTGCGCAGGTCGGCCCACCTCCGCCAACTCACCCGAAGTGGCCCGCAAGCGGTCCAGATGCGAGTCGATCTCCTCGTCGCCGACCTCCAGGGTGGGCAGGGCCACCACCAGGCCCTGGTATCCGGCAATGGACACCACCGGTCGGACCATCACCACCGCGTCGAAGGAGACTGCGCCCGATTCGTCACCGGAGGTGATGTCGATGTCCGGCTGGTCGATCGGATCGACCTCGGTGTCGCTGACTGCCCGGGCGTAGAACTCGGGCAGCGTCTCGCGGAGCGCCTCACCCCGGAGCGCGACAGCGCCACCCATACGGGCCTCGATGACCCGGCGGGGCACCTTGCCGGGACGGAAACCGGGCACTCGCACGTCCCGCGCCAACCTCCGGACCACCCCGTCGAGTGCCTCGTCCATCTCCGCTTCGTCGATCTCGACGGAGAGCCGGACCCTGTTGCCCTCCTCGGGCTCAGCTGTTGCGCGCATACGAATAGGTCAGTGTACCGGCACCCGGACCACCGGCTTCCCGCCGGGCCGGCGGTGGATCCGGCCGCCGGGGCCCCGAGCGGCGGCGGTCAGATCATGAAGGCCATGGACTCGAGCACCCGGTGGCCGATGGCCACGTCGCCCTCGATGGTCACCTGGCCGGTGGCCATCACTCGCGAGGAGTGCACCCGGCCCAGCCCGAGCAGCCAGAAGGACTCTTGGTCCATGCTCAGCGACACCGAGGGCTCCGTGTCCGGCGGAACCGGCGTGGGCACGGCGCGTCCGTTGTGCATCTCGAGATGGACCTGTCTGCCCATGACGCCGGTCACTGCGAACAGTACCGAGGTGCCGTCCGGTGGTGCGACCCGCTTCCCGACCACGTAGGGCATGGCCCGCTCACAGCGGTCGAGAACGGTGGCCTCGCCCACGCCGTTGCGACCACCGGGCCGGCCCAGCGCTCGCCGAATGTCCTGCTCGTGGGCCCAGGTATCGAGGACCCGAGTCTCCATGAATTCGCGGTAGGGCACCTCGCCGACCGGGCTCCAGCCCACCTGGTCGAACCGCTCGGTGGGCATCGTCCGCAACTGCTCCATGCGGCGGTTGGTGACCTCGACCAACTCGGACAGCACCTCGAAGCCGGCCACGGAGCGCCTGGCCGCCACCCAGGCTTCGTTCATTTCACCGAACGCATTGGTGACATGGTCGGGGAACTCGGAGAGCGGCGGAGGAGGCGGATCACCGAGCAGCAGCCGCTCGACGCCGATCAGATGGGACAGCTGATCCTTCACCGTCCAGCCCGGACAGTCGGTGGCCATGGCCCACTGGGCCTCGGAGACCCGGTCGCACCCGCTGACCAACGAGACCCAGACCTGGGTCAGGCGATCGATGACGGGCTCCTTGTTTGCCGCCGGACCTGACATCCACTCCCCCTCTCCGGACACGTCCGCCTGTCGGTCGACCGGGCCACCACCCGGAGGCAGGGGCGACGGTCAGCCCGGCAGGGTGGCCTCGATGGCGTCGATCACCTCGGGTGCCTCAGGATCCACCATCGGCCGGAAGCGCCGGACGATCTCCCCGGTGGGAGACACCAGGAACTTCTCGAAGTTCCACTGGATGTCCCCTGCCTCGCCGTCGCCGTCGGGAACGGCTACCAGCTCGTCATAGACCGGGTGGCGACCGGCCCCGTTGACTTCGACCTTCTCGAACATGGGGAAGGTGACCCCATAGGTGGCCGAGCAGAAGGTGGCGATCTCCTCGGGGGAGCCGGGCTCCTGCTCCCCGAATTGGTTGCAGGGGAATCCGATGACCGTGAACCCCTTGTCTCCATAGGTCTTCTGCAGGCGTTCCAGCCCCTCGTACTGGGGTGTCAGTCCGCACTTTGAGGCCACGTTGACCACCAGGAGGGTCTGGCCCCGGTAGTCCCCGAGGGACGCCGGCTCACCCTTGAGGGAGTGCATTGAAGGCTCGTAGATGCTCATTTGCCCAAGTGTAGATGTCCCGGCCGCGCTGACGCCCCTCCCTCGGGTGGTTGGACCGGTAAAGAAACACCTCCGGTTGGTCGAAGATAGGGGGCAAGCGAGATTCCTTGTCGGTGCGCGGCACCGGTGCCGAGGGGTTGGATGACCAGTCATGACCGTCGAGGTTGAGCAGACGACCTCCGAGGCCTACGAAGACGGTGGGGTCTCGGGCACGGTAGTGGCCGTCCTGATCGGTCGGGTGCATGCCCACAGTGGTGACGTCGGTGTGGCCCAGGCGCTGGCACTGGCCGGCGACGATCGCCCGTTCTCGACGCTGGCCGACTTGCGCAACTGGACCTCCCCGTCCGAGGCGGTGGCCCTGTTCAACGCGGTCGCCCTGGTGACCGGGGACGGGTTGGTCGGGATCCACGTCGGAGAGGAGCTCCTCTACCGATCCGACGGCACCGACTTCGTGCGTCGCCTGTGGGCGCTCGGCTCACCGGAGGCGGCGCTCAAGCACGTCTCCCCGCTGATCGGGCAATTCGAGACGGTGTCCGAGGCCGTGGCGCTCCAGGTCGCCTCTGACCACGCGCTCATCCAGGTCTCCGCGCACTCCGGTCGGAGTCGGCACGCCCACCTCTGCGAGATGACGCGGGGCCTGCTGACCCAGGTCCCTGCCCTCTACGGGTTGGGGCCCGCGGTGGTGACCGAGACCGAATGCGCTGCCCGGGGGGGCCGGTTCTGCCTCTACGCTCTCACTTGGGAGGATCCCGCCGACCGGGAGTGGTCGGACCCGGTGCCCGAGTCACCCGACCGGGCCTCACTGCCTCGAGCGGTCGGCGTCGGCGAGGCCATCGGAACGGGGGACGACCCCGATGGCAGCGATGACCCCGGTGCCCGCGACCACCCCGACGCCCGGCGGTCCCCGTTGGGTTCCGCCCACCCGGCAGAACGGTCGGCCAGCGACCTGCGGGGCGAGGTCGATCGGATGCGTGTGTTGCTCGGAGGTGCCGTCGCCACCGCCACCGAGCTGCTCCGTGACGACCCTCAGTCCCTGCTCTCCCAGATCGCCGCCGGGGCCGACGCCGTGGTCAGCGCCGACCGCTACCTGTTGATGGTCAGGGTCCGGCCGGACGAGCCGCTGCAGCTCCACTTCCGTGGACTCGACACGGAGGAGGCGCAGCGGACGGCAGCCGAGCTGTGGCGCGAGCAACCCGATGACGACGGTGGCTCGCGCCTCATCGTCGACATCGCCACCCCCCAACACCTCTACGGGCGCCTGGCCGAGATCCTCCCGCCGGGGGAACCCCACCCGTCTTCGGAGGCCAGGGCCCTCCGGCTGTACGCCGAGTATGCCGCCACCACCCTTGACATCTTCGGAGCCCTGACCGACGCCACGCAGAGCCACGCCACCACCCGGACCCTCCTCGCCTTTTCCGACGCGGTCTCACGGGTGACCACGCCGGCCCAATTGGTCCAGGTAGTGGCGGACATGGTGCCGACCGTGAGCGATTGCGACCATTCGTCGGTCTACCTCTGGGCCCCGGAGACGGGTCAGCTGGTCCTGCGGGCCGCGTCGGGGGGACATGACGTGCCCACCGGTGGTGCGGGCGAGGAGCTCGTCATCGACCCGGATGCGGCCACAATCGAGGAGATGGTCCGCCGGCGCCAGGTGCTCGTCCTCGATGAGTCGACCGAGGATCCGGTGCTCCGGAGGCTGGTGGACCAGTCACACACCGCGGCGGCGCTGGTGGTGCCGCTGGTGGCCAACGGTGAGTTGCTCGGCGTGATCACCGCCAACTTCGACCACGGCGCCCCGGCCACCGTCGACGATGCCGACCTCCATGAGCGGTTGTCGGGGGTGGCCGATCAGGCCGCCACGACGTTACAGAACCTGGCCCTCCACGAGAAGGTGTCGCACATGGCGTGGCACGACGCCCTCACCGGGCTGCCCAACCGCCGGCTCTTCGAGGACCGGGTGGAACAGGAACTGGTCAGGTCCCGCCGGGTCGGTGAACCGGTCTGCATGTTCTTCGTCGATCTCGATCACTTCAAGACGGTCAACGACACACTGGGGCATGCCGCCGGCGACGACCTGATCAGGCAGGTGAGCCAGCGACTGGTGGACACCGTGCGCCGCCAGGACACGGTGGCCCGGGTCGGGGGTGACGAATTCGCCATCCTGCTACCCGGACTGTCCGACCAACTGTCCATCGACCAGCTGGCGCAGCGTTCGCTGGAGGCCATGAGCATGCCCTTCGATGTCTTGGGCGAGGAGGTGGAGACGTCGGCCTCCATCGGCATCGCCATGGCCCCCGACCATGGCGACTCCTACGACGAGCTCCTCAGCCGGGCCGACGAGGCCATGTACCGGGCCAAGTCGCTGGGACGCAACGCCTTCCAGATGTACTCCGGCTCGATGGTCGACTCCCCCACGGGGAGGGTGGCCATCGACGAACACACGCTCAAGGTCGACCTCGTGCATGCCCTCGAGCGCGACGAGTTCCTCGTGCTCTACCAGCCCTACATCGACCTCCGCACCACCCAGGTGGTGGGCGTCGAGGCCCTGATCCGCTGGGACCATCCCGCCCTGGGGGTCCTCGAGCCCTCGTCGTTCATCTCCCTGGCCGAACGGAGCGCCATCATCGTCGCCCTCGATTCGTGGGTTCTGGAGCAAGCCTGCCGCCAGCTGCGCACCTGGCTCGACCACGGTCTTCGGCCGCTGCGCCTCTCCGTGAACCTGGCCTCGCGGGACCTGTCCGACCCGGAACTGTTCGACAACATCGACCGCACGCTCACCGAGACCGGTATCGATCCCTCCCTGCTCGAGCTCGAGATCACCGAGCGGGTGGTGCTCGACCGGTTCGGCCCGGCCAAGGAGAACATCAACCGGCTCCGGAGGCTGGGCGTGCGGTTCTCCATCGACGATTTCGGCACCGGGAACTCCTCGTTGAGCCGCATCGGATCGTTTCCTGTCAGCACCCTCAAGATCGATCAGTCCTTCGTCCAGGTGCTCGGTCCCGACGGTGACAACAACGCACTCGTCTCGGCGATCATCTCCATGGCCGACCGGCTCGGACTGGCCTGTGTGGCCGAAGGGGTGGAGACGTCGCTCCAGAGCCGGATGCTCCTGCAACGGGGTTGCACGACGGCCCAGGGCTACTTCTTCAGCCCGCCGCTGCCGGCCGACGACGTCGAGCGCATGATGGCCGACATCGCCACCTCCGATGACCCGATGGCGCTCGGGGACAGCGCCGGCTGAGCCATCGCCCGCCCCGGTCCATCGGCGGCCCGGCGCTAACTATTGCAAGCACTTGGCGGTCCCATCCCCCCTTCCGCCCACCCGGACCGATACGTTCGGTCCATACGAGCACCCGGATGGCCACCATCCGGAACCAGGAGGAGGAGACATGGCGTCGTACGAGGGATATTGCGTGAAGTGCCGGGAGAAGCGGCAGTTCGAGGGCGAAGAGGTCGAGATGGCCAACGGTCGGCGGTCAGCCAAGGGCAAGTGCCCGACGTGCGGCACGGGTATGAACCGCATCCTCGGCAAGAAGGCCTGACCCAGTCCTGGCGGCAGCAGCGCGCCGCATCGGTGCACCCGGGCCGCCCGGCGGAGCCCATCTCACGAGATCGTTGGTTCACGGGCACGGCGCCTGGCTGAGGCAGCGTCGGCACTCCACCCGTCGGCGGGGGAGGGCTTCTCGGCGAGGGAGAGTGCCCCGAGCACCGCTCCCTCCCGTAGCCCCCACTCGCTGACCACCAGTCGTTGAAGCCCCAGGCGCTCGACCAGGGTCGACAGCACCACGGCACCGATGGGCAGGAGTGGCGCACGGCGGGTCTGGACTCCGGGCAGGGCCAGCCGTGCGTCGAGGTCGAGCGTGGCCAGACGGTCGGCCAGCTCGAAGAGCTGACCGGCGGGGATCTCGACTTGGTTGACCTGCAGCGACGATGCCGAGGCCGACGCCTGGAGCGGCCGGTGCAGACCCATGGCCAGCCGGGCCAGGGCACGCACGGTCCCCCCGCTGGCGATCACCCTGCTCGCGGCCCGCGGATTCCGCGTCCAGCATGTCGCGTATCGGCTCGGCCCGGGCCAGGGTGACGTCGGTGATGGCCACCCGGTCGGCGGGTGTCAGCAGCTCTCCCGTGCCCAGCTCGCCTCGGAGCCGTGCCGTACCAAGGGCCACGCTGGCCACGTCGAGGACCTCGTCGATGGTGCCGATCCCCGCCTCGAGGCTCCCGCCCCCCAGGTCGAGTCCCATCACCGGCTCCTTGCCCACCCAGACCCCGGCCCGCTGCCCGAGGAAACAGAGCCTGGCCTCCTCCTCCCCGGTGAGCAGCGTGATCGGGCTTCCCAGCACCTGTTCGAGCCGGTCGATCAAGCGGGACCCGTTGTCGGCGTCACGCAGCGCAGCGGTAGCCAACGCCACCACCACATCGACTCCCGCCTCCTCGCACGCGGTGGCCAACCGGCGCACCGTGCGCACCGCCGAGGCCGCCCGGTCGGCCGGCACTCCCCCGGTGCGGGCCACCTCGGTGCCGAGGTGGAGAAAGGACCGCCGGCGCAGCACCGGGACCAGAAGGCCCTCGTGTGACGCGTCGACAACCATCAGGTGGAAGGAGCTACTCCCCAGGTCGAAGACGGCTACGCGGACGGTCGGCATCGGCGTGACGCTATCCGTTGGCACCACTACCGGGGAACGGCGCTCTCCGCCGACTTCCCCACCCGACCCCCCGGGACTCAGGGAGGCCGCACCCGGAGCAACCGTCGAGATTCGACGGGAGCGCCAGGGGCGGCCGGAGCACTCGGGCCGTTGGTGCGCTGAGGTAGCGTTGCCGTCAGCCTTCCGGGGCGAGTAACCACACGCTGGAGTCGAGAAGCACCGTGTACCGGGACGTAGCGCAGCTTGGCAGCGCGCCTGCTTTGGGAGCAGGAGGTCGCGGGTTCAAATCCCGCCGTCCCGACTCGTGATCCCCCGGTGGTGGGACCCGGCACTGGTGGGGCCCGGCACTCCCGGTACCCCGGTACACGGACCCCACGTCGTCAAGCGCTCATCGGCAACCCGAAGGCGGAGCCGATGTCCTCTGCCGGCAGGGGTCTCGAGAACAGGAACCCCTGGGCCAGATCACAGCCCAGTGACCTGAGGATCTGCAACTGCGACGTGCTCTCCACCCCTTCGGCCACCACCTTCAGCCCGAGGGCGTGGGCCAGATCGATGACCGCCGAGACGATCTCGTCGCCACCGCTCTCGCTGCCCAAGGTCTCGACGAACGACTGGTCGATCTTCAATATGTCCAGCGGGAAGCGTTGCAGGTAGCTCAGCGACGAGTACCCGGTCCCGAAATCGTCGATGGCCAGCTGCACGCCGATCTCCTTCAGTGCACCGAGGATGCCGAGGGCGGCGGTCGGGTCCTCCATCAGCGCGCTCTCGGTGATCTCCAGGGTGAGGTACTCGGCCGGCAGTCCCGTACGAGTGAGGATCTCCTCGACCGTGCGTACGATCCGGGCGTCGTCGATCTGGCGGGCGGAGAGATTCACCTCCACTGAGCCCTGTGGACCCGTGTGATCCCGGTGGTGCCAGTCGCGGAGCTGATTGCACGCCTGCTCGAGGACCCACGCCCCGATCGGGATGATCAAGCCGCTCTCCTCGGCCACCGGGATGAACCGGTAGGGAGCGACCAGCCCCTGGTCGGGATGGTGCCAGCGGATGAGGGCCTCGACCCCCACGGTGGTCACCCCGGCGATCTCCACCACCGGCTGGTAGTGGAGCATGAGCTCACTCCGCTCGAGGGCGCGATGCAACGAATGTTCGGTGGACATGCGATCGAGGAGCTCGATGCGCATCGACTCGCCGAAGGTCTCCGCGGTCGATCCCCCCCGGCGCTTCGCCTGGTACATGGCCGCCTCGGCATTGGTAAGCAGTGTTGCCGCGTCGTCGACGCCGAATGCGTTCACGGCCACCCCGGCCGATACGTCGAGGAAGACCTCGATGCCTCCGATGTCGAAGGGTGCGATCAGCGCCATCCGTGACCGATCGATGAATGCGGCGGCGTCGGTGTGAGCGTCACCGGACGGGTTCTGGAACATGACCAGGAACTCGTCACCCCCGAAGTGGGCCACTGTCGCACCGGCGCCGGCGGCCTGCAGGAGTCGCTGGGCGACCCAGGCGAGCACCCGGTCGCCGGCATCGTGACCCATCGAGTTGTTGACGGCCTTGAACCGGTCGATGTCGAGCAACACCACCGCCAACGTCCCCGGCTTGCCCCGGGCCTCGCCCGAGGCCCGGGCCAGCTGGTGGCTGAAGTGGACCCGATCGGGCAGTCCGGTGACGGTGTCACAACCGGTGAAGGGTTCCCACGGGTGTTCGGCGTGAAGGCCGAGCGCACGGGATCGGAGGAATCCGGCGATCGAACGACGAGACCCGCGCCCGATGCCGAACACGACCCCGTCGGCTACGACACGGTGACCGGTGCGATGCATCAGGCTAAGCCACCGGTGTTCCCCGTCCGAGCCCGGGAGACCCGACCCTTCGGAGAACGGCGAGAAGCCCAGCTCGGGTGGCGACAGGGTTTCGGTGACCGGCCGACCGACCACCTGGTCGCGGCGCCATCCGAACACCTCTTCCGCCCGTGGGTTCCACTCGATGACCGTTCCACACGTGTCCACTTCGACGAAGGCATCGGGGCACAGCGAGACCACCTGGGCCCATCGGTCGCGCCACCGAGGCTGCTTGGTCTCCAGGTGTGGTCCTACCCCTTCAACCACCATGGTGCTCCCGTCGTTGATTCGGTGAGGCGAACCGGATCACTGGATCCTTGGACCAATCACTGCCGAGTGCAGGCACCCGGGACAATCAATCATGATCCCCGTCCCCCCTGGATCTCGCACCAGCCGACTGACGATCGAGGTCGGGCTACTTGGACGCCATGGTAGGCACTCACCCTTGCCAGTTCAAGGATTTGGAAGCCAGCGTGCTCACCCGACGCGGCGGCGATGACAGCAACGACGCGCATCGCTGCGTGGGCCCGCCCCTGGCATGGTGCAGGCACGGTGTTCGCATGACGTTCGCATGAGCTGACCGGCGATCCCCGCCGTGTACCGTGCCTTGCGTGGTCGTCGTCACCGGTACCCTGCAAAAAGAGGCGTGGGATCGCAATGTCCTGCCTCCCGTCGAGCAGGTGCGACCAGGTCTGTGGTCGATCCCCGTTCCCATCCCGAACAATCCGCTCCGCTACGTGCTCGTCTATGCACTCGAGCTCCGAGGTGGCGGGGTGGCCCTTGTCGATGCCGGGTGGAACACCGAGGAGGCGTGGACGGCGCTGAGCGACGGCCTCTCCACCGCGGGAGGAAGCATCTCGGACGTCCGGGCGGTGATGGTCACCCACATCCACCCCGACCACTACGGATTGGCGGGCAGGGTCCGCGAGGCCTCCGGCGCATGGATCGGCCTGCATCCAGCGGATGCGGTGATGCTCGAGTCCCGGTACGGCGACACCGACGAGTTGGTGGCCAACATGTTCCACCTCCTGGCCGACGCGGGCGTGCCCGAGGACAGGTTGCCCGACCTCGCCTTGGCCTCGATGGCCCTGAAATCGATGGTGAGCATGGCCCCGCCCGACGTGCTGTTCGAGGACGGAACGGACATCGAGCTTCCCGGTTGGTCGCTTCGGACCATCTGGACGCCCGGTCACTCTCCCGGGCACGTCTGCTTCTACAGCGAGGATCGAAAGCTGCTCATCTCCGGTGACCACGTCCTCCCCCGGATCACACCCAACATCTCGGTGCACGCCCAACAATTCTCCAACCCGCTAGGCGACTTCCTCGAATCGCTGCTGAAGGTCCAGAACCTGGGCGCCGAGGAGGTCTTGCCCGGTCATGAGTACCGGTTCTCCGACCTGCGGGGCCGGCTGGAGGAAATCATCACCCACCACGCCGATCGACTGTCGGAGATCGAACAGGTGCTCACCGAGCATCCCGGGTCCACGGCCTGGGAGATCACCTTGAAGCTCCATTGGTCGAGGCCCTGGGACCAGATCCAGTCCTTCATGCAACGCCAGGCCAACGGCGAGACGCTGGCCCACTGTGTCCTGCTCGAGCTCCATGATCGGATCCGCCGGGAGGGGAAGGAGCCGGCTCGGTTCTTCATGGCCGATCACTGAGGACCGAGGGAGCCCCCCTCGGAGGCGGGGTGGTCGTCGATGCCCGAGGTGAGATCCAACTCGTCGACTTGGCCGGCCAATCGCCGGCGCTCCCGATTCTTTCGAATCAGGTGCAGTACCACAACGGCGATGACGACAACAGCCACGACGGCAAACGACCACAACCCCGCCTTGGCCAGGACCGCACCGAACGAGACGCCCACGATGTACCCCAGCAGGGTGTAGCCGATCCCCCAGACCAGGGCGCCCATGGCGTTGTAGAACAGGAACACCCGATAGCGCAGACCGCTCATGCCCGCCAGCCCGGGGATGATCGCCCGGGCAAAGGCGACGAAGCGGCCCAAGAAGACGGCCGGCCCTCCGTAGCGCTCGAGCAGGACCAGGGTTCGTCGAACGCCGGCGCTGCCCTTGAGTGGGCGACGTTCCAGCAGCCACGGTCCGGACCGCTTCCCCACTTCGAACCCGACCGAGTCCCCGGCGATGGCGCAGATCACCACCACCGCGATCATCAGTGGCAGATTGACGCGGCCCAGGCCGGCCAGCACACCTCCGATCACCACCGCGGTCTCCCCGGGGATGAAGAATCCGACCATCAACGAGGCCTCGGCGAAGACCAGGAACCCCACCAACGCGTAGGCGGCGGGCCCGTGGAAGTGGAGGAGCCAGCCCGACACCCCGCCGGTCTGGTTGCTGTCGGCGGCCAGGGCCAGGCCCATGGCGGTGGCGCCGACGGTCACCGCCACGCCCACCTTGTCACCGGCACCCCCACCGTGTCACCGCCACCCAGGGCTCCCCCATCGACCGTCGGGCTCCAGCCCCTGGATCAGCGCGACAGCGTCACGCTGGTCCAGGTCCGTCTCCGACAGGCTGGGCAGGTCATCCATCGATCGAACCGTCCCCTCGGGAGCCAGGCGCCGAACGGGAACTGCAGGACCAGGAACTCGACCACTCCCACCTGGCTCATCGATCCGCACGAAGAGCAGCACACCATGAGGGGCCCCCGGGGTGGAAGCGACTCGGAGTCGGTGGCGGTGGCGGTGGCCCCCGACGATTCGCCGGCCGGCGTGGCCTCTGAGTACAGCGCGTGCTTTCCGGCTGGCCGGGCGTGGTGCCGGAGCGAGCCCGTGGTGATCGGTTCTGCCCGGTTGGCCCGACCTCTCGTGTAACTGGGCACCGTGTCGGTGAGCTCCAGCGGGTCAACCGGCATCCAGAAGAGCGCCCGTTTCCCCAACGGGTCAGGAGCGTCGGTCACTAGCCAACGGTTCCGGCCACGATGCTCGTCTCGAGGATGGCCAGAGCCAGCTGGCGATAGGCAACCGCACCCGGCGAGCTCGGTGCGTGCTGGAGGATCGACTTCCCCCGCGCCGGGGCCTCGGCGAATCGGATCGACTTGCGTACCGGGGGCTGCAGGACGGGGATCCCGTATCGGGCCTCGACCTCCTCGATGATGTGCCGGGCGTGCTTGGTCCTATCGTCGTACATGGTGGCCACGATGCCCCGCACGCCGAGGTCGCTGTTGGCGAAGGCGCGCACGTCCTCGATGGTCTCGAGCAGTTGCCCGACCCCGCGATGGGAGAGGGCCTCGCATTGGAGCGGGATGAGGACTGCGTTGGCGGCAGTGAGCCCGTTGATGGTCAGGACCCCGAGCGAGGGAGGGCAGTCGATGAGCACCAGGTCATAGTGATCGAGCACCGGCTCAATGGCCCGTTCGAGCACGTGCTCACGCCCGGTGCGGGTGAGGAGGTGCACCTCGGACCCGGCCAGATCGATGGAAGCGGGCAGCAGATCGAGGCCGGCCACCCCGGGGACCGGGAGGGTGACCTCGGCCACGCCGTCCCTGCGGAGGAACACGTCGTGGAGCGACCGTCCCAAGGCGTCGGGGTCGAATCCCAGCGAGAAGGTCAGGCACGCCTGGGGATCGAGATCGATCACCAGGGTGCGTCTGCCGAGCTCTGCCGAGGCCACGCCAAGGGAGTGCACGGTCGTCGTCTTGGCGACTCCGCCCTTTTGGTTGGCCACGGCCAGCACATCGGTCACGAGCGGAGTCTAGGCCTGACCACGAGGGGCGACCGAGGGGTCAGAAACCGGTCATTCCCACAATGGGGGCGTTGAGCACGGTTCCACCCATGGAACCCAGGAATGGGGTGCTGAAGCTGAACACCCCCCCGTCGCTGGCCACCATCCGGTAGCCACTCCCGTTGGACGTCTCGGCCATGCCGACGATGGGGGCGTTGAGCGGGATGGCTCCCGTCGACCCGAAGAACGGTGCGCCGCCGAAGGAGAAGACGCCCCCGTCGGAGGCGACCTCCCAGTAGCCACCGGAATTGGTGTCGTTGACCATGCTGACCACCGGCTTGTTGAGGTGCTGGCCGCCCATCGAGCCGAAGAAGGGTGCGCTACCGAAGGAGAAGATGCCGCCGTCGGAGGCGACCAGCCGGTAGCCGTTGCCCTGGGCATCCGACGTCATCCCCACCACCGGTTTGGTCAGCGGAATGCCACCCATCGAGCCGTAGTAGCCGGCATCGCCGAAGGCGAAGATGCCGCCATCGGAGGCCACCTCCCAGTAGCCCCTGCCGTCAGGCGTGGCGGCCATGCCCACGATGGGTTTGTTGAGGTGCTGGCCACCCATCGAGCCGTAGAAGCCGGCACCGCCGAAGGCGAAGATGCCGCCGTCGGAGGCCACCTCCCAGTAGCCGCCGGAGGCGGGTGCCTGGGCGATGCCGACGACCGGCGCGTTCAGTCGCATGCCACCGGTGGATCCGCAGAATGGAGCGTTGCCAAAGGTGAACACGCCCCCGTCCGAGGCGGCGAGGACGTACCCGGAGTACGCCGCGGCCGGGACCGAGCAGGCCGGTATGGACCCGACCGGTGTTGTTCCCCCGGCATTGCCGGTCAGTTGGGGGTCGTGGTGGAACATGGGCCACGAGCCGGCGTCGACGGCGGCGGGACCGTCGGACTGGGCGATCTCGTAGTGGTCGATCTGGCCCACGCCTCCCGGTGACTGGTTGGACGCGGTGTACCCGGCCAACGTGATGCCGATGGTGCCGTTCGGGTCGGCGGTCACCAGCGGTGCGTTCTGCAGTCCCAGGTTCGGGCTCAGATCAGCGACCTGCACGCCGGTCTGACCGTCGAAGATGACGGCGCCGTTGACGGTGGGGACGATCACGTCGTCGTATCCCAGACCGGTCAGATCGGCGGTGACCACCGAGCCGATGACCCGACCGATGTTGGTCGCCTTCCAGATGGTCTGGCCGGTGGCGGCGTTGAGGACCCAGACCGAGCCCGAGCCACCAGTGCCCTGATCGGTGCCCTCGACCACCTGGAGGGACCCGTTGCCCAGCACATCGGAGAGGGCCGGGGATGAGTAGGTGCTGCCGTCCAGCGTGTCGGACCACTGCGGTTGGCACAGGGTGTTGTAGGCCTTCAGTGTGTCGGTGTCGGACACCCCCGGGTAAAACGACCCGGTGCCGACCACGATCCCGGTGGCGCCGCCGGCGAGGAACCCGCCTACCGCCGGAGACGAGTCCACCACCTGGTTGGTGTCGGCCCGGCAGATCTCGTCCCCCTGGGCATTCAGTATGCGCAGGTGGCCTCCGTTGGTGTAGCTCTGGCCGGCGCCCAGGCCGGCGGTCTGGTCACTTCCAACGATGACCTCGTTCTGGTTGGTGCCGTAGAGGTCGGCCAGGGCCGCCGTCGAGTGGGTGCTGTCGGTGTTGAGGAATGGCCACCCGGTCAGCGTGGCCCCGGTCTGGGCGTTGAGGGCATAGGTGACCTGGCCGAGCGATCCGGCCACCGCGTCGTTGCCGCCGGACTGGAGGCCCCCGACCGTGATGCCGGCCTGGACGCCGACGTCGGGGGCGGGATTGGTGGCCGGGGTGAACCACAGCCGGTTCCCAGCCGGTCCATAGGCCTGGTAACCGCCGGTGGTCGGGTCGGCGTCGTTTCCCGATCCGATGAGTACCGATTCCTGACCCCCGGCCGAGTCGATCGACGGTGTCGAGTCGATGGGCCCGCTCTCGTCGGTGGTCGGCCATCCGGACACCGCTGTCGGGGCGGGAGGATTGCCCGTGGGGTTCCCGAGGTGGAAGGCGTAGACAAGGCCCGTTCGGTCCCCTACCACCACCGACTCCTGACCATCGAGGTCGGCCGGAATGGGCGACGAGAAGGCAATCGGGCCGCCGGCGTCGGGGAGGGATCCGGTCGACCAGGTCTCGGTCAGGTTCAAGGGTGCGGGCGTCGCTCCCGCCCTGGCGTGGCCGCCGGCCGACGCGCTCCCTGCGGGTGACGAGGCAGACGCTGTCCCCGCCGAGGTGATGACGGCGACCGTGAGCACGGCCAGCACGCCTGCCAAACCGGCCGGAAACCGGCCGGCCCTCACCCTGCCCACGGTCCGATCCGGCCGGGTCCTCGACGTTGCCATCCGCTCAATGAGATTCGGTCATGGTAGACGAGACCTTTCCTCGATGGAATTCGGCCTTCGGCCCTGGCCCCGGCCCCGGTGTCGCCGGTCACGTGGTCCGCTTGAGTCCGATCTCACTCGGGGTGACCACCCGATCAGGGATCACCGCTTGGATCAGGCCGGTATCGACGACGCGGTACGAGATGCCCAACCGGCCGAGATCAGCCACAAACTGTGCCTGGGTCAGTCCCCCTGGTCCTTGGATCGCCGTCGTCGAGGCGAATTGGGTGACGCCGGCCGTTGTCACCGGCACGAACAGCCACGACGTCTTCGGGCTGTGATTGACCTGGGCGTCGAGGGATTGCCAACGATCGGGATCGGCTCCTGCTGTGGTCAGCTGCAGTCGTCCGAGGCTCAGCAGATCGAGCCGGTAGGCGACCCAGTAGTCGGCATAGCCGTCCTGTACGCCGTTGTCCTCCAGCGTGGTGATGGCATGAAGGGTCGGTCCGTTCGGATTGGTCCAGCCGGTGAAGAAGGAGTCCAAGGGACTCACGAAGCTGGTGAAGTTGACGATGCTGGTCGCGATGAGGAAGGCAAAGAGGCCGCTGGCCAGAAGGCGCCCAAGGGAAACGGCCCTCCGCTCCGACCGCCAGGAGCCGGCCAGGCGCCTCGACGCTTCGGCACAACCGACAACCACGACGATGGTCACCATGGGCACGAAGAAGTTGTCATAGCGTCCGTCCTGCCAGAACCACGTCGCCGGGGACAGCGCCACCAGAAATGGAAAGAGCACGACCCCGAGTGCGAGGATGAGACTGCGTCCTCCCCGCACCGCACACAGGACGAGCGCCCCCACCAGCACCGCGAGCAACAGCACCAGGACAACGAGTGCCGTCGACCTGGCCCACAGCCAGGCTCCGGTCCCCTGGTTCCGCAGGTTGAGGACCATCGGAAGGCTGTACTGGAAGAAGATCTTCAGTCGACCGACGTACCCTGGCGATCCCGGAGGGACGACGAAGGCGCCGGGCCGCAACGAGTCCAACCGCGAATCCGCGTTTGCCCACAGCCAGGGAAGCGATCCGATGACGGCCGCAGCTCCCGCCACCACCGCGTACTTCAACCAGCGCCGTGCCCGGTCGAAGTCCAGATCCCCGACCAACGCCCAGAGCACCAACAGACCGGCCGGGACCCCGAAGTAGACGATCTCCGGTGAGCTCCACCAACCGAGGCCGGCGACCAGGCCCAAACCGGCGAACACCGGTAACCGGTGATCGCCTTGTTGGATCTTCAGTGCCAGGAGCACGAGCCCGAGCCCGCAGACCATGGTCAACCCCCGAAACCCGTATTCGAGGGTGGAGGTGTACACATAGAACTTCGGGAACGCCCAGACGGCGGCGCCGGCCAGGACGGCCAGGGCGGGGTCGGCGACCAGCTGACGGACGATCCTCCAGGTGAGCAGGGCCGCTCCCAGCGCGAAGAGAATGGACGCAGCCTTGAGAGCCCAGGCGCTGGTGCCGAAGACGGCGAACAGGAGCGCGACGAGATAGGGCTCGCCGCCCCCGTACGACTGGCCCCAGTAGAAGGCAGAGAAGTGGCCATGCATGATCTGCCTGGCCATGAGCCCGACGATGGACTCGTCGGCGTTGACAGGCTGGTGAAAGAGGAACCATGCTCGCATCGCCAGCCCCACGACGATGGCCACCGTGGCTACCGCCCATACGGACATGGTGGCCAGTCCCCCGGGCGCGGTGCGCGCTCGACCGCCGGTGCGAGTGAGGTCGCCGAGCCGGCGCGGCCTCCGCTCCTCTGGTGGCGGTGCCGGCAGAAGACGCTTCGCTCACCGCAGTGCACTCGGCGTCGACATGGTGCGAGACGCTACAGGAAGTCCCGGTGGCGACCGAAGACCACATCAGGCGGGTCGGAGGTGGTACGCGCTCAGCGGTCCCCGGCCTCTACCAAGCCCGTCAGATCGCAATGGCGCCCCCGCCAGGAGTCGAACCCGGAACCTGATGGGTAGAAACCACCTGCTCTATCCAGTTGAGCTACAGGGGCCACTGCGCAGCGGTCGTGGCACCGCCCGGACCTTCGCCCGTCTGTGCCACACTAGAGGCTCCTTGGTGGCCGTAGCTCAGTTGGGAGAGCGCCGGGATGTGGCCCCGGAGGTCGCGGGTTCGAAACCCGTCGGTCACCCTCTTGCGATCCGGCGAGGCGAGCGAGCCCTTCGCACCGTACGGACTAGGTTGCAGTACGCGCGCCTCTAGCTCAACGGCAGAGCAACGGACTCTTAATCCGCAGGTTCCGGGTTCAAATCCCGGGGGGCGCACCCTCTACCGGCGCACCATGCGCTGTGCAGTTTCCAGTTGTGCTGCAAGTTCGTTCGCGGTAGTGCTGGAGGAGTGGGCCGGAGCAGTCACGTAGCTCAGCTCCGATGAGACTTTCCCAAACTCTGTAACAGCGTCACAGAGTTTTCGGAAATTCCTCGACCACGGTCCCACGTACCGGGTCTGCCCCACTAGTCGGCTCCGTCCCGCTTGCCGGCTCCGTCCCACCCGTCCGAATCGACCCCAGGTCCTCGGTCGAGCTTCCCCGGCGGATCAACGAGGCGTGATCCCCCATGAGCCGGTCCATCGCCCCTCGGGGCGAATCACGGCCAGATCGGTACCCGACCGCAGGGCATCGGGGGGACAGCTCATCGGTTCCACGGCCACCGCCGTGCGTCGTTGCTCTGGTTCGAGGGTGTCGCCGGTGTAGATCATCACGTAGCCGAATCGTTCGTCCATCCACAGCGTCACCCCGCCGTGCCCATCGGGGTGGTCGAGTGCGACTCGGGCGCGGCCGTCCGCGTCCCTGCGAAGGGCGGTGAAGGCGGTGTCCAACCGGGTGACACCGATGAGCCTGCCCACTCTGAAGTCGAACTCGGTGGCGGCGACAGAACCGGCCGCGGTGGGCAGTCCACGGTCGTCGGTGATCAGCCGCTGCTCAGCGGGAACCGTCAAGCGCACCTGGTCGACCGTGGGTGTCCCGACGGTGAGGTACGGATGAAAGCCGAGGCCGAATGGCAGGTCGGTCGGTCCAAGGTTGTCGGCGTCGGCCACGACCGTCAGTCCGTCCCTACCCAACCTGTATTCGACGGTCAGTCCCAGTGCGAACGGATAGGCGGGCGACGGCCGCAGATCCAATGCCAAGCTGACCCGGTTCTGGGCACGGCCTACCATTCGCCACGCCATCCAGCGCACCAGACCGTGAATTGCGTTGTTGGACGCCAACTCGTTGATCGGCGCCTGGGCGTCGGCTCCCTCGAACGAGTAGTGCCCGTCCCCCAGGCGATTGGGCCACGGGGCCAGAACCTGGCCCCTCCCACCCTGGCTCCACTGGCCGGGGCCGAACCCGTCGATGACCGGCCTGTCCTCCACGGTGAACGAGCGGAGGGTGGCCCCGACCTCGGTGATCACCGCCCGTTGGTGGCCATGACCGATCACCCACTGATCGCCGGTGGCACTGGTGGTCTCCGCCGGACGTTGGTCTTCGGCAGGTGATCGGGTGGTCATGGTGGCAAGGGGTGGTTCCGACGGATCCGCCGCCGGAGGAGGCCGACCCCGACCGGTATGGTAGGCGATGGGGCCACGCGGCCTCGACGGACCGGCTCCGACGGATCCGCCGTCCCGCCCGGGCATGTCCATGCGGACCTGACCGCCTCCCGATGGGAACGCCCCCGATGCGCATCCTGGTGACCAATGACGACGGCGTGTTCGCCCCGGGCATCGCCGCGCTGGCCCGCGGTCTGTCCTCCTCTTTCGGCGGCACCCACGACGTGACCGTAGTGGCGCCGCTCATCGACCACAGCGGCGCCGGGGCTGCGGTCGGCCCCGTCTACGAGCGCGAGTCGATCCCCTTCGAGGAGGTGGAGATCCCCGGGCTCGCGAACGTCCCCACCTACGGGATCGACGGACCGCCGGCATTGGCGGTGATCCTGGCTTGCATCGGGGGATTCGGTCCCCGCCCCGACCTGGTGGTGTCGGGAATCAACCACGGCATCAATGCGGGGCGGTCCGCCCTTCACTCGGGCACGGTCGGGGCCACGCTGACCGGCGCCCAATTCGGCATCCGGGGTCTGGCCGTCAGCATCGCCTGGGGGAGGACCCGGTCCCCTGGGAGACGCCGGTGACCCTCGCCGTCGGCATCGTGCCGACCATGGCCGCCACGGCACCGGCCACCGTCCTCAATCTCAACGTGCCGGCTCGGCCCCTCCCTGCCCTGCGCGGCCTCCGTCACGGGACGCTGGGCACCGTGGGACTGATCCGGTCGGTTCGCCCCGAGCATTCCGCCACCCCGGTGACCGGTACGCCGATCGACACGACGTCGAGATCCATCACTCTGACGCTGCGGGGGAAGGGAGGACCTGCCGACCACGCCGCCGAACGGGCCGAGCTCGAACCTGACTCCGATGCCGCCCTCATCGCCGAGGGGTGGGCAACCCTCACGCCATTGTCGGGGGTCCGTGAGGACACATCGACTCCGGCCCGCCAAGCCCTGGAGACAGCGTTGGCCACCCGGGTGACCTCCGGCGCCGGCAAGCCTGCGATCACCTGAGGGATCACGCACCCGGCGACGTCCTCACGCCAAGCGCTCGTCCAACCAGTCGAAGGTCACCTGGGCAGAGAGACGGATGTTGTCGGACTGGCAGTGTGCCGAGGCGCCGTCCCCGGCCGTGAACAGCACCGGGGTGACCGACCCCCCGACACCGGCGACGAGCGCGTCGAACTGGGCCTGCGGCTCTGCACCTTCGCGGTCCCCCATCATGGCCAGGACGGGACAGCTGATCGACGACACCAGTTCGCCGAGCCGATAGGCGAGCATGCCCTCTCGCCAGGCGTGGAAGGAGGGGACGCCGAACCGATGACAGATGGCCGCGATCCCCCACTGCATCTGGTGGGGCATCAGGTCCTCGGGGACGCCGGTGACGTCTTCCGGTCGAACGTCGCGTGACATCCGGAACACCTCGGTCCCCACCCACGCCTCCATGTATCGGCTCATGTCGACGACAGGAGGGTTGGCCACCAGCGCCCCCACCCGTCGATCGGATGCCGCTGCTCGGGCGGCGAAATAGGAGCCGAAGCTCTGGCCGGCCAGGGCCATTCGATCGGTGTCGACGTCGGTGCGGGCGACAAGGAAGTCGAGGACGGCGCTGACGGGTACCTCGTAGTCGGGACGGAAGGTCATGGTGGGGTTGGCGCGCATGCAGCCCGGCTGACCCGGTCCGTCGAAGACGAACACATTCCAGCCGCGCTCGCCCCCAGGGGCGGCCAGGTGGAAGTACAACTCCTCGGCGCTGGAGTCGAACCCCCCGATCCCTATCAGGGTGGGGAACCGGCCCGCTCGGCCCTGGCTGCTTGCCGCCGCCGGGCGCACCAAGTACCCGGGGAGTGAACCTCCGTCGAAGGGGACCTCGATCAGCTCGACCGGGGGGTCCAGAAGCGACGCCCCCTCCGAGAAGCAGGCCTGGCTGCGAGCTCCGAGTGTCTGGGATCTCCCTGCCTCCCCCTCGGCGTAGTACTCCGCCGTTCGGTAGTAGGTAGACGCCCTGAGGAGGTGGTCGCGACCGCTGACCCGGTGGCCCAGCTCCAGACACCCTCTCCCCCGGTCCTCGACGCGGCCGGCCAGTCGCTCGAAGGCCAGGGCCCAACTCTGCGGGCTGCCGTCGGTGATCTCAGCGGCGACGGCCAGACATTCGCCCACCGTCGAGCCGCCGTAGTCGGCGACTCCGAGGGCACGAATCAGTTGATAGTTGAACTCGTCGTCACGGAAGCCCTCCACCCTGATGGCGCTGCGGACGACGTCGGAGTCTTCGAAGGACACACCACTCGATCCTGTTCTGGCCGACCGCCCAGGCGCGGTGCCGAGACCGGAGGCCAACCGATGGTCATTGTGCCCGAAGACGGGCGTACCCTGTGCCATGCGCGTGGCGGCGGTCCAGTTGACAGCGGGTACGGATCGCAGCCGCAATCTCGATATGGCCGGTGGGCTGGTGGAAGACGCGGCCAGGGGCGGTGCGGAGTTGGTCGTGCTCCCCGAGTACTTCTCGGTGGCAGGGAGCCCGGCATTCCTGCGCCGGCACGCCGAACCGCTGTCCGGGCCCACCGCGTCATGGGCGTCGGGGCTGGCCCAACGCCTCGGGGTCCACCTGGTGGCCGGCAGCTTCCCGGAGGACCCGGGGCCCGGCCACGGCCATGGGGGTCGCCTCTTCAACACCAGCTGCCTGTTCGGCCCGACCGGGGAGATGGTGGCCGTCTACCGAAAGATCCATCTATTCGACATCAGCCTGCCGGGCGCCGCGTTCAACGAGTCAGCCACCATCGCGCCGGGCGAGGAGTTGTGCGTGTCGCCCCTCGACCCGCTCGCACCGCTCATCGGTCACCCGGTCCCGATGCTCGGCCTGTCGCTCTGCTACGACCTCCGCTTCCCCGAGATGTACCGCATCATGGCCCTCCACGGGGCCACCGCCATCGCAGTGCCATCAGCGTTCACCGCCCGCACCGGCCCCGCCCATTGGGAGTTGTTGCTGCGGGCCAGGGCAGCAGAGAACCAGGTGTTCGTCATCGGTGCCGGGCAGGTCGGGGACCTCCCCGCGGGCATGCCGGCGTGCCACGGCCACTCGATGCTCGTCGATCCGTGGGGAACGGTAATCGCCGAACGAGTCGTCGACAGCCCGGGAATCGTCATCGCCGATTTCGACGCGGAACGGCAGCGGCGGATCCGATCCGAGCTACCGGTTCTGGCAAATCGCCGTCCCGCGGCCTACCGTTGGCCGGATGACGACGCACGGGGCACCATTCAATCCACTAGGTAAGCGCTCATCCAACAACTCACCGGCGGCGGCCGGTGATGCGAGCTCGGCGTCGACTTCGGTGTCGACCCCGCCGTTCGAGGTCGGCATGTTCGACTCGGACGGCGTCCAGCTCTACTACGAGATTCATGGCCATGGTCCCCGCGTCCTCGTGTTCATGCACGGGATCCTGATGGACTCGAACATGAATCGACGGCTTGCTGCCGATCTGGCCGTCGCCGGCAACCGGGTCATCCTGCTCGACCTCCCCGGACACGGCCTGTCGGACAAGCCCAACCGGGCCTCGTTCCACCGGATGGACACCTATGCCCACCATGTCGTGGCCCTCCTCGACCACCTCGGGATCGGGAAGGCCGTCGTCGGTGGGGTGTCCCTGGGTGGCAACGTCAGCCTGCTGGTGGCCGCCGACGCCCCTGAGCGGGTGCAAGGCATGGTGATCGAGATGCCAGTGCTCGAGTGGGCGTTGCCGGCGGCGGCAATCACCTTCATCCCCATGCTGCTCGCCGTCCATTTCGCCCGCCCCGTGGTCAGTCGGACCGCTGCGCTCTTCCGGCGCCTGCCGCGGACCGGGATCGGTCCGGTGGACAGCACGATGAACTCGCTGTCCACCGATCCGGTGGAGACGGCAGCGGTCCTCCACGGGATTCTGGCCGGGCCGATCGCCCCCACCGTCGATCAGCGGGCGGCGATGGACATTCCCGCCTTGGTGATCGGGCATCGCGTGGATCGCATCCACCCGTTCCACGATGCCGAACAGTTGGCTCGACGACTGCCCAACGGCCGCCTGATCCAGGCCCAGTCGTTGTTCGAACTGCGTATGCGCCCGGAGCGGCTGACCACCGAGATCGCAACCTTCCTCGACGATGTGTGGCGGCCCGGAATCCAGTCCGAGCGCAAGACAGGCTGACAAGACTGGTTGCGACGGCACCGCTGACAGGCGACCGACCGGACGTGCCGGGCACCGCTGGCGGGCGACCGACCGGACGTGCCGGGCACCGCTGGCGGGCGACCGACCGGACGTGCCGGGTGCGCCCGCGATTGATCAGTCGTCGGGATCCACACGGCGATTGCGCTTGCGCTGGGAGCGCAGTCGCTTGTCGGCCAGACGCCGCTCCTTCGCCGCTCGCGACGGCCGCGTCGGCCGCCTCGGCGTCTCCACACGCAGTGCCTCGGCCATCCGGTCGCGGAACCGCTGCACGGCCAGCTGTCGATTTCGGACCTGGGATCGCTCGTCGTCAGCCACGACCCTGACCTCCGGACCGAGACGGTCCAGCAGCCGTCCGCGCTGTCGGGGCCCCAACGACGGGGATCCTGCCACGTCGAACCGGAGGTCGACCCGGGTGCTCACCTTGTTGGCATGCTGGCCGCCGGGTCCCGAACTGCGGCTGAATCGGAACTGCAACTCGGACATCGGGATGCGAAGCGAGGAGCTGATCCGAACCGACCCGTCATCGTCGCCGGCCATGCCTAGCCCGCTTCCGCGATGCCGGCGCGGAGGACGGGCTCGTTGATCACCGGGTTGGTGAGGTCACCGATCCCCTCGACGGACACGGTCACCGTGTCACCGGCGGCAAGCCATGGCGGTGGGTCCTGTCCGGCGGCGACGCCGGCCGGGGTGCCGGTGGTGATGACCATGCCCACCTCGAGGGTGAACGCCGCCGACAGGTGCTCGATCATCTGGGCACAGGTGAAGATCATGTCGGCGGTGGTCCCGTCCTGTCGGAGCTCGTCGTTGACCCACGTCCGCACCGCTCGGTCCTGAGGGTCGACGACCTCGTCAGCGGTGACGATCCACGGCCCAGTGGGGCCATGGGTGTCGAATCCCTTGCCCATCATCATGGTGGGGGTCCGCCACTGCCAGTCCCGCACGCTCACGTCGTTGACCACCGTATAGCCGGCCACCACCTCGAGGGCCAGATCGGCGGGAACATGCCGACAACGGCGCCCGATCACCATCCCCAGTTCACCCTCGTAGTCCACAGAGGAGGACACCTCTGGCACCTCGATCGCCACACCGGGGCCGATCACGCAACTCGGTTGCTTGGAGAACCAGGTCTGGAATTGGGGGCGTTCATGCCCCAACTCGTCGATGTGGGCGGCGTAGTTGCGGGCGATGCCCAAAAAGGAAGGGGGTCGGGGCACCGGCGCCATCAGTGACACGCCGTCCAGGGGGAGTCGTCGGGCCCGGGTGGACGGCGCCTTGGTCAGGGCATCCCCGGCGTCCGGGCCGAGGGCGAGCAGCGCCAGCATGTCACCGGGCAATCCGATCGCCGGATCGGTCAGATCGACGATCTCGTCCTCGACCGCCACCCCGGTTCGCACGACACCGTCGAGCATGCTCACCAGTCGCACGGAGAGAACCTAGATCACCACCGGTCCTACACTCGGCCCATGCCCGAGACGCCCTCTTCGCCGCCCACGGCCCGCGATGACGCATTTCGGGGGCAGACCGTGCTGGTCACTGGGTCCTCATCGGGGATCGGTGCCGCCACGGCACGTCTGTTTGCGGCGTCGGGGGCCTCGGTGGTCATCAATTCGTCGAGATCCATCGAAGCCGGGGGGGCGCTGGCCGCCGAGCTGCCCGACGCCGGTTACATCCAGGCCGACGTGGCCGACGAAACGCAGGCCCGGCGCCTGATCGATGACGTCGTGGCTCGGTGGGGCCGGCTCGATGTCCTGGTCAACAACGCCGGGACCACACAGGTGATCTCCCACGGCGATCTCGAGGCGGCGTCGCCCGATGTGTGGCGCCGCATCTTCGATGTCAACGTCATCGGCACCTGGCAGGTCACGGTGGCTGCCGTGCCCCATCTCCGGTCCAGCGGTGTCGGCCAGGTCCTCAATGTCTCCTCCGTCGCCGGTGAGCGGCCCACCGGAAGCTCGATTCCCTATGCCTGCTCGAAAGCGGCCATGAGCCACATGACCCGATTGCTGGCCAACGTGCTCGGACCCGACATCCGGGTCAACGCCGTAGCCCCCGGGCTGGTCGACACGCCATGGACCGCAGACTGGGACCTCCCCCGCCAATTTCGTGACCGCCCAGGCGCCGCTGCAGCGGACGGCGGTGCCCGAGGACGTGGCCGAGGTGATTCTCGCCCTGGCCCGGTCTGCCTATGTCACCGGCGAGGTGGTGCTGGTCGACGGCGGCCTCAACCTGCGGTGAGGCCCGACCAAGGTTTCGTCCGCCGGCTCACAGAAGCCAGTCCATCGTGTTGCCGGGAGGGGCCGGAGTCCGCTCCCACTGATCGCGCCCGAGCCGCCAGATGCCGTGGGGCGACTCGGGAAAACTGGAGAGCACTCGCTCCTCGACGAGGGTGAGGCCCAGCCGCCGGGCCACGGCCTGCGATCGTTCGTTCTCGGGGAGGATGATGCTGAACACCTCGGCGGACCCGATGACCTCGAAGGCATAGGCGATGGCACTGGCGCCCGTCTCGGTGGCATACCCCTTCCCCCAGTAGGTCGGATGGAACGTCCATCCCACCTCGAGACCGGGCCAATCGGGAACCTCGGGACGATGAAGCCCGGCCCGGCCGACGAAGCGACCGCTCGACCGTTCCTCGACCGCCCATTGCCCGGAGCCGCGGAGTTCCCACTGGCCTCGCCATTGGGCCATTCCCATCCAGGCGTCACGCCGAGAGTAGGTGGCGGGCAGGTGGAGTGAGCGGTGCACGTCGGGCGCCGTGAGCAGCTCGGTGTAGGCGTCAAGATCCGACTCTTCGAGGGGGCGGAGGATCAGGCGTTCGGTGACGAGGGTCGGGCACGCGGTCATGGCGATCAGTCAACACCTGCCGTGGCAGGGGCGTCAGCCGGATGCGGCACGAGAGAGGACAGTCTCAGATTGTTGTGTCGATGGGGAGTCCCTCGCGGAGGGTGCGGGTGACCGGTGTCCGGTCGGCGATCTTGCCCAGGCGGCGTCTCTCCTCGTCGGAGATCTCCTCAGAGAAGCCGATGGTCCGCTCGACCCGATCGACCCTGGCGGCGCCGTCCCCGGAACGCAGCAGCCGGGCCCGAACCGTGATGGTACCGAGTTCCCACCCCTTGCGGTCGGCGTACATCCGCAGCGTGGCTGCGGTGCATTGGACGAGACCGGCCAGGACCAGCTGGTAGGGATTCGGACCCTCATCCTTGCCTCCCACCCCGGTGTCCTCGTCGACAACCCAACGGTGACGGCCGGCCCGGATCTCCCCCCGATAGCCGGCGTCACTGGTCACCGTGACCATGACGATGGGGCGGGGGTCCCCGACCGGTGCGGGCACCGAGCTCATGGTCGTCGGTCGATGGGGATGATCCACCGCAGCTGGTCCATTCCGTCTTCGTAGCACCGAAACGGTGGGGTACGTAACAGATCCGTAAAAGTTTCGATTCTCGCTGCATGGAGTCGACGCCCCGGCCTTCTCAGCGCCGCTCGACCGTGTCACAGTAGGAATCATGGGCACCGTGACCAGACCGGACAGGTGGGTTGACCGTCAGACCGCCGAGCCGGAGGCGCAAGACGTTTCCGGAGACACCCCATGGTTCGGCGCGGATGCGGACACCTGGATCATGGGGGCAGCCATCGCCGCCCCGATCACCACCGCAGCCGTGCTGATCCCGTGGCGCGGACAGCTCGACACCGCTGACAACGCGCTCGTTTCTGGTGGTGGTGATCGTGGCGGTGGCCAGCACCGGCAGACGGCGTGGCCGCAGCCGTCGCCGCCCTGGTTTCCGCCCTTTCATTCGATTTCTTCTTGACCCGTCCCTACCAATCGTTCCGGATCACCAGGCACTCCGACCTGATCACCGAGATCCTGTTGGTGGTGGTGGGACTTGCCGTCGGCGAGCTGGCCGCCCGCGGCCGTCGGCACCGCGATGCGGCGTGGCAGGGACGACACCAGATGGAGCTGCTTCATTCGGTCACGGAGTTGACCGCCACCGGCCGTGACCCGCACGTGGTGGCGGCGGTGGCGGCCGACGAGCTGCGGGAGCTGCTCTTCTTGCGCGACTGTCACTTCACCGCACACCACCTCAACGGGGTGACGGCTCGGATCATGCCTAGTGGGGAGGTCACCGTCGGCAACGAGCATTGGTCCACCGGCGACCTCGGCCTGCCCACACGGAGCGTCGATCTCCCGGTGCGGAGCGGCGGCTGGCTGCTCGGGCACTTCCTCCTGACGCCCACGCCCGGAAGACCCGTCTCACCCGATCGGCTCCTGGTGGCGGTGGCGATCGCCGATCAGGTAGGCGTGGCCCTCGCCGCCGAAGACTCTCCGGACGGTCTCGCCCGCGCCGGTGCGCCGCATCTCGGCTCGAGTCCCGAGGGATCCGAGCCATGAGTTCCGCGTGACCGGGGACAACCAGCATCGTCCTGTCCGAACCGGCCACACCGCCGGGTAGCGGCGACATCCGATCAAGCCCCCGAGAGTGCTGACAGCGCCGGTGAGCAGTCCGTCCCCGCGGCCCGTGCCGGCAGCCCGAATCCCGGCCCCATGGCGGGCCACCGGCAGGAGGTTCACCCCGTTCGGGGTGGTGGCAGTCGCCGCCGCCGTTGTCCTCGGAGCCTGCGGCGGTGGACCTGCAACTACGTCGCCCACTACCAAACCGGATACGACCGCCACCACCGTGCTCACATCCACGACCCAGACGAAGGCGGTAGTCACCAGCCAGGTGATCGCCGCCTACCGGACCATGTGGTCCGACCTGGTGACCGCGGCCGAGAAGTCCGACTTCCAATCGCCGCTGCTGGCCCAACACGCCACCGGCGATGCGCTCACCCTCCTGGTGCAGGGACTGGCCAGGGACCAGCTGCACGACATCGTCACACGAGGTATGGCGGTCCATCACCCCGCGGTCACGGCTCTGTCACCGACCACGGACCCGATCCACGCCACCGTCGCCGACTGTTTCGACGACTCACGCTGGATCGAGTACACCACCGACGGGAAGCGGGCCAAGAACACCCCCGGTGGCCGACGCGCCACCACGGCGGACCTGGTCAAGACGCACGACACGTGGAAGGTGAGCCAATTCACCATCGCGGCCACCGGCACCTGCTGAATCGCTCCCGATCACCTGACGACCCGTCCGCCGACAGGACCCGGGCGAACGCAGCTACGACTCGTTGGCCGCCTCCACCGACATGCCAGAATCGGGGGACGCATCCCTCCGAGCGATGATGTGGACGTCGATAGACGCCGGCGCAGCCAGGCGAGCGATCCTTCTCACGATCGAGCCCCCGCCCATCAGCTCCTGCCAACGGCTGCGACCGCTCGACCCGACCACGATCTGGGTTACATGGTGAGTGCGAGCGAAGTCGATGAGAGCCTGGGCCGGATCGTCCCGCCGGACCTCGGTCCACTCGGCACCGACGTCGGCGACCAGCTGTCGCAGTACGATCAGGTCGTCGTCTGGGAGATGACCGGATCGCCTACCGGACAGGACGTGCAGTGCTTGGAGATCTGCCTTGATCCGCGAGGCCATCCTGGCCGCCCTGCGAATGATGGCATCGGTGCCCGGTGCAGTGGTTATTCCTACCAGAATGCGTTCATGGGTCTCCCAGACGACGCCCTTGCGCTGGTTTCGGAGATACTCGAGGAGTTGCTCCTCGGTCTCGTCGGCCAGGAAGCGAAGCGCCAGCTCTCGCAATGCGGTCAGGTTGTCGGTGCGGAAGTAGTGGGCAAGCGCCTGGGGCATCTGCTCGGCAGTGATAGATATTGCCGTGCATCATTCGTCGTTTGAGTTGCTCCGGTGGCGAATCCACCAGCTCGATCTGGTCGGCCTGGCGGACAACCCCATTGGGAACCCGCTCACGTATCTGCACTTCGATGATCCGCTCCACTGCGTCGGCGATGCTCTCCAGATGTTGGATATTGACGGTCGTGATGACCGTCGATCCCCGCGTCGAGGATCTCCACGACGTCCTGCCACCGCTTCTCGTGAGGCCCCGAGCCGGGGACGTTGGTATGAGCCAACTCGTCGACCAGAACCACCCGGGGATGGCGCTCGAGCACCGCATGTAGGTCCATTTCTTCGAATCGAGAGCCCCGGTACTCCACCACCCGTGGGCGGACCACCTCGACGTCAGTACCTCAGTCCGCCGGCGCCCATGACATTCGACGAATCCGATTACGACATCGGCGCCACGCTCCTTGCGCCGGCGCCCCTCGCTCAGCATGGCGTAGGTCTTGCCCACCCCCGGTGCCGCACCCAGGTAGATCCGGAAGTGGCCCCGGGCTTCGAGGGACGGTGTGGTGTCTGCGCCTTCGCCGGACGGCCGGTCGACCCCCTCCGTCCGGCCCGGCGTGGAGCTCATGGAAGGTTCGGCATCGCCTCAGCCACCGTGAGGACTGGTCGCACCATGGTCAACCGACCGACAGTGAGTCCGTGCTGCGGATCGGTTCGGAGAACCGAAGATCTTCATCGCAGCTTGACGAGGGCCTCGTTCAGCTGCAGCACGTCGATGTAGCTGCTGCCGAGGAAGCCCAGCTGCGCGCCCTGGTTCTGGCGGGCGATGAGCGCCTGCAGCGCCGATGGGGAGATGCCGGTGGCCGCGGAGACCATCGGAACCTCGGCTAGCGCGTCGGCGGCGGTGATGTCTGGGTCGTAGCCGCTGCCCGAGGTGGTGACAAGATCGGGTGTGGGGTTCACGCCCCGCTTGTGCCAGTAGGCGATCAGGGTCTTGGTGTTGGCCTTCAGGACACTCGACCTCGGTCCCAAATTGGTGGCCCCGGACTCGCCAGCGTTCAGCACGCCGGGCTTGCCGGGGATGTTGTTGGCCTCGAGCGGATTGTCTCCCCCGCCGGCCGCCGGGTTCAACGAGCCGGCGTAGGGGCCAACGGCGTCGGGCCGGCCCTGGAATACACAACTCCCGAGCAAGTGTCCGGGGCATTTGGCCTGTGACCAGTTCTGGCCGATGAGGGTGGAGCCATTGGGAGTGATCGACCCGTTGGCTTGCTGCTTGAACAGCACCTGGGAAACGCCGGTGCCAACGAATGCGTAGGCAAAGGTAAGTACCAGAGCGACCACTGCGAGAATGACTGCACGGCGGATGTGGACGAGCATCAGGCGGACTCCATCAGTAGGCGTGCAGCGCGACGAGGATGAGATCGATCAACTTGATGAAGATGAACGGGACGATGATCCCGCCAACCCCATAGATCCAGACGTTCCGCCGCAGGATGGCCGCAGAACCGGCTGCGCGGAACCTGACGCCGCGAAGAGCCAGCGGGATTAGGGCCACGATGACCAATGCATTGAAGATGACGGCCGACAGCACCGCGCTCTGAGGGCTGTGCAACTTCATGATGTTGAGCGGCTCGAGCTGCGGGTAGGTGGCGATGAACAGGGCCGGGATGATGGCGAAGTACTTGGCCACGTCGTTGGCGATGGAGAAGGTGGTGAGCGAGCCACGGGTGATGAGCAGCTGCTTGCCGATCTCGACCACGTCGATGAGCTTGGTCGGGTTCGAGTCGAGGTCGACCATGTTCCCGGCCTCCTTTGCGGCCGTGGTGCCGGTGTTCATGGCCACACCCACGTCAGCCTGAGCCAGAGCGGGGGCGTCATTGGTCCCGTCCCCGGTCATGGCGATCAGCTTGCCGCCCTCCTGCTCGGACTTGATGAGCGCCATCTTGGCCTCAGGGGTGGCCTCAGCCAGGAAGTCATCGACGCCGGCCTCCTGGGCGATGGCGGCCGCGGTGAGCGGGTTGTCACCGGTGATCATCACGGTGCGGATGCCCATCTGGCGCATCTCGTCGAACTTTTCGCGAATGCCCTGCTTGACGACGTCCTTGAGCTCGATGACTCCCAGGATTGTCTGACCGTCAGCCACCACCAGCGGCGTGGATCCGGCGCGCGAGACGCGCTCGACGATCTCGTCGAGGTCGGCGGGAACGGAACCCCCTTGCTCGCTCACCCACCGCTTGACGGAGTCGGCAGCCCCCTTGCGGATCTGACGTTGGTCGAGGTCGAGACCGGACATGCGGGTCTGGGCGGTGAAGGGTACGAAGACGTGTTCCCCTTCGAGCTCGCGTTCGCGGATGTTGAAGCGCTCCTTGGCCAGCACCACGATGGAGCGGCCCTCGGGGGTCTCGTCTGCCAGCGAGGCGAGCTGGGCAACGTCGGCGACGTCCTGTTCGCTGTGGCCGCCGACAGGGTAGAAGTCGGACGCCATCCGGTTGCCGAGTGTGATGGTTCCGGTCTTGTCCAACAAGAGGGTCTGCACATCGCCCGCTGCTTCGACTGCCCGGCCACTCATGGCCAATACGTTGCGCTGGACCAGGCGGTCCATGCCGGCGATCCCGATGGCGGACAACAATGCGCCAATCGTGGTCGGGATGAGGCAGACCAGCAAGGCCACGAGCACGACGACCGAGACCGAAGCGCCTGAGTAATGGCCGAACGCCTGCAGCGACACGACCACCGGCAGGAACACGATGGTGAGCACGGCCAGCAGAATGGTGAGGGCGATCTCGTTGGGGGTCTTCTGACGGTTGGCTCCTTCAACCAAGGTGATCATCCGGTCCAGGAAGGTCTGCCCGCGTTCGGCAGTGATCCGAACCACAATCCGATCGGAGAGGACCTTGGTTCCTCCGGTCACCGCCGATCGGTCGCCCCCCGACTCGCGGATGACCGGGGCCGATTCGCCGGTGATCGCGGACTCGTCGACCGACGCGATGCCCTCGGTGATCTCGCCATCGGAGGGAATGAGATCGCCCGCCTCGCAGACGACCATATCCCCCTTGGACAGTGACGCTGCGGGTACCAGTTCCTCGGTGCCATCAGGACGCAACCGCCGCGCCTCGGTCTCGGATCGCATCCGGCGGAGCGTGTCGGCCTGGGCCTTGCCCCGGCCCTCGGCCATGGCTTCGGCGAAATTGGCAAATATGACTGTCAGAAACAGCCAGATGGTGATGGACCAGGTAAAGGTGCTTGGGTGGGCAATCGCTTCGATGAAGGTGATCACGGTGCCTACCAGCACCACGAACATCACCGGATTGCGGATCTGGATGACCGGGTTGAGTTTGATGAAGGAGTCGACCAGCGCCTTGCGGAGGATCTCTCCGTCGAAGAGGCCGCGGGACTCGGCCACCCCATGGGCTTGTGCCGGTGATGGCTGATCGGGCTGGGTGGCGGTCATGGTCATCAGAAGAAGATCCCGTGGCTGAGTTGCTCGACGATCGGCCCGAGGGCAACCGCCGGGAAGAAGGTGAGGCCACCGATGATCACGATGACTCCGATGGTCAGGCCGACGAACATGCCGTTGTCGGTACGGAAGGTCCCGAGCGATTCGGGCACCACGTTCTTTGCCGCCAGGGAACCGCCGAGGGCGAGGGCCGGGATCATGATGCCGACCCTGCCGATCAGCATGTCGATGGCGCCGATGACGTTGTAGAACGTGGTGTTCCCGGTCAAGCCCCCGAAAGCTGAGCCGTTGTTGTTCCCCTGCGAGGTGAGCCCGTAGAGGATCTCTGAGAACCCATGGGGCCCGGCGTTCAACGGACCGGCTCGACCGGCGTGGATCGACACGGCGACTGCGGTCAAGGCGAGGACGATGATGGGCATGACCAGGGCGCCTAGCCCGGCGAGCTTCACCTCCTTGGCCTGTATCTTCTTCCCCAGGTATTCCGGCGTTCGCCCGATCATCAGGCCGCCGATGAATACGGCGATGATGGCGTAGATGAGGATCGTGTACAGCCCACTGCCCGCCCCTCCTGGGGTGACCTCGCCGAGCATCATCCCGGTCATCAGTCCCATGCCGCCGATGGGGGTGAACGAGTCATAAGAGGCGTCGGCCGACCCGGTTGACGTGTTGGTGGACGCCACGCCGAACAAGGCGGTGGTGGTGTCGCCGAAGCGGACCTCTTTGCCCTCGGTGTTCCCGGTCGTCGAATGCACCCCAGCCGCGGCTACTGCGGGATTCTGACCGTGCTCGGCGTAGCTGGTGTAGCCCGCCCAGACTGCAAAGATGAGCACCATGGCGGCCAGCAGGGCGGCACCGTGGCGGATGCTGCCCACCATCTTCCCGACGGTGTAGGTGAGGGCGAAGGGGATGGCCAACAGAAGGTAAATCGACAGCCAATTGGTCAGGCCGGTCGGGTTCTCGAAGGTGGTCGTCGAGTTGGCGTTGAGGAAGCCACCGCCGTTGTTGCCCAACTGTTTGATCGATTCCATGAAGCCGATCGGACCCCGGGCAATGGTCTGGGTCACCCCGTTGATGGCGTCATGGATACTGACGGTTCCGGCCAGCGTCTGTACCGCGCCCTGCCCGACGAAGATGAGCCCGGCGATGAAGGCAATCGGGAACACGATGTACATCAGGCCGCGAGTCATGTCCACCCAGAAGTTCCCGATGGTCGGGGAGTTGCGGCGGGAGAAGCCCCGCACCATGGCGATGGCCACGGCGATGCCGATGACCGGACTCAGCATCTGCTCGAGCGTGAGCGCGCCGATCTGGGAGAAGTACGACATGGTGGTCTCGCCGCCGTAGTTCTGCCAGTTGGTGTTGGTCATGAACGAGGACGCCGTGTTGAAGCTGAGTGCGGGTCCGACGGCGTTGAGGTGCTGCGGATTGAGAGGGAGCGAACCCTGGAGGCGGATGAGCAGGTACGTGACCCCGATCGCCACCGCCGAGAAGATCACCATCGAGCTGGCGTAGCGCTTCCAGTTCTGCTCCTGCTCGGGTCCCGTCCCGAGTAGCCGGTAGACCGGTCGCTCGGCCCACCCGAGGAACTGCACCCTCCCGTCGAAGACGGCGGCCATGTACGAGCCCAGGTACCGCCAGGTCAAGCCCAGGGCGATGACCAGGGTGACGATGGTCCAGGTGAAGCCCATCTAAAACTTCTCGGGCTTGAACATGGCGACGCCCAAGTAGATGAACATCAACACGGCCACGCCCAGCAGGACGCCTTGGGCCCAGGTCATATCCGGTCCAGGGCCCAGATGAGTCCGAGCATGACCAGGGCGAATCCGATAATGCCCAGCACTGCGAGGAAATCTGCCATGGATCGAGTGTCTCCCGATCTCTCTTAACAGAGTCTTACGTGTGGCCGCTGGGCCTGAATAAAACCTCAACAAGCTCCGGCCCCGGGGCCGCAGGCCGGGATTCGTACGACAATGGGTAGATGCACAAGAGAGTGGTTGGCTCATCGGTGGGGGTGGCCCTCGCGGTTGGCATCGGCCTCGCCATGCTGCCCATCCGCTCGCACCTGAGCATTGCTACCGCCGCCCTGGCGTTCGTACTCCCTGTCGTGGCCGGGGTCATCATCGGCGGGTTTTCCGCCGGGGTCACCAGCGTGATTGCCGGGTTCGTCGTCTACGACTACGGGTTCATCCCTCCCTACAACCGGCTCAGCGTGGCCAACAACCAAGATTGGCTCACGCTCGTCGTCTACATCATCGTCATGCTGGTGATGACCAGGGTCGTCTCCAATCTGGATGCGGCGCGTAGCGAGGCCCAACGGCGGACCGTGGAGGCGCGTCGGATCTTCGAGCTTTCCGAGCTGCTGGTCGAGGACCGATCCGTCGGGGAGATGCTCAAGACGATCGTCCGCACCGTGCAGACCGTCTTCGCCGTGCCGGGGGTGGCCCTACTGGTCCCTGATGATGGACAGCTTGCCACCGCCGCAGCGGCCGGCGTGGCGCTGTCGGCCGACGAGCTCCACCAGCTCGACCCCCGGTCCGGGGTACCGGTCAGCCTGGGCACGGCCCCGGGGAATCACGACGCTATGCAGACGGTGGCTCTGACTGCGGCCGGCCGGCCGGTGGGAATCCTGGCCATGCGGGGCATGTCGGCCTCCGAGGCCGACCGGGCCCTGCTCCGCACCTTTGCCAATCATGCGGCGTTGGCCCTCGAGCGGGCACAGCTGCGCGAACAGGCCATGCGGTCGGAGCTCCTGGAGGAAGTCGACCGCCTGCGGCACGCCCTGGTGGGAGCCGTCTCCCATGACCTGCGCACACCGCTGGCCACCATGAAGGTGGCGTCCTCGACGCTGCTGCACCCAGCATCCCCGCTCTCCGATGCCGCCATTCACGAGTTGCACGGCCTGATCGATGTCGAAACTGATCGGTTGACCCGCCTGGTGACCAGCCTCCTCGATATGACGAGGATCGATGCCGGCGTGCTCGAGCTGCGGTGCAGCCCGACATCGGTCGGGGCGCTGGTCGAGCAGTCGGTCGGTGCCCTCCGTTCGACACTGGGGGACCGACAGGTCATGGTGACGGCACCCGGCGACCTGCCCGAGGCGGACGTCGACCCCCTTATGATCGGACAGGTACTCGCTAACCTCTTGGACAATGCCAACCGACACGCGCCGCCGGACAGCGTGATCACCGTGTGCGGTGAAATCTGTCACGACCGTATCGCCGTATCGGTGGCCGACGCTGGACCGGGGGTGCCGGCCGGCGAGCGCGAAGCGGTATTCGACCGGTACGTGCGGTTCGACACCGGGGGTCGGGCCGGGCTGGGGCTGACCATCGCCAAGACGTTCGTCGAGGCGCACGGCGGGCACATCTGGGTCGAGGACGTGCCCTCCGGTGGGGCCCGGTTCGTGTTCACCCTGCCGGTGGCCGCGGCCGTCGGCGTGGGCAGCTAGCACGGATGGCCAAGGTCCTCGTCATCGACGATGATCCCTCGCTCTTGCGGGCCCTCCGTCTGGGCCTGCAGGCCGGCGGCCACGACGTGGTGACCGCGGTCAACGGCGAGCAGGGCATCTCCCAAACCGCCCTCGCCTCTCCGGACATCGTGGTCCTCGATCTCGGCCTCCCGGACGTCGACGGCCAGACCGTGTGCAAGAGGATCCGACAGTGGAGCGAGGTGCCGATCATCATCCTGTCGGCCAGCGGCGGCGAGGACCGCAAGGTCGCCGCCCTCGACGGAGGGGCGGACGACTACGTGACCAAGCCTTTCGGCATGGCCGAGTTGGAGGCGCGGATCCGGACCGCCCTCCGCCACCGGAGCGCCGAGGCCACCGAGCAGTCACCGGCGACGATCACCGTCGGGTCGCTCGATCTCGACTTCGTCCACCACGAGGCACACCTGGGTGGCGCCTCCGTAGAGCTCACGGCCAAGGAGTTCGACGTGCTGTCCTTTCTGGCCCGGCACGTGGGGAAGACCTGCACCCACCAGATGATCCTCTCGGCCGTCTGGGGGACCGGCTACGGACGGGAGGCGCAGTACCTCCACGCCTATGTGCACCGGCTGCGTCAGAAGCTCGACGACCGGTCGGGAACCTTGATCCGCACCGCTCCGGGGGTGGGCTACACGCTGAGCCCGGGCGCCACCGCCGAGCACCACCGCCCGGCGGACCGGCGCTGAGGCGAGGAGGCGATCGACTGTGGCACGAGGAAAGCTCCGCCTCTATCTCGGCGCTGCTCCGGGGGTCGGCAAGACGTACGCCATGCTCAACGAAGGGTGGCGGAGGAAAGAGCGCGGCACCGATGTGGTCATCGGCTGGGTGCAGGACCACGGTCGGCCTCACACCGACGCCCAGATCCGCGATCTGGAGATATTCCCCCGACAGATCAGCGAGTACCGGGGCCAGACGCTCGAGGAGATGGATCTCGAGGGGCTTCTCGAGCGCAAGCCCGAGCTGGTGCTGGTGGACGAGCTGGCCCACACCAATGCGCCGGGTTCCACCCATGCTAAGCGATGGCAGGACGTCGAGGATCTCCTCGACGCCGGCATCAACGTCATCTCGACGATCAACCTGCAGCATCTGGAATCGCTCAACGACGTGGTGGAGGGCATCACCGGGGTCGCCCAGCACGAGACGGTGCCCGACCCGGTGGTGCGAGCCGCAGACCAGTTGGAGCTGGTGGACATGGCCCCCGAGGCGCTGCGCCGGAGGCTGGCCCACGGGAACGTCTACCCGCCCGAGCGCATCGACGCCGCCCTGGGCAACTACTTCCGCACCGGGAATCTCACCGCCCTCCGCGAGTTGGCGCTCCTGTGGGTGGCCGACCGGGTGGACGAAGAGCTCAGCGACTACCGTGAGCGCCACAACATCGCCGGGCGATGGGAGACCAAGGAGCGGGTGGTGGTGTCGCTGACCGGCTCGCCCGCGAGTGCCGTCCTCATCCGGCGGGCGGCGCGCATGGCCATGCGGATCAAAGCCGAGCTTGTCGGCGTGCATGTCCGCACCGACGACAGCCTGACCGGCCCCGGCTCCCAGGGCCTGGTCGAGAACCGGGCCCTGCTCGACGACCTGGGCGGGCGGTTCGTCGAAGTGGTGGGCGCCGACGTGGCCCCCGCCCTGGTACAGGTGGCCCGGGCCGAGAACGCCACCCAGTTGGTGATGGGGGCGACCCATCGGAGCCGTCTCAACGAATACGTCCGCGGCTCAGTCATCAACTCGGTCATCCGGGTGGCCGGTGGCTCCCTGGACGTGCACGTGATCGCCACCGATGCCGATGGTCGACCGGAATCGAGTTCAGCACGCCAGGAGGTCCCGGATGCCGCGGATGGAGGACCTGTCGCCGAGCCCCTCACCCGGTCCTCCGGTCGCCACCACCGCAACCTGCTGTCGCCACTGCCCGTTCGGCGCCGTCTGGCGGCGCTCATCCTGGGACTGGTCGGCTTTCCGTTGCTCACCCTGATCCTGACCGCGGGCAGGAACGGGGACAGCCTGGCTACCGCTCTCAGTTCGTACCTGGTGCTAGTGGTGGCCGTGGCTGCCATCGGCGGAGTCTGGCCGGCACTGCTCGCCGCCATTGCCGGGTTCCTCCTCTCCAACTACTTCTTCGCCCCGCCCATCCACACCTTCACCATCGCCGACGCCCGCGACATCCTGGCCTTGGTCATGTTCCTGGTCACCGCAGGCGTGGTCAGCGTGCTGGTCGACCTCTCGGCCCGTCGGACCGCCACGGCCGTCCAGGCCCGGTCGGACGCCCAGATGCTGGCCCGGGTAGCCGGAAGGTTGGTCGCCCCGGAGGGCAATCCCCTCCCCGCCCTGCTCGAGGAGTTGCTGCTCGCATTCCGGCTCGACGCCGTTGCCGTCCTCCGGTCGGGTGCCGGGCCGGTCGGCTGGACGACCGTGGTCAAGGCCGGACAGCAGCCTCCACGCGCCCCGGACGAGGCCACCGAGGTGCTCCCGCTGACCGACGAAGACCTCCTCGCCCTCCGGGGGCCGGGCCTGACTGCCGAGGACCGAGAGATCCTGACCGCCTTCGCGGCGCAGCTGGCCACCGCCCTGGAGAGCGACCGACTCCATGCCGAGGCGGCGGAGGCCGACTCGTTGGCCAGGGCCAACGACCTGCGCTCGGCCCTGTTGGCCGCGGTGAGCCACGACCTGCGTACCCCACTGTCCTCGATCAAAGCGGCCTCGTCGAGCTTGCTCTCGGACCAGCTCGCCTTCGGGCCCGACGAGACCCGCGTCCTGCTGGAGACCATCGACGCCGAAGCCGACCGCTTGAACAGCCTGGTGGAGAACCTGCTCGACATGAGTCGCCTCCAGACCGGTTCGATGGACGTCCTCGACCAGAGCACGGACGTCAACGAGCTGATCGAAGCGGCCCTCGATAGCGTGGCTCCTCGCCGCCAACAGGTTGCCGTGGACGTCGAATCACCGCTCCCCCGCATTCGTACCGACCCAGTGCTCCTCGAGCGGGCTGTGGCCAACCTGATCGACAACGGACTGGTCCATGCCGACGGGAGTGGGCTCCGCGTGGAGGCCGGACCGGTGGCCGGTCGGGTGGACATCCGGGTCATCGACCGCGGCCCGGGGATCCGCCCCCAGGACCGCGACCGGGTGTTCCAACCATTCCAGCGGGTCGGGGACACGCAGAGCCGCGTGGGCGTGGGCCTGGGGTTGGCGGTGGCCCGCGGGTTCGTAGAGGCGGTGGGTGGGGACCTCGACGTAGAGGACACACCGGGTGGTGGCTGCACCATGGTGATCAGGATCCCCGAGGGCCGCCTGGAGGCGCCCGCCTCCCCCACGCCACCGGACGCACCGGCATCCGAGGTGGGCAGCACGTCGACCTCGACGGGCCCCGTTCCGTGAGCGCACCCGGCGCCGCCCCACCGACCGCGGTCGTCGAATCCGGTGCCACGGTCCTGGTGTGCGACGACGACACCTCTCTGCTGCGGGCGGTGGCCATCAGTCTCCAGGCTCGGGGGTACGAGGTGATCGTGGCCCGCAACGGCGAGGAGGGGATCGACCGGGCTGCTGACCGTCGCCCCGACGTGGTCCTGGTCGACCTGGGCCTGCCGGGCATCGACGGGGTCGAGGTCATCCGCGGCATCCGGCGGTGGAGCTCGATGCCGATCATCGTGCTCTCCGCCCGGCACCAGAGCGTGGACAAGGTGGAGGCCCTCGACGCCGGCGCCGACGACTACGTGACCAAGCCGTTCGGGATGGACGAATTGCTGGCCCGGTTGCGGGCCGCATTGCGACGGTCCGGCGGTGGTGTGGAGCCATCGCGGGTGGAAGCAGCCGGCTTCACCGTCGACCTGGCCGACAAGCGAGTGATCCGGGATGGTGTCGAGGTGCACCTCACCCCCAAGGAGTGGGCCATCGTCGAGGCACTGGTCCGCACACCGGGCCGGCTGGTGTCCCAGCGTCAACTCCTCCACGACATCTGGGGCCCGGGCTTCGAGACAGAGACCGAGTACCTCCGGGTGCTGATGGCCCGGGTCCGGCGCAAGCTCGAGGTTGACCACGCACGACCCCGTCACTTCCGGACCGAGACGGGCCTGGGGTACCGCTTCGAGCCCTGAACAGGCCACCCGTAGGATCGGCCCATGGAGCGCACCACCGTTGACATCTACGACGACCGGGGTCTGTCCTGGGCGGCCTCGCACAACACTGCAGGCCGTCGGCTCGAGGCGGAGGCCTTCGCCGATCGGGTGGCACCGGGTGCGCCGGCCATGGACATGGGGTGTGGCGCGGGCCGTTACCTGCCCCACCTGGGCACGCCGGCCATCGCCTTCGACGCCTCGCCGGTCATGCTGGACGCCTGCCGGGTGCAGGTACCGGAGGCGCTCTACGTCCTCGCCGATGTGGAGCATCTCCCGTTCGCCCGTCATTCGATCGGAGGAGCATGGTCATGGATGACCCATCTCCATGTCCCCCGGCGCCGTCTCCCGCTGGCGCTGTGGGATGTCCACCGGGCACTCCGCGTGGGTGCCCCCTTCGAGCTGCAGGTGCTCGAGGGCGATTACGAGGGCGACGCCCTTCCCGGCGACAAGGTGGGAGGTCGGTTCTTCGCCGGGTGGCCCCCCGATCGGCTGGTGGACCAGGTCACCGGGGCCGGCTTCGACGTCGACGGCGACTCGGTGACCGTGTCCGGGGACGAGGTCCGGCTGCGGGCCGTGCGGGCCCGGACGTTGGCCGACACCGTCGGCGACGGCATGCGCCTGCTGATGTGCGGGGTCAACCCCTCGCTGTTCTCGGCTGACGTCGGGATCGGTTACGGCCGACCGGGGAACCGATTCTGGTCCGCGGCGGTGGCCGCCGGCGTCGTGGGCACACCTCGCGACCCGATCGATGCCCTGCTCGGGCACGGTATGGGGATGACCGACTTCGTGAAGCGGGCCACTCGGACGGCGGCCGAGGTGACCGCCGATGAGTACCGCCGCGGCTACGCCCGGGTCGAGCGGCTGGTGGAATGGCTGGCCCCGGGAGCAGTGTGCTTCGTGGGCCTGTCCGGATGGAGGACGGTGGTCAACCCGAAGGCGGTGGCCGGCCTCCAGGCCGAGCCGATCGGCGGTCGACCTGCCTACCTGATGCCGTCGACCAGCGGGCTCAACGCCCGGACCTCACTGGCGGAGCTCACCGAGCACCTGCGGGCCGCCGGGGCGACGGCCGACGCCGCCGCCTGAGGCAACCGAGCAACCGGGAGCCGTGGCACCGGACCCGACGGCTCATGGTACCCACGGGCCCACGCCGCCGACTCGGAGCGGGGTGATCCGGACCACGTAGCCCAACGTGGGATCGTCGACCGGAGGGAACGTCACGCCGGGACCGAGGTACACGGCGGCCAGGCGCTGGAGCAGCGGGGCGGCCCCGCCCTCGACCACCTCGGCCCGGCCGTGCACCACCAGGTAGTGATCGAGGCCCCGCTCGTTTCGGCCCTCGGCCTCGACGGAGAGCGCCACCCGCGGATCTCGTTGCAGGTTCTGGACCTTGCGCCATGCGGACATGTGCCCGGACACGATCTGGTCGCCGTCCACCCCCACCCACACCAGGGAGACCTGGGGGCTCCCGTCGGGCTCGACGGTGACCATATGGGCCAGCCGCCCGGCAGCGAGCACCGCTCGCACCTGGTCGCTCATGACCAGGCTCACCGGACGGCCTCCCCGGTGTGGACGACCGAGGGCTCGATCCCGCGGCGCTGGTGGAACGGGATGCACCCGGGCCGGGCGTCGATGACGGCGTGCTCGAGAACCACTGGGTACAAAACTAGCGGGAGCGTCAGGGGCGAGGGCCCACTGTGGGAGCCAGGAATAGCAGGGCCGGCGACACCGTTGAGACACAGTGAACGGGAGTGGGTGAGCGGCAGTGAGCGAGTGATGAAGGTCGAGATCTGGTCGGACGTGGTGTGCCCCTGGTGCTACGTGGGCAAGCGGCAGTTCGAACAGGCCCTGTCACGGTTCGCACACGCCGATCAGGTGGAGCTGCAGTGGCGCAGTTTCGAGCTCGATCCCCGCTCCCCCGCCCGGGTGGGTCTGCCCATGAGCGAGGTCCTCCAGCGCAAGTACGGGATGACCATCGAGCAGGCCGAACAGGCCAACCAACGAATGACCGCGCTGGCTGCCGAGCTGGGGCTCGAGTACCACCTCGACGCCGTGCAGGCCGGGAACACCTTCGACGCCCACCGTCTGGTGCACCTGGCCGCCCGCCGCGGCCTGGGTGACGCCATGGAGGAGCGCCTGTTCACCGCCTACTTCACCGAGGGGCGGTCGATCGGTGACCATGCCGGCCTGGTCGAGCTGGCTACGGAGGTGGGCCTCGATCCCGACGACGTCAGCGCCGCCCTCGGCGGCGACGACTTCGCTGCTGAGGTCCGTGACGACGAGGCCAGAGCCTCCTCCCTCGGGATCAGCGGCGTGCCGTTCTTTGTCATCGACGAGGCCTACGGGGTCTCGGGGGCTCAGCCGGCCGACGTCCTCCTCGGGGCACTGGAGCGGGCCTGGTCGGAGTCAGCCACGGCCTCGGCTGAGTCAGTCGACGCCGCGGGCCAGGCTCAGGAGCCGAGCATCCCGTAAGCGCGGGTGGCCGCCAAGGTGGCCACCAACCGACCCTGGGACACCATGGCCGTGCGGAACTCCTCCCAATCGGGGTGCTCGCCGCTGGCCAGCCTGTACATGGCCACCAACTCCTCCACCACCGGATCGTCCGGGGCCTCGGCGACCGCGGTAAGGGCGACCTCGCCCTCGAGCACCACGTAGGCGAAGAAGTCCTCTCTGGCGACGTGGAGCGACGCCCGGGGGTCGCGTCGCAGGTTTCTGGTCTTCGCCCTGGCGTCGGTCACCGATATCCGGACCGAGCGATCGGGCGACGCCAGGTAGAGGATGTTGGACAGCTGGGGACGTCCGTCACCGCGGATGGTCACCAGCACCCCCTGGCGATGCTGGGCGACGAAGGCGAACGCCTCGTCGAGATCGATTCCCATCCCACAACCGTACCTGCCGATGGAGGGGCCGGCCCGGCCCGGGCTCCGCCCTCACACCGGTGCGAACGAACCTCCGCCGATCCGGGCCCGGGTGCCGATCAGCTCACGCTCGATGGCGTGGGTGGCCAGACCGCGGTCCTCACTGACCGCCACGCACCGGCGGCCGTCGGTGGTATCGAACAGCGCCACCGTGCGGACCGGCTCCAACCCCTCGAAGGTGACCGTGTACGTGACCACCGTGCCCTCACCCTGATAGCCATCGAGCGTCGCCACCACGTCGACCGTGCCGGTCTCCGACTCGGACCGGCCGGCCAGGTCGGCCAGCAACGGGGGGCGGCCATCGGGGGTCCCCGACCAGATGCCGATGCCCGGTTTGGTGAGGAGACCGCTGACCGTGGTCACCACACCGAGCGACCCGGGGTCGGCCCGCAGCCGCGCCACCACGGCGGCGACGGCCTGCAGCACGAAGTTGTTGAACGGGCCGCCGGCAAAGGCCATACCCCCGGTGACCGTCGGTGCCACCGACCGATCCAACCCCAGGGCCCGCTGTTGGACCCGCACGGCGGCCGGGAAGCAGCTGTACACCTCCACCGTCTCCACCTCGGAGACCGGGCGCCCCACTCGGGCGGCGGCGGCATGGCCCAGAACGTCCATGGCCGGCCAGGTATGGGGCTCCCTCCGGCGCAGAAGGGAGACGGCCTGACTGGACTCGAGGCCCACCAGGGGGAAGACCCAACGGTCGGGCGGGACCTGGAGACGCGTGGCCACCTCCGTCGTGCACAACAGCAACGCAGCAGCCTGATTGACCGTCCACTGGGTCGAATGCCACTTGTTGTAGGGGAAGGCGAGCGGACGATTGCCCGCCGACGGCGTGTCGATCTGGTCGGCGTCCATGGGAGCGGGGAAGGCGGCCAGCGGGTTGGCCCGGGCCACCCGGTTGAACTCCTCCCACAACAACGCGATCTCGGTGCGATGCTGCGCCAGGGTGCGACCCTCGGCGGCCCGGAGGGCATTGTCGATCATGGCGTACTGCTGGACCGGGTCCCACAGGCGGTGGGCGACCTCGACCGGTTCCATCAGGGACCCTCACGCCGGTGGACCACGTCGGGCACCGCTGCGGGCGGCTCGGCGTCCGGCGTCGGATCACCGACAGCAGCCCGGTCCCGGGCCCATCGCTTGGCTTCGCCCCCCACCACGGCGGCGACCGCTGACTCGCCGGCCAGCAGTGCAGCTACTGCTTGGTTGACCAGGGTCTGTTGGGGGACGCCCAACTCGGTCAGGTGGGTCCGCGCCGCCGGCGCCCCCACCGCCCGCGCCACCAGACGGCCGGGGTCGGGGACGGTCCAGCTCCCCTGGGGCACGGCGATGCGGTCGATCATCGCCACCAGACCGGGCGAACCGGCATCGGAACCGGCGGCCACCAGGGCCCGGGCCATCAGCTCGGCGGCCGGGGCATCGTCGGACGCGGTGCCCACGCCCACCAGCACCGGCGTTCGGGGGTCGAGGGACCGGGCTCCGGTCGAGGTCGGCACGGCCAACGGCGTCAGCGGTCCGGTCGTCCCGAGGGGGCCGCCCCCTCCCAACCGATTCGCCGTTGGCGGATCATGCGGCCCACCTGGCGCCAGGTGACCGGTACCGCCCCGAGGTCCAGTGCCACCTGACGGCTCCGTTCGGGCAGGTCGTAGTGGGCCTGGTGGGGACGACCGGCTTTGTGCTGAAACCACTCGCGCTTCATCCCGAGTTTGGCGGCGAAGGCATGCAGTTCCTCGTCACTGTCAGCGAGCAGATGCGACCAGCGGTCATCCACCGGGCCCAGTCGGGCCGGCTGTCGCCAGTCGTCGAGGTAGACGGTCACCGTCGGACGACCGGGCTCAGATGATCCGGCCGACGCCGCCGCCGTCGTTGGTCACCGGGAGGCCGGCCAGCTCCCAGGCCAGCATCCCGCCCTCGACGTTGCGCACGTCATACCCGGCACCGGCCAGGGCCCCGGCCACCGATGCCGAGCGACCGCCGACCCGGCAGATGCAGACCACCGTCCGCCCGGTGGGAAGCTCGCCGACCCGCTCGGCTACCTGTCCCATGGCCACATGGACCGCCTCGGGTGCGTGGCCGGCCTGCCACTCGTCGTCCTCGCGCACGTCGAGCAGGAACCCGCCGCCCTCCACCAGCAGTCGGGCCTGGCCGGGATCGATGTCGACCACAACGGGCTCAGGGGTCACCGCATCACGGTACCGGAGGATCCGGGCGGCCCGGTCCGAGGGCGCTCAACCGGGGAGCCGCATCAGTTCGATCCGCACCCCGTCGGGATCGGTGCAGTAGAGGAAGTCGAGATCCACTCCGGGCATGTCCAGTGTGGTCCGGGTGCCGCGCACCACCGTGCCCCCCAGGCCCTCGATGGTGGCCGCCGTGCCGTCGACGTCGTCCACCCGCAGGGACAGGTGGGTGAGGCCCAGCTGGTTCATCGGACGCCGGTTCCGCTCCCCGAGGTGGCCCGGGGTGACGTAGAACAAGAGCTCGATGGTGACCCCGTCACGACGGAGCATCCGGGACTCCAACTCGACGTTCTCCACCTCCATCAGCGAGGAGAACTCGTTGCCCACCCGGTGGGTGGCCACCACCTCGAATCCGAGGCCCGCACAGTAGAAGCGCACGGACTGATCGAGATCCGAGACACAGATCCCGAGGTGCGAGAACGACAGGGTCATTTGGTTGTTCCTCCTGGTCGGGTGCGCGGCTGGTGTCGGGTCCCCCCTGGTGGGTAAAGAGGTGCCCATGGCCCCCACCCGCCGACATGGTGGCACGCCCGCAGGGCCGGAGGCGGAGGGGCCGGAGGCAGACGGAGTTCCCGGATGCGCGACATCTACGGCGGGCACCGCCACACTGGAGGCAATGGACGCCGAGGCCACCACCGCCAGCGGGCTCGATGGTGCCGGTCCCACCGGCGGCTCGGGGGACGAGGAGGAGGCCACCGGGCCCGACCTCCGGATGCCCCATTTCGGCCTGGCCGTCATCTGCTTCATCCTCTTCCTCACCTTCCTCGACAGCACGGTGATCAGTGCCACCCTCGCCGATGTCCAGTCCGGGCTGCACGCCGGCGTGGCCCAACTCCAGTGGGTGGTCAGCGGGTACGCCCTGGCCTTCGCCAGCCTGATGCTGATGGCCGGCACTCTCGGTGACCTCTACGGGCGCAAGAAGATGATGCTCATCGGGGTGGCCATCTTCTGCGCCGGGTCGGTGGTCAGCGCCATCGCCGACTCCACCCAAGTGCTGATCGCCGGCCGGGTGGTGATGGGTGTCGGTGCCGCGTGCTCGGAACCGGGGACGCTGTCGATGATCCGCCACCTCTATCCCCATCGGCGACGCCGGGCCCGGGCCCTGGGCATCTGGGCGGCGGTGTCCGGGCTGGCGCTGGCCATGGGACCGGTGATCGGCGGCGTGCTGGTCGGCCTCTGGTCGTGGCGGGCGGTGTTCTGGTTCAACCTCATCTTCGGGGCGCTGGCCCTGGTGGCCGCGGCCATCGTGCTGCCCGAGAACTCCGACCCGGTCCGGGCCCGACTGGACGTCGGCGGCTTTGTCCTCGGGGCGGTGGCCATCGGCACCGCCACCTTTGCCACCATCGCCGGGGAGACGGCGGGGTACATCGTCTGGTGGGTGATGCTCCTCTACGCGGTGGCGGTGGTCGCCCTGGTGGTCTTCGTGCTGGTCGAGCTTCGGGCCGAGAACCCGGTGCTCAATGTCCGCTTCTTCCGCCGGCCGCCTTTCACCGCCGCCACCGTCGTGGCTTTCACCACGTACTTCGGCATCTTCTCCATCTTCTTCTTCGTCGCCCTCTACCTCGAGGTGGTGGGCTCCACCTCACCGTTCTCCCTCGCCCTCGACTTCATCCCCATGACCGTGGGCATGGTGCTGGCCTCGCTGTTCACCGGCCGGTGGGTGTCGGTCAGCGGGTCCCGCCCGCCCATGGTGGTGGGCTGCCTCCTCGCCGCTGCCGGCATCATTCTGACCGAGGTGGTGATCACGCCGCACTCCGGGCTGTCCACCGTGGGCTGGACGCTGGCCATGGCCGGCATCGGCTTCGGCATCGTCATCGTGCCGGTGACCTCGTCGGCCTTGACCAGCGTTCCCGCCGAGCACTCGGGCATGGCCGCGTCGACCACCAACACGAGCCGAGAGCTGGGCGCGGTGGCCGGGGTGGCCATCCTCGGCTCGATCGTCAACGGCCAGCTGACCGTCAACCTCCTCACCCGGTTGGCCGCCATCGGCATCCCCCCCTCCTACCGATCCCAGGTGATCGCGGCCATCACCACCGGCTCGCTCGGGTCCGAGGCCAACGGGGTGGCGGGAAAGAGCAGTGCCGCCATCCAACAGATCATCGCCAAGGTGGAAGGCGCCGCCTACGGGGCCTTCGGCCATGGGCTCGAGTTGGCCCTGTACGCGTCGGGCGCGCTGCTGGGCGCCTCGGCCGTGCTGGCCTTCTTCATGGCCGGCCGGAAACCACCGCCCGAAGCACAGTGAGCCCGGGCGCCCACTCGGGGTGCTTTCGGAGACACCGGCCCGCGCCGCTCGCGGGCTGGCTACGACGAAGGACCGGTCACCCGGGCGTCCCACCGTGACGTGGCCTGGCCCTCGGGCAGGTGGTCGCGGACGAAGTCGCCGACGGCGCGGTACGCCCGACGGCTCGCCTCTGCCCAGGGCATGAGGATGGGGAAGACGTGGAACATCCCGGGCTCTTCGATGGCCACCGTGTCCACCCCGGCCTCGTCGAGATCGCGGACGAAGCGGCGGATCGAGTCACGGAACATCTCATCGCCGCCGAAGGACAAGAACGTCGGGGGCCAGCCCGAGACGTCCTGATCGACTGCCGACACCGATTGCTCGGCGGGGTTCCGCCCATGCAGGTAGGCCGACGTCGGGATGTTCCAGGGCAGGATGTCGCGGCCGGCGTTGTCGGCAACCGACGGCTCGTCGAGCAGGAGGTCCAGTTCTGGCGAGAACAGGGCCACCCCGGCGATGGGTCGATGACCGATGCGGTTCATCGAGTAGATCAAGGACGAGGCCAGTCCACCGCCGCTCGAGTCGCCGCCCACCATCAGCCGGGAGGGGTCGACCCCATCCACCAACAGGGTCTCGAGGACCACGACGGCGTCCTCCAGCCCGGCTGGGAACGGGAACTCGGGGGCAAGCCGCAGGTCGGCGACGAAGATCTCCAATCCGGTCTGGCGGCACAACCAGGCGGTGAACAGGGCGTACATCCGCGGCGAGGTGCCGACATAGCCCCCACCGTGCAGGTAGAGCATGGTGCCGCGTACCTCGCCTTTCGGGGAGTACCAGATCCCGGGAACGCCGGCCACGGTGTCCGACTGCTCGGTGATGTCGAGCGATCGCACCAACGGAGGCAGGATGACCCCGCACAGGTCGTCCAACACCAGCTCCACGGAGCGGAACTCGTCGATGGGGAGCGAGGACGAGTAGCCCATGAACGACCGGATCGTCTCACGGGTGACCGCCACGCCCAGGTTGTGGGGAAGGCTCCCCTCGCCCGACCACGGGCTGCGGAAGGGCACTCGGGCCAGCGCGGCGATGAACTGCCCGCCCAGCCCGATCAGGTCGGTGGTGGCGATCGGCCACGACGACCGGGCTACCCCGGCCCGCCTGCCCATCACCATGCTCGATGCCGGGCGTCGCTCGATGCCCGGGCGTCAGACCGGCTCGGCGGCGAGGGCGGCGCCCAGCTGGAGCAGCTGTTCGGTGGCGCCACCCAGCGTCAACTCCAGGTGCTTGGTCATGAGGAAATAGCGATGCAGCGGGTAGTCGCGGTCGACGCCCACCCCACCGTGGAGGTGGACGGCGGCATGGACCACCCGCTGCCCGCCGTCGGCAGCCCAGAACTTGGCGATCGCCACCTCCTTGTCAGCGGGCAGGCCCTCGGCGATCCTCCAGGCCGCCTGCCAGGCGGTGAGCCGGATGGCCTCGGTGTCGACATAGGCGTCGGCCGCCCGCTGCCCGACCGCCTGGAAGGTGGCGATGGGCTTGCCGAACTGCTCTCTCGTCTTGGTGTACTCCGCCACCAGCGCCAGGGCGGCAGCTGCGGCGCCGGCCTGGGCCAGCGCCACCGCCGCCGTGGTCCGCTGCACCAGCCACTCGATGATCGAACCACCGTCGTCGATCGAGCCCAGCAGTGACGCTGGTCCGACCGGCGTGGCGTCCAGGGTGAGCACCGCCTCCACCTGCCCGGTGTTGGTGGGCTGCCGCTGTCGACTCACGCCGGCCGCGGAGGTCTCGACGATGAACACCGCCACCGAGCCGGGACCCACCTGGGCCGGCACCAGCACCGCATCGGCGATCGTTCCCGAGGGCACGAACGACTTGGTCCCGGAGAGCTTCCAGCCCCCGCCGTCGGCCTCGGCGACCGTCGACGGTGCGCTGGGAGTGCCACCCAGCTCCACCAGGGCGGTGGTCAGCACCGTCTCGCCGGCCACCACACCGGGGAGCCACCGTTGACGCTGGGCCTCGGTGCCGAAGCGGGCGATGGCCGGGGCCGCTGCGGCCAGGGTCTCGATCACCGGCACGTAGGCGGCGGTGCGACCGGTCGCCTCCACCAGCAGACCGGTCTCGACGAACCCGAGACCGGCGCCCCCCACCTCCTCGGGCAGGGCGATGCCGATGAGGCCGGCGGCGGCCAGCTCGGACCACAGCTTGCGGTCGAAGTGGTCGCCGTCGGGATCGGACTCGATCTCGCGCAACCGCTCGTGGGTGGCCAGGTCACCGAAGATGCGGTCGGCCAGCTCGCGCACGGCCTCTTGTTCTTCGCTGAAGGAGAAGTCCATGGTTGTGTTTCCTGTTCTCGTCTTGTCCGTCGTCTAGCGCAGTGACCGGGGCAGGCCGAGGCCGAAGATGGCGATCAGGTCGCGCTGGATCTCGTTGGTGCCTCCCCCGAAGGTGAGGATGACCAGGCTGCGGGCGTACATCTCGAGACGACCGGCCAGCACCGCCTCGGGACTGCCCCGGGTGAGGTAGCCGGCCTGGCCGACCACCTCCATCATCAGCTTGAACGCCTCCATGTAGAACTCGGTACCGAACACCTTGGTGGTCGAGGCGTCGGCCACGTCGAGGTGACCCTGGGTCGCCGTCCAGGCCACCTTCCAGTTGATCAGCTTGAGGAACTCCAGCCGGGCGTAGATGCGGGCCAGGTGGACCTGCACCCACTCCTGGTCGATGACCCGGCGGCCGTCGGCCAGCTTGGTGTTCTGGGCCCACGCCCGCACATCGGTCAGCGCCCGCTCGATGATGCCCGAGGAGCACAGGGTGACCCGCTCGTGATTGAGCTGGTTGGTGATCAGTGACCAGCCGTTGTTCTCGCCCCCGACCAGGTTGGTCGCCGGAACCCGCACGTCCTCGTAGAAGGTGTAGTTGATGTTGTGGTCGCCGAGCAGGTGCATGGGCACCACCTTGATACCGGGCGTGTCCATCGGCACGATGAACATGGAGATGCCCTTGTGCTTGGCCACCTCGGGATCGGTGCGGGTGGCCAACCAGATGTAGTCGGCGCCGCCGGCCAGCGAGGTGTAGATCTTCTGGCCGTTGATGACGTACTCGTCCCCGTCGCGCACCGCCCGGGTCTGAAGGGAGGCCAGGTCGGTGCCGGATTCGGGCTCGGTGTAGCCGATGCAGAAGTGGATGTCGCCGGCCAGGATCTTGGGGAGGAAGAAGTCCTTCTGCTCCTGGGTTCCGAACTGCATGATGGTCGGGCCCACGGTGTTGATGGTCAGCATGGGCACCGGAGCGCCGGCCCGCATCGACTCGTCGAAGAAGATGTACTGCTCGATGGCCGAGCGCCCCTGGCCGCCGTACTCGGTGGGCCAGCCGATACCCAGCCAGCCGTCCTCGGCCATCTGCTTGACCACCCGCCGCATGTCGGGGCCGATCCCGTGGCTGGCGGCCAGCTGTTCCTCCACCTCGGGGGTGAGCAGGTTGGCGTAGTACTCGCGGAGCCGGTCCCGGAGGGCCTGTTGTTCCTCGGTGTAGCCGATCTCCATGGGTCCCTCCCGTAGTGCGTGCGCGGTCCTGGCCCCCAGGACCGCGGAACCACGCCCGGCGTGGCGCCAGGGTCGGCCTGCCTGCGGCCGAGCGCGTCCCCTGCCGTCGGGTGGGCCGACTACTAGAACACGTTACATTCGACTATGCCACCGGCGCCACATCGCCGCCGGCGGCACTCGCCGGGCGGCCGCCGCCGGAGCCCGGGTCGTCGCATCCGGTAGGGTCAGGACGCCACACCACGGCGATCCCAGAGCGCCACCCGAACCAGGTGCCCACACCGGCCTGCGCACGGTGTCCACCCGCTGCTGCACCCAACACGACACGCACCCAGCACGACCGTCCCATGAGAAGAGTGCGGCCCCTGCCGCCCAGTCTCGAGGAGCACCCATGCCTGAAGCCGTCATCGTCGCCACCGGCCGGACCCCGATCGGGCGGGCCAACAAGGGTTCACTGGTGGACTGCCGGCCCGACGACCTCGCCGCCCTGGTCATCCGCGAGGTGCTGGCCAAAGTGCCTCAACTCGACCCCCAGTCGGTCGAGGACGTGATCATGGGCTCGGGACAGCCCGGGGGCGAGGCCGGGTACAACGTCGGGCGGGTGGCCGCACTGCTGGCCGGACTACCCGACGTGCCCGGGGTGACCGTCAACCGCTACTGCTCCTCCTCCCTCCAGACCATCCGCATGGCCGCCCATGCCATCCGGGCCGGCGAGGGCGATGTGTTCGTCGCCGCCGGGGTGGAGACGGTCAGCCGCTACCGCAACGGCGCCGCCGACACCGGACCCCACAACGAGCGCGTTCGCCGACGCCGAGGCCCGCACCGCCGAGCGGACGCGCAGCGGCCGGCGAGCCGTGGACCCCGCTCGCCGGGCTGCCCGACGTCTACATCGCCATGGGCCAGACGGCGGAGAACGTGGCCGAGTTCAAGAAGGTCAGCCGCGAGGAGCAGGACGAGTTCGCCCTCCAGTCCCAGACCCGGGCGGTGGCTGCCCAGGAGGCCGGCTTCTTCGACCGGGAGATCATCCCGGTGACCACGCCCAACGGCGACGTGGTGACCAAGGACGACGGGCCCCGGCCCGGCACCACCCTCGAGGGGCTGGCCAGCCTCAAGCCGGTGTTCCGCGAGGGGGGGACGGTCACCGCCGGCAACGCCTGCCCGCTCAACGACGGTGCCGCCGCGGTGATCGTGATGAGCGACACCAAGGCACGCGAACTGGGGATCACCCCGCTGGCCCGCATCGTGGCCAGCGGGGTCACCGGGCTCAATCCCGAGATCATGGGCCTGGGCCCGGTCGAGGCCATCCGCCAGACCCTGGGGCGGGCCGACATGACCATCGACGACATCGACCTGGTCGAGATCAACGAGGCCTTCGCCGCCCAGGTGGTCCCCTCGGCCAAGGAACTGGGCATCAGCTACGACAAGCTCAACGTCAAGGGGGGAGCCATCGCTCTCGGCCACCCGTTCGGCCAGACCGGGGCCCGCATCATGACCACCCTGCTCAACGCCCTCGAGGACACCGGCAAGACCATCGGACTCGAGTCGATGTGCGTCGGCGGAGGACAGGGCATGGCCATGATCGTCGAGCGCCTGTCCTAGCCGCCGTTCTCCGCGGCGGCCCGGTCCGGGCCGACCGGGTCCGCGCGCACTACCGCTCCGAGCAACGGATCTCCCGGGTTGTCGGACCGCTCCGGCCGGCCATGCGGGCCTGGCGCCAGGCGATGCCCGACAGCACCTCGAGGACGATCCGGTTGCCGAGATAGGCGGTGACATCGGCATGGTCGAAGGGCGGAGACAGCTCGACGACGTCCACGCCGGCCACCGGCAGCTCCATCCGACGCGGCGCACCGCGTCCAGCAGCGCTCGGGGGCTCAGGCCGCCCGGTTCGGGAGTGCCGGTCGCCGGGGCGGACCCTGGGTCCACCACGTCGACGTCGACCGACAGGAAGACCGCATCGCACTGATCGGTGGCGATGGCGAAGGCCTCGGTCAGACAGGCATCCAGCCCTCTGGCCACCACTTCGGTCATCTCGTAGCTGCGCATGCCCTGTTCGGCCATCCACGCCAGGGTCGCGGGGTCGGGCCAGTAGCCTCGCAGGCCGATCTGGAGGAAGCGGTCGCCGCGCACCGCGCCGGACTCGATGAGCCGGCGCATCGGGGTGCCGTGGCCGATCAGCGCGCCGAACTGGTGGTCGGCGGTGTCGGCGTGGGCATCGAAGTGGACCACCGACACCTTGCCCCATCCCACGTGACGGGCCACGCCGGTGACATCGGGCAGCGCAATGGTGTGGTCCCCGCCGAGCACCAAGGGGACCGCCCCGGCGGCGCGATGCGGGCGACTGCATCCTCCAGTCGGCTGATCGAGAGCTCGGTGTCCCCCGAGGGCATCGGCCATGTCTCCGAGGTCGACCACGGCCAACTCCACCAGCGGATCGACCCCGAGGGCGAGGTGGGGCCTCATCCCGTCGTGGGGAAGGTAGTCAGTGGTTCGGATGGCCAGCGGGCCGAACCGGCACCCGGGGCGGTGGCTGGTGCCACCATCGAACGGTGCGCCCACGATCACCGCCCGCGCCGCGGCCCAACTTGCCGGATCGTCCAGCTGGGCGGCGGGCACGCCGGCGAAGGTGGCGTCGGGACCGTACATGTTGCCGAGCCGCATGACGCCGGTCAGCGCTCGCCAGGCCAGGACGCGCCACGTCAACCGCCGCGTCGTGTCCACCTCAACGGCGCTGACTTGCGGATCCGGGCACCCAAGGGTCGGCTCATCGCTCGATCTCCTCGATGGCGTACTCGGGGCAGTTGGCGATGGCCAGGCGGGCCTTGCTCCTCCAGTCGGGCAGGCACGGTGCCGTCGCCCACCACGGTGGACTGCCCGTAGTCATCGACGTCGAAGAGCTCGGGGGCCAGGGCGTAGCAGCGGCCGTGCCCCTGGCATTTGTCGGGGTCGACCCGGATCCTCATGGGAACACCACCGGAATCCGGCGCGGGCCCGCGCACCTGGCCGCCGGCCCAGGTGACCTCGGCCCCCTCGGCCAGGCGGAAGTCGGGGATGCGCGCCAGCCACTCCTCGAGAGCCACCCGCAGCTCCATGCGGGCCAGATTGGAGCCGGCGCAGCGGTGGATGCCCGAACCGAAGGCGACGTGACGGTTGAGGGCCCGGTCGAGCATCACGATGTCGGGGTCCTCGAAGGCCTCGGGATCGCGATTGGCGGCCGGGGAAGTTCATCAGCACCTTGTCGCCGGCGTGCATCGGGCACCCGCCGAACTCGATGTCCTCGGTGACCACCCGGGCCATGGTCACCGGCGAGTAGGCCCGCAGGAGCTCCTCGACGGCCAGCGGCATGAGCTTCGGGCTCGGCCACCAGCCGGCGGCGATCCTCGGGGTGGGTGGCCAGGTGCCAGAGCGACGATCCGATGGCGCTCCAGGTGGTGTCGACGCCGGCGATGAGCACCAGCGCGGCCACGCCGAGCACCACGCTCTCCTCGACCGGGACGCCGTCGACCTCGCTGTGGAGGAGCTCGCTCAACAAGTCGTCGCCCGGCTCGGCCTTGCGTCGTTCGACCTCCGCCGACGAAGAACTCGATGAGGCCCTCGACGCCCCGGCGGCGCCGCTCGGGGTCGTCGGCGAACTCGAGCACGTCCCGGACCCAGCCGGTGAAGGTGTCCGACAGCGAGGCCGGCACGCCGAGGATGGCGGCGATCACCCGCACCGGGATCTGCTGGGCGTAGTCGCCGGCGGCATCGGCGGTCCCCTGGCGCGATCGAACCCGTCGACGAGCCCGGCGCACAGGTCCCGGGTCATCGGCTCGTAGGCCGTCCACCCGCCGGTGGGAGAACCACGGGAGCAGGAGGCGACGGGTCCAGGTGTGGAGCGGGGGATCGGCCGAGATCGGGCGGCACCCCGTACGCCAGGACGGGCTCATCCGGATGGCTCACCCTCGAAGGGGATCACGCTGATCTCGGTGGAGCTGAAGTGCTCGATGTCGTGGGCCAGATCGACCACGTCCTGGTAGCGGGTCGGGAGCCAGGTGCTGCCCCGCCGGTCGGTGTGGGCGACCGGGCACGTTGCGACGCAGGTCGTCCCAGATGGCAAAGGGATCGGCCACATACGCGGGGCTCAGCACGTCGAAGTCGGTGTCCCAATGCTCGACCGCGCGTGTGTCGCCCATGGCGCTCCTCTGGACCAGCAGAGTTCGATCGGGCCTCGTCGCCCGGACCATCTTGGCACGCCGGCGCCCGATCGCCGGCTCGGCGCCCGGTCACCGCTCAGATGGTCAACCCGCCGTCGACCGAGAGGACCGCGCCGGTGGTGTACGACGATTCGTCGGAGGCCAGGAAGGCCACCGACGCGGCGATCTCCGCCGGGGTGGAGAACCCCATCGGCGTCATCATCTTGTTCAGTTCCTTGCCGTCGGCCCCCTCGGGCAGCTCGAAGGCGCCCAGCAGCGGGGTGTCGACTCCGCCGGGGGCGACCACGTTCACCCGGACTCCCCTCGACAGGTACTCGGCCGCCAGGGCCTTGGAGAACATCAGCAGCCCGGCCTTGGACGCGCAGTAGGCGGCCGAATAGGCCTGGCCCATGAGCGCGGTGTTGGAGGCGACGTTGACGATGGCGCCGCCGTGCTCGAGAAGGTGGGGCAGGGTGGCCCGGCAGACCAGGAACGGGCCGGTGAGATTGACGGCCAGGATCCTCTCCCACCGGTCGAGGGGCATGTCCGCGGTGTTGAAGAACCCCCCGATACCGGCCACGTTGCACACCACGGTCGGGTCCCCCAGATCGGCGGCCAGCGAGGCCACCGTTTCGTCCACCGACGACTCCGAGGTGACGTCGCAGTGGTAGGCGGTGGCGGTACCCCCCTCGGCGGTGATGGCGTCCACGGTGGCGGCCAGGTTGTCGGCGGCCACGTCGAGGGCGGCCACCGCGGCCCCCTCCCGGGCCAGCCGGCAGGGCGACCGCCCGGCCGATCCCCGAGCCGGCCCCGGTGACCACGGCCACCCTGCCGCCGAATCGGCGTCCGGTGAACGAGCCGATGGCCTCATCCGCGGCGTCCTGCTCCGCTGCCTCCCCTACCCAGCGTGATCCGCTCGATCGGGACCATGGGCTCGCTCCCTGTCGCTGGTGTTCGGCGTGCTAGGTCTCGCGCAAGGTGTGCTTGAGGATCTTGCCGGCCGGATTGCGGGGCACCGACGTCGACCAGTTCGAGCTGCTCGGGGATGGACTGGGCGCGGAGGTCCTTCCCCTTCAGGTAGGAGACCATGTCGTCGAAGGTCGAATGCCTGGCCGTCCTGGACCGCCACCACCGCACAGGCCCGCTCACCGGTCTTCGGGTCGGGCAGGCCGATGACCGCCACGTCGGCCACCGCCGGATGGGCGTAGAGCAGGTCCTCCACCTCCTTGGCCGAGATGTTCTCGCCGTGGCGGATGATCACGTCCTTCAGCCGCCCGGTGATGGTCACGTAGCCGTCGGCGTCCACGATACCGAGGTCGCCGCTGCGGAAGTACCCGTCCGCGTCGAAGGCGTCGGCGTCGAGCGAGGAGTCGAGGTAGCCCCCGATGACCTGGGGGCCCTTCAGACGGATCTCCCCCTCCTCGCCCGGGCCGGCCCGCGTCCGTCGAGGCCGACCACGATGAGGTCGACCCCCGGGGTGGGCCGACCCTCGGTGTCTGCCAGCTTTTCGTCGGGGTCCTCGGTGGTGGCCATGACCACGATGGGCGCCTCGGTGAGGCCGTAGCCGGAGACGATGCCCACCCCACCGATCTCGCGCTTCAGGTCGTAGTGGAGCTGGGGCGGCTTGGGCGCCCCTCCGCCCGGGTAGGAGCGCACGTGGGTGAAGATCGGGCCGGCCTGGCCCGTCCGCCCGTTGGGCGGCCAGGTAGGCCATGTGGAAGGGCGTACCCGAGCCGGCCAGGGTGACCTGGTTGTCGGCCAGGAACCCGGGGGTGGTCTTCGGCGTCGAACGACTCGGTGGTCAACAGCCTGCACCCGGTGAACAGCGCGGCGATCAGCCATCCGATCCCGCCGATGTGGGTGAAGGGGAAGATCAGGGCGGACACGTCGTCCGGGCGGATGTCGAGGCACTCGGCCATGGCCAGTGCCGAGGCCATCACGGTGAGGTCGGAGTGCGGTGCGCCCTTGGGGTCGGCGGTGGTCCCCGACGTATAGAACAGCCACCGGATCGGGGCCTCGGCCGCGGTGCGCGGGGGTGCCTCCACCGCGGGCAGGTCGGCCGGGTCTCCGTCGGGCAGGTGGCGGTCGACCACCAGCACCGACAGGCCGGGCCGGTCGGCGGCGATCTCGATGGCCATGGCCTCGAAGTCGAAGCCCCGGTAGAGGGTGGGCACCACCAGCAGGGTGGCCTCGCTCTGGGCGGTGATGAAGCCGACCTCGCGGCCGCGGTAGATGGGGATGAGCGGGTTCTGGCGGGCCCCCAGGCGGGCCAGCGCGCCCACCAACACCAACGACTCGTTCCAGGTGGGCAGTTCCCAGCTCACGCTGGTGCCGCGGCTCACCCCGTAGTCGGCGAACAGGGCGGCGGCGGCGCGCGAGGCAGGCGTCGCGGTATCCGGCGAAGGTGAGCTCCTTGCCGGTGTCCTCGTGGGCCAGCACGGCGTCGGGGGTGGCCTCGGCCCGGCGCTCGATCAAGTCCCCACAGGGTGGGCGCCCCGACCCAGCCTCGGGCCGCGGTGCGCTGGTCGAGCTCTTCGATGAAGTCCGCCATCAGGCCGGGGTCGACCACAGCTGGTCGGTGTAGGTGTCGGTGCCGGGCACGGTTCCGATGAACGGTGAGGCCCATTGCACCCGGCCGAGGCCGGCATCGGCCACCGAACCCTGCCTGGCCGGCGAACACCGCGTCCCAGCTCCCGACGGGCTCCTCGTCGAGGAAATGGAGCAACAGCAGCCGCCGGTCGTCGGCCTCGCTCCGGGGCACGTCGCCGGGGGCGTCGGCCAGCAGGGGCAGGGGGCTGAAGGCCAGCACCGTGGCCACCGCCGAGCCGGGGAGGACCGAGGGCAGGTACTGGGTGCGGTACCAGGAGCCGACCTGTTCGGGGGTCACCCCGTCGGCCGGCTCCACGAAGACCGAGACCATTCCGGGGAACCGGTGGTCGAAGGTGAGCTCGGCGGGCACGCCGTCCTCGTCGCGGCGGTACTCCCACTCGAAGCGGTAGAGGCCGGTATGGATGTGGTCCCGCTCGGTGAACATCCGGCCGGCGGCGTGCAGCACGTTCACCTGGTCGACCGCCCACCGGTTCCACTCGTCGTGGTGGCCGTCGAGCACGTAGTAGACGCCCAGGTAGCTGCCGATCTCCGGGTCGGCAACCAGGGCCGTCGGCCTCCCTCGGGTAGCGCAGCGTCTTCAACGGGGCGGTGGCCACGAAGCGGGCACCGGCGAAGTTGAAGGCACCGATCTGGCATCCGGCGTAGAAGTGGTCACGCTCGTACCACCGGTTGTAGGCCACCTGATTGCCCCGATGGGGCTCGACCAGCGTGTACAGCATGGTGCCGATCCGGATGGGATCATCGGTCACCCCGCCGGAGGCGGGGGTGGATCGACCGGTCATGATGGGTGTCCTCCGTTTCTCTGCAGGCGGGTTCTCTGCTGGCGGTTCTCTGCTCGGCCGGTCCGGGTGCTCCGGCTTCATGGCACCGAGACCGGCGGGGGCAGGGACCCGGCCCGGAGGGCCAGGGACCGCTTGTCCACCTTCATCATCGAGGTCATCGGCAGGGTCTCCACCACCACCAGCCGGTCGGGCGCCTTGTAGTCGGCCAGTTCGGCGCAGACCACTCCTCGGAGGTCGGCGAGGAGCTTCCCCTCGTCCGCCCCTCGCCCCCGCCGGCACCACGAAGGCCACCCCGATCTCACCGAGGACCGGGTCGGGGGCGCCGACCACCGCCACCTGGTCCACGCCGGGATGGCCCCCGAGCACGGCTTCGACCTCGGCCGGGTAGACGTTGTAGCCGCCCCGGATGTAGAGCTCGTTGTCCCGACCCACCAGGTGCAGGTAGCCATCGGCGTCGACAAAGCCGAAGTCGCCGGTGGTGAACCAGCGGTCGCCACCCAGCACCGATGCGGTGGCCGCCTGGTCGTAGGCGACCCCCGAGGCCCCCGGGCCGGTCGGTGGCGCCTCCCAGTAGCCGCGCATCACCGCCTCGGAGCGGAGCCGTACCCGCCCGACCTCACCCTCGGGCACCGGGTCCCCGTCCTCGTCGGCAATGACCAGCGGTGACCCCGGGCACCGGACGCCCGACCGAGGTGGCCACCGTCTCATCCGGGTCCCCGGGAACGGTGCCGGTGCCGAGCGAGGCCTCGGTGGAGGTGTAGCGCACCACCACCGGCACGCCCGAACCGGCGCCGCAGCGCGGCCACCAGTTCAGGCGGCACCCGGGACGCCCCGGTGCCCACGATCCGCAGCGAGGAGGTGTCGGTCCCCTCGAGGTCGGGATGGGCCAGCACCAGTGACCATTGGGTGGGGACACCCTGGGCCACGGTGATCCGCTCGTCGGCGATGACGCGGATGGCGTCGTCCGCCCTCCACGGTGTGGGCGTGATCACCGTGGTGACTGCCGTTGGCGATCTCGTCCCAGGTGCGGGTCATCGATCCGACATGGGCGAAGGGCAGAGGGGAGAGGCGCCGGTCGCCGGGCTCGGACAGCACGTCGGTGCCGGCGGCCACGGCCGCCAGGCAGGCGTGGTCGAACACCGCCCCCTTGGGCAGCCCGGTGGTCCCGCTGGTCCACACCACCGCCACCGGGTCGCTCGACTCGAGGCCCGGCCACCTGGTGGGTGGCGGTCCGACCATCGCCGCCGCCAAGGTCGAGCGGTCGAGCACCGCGCCGGACGGCCCGGCCGGGTGCAGGTCCTCGTCCTCGACCACGGTCACCGCCGGCCGAGTGCGGTCGAGGATGGAGGAGACCTCGGGCTTACCCAGGCGCAGGTTGACGCCGGAGGTGATCGCCCCCAGCCGGGTGGCGGCGGCGTAGGCGACCATGTAGTCGATGGAGCTCGGCAGCATCAGGCAGACCACCGAACCCCGGGTCACGCCGTGGTCGGCCAGAAACCCGGCCACGCCGTCGGCGGCCCGGTCCCACTGGGCGAAGGTCAGGGGCCGGCGCGGTGCGTCAGCCGTCTCCGGTTCGACATAGGCCTCGACGTCGGCGTTGACCACCGCCGCGGCGCGCAGCACGTCGACCACCGTGGCGAACTCCCCTTCGATCTGACGCACCGTCATATCGACGCCGACTGTAACAGGGCGACCCCGCGCCGATCTCCCGCTGACCAGGCGACGGATCGCGCTCAGAAGGTGAGCACCCCCGGGCCAGCTTGCCGGCCTCCATGTCCTCCACGATCTCGCGGAACCCCTCGAGCGGACGCTGCTCGGTGACCAGCTCGTCGAGCATCAGCTTTCCGGACAGGTACAGCTCCACCATCAGGGGGATGTCGTGGTGCGGACGCGACGAGCCGTACCGGCAGCCGAGCAGGCCGCGGTCGACATAGGCCAGGGCGTTGACGTCCACCGCACACCTCGGTCCCCTGGGGCGGGATGCCGATGGCCAGGGCGTTGCCGCCCCAGTCGAGGACGTCGAGGGCGTTCCGCAGCACGGCCGGGTGGCCGACGCAGTCGAAGGACCAGTTGACCCCGCCGGTCCACCCGAGCGCCCCGGTCACCCGGTCGGGACCCGGGAGGGACGATCTCGCGAATGGCCGCCACCGCGTCGGTGGTCGAGGCGTCGACGAAGTGGGTGGCGCCGAACTGGCGGGCCAGCTGCTCCTTGGAGGCCAGGGTGTCGACGGCGATGATCCGGCTGGCCGCGGCCAGACGCAGGCCCTGGATCACGTTGAGGCCCACGCCCCCGACGCCGAAGACGGCGGCGGTCTCCCCGGCCTTCACCTTGGCCCGGTTGAGCACCGCCCCGACGCCGGTCAGCACTCCGCAGCCGATCAGGCAGGCCGAGGTCATCGGCACGTCCTCGGAGATCTTGACCGCCTGGACCTCCTTGATGATGGTCGACTCGGCGAACACCGAGGTGCCCGGCGAAGTTCGACGCCGGCTCGCCCTTGAAGGTGAAGGGCTGGGACACGTTGCCGAGCGTCTTGACGCACCAGGTCGGGTGACCGGTGCTGCAGGCCCGACAGGTCCCACAGCTCTGCAGGGTGGCGATGACGACGTGGTCCCCGGGCTTGACCGAGCGGACCTCGGAGCCCACCGCCTCGACCACACCGGCCCCCTCGTGGCCGAGCACCGACGGCGCCTTCCACGGGATGGTGCCGTTGATCACCGAGAGATCGCTGTGGCATACACCGGCGGCGCCGATGGCCACCCGGACCTCGCTGGGTCCCGGGTCCCCGACGCTCAGCTGGTCGGTGACCTCCACGTCGTCACCGGTGTAGACGATTCCTCGCATGGCACCCCTTCCTGTCGTGTTCTCTGCACGGTTCTCGGCACTGTTCTCTGCTCGGATGTGGGTTCTGCCCGACCGACTCATCGGCGCGCCGCCGTACTCCTCGCGCAGCTCGCGGTTGAGCACCTTGCCGCTGGCGTTGGCCGGAAGGCCGTCGACCGGGAGCACCCGCTGGGGCACCTTGTAGTTGGCCAGTCGCTGCTTGGCCCAGGCAACCAGCTCGGCGTCGAGACCATCGCCGGCCTCGGGTCCCGCCGGCACCACCAGCGCCAGCCCCACCTCGCCCATCCGGCGGTCGGGCACACCCACCACCGCCACCTGGCTCGACTGACGGGATGGAGCCGCAGGACGGCCTCCACCTCTGCCGGATAGACGTTGAAGCCCCCGCACACGTACATGTCCTTGAGCCGGTCGGTGATGGTGACGTTGCCGGCCGGCGTCCATGGCGCCCACGTCACCGGTGTGCAACCAGCCGTCACCGTCGATGGACTCGTCGCTGCCGTCGGGCTCGTTGAAGTAGCCGCGCATGACGTTGTACCCACGGACGACGATCTCCCCGGCGCCGCCGGCCGGCTGCGGGGTCCCATCGGCACCCACGATTCGGACCTCGACGTCGGGGATGGCCCGACCGGAGGTTCCCGAGATGACCTCGGCCGAGTCCCCCCGCCGGCACATGGTCACCGTGCCGGTGGCCTCGGTGAGGCCGTAGGCGGTGAGCACGGTCTCGATGCCCAGGTCCGACCACAGCGCCCGGACCAGCTCGACGGGCACCACCGCCGCCCCGGTGACCACCAGGCGCAGCGAGGAGAGGTCGAAGCCCTTGCGATCGGGATGATCGAGGATGGACTGGAAGATGGTCGGTGGCCCGGGCAGCACCGTGATGCGCTCCTGCTCGACCCGCTCCACCAACCGGGCCACATCGAAGACCGGGTCGGGGACCATGGTGGCCCCGGTCATCAGGCAGGCCAGGATGCCCGCCTTGTAGCCGAAGGTGTGGGAGAAGGGGTTGACGATCAGGTAGCGGTCGCCCGTGTCGCAGACCGACGATCTCCGACCAGGTGGCAAAGGTGCGCAGGGTCTGGCCATGCGTGGTCATCACCCCCTTGGGGTGCCCGGTGGTCCCCGAGGTGAACACCAGGTCGGAGAGGTCTCCGGAGGTGATCGAGGCGGTGCGTCCGGCGGCTACGTCGGCCGAGCAGGCGCCGCCCTCCTGCAAGAAGACGTCCCACGCCACCACCGGGTCGCCCTTGGCAGTGGCCGGACCAGGTTCGTCGTCGCCCCGGCGGAGGATGACCACCCGCTCGAGGTCGGGCACCTTGTCGCCGGCGGCCACCGCCTGGTCGAGCATCGCCGGGTAGTCGTTCCCGAGGAACCCGTCCACCGTGAACAGCATGCGGGCCCCGGACTGGCGCAGGATGTAGGCCGCCTCGGCACCCTTGAACCGGGTGTTGAGGGGGACCAGAAGCGCTCCCGCCCCCACCGCCCCGAGGGCGGCGATCACCCATTCCACGCAGTTCGGTGCCCAGACGGCCACCCGGTCGCCCCGGTCGATCCCGTTGGCCACGATGGCCCGGGTGGCCGAGGCCACCTCGTCGGCCAGCTGATCGAAGGTCAGGCGGACGGTGGCCCCACCGCGCCCGTGGACGTCGACCACGGCCTCGGCCTCACCGAAGCGGGCGGCAGCGTCCTCCACCAGACCGGCGATGGTCCCCCACTGCAGATCGCCACGGGGATCGGTCACATCTGACACGTCGTCAGGGTAGTGCATCACCCCCCAGCCCTACCCAGGGCGGAGCCGGGTGGTCAGGGATGCTGGCTGCTCACCGAGACCACCTCGCCGGTCATGAAGGTGGCGTACTCACTGGCCAGGAAGGTGATGACGGTGGCCACCTCCCACACCTCGGCGCCACGGCCGAACATCTCACGACGACTGAGCTCGGCCAGCTCCTCGTCGGCCATCACCCTGTTGAGGAAGGGATGCACGGCCAGGCTCGGTGACACCGCGTTGATCCGGACGCCGTGCGGGGCCGCCTCCACCGCGCTGCACCGGGTGAGGGCCATCACGCCGGCCTTGGCCGCGGCGTAGTGGGACTGCCCGCGCTGGGCCCGCCAGCCGAGCACCGAGGCGTTGTTGACGATGACCCCACCGTCGCCCCGGGCGTAGAAGTGGCGGAGGGCGGCGCGGGTGCACCGGAAGGTCCCGGTCAAGGTCACGTCGAGTACCTGGGACCACTGCTCGTCGGTCATCTCCACCACCTCCACCTGGCCGCCGAGACCGGCATTGTTGACGGCTACGTCGAAGCGGCCGTGCCGCTCGACAGCGGCGTCGTAGAGCTGTTGCACCTGCGACTCGTCGGTCACGTTGCAGGGAACGGCCAGCGGCCGCTCGCCGGCCAGCTCGGGCAGGTCGGCCAAGGCCTCGGCCGCCTCCCCCAACCGGCGCTCGTGGGCGTCGGAGATGACCACGGTTGCGCCCTCCTCGACGCACCGCTTGGCGGTGGCGAAGCCGATGCCGGTGCCCGCTGCCGCAGTGATGACCACCACCTTGCCCTCGAGGAGCCCATGACCCGACGGCGGAGAGGGGACGCCTCGGCCCAGTTCCAGCGGACACGGCGGTGGATCGGGCGTTCATCGGGTGGCCCCCTTGGGTTCGGGCGGCAGGCCGAGAACCCGCTCGCCAATGATGTTCTTCTGGATCTCGTCGGACCCGCCGTAGATGGTCTCCGAGCGGCTGAACAAGAAGGAGCGCTGGAAGTCGCCGAGCTGGTAGGGAAATCCCTCGGCCACCAGGCCGGCCGGACCGAGGACGTCGAGGGCCAACTCGCAGAAGCGTTGGTGCCAGCCGGCCCAGTACAACTTGCTGATGGATGCCTCCGGCGGCGCCACCGGACCGTCGATGCCGGACAGACTGCGCAACGTGTTGTAGCGCAGGATCTCGAGCTCGGCATAGGAACGTGCCAGGCGCTGGCGGAACATCGGGTCGGTTGCACGCCCGGTGTGCTGGGCGACAGCGACCAGATGGTCGAGCTCGCGGCGGAACGAGAGTTGATGGCCGAGCAGGGCCACCCCGCGCTCGAAGGCCAGGGTGGCGAGGGCCACCCGCCAACCGTCCCCCACCTCTCCCACCACGTTGTCGGCCGCGGTGCGGGCACCGTCGAAGAAGACTTCGTTGAACTCGGAGGTGCGGGTGAGCTGGGTGATGGGTCGGATGTCGACGCCGGGCTGGCGCATGGGCACCAGCAAGTAGGAGAGTCCCTTGTGGCGGAGCGATCCCGGCTCGGTGCGGCAGACCACGAAGCACCAGTCGGACTGGTGGGCGAGCGAGGTCCACACCTTCTGGCCGGTCACCACCCACTCGTCGCCGTCGAGCTCCGCCTTGGTCTGGACGTTGGCCAGGTCGCTGCCGGCGTTGGGCTCGGAGTAGCCCTGGCACCACAGCTCCTCCCCGGCCACGATGGGCGGGAGGAAGCGGGCTTTCTGCTCGGAGGTCCCGTAGTGGATGACGGTCGGGCCGATCAGCCCTTCACCCATGATGCTCACCCGGCCCGGCGCCCTGGCCCTCACGTACTCCTCGTTGAAGATGACCTGGTGGGCGATGGTGGCTCCCCGGCCGCCGTGCTCCACCGGCCACCCGACACAGGTCCACCCGCCGGCGGCCAGTACCTTCTCCCACTCGAGGCGGATCTCGAAGCCGAAGGTCTCATCCCCGGAACCCCCTCGGCCACCCAGGGCAGCGAACTCCCCCACCACGTGGGCATCCAACCACGAGCGGACCTCCTTGCGGAAGGCCTCGTCCTCGGGTCGGTCTCGAAGGTCCATGGCGAGCGGGGTCCTGTGACGTCGATGGCCGGACGGGAGCTGAGGATCGGCGATGGTTGCCGGCCCCGGTGCGACCTTCCCGCCAGATGTGGCTCGACGTTAGCAAACAGGTTTCAGACTCCTGAAGAGGAGCCTCATCGGCCGGGAACACCTGCTGGCCGGCTGGCGTTCTCCTTCTTGGGCGTCGGTGCACCCACCGCCGGTGCACCGACCGGGAGTAGCCCGGGCCCGGACGAGCCAACGAGGAGACGAAATGACCGAGAACAGCGGCGTCAACACCGGGAAGCGTGTGGAGCTGACCGATGAGGAGTGGAAGGCCAAGCTGTCCCCTGAGCGCTACGCGGTGTTGCGGCAGAAAGGCACCGAACCGGCCTGGTCCGGGGAGCTGCTGCATGTGGAAGGCAGCGGCATGTTCGCCTGCGCAGGGTGCGGCGCGGCACTCTTCCCCAGCGACACCAAGTTCGAATCCGGGTCGGGGTGGCCGAGCTTCTTCCGGGCCCTCGACGACGGGGTGATCAACGAGCATGTGGACAAGAGCTTCGGCATGAAGCGCACCGAGATCACCTGCGCCCGGTGTGGCGGTCACCTCGGCCACGTGTTCCCCGACGGTCCCGCCCCCACCGGACAGCGCTATTGCGTGAACTCGTTGTCCATCGAGTACGAGCCCACTACGGACTGAGTGCCCGGGCCCCGAGCCGCCCGACCGTGGGCGACCGGTACCCTTCAGTCGTGGCCTCCGCGACAAGAACCCGCTACGCCACGGGTGGGGATGTGGACATCGCCTATCAGGTGCTGGGGGACGGCCCGCTCGACGTTCTCCTGTTCACTGGGGCGCTGGTTCCCATCGAGTGCGTCGACGAAGAGCCGTCGATGGCCCGGTTCCAACGACGGTTGGCCTCGTTCAGCCGGCTCATCCGCTTCGACCGGCGCGGGGTGGGGATGTCAGACCGGGGGTCGCCAAATTCACCACCGACACTGGAGTTGTGGATCGAGGACGCGGTGGCGGTGCTCGACGCAGTGGGCTCCGAGCAGGCGGCGGTGATCGCTCCGTTCATCGACTGCGCCAAGGGGATGCTCCTGGCCGCCGCCCACCCCGAGCGGGTGTCGAGCCTGGTGGTCATCAACGGCACCGCACGCGTGCTGTGGGCGCCCGACTACCCCTTCGGGTTGCCCCAGGGGGCGGTCGACGAGAGCGTCCGAATGACCGTTGACCCCGACGCCCTCGACCTGGGCTATGACGTCCTCGCCATCTCAGCCCCCAGCGTCGCCGACGACCCGACTTTCCGCGCCTGGTTCGACCGGGCCGGCAACCTCGGTGCCACACCGGCCATGGCCCGGATCATGCAGGAGATCAACTATGCCGCCGACCTCCGCGACGTTCTGCCGCGGATCGAGGCACCCACCCTGATCATCCAGCGGACCGAAAACCCCCTGTTCGACGCGGGCCACGGCCGCTACCTGAGCGACCACATCGTCGGGGCCCGCCACGTCGAATTGCCGGGGGCAGACCTCATCCACTGGGTCGGGGATGCCGCATCGATGCTCGACGAGATCGAAGAGTTCCTCACCGGCGTTCGGAGCGGGCCCGGTGCCGAGCGGGTGCTGGCCACCGTGTTGTTCACCGACATCGTGGGCTCCACCGACCAGGCCTCCCGGCTGGGTGACGGACGCTGGCGGGATCTGCTCGACCGCCACGACCAAGCCGTCCGGGCCCAGATCGATCGGTTCGGGGGCCGAGAGGTCAAGACGGTGGGTGATGGCTTTGTGGTCACCTTCGACAGCCCCGGACGCGCCATCGCATGTGCCCTGGCCATCCGGGACACCCTCCAGGCCGTCGGCATCGCCGTGCGCGCCGGCATCCACACCGGCGAGGTGGAGGTGCGGGGGGACGACGTGGCCGGGGTGGCCGTGCACATCGGTGCCCGGGTGTCGGCCCTGGCCGGGTCGGGCGAGGTGTTGGTCTCGTCGACAGTGAAGGACCTGGTCACTGGATCCACCGTCGAGTTCACCGATCGCGGAGCGCATACGCTGCGGGGAGTCCCCGGAAGCTGGCACCTGTTCAGCGTCGACAGCTGAGTGCACATCGACGCCCACCCGGTCGCCCGTTCATCGGTCGACCTCGGCCATGCGCGCCTCGAGCAGTTCGAACAGATCACACAGGGCATCGGCCTCGCCGAGCCGACCGGCCCGGACCAAGCAGCGATCGGCGTCGGCCAGGACCTGGCAGGCGGCGAACGCCTCGCTCTTGGTCAGGACCACCGACGGACGGATCCGCACCGGGCCGCGTGGTCCAGCGTTCGGGGACAGGGCGGTGTGGGCGACCCTCCCGCTCACGGTGCCCCATCCTGGCCTGACGTCTCCATGTTCCCCTGATGCCGGCGATGCCGTAGGCGGCCGGACCCGCTGATCCACGCCACCAGGGCCAGGCCCAGGGGCACGGCCACGCTGACGGCGACAGCGAAGGACACACCGTCGCCGACGAGAACGGCCGGGTCACGGCCTAACACCAGGGCATGCAGGGCGACCCGGCCGATGGCGGCCAGATCCGAGCCATGGGCGACCCCATCCGGCCAGATCGCCCAGCTGACCGGGGCGGCCATCGACCCACCTCCGAGGTCGGGCAGCACGGCGGGGATCAGGCGCCGGCGGCGATCGACTGGTCCTCGGGGTCGGTGCTCCCCACCGACCCCGGCTCTGAATCGATTCCCTGATGACGCTCGATCTTGTGGACATCGACGGTGGCGAACCGCAGGCCGGCTCCGACCTCGTCGGCCACGATCTCCACCTTGAAGCGCCGGTCACCCTCCTCGGTCTCCCAACTCCGTTGTTCGAGCCGGCCGGTGACCACCACTCGCATGCCCTTGGTCAGGCTCAAGGCCACGTTTTCGGCCAGATCGCGCCACGTCACCACGTCGAAGAAGGACGTCGATTCCTCCCACTCGTTGGTCTCGCGGTTCTGCCAGCGCCGATTGACCGCCACGCCCAGGGACGTAGTTGCCTGCCCTTCGCGGGTGTAGCGGATCTCCGGATCGCGGGTCAGGTTCCCGACGATGGTGGTCGTGGTTGCAGTCATCTGTCCATTCCCCTTGTCTCGTGCACCGAAGTGCTCGTCTCGTGCACCGAGGTGCCCCGCCCTGTGCCCGACGGGGCGTCCGGTGGGGTCACCCGGCGCGGGTGACAGGGCGATGGTGCTCGGTGGACCTTGCCGGGTTCCGATGCCAGGAGTTGACCGTGACCTTGCCGGACCGGACCACGCCGATGGGAATTGCTCCCGATCTACACTGTGCGGGCGGTACCGGGCGAGCAAGCACCGAACGGAGGGATCGGCCCACGATGAGTGTCACAGAGGTGGGTCCGTACGGGGACGACATCTACACCGAGCCCGACGGCGAACCAGACACCCTGGCCAACCTCGGGCCTCTCGGCCCGATGGCAGGCGTGTGGGAGGGCACCGGGGGGCACGACGAGCACCCGGTTGCCGACGGCACCGAGGAAAATACCTTCGTCGAGCACATCGAGCTGCAACCCATCGACCGGCAGACCAACGGGCCGCAACTCTTCTACGGCCTCCGCTACCACACCCACATCGTGAAGCCCGGCGAGGTGGAGACGTTCCACGACCAGGTGGGGTTCTGGCTGTGGGAACCGGCCACCAACGCAGTCATCCTCACCCTGGGCATCCCCCGGGGCCAGGTGCTGCTGGCCGGCGGCACGGCCGAGCCGGATGCCACCGAGTTCGAGGTCCGCGCCGAGGTCGGCTCCGAGGTCTACGGCATCCTTTCCAATCCCTTCCTCGATCAGGCGTTCCGAACCCTCGCCTACCGGATGCACGTGACCACCCACCCGGAGGGGACCTGGTCATACCGAGAAGAGGGGGTACTGGCCATCCCCGACCGGGACCAGCCCTTCTCCCACATCGATCGCAATACCCTCACCCGTGTTGGACCGGCCGTGCCCAACCCGTTAGCCCAGGCCCTTGCCGCAGACGGAAGCCTCGGCATCGGCAATCTACGAAACGAAAGCAGGACACTGCCGTGAACCATCTGATGCGAGAGCTGGCCCCGATCACCGATGATGGGTGGGCACAGATCGACGCCGAAGCAAGCCGCTCGTTGAAGCACTACCTGGCGGCGCGGCGCCTGGTCGACTTCTCCGGGCCGCTGGGATGGGAGTACTCGGCGGTCGACATCGGACGGATCCACGCCGTGGACAGCGGGCCGTTGGGAGCCGTCGAGGCCGCCCTCCGCACGGTGATGCCGCTGGTCGAAGTGCGCGCCGTCTTCTCGCTGGCCCGGTCCGAGTTGGCCGCCGCCGATCGGGGGGCCACCGATCTCGATCTCGACACGGTGATCGACGCCGGGCGGGCGGCGGCCCTGGCCGAGGACCATCTGGTCTTCCACGGCTACGAGCAAGGGGCCGTGGATGGCATCGTGGGCGCCTCCCCGCACCAACCGGTGACCATCAGCAGCGACTACAGCGAGTACCCCGAGCACGTGGCCAAGGCGGTGGCTGCCCTCCGGGCCGCCGACGTGGCCGGTCCCTATGCCATCGGCCTCGGAGACCGCTGCTACACCGGCGTCACCGAGACCACCGAGCACGGGGGCTACCCGGTATTCGAGCACCTGCGCCAGATACTGGGGGGCCCGGTGGTATGGGCACCGGCAGTCGACGGCGCCGTGGTGCTGAGCCAACGCGGCGGCGACTTCGAGCTGAGCGTCGGTGAGGACTTTTCGGTCGGGTACCGGTCGGCGGACGCCACCTCGGTCGACCTGTACATCGAAGAGAGCCTCACCTTCCGGATCAACACCCCGGACGCCGCCATCCATCTGGCCTACGCCTGAACTGGGGGCGAGACCGGCCGAGGTGGCGGGCTACTCCCCCCGGAGGTCAGCGCCCAGCTCGGCGCGGGTGCCGTTGCTCAGCGCCGTGCCGGGTAGGCCGTCGGGGTAGCCCGGGTGGTTGACGGCCAATGTCACCGGGTTGGCGGCAAAGGCCGCAACCTGCTCGGTGGTGAAGGGGAACCGCACGTAGTGCACGGCCGACGTGGTCTCCTCCCGTGTCAGGTTGGCCTGGTGCTCCTGTTCCGGCACTGACCTGACGACTGTTGTGCCCTCCCCACCCCCGATCCGCAGCTCGCCGGCCCGCTCCACTCCGACCAGGCGAGGCAGCCAGGTCCGGAGCGCCTCGTCGCTGGTCAGCTCCAGGAACAGCGTGGCCGACAGCTCCCCGGCTGCGGGCAGGAGGCGGTTGTAGACGTCGAGCTCTTGCTGGATCTGCTGATCGGTGACCATCTTCTCCGCCCTGGCCATCTCCTGCACCTGGAAGCGGATGGTCAGGCGGTTCTCGAAGACCAGCGTGATCACCGGGCCGACGGAGACGCGCCGGAGCTGCTTGGCGGCGATCACCTTCCGGCGGAACTCCTCCCGCTCGCGCTCATAGGCGCGCTGGTCGGCGATGTCCTCGAGGGTCAATGGCCCGGCCGTGGTCATGGCGGTCCTTCCTTGCTGGGTCGTGCGGTCACGCAATCGTCGCCCCATCGGCCACTCGCACCCCTGGCCGACGACGACGATGCCGGCCCTGGGGCGGACCCGGGGCCGGCGTGTCGTGGGCATCGTCGAGGCGAGCACCCCAACCGATTGCTAGGAGACGGAGGCCAGCCCTTCGGTGAACCGTCCGGCGTGGCTCTTCTCCGCCCGGGCCAGCGTCTCGAGCCACTCGGCGATCTCGATGAAGCCCTCGTCGCGTGCGGTGCGGGCGAACCCCGGGTACATCTCGGAGTACTCGTAGGTCTCCCCCTCGATGGCCGACTTGAGGTTGTCCTCGGTCGGCCCGACGGGCACACCGGTCACCGGGTCACCCACCTCACGGAGGAAGTCGAAGTGGCCGAAGGCATGACCGGTCTCTCCCTCAGCTACCGAACGGAACAGTGCCGCCACGTCGGGGTAGCCCTCGACGTCAGCCTTTTGGGCGAAGTAGAGATAGCGACGGTTGGCCTGGCTCTCGCCGGCGAACGCCACCTTCAGGTTGGCCTCGGTTTGGGAGTCCTTCAGTGCAGTCATGCTGGTTCCTTTCATGGGTGTGTCCGTTGTGGCAGGCACCACAGGTTGCTTACTGGGATGGTGACAACGCAGGTCTGTTGCGCGGCGTTCTGGCTCGCCCCCTGGCGCTCGGCCGGCACTCGGGGCACAGACCGCGAAACACGATCTCGGCCGAGCCCACATCGAAGCCGAGGTCGGCTCCCCTGGGGATCCGCAGGTCGGGGAAGTCGGCCATCAGGTCGCGCACCCGTCCGCACTGGCGGCACACGAGATGGTGGTGCGGATGATCAACGTTTGGATCGAACCGGGTCATGCCGGTGCCCACGTCGAGCGAGGCGATCTCCCCCAGCTCAGCCAAGTCGTGGAGGGTCTGATAGACGGTCTTGAGGGAGATGGTCTCCATCTCGAGGCTGGCGTCGGCATGGATCGACTCGGCCGACGGATGGGTCTCGTTGCCCTGCAGCAGCCGGAAGATGCACTGCCGCTGGGCGGTGACCTTCCGGCCGGTGGACCGGAACAATTCGGTCAGTTCCTCGGGCGTTCGCATCAACAACCACCATACCACCAACTGTTGTTTTTCAACAATCGTTGTAGATACGGGGGGTCTGGTGGCGTCGCCGGACCATGGTGTCGGCGATCGCGCCCTGCACCAGCTGTGGCAGGCTTTGGCCATGCCCGACCGCGCCCGTGCCGCCGAGCCGACGGCCGGCCGGTTCCACCGGGACGAGGCGCTGGCCCGCCTGGCCGCCGAGCCGTTCGATGTGCTGGTCATCGGCGGGGGCATCACCGGTGCCGGGGTGGCCCTGGACGCGGCCAGCCGCGGCTTGCGGACCGCCCTGGTGGAGAAGGACGACTTCGCATCGGGGACCTCGTCCAAGTCCTCCAAGCTGATCCATGGCGGGCTCCGCTACCTGCAACAGCGGGAGTACCGGCTGGTCTACGAGAACCTGGCCGAACGCCAGCGGCTGTTGGACAACGCACCCCATCTGGTGGCCCCCCTCCCCTTCCTCATCCCGCTCTTCGGGCGGGAGGGGGTGGTCAACCGGAGCGTGGCCCGTGTCTACCGCACGGCGTTGTGGCTGTACGACCTGACCGGAGGGATGCGGATTGGTCGGCGCCACGAGAAGGTGTCCCGGGCCCAGGCGTTGGCCCACATGCCCACCCTGCGCGCCGACCGGCTGGTAGCCGGGTTCCTGTACTGGGACGCCCGGGCCGACGACGCCCGGCTCACCCTGACCGTCCTCCGCACCGCCGTGCTGGACTACGACGCGGTGGCCGCAAACCACGCCGCGGTGACTGCCCTGACCACCGGTCCTGGCGGAAAGGTGAGCGGGGTCCGGGTGAGCCCCGAGGGAGGCGAGCCCTTCGAGATCCGAGCCTTGGTGGTGGTGAATGCGGCCGGGGTGTGGTCCGACGAGGTCCGCGCCCTGGACGAGCGGACCAATCCCCACTCCATCCGGCCGGCCAAGGGGATCCACATCACCGTGCCCGATGCGGTCTTTCCCTGCGACATCGCTGCGGTCATCCCGGTCAAGGAGGACCACCGTTCGATCTTCGTGGTCTCGTGGGGGGACCAGGTGTACCTCGGAACCACCGACACCGAGTGGGACGGGCCGCTCGACGATCCGAGCTGCCTGCCCGAGGACGTCGACTACGTGCTGGCCGCAGCCAACGCCATCACCACCAGGGCGATCACCCGCGGTGACATCACCGGGTTGTGGACCGGGCTCCGCCCGTTGCTGGCGCCGGTGGAGGGCGGGCACCGGATGAGCGAGCGGACGGCCGACCTGTCCCGTCGTCACACCGTCCGTACCTCCCCCGGGGGCATGGTCACCGTCACCGGGGGCAAGCTCACCACCTACCGGAAGATGGCCGAGGACACCGTCGACGCGGTGGTCGAAGCCCTCGGCCGGCGACCGCTCCGGTGCGTGACCAAGGACCTCCGACTCCGCGGCGCGGGACCCCGAGGCCATGCGGTGCCCCAGGCAGGCGGGGGCGATCCCTCGGTCGCGGCACCGACGTCGGCGGCGGCCTCCGTCGCCACCCACCTCGCCGGCCGCTACGGCACGGAGACACCCGACGTGCTGGCGGTCACCGACGGACGGCCCGACCTACTCGACCCACTGGTGCCCGGGCTGCACTACCTGGAGGCGGAGGCGGTCTACGCCGTGCGCCACGAGATGGCCTGCTCGGTGGCCGATGTCCTCGACCGCCGCACCCGGGCCTCGCTCCGGGACGCCCGCGGAGCGGCGGCGGCCGCTGGTCGGGTAGCCATGCTCATCGGGCCCGAGCTCGAATGGGACAGCGACCGGATCGGGCGGGAGGCAGCCACCTATGCGGACGGGATCCGTGCCGTACTCGAACGCGCCGGGCTCGATGGCACCGCCGCGTCGGCGGTCGCCAGCGATGGCCGCGGCCCGGTGTCCAGATGACCCGACCCACCCCGGTGACATCGATCGACGCTGAGCCCGGCTCGGTGAGTGACCACCTCGGTGGCGTACGGGTCGGTGTCGACGACGCCCTCCTCCGACGCCTGGCCGATGTCTGTGGCGAGGTCACGGTGGACGACGGCGAACGGGCCGAGTCGGCACGGGACTGGTGGCCGCTGGCCATCGACTGGGCCACGGCGGGACAGGTCCCGGCCCGACCGGCTGCGGTGGCCCGACCGACCGACACCGCCCAGGTGGCCGCGGTGCTCTCCCTGTGCGACCAGGCCCGTGTGCCGGTTACCGCGGCCGGGGGTCGCAGTGGGGTGTGCGGTGCCTCCATCCCGCTCTTCGGCGGCGTGGCCCTCGACCTGTGCGGACTGGCCGGGATCGGCGACGTGGACGTCGACTCGCTGGTCGCCGACCTACGGGCCGGCACCTTCGGGCCCGACGTGGAGTCCGGACTACGAGGCACGTACGGGCTCACCCTCGGGCACTGGCCACAATCGATGGACCTGTCCACGGTCGGGGGGTGGCTGGCCTGCCGGGGGGCCGGCCAGTACTCGAACCGCTACGGCAAGATCGAGGACATGGTCATCGGCCTCGAGGTGGTGCTGGCCGACGGCCGGGTGATCCGGACCGGGGGGCACGGCCCGCGATCGGCGACCGGCCCCGACCTCACCCAGCTCTTCGTCGGCAGTGAAGGGACCCTCGGGATCATCACCGAGGGCCGGTTCCGGGTCCACCCGGTCCCCGAGGGTGAGGGCCGGCGGGCCTTCGCCTTCCCCACCTTCGTTGATGGCCTCGAGGCCTGCCGACGGATCCTGCGCCGTGGTGCCACCCCGGCGGTCCTTCGCCTCTACGACCCGATCGAGTCGGGTCGGTCGTTCGATCACCCCGACGGTGCCGTGCTCATCGTTCTGGACGAGGGCGACCCCGGGCTCCTCGATGCCACGCTCGCCGTGGTCGACGACTGCTGTGCGGGTGCGGCCCGGTTGGAGGTCGAGCTGGTCGAGCGGTGGCTCGGGCACCGCAACGACGTGTCCGCCCTCGCCCCCCTGTGGCGATCCGGGATCGTGGTCGACACCGTCGAGGTGTCGGCCCGATGGAGCGCGCTTCCCGGCCTCTACGGCGCCGTGCTCGCCGCCCTGGGCCGGGTGGAGGGGACCATGGTCGCCTCGTCGCACCAGTCTCACGCCTATCCCGACGGCGCCTGCCTCTACTTCACCTTCGCCGGTCGCCCACCGCGGGCGGACGGCTCGGAGCTCGACGACGATGACCGTCGGGAGTGGACCGGGAGGTACTACCGGCGGGCGTGGGACGAGGTCACCGGGGCCACCATGGCCGCCGGGGGGGCCATCAGCCACCATCACGGCATCGGCCTCAACCGGGGCCGGTTCCTGGCTGACGCCCTGGGGAGTGGTTTCGGCGTGCTGACGGCGGTGAAGCAGGCGCTCGACCCGCACGGCATCCTCAACCCGGGCAAGCTCGGACTGGCCGGCCCCTACGGCGAGGTGCCCTGGCCGTGAGCATTCTGGTGGTGGACGTGGGAACCTCGGGCGTGCGCGGCGCGGTGGTGCGCCCCGACGGCACCGTCGAGCACATCCATCACGTGCCGGTGTTGCCCGAGACTCCCTTCCCCGGGCTGGTGGAGTTCGATGCGGTGGCCATGGCCGACGCCGTGGTGGAGGTGGCCTCCCGGAGCCTGGCCGAGGGAGGGCCGGTCGAGGCGGTGGGGATCGCCAACCAACGGGCGTCGACCATCGTGTGGGACCGGGCCACCGGGGTTCCGGTGGGACCCGGGCTCGGTTGGCAGGACCTCCGCACCGTCGGCACCTGCCTCGAGCTCCAGGCCCAGGGATTCCGGATGGCCCCCAACGCGTCGGCCACCAAGGTGGCCGCCCTCCTCGACAGTGCCGATCCGGACCGGTCCCGGTCCGAGCGCGGCGAGCTCGCCTTCGGCACCGTGGACACCTGGGTGGCATGGACGCTGTCCGGTGGGCTCCTCCACCTCACCGATGCCTCCAACGCCGGGGTGACCGGTCTCATCAGCAGTGACGGGTCGGGCTGGAGCGCGGCGGCCCTCGACGTGCTGCGCATCCCCGAGTCGCTGATGCCTGACATCGTGGACTCGTCGGGGCCGATGGGGTCGGCGGAGATCCTCGCCGGACGACCGGTCATCGCCGGGATGGCCGGCGACCAACAGGCATCGCTCATCGGTCAGGGGTGCACCCGTCCCGGGTTGGCCAAGGCGACGTTCGGCACCGGCGGGATGCTCGACCAGTGCATCGGCGGGCGGCGCCCGGACCAGGCGGCGCGGGGTCCGGCCGGGACCATCCCGATCATCGCCTGGCGACGGGGGGGCAGGATCACCTGGGGCCTGGAAGCCATCATGCTCTCGGCCGGCACCTGTGTGGAGTGGCTCCGCGACGACCTGGCCATCATCGACTCCGCCGCCGACTCGGCCGAGGTGGCCTCGCAGTGCGAGGACACCGGGGACGTGTGGTTCGTGCCCGCGCTGCTCGGATTGGGCACGCCGGTGTGGGACTTCGGGGCCCGGGGCACCTTCATCGGCCTGACCCGGGGAAGCGGGCGTCCCGAACTGGTCCGAGCGGTGCTGGAAGGCGTGGCCCATCGGGGTGCCGACCTGGTCCTGGCGGCCGAGACCGACTCGGGGCTGCCCATCGACTCGCTGCGCGTCGACGGCGGGATGTCGGCCAACCCGGTCTTCACCCGCGCCCTGGCCGATACCTGCGGCAGACCGATCGAGATCGCCCCGGTGCTCGAAGCCACCACCTTGGGGGCGGCCTATCTGGCCGGCATGGCCGTCGGCACCTGGGCCGACGAGGACGACGTGGCGGAGGCGTGGGCACCGCGCCAGGTGATCGATCCCCAGGTGGGCGAAGCCGAGCGGGCAGAGCGCCGGACCCGCTGGCTCGAGGCCCGCGGCCGGTCCGAGGCCACCATCCCCGAGCTCTCCGCCCTCGACTTCTGAGCCCGCCCCACCCGGGCCCGGCGTGCATGCGGCCGTGCGTGACCCCGCCCGGCCGGCACGCCTGGGACCCTGTCGACGGCGCTCGCCCATTGAAAGACCAGGCCGGCGACGCCTAGTGTGGGTGTGTTACCACGCTCGGCGGTGCCGTTGACGCATCGAGCCGGTGCAGGGGAGGCAGGGGTACGCATGAGCACGGGCACGGACATCGGCGTGGTGGGAGCCGATCCCTCGCCGGCCGTCGAACGGCCATCGCTGCCGGTCGAAGAGGCGGTGACCACCGCCCGGGACCTGCACACTGCCCTCTCCGGCGTCCTACTCGGCACCCCGAGGGCGGTGACCGTGGCGGTGGTGGCCGCCCTCTCCGGCGGACACCTGCTCATCGAGGACGTCCCCGGGGTGGGCAAGACCGTGCTGGCCCGGGCCCTGGCCACCGCGCTCGGGGTGCAGCTGTCGCGGGTCCAGGGCCATCCCGACCTCCTGCCCTCCGACATCACCGGCGTCACCGTCTTCTCGCCGGACACCGGGACGTGGGACTTCCGGGCCGGTCCGGTCTTCGGCCACGTCGTCCTCCTCGATGAGCTCAACCGGACCCCACCAAGGACCCAATCGGCGCTGCTCGAGGCCATGGAGGAGCAGCAGGTGTCGGTGGACGGCGAATCATGGCCCCTTCCGCGACCCCACCTGGTCATCGGCACCCAGAACCCGGTCGGACAGCTCGGAACCTATCCCCTGGTGGAGAGCCAGCTCGACCGGTTCGGGCTGTCCACGTCGATCGGCTATCCCGACGCCGAGGTGGAGACTCGGCTGGTGCTGCACAGCGGAGGTCGCTATGCCCTCGATGCCCTGACGCCGGTGGCCGATCCCGCCCAGTGGCAGCGGGCCATCGACGCCACCGCCTCGGTCACCGTGGTCACCTCGGTGGCCGAGTACGCCGTCTCGCTGGTCAGGTCCACCCGCTCGACCGGGACGGTGCGACTGGGCGCCAGCCCCCGGGCCGCCATCTCCCTGATCCGAAGCGCCCAGGCCTACGCGGTCCTCAATGGGCGGGCCTATGTGACTCCCCAGGACATCCAGGCGGTGGCGGTGGCGTGCCTCTCCCATCGGTTGGTGGCCGAGGGGAGCGGCGGTGACGGCCCCACCCTGATCGCCCGGATCATCGCCGAAACCTCCGTTCCCCCGACGTGAGCGACCCCGCGACCGGCGGAGGTACCCCGGCGTGGCGGATGATCAGCGCCGTCGTCGTCGGGCTGGTAGCCGGGGTGTGCGGCGTGGTCGTCACCCGGGCCGTCTTCGGTGCCGGGGCGGTGGTCGGGGGCGCCGTCGTCGGTGTCGTGGCCATGTGCCTGGGGGTGACCCTGTCGTGGGTCGGGCTCACCGGGAGCCGGGACCCGAACGCTCCCGGTGCGGGCGGGCGACGACTCCGCACCCACGCCCGCCCGGTGGGGTGGTTCGCCCCGGTGAGCGGCAGCGCCGTGGCCATGGTGGCCTGGGCCGGCGTCGCCCACTCGAGCGGGTCGGGATGGGTCCAGGCCGTCGGTGCCCTGTTGGCCGCGGTCCTGATCACCGGTCTCCTGGCTCCCTACGTGGCGGCCCGTCGGGCCACTCTCACCTGTTCGGCGTGCCCGTCCGACGGCCAGGCGGGGCGGCCGTCGGCCCTGACCATGACCGCCAACGGTCCGCTCCGCATCCGGCCCCGGTACCCGGTCGGCACCGAGACCGCCGCCGCCGGCCGGCCCTCTGGTCCACGCACCGTCGAGGTGCCGATCACCCCGTCACGCCGGGGGGTGATCGAGAGCGTCTTCGTCGAGGTGGCCTCCTGCGCTCCCTTCGGCCTCCTCTGGTGGGCACGGGACGTCGAGGTAGTCCTGCCCCGGCCCCTGCACATCGCCCCGAGACTCGGTGATCCGGCCCGGATGGAGACTACGACCACGAGATCGGCGGGTGACTCGCGGCGACGAGCCCCCTCCGGGGTGGGCGAGCCCCGCGGGGTGCGGCCCTACCAACCCGGGGACACCCGGCGGTCGGTCCACTGGCCGGCCACCTCGCACGTGGGGGCGTTGATGGTTCGGGAGAAGGAACAGCAGACCGACGATCCCATCGTGGTGGACGTGGTGCTTCCCCCGATCCCCCGGCGGCGGAGACCGAGGCGGAACGAGTGATGTCCGGGGTCACCCACGCGCTGATGCGCGGGGAGACCGTGGTGCTCGGAACTCGAGAGACAGGCGGCCACATGGTCCGCGTGGTGCGCGACCGGATCGACTTGGGCAGGCGGCTGGCTCGGGCGATCTCCTCGCTCGAGCCGACGGTGCAACCGCCACCGGTTGGCGGCGACCCCGACCGGAGCGGGCGATGGGCGTGACCCTGTGGCAACGGGTCGTCCAGGCCAACAAGCCGGGACCGCCCGAGCACTCGGTGTCGTTCCGCACGGCGTCGGCGGCCAGCGTGATCATCGCCGTGGCGGCCTGCTGGAGCCAGGGTGAGCTCACCGCCACCGTCGCCGTGCTGGCCGCGGCGGCGACCATCATCGGCAACGTCCTGTCCTACTGGCGAAGGGAGCAACCCTGGCCGCCGGTCAAGCCCATCCTGGCCGCCTGCGCCATCGGTGGCTTCGTGTGGTTCATCGCCACGGTCAGCCAAACGGCCACCCCGGGTGACATCTCCACCGTCGAGGCGCCCCTGGCCGTGCTGTTCGCCTGGGTGCTGTGCACCCATGCCTTCGACGTCCCGGCGCGCCGGGACGTCGCCTACACGCTGGCCGGGTCGGCGGCCCTGATGGCGGTGGCCGCCGCCCAATCGGTCGATCTGACCCTGGGCATCTACGTGGTGCTGTGGCTGGCGTTCGGGGTGTGGGGGCTGGTGGCCATGTGGCAGTCGATGGCCGGCATCGGGGGCGTCCCGTGGCTCACCCTGGGCGTGGCCGGCATGGTGGTCCTGGTGGTGGCCGGGCTGCTGGTGGCCCTGCTCCCGGCCCCCCGAGTATCGACGTCGCTCATCTTCCCCTCCCTCTCGCCCAACTCCTCACCTGTCGACAGCCCCAGCAATCTCACCGACGGCTCCGCGTCGCTGCCGGCCCACGCCGCCACCTCGCGCAGTCGGATCGGGGTCGGCGGCTTCCTCGGGTTCGCCAACTCCCTCGACACCGGGGTGCGGGCGACGCTGGGCAACCAGGTGGTGATGCGGGTGCGGGCCAGCCGGCCCAACTTCTGGGTCGGGCAGACCTACGACACATGGAACGGGCAGAGCTGGGTGGAGTCGGCCGACCCGACCACCGGGCCCCGCCTGAACAAGCTCGATTCGGGGTCCCCATTCGACCTCCCGCCCACCGAGGACCAGCTCGGTGACCAGTACAGCGGTGGCACCGATGTCCAGACCTACTACCTGGCCCAGTCGGGACCGAACCTGGTGTTCCATGCCGACAACGCGCAACGGGTCTACATCCAGTCGCGGTCTCTCTTCCTCACCGGCGACGGCACCATCGTGTCGTCCACCTCCATGGGAGCAGGCACCGTCTACACGGTGGTGTCCGGCGACAACGCGGCAACCGCCCAACAACTGCGGGCTGCCACCGAGGGTCCGTCACCGACCATGCCGGCGGTCCCAACCCTGATCACAAGCCAAGCAGCGCAATACACGCAACTCCCCCACCCCTATACCCGGGTGGCCGAGCTGGCCCGTCACATCACCGCCGGAATCGGGTCCCCGGGGAGCCCGGACTCCTTCACCTACGACAAGGTCGAGGCCATTGAGGCGTGGATGTCCTCGCACATCGAATACACCACCGACATCCCCCCCTGGCCCCCGGCCAGGACGCCGTCGACTCCTTCCTCTTCGGCACCCGCCGCGGTTTCTGCGAGCAGATCTCCACCGCCACCGTGGTCATGCTGCGATCGCTCGGGATCTACGCCCGGGAGGCGGTCGGTTACGTGCCCGGCTCCTACGATCCGATCACCGACCTCTACCAGGTGCAGGCCAAGGACGCCCACGCCTGGGTGCAGGTGTGGTTCCCGGGTTACGGGTGGCAGAACTTCGATCCCACCGCGGTGGTCCCACTGGCCAACCCGTCGCCGGGATCGGTGTTGGCCACCAGTGCCGGCCACGCACTGGCCCGGCTCCCGTGGGTTCCCATCGCCGTCGTCCTGGCGGTGGTGGGAACAGTCGTCGTCATCCGTCGTCGTCGCCTGCGCCGGCCGCCGACCTGGGCCCACCAGATCGCCGCCGACCTCGAGCGGGGTGGGATCCGCCTGGATTGCAAGCGCCGGATCGACGAGCCCCTGTCCGCCTTCGGACAGCGATTGGCCGGCGCCGACCCCCGCCATGGCCAGCAGCTGATCGGCGCCACGTTGGTGGTGGAGCGCTACACCTACGGAGGCATCGAGCCCTCGGCCGAGCAGATCGCCGCGGCCCTGGCCTTCACCCGACGGTTCCGGTCAACTCGTCGGCGGGGGACGCCGGACGAGCCTCACGATCTCGACAGGGCCAAGGCTTCGTCGAATGACGCCCCGGCGGCCAGCAGCGGACGATAAGACATCAGGTGGCGGGGCCGGCTGAAGGCGAGAACCGCCCGCAGCCGATCGCCGCGCCGGTACAGGGCGACCAGTTTCCCCTCCTCGACCGATCCCTCCACCACCACCACCTCGTCGTCGGGACCGGGAAGGCCGATCATCTGGATCTTGGTGGTGTACTGGTCGGACCAGAAGAAGGGGATGGGGTTGTAGGGCTCGGCGGCATGCGACCCGGACAGCAGGTTCCGGGCGGCAGTGGCCCCACTCTCGGCGGCGTTGGTCCAGTGTTCGAGCCTCACCTGCTCCCCCGAGCCGGGGAGGGTCCACCGGGCAAGATCGCCGGCGGCGACCACGTCGGCGGCAGCGAAGAGCGACTGGTCGCACACAACCCCGTTGTCGAGGGCCAGGCCCGACCCCTCGAGCCACTCGACGGCGGGCACCACCCCGACGCCCACCACCACCAGATCGGCGTCGAGCCGGGTACCGTCGGCCAGCTGCACCACCACCGGGGTGGCGCCTCCGGGGTCCGAGGTCACTCCCTCGACACCGACCCCGGTGAGCAGGGTCACCCCGTGTGCCCGGTGCAGCCGGGCGCAGGCATCACCCATCTGCTCGCCGAGCACCCTGGCCAACGGGGTGGGCAGCGCCTCGACCACGGTCACCCGGGCATCGAGACCGTGACAGGTGGCCGCCACCTCCGAGCCGATGAACCCGGCCCCGATCACCACGACGCGGGCACCCGCACCGGCCGCCTCGAGGTCGGCGCGGATGCCGAGACAGTCGTCCAGCGTCCGCAGGGTGCTGACCCCGGGCATTCCCTCGGTGCCCGGGAGCGTCCGGGCCCGGGCCCCGGTGGCCACGATCAGGCCGTCGTAGTGCACGGTCGTCCCGTCGCCCAGGCCCACGGAACGGGACTCGGTGTCGAGGGACACTGCGGCCCGGCCGAGGCGGAACTCGAGACCGAGGCTGTCGAGCTTGTCCGGCGCATGGTGGTGGATGCGGGACACGTCCCAGGCTCCGGAGAGGAACTGCTTGGACAGCGGCGGGCGGTCGTAGGGCGCGTGCACCTCGTCACCGAGGATGACCACCGGACCGGCGTGGCCCTCGTGGCGCACCTCCTCGGCCGCCCGCAAGCCGGCCAGCGAGGCTCCGACCACGAGGATGGTGGCATCGCTGCTCAGGGGATCACTCATCGGGCGACATCGTAGGTCCGGGCGTCACCGCCCGGTCCCGACAGGCTCAGTTGCCGAACCGGCTCAGTTGCCGAACATGGTCATCCACTGCTCGGGGGTTCGGAGCCGGAACACGAAGTTGTGGACCCGGGTGTCCCCCATGGTGGCCGACGGCTCCGGCGAGTAGAGGTGACCGGGGTAGAGAACGGTATCGTCGGGCACCCGGGCAAGCCGGGTGTGGATCGACTCGTACAGCGCCTCGGGGTCCCCCCCGGGCAGATCCGTGCGGCCGCAGCCGTCGAGGAAGAGGGTGTCGCCGGCGACCAGCCGACCGTCGACCAGAAAGCACTGGCTCCCGGGCGTGTGTCCCGGCGTGTGGACCAGGGTGACGGGGACCGATCCCACGTGGACCACGTCCCCACCCTGATGGGTGGACAACTCGCCGAGGCCCACGCCGGTCGAGCGGACCACCCAGGGCGCCTCGTCCGCCTGGACGTGGAGCGGAACCGGCGCCACCTCGAGGAGCCGGGTGACGCCCTCGATGCTCCAGCCCATCATGTCGCCGCCCACGTGGTCGGGGTGATAGTGGGTCACCAGGGCGCCGACGCACTCCATGTCGTCGGCCCGGAGCATCCCGACCAGCTCGTCCACGCCGTAGGCGGGGTCGACGATCACCGCCTCGCGGGTCTGGTTGTCACCGATCAGGTAGACGAAATTGACCATCTGTTGGGCGACCTGGTCGTCGACGGCGAAGTCCCTTCCGGCCAGCAGCTGTCGGAAGTAGAGGCGGTCGGGCTGGGCAACAGGAGAACGGGGTGGGTCGGTCACGGACACACCTTATGGTCGATGTGCCGACGTCATGGTCCATGTTCCAACGGCGACCAGGCCGCTGAGCCTGGGTGCCCGGCGCCGTCTCCGAGTACCATCGACCCACCGTGCCCGGCGGGGCACCTGTCCGGTCGACGGCCCGCGGTCGGCACTGGACGTCGAGCGAAAGGTGGCGCCGTGACGACAAGCCAACGCCGTCGGACCGAGTCGACCGATGGGTTCGAGATCCGGACGGCGACCTCGATGTTGCGAACCTGGGCCCGGGAGACACCCGACGCTCCGATGCTCACTGAGGGCACCACCACCCTCAGCTGGTCCGACCTGTACGAGTCGGCCATCCGGGTCAGCCGGGCCATGACCGACGCAGGAGTGGCCCCCGGGGACCGGGTGGCCTTTCTCGACCGGAACTGCATCGAGTACTTCGAGTTCTTCTTCGGGTGCGCGCTGCTCGGCGCGGTGAGTGTGGCCATCAACTGGCGACTGGCACCCGCCGAAATGGCTGCCATCATCGAGGATGCCGGGGCCACGATGGTCATCTTCGGCTCCGATTACGCCGCCGCGGTAAAGGAACTGACTCCCCAGGTCGACTGCGTTGGTACGTGGGTGCCGGTCAGCCGGTTCACCGACTGGCGGGGTGACGGCGAGGTGGCCACCGACCCGGGGTTCGAGCCGGCTCCCGACGACGTGGTCACCCAGCTCTACACCTCGGGTACCACCGGGCTCCCCAAGGGCGTCATGATCTCCGGGAGGAACATCGCCTGCCTGCTGACCGAGGCCGACCGGGTCTTCCACATCGGCGCCGACACCGTCTCATTGGTGGCCATGCCGCTGTTCCACATCGGCGGCACCGGCTGGGCGCTGGCCGGCATGTCCCGAGGTGGACACTCGGTGATCCTCCGGGACATGGACCCGGCCACCGCCCTGGCACTCATCGAGGAGCACCGGATCACCGAGACGTTCGTCGTGCCGGCGGTGCTCATGTTCATGCTCGCCACCCCCCAACTGGCCACGGCCGATGTCAGCTCCCTGCGTACGATCTTCTATGGTGCCTCCCCGATCAGCGAGGACGTGCTGGTGCGATCGATGAGCGCCCTGGGCTGTGACTTCGCCCAGGTCTACGGGCTCACCGAGACCTGCGGGGCGATCACCTCCCTGATGCCTGCCGACCACGACCCGGATGGACCCCGCGCTCCGCTGCTGCGTTCGGCCGGCAGAGCCTTCGACCACATCGAGTTGCGGATCGTCGATCCCGACACGGGCCACTCGCTTCCGGTCGGTGCAGTGGGTGAGGTGTGGACCCGCTCGGATCAGAACATGCTGGGCTACTGGAACAAGCCCGACGAGACGTCATCGGTCCTCTCGGCCGACGGTTGGTTCCGCACCGGGGATGCCGGATGGATCGACGCCGAGGGGTACCTCTTCCTGCACGACCGGATCAAGGACATGATCGTCTCCGGCGGGGAGAACGTCTATCCGGCAGAAGTGGAGAACGCGTTGCTGGCCCATCCGGGTGTCGCCGACGCTGCCGTCATCGGCGTGCCCGACGAGAAATGGGGCGAGACGGTCAAGGCCATCGTGGTGAAGGCCCCGGACGCCTCGGATGATGACGAGGGACTGGCCCTGGACATCATCGCCGACACCCGTGGCCGCCTTGCCCATTTCAAGTGTCCGACCTCGATCGACTTCATCGACGTCCTCCCGCGCAACCCGTCCGGCAAGGTGCTCAAACGTGAGCTCCGCCTCCCCTACTGGGACGACAGGGAGCGCAACATCTCCTGAGGGCCCGCCGTCGGCGGGCCCCGGGTCAGAACAGGCCGGCCGGCGAATCCCCGCCATCCTCGGATGCGGGCTCGCCGTCATCACTCACCCCATCACTGTTCCCGTCGACTGACAGGTCGTGCTGTCCGATGGCCTCGAGGCGGGGGACCAGCTCCTCCACCCGCAGCCGGGTGCGGCGGAGGCGCCGATCGAGCTCGTCCACGATTTCGGTGGCCCGTTCCAACTGGTCGACCAGGCGGTCGACGTCGATCACCCCCGTCTCGAATTCGTCGATGATCGCATCGAGCTCGGCCCCAGCGGACGAGTAGCTGAGCTCGGCCACCTCGACCGGTGCGGGCTCCGAACTGCTCGAACTCCGCCCGCTTTCTCCTGTCGTCGCCATCACTGTGTCCCTTCGTCGTGTTGCCCTGCTTCGTGTGGGGCGTGGCTGTGGCCATGGTCGGTCGGGACCGGGGCGGCAGTCACCGCGGAGGCCACGTGGCCGTCGGACAGCTCGGTGAGTAGCACCGACCCCTCGGCCAGCGAGGAGACTGACCGGACCACGCCGCCCGCGCCATCCCGCGTGACGGAATAGCCCCGCTCAAGCTGACGCTGGTAATCGTAGGCGCCGAGCAGCCGCTGCCACTGAACGACCCGGAAGTCCTCGCCCTCGAGGCGGCGCAGCGGCAGCGTGGTCAGCTGGCGGGAGCGCGACGTGAGGCGTTCCCGTCTGACATCGACCACGCGGGAGGCCGATCGTGCCAGTCCGCCACCCGTGACGGTGAGCCGCCGGGAGTGGGCGGCGATCTGGCCCCTCACCGTTCGGCGCAATATGGAGGCCCGGTGAGCGAGGCGGTCGGAATGGCGGTTGAGCTGCGACCTGGCTCCGGTGGCGGCCCCGTGTCGATGCCGGGCCAGCATCCGTTCGGAGTCGCCGAGCCGCGCTCGGGCCAGTCGACCGGCCGTCACCCCCGCCTCGATCACCGATCTCCAGAACGCGAGGGCGAGCCGCGACAATTCCTGACCGCACTCGGTAGGAGTGATGAACGAGCGGGCGGCCACCTCGTCGGCCACGGACTGGTCACCGGTATGACCGATGCCGGTCCACACGGGTACATCGGATGTGGCGATGGCCCGCGCCACCGGCTCGGCATCGAAGGCGGCCAGGTCGGCCTTGGACCCCCCGCCACGAACCACGACGATCACATCCAAGGAGGTGCGCTGGAGATTCCGGATGGCCGACGCCACCCGTGCCGGTGCAACCTTGCCCTGGACCGTCGTGGGGGCCACGGTGACGTCGAAGGCCAGTCCCGAACCCGTGAGGCCAGCGAGGAAATCGTGATAGCCCTCGGAGCCGGGGCTGGCCACAAGTCCGACCCGCAATGGGGGGTCGGCCACCCTCAGGCGCCGCTGGTGGTCGAAGAGGCCCTCATCGACCAAGGCCTTGATCAGACGGGCCCGCTCGGCAGCCACCTTGCCCAGCAAGGCATCGGTGTCCAGCTCGGACAAGATGAAGTCAATGGTGCCGCGGGGCTTGTAGAACTGCACCTCACCCCGGACCCGGACCACCATGCCGGCATCGAGGCTGATACCCAGCCCGTCGAGGGCCGAGCGCACGAGCGCGCCAGCGGGTCGACCAGCATTTGACGTTGAGGGTCGGGGCCCCGTTGTCCCGGGCGTTGGTCGGGTCGACCAGATCGATGAAGCAATGGCCCTTGGGGAGAACCTTGATCGAGCGGATCTCGCCGGTGATCCACAGTTCCCTGGGAAATGAATCCCGGAGGGAGCGGTCGATCCGTCGGTAGAACTCGGTGATGGAGAGCGCGTCCGGGCCACCTTGCGCTTCGGCGAGGCGTCGAACACGGGATTCGAGGGACACGACGCCAGGTTAGAACCCGGATGGGACACTCGGTGGCATGGAATTGGCGTGGAACGGGACAAGCTGTGGGACGATGGGAGCGACGGTGAGCCGGCCGGGTGGCCGCGGCTCGTTCCGGAAGGAGGTCACCCCTTCAACCGGGGCAGTCGAGGAAGGTCGGGACTCCACAGGGCAGGGTGCTGGCTAACGGCCAGTCGGGGCGACCTGCAGGACAGTGCCACAGAGAACAGACCGCCGATGGTGATGCCCTCGGGCGTCACACAGGTAAGGGTGAAACGGTGCGGTAAGAGCGCACCAGCGATCGGGGTGACCCGATCGGCTCGGTAAACCCCACCCGGAGCAAGGTCGAACAGGGGGACGGACGGCCCGTCCGGTGTCCTTCCGGGGACACCACCCCCAGGTGGACCGCTCAGATGGATGGCCACCCCATCCTCGCCAGAGGATGGACAGAATCCCGCCTACAGGCCGGCTCACCGTCAACCAGGCCCTAAATCGGTCACTGACCAGTGTTTTAGTCACATTGAGGATGGCTGCTAGCGGACCCCGATGTGGCATATGCCCCACTTGGGAAGCAGAGGTTGAACCGACATGGCGCTGTTAGCGTGACCATTTCGGTGGCCGAGAATGGCGATGGATCGCAAGAGGGAGCGTGGATTTTTGTCTCGCATTCCACCTTTCGCCTCGAGAGCGTCCCGAATCACTCTGACTTTTATTCTTCTTGAAGTGCTTGGGCGACGACGTCGTGGTTGACAGTCTCATTAGACGTGAGATCGAAGCACGAACCTGGTTCGTCCTCTGCGACAGCAAGAACGCACGTAACTCTCGCCGGGTACAGTCGGAAGTGGAGATCATCAAGAACCTCGCCGAGAAGGTGTATGAGGTAGTGCTCATGCGGATCGACACATAGTCACAACTTCAACGAAGGGAACGCAAGAGGCTCTCGGCTGAACCAAGATCAATCTCGTTGGGTTCCAGGGTGAAGTCGTGTTCGGTTTTGACCTCATACATGCAACGCAGCTTCGTCGTCTCGATGACAGTACTGATCCGATCGTGCCTGGCAGCCTCAGGAACCGCAGAAGCGGATAGACCCAGCTTCAACTCATCGACGGTAACAGCCACGAAGCCGACGGAAATAACGTCCCTCGGATCGTCGAGACTTTGGGCGTTGAAGACCCGGGTCGGCACCCCGAATCCCTGGTCCGCCTCCCACTCGTTGACGAAATCCTCGAACGTACAACCCTCTTTCAGGCGCCGGACAAACACGCTGACGATCATGGGGACTTCGCCGGAATGAGAAACGTCATGGATACCGACCCGCTCCAGTTCCTTGGACGATACCCATCTTGTCCCATTTCACCGGGAGCGGACATTCATCGACGGTGGCTGAACGGCACGAGCGGGGAAGGGACAGGTACGTACAGCCTGCTCTCCACACGAACGGCTGGTGGCAGATTTGAGTAGGACACAACCGACGCATCGGGGAGTTCCTGATGGCCCTTTACGCTGGGGTGACTCTAAGTGCCACCGGTGGGGTCAGATAGGACGGAGTGTGCGGCGATTCCTCGGGTGCGACTTCCGCTACCACCTGATAGCTGCCCGAAGGCAGCGCGGAGCCGGTCCCGCCATCGCAGCGGGCGGTACCACCTACGACCGGTATCGTCTCCGACTCCCCGGTGCTCAGGTGCTTTCCGTAACCGGTGCCTCCGATCCCTCCGCTGTACACACCGACTACCTGGCGGCCTCCCTTTCTCACTAAGACGGCCTGAATCGGCTGTCCGGTGTCCATGAAGAACGTTCCAGACCCAGTTTCTGTGATGACGACGTTCGCATTGAAGGTAGAGCCAGATTGGACGCTCTTCGAGTTCAGGTGGAGTGCCAAGCGAAGTCCATCGGGATACGACATCGATGGCTCTAGTGTTCCGCAGAGGGGGCTGCGACCGGGAGTGCCGTCATAGATGGTGAGTCCCACCGATATGACAACGCCAGCGCCGTAGCGGGTCCAGATTTGATGTGCGAGCGGCTCGTTGCCCGGACTCAATCCAACCAGGACCGGACCCTTCGGGCACGCAGCGAGCAAGATAAGATTTCTTCCGGCGATCTTCTTCACCTCCCCGAGGATCAGTTGTGCTTGCTCGGTGGTCAATCCGGTCCCTTTACGACCGAGGCATCCCTCCCCCATCCCCGAGGACGAGAGGGGAATCGGTGGGTACACAGCAGTGGCTTCGAGACTTCGCCCCTGCGTTGTCGGAGGTGATGCGGTCGGCGAGCCACCACAGGCAGATAGGCCCAGGGCAGTGCATGTGACGATGGTGCCCGCCAGCCTTCCGCAGCGAAACGAGCGAGTCATGACGTACACCTCGACCTTCGTGGTGGACCGCAACTTCATCGTAGGCCCACAGGCCGTTCCACAGCTGCCCCCACCGGGCCAACAGACATCGATGTCTGAACGCCGCCGATATTGACAAGGCTTATGGTACTAGTCATAGTAGATCTATATGCCAGTGCTCCAAGCCCCCGTAATAACGGACGTTGAGGATCCGCGTGCGCAGCCGAAGGTCGACGATGCCGAGTTGTTGTTTCGAGAGGCTCGTCAGCGGCGGCGGCGGCGGCGGGTTCGGGTGGTCGGAGTGATCATGTTCGGTGTGCTCTGCCTCGGGACCACAGTCCTCGCTACCGGGGGGGGTGGGCGATTCTTCGGTAGCCCCCCGACTGCGTCAAGCAACGGTCCTACGGGTGGGGTGACGATCCACCAGTCCCCTCCTCCGACCCATGGTCAGCAAAGTCCGGTTGCAGCCAGACACCCGGTGTTGAGGCCCCGGTTCGTTGGACAGATTCTCTGACTATCACGCGGCAACCTGCGCTGTCGCTTCGTTGAATGCCTCTCGTGGTGTGCGGTGGCCTAGGCGTTCGATGAGCCACTCGTCGTTGTAGGTCTGGATGAAGGTGGCGACCCCTTGGCGGAGATCGTCCACGTCCTCGAAGAGCTGAGACCAGAGGCACTGCTCTTTGATGGTCCGCATGAATCGTTCAGCGACGCCGTTGCCCTGAGGCTCCCCGACGAAGGCGGCATCGTCCTCGATGCCCAGCCAGTTGAGGGAGCCCTGGAAGTGGTGGGCACGATACTGGCTGCCCCAGTCGTGGCGGAGCTTGATGCCCCGGGCCACGTCGGGCCCGAGCTCCCCGAAGCGGTCGATGACCGCGTCATAGACGGGCTGGAGGGCGGCGAACCGGTTGCCTACCTTGGCCACATGGGCCCAGGCCTCGTCGGTGTAGTGGTCGAGGAGGGCGAAGACCCAGACCCAACCGTCGTTCCTGGTCCAGGCCATGGTGGCGTCGGTGCCCCAGCGGACATTGGGGGCGTCGGTGATGATCCGGCCGTCATGGACCCGGGGCCGCCGGCGCTTGGCCGCCCGCTGGGGAGCCAGCAGGCCGGCGTTGCGCATCAGCCGCAGCACCCGGTTCTTGCCCACGCAGAGCTGGTGCTCACGACGCAGGTGGGCTCGCACCTTGCGGTGGCCCTCGCCGGCGAAGGAGCTGGTGGTGATCACCTGCCGGATCCGCTCGGTGAGGACCTCGTCGCTCACCAGCGTCTTCGGGCCCGGCCTGCACCCGAGAGACTCCCCTCGGGACCGGCGGTGATAGATCGTCGATCGGGGAGCCCCGGTGACCCGACACACGCTGGCCAGGGGGATGGCCATCTCCGCACTCACCGCGGCCGCTTCTGCGGCGGCATCTGGAGCCCCCTTTTTTCGGCCACCTTCTTCCAGATCTCATTCTCCAAGGTCAGCTCGCCGATCTTGCGTTCGGCGTCCCGGAGTCTTCGGTCCTCCTCGGTGGTGGCCCGGTTGCCCTTCAGGCCCTCCTTGCCGGCATCGAGGAACTCGTCCCGCCAGGCGGCCAGGCGGTGGGCTTCGACCCCCACCTCCCGGCTGACCTCCTCGAGCTTCTCCCCTCGCAGTAGGCGGAGCACCACGTCCAGCTTCTTGCTTGCCGACCACCGGTTCTTCGACCGGAAGTCAGCCGATCCTTCATCGTTCACCGTCATGAGAGCCATCTTGGCTCCTCTCTATTCGGTGTCCAACTTTCCCGGGTGCGCGCCACCGGTCTGTAGCAAAGGAATGGTGTCTGTTCTCCCACGTGACGCGAAGTCATCAGCGTCACTGCTTCCGTGCTACGAGATTGCGGATCTTCCGACCGCCTTGAAATTTCATCGAGAGACCATCGAGGGTCAGTAATCGGCCTGCGATGGCCATGGCGATGGCGGTGTCCATCACCAACCCGGCAACCGGTGTAGAGGTCAACCCGGGCCCGACGCAGAAGTCCGGCACGTTCATCCAGACAGACCTCGCCTCGGGTGCCTGGGACCTTGCCGTCGCTGCCCCCGGCTACGCCGGGTTCGGCGGGGTCCAAGTCACCATCAATCCGGGGCCCCCTCTCGTGTCGGCACCATCACCCTCGGCACCGAACTGGGCATCCTTCTGCCGGCCGTGCAGTGATCCGAACATCGGCTTGCGTCCTCCTATGCCAACTGGAGCGCCGTCTGCCTCTCGGAGAGGAGATCCCGATCGAGGAGGCGCCCATACGACGGCGACGACTAGAGCGCTTCCTATCTACGTCGATCTGAGCCGTTTTCGCGCACTGTCTGGCACCACGTACCAGTGGATCTCCCTCATTGCAGGCCAAAGACCCTCGGGCGTACTCCCGGGGGTCGTTGGCGTGTGGACACATCCAATTGCGAACGCGGCTACGGGACACCAACCCGTGAGACCCCGGCCAAACTCAGGGCGGCTCGGATCCCCAGATCGAACGTCGCAGATCAGGCCTGCGGGTGCTCCGAGTCGAAGAGTCTGAGTTCGGCCTCGGCCGCTTTCACCGCTGCCTGGAGCTTGCTGCGACGGCCCGCAAACAGACTGCCGAGCTCGGCCCGCTCAGGTTCCACCATCGATCGCCGGTACGCCTCTCGCGCTTCCCTCAGGACCGTCACCTTTTGCTTACGCAGGATTGCCACTTCGTCATCGGTCATGTCAGCCACGGGCCTGCCATCGTAGAGGACGGACACCTAGGGCGGCGATCTCCTCCATTCCTCAGCTGGATGGGTGACTGCGGAGGGACAGCACCGCTCGCCGGTGAACCTCCGCTAGTGAGCAGTGCTTCAGCAGCCACGCCGCCCGATCAAACGGGGGAAGCGGGTTGATGGTTGGATTCCTCACTCCAACGCCTTCGACCGGGCTGATCAGAAGCCGGTCCGATTAGGTCGCCGCGCTGGTTGTGACTGACGATTCCGCTATTCCGGCGATTGGTGCGCTGAGGATCTGGCCACCTTGCGAGCCGAGGAATGGCGACCCGTAATTGAACACTCCCCCGTCGGCGGCCACCAGGTAGTAGCCACCGGAGCCGGCCGCCATCCCCACCACCGGTTTGTTGAGGATCTGCCCACCCTTGGAGCCGAGGAACGGGGCCCCATAACTGAACACTCCCCCGTCGGCGGCCGCCAGGTAGTAGCCACCGGAACTGGCGCCCATTCCGACGATCGGGCTGCTGCGGGTTGAGCCACCCATCGATCCCCAGAAGGGCACGTTCCCGAAGCTGAACAGGCCTCCGTCGGCCGCAGCTAGGTAGTAGCCACCATCGGTGGTGGCGGCCATACCCACGATCGGCCTGTTGAGGGGTGAGCCGGCCATCGAACCCTGATACCGGGCATCGCCGAAGGCGAAGATGCCGCCGTCGGCGGCCACCAGCCAGTAGCCACCCCCATCTGAGGTTGCCGCCATGCCCACGACGGGGGCGTTGAGGGCGGTCCCGCCCATCGATCCGAGGAACCCGGCATCCCCGTAGGCGAAGACGCCGCCGTCGGCGGCCACCAGCCAGTAGCCACCGCCATCAGAGGTTGCCGCCATGCCCACGACCGGGGCGTTGAGGGTTGTCCCGGTCAGCGATCCGTGGGTGGGGACGCCGAAGCCGAAGACACTCCCGTCGGCACCCACTTCGTAGTAGCCCGCGACGGTGCTGGCGCTCGTAGTCGGGCACGCGTCGGCTACCGGGTCATAGGTAACGGTCACCTGGCCATTGCCGGTGTTGGTTGCCGATGACGGTGTGTTGGTTGACCCCGTGGCCACAAACGAGGAACCACCGGCTTCGTTGCCCCCGCCGCCATAACCGCCGCCGCCGCCGCCGACTTGCCCATCTCCTGCTCCGCCGCCGCCGAAGCCGTTTCCACCGCCCCCGCCGCCGCCGCCGAAACCGCCTGGCGAGCTCGCTCCATTGCCGCCAGACCCGGTTCCGGCCCCCCCGTCTCCGGCGGCCATAGGTCCGTTCGCCGTGCCACCTTGACCCGATCCAACGCCGCCGGCCCCGCCGGTCCCGCCGCCACGGCCGTTACCGCCTCCGCCACCGACGGTGCCGGTACCGGCGCCTCCATTGCTCAGGTTGCTGCTACCGCCCGTCGTGACCCCACCGCCGCCGCCTCCCAGGTTCCCGTTGCCACCGCCACCGGTGGCCGATCCCCCGGTTCCGGTGGAGCCGGTGCCACTGCCACTGCCCCCACTGGCACCGAGGACGCCCCCGGGGCCCCCGGTGATGCTGTTCCCGCCGCCACCGCCGCCGCCGGCCACGACCAGGGGTGTCCCGGTGTTGGTGGTGACGACGGAGGCTCCGCCACCGCCGCCGGCGAGCACACCTCCACCACCACCTCCACCGAACCCACCCGCACCTCCAGTGATGTTTGCGTTCGGTGCGCCTACGCCGCCGACGACCACGTTCAGGGAGTCACCGGGGCTGACCGACAACTGGGCAGTGACAGTGGCACCGGCCCCGCCGGCAGTCCCGTAGCCGCTGGCACCGCCCCCGCCGCCTGATGCGCTGAGGGCGACGAAGCAGATCCCAGCCGGAACAGTGACTGCATCGGCGGTATAACCGGGCGACGACGAGCTGAAGAGGGTGGTGGACGCCGCGCCGGCCGGGACGGCAGGCCCGAGCGCCACCGAAGCTGTCAGCGCTCCTCCCAGGACCAGTGATCCTGTAAGTACCGCCCGGATCCCTGGGTGAAATCGACCGTGGGTCCCCATCTGAAACCTCCCGCTCCTAGCAGCCCGCCAATTCGTTGCCGCTGTACTAGCACGCCCCCCTTCGGATTTCGGTGATCCGAGGAGCGGAGGATCCGCAAGTCTTTTCGTACGATCGCAATGCCCTGGGATTGAGCGGGGATCGTGTGGCGATCGGAAGCAGGTGGTGGGACGGTTTCGGGAATAACGGTGTGCCTCATTCACTCAATGCCTGGTTGACCAAGCGTCCAACGATGTCCCCCACCGCCGGGAGAATCACACCTTGAGGAACAGCGGGTGGCGATCGGGACGGCCCTCTACCCTTGGCGGAGGAGCAGAGGGCACCCCAAAGGGCAGGGGCATCAGAATCCGAGCAATGCGGCTGGCGCTCGCTACGGTCTGACCATTTTCTATGTTACGTCTTGCGAATTTGAGTACAACCCGTAATTACACTCAGGGTGATTCCACTTGGGTTGTTCAACTGGGTCATGGTGGCGAGGACGTTCTTCACCCAATCGGACGTTCGCCATAGGGGTAGGACCCCAAAGCAGACAGGGACGATACCTTGCTGACCGGATCGATCAGACTTGGCATTGAGACATGCATCAAGTAGCTGGTGGGTAGCGACGCTCCAACTCGGCCCTGAGGGCGAAGATCTCCCGCCAGATCTGCTTGCGCTCGTCGAGGTTCTTGTTGATCGGAATCTTCCGCTGCTCGGCGTCCAACTCCTCAAAGAGGAACTCGTCGCTCTGTTTGGTCAGATCCATTTGTCAGCAACGAACGAAGCGACCGTGACGAGTGCTCCGACGAGGACCAAGGGGTCAACCGTTCGACCACGATCCGCCTTGTGGATGGTCAGACCGGCGAGTCCCACGCCGACCGGTCTCCACGGGTGCCTGTGGTCTGAGTTGGCCATCGTGGGTTGCCTCTCATCCTCGTCGCTGCTCAGATTTAGCGTAGTTCCGAGTCCCTCGACGCGGTGGCGTTTGCGACCGTCACCACTGCTCCAGTGTGCCTGGACATCCTCGAGGAGAACTATGCCTCCACCCAGGGGAGTTGCTGTTGCAATCCAGTATGACCCGAATCTCTTTCCAGCTCCACGGCTTCTACTAGATGGGGTCCATTGTTTCGAATGTTCCCTACGTCTTTGCTCACGGGACGACGGACGAGCGTGCCCACGGCTGTCGGGTGCAACAGCGATTCGAGCTCCTCTCGATCGGTGACTGCTGGATCGAGCCAGTGTTCCCAGGTGTCCCGTTCGAGTACCACCGGCTGCCGATTGTGTATGGGCATATCCGGTCCGGCTTCGGTGGTGATGATGGTGGCTGCCCTCCATACCTCACCGTCAACATCGGGATGCCATTCACGAAGTCCAGCGATCACAATCGGCTCACCGTCCGCCCTGCGGAATGCGTACGGCTGCCTCACTTTGTCACTGTGCCTGTGCCATTCGTAGAACACATCAACCGGGACAAGGATTCGTTGCTTCTCGAATGCCGATCGATACATCGGCTTGGTAGCGACGGACTCGGCTCGTGCGTTGAAGGTCGACTTGACCGCTTTCGGATCTTTCACCCATGAGGGGACGAGACCCCAACGATAGGGACCAAGCTCCAACTCACCCGTGGAAGTCTTCCGAACTCCGAGGATCTCATCGGTCGGGCCGACGTTCCACGACGGTTGCCAGCCCTCAAAGGACCTCTCCGCCACACTGGCACCAAGTATTCGGGCCAGATGGGATGGCTCCTCGTAGAGGGCAATGCGTCCGCACATCGCGGCCAGTTTAGGACGGCGCACGATTGGTCCAACCTCCGAGAAATACCGGCTGTCCGCTCGGGCAGCTCCCGGACAGTCCCGCATTCGACCGCGCTGCAAACCTATTGCCGGCGCTCGCACAATCAACGCTTGAGACCGTCCGCTCAGCCATCCCAGCGACCCGGCGCCAGGGGACGCCTGGACGTAGGGTCATTCATAGTCCGGAATCTCAACGGGGGGTCGAGCTGGTGCCCGACGACACGCTGCAATATCCCATCCGATTGCCGCCGATGGTGGTGGGTGCTTCGCGCGCCGCCGAGGCAGCGGGCTTCGGCGCCGATGGAGGTGCGTCATCTTGCCTGCCGGGCATTGGAGCGGTTCTCGCCGCCTTGGCCGCCAGCCGACTTGGGGGCCGGATTGCCGAGATCGGAACTGCCTTTGGTGTTGGCGCGGCATGGCTACTCTCGGGCATGGATTCCTCGGCGAGCCTGGTGACGGTCGAGGTCGACGACCATCGGGTTGGCGCTGCTCTCGACCTTCTCAGTGCAGATGATCGGGCGACGGTGATTGCTGATCGCTGGCAGAACTGTCTCCCTGGGCTGGCGCCATTCGACCTGGTATTCGTCGATGGCGGCTACGTCGAGCACCTCGCCGAAGACCCCCGCGTTACCGACATGGTGGTCGACTTGATTTCGGTCGGAGGCCAGCTTGTGCTGGACGACCTCACCGTCGCAGCGGAGTGGCCAGATGAATGGCGCGACAAAGCGGACCCAAAAAGAGAACTTGCGTTCCGGCATCCACTCCTCATCGGAGCCGAGTTCTACGTACCCGATTCAACAGGTGCGGTCGGTGGGCATCGCACCGGCGGGCTGATCATGACCCGCATCAAATGACGTCAGTCCGCGCTCATGCCGCTCCGACAGTGTCCCGGCTCTAGACGGCTCACCGTCACCTATTTTCATGCAGGTGGTTGTCGCCGAAGGGCACCGTTTCGAAAGAGGTCCGGTCGGCTCGACGCCACCACCTGTTTTGCTTTTTCATTTCATGTAACACCGTTACAGGGCGGGAAAAGAGATAGTTGGGTTCCCGCCACAGACACGCACCCACGGGCTCGACCTGCTCGAACCGACTCGGACGGCGGCGAAGGACGACAGACGAGGGCTGCTAGAGCTCGCCGGCCAACGCACTCGCTTGGTGCTTCGTGAAGTTCCCGGATATCTGGAACCCACCGTCGAACGAGGTGAAACTCGACTGTGTCGGTTGTGTGATCGGGGCTGAGATCACGTGGCCGTCATCGACGATTCCAATGATGGCGTGAAACTGCTGGTGTGCCAAGGCGTCCCACCGGGTGGACCCGGTGCTGGTGAGAACGAGGTTCACCGACCACTGGCCATTTTGCTGTACGGCCCGAGCGGACTTGATCCCTGAAGCGGATAGCCCGACCGGCCCGAGCACATACCGCAGATTGCCTTCAGACGCATTGCCAGGAACCAGCACGGTGCCATCGGCATTGTCATTCGACGGGGAGGTCGACGCGTACGAGGCGAACTGAGGATCCGGTGGAACGTTTGTGTTCTCGGTGTAGCCGGCAACATTGTCCGAGTCGGGATCGACGGCGAGATTGGCGGCTGTCAGTTGGTACGAGGAACCGCAGGCCGGAAGCGGGGCGACAGAGGCGCGCCGACCGCTGGGCGGTGTAAAGGGAGGCGCGTAGCAGAGCACCGGTCGGACACTGAAGCCCGCTGCCGAGACGCTTGCCCCGGTGATGGGCACCGGGGACGAAACTGGCCTGGAGGGATTGGTGCCGTTTCCACTGATCAGGGCGATCGCCGTTACACACAAGAGCAGAACGACGATGACCAACGCGGTCCACCCAATGAGCAAACGACGACGCCGGCGCTGCCGTGCCTCCCGGAAGAGGAGCTGGGCCTCGTCGACGACAGAGCTGTGGGTCGGAGCCTCGATGATGCTCACAACGGGCCTGGAAATCGAACCAACATGGAACTACTATGACTAGTACTATGCTACCTGTCAAGGTCGACCGATCGGACCCGTTGGCCCTGCACGATCAGGTGGCGGCGGAAATCCGGAGGGCCATCGCCGAAGGCGAAGCTGGTCCGGGGGAACGTCTTCCGTTGGCAAAGGACATGGCAGCCATACTGGGGGTCAACAAGAACACGGTGCTGCGAGCGCTGCACATCCTGAGGGACGAGGGTCTGCTCGACTTCCAGCGGGGACGGGGAATCACCGTGGCCGGGACTCCAGAACGGAGCGTGGTGATCAATCGAGTGAGAGAGCTGGTCGAGTTCTGTCGTGTCCAGGGCTATCGCCGCCACGAGATCGTCGAGATGATCGAGTCCCTTCCGTGACCCTGAAGGACGAGGGAGTACCCCGGTGATCTGGTCGATGTGGAGTCCGAGCAGATGCGCTCTATCTGTACGTTGTCCGCCCAGAAGGCCAACGCGCTCTACGCATCGATGGCGACCGTGCTGCGCCGACCACCGATCGAGCAGGACCGCTTGCTCGATGCCATCGAGCAGCTTGCCGCCCAGCAGTATGGCGGGGTCGTCGAGCGCCGCTTCGTCACTGCCCTCGGCACCGGACGCCCGACCCGGGTATGGCTCGATGAGGGCGCAAATGGCCCGACCGTGCGCAATGTAACCAGCGGGTGAACTTAGACTGGATCGATGCCCACCCCCGTAGGTCCGGTGCCGCCGGACCCGGACGACCCTGACCTGTGGGACTGGGGTGAGTGGGACGACGTTCAGCCTCGCCGTCGTGCGAGCCTCCTCCGAACCGTCGTGGTCGGGATCCTGGTCGTCGGGCTCGTTCTCCTGCTCTTCATCGGCATTCTGTGATGTGAGTCGGCAGGGATTCACGCCGGGTCGCCTCACTCCCCGCCGATCGGCGACGACTCACCGGACTCGATCGTGGCCAGAAAATCGAGGACCATCCTCGGGTTGACGAGTAGGGCATTGCGCCGTGACCCTTGGCGGGAGCCAACACGCGGGAGCCACTACTGTCCGAGTCGCATCCGTTCAGGCGAGGAGACCCGATCGATGACCGATCAGCATTGGCTGTGGCGATCCCCTCCGAACTGGCCACCGCCACCCGACGGATGGAGGCCACCGCCGGGTTGGAGACCTCCACAGGGTTGGCCCCCGCCACCCGAGGGATGGTCGTTCTGGCAACAGGGCAACCCGCCGATTTGGGAAGCCGAGCCACTGCGCACCCCGCTGGTTCTCGCTGACGGTGCCGTCCGAGCCAGCCTCGTGTGGGAGACCAGGTTCGTGATGCTGGCATTCCTGCTGCCCGGAGTGACGGCTGCGGTGGTGCTTTTCGCCCAGCACGTAGCAGGCGTCGGGACGGTCACCAGGTTCCCGGTAATCGTCCACGGCCAACCGGTCACCAACATGATCCTGGGAATACTCGACTACCTTCCGGTGGCGGCGGTGGTCCCGCTGGCCCTGTACTTGTTGACTCGGACCGGTCAACCTCCCTCTGCGCTGGGCATCGGCGTCCCCACCCTCGGCGGCGACATCCTGCCGGGCTTGGGTCTGGCCGCGGCGTCGTTCGGTTCCGAGATCGTCATCCTCATCCCCCTGGCACCGCTCCTCACTCATTACCGGTGGTTGATCAATTCGGTCCCCGTCGGTCATGTGCCGGCCTACTACGTGATCTGGGGGATCGCGATCGCCATCACCACGTCGATCGCTGAGGAGGTCCTCGTGAACGGGTACCTCATCACCAGGCTGGGGCAGCTGGGGTGGACACCGAAGAGCGCGCTGATCCTCAGCCTGGTCTTGCGAACCAGTTACCACGTCTATTACGGAGCCGGCTTCCTCCTCACCATTCCCTTCGGATTCTTCGTCACCAGGTCGTTTCAAAAACACCGCAGACTGACCCGATCCATCACCGCCCACTTCCTGTTCGACGCTATACTGGTCACCATCGCCATCCTCAGTTAGGTGGCGACGAGGGCATGGCCATGGAGCTGAGTCGATGGGGGGGGATACGGCTTCTGCGTGCCCGTGCTGCGACACTGTCCTACGCTGCCCGCGTGGCTGACCACAAGCCTCCGCGTCTTGATGGCGGTGAACGGGACACCCTGCTCGCTCTCCTCGGATATCAACGGGAGTCCCTGATTCGCAAGGTCACCGACATCGATGACGCCTCCGCTCGCCTCTCGCCCGTCGACAGTGGCACCACCTTGCTCTGGCTCATCCTGCATGTGGCGCGAGCCGAGGTCACGTGGGTTCAGTCCCGATTCGCAGGGATGGACGTCGAGATCCCAGAGGATGTCGCCACTGCTGATGAGACCCTGGCCGAGGCGATCGTCCGTTACCGGGAGGTGTCCAGGGCGACCGATGGCATCATCCTCGAGGCGTCGGATCTCGACGAGCGCTGCCGCCGTCCCGATGCCCCCGAGCCGGTCAACTTACGCTGGGTGCTGATGCACCTTCTCGAGGAGACAGCAAGGCACGCAGGCCACGCCGACGTCCTCCGTGAGCTGATCGACGGGCACACCGGCCGATGACCAGCCGTTGATCCAGGCCCCTTCATCGATCCATCGGTAATCAGCTCAGCAAGGTCGTCCACCGGTCCCGGAAGAGGCCGAACCGTGCCAGAGTTATCCGATGGCCAGCTCCCGACAACCGAAGCTGCGAAGCATTCGGACCATCTGCCTCGCTCTGCCCGAGGTCACCGAACGGTTGAGCCACGGAGCGCCTTCTTTCTTCGTCCGAGATCGGCGCGTCTTCGTCAACGCATGGCTCGACGGCCACCATGACAACGCCTTCCCGCATCTGTGGTGCGCCAATGTTCTCGACGTCCAGGAGAGGCTGGTGGCAACCCGGTCAGACCGATACTTCCGTCCGCCGTACGTAGGACACCGTGGGTGGCTGGGAGTTCGTCTCGACGGCGACGTCGACTGGGAAGAGATCGAGGACATCTGCGAGGACGCCTACCGGATCGTGGCCCCTGGCAGCCTCATCGCGGCGATGGATGCCGAGCCGTGACAGAGAAGCCGCCGGGTGCACTGCTCGCCTCGGGTCGGGACTCCGACATCTTCGAGTACGGGGACGGTCTGGTGCTCCGACGCTCGCGGGAATGGTCGTTCGATGGCCACCGAGGCCCGAACCATGGAGTACGCGCGCCAGCACGGGTACCCGGTTCCCGCCGTCGACGAGCTCAGCGATGACGGCACCAACCTGGTCATGGAACGGCTCGACGGGTCGTCGATGGTCGCGGTCCTGGACAAAAAACCCTGGACGCTGAAACGGCAGGGAGCGGTGCTCGCCGACCTGCACCAGCGCCTCCATCAGATTCCCGCACCCGATTGGCTCCGGGCAGCACCGTGCGGAGCCGGTGACCGCCTGATTCACCTCGACCTCCATCCCCTCAACGTGATGCTCACCTCGAAGGGCCCGGTGGTCATCGACTGGCCCAACGCCGCCCGAGGCGACGGGTACACCGACATCGCCCTCACCTGGGTCCTGGTCGTGGCCGGGTCCGTCCCCGCCGGTCGGGTCAAGACCGCGATGATGGCATGGGGGCGGACGCTCCTCGCACGGTCGCTCCTGCAGCCATTCGATCTGACCGCGGTCAAGGCGCAGCTCGAGGACGTCGTCCGCTGGAAGGTGACCGATCCGAACATGAGCGAGGCCGAGCAAGCGGCCATGTGGGCCCTGGTGCACGCTCAGGCCTGATCCCCAGCTCCCTCCGACCGCGCCGCTGTAAGCCGCTTCAGATGGGGGCCGGCAACGTCTCCCCGGCCAGCGAGAAGACCTCGATAGGCTCATCGAAGCCCTTGAGCAGTCGATTCCCGGCCGGTCGGAACTCGAACGGGCCCTGAGCCGAGGCCGCCGTGGCCCCGTCCACCAGCACCTCCTTGGGAACAGCCAGCTCGCGCGAGTCGGGAGGCCAGGTTGACCACGGTTCCGTAGTAGTCGCCGTGGCGGCTGATCACTTCGCCATAGGCCACCCCGCCGCGGGGCTCGATGCCCTGGGAGTACTCGGCAGTGATGTCACGGGCGATGGCACACCCGGCCGCGGCATCAAGGGCCACGAACATGACTTCGTCGCCGATGTGCTTCACGATCCGACCCTCGTGGGCCGCCGCCACGTCGAACGCTCTGACCTCGAATGCGGTGATCAGCTCGAGCAGCTCGGAGGGAGATGAGTGCAACGAGAGCGGGGTGAACCCGACCAGGTCGACGAAGCCGACGGCCAATCGGTACAGCGATCGGTCGGTCGCTCCCGACTGGGCGGTGCGCTGCCGATCGATGGCGTCGCGCATGTGATGGGCGAAGATGGCTCCCATCGAATCGCCCAGTCGCAGGGCGGCGGCGACCGCAGCGGCCAGATCCTTGGCCCAGGTCACCATGTCGGTCTCCGGCAGATCGATCTGGGGCTGGACGGTCTGGACGTACAGCGCAACGGCGGCCTCCGCCACTCGGGCCAGCGAGCTACCCAGCACCCGCAACAGTTCGTCCCCGTTGTTGGGCCCGACCGGGTTCATCCGGCGGAGGTGAGCGGTGAGCACCGCGTCCCGTTCGGAGAACATGGGCTGGTGCTCGTCGGGAACGTGCACGCCCAGTGTTCGCCACAACGAAAGCACGGCGGCAACCTCCACACCGGCCCGTGACGCCAGTTCGGTGGCCGACAGCGTGGCGCCTTGGGCGAGCACCAGATCCCCCGACAATCGGGAGATGGAACCATCCCGGCGGGCGACGGCGATCTGCTCCTTGCTGGCTCCCAGCGACCGGAGAAAGGCGTCGATGCTCTTGGAGTCGTCTGGCTGAGCCACGATCAGACGCTACCGGGAACCCCGAAGTCGGTCAGACCTCCCAGAGGGGCTGGTCGGAGCCGAGGGGCCGGGCCGGCAGGGTCCAGTACACGGGAGTGCCGTCCACCGTCAACGGAGCCGGCAATCTCCGGGCGACTCCCCACACCGTCCGTTCGATGGGAGCGTCAACCACGGCCGGCCTTGTCGCCGCCTCGGGCGCGGACGGCGCTCGGGCGACGCCGGCACCGATGAGCATCATGGCGGTCCGGGCCAAGGACAAGCGCCAAGCACTCCCGGTTCCCTCGGTTCTCCGCACCCCCAACCCCCGGAGAGCGGCGGCCGCCATCATGTAGCCCGTGGCATGGTCCAACGCCTGGAAGGGCAGCGGCACCGGTCGGTCCGAACCAGCCGCGCCACGCCCGGCGTCGGCGATCCCGGTGCTCATCTGGACCAGGCTGTCGAAACCGCGTCGGGTCCGCCACGGTCCGCTCCAGCCGTAGGCGTCCAGGCTGACGTCGACCAGGCACGGCCGCCGCTCCGAGCGCAGGTCCGCTCCGAGGCCGAGGCCGTCGAGGGCGTCTGAGCGATAGCCATGCACCAGGACGTCGGCCGAACCGAGCAGATCGAGGAATCGGTCCCTCCCGTCGGGGGACCGGAGGTCGACTCGGGCGCAGCGCTTGCCCAGGGTCATGTCGGGGGCCAGCGCCGGTTCGTCCCAGTCAGGGGGATCGATCCGAAGGACCTGGGCACCCCACCCGGCCAGCAGCCGGGTAGCGACCGGTCCGGCCAACACGCGGGTCAGGTCGAGGACCCGGACACCGGCCAACGGCCGGTCGGCGGGACCGAGTGAGTGACTGTGACGCCCGTGGCACCCAGCGGTCCCCTCCCGGTGGACAAGCGGCTCGGCGGCGACGGCGCGACCCTGAGGATGCTGACGCCAGTCGTCCACCGACCGCATGGCGGCCGCGGCGCCGCCTGCGACCACCACCGCCTCTTCCAACGCCTCGACCTTCCAACCGGCGACCGCCTTCGCCACAGCATCACGGTCCGCAGGCGCGCCGAGCACGGTCAGGGCCGCCCGGCGATGGTGGGGGGCGTTGGTATGTAGCTTTATCCATCCGTCCTCCGCCTCGTAGTCGCCTGCCACCGCGTCCCACACCGGAGGCAGCTCCCAGCCGATCGGCACGATCGATCGTCGGAACCAACCCTCGGTCAGGGCGCAATCGACGGTCACCGCCGGCGACGAGCTGCGAACCCCCTCGGCCATCAACGACGACATCGCCGCCCCGGCCGCGGCCACCGATGCCTGAGCCAGCTCACTTACTGCGAACACCGACCGTGCCGATCCCTCCCCCACCACGGTCAGCGGGGCCTGCGCCCTCCTGCTGGCCAACGCTGCTTCGATCTCGCCCAATAGCGCTGATGCCGTCACGACCATACGTGCCATGGTGAGGCTGCACAGGGGCACCGTCAATCTTGATCTCCTCAACATCGGCCTGGCGGCGGGCAACCAGCACCGGGCCCACCGGGTGGCGGCGGCGTCGAGCAGAGACGCCACCGGCGGCGTCGGGCACAATGGTGGGCGGCGGGCAGAGCCGCTATGACTCCCATCCAAGAGTCATCTTCCCGTGAGACGGCAGCACCGATGGAGGGACGCCGATGGCCCGCCGAAGCACGCTCAGGTCCCAGCTCTACCGCGCTGCTCGCGACCTGGGCAACATCCAGGCCGCCTCACGGGGCCCGGGCTCCTATGCCAAGCGGATGGCCAGGCGCAAGGTGTACCGAACCACCAACGGGCTCACCAACCAGCTGCTCCGGTCGTTCGGCTTGATGGGTTCCCGTCGAAGTTGATCGGGTGCGGCCGCGTTCAGACGGCCGCCAGCACGACCTCGATGTTTCCCCGGGTGGCATTGCTGTACGGGCACACCGCGTGCGCCCCCTCCATCAAGGTCGTTGTCGTGGCGTCGTCGACGCCGGGAATGTGCACGTCGAGGGCCACGGCCAAGCCGAACCCCCCGCCCTCGATGGTCCCGATGGTGACCTTGGCCACCACGGTCGACCCGTCGACGCTCACCTTCTGTCGCCGGGCCACGACTCCCAGCGCACTCTGGAAGCAGGCTGCGTAGCCGGCGGCGAACAGCTCCTCCGGATTGGTGGCACCGCCCGGACCACCCATCTCTGCCGGGGGTCGGAGATCGACGTCGACCAGGCCATCGGTACTGCGGACGTGACCCTCACGGCCGGCGACAGCAGTGGCCTCTGCGGTGTAGAGCGGCTTGACCAGCGATGTCACCATGTCCGACTCCCATCCGGGCAGTTCCCCGCCCATCGCAACACCCCTCCCACTGGTCAACCTCGCTCGAGCGACCGTTCTTCCCCGACGGTCCGATCCGGTCGCTGCCACGGCGGTGCCACCGCACGGCCGTCGGCGGATGTTAGATTTCGCCGCCGAGAGAGGAGTGGTGGACGTCCCGGGGTACGCCGGATCCCGCCCTCCCACCGCCGATCGATCGGGGAGTCGCATGCAGGCATCGGCATCACCAGCCCCCCGGACCCGATCCCGCCCCTCTCCCCGTCAGGGTGGCCACGGGCGTGGGCCGACCGGGCACGCCGCCGGAGCCACGGTCGGAACGGTTCGTCGTCCGGTGCCTGGTTCCTAGTCCGGTGCGCGCCGTACGGAACACGGTCGACGGGATCCGGGTGGTTGCCACCGATCCCCACCGCGACGGCGTTCGGGTGTCGGTGGCCAGCTCGGGTATCTGCGGATCGGACCTGCATCTCATCTCGTTCGGTCCTCTGGAGGTGACCCTCGGGCACGAATTCAGCGGGCGTCTCGATGATGGCACCCCGGTGGCCGTAGTCCCGGTGGCGCCCTGCGGGCAGTGCGATCGTTGCCTGGCCGGCGAGGAACAGCAGTGCGCGGCGGCCCTCGGGACTCTCCACGGGATGAGTCGAGATGGAGGACTGGCCGACGAGGTGTGGGTGGATGCCCAGTGCGCCAAGGCCCTGCCGGCGGACATCCCCCTCGAGGATGCCTGTCTGACCGAACCCCTCGCCGTCGCCCTGCACGGCGTGAATCGCGCCGGCGTACTGGCCGGAATGCGGGTGCTGGTGGTGGGAGCCGGCCCCATCGGTCTGTGCGCCGTCGCCGCGGCGCGGGAGCGGGGCGCCGAGGTAGGCCTCGCCGCCCATCGGTCGGCACGGATAGCGGCCGGAGAGCGGCTCGGGGCGAGCGCCTTGATCGGAACCGGGTACGACGTCGTCCTCGACGCGGCCGGCACCCAGCAGTCCTTCGAGCGATCCGTCGAACTGGTCCGGCCGGGAGGCACCATCGGCATTCTCGCAACCTTTTGGGAACCGGTCACGGTGGGGATGGGCTTTCTGGTCAAGGAGGTGTCGCTGGTGCCCTCGTTCACCTACGGGCACCACCACGGCGTCTCCGAGTTCGAGGATGCCATGCGGGTGCTCGGGGCAGTGCCTGATCTACCCGACACCGTCATCACCCACCGGTTCTCCCTGGACGACGCCACCGAGGCCTTTCGGGTGGCCGGGGATCGCACATCCGACGCCATCAAGGTCGTGATCCATCCATGACCCGCCTGGTGCTCACCGATGCCTCGGTCGTCGACGGGGACAACCCGGCCCTTCCCTCCGCCCATGTGGTGGTGGACGGCGACCGGATCACCGCGGTGGGCGCCGGGGCGGTCACCGACCACCGGCCGGACGATCGGGTGATCGATCTGGCCGGCCGCACCGTCATGCCCGGGATGGTGAACTGCCACTTCCACGCCACTTACCACAACCTGGGCGCCACACCGGCGCCATTCGGGCTCGAAGAGCCGATGGCCCTGCAGGCGGTGCGGGCGGTCAACAGCCTCGGGCTGCTGGTGAGCAGCGGATTCACCAGCGCGGTGTCCGCCGGTGCTCCCTTCGCCATCGACGCCTCGATGAAGGTGGCCATCGAGCGGGGCCTCATCCCTGGTCCCCGGCTGGTTCCCTGCAGCCGCGACGTGAGCACCACCGGTCACGCCGGGGACCGCAGCTTCCCGCCGCACTGGGAGATCGGCGCACTGGGGGCCATCCGCCCGAGCGACGGGCCCGACGAGTTCCGCAGATCGGTGCGCGCCGAGATCAAGGAGGGTGCCGAGATCATCAAGATGTTCGTCACCGGGGGGCACGGCACGATCGGGCCGAAGGAACAGCTCGAGATGACCCGGTCCGAGTTGGCCGCCGGCATCGAGGCAGCCCATCTCCGGGGAGCGAAGGTCAGGGGACATATCGCCAACCGCGAGGCGATCCTGATGGCGCTCGACCTGCAGATCGACGTGATCGACCACGGTGACGGCATGGACGACGAGTGCATCGAACGGATCGTCGAGACCGGAACCCCCCTGGTACCGTCGATGCTGTTCCCGGCCAGGTTCCTTGCCTCCATGGGCGCGAACGCCCTCGGCTTCACCGACTCGATGAAGGCGGACATCGACGCCATGGCCGAGGCCCTCCCCAAGGCCAACGCGGCCGGCATGCGACTGGTGCTGGGCGACGACTACGGAGCCATCTTCCTCCCGCACGGTTCCTACGCCGAGGAGCTCACCTACTACACCGAGGAGATCGGCATCCCGGCGCTGGACGTGATCCGGTGGGCGACCAAGCACGGCTCCGAGCTGATGGGCCGGGGCCACGACCTCGGGACGGTGGAGGAGGGAAAGCTCGCCGACCTGTTGGTAGTGGACGGCGACCCCCTCGCCGACATCACCGTGCTCCAGGATCCCGCCAACCTCCTCGCCATCATCAAGGGTGGCGACCTGATGAAAGACCGTCTGGCCGACCTCGGTGCTTCCTGACGGGTGGGCGATCCGTAACGAACAACACCGTCCGGTGTCTTGGCGCCACGCTCCGAGACCGTAGGTGGTCGCAAGAGGCCTCCCAGGGCAATTGGGCACCATGGAGACGTAAGCTGTTGGTGTGGCGGGCAGGGGCTAGTGGCGGGGAGGAATGTTGCGCGCGGCGTGATCATCGGGGGTGGGTCGCGCTCGCTGCCACCAACCGACCGCCGTCTGATCCGGGGCGAGCGCACTCGTACGGTAATCGTCGAGGCAGAGGTCGAGCTCATCGACGCCGGCAACCCCCGGCCCTCCGTCCGCCAGGTCGCCGAGCGCGCCGGCATCTCGGTCAGTCAGATCTATTACCACTTCGGGTACGTCGAAGTCCTGGTGGTGATGGCCGCGGCGATGCAGGTCTCTCGCCACTGCCTGGTGGTCGCCGTGATTCCGCCAGGCGGGCCAGTGGACGTGCGCATCCCGGCGACCTGCCATCAACGCCGGCGGCTGCTGGAGACAGTGGCGCCGGTACTGCGGGTGGCCTACTCGAGGGGTCCGGGCTCGTCCCGACTCGATGGCGTGCTGGCGGAGCAGCGTGCGTTGCTGCGCGGGCAGGTGGCTGCCACGTTCGGCCCGGAACTGTCCTCCCAGGACCCTCGGGGCGGCTTTTTGCTCGAGGCGCTGGACGTGGCCACCGGGTGGGAGACCTGGGACGCACTCCGACTCCACCGAGGTCATTCGGCATCGGCGGCCGAGACGTTCATGGTCAATTCGGTGACCGGTCTCTTCCACTGACGGGAGCGACAGCCGGCGGCGGTGACCCCGGGTCCGACCACGGCGTCTCGTTGTACCGGTTGAGCACCGGTCCGTCGGCGCCCCACCCGATCCGGGTGACCGACGCGGTGGCCAGATAGAGGCGCCATGACCCCTGGTCACCGAGACCGAGGGCCCAACAGGTGGCCGCCTTGATCGGCGATACGTGGCTCACCACCACCACCGGTCCGGAGCCGCGGGCTCCCGCCCCGTCGGTGGCGAACAGCTCCTCGCAGGCGGCCCGCACCCGGGCCCCGGCTTCGGCCAGCGTCTCGCCTCCGGGCGGGCGGTAGTCCGGGTCCGAGCGCCACCGGGTCCATACCTCCGCCGGGACCGACCCGAGCGGCTGCCCATCGAACTCGCCGTAGTCGACCTCGATCCATCGCTCGTCGATCTCCACGGGAACTCCACTGTCCATGGCCTCGGCGGTTGCCCTGGCCCGGGCCAGCGGGCTGGAGATGATCCGGCTGGCACCGGCCACCGACGGCCCCAGGGTCCGGGCCTGCATGAGGCCACGCTCGGTCAGTGGCACGTCCATCCGCCCCAGCAGCAGCCCGTCGGCGTTGCCGGTCGATTCGCCGTGACGGACGAGGATCAACACGAGACGGAGGGTGCACTCACAGACGGCTCAGTGCACCAGGATGCGATCGCACTGGTCACAGGTGGCGAACTCCTCGGGGGGCAGGTGGCGGATCCGCTCCACCTCGACCGAGGAGAGTGTCAGGTGGCACCCATCGCATCGGTCCCCCACCAGACGCGCCGCCCCCACACCACCCAGTCGGGACCGCAGCAGTTCGTACCGCTGGGCCAGCTCGTGGGGCAGACCGACCGCCCGTTCGGCCCGGAGCGCCTCCTCGCTGCCGATGGAGACGGAGATCTCCGCCTCGGCGACCGTGACCGCTGCTTTGAGCCGGCCGGCCTCGGCGTCGAGGGCGGTGGCGGCCTGCTGGTGCTCGGCCAGCAGGGTGTCCAGGGGCTCTTCCTCCTCGAGCAGAGCCAGCTCCTCCTCCTCGAACCGGGATTGGCGGACGGCCAGGTGCTGGACCTCCTGGTCCATGGCCTGCAGATCCCTCGATGCCGAGATCTCACCGGAGCGCATCCGCTCTTCGATCTCGTGGCGTCGGTGTGCCGTCGCCGCGATCTGCTCCTCGAGGTGGCGCTGACGGGTGGTCAGATCGTCCACCTGCACCGCCACCCCGGCGATCGCCTCGCCCAGCGCCGCTCGTCGGTGCTCCACCTCCGCCAGCTCGGCCCGTTCCGGCAGGGTCTCGACGCGGTGCCGGAGCTGATCGAGAGCGGTGTCGTGCTCTTGCACCTGCATCAGTGTGTCGAACGGCTCGGCCATGGCATCTCCTCTCGCTCCCGTCCAGCCCGCTAGCCCCGGGGCTCCCCGATCAGCCTACGGGTCGACCTGAGGCCGCCGGCCAGCGCCTCATCGGCACGGTCGATGGCATCGGCCCAGCTGAACCATGCCACGTCCGGGCTCTCGCCGGGACCGGGCGCCGGATCCTCGTCCGGGGCCCACAGCAGATAGCGCAGGTCGAGATGAACATGGTCCTGGGCGGAACGATGGACATCCACATGGACCATGGTCGGCCCCGCCGCCGGATGGGAAACGGCCAGTCCCGTCTCTTCCATGCACTCGCGGATCACCGACACCTCAGGGGTCTCGCCGGCATCGAGATGACCGCCCGGTTGCATCCAGCGATGCAGTCGGCGGTGACGGTGGAGCACGACTCCCCGGTCCCCGACCACGACGGCCGATGCGGTGACGTGGGTCAGATCGGCCGCCCGGTCAAAGGGATCGTCGAGCCGCGCCAACTCGGCGAGCATGATGTCCTTCGACAGTGACTCCCGGGGGTCACCGGCCCGGTGGCGGCGTACCAGGGCCTCGATGCGCTCCCGTTCCGACTCAGGCCAGGAGCGCGACCCCGAGGACCGGGCGGAGGGGCGGCTCGGGTCACCGTCGAGCGGCGAGGTGCCCAGGCCGGCCGTTCGTCGACCGGCTCAGGCCGACTTCCGGCGCTGGCGGTGGATCCGGCGCCGCTCACGCTCGGTGGTGCCTCCCCAGATTCCTCGCGCTCACGATTGGCCAGGGCATGTTCGAGGCAGGCCTCTCGCACTGCGCACTGATCGCAGACGGCCTTGGCCTCGCCGGCCTCCTCGTCGGAGATCGGGTAGAACACATCTGGATCGATGCCCCGGCAGGCTGCGTGCTTGCGCCAGGTGGCACTCATGGGAACGTCACTTCCTAATTACTGTTGGGATCACTGGTCGAACCGCACGACATCGGCGCCGGTGACCAGGGAAAACGCGGCCCACCGGCGAAAAGTGGCGGAATAGACAGTATGGCTCACCCAGGGTGGCGATGTCCACATCCGACCCGCCAGCGCACTGCTCCCGCCCGATGGCCGGGAGCGTCACCCCGCGGTCGGGGGCTGCCTTAGGATCGGCCGACACTACCGTCCGGAGGTGTCGACCTCACGCCCCGCCACCCAAAGGAGCCCCGTCCATGCCCCCCGAGCCCCTGCGGGACAAATCCATTGTGGTCACCGGCGTGACCGGCCAGGTGGCCGAGCCGGTGGCCGTCGCCCTGGCCCAGGAGAACGAGGTGGTCGGGGCGGCCCGATTCCGGGACGAGTCGGCCCGCCGGCGGCTGAAGGAGGCGGGCGTCCGCTGCGTCCCGATCGACCTGCTCACCGGCGACGTGGGCGGCCTGCCGGCCGACGCCGACTATGTGATCAACTTCGCCGTGTCCAAGTCCAACGACTGGGACCGTGACCTGCGGGCCAACAGCGGTGGGCTGGCCTGGCTGATGGAGCACCACCAAGGGGCCGTCGCCTTCGTCCACTGCTCGACGACCGGGGTCTACAAACCCCTCGGCCATCACGTGTTCGCTGAGCAGGACGAGCTGGGGGACAACCACGGCGTGTGGCCCTTCTTGCGTACGTACAGCATCTGCAAGATCGCTGCCGAAGCCACCGCCGCCTGGGCGGCAGAGCGATTCCAGCTCCCGACCACAGTGGCCCGGCTCTCAGTGCCCTACGGTGACCGCGGCGGGTGGCCGGCCATCCACCTCGAGATGATGATCAACGGGACCGAGATTCCCGTGCACACCGACGCGCCCAGCGTCTACCACCCCCTCCACCAGGATGACATCATCGCCATGATCCCCGGGTTACTGGCGGCGGCCGCAGTACCCTCCACCACCGTCAACTGGGGGGGCGACCAGGCGGTGAGCATCGAGGAGTGGTGCGGGTTCCTCTCCGAGCTGACCGGGGTGCCGGTGCGATTCGCTCCCACCCGGGACACCATCGACAGCGTCCAGATCGACCTCTCCCGGATGCACCAGCTGGTGGGGACGACCACGGTCGGTTGGCAGGACGGCATGCGCCGCATGGTCGCAGCCCGCCACCCCGAGCTGCTGCCCGGTTGACAGCAACGACTCAGGGTGATCCGCCGGGGAGGCTATAGACGTTGCCCACCGACCATGCTCTGCTCACCGCATCGGGAGTGACTCGCACTCTTGCCCCGTTCTGGAACACCGCGGTGAGCGCTCCGTGTGCCGACGTCCACAGCCAGCGCAACGTCCCCGGGAACAAGGCCACCAATGGCCCTAGTGCATCCCAGCGGCGCGGGTCGAGGTGGTGCACCACGCCATCGAGCTCCAACTCGAACGGGCTGCCGATCACCACCTCGGTCTGTCCGAACTGGAGCCGCGACTGGTAGTCGATACGGATGTACGAGAGGGCGGGATCGTCGAGGACGAATTCTCTCCCGCCGTCAGGAAGCTCTCTGATCCTGGCGCCCTCCACCACGGGACCATGATCGCGCTTCCCCGACAGCGCTGCACATTTGGGCAGTGCCAGCGATCGGCCGGCGCACCCTCAGCCGGCGGCCTGGGCCGATTCGGGCCACACCAACCCGGTCAGCTGACCGATGAGCCGGGCGAGCTCGGCGGCGGTGGATCGGTACTGTGACAGCGTTCCCCCATACGGATCGGCCACATCGTCCACCGTCGACCGGTGTGCCAGCGAGGCCCGGGTCCGGTCGCCGTGGACCGAGTCGATCCACGACCGGATTCCCTGGTCCGGGCGACGGGGGCCGACGACGGTGCCCAGTCGCACCAGTTCCTTGAGCCGGAAGGCCTTCGGCCAGCACGGGGGGTCGAGGAGGATCGCCTCTTGGACATGGCGGCGCGCCATACCGATCACCAGGTCCACCTCTTTGAGCATTGGTTCGGTGATCGAGCGGGTCTGGTGGCCCTCCAACCGGATCCCATAGGGAGCCATCACCTCGCGCACCTCGGCCGGAACCTCGCTGGTGAGGGGCGCTCCGCTGGTCGGAATGCCGGCCGATAACACCTCCACCGGATCGGCCAGGCCCTCCATCCGTGCGGCAAAGAGGGCAGCCGCCATCGGTGATCGGCAGATATTCGCGGTGCAGACAAAGAGGGAATTGAACGAGCGGATTGTACCCGTCGCCCAACCGGCCCAAGCGTCGCGGCACATTCGGGTCGAAATCGCCCTCCGTCGACTGCAGCACCTACGCTCGGAACACGCAGTGCGAGGGCCGATCGCTTCCGCCCCACCGACGACCCCACAGGAGAATCCGTGCCGTCGAACACCCCCATGGCGACGACCTTCCCCGGCGTCACCGGGACCCCCGACCAACGGAGCCCGGCGTCGCCGGCCCCGACCGCGCCGGACGTGGCGACGAAGGGTCGTGCCGAGGGGTGAGCCACGCCGATCGGGTAGCGCTCGTCCACGACTACCTCACCCAGCGGGGAGGGGCCGAGCGTGTGGTGCTGGCCCTGGCGGCCATGTTTCCGGTGGCACCCATCTACACGTCGCTCTACGACCCTGCGGGCACCTTCCCGGAGTTCTCGCCGCTCGACGTCCGCCCGCTTCCACTCAACCGGGTGCCCCCGCTACGGGCCCATCACCGCCTGGCCCTTCCCGTCCTCGCCCCGGCGTTCTCGCGGCTCCACGTCGACGCCGAGGTGGCCATCTGCTCCTCCAGCGGTTGGGCCCACGGGGCCCGGGTGAGCGGTCGCAAGATCGTGTACTGCCATACGCCGGCACGCTGGCTCTACCAGGCTGACCGCTACCTGGCCGGGCAGTCCCGGCTGTCGGCCGGGGTGCTGTCGTTGCTGACCCCTCCCCTGCGACGGTGGGACCGCCGGGCGGCCGCCTCCGCCCTTCGGTACCTGGTCAACTCACGCGCCGTCGGGCAACGGGTGCACGACCTCTATGGCATCGAGGCCGAGGTGGTGCCGCCCCCCGTCGACGTCGACCTGGGCGGAGCCCGGACCGAGGTGGCCGGGATCGAGCCCGGATTCATCCTGTGCGTCTCGAGACTGCTCCCGTACAAGAACGTGGACGCGGTCACCGCCGCCTTCCGCCGACTTGGCGCCCACCGCCTGGTGGTGGTGGGGACCGGTCCCCTGTCCGAGCAGATCACCACGGCCAGTCCCGACAATGTCACCGTGCTCGGCCGGGTCAATGACGACCAGCTCCGGTGGCTCTACGCCTCGTCTGCCGGCCTGGTGGCCGCCTCTTACGAGGACTTCGGCCTGACTCCGGTGGAGGCGGCGCTGTTCGGGAAACCAACCGCCGCCCTCCGGTGGGGCGGCTTCCTCGACACCACGGTGGAGGGGACGACCGGCGTGTTCTTCGACGAGCCCGACCCGCGGCTGATCGCCGATGCCGTGGAGCAGCTGGTCACCACCCGGTGGAACGCGGACTCGCTGACCGCCCACGCCGCCCGGTTCTCCACCAGTCGGTTCGCAGATCGAATCCGCGCTGTGGTCGGCGAAGAGCAGCAGACGGGGTGACCGTTCCCCTCTCCTGGGCGCCGTCAGGATGCGCCGCGACCCCGGAAGATGGTGCTGGGGGTCTGCCAGAGGATCTGCACGTCCCACCAGAACGACCACGACGCCACATAGAGGTAGTCGAGGCGGCACAGTTCGAGATGGGAGAGCTCGTTGCGACCCGAGACCTGCCACAACCCGGTCATGCCCGGCCGGACCTCGAAGCGCTTTCGGGCCCAGCCGTCGATCTTTTTGGCCTCGGACACCACGAACGGGCGCGGACCGACCAGCGACATGTCGCCCTTCCACACGTTGAGCAGCTGGGGGAACTCGTCGAGGCTGGTCCGACGCAGGAATCGACCCACCCGGGTGACCCGGGGATCGTTCTGCACCTTGAACAGCGGTCCGTCCACCTCGTTGAGGTGATCGAGCTCATGACGCCGGTCCTCGGCGTCGCGGTACATGGTGCGGAACTTCATCATGGAGAACGGCGCTTCGTTGCGGCCGGTGCGGACCTGCCGGAAGAAGACCGGGCCGGCACTGGTGGACTTGATCAGGATGGCGCCCACAATGAAGAACGGGGATGCGACCAGCAGGATCAACGACGACGCCACGATGTCGAACGTCCGCTTGAAGAATCGGGAGCCGGCGCTCATCGACGCCGGCGCGATGTCCAGCATCGGGAGCCCCGAGAGATCCTCGACACGCGACCGTCCGGTCATCAACTCGTAGTAGCGGGGGACGATGGACACCCCCACCTGCCCGGCCAGTCCCTTGAGCATCTCGGTGGTGCGTTCGGGGTGGGTGCGGGAGAAACAGACAACCACCCGAGCGACGCTGTACCTGCGGCATAGCTCCGGGAGTTCCTCGAGCTCGCCGAGCACGTCATTGCGCCCCAGCGGGTTGTCATCCACGAACCCGACGAAGTTGACGTTGGAGTGGGCCCGCAGATGGCTGGCTACGGTTTGGGCCAACTTTCCGGTCCCGACCACGATGACCGGCACCGAACCCACCGACGAGCGACCGAACCAGCCGAACGCCACCACCCGGGCCAATGGCACGGCGACGACCCCCACCAGGCACATCAAGGCGATCTTGGCCACCGACAGCGACGAGTAGTGGAATCCCTTTTTGGCTACGTAGGCCACGATGGCATAGAGGAAGCCGCTGATCATCAGGGCGTGCACGATGTTGCGCAGGTCGGAGAAGACGCTCTTGGAGATGCGCCGAGTGATCCCCCGATACAACCCATACATGGCAAAGACCCCGATAAAGAGGGGGATCATGGCCAGGTTGAACAGATAGACCGACCCGCTGCGGCTGGCCGCGCTGGCCGGGTTGTCGGAGACGCCCGAAACCAGCAAGGGACCCAGGAAGGACGCCAGGGCGAGCCCGGCGATGTCCGCGAACAGGAGGCGGCGCAGCGCATGGCGATGGACCTTGGCGACGGCTACGGCATGATCACCGGGACCGATCCGGTGCCCCCGGCTCCCCACGACCGCGGGAACCGGCTCCCTGAGGGCCCGTTCGATCTCTGTATCCAGAATTGCCATCCCAGCCGGCCTGCCCTTTCCTGCACCGGTCGTCAACTGTCCCTCATCAGAAAGCCCCGAGAGCTCAGTCACTCGCACCCCCGCCAAGGATTTCTATGGTAAACGCCCGACAACACCCAGCACAACTGCGAATTCGCCGATGTCCAAAGGGAGGATGGGAGCCCGGTCCGGATCGGCGGGCACCTTGGCACCGAGCGGCACCCGGTCGACGGCCGGAAACCAAGGCCATCGAGTCTGGCCGGTGGCCGGGCGAGCGGCTGGGCAGGAGTCATACCTGGTCATCGGCTCGTCAGGGTCCCTGCTGTAGCCACAAGGCCCGAGACCGCAGCCTCGCTGCCGACCCTGGGGACTCGGCCAGGGTCAGCCTCCGGTCATCTGGAGCACGCCGGCCCGGATGGCAGAAATCGACTCGAAGGTCGACTTTTTCAGCATGCTCTCCTCGAACTCGATGTCGAACGCGTCCTCCAGCGCCAGCATCACGTTCACGCTGGCATGGGAGGTCATCCCCGCCTCGAAGAGATCGGTCTTCTCGTCGATCGAGCTCGGATCCACCGCTAGCCGGCCGTGTTCGGCCAGTACCAATCGGATGGTCTCGTCCATGGTCACCCCTCCCCTCGATCACTCGATGCTCCATCGCCACCGGCAGAGCCGCCGGGTCCCACTCCCACCACCACCGCCGCGGCCATGGCCGCCTCGTGGGTCAGACTCACCGCCCACCGATCAATACCGGCCAGGTCGGCCAGGGCCGATGCCCGACCATGGAGACGGATCTCGCACCACCCGCCCCCGGTGCGGAACACTTCGATCGAACGCCATTCGGGCCGGGGGCCGAGCGGACGGAGCACCTTCACCGTCGCCTCCTTGGCCGCGAACCGGGCAGCCAGGGACTCGAATGAGTACCGACGGGCCGGATCCCGGGGGCCGAGGCCCGACCGGCAGCATGCGATCTCGTGGGAGGTGAAGATCCGCTGAACATAGCGATCGCCGAATCGCTCGACGGACTCCGTCACATCGGCCACCGCCACAAGATCGACGCCGACACGGATCGCCGGCGATCGCTCCCCCCGGTTGCCCTCGACCGGAATCTGCTCGATCACCTCGGGGAGCCAAGTGTCCGGACAGCGAGAACGGGTAGGCGACACCGCGGTCATCGTACAGAGTCTTCTTGATGGGAACGTGGGAGGGGCCCCTCGGCGTTCGGAGCGTGACTGCCGCGACAGGCTCCCGTCCCGGTCACCGACGAGTAGATCTGCCGGTAGGTCTCGGCGATGCTCGGCCATCCGAACTTCTCCACCCTGGAATGGCCGGCTTGGGCAAGAGCGTGCCGGCGGGCGGGATCGGACAGCAGCTCCTCGAGGCAATTGGCGAACGTGGCGGTGTCCAACGGGTCCACCAGAACGCCATCGAGGCCGTCGCGGACGAACTCGGGAGGCCCCCCACGATTGGTGGCCACGACGGCAGCTCCGGCCCGCCAGGCCTCGAGGATGACGATCCCGAAGGGCTCGAGCCGGCTGGGAACCACGAACAATGCCGCACCGTCCATCGCGCTGGCCACCTCCTCGCGCGACAGACGACCAACGAAGTGGACGCGCTCGGCTACTCCGATCGCCGCAGCCCTCCGGCGAAGGCTCTCGAGATCGTTCCCCTCACCACCGATCACCAGATCGGCAGTGCGACGGCTCTCGTCAATGGCTGCGTACGCCGCCAATAGCAGATCGAATCCTTTCTTCTCCACCACCCGGCCGAGGGCGAGTATGTACGGACGACCCAGCTCACCCTCTGCCGGTACGAAGGGGGTGGAGACTCCGCTCGACTGCGTGGCGCCGTCGAGGGCGACCCCGTTGTAGACCACCCGCCCCCGTCCCGGCGCCAAGCCGAACCTGGCCTCTGCGTCGGCGAGCGTGAAGGCCGAGCAACCCGTCACCGCCGCCGCCCGACGGAGACCGGCGCGGAGCGAGAATTGTAGCGATCGAGAATCGTCGTAGATGTTGGAATCATCCATCATGGTCTCCCCTTGAAGGGTGACAACCAGCGGCAATCCGGTGAGGCGTGAGAGTGCGGTGGCATAGGCCCCGTTGGGACCGAAGCACTGGACGTGGATGAGATCAGGTCGGAACGCGGCCACCGCCCGACGCAGCGAGAACAGGGTACGAGGACCGACGACAGCGGTACGGTGGATCGCTGGCCAATTTCTGGCAGGCAGGGGCATGGCAAATCGGCGAACGATAATCCTGTCGAGGACCTCTACGGTTTCCCGCGCCGAGTCATCAGGTTGGAGGGACCACACCTCCACCTGGTCGCCGGCATCACCCAGGGCCATGGCGAGGTGCCGTGTCAGTTCCTCCACGCCGCCAAGGGCCGGAGGATAGGAGCTCGGGAGAAGGGCTATGCGCATGGTGACCGTCGATTGGCGTCAGGAACTCGGACGACCGACGTGACCGTCGATGGAACCGACGGTAACAGCACGGGGCGAATTTGAAGGGGGCATGCCAGGCAACTCAGGAAATCGTCGGATTCAACCACGGTTCAATGGCGGCCAGGACAGCCCCACTCGGCTCTGGCGCCAGCTGGCTCCAGTTGCCCACGCCCGGCGACCAGTAGTTGGAGAAGGCGGCGGCGTACCACCCGGACAGGAAGCCTTGCTCCGCGCAGTCACAGTTCGGCGCCCAGCTGGCCGGATGAATCCCGAGGATGTTCTCGATCTGGGTCTCCCCACCCTGGGGGTCCACCGCGGCAGCGTCAACCTCATGACCGATCTCGAATGCGGTGATCCCGGCGAGTGTTGCTACCGACTCTCCCGGGTAGACGTAAAGGTCCGAGGCGCCCCCGGCCTGACCCCACGTGAAGGTGGTGTTTCCGTAGAAGCCCGGTGAGGGCGCGTCCGAAATGGGAAGGAACTGAATGGAGTAGCCAGGGATGCTCTGCCACGGGTAGCGGACCAGGGCGAGTGCCTCGGCACCCATCTGGGATGGCGTCAGCGCCGCCGGAGCGGGAGCTGGCGCGGTGGTCGGCGTCGGTGTGGGGGCCGGCGAGGCGGCGGCAACCGGGGCCGCGGCGGGAACGGTTGCCGCCGGTGCGGCGGCAGTCGTGGTTGGGGCAGGGACGGTGGTGGTCGGTGTCGGGGGGGTGGTGGCCACCGGTGCAGGGGCGGGAGTTGCTGCCCGGGCGCGCGCCGACGAGGCGTCCGCTGTGTGAGCCGGACCGGCCGAGGCCGTGGCGTGTCCTCCGCCCACGAGCAGGATGGTGGCCGCAGCCAGCGCGGCCACCACCGCCACGACGAGGAACTCGAGGCTGAGCAGCGAGCGCCGTTGCTTGAATGTGGCACGGGCCAGCCAGGCCCGCAACCCGGCGGCACGCCGATCGGAGCCGATGTATCCCGGTGATAGAACCAGGTTGGGGTCATTGATCTCGGCGGTGAATGCGGAGGAGAGCGCTTCCTCGGCGCCCGGCTCGCCGGTGCCCGATCCTTCGTCCAGCAACGAATGCCACCGCGAGAGGCTGGAATCGCTTGCCGGGGGGGCTGAGGCGGCATCCGTCAGCGCTGATTCCATATGGACAGATCGGCACATCTCGGGGGGATCTGAAGTCCCCGGCGGAGATCGACCGCATTCGCCCCGAAGGTGGGCACACGCTGGGCCGCCACACGGGACCCTCGGCAGTGGACGTCTTCGTTCTCGACAACCAGGTCCCTGCCCTAGGTGGGCGGGTTCAAGGGATCACCGGGCGGCTCTGCCCACCTTCGATCTGCGCTCCGGCCCACCTTCGACGGTGGACGGCCCGTTCCCCGGTTGGCGGCGCCGAATTCGACCAACTCGAGGCTGGTCAGCTGGGCCGGCAGCGCATCACTTGACTTCCGACTGCCGAGGTGGCCTCGAGGGTCCAGGCCAGTGACTCACCCGCCTCCAAGCCACCCACCGGCACCCCCACCTGCAGAGTGGCCACGGCAGTTGTGCCCTGTGGGAGTTTCCTCTGCCAGTGATAGGTGAAGTGATCGGCCAACACCTGCCGCCCTCCCGTGTAGTCGTACCACCGATCGGGGCCGCTCTCGGTGCCGTGCACCCAGCCGTCGGCGCGCAGGACTGCCGCCACATGGGAATGGACGCTGCTCATTGGAGCGGGCGAGGAGAAGCCGCTCCCTGCACTGGTGTTCAGCGTCAAGTTCTTGCAAGGACCGGTGACATCGGGCACGACTCGGATGACTCGGGTGACATGTGCGCCGGCTGGCACGGCTCTGTTCACGCTGGAGAGTTCGGAAAGAACCACGTTGTCGGCGTCTGCTACCGGAACGGCTGGTTTGGCTCCGCCCCCCAGGTTGAAGGCGAGCACAACGAGAACGGCGCTGAGCAATACGACCACGGAAGCGACGCGGAACCGTCGCCCCCGCAGATACGGCGACCGCTTGGAAGGTTCTTCTGGAGCACCACCGGGCATCGCCGACTGACGTTAGCGCGATGGTAGAGCGTCCCCCGGAGCGCGTGACGACGTCCCCGATCCGGCTTCTCGGCGCCGATTGCCACTACGCGTGACTAGCCCGTCACTGATATCGAAACAACGAGAGGCTTCGCCCTGGATCTCGCACGCACTCTGGTACGGTGCGCAGGAGATTCACCTGCTCGATACATCCGCTGGAGGGGTCCTATGCGTTCACGACGGTCAAACGCTACCGCGGTGAAGAGAGTGCTCGCCGCAGTGATCATGCTGAGCTCACTGGTCGGCCTCGGGGTTGGCCTTGGCGTTGCACTCGATGTGCATCCTGCCGCGGCGACGACCAATCCCATCCTCACCTATGCCGTCAACGAGCAGGGCGTGGCGTACTGCGACGGTGGCGGGGGTATCAACGGACCCACCCACGGCGTGGGCACCCCCCAAGGAGGATGCTCGGGGACCACGGTCGGTTTCGACTGCATGAGCTTGGCCCAGTACGCGGTCTATCAGGGGACCGGGGGGAAGGCCGTGATCCCCAACAGCGGTAGCCCGGTGGTGGACGGCGGACAGGTGATCACCGAGGCTGACCTCGAGCCGGGGGATGCCGTGTTCATGGGCGGTTCGGGTCCCTTGGCCGACTATGCCCACTCAGCCATCTACGCGGGCAACGGGATGATCTGGGATGACTTCACCGAAAATGACACGGTAAGTCTCCGCACCTTGGCCTCGATCCAGAATCCGGCCGGCCCCTACCTGTTCGACGGAGGTGTGCGGTACCCCACGTCAGGTTCCCCTCCACCTCCCACGTTCGGCGTCACCACCACCTCGCTGCCCACCGCCACCATCGGCCAGACCTATAAGACAACTCAGCTCTCCGCTTCTGGAGGGGTCACGCCCTACCGCTGGAAGGTGACTGGGTTGCCGAAAGGGATCAAGGGCGGCAAGACGGGCTCTATTGGCGGGATGGTGAGGGATACGAGAGATCCACCGGGGCCAGGCAATTATTCGGTGAGCGTGACGGTCAGCGATGCATCGAAGCCCAAGAAGACGGCCACTGCCACGCTCACGTTGACACTCAAAGCAGCTAGTTAGCACTGAAGGCCTGGCGCGGCAGGCCTGTCCTGTTGACCGGCCCAAAAGAGCACGGCTCCTCGAGCGCTCTACGACCCGGCCCACCGATCAGGTGGGCACCGCCCCCACCACATCGTTGACGTGGATGCCGAGTCCGGGGAGCGAGCCGAGGTTCTCGGCGTCCCCGAAGCTGAACACCCCACCGTCGGACCCGATCAGGTTGTAGCCCTGGCTGTCGGGGGTGACCACGATGCCCACGATGTTGTTGACGCCGACCCCGAGGTCGGGGAGGTCCCCGAAGTTGCCGGCATCCCCGAAGGCGGACACCGCCCCGTTGGATCCCACCACCCAGTAGCCGCCCCCGTCCCCGGTGGCGGTGATGCCCCGGGCCCCGGCCGGCGCATTCCCGTGGTAGGCGGCGTCCCCGAAGGCGTAGACGTTCCCGTTGGCCCCCACCAGCCAGTAGCCCTGGTCATCGGGGGTGGCGGCGATGCCGGTGATGTCGTTGACGTGGATCCCGAGCCCGGGCAGGGAGTTCTCGAAGGGGGCGTTGAAGCTGAACACCCCCCCGTCCGAGCCGACCAGGAAGTAGCCCTGGTCGTCGAGGGTGGGCACGATGCCCACGATGTTGTTCACGTGGACCCCGATCCCGGGCAGGGAGTTGGAGAAGGGGGCGTCGAAGGCGAACACCCCCCCGTCCGAGCCGACCAGGAAGTAGCCGGTGTCGGTGGCGGTGGGCACGATGCCGGTGATGTTGTTCACGTGCACGCCCAGGCCGGGCAGGGAGTTGACGAAGGGGGAGTTGAAGGCGAAGACCCCACCGTCCGAGCCGACCAGGTCATAGCTCTGTGTGTTCGGAGGGGAGCCGGGCGCAGGGGCCGAACCTGCCCCATTCGTGGGATACCGCACACCTCCGTCGAACAGGTAGGGGCCCGCCGGATTCTGGATCGAGGCCAAGGTGCGGAGACTTACCGTGTCATTTTCGGTGAAGTCATCCCAGATCATCCCGTTGCCCGCGTAGATGGCTGAGTGGGCATAGTCGGCCAAGGGACCCGGACCGCCCATGAACACGGCATCCCCCGGCTCGAGGTCAGCCTCGCTGATCACCTGTCCGCCGTCCACCACCGGGCTACCGCTGTTGGGGATCACGGCCTGCCCCCCAGTCCCCTGATAAACGGCGTACTGGACCAGGCTCATGCAGTCGAACCCGACCGTGGTCCCCGAGCACCCGCCCAGTGGGGTGCCCACGCCGTGGGTGGGTCCGTTGATACCCCCGCCACCGTCGCAGTACGCCACGCCCTGCTCGTTGGCGGCATAGGCGAGGACGAGGTCGCTACTCGCCGCGGCGGGATGGACGTCGAGTACGCCGCCAAGGCCAACCCCGAGGCCGACCAGTGAGCTCAGCATGATCACTGCGGCGAGCACTCTCTTCACCGCGGAAGCGTTTGACCGTCGTGAACGCATGGGACCCCTCCAGCGGATGTATCGAGCAGGTGAATCTCCTGCGCACCGTACCAGAGAGCGTGCGAAATCCAGGAGCGGCATGCACCCCTGGTGTCGCTCTCACTCGAGATTGCAGCCAGTTCCCGGCTGCCGGATGGCCGGGAAACCCCTCACGAGAGGAGGCGAGCACTCAGGCGGTTGGCGCGGTGACCCTCGGTGACCACATGGTGGCCTCCGAACATGGAACTGGGTCGGTTCCGGAGACCTCCAGGGATAAGGCTCAATGCTTCGACGCACGTTGGGAGGCGCGTGTCGCTCGGAGGGAGACGCGTGCGGCTCGGAGGGAGGCACGTGTCGCTCGAAGGGAGGCCCGCTGTTCCTGCCGGTCGGTCCGAGCCAGTCGGGCTGAGCAACGTGCCGTCCGGACTGCGTTGCCCGGCAGAGTGCACGACGCGGATCGAGGCTGCACGGCTACTGCTGGTCCTGTGGCAATCCGACGGCGGTTGGCCGCCAGTCGCACGGGCCGAAGTCCGAGCCGTCCCGAATGGTGCTGCCGGACAGCAGCCCCCGAAGCACGAAGGGCACCAGTGGCCTCTGCCGTCGGGTTGCTCGGCGCCGCACGGGCTGCGGATGCCTCCACCATGGAGTGCGAAGCGATCAGCGTGAAAGGAACCGCTGCGGCGACGGTGGCCAACACGACCGCCACCACCTCGATCAAACGGAGGCCGTGCCCAGGGCGACGGAGCGCTCGTTTGGATCGGTAGATGCGGTACCGTCGCGCCCGGTCCCGGCGCTCCGGTCCCACGTACCCTGGGGTGATGATCAGGCTGGGGTCATGGAGATCGTCGAGCACTCCGGGCGGCAGATAGATGTCCACGGCCCTGCCTGTGCCGGCGACGTCCAGCAAGCCATCGGCCGAGTGAGATCCAACGGGAGGGATTCCCTCGGTGGCCGGGGGCCCAGCCCTCCACGTTGACTTCACCCTCTCTCCTCGGCATCGCGGGGAGTCAGCTGAAGGGACCCCGCAAAGAGCCGATGGGCCGGCCGAGGCAGGTCCGGCTCTGACAATGGGTCGGAGTGATCTGACGACTACCCCGGCGTCACACCTTCAGGCCCAGGGACCGATACACGCCCGCAGTGGCCCGCGTCTGTCCTGTCCCAGCTCAATGCTCGCGCTCGAAGTCGGCCTCGCCGAGCCAGTTCCGACCTCCTTGGGTCGTCCTGGATCAACTCGTGCAGCGTGGCGGCGAGGCCGGTGACGTCTCCGGGTCGAAACGTCTCGGCACCATCGCCCACGATCTCGACGATGGACGGGACCTCCGTGCTGACCACCGGAGCGCCGCAGGCCATCGCCTCGACCGGTGGAAGGCCGAATCCCTCGTACATCGATGCATATCCGACCAGCGTGGCTGCGCCGTAGAGCGCCGGGAGGTCCTCCAGGGGCATATGGCCAAGCTCAATCGTCCCCACCGGGGGTCGGTGACCCCACAAGGAATGGCCGGTCAGGACCAGCGGGACCTGGACTGCCCGACACGCTTCGGCCAGGGTGGTGATGTCCTTGCGCGGCTCGATGTTGCCCACATGCAGAACGAAGCGTTCCGGCAACCTGTAGTGCGAACGAATTCGGGCGATCTCGTCTGCCGTCGGGGGAGCCATATCCGGACTGGGCGCAGAATGGATAACCGTCGCGTCGAGCCCGATAAGCGTCTTGATCCGCTCCGCAGTGAACGAGGAGACGGCCACGATGGCGTCAGCCCGTCGGAGGGAATGTCGGAGAAGCACCCGCTCACCAGCCACTCGGTGCCGGGGAAACGCCCAAGGAGTGTCGAAGATCGTCATGTCGTGCACGGTCGAGACCAACGGCCCGGACCGTCTCAATGGCAGGTCGACATCCAATCCGTGGATCAGATCGGCTGCGCCGAATCCCACTGCTCCAGAGATCGCACGCCGAACCCCGCGGGACTCCCTTTTGATCAGCGGTTCGATCCCTGGAGGAACTTCGGCCAGGCCGACGGGCCGAACGGCGGCAACGAGTTGAGCATCGATCACCTCGCTCATGGCCGTCAGGAGCTCGCGGATATAGGTGCTGACTCCACCGCCTCGGGGGTCGAGAGGAAGTGCGTTGTAGACGACACGCGGAAGGGCTCGGTCCACCGTACGTTCAGCGCGCAGGATTGATTCGCTTTGGCGAGCCCATGCGTCGGAACCGCATTCCCCATATCGGAAATCCGACGGCGCGCGACACACGGGGACCTGCCAGCCGTGCGACGCTGCCGGCGGTCACCTGCGAAGACGGAACGACAACAGATGAGATTCCGGCTCGGCTCACCTTGTGTAGGTCAGCCATTCCCAGCGATACGCCGCAGATGATGTAGGGCGCGACCGTCGGACCACCGATCCAGAAGATGTCGAACAGGCCGTCGACATAGTGGCTGATCAGAACCACCAGGCCGAGCGTTCCGAGGGCGTACGGCAATCGGTACATCGTGCGCACGGTCACAAAGACCAAAAAGGCGAAGGCCAGCGATCCGATGATGCCCGTGGAGGCCAGGTTGTCGATGACCACATTGGGCGGCGCCGTCACACTCACCCACTGCGGCAGATTGTAGAAGCGCATCCCCTCGCCGAAGATGGGGCTCAGATGCCAAACGTGGATGGCCGCGCCGATCTGCCCAAATCGTATCGAGACCGAGTTGAACTTCGGATTGTTCCGTGATTGAGAGGCGAAGCTGTGGTACAGGAGAAGTACGACTGGTACCGCACCGAGGACGATGAGTTTCGATCGACGCCTCAGATCCGGATTGAGAAGATAGGCCACGCCGAGTGCGAGGACCAGCTCGATCCCGGCCTGGCGGGACTGTGAGGCGAGCAGTCCTCCCACGCACAGGTACTTGGTCGTTCTGGCCAGGAGCCGGCCGACACCGGCCCAGGGCGGGTTGATCTGAGCAACCACGATGGCCACCCACATGATGGCGCCGATGCTGTTTTTCTGGTATTCGCCCCACTGGGCCGGTTGGAAGTGGAGTTTGATGGCGAACCCCATCGCGATGACGGCGAGCACCGAGGATCCTGCGAGGAAGATGCGGAACGCCTGGCGGGTTCGTCCGTAGGTGGCGATGACCCAGCCACACAATACGCTGGCGCCAAGATAGGAGAATCGGTGAAACCACTCGACGATGTTGTACCGGTTGGGGTGTGCGATCACTACCAGGACAAGGATCGCCTGGTACCAGACCACGCCACGGAGAAACTTCCGAAGATTGGGTGCCTCACCCCATCGAACGTAGAAGAGGCAAACTGCGCCTCCCAAGAAGACCAGGACATCGCTGGCACTTAGGTTGGTGCTACTCCCCCCTATCCGCTGAACCAAGAGGACACCGGGCAGCGCTATCACTACCATCAGGAGCGGATCGGCCACCAATATGCCGAAGAGGAGCACCAGCGCGGCCAGAGCCAAGCCGATCTTGCGGTGGGCCACGGTGACGTACCCGACAACACCGGCGACCACGACCGTGGCCATCCAGCCGGCCGACCAGCTGACCAATTCCTTCCGCCCGTCCCAGAATCGCCGGCTACCGGCTACCCGGTGCGGGCCCCAGCTGCTGAACCGGCTCATGGTACGGGCGTGCCCTCGCTCATTGGACCTCGGAGTCTTCACTGACTGCAGCAGGCCCCAGCGTAGCCGCCTGTCGCTCGTGCCCCGCGTACTGGCGGACCCTTCCTCGCTCCGGTCCTGGGCGCTTCGTCAATTGAGTCTCAAGCTCAGACGGTACGGTGTCGACGGGTAAGTACGACCCCATGTCAGGCCGGGGTGACCGGCAGATCGTGCGGGGGGGCCGGAGGACTACCTGACGAGAATCCAAGGAACGGACATGGCAACCCAGAGCCTTCTGACCAGCATCAGAATCCTCGAGGAGCGAGATCACGATGCCATGTCCCTGGTGGTGTTCTCCCTCGAGCCATGGGAGGAGATTCGGAGGAGGATACGAATCCTCGTAGACGAGATCGTGGACCTCGACCCTCCTCCAGGTGCTCTAGGTCGGCCCGGCCACCGACATCCCTCACCGGTTGAGCCACGGCCCGTCCGCCACGCTGGAACAAACGGCGTCGTTGATGGCTCGGGCACGTTGCCGACGGGCAGTCCGGTGATCCGACCCGACCCGACCCGACCGGGGGGTGTGATCGGCCCCCGGACACCATATGCTCCCGGCATGCCCGTTGGTGCCGACTACAGGCGGTGGAACGCGCTCTATCCTCAGCAACGCTGGTGTGATCCACCGAAAGTGAGAATCCCTTGACGTTATCCGAGTTCCTTGCGGCGATATGGCGAAGGAGGCTGACCGTCGCGGTCAGCATCGTCGTTGCCGTCGTAGCTGCGCTCGCCTACTCGAAGCTCCAGACCCCGATGTACGAATCGTCGGCACTGGTCCAGATGAGCACCGTCTCCACCCAATCCGGTCAATCGCCGGCGCCGATCACCCTCCCCGACCCGGTGCAGACCCTGGGGAGCACCGCTGTCCAATTGCAGGCAGCCAAGCTGCTCGACGATCCCGATGTGTCTGCCATTGCCTCCGAGGTCACTGGAACGGTGGATCCGGTCAGTGGAGCCCTCACCATCACCGCATCGAACGCCGATCCGAAGCAGGCCCAGGCCGTGGCCAAGGCCTACTCCCAGGCGTACATCGACCAGATCCAATCGACCGTCCAAGCTCAGATCGACAAGATCGGCGTCGTCTTGAGCGGGGTCAAGTCGCAGATCCTCGCCTTGCAGGCGCAGCCGACGACTGCGCTGACCACTGCCCAGGTGACAGCGTTGGAACAGACCTACGGCACGCTGTCGTCCGAGCAGAGCAACATTCAGGTCGGGGAGCCGTACGCCCAGATCCAAGTGGCTGCCGACGTTCCAACGGCACCGACCGGGCTGAGCAAGTCCAAGCTGGGCGCCATCGGACTGGTTGCCGGGCTCCTGGCCGGCTGCGGCATCGCCCTCGCTCGCGATCAACTTGACACTCGACTCCGCGACAGTCCCGACATCGAGGCGGTCACCGAGTCGCCCATCCTGGCGGAGCTACCTGACGATAGTGAGGTCCGCTCGGGCAATGTGGCAATCTCTCTGGTTCAGGCACCGCAGTCACAGATGGCAGAGTCCATCCGGGAATTGCGGACCAGCCTGAGGGTCATCCTGGACGACACCCCGTCCCCGGTTATCGTCGTCACCAGTCCCGAGCCCGGGGACGGCAAGACGTTCGTCACCGCCAACCTGGCCGCCGCCTGGGCTATGACCGGCAGCAAGGTGATCGTGGTGTCGGCCGACTTCCGGCGGCCCAGACTTGAGGAGATCTTCGGACTCCAGACCGCCGGCCAGCCCGGTCTCGCCGATCTCATCAGGGCCAACTGGAAGAAGCCGGATCCCGATAGTCGCCCCGTGGCACGCCGGCAGCAGGCTGCCCAGAATCGACCCGGCGAACGTCGCTCCCCGTCGAACGGAAGACCTTCGACCAACCCGGCCGCACGGGGCGCCTCGCCGGTGCCCGACCATATGTCCATCGCCTCGCTACTGGTGGAGACCGGCATTTTCGGGCTCCGGGTACTTCCGGTCGGTACGGAGCTCGACAGCCCCAGTGAGTTGTTCGGTAGCCCTGGCATGCAACCCGTCATCGACCAGCTTCCCCTGTTGGCCGACATCATCCTGTTTGACACCCCGCCGGTATTGGTGGTTCCGGATACCGCCATCCTTGGGAGCATGGCCCGCGGGGCGGTGATCGTCGCCTCTGAGGGAAAGACCGACCGCGGCGACCTCGAACGGACAATGCGCCGCCTGGAGGCCACCCACTGCAGCGTGCTTGGTATCGCCCTCAATCGGGTGCGTCGCTCCTCCGCCGGCTCCTACAAGTCTTATGCCTACAAGCAATGAGATCGAGGGCGGCGGCAAGGGTGCGGCGGTCGATTGTCGACCTTCCGGGGTGTTAGAACATGGAAGCGCCCTGACATCCCATGACATCGAAGTCCTCGTGGTGGCCTTCGGCGCTCCTGCACTGCTGGCCGAGTGCTTGACCGCGCTCGGCGGAGCGCTGCCCGTCATCGTTGTTGACAACTCATCGGACCAGCAGGTGCGGCGGATAGCTGAGGAGCACGGAGCCCGCTACTTCGACCCCGGAACAAACCTCGGGTTTGCCTCCGGAGTCAACCTCGGCCTCTCCCAGCGCGGTCGGCCGGATGCCGACGTACTTCTCTTGAATCCCGACGCCGCGGTCACTCTCGAAGGTGTCTCCGAACTGCAGCGGTTCCTGCACGATCGACCGGACCTGGCCTGTGCCGCCCCGACCCAGGTCGATCAGGAGGGCGGCAGTGCGGCTCGAGTCGGCTGGCCGTTCCCGACACCGTTGGGGGCGTGGGTAGAGGCATTCGGGCTTGGTCGCCTGCGACGGGGCGACACGTTCGTTATCGGATCCGTGCTGTTGCTTCGAGCCGAGGCACTAGCGGCGGTTGGCGATTTCGATGAGCGTTTCTTCCTCTACGCAGAGGAGACAGACTGGCAGCGTCGCGCCGTCGAACTCGGATGGACGACGGCCATCTGCCCTCACGTCACTGCCACCCACGTCGGTGCCGGCACCGGAGGTGACTCCACCACACGCGACATTCACTTCCATGGGTCACACGAGCGATACATCCGCAAGTACTACGGGGCAGGTGGGTGGCAGGTGTACCGGACCGGCGTAATGACCGGATGTCTGATTCGTGCCCTCACTCTTCGCGGGGAGCGCGGCCGCGCCGCCGCGACCAGATTCGACCTGTATCGACGGGGACCGTGCTTCGTCGAATCCCAACGGTGACCCTCGACGACCTGCCGCGCTTGACCGTGGTGCACGTGGTGGTCACCGATGTCTTCGCCGGCGTGGAGCGCTACGTATGCCAGGTCAGTAATGCACTGTCATCCCGCGGACACAGGGTCGTCACCATCGGGGGTGACCCCGTGCGGATGCGAGTCGAACTAGATAGCTCCGTCCCGAACCATCCGGCGAACACGCTGATCCAAGCGGCGCATGCCCTGATTCGAGAGCGCGGCGCCGACATTGTCCATCTTCACATGACGTCGGCCGAGGGAGCGGCATGGCTCGCCCGTCCGTGGCAAAGGGCGCCGTTAGTAGCGACCCGTCACTTCGCCCGTGACCGCGGTTCAAGCACGCCGGCGAAGTTGCTCGCTCGAATCACAAGCCGCTCGATCTCTCAGGATGTCGCCATAAGTCAGTATGTCGTCGACAGGATCACCGGGCCTTCCGTCCTCATCCCCAGCGGTGTTCCGGATCAGCTCCAAGCCGAACTGCGATCGACCACCGTGCTGATGCTGCAACGGCTCGAGTCCGAGAAGGCACCCGATGTCGGCATCCGGGCATGGGCGGCGACCGGCTTGGGGGCAGAAGGTTGGCGCCTGGTGATCGCGGGTGATGGTGCCATGCAACCGTCCCTGGCCGCATTGGCCGACGACCTCGGGGTCACCGACAGTGTCGCATTCCTGGGTCACGTCACCGATACCGGTCGCCTATTGGCGGAGTCGTCCGTTCTCCTTGCTCCCGGACCCGAGGATTCCTTCGGGTTGTCCGTGGTCGAAGCGATGGCGCACGGGGTTCCCGTGGTGGCGGCCCGTGGGGGCGCCAACCTGGAGACCGTCGGGAACGACGGAATCCTCTTCACGCCCGGCGACGGCGCCGCGGCCGCTGAGGCATTGAGGAGGCTGTGTTGCGACCGGTCACTTCGGCTTCGTGTGGGGGTCGGTCTCCGCGAGAGGCAGCAACGAAAGTTTTCGGTTGGACGACATGTGGAGCGCCTTGAGGCGTTGTACCGGCAGGTCATCGACGATCCCGGACGGCACGCCCCTGACCGGAGTCCGGCGAGTTAATTCCCGCGGGCGTCTCGCCTCGAGCGCATTTCCCTGCGGTACGAGGCACGCCGATAGAGGTCCATCTGGGTGTCGGCGATCCTCTCCCATGTGTAGCGATGGGAACCAGCGATCCCCGATGACCGGAGATGCTCCCACAGACCTGGTTCGTCGAGGAATCGGCTCAGCGCCGACTGGAGAGCAGCAGGGCTGGCGGGAGGAACCAAGAGCCCGTCCTGACCGACCACATCGGGTAGGGCACCGCTGGCGCTTGCCACCACCGGCACACCCGAAGCTTGGGCCTCCACCACCACCCTACCGAATTGCTCGATCCACCCCGTCGTGGGTACCGACGGTACAGCCAGGACGTCGATGTCCCGATAGACGCCTGGAATCGCCTCCTCATCCACGTAGCCGTGGAACGTGGCACGATTCGCTATTCCGAGCGCTTCGGAGAGTTCGACGAGTCTGTCCAGCTCCGGGCCGGTCCCGTAGATCTCGACGACGAGGCGACTGTCGCGAGCGATCGCATCGAGCAGTACCTCGACGCCCTTGTGATGGATGAGGCGGCCGACAAAGCCCACGCGTAGCGATCCCGATGGTGAACGCCGCGTGGTCGGGCTCGAAGCGGCCGACATCGACACCGAGTGGCAGGAGCGCCAGAGCACCCGCGAGACCCTTGCGGCGCAGAATGTCCCCGGCTTCGGTGTTGCAGGTGTAGGCACCCGCTGCACCACGTAGCGACCAGCGCTCGAACCAACGGAACGGGGGCGGGTACCTCTTTTCTATATTCTGGGCCGAGGAAACGACATAGGGGGTACGGGAGAAACGCAGCCATCGCAGGAACAGCACCTCGGCGACAGCCAGACCGAATGGCTCTTCGTGCATGTCGATCAGATCCCATTGGGACGATCCGAGTAGGCGCCACAGGGGGCGCGGATCGAAGACGAACAGGTTCGGGTGTCGACCAAGAGTTCGCACCGGAATGGCGAATACGTCCCCGGCCGAATCAAACTCGACCATCGATCCGCCCTCTTCCCAGCGGGCCGCAGTCACGAGGGTCAGATCAGCCCCGCGCTTACGGAGTTGCCGCTCGCGCTCCCTCCACGCGGTGACAACCCCGCTCTTAGAGACCCGGAGGACCCGCAGTTCCGTGGCGTCGGAGCGTGAATCAGTCTCCGGGGGGTCTCCTTGCACCCGGCGCATCGTACCCGGACGGGTGCGCGTCCGAGGCCCGCACGGCCGGATCCAGTGGCAACGCTCGGTCACGTTGCCTCATCGTGCGACGAACTGTCATTCCAACCGAGCGCAGGCAGGTCTCTGGCCGGAATTGCGGCGCCACGGGTTGATCACCTGATCTCGAGCGTTCCTTCCCACTCCGGTCACGCCGGCGGCCGGATGCCCAAACTGTGCCCCCCATCAGGGCATAATCCGCGACTGACCGGTGGATTCGGGCAGGGACTAAAGGGCCTCCGCTCCGATGCCGATGGATAATTGTGCAGACTGCAGAGAGCCGGCTGTCGGCGCGCTCGTGGCGGCTCACTGTTGCCCCGCTAGCCGTGCTGCTCGTGATCGCATCGGGTTTCGCGCTGTTCATGGGCAACGCCCATGCCGACAGTCCCACACCCCAGATCGCAGGAAGCGTGGCAGCCCCCACCGCTGCGGAGGTCAGCCCGGTATGCGACGCGCCCAACCTCGCGAGCAACCTCGGTCCGGCGCCCACCCTTCCTGTCAACCCAACCAGTACCTTGGTCACTCCCCCGGGTGGGGTGGTCAATTTCGCCACTACATCGAGCGACATCTATGTGAACACCGGTAGCCAGCTGATCACCTATACGTTGTCTGGCAGCCAAGTCAGCTCATTTACCTTGCCCTCCGGGTTCAGTGGTGGGGACGACGTATCCGATCCGGTCATCGACCCATCAGGGAACATTTACCTGGCCAGCTACTACCAGACCAAGTTGGTCAAATTCTCCCCAACCGGCCAGCTGCTGTGGTCAGTCGATCCCGAGGGCGGCAATCCGACCGGCATCTTCTCGGTGGGCTCGGGGTCGGGATTTCAACTCATGGTCTCGGTCACGCAGAACCACTCGGGTAGCGAACAAGTCAATCTTGCCAACGGGTCAGCGAGTGGCACGTTCCCGTTGTTCGACGACTTCGACTATGTGACGCAGGAGTCCGACGGGAATCTCCTCCTTTCAGGTAACGGCTACGTCGAGACGATCTCGCCGGCCGGATCAGTACTCTCCTCGTTCGGCGCCCCTCACGACGAGGGTAAGGACGTCCATACTGGATCGGGCAGCCAGTTCTACTACCCCGCTCAGGCGGCTCAGGGGACCGACGGGACCATCTATACCGCCAATCCGTTGAACACCATCGAGTCCACCAGCCCACAGGGTTACTTGGAGAACTCCACCACCCTCGGCACGAACAATAACGGCGCACCCAACCTCAACATCGGCGGATCCAACTTCTACCTGGTTGGAAACACGTTCTTCTACCAGGGGGGGGCGCCGTTCAACAACAGCGCCGACAACATCTCGACGATCTCAATGAGCGCCCTCACTGCCTACCTGGCCGACACCCATCCCCCGACTGACTCCCTCGGGTGGGGTGCGGGTCTGACCTCCTCAGCCACCGCCAACTACTTCGCTCCTGGAACTACTCCCAACGTCAGCGCCACATTCGACCCGTGGTGGGCGACGGATGCCTCCCACCTCCAGCTCTCGTATTCGGTCGAGAACACTTCCTCGTTGGATGCCGAGACGGTGCCGGCACCGAGCACCGTCGATCTTCCCACCAGCGCCAGCGGGCTCGCCGATATCCCATTGACGCTCCCGCCATCGGACCAACAGCCTGGTCCTTACCTGGTCCAGGCCACGTTGACCGACACCAGCACCTCACCGCCCACCCAGCTCGGGTCCACGTGCATGCCCTATACGGTCGGCGCCGCTGGAGACAACCTCAACCTGGCTAGCCTTCCCGCTGGCATCGGTGGGGGCGGTCCCGCCGATCAGAGAGGTGTTGCCCTCAACTCCCAACTCGGTCTCGACGGTCTACGCTCCCTCTCCTTCAGCTGGAGCAACTACCTCCCCAACTGCAATGCCTCAGCACCTACTGCAGCGACGTGCGGCCCCTCGGCCATGAATTTTGCTGACGCCCCTTCTAGCTACTTTCAGGCGGCCGCCGAAGCTGTCGCTGATCATGTTTCCTATTGGATCCAGATCGGTGGGAGTGACGCCATTTCGCCCATATTGGTCTCTGATGGATGGTGGCAGGGTGACATACAGTCTCTCGTCGGCTACTACTCCAATCCGCCCGTGGGTTGCTCCGGATGCGCCCCCGTGACCATGTGGGAGCCGTGGAACGAGTCGAACAACACTGGCTGGAGCAACGCAGCCAACTACGTCTCAGAGGTGCTCGAGCCCTTCTACAACGCCGTAAAAGCCGTCGAGCCGGGCTCGCGCTCCACGGTTATCGGTGGAACCACTCTTGGACCCGCGGCGGGGTGGTGGCAGCAGCTGATCGCCAGCGGTGGTCTCAAGTACCTCAACGTGGCTGCCGTCCATCCCTACGCGGGCAACAACGACTCCTATGAAGAAGACGGGATGCCAGCTCTCATCGAGCAGCTCGAGGGGATGCTGCAGGGCACGCCCCTGTGGTTCACGGAGGTCGGTTGGTGGAGCGACGGCGACTACAACTATCTGAGCCAGGCCGACAATGTGACCCACACCATGCTCTGGATGAAGGCGCTCAACATTCCCGTATGGAACTACTTCTTCGACGAGGGCAACTGGGGCAACGACGGCGTGTCGTTCTCGTTGATCCAGACCAATCAAGGCGATGACTACGTCAAACCTGCTGCCCTGGCCACCATGCAGACATCCTCCGAGATCGCTGAGCGGCCGTATGTCGCCATGCCCTCGACCGGGATTCCTCAGACCTACGAGGCTACGTTCGGCCCGGACAGTAGCCAGGCGAACCAGCTCGCAGCGGTGTGGTCCGACGGCCTGGCCACCACCGGCACGGTTACGGCCACGGCCCCCGGCGGCGGGTCGATCCCGGTCACGCTGACCTCCGAGTACGGAAATGCCACCACGGTGTCGGTCACCTCCGGCACCGCCTACAGCCTTCCGATCGCCAACCAGGTCATGTACATCAGCTACCCCGAGGGCGACACGCTGACCGTCGGACCGACCCAGCCCTATGGCGCCAACATCGCCGTTTCGTCCGCCGGGGCCACGGCCAGCGCCACGTCTGGGACCGCCTCTGCCGCCATCGTCGGCCTGACCGTCGGCGAGGGAAACGGATGGTCTTCCACGGCTGGGGATACCACGCCGAGCCTGACCGTGACCCTGCACAGCCCCACCACCATCGACCGCGTCATAGTCGACACGCAGTCAGTGGGAAGCACCGCCACGGGCGTGCGTGACTACGCAATCTCATTGGATGAGCCGTCATCCGGGTGGACCAGCGTGGCCACCGTGGTCGGCCAGTATCGGAACCACCAGATGGAGTTGGACTTCAATCCGGTCACTGCCAGCGCCGTCAAGATCACCGTTTCGGAGGTCAACTTCGGGGGGTACTACGGGGGGGGAATCCCGGCATTCTGGCCGGCTGGCCAGATTGGCACCGCCTTTCTCCACGCCTTGCAGGTGTACGCAGGTACAGCCACACCCAGCCAGATCGGTGGTTCCGGTCTGACCCCGCTGGTATCGGGAGGTTCGACTGGCCCGACGACGACGACCACCACCACCACGGCGACGACGATGCCGACCACCACGACGACGATGCCGACCACCACGACGACGGAGCCGCCGACCACCACCACCACGACGATGCCTACCGCAACCACGACGACGGAGCCGTCGACCACCACTACCACCACGGAACCGCCGCCCACGATGACGGGGCCGCCGCCCCCACCAGTCCCCAACGAGGGAGGCACACCGAAGCTTCTCAGGACGGCTGACGGGTATTGGCTGACAACCAGCGATGGCAGCATCTTCGCCTTCGGAGGCATGCCCTTCTACGGATCAGCCGGAGCGGCTCCCCTCAACAACCCCATCGTCGACATGGCCGCCACCCCGGATGGCAGGGGTTACTGGGAGGTGGCGTCCGACGGCGGCATCTTCTCCTATGGTGACGCCAGCTTCTACGGCTCGACCGGGGCGCTCACCCTCAACAAGCCGATCGTGGGCATGGCGGCAACGCCGGACGGGGGTGGCTACTGGCTGGTGGCGTCCGACGGCGGCATCTTCTCCTTCGGAGACGCCAGCTTCTACGGCTCGACCGGGGCGCTCACCCTCAACAAGCCGATCGTGGGCATGGCGGCAACGCCGGACGGGGGTGGCTACTGGCTGGTGGCGTCCGACGGCGGCATCTTCTCCTTCGGAGACGCCGGCTTCTACGGATCGACCGGGGCGCTCACCCTCAACAAGCCGATCGTGGGCATGGCGGCAACGCCCGACGGGAGTGGCTACTGGCTGGTGGCGTCCGACGGCGGCATCTTCTCCTTCGGTGACGCCAAGTACTACGGATCGACCGGGGCGCTCACCCTCAACAAGCCGATCGTGGGCATGGCGGCAACGCCCGACGGGGATGGCTACTGGCTGGTGGCGTCAGACGGCGGCATCTTCTCCTTCGGTGACGCCAAGTACTACGGATCCAACGGCGGGGCCCAACTCTCCAAACCGGCGGTCGCTATTTCGTAGGGCCTACGTCCGTCACCGATGGCCTGGGTGCGGCAGACCCTGGGAATCCGACGCGGCGCCGATCGGCTGGTCCGGCGACCGACCTACTGTTTCGGGCCGAGGGGTGACCTCTCGGTAGCGGATGACCCGGGCCGGGATGCCCATGGCCACACAGCTTGACGGAATATCGGTGGTGACCACCGCATGGGCGCCTATCACGGCGTTGGACCCAATGCACACCCCCGTGGTGATTGTTGCCTTGGCCCCGATCCAGACATTGTTCCCGATCCGGATGGGCGCGGTCTTGCGTCCCTGGTCAATGATCAGAGCATCCGACGAAGAGAATGAATGATCGTGGTCGCGAATCGACACCATCTCCCCGATGAGACAGTTCTTGCCGATCACAATGCTCCTGTCGGCGGCAACCGTGCAGTGATGCCCGAATACAGTGCGATCCCCGACGTCGATTCGTCCGCGGTTCTCCAGGGTGAAGCCATCGTCCAGAATGCAGCCGACACCAAATCGGGTCTGGGCGCCTCTCGCCACCCTGAATCGCGCATCCCGCCGCACATCGCAGAGGTGACCGAACTTCACCCGAACGTGGCGCAGCCGGGTGAGAACCAAGCCGGCGCGACGGCGTACGTAGCCACGAGCCCACGGCATGGTGCCGAACTCAGTGGCAGCGGAAAGGCGACTCGTGCCCGCATCACAGGGGCGGCGGGAGCTCACCCCTCAACATTAGTGGCTGCCGTCCAGCCTCGGGACAGGGAACTATCCGAGCGGACTCCGGGAGTGGCTCCATTTCGAGACCTCTGCGGCGTTGATCCAACAGCCCGCAGAGCCGTCACACAATGGTCACAATTTATGGACCCACGACGCTCTCCAGCGCTGGTCACCGCACCTCGAGATCGTCCAGCGGCCTGGCTTCACCCCTGACCGGTCACGAAGGAGCGAATGCCTCGACATAGACGGTCTCGGGGATACGCGCCTCGCTGTCGGGGGCGGGGACGATGGTCGAGGTCCCACCGGGCATCACCCGGGCCGCGTGGTAGCCGGCCTCGCCCACGGCCAGGCAGAGTGTCTCTCCGTCCCATGCAGAGACGTGGCCGTGCTCTTGGAACACCTCGCCCAGGGCCAGCATCCTGGTCGGCCGACCCGGTCGCAGCTCATCGAGAACCATGTCGTGGTGCACGTAGCTAGTGGCATAGAGACCGGCGTCGGGAACCCCGACCCGCAGGGTGCCCCCGGGCACCAGGACGTCGAGGAGGTGGTGCAGCACCTGCACGCCCTCAGCCACTGGCATGTGCTCGAGTACGTGCTCGAGGAACACGGCTTCCGTAGTGGCCTTGCCCAGGGGCAGCGGCCGCCGCAGATCCCAGGACAGATCAGCGTGCGCCCCCACCAGGTCGATGTTCACCCAGCCGGCCAAATTGTTCCCACCCGACCCCAGGTGCAAGCGGAGCGGTACCTGTCTCGCCAAGGTCCGGGCCTGACGCCTGGCATGGGGCGAGAGGGCTGCTGTGGCGAGCTGCTTGGCCCGGAGACGGACCGCCGGGCTCATCAACGGGCGGAGAGCGTTGGAGAAGGGGATCGTCGAATTGCCGTCTTCGGCGGCGCGCACCTCCAGGTAGTCCGACAGGCTCATCCGTTGCCAACCCGTCTTGTGGTCGGAGTCGGACGAGGGTCCGCTGGTGTCGCCTGGAGTACCCACGATGGAATTGGAGCATAACCACATTGATGACAGGACGACCCCGGAAGATGTAGAACACTACGGAACATGGATGCGGTGATCGAGGATCTGCGGCACATGACGGCGTCATGGGGGATGAGCCCTTCCCGTATCGTGGCCCGGGCTGCGGCAAAGGCTCCCCTGTATCCGCGGCTCCGGGTGGTGATCTACTTCCGCATGTCGTCGTGGTGCTGGAATCACGGGCTTCGGCCGCTGGCCTTGTGGCTGCAGTCGTGCAGTATCCGGTTGGGAGGATCAGAGATCCATCCGGCTGCCGCACTGGGTCCCGGATTCGCCATCATCCACACCGCGGGAATCGTCGTCGGGCACGAAGTGGTGGCGGGCAAGAACCTCGTGCTCTACCAAGGCGTGACCCTAGGTCACACCGGGCAGGGACCGGGCCAGCCCCAGATCGGTGACGGCGTTCGCGTCGGGGCCGGCGCCAAGGTACTGGGCCCGATCACCATCGGGGACGGGGCCTGGATCGGCGCCAACGCGGTGGTGCTGGCCGATGTCCCGGCAGGCGCCACCGTGGGTGGGGTGTGGCGGAAGGGCTCCCCCGAGGGTTGAGCCCCGGACGTCGGCTGGGCCGCGATGGCCAGGTGCGAGATCACCAGCTGATGGTGGTCGGCACGGAGTCGTCGAAGGTGCGACCGTTGGCTGTCCACACCTCCGCCGGTACCCGAGCCGAGGGCACCACGCTCATCGAACCATGATGTCCGGGCATCTGAAATCGGACCACCACGGTCGGATCGGAACCGGCGGGGATGGTCAACGGCGCCCCCACCACCCAGGTCGGGCCCTCGCCTCCCTTGACCGCCAGTGGGCCGCCACCGACCATGGAGATGTCGCTGGCCGCCGCCGGCAGGTTGGCCGCCACCAGGCCGTAGTAGCCGCCGTAGGCAACGGGAACGCCGGGGAAGGGACCAGCGATGTACTGGGACTGCCCAGGGGGCGTGGTGTTGGCCAGCTGCGCCGTCAGGGATACGTCTGTGTTGGACCCCACCGGTTTGGTACTGACAGCGACGTGGATCGATATGAACTGATCGAGCTTGTTGCCACCGACATTGATGAGCGACACATCCACCGAGCGATCGGTCAGGCTACCGCTGACTCCGCTCACCACCCATGCGGCCTGAGCCGTCGGGTTCTTCGACCAGAGCATCAGATGCCTGCCCGCCACCGCGCTGGATACCGCGTTGGCAAGTGTCTTCAGGTCGGTCGACTGTCCCTGCAGCTGGTTGAGGACCGCACCGGCCAGATCGCCGAGGTCGTCCTGTCGATTGTTGGTGGTCGCCGACTCACCGTTGAGTCCCGCGTACTGATCGTGGAGCAGGAATTGCTCGACGTTCCCGGCGGTGAAGGTACGTCCATCTGACTCCACCGGACCGGTGGCATTGAGCAGCTGGCTGATTCCCACCACGTCGAGCGCAATCACGCCGTCCACCTGCTGGCCAGTCGACGCGGTCCACATGCGCGCGGCGAGCGGCGCGGTCACGTCGAACTGAGGCGTCAATCCGAGGTTGCGCACGTCGAGGCTCGGATGAAGCCATCCCCAGTTTCGCTGGAGGTCGCCGGTGACAGGCACTGCTCCCACCGGCAGGGAGTGGTCGCCGGATGGGCTGAGACCGGAAAGGGTGACCGACCCGCCACTTGTCGTCGCCGCACCGACCTCGAGATAGGTCCCCGATCCGGCTCGCATCTCAGCATTGTTCGAGGCCAGCACCACGTAGTTCTGCGGCCCCTGCAGGATCGTGGCCACCGCAGCAGACACGCCGGCCGCCTTGACCAGCCGGAGTCGGGCGCTGTTCAGCTGGGTAACGAACTCATTCCGCTTGGAGGCCAGAGGCGCCACCAGTGCCTGACTCGGCCCGGTGTCCACCGCGGCCAGCTGTCGTTCAGCGGCGAGTGAGTAGGTCCCCAGCTGGCGGAGGGAGGCAACCCGCTCGGGGCCGGCGGCATGGGGTTGATTGAGCAAGCCGGTCGCCTCGGACAGGAATGTCGAGCCGACCTGTGACACGGTGCCGGCGGCTGTTCCCAGAGCCCGGACTGCCCGGAACTGCCGGCCGAGCACGGGTATCACCGTGACCGGGGCGAAGAATGGTGACGAGAGGTCTGCATGGGCGCTGGCGAACTGCGCACTGGCTCGGTCGAGCACGCGTTCCGTGGCCGACGACGTCAGCTGTCCCGGGCTCAGATTGGCATTGATCTGTTCGAGAGCGGCGAGACCATCCCGGTCATGGTGGTAGGCGGACAGCGTCTTCACCCCGACGACAAGTGCCCACACGGCAACGACAGCCACGATGAGGGAGGCGATCAGCCACCGTCGACGCCGTCGATTCCCCCTTGCGCTCACGGCAACCATTCGAAGCTCCAGGCACCGATACGAGGGTTCGTGACGGAGCACGGCTCGACGGCGCAGCGGACGATCAACCTCGATGGTAGTGGAGCGACCGCCCCCGCCAGCGGCGGGCAGGCCGTGCCCCAGCTAGGGCGGTTGCTACCGGTAGCATCCGACCGTGTCATTCACAACCATCCGAATGGCTGTGGGTCGGGTCATCCTTGTTGCCGGCATTCTGATCCTGTTGTTCATCCCCTACCTGCTGTGGGGGACCGGACTGATGACGGCCCGCAGTCAGGCGCAACTCCGCTCGCAGTTCGGCGCCGCCCAGCTCCACTCGGGCGCACCACCGGTCAAGCACCTGAGTACCCCGCCAGGCGGCGGGAGCCAGCCCGCCCTGCAGGTGGCACCGCCGATGACCGACCCTCCGATCGGAAGCCCAGTGGGCGAGATCTCCATTCCGAAGATCGGACTGTCGATGGTGGTGGTGGAGGGCACCGGAGTCGCCCAGCTCCAAGCCGGTCCCGGGCATTATCCGACGACACCGTTGCCGGGCGAGATGGGCAACGCGGCGATTGCCGGCCACCGCACCACCTACCTCCACCCCTTCTACAACCTCGACGCGCTGGCCCCCGGTGACCCGATCACCATCGTCACGCTGCAAGGGATCTTTCTCTATCGGGTCACCACAAGCCTGGTGGTCTCCCCGACCGATGTGTCGGTGATCGACCAGACGGTGACACCCACACTCACCCTGACCACCTGCAACCCGCGCTACAGCGCCAGCCAGCGGCTGGTGGTGCACGCCGCGCTGGTGGCCAGTGCTCTCACCCACGCCAAGGCGGTGCCGGTGACGCCGACCCATCGCCATGCGGCCCCATCGACGCCGGCACACGACTGGGCCGCGGCCATCGTGTGGGGGATCGCCGTGGCCGTGCTGACCACCGCGCTGTGGATCGGGTACCGGCGAACCCGGCGAGGCCAACGGGCCGCACTGGCCGGGGTCGGCCTGCTCGGTTGGCTGGTGGTGGTGTTCTTCTTCTTCGAAGCGGTCGCTCCGCTACTGCCGGCCAGCTACTGAGAACGAGTCACCGCCACCACCGGCGTGACCCACCAGTGGGAATCACCGCATCGGCGGAGGCGATCGACGCCCGAGGATCAGGCGGGACGACGACGGCGGCGGATCAGCAGACCGCCGACCAAAACCGCGCCTGCGCCTACCACGGCCAACTCCTCCACGTCAGCCCCGGTGAAGGGGAGACTGCTCGTGGTGGTGCTGGTGGCGGATGTCGCTGCCGGCACCCCGTCGTGCCCCACGGCACTGCCGGTGGACGGCAAGCTCGAGGCCGCGGCAATGGCCGGAGTGACCACACAGCCGGGTTCGTTCATGGTGGACGGCGAGACACAACTCGCCGCCGCCCCTGCCACCGTCGGGGCGACCAGCAATGAGGTCACCGCCAAACCGGAGCCAATGATCAATCGTCTTGCCCACATCATGGTTGCCCTTCTTCCCGTAGGGACGACGCCCCTGCGTTTCCCCTCACAGACCACGAAGCCACTCGTGAACCGCTGTTGGGTCCATACTGCCCTGTCCGATATACCGTTCGCAATGACCATCACGTAGAGCACTCTCATCACCACGTACTGTGAAGTAGGTGGTGACCAGGGCCGTCGTGCGGATCGCGCTCAGGCCGGGACCAGCTGACCGAAGGTACTGCACAACCCGAACGCCTCGATGATCACGAAGGCGGCCACGATCACCAGGACCACCGGGACTCGCCAGCGCGAGCCATGACGGGTCATCGGGGAGGGCATGTACCACGAGGGCAGCAGGCCGGGGGCCTGGTTGAGGTAGACGGACAGGGGGACGGCGTCGTCCCCCATCGGAACGTCGAGATCGGCGGCCAGGGCCAACTCGGTGAGCTCCGCCTCGGTGAAGCCGTGCTCCATCGGCGCATCCCCGGTCTCCGCACCGGCTCCTCGTCCACCATCGTGGTCGTCCACCGCTGGCCTCCCTCTGGGGCATTGCCGTCTGGCTCTGCCTATCCCACACTACCGCCCGGTGCCGGCCACGCCTGTTCGGCCTGCGCCATCGCCCACCGTCCCCACCACTCCCCTACAGGAGGTGGACCACCGACTCGAGCAGGACGATCATCACCCCGACCGCGACCAGGCCGACCACGTAGAGGGCCCGCCGGCGCGCCGGCCGCTCGGCCCCACCGGCGGTCCCGATGCCCACCACGGCCAGCGCCAGCACGCCCACCACCTCGGCCACGATGAACGCGGTCTTCACCTCGAACAGGCCGAGGCCGGCCACGATGAAGACCAGAGTGGCCGGGATGGCGGCGGCCAGAATGGACCACGAGCCCAGGAGCTCGGCCCGGACGTCGGCGGCCGACAGCGTCAGATGTCGCCACGACGGCATGGTCACCAGGCGGGAGAGGGTGTGGGCCAGCCAGATGGCCACCGCTCCCACCACCACCACCCCCGCGGTGGTCAGGGCACCCGGGTTGGTCTCGAAGGTCAGGCCGGCGATGGCCACCAGGGTCGAGATCGTCCCGTACACGTAGTCGGCGAGCCAGAGCACCGACCCGCTCTCCTCGGGCACGGCACCACCCTGGTCATCTGTCTCCGGCCGATCAGGCACGGCCCGAGCCAGTGCGGATCAGCGCCTCATCCCGGACGGGCGATGCTACGAGCAGCCACTGGTCGTGCCGCAACTCGCGCACACGTAGCACGACCCGGCCCGCTGCATGGCGTTGCCGCACTGGTAGCAGTAGGGCGCATCTCGAGGCTCTGCACGGGCCAGGAGCCGGTCCGCGGCCGCGGTGTCCGGCTGGGTCGACACGGCTGGGCTGCCGGCATCCAACGCGCTCCCGTCCAGCACCGTGGAGATCACCGGGTCGATGGCGTCGGCGTCGACGACCCCCGACGACGGCGTCGCCGTCTCCTCGACACCGGGCAGGGTCGGCTGCATGCGCTCGGAGGTGGACAGCACCCCGAGCTCGATGCGCTCGGCCACGGGCAGGTAGTCGACGGCCAGCCGCCGGAAGATGTAGTCGACCAGGCTGGTGGCGATGCGGAGATCGGGATCGTCGGTGATGCCGGCCGGCTCGAAGCGCATGTTGGTGTACTTGCGGACGTAGGTGGCCAACGGGACGCCATGCTGGAGTCCCAGGCTTACCGAGATGGAGAAGGCGTCCATGATCCCGGCCAGGGTCGAGCCCTGCTTGGACACCTTCATGAACACCTCGCCGGGGCGTCCGTCCTCGTACTCGCCGACCGTCACGTACCCTTCGCAGTCGGCCACCCGGAAGGCGAAGGTCGACGACGTGCGACGTCGGGGGAGCCGCTCGCGGACGGCACCGACCACCAGGGTCTCCGAGGTGCGCGCCTGCTCGTGGGCGAGGGCCGCCTCGAGCCCGGCGATCTTGTCGGCCAGGTCGCGGGCGTGGGCTTCGGCCTCGGACCGGGCCGGGTCGGCATCGGCCGCTCGCCTCAGCACCGGCCTTCTTGGTGGTGGAGAGGGGCTGGGCCACCTTGCAGTTGTCGCGGTAGATGGCCACCGCCTTGATACCCATCCGCCAAGCATCGATGTGCAGCTGCTCGACGTCCTCCACCGTGACGTCCTCGGGAAGATTGACCGTCTTGGAGATGGCCCCCGAGATGAACGGCTGGACCGCGCCCATCATCCGCACGTGCCCGAGGTAGTGGATGGTGTTGTCACCCATCGAGCAGGCGAACACCGACAGGTGCTCGGCCGAGAGGTACGGTGCGCCCACGATGGTCTTGTGCACATCGATGTAGGCGATGATCTCGTCGACCTGGTCGGGCGAGTACCCGAGCCGGGTCAGGGCCCGTGGCACCGTCTGGTTGACGATCGACATGGTGCCTCCGCCCACCAGCTTCTTGGTCTTGACCAACCCGAGGTCGGGCTCGACGCCGGTGGTGTCGCAGTCCATCAGCAGGCCGATGGTACCGGTCGGTGCCAGGACGCTGGCTTGCGAGTTGCGCACGCCGTACTGCTCGCCGAGCTCGACGGCCAGGTCCCACGCCTCCTGGGCGGCCGACAGCAGATCGGTGGGGACTGCTTCCTCGTCGATGCTGGCCACCGCGTCGCGGTGCATGCGCAGCACGTTGATCATGGGCTCGACGTTCTCGTGGTAGCCGGCGAACGGACCCATCCGGGCCGCGGTTCGGGCAGAGGTGGCGTAGGCGTGCCCGGTCATCAGCGCGGTGATCGCCCCGGCCCAGGCCCGACCCTGGTCGGAGTCGTACGGCAGCCCCTGGGCCATCAGCAGGGCACCGATGTTGGCGTAGCCGATCCCCAGCTGGCGGAAGCGCCGAGCGTTCTCGGCGATCTTCTCGGTCGGGTAGTCGGCATTGCCCACGATGATCTCCTGGGCGGTGAAGATGACCTCCACCGCCGACCGGAAGCCCTCGACGTCGAACGAGGAGTCGTCGTGGAGGAACTTCATCAGGTTGAGGCTGGCCAGATTGCACGCCGAGTTGTCGAGGTGCATGTACTCGGAGCACGGATTGGACCCGTTGATCCGCCCGGTGTTGGACGCGGTGTGCCACCGGTTGATGGTGGAGTCGAATTGCATGCCGGGGTCGGCACACTCCCAGGCGGCCTGGGCGATCTGGCGGAACAGGTCACGGGCAGGAACCCCGCGGATGGGCTCGCCGTCGCCCCGGGCGGTGAGGGCCCACTCCCGGCCGTCGACCACCGCCTCCATGAACTCGTCGGTGACCCGCACCGAGTTGTTGGCGTTCTGGTACTGGAGGCTGATCGAGTCCTTGCCGTCGAGGTCCATGTCGAAGCCGGCATCGCGCAGGACCCGCGCCTTGCGCTCCTCGATGGCCTTGCACCAGATGAAGTCCTCGATGTCGGGGTGGTCGGAGTCGAGGATGACCATCTTGGCCGCCCGCCTGGTCTTGCCGCCGGACTTGATGGTGCCGGCCGAGGAGTCGGCCCCCCGCATGAAGCTGACCGGGCCGGATGCAGTGCCGCCGCCCTTCAGCAGCTCGTGTGACGAGCGGATGCGGGACAGGTTGACCCCGGCTCCCGAGCCACCCTTGAAGATGACCCCTTCCTCCGTGTACCAGTTGAGGATGGAGTCCATGGTGTCGTCGACGGCCAGGATGAAGCAGGCCGATCCCTGTTGGGGGACGCCGGCCACCCCGATGTTGAACCACACCGGTGAGTTGAAGGCGGCCATCTGGTGGACGATCAGGTGCTTCAACTCGGCCCGGAAGGTCTCCGCCTCCTCATCGTCGACGAAGTAGCCGTCCTTGACCCCCCAGGCGGTGATGGTGTCGACCACCCGGTCGGCCACCTGGCGCAACGACCACTCGCGCTCGTCGGTGCCAGGGGTGCCACGGAAGTACTTCTGGGCCAGGATGTTGGTGGCGTTGAGGCTCCAGCCCTCGGGGACCTCGACATCCAGCTGCTCGAAGGCGACCGCCCCGTCCCGGTAGTTGGTGATCCGGGCGTCGCGTCGTCTCCCAGACGATCTGGTCATAGGGATGGACCTCGGCGCGAGGTGAAGTGGCGGCGGATGCCGATGCCGGTGCGCTGTGGGGCGATGGCCATTGGGAGGACCTCTTTTCTGGATGCTTCCGGTTGTCGCTCGAGAGCGAGGGTGGCGTCTGGCGTGGTGCTGGGTTGGTACTGGGTTGGTGGCTGCGGTGTCGACCCTCGAGGGTGGTGCGGTACCACGAGCGCCGCATTTCGGTCCGCCGCCCCTGTTCTGGGGCCGCTGTGGGTGCCTACCGCTCGGGCCGTGACCGCCCGCCGGCACTCCACCGAAATGCGGCCCTCAGCCGCCCCTAAACACAATATATAGTGGTTAACCCTCCCCCGAGGTACGAGATAGTGGGTCTATTACAGCAGCGTAGTTACATCCCTGTCAACAATTACCTTCGAAATTCCGTTGCCCCGCCGGGCGGCGAACGACCAGCTGAGAGCATGTTCGCGAAGAATCGCAAATGATTGCTCTCTGCAAGCACTCCGGCGCCCTCACCGGCGACCGATCGGGCGGCCCACCGTGCGCCGGGTGGTCGGTCGCTACAGTCCCCTGGCATGGCGCCTCCCTCCTCCGTGACCATCGCCGTCGACGCCGGGACCACCGGTGTCCGGGCGCTGGTCGTCGACGACCGGGCCCGGGTCGTCGACGTCGCCTATCGGCGAGCTCACCCAGTACTACCCGCAGCCCGGCTGGGTGGAGCACGACGCCGGCGAGATCTGGACCGTGGTGCGTGGCGACGCTGGCGGAGGTGGCAGGCCGGCTGGCCGACAACCAGCGGGTGGCCCGGGCCATCGGCATCACCAACCAGCGGGAGACGGTGGTGGCGTGGGACCGGCGAACCGGCCGGCCCCTGCACCGGGCCATCGTCTGGCAGGACCGCCGTACGGCGCCGGCCTGTCGAGCCATGGCCGAAGCCGGCCACCTACCCCTGGTCCGGGAGCGCACCGGCCTGGTCCTCGACCCGTATTTCTCCGGCCACCAAGATGCAGTGGCTCCTGGGCCCGGGCGGGCTGTCCCCCTCCGACGACCTGGCCCTGGGAACGGTCGACTCGTGGGTACTGTGGAACCTCACCGGGGGGGTCGACGGGGGCGTCTTCGCCACCGACGCCACCAATGCCTCTCGCACCATGCTCTTCGACATCGTGGTCCGACGGTGGTCGACCGAGCTGTGCTCGCTGTTCGGCGTCCCCGAACGGGTGCTCCCCGAGGTGCGACCATCGTGTGGCCGGTTCGGGCGCCTCTCTGTGGCGTCACTCGGAACCGACTCCCCGCTGCGGGGCGTGCCCATCAGCGGGATGGCCGGCGACCAGCACGCCGCCCTCTTCGGTCAGGCCTGCTTCGATCCGGGAATGACCAAGGTGACCGTCGGGACGGGAAGCTTCGTGCTGATGAACGCCGGCCCGGTGGCCCCCGAGCCGGTCGACGGCCTGCTCACCACCATCGCCTGGGACCTGGGCGACGAGGGGGGCACCTCCATCGACGCCGCCGGCGGTGACCGACCCGATCGGCCGCCCGTCGCCTACGCCCTCGAGGGCTCGGTATTCGTGTCGGGGGCCGGGGTGCAGTGGCTGCGCGACGGGTTGGGCATCATCGACGACTCCGCCGACACCGAGCCGTTGGCCCGCACGGTGGAGTCCAGCGAGGGAGTGGTGGTGGTGCCGGCCTTCACCGGTCTGGGGAGCCCCCTGTGGGACCCCGAGGCCAGGGGCACCATCGTCGGGCTCAGCCGGGGCACCGGTCGGGCCCACCTGGCCCGGGCCATGGTCGAGGCCATGAGCTTCCAGGTGCGCGACGTGGTCGATGCCATGGCCGCCACCACGACCGCGCCCTCGCTCCTGCGGGTCGACGGCGGCGCCTCGGCCATGGGTCTCCTCCTCCAGCTGATCGCCGATCAGTCGCGACTACCGGTGGTCCGTCCCGTGTCGTTGGAGACCACCGCCATCGGTGCGGCCACCCTGGCCGGACTGGCCGAGGGGGTGTGGGGCACGCTCGACGACCTCGCCGCCCTGTGGACCGAGGAGGGCGCCTACGCCCCCCGGGCGCCGGCCTCCGATACGGACGCCTCCCATCTCGCCTGGCAGCGAGCCGTACGAGCGATCGCGCCACTGGGCCGGGGAGGATCAGGTCAGGTCGCGCCGGCCGTAGTCGGCCAACTTGGCCATGGCCACCACCCACTGACGCTCACGCTCACGTAGCACCGGGTCGAGGCGCCCGACCACCAGGGTGCGCTCGGCATGGACCATGGGGGCCACCGCCACGTAGGGACCGGCCCCCGCACCGGCGCCGAGGCCCACGCCCTCGGGGGGCTCGCCGCTGCCGGCCACGACGGTGGTGCCATCCCCGTCGACCACTACGGCGAAGTCGGCGGCCAGGGCCCGCCGGACCCGGCCGGTGAGCTGCTCCAACACGCTGGTGGGCGAGGGCTGGGTGAGCAGCTCGGCGGTGATGTCGAGCAGCTCGGCGGTTCGGTCGGGCATCGCCCCCTCGACCGGTCGGATCGACTCGATGGACACGCCGTCCACCTCCAGGATCTCGTCGCGGAGGAGGTCGATCAGATCGTCGTCGGCCAGACCCACCCCGAGCTCGTCCACCACGATCCCGTTGTCACGCTGGAGGATGTCGATGGAGACCACGTCCCCCCCGACCGAGCCGATCCGGCTGGCCACCGCCCCCAGTGCACCCGGCCGGTCAGGGAGTTGCACCCTGATCAGGTAGTTGAACACCGTCTCAGGCTAGGCCCCGACTGTGTCCGGACTGTTTCCGGACGATTACGACGTCGAGAGCAGCCGATCGCGGCCATCCGCTCGAACGATCCCGGGGGACCGATCAACCGGCTTTGGCCCGGGTGGCGTAGTGGTCCACGTACTCCTGACCCGAGAGACGGGCGATCTCGGCCATCAGGGCGTCGGTCAGGGCGCGGAGCTCGGCCTGGTCGAGGACGCGAGTCCGCTCCCCGCCGTCATCGGGATCGGCGCACGCTCCGGTGGCGACCATCGTCCCGTCGTACTCATAGGTGAGCGGTCGACCGAACCGGATGGTCACCGCATGGAACGGTCGCATCAGGTTGCTCCCCGGTGGCTGCACGGCGCGGGTACCGGCGATGCCCACCGGGATGATCGGGACGTCACAGCGGAGGGAGAGACGGGCGACGCCGGTATGGCCCTTGTGGAGACGGGGGTCGGGCGCCCGGGTCCCTTCGGGATAGATGCCCAGCAAGGCGCCGGAATCGAGCACCTCCATGGCGGTGTCGAGGGCCCGCTGCGAGGCATCGCCCCCACCACGGTTCATGGGGATCTGTCCGGCGGCCCGGAAGAACCATGCCGTGCGCCAGTCGTCGAAGTACTCGGCCTTGGCCACATAGGTGACCCGCCGGCGGAGCACCAGGGGGAGGAAGAACGAGTCGCAGAACGACTGGTGGTTGGCGGCCAGCACCGCCGGGCCATGGGCCGGGACGTGCTCCCGGCCCTCGGTCTTCACCCGCCAGAGCAGGAAGAACACCGGGCTCAGCACCGCCTTGAGGATCCAGTAGGCCACGGGCAACGGTACCGCCGCCTGTGCTGTACTGCACTCGATGTCCACGCCTGACCACGCCCCCACCGTCCCGGCCCATTCGGGTGGCACCCCCACCGGCCCGCACGGGGACGACCGCTCGTGGTCGGTGCTGGGCCGCAGGGTGGGACTTCCCGTCGAGGTGCGCCGGGCCGCCCAGTGGGGGGCCCAGTACCTGGTGCCGGCGGCGGCCGCCCAGCGCCTCGTCTCCCCCACCGGCCTGGAGGTCGTCGGCCCGCATCCCGGGACGGGCGATGGTGGCACTGGCCGTGTGCCGCTACGACGACACCGATCTCGGCCCCTACCACGAGGTGGCGGTCGGCTTGGTGGTACGACGGCACGACGCCCCGGCCGGCCCCTCCACCTCCGGCCGGGTCCGGGAGTTCGCCTCCGGAGCGGTGGGCGTCTACATCCACCGGCTCCCGGTCGACCAGGAGTTCTCCTGCGTGGCCGGGCGGGACATCTGGGGCTTCCCCAAATGGATGACCTCGATCGACATCGACGAGCCCCCGGCTGGACGGGCGCCGGCCGGGACGGGAACCACGGTCCGCCTGGTCGACGACGGGGTCCACGTGCTCACCCTGACCGTGGCCGCCGGTGGTCGCCTGCGCCTCCCCTCCCAAGCGCCGCCCAGCTACTCCTTCGCCGACGGGGTCCTCCGTCGCACCACCTGGACGACCTCGACCGAGGGCGCCGCCGGCCGTGTCGGGGGGGCCACCCTGGTGCTGGGCGACCACCCGATGGCCGATGAGCTCCGCTCCCTCGGCCTGCCCAAGCGGGCCGTGTTCTCGTCGTCGGCCGCCCTGATGAAGGCATCGTTCGACGGCGCCGAGGTGGTCACCCCGTCCGTGAACGGCTCCTCTGGCCACGGCCCCGGTGTCGGGCATTGACCGCTTCGCGGCGCACCCCTAGCGTCGTGGCACCATGTCCCGTCGGCTCACACCCCGAGGCGCCCAGCGCCGCCACGAGCTGATGGACTTTGCCGCCCGGACCTTCGCCGCCGAGGGATACCACGCCACGTCGGTGACCAGCATCGTGGACGGGCTCGGCGTGGGCAAGGGCGTGTTCTACTGGTACTTCGAGTCCAAGGAGGAGCTGCTGGGCGAGATCGTGGTCGACGCGCTGCGCTCCATGCGCCAGGCCCAGCGTGAGGCCATCGCCGGGGAGCACGACCCGGCCCGCCGCATCGAGCAGGGGATCCGTGCCTCGTTGCGCTGGCTGTCCGAGCACCGCCACCTGTTCATCCTGATGGAGTTCGCCCGGACCGAGGAGCGGTTCGCCCCGATCATCCGGCACGGCTGACCAGCAGACGGTGGCCGATGCCCTTCCCCACGTCAGCGCCGGCATCACCGCCGGGCTCCTGCGTGGTGAGGATCCGGTCGTGTTGACCCTGGCCATCCTCGGGGTGACCGCCCACCTGGCCCGGGTGCTGGTGCTCGAGCGGGGGGATGACGCCGACCGGGTGGCCGAGGCGGCCATCGCCTTCTGCCGCCAGGGATACGTGGCCCCCGACAACCCGACCCTGTCCAGGAGGATCGCATGAGCCAGCCGGTGACCGTCCAGACCGAGCCCTTCGTCGAGGGACTCACCTTCGGTGAGAGCCCGCGATGGCACGACGGCCGCCTGTGGTATGCCGACTTCTACGACGGGACCGTGCGGTCGGCGGGCGAGTCGGGCGACGTCCGGGTCGAGGTCGAGGTCCCCGGCGAGCCGGGAGGCCTGGGCTGGCTGCCCGACGGCCGCCTGCTGGTGGTGGCCCGCAAGCCGCGCACGGTGATGCGCCTCGAGGCCGACGGACGACTGGTCGAGCACGGGGATCTCAAGCCCACCGCCACCTTCTACGGGAACGACATGGTGGTGGACTCGACAGGGCGGGCCTACGTGGGGAACTTCGGGTTCGACCTCGACGGATTCATCGATGAGCACGGCGCCACCGCGCTGGTGGAGCCCCCTGGCCCACCGACCACGGCGCTGGTGCGGATCGATCCCGACGGCTCGGCCCATGTGGCCGCCGCCGACCTCCGCTTCCCCAACGGCACGGTGATCACCCCCGACGGGGGCACCCTGATCGTGGCCGAGACGCTGGCCGGACGACTCACCGCCTTCGAAATCGGGGACAACGGGGAACTGAGCGGACGACGGGAGTGGGCCTCGGTCCCCTGGTTCGTACCCGACGGCATCTGCCTGGACGCCGACGGCCGGGTGTGGGTGGCCAATGCCATCACCTCGGAGTGCATGCTGATCGCCGAGGGCGGCGAGGTCGTCGATCGCAAGACCACGTCCCAGAACTGCTTCGCCTGCATGCTGGGGGGAGCCGACGGGTGCACCCTGTTCGTGATGACCGCGCCGACCAGTACCGAGTCGGTGGTCAGCAATTCCCGGACCGGCCGCATCGAGCGGGTCCGGGTCGACGTGCCCGGTGCCGGGCTGCCCTGACGGCTGTCGGTCACCCCAACTCGGTCAGCCCACCCGGGTCGGCGAATCCGGTCAGCGCAGCCTGGTCAGCGCCCGGCGGAGGCTGCGGACACCCTGGCCGATGCGCTGCTCGTTCTCGATGAGGGCGAAGCGAACGTGGGCGTCACCCCCGGGGCCGAATCCCACCCCCGGTGAGGTGGCCACGTCGGCCTCTGTCACCAGGAACTTGGAGAACTCGAGCGAGCCCATCTCCAGATAGGGCTCGGGGATGGGGGCCCAGACGAACATGGTGCCCCGAGGGGGGGTGATCTCCCACCCGATGCGGTTCAATCCGTCGCACAGTGCGTCACGGCGGGCCTGATAGGTCTCGTTGATCAGCTTGGGGTAGTCGGGCGCCTCGTTCATGGCCACGATGGCGGCGATCTGGATGGGTTGGAAGGTCCCGTAGTCGAGATAGCTCTTGAGCTTGGTCAGCGCCTGCACGATGGCGGCGTTGCCGACCAGGAATCCGACCCGCCATCCGGCCATCGAGAACGACTTGGTCATCGTGTACAGCTCGACGGCCACGTCCTTGGCCCCGGGGACCTGCAGGATCGACGGGGGCGTGTACCCGTCGAAGGCGATGTCGGCATAGGCGAAGTCGTGGACCAGCACGATGTCGCGCTCGCGGGCGAACTCGACCAGCCGGGTCATCCAGGCCAGGTCGACGCACTCGGTGGTCGGGTTGTGGGGGAAGGACAGGACCACCACCCTCGGCTTGGGCCACGCCGACTCCCACGCCTCCATCAGGTTGTCGAAGAAGGCCTCGCCGGGGCTGCCGCCGGTCGCCGCTCCCGGACGTGTCGAGGCGGACGTGGCGGACGTCGGCGCCGGCGAACAACGGTGCGTAGATGTGGATGGGATACGACGGGTGAGGGCACCAGCGCGGTGTCCCCCGGTCCCACCAGCACCCACATCAGATGGGACAGGCCCTCTTTGGCGCCGATGGTGGTCACCACCTCGGTGTCGGGGTCGAGCTCGACCTCGAACTTGCGCAGGTAGAGGTCGGTGATGGCCTGGCGGATCTTGGGGATGCCCCGACTCGCCGAATAGCGGTGGTTGCGCGGATTGCGGGCCGCCTCGGCCAGCTTCTCCACCGCCACGTCGGGCGAGGGGAGGTCGGGGTTGCCAAATCCGAGATCGATCACGTCGCGACCCTTCCGCCGACCGGCGTCCCTCAGCTCGTTGATGGTGGCGAACACGTAGGGCGGGAGGCTGTTGATCCGGCGGAACTCCATGCCCCGAGGTTACTGCCGGAGCCACTCGGCCCTCGACACCCACCGGGGTGACGCACGACCGGTCAGGTGACGGCGCGGAGCGCCTCGGCCGCCTCGGCAATCGTCTCGATGGAGTCGGGCCAGGCGCAGACCGCCCAGGTGGCCCTGGCCGCGGCCAGCTGGCGCCAGGCGGTCGGTGGCCTCGGGCGCGGTGTGCGCCGATCGGCCCGGCCCAGGTGACCTCGATCCCCGCCGCGGCCAGCTGGGCGACCCGGGACACGTCCCCCTCCCACAGGTTGATCGCTGCGCCGAGCGGCCGGGCCAGCTCGACCGTCCGGCGGATGGCCGCCGCCGACCCAGACCGGGATCCCCATCGCCCGCACCGCCGGAGCCACCGATGCCAGCCGGGCCCGGCGGCGTCGGCCGACTCGAACGGGAGCCCGTAGGCCAGGTTCTCCGCCCTGCTCAGGTGGTCGCCGGTCCCGATCCCGGCGATCAGCCGGCCGTCGCTGAGCGGCCGACAGGCTGGACATCACCGCCACCAGCATCGCGTCGGGGACAAGGCCCACCCGGGCCACCAGGGTAGCCCACGGCGACGGTGGAGGTGGAGGCGGCCACCGCACCGAGCAGCGGGCGTCGACGAGAGCGCCGGCCGGCCGGGTTGGCCCATCGGCCACAGGTGGTCGAAGCAGAACACACCGTCGATGCCCAGGGCTTCCGCCCGGCGGGCGGCATCGAGGGCGGAGTCGGCCTCGTCCCGGAACTGCGGGAGGGTGATGCCGACCTTCATCGCCGGCGCGCGACCGGGGCGCCGGCCCGGCCGGTCAGGCCGTCGATTCGACCCGAGCCTTCAGCTCGCGAAGGGCGATCGACATGATGCGGCTCTGGGCCCGCATCTTGATGAAGCCGGGGAGGGGGACCTTCATCTCCACCTCGAGGTGATAGGTGACCTCGGTGCCACCGTCGCCGTCGGGAGCGAAGACATAGCGGCCGTCCAGCTTGGAGGTGATGTCGCCACTGGTCTGCACCCAGGCCAGCACCTGGGGGGCCTCGCTGAAGTCGTAGGCCAGGGTGTAGCTGGTGCTGCGCCGAATGCCGCCGCCCGGAAGGTGACCAGCCGGGGCCGGCCCTGATCGTCACGTTCCTCGACGGTGACTTCCTTGATGTCGGCCGCCCATTGAGGGTAGGCGGCGATGTCGGCGCTGACTTCGAAACAACGCTCGGGTGTGGCCGCCACGACCATTCGTTCGGTGGCTTGTTCGGCTACGATCGGCCCTCCTCCTGATCGGTTGATCCGGCTGTGCAGCGCCTCAGCCTGTCACGTCAGGCAAGCGACGCGGCCAGCCTAGGGGCGAGTTTGTCATAGTCGAAGGATGCCTCGACCCGGCGCGACTCGAGGCGCACCCATCCGTTCGCGCAGGCCGTGGTCGCCCAGCAGCCGACCGATGGCCCGCAGTGGCGGCACCCACGTCGGTCGGACGGCTCACCAGCAGGCCGGTCACCCCGTGCTCCACCGCCTCGCCGGCGCCGCCGGAGGCGCCGGCCACCTGGGGGACCCCGGCCGCGGCCGCTTCGAGGAAGACGATGCCAAAACCCTCCTGCTCGAGTCCGAGCCAGCGGTTGCGGCAGAGCATGACGAACACGTCGGCCGCCCCGACCAGACCGGGGCAGCTCGGCGTCGCTGACCCCACCCAACAGGCGCACCGGGGCGCCGTACTCCGCCACCCTGCCGGCCAGGCGCTCGGAATCGCGGCCACGACCGGCGATGGCCACGATCAGGTCGGGCACATCGGCCCGCAGCCGTGACCGCGGCGTCGATGAGCACGTCCATTCCCTTGCGGGGAACCAGCCGACTGACGCTGACCACCAACGGGTCCCTCGGCCGGGAGCCCGAAGCCGGCCCGGGCCGAGGCCCGTTCGCTCGGGCGTCAGGACGGCCGGAAGCGCTCGAGGTCGACCCCCGGGGGGATCTCCACCACCGGCGGCATCGCCTCCTCGCGGCAGGGCGCGGCGGGCCTCGGTGGCCGGGTAGCCACCGGCCGACACCGCCAGGGCACTGTGGCGGAGGACGTGCTCACCACCTGGCGGGCCGCGGGCAGGCGGCCGGGGAGGGCCACCTCGGCACCGTGGATCACCACGGCGTAGGGGAGCCCGAGTGCGGGACCGACCAGGCCGAGGGGGAAGGCGGGGTCGAGGACCACCAGGTCGGCGCCGACCCGACGGGCGGTCTCGCGGATGCGGCGGACCAGTCGGTGGGCCGGGGACCAGCACCCGGCCGGCCACCCGCTCGATCCGGATGCCCCGGCCCGCCTGGTCCCGGTCGAAGGCCGTCGGCCTCGGGATGGGACCGGGCGGTCAGGATCACGAAGCTGTCCGGGTCGAGGCGATGCCACAGCTCCCACAGGTAGGCCTGGATGCCCCCGACCTTGGGAGGGAAGTCGTTGGTGACCAGCAGATGGGTCACCGTGCGCCCATCCATCAGGTCGTGGCGGCCCAACTCGCCGGGCCGCCCACTGGGCGTGCTCGACCAGCATGGGGTCGTCCAAGCCAACCAGTGCCGCAGCACCCGCTCGGTGGAGTGGTCGGCGCCATCGCCGACGTTGCCCAGCGCCACCAGCGCGTTCCTCCGCAGATACCGGGGCTGGCGGCCAGGGATGTACCAACGGCCGTGGGCGGCGAGCAGGTCGTCGTCGGACGGCCTCGAGCAGGTCGAGCAGGTCCGACCCACGGCTCGCTGTCCGGGTCCGGCGGCGGTGGCGGGTCCCGACGGTCGGCCAGGCGGTTGATCGGGCAGACCTGCTGGCACTCGTCGCACCCGTAGATGCGGTCCCCCAGCGCCTGGCGGTGCTCCACGGGGAAGGACCCCGGCGATTGGACCAACCAGGCCAGGCAACGGCGGGCGTCCAACACCCCGGGAGCCACCAACGCCTGCGTCGGGCAGGCGGACATGCAGCGTGAGCAGCTCCCGCAGCCCTCGGCGTGGGGCGGGGGGTCGTCGGGGGCGGTGGGCCGAAGCGGGGCGTCGGTGACCACCGAGCCCAGGACGAACCACGAGCCGAGCCCTGGCAGCAGCATGAGCGAGTTCTTCCCGAACCAGCCCAGCCCGGCCCGGTGGGCGGCAGCCCTGTCGACCGAGGGCGTTGTCGTCACAGACCATCGGCGCCCTCCACCCGAGGCCCTCGAGATGGTCGGCGATGGGCGCCAGTGCGGACCGCAGCGAGCCGTAGTGGTCCTGGCGCGCGTACCGGGCCACGCGGCCGGCGGGCCCCGGTGCCGCCGAGGTGCGATGCCGGTCCGGGGTCGGGAGCGGGAGCGGTTCCTGGTGGCGATAGCTCCACGCCCCCACCACCAGTGCCGTGGCCCCGACCAGGATCCGCGCCGGGTCGGTCGAACGCTCCGGGTTCCGGTAGGTGAACTGCATGCTGCCGTTGAGCCCGAGGCGCCTCCGCTCGAGCAGATGCCCACGGGTCTCCTCGAACACGGCCGGTGTCGGTGACCCCGACGGCGGCCAGGCCCGAGCGTCGTCCGAGCTCGACCAGCGCGTCGCTCAGATCGGGTGCCTCCGCCGACGGCGCCGGAGGCCGCTGGGGGGGAAAGGGCTGATCGGGGCACGCTCCATGGTCGCAGACAACCGGTGACGGTCGCGACGACCGGTGGCCGTCGTTGTGCGGTGCTCAGCCCACCTGCCGGGTGTGGCGGACGCCGGGAACCAGGCCGGCCTGCTCGAGCAGCCGCACGGCGCGTGCCTCGTCGGCATCGACGACAATGGCATCCTCGGGCTGGCGGTCGACGATGAAACAGACCACGCAGTCGTCGCACACCGAGGTGTGCTGGTGTGCGCACTCACCGCAATCGATGGTGAGAGCCCCGTCGGCGCCGGCCGGCCGGTGCGAGCGCAACTGCGGCATCGGGAGCGGAACGGCGGTCGGCACCGCCATCGGAACGACGAGTGGAACAGCGGTCGGCAGGACGGTGTGGACGGTAACGGTCGGCATGGTGCGGCCTCCTGGGGTTGGCGATCGCTGGCGATGTTCCATGGCCCGGCGCCATCATCGACCACGGGTGTGACAGCTCGTCCCCCCGGTCCCCTCAGTGGCGGGAATGCCCAGGTCAGAGGCGTGACGTCCGCCCGGTGGGTCAGACTCGCTCAGTAGCCGGCGTCGGGGTCCACCAGCCCGACCAGCTCCTCGCCGGCGGCGAACCGGGCCACGTTGGTGCGGATGCGCTCGGCCAGCAGGGGCATGACCATCTCGATGGTGTCGGCGGTGTGCGGCGTGATGATGCAGTTGGGCAGGTCCCAGAGCGGATGGCCGTCGGGCAGGGGCTCGGGATCGGTGACGTCGAGCGCGGCGCCGGCGATGGACTGCGCCCCCAGGGCGGCCACCAGGGCATCGGTGTCCACGTGCGGGCCGCGGGCCACGTTGACCAGCCAGGCGCTGTCGTCCATAGCCGCCAGCTCGGGTGCACCGATGATCCTGGTGGTTTCGGGGGTCAGGGCCAACGCCAGCACCACCACCAGCGACCCGGGGAGGACCTCGTGCAGGGCGGAGACCGGCACCGTCCGGGCGGCCCCGGGCACCGGTCCGGCACTCCGTCGGACCACCGTGGCCTCGACCCGGAAGGGCGCCAGTTGCTCGAGGAGCGACGTGGTGATGCCGCCTCCCCCGAGGATGGTCACCCGCTGGTCGTAGAGGCTGGTCCCGGCGGGAATACCCCACGACCGGGCGGCCATCCGGGTCGGCAGGTGACGGAGGCCGGCGAGGGCCAGGGTGAGGGCGTGCTCGGCCACCGGCTCGGCATACGAGCCCTTGGCACAGGTCCAGACCCGGTCGTGGTCGAGCACGCCGACTCGAGCCACCCGCTCGACACCGGCGAAGGGCAGCTGCACCCAGCGCGCGTCGGGGGCGATGGCCAGCTGGTCGGCCAGGCCGGCCATGTCCCCCGGGTCGAGCCAGACCAGGGCGTCCGGCCCGTCCTTGATGTCGACCAGGGTCCCGCCGCCGGCCGACCACCGCGTCGGTGGCGAAGTGGAGGCGACAGGGACCGACGGCCACTCGGGGTGAGGTCATGCCCCGAGGATACCGAAGGTCACGGCACCGGTCGGGGGGGCGACGCCACCGCGGTGTTGGTGGTGATTTGGTTCAATGGTGTCGCCAGCCCATGGCCGATCGGGGGAATCGATGATCGTTCAATTCAACGTCCGTGACTTCCTCGACCGGGCGGAAGCCGCCTATCCGGAGCGGATCGGACTGATCGACGAGCCCCAGCAACCCGGCGAACCGTGGGGACCGCTCACCTTCGCGGCGATGGCCGAACGGGCCCGGGCCCAGGCCGCCGGCCTGGACCGGCTGGGGGTGAGGCCGGGAGAGCGGGTGGCCATCGTCTCCCACAACGCCTCGCGTCTGCTGACCTCGTTCTTCGGGGTGTGCGGATGGGGACGAACCCTGGTCCCGATCAACTTCCGCCTGGCCCCGGCCGAGGTCGAGTACATCGTGGAGCACTCCGGGGCCTCGGTGCTGCTGGTCGACCCGGAGCTCGAGGACGATCTCGCCGGGATCGAGGTCGCCCACCGCTTCGTGCTCGGGGCGGACACCGACCGCGTGCTCTTCCCCGACGGCGGCGACCCCGGAGCCGTGGCCCGCCGACGAGCAGGCCACGGCCACCATCAACTACACCTCGGGAACCACGGCCCGACCCAAGGGGGTGCAACTCACCCACCGCAACTGCTGGGTCAACGCCGCCGTCTTCGGATGGCACATCCAACTCTCCGACCAGGACGTCTACCTCCACACCCTGCCCATGTTCCATGCCAACGGCTGGGGCATGCCGTGGTCGACCACGGCCATGGGCTGCACGCAGGTCGTGCTGCGCAAGGTGGACGGCACCGAGATCCTCCAGCGGGTGGAACGTCACGGGGTCAGCCTGCTCTGCGCGGCACCGGCCGTGGTGAACGCGATCCTCGACGCCCTGCCCGAGTGGGACCGGCCGATTCCCGGGAGGGACCGCACCCGCATCGTCGTGGCCGGAGCACCGCCGCCCAGCCGGACCATCGAGCGGGTCGAGTCCGAGCTCGGCTGGGAGTTCATCCAGATCTACGGATTGACCGAGACCTCCCCCCTGCTGACCGTCAACCGGCATCGCTCCGAGTGGGACGACCTGCCCTCGTCGGATCGCGCTCGCAAGCTGATGCGGGCCGGTACGCCCGCAGTGGGCACCGAGGTGCGGGTGGACGGGGACGGCGAACTGTTGGTGCGGAGCAACACGGTGATGGCCGGGTACTGGGACCAACCCGACGAGACCGAGGCGGCCCTCGAGGGAGGGTGGTTCCACACCGGCGACGGCGGGATCATCGACGAGGAAGGGCCACGTGAGCATCCTCGACCGCAAGAAGGACGTGATCATCTCCGGTGGCGAGAACGTCTCCTCCATCGAGGTCGAAGACGCCATCTTCTCGCTCGTCGGGGTGGCCGAGGTGGCGGTGATCGGCATCCCCGACGACACCTGGGGCGAGATGGTCGTCGCCCTGGTGGTGCCCGCCGCCGGCCAGCGAGTTGACCGAAGCGAACGTGACCACCCACTGCCGGGGCGTGCTGGCCGGCTACAAGTGCCCGAAGCGGGTCGAGTTCCGGGACGAGCTGCCCCGGACCGCCACCGGCAAGCTCCAGAAGTTCAGGCTCCGGGCCCCCTACTGGGAGGGACGGGACCGCCAGGTCAACTGAGCGCGTAGCCGGGCGGTGCGAGGCCCGAGCGGCGGCGGACGACCCTTCGTGGCCCAGCCAGTCCTCGATGACCTCCGACGTCCACCGCCGGTGCCTCCAACATGGGCACATGACCGGTGTCGGGGGCGACCTCGAAGCGCCAGCCGGGATGGGTCGAGCTCATCCGGCGAGCGGCGGACAAGGGAACCAGCAGGTCGCGCTGCCCGTGCAGCAGCAGGGTGGGTTGCCGCACTCCCGCGAGCTTCCGCATGGTGGCGGCCGGGCTGGCCATGAGCATGGACAGGGATCGGGCCGAACGGAGATAGGCATCATCGGCCCGGGCCCGGTCCAGCCGCTCGGTGAGGTCCACATGGGCCTGCACCACCTCGGCGGGGACACGAGAGGGTCGACGCAGCAGACGGCGAGGACCCGGCGCACGCTCTGCTCGGCCGAGGTGCGACGGCGACGCTGGGCGAGATAGCCCTCGCCCACGCCGGGGAGCGGCACACAACAAGAAGTTGGCCACCACCCGGGGGTGGACCAGGCCCAGGCGGGCGGTGGGCAGTGCCGGGTCGATGAGGACGAGACCGGCCACCGTGTCGGGTTCGGCTGACTGCCTGCAATGCCGCCACCAGACCGCCCATCGAGTTGCCGATCAGGAGGGCCGGGGTGGCCCCCACCGCCTCCATGAAGCCCTGCAGCAACCGTCGGTGCCCCTCGATGCCCGGGGTCCGACGCCCGGCGGGGGTGAGCCCGTGCCCCACCAGGTCGAGGGCCACCACCCGGCAGTGCCGGCTCAGGGAGGCAGCGATGGCCGACCAGTTGAGGTGCGAGCCACCGAGGCCGTGGACGAGCACCACCGAGGGACCCCCGGGTGGTCCACCCATGTCGAGGTAGTGGGTGGGGCCGTCCACGTCGACGGTTCGTGACCGGGCGCCGTTGTCCGGGGACGGGGTCACCACACAAGGCTATCGGCCCGGGTGCCCGCCCCCGCGGGCACATCCGGTAGGGGCCCGGGTCGGTCCCGGCCGGCGATATTCCTCGATCAGCGGTTGTCGCCGGAGGGGAAGTGCAGCGGCACGGACGGTGACTCGACGTCCGGGGCAGGCTCGGGCCACCGGGTGGTCACCGACTTGAGCCGGGTGTAGAAGCGGACGCCCTCCATGCCGTGGATGTGGGCGTCGCCGAACAGCGACTGCTTCCAGCCCCCGAACGAGTAGTAGGCCATGGGCACCGGGATGGCCACGTTGATGCCGACCATCCCCACCTGCGACGTCCCGGCGGAACCGGCGGGCGGCGTGCCCGTCACGGGTGAAGATGGCGGTCCCGTTGCCGTAAGGATTGGCATTGACCAGGTCGATGGCCTGGTCGAGATCGTCGACCCGTAGCACCGACAGCACCGGGCCGAAGATCTCGTCCCGGTAGACACCCATGGACGGCGTGACCCGGTCGACCAGGCTGGGCCCGAGGAAGAAGCCTTGGTCGCGGCCGGGGACCTTGACCTCGCGGCCGTCCACCACCACCTCGGCGCCCTCGGCTCCCGGCCGACGCCAGGTAGCCCGCCACCCGGTCGCGGTGGGCCTCGGTGATCAAGCGGCCCCATGTCCGAGGCGGGGTCGGTGCCCGGGCCCGGTGGTGAGGGCCGTGGCCCGGTCCGCCAGGGCGCGGACCAGGGGATCGCCGTCGCCCACCACCACCACCGCGGAGATGGCCATGCATCGCTCGCCGGCCGAGCCGTAGCCGGCCGCGATGAGTGCGTCGGCGGTGGCGTCGACGTCGGCATCCGGCATGACCACGGCGTGGTTCTTGGCCCCGCCCAGCGCCTGACATGCGCACTGCCGGAGGCGGTGGCCCGTTCGAACACGTGGCGGGCCACCGGGGTCGAGCCCACGAAGGACACCGCGGCCACGTCCGGGGTGGCCGACCAGCGCGTCGACAGCCACCGCGTCGCCGTTGACCACGGAGAACACCCCGTCGGGCAGACCGGCCTCCGACCACAGCTCGGCGATCAGCGCCGACGGGGACGGATCCCGCTCGGACGGTTTGAGGATGAAGGTGTTGCCACAGGCGATGGCAACCGGGTACATCCACATCGGAACCATCACCGGGAAGTTGAACGGGGTGATCCCCACCACCACACCGAGCGGCTGGCGCACCGACGAGGCGTCCACGCCGGTGGAGACGTCCTCGGAGAACTCCCCCTTGAGCAGGTGGGGGATGCCGCAGGCGAACTCCACCACCTCGATGCCCCGGGCCACCTCGCCACGGGCGTCCTCGAGCCACCTTGCCGTGCTCGGCGGTGATCAGGCGGGCCAGGTCGTCGCGGTGCCGGTCGGCCAGCTCGCGGAAGGCGAACAGGATCCGGGTCCGGGCGGTGAGCGAGGTGTTCCGCCACCCCTCCCAGGCGACCAGCGAGGCAGCCACGGTGGCGTCCACGTCGCGCTCCGAGGCCAGCACCACCTCGGCGGTCTGGGTCACCGGAGGCCGGATCGAACACCGGTGCCGTCCTGCCCGTCGGTCCCTCGATCGATGATCCGATGCGCTTCACCGGCGTCGACTCCTTTCGTCGGCCGCCGCCGACCCACGCGGTCGCTCGGGAGATGGCCGCGTGAGAGAATCGTCCCATGTCAGAACCGATCTTGCCTGCTGCGGCACGGCGAGGTCGGCGACGACCGGAGCGGACCCGGCTCCGGCGGATCCCCGAGCAGGGGTCCCACCGGATCGCCGACCTTCACGCCGTACTCGACGCCGGGTTCATCTGTCATCTCGGCCTCGTCGTCGACGGCTGGCCGATGGTCGTGCCCACCAGCTACGGCCGGCTCGGCGATACCCTCTATCCTCCACGGTTCGGTGGCCAGTCGCAGCCTGCGCGCCGCCCGGACCCCGGTGCAGGCGTGTGTGACCGTCACCCACGTCGACGGGCTGGTGCTGGCCCGGTCGGTGTTCGAGCACGCCGTCAACTACCGCTGCGCCATGGTCTACGGGCGGCCCGTGGTGCTGGACGGACGCCGACAAGCTGGCCGGGCTGCGGGCCATCAGCGACCAGGCGGCACCAGGGCAGTGGGAGTACGCCCGGACCGCCGTCGGGCAAGGAGCTGGCCGCCACCACCGTGCTGCGCGATGACCCTTGACGAGTGCTCGGTGAAGATCCGTCGGGGTCCCCCCGACGATGGCGACGGGCCCGACGGGGCGCTCGACGTGTGGGCCGGCGAGATCCCACTGCGCACGGTTCGCCTGGACCCGATGGCCGATCCCGCCCTCCGCCCCGGCATCGGTCGTGCCCCGCTCACCTGGTCAGCGAGGGCGCCGGCCCCCGGCACGGTGGCCTGGCCGGCCGGTGACGGGAACTGACGGTCCATCTGCGGTCGCCGGTCAACCAAGGGCGAGCAGCGAGCGGCGTGACCCTGAGTCCGTGGGCAGCCGCCACCGGCTCGTAGACCACCGACCCCTCGACCACGTTCACGCCCTCGGCCAGGGCGGCATCGGCCCGCACGGCCTCCCGCCACCCGTGGTGGGCGATCTCGAGCACGTAGGGCAGGGTGGCATTGACCAGCGCGTGGGTGGACGAGTGGGGAACGGCTCCGGGCATGTTGGCCACGCAGTAGAACAGCGAGCCGTTGACCTCGAAGGTGGGGTCGGAGTGGGTGGTCGGGCCGGGTCGACTCGAAGCACCCGCCCTGGTCCACGGAGATGTCCACCAGCACCGAGCCCGTCACGCATGCGGGCCACCAGCTCGTCGGAGACCAGCTTGGGGGCCTTGGCCCCGACCACCAGCACGGCGCCGATGACGATGTCGGCGTCGATACAGGTCTCCTCGATGGCATGGGTGCTGGAGGCCACCGTCTCCAGGGCCCCCCGGAAGTGGTGGTCGACCTGGCGCAGGCGCTCGAGGTTCCGGTCGAGGATGTAGACCTCGGAGTGCATGCCCACGGCCAGGGTGGCCGCGGCCATGCCGGCCACCCCGGCGCCGAGGATGACCACCTTGGCGCAGCGCACCCCGGGCACCCCGCACACCAGCACGCCCCGGCCGCCGCCGGGGCTCATCAGGTGGTGGGCCCCCATCAGCGGGGCCATCCGGCCGGCCACCTCGCTCATCGGGGTGAGCAGGGGCAGGGAGCCGTCGGCCAGGCGCACCGTCTCGTAGGCGATGGCGGTGTTGCCCGCGGCCAGCAGGGCCTCGGTGCACGACAGCGAGGCGGCCAGGTGGAGGTAGGTGAACAGGACCTGGCCCGTCGCGCAGCCCGAGGCGGGGGTACTCCTCGGGCACCGGCTCTTTGACCTTGAGCACCATGTCCGACGCCGCCCACATGTCGGCGGGTCAGGTCCACGATGGTGGCCCCGGTGGCGATGAAGTCGGCATCGGGCATGGACGAGCCCACACCGGCTCCCTTCTCCACGAAGACCGTGTGGCCCGCCGCGGTCAGCTCGCGGACGCCGGCCGGGGTGATGGCCACCCGGTACTCGTCCGGCTTCACCTCCTTGGGGACACCGACGATCATCGGCGACCATCGCCTCGAACGGAGGCAACCCGCCGGATCAGCGCCGAGCGCCGGTGAGGCAGCAGGAACTCGGGCGCGGGGACGTCATCACCTTCACGGATGCCGAACAGCCCCACCTCGGTGCCCAGGTCCTCGGGCACCAGTGTCTTGGTGGACTTGTTGAGTGTCTCACCCCGGAAGAACGGCGGGCGGATGGCGGCATAGACGAACATCAGCACCAGACCGAGGATCAGCGAGAACACATCGATCAGGAATACGCCACCGATGTCCCAGTGGGGCCAGAAGGTCATCTGCCAGGTGGTGTAGCTGTTGACCGGGCTGCCAGTAGAACCAGAGGTTGTAGATCAGGGCGCCCCACAGCATCACGCCTCCCAGTAGGGGGAGGATGCCCCGCAGCCAGAGGTTGCGGGGGCTCTCGGTCAGGGTGTCACGGTAGTACCAGACGCACGAGAACCCGGTAAGGCCGTAGTAGAAGGCGATCATCACGCCCAAGGCCGACACGGCGTCAGCAATGACCGTTCCGGCCGACACGTAGTTCAAGATGACATAGAGCACGATCGATACCACCCCCATGACCACGGTCGACACCGTCGGCGTCAGGAAGCGCTTGTGAATCCGGGAGAAGGCTCTCGGGATCGCCTTGTACACACCCATCGCCAGCGTGGTCCGGGCGGTGGGCAGGATGGTGGTCTGCGTGGAGGCAGCCGCCGAGCTGAGCACCATCAACAGCAGCAGGTGGAACAGGAAGCTCCCGAATCCGGACGTCCCGAACACGGAGTGCCCGAGCGCATAGAACACGTCGTTCTGATTGGCCGGGTTCCCCAGCCCGATGCCGGTGGTCCCGACTCCGGCGTAGGACTGAGTCGCAAGCACGACGAGCACATAGGTAACCAGCAGAACGAGCGTGGAGAGGACGGCAGCTCGGCCCGGGACTGTCTGCGGGGTCAGCCGTCTCCTCATTGACCGAGACCGTGGTGTCCCAGCCCCAGTAGATGAAAAGCATCAGGAGGACGCCGTTGATGAATGCCGATGCGGACGGAATCTTGAACGGGTTGAACCAGGACAGCGATGGGGTGAGATGCCCAAGCGGGGCCGTGCCGTTCCCCACCTTGACCAGCATCCACACGGACAGGACCAGGAGCATGGTCAGCTCGATCCCGAGCAATGCCTTCTGGAAGTTCGCCGATACCTCGATGCCCACGTAGCAGATGGCGGTCATGACCACGATCCACATGATTCCGACCAGCAGAACCCATCCGCTGCTTGGATCCGAGCCGATGCCGTTGGCGTTGAACAGGAGGAACACGTACTGCCCGGCGACCTGCGCCAGGCTGGCCATGACCAGAATGTCGGCGGCCACGATCGCCCATCCGCCCAGCCATCCGGTCTTGGGCCCGAACGCCCGGGCTCCCCAGGTGAAGGTGGTGCCGCAGTCGGGGTCGGCATTGTTCATCTCCTTGTAGCCATAGGCGATGAACAGCATGGGGATGAAGGCGATCACCGTGACGATCGGGGCCTGCAGACCAATCGCCACCACCACGAAACCCAGCGTGGCCGCCAGGCTGTAGGCCGGCGCGGTGGACGCCACACCCACCACCGTGCTCGAGATGAGCCCCAAGGCGCCGGACTTCAGGCCCTTGTCCGCAAGTGGAGTCGCTTCAGAAGAAATGGTTTCGGTGGACATGCTCAACGGCTCTCCTTGCTCGCGGTCAGGTCGTACAGCAGTACTCCCCGCTGATCACTCACCGATGTAACTCATCACGTGCTTGATGCGGGTGTAGTCCTCGAAGCCATAGGAGGACAGGTCCTTCCCGTATCCCGATTGTTTGAAGCCACCATGGGGCATCTCGGCCACGATCGGGATGTGGGTGTTGATCCACACGCAGCCAAAGTCGAGCGCCTTGGCCATGCGCATGGCCCGGCCGTGGTTCTGGGTCCAGACACTCGACGCCAGCCCGTAGCGCACACCATTGGCCCAGGCAACGGCCTGTTCCTCGTCCGAGAACTGCTGCACCGTGATGGCCGGACCGAACATCTCCTCTTGGACCATCTCGTCGCCCTGCTCGACACCGGTCACCACGGTGGGAGCGAAGCAGAATCCCCGTGATCCAACCGGCCTGCCTCCGGTCACCACTTCCGCATGACCAGGAAGCCGCTCGAAAAACCCGGTGAGCCGCGACAGCTGGGTCTGGCTGTTCAGCGGTCCGAAATCAGCGTCGTGGACATCGAGACCCCCCACCGTCTGGGCCTCGGCCTGCTCGGTCAGCGCGGCCACAAAGTCGTCGTAGACCCGCGGGCCGGCCAGCACCCGGGTGGCTGCGGTGCAATCCTGTCCGGCGTTGAAGTAGCCGGCGACAGCGATGCCCTCGGCGGCGGCGCCAATGTCGGCGTCATCGAAGATGAGCACGGGAGCCTTCCCACCCAACTCGAGATGGACCCGCTTCACCTGGGTGGCCGCTGCCGTGGCCACCTCCATGCCGGCTCGGACGCTTCCGGTGACCGAGACCATTGCCGGGGTGGGGTGCTCTACCAACAATCGCCCGGTGTCGCGGTCGCCACACACCACGTTGATCACTCCGGCGGGGAGATGCTCGGCCATGATCTCGGCCATCAGCAGGGAGGAGGCCGGGGTGGTGTCCGAGGGCTTGAGCACCATCGAGTTGCCCGCGGCCAGGGCCGGCGCCCACTTCCACACTGCCATCATCAGCGGGTAGTTCCACGGCGTCACCGCGGCGCAAACACCGATCGGCTCCCGCCGGACGAATGAGGTGTGGTCCTTCATGTACTCGGCGGCCGACTTTCCCTCGAGATGGCGGGCCGCTCCGGCGAAGAACCGAATCTGGTCGACCAGTGCGGGGATCTCTTCGGCCATGGTCACTGCGATCGGCTTGCCCGTGTTCCGGCACTCGGTTCGCACCAGGTCGTCGGCCCTGGCCTCGAAGGCGTCGGCGATACGGAAGAGAGCCAGGCTTCGCTCCGAAGGAGTGGCGTCCCGCCACTCGGGGAACGCGGCGGCGGCGGCGGCCATGGCGGCATCGACGTCCTCGGGCCCGGATACCGGGCTCTCGAGATACTCATCGCCCGTACTGGGGTCCACCAGCATGACCGTGGAGCCGTCCCGGGTGGCCACGGAGACGCCACCGACGAAGTTGGACAAGTGCGCCGAACCGGTCGCGCCTGGCGCTGGCGTCTCGTTGCTCACTCATCCCTCCCCAGGGGCTCGAACCCACCGCCACGGCCCCGCCCGACGGATACCTCGACCGCCGATCGGGGACTGACTGCTAGGTCATAGTGGCTGAAGAACTACCTCCAGACAAGTTTTTTCTCGACTATTTTCCTCTTGCCAACTAATACGATCGAATTCTATCCATCATTCCGCTCAAACTGCTATAACGGGTCGGGTATGGACTCTCAATGGGGTAGCGGCGACGGGGGCGCGGATCGCCTGCAGATCCGGGGTCCGGTCACCTGACCATGGGCGCATCTGTGCCTGCCCCCACGGCCAGCGGGCTGCTCGATGACGTCAACAAGGCGATCGTCGAACAGCTGCAGAAAGACGGCCGGAGGACCTACGGTGCGATCGCGGAAGCGGTCGGTCTCTCCGAGGCCGCCGTGCGCCAGCGGGTCCAGCGGATGCGGGAGGCCGGGATCATGCAGATCGTGGCGGTCACCGATCCGCTGCAAGTGGGCTTCCGCAGCCAGGCCATGGTCGGGATCCGTGCCGACGGAGATGCTCGCATCGTGGCCGAGCGCCTGCTCGGCGGTGGAGGACATCGACTACGTGGTGTTGTGCACCGGATCGTTCGACATCCTGGTGGAGCTGGTGTGCGAGGACGAGGACGCCATCCTCGAACTCCTCAACGGGGTGATCCGCCAGATTCCCGGGCGTGCGGGACACCGAGACATTCATGTACCTCCGGTTGACCAAGCAGACCTACACCTGGGGGACCCGATGACCGAGCTCACCGATCAGGCCCTGCAAGAGAGCGCGCACCGCCACTTGTGGATGCACTTCACCCGCATGTCCCAGACCAGCGAGATCCCGGTGATCGTGCGTGGTGAGGGCGTGTGGGTCTATGACCAGAACGGCAAGCGTTACCTCGACGGCCTTTCCGGCCTCTTCACCAGCCAGGTCGGTCACGGCCGAACCGAGCTGGTCGAGGCGGCAGCCCGCCAGGCCGGCCAGCTGGCCTACTTCCCCATCTGGAGCTATGCCCACCCGATGGCGGTGGAGCTGGCCGACCGACTGGCCGGCCTCACCCCAGGCGACTGCAACCGGATCTTCTTCACCACCGGTGGATCCGAGGCGGTGGAGTCGGCGTGGAAGCTGGCCCGTCAGTACTTCCGGGTCACCGGCCAACCCGATCGGCTCAAGGTGATCAGCCGGAACATCGCCTACCACGGCGCCACCATGGGCGCCCTGTCGATCACCGGCCTCGCCGACATCAAGACTCCATTCGAGCCCCTGGTGCCTGGATCGGTCCGAGTGCCCAACACCAACTTCTACCGCGCCCCGTACTTCGCCGACGATCTTGATGCCTTCGGTCTGTGGACGGCCGACGCCATCGAGCAGGCCATCCTGAGGGAGGGTCCCGACACGGTTGCCGCGGTGTTCCTCGAACCGGTGCAGAACGCCGGTGGGTGCTTCCCCCCGCCTCCCGGGTACTTCCAACGGGTGCGGGAGATCTGCGACCGCTATGGCGTGCTGTTGGTCTCCGACGAGGTGATCTGCGCCTTCGGTCGGTTGGGCCACTGGTTCGGAGCCGAGCGCTACGGCTACCGGCCGGACATGGTCACCATGGCCAAGGGGTTGACCAGTGGCTACTCACCACTGGGCGCGTTGGCGGTGAGCGACCGGCTGATCGAGCCCTTCCTCAATGGTGAGACCTTCCTCCACGGCGTCACCTTCGCCGGGCATCCGGTCAGTGCCGCCGTGGCCCTGGCCAACATCGAGGTATTCGAGAAAGAAGGGCTTCTCGAGAACGTGCGAACCAACGAGTCACTGTTCAAGGCGTCGCTGGACACCCTCGCCGACCTGCCCATCGTCGGCGACGTCCGCGGGGCGGGCTACTTCTACGGGATCGAGCTGGTCAAGGACAAGGACACCCGGGAGACCTTCAACGACGACGAGGCCGAGCGGCTCCTGCGGGGCTTCCTGTCCGGCGCCCTCTATGACGCAGGCCTGATCTGCCGTGCCGACGACCGGGGTGACCCGGTAGTGCAGTTGGCGCCTCCGCTCATCTGCGGTGAGGAGGAGTTCGAGGTGATGACATCCATCCTGCGCACCGTCCTGACCGAGGCGTGGAAGCAGATCTGAGCTCGTCGCCGGGCCAATCCTACCGGCAGCTCTCCCTGTGGTGGGACGGACAACCGCACCCGATCGAGGTGCGACCGCCTCTGGGCGGTGACATCGACGTGGACGTAGCGGTGGTGGGGGGCGGTCTCACCGGACTGTGGACCGCCTTCTACCTGGTCGACGCCGACCCGACGCTTCGTATCGCCGTTCTGGAGCGGGACGTGGCCGGGTTCGGGGCCTCGGGGCGCAACGGCGGGTGGTGCTCGGCGCTGTTCGCGGTGTCGGAGCGCGCGCCTGGCCGCCGTGGCCGGGCCTGCCGCGGCCATGGCCATGCGCCAAGCCATGGAGGAGACCGTCGAAGAGGTCGGCCGCATCGTCGAGTCCGAACAGATCGAGTGCGCCTTTGCCAAGGGGGGCACGGTGATGCTGGCCCGGACCGGAGTCCAACTCCAGCGCGCCCGCGACGAGGTGACAGCCGCACGCGCCCGGGGCATCGGCGAGGGGGACCTCCGGTTCCTGTCGGCCGCCGACGCCTCGACCATGGTGGGGCCACCGACGTCCTGGGCGGCACCTACACCCCGCACTGCGCCGCCGTCGATCCGGCATCGCTGGTTCGGGGCCTGGCCCGGGCGGTGGAGCGCAGGGGCGTCACCATCTACGAACGGACCGAGGTGCGTGCCATCGCCCCGGGGTGGCGGACACAACCAGGGGGCGGGTGAAGGCGGCCGTCGTCGTGCGGGCGACCGAGGGCTACACCCGAACCCTGGAGGGCGAAGCGCGCACGTTGGTGCCGGTGTACTCGCTGATGATCGCCACCGAGCCCCTACCCGACGAGTTCTGGGCGGCAGCCGGACTGGCCAGGAGGGAGACCTTCGCCGACTACCGCCACCTGATCATCTACGGCCAGCGAACCGCCGACGGTCGGATGGCCTTCGGCGGCCGTGGTGCGCCCTATCACTTCGGGTCGGCCATCCGACCCGAGTTCGACCGCGGACCGGACGTCCACGAGTCACTGCGGCGGGCGCTGGTCGAACTGTTCCCGGCCCTGGCCGACGCCTCGGTCACCCACCGGTGGGGCGGCCCCTGGGGGTGGCCCGGGACTGGTTCCCCTCGGTCGGGCTCGACGAGGCGGCCGGGCTGGCCTGGGCCGGCGGGTACGTCGGCGACGGCGTGTCCACCACCAACCTGGCCGGACGCACCCTGTGCGACCTCATCATGGGGCGCCGATACCGAGCTGACCGCCCTGCCCTGGGTCGGCCGGCGCTCGCCACCATGGGAACCGGAGCCGTTCCGCTACCTCGGGATCAACGCCGGGCTGCACCTGGCCGGCAGTGCCGACCGGGCCGAGGAGCGGACCGGTCGGCCCTCCTGGCGCTCGCGCCTCCTCGAGCGCATGCTCGGGGGTTGAATCCCACGGCGCCGGCGATCAGCGAGGTTCGCGGTGGCGGAGGCGGGCGCTGAGCGTACCCTGGGCCGCCATCGATCCGTAGTGGCCGCCACCCGGCCCGCGGAGGACGTAGGCGATCCCCACAGCCACGACGGCACCGGCCAGCGGGCCGACGACATAGGCCCAGTAGTCGGCGAAATGGGCCGACACCAGATCGGGCCCGAAGGTGCGGGCCGGATTCATCGAGGCACCGGAGATCGGACTGGCCCACAGACCGGCCAGCGCCACGTAGGAGCCGACACCGACGGCGCCGAACAGGCCCACCTGTTGCGCCCCCGAGGCGGTACCGAGGACAACGCTGACCAGGCCCATGGTGAGCACCGCCTCGAGCAGCATGGCATCCGCAGCCGACCAGTGCGGTGCCGGATAGGTCGAGCCGTACCTCGCCGATACGTGGATGACAGCCTGGAGGAACCAGGCGGCCAGCGACGCACCGACCAATTGGGTGAGGACGTACCCGGGGACCCGGCGGCCGGGGAAGTCCCGACGCAACCAGAAGGCGATGGTCACCGCCGGGTTGAGATGGGCCCCGGAAACCCTGCCCATGAAGAGGATGATGGCCATGACCATCATCCCGGGTGCCACCACGGCCGCGGCACGACCCACGGAGCCGGGGATGGCCGTCGCCACCATGGGACCGCCGGCCGCCACCAGCACCAACAGAAACGTGCCCAGCACCTCCGCGAAGAGGCGGCGCCACTCCCGCGAAGGATCGTTGAATTCCCGGATCATCCGGTGGAGCCGCTCCTCGTCGGTGAGGAACGGGAAGTGGCCGTCCCCGGCGCCCGGGATCCCGATGGGCCTGAAGGGGTCGGGGGGGATGGAGGGGGGCTGGCTCACCGATCACCGGCCGGCCGGAAGCCACCGGAGCGACCCGGCGCGCCGGACCGGCCTCCGCACCGGGCTCGAGATGGCAGCCGCCGCCGCTCAGCCGGCCCCACGGAACGGGGCCCCGATGGCGAAGATGCCCCCGTCCAGGGAGAACAGCCAGTACCCGCCGCTACCCTGGTCCACCGCCATGCCGGCCACCGGTGCATTGAGATCGAGTGCGCCGGTCGACCCGTAGAAGGCGGCCGAGCCGTACGAGAAGATGCCACCGTCGCTGGCCACCTCCCAGTACCCCTCACCGGTGGCGGCGGCGGCGATGCCCACGACCGGGTTGGCCAGCTCCAAGGTGGTGGGAGATCCGAAGAAAGGAGCACCGCCGAAGGCGAAGACGCCGCCGTCGCTGGCCACCTCCCAATAGCCCCCACTGACGGGATCGAGGGCCATCCCCACCACTGGGTGGTTGAGGGGAACGCCGCCCATCGACCCGTCGAAGCCGGCATCACCGAAGGCGAAGATGCCGCCGTCGCTGGCCACCTCCCAGTAGCCCTTGCCGTCGGCGGTGGGGGCCAGCCCGACCACCGGGGCATTGATCTTCTCCCCGCCCATCGACCCGTAGAAGCCGGCGTCACCGAAGGCGAAGATGCCGCCGTCGCTGGCCACCTCCCAGTAGCCCTTGCCGTCGGCGGTGGCCACGATCTGCACGATCGGGGCATTGAGGTGGAGGCCACTGGTCGACCCGTAGCCGGACACGGCGCCCTGGGTGGCGACTGCTCCCCCGGAGTTGGCCAGCCAGTACCCGGTTCCCTGCGGGTTGGCCGTCATGCTCACCACCGGGGTGGGCAGCGTCCCGACCGACCGATAGGGGTTGCCGGGGGTGGCGGACACCTCGTTGGAGGATGCGGAGAGCCCGGCCGCATTGATCGCCTTGACAGTGAAGTAGTACGTCGTGCCCACCGTCAGGTTGCTGTCGAGGTAGGAGGTGCCGGTGATCGGCAGGGGGCCGTTGACCGGCTCCGCGTACTCACCCCCCGGGACGGTGCCCACGTAGATGTCGTACCCGGTGATGGGCGAGATCCCCTGGTTGCTCGGAACCGACCATGTCACCCGTGACGAACCGTGGCCCGATGTCGCCTTGATGACGGTTGGCGACCCGGGGACGGCAACGGTCGAGGGCGCCGGGGCGGTGGGACCGAGCTCGGGAACCAGTTGCGGGAGGATCGACGTCCCCGCCGGGTCGTTGCTGGAATTGGTGAAGGGTTGGACGGCGGCCACGACGGGGCTGTGCGAAGGCGAGGTGGTCGGGGTCGTCGTGGTCGACCTCTTCTTGGTGGCGCCGGTGCTCTCCCTGGCCTTCGACCGGTCCAGGTGGCTGTGGGAGCCCTTGGTGGTGGAACGGCCGGTGGTGGTGACGGTGGTGCCGGTGCTGTCGGTGGTGACACCCGAGGTGTCGGCGGACGCCGAACCCCCGGTCGGCGAATTCCGGCTCGAGTTGGGAGTGCCCGAGGGGACCTGCGAGGGATCCGACGTCGAGTCGGTCGATGAGGTCTTGGTGGTCGATGAGGCGTTGGTGGTGGACGCCGGGCTGCGGAGCACCACCGCCAGGCCGACCACCAAGAGCACCACCACCACTCCGGTCGCCGCCAGCATCAGGCGGGAGCGCTTGTCGGGCAGGGTGCTCTCGCCGAACAACCAGAGCCACCACTGCCGCATCGTCTGTGCCCAGTCCTTCATCGAACGCCCTTCGTTGCCACATCGACCCACCTGCATGGTGGCCCGCTGCCCCCTCACACAGTAGGTGCCGATCCCCAACGGCTGGTGTCAGGCCCTCAGTAGTCGGGAAGTGCGACACGAGTGAACCCACAGTATAGCCCCCCACGGCGCTCTTTAGCCCGCCGACCAGGGAGCATGTCGGGACGAGCGGCGAGCGACGTCCGCGTGCGGCGGCGCCGTAGTCTCACGAGGTCGGTTGGTTGTCCTCGTCGACGTGGACCACGATCGGCTGATGCGTGGCGAGCTCGTGCTCGTCGACATCGACATAGGTCACGATGATCACCAGGTCGCCCACCTGGGCCAGGCGGGCTGCCGCTCCATTGAGGCAGATCTGCCCGTCGATCCCCTCGATGGCGTAGGTCTCGAAGCGGGCGCCGTTCATCAGGTTGTACACGGAGACCTGCTCATTGGGGATGATGTCGGCCGCCTTCATCAGGATCGGGTCGATCGAGATCGAGCCGACATAGTTGAGGTCGGCTTCGGTGACCCGTGCCCGGTGGATCTTGCCGTTGAGCATCCTTCGTCGCATGGTCACCTCGATTCTCCGACGGCACGGCCGACGCCTCCAGCCCTCACACAAGCGTAATCGGCACCGGTACCCAGGCCGTACCGCTCGGGGCGCCGTGTGGCTGTCCGGGCACGCCGGCCGGGCCCAGCAGCGAGGTGACGTTCAAGTAACCACGGGATTCAGCCGACAAGACACCAGGAGACGGCGGAAAGCCAGGGCCCTGGGAATGTCGGAGACCAGCACCTTTCGAGGAGGAGACAAGCCTGGCAATCCCTGGTCGATCGCGGAACAGGCCGGAGGGGAGCGACGAACGACGGCCCCACGCCGCGCTTGAACCCGACCCTGTTGGCGTACTTCATGGCGCCGGTGGCCTTGTTGTTGATCCTCCTGCTCATGCGGGCCGGAGTCGTCGTTCGGGTGCCGGCGTGGCAGTGGGTACTGGTGTTCGTAGCCATACTGGCGTCCTCTCGTGCCATCGACCACCTCTACAGCCAGCACCCGGCCCACCTGTTGATCCATGCCCGGATCGCCACCGCCGCCGCCGGGGTGACCACGGTCATCTACCTCACCGGGTGGGGGCCCGCCCTGCTGGAGGCATATGGTCTGCTGGCGCTCGAGAACGTCGCCCACGGAGGCTCGCGGATCCTGGAGGATCACCGCCTTTTGGAGCATGGTGGGGATCATCGCCGGCCAGGTGGCCATCTGGCAGGGGGTGGCCCCGTCGAAGCTCTCGACCTGGGATGCCAACGCCATGGCGGTGATGGGGGCCTTCGTCCTCTTCTTCATCATCCGCATGGCGGGGGCGACCATGGAACAGAAGGAGGAGGCCGAGTCCTCCACGCGGCTCAGCGAAGACCGCTTCCGGTCGCTCATCCAGAACTCCTCGGATGCCACCATCGTGGTCGACGATGTCGGCCTGTGCACCTACGCCAGCCCGGCAGTGAGCCAGATGTTGGGAGTAGAGCCGGCCGAGGTCGTCGGGAAGCGCGCCACCGACTTCATCCATCCCGACGACCGCGACCGCATCGCAGATCGGTTCAGAACCCAGTTCGAGCAGTCTCCGGACACCGTGCTCGCCCAGTTCCGGATGGCACGGGGTGACGGCGGTTGGCGCGACGTCGAAGCCGTGGTGACCAACCAACGGGACCGGCCATCGGTCGCCGGCTTCGTCGCCAACGTTCGCGACATCACCGAGCGGAAGGAATTCGAGGCCCTCCTCGCCCACCGGGCGCTCCATGACCCGCTCACCGGGCTGGCCAATCGTCAGCTGATCCTCGATCGGGCCGAGCAGATGCTGGTGCGGTCGCGCCGGAGCTGCGAACCCATTGCCGTCCTGTTCATCGACCTCGACAACTTCAAGGATGCCAACGACTCGTTGGGGCACGAGGCGGGAGACAAGCTGCTACAGGGGGTGGCTGCCCGCTTCTCGACGATGCTGCGGGCCAGCGACACGGTCGGCCGACTGGGTGGTGACGAGTTCGTCATCCTCACTGAGGGGGTGTCGCTGGCGGCCGGGCCAGGGATGGTCGCCGAGCGGATCCGCGAGGTGCTGCGCAAGCCGTTCCATGTCGAAGGGTTCGAGGGCTTGCCCATCACCGTAACGGCGAGCATCGGTATCGCCAACGGGGATCGGGCGTCGGCTCAGGAACTGCTCCGCGACGCCGACATCGCACTGTACCGGGCCAAGGCCACCGGCAAGGACTCCTACGTCGTGTTCGAGCCGGCAATGCAGTCCGCCGCGCTCGATCGACTGGAGCTCAAGTCGGATCTCGATTCGGCGCTCGTCAACAATCAGTTCTTCCTTCTTTACCAACCGATCTTCGACCTCGAGAGCGTGCGAATCCGCGGTGTCGAGGCGCTGCTCCGCTGGCAACATCCGACACGAGGGGTCATCTCGCCGGACAACTTCATACCCGTCCTCGAGGACAGCGGCCTCATCGTCGAGGTAGGCCGCTGGGTGCTCGACCAGGCCTGCGCGCAGGCCGCCGTCTGGCACCGGCAGGGGTACCAGGCGACCATGTCGGTCAACGTGTCGATGCGTCAGCTCGAAACGGACACGCTGGTCGACCATGTGAAGGCAGCATTGGAGAAGAGCGATCTTACGCCGAGCTCCCTGATCATCGAAGTGACCGAGTCGACCCTGATGCGAGACGCAAACGCCACCGTCTCCCGGCTCCGCAGGCTCAAGGACATCGGGGTGATGATCGCCATCGACGACTTCGGTACCGGCTACTCGTCGTTGGCCTACCTGCGCCAGTTCCCCGTTGATGTGCTCAAGATCGACCGGTCGTTCGTGGCCGAGATGGACGGTAGCGCCGACTCGGCCGCCCTCATCCACACGCTGGTCGAATTGGGCCGGACCCTGGGCCTGGTGACGTTGGCCGAGGGCATCGAGGAGATGGCACAGCTCGACATCCTCCGTGGGGAGCAGTGCGACAGCGGACAAGGGTTCATCTTCAGCCGGCCGGTGGAGGCGGCGGCCATCGGGGACCTCCTTGCCCGGCCCGTCGTCGATCTGGACATCACCCCCTCACCGGCGGGCTGACGGGCCGCACCCGCCTCACCGGGTGGGACGGAGACGTACGTAGACGTGCTGTGGCCCCTCGTCGCTCGGGTCATCGGACTGGATGGTTCCCGACCAGTCCCGTCGAAATCCCGCCTTCTCGAGCGCGCGCCACGACCGGTAGTTGGCCTGATGAACCTCCACCACGAACGCACGGATGTCGGGAGATCGATCCCAGGTGTCGTCGAGGAATTCGGCAATGATCAGTGCGCCCAGGCCTTTACCGGTGCGGTGCTCCACGCCGATGAGATAGTCGAGCCCCATGGCCGGTCGTGGGGCGCTGCCCACCGCCATCACCCTGTCCCACTCCGGATCGTCATCGAAGCGGTACCGCTGGATGATGCCTATTCCCTGACCGTCCTCCTCGATCACGAAGACCTCGGTAGGGTCGGTGCCGTCAACGACGGGACCGAATTCGGCCTCGACGTCGGCCATCGACGTCCGGTGGCGCCACCAGACGGCCACGTGCGGCGCCGCCAGCCATGTTGCGAGCAGCGGGAAGTCAGACCGCTCGAGCCTGCGGAAGCCGATGGGCACGGCGCCAAGGATGCCAAACTCCAGCCCGAGCCGGGTCCGATCAGGCGGTTCGGGTGGTCACCGACCGGATGGAGACGACCGCGACAGGGCGGCGATGGCGGCATCGGCGGCATGCTCGGTCGCCTGCTTGGCATGCTTGGCCATCCGGGCCATGGACGGAACACGGCCCGGGTGCCGGAGGACATAGGAGGCCACCGCCTTGGCATTGGGCGTGCCGTCCTGATTACTCAACCGGAACACCTCTTCGTTGATGCTCCCATCGGTGGCCCGGTCGCTGATCGCCCGGAAGACCGACCAGGGGAGGCGTCGGCGCTCACAGACTGCGGCAATGGCCGCCGTCTCCATGTCCAAGGAGATCACACCGTCGGCACGCAGTCCGGCGATGACGTCGAGGTCCACGATGAGCTCGTCGGTCGTCCACATCCGCCGCCCGGTGGATGCTCCCGCCGAGCCGCTCGGGCCGGTACTCCGCCCCGGTGCCGCTGTGGACGACCACCTCGGGAAGGATGAGTGTCCCGATGGGCATCTCATCATCAACCGCCCCGGTGATGCCGACGACGACGACCCGCTCCACGTCCATCGCCTCGAGCAGCCGCTCGACGGCGGTCGTGGCCAGCTCAGTGCCCATACCAGTGACAATGGCCACGACCGGTCGACCCGCCAGGGAGCCGGTGTGGGCGTCGAACGATCCGACGCTGGCCCTGTCGAGGGAGAGCTTCTTTATGAGCGGGGTCACCTCCATCGGCATGGCGCAGACGAAGGCGATTCGTCCTTGCATCGGAGCTCCATTCTCCCTGCCCGCAGCGACGGCGCCGGAGGCCCGATCCTCCGTTCGTGACAGGTGCACGCTAACTGGTGGATTGCACCCGCGCCCGAAGAGGACCGCAGGCGGTCCGGTACCGGTGTGGGTCGGTCGGCGTTTCGACAGGGTACGGCGACAGTGATTGAATCAGGCGCTGACCATCGAGCCCACTATCCCTTCGTACAACTGAAAGCGTAGAGCCAGTGCCGGACGTAGCCACAGGGCCGGTCCCGACGAAGCCCATCTCGGCAGCCGACGCCTCGACCCATCAGCTTCGGCCGGATGTCGTCTCGCTCCCGCAAAGCGTGGTCATCGGCGTGGCCACGTCGGCGCCGGGTCAGTCGACGGCGGTGGCGTTGGCTGGAATGGTTGCCGTGGCGGCCTATGCCACCGGGCCGGCGATTCTGCTGAGCATGCTCCCGATGCTGGCCATCGCCCTCTGTTACCAACGGCTCAATTTGTGGGATCAGAATTGCGGCGGTCCCTACGTGTGGGTCGCACGAGCCATCAGCCCGTACGTCGGCTACCTGGTGGGGTGGTCAATGTTGGTCGGGTTCGTGTTGGGATCGGTGAGCAACATCCTTCCGCTCGGCCCGGCGCTGTTGTCGTTCACTGGGCTCGACGTGTCGGGCACCGTCGGCAATGTGCTGACCGCAACCGTATTCGGCGTCACCCTCACCGCCATCGCCGCCGTCGGCATCAGGGCCACGGCCCGATTCCAGCTGGCCATCGCCTCGGTCGAGTATGTGACGCTCCTGGTCTTCAGTGGCATCGCTTTCTGGGCGGTCTTCATCGAACACCGGGCCGGGACGGTGCACCCGAGCCTGAGCTGGCTGCACGTGAGTGGTGTCGGCGGCAAGGGGAGCCTGGCCGGGGCCATGCTGATCGCCATCTTCCTCTTCACGGGCTGGGACGCCACGATCTACATCAACGAAGAGACAACGCGCAAGCGGATCAATCCGGGCAAGGCGGCGATCATCTCGGTGGCCATACTCGGCCCGGTCTTTGCCTGGCTCTTCGTGAGCTTCCAGGGCGTGGTCCCCCCGGACCAGTTGCAGGCGCACGGCACGGACGCGCTTCCCTACATCGCCCAGGTGCTCGTGGGCAGCGGGTGGGCGAAGTTCATGGTGCTCGCCGTCGTTCTCTCGGTGCTCGGGACGACCCAAGCGACCATCGTGTCGACCAGCCGGGTGACCTACTCGATGGGCACCGACCGCCTCCTGCCGGCCAGGTTCGCCAGGGTGCACCCCAGATTCCGCACCCCGATGTTCGCCACCGCGTTCTGGGGGCTGGTGATGGTGGCAGTCGCCGATCTCTACGTGGTCTCGTCCTCACTGGCCAGTGCCTTCGACGACGTGGTCAATGCCGAGGCGATCGCCTTCACCGTCTTCTACATCTTCACCGCACTGGCAACGACCTGGTACTACCGGAGACTGCTCCGACGCAGTCTGGTCGACCTGGCCCTGGTGGGGATCTTTCCCTTGGTCGGAGCGGGCACCCTCGCCTGGGTGTTGGACCGGTCGCTGCCGGCCCTCAGCCCCACCGCTCGATGGACGGTTGCCGGAGTGGGGATCCTCGGGGTGGTGTTGATGGCAATCAGCGCGTTGCTCCTGCGCTCACCGTTCTTCAGGATTCGTCGCTCGAGTTACAGGACCGATTCGTCGGCGTCGCCCGGGTGACACCGGGCAAACCCATCTACAGCCTCCATCGGGTCACCGGTAGACGACGGCGTCCCCCCTCCCGTCGACGGCGACGCACATGGTGGACGACGGGCACCACACCGAGGTAAGCGACGCATGGGGATCGACGGTCTCTGACGACCAGTCGGTCCCGCTCCACAGCGAGGCGGCGCCGGTGCTGGTCACGGCCATGCAGAAGGCGGCGGTCACGCACGAGACGCCGGTGAGGTCCATCACGGCGCCGGTGCCGCTCGTCGACCCACCCGGCGCTGGAACCTGGGTGGGACCGGTCCAGGTCGTCCCGTTCCAGGCTTCCGCCTGGCCGGTGTTGTCGACGACCTGGCAGAAGCTGACCGAGGGGCACGACACACTGGTGAGCGTGGAGGTGAGCCCGAACGGCTGGGGCTCGGTCCACGACTGGCCGTCCCACATGGAGATCCCGCCACCGACCGAAACACAAAAGCTGGTGGTCGGGCACGAGATGGCCGAAACGCTCCCCCAGTCGTTGGCTCCGTTCGACCAGGTCGAACCCTCGAAGTAGTAGGCGTCCCCGACGCCGTCGATGGTCACGCAGAACGAGACGCTGGCACAGCCAACGGCCCCCATGCCCTGGGCCGGGAGGGTGTCGGGCCCTGCGAATGCCGTTCCGTTCCAGGTGGCCGCCTGGTTGGCACCCTGCACGATGGAGCTGCAGAACCCGCTGCCGGCGCACGAGAGCGACGGGATGCCCGAGGCGGTGATCCCCGTCGGTGCCGCCTGCGACCAGACCGAGCCGTCGAAACGGAAGGCGTCGTCGTGGTCGTCGAGCGCCAGACAGAGGGTGGTGGAAGGACAGTCAACGGCACCCAGCGAGGAGGCGTGGGCAACGGTGGCCGGTGGTGACCAGCCCGCGGCAGTGGTGGCGGTCGTCGTGGTCGAATGCCCGGTAGTCGGCGTCGGGAGTGAGGTGGTGCGCGCCGGGCTCGCCGCCGACGTGCACCCGGCCACCAATAGAGCCAGCACCACCACGGTGACCGGAGAGCGGCTCCGAATCCCCCGCCCCGGTGGTCGATGTGATCGGCGCACCCTCGTCGGCCGAGCCGCAATCAACGGAGGTGGGGGGCGGCCCGGCCCGAGTAGGGGGGAAGGTCCAGATAGCTCTTGATCCCGGGCTCGGCGGCCACAACGGCGGGAACCGCACTGACACAGTGGGTGGCGGTGGCAACGACCCCGGGATTGCGGACGAGGCCGGCTCCCACCGACGCGGGGTGCCAACCCCGGAAGGTGACCAGGGACGACGGATCGCCGACCACCTCCACCTCGAAGCGCTCCTCCTCGGGTCCGAACGTCCAGGCCGGGTCGAGGTACTCCTGCCCCATGAACCAATTGGTCCGGACGGTGATGACCGGCTCGCCTCGCACCGTGGCCTCCCAACAGAACTTCTGCGCTGCGATCCGGCCCGGTTGGATGGGTCCGACCGGCGAGTCGATCGGTGCGGTGGCCAGCGCCACCTCGTGGCTCACCGCCAACTCGGCGTCGAGCGCGAACCCCAGGGCATGGCCGACCATGGCGATCGACTGTCCGAACCCGTCGCCGAGGATGCCCGGCATCATGCTCGAGGCCGCCTCCTCGGGAGTCTTGCCGAAGAGCATGATGTCCCCCACCACCCCCGCTGCCCCGTAGGAGCGGATGTCCGAGTACTCCTCGGCGCGGACGTGGGTGATCGACTGGGAGAGAGCCGACACCATGAGCGGAAAGCGCTCGGTGACCCCACCCGGGTGGATGCCGGTGCCGTGGATGGTCGCCCCTCCTTTGGCGCATGCCGCCTCGATGCGGGACTCATCCCGGCCACCGGGATAGAACCAGTTCAACGGGGTGACCACATTCGTGCCCGAGGTCAGGATCCGGCTCACCATCCTGGGATCGGCCATGAAGGGCGAGTAGATGACGCAGTCGGCGTCGAGCCCGAGCAATTGGTCGATGTCGTCGGTGGCCTCGATGCCAAGCCGTCCCACGCCGCACAGCTCGCCGACGTCGCCGCCCACCTTGTCAGCACTGTGGACCCAGCAGCCCACCAACTCGAGGTCGGGATGGGCGACGACGCCAGCGACCGCGGCCCGTCCGACCCCGCCGGTCGCCCACTGGATCACTCGGATGGCCATGCCTCTCCCAACGGTGCGTCGGTGTGCCTGGGCCGAACGTACACCAGCGGAACTCAACCGAATTTGACCATTCAAGGCCGGGGCCGAAGTGGCCGATGAACATCCCATGAGTGCGCATCCGCAAGATCTGACCTGGACCCAATCCGAAGAGCCCATTCAGGTGCTCCTGGATGGTGACACCGACTACAGCTCGTTCGGTGACCAGGAACTGAGCATCGAGCGGGACCGGCAGCGCCAACAGCTGGATGAGCTCACCCTGCATCCTGGTAGCTCTCCTGCCGTGACTCAGCTACGCGCCAGCATCGAGCGGGAGGTGAGTCGGATGGAGGACGAGCTAAGGCGCCGTGCCCGGTCCCGGCACCCCTCGTCACGCGGCCTGAGCGGCCGTCTCCGGTCTGTGCGCTCCCTGTCGTGGCCACCGCACACCGACAGCGCTGAAGGGCGTCGCCCGGGCTCGAGGTAGCGGCGAAGCGATCGCCGCCGGCCACTCCACTCGGAACAGGCGACGAGGTGGAATGATCATGCGGTGACGACGACGCCCACGCCGCTGCTCGGAGACGCCTCCGACGTGGTGGCAGCGACGTCCGTATCGCCCACCTCGACCAGGGGCGAAACCAATGCATCACTGAGCCAACCCGGGCTGACCCTGGTCTGGCGTGTGGCGGCTGCGGTGTTCGGACTGCAATTCGTCGCCCTGCTGGCGTGGAGCTGGCACCTGTGGACCCGCTTCGATCTGAGCAGCGACATGGCCACCTTCTCCCAGGCGTGGCAACAGATCGGCACCGGCCACCTGAGCCCCTACGAGACCACCTTCCCCTGGTACTACCCTCACTACGGCTACCCCTTCTACCAGAGCCATCTCGAGTTGGTGATGTGGCCACTGGCCCTACTGCGCGCGGTCGGAGCCAGCGCGTTCAGCCTGTTGGTGGTCCAGGACCTGGTGCTGGCCGGATCGGGGCTGGTGGCCCTTCGTTGGGGGCTCGAGCTCCTCGATCGACACTGGCCGGCCGCGCACCGGGGCGCAGCGTGGATCGGCGCGGGCCTGATCGTGCTGCTGGTGGTCGATCCGTGGACATATTGGACTGCTTCCTTTGACTTCCATCTCCAGCCCATCGGCACCTTCTTCGCCCTGCTGGCCGGACGCGACATCTGGCTGGGCCGAAGACGAGCGTGGATATGGGCGGCGGCGGTCCTCATGTGCGGTGACGTCGCCGCCACCTACCTGATAGCCCTGGGCCTCGCCGCCGTGGTGACCAGCTCGCGCACCCGCCGCAACGGACTTGTGCTCATCGTCGTCGGCGTCGGCTGGCTGGGAGTGGTGGGACTGGTCCACTCCGGAAAGGGATCGAGCCTGTCGGCGGGGTACGGCTACCTCACCGGTCACACCATCGGAAACGGACTGGGAGGTGCAGTTGCCGTCGTCGCCGCTCTCCTCGTCCACCCCACCGAGCCCCTCCGTATCTTGTGGCAACGCATGTCCAACATGTACCAGTACGTCGCCGGAGCGGGCGTGCTCGGCGCCGCGTCACCCCTCGGCCTGGCTGCCGTGCTGGTAGTGCTGGTCCCCAACGCATTGAATCAACCAGGGATCTACGTCTCCCATATCGGAGGGTTCCAGAACTTCTTCGTGGCCATGTTCGTCGCCGTCGGTTCCGTCCAACTGGTCACCTGGCTGGCCCCTCGGACGCGATTCGGGATATGGGTGAGCGGGGCGGTGGCCGCATGCGCCCTGATTCTGGCGGTGGTGACAAGCGTGCAGGTCACCACCGGCGACCCCATCGGGATCCGCCAGCAGTTCCCAGCGGTCAGTACCGCCACTGCCCAGGAGCTGGCCGCGGTGGCGGCCCGGATCCCCGCTCAGGCCGAGGTCATCGTGTCGGGCCCGGTGGCCGGCCGATTCGGCGCCCGCCGCTGGGTGTACTTCTTCTTCTCGGACTCGACCGGGCAGGTGGTGCCGGTCTTCGGCTCCACCGTGTACGTGGTGGTGGTCCCGTTCAAGGGGACGGAGCCGGCGACATGGGTCGCCTCCTCGATGGCCGCGGCGGCGTTCATGCGCAGCCTGGGTGCCCACCAGATCGCCGACAAGGACGGGGTGGTGGCGTTCGCCTGGCACCGTCCCCCCACCACCGGAAAGCTCACCTTCCCCTAGCCTGGATGCTGAGCGGACCTGGCAACCGTATTGACAATATCCACGATCCAATCAATGATGTTCTGGTCCGCCGAGGGGCTTTGGGGGTCCCGGGATGAAATTGCCAGGCGCGGAATTTGTCCGCTCAAATTGACGACCAGGGGCGTGGTGGTGTCCGGATGCTGAGCCGACGTGTTCTCCAGCTGGGTGTACCAGTCCTCCTGTCGGCCACCTTCTTGGTGGCTGCGGCCAGTGCTCCTGCCTACGCCAGAACACCCAGGATCAAGGTGCCGGGCAAACCAACGGGCGTGGTGGCGGCCCCCGTCGACGGCGGTACTACGGTTTCGTGGACGGCGCCGGCATCAGATGGTGGGGCAGACATCACCGGCTACACCGTGGCCACCTCGCGCGGCGGAGGAACCTGCACGACAAGCGGCGCAACCACCTGCACCGTGACCGGCCTCACCAATGGAGTGAAGTACGACGTGCGGGTCCAAGCAACCAATAGCGTCGGTACGGGCAAGGGTTCCAAGGCGGTGAACGTGGTCGCCGGTCAGTCCCCAGACTGCTCCAACTTCGTCAATGGTGCCAATCTCCAGTATTGCAACCTACGGTTGGACAACCTGTCAGGCTTGAGCCTGATCGGAGTCAACCTCAGCTTTTCCAAGCTTGTCGACACCAACCTCAATGGCGCCAACCTCAATGACGCCAATCTGACAAGCGCCAACGCGACCAATGCCAATGCGCAAGGCGTCGACCTCGTTGACGCAAACCTCACCAACTCCTTCCTCATCAAGGTCAACATGACCGACACCGATCTCTCCGGCGCAACACTTTCCGGTGCCAACATGCCCGACATCAACTTCACCGGGGCGAACCTGGGCGGCGCCAACATGGAAACCGCAACCGGCACCGACAGCATTCTCTGGTCCGATACCACCTGTCCTGACGGGACAAATAGTGACAACGATGGTGGTACGTGCCTCAACAACCTGACTCCTGAATGAGCTGATGTCGGCCTAGCCAAGCCCGCCAAGGGCTGGCTGCTGCTGATGCTGCCTGAACCCAGGTCTCAAGCGCCCCTCTGACGGGCTCATGACCGATCGCAACCATCGACCCGTCTGGGAGCACCGATTCCGGTGGGCCGTGGTTGGCAGGGGCTGCTGCCGCGCTCTGCCATCATGAGTCGATGTTGCGGGATGCGTGGGAGACCCATGCAAGGCAATGGATCACCTGGGCCCGTGCACCCGGCCACGACAGCTACTGGCGTTTCCACCGTGACGCCTTCCTCCCGCTCGTCCCACCACCAGGGCGGCTGACGCTCGACGTCGGCTGCGGGGAGGGCCGTGTTGGACGGGACCTGGCACGCCTGGGTCACCGAGTAGTCGGGGTCGACGCCTCGATGACGTTGGCCCGGGCGGCACAGGCCCACCTCGATTCTGGCGGACCGGTCATCATCGGGGATGCGGCCAGATTGCCGCTACCCACTGGGGCCGCGGACTGCGCGGTGGCGTTCATGAGTCTCCAGGACGTGGACGACATGGAAGCAGCAGCTGCTGAACTGAGTCGGGTCCTATCCGCCGGAGGTCGCCTTGCGATGGCGATCGTTCATCCGTTCGGGAGTGCGGGGCGATTCGGAGCCTCCGACGGCAGCGATCCTCCCTCGTTTGTTCTCGAGGGTTCCTACTTCGAACGACGGTCGATCGCCGACACCTGCGAGCGCGGCGGGTTCACCATGACTTTTCATTCGGAGCACCGGCCGCTGTCCGCCTACACCGATGCTCTGGCGATGGCAGGGTTCGTTGTCGAACGCATCCAAGAGGTCACTGAACCCGATCCCGCTCACAGGTGGCATGGAGTCCCAATGTTCCTTGACCTCCGTGCCACCCGGCTGTGACCTGAGAACTTGCGCCAGGCCAGCCGGTTGTTCCGGAGTCGGGATACCGAACCGGCAGGCGGCGGACGCCGATGTGATCATCGCCGGCGCGTCTCGGAGAAGGGACGCCGAAGAACTGGTCACCCGGGGACCTATCCCTGTCTGGGGGATCATCCCGTCGCACCCAGCCGGCGAATGGGAACCGTCAGTCCGACTCGGACAATCCCATCAAGGCGTCATAACTGGCCACCTTTTGGGTGTCCAGGTTCACCTCGTCAAGAATGATCTTTCCCCAGCGAAGCCGCACGTATTGCACTCCGTGGTTTGTGTAGATGACCTGGCCGGAGTGGTCGCGCAACGCGTCATCGAAGATGACACAGGCACTCATGTTCCACGGAGGTCCGTTGACGACAACATCGAGCACGACGAGCTGGGGTTTGAGAGCGGCAAAACGATCGAACCACGACACAATCTGATGGTGGTCGGTGGTGTCAATGGCCCAACTGTGGGACCCGCAGAATCGAAACCGCGCATCCGGTCGAAACATGCTCACCACGGGTGCCGCTCCACCAGCGCCCAGGGCACGATATCCGCGTGTCACCAACATTCGAACCAAGTATCTTCGCATCGGGGTCGCCTTTCGAGTCGAAGAGGTCAGTGGTTGTTGACAGTACGTCCCAACCCGGCCACCTCGCCAACGGTGTGTTGGCCCGTGTGATCACGAACGCGCCCGTATGGCCGAGACTACGAAGGCGGCGGCTCCCAGACGAAGTTGGTCGCCCTGCACCCGTTCCAACAGGGCAGCGCGGACTGCCGACCGAAGCTGCTCATGAAACCCCGGGTCGTCGTTCGTCTCGAGTGCCTCACGCACGCCTCCGACCCGGCAGGCCGCTTCAACCACCATCTCGAGTTGGCCTGCGCTCACCACGACCTGCTCCTCATGTGGAAGCACCTCAATCGACACGAACCCAGCACCGCGCAGCAACTGCTCGACGTGGCCAGGTTCAGCCAACGAAAAGGGGCCCGGCTCCCCCGGGCCAGGCATGGGCGGCAACGCTCCGGTCACCGCAACCACCGCGGAACCGGGCACAAACATCCACTCGTTCAAAAGGACGTCCTGCCAGCACGCGAAGGCGATTCGCCCCCCGTCGCGGATTGCGCGATGCAGATTCACGAAGGCCTTCGCTGGATCAGAGAAGAACATCACACCGAACTGGGAGAAGACTGCGTCGAACGCCTCCCTCCCGAGGTCGCCGGACTGGGCATCACCGACGACGAACTCGACGTTGTCTACGCCCTCTCTGCCCGCCCTGGCTCGTGCGACGGTCAGCATCGAGGGGGCAATGTCGATTCCCACCGCGGCCCCTCCAGGCGACGCCCTCCGGGCCACTTCAATGGTTGTGGACCCAGTTCCGCACCCAACATCGAGCACCCTGATGCCCGGTTCGACAGCCAGGCGGTCCATGGCGCGTCGGCCAAACGACCCGGTGACAAGGCTGGTGTACTCCTCTGCCTCGATCCAGGACGACGATCGTCGTTCCCAGTATTCGCCCTGTGCCTCGTTTCTATCAACCGGGTCGCTCATCCCCGCGACGCTACTCCGAGCGCCTCAAGCCAACCCAGGAGGTCTCACCACGAACCTCCCCACCACCCGTAGCGATGGTCCGGTCAGCTCGGGGCCGAATCCGTACGGTGGCTCAGGGATCCCGAGTACGGATGGGGTACTTGGTCCCTCGATCGGCACTCCCCGGTGGCCAACGCGCCCTCCGAGTTCCCGACCGAAGGCAGACACGGAGCCAGCCGTCGAGGAAAGTAGTGTCGGGCCACATACCAGTAAGGAGACCATCGTGGACGAAGGCGAACCGATCTCATACCTCGCTCTAGCAACGGACACGCCCGTTCTGAGCGCATCTGGAGCCGAAATCGGCAGCGTGATCCATGTGCTTCAGATTCCTGAGTTGGACGAATTCGATGGAATCGTGGTCTCCACCAGGGCCGGCCATCGCTTCATCGATCGAGATCAGATCGCTGAGATCACCACCACCTGCGTTCGATGCGATCTTTCGGATGAGCAGGCTGCATCATTACCAGCGCCCAATGGCCCGCCAGTTCTTCATCTGGACGTCACCTACGACGAGGGACCGTCGCTCAATGCCAGATTCGCCCGACTATTCAAACGACCACATTGGAAAGAACTCGAATAGCCGATGGCTGCGCCCTGATGCGGCGTTCGATGACCGGCCAGCGCGGTCTATTCCGGAGGGAGGTTGGTGAAGAACGTGTCGGCCATGGTCTGGTCCTCGAAGTAGACCCGTATGTTGGTCAGCAATCCGCTGAGGTCTTCCTCGATGAAATACAGGTGGTGATTCCTGTAGATCACGGCACCGCCCTGCGCTTGCGCAAACTGCAGCGCCGCAACGTGGGTCAAGCCAACCAACCAGTCAACCCACTGCAGGGTCTCCAACGTGCCGGAGGTGACGCGAAACATTTTGCTGATGTGCTCATACACTTCGACTGGGCCGCGAAAGACGCCGGCCACCGGACTGTGACCCGATACGGCGTAGACGACGTCCGGAGAGAGCAGCGAAAGTACATCACCAGGTTTGTCGGTCGTGATGCCCATCAAGAACCGCTGTGCAGTGACAAGGCGAGCAGGTTCGGTGGATTTGGGCACGGACGCATTCTAGAAGAAAGACGCCAGAGGGGTCTTCCGTCCTCCGCTCAGCGGAACACGGAGACGTTCAGCCCTACGAGACGGCCGCCCGCCGGCGCCAAGTGTCGCAGCGGAGGCTCACACTCCGAATTGCCTCCGCGGGCGGAAGGACAACGCAAATGGAGATTGCTTGGTGCGTGACCTCTCGATCTCGCTCGATGGTCCTGCCCCCGGGCCCCACCACGACCTCGAGAATCCGCTCGAGGTTGGGGGTCGCCTCCACGAATGGTTGTTCGCCAGCCGCAGCGGGAGTCAGATGATCGGCATCGAAGGGGCATCGAGGGCCCGACCACCGTTGCTTGTCGAAGTGGGAATCCGGTGTGAGTGCGGATGCGATAACGGAGATCTCACCGTCCATGACCGGGGTGTGGATGTCGATCCACAGGATGTCTCTCAAACTGGCAGTGCCCCTCGCTGGGCCAGCCGTCCGCCGTCTATGCCGGAATGGCATCCCGCACGAAGTCGGACCACACGCCGACCCATTGATCCCAAACCGCCGGGGGATAGTCGTGGCCCATTCCCTCGATCTCTACGTAGCGTGCCCCGGGGATTACTTCAGCCATGTGTCGTCCGCCGCTCGGATCGATCAGCGTGTCCCGGCTTCCGTGAATCACAAGCAAGGGCAGGTTCACCTTCCTCAGCTGCTCGTCACGTGACCCGTCGGCCTGCGCAGCTCTCATCTGCCTGCCGATCCCGGATGGACAGAAGCACCGGTCGAAGGCGATGCCCGCTCGGGTCCGGATGGCGTCGTCGTCCAGCCACTCCGGCTTCGATCCATATACATGGAGTGCGGCGACGTGGCGCTCGACATTGTCCGCACGAGACGCGGGAGGTGGTGTCAGCAAGAACTCCAACGCCCCTTTCGAACTGTCGCCGTAGCCCGGTTCTCCCGTGCGCGACATCACCGATGTGACAGAGAGCAGTCGATCAGGATGATCGATCGCCAGACGTTGAACGATCATTCCTCCCAGCGAACAACCCATCACATGCGCCCGGGAGACATTGACCTCGTCCAACACGGCGACAGCGTCATCGGCCATGTCTGACAATGAATAGTCACGACCGTCCATCTTTGAAGACAACCCAACGTCGCGATTGTCGAATCGGATGACCCGGAATCCCTCGTCGCTGAATTGTCGACACCAGTCGATGGAATAGTTCACGCACTGTGATCCCAGCCCGTTCACGAGCAGGAGGGTCGGCTGATCGGGATCGCCCAGCGATTCGAGGTAGATCTCGACCTCGCCGTTTCGCGCCGCGCTCGCTTGGAAATCCATGGGAGGGAGCGTAGTGCTGAACGGGCGGTGCCGACTCGGCGCGGCTGGCAGATGACGGCCGGACGCTCGTGCGATCTGTCTCGGGCTCCGCTCCACGCTGCGCAGGGAGTCCTCATCCGAGCGAGTTCGCGGCCTGCCCACCGACCCAGTGATAGGAGGCTCCCCTGGCGGGCCCACACTGTCCCTCCGAACCGATAGGGGACAGCATTTGAGTTTGCTTCGCCGACCACGAGGACGTCAGGAGCAGTTGGACACCTCAAGAAGTGCCGACCCATTCCACGGTGTCCGTTCCTTGTACGGTCGCATCCCGTTCCCGTCCGCCCATTCAAGTCCACTTTCCTCGAGAACTAGGCTGAAGGCGTGGCACTGACCCCCGGCGATCAGGTGCTCACGCTCTCAAGCGGTAGACGCATCGGCTACTGCGTGTATGGAGACACTGCCGGTAAGGTGGTGTTCAACTGTCACGGTGGCCTGTTGAGCGGACACGACGCGGAGCCGGCAGATGGGCACGCCAGAGCCCTCGGGCTCTGCATTGTGTCGCCCGACCGTCCAGGAGTGGGCCAGACCGATCGTCTGCCCGCCTACGGGATGATTCCCTGGGTAGCGGCGGATGTCGTTCCCCTTCTGGAGCACCTCCAAATCGATGAGTTCGCGGTGATGGGGTGGTCAGAAGGTGGTCAGTATGCCCTGGCGGTGGCGATCGAACTGGAGAGCCGGGTGACGCGGTGCGCGGTGGTTGCCGGTTGTCCCCCGCTTGACGATCCCTCGACGTTCAACGAACTGAACCGGATCGACCGCACGTTGACCGGGCTTTCCAAGCATGCCCCGTTGCTCACCCGAAGCTACTTCAGGCTCGTCGGCATGCTTTCGGCAGTGGCACCTCACCTGTTGACCCGACTCGCGATCCGAGGGCTGCCGAAGAAGGAGTCTGATGCGGTGCTGGCGCAGGGCCGCTGGCTCTCCACCATCCTCGGGCAAGGAGCCCGCCAACCGCGAGGGGGTGTCGATGAGTACCTGGCGATGAGCGCACCTTGGGGTTTTTCCCCCGAGGACGTCGCCGTTCCGGTCCGGGTCTTCCAAGGAGACGCAGATGCCCTCGTGCCAGCCACATGGGGCAAGGTGCTTGCCGATCGAATCCCTGGCGCGACCCTCACCATCTACCCCGACGAAGGCCACTTCATAGCCCTCACTCGATCCAAGGACGTTCTCACGTACCTTGCAACCGACATCGGCGCGTCAGCACCGGGCTAGTCCGCTGAACCATCAGGTGGCCCTCGCCTTTGGGGTCGTCAGATTTCGCGTACGGGACAACCAAACCTCACGACATCGGACCTTCCCTCCCCCGGCCTCCTCGATCAAGCCAGCCGTGCTCCGGGCGAGCTCGGGTACGCACCTGTCGGCAGCCGGTTGACGTGGCTAACAGCGTTAGCTATCCTGGGCTAACAGCGTTATCCCCACCGAAGGAGACCACATGAACCAGACCGACCCCATCCGGTATCGCAAGCCAGGCTGGTTCACCCAGCACATCTTCAACAGGGCGGTCTCCCTTCTCACCCGGGCCGGGATCAGCGTCTGGGGCAGCCGGATCCTCGAGGTGGCCGGGCGTAGCTCGGGCGAGCCGCGGCGGGTGCCGGTGAACCTGCTGTCGCTCGACGACAACCAGTACCTCGTCTCGGCACGGGGCACCGGCCAGTGGGTCCGCAACGTTCGGGCCGCCGGCGGCCAGCTGGACCTGCTCCTCGGCCGCACCCGCCAACACTGGGTGGCCACCGAACTCACCGACGACGAGAAGCCCCCGGTCCTGCGTGCCTACCTGAGACGATGGAAAGCAGAGGTCGGCGTGTTCTTCGAAGGAGTCTCCGCTGACTCCTCCGACGACGAACTCCAAGCAGCGGGGCCAAACCACCCGGTCTTCCTCCTCCACCGGGCATCGTGATCATTGGCGCGCAAGCCACCTCGTCCCGGCCGGCGCCCCGGGAACTCACTCCGCGGGCCCGCCAGATCATCGACACGGCGCGAGCGCTGCTCGAGGCGGTCGGAAGCGACGGCTTGACGATGCGACGGCTGGCCGATGAGCTCGGGATTCGGGCGCCGTCGCTGTACAAGCACGTCAATGGGCGACCAGCGCTGGAACTGGCATTGGTGGAGATCGGCCTCGACGAGACCGGGCTGGCCCTGCACGCTGTGGTGGCGGGCTCGAACGGCGATCCGGTCAGTGACGTGCTCGGCGCCTACCGGACCATGGGACTAGCCAATCCCGAGCTGTACCGCCTGATCACCGCCAGCTCGTTTCCTCGCGCCGAGCTGCTTCCCGGTCTGGAGGCGTGGGCCGGTGAGCCGTTCTTCTTGGCCGCGGGCGAGCCGTACCTGGCCCAAGCGCTGTGGTCCTTCGCCCACGGAATGCTCATCCTCGAGCTCGACCGGCGGTTCCTCGACGGCTCGAACCTCGACTGGACCTGGCACGCCGGCATCGACGCATTCACCGCTGCTCGACTTGCCACACTCCGCCAACCCACAGCGTGAACCCTCGCAGGCCACCGGCGCCCTCAATAGCGGATCCCACCAGGCAGCGACACTCGGTCCACGGCACGTGCCTCCAACGATTCGGCATCCGGGACGCCACTGGGCCCGCATGTGCCGAACTGTGACGCACACCCGGTGTACTGAGGGAGGGGATCTGCGTACCAGAACGTCGTAAAGGTCGATTCATCAACACGCTCCGGCAGAGGTCCTACGTAGTAGCTGATCTTCTCCAGCCTCTCCAGGCTGGCCGTCATGGACTCGGGCACCGAGTTGTTCCCGTTGATCCACGCCCCGCCATCGCGCAACATGGATTGGCGGATCTCCTCCGTCACGGTGCCAAAGTCAAATACCTCTCTGACGACGGTTGCATGGTCACCGTCGGGAATGAGGATGTAGCCCCAGCGGTAGCCCGCAGGAATGCCGACCTTGGATGGATCATCACCCTCAGCCCGAGATGGGTCTCCGGGAGCAGGCTCCCAAAAGATGCGCCGATCTGGCTCGAACTCCACCACGTAGTTGAGCATGAGGTAGTCGTCTCCGAGCCGATGCATCTTCATGGTGAAGGTGTCGCCCACGTCGGAGATGGGACGGTCGAGCACGGCTCCCCGGAGCATGTCGGACCCGTCGAAATCCATGTGACGTTGCGGGTTCGCCAGGATTTCAAAGATGGTGGCTGCCGCCGCTTCGATTCTCCGTGAGACTTCGATCGGCTTGATTTCCTCTGACATGGTCCAGTCCTCTCTGTCGCCCTGCGCTTACACTGCTGAGCGCACTTCAGCGGTTCATACAGTTGGGCGTTGCAGGTACCGCAAATTCATTGATCGGTCACACTCTTGAATGCTGGGACCGATTTCGAGGTGTCCGGCGTCGACAGTGTTTCAACAAGGTGAAGCCATGATCCAGTCGGACCCGTTATTGCGCGACTCAAGCCCCTGGAGCGCGGTAGTTCCCCTGCTTCTCTGTGGCGGCATCGATCTCGTCCGGCGTCAGGAGCACGACCATCCGCGACAAGACTCCACCTGAGGCTCTCGCTGCCAGGGCGGCTGCCGCGGCCGAGACGTTGTCGGGCATATCGGCGATGATGTATGCGTCGACCTCACCGAATGCGAAATAGAAGGTTTCGAGGCTCCCACCCAGGCTCTCGATCAGCGTTTTCGAGGCGGCGACCCGGGACGAACCACCCTCGGCTGTGAGGCCCTTGGCCCCGTCGAGGCTGTACTTCACCTCAACCAGATACTTCGGCATGTGCCCTCCCTTGTTTGCGTGGCTCCAGCCACGATATCCCGACACGTTTCCACACGCCCACAGGTGCCCCGTTCAGGACTGATGCATCGCTGGCGGTCGGAAACACTCGCGATCAACGTCGAACCGCGTGTTATGGGGCGGTCTGCTGCCCTCGTCGTCGCGAACTTTCCCCTCCAATAGCAAAGCGAAAACCGCACGACTATCAGGTCTCCACGGGCTCCCCCCTTGCGGGCGGTCCGGAGCGAGGCGGCCGTAGCCGGTCAGTAGGGCAATTCCCCGTACTCAACCGTGTCTGACTCTATTGGCGGGAGGCAGACCATGAACTGCTCGAGGCCCGCATCGAACCGCTGCTCGGAGTGACAGCTTGACCCGTAATCCCTGCCCTCCCTCGGTTGGCATCGAACAAGCTCGTCGTCGACGGGTCGAGCTTTCGGCGTCCGAATGACGCCGCCACAGTTCCATGTGCCGCAGGCCCACTCGTATGCCCTCACGGCTGGCTCCTCCACGGTTGCCACAATATCCCCGCAAACTGGCTCAGCGCCTACCCTGGCTCCGTAGAGCACTACGCCAACGCCGCCCCGGTTGACCCCGGCGCCTGCTGGCGGTTTGTGAGCTGTTAGTCGAAGGGAATGTCACCGAGACCCTCGAGTCGACCGCTGGTGTCTATCAGCACAGCCTGGCCCACCCGACCGTCACGGAACCTCATCTCGAGCTCTTCGCCGACGAGGGCCCTCAGATCGAAACTGTTCGGTATGTCCAGCATGGCTTCCCATGAGGACAGACCTTCCACGGGGTCGTCCTCAACGTCGGTGGCAGAGATGCCGTCAAAATAGCCAGAGAGCCGGACGTTGGCGTCCACGAGCTTCACGCCGCCGAACCAGATCTCCACCGGTCTGTTGTAGGACTGCCGTCGCTGCTTAGGCACCCCCGAAGGGTATTCCAACCGAGGAACTGTCACGTCCACGCCCTACCGTGGCGATGTGGCCGACCACTACGCCAACGCCGCACGGGTTGACCCCGGCGTCTGTTGGAGGTTCGTGAGTCGAGGCGACGGCTACCGCAAGGATCACCTACCGGTTTCCCTGAACCGGTGCAGTGGATGGGTCGCACCATGATCGGACCGAAGCGCTACCGGGTGTACTCCTGCGATGGGCACATCGAGGACCTCGAGGATGTGCGGCCAGTTTGCCGGGTCCCCTCCTGACGCCCCAACTTGTCCCTACGGACCCGGCGATTGAAGTATGCCCTCGACGGGAGACTCGGAAATAGGCCCCATCGAGAGCACGACCGATGAAGGCGCCCGGACCGGGCGGCTCACCCCTTGGCAGAAGTGAAGGCAGGCGGCCCGGGCGCCCATCTATAGCTACCCGCTTCGAGCCGACCCGTCGACAGCGATTGCACAACGTTCACTCAGATTTACTCATTCCGTCACGGTTCGAATACGACTGTTTGCTACAACGGCGGGTGTGGGAAGCGCCGCCGCTGTTCTTGTTGACGGAGGGTGCGGCTCATGCTGGCCCTGCCTCATGTTCGCTGCGCTGCTTTTCTCACTAAGGAGGAGACGGAGTGATCTGGCTAGTAGCCGCAGTGAGCGTGTGCGGGTGGTTGGCTGCGGTGCACTGCCACTTCAGAATCGATGGGCTGGAACAACGCTGTCGCGAACTGGAGCGGAGTCGCCATGAGAACTGAGGTCGAGCAAGCGGAGCCTCCGACGGTTGGGGCGTACTGAGTCCTGGTTTTGGGTAGGGCTGAACGTGGGGGACGGTCTGGCTGGCTCAGCAGGATCTACTCCCTGCTCGTCGGCCCGGGCCTATTTCACGCAGCCGTAACGAGTCCGATACCCGCCGGTCACCTATGGGGCGTAGAACGGAACCAGTAGCCGGAGCGGATTCCCCCCCGCGAAGGTGAGCGGAGGTCGCAGCACCGAATCGCTGGGAGGGGTCGGTCATCCCGGCGAGCGGTGCTCCCTCCGGATCGAATCGTCACCCTAACCCCATGGAGGATAAACTCGCAGGTCGTGGGGAGAGAGGGGCCAACCGCAACCGGCGGCACAAAACCGCACCACAGCCCGAAGCCACGATGGCGCCGAAACGAGCGGCACACGAGGCCAACTGAGGAGGAGGGGAATTAACCGGAGAGATTGCATCCTCGAAACTGAGGGAAGACAGCACGTCCACCATTGGTAGTATCACGGGAGACAAAGCTGCCGTCACCCGTCGAATTCGATCCTCAACTCCTGTACCTTCCTCGTCCTCATCGCCGGAAGCGCCCTCTCGACTTTGACCGTTCTTGTCAGCGCTCAGTAATGCCATACCAATCAGAACGTTCGCATACATAAATTGACACTCCAGAAGGGCCGGGTCCGTGTCCTTCGTAGCATTTTTTTCGGTGGTCTTGAGATGCTTGTTGTCGACATTCACGAAGAAGTCCAACTGATCCCAATCGTCCTCCCCAGGTGATCGAATGACACGGAGTGAGTCGATTTCGGAAAATCCATGTGTTTCCCATTCGCTCTCCCTTACACGAATCACCTCCGGCAAGCCAAGGTTGCTATTACCCCCTCGGTCACCCCGCCCCCGGTTGGTCGAATTTGACCGCCCCCTGCCACCCGAGCCACCCCCTCCTCCTGGGCGGCGATCCTCAGCACCATCTGATTCACGAACGGCTCAATCATGGTGTCATCGCCGACTTCAAGCTCAAGTGGCAGCTCCGTGCCGACAGCAGCGTCGTCTGGCAGCGTGATGTGAAGAACTGCGATTCCTTCTCGGGGACCGTCCAGACGACAACCTGGGATTGGCATCGCGGGTTCGAGCGTCTTTACGAAAGACCCGCCATTCACCTTCGTGAAAGTCCGGATTGTCGGAGCGGTCAAAGTAGGTGTTATCAACATCGGTTTCGAACTCGACACGGGGGCTGCTTCCGTGATGTGCAGTCCGGCGAAGCTCCTCACCCTGAGCCTTGTTCTTGAAGCGCCAGTAGGACGGGTAGCTTCTTGCCCACAAACTCGACCACCCGTTCCCTCCCCTGATCCTTGCCTCGAAAAGGGAGACGATATGGATTGGCCAGTCAGAAACAGCCGCTCAAGCGTGGGATCGCTCTTGAGGATGTCCTTAAATGCATCGGCGAGGGCTGGTCGTCGGCAAGTCGTTCCTCCATTTCCTCCTTACGGCGACGGTTTTGTAGCTCACGCAGGCCATCGTCCCTCTTCAAAAGATCCTCAAGCTCATCCAGGATTCGCTCGGAGATGTCGTGTTTCTCGGACCCGGTCCCGACTGTTCATGAACAAGTCGTCACGCACTATTCCCGAGAGCTCCGAGCAGTCAAGAATCACGAGCAGCGAATCGGCCAAGTAACCGAGCTTGACACCCTTTCGGGTGAAGAAGTCCTTGGAGAACGTGGCATGGGACTGCCCATTTACAACCATAATGAATCGCGTTCTTGTCTCTCCGGTAATTTCTTGTGCTCGGCCTTTCTTGAACACGAAGACACGAACTTTTATGCGTTGCCCTGCAATATCGATGCTGCTCCGCCTCGGATTCTCGACGGTGTCGTCCAGATTCTCCGCACGGTCCAGCTCAAGTCGAACGGACAAGCCGGTCAAGTTGTTGGAGAAGCTTCCTGTGTGCCCCCCATAGTCCCGACATTCGTAGAGACGAACTGGCAAGGCGAGTTCCGGAAGGGCCTGGTCGAGGCGTTGGAGGAGGCCATCAACGCGTCCGGATGATCGTGCTCTTGTTGCCCTTCCACTTGTACTCGTAGAGTTTGATCAATGAGCCAAATTCGGCTTTCTCTCGAATAGGCGTTGTGCCCAGTAGCGTCGTCGACGGGAAAGATCGGCCATTGGTCGGCATCGAACGCCAAGAACTCCGCCGTCCCTATCGTTCGCGCCTTCGGGTGCCAGGTAGGTGAAGGAGGCGTGCTTCTGGTTCCCGATCGGCGCCTCACGCCGGACAACCGTGAATCCCCACTGATGGGATCGGAGTGAGGCGCCCTGGTGGCAATAGAGCAGGATTGCGGCGTGAGACTATGAGCTGGAACCTGTTGGCTGTGTCACAGAAGTTCAATGCTCCAAGACCGCCCATGTTGTACTTTCCTTGAACGAACGGAATCCGCAACTTGTTGGACTTGTTTATCGACATGAACGTATCGGGCTGAGCGTCGGGTTCTTGACCTTCACCGCCGTCCGCAATGGTGATCGATGGTGAGCCTGCATCGGGCTTTTTTCCCGTCGTCGCCACCGTAATTTGGAGACCCTCTGCCAGGGTTTTCTTCTTTTCCCAGTTTACGATCTGCCCATTTCGCTCGTTCCCGTCGCCAAAGAAGCGGGCGACCGCCCTCGAACGCTCTTGGGAGCATCATCCCCGGCTGGGTCGATTCCCAAGATAAGGCAGGCGTTGATTAGTCGAGCGTCGATGCTGTTTACCAGCTTCTCTGCCAGCGAAGCGATGGGCTCGGCTTGCTGATTGCCCACCTGGGAGTAATTGTCTCGTGGTCCCCGATGTATCTCCAAACTGCCGGGTTATCCCAGTAGCCAGCATCGGTTAGAAGTGACGCGACCTGGTCGTTGGTATCGGCTTGCATGAGCGCCAGACATAGATTTTGAAGCTCTACATTGTTCACTTTTTCTCCCCCCGAGCCGGGTTCGTCTCTGATGCGGCAAAATAGAAGCTTCACGAATGCTGTGTGACCCGAACCGGGAATGATCACGGCGCTTGGATCCAGCTCGACGTCAATAACGGCCAGGTCTCGAGGCGACCTACCATTGCGGCTCGATGCGAAACCACCTGTGCTTCGCTCCACCCCGGGTGAGCTACGCCAAGGTTCTTGTCGACCTCATCTTGTGAGCCTGAGGCGCGTTCCATGGCGTCAAGAAACTCCTTGATTTCTAAGACTTCGCCAGGCATTCGGATGATCGCCTCGGACAAGATGTTCTGATGATCCCGACTTAAGAGGTCGACCTGGCCTGGCTGGTCGATGGCCGGTGACATTGCGGAGGCAAACCTCGCACCCGCCTCTGTGAGGTACACCTCGCCACCTGAGATGGCAACAAATCCAAACTTCAAGAGCGGGCCTGCGAACCCATCCTTCTTGTCGGGCATGAACATGAAACAGCGGCGATACCGAATGAGCGACTTACTTTCGTCGTCGCCTACGGGCCAAGCGGTGGAACGCCGGTTACGACCTCGTCGACCCGAATCCTCGTCTTCTTTCCGTAGGCGACGCCCGAGGACACGAGAAGCCCGGGCAGTCACGTCGAGATAGGCATCAATCGCTGGTGAGATGCCGTCGATCGAAAGATTCGCAAGTACCCGTGGTCCGGCGAGCAGGGGAGTAAGCCGATTAGTGAATGACGAGAGCGGCATCCCAGCCGTGGACACTGCTTCACGGAGGGTTAGACCTTGAACAGACGGCTGCCTAAGGAGGCTATCAACGGCCCCAGTCAAGTCCGCCGGGTTCGATGGGTGCTGCCTCGGTCTCCGACTTCCGGCGGGACCGAGGTACCGAAGCAGCCCCATGCGGGGCTTCTGCTGTCTTGGGTTCGCCAACGGGAGATTCGGCTTGTACGTTGACCGAATTGCTCACGGTCGAGTGCGACTGAGTGGTTCGCCCTCCAGAGTGAGTTGGTTCTCCACTGCGACGCGGATGAACTCGTCGACGGACTCGTACGCCGATCCGGGAAGATCGACTATCCGGGTAACTCTCCTGGTCTTTTCGGCAGGAAGACGCACTACGATGGATTGCATCGGACTATCTTGCACACGAAGCACTATATTGAGCCAGATGGCCATCCGTCAATGACTATTTACAATCTATTTGACTATCTTAAGATTTCCTATGTAGTAGCACGACCTCCTGAGCTGTGTGAACCCCTTTGGTACCGTCCTGAACCCACCAGCGCCTGTTTGGTACTCCCCGCCAGAGGCGGCCGTCGACGGTGCCCTCACCCAGCTCGGCGATATTGAACTCGGTGAAGCCAGCCCGCTCCATCGTCGAGAGATAGCGAGAGAGGTCCGCAACGTGGTCGTGGAACCCGACCATCTGGACAACGACCGTCCGTTGGTCACAGATGCGGGCCAGGTCGCTGAATCCCGCTTCGAGCTGTGAGAAGTAACTGTCGAGGGAACTATCCGAGCGAGCCGCCATCGTGTAATGGCTCATTCCGTTCCCGTCTAGTTCGTTTGCGAGCCAGAACGGGGCGGGTGTCTCTCGCCTCCCAAGCACCTTCCACCGGTGATAGTTGACGTACACACCTGGGTAGGGCGGCGAGGTCAGAATCAACTTTGGGGTCGGAAGGCGACCCTTAAGTCGATCAGCTAGACCTGGAACCGCCTGCTTGATGATGGTTGTCCTCCGAAACCCTCTGGTGTCGCAGCCAGCATCAGCGACTGCGCACGTCGCGTCGATACTGGTGAGCGACTTCGACCATGGCCTCAGCCATATCGATCAGTTTGTCCCGAAATTCGTTTCGTGTTGGAGTTTCGATTCGCATATCAAGTGCCCACTGTCCGGCACGCAACAGCACGCACCTGGCGAAAGACTCTCCAGCGGGCCAGTAGATCGAATCGAGCGACTGACGTGCCCGGATGAGGGCATTGCGAACCCCGGAAAGCTCAGGGGCGTCAATGTTCCGGAAATAGTTTAAATTGCTCCATTCATCCCGAGCGGTACGCCCTCTGACTGAGAGTACCGCCGGCAGCCGTGTCACCCATCTAGAAACGTCATCGAGTTCTGACCGTGAACGAGGGCGTGTCTTCACCTGGCTAACAAGGACTGCCAATGGGTTGAGGTCGGAGCCCAACCCGAGACGGCCAGCAAGGCGCGCTTCTACAGCCGTCGTACCACCGCCGACGAATGGATCGAGCACAAGGTCACCCCGCCGAGTGAACGCCTCGATGGCCGCGCGAGCAAAAGGCGGCGAAAATCGAGCCGGGTAGCGGTAGAATTCATGCGGCGATGCCGTGCGTCTACTGCCCAGCGAGACGTACCCGGTATCCAGTGCGGCATCACGTAACGCCCGAATCCGTTTGGGCCGGGGGGGTACGTGAGCGGCCGAGATGTCATCGCTCATGTTGTCGATCCTGCTGCAGGGCCGTGACTATTTGACGCGACTTGTTTGTCACCCAATTTCCGATACGGGCGCCTGGGGTGCTTGGCAAACCACCTGAGTGCCTCGTTCCTTTTCCAGAGTCGTATTCCGTTGCCCACTACCGCATCGGGAGGAGGAAAGTCTGTGGCCCGCCTGATGATTGTGTCGACACGCTGGCACGTGTAACCAAGCTCCACAGCAATGTCCTTGGTCGTCACGAAGAGATTGGCCATCCTCGTCGATTGTAGATCTGGAGCAACGATTCTGAGTGGGATGGTGCTCGGACGCAATGAATCGGATCCAGCCCGGATCAAGGCAGGCTGGCATCGTACTGATGACGTCGCCAGTGGCAAGATCCCCCTTTTCACCATGGGGCTGTCTTAGATCAGCAATCTGGGCCAGTGCTCCCCATGTCGACACGTGTGGTATCTGTCTGCCGGCGCGAATGGTGGAGGCGAACGACTTTGAGCAGCCAATGGCATCCACAATCGTTGCCAGCTTCACGCCAGCCAACCCGGGCAGAATCTCTCCGACGAAATAGATCTGGGTCGTAATCGACGTCAGGATGGGCCTGATCCCATTCCCTCAGCGCCCGTTTTCTTGCAGCAATCGCAGCCCCTCGTCGGCCACGGATCTCTGCAGTCTGGCGAGGATCGCCATCGATGCAGACTTCGCATCGCACGTGGCGAGGATTGGTTACGGGACCACCGCAATCGGGACAGCTCCATAGGGTCGGTCCTATTTGTCCAGCAGGTCGCTGGATCGAGCTGGGCGTCGATGCCGCAGCACGAGCCACCGTTTTGCGAGCCTTCACGACCGCAGCAGCTTTACGTGCTCGACCCCGGGTGAGCGGGGTGGCTGGCTGGTACTTCCCGGTCATGACTTTTCCGAGGTCGTGTGCCAGCCTCTCGGCAATGGGTGCAACCAGATTCGCCCATAGAGGCAGGGTCTCGGCCAGCTCGTGCGTTAGAGGCGCCCGGAGTCGAGCGTGACCCTCAGGAGTCTCGGCGAACTCGACCTTCCGAAATGTCCGCTGCTCCAATAACTTAAGTACAAACTCCTCCACTGCCGGACGCACCGGTTCGATCAGGTCGAGAGCCAGAGAGTGCCGGCCTCGGTGTCGCTGTGGATAATGCCAAGTCCGGGATCCAAACCGACCACGTGGCAGGCCATGACAGCTTCCACCTCAATAAGGGCATAGAGATAGTTCAAGATGGCATTCGTCGGACGCTCCGCTTTGCGATTGGAATTGCCCGAAGCCAGCACCGACCGTCGGCCTTCGTACCGGGACCAATGCGGTGGGATACGTCGGAGATCCTTCGTTGCGAATCGAGGCAGGCATTCGTCTCGGCCGGTCCAAGCACCGAAATAGAGAGCTGCTGCACTCGCCTCCAGCTGTCGAACCTCATCAACGTCGTCCGCAAAGTCGAGAGCGCCCACCAGATCTGCCACTGTCCCGGCAGCATCATCGGCACCAAATCGCTGGGCCAGAATCGTGGCCTGTCCGGTGAGCTTCGCAGCAATGATCCAGCGTGCTATGTCGAGCCCGACCCCTTGTCCCGGGGCAAGAGCTTGGATCCGCCGGAGTCGAGCGTCATCGCTTGCTCGTGGGGTGGATGCCAGCACAGCACCTCCGTCGGGGGCCAAGACGACCACCCCGATCCCGAGTCGCCGGCACCAGTGCAGTGCACCGAGGGAGAGGTTGCCGCTCGTCCCGAGAACGACAAGCCGCCGGAGTCCATGAGTCGCTCGTTCGAATCGCCGGAGCCGACGATGGTCACCGATCCCGTCTTCGACGACGAGGGCACCATGGTCGACGGAGAGTCGAAGGCCCATCCCATCGGCGACGCAGATGCCGGTGCTTGAGCTGTCTCGGGCAAAAGCAACGGCAATCGAGACCGCGCTGTCAGCCACGTCCGCCGGAGTGAGCGGAGTCGATTCGAAGATGACCGACGGCTCTGTCGATTGGTTGCGAATAGGAATGCTTGAGATGGGAACTGCGGGATGGTCACGATTAACGTGCGCCATGTCAGTGCCTCCTTCATAGGTACTGGCCACGCCCGGGGCCGATGCCAGTCGGCGCCCGGGCACTATCTGTTGGATGTAGGACTACGTCGAGCCGGCGATCACTTTCGAGCTGGGACCCGTGATCGCCCGGTCCTGGTCGGGATGGTTTGCCAACCACTGGCGGGTGAGCGTCATCGCTCGCACCCGATCCACATCGGGAAGTCGAGCGAGGAAGACGAGACCGTGCGTCGGATCGATGGTCGGCCGCAGATCCTCCGGCAGAGACTGCACCAGGTTGGCCATCGCTCGCAGCTTCGGTGTCTCGGCGACACAGGTTGCCACCGACTCCCGGGCGATGCCGGCACGCCTTCGGGTCGACGTAAGCATCGATGCCACCAGCCCGAGGATCGCCATCCGAAAGCCCGGTGCGGTCTTGGCTGTGAACTCGTTGGTGTCGAGCACTCTCACCATTGGGATCAACGGTGCGATCGGAGCGGGAACTTGGGAAGGGTCGGAGCCCGTCGCCTCAGTCGAGCGCGCTCGCTGCCTGTGCGTAGTCGAGAACGTCGCCCATCCATCCACAGGCCTCCTGCCACCGGTCGACGCTGACGATCCGGACGTATCTGCGTATTGCAGCGAGCGACAACCTTTTCACAACGAACTCGAATCGGCGCATGGTGTCACGAGACAAGAGTTCGGGAACTTCGGGGGCCACCGCATCTAAAGCGAAGCTCGGTCCGGTGTCTCCGGACAGCGGGACCTCGTCCATTAGAAGAGACAACACGGCATCACTTTGCAGTGAGGCGTCGGCCGTTCGAGTTCCCGCCACCGGCACCCGGTGCCGCCGAGGAATGTCGGAGCGTCGGAAGGCCTGGTGACCCCGAGACCTCCGGGCCACGTTCTCCATCTCCCGAAAACAGTGCTCGGCCGCAGCTCGGACCCCTTCTGCAGGAATCGGTGCGCCCGCACCGAAAGCACCAAGGATCGCTCGGTCGAGGTTGCGGTCAACGTCCAAGGCCAGAGCCAGTTCAGCGGCCGCAGCGGGTGCTGTCGGAAGGTAGCGAGCACGCTGGCCCCGGCCACCTCTACGGGAACCAGCAACTGGGATGGCATCCACCTTCCGCCAGCGCACCAACTGCAGAGGGCTCACCGACAGATCCGGGTGGCCACGATCGACGAGCAAGGCGGTGGCGAGCCGGGCGACGCGGGCGTCGTCCTCGGTCGGTTCCATAGGGAAAGTTTACCAGTACGTGAGAATCGACCAAACAACCAGAACGTGAGAACCGACTGAACTCGAGTCAATCGAGAGATCCCCCCTGGCAGGATCAACATATGCGGTCCCGACGACTTAGCATTTCCATCTCAGAACCAGTCCTCGAAGCGCTGTATGCAGAGGGTTCCCGGACCTACGAGACCCCGGGACAAGTCGCTGCCAGGGTGCTCCGTGAAGCACTGCCTGACTACGTCGGAGACCGACTTCACCGAGACCTCGCCCCGGAGATCAAGGCACGGGTTCTTGACGTCAGAAGGGACCCGATTCGGGTTCTAGCCCCCGTTCGGGTCCCTTCTGACGACATGGGCCTAGATTCGGGGACCGTTGCCGGCCCGGCGTGAACACGAGCCGGCCCTTCTTGAACGTGCACGTCGAGGGGAACTGACCAGAGGCACAACCCGTCCCGGGACAGCTGAGCGCCAAGCCGTCGACCGGATTACCTATCTCCGACGACGGGAGAGCCGTCCCGACCTTACCGCTCGTCAAGCGCTCGGCCATCCCTCCTCGAAAGACAGGGCGCCCAAGATCTCCTTGATGGTCGAGGGTCCTCCGAGGTTTGTCATTCTGGAGGGACTGAATCGAACGGACCTCCGACGGGCAGGCAGGTACGACCACTACGTCCAACAACTCGACACCGGTCGGATCACCGGTGCCAGCTTCCAGCGTCGGATCCAGACGTGGCGACCGATCGCCGGCTTCAGGTTCCTCGCCGATCCCGATGCCGTGTTGGCCATTTTGGAGAACCTGCGAGCGAGCGATCATGAGGTCTTTGTCTACGAGTCTGGACGGGTTACCTGATGCGGGCGAGCGACTGGTCGTGCTCTTTCACCGGGCGCTCCGGGGATCACCTCCACCATTGGACTGGCCGAGATGCGAATGGGGACTACCTCGACCCGGAGTTGGTCAGTCCCCTGATTGCAGAGCAACACCGGCTCGAACATCAATCGTGGGATCCGTCGTTTTCGGACGGCGTGGATGGCGATCCGGACGTCCTGCGCCTCCGTCGTATCGCTCACCACCTCATCCGACTCGGAGAGCACAAAGAAAGTGATGTAATCCCGCTACCAGCGTTCGTGGTTCGCCAGTTGGGCGTGATCCTGCATCGGATCGCCGATCGGCTAGAGGGCAGACCGTGACCCGCCGTCTTGTCCACGTGCGGGGATGGCCTGGTCTCGATGGGTGGAAGGCCCCCCGGTCTCTGCCGATGTATGCGGCCAGACTCGGGGACCGGATCGGCCTGGTGGTGGTTGCTGCTGGTGCTCTCGGAGTCGAACCAGAGGAGTTCGGACTCGGGGCCTACCTCGATGTAGTCGGGCGGTCGATCCGAGGGGGCGGGATCATCTCGCCGGACGACCACGATCCGGCCATTGCCGCCTCGATCGCCCAGTGGGCAGGGGAGCACCCGATAGGGACCACCGCCGGTTTCCGCATCTGGTCGCTGGTGACACTTTCGGAGTTCTGTGATCCTCGACATGGCCGATTCGCCAAGGTTGCCTACTCCGGGGCGGGATGGTGCATCGGTGCTGACCTCGGGCGATTCTTCGGGCTCGTTGCTGAGCACAGTGGGGGTCGCACCGGACGCAATGTCGACGGCTGGGAAGTGTGGCTTCCCGGTTGGGGAACGAGGCACGATCACGGACGATGGAGGCGGAGATCCCCGCACCGTCCCCCACTTTGGATGAAGGCTCACCGGGTCGGTTGGCAGGTCGAGTTCGCCCCCTGCACAGCTCCCCACGGCAAATGGGTCGGAGGACGCCTTTGGCGGGGAGCATTCCTCGACAGTTTCTTCTTTGAGCCATGTCCTCGATGGCGACCGCAGCGCCAGCTTTTCCGAACACCGGGTCAACTTCGGCTTGGACCCAACCGTCCTGCCGGTGTCAGTGACCCGTGACGCACCGGGAGCTGCCCGGCTGGCGGAGGCAGCACTCTCGATCCACGAGCTAGCGATCCGTCTCGATGACGAGGCGTCCGCCTGGTTCACGAGTCCGACCGACCGTGCACAGCGTCGTGGTCGATTGGACCTCGCCCACACACGGTCACCGGGAACGATCGCCACTGGCATCCTCACTCGGGCTGGAGTGAAAGCACCCTTGGAGAAATTTCACTCTCGGACCGCGAGCACAGGGCATGGGCCGAGACCTTCCACGGCGGATGGACCAGCGCCGACGAACGCCTACTCGGCGTCCCTTTTGAGGCGGTCTCCCTCGATGTGTCGAGCTGTTACCCGCTGGTAGCCCACCTAATCGACTGGTGGTACCTCGTGTGTGCCGAAGAGCTGCGCCGAGAAGTGGTGACTGAGGAGTTGCTGCAACTGTGCGGGTGGGCGGTCGACGATCCAACGCTTCTCTTCGACCAAGCCGTCTGGAGGCGATTCGGCCTCACCTTGGTCGAGGGTGTCAGACCCGATGGGGAGCCCTTTCCGGTAGAGATCGAGGACCAACGGCGCCCCGACGGGAGATTGGAGTTCTTGTCGCTGCATTCGCCGAGCCGACCTTTCTGCTTTACGGCGCTGGAACTACTGTCCGCCTCGGTAAGGTCCCGTCGGGTGCCGCACTTCGAGTTGGCGACCAGCTACCTCCCCGTCGGGCGCCAAGAGGGGCTGCGCAGAACCGTCCCGCTGCTACGGGGTCTCAGCCTCGACATCGACGACGACCCGGTGCTGGCCCTGGTGCGCCACCGTAGTGCCCTGAAAATCGGTGGGAACCTGACGGAAGCAGCACAGCTCCGGGTGGCTGTGAACAGTCTCGTTTTCGGCAATCCGGCCCGGTTCGACGAGCAGCGGCGGAAGATCAGCGGCGAGTGGGTGCCGACAGAAGTCCCGGGGCCGTTCAACTTCCTTCCGCTGGCCTCGTCGGTGACGGCCGGCTCACACTTGATCCTGGGACTCTTCGACCGCCTGATGGCCGACAGGGGCGGGATCGTCGCCTATCGGGATACCGACAGCTCAATCGTTCCCATCATCACCGGAGGTAACCAGGTCGATCTGCCCGATCGGGCCAAGGTTCCGAGGGTGTCGAGACAAGTGGTCGCTGAGGTCGTCGCAGCCTTCGAGCGGCTGTCGCCGGCTCCGGGCTGGCCGGTTTGGAAAGTCGATCATGGGACGGAGTTAGTGCCCCCCTGGGCCGTCATCTTCGGACCCAAGCGCCGTGCCGGGTTCGAAGTGTCCCCCGATGGACCATCACTGATCGGCCACGCCGAGGTCGCCCTCGGCGGGTTCTTTGCGGATCCGCCGACCATGCCTGGTCGGGCTCCCGATGGGCATCGGGTGTGGTCCCGAGATGTCGCCAGCCGTGAAATCGCCCTGACCCTTGCCCGCCGGGAGGATCCTGCAGCGGTTCGCCTTGCCCCGCCGTGGGATTCGACCTGATGTTCTTCCGTTCCCTGCTCTTCGCCGGCTCGTGGTCAAGACGCCAGAGATGGCCAAGCTCCTGCCTGACTGCCTTGCTCCACGGCCGGGCACTCGATATATCGAGGCCACGGTCAGTCGGACGAAGGCTGGGCGCATCAGTGCACCGGTCGCCCTCGATCCCGGAGGTGATCTCTCGGACTGGGAGGTGCGGCTTCACTTCGTCGACCGGACTGGCGGGAATCCCGTTCGGGTGACGACCGATCCCACGAACCACGAGGCAGTGCTACTCGACACCCTCGACAACCGTGGCATCGAGTGGACAAGGCCGCCACGATCGATTCACCTTGACGAGATCGTGGTCGATCCGAATCTCGTTCGAATGCTCGGTCGAGTTTCGGGCGTGATCGACGCCGAGAGCGATGGACTGGCCGATCTGGCGAGCCGCCGCAGGACCTTTCACGAGATCGACGCCTCATCGTTCGTCGTGGCTGAGATTACTCGGCTGGGGGTGTCTGCATTCTCCTGCCGCTACGGCGTACCGAGGAGCACGACTCAAAAAATCAAGGCCGGCCGTCCTCCTGGCGCAGTCACCATTGCACGGGTCCTGCAGTGTATCGACGTCCCCGAGAGTGCCGTCCGCCTATGCCTGCTCGACAACTGTGAGCGGACGGTCGTTCGCCCCAATGCCCGCTACTGCTCACCCGCCCATCGAAACCATGCCTCACGGCTCCGGCGGAAGGTCTACAAGACGAGCGATTCGTCGGCCGAGACGGCTCCAGCCGCGGTTGACGGTATGCCCGAGTTCCCGAGATGTCCCGGGTGCAGTGCCGAGCTGCTCGGGGCGGCGGCGAAGCGTGGGATCTGTCGGACTTGCTCAGACGGTACGACATGACCAGAAGGCGGAAGGCGACTGATCCGGACCTGGTCTGCGCGTGGAGGAATTCCGTCGGCACCTGTGGCTGCCCGACCCCGGAGTCATCTATGTCACCCTTGCCACCGCTGCTGCTAACCGACTGCCCGGTGATCCGGTGTGGACTCTCCTAGTGGGTGCCTCTTCGTCGGGCAAGTCAGAGACAATCAACGCCCTCGATCGCCTACCCGAATATCACGCTGTCTCAACATTTAGTGAGGCCGGCCTGATCTCGGGATCCACTGACGGAACCCCAGGTCTCCTAGTCCAGATTGGCGACACAGGACTTCTGGCTTTCAAGGACCTGCCACCATCTTGTCGAAGCACAAGTCGGACCGGGATGGGGTGCTCGGATGCCTGCGAGAGCTCTACGACGGGTCCTACACTCGTCGGCTCGGCAACAAAGGCGGCGAGCGAAAGTGGGAAGGGCATCTCGGTCTGATCGCAGCAGTGACCGAGATGATTGACGACTATGACCTTGGGCAACTCGGGGAACGCTTCATCCGTTATCGTCTGCCAGAACCGACCGCCGATGACACCTTTGCGACGGGACGCATGGTCCTCGACGCTCTTCACCTACAGCGTGAGAGCCGTGCGGCACGGGCACGAATTGTCGATGAGTTCTTTGCCGGATGCAACTTTCCCGAAGACCCCCCAGAACCGTCTGAACAGGATCGCAACCGTCTCAACGTCCTCGCTGGTATCGGCGCTCGATGCCGATCGCCCATCATTAGGGACCGACATAAAGGCGATCAGATCGAACGAGTACCGATCCCAGAGGGAATCGGAAGGATGCTTGCCCAACTCGGCCAGCTCCTAGCGGGCATGCGGGTTATCGGTGTCCCCGAAGAAGACACGTGGCAACTACTGGCGCAGATCGTCCTGGACGGCATGCACCCATTGCGGCGCAGGGTGCTCAACTTGGCGATCGACGAACACCGAGATATGAGCACCGCCACGATTGCGGCCCGATGCGACCTGCCGGCGACTTCGGTACGCAGACACCTTGAGGATCTCACTGCACTCAGGGTGCTCCGAAAGGTTCACTTCACGGATCCAGAGACATGGACGGCGTCCGATTGGCTAATGAGATCGAGTGGTGGGCGATTACCAATTTATCAAGGTCGATGAGAGAGCGGCGGTAGGCGAATCGAATCATGGTCGAGGTCGTGGCGATAGACGTCAGCGTCTACTGCTGCCCCGGTGTTCCAAGTGAGGACTGCTCTTGGATCTGTGGCTTCGCCGGGAGTCCCGCAGTATCTCGCACGGTCTCTCGGTCTCCGTAGTTCAGCCAAATCAAGAAGCCTCGATCCACCACGTTCAGACGACGCTTGGTCTGGTCGTAGTCAACGACAATCGGATTGATTTTCTTTGTGGTTTGAAGTGAGGATACATACTTCAATGCCTGAATAAGACTTCCGGCGTTGATCGGAGCACTCGGATGGTTGTCATCGATGAGCCCGTCTTACCGTTGACCAACTCAGTCCGTCCTCAAGCTGTGAGGATGATGCTGTGAGAATCGGGAGAAGAAGCCACCGGTACATTTCGAGCTTGGACTCCTGGAATCCTTCAGACAGGACGGATAAGAATGCTTCATATCGAGCCGACTGTTCGTCAACAATGTCTCGGACAATGCTGGTCACATCTGCATCATTTCCAATCGTCCTCATTTCAACTTGAGTTTGAAGGACGCCGGCATCTTCGCAAATCTGGCAACAAGCGGCTTGAACGATGTAGACATTTTCGAAGCATCCTGTAATAACGGCCTGTCTGGCACCTTCGGCGATGCCTATGTTCAGGAGCCTCTCTCCCTTATCGATGACTTCGGAGAGTTGCTCCGGGGACCAAGAGTCCGCGTCGATTGCTAAGACCCGCCCGGTTAGGTCGCCGTTGTACTGAACAAGTCGATTCTCGTCGAGCCACACTCCAACAATTATGAAAGTTAGCGAACTATTCTCGTGGTACGCCTTTAGAGCAAATGAGAACTCCTCTTGTGTCTTGACTGGTGGATGAATGGAAATCTTCAACCACTATGAATTTACTCGAAGCTAATCTCACGAAGTGCACGGACGATGTCATTCGTATCTGATGGATCTAGTTCAAGTGAAATCTCGGCGACCTGCGTAGTGTCTGCATCTGTCGTCTCAGTGCCAACATCAGAACCCAGCTGTGCGAATCCAACATTCAGTCCAGCCTTGATCTGCGCATTGATTTTGGACTCTCCAGAGATTGTTCTAGTGAAGCTATGAGCTCGACCGTATAGCCGGCCTCCTTGAGCATTGATCCCTGCAGTTGCGCAAGTGTCGTGGTGTTCGAGCACACGATGGTTATATATTCATCGGGATTGAGATTGTATTTACGGAGTGACGTCTTTCCCTGTTTGGAGCTTCCGTAAACAACGATGTGCTTAGACTCAGTGAGGCTCTCAACAAAAATGTCAGTCGACATTCTTGCGGGTGACGTAGTTCTCGGGAATGTCCCTCTGGATTCCGAATACTTCCGAGGTTTTGTGAATCTCCAGGTCCGTCACTTGTCTCCTTCGCAGCCGCACGGTATTGCTCCTGAGGTCTGTTCGCAACGGTGTCTGCGGCCTCAGCCGAGTGCCTCACATCCGTGCTCCGACAATCGTAGGCGGATGTTGAACTCTTATCCGGTATCCACCTACATGGAAGGACAAGTTCGACAGTCAGTTCGCCTCTGATTACTACTTAGCTCCCTGTTTCAGGGCTGTTGCCCTCCGTCTCCGGTGGCGCCACCGGGGCCTCGTGGATCCGACTGGCCTAGTATTTGAATCCTCAGAGTTAGAGTCCGTGGTCAACTAGTTCCGTGGCGGAGAGGAATTGAATGGGAACCGAGCTGTCACCTGTAGGTCATCCTATCGCTTCTATCGTTACCACTGAGGAGTATGTGCTCCTAGCGGAACTGTTCCTAAAAATGACGAAGAGCCTTTAAGAAGAGCCCACGGTCGAATGGAAAAGAAACGGCGGGGAGACACTCGGAAGGAAGACGCCTTCGCGCAAATGCTCTGGCGCTTGCACTGCGCTCCCAACCCCAGGCCACATCCTTCATGAACGAATGCGGTCCGCCTGATGCTCCTGATGTAAAACACCATGACTGGAACGACCTGATACTTGATCTACTCGCATCTGCGAGCATGAAGAAGAAAGAGATCAAGAAGAAATTGGCGAGTAGCCCGGAAACCCCTCTCAACAAGAATGTGATAAATGTCGGCGGACCCGCTCATCAGGACGATGGACCTGGAGGGTTGGCTGACGCATTGTCGGTGATGGAAAAGGACCAACGCCATTACCTTACGATCTCAAGTACACGTTCGAGGTTCATGAGGGTCAACAGCCTCGTACCGACGAGCATGGAAAGAAGTGTGCCGGCCACGTGCCTGGTCGATCGTTGGGGGGCTCCGAACAAACCTTCACACCTGAAGTTAGGTTTGATCCGCACGGTTGGGATTGACGTTCAGACCACTGATTACCTCATGATCACGTCCATTCCGAACTGCATCAACCGTCACGCAGGGGTAAGTGATTCCATTGTCAACATTGCCGGATGTCACGGACCTGGTACGCATGGATTGACGTTGTTGTTCGATGATCGTTCCTTGGTCCAGAGTTTTCCGGATACAGACAAGAGCTTCCAGGTCGTACTACAAGCTCTCCGAGATTCAGTACTACAAGAGCCATTGGTACGGTAAAGAAAAGGAAACCCAAGGCGCACCGAAATTGAGCAAATGAGACGGACTTCTGTGACGTTCCTGCCAAGCCGATTGAGAATGCACGGGACATGATGCAGTCTCGGCTGAAGGATCAGTTACCCAGGTTTCGGCTGGATGATGATGGTGATGAGCAGGCTGAAAGTTAAATGAACCGGTCAGTCGTCCCGATCGGTATCCTGATGCGTCATACCTTCCCATTAGTCAGTTTTATTGCCAACTAGTCGCAAGTGCTTTGTCCCCTTTCCCCCTCTCCGTTTCCAGGTGTGTCCGCCCTCGTCCCTTGCCGTGGTGCGGTTTTGCGCCGCCGGTTGCCCTTGGCCTCTCTCCCACTCGCAGGTCGTGGGCGCTACCGGACTCGAACCGATGACCTGCTGGTTGTAAGCCAGCTGCTCTAACCAACTGAGCTAAACGCCCTTGCCCACTGCGAGTGGACCGACTCAGGGTAGCGCTCCCCCGGTCGGGTACGACCCTTTGATTGTCGAGATCAGGGCAGCCCGGCCGGCGATTCAGCTCCCGACTCCGTCATCGGGTGCCTAGGCAGCTCACACGACGGGGGCGGAGAAATCGAAACCGTCCCGCCCTGCGTCGAGGAGCTTCAGGTCACGAGGAAGAAGCGCCGACGATCGGCTGGGCCAAGGTGAGACCGCCAAGCGAGCCGAGGAAGATGGCGTTGCCATAGTGGTAGAGCGACCCGTTCGATCCGGTCAACCAGTAGCCCCGACCGTCAGGGACCGGGCTGATGCCGACCACCGGCTTCGGGTCGGCGACACCCTGTGCGGGCACCGACCCGAAATAGCCGGCGTTGCCGAAGGCGAAGACACCTCCATCCGCCGCCACCATCCAGTACCCATCCCCGTTCGGGGTCGCCGCCAATCCGCTGATCGGGCGGCCGAGCGGACTGCCGCCCATCGACCCGTAGAAGCCTGCATCGCCGAAGGCGAAGATCCCGCCGTCCGACGCCACCTCCCAGTACCCGCCGCCGTCAGGGGTGGTAGCCATCCCCACCACCGGCTGGTTGAGGTGCTGGCTTCCCATCGACCCGTAGAACGCGGCGTCGCCGAAGGCGAAGATCCCGCCGTCCGACGCCACTTCCCAATACCCGCCGCCGTCAGGGGTGGCAGCCATCCCCACCACCGGCTGGTTGAGGTGCTGGCTTCCCATCGACCCGAAAAACGCGGCGTCGCCGAAGGCGAAGATCCCGCCGTCCGACGCCACTTCCCAATACCCGCCGCCGTCAGGGGTGGCAGCCATCCCCACCACCGGTTGGTTGAGGCGTTGACCACCCATCGATCCGTGGAACCCGGCATCGCCGAAGGCGAAGATCCCTCCGTCACGGGCGGCCATCAACAAACCCTGATTGGATGACGGCGGCAGTACCATCTGCTCGATCATGGTCTGGTACGCCCCGTTGTTGTCCGGGGCGGTGGTCACCGCGGCGCCGACCGTCCAGCACGAGTCCCCTCGGACACAGGCCACCGAACCGAGCAGACTGCTTGCTGTCACGTTCGGGCTGGGCTGGATGCTCCAGCTCACTCCATCCCACGCTTCGATGAAGGAAAGGAACTGAGGCCCGCCGCCACCGCCACCGGTGTTGGCGCCGGATGCGCCGACCGCCCAACAGCGGTCGGCGTCGAGACAGGTCACGCCACTGAGGATGTCTCCGGGCTGGCCCGGCGGGTTGGCGCTCGGGACCGTCGACCATCCCGATCCGTTCCAATTCTCCATCAGCGTGCTAGAAGCCGCCCCGGTGCTGTCGGTGATCGACCCCGAGGCCCAACAATCCGAGCTCGAGACACAGGTGACTGCGGTCAGGTAGCCCCCGTTGGGCGATGGAGCGCTGACGCTCGGCACTACTGACCAGATGGTCCCGTCCCAGTGCTCGATGAGGCCCTGGTTCCCGGCCGCCGCCGGGTAGATGGGAAGGAAGCCCGGATTCTGCTGCACGGCGCCGGCACTGCCCACTGCCCAGCAGTTCGATTGGCTGGTACAGGTAACGGAATTGAGCTGATCGTAGGACTGCCCGGAGGGTGCGCCGGCCACGATCGACCAGGCCGAACCGTTCCAGTACTCGGTCAGCATGGCGAGCGCGTTCCCGTTGGCGTCGGCGGTGAATCCCACTGCCCAGCAGTCGGACGAGGAGGCGCAACTCACCCCTTCGAGAACCGCCCCCACCGCGCCGGCGGGGGTCGGACTGGGTATCACCGTCCACGCGGTTCCGTTCCAGGTCTCGGTAAGGGTGCCGATGGGATTGTTCTGGGCTCCCCCGAGGACGGCGCCCACCGCCCAGCAGTCAGAGCCAGTCAGGCAGTGGACCGACAGCAGCGCGTAGCCCACTCCGGCCGGGGGTGCAGGGTTCGGGGCGACCGCCCACGATGTGCCGTCCCACTCCTCGACGAGTGGTTCGGCTCCTTGACCGTTGGTGATCGTGGCGCCGACCGCCCAGCACTGCCACGCGTTGGGGCAGGCGGAGCCGAGGAGGACATTGCTACCCGACGCGCTTCCCGGTGGGGTCGTGACGATGTTCCACCCAGGTGGGTAGGCCGCGTTCGACGACCGGGGGAACACGGCCACCACGACGACGGCGATCAAGACGACAACGCCAAGACCCGCGCCACGCCAGCGTGCAATGGACTCTCGTGACCGCACCGCTCATCCTCCATCAGCCGCCGTTGCCACGTACTCAACGATCATTTCAGCTGCTGCCGCACCTCGGGTGGATGGGCCGGTGGCCACGCACCCTGCGGGCCACCCGCCGGGTGCTCGCCGGATCAGCGAGTGATGGCCGTGCGCAACTCGTCGAGCAGAGCAGGTGTGGCGGCCGCCAGGGGGGTCCGCCGGTCGGTGTGCTCGAGGGTGAGCAGCTCCCTCCCCTGTGCCTCCGCCATCACTGCACCTGCCTCCGTGCAGATCAACATGCCACCCAGGTAGTCCCAACTGCCGAGCTGCGATCCCCCGACCACCGCGTATCCGTCGAGCACCCCTTCGGCTACCGCGCAGAGATCGAGGGCCGCGGCGCCGAGCGCCCGGTATTGGGACCACCCGAGGTAGCGGGACGGATATCCGGAGAACCCGATGATCGATTCACCCAGCACCTGGCACGTCGACGGCCCGATCGGGTTCCCGTCTTTTCGGGCGCCTCCGTGCCGGACGGCTTCGAAGCGCACCCCCGATGCCTGATTGACCACCACGGCGGCCCGGGCACCGGTGGCATCAACCGCGCACAAGCTGGTGGCGAACCAGGGGATGCCCCGGGCGGCGTTGGTGGACCCGTCCACCGGGTCGATCACCACGACCAGTGGGCGGTCCAGTCGGTGCGGGCCCGACTCCTCGGACATCACCCCGAGCCCGGCATCGTCGAGTACCTCGACGGCCACCGCGTCGGCGGCAAGGTCCGACCGGTACTGACCCTCCCGTGTGCCCGCCAGGCCCCAATCGTCAAGGTGGGCCAGAACACCGCTCACCGCCGAGGCTGCATTCCGGAGCACCTCGATCAGCGCGTCATCGTCCACAGGTCGACGATACCGGACGAGCCGGAGACCGGTAGGCTGAGGCACCTGTGGCAGTCATCGATGTGGCCGGGTACGTGGCCGATCTCAAGGATCACTCTGTCGACCATGGCTTCCATGTCCATGACGAGCGGCACTTCGTCGAGACCTACTCCCTCCGCCAGGTCTGGGAGGTGGAGCTTCACCCCGAGGATGGATGCGGCGGCCCCCTCGACCTCCACCTGGCCCTGGAGGTGGATCCGAGGACACTGCTCTCGTTCGAGGACGCGGTATTCGGGCTGCCCGAGGATGAGGAGCCTCCTGACGAGTTCCACTTTCCGCTGACATTCACCTGGGCACTCCCACCGTTGCCCAACGGACCGGACCTGCTCCGTCTGGCCATCGACCTCGCCGGCGTTGGGGGCATCGAGCTACCGCTGGAGGTGTCTGCCATCGACTCGTATGCCTCGGCCACCGACGCCGCCGAGCGGCGCCTCAACATCGTGGCCCGGTCCCCCGTCTCATTGACCCGGATCCTGGCCGGCGAGGAGATGATGTGCGACGTCTTCGACCGGTGCCTGGCCGTCAGCCGCTACCTCCTCGACTCCGCCGGTAGCTGGCTCGGGTGACCTCAACCGGTGGTCGACGCCGACTCTCGCGAGCGGCCACCGGGATCATCGTCACCGTTGGACTCGGGACCGTGCTCGCCGCATGCGGGAACAACGCTCAGTCGTTGGCCCAGCAGGCCTGTGCACATGTCAACCGATCGATCACCCTGTTGCAGGAGTCGGACCGACCGGCTGATGCATCCCGGTCGTCGCAGTTGTCGCAACAGGCATACACCCAGCTGCGCCTGGCTCTGCCCATCGCCGCCGAGGCCGCCTACCGGGACGGTCAATGGCAGGCGTTGATGACCACCGTGTCGGAGAGCAACCGGGTGCCGGAGACCACGCTGGTTCCCGCCCTAGAGGCCCAGTGCAGCGCCGCCGTCAGCTCGCCCTTCAACCAGGCGCCGGCGCCGTCCTCGATTCCTCCCCCAGCACCGGTTTCGTCATCGCCCTGATCACGGCCCCGCTGCCCGGAGCTGCTCGGCTCAGGGCCTCGGGTCCGTGGATGCGGCAGCGCCGGGAGCGCCGGTGACCGAGCTGGTCGACGTCGTCGGACTGGTGAGCTGGTCTCCGGCCATCTGCAGTCGGCCCACCCGTATCACGTCGGGCAGCACTTTGGCGTCGAGCCACTGCCCTGCTGCCGCCGTCGGTACGATGTGCACGCCATCGCCGTCGCGAACCTGGATCCCATCGAATGACGTGGTGAACGCGCCACCGGGGCACAGCAGTGCACCGAAGTCGTCGAGTTGCACCGTCCCCGGATGTTCAGCCGCGATTTGGCGAACCATGGAGTTATAGGTCGCCAGACGGGTTGCCGAGTCCTCCGGCCAGGGCTGGCCATCGTTCTGCTCACCAGAGGCGAAGCACGGTGACGTCATCAGCACCATCAGGGCGCCGGTCGAGGTCCCCACCTGCACCGCCTGCTCCAACGACGACTTGAGGATGGCGTCGAAGGCCGGTTCACCGATGTGCAGCCAATGCCCGTTGATCAATCGATCCTCGACCTCCCACCGGCCTGCCAACAGGACCACGACGTTGGGGTGGAACTGATCCAGATCGCCCGTCCACTGGGCCGGCCACTGCACCGACGCTGGTGCCGACGTGCTGCACTGAGGCGTCACCGGGTCGGGCACGCCGTGCGCCATGTACTCGGTGCTCCGTACCACGCCGCACCCGACGATGGCACCGTTGTCGATGTTCACGTCGTAGTCGTTCTGGGGCTGGCTGGCCAGCATGGCGAAGCCGAGGCGCCACGCCACCGAGTCTCCGAAGATCATCACCTTCACCGGAGGCCCGGTGTACTGGGCCCCGGTCACCTTGAGGGTCCCTGCCGCCTCTGCTGTCGACGGCAGGGTGGCGGCCACGGTGACGGCCACTACACCCACGAACGCGGCACTGGTCATTAACCACGCTCTCCACTCGGTGAAGGATCGCATCCGTCGGCGCCGGATCGGCTCTTCCACCAGGTAGAAGGAGGCGGTGGCCACCACCAAGGTGACGCCGATGCGAACGAGGAGGAGCGGGTATCCCAACAGGTGCAGCCGGGCGGAATCGAGCAGAGCGAAGAGGGGGAAGTGCCAGAGATAGGTGCCATAGGAGATCTTGCCGATGTAGCGGAAGACCGGGTTGCCGAGAGCCAGGGACAACGAGCCCATCTGGGCGGTGATGGCCGAGAAGATTACGGCGGCCACCCCGAGGGAAAACAGGAAGTAGCCACCCTCGAAGAGGAACGAGCTCGGCCCGGTCAGCTGCGACCACAGATAGACAGCACCGGCCAGCGCCGACCATCCGAGGATCTGGAGGCAGAGGCGGATGGTCGGGTCGGTGATCTCCCAAGCGACGATGGGCTTGAAGCCCGGTCCACGTCGCCGGTGGGTGTCGCGCCGGTGCGCCGGGGTCGGGAATATGCCGGCGGTACCCGCCGAGGGGTGAGCCCGACGGTAGCGGTCTGCGTCGGGCCCATGGGCTCCGGTGGGCAGGACCTTTCGGTGCTCGGCCCATATGGCCATGCCGATGGCCAGGGCGGCGCCGATGAGGATGTCCTGGCAGCGGGTGTCGGTGCCCTCGTAGACGCGCATCACCGACCCGGCCCCGTGATAGGAGAGCCGCATGTCGATGGCGGAGGCGATCGATCCCACCACCGCGACGGCGAGAACCGGCCATAGGCGCCTCGATGGCCGGAGCCTACGGCCCACACGGAGCAGTAGCAGGGCCACCGGCGGCCACACGATGTAGAACTGCTCCTCGATCGAGAGCGACCACATGTGCCCGAGGGGCGACGGCTGGGCGGTGAGGTTGAAGTAGTTGCCCCCGCTGGCGATGAAGTGCCAATTGGACACGTAGAACAGGGTGGACAGCGAGTCGAGACGGAGACTGGCGAACTCGCCGGGTGTGGCAAACACCTTGGCGTAGATGGCCACCCCGACCAACATCACGAGCAGGGCCGGCAGCAACCGTCGGGCCCGCCGCGCCCAGAACTGCCCCAGCCTGATGGTCATCCGCTTGGTCCACTCGCCCAGCAGCAACGAGGTGATCAAGAACCCGGACAGGACGAAGAAGACGTCGATGGTGAGGAATCCACCACTGAGGATCGGGGCACCCCCGTGGTACAGCATCACACCGAGCACCGAGATGGCTCGCAGCCCGTCGAGCGCGGGGACGTAGCCGAAGACGATCGGACGTCCGCGTGCCACCGTCCTACCGGGCGGGCTGCTAGGCGACCGCTTGGTCACCGCGTGGATACCAGTACTCATCAGGTCGGGTGCCTCCGGACGCACCGGCGTCGTCCGGTGAAGGCTCCGGACGTCATTTCACTGCTTCCATGATCGCAGACCGAGCGGCCGTCCGAGCAGCACGCTCCACCGTCAGCACCCGTGCCCGCAGTACACGCTGACCGGAAGCGCTCCGATCGACCTGATCGGCCGACCCCGCTCACACCTTCGGGCTGTACCCGGCAGGGAGGTTGATGGTCTTCTTCTCGAGGAACAGCTCGAGGCCGTCCTCACCGAACTCGCGGCCCACGCCGGACGCCTTGTAGCCACCGAACGGTGACGAGAAGTCGATGGGAATGCTCGAGTTCACCATGTAGGTCCCGGTGCGAACCTGCCGGGCCACGTCGAGACCACGGTCATTGTCGCCGCTGAACACGGCTCCACACAGTCCGTAGTCAGAGTCGTTGGCGATGCGCACGGCGTCGGCATCGTCGTCATAGGGGATCACCGAGAGCACCGGTCCGAAGATCTCCTCTTGGGCGATGCGCATCCCGTTGTCAACGTCCACGAACACCGTGGGCTCCACAAACCATCCGGTGTCGATCCCCTCGGGGCGCCCACCGCCGGTGGCGACCTTGGCCCCCTCCTCCTGGCCGAGCCGTATGTAGCCCTCTACCCGATCGCGCTGGCGTTCGGCGACCAGCGGGCCGACCTCGGTGGCCGGATCGAGGGCGTCGCCGACCTTCAAGGCCCGCACCTGCTGCACCAGGGCCTCGGTCACCTCCGAATACCGGTCGCGGGGGGCGAGGATCCGGGTCAAAGAGATGCAGGCTTCACCATTGTTCATGATGGCGTTGGGCATCATCAGTGGGATCGAGACGTCGAGGTCCACATCAGCGAGGAGGATGGCGGCCGACTTCCCCCCCAACTCGAGGCTGACTCGCTTCAGGTTGGCCCCGCAGGCGGCACCGATCTTCCGACCGGCGACCGTAGAGCCGGTGAAGGAGACCTTGTCCACGCCAGGGTGATTGACCAGGTATTCACCGACCTCGCGGCCGGCCGGTACCACGCTCAACACTCCATCTGGCAGTCCAGCATCGGCGAAGATCTCCGCCAACACGTTGGCGTCGAGCGGCGTCTCCGGCGCCGGCTTGAATACCACCGTGCTCCCCGACAACAGGGCCGGCGACAGCTTGGCGCAGGCCAGAAACAGGGGCACGTTCCACGGGGTGATGGCAGCCACCACGCCCACCGGCTCCTTGGACACCATCACCGGACCCAGCAACCCGTCCTTGATGGTGTCGAAGGCAAAGGTCGATGCCAGACCGGAGTAGTAGTCGAGGATCATGGTTGGTGCCAGTACCTGGGCCATGGTGCCCCACGAGACCGGCGACCCCATCTCGTTGGAGATCAGCTCGGAGATGCCCTGCATGTCATTGCGGATGGCCTCGGCCACCTTGGTCAGGATTGCGCCACGCTCCGATGGGGCCATCCGAGGCCACGGTCCATGGTCGAAGGCCTCACGGGCGACGGCAACGGCCCGGTCGATATCGGCGTTCTGGGCCTCGGGGACCCGCCCGACGAGCTCTTCGGTGGTCGGGGAGACAACATCGAATACCGACGTGGACGAAGGCTCGACCCACTCCCCTCCGATGAACAGACGATCGTACGACTTCACGGTCCCTCCCAGGTTGGAGCCGGATCTGGGTTGTCTGACCCTTCACGTCACAGTCAAAGGATCGGGCCAACGGGTACCGGCGACGTGAGGTGAATTCTAGCCCGCTCACGAGGCCCACGCCCCATCGCCACGATCCTCGCTACGCTCCCATCGCCATCTACACGCGGGCCGGATGCCGACAGGATCCGCAAGGCCCAACGCTATCGAGGAGCCTCCATGCTCTCCCCTCTTGACGACTACCCGGTCCATCAGATCTCCGAGCCCATGCGGTTCGTCGGGACGTCGGATCGCAACTTCTACGACCGCTACTACTTCAACATCCACGGTGCCCATGACGTCCACGGCACCGAAGACGAGCTGTTCGCCGTCATCGGCGTCGGTCAGTATCCCAACCTCGGCGTGGCCGATGCCTTCGTATCGGTGCTGTGGGGCGATGACCACCGGGTGGTCCGGTCCTCCAAGACCCTCGGCGCCGATCGAATGGACGCGTCGGTAGGACCGATCCGGGTGGAGGTGATCGAAGGTCTCCGGCAGGTGCGGGTGATCGTCGAACCCAACGAGTGGGGAATCGAGCTCGACGCTGTCTATGACGGATTTTCCGAGGCTCATCTGGAGTCACGCCACTTCGATCGACAGTTCACCCGGGTCACCTTCGACTCCACCCGGTTCGCCCAGCTGGGATCGTGGACCGGCACCCTCAACGTAGGTGACCGCGAACTCCGGCTCACCCCGGATCGCTGGTGGGGATCGCGGGACCGGTCGTGGGGAGTCCGCCCGGTGGGAGAGGCCGAGCCCCCTGGCATCCGGGTCACCGATACCGAAGGGGGATTCTTCTGGATCTACGCGCCGGTGCGGTTCGAGGACCACGCCATGGTCACCATCATTCAGGAGCGGCCTAGCGGCGAGCGCATCATGCAGGACGCCCATCGCGTCTTCGCCGTCGGCGACCACCGCGAGCCTGAGTGGTTGGGAAGGCCCGAGCACCAACTGCGGTTCGCACCGGGCAGCCGGTCGGTGACCGGGGCCACCCTGTCCTACTACGGCGCTCACGGGGAAAAGACCGCCGAGGTGGAGGTAGAGACGCTGCTGTCCTTCCCGTTGCTCCTCGGCAGCGGCTACGGGCTCGAGCCGGACTGGAAGCACGGGATGTACCAGGGCGAGCTGGTGGTCCAGGGCCAGCACGTCCCCCCGGCCGATCCGACCTACTCGAACTGGGGATTGACCGAGTACGCCGCCCGCTACAGCTACGACGGGCACGTTGGCTACGGGATGTTCGAGTGTGCCGTCATGGGTCCTCACCACCAATACGGGTTCGCCGGCTGGGAGTGAGCCCGGTGGGTCGCCGGCGCGGTGGGCCCGAAGTCGGGACAGCCGATGGACAAGACCCGGTCCCAGCAAGCGGGTGGTTGCGCTCAGGTCACCGACCGGACCGCGTCCACCTCCCAGAAGGCGCGGAGCGAGGCGATCTTTCCTTGTGGTGATCGACGGTAGATGTAGACGCCATCGACCTCGACGGCGTTACCGCCGGCAAAGGTGATGCGGATGACCCCGATGTTGGCCGCCTCGTCCCCACACAGGATCGACTGGTGGATGGTGAAGCGGATCGACTCGTTGGTGGCGATGACGTTGTCGTAGAAGGCTGCGATCGCCTCCAGACCGCGGTGGCCCGCGCCCTCGGGGTCGAAGGCCGAGGGACCGATCGGGTCCTCTACCACCGCGTCCTCGGCGAACAGCGCCAGCCAGGCCCGTCGGTCGCGGGCCTCCACCGCGGCCATCGAGGCCTGGCCGAGTTCACGAGCCGTGGTCACGGTCGTACCTTTCCGATGACCTGGTCGGCGAATCGGCGGAGATTGTCGACCTTGGTCTGGACCGGCTCGGTGTCCGGGCCCACCGCGTACGGCCAACGGAATCCCACGATCACGTCAGTGACTCCCTGGTCCTCGAGCCGGCGGACACCATCGACCGAATAGGCATCCAGCGAGATCACGTGCACCTCGAAGTCCCGATCGGCGGTACCCTCCTCCTCCCGCAACTGGGCCAGGCGTTCGAGCAGCCCGGGCAGCTCGGCGGGATCGCCGCCGCCGTGGAGCCATCCGTCCGCACGGGCAGCCCGGCGTAGCGCTGCCGGAGCGTGGCCGCCCACCAGGATAGGAATCGGTTGGGTCGGGGTCGGGGTCATCTTGACTGACGGCAGGTCGAATACCTCGCCGTGATACTCGAAGTACCCCCCAGCGGACAGGCCCCGCACCATGTCGACGGCTTCGTCCATGCGCTTGCCGCGGCCCTCCCAGGGCACATCGCAGAACTGGTAGTCCTCGGGCCACGGGCTGGTGCCGACCCCGAGGACCAGGCGGTTGCCGGTCAGCACCGCCACCGACGTGGCCTGCTTGGCCACCAGGAGCGGATGGCGCATCGGGCAATTTGATCACGAAGGTGACGAAGCGGATTCGCTCAGTCACCGCGCCCATGGCTGGGATCAGCGAGAACGGCTCGATGAAGGGCTTGTCCTCGAGGAATTCGCGGGTGTGGTCGGGAGAGAACGGGTACGTCGAGTCGGACTCCCTTGGGTAGCAGATGCTGTCGGGTACCACCATGCCGTCGTAGCCCGCCTCCTCGGCTGCCCGGGCCAACGGGAGATAGAAGGAAGGGTCGACCATCGACTCGGCGTAGGAGAACCGCACCCGTCAGCTCCCCCACTCGACGTGTGCTCGGATGGAGCCGTCGTCGGCCAGCCATCCCTTTGTCGCCGCATGCTCGAGCATGGCGGCAAACCTGCCCGCCCAATCCGAGCCAAGCGGCTGGCCCTCGCGGCTGGCAGCCTCGTCGGCCAGCCGCTCGAGTGCGAAGGCCGGGACCAGCACGTCCCCATCCGGGTCGACGGTGCCGGCGTCATGCACACTGAGTGCGGCAGCCAGTGCGCCGAGTGCCCCATTCCGTTCGCCGTCCTCAGGTTGTTCGGGGATGGCCAACACCGCGAAGCGACTCATGCCGTTGTGATCTCGCAACGAGACCGCTGCCGTCGACAGATCAACCACCAGTTCCATCCCAACGTCACCCCCATGTCGGCCTCCGTCGCATCGGACCATACAACGAACTCGCGGCGCCTACGGCGCCGGCGACACCGCTAGGACGCAGGGGGTCGAGCCGGAGGCACGGTGGCGGCACGGAGCCGCTCGGCCACCCATGAGATTCCGTCCGGCTTGCCCATCGCATCGGACCAACCGGCCAGAATCCGCTCCACCTCGTCGAGGGAGGCAATGTAGCCAATGACCATCACCAGCACCCTGTCCACCGGCATCTTTTCGACCTCGACGTCGCCGAACGGTGTCCACGAGTCCACCTCCGGCAGCATTTCGAGCATCACGTAGAGCTCACCGGTGTCCTTCACCCAGCTCAGTTCGTAGCGGTTTCCCTTGGCATCGAACCAGTTGGTGCCGAGTTCGACCTCCTCCGACTGCCGGCGACGTTCGTCGGCGCTGTAGAACTGCTCGATGTCCACGGGGCTCCTCTGGTTGGGCTCGGGGTTGGGCTCGAGCAGGCAACGGGCGGGCCGCGAATGCTCGTTGCCCGCCTGGCCGATGGAGTGGGGGATCGAATCGGTGACCAGGAGACAGTGGGGTGTGGCTGGTGTGGCCGCCTGGGGCTGGCCGTCGCAGAGTATCGCATCACCGCTGTCCACCCGGAGCGGTGGCGTTGGGTTCAACCGGTCACCCGGAACCGTGTTACGGCGTTACATGAATTCCGTGAGCTTCTGCCGGAATCGGTCTTCACGATCACCCGACCCTTGTGAGAGGTGCGCGGGGAGCACCGGTGGGGCAGGCAGGGATCGAACCTGCGACCGAGGGATTATGAGTCCCCTGCTCTGACCACTGAGCTACTGCCCCGGGCTGGGTCTTGGTGTCTGGATCGGTTGTCCCATCGCGTGCAGGTTGGGTGCGGTCCGCACGTTCCCGGTCCGGGAAGGGTATCGGGTCGGAGCGGGACTTCGGGGAACTGAGCGTGCAGGCATCGTGGGTTCCCGTTCACGCTCAACGGTGATGCGGCGGCCTCTCCCTGTCCTGTTGCTCTACCCAGCAGCGGTCACATGCCTGGCAGAACGGGACCTCTCCAGTGTCGGGGCGTCCGTCGCTGGAATGGGAACCCGGATGGCCGCACGAGCTACACACGGTCGTGCCATGAGACGTCACGTGGGCAGCGTAAGGGCTCGCAATCTCCTGTCCAAACCCGACCCCGGGCTGGGCGCTGCTCCGGGGGAGAGACTCGAACTCTCAACCTAGCGGTTAACAGCCGCTCGCTCTGCCGATTGAGCTACCCCGGAAGACTCATCCTGCGGCCATCTGCACCGCAGGATGGAAGAGGACACTACTCGGTGATCACTGACGTAAGCGCCGTCCCAGAGCGCCCGGGGGCAGGGTACCCACGGCGATCAGGCTGCCGACCTACGAGCGCTGGTGGCGGCGTACCGGTCCGGGCGGAGGGTCAGGAACCGAGCATGCCTCTGGCCTTCGCCACCCGATTGGCCTTTGCTTGGCCATCGAGCCATCGACTCGCCTTGGCTTCCTGCCCATCCATGGGAGCGTGCGCTTTCCCCGTCTTCCCATCGGTGCGGAATCCGCATCTCCGACAGACCGCCATCCGTCCGTTGGTCTCGGGGAGGTGGTCCTCGTCGAGCTTGCTCCCCAGCGGGGATGCCACCGGTGACGCCGCCGGTGATTCCGCTGATGCCTCTGGTGATGTCTCTGGTGCCGACATGATGCCTCCCTCTCCAGGGGGTCGGTCTCAATCATGACAGGTCGGGCCTGGTCGTTCGGGCGAGCCCCAGGCACCGGCCCGGCGGGCTCGGATCCCGGGCCACCACGATCACCCGCACCATCAAAGGTGCACGATCTCCCCGGCCCGGGCACAATGGTCCCGTGAAACTCCGTACCGGTACCGCCGTCGCCTTCGGCGTGGGCTTCGTCTTGGGGGCCCGCGCCGGCCGGGAGCGCTATCGACAGATCGTGCGGTTCACCGGTGATGTGGGCCGATTGGCGCCGGTCAACCGGACGGCCATGCTGATCGGGAACAAGTCCAAGGCGGTGGTGGCTCTGGGCGTGGAGCGACTCAAGGACTCCATCGGCGTCCGCCTGGGATGGCGGGACGGTGACCAGGCGGCGGACGCCATCGCCTTGGATCTGGCCGAAGACCTGGCCATCGCCCTCAACAGCCGCCGCCAGGCGAAAGGGATCGCCCAGCCCGGCGAACTTCTCCGGACCGGTCAGGCCTCGTCGAGGTAGTCGCGCAGCAACTGCGCCGACTCCGGTCGGCGCAGCTTGGCCAGTGTTTTCGCCTCGATCTGCCGGATGCGCTCGCGGGTCACGCCGAACGCCTTTCCCACTTCCTCGAGCGTTCGGATCTTGCCGTCCTCGAGACCGAATCGCAGTCGGACCACGTCCTGTTCGCGGGGGGACAGGTGCCCGAGCGCCTCTCGTACCGCGTCGTCGAGCATGGTCCGGGCGGCGGCATCGTCGGGAACCACCGCCTCGCGATCCTCGATCAGGTCGGAGAGGCTGAAGTCGTCCTCGTCTCCCATCGGCTGCTCGAGGGACACGGTGTCTTGATTGATCCGCTGAATCTCGCGAACTCGTTCGATGGTGAAATCGACCCGCCCGGCTACTTCCTCCGCACTCGGCTCACGACCGAGCTCTTGGAGGAGTTGGCGTTGCGCCCACACCACTTTGTTGATGGTCTCCACCATGTGCACCGGGATCCGGATGGTACGGGCCTGATCGGCGATGGCCCTGGTGATCGCCTGTCGGATCCACCAGGTGGCGTAAGTGGAGAACTTGAACCCTTTGGTGTGATCGAATTTCTCGACCGCCCGCATCAGGCCGAGGTTGCCCTCCTGGATGAGATCGAGGAACGCCAGTCCGCGGTTGCGATAGCGCTTGGCGATGGAGACCACCAATCGGAGATTGGCTTCGATCAGGGCCTCTTTGGCCGACTGTCCCCGCCGCACCACTACCCGGTCGGCAGCCCGGCCCGGATAACTCTCGCCGGTTCCGCCATCGAACAGCTCGAGGCGTGCCGCGGCCTCGTTGCCGGCCAGGATCCGTTCTGCCAGTTCCACCTCGAGGGCGGCGTCCAACAGCTTTACTTTGCCGATCTCCTTCAGGTACATGTGCACCGGGTCGGCTGACGACCCCCGGAAACCGTCGGTGTCCGAGTACCCATCCGGAGTGGGCGTGCGTCGTGGCGCCCGCTCCTTCTTGATCGGGGCCCTCGTGGCCGGGGCCTCTGGACGGTCGTCTGCGACGGCGTCGGGCCCGGTCTGGCGGGTCGCCGGTCGGCTCGGATCGAGGGCGACGATGCGGGCCGGCGGGGGGCCAATGGCGACGGCCGGCCCTTCGCTCTCGTCCAGGACAGGGAACCCCTCGCGGAGACGATGGGAGAGGTCATCGGCCACCGCCCCGGTCATCGGAACAACCGTGGTCTCACCGGTGTCGTAGGTGAACTCGATGCCGGCCGCACGGATTCTCGCCACCACGTCGGAGATCAGGTCGGCACTCAGCTCAACCGTCCGCAACACGGTCATCACATCGTCTTGGGTGAGCCCTCCCCGGGCGCGGCCCATGCGGATCAAGGCCTCGAACTGGTCCATGGGGAGACCGTCGAGCGCGACACTCGGGCCTGCGTGGGGAGAAAGGGGCGGGACCTCGACCGGTTCCGGAGCAATGGTGACGACACGCGACCCCTGTCTGTCGTTCATGTGCCCCGCCCTGAGTTCCTCGTCCGTTCCCTCACTATGAGCCAGGCTACCAACCTGGCCGACGCTGCCGCTGAAGCATCTGGATCGTCGAGCTCCTGGACCCATGCGGCCGACGCGGCCGCTTCCTCGGCGGCCGTCCCCGATGTTCGGGACTCCCCGGTGATCAGGTGAAGCTCGCCGCGGGCCGCGTCCCTGACCAGCTGGAGCACCACGTCGTCGGGGTCGCCGGTGGGCTCTTCCACCGTCAGCCGCACCAGCAGTGCCCGCACGTCAGGCGGGGCGGTATCGATGGCCTCGTGCAGGTCGGTGGCATCGATCAGCGATTGGAAGGCGGCTCGCTGCAGTTGGTCACGGAACAGCACAGCCTCCAGTTGGTGGCCGACGTCGTCGGGTCGGTGGATGGCCAAGCGGAGCGCCTCCAGCCCGGGTCTGAACGCTCCGACCGATCGATCGGCGCCGGAAGCCCACTTGGTTCCCCCCCCATCCCGTTCACCGGCAGATCCGGACCCGGCCCCTGACCCCTGGCCATGACGGTTGGCGCCGCCGTCGAACCCGTCGTCATCCCAGCCGGACTCATCGGGCTCCCGCACCCACGGTTCTCCGGGTCCGCTCTCCGACCATGGCCGCTCCCCCCGCCGCCCCGACCCGGTGACGTCCGTCGAGCCCTGGCGGCGGCCGGTCCCCGCCGACGACGTCGGTCTCGGCCCGTCGCGTCGCAGCTGCTCGAGCCGCTCGCGCAGCAGCAGGGGCTCGAGCCGGCATCGCTCGGCCACCTGCATCATGTACTGGTCGCGGACCAGATTGTCGGGGTGCTCGGCAACCGCCACCAACGCCGTGTCCGCCGCCTTGGCCCGTCCCTCCGGCGTGGCCAGGTCGGCGGCGTCGAGGATCCGCTCCAGGCGGAAGCGCAGGAACGGCTTGGCCTCCGCCACCGCCGCCTTCAGCGCGTCCGGGTCGCTGCGAGCCAGTTCGCCCGGGTCGGAGCCGGCGGGGAGGGAGGCCACGGCCACGTCGATCTCCATCCGGCGCTCCCACTCGTAGAAGCGGCCGGCAGCCGACTGGCCTGCCTTGTCGGCGTCGAAGGCCAGCACCACTCGGGTGGCGAAATTCCGCAGGAGCTTCACGTGCTCCTCGGCCAGCGCCGTCCCGCAAGTGGCCACCGCCCGCTCGACCCCCGCCTCGAAGAAGCCGATGACGTCGGTGTACCCCTCGCACACCACCACCTCACCGGACCGGATAATGTCCTGCTTGGCCCAGTTGAGGGCGTAGAGCGTGCGCCGTTTGGAGTAGATCGGCGTCTCCATCGAGTTCTTGTACTTGGCCGGGTCCGAGCTCCCGGGGAGGATCCGCCCCCCGAGGGCCACCGGATGGCCGGACGAATCGCAGATGGGGAACAGGACGCGGGCCCGGAAGGCGTCCTGTAGTCGGCCCCGTCGGTTGACGAAGCCGAGGCCGGCCCCCACGGCCAGATCCTCGTCGAGTCCCAGTCCCGAGCACAGGGCATCCCAGTCGTCAGGGGCCCACCCCAGCCGGAACCGGCGAACCACATCGCCGTCATAGCCGCGGCTGCGGAGGTAGTCACGGGCCTGGCCGGCGTCGGCACCCACCAGCAGTCGCTGGTGGTACCACTCGGCGGCCTGCTCCATGACGTCGAGGAAGATCTTGCGACGTTGGCTGTCGCGACCGGCGTTGGCGTCCTCCCGAATGGTGATCCCGGCCTTGTCGGCCAGCTGGCGCACGGCATCCACGAAGTCGAGATGCTCGATGGCCCGGACGAAGCTGATGGCGTCTCCCTTGGCCTGACACCCGAAACAGTAATAGAAGCCCTGTTCCGCATTCACGCTGAACGAAGGCGTCTTCTCACTGTGGAACGGGCACAGGCCGACCCAGCGACGACCCTGTTTCTTCAGTGCCGCGTGCTCACCGACGAGGAGGACGATGTCCGTTGCCTCCCGAACCCGGGCGACGTCCTCATCGGGGATGCCCATAGACGACGACGGTACCGCGTCGCCGCCGGTCACCGTCCGCCGCCGGTCGGAGGGCGGCGTTGCCGGCGTTGGCGCCCCGGCCGTCCACCCCGACGACCGGCCGGCTTACTTGGAGGCCTTCCCCCGTTTCGCCGCCCCGGCCGGCTCGGGCCGGTCGGTATACCCGGCCAGGACCGCTTGGGCCGCGGCCAGGCGGGCGATCGGTACCCGGAACGGTGAGCAGCTCACGTAATCGAGCCCGGCCTTTGCGAAGGTGGCGATCGACTCCGGATCGCCACCGTGCTCGCCGCAGACGCCGATCTTGAGTGTCGGGCGGGTCTCCCTCCCCCGCTCCACGCCAAGTCGCACCAGTTCGCCGACGCCGTCGGGATCGACCACTTCGAACGGGTTCCGCTTCAACAGTCCCTGCTCGAGATAGGCCGACATCATCCGTCCCTCGACGTCATCGCGACTGAAGCCGAAGGTCATCTGAGTCAGGTCGTTGGTGCCGAACGAGAAGAAGTCCGCCTCTTCGGCAATCTCACCGGCCACCAGGGCGGCTCGGGGGTCTCGATCATCGTCCCGATCAACACCTCGAGCGAGCCCGCCGTGGCCCGCTTGGACGGCTTGCCGCCCGGGTGCACGGAGGCGGCGGCCTCGGCCTCGGTGATGGCGGCCTCTACCCACGACCGGGCCAGGGCCATCTCCTCGCGGGAGACGGTGAGCGGGATCATGATCTCGACCACCGGGTGCCCACCGGCACCGGCCCGGTCGAGGGCGGCCTCCATCAGGGCTCGCACCTGCATGGCGTACAGGCCGGGCTTGATGACCCCGAGGCGGACCCCCCGGGTGCCGAGCATCGGGTTGACCTCCTGCCAGGCCTTGGCCGCCTGGTAGAGACGGTCCTCCTCCGTGCTCAGCCCGACCGTCGCCTGCTTGATGGCCAACTCCTCGGTGTCGGGCAGGAACTCGTGGAGGGGCGGGTCGAGGAGCCTGATGGTCACCGGCAGGCCGTCCATGGCCTCGAGGATCTCCTCGAAGTCGGACCGCTGGGCCACCCGCAGTTCCTCGAGGGCCGCTTCTTCCTCGGCCGGTGACGACGCCAGGATCATCCGGCGGACGATGGGCAGCCGGTCCTCGGCCAGGAACATGTGCTCGGTTCGGCACAGGCCGATTCCCTCGGCTCCGTGCCGTCGGGCGTTGGTCGCATCCGCTCCGTTGTCGGCGTTGGCCCGCACCCCGAGATGCCCGGCCCGGACCTCGTCGGCCCAGCCCAGGATGGTCTCGAACTCGGGCGGTGTCTCCCCCTCGGACACCGGCACCTGCCCGAGCACCACGGTCCCGTTGGTCCCGTCCACCGAGATCCAGTCGCCCTCGGCCACCACGGTGTCACCCACCGAGAACGAGCCGGCTCCCACCCGCACCGCCTCGGCCCCGACCACCGCCGGCTTCCCCCATCCGCGGGCCACCACGGCGGCGTGACTGACCAGGCCGCCCCGGGCGGTGAGGATGCCCTCAGCAGCCAGCATCCCGTGCACGTCCTCGGGCGAGGTCTCGTTGCGGACCAGCACCACCTTCTCGCCCCGCTGGGCAGCGGCCTGGGCGTCGTCGGCGGTCAGGTAGACCCGCCCCACCGCCGCCCCCGGTGACGCACCCAGCCCCCTGGTGAGCACCGTGAATCCGGACCCGGAGAACTGCGGGTGGAGGACCTGGTCGAGGTGGTCCCCGGTGACCCGCTCCAGCGCCTCCTGCTTGGTCAGGCGAATGGCCCGCTCCCCCACCATGTCCACGGCCATCTTGAGCGCGGCCCGGCCGGTGCGCTTGCCCACCCGGGTCTGGAGCATCCACAGCTTGCCCTGCTCGATGGTGAACTCGGTGTCGCACATGTCCCGGTAGTGGGCCTCGAGCCGGCCGAAGATGGTCAGCAGCTCGCGGTGGATCTTCGGGAACTGCTCGCGGAGGGCGGACAGCGGCTCGGTGTTCCGGATGCCGGCCACCACGTCCTCCCCTTGGGCGTTGAGGAGGAAGTCCCCGTACTCGCCGACCGCCCCGGTGGCCGGATCACGGGTGAACCCGACGCCGGTCCCCGAGGTGTCGTCGCGATTGCCGAACACCATGGCCTGCACGTTGACCGCAGTGCCCAGGTCGTGGGCGATGCGCTCACGCACCCGGTAGGCGATGGCCCGGGGGCCGTTCCACGATGCGAAGACCGCCTCGATGGCGCCGCGCAGCTGCTCATCGGGATCCTGCGGGAACGGCGCTCCAGTGTGCCGCTCGACGATCTGTTGGTAGGCATCGACCAGGTAGCGAAGCAGCTCCACCGGAATTCCGCCGTCGGAGGTGGTCCCGGCCAGTTCCTTGGCCGCGTCGAGAAGGGTGTCGAACTCGTCACCGGGTATGTCCAACACGATGCGCCCGTACATGGCCACGAAACGGCGGTAGGAGTCGTAGGCGAACCGTTCGTCGTCGGTCTGCTTGGCCAGCCCCGCCACCGACTGGTCGTTGAGGCCCAGGTTGAGCACGGTGTCCATCATCCCGGGCATGGAGAATTTGGCCCCCGACCGCACCGACACCAGCAATGGGTCGCTGGCGTCGCCGATGCGCTTGCCCATCTTCTTCTCGAGACGGGCCCGGGCCTTGGCCACCTCACCGGTGAGCCCCTCGGGCCAGCCGCCCGCCATGTAGTCGCGACAGGCGGTGGTGCCGATGGTGAACCCCGGGGGAACGGGAAGCTCGAGCACCGACGTCATCTCCGCCAGGTTGGCGCCCTTGCCACCGAGGAGGTCCTTCATCTCCATCGGAGGCTTGCGGTGGGCGTGGTCGAAGTCGAAGACATACGTCATCGGGACAGGGTCTCCTGACATGGATTCGGAGTGGGACGCTGCATGATCGGCCGGCTGGTCGGCGCAGCACACCCACCGGCATCGAGGGCCGACGCAGCCGGATCAGCCTACCCGTCAAACGGCCGATGGGAGCATGGCGTCGATGGGCGGAACAGGAGTAACACGGCGAGAACCGCCTCAGGCCCGGTCCATCCTCCGGCGCAACTCGTCGACCAGGCCATCGATGGGGACCCGCACCTGCTCGGTGGTGTCACGGTCGCGCACGGTGACCGCGCCGTCGTCGAGTGAGTCGAAGTCGACGGTCACGCACCAGGGCGTCCCCACTTCGTCCTGGCGGCGGTAGCGCTTGCCGATGGACTGGGTCACGTCGTAGTCGCACATGAAATGGGGCTGCAGGGAGGTGAGCACCTGACGGGCCACGGGCTCGAGGGTCTCCTTCTTCGACAGCGGGAGCACGGCCACCTGGTAGGGGGCGAGCCGCGGGTGCAACCGGAGGACGGTGCGGGTCTCGCCGCCGACTTGGTCCTCGCCGTAGGCAGCCAGTAGGAAGGCCATCATGGTGCGGGTGGCACCGGCCGCCGGCTCGATGACGTAGGGGACGTAGCGCTCCCCTGCCGGCTGGTCGTAGTACTCGAGCCGTTCCCCCGACGCCGCCGAGTGCGCCTTCAGGTCGAAATCGGTGCGGTTGGCGATGCCCTCGAGTTCGTCCCAGCCCCAGGGGAACAGGAACTCGACGTCGGCGGTGGCCGCCGAGTAGTGCGACAGCTCGTCGGCCTGGTGGTGGCGCAGCCGCAGATGGGACTCGGGGATGCCCAGGCCGAGATACCAGGCGAACCGCTCCCCCAGCCAGTACTCGAACCAGTGGTCGGCCTCGCTCGGGCGGGACGAAGTACTCCATCTCCATCTGCTCGAACTCGCGGGTGCGGAAGACGAAGTTCTGCGGGGTGATCTCGTTGCGGAACGACTTGCCCACCTGGGCGATGCCGAACGGGGGTTTCTTGCGGGTGGTCTGGAGCACGTTGGCGAAGTTGATGAACATCCCCTGGGCGGTCTCCGGCCGTAGGTAGGCCACTGCCCCCTCGTCCTCGAGCGGGCCGGCGTGCGTCTTGAACATCAGGTTGAAGGCCCGGGCCTCGGTGAACTCGGTGGAGCCGCAATTGGGGCAGACCCCATCGATCTTGTCCTGTCGCCATCGCTGGTGGCACTGGCGGCAGTCGACCAGGGGATCGGTGAAGTTGGACAGGTGGCCCGAGGCCTCCCAGACCGCGGGAGGGGACAGGATGGCCGCGTCGAGCCCCACCACGTCGTCCCTACGCTGAACCATCGCCTCCCACCAGGCGTTCTTGACATTGCGCAGGAGGTTGACACCGAGGGGACCGTAGTCATAGGTGGAGCGGAACCCCCCGTAGATCTCTGCGGACTGGAAGACGAAGCCACGCCGCTTGCACAGCCCGACCACCTTGTCCATCAGATCCGGATCTACGGGCGCGTTGTCACCGGCTTCCTGGTCGGGCATAGGGTCGAATGGTACCGGCTGCCACCCGGTCATCGGCCCCGATGGCCAGCCGAGCGGTCACCGCGTTGGCCAGCAGTCGGCCCCGCACGGTGAGCACCGCCCTCCCGTCCGTCCGTTCGACCAGGCCGCGGAGCGAGGGGTCGTCGGGGAGGGCTCCGCTCGGCACGCCTGCCGGCGTGCGCAACCCGAGGGCCAGTGCCTCGAACCGGCGCTGGTGGTGGGCGAGGACCTCCTCGCCGGCGGTGGCCGAGCGGCCGGCGGTGATCTGTGCGACGTAGCGGTCGGGGGTCCGGACGTTCCACCACCGGTGGCCGTCCCGGTGCGAATGGGCGGCGGACCCGATGCCCCGATAGTCGCCCTGCTCCCAATAGAGGCCGTTGTGGCGGCAGCGGTGGCCGGGGCGGGCCCAGTTGGAGATCTCCTCCCACCGGTACCCGGCCGCTCCGAGGATCCGTTCGGTGACCTCGTAGCGGGCCGCCTGGACGTCGTCATCCGGGTGCCGGTCGGGCTCGGCGGCCAGGGGGGTGCCGGGCTCGACGGTCAGCGAGTAGGCGCTCAGGTGGGGTGGTGGGTCGGCCATCCCGATCACCTCGGTGAGGCTCCGCTCCCAGTCGGCGTCGGTCTCGCCTGCGCCCCCGATGATCAGGTCCATGCTCCACGTGGCGAACCCGGCGGCGGCCACCGCGGCGGCGGCCTCCTGCACCTGGGTGGCCCCGTGACGGCGGCCGAGCCCGGCGAGCACGTGAGGGACCGTCGACTGCACGCCCAGCGAGATGCGGGTCACCCCACCGGCCCGGTAGGCGGCCAGCCGCTCGGGCCCGACGTCTTCCGGGTTGCACTCCACGGTGACCTCGGCACCCGCGCCCAGGGGGATGGACCCGAGGATCTCCACCAACAGGTCGGCGGGTAGCCGGGACGGTGTCCCGCCCCCGAAGAAGACCGAGGTGGCCAGGGGCATCACCTCCTCGGTGCGGGCCCGGTCGATCTCGCTCCTGCAGGCGGCGGCGTACTCCTCCATCAGGTGGTCACGGTCGGTGTAGGTGGCAAAGGCGCAGTAGTCGCACCGGTGGCGACAGAACGGAACGTGCACGTAGACCCCGAAGGGGGTCACCTCACGACACCTGACCGCTGCGCACGGAGCGGAGGCGACGGTCGAGGTGGGCCTCCATGGCCTCGGTGGCCAGGGCGGTGACCTCGTCGGTGATCGGTGAGCGGGGCTCGGCCAGCACCCCGGCCAGTCCACCACCCAGGGTTCGGCGCAGCAGCTCGAGCCCGGCGGCGCTGAGTGGGCGGCCACGACGACAGCTCCGGCACAGCACCCCTCCTTCGACCAGATCGAAGGACACCAGGGCGGCGTCGTCCTCCTCCCCGCACGACACGCACCCGTCGAGCACCGGAGCCGATCCCTCGAGGGCCAGCACCTTCAAGAAGAAGGCAGGGGCCACCATCGGCGAGTTGTGCTCGGAGAGCGCGGCCATGGCTCCCACCAGCATCTCGTAGAGGCGGGGGTTGCTGTGCCGCTCCTGGCCGATCTGGTCGACCACCTCGAGCATGGTCATGGCCGCGGCCATCCGATCGAGGTCCTCTCGGACCGTTCGGAAGGTGTCGATGACCTCGACCTGGTTGACGATGTCCAGGTCACCACGCCCCTGCCAGCCCAGCAGGGCCACGTGGCTGAGGGGTTCCAGCCGGGAGCCGAATTTGGACGAGGTGCGGCGCACGCCCTTGGCCACCGCTCGCACCTTCCCGTTCTGCTCGGTCATCAGGGTGACGATGCGGTCCGCCTCACCGAGTCGGATGGTGCGCAGCACCACGCCCCGGTCGCGAAAGAGGGTCATCTCGGCTCGGGTGGTTCCTCGGCGCCCGTCCCGTTCTTGCGCGCCGATGACGGGCCGTTGGTCCCCGGGGAGGACGGCGGGGCGGGGCCGTCGGCGGCCGGGCGGCCGGGCGGCCGGGAGGGGCGGCGACCCCCGCCCAACAGGCTGTTGCCGGCGATGAGGGCCACCAGCACCGGCGGGACCACCACCAGGGGGGCGGCGGCGGTGAACCCGGCCACGGCCATCAACACGATGAGGGCATAGAGGAGGATGCCACACACGATGCCGGTGGCGATCCACACACCGCCGTCATCGCCGGGGTCCCGGGTGGCCTCGGTGCCCAGGCGGGGTGGACTCATCACTTCACCCCGCCGTAGCGCCGCTGACGCTGTTGGAAGTCGCGGACCGCGGCGAACAGGTGCCCGCGTCGGAAGTCGGGCCACAGCACGTCGTCGAAGACCAGCTCGCTGTAGGCCAGCTGCCACAGTAGGAAATTGGAGATGCGGTGCTCCCCCGAGGTGCGGATGACCAGGTCGGGGTCGGGTTGATCGGGAAAGTAGAGCCGGCGCCGGATCGCCTTCTCGTCGACCTTCTCCATGGGGACCCCTTCGTCCACCAGGCGGCGCACCGCATCGACGATCTCGGCCCGGCCCCCGTAGTTGAATGCCATGGTCAGGGTGCAGCGCCGGTTGCCGGCGGTCAGCTCGGTCGATTCGTCCATGCGCCGGAGCACCCGTTTGGGCACCCGCCAGTCGCGGCGGCCGGCGAACCGGATCCGGACCCCCTTGTCGTGCAACTCGTCACGTCGGCGTAGCAGGAGGCTCTCGTTGAACCCCATGAGATAGCGCACCTCGTCGGCGGGACGCCGCCAATTTTCGGTGGAGAATGCGTACATGGTGATCCACGGGATGCCGAGATCGAGTGCCCCCTCCACCGCGTCGAGCAACGCTGCCTCACCGGCGGCATGCCCTTCTGTCCGGGCCAGGCCGCGGCGCGAGGCCCATCGGCCGTTCCCGTCCATCACGCAGGCCACGTGGGTGGGGATCGGCCCCCCCTCCAGTTCGGCGACCGTCACGGTGCCCCGACCGGTCCCGGCTGTCTCGTCAGCACCGACCTGATCCCGTTGCACCCTGCGAACCTACCGTCTCGACGAGGCGACCCGTTTCCGCCGGGCCCGTTCGGGGGCCGCCGGAGTCTGACGAGCGGACCATACCTTGAGTACCGGGTCCCCGGGCGCTAGACCCTCCACATGTCGCCGCTGGCCGCCCTGGCCATCTTCACCGCCGGGCTGGCGGCCGGGACCATCAACGTCATCGTCGGGTCGGGGTCGCTGATCACCTTCCCCACCCTGCTCGCCCTGGGCTACCCCCCGGTGCTCGCCAACGTCTCCAACACCGTCGGCCTGGTGCCGGGGAGCGTCAGCGGCACCGTGGCCTATCGGCGCGAACTGGTCGGACAGCGACGGCGCCTCCTCCAGCTGGGATCGGCCTCCGTCCTCGGTGCCCTCATCGGGGCGGCCCTCCTGCTCGGCCTGCCCCACAGCGTGTTCAAGGCCGCCGTACCCGTCCTGGTCGCCCTGGCCGCGGTGTTGATGGCCGCCCAGCCCCGGGTGAGAGCCGCCCTCGAGCGTCGCGGCCCAGGCCGGGTGCACGGCGGCGGAGCCCTGTTTTCAGGCGTCTTCCTCACCGGCATCTACGGCGGCTACTTCGGCGCTGCCCAGGGGGTCATCCTCATCGCCCTACTGGCCATCTTCATCGACGACGACCTCCAACGCCTCAACGGCACCAAGAACGTGCTGGCGCTGACGGCCAACGCGGTGTCGGGTGCCTTCTTCATCGCCGCCACCCACATCGAATGGTCGGTGGCCGCACTGATCGCCGTCGGCTCGATGATCGGTGGCCAGGTCGGCGGCCGCTATGGGAGGCGACTGCCCGCCGAGGCCCTGCGATGGGCCATCGTCGTGGTGGGGCTCGGCGTCGCCGCCGGGCTGGCCGTGGCCTGGCACTGACCCGCCCCGGCCCACCGATAGGGTCGGTGAATGTCCGACGAGGTGACCATCACGCTGGCCCAGGTGGCCGCGGCCCTGCCCGGCGGGGGCGAGTCCCGTGAGGGCCAGCGCCAGATGGCATCGTCGGTGGGACGGTCGATCGCCGCCCGCCGCCATCTGGTCGTGCAGGCCGGCACCGGCACCGGCAAGTCCCTCGCCTATCTGATCCCCGCCGCCCTGTCCGGACAGCGGGTGGTGGTGGCCACCGCCACCAAGGCGTTGCAGGATCAGCTGGCCCACAACGACCTGCCCTTGGTGGCCGACGCCCTCGAGTCGGGCCTCTCCTTCGCCGTCCTCAAGGGGAGGAGCAACTACCTGTGCCGCCAGCGGGTGGTCGAGGTGGGGGGCGGCCCGGGCGGCCAGCTATCCCTCTCGGCCGACGCCGTCGACAGTCGCGATGCCGACGATCCCCTGACCGCCGCCGCCGACAACGACCCCGTTGATGGTGGCCGGCTCGCCGACCAGGTCCGGCGGCTGGTCCGCTGGTCGTCGGAGACCAAATCCGGGGACCGCTCCGAGCTGGACTTCGAACCGCACTTCCGGGCCTGGGCCATGGTCTCGACCACCGCCCGCGACTGCCCGGGCGCGTTCCGGTGCCCGTCGGGGCACGACTGCTTCGCCGAGGACGCCCGGGCCCGGGCCGCCGACGCCGACGTGGTGGTGGTCAACACCCACCTCTATGGGGCCCACCTGGCCAGCGGGGGGGCCGTGCTCCCGGCCCACCAGGTGGTCGTCTTCGACGAGGCCCACGAGGTCGAAGAGGTGATGACCGACAGCCTCGGCGTCGAGATCGGACCGGGCCGGTTCCGGGCCCTGGCCACGACGGCGCGACCCCTGCTGGCTCCGGACGCCCCGGGGGCCGTCGCCACCGCCGAGGACGTCGCCGCGCTGGCCGATGTCCTCCAGCGGGCCCTGGGGCCCCTCACCGGAGCCCGGGTACCCCCGGCGACCTGGTCGACGGCGGGGCGGAGGGCACGGACAGCGAGCTGGCCCAGGCGCTGGCGCTGGCCCGGGGACGGGTGGGTCGGCTCGCCGACAGCCTGCGCCAGGCCGAGCGCGAGGCCGATGACGACGAGACGGCGACGTCCCGGTCCCGACGGGACCGGGCACTCCTCGCTGCCGGGCACCTGGCCGCCGACCTGGCCCGGCTCGGTGCACTCACCGAGGACGAGGTGGCCTGGGTGGACGGGGGCGCCCGCTCGCCGATCCTGCGGGTCTCCCCCATCGACGTCGGGCCGCTCCTGTCGGAGCACCTGTGGGCGACGGTGACCGGCGTGCTCACCTCGGCCACGGTTCCCATCGGGCTGGCCGATCGGCTCGGCCTCCCGGCCGAGGACACCGACGCCCTCGACGTGGGCAGTCCGTTCGACTACCGGAACCACGCCATCTTGTACGTGGCCCGGGACCTGCCCGATCGGCGGCGACCGGAGTCTGAGCCTGCCCTCCACGATGAGCTCGAGGCCCTGATCACTGCGGCCGGGGGCCGGACCCTGGCCCTGTTCACCAGCTGGCGGGCGATGAACGCGGCGGTCGACGCCCTGCGCCCCCGCCTAGGGTTCCCGATCCTGTCCCAGTCCGACCGGCCCAAGCCGGCACTGGTCGAGGCCTTCCGGGCCAGCGAGCCCAGCTGCCTGTTCGCCACCCTCGGCTTCTGGCAGGGGGTGGACCTACCCGGCCGCACCCTCAGCCTGGTCACCCTGGACCGGATCCCGTTCCCCCGACCCGACGAGCCGGTGCTGCAGGCCCGCCGCGAGCGGGCCGGGGCGGGGGCGTTCTCCGCCGTCGACCTACCCCGGGCGGGCACGCTGCTGGCCCAGGGTGCGGGGCGGCTCATCCGCAATGCCGAGGATCGCGGCGTGGTGGCGGTGCTCGACAGCCGTCTGGCCACCGCCCGCTACCGTGGTGCCCTGTTGGCCCGGGTGCCCCCGATGAAGCGATCGGTCGACCGGGCCGAGGTCGAGGCCTTCCTCCACCGCATCACCACCGACGAGTGACCACCCGGTGACACCCTGGACCCGGCTCCGCGTGCCGCTCGAGAGGGCGGACCGGTCAGAGCCCCAGGCGGTCGAGGGCGTCCTCGCGATGCTGCCACCGCTTCTCCACCCTGACGAACAGTTCGAGGTAGGCGCCGTCGGGCATCTGCCGGCGCACCGCCGTCCCCACCTCCTTCAATACGGCGCCCCCCCTGCCGATCACGATCCCCTTCTGCGAGTCGCGTTCGACCAGGATCTCGCAGCGGACCCTCGGCCACTCCCACTCGGTCACCCGACAGGCGATGCTGTGGGGGAGTTCGTCCTCCACCCGGTGGAGGAGCTCCTCCCGCACCAGGTCGGCGACCCAGAACGCCTCGGCCACGTCGGTGACCATCCCCTCGGGGTAGTAGCGCGGGCCCTCGGGCATCCGTGCCACCACCGCGTCGACCAGGGCCGGCACCCCCTCCCCGGTGGTGGCCGACAGCGGGAAGTACTCGACGGGCACGGCGTCGGCGCCGTCCTCCTCGTCGATGGCGTCGACCGCGGCCGACACCGCGGTCAGATGGGTGAGGATCCCGTCCCCCCCGACCCGATCGATCTTGTTGACCACCACCAACAGGGCCGGGTCTCCCATCGCCGGGCCGTCGCCGGCGGGGGCACCCGAGGCCGGCGAGGACGCCCTGGCCATCGACCGCACCCGACGGGCTGACTGGGCCAGGACCATCCGGTCCCCCGGTCCCACCGCGCCGGTGGCCTCGACCATGGCCACCACCACGTCGACGTCGTCCAACGACGAGGTGGCCGACTGGTTCATCCGCTCGCCCAAGGCGGTGCGGGGCTTGTGCAGACCGGGCGTGTCCACGAACACCACCTGGACATCGTGACGGTTGAGCACCCCGCGGACCTGGGACCGGGTGGTGTTGGGGCGCGGCGAGGTGATGGTCACCTTGGCGCCGACCATGGCGTTGACCAAGGTGGACTTGCCCACGTTGGGGCGGCCGACCACGGCGGCGAATCCCGAGCGGAAGGCGGTCATCCCCGGTCCTCGTGGCCGGCCTGGGCCAGGGGGACGATCCGGACCCGCTCGATGCGCCGCCCGTTCACCCGGTCCGCCACCAACCGCAGTCCGTCCACGTCGACCGACTCCCCGGCCACCGGCACATGCCCCAGCAGATCGAAGACCAGGCCGCCCACCGTGTCCCAGGCCCCCGAGGGGAGGCGGGCATCGATCAAGTCGTTGACCTCGTCCACGGCCAGTCGGGCACTGACCCGCAATTCGCCCGATCCCAATTGCTCGACCGGCGCCTCCTCGACGTCGAACTCGTCCACGATCTCGCCCACCAGCTCCTCGATGAGGTCCTCCAGGGTGACCAGGCCGGCGGTGCCGCCGTACTCGTTGACCACCACCGCCAGGTGGAAGGTGTCGGCCTGCATCTCCCGCATCAGGTCCGACACCCGCTTGGTCTCGGGCACGAAGTGGGCCACCCGGAGGTGGGAGCGGACGGGGTCGTCCCCGTGCCCCGATCGCACGGCGCGGATCATGTCCTTGGTGTAGGCGATCCCCACCACGTCCTCGACCTGCTGCTCGACCGCGGGCATGCGGCTGAAGCCGACCTCGAGGCCCCGCTCGAGCGTGGCCTCGACGGTCTCGTCGGCACCCACGGTCACCATGTCGGGACGGGGGACCATCACCTCGCGCACCACGGTGTCACCGAACTCGATGATCGAGTGGATGAGGGCTCGCTCCTCGGTCTCGATGGCCTCTCCCTCGAGGGCCACGTCGGCCATGGCCAGCAGCTCGGACTCGGTGACCCGCGTCCCCAGGTACTGACCCTGCTCGCCGATGAGCAGGTTGGCCAGGCCGATCAAGGCGCCCGACACCATCCGGACCGGCCAGAACCGGACGATGGCCGACACCAGCGGCGCGCTGAACAGCGCCGCCCGCTCCGGGTGGTGCACCGCCCAATTCTTGGGCACGGCCTCGCCCAGCACGAAGATGACCACGATCTCGAACACGGTGGCCGCCACCACCCCCCAGGCACCGAACCAGTGGGCGGCCAGGATACCGACCAGGGTGGCCACCACCAACTGGCAGATCAGCACCATCAACAGGACCGGGTTGAGGAAACCCTGGGGGTCCTCGGTGAGGCGGACCAGCACCTTCGCCCCGCGTCGCCCGTCCTCGACCAGCGCCAACGCCTTGGCCCGGCTCATGCGGACCAGGCTGGTCTCGGCCAGCGCCAACAGGGCCGAGGCGGCCAGCAGGACCGCCACCACCACCAGCAGTGCCGCGTCGCCGACGCTGAACGACCCGGTGGCCGTCACCATGCCGGAGGTGGGGCTCATGACGGCCCGCGGTAGAAGCGAGCCAACAGTTGTTGTTCGCGCAGTTCCATCCGTTCGGCCTCCGCCTCGACCAGGTGGTCCATCCCCAACAGGTGGAGGATCCCGTGCACCACCAGCAGGGCGATCTCGTCGTCGAAGGTGACCCCGTGCTCCACGGCGTTGCCGGCGGCCACCGCCGGGCAGATCACCACGTCCCCGAGCAACAGCAGGCGACCGGTGTCGGCCTCGATCGATCCGGGCCCGGTTCCCCCCTCGTCCGGCGAGCGGCCGCTGCGGGCGGCCTCGTCCTCGATGGGGAAGGACAACACGTCGGTGGGTCCCTCCTTGTCGAGGAAGCGCTGGTTCAGCGAGCTGATGGTGTCCTCGTCGACGAACAGCAACGAGACCTCGGTGTCGCGCACGATCCCCTCGCTCTCCAGCACCGACCGGGCCAACGAGGACCACCGCTCGACAGCAACCGGATGGTCCGCCTGTTCGTCGGCGGCGTAGATGTCAAGGGTCAACACGGCCATCCGGCTTGGTGGTGGCTTCGTAGGCGGCCACGATGTCGGCCACGATGCGGTGGCGGATCACGTCGCGCTTGGTGAGGTGGACGAAGGCCAGATCGGGCACGCCGGAGAGCACCGGCTCCAGCCCGACCAACCCCGACCGGCCCCCGGGCACATCCACCTGGGTGATGTCACCGGTGACCACCGCCTTGGACCCGAACCCGATGCGGGTGAGGAACATCTTCATCTGCTCGGGACTGGTGTTCTGGGCCTCGTCGAGGATGATGAAGCTGTTGTTGAGGGTGCGCCCCCGCATGAAGGCCAGAGGCGCCACCTCGACCGCGCCACGGTCGATCAGCCGCTGTGCCCCCTCGGGCTCGAGCAGGTCGTGGAGGGCGTCGTAGAGAGGGCGCAGGTAGGGATCGACCTTGGCCATCAGGTCGCCGGGCAGGAAGCCCAGGCGCTCTCCGGCCTCGACGGCCGGCCGGGTCAGGATGATCCGGTTCACCTGGCGGGCCTGCAGGGCCTGGACGGCCAGGGCCACGGCCAGATAGGACTTGCCGGTACCGGCCGGGCCGATGCCGAAGGTGACAATGTTGGTTGCGATGGCATCGGCATAGCTCTTCTGCCCCGCCGTCTTCGGACGCACGGTCCGTCCCCGCGCCGACCGGAGCAGCTCGGCGGTGAGGACCTCGGATGGCCTGACGTCGTCGTCCATCATGTCGATGGTCCGGTGGACCTGGACGGCGTCGAGGCCCTGGCCGGATTCGAGCAGGATGATCAGCTCCTCGAACAGGGCCCCCACCCGCTCGGCGCCCTCCCCCTCGATGGAGATCTCGTTGCCCCGGACGGCGATGCGGACATCGTCGAAGGCTCCCTCGACCAGACGCAGCAACTCGTCGCGCTGGCCGAGCAGGCCGGCCATGAGATGGTTGCCGGGAACGAGGATCTTGACCTGGGTGGCTGCCACGTGCGTTCTGGACCTGACCCTACCAGCGGCCCGAGGGCGCGGATCCGATGGCCGGACCGGCGTGGCCCTCGCTCGCCCGGGTCGGGCGGGCGTTGATCAGCCCAGCGGCCCGAGGGCGCGGCCGCCGAGCACGTGCAGGTGGAGGTGATCGACGGAGTTGAGCGCATCGGGGCCCACGTTGAAGACCAGCCGGTATCCCCGGTCTTCGCCGCCGATCCCCTCGGCCTCGGCCACCGCCCGTGCCGCCACCAGCAGCGCAGTCACCTCGTCGGCATCGGCGGCGGTCACTGTGGAGGCATTGACCAGGTGGCGCTTCGGGACGACCAGCACGTGCACGGGTGCCTGCGGGTTGATGTCCCGGAAGGCGACGGTGCGCTCATCGGTGCGCACGATGTCGGCGGGCACCTCGCCGGCCACGATGCCGCAGAACAGGCAGCCGGCCACCCGGCGCTCAGACCCCACCGGCGGAGGCCACCCCGCCGGCGGGCACCCCGCCCACGCTGACGCTGGCGCGACCGTTTCCCTTCACTTCGGGGTAGAGGTGCTCGAGGCTCCCCGGGGAGATCCGGCTGGCCTCGATGAACCGGTCCACGTCGGGCTCTTGGATGCGGATGACCCGACCGAACTTGTAGGCCACCAGATCCCCCTCGTCGATGAACCGGTACAGGCTCCGCAAGGTGATGCCGAGGCGAGCGGCGGCTTCCTTGGTGCTCAACCAGTGGATCGGTTCGTTCACGAATTGCTCCTCCCGGTCGATCAGAGGTTCACGAGCAGACCGAGCTCGTCGAGCCGGGATCCCATGCTGTCCGGAGTCACACCGAAGAGGCAGGCGATGGCCCGCACGTCCTCGGACCGGATGGTGATCATCCTCCCGTTGAAGTCCTGACGGTGCACCTGGATCATACTGAGGAACCGGCGGAGCAGGTCCCGCTCGGGGCCGCTCACCGTGTGGAGCTTGGTCAGGTCGATGGCCACCTTCTCGCTCCCGGTGATGGTCTGCCTGGCCCGCTTGGCGCTGAGCGGGATCACGTCCTCGGTCGACCCGGCCGCCCCCCACCGGGTGACCGCCACATCGTCGGGGGGGAGCAATTGATCCACCGGCACGTCGTAGAGCTTGGCCAGGCGCTGCAGACGGGGCACCGAGATGGCCCGCTCACCGCGCTCGTAGGCTCCGAGCACCGACGCCTTGAACTCCTGCTCAGACATGGCCTCGACTGCCTGCAGGGACAGCCGCATCTGCTTGCGCATGCTCCGCAGGCGGGCACCGACGGCCTGGGCATAGGCGATCCGCGCCGACTCCTCCTGCTCGTCGTCAAGCTCCTCGACGCCCTTGTCAATCACCGACATGTGCACCTCCGCTGCTCTGTACCGATCGCCCCCAAGCTCCGGCTGCCGCTGTCACGCAGGCACATGTCCGACTACGAGCGATCCGATCAGGACGCCCGTCCTCCTCGATGGGAGCCCCTGCCTCTCTGTGTAGTTTTGCTCACGGAGCGTGGTTACGCAAGAGTCCCGACCAAACCGCTCCGGAGCCCGCACAGGACGGCCCCGGCAGCCACCGACGCGGTTTCCGCCCGGAGCACGGTCGGCCCGAGCCCCAGCCCGCCGCCCCAACGGGCCAGCTCATGGTCGTCCCAGCCCCCTTCGGGGCCCACCGCCACCACCGGATGGGACAGCGACGGGCGGCCTCCCCCGGGGTGGGCGAGCACGGGTGGGACGGTGGACCACTCGGCCATCTCGGCCACCGTGGTGACCGCGGCCACCTCGGGCAACCAGGGTTGCCGGGACTGGGCCGCCGCCTCGGCGGCCACCCTGCGCAGCCGGGTCACCGCCCGCTCCCCGCGCCCACCTTCCCAGCGCACCACCGAACGACCGGTCTGGATGGGCACGATCCGGTCCACTCCGAGCTCGGTGAGCTTCTGGGTCACCCACTCGGGCCGCTCCCCCTTGGTCGGGGCGAAGGCCACGGTGATCGCCGGCTCGGTTCGGGCCTGGAGGGTCGGTTGGCCGTCGACCTCCAGCCAGGGCCCCGTGTGGTTGCCGCCGGGGCGGGCGCCGGGCCCCCCGGCCACCCGGCACGGGATCCACCGGCCGGCGCCGTCGGCCGCCACCACTAGCTCGCCGGGCCGAAGGCGCAGCACGTCGGCGAGGTGATGGGCATCGGCTTGGCTGAGCAGCGGCGCCGCCAGGTCGTCGACGAACACCATGGCCGCCGCGGCCACCAGGACCGGGTCGGGCCCGAGACCAGCCCCGGCCGCGCCCGACGGCCCCATGGTCAGCTGAGGGCCGAACGCAGCTTCGAGAGGATCCCCTCGCTCGGTGGCTCCTCCCCCAGGTCCTCGCCCCGGGCCTCGGCCAGCGCCGTCAAGAGCTGGCGCTGGGCGTCGTCGAGCCCGGTCGGGGTGTCCACCTGCACATGGACGAAGAGGTCACCGCGGCCGCGGCCACGCAGTTTGGGCACGCCCAGGCCTTTGACGGTGATCACCGTGCCGGCGTGGGTCCCGGCCGCGATGGTGAGGTCTCGCGTGTCGTCCAGCGTCTCGAAGCCGATGCTCCCCCCCAGCGCGGCCATGGTCATCGGCACGTTGACTGCGGCGTGGATGTCCACGCCCGACCGCTCGAACCTGGCGTCGGGCTCCACCGAGACGTGGACGAAGAGCGCACCGTTGGGGCCACCCCGGAAGCCGGCCGGCCCGTGGCCTGCCAGTCGCAGGGTGGATCCCTCGTCGACCCCGGCCGGGATGTCCACGGTGAGCGTCCGGCGCTCGTTCCTCCGCCCCTCCCCACCGCAGTCTGCGCACGGACGCTCGATGAACTGGCCGGATCCCTGGCAGCGAGGGCAGGGCACCGCGGTGATCACCTGGCCGAGGATGGACTGCCGCATCCGGCGCAACTCCCCTGCCCCCTGGCAGTCGGGGCAGCGCGCTGCAGCGGTGCCCGGCTGTGCGCCGCTGCCCTCGCAACTGTCGCAGTGGACGGGCGCGTCCACCTCCACCTGGCGGGGAACGCCGAACACCGCCTCTCTGAAGCTGAGGCGCAGCACCATCTCGGCGTCGGGGCCCGGGATCGGGCCGCTCCGGCGACCCCGGCCCCCGGCTCCGGGCCCGCCCATGCCGTTGAAGAAGGCATCGAACAGGTCGCTCAGGCCGCCGCCGAAGGGATCGCCCACACCTCCGGCCCCTGCGCCCGCCCCGAACACCCCTTCGGGCCCGTAGCGGTCGTAGCGGGCCCGGCGCTCGGGATCCTTGAGCACCTCGTAGGCCAGGCTGATCTCCTTGAAGCGCTCCCCATCGCCGGTGTCCTCGTGGTTGGCATCGGGATGGAATTCCCTGGCCTTGGCCCGGTAGGCCCTTTTGAGATCGTCATCGGAGGCATCCCTGCGCACCCCGAGAACCTCATAGAGATCGGGGGTGGTCATCGGCCCGCCTCACTCAGCCGCTGGCCCAGCCGGTCCCCCACCACACGGGCCGCGGCCAGCGCCAGTGGGTAGTTCATCCGGGTGGGGCCCAACAGCCCGATGGTGCCCGCTTCGACGCCATCCACGGAGACCGGCATGACCACGATGGCACACGATGCCAACGGCTCCATCCCGTGTTCGGTGCCGATGGCCACCGTCAACCCGGTGTCGAGGATGTCACGCAGAAGCGTGACCACCACCAACTGCTGCTCGAGGATCGTCAGTACGGAACGCACCGTCTCCACCGCATCGAAGGCCGCGGCCATGCGGGAGGAGCCGCCAACGAAGAGTTGATCGGCGCCGTCGGAGGCGCCCAGGGAGCGCAGCGCCTTCACCCCCGCCTTGACCACGGCGTCGGTGACGGCATCACCGGTGCGGGCCGGGGACGCGCCGACCTGGGTCAGGGGCACCCCGAGCGAGTGGGCGGCCAGCCTGGCAGCGGCGTCGGACAGCCGGGCATCGTCGACGTCTTCGGTGAACTCGACCGACTGCTTCTGGACGGCACCGTCGGCCAGCACCACCACCAGCAGGGCCAGGCGGTGACCCAGGCCTACCAACTGCACCGAACGGATGCACGCCGACTCGTGCGACGGCCCCACCACCATGGCCGCGCAGTCGGTGAGGTCGGCCAGCAGGCCCGAGGTCCGTTCCAGCATGAGCTCGATCTCGCCGTGGGCGTGGTCGAAGAACTGACGAACCTGGTGACGTCCGCTCGAATCGAGCGAACCGGGACGGGCCAGGTGGTCGACGAAGAAGCGATAGCCCTTGTCGGTCGGGATGCGCCCGGCGCTGGTGTGGGGCTGGGCCAGGTAGCCGTCCCGCTCCAGGGCGGCCATGTCCGAGCGGACCGTGGCCGAGGACACACTGACGCCGGCAGCGTCGACCACGTGCTGGGAACCGACGGGTTGAGCCGAGCCGATGTACTCGCTGACCACCGCATTGAGGATGGCCGCCTTGCGGGCATCGAGGTCCCCGCCTGCAGTGGGGCTCTCCTCGGTGCGGCTGTCGTCGGTGGTCGGCATGGGTGTCTCGGGTGCGCGGGTGCGAGCTCCGACCTGCGGCCACCGGTGGCGGCCGAGTCAGGTGCGATCGTCGCTAGCAGTCCACTCTAATGAGTGCTGGCCACCAGCGGGCTGCTCCCCCCGGCCATGTGGCGCCGTGGGCGTAGGACCGACCACCCCGGACCCGCCGTCCTCGGTCACCCGGGCCCAGGTCAGGGGGGATTCACGCCGAGGCCACGAACATCCGCTGGGTCATCGCCGGACCGAGGGCGATGGTGTCGTCGCCGACGACGAGGGTCAAGGTGCCGTCCGGGGCGCGAGCCTGGATGAGCGCCAGGGTGCCCGGGGTGAGGCCGTGGTCGCCCAGGTAGGAGAGGGACGCCGCCTCGTGCTCGACGCTCTCGGTGATCCGTTCGAGGCGGATCCGGTCGCCGGGCTGGGCCTCGTCGAGGCGACGCTGCTCGGGACCGCTCGGTTCGACGCCGGGGATGGGGTTGCCGTGGGGGCAGGTGGTGGGATTGCCCAGCAGGATCACCAGCCGATCCTCGACGTCGTCGGAGATCACGTGCTCCCACCGGCCGGCCTCGACGTGGGCCTTGTCCCAATCGAGGCCGATGATGTCGACCAGCAGACGCTCGGCCAGCCGGTGCTTGCGCACCACCGCCTGGGCCAGGGCCGCGCCCGTTGGGGTCATGGTGATCTGTCGCGAGCTGCGGACGATCAGGTCGTCGGCCTCGAGACGATCGAGCATCTCCGACACCGACGGGGCCGCCTTGCTCAGGCGTTCGGCCAGACGGGCCTGGATCACCGGGATGCCCTCTTCCTCGAGGGCGAAGATCGTCTCCAGGTACTCCTCGACCGGCGGATGGAATCGGTCAAGCACGGGGCCGATCCTAGGGTACTGCGGGCTCGTTCGGTTCAGCCAGGACCGAAGGCGGGCGGTGGTCGGACGGCGGGCCGACCACGGAGCCAATCGGACGACGGACCCCCGGGCGATACCGTGGAGCTCGTGGAGAACGGCCCGGGATCCGAGGTAGGCGACGGGGCAACGTCGGATGACAGGGCCGTTCCGGAGGTGACGGGGCCGTCGGGCGAGGGGGAGCACGGGCCGTGCCGGGCGACGGGGCCGTGCCGGGCGACGGGGCCGTGCCGGATCCGCTCCGGTTCAGCAAGTGGATGAAGCGGTCGGCGACCGGGGCCGTGCTTACCGGGATCGCCATCGGCCTGCAGGAGGCGCTCGAGCCCCAGAACAAAGAGGTGCCCTTCGTCATCGAGGCCAAGGGCGAGCCCGATGATCCCGACCGTCCCATCGATCTCAAGTTCGACCCGGACAGCCCGCAGGACACGGTGGCCTTCATCCGCCGTCCACCCACCGGCGACGACCCGACGTCGTGAGCCTCCGGCGAGGAGGCGCTCATCCCCCGGGCGGCGCCGACCTGCTGGTGGCCGCCGACCCAACGGCCGGCGACGGGCCCGGCGACGAGCCGTCCCGCAACCGGACGGCGACCTTCCAGGCCAACCCGTCGGCCACCAGTACAACCCCGACCCCATAGGCCAGGCCGGCCAGCGAATCGGTCGGGTAGTGCCACTGGAGCCCGACCACCGCCACCGCCATCCACAGCGCGTAGAGCGACGCCACCACCACGGCGATCGTCCTCCAGCGGAGCGGTACGGCTAGCACCGCGGCGGTGGCGAGCGCCGCCGCCCCCACCGTCGATCCTGACGGATAGGAGTACACCCCTCCGAGGGTGCGACCCACCAACGGCTTGATCAGCAATTCACAGGTAGCCAACGCCACCGGGGGCCCGAACAGGCAGGCCCAAGAACGGGGGCGATCCCGACGGAAACAGACCGCGGCCGCCAGTAGCGATCCGGCCACCACCACCACCGGGTACCGCAACCAGGTCACTGCCATGTACCACCAGTGGTGACCGCTCTGCTCGACGAACGAGAACCACCCATCCACCGTGCCTTCCTGTGGGCGAACGGCGAAGTACGCGCCGCCCACCGCCGCCACCGCCACGAGGGCCGCTCCGATCCGCAGCTGGAGGCCGGCACTGGTGTCCCGCGTCACCCCAACAAGCTACCGGTCGACAACGGCCCGACACCGGGCGCGGCCGATCGACCAGCCCGGTAGGTGGAGGCGACAAGGTAGCCTTCTCCGATGGCAGGTCCCGAGGCGACGGTGCTCATTGCCACCCGCGATCGGGCCGAGCACATCGCCAGCAGCCTCACCAGCGTGCTCGAGTCCGCCCAACAGGCCCCGTTCGAGGTCGAGGTCGTTGTGATCAACAATGGATCGCGGGACAACACCGGGGAGGTGATCGACCGGTTCTCGTCGAGCTGGCCGATGCTGCGCCACCTCGACGATCCGATCGCCGGCAGGTCCGGCGTATTGAACCGAGCGCTCCCCCAACTCCTGGGACGGGCCGTGCTGTTCACCGACGATGACGTGCACGTGCCCGAGTCGTGGGTACCCGACATGGCGGCACCCATCCTCGACGGCACCGCCGATGGGGTCTGTGGTCGCATCGTCCTCGCCGACCACCTCGACCGGCCCTGGCTTACCCCCCACCTGCGGGCGGCGCTGGCCGAGTTGGTCGACGTCTCCGGTGATCTCCCCGGAACGGTCGGCGCCAACATGGCCGCCTCGCGCAACACCGCCATGGCTATCGGCTTCGACGAGGAGCTCGGACCCGGGGAGCGCGGCTTCGCCGATGACGTGCTCTTCGGCTGGCGAATGAAGGCGGCCGGGTACCGGCTCGTGGGCAGTGCCGGACCCCCGGTCGAGCACCACCTCGACTCGGACCGCTTGACGTACGCCGCCATGAAGAGCCTCGCCCAGCGCAACGGTTCGAGCCACGCATACCTCTGGCATCACTGGCTGCACTCGGACATCCAACACCTGGGCATACGGCGGATGCGGGCCCAGGCCCAGCTCACCTGGATCGGGATGCGACGCAACGATGGCGATCCGATGAGTGACCGCGAGTACGACCTGTGGTTCGGCGAGAGCCTCTACCGGCACCTGGCCCAGGAGCGGTCGAGGCCGCCGCGCTACCCGGACGCGGTGACCGACCCCCAGCCCGCCGTCAACCGGTAGCCCCGTGCGCGTCCTGTTGTGGATGCCGAAGGGCACACGGGTGCCGGGTGGCCACGTCGTCCAGATCGAGCGGACCGCGGAGGCGCTGGGCCATGCCGGCTTCGAGGTGATCCTCGAGTTCTCCGCCGGTCCGCCACCGGTCGACGTCGACCTAGTCCACGGTTTCGGGCTCGACGCCGCCGACATCCGCGCCTGGCACACCCGAGGGGTCCCGGTCGTCCTGTCCAGCATCTACTGGCCCCGCGCCTACCGGACCGCCGACGGCCCCCGGCCGTCGGCCCGCGCCCTCGCCGGTCGGGGGGTCAGGGCCGTGCAGTTGGCCCGGGCGTCGCTGCGGGGCCGGGGCGCCCTGGTCGAGGCCTGCCTGCAGCTCGTCGACGACGAGCGGAAGACAATCGCCGCCTTCGAGGCGGCCGACCTCCTCCTGCCCAACGCCGAGGGGGAGGCGGCCAGTGTGCGGGCCGACCTCGGCGTGTCGACGCCGATCGCGCCGGTGCCCAACGGGGTGGACCCGCGTCGCTTCGCCGGGCCGACCGAGCCGTTCGAGGACCGGGGCTACGTCCTCCAGGTAGGGCGGATCGAGCCCCACAAAAACCAGCTCGGCCTCATCCGGGCCCTCGAGAACCAGGGCATGCCGCTGACCATCGCCGGTCCGGATCACCCGGACCACCGCAGCTACGCCGACCGGTGCCGGTCCGCGGGAGCGGGCTGGGTGACCATCACCGGCCGGGTCACCGACGAGGAGCTCCGGGAGCTGTACCGGGGAGCACGGGTGCACGCCCTCCCCACCTGGTTCGAGACCACCGGACTGGTCTCCCTGGAAGCGGCGTTGAGCGGCTGCAGCCTGGTCTCGACCTCGCGCGGCTATGCCCGGGAGTACTTCGAGGACTTCGCCTGGTACTGCGACCCCGCCGACCTCGATTCGATCCGCAGCGCGGTGCGCCGGGCGTGGGCCACGCCGCCATCACCCGACCTCACACGCCGTGTCCTCGATCGTTACACCTGGAGCCACGTCGCCGCGGCGACGGCGGCCGCCTACCGGGCGCTACTCGGCGACTCCGTTGCGCCATCAAATTGAAGGCAGCCAAGTTGAGGGCAGCCAAAATTGGCGGATCTGGGCTAGGTTCGGGCCACCGGGGTCAACACAGACCGCGAAGTCGGATCGGCGGGTAAGGAGCAGCGTTGCCGGGAAGCGGACGGGTGACGGCCACGCCGCTCTGGTTCGGCACGACCGAGCGACCACTCTTCGGCTGGCTCCATCTCCCCGAGGACGGTGAGGTCCACGGCGGGGTGGTGCTCTGCCAGCCTCTGGGCATCGAGGCGATCTGCGTCTACTTCTCCTACCGACTGCTGGCCGAGCGCCTGGCCGGGCTCGGACTTGCGGTCCTCCGCTTCGACTACCACGGGACTGGCGATTCGAGCGGTCGCGAGACCGATCCCGACCGCCTTGAGGCGTGGCTGGCCAGCGTAGCGGCGGCGACCGACCTGCTGGCCGACACCGGGGTGGGCGCCATCGGGCTGGTGGGAATCCGGATCGGCGGACTGTTCGCGGCCCACGAGGCGGTCCGGCGTGGTGGCGTGGCTGCGCTGGTCCTGTGGGATCCGAGCCTCTCGGGCAGGGCGTTCCTGCGGGAGCAGAAGTTCCTACGCACCCTCGGTCTAGGTGACGACGGTGAGAGCAGTGCCTCCATCGAGGCGCCGGGTATCCGCTTCGAGCCGGAGACGGTCAAGGAATTTGGCGACCTCGAGTTGGCGACGATGGAGGGTCCACTGGCCGACCGCACGCTTGTGCTCGTGCCGCCTGGTAGGTCCCGACCCCGAGGTCTACAACGTCGCCTCGAGGGCCTGCCCGTCGAGTGGCAGGAGGCGACCGGTCAGGACCTGCTCCTCGACTCACACCTGCAGGAGCCACCGGTCGACACCATTGGGCGCATCGCCGAGTGGCTGGCTGGTGCCGTCGACGCCGAACCGACAACGGTCGCCCGCCCCATCGACAGCTCCGTCGCCGTCGAACGGACCGCGCTCGGCCAGCCGGTCATCGAGCGCTCGGTCAGTCTCGGGCCGCTCGGGCTCTTCGGGATCGTCACCGAGAGCGAGGTGGCTCCCGCCACCCCCACCATCGTGCTGGTCAACGAAGGCAACACCCATCACATCGGGCAGTCCCGCATCTGGGTGGACCTGGCCCGACGGCTGGCCACCGAGGGCTTCCGGGTGCTCCGCTTCGACCTCAGCGGCAACGGGGACAGCGGCACCCGGCCGGGCCAGCGGGCCCACGTGGCCCGCGCACCCGAAGCCACCGACGACGTGAACCAGGCCGTGAGGGCGATCGCGGCGGACGACCCGGCCGACGTGGTGCTGATCGGCTTCTGCTCGGGGGCCTACCAGATCGCCGAGCAGGCGATGGACCTGCGACCGCGGGGAGTGTGCGTGATCAATCCGTCCTTCTCCTTCGTGCCCCCCGAGGCGGTTGGCAGCCACCCTCGCCCGGCGCGGCAAGCCACCAAGCCCTGGTTCGTGCACCTGGTCCGGACACCACTGAAGCTGGCTGCCCGCCGCGTTGGGCCCGAGGAACGCGATCGCTGGCTCAATGCACTCGACATCGGAACCTGGCCGGTGGCCTTCTCCATCCGATGGCCCTCGGTTCCCTCGCCGGTGTGGCGGCTGGTCAACCGCTTCGTGCTGGACAACATTGGCGTGGCCACGCTCGAGCACATCGTCGACGATGGTGTGGACGCCCTCCTGGTTTGCGGCCCCGGCGACCTGCTTCCCGTCTCGCTCGGGGCCGAGCATCGCGTGCACCGGCTCGAGGGGTCCGAGCACTTCCGGCTGGTCGTGCTGGACGAACTCGATCACTCGTCGTGGAAGATGAGCCAACGGAACCAGATGATCGAAGTGGTGAGCGGCTACCTGCTCGACCGCTACCGTCCGGCGCCCACGGGACGGCCGTCGGACCTCACCGGCCCCCGCTCGTAGCAACCCCCCGTCCCCTCGGCGACCCTCCGGCCTACGAGCGCAGTTCGTCACCCGTGGACGCCGGCCGGCGGGACGCGGCAGCATCGAGGACGGCAAGGAATCGGGCGGCCTGCGCCGACCAGGTGACTGGCTCACCGACCAGGTCCCCGGGCCCCGGGGGCAGCGGGGGCCGGGCCAGGACGGCGGCGACGACGTCGGGGAAGGCCACGGCATCGGCCACCGCGATCGGCGGGTCGAGGTCCCGGAAGCCGGCGACCGGCGTGGCCACCACCGGCCGGCCGACCGATAGGAACTCACGGGCCTTGATCGGGTCGAGGCTCTCGGTGAATGAATTGACCTGGTGGGGGACGACCAGCACGTCGGCGTGCTGCAGGTAGGCGGGCAGGTCATCGTAGGGACGGCTACCGAGGATGAGGGCACCGGCACCGATCAGTGACTGGCTGGACGGCCGGGTCAGGCTGTTCGGTCCGACGAACACCAGCGTGGCGTCGGGCGCCACGCGCCTGGCGGTGGCCACGCAGAGGTCCACATCCAGCCGGCCGTCCACCAGGGTGCCTTGGTAGAGGACGATCGGGCCCTCCGGCAGATCGGTCGGGCGTGAGGTCGGCGCCCGCAGGTGGTCGACGTCGACGCCGTTGGAAACCAGGTGCACCAACCGCTGGCGTCCCCGGCTCGCCTCCAGGGCCGGCGAGCACACCACGACCTCGGTGGCAGAGCGCAGCATCCGGGCATCGTTGTCGCGTAGACGCTCCATCTCCCGCTCGCCACCAGCCCCCAGGAGCCAGTCGTCGGTCACGTCGTAGACACTCGGCCACCCGGTGCTCTCGACCAGCGGTGCGTAGAGGCTGTCGTTGATCCAGAGCAATGGGCGATCGAGCCCCAGTCGGTTGCCGGCGGCCCTCACCTGACGGGCGAGGGAGCGGTCACCGTCCGGCCAGATCCGGCGGGGCAGCCACTTGCGGGGCGCCATGGCCCACAGGCGCCTACTGTCACCGATGGACCGGAGCCCCGAGGCCGCCGGCCGGCGTCCCTGACGCAGCGACCAGGCCATGTCGACGGGCGGCTCGGCAAAGAGGACCCGCATGGTGGGCCGGAGCCGCAACAGTTCGGCTGTCAGGTGCTGGTTGCGGCGCCATACCTCGTCCCACGGCTCGAGGGAACAGCAGATGATGTCGAATTGCACGGGCGGGGCCATGTGCCCGCCTCCTCTCGAGTGCCAGCCGCGAATCACGTGGTCGGTCGGTGCCAAGTGAGCACGCATCGTACGCCATCTCCCACACACCTCCGATCACGCCGGACCGGACCGCTCCCGTGGGAACCGGTGACGGGGAGCGTCCGCGCTAGCGTCGAGCGACGAGCCCGCCAAGAAGACCGAAAGGAATGCGGTGAGCGAACCCGGGGCAGAGAAGTGAGCGAGCCCGGGTGACCGCGCCATCGGATCCCCGGCCTCCGGCGGATGCCCCGGTGCGATGCTCGCTTGTGGTCCTCAACTACGACGAGCGCGAGCTCGTGGTGGAGTGCGTAGCGAGCATGCTCGCCGCGGTCGGGCCCAACGACGAGATCATCGTCGTGGACAATGGGTCGACTGACGGAAGCGCAGACGCGGTGGCCGACGCCTTCCCGTCGGTGAAGGTCCTCCGTCTGCCCGACAACCGTTACATCTTCTCGCTCAACGCCGGTCTCGAGGTAGCACGGGGCACCTATGTTGCGTTCTGCAACAACGACATGGTGGTAGAGCCCAACTTCGTCGAGGAGGCCTTGGCCTGCTTCGACGCCGACGACATCTTCGCCGCCTGCTCGCGGACCCTCGACCGGAACGGAGACGAACAGGGCACCCGCACTGCCGGCCACTGGATCCATGGCCTCCTGGTGTATGAGCCCCTCCCCCACGTCGACAGGGTGACCGACTGCTTCTTCGCCGTCGGGGGACAATCCTTCTTCCGGCGCGACCTCCTGCACCGGATCGGATCGATCGACGAGCTGCTGTGGCCCATGTACCACGAGGACATCGAGCTCTCCTACCGGGCGTGGAAGTGCGGCTACCGGATCGTGTACGCCCCCCGCTCGGTCTGCCACCACAAGGGTGGTCAGACCAGCCGCCGGGTCTTCACGCCGTCCCAGTTGCGATCCTTCGTCCGCCAGAACGAGCTCCTCATGGTGTGGAAGGACGTCGACGACCTCCGCATGCTCGCCGAGCACGTGGCATGGATCCTCCCCCGCCTGCTGGCCGCCCTGGTGCGGGGGGACAAGGGAACGCTGATCGGTTTCGCCACCGCCCTCCGCCGGCTGCCCCAGGCCATCGGGGCTCGTCGTGAGGCCCGGCGGCTGTTCACCCGGAGCGACCGGCAGGTCCTCGACCTGGTCAGCACCTCGGCCATCGACGGGCCGTCGGCGCCGGCGCCGACCGCCTGATCACACCGCCCGGCGCCGTAGACGCGACCACAGGGCCCGGCGGGCGGTGGGCTCGACCCGGAGGAGGAACCCACCGAGGGCCAGCCAGGACACGGCCACGGTGACCGTCGCCTCGACCACCGCGCCCACCCCGGTGCGGGCCGGGGCCCACGCCACCAGGGCCAGGGCCACCGTGCCCCCGGCGATCGACGTCGGCAGCAGGGGCAGCAGGGCCTCACGCAGGTACCGGGCGATCGGCACCCCCACGTAGCGGCAGACGATGACCGGCAGGAGGGTGAAGTCGAGGATCACCACTACCGGCAGCGAGCCGACCGCCGGGCCGACCGGGCCCAGCCAGAAGGTGGCGGCGACGCTGCCGGCCAGGTTGACCGCCGCCCCGATGATGGCGAGCCGCATGATCAGCTGCACCCGGCCGACGCCGGTGAGGAAGTTGAAGCACTGGTTGCCGGGTAGCTGCACGGCGGTCACCACCCCGAGCACGATCATGATCTCGTAGGTCTTGGGCGGCACCGTGCCCAGCCACAGTTTGAGGATCGGGTCGCCGAAGGCGGCCAGGGCGATGACGACGGGGACGGCGACGGCCAGGCCGAACATGACCGAGCGGAAGAAGAACCGGGCCTGGCGCTCGCGGTCACCCACCGTCTCGAAGTGGGCGAAGGTGGGGAGGAGGAGATTGGTCCCCTGGGTGCTGAGGTTGCGGGACAGGTTGGCGGTGCTGAGGGCGATGTTGTAGGGCGCCACCTGGGCCACCGGCAGGATGATGCCGATGATCAGCGCGTCGAGCTGGTAGGAGACGATCCCGCCCAGCGAGATGACCGACTGCCTCCCGCCGAAGGCCAGCAGCTCCTTCAGCAGGGGGCGGTTGAACCGCCCGTGACGGATGGACGATCCGGTGATCCGGTGGATCAGGGAGGCCCCGACACCCAACCCGATGGCAGCGCCGACCACCGCCACCACGGCCAGCCCGACCAGCCCACCGCCGGCCACCACCACCACGATCTGGGCCACCTGGGTGAGGATCAGGGTGAGAAGCCCGACCTGGGCCGAGCGGTCAGCCCGGCCGGAGCCGAAGAGCACGGCATTGGGCACCGACTGCAGGAACAGGACGGCGGTCATGGCGCCGAGGAGCACAAGGGTGATGGCGGCGGTGGTGGGGCTGAGGGTGCCCAGATGGAGGATGGAGCCGATGAACGGGGCCACCACCACGGTGACCAGCACGGCCACCACGCCGGAGGTAGCGAAGAACCACCACGCGGTGCGCATGAGGTCGGCGACGCCAGCATCGTCATGCTCGGCCATCAACCGGGCGATGCGCTGGACGGCCGCCGTGCCCACCCCCACGTCGAGCAGTCCCAGATAGCCGACCATGGCGAAGAGGACGATCCACAGGCCGTAGGTACTGTCGCCGAGATGGTGGAGGACGACGCGGGTGAAGAGGAGGCTGAGGAGAATCGCGACCAACAGGCTGACGTAGCGACGATGCCACGTTGCGGGCCAACTGGCCCTTGCTGGCATTGGCCGGCGGACGATCCGAGGCTTCCTCGGGCGTGCTCTCGCCGTCCACGAGCCACTGTAGCTCGACCCATTCCGGCGACTGTTCGATGGCAACCGCCGCCGGTTGGTCAGTCGTCCAGTTTGAGGGCGGACACGAATGCCTCTTGGGGAACCTCGACCCGGCCGATGTTCTTCATCTTCTTCTTCCCCTCCTTCTGCTTCTCGAGGAGCTTGCGCTTCCGGGTGATGTCCCCCCCGTAGCACTTGGCCAGCACGTCCTTGCGGCGGGCCTTGACCGTCTCACGGGACAGCACCCGGCCCCCGATGGCGGCCTGGATGGGAACATCGAACATCTGGCGCGGGATCAGCTCGCGCAACTTCTCGGTCATCCGCCGGCCGTAGGTGTCGGCCTGGCCCCGGTGCACGATGGTGGAGAACGCGTCCACCGGCATGTGGTTGATCAGCAGGTCGACCTTGACCAGATCGGAGGTGGCGTACCCCTCGGGCTCGTAGTCGAGGCTGGCGTAGCCCTTGGTCCGGCTCTTCAGCTGATCGAAGAAGTTCACCACCACCTCGGCCAGCGGAATGGTGTAGACGAACTCGACCCGTTCCGGTGAGAGGTACTCCATCTTGACCATCTCCGCCCTCCGGCCCTGGCACAGGTCCATCACCGTGCCGGTGTACTCGGCCGGCGTAATGATGGTCGCCCTCAGCATGGGCTCGTCAACGTGGTCGAGCTGGGTCGGCTCCGGCAGTTCACTGGGGTTGTCCACGTCCACCTGGGCGCCGTCGTTGAGGTAGGCCCGGTAGGCGACCGAGGGTGCGGTGGCGATCAACGACAGGTCGAACTCCCGCTCCAGGCGTTCGCGGACGATCTCCATGTGGAGCAGTCCGAGGAAGCCGCACCGGAACCCGAAGCCCGAGGGCGCGGCGAGGACTCCGGCTCATAGGTGAAGCTGGCGTCGTTGAGCCGGAGCTTCTCGAGGGCGTCGCGCAGGTCGGGCAGCTCGTCCCCGTCGATGGGGAAGAGCCCGCAGAACACCATCGGCTTGGGATCGCGGTAGCCGTCGAGGGCGGCGTCGGCCGGATGGGAGGCGGTGGTCACCGTCTCACCCGAGCGGGCCCCGCCGACGTCCTTGATGCCGGCGATCAGGTAGCCCACCTCACCGGGGCCGAGCTCGTCGACCGGCACGGTCACCGGGGTGCGGATGCCGATCTCCTCGACCTCATGGTTGCTGGCCGCCTGCATGAACCGGAGCTTCTCGGTTCCGACCAGCGTGCCGTCCATCACCCGGATCGAGCTCACCACCCCGCGGTACTGGTCGTAGGCGGAGTCGAATATCAGGGCCTGCAAGGGGGCGTCGGGATCGCCGACCGGCGCCTGGATCCGCTCGACGATGGCGTCCAACAGCTCGGGAACCCCTTGGCCGGTCTTGGCCGAGATGTGCAGGATGCCGACTGCGTCGAGGCCGAGGACCCGCTCGATCTCGGCCGCGCACCGTTCGGGATCGGCCGCCGGCAGGTCGATCTTGTTGAGCACGGCGACGATGTCGAGGTCGTTCTCGAGGGCCTGATAGCAGTTGGCCAGGGTCTGGGCCTGAATGCCCTGGGAGGCGTCGACCAGCAGCACCGCCCCCTCGCAGGCGGCCAACGAACGGCTGACCTCGTAGCCGAAGTCCACATGACCGGGGGTGTCGATCAGGTGGAGGGTGTGGTCGTTCCAGCGCACCCGCACGTTCTGGGCCTTGATGGTGATCCCGCGCTCCCGCTCGATGTCCATCGAGTCGAGGTACTGCTCGCGCATCAGGCGGGGGTCGACCGCCCCGGTCAACTCCAAGATCCGGTCCGACAGGGTCGATTTGCCGTGATCGACGTGGCTGATGATGGAGAAATTGCGGATACGGTCGACGGGGAGCACGGAACGGCCAGCGTACCCAAGTCGAACCAGGATCCGTCCGCTTGGCGGCACCGCCCACGGCGGGCGGTGCCGCGTCCAGGCCCCGGCGGGTGGGACCACCGGCGGCGGCCTGCTAATCTCTGGCGTCCCCGACAGACGAGCCCGAGGTCCTGAACACAGGCCCGAGGCGCCGGGGCCGGGGTCAGATCTCGCCCACCCACCGATGCCGGACCAACCGGCCGATCACGCCGCCCTCGGCAACCAGGGCACCACGCAAGACACCGACGACAAGGACCAGCAGTGGCAAACATCAAGAGTCAGATCAAGCGGAATCGCCAGACCATCAAGCGTCAGGCCCGCAACAAGGCGGTGCGGTCGGAATTGCGCACCCGGACCAAGCGGGCCATCGGCGCCATCGATGGCGGGGCCGAGGACGTCGACGAGACACTGCGGCTGGCCATCAAGCGAATCGACAAGGCAGCGGCCAAGGGTGTGATCCACAAGAACCAGGCAGCCAACCGCAAGGCCCGGCTGATGCGGCGGGCGGCCCGAGCGACCGAGGACTGATCGTTCGCGTCGAGCGGCGCACCCACCCGGCTGCAGGGTGGTCTGGCGGGTGGTCAGGTCGTGGTCAGGACTTGACGTAGTAGAACGGCTGGTCGCACCGGTAGCCGTGGCTGGGGCCGTCGACGGGTGGGTCGTCCAACCGTTGGAAGGTTCCGTTTTCGATCCTGGCGATGACGTAACAGGTGGTGGGGATCTTGTGGGCCGGGATCGGCGGGCCCGGTGAGGTTGCCGCCGGAGAACGAGGTGATAGTGCGGAGGGCCTGGAGCACGGAGCCCCGGCTCGGATCGGGCCCCGCCTTCTTCAGCGCCTGGGTGAAGAGCTCGGCGGACAGCCATCCATAGAGGGTGTACAGGTCGGCGTGGAACCCGGGCGACGCCTTCTGCACCCAGGAGAGGAAGGTGGACACGGCGGGAACCGCCGGTGCGTCCTCGCCCAGGAAGAGGGCGGTGTTCTGGTCCAAGTAGCCACCGTCGATGGCGGCCGCCCCACCCGAGTTGGGCACCAGCTCCTCGCTGTAGGTGGAGCCCCCGAACACCAGCACCGGGTGGAAGTCCTGCTGGTTGAGCGCCTTGACCACGGCGGCGGCGTAGTTCTCGGGCATCTGCTCCATGAAGAGGATCTTCACCCCGTCGCTCTTCATCTGGATGACGTACTGGTTGAAGTCGGTGGTGGTGATGTCGAAGGTGGGGTCGAAGACGACCTTGTAGCCGCGGGTTCCCATGGCCTCCTTCTCAGCAGCCCACTTGGAGGTGGCTGACGGCTCGTCGGCGATGAGGGCCCCGGTGTGGGTGATGTCGGCGGGATACTTGTTGGCGAAGTAGGTCAGCCCCCCGAGTTGCCATCCGTTGACCGCGGGAGCCGGGCTGAACGAGTTGGGCAAATCGGCGGTGGTCAGGTCGAGCGAGACGGTCACGTTGGGGACCTGCGGGTTGGCCGCCAGCACGGTCCCACCGAAGTTGTCGAACAGGGAGAAGCTCCCGACCATGGCGAAATCGCTGCCCACGTCGGCCTGTGTCTCCTGTTTGTTGGGCGCGCCCGAGTAGTGGTCGTCACTGCTGTCCACCACGATCTTGCGCCCGTCGACCCCTCCTTGCGAGTTGACGTAGTCGGCATAGGCCTCGGTCCCCACCGCCGCCCCGGTGAAGATCCCATCGAACAAGGTCGAGACGTTGCCGATCGACACCGACGTTGGCGTGACGCCGGTGTGGTCGCTGAACGCCGACGTCGGGATGGTCGACTTGGTCGACGAGGATTCGGTGGTCGGCGTGTTGGTCGACGAGCACCCGGCCAGGGTGGCGGCCAGCACCACCGCAGCCATGGCCGAGGCCAGCAAGGGCAGAGCCCGCGGTGACGACTCCGTCCGGTCAGAGTTCGAATGCATCGATATCTCTCCCCCAGTGGTGCTCCTCAACCAGACTCTAGAGAGGCCTGGCCTTCCCTGCCGAGTACGAGTTGTCATGGGTACCGCCCTCCCCCGTCGGGGCCCGACCCATCCGGCCCGCCGTCCCTCCGGTGCAACGAGGCGATGCGCGACCGGTCCATGGTCACGAACTCACCCTCCGCCTCGACGGTGACCACGCCGTTCTGGACCAGTCGGCCCCGGCTGTGGGTGCGGCGCCGGTCGAGGGAGGTGACCCAGGCCTCGAACAGGGCCGGCTGGGTGATCAGGGTGGGCTTCCGGTAGCGGATGGTGAGGCTGACCGTGGGACCGGCAGCGTCGGCGAGCACGTTGGCCGCGGTCAGCATCATGTCGAAGGCGGCCGCCAGCACGGCGCCGTGCACGCAGCCGGGCGCACCTTCGTAGGGCGGGGTGAAGGTGGCCCGGCCGATGGCCATGGGCGGCTCGAACTCGATGGCGATGGGCAGGGCCACCGGATTGCACGAACCGATGACCATGTCGAACGGCATGGCCCCGGCCAGGGTGGCCACCTCCTCGGACCGCACCGAGCGGTCGGCGAAGCGGGCGGTCGGGAGCGGACCGGTCTGGGGCACATGACGCTCGAGCCCCTCGGCCAACATCTCGATGCGACCGGTGGCGTCGTCGAGCAGGTCCGGGGACCCGGTGGTGGTGACCGTCGCCGTCACCAGGCGACGCACCGCCTCGGCCAGTCGCTCTCGCCCGCCGCCGCTCCAGGGCTTGGCTGCCGGCGGCTCGGGACTGTCCGCGGGATCAGCCACCGGTGTCACCGAAGCGGTCGAGGAAGGCGCTGTACCCGTCGAGCACCGGAACCATGGTGTCGGCGCTCCCGCCCGGTACCCGGAGCACCACCTCGTCGATCCCGAGGGACGAGAAGTGGGCCAACTTCTGATCGGTGGGCAGGGTCCCGAAGGGAACGACCCGGATCGCCTCGGGGTCGCGACCGGTGTCCTGCACGGCCTGCCGGAGCCGGGGAAGGGCGTCGGCCAGGCCCGAACCGCCGATGGGCATCCATCCGTCGGCGTACTCGGCCACGGCGGCGAAGACCGCCTCAGTGGCCCCGCCCCCGATGAGGGTGGTGATCCGCGGCCGCTGGACCGGCTTGGGCCAGCTCCAGCACGGCTCGAGCGACACGAGGGCCCCGTGGAACTCCGCCCGGTCCTCGGACCACAGGGCCTGCATGCACAGGGCATTCTCCCGAGCCACCTCACGGCGGTCCCCGAAGGCCACCCCGTGGTCGGCCGCCTCGGCGCGGTTCCATCCGAAGCCCATGCCCAACACCACCCGGCCCCCGCTCAGCAGATCGAGCGTGGCCAGCTGCTTGGCCAGCACGATGGGGTCGTGCTGGGCGACGAGCATCACCCCGGTGCCCAGGGCGATCCGCTCGGTGGCCTCGGCCGCGGTGGCCAGGGCCACCATCGGGTCGAGGCTGCGGCGGTAGTCGTCGAGCTGTACGCCCCCGACCAGAGCGGGGGGCGTGTCCTCCCGAACCGGAAGGTGGGTGTGCTCGGGCAGGTACAGCGAGGCGAACCCCCGCTCCTCGGCCGCCCGGGCCAGCGCGGCCGGGGGCATGGCCAGGTCGGTGAGGGCGGCGGTGATGCCCAGGCGCACGGATGCTCAGCGATCCAGGCCGGCGGTCAGCGACGACCCCGGGTTGTGGTCAGGGTCGGCGAACAGGGCGGCAAAGGCCGCGTCCTCGCGGGCGCGGGCGGCGCGGATGTCCTCCCGGTACGGGTCGGTCATCAACCGCTTGATCTCCCGGGTGGTGCGGGGCGCGAAGGAAGCCACCCGTCGGGCCAGGGTCAGTGTCTCCGCGAGTACCGTCCCCCTCGGGCAGACCCGAAGGGCCAACCCGGACTCGACCGCCTGACGGGCATCGATCCATTCCGACGCCAGCAGCATGGCGGCAGCCCGTTGCCAACCCATCCTGGCCGGCAGGAGCCAGCTGCTGGCCGCCTCGGGAGGGACGCCGAGCTCGGCGAAGGGGACACGGAGTCGGGCTTCCTCGTCCATCAGCACCAGGTCGACATGACCGAGCAGGGTGCATCCCAGTCCCACGCCCACACCGTGGACGGCGGCCAGCAACGGCTTGTCGAACGAGACCACCGCGTCGAGCAGGGCGGGAAATCCCGAGCCGGCGGCCGGGTCCCCGGCGCCCGCGGCCAGCGCGGCCATCTCACGGAGGTCCTGGCCGGCGGTGAACGCCTTGCCCCGGCCGGTCAGCACCACCGCCCCCACCCCATCGTCTGCCAGGGCGTCGACCAACGCACCGGTGACCGCCAAGTACATGGCACCGTCGAAGGCGTTGCGGACCTCGGGCCGGTCGAAGGCGATCACCCGCACCCGGTCGACGTGGTCGATGTCGACACGGTGCTCGCTCACGGGCGGACCACTTGTCCCCCGTCCACGTTGAAGACGTGGCCGGTGATCCATGAGGCCTGGTCGGAGAGGAGGAAGAGGCACATGCCCACCAGGTCGGAGGTCTCGCCCTGACGCTTCAGCGCCAGCGAGGCCAGGATCGGCTTCATGAAGGCGTCGGGGACCACGGTGCGCGACGCCTCGGTGTCGATGGGCCCGGGGGCGATGGCGTTGGTGCGGATGTGCTGGCCCCCGAGCTCGTGGGCCAGCTGCTGGGTGATCGAGTTGACGCCGGCCTTGGCCAGACCGTAGAAGCCGGCGTACATGTAGGCGGCGGTGGAGGACTGGTTGACGATGGCCCCTCCCCCGCGCTCCTTCATGGCCGGGAAGCAGGCCCGGACGCAGTTGAGCGCCCCGAGCATGTTGACGGAGAGGAACCGGTTGAGGTACTCCCAGTCCACGGTCAACAGGAGGTCCAGCTGCATGTCCCCGAAGATGGCGGCGTTGTTGACCAGGTGATCGATGCCGCCGAACCGGGCCACGGTCCGGTCGGCCATGGCCCGGGCCGAATCAGGGTCGGCCACGTCCACCCGCACCGACTCGGCGGTCCCCCCCGAGGCCACGATGGCCGCGGCCACGTCGGCCGCCTTCTCCTCGGCGATGTCGGCGACCATCACCGCGGCCCCGGCATCGGCCAGCCCCTCGGCATAGGCCTGCCCGATGCCGCCTCCGGCGCCGGTGACGATGGCCACCTTGCCGGAGAAGTCGAAGCGGATCATGGGCGATCGGCCAGGAGCCGGGCTCACGAGGAGTCGGCTTTGCCGCGGCGGGCGATGACCCGCTCGGCCACCTCGTTGACTCCGGTGGACAGCGGCCACCCGATGTAGTGGGTCAGGTGGACCACACACTCGCGCACCTGCTCCACGGTCAGCTCGCCGCGCTCCAACGCCGAGCTGAACTGGATCTCCACCAGCTGGGGCTGGCCCAGGGCGGCCAGCACCCCGAGGGTCATCAGCCGGCGGTCGCGGATGTCGAGGGCGGACCTGGTCCACACCTCGCCGAACAGGTGGTCGACGGTGAAGTCGACATAGGGGCCGGGGACCTGGTCGGGGTCGACCGAGAAACCGTAGACCTCCTGCATCTTGGCCATGCCCCGGGCCCGGCTGGTGCCCGCCTCCTCGCCGGCATCGTCGGCCTCACGCATCTCCGCTCACCTTTCCCTTCTCAGACTCATGCCGGTCCCGTCTCAGACTCATGCCGGCTCGGCGATCGACTTGGTCTCGAGGTACTCCTCGAAGCCGGCCACACCGGATTCGCGACCCACCCCGGACTGCCGGTAGCCGCCGAAGGGCACGTCCGGGCTGAACCACAGTCCACCGTTGACCCCGATGGTGCCGGTGCGCATCCGGTTGGCCACCCCGAGCGCCCGCTCCCGGTCGGCCGACCACACCGAACCGGACAGCCCGTAGGCCGAGTCGTTGGCCAGGGCCACGGCGTCGTCGTCACCGTCGTGGGGGATGACCACGAGCACCGGGCCGAAGATCTCTTCTTGGCACACCCGGGCCGAATTGGGCAGACCGACGATGAGGGTGGGCTCGATGTAGTACCCGCGGTCGTGGTCGGCCGGCCTGCCGCCGCCGGTGACCACCGTGCCGCCTTCCTCGAGCGCCAGGGCCAGGTAGCCCTCGACCCGATCCCGCTGACGGGCGCTGATCAGCGGGCCGCAGATGGTGCCGGGCTCGGTGGGGTCGGCAGCCGGGAGCTTGCCCAGCACCTTGGCCGTGGAGTCGACCGCCTCGTCGAACTGGCGTCGGGGAACCAGGAGCCTGGTGGTGATGGCACAGCCCTGGCCGGCGTGGGTGCACACGGTGAAGGCGGCGGTGGCGCAGGCCCCCCGCAGGTCGGCGTCGTCCAGGATGACGAAGGCCGACTTGCCCCCCAGCTCCAAGAAGACCTTCTTGAGCGACTCGGCCGCCGAGGTCATCACTCGCTTGCCGGTGGTGGTGGAGCCGGTGAAGCTGATCTGGTCCACCCGGGGGTCGGCGGCGAGCAGCGCGCCGACCGTGTGCTCGGCGGAGGGGACGATGTTGACCACACCGGGTGGGATGTCGGTCTCCTCGGCGATCAGCCGGCCCAGCACGGTGGCGCACCACGGCGTGTCGGGGGCCGGCTTGAGCACCACGGTGTTGCCGGCGGCCAGGGCCGGCCCCAGCTTGGCCAAGTTGATCTGGTGGGGGACGTTCCAGGGGGTGATGGCCCCGACCACGCCGGTGGCCTCGCGCCGGACCCAGCGGTGCGAGGGGATGCCCATGGGCGAGGCGTCACCCAGGTCGGTCTCCCACTGGTAGCGCTCGGCCAGATCGGCCACCCACCCGAGACCCGCCACCGGCGCGTCGAGCTGCGCCGAAAAGGTGAAGGAGAGGGGCGAGCCCGTCTCGGCCACGGTCATCGCCCGGAGTTCCTCGGCGTGGGCACCGAAGGCCGCCTGCAGCTGGCGCAGCCCGCGCACCCGCAGGGCGACATCGGTGGACCAGCCGGTCTCGTCGAAGGCCCGGCGGGCGGCGGCGACGGCATCGTCGAGGTCCTCGGGGCCGGCGTCGGCCACCACCCCGATGGTCTCCTCGGTCGCCGGGTTGACCACGTCGAAGGTCCGGCCCGACCGGGCCGACCGGAGAGTCCCGTCGATGAGCATGCGCTCCTCGCCCACCACCGGGGGGGTCGTTGTCATGAGGGCACCGTTCCCAGCCCGAAGATCTCGTCGACCCGCCGCTCGGTCATGGTGGCCAGGGGCAGTTCGACGTGGAGCGAGTCGGCCAGCTCGAGTGCGGCGGCCAGGTCCTTGTGGGCCAGGGAGGCCCCCGATTGCATGGCCCCCACCAGCCCCTTGTCGTCGGCCTCGGTGAAGGGCGCCACCGTGGGCCGGAACATGAGCCGGGAGGCGCCCCCGATGTGGACATCACTGGCCTTGACCACCTCGGCCAACTGGGCCAGCGAGATGCCGGCGGCCTCGGCCAGCTGCTGGCCCTCATAGGCGGCCAGCCACGAGCCGTAGGTGATCAGGTTGCGGGCCAGCTTGGCCGCCAGTCCGGTGCCGAACGGTCCCATGGTCACCGCCAGCGAGCTGATGGCATCGAACACCGGTCCGGCGCGTTCGATGACCGCCGGATCACCACCGACCATGCACACCAGGTCACCGCTGGCGGCGGCAGCCGGACCGCCGGTGACCCCGCAGTCGAGCACCGGGACCCGCATGGCTTCGGCCTCGGCGCCGATGGCCCGCACACACGGCGCCGAGATGGTGCTGACCACCATGCAGATGGTGTCCGCTCCGGCGGCGGCCAGACCGCCGTCGGGTCCGGACAGCACCGCGTGGACCTGTTCGTCGTTGACCACCGCCACCACCACCACGTCGGCCCGGCGGACCAGGTCCACCGCGGTGGCCGCCACCTCGGCCGTCTCCCGGTACTTCTCGGTGGCCTCGGGTCTGACGTCGCACACCACCAGTGGGAGCCCCCGGCGGAGGACGCTGGTGGCGACCCCGTCCCCGATGGCTCCGAGTCCGATGACCCCGACGGTCAGCGTGGAGGTGGGGTGGGCTCCCTCGGTCGGTTGGTCGTTCGGCACTGGACGTCCCCCTGTCGGTCCCGGCGGTCGCTCCCGGGTGAGGCTGATGATGGCACGCCGGCGGCGTGCCCCGGGGGGCCGGGCCCCGAGCAACATCTCATACCACTGTACTTGGACAGCTGTCCAGACTATAGTCCATTTGCATGAGCGACACCGCCTCGATCGCCGTGGTCACCCCCGGCGATGCCGATGGCTTCGAGGCCCCCCGCCGGCGGCTGACCGCGCGCCAGGCCGAGGTGGTCACCCAGCTGGTGCGGGCCACCGGTGATGAGATCGAGGAGGTTGGCTACGCCGGACTCACCGTCCGGAGCGTGGCCCGCCGGGCCGGGGTGGCGCCGGCCACCGCCTACAACTACTTCAGCTCCAAGGACCACCTGCTGGCCGAGGTGCTGTGGCGGCGGATGCAGGCCCTCCCCCCGGTGGACGCGTCGGCCGACCCGTCGATGCCCGACCGGCTGGCGGAGACGGTACGGGCCCTGGTGCTGTCCACCACCGAGAGCCCGGCCCTGGTCGACGCCTGCACCGTGGCCCTCCTCAGTCCCAACCCCGAGGTCAAGCACCTGCGCGATCGCATCGGCGCCGAAATCCACCGCCGGCTGTCGGCGGCCCTGGGTCCCGAGGTCGACCCGATGGTGGTGCGGGTGCTGGAGACCTCCTTCTCCGGTGCGCTGATCACCGCCGGCATGGGCCATCTTCCCTACGGGGAGATTCCCGAGTTCCTGGTGGCCGCGGCCGGATTGATGGTGGGTCCGCCGGCGACGGGCGATGCCGAGCCACGGTCATGACCGAGGAACCGGTGGTCTACAGCCCCTACGCCTACGAGATCCACGAGGACCCCTACCCGGTCTACGCCCGGCTGCGGGCCGAGGCCCCGGTCTACCGCAATGACGAGTTCGACTTTTGGGCCCTGTCCCGCCACGAGGACGTGCTGGCCGCCTTCCGAAATGTCGACGGCTTCTCCAATTCGTACGGCGTCTCCCTCGACCCCAGCGCCTTCGGACCCGACGCCCACAAGGTGATGTCGTTCCTCGCCCTCGACCCGCCGCGGCACACCCGGATGCGCTCGTTGGTGGGCAAGGGCTTCACGCCGTCCAAGGTGGCCCAGATGGAGGACCGGATCCGCGCCATTGCCGTCGAGCACCTCAGCGTCGCCCTCGAACGCGGCACGTTCGATTTCATCGCCGACTTCGCCGGCAAGCTGCCCATGGACGTGATCTCGGAATTGGTCGGGGTGCCGGCGGTGGACCGGGCGGAGATCCGGCGTCTGGCCGATCTGGTCGTCCATCGCGAGGACGGACTCTTCGACGTGCCCCCGGCGGGCATGGATGCCGCCCTCACCCTGGTCGGCTACTACCAGGGCATGGTGGACGACCGGCGTGACGCACCGAGGGACGACCTCACCTCGGCGCTCCTGGCAGCCGAGCTCGACGGGGACAGGCTCACCGACGAGGAGATCGTGGCCTTCCTGTTCTTGATGGTGGTGGCCGGCAACGAGACGACCACCAAGCTGCTCGGCAATGCCTGGTACTGGGCCTGGCGTCATCCCGACCAGCGGGCCAAGCCCTTCGCCGACGGGTCACGGGTGGGCGACTGGATCGAGGAGACCCTGCGCTTCGACACCTCGAGCCAGATGCTCCTGCGGGTGGCCCGCAGCGACTTGACCATCCGCGGCTCGACCATCCCCGAGGGCGACCGGGTCCTGCTGTTGATCGGCTCGGCCAACCGTGACGAGGACGTCTTCCCCGATCCCGATCGCTACGACCTCGACCGGGACACCTCGCGGCTGGTCAGCTTCGGCAGTGGGCGACACTTCTGCATGGGCGCCCCGCTGGCCCGTCTGGAGGCGCGCCTGGCCCTGAGCGAGCTGGTGGAGCGGGTCGCCGCCTACGACGTCGATCCCGACGGCATCGAGCGGGTGCACTCGATCAACGTGCGCGGACTGGCCGCCCTCCCGACCACGGTGACCCTGCGCTGATGCCCCGGTTCGAAGCCAACCCGTTGGTGCGCCCGGCCGTGGTGACCGGCGCCTCGTCGGGCATCGGAAAGGCGACGGCCGAGGCCCTGGCCGCCCTCGGGCACCCGGTGGTCCTCGGGGCCCGGCGGGTGGCCGAGTGCGAGGACGCGGCGGCGGCCATCCGGGCCGGCGGCGGGGACGCCTTCGCCATCCATCTCGACCTGGCCGACGCCGACTCCGTGGAGCGGTTCGCCCGCGGCGCGGTGGACGCCCTCGGCACGGTCGAGATCCTGGTGTCCAATGCCGCCCAGAACGTCCCCGGCCCGGTGCTGGACACCGACGCCGCCGGCTTCGAGGGCGCGCTGGGCGTCAATGTGGTCGGGACCCACCGGGTGGCCCAGTCCCTGATCCCGGCCATGGTGGGCCGCCGCCGCGGCGACGTCGTGTTCATCACCTCCGACGTGGTCGAGCGGCCGCGACCGGCGATGGCCGCCTACGTCGCCTCCAAATGGGGGCTCGAGGGGTATGTGCGTTCGCTGCAGATGGAGCTCGAGGGGACGGGTGTCCGGGCCAGCATCGTGCGCCCCGGGCCCACCCTCACCGGCATGGGCATGGACTGGGACCCCGATGTCACCGCCGAGGTCATCGAGCAGTGGGGTGCGTGGGGGTTCGCCCGGCATTCGAGCTTCATGCGGCCCGCCGGGGTGGCCCAGGCCATCGTGGCCGCGGTCAGCCTGCCCCGGGGCACCCACGCCACGGTGATGGAACTGCAACCCGAGGCGCCGATCCGAGCCGTGCCCGAGGAGCCCGAGGAGAAGGAGACCCGATGACCGTTGCGCTGGAGAGACGCGAGCCACCCCGGGTGTCGGGGGGGACGGGCGAGAACGGACACCTCGAGGAGTTGCGGGTCGATCCCATCGCCCTGCTCGCCCGGGTCCGAGCCGAGTGCGGCGACGTCGGCGTGTTCCGACTGGCCGACCGGGAGGTGGTGCTCCTGACCGGCGCCGAGGCCAACGAGGTCTTCTTCCGGGCCCCCGAGGAGATCCTCGACCAGGCCGAGGCCTATCCGTTCATGACTCCGGTGTTCGGCGAAGGGGTGGTGTTCGACGCGCCACCCGAACGCCGCCGCGAGATGCTCCACAACCAGGCCCTGCGGGACAAGTTCATGCGCGGCCACGCCGCCACCATCGCCGCCGAAGTGGAGGGCATGGTGGCCGGCTGGGCGGACAGCGGTGAGATCGACCTCCTCGACTGGTTCGCCGAGCTCACCATCTACACGTCGTCGGCCTGCCTCATCGGGAAGCGGTTCCGCGACCAGCTGGACAAGCGGTTCGCCCAGCTCTACCACGACCTCGAGCAGGGCACCGACGCCATCGCCTATGTCGATCCCTACGCCCCCATCGAGAGCTTCCGCCGGCGGGATGCGGCGCGGCGCGGCCTGGTGAGACTGGTCGAGGGGATCATGGAGCGACGGGCTTCGGCGCCCTCCTCGGTCGACGACCAGCGCGACCTCCTGGACGTGCTCATGTCCATCACCGAGGAGGACGGCGCACCCCGCTTCTCCCCGGACACGGTCACCGGGATGTTCATCTCCATGATGTTCGCCGGGCACCACACCACGTCGGGAACCGCCGCCTGGACCCTCATCGAGCTCCTCCGCCATCCCGACGAGCTCGACGAGGTGGACGCCGAGCTGGCCGAGCTCTACGCCGAGGGGGCCGAGGTCAGTTACCAGGCCCTGCGTGAGATGCCCCACCTGGAGTCGGCCATCAAGGAGGCACTGCGACTCCATCCGCCGCTCATCCTCCTCTTGCGGGTGGCCAAGGAGGACCTCGACGTGGACGGCTTCGTCATCAAGGCCGGCCAGATGGTCGGGGCCAGCCCGGCGGTCTCCAACCGGATCACCCCCGACTTCCCCGACGCCGATCACTTCCAGCCGGAGCGCTACCTGGCGCCGCGGGAGGAGGACCGGTCCAACCCGTGGACGTGGATCCCCTTCGGGGCCGGTCGACACCGCTGCGTCGGTGCCGCCTTCGCCATGATGCAACTGAAGGCCATCTTCAGCGTCCTCCTCCTCGAGTGGGAGTTCGAGCTGGCCCAGCCGTCGGACACCTACCGGAACGACCACTCGAAGATGGTGGTCCAGCTCCAGCAGCCCTGCGTGGTGCGCTACCGGCGCAAGACGGGGAGGAACCCTGCACGACACGCCGGCGGGGAGCCCGGCGCCTGATGCGGGTGGAGGTGGATCCCGACCTCTGCCAGGGCCACGGGGTGTGTGAGTCCGAGGCCCCGACCGTGTTCGAACTGGCCAAGAACGCCACGGTCACCATCCTCGACCCGACGCCGGGCGAGGAGTTGCGCGGTGCGGTCGAGGCCGCCGTCCGCTTCTGCCCGACGTCCGCACTGCGTATCAAGGAAGAGGAGTAGCCCATGCCGTCGTTCCCACGAAGCGAGCTCGAAGAGATGATGCAGCGATGGCTGGACATCAACCGCCGGTGCGAGGAGCAGCTCGACTGGACGCCCATGGCCGACATGTACACCGAGGACGCCACCTACGGGTGGAACGTGGGTCCCAACGACGAGTTCATGGCCGTCGGGCGCGAGCAGATCCGGGAGTACGCCCTGGGCTCGGAGATGGAAGGCCTGGGCGGATGGGTCTACCCCTATCAGCGGGTGCTCATCGACGAGGTCCAGGGCGAGATCCTCGGGTTGTGGAAGCAGGTGGCCGACGCCACCCGGCCGGACGGGAGTCACTATGAGATCGCCGGCCTCGGCGGGAGCTGGTTCCGCTACGCCGGCAATTTCCTGTGGAGCTGGCAGCGAGACTTCTTCGACGTGGGCAACGCCACCGCGCTGTTCATCGAGATGATCAACGCCGGCGTGCTCACCCCGGGGATGACCACCCGCATGGAGAAGGCGACCTCCGGTCGACGCCAACCCGGTCACTACCGGGTGGGCCAGGCGCCGGTCGGCCTCTGGGAGGGCGTCTGACCGGGCGCAGCGCCTGACTCAGCACACGCCGGACCCCGGGCCGGGACCATCCCGGGCCACCCCGAAGGAGTCGATCACCCGGGTCCGCCACTCCTTCACGTCCTCGGTGTGATCGGCTTCAGTACGGCCCATCCGGACCAGCACGAGGTCGAGGGCGGGGCAGATGTCGAGGTACTGGCCCTCGTGTCCGGCGGCCCAGAAGGTGCCGTGCGGGCTGTCCCGGGTCCACCAGTGCGAGCCGAAGAACTCGCCGTCGTCGGGGTCGACCGAGCGGGGACGCCGACCGTGGTCGACCCAGCCGGCGGGGAGCAGTCGGCGGTCCTCCCACATCCCGTCCCGGAGATAGAGGAGGCCGAAGCGGGCGAAGTCGCGGGCCGTGGCATAGGCGTAGGACGCCGCCACCCAGGTGCCGGCGTCGTCGAGGGTCACGGTGGCCGAGGCCATGCCCAGGGGACCGAACAGCCGGTCCTCGAGGAACCGGTGGTAGCCCTGCCCGTGGCCCACCTCGCGGGCCACGATCCCCGAGATCACGTTGCTGGTGCCGCTCGAGTAGGAGAACCGGGTCCCCGGGGTGGCGGCCAGCGGCCGGTCGGCGGCGAAGGCGGCCATGTCCTTGCTGCCCCGCCCGAACAGCATCTGGAGAACATCCGAGGTCTCGGCGTCCTCATAGTCCTCGAGGAAGTCGAGCCCGTCGCGCATGTCGAGGAGGTTCTGCAGGGTGATCGCCGACCGCGGATCGCCGGCGGCCTGCCACTCCGGTACCGGCGCCGGCTGGCCGAGGGTCAGCCGCCCCTCGGCCACCAACATGCCGATGACCGCGTGGAGCATCGACTTGGCCATCGACCACGAGAGCAGCGAGGTCTCCGGGATGACCGGCTTGCCCGGCTTGTCCCACTGGGGCAGGAGGCCCTCGTAGCGCTCGAAGACCAGGCGCCCGTGGTGGACGACGACCACCGCATAGGTCTGGCGCAACGGCCCGTCGGGGTCGAACGCCTCGTCCATCAGCGCGTCGAGATCGACGGCGGCCGGCAATGCACCGAGCGGCCACTGACGAGTCGGCCAGTCCACCCGGTCCGACTGGGCCGGGAGCGGATGCAGCGGTGCATCGAACGACGGTGGGAGGGTCACCGCCGCCAAGCATCGCGCAGCCGCCGCCACCCAACCTGGGCCGCCGCCACCCAACCTGGGAAGGCACCACCAGAGGAGGCCGCTCGCTGGCAGGATGTGCCGGTGATCGATCACCTCTCCATCCAGTGTGCCGATGTGGCCGCCAGCGCCGCCTTCTACGACGCGGTCCTGGCCCCACTCGGAGCCGGTCGGGTGATGGACTTCGGTGAGGTCATCGGCTTCGGCACACCGCCGGTGCCCGGGTTCTGGATCGCCCCCCGCAGCACCGGGGAGGGGTTCCGCGAGTCCCACATCGCCTTCGCCGCCGCCGATCGGGCATCGGTGCACGCCTTCTTCGAGGCGGCCCGGGCGGTGAGCGCCGAGGTCCTGCATCCGCCCCGGGTGTGGCCCGAGTACGACACCGACTACTTCGGCGCCTTCGTGCGGGACCCCGACGGCAACAACGTCGAGGCGGTCTGCCGCACGCCGGAGTAGGCCGGTGCCCGGGTAGCATCCGCGTCGTGGAGACCCAGGAGGCCACGGCGTCCAGGTTCTTGGAATTGCACCAGGCGTCCTCTCCGCTCCTGCTCCCCAACCCGTGGGATGAGGGATCGGCGCGGCTCTTCGAGTGGCTCGGCTTCTCCGCCCTCGCCACCACCAGCAGCGGCATGGCCGCCACCATGGGGCGCCTCGACGGCTCCCTCGACCGGGACCAGGTCCTCGTCCGCGCCGCCGCCATCGTCGGCGCCACCGGGCTACCGGTGTCCGCCGATCTCGAGAACGGGTTCGGGGACGATCCGGCAACGGTGGCCGAGACGGTACGGCTGGCCCTCGACACAGGACTGGCCGGCTGTTCGATCGAGGACTACACCCGCAATCCGGAGGATCCGATCTACGAGCGCGGCCTGGCCGGCCGAGAGAGTCCGCGCCGCGGCCGAGGCCGCCCACGGCGGGCCGGTCCACCTGGTGCTAACCGGTCGGTGTGAGAACCACCTGCACCACCGCGGCGATCTGGCCGACACCATCGAGCGGCTCCAGGACTATCAGGATGCCGGCGCCGATGTGCTCTACGCCCCGGCCTCACCAGCCTCGGGGACATCACCCGGGTGGTCGCCGCCGTCGACCGGCCGGTGAACGTGCTGGCCCGACCCGGCGGACCCACCGTCCCCGAACTGGCCGGGGCGGGAGTGTCGCGGGTGTCGGTGGGCGGCGCTTTGTACTTCGCCGGGCTCGGTGTCGTGGTCGATGCGGCGCGCCAGCTCATGGACACCGGTACCTACACCTTCGCCGACCAGGCGGCGGCGGGCGTGGGAGCCGCCCGGGCGGCATTCGCCAACCGGGCCTGACGGTGGAATGGTGTCCCCATGATCACCGGTAGCCATTCGATCATCTACGCCGACGACCCCGAGCGGGCCCGGGAATTCTTCCGTGACGTCCTCGGCTTCCCCTACGTCGACGCCCACGGCGGGTGGCTCATCTTCAAGCTCCCACCCGCGGAGCTGGGCATCCATCCGGCCGGCGCCCCGGGCGACAAGAGCGCCGGCGGGACCAGCGGCATCCACGAGCTCTACCTGATGTGCGACGACATCGAGGCCACCGTGGCCGAGCTCGGCGGCAAGGGGGTCGAGTTCACCTCGCCGATCGAGAACCAAGGATTCGGCCGCATGGCTCGGCTGACGGTGCCCGGCGCCGGTGAGATCGGACTGTACGAACCGAGGCACGCCGTCGCCTACGACCTCCCCGACTGACCGTGGGACGAGAGGTCCGCGACCCCTACGCCGTCCACCACTCGGCGATGGCGGATGCCGATCGTTGTCCCTGCGAATAGCCGGCCCGCGCCGCCGGGGACCGGACCGCCGGATCCAGCGGATTCGAGCCGAACTCGGCCAACGAGTCGGTGTCGGGCGAGAGCACCTCCACCCGCCCGTTCCGGCTCAGGAGCTCGACCTGCGCGGGCAGCTCGCCGTCGGCCATCGGGGCCAGCACCAGTACTCGCTCGGATCCCGCAGCCAGATCGGCGTTGCACGAGGAGTACACGCCACCGTCGATGTAGCGGGAGTCCCCGATGCTCACCGGGGGCCAGACCCCCGGGACGGCACTGCTGGCCGCCACCGCCTCGACCAGCGCGACGCCGTCCCCGGCGTCGAACACGGCGCGTCCACCGTCAACGGCGTCCACCGCCACGATGGCCACCTTTCGATCCGACCAGTCGCACCCGACCAACCGCCCTGCGACCACGGCGCGCCGGACCGGTTCGGGCACCGTGTCGGCCTCGAGGGCGAGGGCGCACACACCTCGCCGGCGCTCGGTCGGGTCGGGGAACTCCTCGAGCAGCCCGAGCATGGTCTCCCACAACTCGACCACCGAGACGCCGGGCCGCATCTCCTGGTTCTGGAAGGACGGCTCGACCTGGTTGCGGAACCACGTCTCCAGGGGACGGCCACTGCTGATCTGCGCGGCCACCGTGGCACCGGCTGAGGTCCCCACGATGCTGTCGGCGCCGGTCACGTCCAGGCCGGCCTCGGCCATCCCGTGGAGAACGCCGGTATGCCAGGCGATGCCGGCCAGACCCCCACCGCCCAACACCAGGGCACGACCGGTGGCCATCGAGGACTCCCTCCGTCGGTTCCGGGCCAGCACCCTATCGCCGCCTCGGACCACCGACTCGGACCGCCCGACTCGGACCGGGCCGCCACCCAAGGGACGGGACACTGATGAGGTGAGCGCCTGGGGTCCCTCGGTCTACGGCGATCCCTGCCGCGGATGCCGGTTCCGATGGGAGACGGGTACGGCTGAGGCGATGGCGCTGGTCGCCGACCTCCCCGCCGCCTACGGCCGCGTCCTCAACGGCGCCAGCGGGCGCGAGCGCCACCCCGACCTGGCCTGGTCGGTGACCGGCTACGTCTCACATGTCGGCGACAATCTCCGGATCTGGGCGGAGCGCCTGGCCGGCATCGCCGCCGGGGCACCCCCCGAGGTGGGTGCCTACGACCAGGACGCGCTGGCCGAGGCCCGCGGCTACGAGGCCATCCCGCTCCCGTCGGCCCTGTGGTCACTCACCCGATCGGTGGCTGACTGGGGGGTGGCGGTGGAACAGAGCCGGCCGTCGGGCATCGTCCTCCTCCATCCCGAGCGCGGCGGTCAGTCCCTGCATGACGTGGTCATCTCCAATGCGCACGACGGATTCCACCATGGCTGGGATATCCAACGCTCCCTACATCCCCTCGGTGAACAGGCCACTGACTAGTTTGTCGGCGGTGGAGCAGTCCCGACCAGTCCGACCGGACCGTGACCGCTCACCGATGACGCGCCCATGATCAGCATCGCCGACGGCATCGGGTTGCTCATCGGCATCGTGCTGATCGCCATCCTCGCCGACCGGCTCCGCATCGCCTATCCCATCTTGTTGGTGGTGGCCGGCATCGGCGTGGCCATCCTGCCCCTCAAGCACCGGGTCGAGCTCCAGCCGGACCTGGTCCTGTTGGTTTTCCTCCCGCCACTCATCTACGACGCCTCACTCGACACGTCCGCACGCGAGTTACGCACCCATTGGCGACCGATACTCCTCCTGGCCGTCGGACTGGTGCTGGCCACCATGGCCACAGTGGCCGTGGTCGTCCACTCGCTGGTGGGCGAGGTGAGCTGGCCGGTGGCGTTCGCCTTCGGCGCCATCGTGTCGCCGCCCGACTCGGTGGCCGCCACCCAGATCGCCGGCAAGCTCGGCCTGCCCCGTCGGTTGGTGACCATCCTCGGGGGAGAGGGTCTGATGAACGATGCCACCGCGCTGACCGCCTACCAGGTGGCGGTGGCCGCAGTGGGCTCGGTGTTCACCGTGGCCGACGTGTTCGGGAAGTTCCTCTTCGCCGTCGTGGTGGGGATCATCATCGGCATCGTCGTCGGATGGTTCGGCTGTCGCGCCCTCCGGTTCACCGAGACACCGGTGATCGAGAACACCATGCTGTTGATCCTCCCGTTCGCCGCCTACCTGCCCGCCGACAAGCTGGGGGCGTCGGGGGTGCTGGCGGTGGTGGCCACCGGCCTCTACTTCGGGCACTACGGCTCGGGGGAGCTGACCGCCGCCGCCCGGTTGCAGCAACGGGAGATCTGGGACCTGATCGTCTTCTTGTTGACCGGAATGTCCTTTCTCCTCATCGGCCTGGAGCTCCGGCCGATCCTCGACAGCCTGGTCAACCGCGAGTCGGGTTCGCTGGTCACCGAGGGACTGGCGGTGATCGGTGTGGTGATCGTGGTGCGGATGGGATGGATGTTCGCCGCCACCGCCGCTCCCCGGTGGGCAGCGGCTCTTCGATGCGACACGGGCCACCCGCTCATGGCAGGAGACCACCGTGGTCGGGTGGGCGGGGATGCGCGGGGCGGTGAGCCTGGCCGCGGCGCTGGCCCTGCCCCAGGACTTCCCGCAACGGGAGCTGGTGATCTTCCTCACCTTCGCGGTCATCGTGGCCACGCTGGTGGGCCAGGGCCTCACCCTTCCCCCGCTCATCCGCCGGCTCGGCCTGGTGACCCGTGACCGGCAGGACTCGGTGCTGGTGACCGAGGCCCGGCGTCGGCTGACGGTGATCGCGCTGTCCCGGATCGATGACCTCACCCGGTCCGACGAGTACCCCCCCGGGGTGGTGGACCGGATCCGCTCGGGGTACGAGTCCGAACTGGCCCACCTCGACCACCTGCTCGAGATGGCCGCTCCGGGTGGCGACGATCCGGAGCCCGGGGCCGGGGGCGGGGCCGACGCCACCGTCGACGGCCATGGTCACCTCCGGGCCGAGCACGAGCTCCGCCTTCTGGTCATCGCCGCAGAGCGCGCCGAACTCGACCGTCTGTTGGCCCGGCGGAGGATCACCAAGCGGGTGGCCGACGGGGTGCGCGCCACACTCGACGTGGACGAGACCAGCATGGGCCCCTGACCGGTCCCGACCCGGAGGACCGGACCGGCCCGGAACGTGCTGCAGGGCGCCCCCGAAGAGACGCCCTGCAGGTACCGCTTGCTGATTGAGTGCACTGGGGTTCCCGTGCGGCGCCGGATGGGACCTGGGTCCGGCTAGGTCGCCCAGTGGGTGTCTGGCTGAGATTCGCCAGGTGGTACAGCGAGCCGCCTCAGCGGCCAGCCACCTCCAGGGTCCCAAAACGTTGACTGCTCAGTTGGACCACCTCCTCTCTCTGGTAGGCACATGATAGCGAGCAGATCGAAGAGGCTGTGGGAACCGCCGGCGGGCCTGGTGGGGCCACTGGCCACTCCGATCGGGGAGCGGTACTCTACGAACATATGTTCGTAGAGTCGCCGGATCGGCTGCCCGCCCAGCCACCCGATCAGTCGTCTGACCAGTCGTCTGATCGCCAGCGTGCGGGCAGATCGGATCGGCGCCGGACCCGGGAGTCCCTGGCCCTCCTGGCCGAACGCACCCGGCCCGTCTCGTCGAGCCAGACCCGGCTCCTCCCGGTGATCCCACCCCTGGCCGGCCTGTTCCCCGACGGCAGCCTGCGGCGGGGAAGCACCATCGTCGTCACCGGCCAGGACCGGTCCGGCACCCCCGACGGGGGCGGCGGCTTCAGCGTGGCGCTGGCCCTGCTGGCGGCGGCGTCGACCGCGGGCTCGTGGTGCGCCCTCGTCGGGCTCCCCGGCCTCGGTGCCGTCGCCGCCCACGACATGGGCATCGACCTGGCCCGGCTGGCCGTGATCCCCCGGCCGGGTGTCCGGTGGGCCGAGGTGACCGCGGCGATGATCGACGGTGTCGACCTGGTGGTGCTCGGACCCCCCTTCCCGCCTCGACCGGCCATGGCCCGCCGGTTGGTGGCCAGGGCCAGGGAGCGCCGGTCGATCCTGGTGGTGGTGCCGGGACGGTCCGGATGGCCCGAGCACCCCGATGTGCACCTGCGGGTCGGCGACATGCGCTGGGAGGGCGCCGGCGCCGGGGAGGGATACCTGTGCGAACGCCGGATGACCGTGACCGCCACCGGCCGGCGGTCGTCGAGCGCGCCCCCGTCGCCGCCACCTGTGGCTGCCGTCGGCCACCGGGGCGGTGGCCGATGCGGGAGACGCCGGAGACGCCGGGGCAGCGATGGTCGAGGGCCCGGTGGTACCGGCATGAACCGACTCCTCGTCGTGCACTGTCCCGACCTCCTCGACGAAGACGAGGATGGGGCCACCCGCCGGCGGTTCGCCACGGTGATCGAGGCCACCGAGGCCTACTGCCCGTGGGTCACCGTGGTGCGGCCCGGCATCTGCTCGCTTCCCGCCCGCGGGCCGGCCCGCTACTTCGGTGGTGAAGGCCCGCTGACCCAGCGGATCACCGACGCCACCGCCGGCATCACCCCGGTCGGGGTCGGCATGGCCGACGGGCTGTTCGCGGCCATCCTCGCCGCCCGCAGCAACCTGATCGTGCCGGAGGGCGGGACCCCCGACTTTCTGGCTCCCTTCCCCGTCGGCGTCCTCGGACAGGCCGAGCTGGCCGAGTTGTTGGGTCGGTTGGGCATCCGCACCCTGGGCGACTTCGCCGCACTGCCCGAGTCCCAGGTGCTCGGCCGGTTCGGGGCCGATGGCGTCGCCGGCCACCGGGTGGCCAGGGGGCGGAGCGGTGAACTGGACGGGCTGCGCCAGCCGGCGGTCGATCGGCGCCCCGGCGGACGGCACGCCGTCGCTGCTGTCGAGGGAACCGTCATCGGTGAGCCCCAAGTTCTGGGGTGGGGTGAGCGACACCGATGCCCGGGCCGCTCGGGCCCTGGCCGCCGCGCAGGACCTCCTCGGCCCGGACGGCGTGGTGACCGCCCGCCTCCAAGGAGGACGCGGACCGTCGGAGCGGGCCCGCTTCGTCACCTGGAACGCCGGGGAGAGCCGCGAGGACGGCGCCCTCGGCGCGCCGTGGCCCGGACAGATCCCGCCGCCGGCGCCGGCGGTCGTGCATCCCACCCCCCTGCCGGCCGAGGTGACCGATGCCGGCGGGAGCCCGGTGTCGGTGTCGGGACGAGGCCTGCTCACCGCCGCCCCCTGCCGCCTCTCCGTGGAGAAGAGCCCGTGGTCGGCGGTGACCGCATGGGCCGGGCCGTGGCCGTCCGACGAGCGGTGGTGGTCGAGATCCCGTCGCCGCCGGACACGCCTCCAGGCGGTCACCGGGCCCACCGCCCATCTGTTGCTGGTCGAACGGGACCGCTGGTGGGTCGAAGCGACCTACGGGTGACCGGGCCCCAGCCATGGCCTACGCCGAACTCCACGCCCACTCCAACTTCTCCTTTCTCGACGGGGCCAGCCATCCCGAGGAGCTGGCCGCCGGGGCCGTCCGGCTGGGTCTGGCCGCGCTGGCCCTGACCGACCACAACGGTCTCTACGGTGTGGTCCGCTTCGCCGAGGCGGCCCGGGCCTTCGGGCTGGCCACCGTCTTCGGCGCCGAGCTCACCATCGCCGGGGAGGGACTCCCCCATGTCCGTACCGGGGTGCCGGACCCCGACGGCACCCACCTGGTCGTGCTGGCCCGGGATCCCGAGGGCTACGCCCGTCTCAGTCGGGTCATCGCCGAGGCCCATCTCGCCGGGGGGGAGAAGGGGAAGCCGATCATCACCCTCGACGAGCTCGCCGGTGGTCACGACGGGCATTGGCAGATCCTCACCGGGTGCCGCAAGGGGGCGCTGGCCACCGCCCTCACCACCGGCGGCCCGACCGCTGCCGCCCGGACGCTCGACCACCTGATCGGACGGTTCGGCCGCGACCATCTGGCCGTCGAGCTGTGGGATCACGGCAACCCGATCGACGCCACCCGCAACGACGCCCTGGCCCTGCTGGCCATCGAGCGGGGGGTCGCCCCCATCGCCACCAACAACGTGCACTACGCCGGCCCGGCCCGATTCCCGCTGGCCACCGCGCTGGCCGCGGTACGGGCCCGGCGGGCCCTCTCCGACCTCGAAGGGTGGCTCCCGTCGGCGGCCACCGCCTGCCTGCGCGGGGAGGCCGAGCAACGGCGGCGATTCGCCCGATGGCCCGGGGTGGTCGAGCGGACCGCCGAGATCGCCGCCCTGTGCGCCTTCGATCTGCGGCTGGTGGCTCCACGGCTCCCCGACTTTCCGGTACCGAGCGGTCACACCGAGCAGACCTGGCTGGTCGAGCTGGTCCGGCGGGGGGGCACCGACCGGTACGGGCCCCGAGAGGCCGAGCGGGTGCCGGGGGCCTGGGCCCAGATCGACCGCGAGCTGGCCATCATCGGCGAGCTCGGGTTCCCCGGTTACTTCCTCACCGTCTGGGACATCGTCCGGTTCTGCCGGGACAAGGACATCTTCTGCCAGGGTCGGGGCTCGGCGGCCACCTCGGCGGTCTGTTACGCCCTCGGCATCACCAACGTCGACGCGGTCTCCCTCGGGCTGCTGTTCGAGCGCTTCCTCTCCCCTGCCCGCGACGGGCCCCCGGACATCGACGTCGACATCGAGTCGGGTCGGCGCGAAGAGGTCATCCAGTACGTCTACGAGCGCTACGGCCGACTGCACGCCGCCCAGGTGGCCAACGTGATCACCTACCGCGCCCGCTCGGCCCTGCGCGACATGGGCAAGGCCCTCGGCCACACCGTCGAAGAGGTGGACACGTGGGCGAAGTCGGTCGACCGGGGCGAGCCGCTCAGCGAGCGGGGCGACCTCCCGCCGTTGGTGAGGGACCTGGCCACCGAGCTGGTCGACTTCCCCCGTCACCTCGGCATCCACTCGGGGGGGATGGTCATCTGCGACCGGCCGGTGGTCGAGGTCTGCCCGGTGGAGTGGGGCCGGATGCCCGGACGCAGCGTGCTGCAGTGGGACAAGGACGACTGTGCCGCGGCCGGGCTGGTCAAATTCGACCTGCTCGGCCTGGGCATGCTGACCGCGCTGCACAACATGGTCGATCTGGTACGTGCCTTCCACCACGTCGAGATCGACCTGGCCCGCCTCGACCAGGAGCCCGAGGTCTACGACCTGTTGTGCCGGTCCGACACCGTCGGGGTGTTCCAGGTCGAGTCGCGGGCCCAGATGAACACCCTCCCCCGGGTGCAGCCCCGGTGCTTCTACGACCTGGCCATCGAGGTGGCCCTCATCCGCCCCGGCCCCATCCAGGGCCACGCCGTCCACCCCTACATCCGACGGCGCAACAAGACCGAGCCGATCACCTATCTGCACCCGCTGTTGCAACCGGCCCTGGAGCGCACGCTCGGGGTGCCCCTCTTCCAAGAGCAGCTGATGCAGATCGCCATCGACGTGGCCGGGTTCACCCCGACCGAAGCGGACGAGCTGCGCCAGGCGATGAGCGCGAAACGGTCGGGCGAGCGGATGGCCCGCCTCCGCGATCGGCTCTTCGCCGGCATGGCCGCCCGGCAGGTGTCGGTGGAGGTGTCCGAGCAGGTGTACGAGGCGCTGGCCGCCTTCGCCAACTTCGGGTTCCCCGAGAGCCACTCGGTGGCCTTCGCCCACCTGGTGTACTCCACCGCCTGGTGCAAGCTGCACTATCCGGCGGCGTTCACCGCCGGATTGCTGAACGCCCAACCCATGGGGTTCTGGTCCCCCCAGAGCCTGGTGGCCGACGCCAAACGGCACGGGGTGATCGTCCGGCGTCCCGACGTGAACGCCGGCCGGGCCGACGCCGGCCTCGAGGGCGAGGCGGGCACGCGGCGAAGGCGGGACCGGCCGGCACCGGCGGGCCCGGCCATACGCCTCGGGCTGTCCTCGGTGCGTGGCGTCGGAGAGGAGACCGCCACACGGATCGCCGAGGGGCGTCCGTGGACGAGCATGGAGGACCTGGTGCGCCGGGCCGGGGTCACCCGGGCCCAGCTGGAGGCTCTGGCCACGGCCGGCGCCCTCGACGGCCTGCATCCCGACGACTCCCGGCGCTCGCCGTCGGCGGTCACTGGTGTGGGGGGCCGGCGCCGCCTCCCAGGCGACGGTGGATCGGCTCCCCGGCGTGGTCACCGGAACGGATCCACCACCCCTCCCCGCACCCACCCGGTGGGAGGAGGTGGCCGACGACCTCTGGTCACTCGGGATGGCGCCCGAGGTGACCGCCATGGAGCTGGCCCGGGGCCGGTTGGATCGGCGAGGCGTGCTGCCGGCGGCGGCCGCGGCGTCGAGGCCCGCCGGGGACCGGATCACCGTCGGGGGGGTGGTGACCCACCGCCAGCAACCCGAGAGCGCGCGCACGGCGCGGTCTTCTTGAACCTCGAGGACGAGACCGGCATGGTCAACATCGTCTGCTCGCGCGGCGCCTGGATCCGGTGGAAGCCGGTAGCCCGGTCGTGCCCGGCGCTGCTGGTGCGGGGGCGGATCGAGCGGTCCGAAGGGTCGATGACCCTGGTGGCGGAGCGGTTCGAGCCCGCTCGAATTGGGCCCGGTCCCCGCGTCCCGAGATTTCCGATAATTCCCCTTGACTACTGTCAGTAATAAGAACAACACTGAGAGTGAGGACATAGAAATACCGAAGTCATAGCAGTGCTACCGCAGCGCCGATCATTCCATCGAGCACTCAGCCAGTAACCCGTCCGACCTGACCAGGTGACGCAGGAAACACGTCGAACCCACGGCGACACGCCCTCGGGCGGGTCGACCAGCGGGGCGATGGCGAGCAGGTGCAACCAGAAGCGGCGACAACAGGAGGCTGTGGCTTCATGACCGGACAAATCGCAGGTCCAAGCATTTTCTCCCTTGAACTGGTGGGGCTCATCGTGGGGGTCTCGATGGTCCTCGGCGCCATCGACCTGATCCGCCAACCGGGGTGGGCGTGGAAGCGGGCCGAGGAGAGCAAGGCCGCCTACCTCATTCTGGTCGTCCTCCTCCCCCTGGTCGGTCTGGGCATGTACCTCTTCAGAGCCCGCCCCGAGGTGGCCAAGATCGCCGCCGCCGGCCGGGCCGCCAGCCTGCCCTTCGAGCGCTTCGGCGAGGATGCCGGGCCCAAGCAGCGCGACGAAGGGTTGCCCCTCGGCACCATCGCACCGCCAGTCGGACTCGGCAGCTTCGGCGGCGTCGCCGGCGCCACCACCGTCGCCGACGGTCGCATCCAGTTGGTGGCAACCGCACCGGCGCCGGTAGCAGAACCGAGGGAGACAGAGCCGAATGCCGACGGAACAATTCAACGAGCCCGCACCGGTCGAGGTGAGCAGCACCTTCTTCAGCACCGGGGGGACCGCCACCCGGACCCTCCGGGCGCCGGCCGGCCTGACCCGGACCCGGACCTACCGTCCCAAGCAGCGGGCCAGCCTGGAGGCGGCGGCGGCCACGGCACCGACCCTGACCGCGGCCGCCACCGTCCCTGCCGGGTGGAAGGCCGACCCCACCGGACGCCACCAGTTCCGGTACTGGGACGGATTCCAGTGGACCGAGAACGTGGCCGACGCCGGCGCCCAGTCGAGGGACGCGGTCAGCGCCTGAGCGCGGTGGCCCGGCACCCGGCTGACCTAGCGACCCTGTCTGCCCAGCCGGGACAACCGGGCCACCAACACCTCGAGCACCGTCTCGCCCGGCAGCGCGGTGGCGCCCCGCAGGTCCAGGTCGGCCTCGGCCAGGAGTTGGATGGCCCGGGCGATCCGGGCCGTCCCCAGGCGCCGTGACTGGGCCAGCGCCTTCTTGGCCGGGAACGCGCTGCGAATCCCGAGTACCTCGGCGGCCTGCTCGGGGGAGGTCACCTCGGCCCCGTCCAGCTGCATGATCTGGCGGAAGTGACGGTGGAGCTGGGCCATCACCACCAGCGGATGGGAGTCGCCGGCCACCAACATGCGATGCAGCACCGAGAGGGCGGTGGCGGTCTCGCCGGCGTCGATGGCGTCGGTGAGGTCCCACGGAGCGAGGGATCCGGCCTCGCCCAGGAACGGCTCGAGGTCGGCGAGGGTGACCGTGGCCCCGGGCCCGTAGGCGGAGGCCAGGGTGTCGAGCAGGCCCTCCAGCCGCCCCATGTCGCCGCCCAGGTGCTCGGACAGGCGGGCGGTGGCTGGGCCGTCGAGGCGCACCGGCCCCCCTTTAGGTGGTCGGCCAACCACTGCGAACGGGCCCGGCCCCGTCCCACCGTGGTGTCCACCACCTCGCCGACCGAGCCGGCCGCCTTGGTCAGCGCCTGGGGGACGGTGCCGCCCCCGCCCACCACCACCAGCGCGGTGGTGGCCAACGGATCCTCCAGGTAGGCGACCAGCCGCTTGGCGTCGGACGCGGTGAGCTGGCCGGCCTCGCGCACCACCACCACCCGCCGCTCGACCAGGAACGGAGGGGTGGTGCAGGCATCGATGACCGCGCCCACGTCGAAGGGCTCGACGCCCGGTCCCCCGAACTCCTCGACCATCAGCGACGGGTCCCCGCCGGCCACCAGCCGCTCGACCAGTGCGTGGGCGGCCTGGGCGACCAGCGAGGGGTCGTCGCCCTTGACCAGGTAGACGGCCCGGGATTGCGGTGCCCGAGGGCGCCGGGTCGCCGGCCGCCGTCTTGGTGGCACTCATCGGCCGGCCCGCATCACGATCCCGCCCAGGCGACGGGCGTCGGGGCGGGCGGCGGCGATGGCGGCCATCACCGAGCACACCTGGCGGTGGGCGGCCACGTCGTGCACCCGCACGATCCGGCACCCCAGGGCGGCGCCCAGGGCGGCGGCGGCCAGCGACGCCTCGCGCCGCTGGGTCGAGGTCGAGGCCGAGCACGACGCCGAGGAAGGTCTTGTTGGAGGCGGAGAGGAGGAGGGGATAGCCGAGATCGGCCAGCCGGTCCGAGGCACGGAGCAAGGTGAGTGACTGTTCGGCCGTCTTGCCCAGGTCGAGGCCGGCATCGAGGACGATCCGGTCGGCAGCGAGCCCGGCCGCCCGGGCCCGGCGGGCCCGCTCGTCCAGGTAGGCGACCACCTCGTCGACCACGTCGTCGTAGACCGGCTCGGGATCGGGGATGCGCGGCCCCAGCCGGATGTGGGTGGCCACCACCGTGGCCCCGGCCGCGGCGGCCACGGCCAGGTAGTCGGGATCGGCGAATCCGCTGATGTCGTTGCCGACGACGGCGCCGACTGCGTAGGCCTCCTCTGGCCACCGAGGCCCTCCAGGTGTCGACGGACAGGGGCATGTCGAATCGGGCACGCAGCGCCTCGATGGCCGGGATCACCCGTTCGAGCTCTTCGTCTTCGCTCACCGCCGGGCCCGGGCCGGCCTTGACCCCGCCCACGTCGAGGATGTCGGCACCGTCGTCCACCAGCTGCTCGGCACGGCGAATCAGTCGTCGAGGGCGAAGGTGGCTCCCTTGTCGTAGAAGGAGTCGGGCGTGCGATTGAGGATGCCCATGACCAGGGCCCTGTCGCCGATGTCGAAGGTCGTCCTCCCCAAGAGCAGGGTGGTGGCGTGCACGACGGTGACGCTATCTCCATGCAGTGGACCGAGGCGCCCGGCGCCGCAGGGCCGCGCGAGCGGTCAGAACAGGCGAGCGGCCAGCGCCTTGCGGTAGTGGGTGGTACGCGGGATCGTCGGGTCCGAGCGTCTCCAGCAGGTCGAGGAACTCCTGCCGGGCGACGCTCGTCGTCGCGGACCCGGTCGAGCAGCCCGTCCAACAGCGCTTCGACGTCGGCACGCTCGGGGTCGACCTGCTGGGAGGCCAGCCGGGCCTCGGCCAGCAGCAGGCGTGTCTGCGGGGTTTCCGGGAATGCGCCCGAGCAGGGCGATGGCATCGGCGGCGTCGTCGCCGGCGATCATCATGGCGGGCCAGTGCGCTGATGGCGCCCTCGTGATCGGGCTGCAGCTCGAGCGCTTGCGCAGCGGTTCCTCGGAGCCGGCGCGCACGCCCTTCTTCCACCAGCAGGTCGGCTTCGGACGGTGCCGGGGTCAGCTTGGAGACGAACTCGTTCACCGCTTCCTCGGGCAGGGCGCCGACGAACCCGTCGACCACCTTTCCGTCCTTCAGGGCGAACACCGCCGGGATCGACTGCACCTGAAAGCTTCCCGGCGATGGCCGGGTTCTCGTCGACGTTGACCTTGACCAGGGCCACCGCCCCCTCGGTGGCATCCACCACCCGCTCGATGATCGGGCCGAGCGTCATGCACGGCCCGCACCACGGCGCCCACAGGTCGACGACCACCGGGACGCTCCGACGACCGCCGGAGGACCTCCTCTTCGAACGTGGCATCGGTGACGTCGATCATCGCACGACGATACCGGGAGGCCGCACCCACCCGGGCGGGCGTCGCCCGGCTGGTGATCGCAGGCGGGTAGCGTCGTAGGCATGGAAGCAGGGCCCTCCAGCACCGACGTCGGCATCGAGGGGATCGACGACGAGCGGGTCACCGCCTGGATGGCGGCGGCGATCCCCGGGTCCGAGCCGCCGTTACCTTCGAGCTGATCGCCGGGGGGCGCTCCAATCTGACCTTCCGGGTCACCGACGACGCCGGTCGCTCCTTCGCCCTCCGACGGCCACCGGTCAGCCACGTGCTCCCCACCGCCCACGACATGAAGCGCGAGTACACGGTGATCAGCGCCCTCGGGCCGACCGGGGTGCCGGTGCCTCGCACCCTCGGCCTGTGCACCGACGACTCGGTCAACGGGGCGCCGTTCTACGTGATGTCCTTCGTCGAGGGGAACATCATCCGGGACGAACGGGCCGCCGGCCGGATGACCGAGTCGAGCCGGGGCCGGGCCGGCGAGTCCCTCATCGAAACCTTGGCCGGCCTCCACGCCGTGGACGTGGACGCGGTCGGCCTCGGATCGTTCGCCCGTCGGGACGGCTACATCGCCCGCCAACTCAAGCGGTGGCACGGCCAGTTCACCCAGTCGACCGTGGACGGCCAGTCCGGGCCCCGCGGTGGTGGACCGGGTCCACCAGCTGTTGGCCGACGCGCATCCCCGAACAGCAGGGCGAGGTGATCGTCCACGGCGACTACCGCCTGGACAACACCGTCCTCGATGACGACGGCAACGTGGCCGCCATCCTGGACTGGGAGATCTGCACCCTGGGCGACCCACTGGCCGACCTCGGACTGCTGATGGTCTATTGGGCCGAGCCCGAGGACGGCGAGCCAGGCCCTGATCGGCGTGGCGCCCACCGCCCTGCCCGGGTTCGCCCGGCGATCCGAGCTGTTGGACCGCTACGCGGCGCTGACCGGGCGGGATGTCTCGGGGATCGCCTACTACCGGGCGTTCGGATTCTGGAAGCTGGCCTGCATCCTCCAGGGGGTCCACGCCCGCTACGCCGGCGGTGCGGCCGCCGGCGACCGGTCCGGCGTCGACCAGTTCGCCGCCAACGTCGGTCGGCTGGGCGAGCGGGCCCTGGCCGAGGTGGAGTCCCTGTGAGCGATCGCCATCCCTCCTCCCTCTACCTGTTCGATCCACAGTGGGGTGCGCCCATCGACCGCCGGCTCTCCCGACCGGTGCTGGTGGTCGGCCTGGAGGGGTGGGTCGACGCGGGGATGGGCGCATCGGCGGCGATCGCCGAACTGCTCTCCTCGTCGGCGACCACCCCGGTCGCCTCGTTCGACACCGAGATGCTGATCGACCAGCGGGCCCGACGGCCGATCGCCCGCCTGGAAGACGGGGTGACCACCGAACTGACCTGGCCGGCGATCCAGGTGGTGGCGGGCAACGGACCGGGTCGGCGCCGACATCGTGTACCTGACCGGCCCCGAGCCGGACTTCCGCTGGCCGACCTTCATCGACGCGGTGGTGGGACTGGCCCAGGCCCTCCAGGTCCGGACGGTGGTGGGGCTGGGCGCGTTTCCGGCCCCCACGCCCCACACCCGGCCGGTCCGGCTGGCCTCGACGGTCCCTCCCCAGTCGGCGGAGCTGGCCGGACGGGTGGGCACCGTGCGCGGCACCCTCGAGGTGCCCGCCGGCGTGCAGGCCGCCCTCGAGGTCGCCTTCGGCGCCGCCGGGATCCCGGTGATCGGGCTGTGGGCCCGGGTCCCCCACTACGTGTCGGCCATGCCCTACCCCGAGGCCAGCGCGGCGCTGATCGAGGGGCTCTGTGCGGTGACCGGTACCGTGCTCGACAGTTCGGCGCTGCGCAGCGCCGGTGAGGCAGCTCGCCGTCAGGTGGACGAGCTGATCGGGGCCAACCCCGAGCACCTCGAGATGGTCCGCCGGCTGGAGGCCGCCCTCGACTCGGAGGAGGTTGAGTCGACCGGCCTGGACATGGACGTGCCCAGTGGCGACGAGATCGCGGCCGAGCTCGAGCAGTTCCTCAGAGGCGAAGGGCACTGAGAGCCCGGGCCGCAGCCGGCCAGGCGACGACGCCCGCGCTCTGGCTGTGGACCAGGTGCTCGGCATAGACATAGAAGAAGACGATCGATGCCAGCACCACCAACACCACGAACACCGAGCAGCACCCACGGGCTCGAACGGCGTCGGCTACCCGGGCCGGCGGCCAGGGCCATGCCTGCCGGCACGGCGGCAGTAGACCGTTTCGAGGTGGTGGGCCGGGTGGGAGAGAGCGGACCGGTGAGCGCGGGCAAGTCCGAGACGATCATGGTCATCTGGTCGATGCTGGTGGCATCGGCCAGCTCGCCCAGCTTGACCTGGTAGTCGTAGGCGCTGAGCAGTCCCCGTTCGGCGGCCCGGTCGAGCAGCAGCCCGTAGCGGGTGCGGTCGTCGTCGGTGACCACGTCACCGTCCGCATCCGCCGTCGACGGTGGCGCGTCGGGAGGCACGGGAGGGACGCCGCCCTCGGCAGCTCGGTTCGGCGCGCCGTTCCCGGTGGCGTCCACCGCGCTGGCGAATCGGCCAGCGAGCCGAGCGGGTCAGCAGCCCGAGGCAGATCGGGAACCGGTACCGGGCTGACCTCCGGCGGCGGGTGGATCGGGTCGATCGGCCACGGGCGACCGTCGGTGGAATCATCGGTCACCGTCAAATTGTGGGGCAGCCACCCCTCCTGACGCAACTGATTTGGACTCCCGGCCGGACAATTGAGCTGGCCTGGCGGGATAGCGTGCCCCATGGACGTCGACGGAGGGATCGGATTCGATCCGGCGGGAGTCATCGAGACAGCCCGGCTGGCCGAGCGCGTCGGCTACGACGGCCTGTGGTCGGCCGAGGTGACCCACGACCCCTTCCTCCCGCTCGTGCTCGCCGCCGAGCACACCCAACGGATCAAACTCGGGACCGGCATCGCGGTGGCCTTCGCCCGCAACCCGATGTCTCTGGCCGTGCTGGCCAACGACCTCCAGACGCTGTCCAAGGGCCGGTTCATGTTGGGGCTGGGGTCCCAGATCAAGCCCCACATCGAAAAGCGGTTCTCCATGCCGTGGTCGCACCCGGCGCCCCGGATGCGCGAGCTGATCCTGGCCATTCGGGCCATCTGGGCCAGCTGGTCCGACGGGAGCCGGCTGGCCTTCCGGGGCGAGTACTACCGCCACACCCTGATGACCCCGATGTTCGACCCGGGCCCCAATCCGTTCGGTGCCCCCCGCATCTTCCTCGCCGGCGTCGGGGAGAAGATGACCGAGGTGGCCGGGGAGGTGGCCGACGGCATGCTGGCCCACGGGTTCACCACCGAGCGCTACCTGCGGGAGGTGACCCTCCCCGCCCTCGAACGGGGACTGGCCGCTGGTGGACGGGTCCGGAGCGACGTGCGAGATCTCCTACCCGGGGATGGTCGTCACCGCTCCTGACGAAGCGGGGTTGGCCACTGCGGTGAAGGCGGTCAAGACCCAGCTCGCCTTCTACGGTTCGACGCCTGCCTACCGCCCGGTCCTCGAACTGCATGGCTGGGGCGACCTGCAAACCGAGCTGAACACGCTTTCCAAGCGCGGCGCCTGGGAGGAGATGGCCGGTCTCATCGACGACGAGATGCTCAACGCCTTTGCCGTGGTCGGCGAACTCGACGACATCGCCGGCATGGTGCGGAGCCGGTTCGAGGGAATCGTCGACCGGTTCAATTTCTACGCCCCGTACCCCATGGAACCCGAGCGCTGGGCCGAGGTGCTGGCCGGCTTCAAGTAGCCCGAGCCGGTTGGTCACAGGACGACGTTGACCAGCTTGGGGGGACGGGCGATCACCCGGCGCGGCGTGGCGCCGCCCAGGGCATCGACCACCGGCGGTGAGGCCAGGGCCAGCCCGGTGGCGTCGTCCTCGGAGATGTCCGGGGAGACATCGATGCGGTCGCGGACCTTGCCGTTGACCTGGACCACCATGGTCACCGACGCCTCGGCCGCCAACGCCGGGTCGGCCACTGGCCAGGGGTGGAGGTGGACATGGTCGCCGTGCCGTCGCTCCCACGCCTCGGCGGTCACGTGTGGGGTCATCGGCGCCATCAGCAGCAGCAAGGTGTCGACCGCCTCGGCGGTCACCTCGCGGTGGCCGCCGTCGCGGACGTAGGGGTGGAGCAGGTTGACGAACTCCATGCAGGCGGCCACCGCGGTGTTGTAGGACCAGCGCTCGAATTCGCCGGTGATCCGGTCGATCATCCGATGGGTGGCGTGGCGGATGGCCCGGTCCTCGTCGGTGAGCGGGCCCTCCCGCAGGGAAGGGAGGGCTTCGTCGGCGGGGACGGCCAGGCGCCAGACCCGGTCGAGGAAGCGGCCGCAGCCCTCGATCACGCTGTCGGTCTGGTCGGACCAGTCCATGTCATCGCCGGGTGGGCCCACGAACAGGTGGAACAGCCGGAGGGCGTCGGCGCCGACCGTGTTCAGGTACCTCGCAGGTGCCACCAGGTTGCCCTTGGACTTGGACATCTTGGTCCCGTCCATGCGGATCATCCCCTGGGCGTAGTAGCGGGCGAACGGCTCGCGGACTCCGTCGGGGGCAAGACCGACGTCGACCATGGCCTTGGTGTAGAAGCGGGCATAGAGCAGATGGAGGATGGCGTGTTCGATGCCCCCGATGTACTGGTCGACCGGCATCCAGTGCCGGGCGATCTCCGGGTCGAAGGGCAGATTCGGAGTCCATGGGTCGGTGAAGCGGAAGAAGTACCACGACGAGTCGACGAACGTGTCCATGGTGTCGGTCTCGCGGGTGGCCGGTCCCCCGCAGATCGGACAGGTGGTGTTCAAGAATTCGGGGTTGGTGGCCAGCGGTGACTGGCCGGTGGGCAGGAACTCCACGTCGTCGGGGGCCAGCACCGGGAGCTGGTCCTCGGGCACCGGCACGATGCCGTGGTCGGGGCAGTACACGATAGGGATGGGGCACCCCCAGAACCGCTGCCGCGAGATCAACCAGTCACGGAGGCGGTAGTTGACGGTTCGGGTGCCGATGCCCTCCGCCTCCAGCCAGTCGATGGCCCGGGCCTTGGCGGTGGGGATGTCCAGGCCGTTGAGCCACTCGCTGTTGATCTTCTCGCCGTCCCCGGTGTACGCCCGGCCGGGGCCACCGTCTGGTCCCCCGTGCTCGTCCCAGCCCTCGGGTGGCTGCACGGTCCGCACCACCGGCAGCCCGTAGGCCGAGGCGAAGTCCCAGTCGCGGGTGTCCTCGGCGGGCACGGCCATGATGGCGCCGGTGCCGTACCCCATCAGCACATAATCAGCCACGTAGACCGGCACCGGCTGTCGGGTGAAGGGATTGATCACCGACGAGCCGGTGAATACCCCGCGCTTGGTCAGGCTCTCGGCCCCGCTCTCGGACATGCGCTCGACGTCGGTGCTGGCCGCCGCTCGCACCCGCAGCTCGTCCACTTCGACGCGGTGCTCGGGCGTGGTGAGGGCATCGACCAGCGGATGCTCGGGAGCCATCACCGCGTAGGTCATGCCGAAGGAGGTGTCCGGTCGGGTGGTGAAGACCCGCAGGGCCAGTCGCTGGGTGCCGTCGGAGCCGTCGCGCCCGTCGACTACCAGGTCGTACTCGGCTCCCTCGGACCTCCCGATCCAGTTGCGCTGCATGGTCTTGACCCGCTCGGGCCAGTCGAGCGAGTCCAGATCGGCCAGGAGCTCGTCGGCGTACTCGGTAATGCCCAAGAACCACTGCTCGAGGTTGCGCTTCTCCACCAGGTCGCCGGAGCGCTCGCAGGTGCCGTCGGGAAGCACCTGCTCGTTGGCCAGAACGGTCTGGCAGCCGGGGCACCAGTTGACCGGGGCGTTGGCCCGGTAGGCCAGGCCGGCGGCCAGCAACTTCTGGAAGATCACCTGGTTCCAGCGCATGTACTCGGGATCGTGGCTGCGGATCTCGCGGCGCCAGTCGTAGACGGCGCCGAGCGAGGTGATCGACTCCTTCAGCTCGGCGATACGGGCGTCGGTGAAGACGCGAGGATGGGTGCCGGTGAGGATGGCGGCATTTTCGGCGGGGAGCCCGAACGAGTCGAAGCCGAACGGGGACAGCACCGCGTAGCCCAGCATGGTGCGCTGCCTGACCAGCAAGTCGCCGAACGTGTAGTTGCGAACATGACCCATGTGGGCGGGACCGGACGGATACGGGTACATGGTGAGCACGTACCAGGGGGGGCGGGGGTCGTCGGCGTCGACCTCGTAGGTGCCCTCGTCCGCCCACCGGTGCTGCCATTTCTTCTCGACCTCGAGGACGTCATAGGCCCGTGCCATGGCTCACGATCGTACCGGGGGGGGCGGACCTCCTATGACCGTGGTCGACCCGGCCCGCTCCCACCTTCCGTGCCAGCATTCACCAGCGGCTCGAACCGGCCGAGGGTGGGCCCGGTTCGGGCGCTCGACGGAGCTTCGGCCCTCGGGCGGCTGGCAGAAGTCGACGAGCTCGTCCTTGGCTGCCCCGGCAATTTGGGTTGTCGCCGTACCGGCGGTCGACGATTGAGACAGCGACGTATCTATGTCGAATGACGGTGTCGTGGATTGCGCTCGGTAGCTCTGCTATCGGCACAACAAATCAGGCGACCGGGCCTTGGAATGCACCTAGGGTAAAATACGGTCATGGGAGCGGCGGGGGAGACTGATTCAAGCGTGCTCCCGCGCTCTCCAGCCCTGTCGGATTCGGACGTGGCACTCCTCGATCCGAGCGTAAGAAAGTCAGAAGGATTTCGATCCGATATCGAAGGGCTCAGAGCCGTCGGGATCTTGCTGATTGTCGGATATCACGCGGGTCTGCCGGGATTCTCGGGTGGGTTCATCGGTGTCGACGTGTTCTTTGTCGTGTCTGGGTATCTCATCACTCGGCGCCTCCTGGCGGATTCCGTAGACAGTGGGTCTGTTGCATTTGGGACTTTCTGGGCCAGACGAATCCGACGATTGGTACCCGGCTTAGGCCTGATGGTGGTGGCCACGCTGATCGCCAGCTTCCTCATCGTTGCGCCAGCCGACATGCTGGAGATCACGAAGGATGCGACAGCATCGGCACTGTACGTCTCGAACATTCTGTTTGCTCAAAATGCGCAGAACTACTTTGGAGCGGATCCGAACATGAGTCCGTTCCTGCACACCTGGTCCCTGGGTGTGGAAGAACAGTTCTATCTTCTGTGGCCCTTTGTCGTATTCGCAATCCTATTGGTGACGAGGCGGCGACCCCACATCCATCGTCGAGTCGCCGTTGCCGTCCTTGCGGCGATCGTCCTTGGGTCCTTTGCCCTCAATCTCCGTTTGACGGGTGAAGGGAGCACCTGGGCCTTCTTCAGCCTTCCGACCCGGGCTTGGGAATTCGCAGCCGGGGGAATCCTGGGATTAGTCACAATCCGAAAGTCGATTTCTCCGGTCATGGCGTCGATCGGCGGCCTTGCGGGCTTCGGGCTGATCATCGGGGCAACTGAACTGTTTTCTCCGTATACCACCTATCCCGGTGCCAATGCCCTGGTGCCAGTATCGGCGACACTCTTGTTGATCCTGGTCGGAAGCAATGCTGACTCCTACGCCCACGCGCCATTCTCCCGTGCCCTCAGTACAAGACCCATGCAGTGGGTCGGGCGCCTTTCATACTCGTGGTACCTATGGCACTGGCCATTCATCGTGCTCACAGTCCTTGCGCTGAACAACGGAAGCACTCTGGTCCGCACAGGGGCGGCCCTCGCATCCCTCGGTGTCGGCCTATGGCGCATTTCGATACGTCGAGAACCCCTTCCGGTTCAATCGACGAAACATCCAGTCGGTGCGTCGGACGTTCGTGCTGGGGATCGTGATAACGGTGGCGGTGGTCGCGCTTGCCGGGGGCATCCGAGTCATCTCGGCTCGCAAGACACCAGCGTCATTTGAGCAGGAACAGGCGCTCGACTCCCAATCGTTCCTCCCGCAGTGCCAAGCTCGCTTCTTGCCCGACAACACCTTCTACTGCTTTGGCGGTGACCTGACCAGTTCGGCAACGATCGCTCTGGTCGGAGACTCCCACGCAATGATGTGGTTCAACGCTCTTAGCGATGTGGGGACGGAGGAAGGATTTCGCGTGCTGCTGCTGACCGAATCAGACTGTCCGTTTATTCCGGTTGAAGTCAGGATCGGACCAGATGCGACAGTCGACACGAGCCAATGCATCGCACGCACGAGCCAAGGCATGCGATACCTCAGGACGATAAAACCCAAGGCAGTCATACTCGCTCAGCATGATTTCTACCTCGGGTCAATCTTGGATCAGAACGGCAACATACCCTCGAACTCTGAGCAGGTGGCGCTTTGGAAAGGCGCGTTCAAGTCATTCATTGAGCAAATGAACGCTGAAGGAATTCGTCCCGGAGTAATACTCGACAACCCGACGCTCCCTCAGGCACCCGTTGCGTGTGTCTCGCAGACGTCTTCGATCTCCAAGTGCGAGCTTTCCCGGAGTGCTGCCTTTGCGCCTGGACGTGACCTGCAGGATGCCGAACGTCAGGTGTTACATGAAGAGAAAGGCGTGCCCAGCTTGAATCCCGACACCACGCTCTGCAATGCAACCGGATGCCCCCTTGAGCTTGATGGCCAACTCCTGTACGAAGATACGAATCACCTCTACTACGGTGCGACGAAACTGATGGAGCCCCAGCTGTCGAAACTGACGAAGTCGCTGTTGAGCGAGTCACACAGTTGAAAGCGCTTTCGTGAGTGACGAGCTATCCCTGCGGGGCGCCGGCGAACACTAGTGTCGTAGCTGGTGGCGTCTGACCTCCCTCTCCCGTGGAATGACGGACTTGACCGGATGGCTCAAGCTCTCGGATCGAGTGAACCCCCGACCAACTTCAATCGGCTTCCGGGCGGCCTCGAAGGCAAGACCTTTGGTTTTCGGCTGCACGAGCAACACTTCATTCTGAAGGTCTACGCCGGGGAAGCCCATCAGGCCAGAAGAGAGTTCGACAATCTGATCGTGGCAGGGATCGCCAGCGTGCCAACACCTGAGCCGGTGCTGATCGATGCCGACGGTGAATGGTTTCACGCTCCTGCCATTGTGATGACCGCGCTGCGTGGACGACCCGACATGCATCCCATGCATCTCAATCTCTGGATTGCTGGCGCTGCGGAAGCCCTGGCTTCCATCCATAGTCTCCCATCTGCTCGGGCGGCCCACGTCCAAACTCCTCGCTGGCAGCGGTGGCAACCCTCGACCGAGGGTATGGGGAGTGATGCCTCTCGGGTGGATGCACTGCTGGCCCAGCTCTACGACCTGGCAGGGACGCTACCGACCGTCCTTAGCCACGACGACTTCAACCCTGGAAACCTGCTGTACGACGGCGAGCGCCTGTCGGGAGTCGTGGATTGGGCCGACATAACCATTGAACCTCGGCAGGCTGCGGTCGCGCTCTATCGCCACTTCCTCGCTATCCACCCCGGTGGCGAGGCACCAGAGTCGTTCCTTGATGCCTACCAGCGTGCAGCCAAGACCTCGCTCGACGACGTGCCGCTTTGGGATGTCCTCTATGGACTGCGGGGTCTCCGCCCCATAGACCACTGGGTTCTCGCTTGCAAGGGTCTTGGACTGGACATCACGTACTCGGAGATTCAAGAGAGATCACGGGCGTGGGTACGCAGAGGAATGCTTCTTGCTCGAGGTTGACCTGGGGGCTCGTCATCCTCATCATGTATCAGATGCCGATATATATCAACCCAGTGTTGTCAATGGATGCGAGTCCCCGGCTCCTCGGCGCTCCCCCGCTGAGGGAAGAGCGGGGATCGGAAGGCCAACGCTCGGCTACGATCATCTTTCCGTACTTGGAGCCGGATGAGCGTTTCTACTCCGGTTGCTACTTGAGAGATGTTGCTCAGTGGGAACAGTGGCCCTGAGCAGGTACGGGGGCGTAGCTCAGCTGGTAGAGCGCTTGACTGGCAGTCAAGAGGTTCGTGGGTTCGAGTCCCATCGCCTCCACCAAATCAATCATTCGCGAACCCCCGCCATGTTGCACGCCGGCGGGGTTCGCCATTTGGGCCTCGATTTGGTCCACCAGGTCATCAGCCATGAGCTGGGCCATCGGATCCGAGAGTTCGATTCCGGTCACACCCTCAATATCGACATAGATCCCTTTGATTACCGCCTGATTGATCCGCCGTCGGATCGTAGGCGCAGCCGCGACGTAGCCGTCTCCGATCTTGCCGACGAAGCCGAGAGCTGCGTTCAAATTCTTCTCGAAGGTGTTCCAATCGACCATCGTCTTGGCCAATTCAGATTGGGCATCTGCCATCTGCCGGGAGATCCGGACCTGCTCCTCCTTCAAAAGTTCAAGCGAGATCGCATCGGCGTAGCGCATCTCAATCAACTTGTGGCGTTCGTCTTCCAGCGCATCAATCCTTCGCCGGGCTTTCTTGCCTTCCTTCTGCATGCCGGAACTTCTGGCGCTTACGAACAACAGAAGAGTCTGTCGGATTGAGCGGATGGCTGCATCATCGAGCTGGATCAAGCCATAGCGGACAGCCACTTGGTCTTCAACCATTTCGGCGTCGACGTAAGGCAAATCACAGCCAGTGCCGTGAACCCGATTCCAGCAGAAGAAGTACGAATAGGTTCCTCCCCTGCCCTTGGCTCGCGTGAACCCCATCGACCGTTGGCAACGTGCACAAAACAACGAGCCCCTGAGGTAGTGCCGATGCTTTCCTGCCTTTTCCTTTGACTGTGCCCGGCTATGCATCAGTGCCTGCACCGCGGAGAAGGTCTCAACTGAGATGAGCGGATCGTGCCGTCCGGGGTATTCAATGCCCTGCCAGGTGACGAGACCGACATAGAAGCGGTTGGAAAGCATCCGATGAACTCGCTGCGAGGTCAGCGCCGTGGCGGGCCGACTCTTGCTGGGCACCGAAGTCAGCCCTTTGTCGGCAAGGGCGAACGTCAGCTGCCTCAGCGTGTAGTCGCCAGTCGCGTAGGCATCGAAGGCCCAAGTGATCAGGGGTGCCCGTTCGTCATCGAGCTCGATCCAGCGCTCATTGTGACCACCTGAGAGATTCTGCCGGTTGACATATCCGATCGGTGCCTGGTGCGGATAGCCACCCTTCTTGGCCTTCTGATTCATCCCCTTGGTGATCTCAGTCGCAAGGTTGCGGCTGTAGAACTCTGCGATCGTCGACATAATGCCGTGGAGCAACATTCCAGACGGCGTCTCATCGATGTTCTCCGACACCGAGATGAGCCTTGCCCCAGCCTCCTGTATCGCAAGGTTGATGGTGACATCATCCGCCCGACTGCGGGCCAGCCGGTCGACTTTATGGACGATGACAAAGTCGATATCGCTCGCGGTCTTGAGGCGCTCCAGCATGGCCTGGAGTTGAGGTCGATCAGCTGAGCGAGCCGACTCGCCGGCGTCGATGTACTCATCGACTACCTCAGCTCCGATTGACTCAGCCTTCCGGTAGCAGGCGTCACGCTGCGCCGGAATTGAGAATCCTTCGGCGTCCCGATCCGTGTTGACCTGCCCGGCCGTAGAGACACGTATGTAGGCAAGGGCTCGAAGGTAACGGCCCTCTCCCTTACCCGGTCCACCCCAGACCGGTCTTCCGCGCGCGACCACCTCTCCGGCGGTATTAGTGGTTGCGTTTGTCATAGGTGACTCCTTAAGTTGAGTTGCTAGTGCAGTGCTGTTGCCCTCGGTCGATGATGCTTGGGGGACCAACTGCCTCGTCGGTAGATCTGGTGAGAGAATGCCGATCCGGGAACGGCGCATCGCGGGGTAGTCTCGCCGAGCCCGACCTGGCGAAGACGCACGTGCATCGCGCTCTGTGAGACGCCAAAGGCATTAGCCAGGTCGCCAAGATGCTGGTTGCCTTCGTGCCAGGACTTCTCTACCCATGGCTTTGGCATCAGAAGGCATCCGGCGAAGTAGTCACATATGCGCTCGACCATGATTTCGCGATCGTGTTCCGGGAAGCCCGCATAGATCTGATCAGCAAAGGGATGGTCGATGACGTGCTTTAGTTCGTGCGCCAAGCTGAACTTCTGACGGGTCGCGGGCTCAGCGCCGTTGAGAACAACCTGCCAGATGCCTCGCACCCACTGCGTGGCACCCGATACCGGAAACGGACTCATGCGATTGACCTCGAACTTCGGGAGATCGGAGATGGCGCTCTCGGGCACCACCGGGGTCACGATTCCCGATCGAACCAGGAACCTCGTCGCTTGTTGCTCAGCGATCCGTAGGGCCTCGCCGTAGGCGAGAGGCCTGATCGGTACGAGATCCCGAAGCCCGGCGATCACGCCCCGACTCATGTCGCCCTTCGATCGGGTGACTCCTCGCTCGGTTTGGATGAGATTGCGCTCGCCTCTTTGGCCTTGGGCGGGAAGACCGGTTGATCTGCGGGTATGCCGTAGTAGCTGCGCAACAGATCAAAATAGCGTTCAATCTCGGCCACGGCCTCTGGCGGTAATGAATACTTGGTTCGCAGATACGGACCGAAAGTGGGCAAGCGACTGGGCGTGTCATATCCGGCGAGGCCATAGAGGTCCTCGTAGCGGATATCAATAACACGGGCGATCGTCTGGAGATTTTGAGGGGAGGGTGACCTGTAATGGCCCGTCTCAAGCTTCCCCCAGTACGAACTATGGAGGCCGGAAAGGGCAGCAGCGTCGGAGAGAGTCATCTCTCGCGACAACCGTCTTGCTCGGATAAAGGTACCTAGGATCTGGTTCTTTCTATCTATTTCCATTATTCTATTCCTAATTAAAGGACCTAAATTTTCTCACCCTATTCTCCTATTGTCAAATCCATTTGTTCTTGTATTGTCGGTTTGATGAGCGCGTTGTTTTATATCTATCAATCGGAATGGAGGCAGGGCCTCCCGCGGTAGCGCCAGAGCACTACCGCGGGAGCTTCCCGCCTCATCTTTAGAGGTAGCCCATGTTTGACGGCGCCTCTTTGCCCGGCGCAGCCTGAGGAGCCTTGGGCCCATCCGAGCTGCCGCGCCGCTTGGCCGGTGGTTTGCTGCCCCCGAGCAGCGAGGTAACTGCCTCTCTGCGAGTAGCAGCGTCGCGGTCGATGTCCGCAAGGACTGACTCGGCCCGGGCTTGCAGCTGTGGGTTTGACCGTCTGGCTTCGATCCACTGCTCGATGGCCTGCCGAATGGCGTCGGTCACCGTCAGCTCCTCGAGCTGGGCGATCATCCCAAGCTGGGCGTGTTGGTCCTCTTCCAGTCGGATGGCGAGTGTCTTCACGACGCCACCTCCTGGGAGAGCTTGATGAGTTGTCGATGTCCCATGGACATTTCCTCCTCGGGTTGGTGCGGCCGGCGATCCCCTTGTGAGATCCCCTCGAAAACCGCAGACTTCCGACGAGGCGGTCGGCGTAGGAGCTGCTCATCTCGCCTCCTTGATTCGTTGTAGGGCCAAATTCCGATACTCAGGGTTCAGCTCTATCCCGAGCCAATCCCGCTTCAGCTGCTCGGCAACGAGGCCCACGGTTCCCGAACCCATGAACGGATCGAGGACGACGCCAGGAACGGTCGAGGTCTTACACGAGCAAGGGATGAGGTCACCGACCTCTCGCACGGCGCGCCAACGGTCACCCGTGCGCATGATCCGCTTGTCATGAACAAGGGATGTCTTGGCTGGCAAGCCGATCGGGACTCGCGTTACCGTCACCTTTCGACGCCAGGGTGACCCACAGGTGGTGCAGATAGCCTCAGGACAGGTGGCCAAAATTGGCTTACGAATCAGCTCGGGCGGGAAGGTGGCGAAGTGGGGTCCACGAAAGCCCCTGGTCGGAATCGTCCACACATCTCCCGGATTCTTGCCGAGCTGATGCCCCGGCTCTCCTAGTGCCCTCGCCCGGCGCAGCCCATCTTGCTTCCCCGCCAGTAGGCCAGCCCATTGGGGTTTGGCCTCAATCGGATCGCCAGCTTGTCGGCCGCCCTTGGAGCGGTGGGGCTCACGGATGGCGTCAAGATCGAAAAAGTATCGGGGCGAGCGCACCAGTAGGTAGACGACCTCGTAGGTGAGGGTCAGCCGGTCGGTGATCGAGGTGGGCATCGGATTTGGCTTGGCCCAAACAACCTTGTTGCGAACGATCCAGCCGTCTTCTGCGAGGGCGAGCAAGAGTCGCTCGGGGGCGCACAGCAGTCCCTTAGCCGGCGCCCCGTACTTGGGATGACGAGAGAAGGAGTCCCCGAGATTTAGCCAGACGTTCCCGGAGGGTTTGAGTACCCGAGCCACTTCAACAAAGATCGATCGCAAGTTCTCGACCCACTCATCAACCGTCGGCTCGAGGCCGAGCTGCCCGACTACCGAGTAGTTCCTGAGCTGGTAGTACGGCGGTGACGTCACAACACAGTCGATCGACGCCGTGAGTACTCCTAGGAGCATCGTGAGGGCATCTCCCAGCAGGATCGTCCGGCGCGGCACCTCGACCGGCGGGGTTGCCGGACCGATCCCGACTGGCGTTTCTCGGCAGTAGCTCCGAGGGGCGAACTGGGGCCAGCGAATCGTCTCGGATCGGGTCTTCTTTGTAAGTACGTCGCTGGTCATGGTCTGTCCTCCTCTCGGCTGCTGATTGATCGGACCGTCCCCTTGGTCATGAGGTCTGGTCCCTCGTCGGCCGTGACGACGGCGAAGAGCTGCCAATGCTCGGCCGGGAGCCGGGTCAGGGCCGCCACCATGAGATCCTGCCGGACCTTGGTTGTAGTGACCCAAAGCACCTGGGGAAAGACACCTGAGGCGGATTGCTCTCGTCCGGACTGCCAGTACCGCACGTAGGCCTCAGCTTTGGTGGTGATGCGGGTGCCTGATTCGGTGGCTAGGTCGATCTCAAGCCAGAAGCGGTCTTCGAACTGAGCGAAGTCGAGGATGGCAACGGCGTCGGGCTTGAGGGTGGTCGGGGCACCGCCCGGGCCGAAGTAGCTGCGCCAGCAGGCTGGCTCGGTGTCGTAGGTCAGCAGCCGGTCGCTCATGGTAGTGCGGAGCCGTACGTAGATCTCGCCCACGGCCAGGGCATGGCGCAGGTAGGCCCGGTTGGGGGTCCAGGGCTCCCGGTAGCGAGCTCGGTCGGGCCAGACGATCCGCTGACCGGCCACTCCAAGGGCGAAGCAGTGACCTCTCGATCCGGCCCTGACCCCGCCGATGGTTCGATCCAGCCGACCCAGGACCTGTGACTGGCAGAGCCGAGCCAGTTCGATGCGGGCCAGTCGCTTACCTGCCTCGGTCGCCTCGTAATGGAGCCTTTGAAGCTGACCCCCGGAGGCCACCCCCAGTCGTGCCACATCTGCCAGGACGGCCCTCTCACGTGGACTCAGGGACGCACCGATGGTCGCCGCACGGGACCGGGTTACGTAGGGTCTCTTGGTCGGATGAGATCCTCCCTTACCGGCAGATTGACCAAGAGAGTCGTTGGCGAATCGGGGCTGTTTGCCTGGGGTAGCCAGGAGCAACGCATCACCGCGCTCGACTCGACCGGAACGGGTGATCTGAGGCTTACTCATGGTCACTCCCGCCACGGTTGCCCGTTCGGACGGCGCCCGATCGGCCCGGACGTATTTCCTAACTGGCGCTTGCGAATGGCTAGCTCGATCTCGTCTCGGTCGACGCCGTACTGCTCGCTGGACCAGCGCCGGATCTCATCGGGATCGGCGCACGGTGGCGAAAGAGGACGAGTGCGTCCGGTAGCAGCGGACTGCGTCGAGCCACTGGCAAAGAGCTGGGCGGCCACCTCCCAGGCCCCAAGCCCTTGGAGGTCGTCGGCGGTGAGGGGCCCGCCCAGCTGGCGAGCCATCAGCCGTGCGTCATCGGCGGAGAGCTGGAAGAGGACGCGGGAGCGGGCGTTGGCCAACACCGCGCTTCTCAACTCCGGAGTGAGCTGTCCCCCCATCTCCTGGTGAGCCAGCGTCCACCCGACGCGGTAGCCGCGGGATTCGGCCAGAACACTCGACATCGGAGTCGGCAGATGGACGAAGTGCTGCCACTCGTCAAGGTAGGCCATGACGGGTCGGCGACGCGCCTCGGGTACGGCCGATCGAGCCGTCGTGGCGTTCCAAGTCTCCGAGACGATCAAGGCGCCAAGGAGCGCGGCTGCCTCGTCGCCCAGGGTGCCGGAAGCGAGCGAACAGAGCAGGACCTTCCCGGTGGCCATGACCTCACTGACTGTGATGCTCGGCTTCGCCTGACCGACGATGGCACGAAGCCGTGGACGCATATTGAAAGCGCGCACCTTGTTGAGAGTGGGTGCGATGACGGCCTGACGCTCGCCTTCCGACAGATTGTCGAACCAGCCGAAGTAGCTCTCCAGGCCGAGCGGATCGTCTAATCCCCCGATGACCCGTCTGCGAAAGTTCGGGTCGGTGAGGATCACTGGAATTTCGCAGAGTGTGAACTCTCCAGACCTCACCAGGGCTCCGACCGCTGCCCTGAAGGTGTCGTCGGTGCGGGGTCCCCAGAAGCTCTTGTAGAGACTCCGAAAGAGTCCAACGATGTTCTCGATCACGACCTCGATCTGGTCGGGATCGATGACCCGGAACGGATTGATCCCGACGATCCGTCCGCCGGGATCGGCAGCATCCATCACGACCACATTGGAGCGGTGCCCGACCGGCAAGCGCTCAAGAACCGCCCGGACGAGGTCGCCCTTCGGGTCGATCAGGATCACGCCGTACCCGGCCAAGATGTCTTGGACGATCATCCAGACGAGCAGGGTGCTTTTTCCCGTCCCCGTGGGCCCAAGCACGTGAACGTGTCTGAGCCTTCCTTCAAGCCCGATTGCCAGCGCCCGCGTCTGGCCTGGGAAGTTGGCGTCAGCCATGACCGTTCCAACCGAGGGGATGACCGGGGATGCTGCAAGCAGCCGACTGCCGCCGAGGGCCAAACCGGGAATGCTGGTGGCGTCGACCGGCCAGCCAATCAGACCCGAGAGCTCGTTGGTGTTGTAGGAGCTGGGCCAGCTAAATAGCGGCGTGGTCCGGCGAGTGATCCAACTGGCGACGGTCCGCTCTGGAATCCAGCGGCGCATCAGGTGCACTCCCGGAGCCCTCGATTGGTGCCACGCGGCCTCAACGGTGCGCAGGAGTTGGCGCGAAGTGGGAAGAGATTTCGTTGCCACCCCGATTCGTGCCACCCCCAGCATCAGGGGCTTGGACTGCTTTTCTTTGAGGGCGGCAGCAATCTCACTGTTCGGCACGGTCCCCGCCGGTGGCCACAAACGCCGCAGATCGCTCACCGGGGCAACTCGAACGGGAGCTACCGGGCCTGATGGCGTCAGGCTCCACGAGACCACGACATGCTCTCCAGCTTTGAGTGGCTGCAGACTAAAGAGGAGCTTGGCGGAGGTGGCCTTAGCGTCAACCTCAAGGGTCCGCCCCCGGGCCGACAGTCGGTACTCGGCCGCGATCGTGACCGGTGGGGTCTGAATCTCGGTACATTCAAACCGCACAGACGGAACGCTGGCTTGGAGGATGTTCTCGACTACCGACGCCCAGGCCTCAGCCACCAGAATTTGGTGACGGATGCCAGCGGAGTCGGCTTGGACCTCAAGCACCACGTGAGGCAGGACACCCCACCGCTTCCACCAAGGCAGAAGAAGTCCTGAGAACCCAGCCAGAACGCTCGTGATGTCCTCGACGGCAAGACCCTTCGGGAAGCGCAAGGCGTAGGCCACAAGCGTTTGGTGCCTTCGTCCCCCGGCGAGCAGCCGAATCGCAACGGCCCCGGCGCCCAACGCCACGCCCACGCTCAAGATGACAACGAGCAGACTCAAGCAGCGCTCCCGTCTTCGGGAAGCTGAGGCTCATCAGCGTCTAACTTCTTTTGAAGAGTCTCACCTTCCTCGGCGCGGCGGTCACGCTCATCGGGCTCAAGGCTTGCCACAAGATCAAGGAGGGCCTCGGCCAATCGCTCGAAGTCGATCTCTTTGCGTCTCACGACGGCGATTCGAACGTCTTTGCTTGACACAGGCACCTCCTTTCACGGTGTCGTCGACGGGAGTCGACTGGGTAGGGGCGGAGCAGGGTCATCAGTTCTTTCGACCCTGGCCTTATCTCGCCCCCAGCCTCGATATCTCACGACAGTCGACTTCTGTCAACAGCGACTACCGACCCGCGAAGCCAGATTGCGGCTACTCGCGTCGAAAGTGACCGAACACCACGGCGTAGACGATGCCAATGCCGATCAGGATCGGAAGCAACGGTCCGATCAGCCACGCCGCTACCCGAACGCCCAGACAGACGACAAGGACGACACCGATCGCCGACGTCGCATGTCTACCGATGCCCCGCATCACTGCCACCACCTCGGGCCGAGCGCTTCAATGATGCGGCCAAGTCGCGCCTCACCTGCCCTCGCCTCGGATGTGGCGTCCGAACTCCTCCCACATCCGACCCTCGGCACAGCGCCGCTCGTAAGCGAGCTGGCTGGCGGCGTTCCGACGGGCTACCTCGATCTCCGCCGACCGACGCCGCATGATCCGACCTCTACGACCAATCAGCGAGAGGAGACTCCCGACTGTCACCAGGCCGAAGAGCCCGAGGGTCACGGGCCAGGCCCAAGTCGCCAGCTGAATCACGAGGATGAGGATCCAGAGGGCAAAAACAAATGCCATCACCAGCTCCCGACATCACCGATGATCCGTTCGGCCAGCCGAGTGTGAGCGTTTCGAATCCGCTCGAGATTGTCGTCCGCCAAGGGAGCGGCCTTGATCATGGCCTCATGAATTACGGCAAGACTGGTCACGTCCTGTGAGGCCAGATCGGACAATTGGTAGGCAGCCTCCATCTTCATGGAGGCGACCCGTGCAGCAGCCCCAACAGCCTTGAGGGCTTGCTTTTGCTGCCGCGTCAAGTAGGGAACGAGCGCCTGTGTGGTTGCGGGTACCAGGCTCTTGGATGTCATTGGTCTCTCCTTCTGGTTGGCGGTATCCGTGCTCCATCCATTTCGGACGAGAGAGACCGAGAGGAGTCAACGTGCTGGTGAGAGGGGGCGAGAGGGCTCCCCATCGCCACCGGCTCGTTGGTGCAAGATGACTTCGTGACCTCAACCCAGGAGCCGACTCAACCTGAGTTTCTGAAGTGGCGTCTGGTATCCGAGGCGTTGCGCGCCGCCGCTGAGATTCAACAGCGTCCTACTGCCGAGAGGCCCGAGATCTACGAGCAACTGGCAGCGATGCCACTCTTTTCACACGTCATGCCAGGCGATGATCCTCGGAGGCGCGGTCGCTACATCTCTCAGCAGCTAGTGGCGGCTGTGCGGCGCTTCCGACCTGGCATCCAGCCGATCTCGCCAAAGGCGCTCGATCGGCAGGCCTTACTCTGTTGGTACTTACGAGTTGTCGACGGAAGGCCCTCTGACCGCGCCGTCGCGGAAGCTGTTGGGCGACAATCAAGTCCCTACCTCATTGAACCCTGGGGAACCACCCAGGGGTCACGCCAAGCCGCCGTTCGAGCGCGGATGTGGACAGGATCCTCGGCATTCACGAGAGCGAACCGCGACGCTTGGCCCGGCATCGCTCGCCTAATGGAGGAGGTTGAAGGTCGCCTAGGACCGTTGAGCGTCGTTGAAGACCGAGCAGTCCCAGATCTGCCCTCTCCCACGGGGGAGCCTGCGCCCATTGAGACGATCGAGGCCGTGAAGGAGATCCGAGCCGGCGTCCGTAGATCGAATCGTCAGGACCTCAGACAAGATGATCTGAGAATCCTTGCCTGGCACCACAAGATTCAAATCGATCACTTTGGAGACTCCAATTCGGACCTTCGCATTCAGATCATGGGCAAGCAGCATGATCCAGTCGATCACATCGATCTTCCGATCTACTACGACGGCAATGCTCGTCCCATCGTTGACTATCGCAGTGGCCGGCAGCAGGCGTGGCGACAAGTCCCTGCGGAGTGGGATCCTGACACTGGCGGGTTCTACAAACTTCCCATCGATCCCCCGCTGGCGAATGCCAAACAGACCACGATGGAGTTCAAGTACCGCCTGTCCGATGTCTATCAGGCTGGTCGAGAATGGTTTGAGTGGTACTTCTCTCGGGAGCAGACGGCATACGACCTGTCGATCACGGCATCACCGCAATGGGCCCTCGAACATGTCGAGGTCCTGTGCCCGGAACGCACTAGTAGACAGCTGCCGAAGGCCACCCAGCGACCGGACGGTTTCGATTGGCACATTGACTATCCTGAAATTGGCCATCGATACCGCTTGGAATGGAATATGAAGCGGCACCACCGTCTCGATTGACCTTCGAGCAATGGCAGGGAACGCTCAGGGTGCTCGATGGGACAGTCATTGCATTGTGATGCCCATGCGGCATTCTATTGCCACCATTACCTTTCGAAGAGTGGTCTGACCGCTTGAAACGAATCCTTCTGGACTCGTGAGCGGCATCCGTTCAGCCCTGGGAGGTTTCGCTCGATGGCAATTCTGCTTGGCGTTTCCAAACCCGACCGGTTCGCCGACGGTAGTGTCGGCTTCGGGCATACTGGGCAGATGAGCGGCACTTCTGATTTTCCAACCATCGATGTCGATGCTGCCGCCACCAAGGTTCAAGAGTTTCTTGTCCAGTTGGAACGAAGCAAGAGCAGATACGACATTCGGCGGGGTCAGTTCGATTACCTGCATGACCCGGAGTTCATGGACCCGAACGTGAGATAAACGAACGTATCGGGCTAATTGAAGTTGTCGGTAGACGGGTTGACGATTCGCCAGGGGATCGAATTCGCACCAAGAGCCGAGGAGGTTGGGAGCACTACGAGAAGATAGATGCGACCCAGGAATTGCTCGGACGCTTGCGGGGCGTAGAAGAAGAGCGAGCGATTCTCGGTCCGCAGGGGCCCTCTCTTTCGGCTTCGCGAATGCATCCGTGGGTGTGGGCGAATGCTGCGTCTCTCTGGGATGGCGGCCACCATCGCCAAGCAGTTCAGACTGCGGCTTCGGCCATTTTCGATGCCCAGCTCCCGGGGAAGCTTGGAGAACCACCAGGAACCAAGCCGGAAGCACTTCTAGGCAAGGCCTTTGACGAGAGGAACCCACGGTTGGTGATCCCGGGCGCTGATAGCGGTCCGGACCGAACCAACACCTATCAAGGAGCCATGCACCTAGGACTCGCTTGCACAAAACTGGTGAGGAACCTGGGAACCCACCACGTAGCAACCCCTGGCGATGAGGCGGTCTTGTTGGAGGAGCTAGCGATGCTCAGCCGTTTTGCTCGGTTGGTGGATTCATCGACAGTGTCAACGGGCCCCTAGTGTCCTGACCCAGAGGATCTCTCGAGAAACCCACTAACATCGCCCGACAAAGGAACGTCGCTGCTTTGAAGCCAATCCCGTAACGCCAAAAAAAGTTGACGTCGTGAACGACCCCACCCGTATCGCCAAACTCGAATCACTTGTCCCGACGTTCCGGTCAATTCTAAGAAAAACAGATCCGGCGAAGTACGTGCGACATTGCCTTGAAACCGGCGATAACTACACTTTTGTAGGTCGGATTTCCGGATCGTGATCGGACCGCCATTGTAGCCATACTCTTGCAGAGAATCGGCAGAAATCTCGATGCGCTTGAAATACTGCCCCAGTGCCAGCACCAACCATACAAATAGAACGAATATCCCAACTATAGCTGCCGTGTGCATCACTGCAATAATGGACCCAATGCAGACGACCAAGAGTGGAAATAATCTGAGGCGAAATGATCTTCTAAAAATCAATGGTTGTAGGTATCCCTCATCGTTTCTTAGTATGCGCTCCGACCAATCTGGAGTCAACTACTGCTTAGCATTTTATAGCGTCGCCTGACTGGATCGCATTGGTGATCAGGTCATAAGCAATCGTAACGCCGCTCGCGCCAAGACCAAATATGGCCTTACCAATCTTCGAAGCGACTCGACCACCAATAAGAGCGGTAGCGCCATCGAGAACGATCGCACCAGTATCAATTTCACAGATAGTCGTATCTATATCTCTTGCGCAGCCATCTTGGAAAAAGACCGCGCTGTCCGCAGCCGCGCCGATCAACGCCGAACCGGTCCCGGCAAGTTCCGCTGCTTCGCCTGCAGTGGCAGCAAGGCCGGCCACGTCAGCAACACCAAGCCCGACTGCGACGTCTCCTATACATGCAGTCAGCACACACACTGCAGCCAAACCGGCGACGATGCCCACACCCAGCGCCACGTTTCCCCACGTCTTGGCGGTCCAAGTTGTCGGGTTCCACCAACTGAGTCCCAAGGGATCGGTCAGATTGCTCGGGTCGTCGTTCGCATATCCGTACGGAGAAAGCGTGATCGCCAGAGCTGGATCGATTGACATGAACTGCGCTGAGGCTGGATCGTAGTACCTATCGACCAGATAATAGAGGCCGGATTCAGCATCTCTATAACCTCCCGCATATTGAAGTGGAGTGGTGGCCGGTCCGTTGACAGAGATTGGCGATCCTTCAGCAGAATAGGTCATGGTGCCGGAGATGTTCCCAGCCGAATTGAGAAGGAGCCTTGTGCTCCCGAGAGCGTCGTGAAAGTAATAGTTCACCTGGCCTCCAGTCGCAATCTGCTCAATTGGAAGTCCATTTGGGCCATAGATGTAGTTAGCCAGGCTATCCGACAGTAATGCAGGGTCCGACTCATTTGTATTCCAGGTGAACTGCTGGATTATGCCCCCGCTATTCTTCGCCATGCGAAGACCATCGCCGTTGTAGCTATAGGTGGTCGCCTGATCCGTGACAGCGTTTGCTGCCGGGACCGCCTGAGACGGGTCTGATTTCGAGCCCTCAGAACCGGCCACGTAGGTGCCACTTCTATCTGTCGGCTGGCTCGAAGCGGCACTTCGTCGGACTGCGGGACGAATGTAAGTGAACCTGTCCCGGTGAACAGCAGCGCTCTTTCCCGCCAGTGTAGTGACGCTCACATCGACGATCCCGTGGCCCCTCGGCGAGATCGCAACAATGTGATTGAATAAGCCCCTTCGGTTAAAGACGAGAGTGAATTGGGCTCGCTTTCGCCCGAAGTGAACGTACTTCACATCTCCAAGGTTCCGCCCAAAGATTAGGACTGATGTATCCCCAGTACTAGGGCCACTTCGGTTCTTCAGCCGCCCGATGACCGGCAGCGCCACCGTCTCGTAGGTGAACCGGTCAGCGGGGCTGGCGGTGCTTGTGCCTGCGGGAGTAGTCACCGTCACGTCGACAATTCCCGATCCGGCGGGAGAGTCAGCGGTTATCGATGTGTCAGATTTTACTTTGATTGCTGACGCATCACTGGATCCAAACATTGCGCTCGTTGCTCCCATAAATCCGGAGCCAGAGATCGTCACATGAGTGCCACCAGCAGTCAGTCCGGTAGCGGGAACAACATTTGCAACAACCGGCAGAGGAGTTCCAGACCCATACGTAAAGACATCAGCCGGACTTGTAGCGCTGGTCCCGTTCGGCGTTTGAACCGTGACATCGACACCTCCGGTGCCAGCCGGAGATTTCGCGGTAATCGTGGTGTCTGAGCTGACCTTGAACGTCGGCGCCGCAGTGGTGCCGAAGTTCACTGCAGTGGCACCCGTAAAGCCCGAACCGGAGATGGTGACACTCGTGCCGCCGCCGGTCGCTCCGGAGGTAGGAGAGATGCCGCTGACAACTGGTGGGGTCACCGAACTCTGATAGGTAAACCGATCAGCTGTGCCCGTGGCACTTGTTCCGCCCGGGGTCATCACGGTTACGTCTTGAGTACCCGTACCGGCAGGCGATGTGGCCGTGATCGACGAATCTGAGTTGACTTGCAGGGTCTCGGCCGGAGTAGTTCCAAAATCCACAGCCGTAGCGTTGGAGAGCCCAGAGCCCGTGATGGTCACGCTGGTGCCTCCGGCAGTCGGCCCGGACGTCGGCGAAATGGCACTAACGACCGGGGGAACAGGAGCGACCGCAAAGGAGGTGAGCTCGCTGGCTTGGTTATATCCATAGGACGTCGTCGTGTTCGGTGCGGCAGCGACCGCTCGGTCGCCGACCGTATCGTAGGAGTACGATGTCGTCTCTCCTGCCCCTGTGGTATGGGTCAGTTCTTGGGCTGCATTGAACGTCTGACTGACACTTCCCGGAAGGCTCGTGAGATCTCCTAGGGGATCGTAGGAATATGTTGATCCCCCTGCACTCGTTAGCTGATCACTTGCGTCGTAAGCGTAGTTAGTGGTGCCGGAGAGTGCGCCTCTGTCAGCTTCCTGCGTGATTTGATCGGCCGCGTTCCTGGTGTAGGTGATCCCCGCAAGCTGACTGCTGGGCTGCGCCGTCGGTGCCACGCCGGTGCTGGTTAGCTGATCCGCTGGATCGTAAGTTGAGGTCACACTGTCGCTGTTTGGATAGACGGTACCGGTTAGGTTGCCGTCGGCATCGTAGGAAAACGAGGTGGTGTCTCCAATGCCATCTGCAATCGATACCATGCGACCTGCACCGTCATAGGCCTGTGTAACCACCTGCCCATTGGCATAGGTAATGGTCGTGACGTTCCCCGCGCCGTCGTAGGCATAAAAAGTGGTCGCCCCATCACCATTGGTAGTCGACAACAGTTGAGCGTCGGCGTCGTAGCTATAGGTCGTAGACCCAGTACCATCGGTCATATTGAGACGGTTGCCATCCGCGTCGTAGGTATAGGTCACAGCTGGCGTTGTACCGTCGGAGTAGCTGGTGCCGGTCACACGGTTATCAGCATCGTACGTATAGGTCGTCGTACGACCCGCGGCATCGATACGTGAGATTGCATTGCCGGCAGCGTCGTAGGTGACCTGCGTCGATAGTCCTCCGGGGCTCGTAGTATCGACAACTTCATTCGCTGCGTTGTAATAGTCGACCGTGACACTCGCGCTCGCATTTTGAATCTCATTGCAAAAGGTCTCGCCAACCACGCTCGAAGCACAGGAGGCCGAACCCGGAGCAACGTCGTAGGTGTAGGTGGTCGTCGAAGGAGACGAGCCGCTCGCTCCTGTTGTGACGGTCAGCTTTCTACCGAGAAGATCGTAGGTTGTAGTTGAAGTGTTTCCGTCGGCGTCCGTGGTCTTTATCAGATTGCCATCCGCGTCATAGGAACTCAAGACCGTTGCTCCGTCGGCATTCGTCACGGACGTAACCTCGCCACCAGCGTCGTAGGTCTTGCTCGTCGTGCCGGCAATGCGCGTCGTCCCGGAAGAGAGGCAACTAATACCGTTCGCGACCGCATCAGCCGACGCGGTGCAGGTCAGTTCGCCGTCCACGTCGTAGGCATACTCGGTGGTGTCATTGATCCCGCCGCTGGGAGACACCGAGACGGAAGCCTTGTTACCTTGCGCGTCATAGGTGAGCGACGTGACCCGTCCATCTGGATCGGTAATGGAGGTCACGTCGCCAGGATGGGCACTATCGGCATATGCAAGGGTTTCCGTGCCGCTCGACGCGCGTCAACCGTGGTGAGAAGGTTGCCGTTTCCGTCGTAGGTGTACGACTTGGTATTGCCAAGGGGCGTGGTCTCACTTACAACTTCGTTGAATCCGTTGTAGATAAAGCTCGATATATTACCCAAAGCATCGGTCGTCGTCAGCTCGTTGCCGTCCGCGTCATAGGTGTCAGTCGTTACGTTCCCGTCCGGATCTGTCTCTGTCGCAATTCCAAGTGTTGCCGGGTCATATGTATATGAGGTAGTGCCGGCAGCAGTGGTTCCACTGGCCGTGGTCACACTCTGCAGCTCCAGGTTGGCGTAGTTCTCAACTGTGACGCTGCCGTGAGGATCGGTGATGGTGGTCGTTCCGCCGCCAGGAGAGACGGGATCGCCCGAATAGGCCCACGTGGTCGTCTGTCCAAGAGCGTTCGCCTGGGAGACGACCTGATTGGAAGTGTTGTAAGTATTGGTAGTAGTTCCACCTATGGGGTCTGTCATCGACAACAGCAAATGATTCGGGTCATAGGTGAACTTCCACGTTCGACCGGCCGGGTCGGTCGTACTGATGAGATTCCCGCTGGCGTCGTATGTGTAGCTCATCATACGACCAAGCGGGTCGGTGATAGTTGAGATATTAGAGCCGGTGTAGGTGAAGGTCAGCTGCCGACCTGCAGGATCGCTGACGCTTGTGAGTTGTGAGCCGGTATAGCCAAGGGTCGTCACATAGCCGTTGCGATCGACTTCGCTCTGCAAGATCCCAGCGGACGAAAAGTTATAGGCGATTCCATTCGAGAATCGAGTGAAGGTGTACGAGCCATCACCATTGAGCACGAGAGATGCAAGCACCCGTGGTGGAGCCGTATAGGTACCAAAGCCCGTAGGGTTGAATTCCACTGTGGAGCCATCATCCTGTGTAACTGTCGCATTGCCTGAAGAATCAAAGCTGATCGACCAGTTATAAGAGTCGGTCCATCCAAAACCGAGAGGACCATTGGTGGCTGCGTCGCTTGATACGTAAGTGCGAGTGAGATCCAGGGGAACGCCGCGACCGGGAATGCTGAAGTCGGTGAACTGGTGCCAGAAAACGCCCGTCGCACAGTTAACTGGGCTCGTGGACTGACAGACCGTGAAGTGCTCACTGCCATTGGGTGCGCCCCCAGCTTCGCTGGCAGTTGGGCCACCACTCACCACGGTGCTCGCGTTTAGCGCTTCCTCAAGCGAAAAATAGGTCGAGCCACCGGTCGACAGAGCAGTCGTGAAGTTGACATCACCCCCTGAAGCGTCTGCATTTATATCGGAGAAGGTGTTATCAGGACCCTCATATCCGTACTGAGTAGTGGCGCAATAAGGCGCGAATGTGTACGTGCAGATTCCGTCGCCGTCAAAGCCGAAGAGGTCGGTGTCACCTGCTAGCTGAAGAGTCGACAGCGGTTGGCTCGATTCGTTCAGCACGCCGGTCAGGGTGTCATCAGCTCCGTCGTAGGGGCCTTGGGAAGGATCCTCGTAGACATCGGTCCCAGTATCAGTAACTACGACCAAGATGCCGCAGCTCGTATCTTCACCGATGGCAGGGCACTCGGTGAAGGGAGGAGTGGGCGGCGGCGGTGAGGCCGCTGCCGCGACATCTGAATTCGCCGCAGACCTAACAAGTCTTGCCGTGATTTGAACGCTCTTCGCCGGTTCTGGTCGCTCTGTCTTTTTCAGCCGCACGACGGACGCCTGCGTCGAGAACATTCGATGCGACAGCGACTCGCTCACTTGGATGCGTGAAGGCGCTGCCGACGAGACAGATGTGAGGTCGTTGACTGCCGCTACAGCGGACACCGTCATGGTGCCGCCCACCAACACGACCGCCATGATCACGACACATGCACGCATCATGGGCCTTCGAGAAGATCTTCCCGCCATCTGAACTCCTTTGCCGCGATCCACCGATTCTCTAGCCTGTATAACACGAGACCGGAGAGGTCGCCTGGGGCCCCAGATTTAAGCCTGTACTTACGACGTTGTTCACCGCTGAACAATTTTAATGGCCCCGCCAGTCCCAGTTCCCTTCAGAAATTGCGAGCGCGAGAAGGTCTTCCGACAAGCTGGTCATGCCAGTCCCCGCCATCACGTGCTGCCAAGAGGCATCGACGAGCTCGGCTCTTCGTATCTGGACTTGGGACGCCACTCTGGCCGTGACGTTGGCACGACAACAGGGTTGCAATCAGCATCACCAGCTCATCAAACGTGCGATCTCCAGGTACGAATCCAGCAGCCTCTAGCAGGACGGGATAGTCCGTTCGCACCGTTCGGACCCACACGAGGAGCGCTTCTGCTCCCGCCGGAGCAGCCGTTCGAAACTGGTCTGCAAATCGATAGAGGCCGTCCCATTCGCCCGCAAGCGACGCGAGACATGCCTGAGCCAGGTCTCTCTGACTAGGAAAACGACCGCTGAGCGCGGTCGGAGAGGCCCCCGCCTGCCGGCTGGCCTCAACCACTTCCACCGGATGCTTGGCCGTCTGGTATGCACCCAGCGCCTCTTCGACCACCCTCGATTCCGTCTGGTCTGCTGTTCGTGCGGCGAAGACACTCTCCTCGGTCATTGCCAGCAGCAAGTCGACCATGGCTCGTTCGATGACACCGTTCCCCACGGGCAGCCCTGTCGTCTCATTAGCGGTCCGATCCTCGGAGGTCGCGTATTCGGGAAAGAGGGTCGGGTCGAGCTGATAGTGAAAGAGGGAGCCGGTCCACAGCGCTTGGACAGCACGAACGATCTCAATCAACGAATACCCAGCCCTCGGTCGCCGCCCGAGAAGGAGCAGTCCAAAGGAGAGCAAGGCAGCGAATCCGTCGGTCGTCTGTTCAATCTCAAGACGACGCCGATGTAGGAGCCAACGGGCCCAGACCAGCGTCTCTTCTTCCTCCGATGCCACAAATGTCGAAGATCGACGGAATTCTGTTTCGTTGACATACTCGATAGCCAATGCTTGCACCGCAAATCCTGTGAGAAACCGGCGATCTGGCTGGTCAACCTCTGACTGCACCGTCGTGCGCATAAGCGAGGCGATCGCTTTGAGCAGCTCCTCATTTGAGAAATCGCCAAGGATGCTCGCTATTGCCTCAATCCCAGCAGCGAAGCCGTTCTTGCCTCCATTTAGTTCCCAGTCGAAGAGCGCCGCCATCGCATAGTCGAAGGAGGTTGCCGTCGAGGGAGGAGGAGAGCCTGGGAATCGGCCGCCCATCACCTGGCGACTGACCGTACGCTTATCGGACGGCATCCCGGGGACAGACAATTCGGCCAAGTAGTGGGCAGGAGCTGCGCCCGTCCCGCTTGACCGGCGTCCACGAATGGACCCGAAGGCTCGCGAGGCAATGACACGAGCTATGAGGTATGGATCCAGCTCAGTCTTCGTCACAACGCTCCTCCGCTAGCCGGATTGGCCGGCCTCCTGGCTGTTGCTAGCAACCCCAAGTCTGAGTTCGTCGGGCAGGAAGAGGACGGGAAGGTCATCCGCCTCCGCCATGAACTGCATCGTATAGTCGCCGGTGGCAAGTCGGACAGGCCCACCTGGCCGACCTCGTAAGTATTGGGCTCGTCGGATGATCTCCTCGTCGGCTATGGGCAGTCGATTGTGGTTTGGCGGATCCATCAGCAGCTCCACCGTCGTATTGCAAGCTGCGATCGGAGCTGGGCCTCGTCCCCGCTCCGCTATGGCGGTACGGATATTGCGAAGCCGGGACCTCGCCTTGTCTGATCTACCAGAGTCTTTGAGGTCGTCGAGTTCACGGACTACCAGAATCGGTATGAATAGCCGGACCGATTTTGCATTCGCATAGGGCGGCCAGTCGATGTCGGTAAACGACCTGTGCCGAACGATCGCACTGGTATCAAGCACAAGACGGGCCGACTCCCGGTCCTGACCGTCCTCCTCGTTGATTCGGACTAGTTCTCGATCGAACTCCTCCAGCCAGCGTGTCAAGCGTTGGCACTCAGACTCAATCAAAGGCGAGGGACGTCCGCTGGTCACGTCCATATCTCGGATTGCCCAGTAGCCGGGCGTCTGGAGACGTTCGATCCAATCATGCATCGGATTAGGGAGGAACAACGTCCTTATTAGGAGAAACTCAAGCTCCGCCATCCCCTTGACGTCCTCGCCTAGGCTCGCCCCAGAATGACGACCTCCTGCGCCGATGGTGACAACGGAGCAGATTCGAACCGCTCTTGCGAACGTGTGTTCGTGTAGTTTGTGCCCATGACCAACGGACAACGCCCTGGCAACGGATTGCAGGTGGTCGGCCTTTTTGCGGGCATCGGCGGCATTGAGCGCGGCCTTAGCCAAGCAGGTAATGAGACTCAGCTCATGTGCGAAATAGAACCGTCTGCTCGGCGGGTTCTCAAGCACCGATTCCCGGACATCGAGCTCGCGGAGGATGTGCGGACGCTCAAGGCCAGACATTCACCGAATGCGGGATCAAACTGGTGAGCAACCCTTGCCCTTGAGTTCGACGAGATATGGCCTGGACCGGACAGCGAGGTCTGGGACGGACCGCGACACTGATCATCATCACGTTGTCATTCGGAAACCCTTGGTGCTCAAGGCTGCCCCTGACCAGCGTGATCCATCCCTCGGGAACAGTACCTAGCTTGATCGGATGTCGGCTAGCGACGCCGCGATCTTCCTGGCGTCCCCACATAGGCTCGGCTGAGAATGTCGCCCTCAGCCCTCGTCCTGCGGTGGTTCGGCGACGGAGATCGCCTCGGAGGTACCGCCGTCCGACGCCGCCATCTGCGGCGGTTCCCCGCCCTGCTGGATCCGCATGATTCGGTCGATTGAAGTCTCCGGGCGGTTGCCTGTGGCATAGTCGGCCGCCAACCCGAGCGCTTCGTGCTCCTCCTCTGACAGTTCAAGCCCCTCTCTCGTTGCTGCGGCGAGCAGTTCGGTCGTGCGCCTGAGGAGCATCTCCTCGCCAAAGTAGATTGTGAGTTGGTCCCAGGACAGTACCTTGGTCGTCTCGACGGCCGCAGCGCCCATCGCCCGGGAGCGAGTCTGGCCGACCGAACCCACGAACAACGAGAGCATCACCCGGTTATCCTCAGCAAGCTCGTGGAGACCTTTCCTTCCGTCTGCGGACTCGGCCAGAAAGTCGGCGAGGCGCACGGTGCGCGTCTCGCGAACAAAGTCCACAGCCAGCATGACGATCAGATCCAACCGCAGTTCATCCTCCAACTCCTTTGCCACGTCCTCAGCGATGAGGGCGGCGCCAATGTTCTTCCGATGGCCGGCGATCATGAGCAGGATAAGACGGGCACTTCGGGATCGGATCTCTGGCAGCACGAGGCGTAGAATGTGTTCCCGCGACTCCTCGGTGGGCAGACGCCGAAGGAGCCGCAACGCTGCCCTCATGAGCACCATCGATCCGCTGAAGGTCAGCATGCCGGTGTCCTCCGGGAGCTGAGGAAGCAGATCGAGAATGACTGGAAGAGCGATCCGTGCTGGGTCGTCGTCGAGATTGCCTCCGTCAACGGGCAGTTCGTCTAAGGTCCCATTGATCCTCTCGACGAGGTCCATCAGCTGAGCAGGGGACAGAGCGTCGAACAGGTTCTGCAACCCCTTGCGGTCGCTGAACGCGTCGAGTGCTTGGTCCACCGTTCGGGCCGGCACGACCCCCTCGGGCAACTGGCGCTCCAAGTAGAACCGAAGGACCGACGCACTGGCGATCTTTCGCTGCCGCCGCCACGTCACCTCCCACTCCGATCCGTAGTGCGTGTTCTCGAGATACCGGCGTGCTGCAGGGAAGAGCCAACGACAGACGTCTTCGGCGAGCACCGAATCCACCGCCACTATTGGTCCGATAGGCGTGTCCGCCGGATTGCGGCCGTGCTGGTAGCCGCTCTGGCCCATCACCAGCGCCTCCGCAGAAAGATGGTCCGCGACGGAGATGATCGCTTCGAACATAGCCGGTCGTAGCACCCTCACGGCTTCGATGCCGATGAGATCGGCCATCGCTACCTCGTCTCCGACAAGTCGCATCGTCATCGAGAGGGATCCCAGCAGGCGTCGGGCGCCGCGAGGCGTTGCCAGCAGCGGACGGACGACGAAGGCGAAGATATTCTGCCAGTCCCCAAGATCCAGAGGTCCAGTCGGCGCCGTGTCAACGAGATGCTGCAGACCGCCCAGGAAGATCGTCGTCACGTCTGGCTCGCGAGCCACCGGGACAATATGGGTTACCTGCACGATCTTCTCGAGGTAGGCCCGTCCTCGTTCGGCGTTGCCCTCTCCGAGGCATTCCTCGACGCGGCCCCGATCAAACGCGAGCAGGTAAAGCGTGTTGGGGAAGTCGCCGACGAGACGGACCAACCGGACGATGTCGAGAATCTCTTGGGGGCGCAATCGGTCGACGTCGTCGACGATTACCACGAGCCGCCTGTCGAGGGCAGCAAGGAGTGTACGCAACTCCTGACGCTGCACAAAGACCGATGGCCGGGCTGCCAGCTTCTCCAGCATCTCGGAGGCACCGCTTACCGCGGTGCCAGCGCCGATCAGCGACACCAAGGGTGATAGCAGGTGACCATAGGTGGCTAGCTTGTCGGCGATTCCCTTGAGCTTGGAATCCCGGCTGTCGAGCTGCTTCCCAATCTCCTCGAAGAAGGAACTGACGAGGGCCTCCGTCCCCGAGAACATCCACGGATTGAACTGCACGACGACCGCCTCGTCCTTAAGAGCGTCGACAGTCATGTTAAGGATCGACGTCTTGCCGCTGCCCCATGGGCCTGTCAGGCCCATCACGTAACCCCGTGCGGCGGGTGCCGCCATGATCTCGGCAGCCAACGCCTCGGCGAACGGTCTCCGGCCCAGGCGATCTTGATCCAGTGAGCTAATCGGGGAGTCGCCCTGATCGATCATCTCCACTTCCGTCTCCGTCACCTCAGGTTCCTCTGTCACCACGTTCTCCTTGTTCGTGCCGCCTTGCGTGCCCGACTAATCCGCGCGTCGAAGGTGTTGCGGGTGATGCCGAGCGTTCGCGCGATCTCCTCGGGCGTCCAGCCCGCAGCCAGAAGCGCGAACGCCGTCTGGTCGGCGGCCTTCATCGGCGCCAGAACGCGGGCCGCGAGGTCCTCGTGCTCTACGATCTGCGCCGGATCTACTCCTGGGCCGACGGGCAGGGTCAGGATCTGGTCCTCACCGACGGCTTCCAGCGGCACGGAGGACTCTGGCAGGCGGCGCAGGTGCCATCGCCACCGGTTGGCCACCTCCGGCAGGCAACAGACCCAGAAGAAGTCCTCGAGGCTGGCGCCTCGGTCGGGATTCCACTGACCGCCAGGGAGCACCGTCTCCCGGAAGCGGCGCAAACAATTCTCCACTGCCTCGGCCGCGATTTCCTCCGGATAGGGATGGAGCTGCAACTCCGTCCGCAGCCGGATCCGGAATCCAGCGCGAGCGCAGTGGCGATATATCGTCCCGGTCGCTATCGCACGCTCCAGGTCCGGAAAGGCACGGACGGCCAGGCGCCGCTCCAGTTCCAGCCACGCCATTCCGGCGTAGCCGCCCTCAACGACGAGGTCGAGAAGGTCGGGCGTGGCCATGCCGACGGCAGATGTCGCTGTGATCGGCGGCATCTGTTGCGCCTCGGTGCCAGCTTCGGAGGTGCCCTTCACGCTTCCTATCTGTCGGAGCAGGTCAGATTTCTGACGCGAAAAGCTGTCTCGGACCCGGATGGCCATTCGACAAGGCTGTCATCTGGGCGCCGGCGGCCCATAGCCCGTTGCCGGCCTTCGGATGGTCGGGCACTTGGGCGCTTAGCGAAACAGCCGACGGTCAGCGCCTCTACTGGCAAAAGGCCAGGGTAGGCATGCGATTGTCATCTATAGGAGCAAAGCTCAAGAAGGCGCTTCAGGACCGGGGAGGGGTTCGAACACATTGTCATCACCTCCACCAACTTTGTGATTGTTCGAACCCCGACAATCCACATGGCGTGGCCTTCTTCAATTCCCTGACCTTCTGGACCCGGTCGATCGGATTTTCAATCAGGCCGACGTTCACCGGCTGTCAGCGGTCCGCTTCGCAGTCGAAGCATATTGTCGCGCCGGACCGGACCGGCTTGATCAGCCCACACGCCGGACAGAGTGGGTTTTGCACTGGGTGACTGCAGCCGCACCGCCAGCACTCAGGGCACTGTCTACCCTTGCACTTGAAGCACCAGCCAATGTCTCGCTCAACGCCGGGGTGCCACTCACGAAAATTCGGCCCGCTCCCTCCAGGCCGGCTCATTCTCTTCGATAATCGACAAGCTGCCGTCGCTCGGTCTTTCGCTGAGTACTCCGATGGCCAAGCCCTCCCGGATGGGCAGGGTGTCGCAGAAGAGGGACCGACTGTACCCAAGCCCAAATCGGTATTGCTCTGGTATGGCAGTCTGTCGCAGGTTGAGGCCTCGAGCGAGTGGCCCATTGGGATCAAGGCCACTGCCCCGAGGCCACCACGACGCGCCCATCCGAGACGATGCCGCACAAAATCCCACGGTCGCTCCATCCCGCAAAATCATCACCGCTCCGGGTCCGGGCATGGCTTCGGCCACTCGAACTGCGCACGCCTCCCAAGACGCTGCGCCGCGTTCATGGATGGCCACAACATGTTCCGGTCGGACCGAATCATTGCCAATCGCGGCCGACAACAGCTCGTCGGGTACCAGGAGGCTGCCGGCGAAACGGTGGCAAACCGACTCTTCCGCCTGCATTGCCCCCTCTGACGAACCGCCAAGGACATCGAGATCATCGAGCAGCTCTGTCGCCGCCGTCACAAACAGATGATGGCCAAGTTCATGCAGGAGGGTAAATCGGGCACGATCCTCGTGAACGTCGCTGGCGTAGAAGATCCAGGGCCGCTCCGGATCGATCTCCGCGGTGTAGTAGCCGTCGATGGCGCACGATCCGTGAGTAATGCCGGCACTGGGTAGCGCCTGACACCCGATCGGGCCAAAGTACAGCTCGACCGCAGATGCGGGGTGCTCGCTCCGAAGATCGGATTGAACTTCCTCGGCTACGTGTTCGAGCAGCGCCGCTGTGATCGATTCGAGAGTCGGAGCACGGCGGACCTCCACGATGCACTACCGCTTCTTAAGGATCAGTGAGTAGGCATCCAATATCCGCCGCCAATCCTCCTCGGTTGGCTCACCGCTGCTGCGCTTGGGCGAGGACACCATGCCCACTAGGACCCGCTGACGCATGTCATCCACGGACTCGCCCTGGCGCTCAGCCAAGTCCGCAACTGTCTCCTGAAAATCCGCGGTCCGGGAGAACTGGAGTAGCGAAGGCGGAACCGACGCCAGCACGACCTGCAGGGGCTCCATCGGGCCGCTATCCCCGAGCAGGCTGGCCAGTGGGATGTCTAAGGCCCGGGCCAGAGCACCAAGGGCTTCAAGGGTCGGGTTGCCCCGCCCTCGCTCCAAGTTGGAGACGTAGGGCAGAGACAGGTTGGCCTGTTCGGCAACCTCGGCCAGGGTGCGTCCGAGCTCCACTCGCCTGGCTCTCAGCTGCTGTCCGATGGTCTCGCTCTCGTTGGCCATCGCCTTATCCTACAGAGATAGCGATGGTGTACGGGTATTCCGTGGAGCTGCTATTCTGTCAGAAGAACTAGATGTACTGGTTCTCTCGGTGGAAGCCGAGCCAAAGCCACGGAGAGGAGGTAACTATGCCTTCCACGGGACATAAGTGCAGCACATCGGGTATTTACCGCAGCGACTGCTCCGGAAAGAAGGAGATCGCGCTCGAGTCTCGGCGAGACCTTCCCGCCCTGCTCCCATTGCCACCGCGCAGTGAACTGGAGCCTGGTCCGGGCCACCGTCCGAACCTGACCTGAGCACCACCGATGGGCAACCTCCTACCCAGCAGCTCGACCAGGTAGGAGGTTGCCCGATGGTGGTGCTATTGATACTACGAACAAGTGTTCGATACAGTATTGCAAGAGGAGTTGGCTTGTCACATCCCCGGTGCAAGCTGGTTCCACCAACTAGCTCGCATCCAGGAGGTACACACCATGCAGTTTGAAGGAGCCATGATCACCGAGCAGGGTGTCACCTTCGGCATTGTGATCGTTAAACCCAACGTCCTCAACAATCCTCAAGAGCAGGCTGGTGCTCGTGCCCTCGGCACCCAGGCTTTCGGTCCCGTCCCGATCGTGCTCATGGCCCAGGACGGCCGTGGCGTGCCGACCTTCCAAGGTCGTCTGGACATCGTCCAGTTTCTCAGCAACGTCTTCGTCGAGCAGATTCCGTGGCAGCGGTACACGCTGTCCGCGGCCTAAGGAGGTACCGAGATGGCATCCAATAGAAGTAAGGGCCCTGGCGGCGTCCCGTGGGCAGTCATCATTCCGGTGGCCCACGCTGCAGTCAACCTGGCGACTAATGCCCGCTGCCCGGACTGTGGCAACCAAGTGGTGTTGTACGTTTGTTTCAACTGCAAGAAGCCAGTCTGGCCTGACCGGGGTTCGGCGGCAGCATGACCGCTCCATCCACCAGGACGACGACCTTAGACGAGACTCTTGAGCACATCGCCGCCGAATCACATGTCTGGGTCCGCGCCGCGCCACTATTCGAGTCATGACATCTCCATGGTGGCTCTTCGAGAGAGCTGCAGAGGGCGACTTCGGCAGACGGCCTAGGCGGGCAATGCAGCTGGCGGTGGCATCAGTATTCGCGATGGGTCTTGTCTGGCGTGCTCCAGAACTCTGGCTGATCCACGGTTTCGTAACGTGGAAAACTCACGAAGTTCAGCAGCAGTTGCAGGGCGTCCTGCATCAACTAACACATGCCGGGCTCCACGCTCCGAGGCCTTCCGCTCCGTAAGTCCTCGGATCAATGACAACCGCCCCCTTCCAGATTCCGAGCAGCTCAACTCCGGCCGCTGGGAATGTGAGGGTACAGCTTTGGAGGGACAATGAATGCCTTCTCGACGACGGACAGAGGAGTTGGAGACCGCTGACACTAACTGTTAGCGGTCGGACAACTGGAGTGCCAGATTATTTGCATAGGGGAGACCGTAAACTGGCTCTTCGGATTTCAGTGGGGTCTGACGGTGGCGAGCAGGTCCCAGTTGGGCTTCCCGGCATAGAGGAGTGACCGGATCCGGTAGTTCCGGAAGCTGGTGAACCCGAACGCAGCCCGCTTCACCCTCTTGATCAGGTTGTTCACTGCCTCGGTGGGCCCGTTGGTCACATGGGCGCGGTGCCAGGCGGCGATCTGGTGCTTCCAGCGGATCAGGGTGCGACCGAGTGACCGTGCCTCGATCGGGTAGTCCTTGTCTTGGAGATCGCTGCCGAGCTGGTTCACCCACTGGAGGGCGAGATCGGGATCGCCATGGGAATAGAGCTCTCGGACTGCTTCCTTCGCCTGCCAGACAGCGGCGACGTCACCGTGGGGATCGCCGGCGCGCAGCAGGCCGAGAAGCTTCTCTCGACCCTGATCGGTGAGCCGTTCTTCGGCCTTGGTCAACAGACGCCGGCACCGATAGAGGGGATCAGACTTGTGGCCGCGGTGGCCGAGCGTGTCGTTCTGCACGCGCCGTCTGCACTTGTAAACGCTGATCGAAACCTGGAGCACCTGAGACCCAGAACGCGCTGATCGAAAACGGGAGCACCTGACCATCCCCGTGGTCGCCCGACCCCATCCACAGGCTTCTCGCCTGAGGGTCGAGCGAGTGGACGGGAGAAGGGTGCACACCGACATGGAGATGTGGACGGAGATCCGGCGCAAGGTGCTGGTCGAGGGCGCGTCGAAGCGCTCGATCAGAAGGGACTTCCGGATCGGCTCGGAGACCCTGGAGAAGATCCTGGCCAACGCTGAGCCGCCTGGCTATCGCCAGGGCGCGGCCCGGCCGAAACCGCAGCTGGGGCAGTTCCTGGGCATTATCGACGAGATCCTGCTTTCTGATCGTGACGCTCCGGTCAAGCAGCGCCACACGGCCAAGCGGATCTTTGAGCGCCTGCGTGACGAGCACGGGTATGTCGGCTGCTCGTCCCAGGTCCGGGCCCAGGTGGCACAAGCCAGGAAGCGCCAGAAGGAGGTCTTCGTCCCGCTCTCCCATCCGCCGGGCGAGGCCCAGTACGACTTCGGCGAGGCCACCGTGACCATCGCCGGGGTGCAGATGAAGGCAGCCCTGTCGGTCATGACACTGCCGTACTCGGACGTCTTCCACGTCTCGGCCTATCCGCGAGAGTGCACCGAGACCTTCCAGGCCGGACACGTGGCGGGCTTCACCTTCTTCGGCGGCGTGCCCACCCGCATCAGCTATGACAATTCGAGAATCGCCGTCACCAAAGTGATGGGCCGCGACCGCGACCTCACCCGTGAGTTCCTGCGCCTGGAGAGCCACTTTCTCTTCGCCCACCACTTCTGCCGGGTGGCCCGGGGCAACGAGAAGGGCCACGTCGAGAGCCTGGTGGGCTTCGGACGGCGGAACTTCCTGGTCCCGGTGCCGAGCTTCGACTCCTTCGCCGCCCTCAACGCTCACCTGGAGGCGGCGTGTCTGGCCGACATGGACCGGTCGGTGCGGGGCAAGCCGGAAGGGAAGGCTCAGCGCCTGGAGGTGGACCGGGCCGCCATGCTCACACTGCCCGCCGAATCCTTCGATCCCCGACGTATCGCCCAGGCCAGCGCCAACTCGCTGTCGCTGGTGCGCTTTGATCGCAACGACTACTCGGTGCCGACCGCCCATGCCCATCACGAAGTGATCGTCTTGGGTGGCACCGAGGAGGTCCGCATCGTCTCGGGCACCGAAGTGGTGGCCCGACATCGAAGGTGCTGGTCGAAAGAGGAGATCTCCTTCGACCCCCGCCACTACCTGGCGCTCCTGGAGCGCAAGCCCGGCGCGCTCGACCACGCCCGCCCCCTGGAGGGCTGGGACCTGCCTGGGTGCTTCGGGCACCTCCGTCGACGCCTGGAGGCAGACCGCGGCTGGGCGGGCACCCGGGAGTACATCAAGGTGCTGCGTCTGCTGGAGCGGTCATCGCTCCGCCAGCTCACCGGAGCCATCGAGGAGGCCCTCGCCATCGGGGCGACCGGGGCTGATGCGGTTGCGCTCATCTTGTTCCACCGCGACGAGCAGCCGGTCGGGCTGTTCAGCCTGGACGGCCATCCCCACTTGAAGTCCTTTGTCATCGATCCACCCGATCTCGGCGCCTACAGCGCCCTGACCCAGATAGGAGCAAGTGCATGAAGTCATTGGAAACCAAGTCGATGGTGCTGTTGCACCATCACCTGAAGGCCCTCCGATTGCCGACCATCGGAGCCGAGTGCGAGAAGGTGGCCAACCAGGCCGCCACGGACAACGTCGACCACCTGGCCTACCTGTTGCAGCTGTGCGAGCTGGAACTCCTCGAGCGGGAGCGCAAGGCTGCCGACCGCCGCCTGAAGGCGGCCCGGTTCCCGACCATGAAATCCCTGGACAACTTCGACTTCACCGCCCGACCCTCGGTCAACAAGATGCTGGTGGCCGAGCTGGCCCGGTGCGAGTTCATCGACAAGCGGGAGAACGTGCTCCTGGTCGGGAACCCGGGCACGGGCAAGTCCCACCTGGCAACCGCCCTGGCGGCTGCCGCCTGTGCCAAGGGCTACAAGGTCCGGTTCTTCCGGGCAACGGAGCTGGTCACCACGTTGATCGAGGCCAGGGACGAGCGGACCTTCCTGCGCCTCAAGACCCAGCTGGCGAAGCTGGACCTGCTCGTCCTCGACGAGCTCGGCTACGTGCCCGCTTCCAAGGTCGGGGCCGAGCTGCTGTTCGATGTGATCTCCACGGCCTATGAGCGGACCAGCATGATCGTGACAACCAACCTGCCCTTCGAGTCCTGGACCGAGGTCCTTGGATCCGAGCGGCTCACCGGGGCCACCCTCGATCGGCTCACCCACCGCTGCAAGATCATCGAGACCAGGGGCGAGAGCTACCGGCTCCACGACGCCAAGGCCCGGACACGCCGGACCAAGCCGGTCACGCCTGTGGACGAGGCTCAGGCCGCCAAGTAACTTCTGACCGAAGTGCTCCCGTTTTCGACCGGCGCGCGCTCCAGGTTTCGATCAGCATTCACAGCACTCGTCGAGCTTCGAGTTGGCCAGCTTCACCAGGTGGAACGGATCAGCCACCTGGACGGCATCGGGAACCATGAGCGTGAACACCCTCCGATAGGGACCGGAGAGATCGAGGGTGGCGAAGCGCATCTGGTCGCACCAGGCCTTCCCCTGTTCGGCCAGCCAGGCCATGGGCCCAGCACTGGTGCGGCCGGGGACGACGTCGAGGAGCTGACCCCGACCGACGTCCACGATCTGGGTGGAGAACTGCTGGCGGCGCCAGGGGCCGACTCGGACCATCAGCACCTCGTCGAGTCCAAGGGCTTCGACCGTCCCGAATCGTTCGGTGTCGTCGTCGATCAGGGCGGTGCCATAGGCGATCACCGTGTCGTTCACTGTGTGCCAGTCGCACCCGAGCTCGATGGCCACCTCGTTCACGCTGCGGGCATAGCGGCCGACCTGCTCGGTGACCCATCGACCGGCCCGGTCGCTCATGGCCATTCTGGGGGCACCGATGCGCAGCTCCTCGCCGATCCACGATGTCGTCGAACACGATGTCTCCGGGCACCGCCAACGGTGCTTGTGCCACACCAGACGAGTCGCCCGTCCGAAGCAGGGTAGGTCCACCAGTTCGACGACAGGCCGGTCCTTCACGTGGGCGAACACCCCACACCCGCCACACCCTGGCCGACCCGACCGGACCTCGATATGGACGCGAAGCGGGTCACCGACCACGTCATCGATGCCAAGGACGTTCACTTCCGGCAAGCCGACCAACAGCTCGCACATGCACGTAGGATCCGTCTGCACAGGGGCTCTTCCGATCTGTAGGCGTTAGACACCGACAGACTGGCAGGGCCCCTGCTACGCGCCAGGGACCCTTACACCCCACTCATTTCCGAAGCGCCCGTAAACTATGGGAACACTTCTAATCGGATACGACCTGGATAAGCCAGACCAGGATTACAAGGATTTGATCACCGCCATCAAGGGTCTCGGTGCCTGGTGGCATCACCTTGATAGCACCTGGCTCGTAAAGTCCGATCTAACTCCAGCGCAGGCACGCGATGTGCTCAAGAAACACATTGGTACGAGCGACGAACTGTTGGTTATTTCGGTGACGGGTCGGGCGGCGGCCTGGTACGGCTTCAACGAGGCAGCCAGCAAATGGATCAAAGACAACCTTTAATTGCTGAGCTCTAAGACCGAGGCCTCCCATGCTCGTCACGCATTTTGACACCCTCAGCCATGAGCTCTCGTCGAATCGTGTTGTGAGAAGGTCCCAGCCCCAGCTGATCCGAGATCTTCGCAAGGGATAGGCCAGATTCGTATAGGTCTCTGGCCTCGGTGACCTGCTTAGGGCTCATCACTTTGTACCGAAGGGCTACGCCTTTGCGTTTGAGGTAGATCGAGACCGTCGTGTGATGAATCCCATAGATGGCCGCTATCTCCTTGGTGGTAGTACCCGATTGGTACTCCGCAACCAGATCGTCCGTCTGTTGCGCCGAGAGATGGACACGATGTCGACGGCCGGATGTGCCACGAACCGCGTCCCGTTTGCCCTGTCGGGTCCCCAGAGTCTTGACAATTGGCTGGATGACCTGCATAAACGAGGCGGGGCCGGGGTTCGCGAAGAGTCCGCTCAGCTCCAGTTGTGCTGTGCTGCCCTCCGAATTTAGTAGGTGTGCATCCTGCATTCGCCAAGTACCTGCCATTCTCTGCAGTACTTCGCTGCCCGCGACTACTTCTGCTGCGGAGAGACGAGGGCCATAGAGTTTTGAAGCTGTACCGAGTACGCAACTAGCCAAGACATCAATCCCTACGAAGCTCGCGCCTTCGTGCAGCGCCGCAAGGGCACTCGTGCCGCTTCCAACGAAAGGATCGATGATTGTGTCGCCGGGAACTACATCAAGCGTTGCCAGTTGGTTTCGCACCTGATCCAAATCGTTAGATTCGGGAATCGTGAACCAGCGATGGAACGGCGTCGTGGGGTTCGCATCATACCTGTTGGACTGAAAATAGAGAGGATCGTTCAACCATAGTCTTACTCTTTGCCTGCTGATCAATGGACCATCCAGAGCAAGGTGAGCTGGTTGGCTTTTCAGTTTGCCGGCAACTTCGTCGACATTTCCTAATACATCATAAGCGCAGCCCCATGATAGGCACACGCCACTTCCTCCGTGACCGTAATTATGAATAATGGGTATTGGACCGGACGTGTCCAATTCGAGCCGTATGCCCCCGTCCCGTCGAGGGCGGAACCTCGCGACAACATCTTTCACTGCTCCAAATGTTGGGACAGCGGCCGCAGTCTTTGGACAACCAGGATCATTGACGATTTGCGTCAGTCCCGAAAGTATCGTCTCTATCTCATCCGACGTCGGCTCCTCGGAGTAATAAGGATCTCGATGCATTGATTTTGCAAGATGAGGCGGGACGAGATAGTGGGTACCCAATACTAGGCAATCGCTTCTGGGGATCATCGTATAAATGTCTGCCCCGAGAGCCTGAATTCCATCGATCGGCTCGTGAAGTATCAGGATCCCCTTGTCGCCATGAAGGTGACCATCGTTGAAGAGAACTGCAGATCCTAGTCCCGTGCAGTTTACAATAACGTCGGCACCGAGAAGACCAAGTTCGTCTGGTTTGAGAAGCTTTCGTCCGAGGACAAGATTGCCGCCATGGCTTTTGAACTCGTCAATGAGTTGAGGAATATATCGTGGGATTTCGATTACGAGAGTTTGAAAGTTCCAGAAGAGTTGAAATCGCCGAGCGGGTAGGTACTCGGTTACCTCCTGAGTCAGTCTCGAAGGAACCCAGGGCAATGACGGGGAGGACCCTTCCGAAAAGTTCGGCATGAACGATCGGAGCCAATCCAGACTTGCTGGAATGTGTGCCGTTTCCTCCCATAGCTCAGTGTTCTCAGTCCACGTAACGCCGTATCTCGGACCAACGCTCTGGCAGAACTGCAGAAATGAAGTCTTTGCCCATTGTTCGAGACGAGTGGCATAGTTAGCGGGGGCCTCGATATCGTCATTCCACAGTGGAAGGAATATGGTACAGGACCCACTTGTAGCAGAACTGCGGGCAGTCCAAGATTGGTCCGCCAAGATGGTGACTTCATACCCCGCTGCTGCGAGAACAGCACCAGTCGTAATTCCAGATACACCGGGCGCCCAGGATCGTTATCCGCTTCGTGCTGCTCATACGGTAGCCATCCGCCCTTATGTACTCGTCGAAGTCTTTGAGTTAGTTAGGTCCATCGTAGGTCGGGTACACGATCGAGGTCGGACTAGCCTCAGCGGCAACTTCGGCTGTGCAAATCCCTACGCGCTGTCGACCGCTTCGAGTATTCGCAGTACAGCGCTCAATCCCGACACTACGGCACTTACGATCCAACCGTGCTTGGGGCTAAGGTGTTCTCCAGCGAACAAGATCCGCGTGGGTTGGTGATATGTCGACGATGCCGCTGACATTATTCGCATTGATTCAGCAGTAGTGATTGCGTAAGCAAGGCGGCTTCTCAGCCAAATGTGGGCTCAGCTCGCTCCTAGCGCTGGAGGCCTCACTCAGATTCGGGAAAACGTCACGATCGAAGTTCCGGTAGAAGATGGACCACGACGACGAACACTCGACGCGGACCAGGAGATTCTCGACACCTGCCGAGAACTCCAGTCGGGGAGTCAAGGCGTGACGCTGGTCACGTTAGTCACCGACGACACAGGCATGTCTCTGCGGGCGACAAACCAGGGCATCCGCGTGATCCCGATGCCAGATGGCTATCTACGCCGGAAGCTCAAACCAGAAGCGGAAGAATCTTGACGGAGCTAGCCACCGGCGACATTGTGCCAGTTCTGGCGCCGGTCATGCGCGTACTCGAAGGCATGGTCGATGCCACAGAGAGCCTTGTCGGCTCGGGCATGGCCCTGTCAGATTCTCCAGCTATGGCAGAGCTGTCCCAAGAGGGAATGATCGCCGACGGCTACTTCGAGGAGCCGGTACACGCTGCTCACAGCAATGCCAACATTCTCCGCTTTGCAGCCACCGACTCGGTTCGCCAGTTCACACGGCTGTTTCGTTCACAGCCCGTCCCCGTCTACGCCCACTTGGCAGTTGCCCGAGCGGCCATAGAGTCCGCTGCACTCAGCTACTGGGCGGGCGCACAAGGCATCGGTGCGACCGTTCGCGTCCAGCGCTACCAGGCCATTCGCTTACGAAATTGCATAGAAATGAAGCGCAGTCCAATCCCCGAGTTCAAGAGACAAGCAATCCGCAACAGAGCCCAGATTCGGAAACAGTGCGCCAAGCGTAGCTGGAACCTGGTTGCAAACAGCAGCCGAATCGAGGTTGGTGATCAGCGACTCCCCGGTTCCGGCGCGCTGATCAAGTCCCTCCTCGCCGGAGGTAGTGATGCACCCGAGATGCAACGCCTTGGGGCCACGGCCTGGTGGCAGTGGTCAGGAGTTTCTCATGCAGTCAACTATGCGCTCATCGACAGCGTGGACTCGAACAACACGGCTCCCTCACCGCTGGGTCCGAACATCGTTCCGATCTTCACCTCGTCAAGATCGGTCTCGTTTCAGGCCTTGATTCTCGGTAGTGGCTATCAGACGCTCATCGAAGAGCATCGCCAAGTCTTCGGATGGACCAATCCGACGTGGACGGACGCAACTGCTCAGTTCATCGAGATCGCAAGGCAGATTCTCTCTAGCTCCAGTCCTTCGTGAGCAACCTCACTCTCGGCCCGAACACTTCAACATGCAAAAGTATCTACGAGAGGATCGGTGAATGACTGACGGCTCCCCGACACCTTCGCTCATCATCACTCCGACTCAGGGCGTGGACCCACGTGATGCATTGGCTACCTCGATGCACGGATCACCGGGGGTCTATGCCGTACTGGTCGGATCCGGAGCGTCGACTGCAGCAGGGATCAAGAGTACTTGGGGAGTCGTCCAGGATCTGATCAGGCGGGTAGCGACGTCCGAGGGTGCTGATCCCGATGACTTTGAGGAATCTCCTGAGGAGTGGTGGGCTGGACAGGGTCGCCCTGAGCTCCGCTACGACAACCTTCTGGCCGAGCTTGCATCGACTGACATCGCTCGTCGGGCCCTCTTGCGCCGTTACTTTGACCCTTCGCCCGACGGAGCAGAAGCAGTCGTGCCGACCGTGGCGCACGAGGCGCTTGCACGGTTGAGTGCCTCAGGGCGAATCAAAGTGATTTTGACTACGAACTTCGATGCACTCATCGAACGGGCGCTTGAAGCCGTTGGTGTTGCACCTCAGGTCATCTCTACAGCTGCGGCAATCCGCGGCATGACGCCCTTACAACATGCCGGAGTGACAGTCATCAAACTTCACGGCGACTACGCGTCACCGGGGCTCAGAAACACCCCGCTCGAGGTGGGGAAATACTCGGCTTCGCTCAACCGATTGCTATCCAAAGTTTTTGATGAGTATGGACTGGTCATCGTGGGCTGGTCAGGCGACTTCGACATAGCACTTGTCGGAGCACTGGAGCGCGTGCCCAACCGCCGCTATCCAACGTACTGGGCAACTTACAACGGCTCTACGACTGAGGCGGCCGATCGGCTGATCGCCAAACGCCAAGCACATGTCATCGACACAACCGGCGCCAACGATTTTCTCGGGGACCTTGTCGAACGGATCGAGCGATTAGACCAAACAGCAACGATACGCAGTGGGCCTCGACCGATTCGGAGCTATTTTAATGCCCCGGATTTCGGGAGCGCTCCGCTTGGTTGGAAGGCGCTTCCCCTATTGGTGCTCCGAGCTGTCGCGAATGTTTCCCCAGCAACCGAAGAGACAGTGGGCCTGATCGGGCCGACGCAGCGCAAACGATTCGTTGCAGCGCTCCGTGATGCTCCCATCACTAATCGACTTCGTAACCTGGCTCAGTTTCCAGCTGAACTGGCGATTAACCCCCCACCCGACACCTACCTTCCGCCTGAGCCGCTCACTCAGTGGCTTCCACCAGAGGGGGGACGTCAATCAACTGTTCAGGCTCGATATCGCTTGGGAGGCGACGGAACAGCCGGTGCCACTGCTTTGGCAGAGATCCGCATGCCCTCGATGAGTCTGAATGGAATCACATTCGTCCTCGACATGGGATTCTCTCTTGGGGTTCTGCTCGGATTGAGCACCGTGGCCGAAGTGTTTCGTGACGGGCTCGTGGCTGTGACCTCCCTAATGCCTGAGTCAGTGGCAGACATCCTTCCCGGCGGTGTGACCGTCAGTCATTGCGAAATACACCTCCTAGCCAGCCCCAGCGACGGTGCAGGCAACAACCGGCCCAACTCCCTTGCGGTGCGAGTAGATCTGGAACTGTTCAGGTCATTCGACGCGCCAAATCCCGACGTTGGTCCCCAATTGGGCTTTGCGGCAAGGCTGAGTGAACCTCTAACGAATCGTGAAGCGGCGGAGCTCGTGGCCTACGGAATGAACTACATGGCACTATCGAGTGGGTATCTTGACCCGACGCGGGCTGGAGTCAATATTCGGGCGGCGCTGGCCCTACCAGCCGAACCGATCGTGTGAAGGGTCGGAGTGGACCTTACCGCAGCACTCTTCGTCGAGCGGACTACGCATTCGCCTGGTGACCTGCGAATTCCGAACAACAGCACCCGCACAGCTGGCGGTTACTCTATTGAAGCTCGGCACACAGGGCATACAGATCAGCGTCAGCGACGGAGAGTATTTCCAAGGCGCAGGATTGGCAGTAGTTTTTCTTGGCCCCGGTGCTGGCGTCTCGCACCACCAAACACTTGCAGCCCTTTGCGATTTGATGGTCTTTGGGTTTGCGATAGCACTTACGTCGAGCAGAAGCAGTCTCGATAGTGACGTGACCAAGGACTCTGCGTACCTGCGCCATCAGCTGGCTGCTCCCTCGAGAGCCTTGACGATTTCGTCGACTAGCTCGTCTGCGAGCAGGTCCAGCCGACCCAGTGCTTCTTCGGCCTGGTCGGCGCTTAGAGCGTTCCGGGACTTCGACTCAATTCCGACCGAAGCGTTGACTTTCCGATTGAGCAACTGGGTCACCGCCTGAACATTGGCCATCGGCGGTCGAACATTCATGACCTTGCTGACGCTTCTACCTTGGCGTGGAACATCTGTGTCCTGCAAGATTCGGGCTACCACGGAGTTCGTTCGTTCAGCGAGTCGTTTTCGAGCAGTTCGACGACGGCGTTGCGGTGTAGTCGGTATCGAACTGGATTCGATGGTCTCCGCCGCTTGCTTTGCGATCAGAGTCGCCGCGCAACTGATCTGCTGTAACAATGTCGCCCAATCGCAACCCACCAGGTATCTGCATCTCAAGGATCTGCTCAATGACCCTGGGATCGTCGGGATCAAGAAACTCTTGGCGAATGAAATGACTGATCGTTTCGGTATCAATGAGCCCCAACTGATCGAAGCGGCGAGGACGCCCGGTCCCATTCGAAGAGGACTCCTCGGGTTCTTGTGGATCAGTGTCGAACCAGCGCTTTACCATTGCCTGGTCGTCAAGTCGAGCTCACGGAAGTCGTCCCAGTGCTCGTCGTTGTTCAGGCCAGCATGGGAGATAATGAAGCCGTTGTTGTCGGGATGGTCCGTCTCGTTCAGGTGGACCACGCGCATCGCTCTCCCAACGAATTGAATATACGGTGCCAAACTGCGGAATGGGCGGAAGACAGCCGCAACGCTCAGGAGCGGATGGTCAAATCCTTCTCCGAGCACTTGCACCTGCACGATTGTGTCGATCCACCTCTCAGGAGGTCGCTTAGTATCCGCTGTCGCTCCTCATCTGGTAGCTGACTGTGGATAGCAGCAGCACGGTAACCGCACTCCTCATAGAGGGCACGAACTTGGCGGGCGTGATCTACTGAGCAAGCGGCAGCAATGATCTGGTGCTGGATACCGGTACGCGCGCGCATCGCGTTGCAATGGCTGATGCTCGATTCAACAATGTGGCGATTGCATTCGGGTGAAAACGCAACGCCCCGCCGAAACCAGCTGTCCTCCCGGAGCTTCATAACCTCCTCCAGGCTATGATGCCGTTCGTCCGTGGTATGTGAAGTACACCTCCGAGGGGGCCACATTGACGCTGGAAAGACGCTTGATGTATCCCTTCATCATCGCCCGAGTGAACGAGTAGCGGTAGATGACCTCACCGGGTAGTGGTCGCCGATCAGTTCGGAACGGGGTTGCGGTCAGGCTCACAACCTTGGCGTCAGGGAATCGACGCAGGACCCTCCTCCAGCTTTCGGCGGCCGAGTGGTGACCTTCGTCGATGAGGATCAAATCGAAGAAGTTGGGCGGGAATTGTGGTAGCCATCGGTCGGCACTGCTGGCCAGCTGTTGGATGTTAGTCACAACAAACTGACTGTCGGTGCAGTCGTGAATGTTTGTCTCCGTCGGTTACCGCTGCTGGACTGCCCTGTAATTCTCATTACTTCATCACTCGCGGCCGGGTCGAATGGCATCGCAAGCTCGACGTTCGGCAAGCAGCGCGGGTCCGAGACGCGGATCGGCGGGCCGTGGACGATCACCGAACAGCAGCAACTCAAGGCGATTGGAAAAAGCGACTCCGAAGGCGATTCCGTCGCTGCGGCCATTCCTGAACGGACGCTTATCATTAGAGCGGACCTTTGCAGCAACAGAGCAACAGCCCTTACGACTGGCAGCGACTTCGTCCGCAGTGCCAAAGCGTCGGTTTCTGCAGAGGCGGAATCGAAAAAGGGCTCGGAGTGCAATCGCACTCCGAGCCCAGACTTTGCGGCTGCTTACGCAACCTCAGTAATCAACCATGGCTCTTGGCGAAGTATTCGCTTTCAACGTCGTCCGCAGAAGGGACAGTTGCTGAGCGGTGGCTGAGTATCGGACCTTCATCGAAGGTGTTTTCGGGAAGTCCCGCATCACCCTCGGTTCCGATCACCATCACCACTTTGCCATCGTTCGTGATTACTTGGGCCTCTCGGCCGGAATCGCTCAAGACGGCTTCGCGCTCCTCTTTAAATTCGTCAATCGTCACTTGCCGCACTTGAACCTCTTTCCCTTTCGAGGGCCCAAACAAACCTGGTTAGGTCGCCCAACTGGATAATCGAACGTGTGCAATCGAACACATGTTCGATTATCCTCCACTGCTTCCAAAGTAGCAAGCATTGTCGCAATCTTTCGAGACTGATCATCCGCCAGCCCACAAGTGCCGTGCGGTACGCTGCCACGTTCTGCATTCAGTTCCGGCGGGAATTGATCAAGGGGGGTAGCAGGGTGATTGAGCGCACAATTTGACGGGCGGCCTCCCAGGCGCTTTCCGACACGCACGGAGCTTATCGATCGCCTGGCAGCGAAGGGTCTCGTTGCCGACGAGCGTGACCTTCTCAATCGACGTCCCGATCTGGTGGAGACGGTCATGCTCGATTGGATCCAATCCACCCAGACCGGCTGCGGTTATGCCGCACATCTTGCCAAGCAGCGCGACCGAGCCGGGTGGATCCCCGTAGTGATGGAGCGTCGCCTCAGCGACGAAGAATTTCGAATTGCGGTCGACGCCATACTGATCCCGCCTTCGCCGAACGGCGAGATGATCATGTTTGTGTTTCCCTGGGTTGAAACTCCAGAGGATCTTGCCGATGTCATCGGACAGATCGGCCAATGTACCGGTTGGAGCTGGGAGGATCCTTTCTCGCTAGAGTCGTACGGTGCCAATGAGCTTCTTGTGCAGCTGCGTTGGCTCTTACCCTCGGGCGAAGCAGAGAGCTGGGTCCTGGGATTTGCACCGTTTGCATTCATGCCCTTCACACGTCGCGCACCCTACGCTGCAATAGTGATGCGTCCCTTGGATCCTCCGGACTGGCAGGAACGTCCCTCGGACGACCTTACGCCAGTCCATCTTGCCCAGGTTCCTCACTACTTTGGTGAACGAGGCAAAAAGCATGGCGAAGTCTGGACCGAAACCGAGCGGCAGCGAGCGGAACTCCTGGGTGACGAGCTAACGCATGTGGCAAAGGCTCATGTTTCGTTCGCTCTGCCGATCGAATTGGAAGAGCGTGCGCGGCCGGTTCGCAAGTCGAGATGATGGGCGCATGGCGCCGGAGAACCCGGACTCGATTGTCATGGAGCGGAACTAGAGTTGGCTACAGATGAGGTACGTAAAGCCAAGGCTCTACACGGCTGGATATGAGGGCCGGTCGATCGACGGATTCGTTCAGGCGCTGGTCGACCAATCCGTACGGCATGTCATAGACGTTCGGCTACGGCCTAACAGTCGCCGTCCTGGCTTCTCAAAGAACAGACTTGCCGAGACACTGGCCACAGCAGGAATTGAATACCGTCACGATCGAGACCTGGGCACACCCGCTGAGATCATGGAGTCGCTGAGGGAGACTGGTGTTTACGATTGGGACGGGTACATCGCTCACCTCGATAGCCAGCCCGAAGCCCTCGTCCGAGCGATCGAGATCGCATCTACTGAAGCCACATGCCTTGTTTGCTATGAGTCTGATCCGCTAGACTGCCACAGGAGCATCATCGCAGACAGACTCACTTCCCGACTCGACCTCAACCGGACTGATATTTAGCCGCCGATGCGTTCAAATGTGGACCTGCTAAATCTGTGGACCTGCTAAATCTGGCGGATAAGCTGCGCTTCAAGCGTCCTCGTGACGGATTCGATCAGTGGCCGATCAAGCGCGTCGCGATCTAGTTGCCGCAACCATTTTTTCTCACGGCAACCTTCGGCGACCAGTACTCCATCGACCTCGGTCCACCCCAGCGGAACATCTGGTGCACCTGGGCCCCAGAGGATGACGACAGGATGAACCGACACCTCAAACCGCTCCGGTCCGTATCGGAGTAGTCGTTCGACCTTGCGGGCTCCGTCACGCGCCTGTAGAAGGGGGTCTCGTCCAAGGGGTCCAATCAGACTTTCGTGATCCACCAACCATGGAGTAGACGTCCATTTGGATTCCACAGCGAAAATGCCGCCTGGTCCAACCAAAATGTGGTCCACGTCGCCGTGGTGATCGAAGTATAGGCCGTTGACGAGCCTCCAGCCTTTTCGGTGTCGCCGACGCCCCATGACAACCTGCGCCGTCATCTCCTCCCCCATCTTGCCTAGAAGCTGATTGTGCCTTCCAGTCGTCAGATGGAGACTCCACGCCACGGTGACACACACGGCGGTCACAAAGACGCCCAGCTCAAACGTTCGCACCCAGAGAGGAGTCGGCAACAAAAGGAGAAGGACGATCACAGCGACACTGACCAGGCAAGCCGCCATGAGCACCGACAGGTTCTTCCGCACTGCCCGCTGCCAGCTTCTGCGAAGGTCTTGCCTCGCACGTTCACCAGGACGGTTTCTCACGCAACTACCATCGGCATCCGACAAGGCCGGCTGAAGACGTCGTTGACAGCAGCGCTTATGGTGGTGGGGGCATCGACAACTATGGTTCGTTCACAGTTCAAACGTCAATCCTGGCTGAGTCGACTTCGGGTGGCGATTGTCTGGGCCAGATTACCGACGGGGGCTACAACCTCGATGACGACGGGTCCTGCGGGTTCAACGCAGCGAAACACAGCATTAGCGACTCCGACAGTATCGACGCCTCTCTCGCCAACGGCCTCGGCAACAACGGCGGCCCGACGCAGACGATCCTGCCTACAGCGAGCAGCCCAGCGGCAGGAGCGATTCCGACCGGAACCACATTGAACGGGGTCACTGTCTGTCCACGGCTGGACCAGCGAGGTGCAGCCAGCGAAGGCAACTGCGCCATCGGTGCAGTTGAACCCTTTGTGCCACCTTTCTACTTCTCCACAACTCCGCTTCCACCCGCCATGCCGGGACAAGCCTATGGTCCTGTCACATTGACTACCGCTGGGGCAACTTCAAACGCTACCTTCAAGTGGAAGAAGGTCGCGTTGCCCAAGGGATTGAACCTGTCGTCGGCTGGGGCGCTGTCAGGGACGCCGAACAAGAAACTGTTCGCCGGTCAAAGTTCGATCACGGTCCAGGCAACCGAGACGGTCATCACACTCAATGGCAAAAAGAGGGTCAAGACCGAGACCACGATCCAGGCCACCATTCCCTTGCCGATCACCTGAGCCTTTCACCCTGGCGATGGTCCCTGGTTTCGGCCGGTTCGTTCGAGTACTGGTACGGTCAATCCGTGTGGCAGTGATTCACACGTCCAGATGTACTCCGCACGAATTGGGCTGCGCCGTCATTGGTCAGATGTCAGGGCACCGGTTCCGCCCCCTAGCGCGGGACCTTCGAGTTCTGACAGCACGAAACGATTTCGGCCGAATCTTGAGATCGCTACTGGTTGGTGCCAACCACGGTCGGGAGCCGTGCGCGGTCTCCGATTAGCGAACTAGCGAACCGATAGCAGCAGCAACCCCGGAGCTCAAGGTCACTGCCCCGATGGCAAAGGTTATTCCCCAAGTCCAACGATCGTGACGTAATTTCTCGACCTCCCGTGAGCAGCCAGTAGTCAAAGTCCGAAAGGTATACCTTTGGTCTCGGACCGCTCCCGCTATTTTGCTTGTCGAGGAAGCACATCCCTTCAAGTGTCTTCCCGTGGAATCGGTTGACGAATGCCCAGACAAGGTCTTTCTTCTCGATTCGAGCATCCGGGTCGGCTTGATAGCGCGTATCGGTCATCCGCAGAGGCGCGTCCGCACTTGGAATCAAGAAACACTCCTGTCGGCGAGGGTTTTCCTTGGTTCGCGCTACGGCCTGGTGAATCCGCTCGGGAGCCTCCGGGTCGACAGCAAGGAGGTCTACCCACACGTCGGCGAAGCTCTCCCATTGAGGAGGACTCGTCAGATTTCCATTTTCGTGGATCTTGAAGGAACACCACTGCAGACCTGACCGATCAGGCTCGAGGTCGGGTCCGCGGGGATTTCCCAGGAAGCTTGGGTGGTGGGGCCCACTCCTGCAACGGCGAAGGTTGTAGCGCGATGCCAGAAAGCGATTCACCCCAGATTCGTCCATCGAATCCCTCCTCTATGAGCCGAGTGTGCCGTGGTGGGTAGCGTGCGGGCTGCTGCGAGAACGGATACCAAGGCAGGCAAGTGATACGAGCGGATCAGCACGGATGTGCCACCGATGCTACGAGGAGGTGGCCGTTTGATCTGCCTCTGGGTTGGCGACCGAGGTGCGCGTCGCCAAAGGAGTCTAGTTACGGGAGCATTGGCAACCACTGCGTCTCGCTTCTTGCAGAGATCTTCCCATTGCGTGACTACATCGGTCAGGCCGAGGTAAGGAGCATCAGTCCTTACGAGCTTTCGAGCATCATCAGCTAGAGAGCTGTCGGCGGCAGAAGTTGTTTGGCTCTGGGATGCTCGGCTCGAGGCCCCAAGCGCCGTTGCGGCCCCTGAAAAAGCGGCTGAGCCGAGCGCTATGAGACCAGCGACGGTTTTGCTGGTCAACGACGCCAAACCAGTCCCAGCGGCTACGGCAGCTAGGAGCGTTGAAGTGACAACGAGAAACGTATTGATGCGTCTCCATGTCACGGCATCACGGCGGTACGCTGAGTTCCACACTTCAGCCCAGTCCTCGATGCGCTGGGCCTCCTGAATGATCGAGCGTCGACGCTCTTCATCCTGATCTGGGGTTGTGGTAGTCATTCCCGCCTCCAAGTCCTCGACTTCCGGTCCCGCATGAAATGTGTGTCCCGGTTGTTCCGCCCTTTAGGTGTTTTACAAAGATCGAGCATGGGCATCAAGCGCGGATCAGCTCTCGTGCAGGCGGGAGGCGGATACGAGTTTGGATACCTCTTAGGTCCAACTCCCGTCGGAGAGCACATTCGGGGAGCCTCTTTGCATTCTGGCATTCTCCGCCCGGATCTGTGCGGAGGTTCGAATCGAGTTCTCGCGCCCGATCGCTGCCAGCACCAACTGAACGAAATCCCCACGGGCATCGATCTGCTGACGGTGAACCTCGTCGGCTTCATCTCGACTGATTGGAATCTCTGAAGCGTGTCGAATCGTGAATCGGCGCGTGGTCGACATAAGGCCACGTGCAGCAAGTGCAATCTCATCGTTTGATAGGAAGATGATTTGCCAGTACGCCTTGTAGGGTGCCGTTATGTCGGGCGGGACAAAATCCAAGCGATTCGGCTCGGTCCGAACTTCATTCCAATAGTCAATCGCGTTGTCATAGTAAGCGCGGCATGTAAGCTCGCGTCTCGACGAGAAGAGCGCTCGCGGCTTTTCTGTTCCGCTTGGTCTAGTCGACGTTCATCCCGGTCAGATTTGTCGGCGTCCGCCGCTTTTCTGCGAGTATCACTGGCGCGTACGGAGACCATGCTGATGAGGCCACCGAGGACCGATGCGATAATCGTCAAGCCGCCGGCAATGTGGCAATAGACCACCATGGCGCAGACAATGTGGTCAGAGACGCGAACATGGGTCACAGCGTAGATCTGCATGAAAGGCGAATCGGACCGCAGCCGACGAACCTCGAGTAGAGGACCCCTCCACCCTTCAAGGTTGCCACTGTCATCCACCGTCTGCCGTTGGTTTGGAGAAGGGCGGAGGTGTGAGCCAGCGTCAACGGCGGCGTGACAGCGGATACAACGTTCCGTGCTGTGACCCGGTCAGGCCCTCCTCTTGGAGACTCTCCGCCGCGCCCTACATATAGTGCCGGCAGTACTGCGGACCGCACTCTGCCTGAGCTCTATCGGCCGCAATTCGGACGGATCGATAGATGACGTCCCGCCGAGTGGTGGAGAAGCGACCCTCGGTCTGACGTGATGGTAGGCGCGTCGATCCGATTCGTCACCCAGGCGTGACTTAGCCCCAGAAGATCCCGGTGGGGTCGGTCTCGATTTCCTCGAGGATCACGTCGACGGGCTGGTGGCTGTCCAGGTCGAAGTACAGGAACCACTTGTTGTTGCGGTCCGCGCAGTAGAGCGTCCAGGTGCTGTCACCCTCGTAGCGGAGCTGGGCGACGGACGTCTTGGTCCACTCCCCGGGCGCGCCTTTCCAGATCGGTCGGCACTCGTGGATGGAGATGCTCCTGCCCCGGGTGCTGGCCTCGATGCGGACCTCGTCCTTCAGGCGCTCAGGGACCTTGCCGCGGCAGTAGCGCTTGACCTTCTCGACATCGATCTCGGGGAGGACGGTGGCCACGCCCCGAGGGTAGTGACCTCAGCCGGCCAGCGGCCTGCTTTCGGGGATCTCGTCGGGAGCCTGGGTGAGGGCTGCCGCCTCCATGCGCCGGAGCAGGGCCATCGAGGTCTCCGACAGGTAGCGGCGCTCAGCCACCTGCCACTCGTCGTGGGCCTCGACCACGACGGCGGTGACCAGGCGTTCGACACTGGCGTCGTTCGGGAACACACCGACCACATCGGTGCGGCGTTTGATCTCGCGGTGGAGGCGCTCCAAGGGGTTGGTCGACCAGACCTTCCGCCAGTGGGCCTCGGGGAAGGCCGAGAAGGCCAGCAGGTCCTCTCTGGCATCGGTGAGCATGGTGGCGACGTCGGGGAACTGGTCGTCCAGGGTGGCCACGATCCGTTCGAACTGCTCTCGCACCGCCCGAGCGTCGGGCTGGGCGAAGATCGTCTGGATGGCGGCGATCACCATGTGGGTGTTGTTCCGCTTCACCCGGGTCAGCACGTTGCGCATGAAGTGGACCCGGCACCGCTGCCAGGCCGACCCCACCATCACCGCCTCGACGGCCGCCTTCAGGCCCAGGTGCTGGTCAGAGATGACGAGTCGGACCCCGCCAAGTCCCCGGGCCCGCAGCGAACGCAGGAACTCGGTCCAAAATGCCCCGTCCTCGGAGTCCCCGACGGCACAGCCCAGTACCTCCCGGTGGCCGTCCATCGACACCCCGGTAGCCACCACCACGGCCCGGGAGACGACCTGGTGGTTCACCCGGCCCTTCAGGTAGGTGGCGTCCAGGAACACGTAGGGGAACTCGATGTGGGCGAGGGTCCGGGACCGGAACGCCCCCAGTTGCTCGTCGAGCTCGGCACAGATCCTGCTGACCTCAGACTTGGAGATCCCGGACTCGAGCCCGAGGGCGGCCACCAGATCGTCGACCTTCCTCGTGGAGACCCCGTGGACGTAGGCCTCCATGACCACGGCGAACAGGGCCCGGTCGATGCGGCTGCGACGCTCGAGGATCGACGGGAAGAAGCTGCCCTGGCGCAGCTTCGGGATCTTCAGGTCCACGTCCCCGGCCTTGGTCGAAAGCAGCCGGTCCCGAGCGCCGTTGCGCTGGGTAGTCCGGCTGTCCGTTCGCTCGAAGCGGTCGGCCCCGATCCGGGCGGTCGCCTCGGCGTCAATCAGGGCCTGGAGCATCAGTGCCACGCCTTGGCGCACGACGTCGATGTCGCCGCCGGCGCGGATGGCAGTCAGCAGTTCGTTGAGGTCAGTATCGGTGATGGCCACTGGATGGTCCTCCTTGGTTGAGCTTGCACGTTCAACCGAAGATCACCCGGTGGCCACCTCATGATGGTGGACCCCGGGAACTACACCACTCGGGGGGACGTCAACGATCGATACTGTGGGCAACTGCCATATTGTCATTCCCTAAGTGAACGTTGCTTGATAAGCAACGGAATTGATGCTCCACTCTATTGAACTCCAACACGGAAGATGTTGAGCACCTTGCGCTCCAGTTTGCTTCGATAAAGGCGGAATTTAGAGCGGCCTATGAGTAGAGAAATCGAGATGCGTCATAACATCCTCGAGGGGCGCTCGCGAACGATCAGTCTCGGTGATAACGGGCTCGGATCCGATCGGTGAGCTCGTTGTCGCTGGTGGGGGTCTTCGGACGACTCATGGATAGGGGTGCGACCAACGGCGGAGCGTAGTCAAGGCTTCTTGAAGATGACCTGATTGAAGTGTCTCCGACTCAGATCTATGCGCCAAATGCCGTATTGATCTGGTTCATCACAGTCTCCGAACAAGGCAGGCTCGAATTCTCTGTTGGAAGTGCGTTCGGAGGGATCGAGGGATTCGTTGCTTCTGTCAGTGGGTTCGAGACATAGGTGGGGATATCGGCCGTGATATCCAGCTCTACTGAAGTTCGCTGCGTGAACCCACGGATTGAGGGAAGAGGGCTTAAGGTCATGAGCACCTCGGCGTTTCCAGGGCCGAGGCGCTTAACCCCGCTGACGATGACAGTTCGACCGCACGATACCTGCCGCACTGTGACGCCGAAGGATTTGATCTGTCTTACCAGATCAGTCAGCAGGTCGGCGGCAGGATGCTTTATCACCCACGTTCGTATCCCTTGCGCCGTGTTGCCGGAGTGATTGCCGTCTTGCGGAGAACCGGGCGCGATCACCTTGGTGCCGGCGATTCCATTGGCGACTGGAAGATCTAACAGGGGATCTCGACTCATTGCGGCATTAAGTTCATCGGCATAGGCCCGCTGACCTGGCGTACCCGCCGAACCCAACCCACTACAGCCAGCAAGGACAACGAACAGTACCACCATCAGTGGTGTTGTTCGCTGTTTACTTTGTCGCCGTCGGGAAGGCACTAACAGCCTGTGATGCATAGGAAGGCATTCCGGCTACCTTCGGGTGAAAACTTCCGGACCCTGGCAAACTTGGGCCACTCCCCGTATCGCTCAGACCTAGGACCGAGTTAATCCATTCCGGGGCCGCGTCCGTGCAGGCTTCGTGGTGCAGGAATTGTTGTTTGGGATCGGTATAAGCGACATATGACAAGCCAGAAACGGCCGATCTCATCACTCCGTCCAGAAGGTCGTCTTCCTGCTCAAACCAGATGTCATCCTGCGTTGAAATCGCCACACAAGATAGATCGAGAGGATTGAAATCTGACGGTGAGGCAATAATATATGGATAGCCCATCAAAACAATTGACGCGTTGGGGGCCAAGACATGGATTTGCCCGATGAGCTCTGTTAGTCGGCTCTCTTGGGAGTTTATGACGATCGGCTCTTCTGTCGTGAGCGGCTGGGGGTCTGATCCGAGGTAGTAATTCGAGTCGACACAATCCATGGCGGAAACGGTAGCAATCATACAACCCTTGAGAATATCGGCAAAGCGTGCATCGTTTCCGCTAATACCGACAGTGACATTGGTCGTATTCTCGTCCAGCCAACCTTCCTCCATCTGTGGAACCTCACCTTTGTCCGTCGGTAGGGTGCCATCGTCATCATCTTCTTGGTAGACATCATCGATTGTTGCCCCGGAGCAGGCAAGGAAATGAAACTCGGTCGAGCCGGGGTGAGCCGAGACGAGCGAGGAGTAGACGCCGAGTGGCCATCCTTGCGAGGAACGATGGCACGAATCCGTCGGATCATCTCCGTTGTCGTATGCGCTGATGTCTGAGTTGGCGTAGTAGGGCGCTAAGCCCTCACCGGAGGAGTATGAGTCGCCAAGTGCGACGTACGACACCGTCGGCTTGGAAGTGGGAGCGAAGGCTACGGCATCCCACGCAATATCCACGTCACCGTTGGTGCCATCGGAGTATGTACTATTGCTGAGCCACACTTTCGCACCAGCGGATAGGTTAAATGCTCCCAGATCCACCCACGTATTAGCATTCCATCGCTGGTTTACGACGCGATAATGACCCGTCGTATCTCCGGTTCCCAACACGATGTGGTATTCGGCTTGATATGTATCAGCGCCGTTGTCTGGAATATGAACCCAAATACGTTGCCACCCGGTTGCGGTCGTTGGCGCAGTCCAAGTGCCGGTATCAACCATCCAAGGGCGCGCTGCCCCGTCGACAGTGTGAGCAAACCAGATGTGGCCGCCATACCCAACACCGAGTTGGTGAAGATCGATCTGCCCTGTCGGAGCTCCATCGGCTGCCGCTCCGGTAGTCATTGTGAAGGTTCCCGCTGATGGACTGGCACCGCACCCGACGAGGTTCTCCGAGGTGTTCGCCACGTCTGTTACCATTTGGGCCCCGGTTCCCGGTGCATTTCCGTCAACCGGGTCCCCACCATCAACGGTCGCCGTACACGACGGTGGATACGGATCAGCGACGGTCGGCTCGGCCGATCCTTTGGCATAGGTTACGACCTCACTCGTCACGTTCGCTGCCCAGGTCACATTTCCGTGCCAAAGGCAGTAATAGCGGTTCGTATTCATGCAATAGCCGACCCCTGGTTGATCCGAGCTGCAGTCATTCGCCGTGGTGCACCACAGGTAATAGTTGGTGGAGAGGTTCAAGAGTGGAGCTGGTGCGTAGGTGGGATTTCCATGGGGGTCAAGCTGCGAGTGGTCTGCCCAGCCAAGGACTTTCTCTTGGTAGGGCCAATTTCCAGGATTGGCAGCGTCCGCGTACGTGGTGCTGAGGTAGAGTTCCCTATACGGTGGGTACGAGTCGTCAGCAGGGTTGTTGGTCCATCCAAGCCCATAAAGACCTGCGGGGATGCCAGGATCACCCAACTGGTGGACTCCGGTGTTGTAGGCCCAAATCGCGTCGTACCAGTTCTCAATCCCTGAAGAAGCCCCAGTATTGGCCGTGTCGCCTTGGGTGTACGTGGTGTTCCAGGTACATTCGAGAATTTGCGCAGCGGCAGCCACGTTCGCTGCGAAGTCGCCGGCAATCGCAGCTTGCTGTGTCGGCGTGTAGGCGGCGCCACATGCGCTCGTGCTATCAGCGGCATACATGCCAGCTGTAACCTGGCCCAATCCGTACCCGCAATCAGCATTGTCGTAGTCTGAGTCGACTATCAGTTGGAATCCGCTCGAGTTCACCTCATAAACGGTCCCGTAGTAGTCGGCGATGTTGGGATTGCCAGGGACGCCGGGCAATGCGTGTGGTGATGCTTGTGACAGATTCGACTCCTGAGCCAAGATGCCAAGAAGAACTTGAGCTGGGATGGTACCTCCGCCATCAAGGCCTGGCAGTGGGAAGAGCGTTGATGGCTTGTACGCGCCGAGGCCTAGATTGTTGTAGTTCGCCGGGCGACTCACTTTAAGCTGCCCCGTGACTGCGAGGTCAGCCGCCCACTCAACCTGAGCGCCATCTGGTTGCATCACCTGGAAATTCGGATCGTTTCGCCCGATTACGCATTTCGGCGTCGAAACGTTGACCTGTGGTGCCGCACTAGGAGCATCGGTGGTTAACCCGCTTGACAGAACGTGAGAACCGACCGGGCCATCGTTGAGATCGACAGTATTGGTTGCGGTTCCGCTAGGACCAGCGGCATCAATTCGGAGGTGATCGAACGGTACCGTCGGTTGTGACGAACTTACGGAGGAACTATTTGTCGGTGCCGGGGTGATGGCGGAGACAACGGTGCTGCCGTCCAAAGAAACTGCCTGAGGCTGATCGGTACTAGAGATGAGTTTCGGACCGTCGTTGACACCCGCCTCACTGTTCAACTGCCCCACAACAAGATTATGGCCTCCGCCTCCGCCATCAACTGACAGATTGTGCAGCGGCCCGGTTCCTACTTCAGTCGGGCCGGATCCACTAGCAATGTGAAATGCCTCCGCGGTCTGTGTACCCGCCTTTGTAGTTAGATAGTCGACGCCTCCACCCGCTGTGGGGTGAAGGTCGTAGGCCACGCCGGGTGCGACAGCCAGAGTAGATGCAGTCCCATTGGCGGTAAATGAGGCCACGTGGTTGTATTCAACCCCAACTACCTGATTGCCTTGAGGAACCGCTGATGTAACTTGACTGGGTACAGTGAAATCACTCTGAATTTTTCCATCACCGTTGACGGTGGTCACTTCTGTAGTCGACTCGTTGGTTCCGGGGTTACTCGTAAAGGTAGCTGTGTCGCCCACTCCACACCCAGGTGTGTGATATTGCAGAGAAACCCGCTTGGGCAGTACCGAGATGGTGTGGGTGGAAAGGTTAACCATTGCAGCGAACGCCCCGTGATCACGAAGATCGGGGTAGTTAGCAAAGATGCTCGGCGCGAATGTAACGGCGACAGTATTCCCGGAACCTGTCACGCAGTCATAGCCCGTCCAACTCGCGGCATCCATACCTGCCACGTTCAGTTCTGCGACGGTCGTCCACCCACCCGAAGGTGAAGGTGCGAGCAACGAGTATCCATTGCTGCCACCTACACCGACGACTACCGTATCGCCATTGGCGAGTGGCACTTTTTGTTGCGCTGCCCCAGCCTGGTTGCCGCCAGCCGCCACGCCCGGAGATGCTTCCGCTCCGTTTGCGAACTCAGTCATCAGAGGAAGACCGACAAGAAGCAGACCCATCGCGATTCGCAGTGTGGTTAACAGGACAAAAGAGAGTCCACAACGCGCCCGAGTCGATGCAGGCCAACCGTTGGATTCCGCGTCCTTCATGTTGATGCTCCTGACTATCGGTTGATCTTCTTTGAAACGAGATCGCTTATGCCTGCGACCAGGTTTCCAGCCCGCAGGTGGAGACCGGTGCGGCCATCAAGGCATCCATTGAATACGGCAGCAATGACAAGCTGCAGCCTTGGCAGCACTATTCCGAAGCTGAGACCACCCTCAGAAGCGTGCCCAAAGGAGTCTGATCCTTCTTCTAGAACTTCAAGAGGCAGGGGAGGACATGCGCACCCCATGCTCCAGGCCACTCTGCGGCGCAGCACCGGATCGACCATCATCGGAAAGCGTGGAGTTGTTAAGCTCCTGGCAAGATCGGCGGGCAACACCACGCCATCGCCGTTGCGGTCGTTAAGAATGCCGGTGTAAAGGCCTGCCACACCTCGCGCATTGCCGTATGCCCCAATAGCGGCATCCGAATCGCACGCCCATGCGGGCGTTGCCTCGGCAAATAACGGAACCGGCTCAGCCCACGTTCGGTCAACATTGATTGACAGTTGGTCAGTGGCAACGAGGCAATCGATGCGCTCGCGGCTCATAACCAGGTCGAGGTCCTCAGTTGAACAGCCGTAGCCATCGAGGACTGTTCGTTCGCAGAACTGATCCCAGGGTGATGACGTCACCGATTCAATGATTCGGCCAAGCAAATGCCACGAACCTACCTCGGCGTACGCGCTATCCACTCCCGGACGAAAATCTGCAGAAGGTTTCGCTGCCGCCACCCATTCCCAACGGATTTCGGGTGGAAGCATCTTGTATGTAACACGGTCGAGCATGTGCATTCCGGCCGAGTGCAACAGAAGGTGCGCGACCGTAAGGGGCTTCATCCAATCCGCAATCGAATCAACCAGTTCGCCAACCGGCTGGTCTAGCCCGACTTCACCCACCTCTACTAGATTGAGAATGGCGCTGGCGACGGCTGGCTTCGGTGTGCAGTAAAGTGCTGAAATCGTCTGAGGGTCCATCGTCGATCGACATACCGTCGTGCCGGCGGAAAAGTCCAACACCGTTTCCCCTTCAAGGGTGACAAACACCTGGGCACAAGTATGCTGCCAACCCGCCCTGCACGATGAGACAAGTGATTCAAGAAGCTGGTCGGCCTCAATTGTGTTCACCTGGATTTTGAACGGGATGTCTTCCACCGCGTCGGCAGAGCCAGTATCTGGATCTGCCGATTGCGCATAGTGTCGCTTGGGCAATCCGAACGGTCCGCGCAGACGCGTCTCCTGTCCGGACTTGGATTCCAGCCCGCATAACTCATCCAGCTGCGCCGCCCAGTATTTGACGCGCTCGCACCACTGTGGATCGTTCACTGTCTTCCCATAGCCGACAAGTTCACTCGGCGGCTGGGGCAGAAACTTGAGATGGTCGACCAAACCATTTTGCCTTATCAGCCCATATAGCAGTACGAGCGTTGACCACCCACGATCAGGACCAATCCGCAGGTACCCACTATCGGAGGCGGCCTCGAGGGTGGTCACATCTCCACGACGGTTGGCCATACAGGTTCCCCAGCCCCATCGGGTGAACACGTCTGCATCAGTCTCGGCATCGGCGATTGAGATGGAAACTCGCGAGCCTTCCCGAAACGTCGATAACGTCCGAACTGTCCCAACCGGGCTGTCGCCGATCTCCAGCAGAACGCGGAATTGCCCGCCCGCTACGTAAGTTTCCTTCAATTCTGTCGGGTCCGCGAGGTCGTCGAACGGTGCTAGGGGGAACAGTTGACCGTCTCTCCGAAACATCGGAGTTTCAGTCGGCACGGGTCCCTGATCCGGCACGTAGCTGAACCAAGTGTCATGGAGGACGAGGGACCACGGACCGGGCTCGTGTAGTCTCCAATCAACCAAACGACCGGCCTCGAATCGCTGTGCGTGGTAGATGGATTGGTCCCTCAACTGGAGTTCATGATGGACAGTGCCAGAGTATTCGCCGATCGTGACGTCGGATAAACTCTCCACCGTTTTAGCGAGCACCTTGGCAATGTCTAGAGTCACGACCGCGTCCGTTCCTCGCCTATGACTTCAGATCACGAGAACCACTCCTCGTGCTCATGAAGGTTCGCCCTAAAGCTTCTGTGTCTCCCGGAACGCGAGCACCGTCGACAGCCGAGCCGTTGAGGCGCAATCCGGCAGATCCCGGCGTCCCCCACGCCCATTGCCACTGATGGCCTTCGGTTTGGCGCGCCAAGCATGGATGGCAGCTGACTAACCCAACGGCGTTGTCCAAACAGCAAATTCCTTCAGTAACCCTGACATCAATTGCCGAGACAGTCAACAGATCTCGAGCAGACATTGTGAGTCACCCGCGAGTTGGTGAAAGCCGGCGTTCTTTCAGCCGGCCGAACGCACACTGAGCAGCTTCCAGCCGACCACAAGAGGCTCGACACGCTCGTGGCTGACAGCGCCACCTCCCTTCTGACCAGCTCGGTCCTTCCCTGTCGCCAAGAAAGCCACACTTCGCTCCAGCAGGTCACCTCGCTGGTCCCGCGCTATCCCTCGGCAGTGCGCGATGTTCTCCTCTCGCATCTCAGCGATCGTTTCCTCGGCTACCCGATGCAAAGAAATCTGCGGGCGAATCGCAGCTCTCACTGAGCGCGGTCTTGGCGGTCGCGAGATGGCAGGGCGTTTGGAACGGTGCCCGTCCATCGCCCCGTGACGCTTTTCCGCCTCGTGGCAGGAGGCGGTTGTAGGGATTGTGTTTGCGGAGCAATCGTGTTACACCGGCGTGTGCGAGGGATGAGGTATCAAAACTTGGAGAGGTAGGGGGAAATGCGACGGACGAAGATGCTGTCTTCTATGGGTATTGCCAGGATGGCCGGTGCGGTTCCTCTGGCTGGAATCGGACTAGTTGGGGCCGCAACGATCAGTTCGGGAGCTGCGGGGGCTGCAGCACCGCAGGCGAGTCCGCAGACATGTGGTAGTTCTTATGTCGAGTCTGCTCCCGTGACGCTGAATGGCACTACCTATGGCTCGGTTTATCTAGGCTACGATTCCTGCGACAACGGGGTCTTCGTAAAGATAGTCCAGCCCGGCGGTGTGTATCCAAGCCAGTTCAGCCAGGGATTGATGGTTATTAACGGGTCCGAATCGGGCATATATTGCACCATGTATTCCGGAACGGAATGTCAGTCATATGAAGCAGGCGCCGGAAGCACCAACTATGGCAAGGGTCATTTCGTCATCGGAGTGGGCAGTGGTGCCCAGGACGCATGGGGCGTGACACCGAATTTCACACCGTGAGATCGAGGGATTAAGCCGTTCACAAGCTATAGGAAGTGGAGCGGCCGCTGAATAGAGTGACGGAGATCCTGACGGTGGGTCTCGACAGCAAGCTCACGGTCGACTCCGCCGAACCTCGCAGATCGTTAGCTGTCAAATTGCACAAACCGTGGATGTTTGGTCGTCTTGCATACATCCATAGCGAAGGAATGGATACAAGTGAAACTGTTATCCGAAATAGTACCGCCACCCTTAAGGGCATTGATTGCGTTGCCTCCATTGGCGGCAGTGGGTTTAACTGGCCTGGGTACTAACTCGATTCCAGCGGGGGCGGCCCCCCTCCTAGTTCCTCAGTCTGGTACCGCGACTCCGGCTGCCTGCGGTTCTTTCAGCGTTGTCAGACAATCATCTATTATAGCAACTCCCGCATTCGGCAATCACCAGTGGGGTGAGGTCTATCTTCTCTCCAATTCGTGCCGGACTACCGAGGCTAAGGCCATCATGAACATTCCCGCCAGTGACTACGGGAGCGGGAACGACGCCTACGTAAATCTTGATGATGTCAAGACGGCGACTCCTCAGCTCTACCAATCAGCGGAAGGATGGGTGTCAGGGCCAATGAATGGTCAAGTGATTGCCACAAGCACTCCTCTGGACGACGCAGGCATTCAAAATTACGCGGAAGCAAGGGCCACGGATCAGTTTTCCGAGTACACGGCCGCGGCGGGAGTCACCCAATCATATTGATTGGACCGGCTAGGTTTGGACATAGGTATTGACCTTCGCAGATTTATCGGCCAAGTGATTGCCGACGGACTGACATTCGTAGGTCGGGCCTTCCGTCTGAACGCTACAGGATGAACTTGCTTCTTTGGGATTGCCACCGCAAGTAGATAAGGTTGAGCTGATCCGGAATTGTAAGAAACCGGGAGGATGATGTCCGGAGAGACTCTGTTAGTCGAAAGGTACGTCGATCAGATCCTAAATAACAAGGGAGTTGAGCTCGTACCGACTCTATTCGCCAGTTCATTTCGCGACTTTGACCCACTTCGTATTCCTGGAGTGCTCCAGCCTTTGGCTACAACTGGAACCATCGGTGACGTTCAAGCACAGGTGCGGTTGCTTGCGGAGTCGAAGGTAGACATCCATTTCGAACTAGAAACAGCGTTTGATGGCCCTGACGGTTTGGTTGCCTACAGAATATTTGGCGAGGGTACCGTACCAGTTCTTGATCATGGCCAGCAGACTCCGGAACGTGTTCCAGGCAGGGTCAAGAAGCTCAGTATTGCGGGAACCAGTCTGACAATCGGTGGCGCCCTGAGCGAGAGTGGGGCGCGTCTTCGGTACAAAACTTCATGTTACGTATCGCTGCGTGGGGATGTTTCAAGTCAGAAACGAACTCTTTACGCAAAGATGGGGTGATATTCGCGTTGAATGATCGGACGAATGAGAATCAAGATATCCCAAGCTCCTCACGGAATTTGGAAGGCGGGCCTCCGCCCAGAGAGGGGAGCTCAATAAAGCTCGTCCCGCTCGGACCGGAAAGCACAGAGTTTCTGTATCAACTCGCAGTTGACGAGACCGTCGGATGGCGATGGCGTTTCGGTGGCACCGTGCCACGCCGCGACACATTTGAGCAGAGCCTTTGGGCTGGGATCCTAACTCAGTTCGTGGTTGTTGAACGGTCGAATGGGCAGATGGTCGGGTCGGTGCTCGCGTATAATGCAGATCTAAATCACGGCTTTGCATATGTTGCGGCTGGAATGATCGGCGAAGCTTCTCAATCTGGCGCCGGAGTAGAAGCAGTTGATCTGTTTTGCGCCCATCTGTTTGCCTGCTATCGCCTGCGCAAGCTCTATTTTGAGGTGCCCGAATATAATATTCCTCAATTCAAGTCGGCCGTTGGGTGGCTATTACAAGAAGAGGGAAATTGATCGGCCATACCTACTTTAAGGGCACTTATTGGGACCGAATAATCCTTGCGCTCTATCGAGACGACTTTGAATCACTCGCCTCTGACGGGCGCTTCCTTGGGCGCCGCCGCCGGCGCCCAAGAGAAAGAATATGATATACGCATGAAAATCATCTGTAGGAAGTGTTAGATGGACCCTTCGACTCTTCGCAACAAAATTATCTAGGAATTCAGTCTGTCTCCCGAGTGTGAAATGGACTCCTCGTTGCTTCTCGAAGAGAATTTCGATTCTCTGACAGCACTCGAGTTGGTAACGTACATCGAAGAATCGTCCGGATACGAGGTGGGCGACGCTCCCGAGGATTATCCCGTGATTGAGACGCTGCAAGACGCCGTTGACTATTACGAGGAACTTCGCGCTGACTCTGATGCGGAATCTAGTGCCGAGTAGAGGCAAGAAGATTTAGCGGCATTGCTGTTCCCAATTGCCGCGAGTTGACCGATCCCGACTATTGATCAGGTTAACGATGACACACTTCGTCCCCCGCGAAGTCGTTATGCGGGTTGTCGGTACCCGTTCTAGTTGATCAAGTGCAACCTGCAGAACTCGGGTGGAAGCCGAGGACCAGTGCATCACATTCCGGTGCCGGTTGTGATAAACCCAGAGGAAGGACGTTAGAGCCCTCTTTTTCCCGAGCTTGACTGAACACCGGTTGGGGAGACTTCGCCAGTGGATAAGCGTATTCAACGACTAGGTGTCTTTCTCTTGCTGTGCTTCCTGGCTTTGTTTATCCAGCTGAACAACATCCAAGTACTGAAGGCAAACTCACTAGCCAACAGTCCTGGAAATCCTCGCGTCCAGCTGATACGGCATAGTCAGCCTAGAGGGGCCATCCTCTCTTCTGACGGTGTGACTCTGGCTTCATCAATACCTACAGATGGCAGCAGCGTCTACAAGTACCAACGCGTTTACAACCCCTCCACGGCGGTATTGTTCTCGCAGATCGTCGGATTCGACTCACTCATCTATGGGCAGACCGGAGTTGAAGCCGAGTACAACAGCTATCTCGAATCCCACAGCAGGCCGGCGAAAACCTTGCGGGACCTACTGGTCAACCGGACCACCACCGGCAACGTTACGCTCACTATCAACTCTCAGCTTCAGAGCGAGGTAGCGGCCGAGATGGATCGGGTGCAGACGCAGGACAACGCGCCCGTAGAGGGCGCGGTCGTCCTTAATGTGAAAACCGGCGCCATAGAAGCGATGTACAGCAATCCCACGTTCAACCCCACCCTTCTAGTCTCACAGGATGGCACCACAGAGCGCCAGGCCTGGGCCCTTTTAGATCCGACAAGTGATCAAAGCCCTCTGGTATCCCGCACATTTCAGTATGGGTTCATTCCTGGATCAACGTTTAAGACCGTCACGTCCGCTTCTGTATACGACCACAATCCGTCGTTGGCAAAGATTGACTACCCGCAAACCCAATGCATCACGATTCCCAATAGGGTCGCTCCGCTTTGCAACTACGAAGAAGCGGACGGTTCTCACGAGAGTTGTGGCGGCACGATCGAAACCACGCTTCCTCAATCGTGCGATACTGCTTTTGCACAGATGGGTACTGCACTCACCACCAACCTCAATGTCGAAGCTCAGGCCTTTGGCTTCAATAAGCAAGTTCCAATCGATCTGCCTGGCGCCGGCGTATCAGAGTTCCCTTCGGCAGCGGCACTCCTAGGTGACCAGCCTCTTCAGGCGACGGCTGCGTTTGGTCAAGGTTTCGGGCAGAACACTGTAATTGCCACTCCTTTACAGATGGCTCTGGTCGCCGCTGGTATCGCCAACGGGGGAGTAATTATGACGCCCCACGTTATGGAGCAGATTCGTGACAGCCAAGGTGACCTCGTTGAGACCTACACCCCCAAGCCATGGGTCACGGCCACTAGCCCAGCGACAGCTGCGGCAGTGACGTCTTTGATGCAGAGCGTAGTCAGCCAGCCAGGGGCTACAGCTTACGGTGGGTTTCCTTCCCAATGGAACGTCGCAGCCAAGACAGGAACAGCAGAAACCGGTTCAGGCCCTCAAGGCAATTCTCTCACCAACGACTGGATGATTGCCTTTGCACCAGCAAACGATCCCAAGGTTGCTGTGGCAGTAGTTGTTCCGAATCAGCCCTTTAGTGCCACCGGGTTTGAGGTCTCTGGCCCGCCCACAAGGGCCATCCTTGGCGACGCTCTCGCATCGTCTTAGTCGAGCGTCGGGATCGATCGCGGGGATGAGTGCCTAGCCGTGAAGAATCTGGAACGCTGGTTGTGGTTCACAACAGCGACTATCCTTTTCATATTCTCTTCGGGTTTCGTTGCTTTCCAATCGATACGCAGGCGCAGTTGTATGTTTGTTTTACAAGATTCCGCAAAGAGTTGTGCGAATGTTCAAGATCGTTGGTTACTCGCGTTGGGCGTCGTTCTAATGCTCGTCAGCGGCACCATGATGATCGCAGTTCTATTCCTCTTCGAAAGAGGAAAGTCAAAGAATCCAGGTGATGGCAGACAAGGTTCACCTGACGATGCCTCTTCATCGTGATCGGGTTTGCCGCATTCTTTTCGATATGAGCTAAGCGCGAGGCGACGCACCAGCAGCTCGCACATGCGCGTAGGTCTGAGCCCCTGTGACCGGACCTCGGTGATCGGACCACCCGCTATGTGAGCTGTAGCTGGTTGGTCGACCACTGTTCGGAGAACTCGACCGTCGTGAGCATGCCGAGTGCCGAGTGTGGTCGGTACGTGTTGTCCATGGCCAGATTTCAGTCCCCGCCTTTGGCCACGAGAAGTCCCCACCCCAGAGCGGATGTTCAGGTTTTGGCCAGCGTAGATCAGTCTCCTTTCTGACGCGCTTCCTTCATTCGGAATGACTCCCCGTCGGTCACCACGACGGCGCTGTGGTGGAGCAGCCGGTCGAGAAGACTTGACCTGCCCCCGATAACGGGCGCTTCGGAAGTTGAGGGGGTCTGGGGTCCTTCGATGAAAGGCGGAGGCCCGCCAATCTGAAGGTGTCTAACGCCATCAGAGCTGGAGAGCCCCCGTGAACCCCGAGACTATTTGCAACCGGTGCGTGACACTGGTTGGCCTGCCCGATGTCGTGATCTTGGACGTCGTCGACGTCCCCGGTGCCGCCCTCCGGGTGCACGTGGAGCTCACCCGATCTCGACAGGGCTGCCCTACCTGCGGTGTGATCGCCCACGTAAAGGACCGACGTCGGGTCGAGCTGGTCGATCTGTCCATGGCCGGGCGTCCGATGCGCTTGGTGTGGGTGAAGCGCAGGTTCCGGTGCCCGGAGCCGAGCTGTCCGATGGGATCGTGGACAGAGGACGATCCCCGGATCACCTCGAAGCGCCTGATGATGACCGACCGGGCCGGTCGGTGGATCACCGAGCAGGTGGGCCGATGTGCGAGGAGCGTCGCCGAGGTGGCCCGAGAGCTCGGGTGCGACTGGCACACCGTCAACGACGCGGTCGTCGCCTATGGCGGGGCCCTGGTCGACCACCCCGACCGGTTCGGTGTCGTTGCGGCCCTGGGTCTCGACGAAGTACTGATGGTCCGACGCGGTGCCTGGCACCGCCAGGAGTTCTCCACCCAGTTGGTCGATGTGGGTCGTGGCCAGCTCCTCGACATCGTGCCCGGCCGCTCCAGCACTGAGCCCATGGTGTGGCTGGCCAAGAAGGGGAAGGCGTGGTGCGACCAGGTCCGCTTCGCCACCTTGGATCTCTCCGGTCCCTATCGGAAGGTCTTCTCCCTCTTGACGCCGGACGCCATCCAGGTGGCCGATCCGTTCCACCTGGTGAAGCTGGCCAACACAAAGCGGCGCTTCGGAAATGAGTGGGGTGTAAGGGTCCCTGGCGCGTAGCAGGGGCCCTGCCAGTCTGTCGGTGTCTAACGCCTACAGATCGGAAGAGCCCCTGTGCAGACGGATCCTACGCGCATGTGCGAGCTGTTGGTCGGCTTGCCGGAAGTGAACGTCCTTGGCATCGATGACGTGGTCGGTGACCCGCTTCGCGTCCATATCGAGGTCCGGTCGGGTCGGCCAGGGTGTGGCGGGTGTGGGGTGTTCGCCCACGTGAAGGACCGGCCTGTCGTCGAACTGGTGGACCTACCCTGCTTCGGACGGGCGACTCGTCTGGTGTGGCACAAGCACCGTTGGCGGTGCCCGGAGACATCGTGTTCGACGACATCGTGGATCGGCGAGGAGCTGCGCATCGGTGCCCCCAGAATGGCCATGAGCGACCGGGCCGGTCGATGGGTCACCGAGCAGGTCGGCCGCTATGCCCGCAGCGTGAACGAGGTGGCCATCGAGCTCGGGTGCGACTGGCACACAGTGAACGACACGGTGATCGCCTATGGCACCGCCCTGATCGACGACGACACCGAACGATTCGGGACGGTCGAAGCCCTTGGACTCGACGAGGTGCTGATGGTCCGAGTCGGCCCCTGGCGCCGCCAGCAGTTCTCCACCCAGATCGTGGACGTCGGTCGGGGTCAGCTCCTCGACGTCGTCCCCGGCCGCACCAGTGCTGGGCCCATGGCCTGGCTGGCCGAACAGGGGAAGGCCTGGTGCGACCAGATGCGCTTCGCCACCCTCGATCTCTCCGGTCCCTATCGGAGGGTGTTCACGCTCATGGTTCCCGATGCCGTCCAGGTGGCTGATCCGTTCCACCTGGTGAAGCTGGCCAACTCGAAGCTCGACGAGTGCAGACGGCGCGTGCAGAACGACACGCTCGGCCACCGCGGCCACAAGTCTGATCCCCTCTATCGGTGCCGGCGTCTGTTGACCAAGGCCGAAGAACGGCTCACCGATCAGGGTCGAGAGAAGCTTCTCGGCCTGCTGCGCGCCGGCGATCCCCACGGTGACGTCGCCGCTGTCTGGCAGGCGAAGGAAGCAGTCCGAGAGCTCTATTCCCATGGCGATCCCGATCTCGCCCTCCAGTGGGTGAACCAGCTCGGCAGCGATCTCCAAGACAAGGACTACCCGATCGAGGCACGGTCACTCGGTCGCACCCTGATCCGCTGGAAGCACCAGATCGCCGCCTGGCACCGCGCCCATGTGACCAACGGGCCCACCGAGGCAGTGAACAACCTGATCAAGAGGGTGAAGCGGGCTGCGTTCGGGTTCACCAGCTTCCGGAACTACCGGATCCGGTCACTCCTCTATGCCGGGAAGCCCAACTGGGACCTGCTCGCCACCGTCAGACCCCACTGAAATCCGAAGAGCCCACAAAGCTCGACGAGTGCCGGCGTCGGGTCCAGAACGAGACCCTCGGTCACCGTGGCTACAAGTCCGACCCCCTCTACCGGTCCCGACGTCTGCTCACGAAGGCGAAGGAGCGACTCGGCGAGACGGGACACGAGAAGTTGGTCGGGCTGCTGCGTGCTGGCGACCCGAACGGTGACGTGGCCACCGTCTGGGAAGCGAAGGAGGCTGTCCGGGAGCTCTACGCCCACGCCGATGCCGACCTCGCCCTCGAGTGGGTGACTCAGCTGGGCCGTGACCTCCAAGACAAGGACTATCCCGTCGAAGCCCGCTCACTCGGCCGGACCCTGATCCGCTGGCGCCATCAGATCGCCGCCTGGCACCGCGCCCATGTCAGCAACGGACCGACGGAGGCAGCCAACAACTTGATCAAGCGGGTGAAGCGGGCTGCGTTCGGGTTCACCAGTTTCCGGAACTACCGGATCAGAGCGCTGCTCTACGCCGGCAAGCCCAACTGGGACCTACTCGCAACGATCACACCCCGCTGAAATCCGAAGCGCCATCAAAGCACGTTGCTTCCGATTGTTCGAGACAGCGGCGGTATGAGCGCTAGGAGCGGCCCGGCTCCGTTCACTTCCTACCACCCACGGCCGAGCAGCTCTGGCGATCGGTCCCGCCACCAGCGATCAGGGCCTACGGGGAGCTCCCCTCCGCGAGTTCTCTTTCCAGAGCTGACCGGACCAAGTCTGTAGACGCATCAATACTCATCAACGTAGTATCAACAACCAGAGGGGGCTGCGGGAGCAGATCGACCCATCCGTTGTAATACTCGATCTGTTGATCAAGAGAGTCCCGAACCCACTCAGGCTGCCCCATCAGTTCACATCTATGCATGAGAGTCGCAGCGCGTAGCAGTTACAAAAGCGATTGTAGAAGCGTTGCCACAAGACTGCTCAGATTCAAATGACTTTTCCCGTAAGAATGCGTGCTGCCTATGATCGATATGGCCAAGCTCGAAGTGGAGCCGAAAGAACACTTCGCGATCTTCCGAAAAGTAGCGGTCAGATAGGATTACATCTTCACGAACTCCACGGACCTTAGACCGCCTGCGGTCAATGGCGCTATCCTGAACTTTGTACCAATCTCCCCGCTGGGCGGTCTTCCGGGAGTCCTCGATCGATATCGGCTCGGCAATCCTTCCAATGTTTGGAAACCGATCGCTGACCCTGCTAAAGATATTGCTTTTTCCCGCGCACGTCGGACCACTAATTACAAAGATCCTTCGCCTTGCGTTCATTGAGAACAACCTCTAACGGGGCAGTCCGACACCTTCTACTAGCCAATTCACGAGACGGCGCGCAGCTCCGGATCAGACTGTCGCTAAAGCGGAACTACGTTGCATTGGCACACACGCTGCTTACATTGCGGGCACCAGAGCCCATCGAAATCATCGGCCCGATACTCGTCCCATAACGTCTTTGAGAGGCGAAGGCCAACTGATTGGCTCCTTCCCCTTCTGCGGCGAGGATGAAGCTCATCGCTCAAAAACATCGAACCGGCTCCAAGGATGTAATCTAACTTTGCTGTAAGTGAAAAACACCAGCTCATCACGTCCGCTATCTCATCTTCTAGTTCCTGTCGCCAGTACTCGATATTATCAACTCTTTTCCGCTCTTGAGAAGGTGACAGCCTCTTGAGCTTCGCTGTTTGATTGAGAGTTCTCAGCTGCCGAATGCAAGTTGCGACTTCTCCGACTTCCTCCATAAAATGAAAGGCTATGGCTTCCAAACTTATCGAGTAATGCGCGCCCTGGTAGATAAACCCAAACATGTCTTGGAGTTTGTCTAAGCTCTTCGGAATTTCTTGCCGCCTGGATCGAGCGGTGGTAAGTGCAACTTGGTTGCTATCCTTAAGTCGTTGCTTTTCCTCTGAAGTCATCTCTTCTATTTCTGCTCGTCGCACCGAACATATGCAACGAGGTTGCGCACATGTACTACAAAGATTGGGATATTTGTACCAAATCATCTTTTGAATCGAATTTCTCGTTCGAACCTCGAGATCACTCTTGTCCTGGAGGCGAGATGCAAAACTGCAAGCCCAGCAAGTTACGTGAGACAACCGCTTTAACGCCTCCGGATAATGACCAAGTCGAACAGCTTCGGCTACTTGACTTGCATCCTCAACCAGCATCAGCCATATCTCAGTTGGGCGGCGCTTCGAGTCAACACCTCCATATACCGTATGGAAATCCACTTGCCAATCGTCGATCGATTTCGATGCGTAGTTCGTCTGATTGATCATTTTCGTCCATGAGATGTTCGAAGGGATAGGTGCCTGACAGCCAGACTCAGCGCGATCACGAATCGCAACCCGGGTAACATGCTCAACCGCCGATCGCCGGCAAACGTGGCCCCAATGAGGGCACCCTGGCCCACATTTTCGGTTGGTCCGCTCCAAGCTTGCTTGAAAGGGCAGGGGGGCTCTGTGGTTGACGAAACTGCTACTGCGGCGGAACGGACAGTGATGTGATGTTGCCCGTGCCACGGACACTATCCGGATAGATCTCCCTTGCCTCCGACTGATCTCACAACGCACTCGATGTTGTCACACATCACTAAAACGCCGTCGGTCCGCAGCCGTCGGAGGCCCTCGACGTCCTCCGCGCCAGCCAGTTGGTCAAGCTGAAGTCCCAACGAGCGCGATAAGACAACTATCCCGAAATCAGATTTGTTTCGCCCGTCTTCGATAGCCGTTGCCAGTAGTCTCGACAGAAATGATACGGCCTCCATAGACGAAAGAGACACGACAAAGCGATTGCAAACCATCAAAAAGGACTGTTTGCTCAGCAAATAGGATTCTGCATCAGATCCCTCCGCAGAGGCTTGATAGTTATCCCACGTGAGCGACCGATATCCTCGTTTGATCAGAACGTCATCGATCCTCTCGATTTCATTCGAGTCCAAACCGACTAGACCCCACAGTGCGCCGGGAATGTGTTTCACGTCCGGTGGGCCATTAGTCAAGATGAACGCGGCCAACACCGCCGCAGATGACTGGCGGCGACGCAGTGATACTTTACGAGTACCGGGCTTTGGCCGTTGGTGCATGGACTCATGGGTATTTATTCTCGGGCGCTTGGACTAGCTCTGTTAGCTCTGACGCATTGAGATAGGCAACGAGTTCATACAACCGAGCGAAGGAATGCCTGTCGAATTCCAATCGAATGCCGAATAGATGGTCGCCTAGTAGCCGAGAATGATCCCTCGGAGTCAAGATTCCTATGCGTGGTGAACGGAGCACATCATCAAACTCGGACCGAATCCGCTCGATCAGAGCCGGCTGTGGGTGCCTTCGAACGCGAAGAAGCAGGTCCGGTCCAAGGTAGCGCATCGAGTCGTAGTTGCTGTAAAAATGGTGCGCGTCCGCCACTACAGATTCAACGTCCGACATGTGGCGTAAGACTCTGACTTCGCTTGGATCGAGATAGCCGCGACCCGCAACATCGGACTCCAGAAACGTAAGTAAGGGGCTCCAGAATGAAGTATCCGGGGTCTCGACAAGGTAGATCGGTGCTAGCTGGCCCTTTCCGCGGGTCACCAAGGTCAATACCTCGAAGATCTCGTCAAGGGTCCCAAATCCTCCAGGCATACAGACCAACGCGCTCGCTTCCTTGACAAGCCCCAGCTTGCGCGTGAAGAGCTGACGGGCCATGACAACCCTGGGATCGTCATCGTTAGGAGATACTGACTCCCAGGGGAGGTCGATGGCAACGCCTAAGGACGCTTGCGGTCCCGCACCTTCAACACACGCTCTCATGATTCCCGGGCCAGCACCAGTGACTACGATCCAACCTTCAGCGGCGAACAAACTGGCAATTCTCACGGCCGTCTCATACAGGGGATCGTTAGTCTGGGTACGCGCCGATCCAAAAACTGTCACCTTTCTTGTTTCGGCGTAGGGAGCGAATGCCGCAAAGGTCGCCCGCATTTCATGGACCGCTCTGGCAATCAATTTCAGATTGCCGCGATCGCATTGGTCGGCTGCGAGCCCAACGCAATCATCGAGAATACTCTCGAACAAATCCCGATTTCGCGATCCCGGCAGGAGATCCACGAGCTGAGCGATCACGTTGCTCGGCACATCTCGCTCGCTACCTTCGATTGGTCGCTCTGCCATCTTCCGTCCGGCTTTCCGCTCCACTATCCTCAGCTGCAGTTTACTTCGCGTAGGACTCGCCAAAGGGAGAGCTGCGTGCCACATCAGCTGGAAGGCCCGAGGAGAGCTAGACGCCGCGTGTTGTCGGTGTTGGGTAGACCGTTGTTCTCGTTGAGGACGGAGTGGCTACCGTCTGACGACACAGACCCATGCTCCAACATCTATTCAGTTGAACCAGCAGCCAGTTCCACCACGGCGGGCAGTGATTCAGGGCCCCATGTGGCCGACAGGTCTCACGAGGGACGACAATCATCGTTTCATGACCTCATTCTGGGAAATCGAGCACTTGCGTCACAGCTCCTCATTTCCGGTCTTGCGAGCGTAGCGTTTGTGGAGAGCATTGGGCCCTTCCAGTCAGCGCTCAACGGTTCCGGCCTGTCAATTCAGAGCACCGCCATGTTTCTTATTTTCTACTTAACCCAGGTGCGCTTCTTTATCGGCGATCTCTTGTACCTCCAGAATCCTCAGTTGCTCGAGCCAGGGTCGGGTGGCCTGTGGGCTGTTGACTACCTCTTTATCATCGCCGGGGCCGCCACCCTGATGTTTGTCGGAGCTGTCTGCTCGCCGTCGGCCTCAATATCAGCCCACTTTGGGTTCTTCGATTTGCTCGTATTTCTCTACGCTATCGATATCGTCTGGTACATCTCGCAGGTGACCCTGCATTTATGTCATCCCTTACTCGACCGGATCCAAGCGTCGATTCCTGGGATTCGTTCAAGAGCTATGTGCTTCGAACGCCCAGGTGGAGCTGCCGAGATCAAGTGGCAGTGGGCAGCACTAAGCGCAGTTATGATATTTGTGTTGTTCGTTCCATCTATTGTTACTTCGCTCGGATGGGCGCACATTCCCGGCGCAATTGGTCAACACGGCAATCTGAACAGCGGCGTCCTCGCTGCCCTCCTTGCAACCAATGTGATTGCCTTCGTTATCGATCTATTCCTACTGGACATAGGCAACGTCTTCGAAAGGCGAACTCCAGCGTAAGTCACCAACGACTGAGCATCTTCGACAAATCTGTTGGCAACAATATCCGTTTGTCCCAGCAGATGAATGTCCAATTAATAGGGCACGGCTAAACCAATATATCCAGAGTTGATGCGTCACAAAGCTTTCTGTAGATGAGAACCGACAGAAATGCCGATGTCCTCATTCCACAGTTCCATATTATTCCGGATAAAATCCCGCATGAGCGCAATACACTTAGGTTGGTTTAGAATGACTACCTCCACGCCATGTTCGTTCAGAAAGTTGACTGCCCCTTGGAAGTTCTTATTCTCGCCAACGACAACTGTAGGGATACCGAACTGAACAATTGCTCCTGCACACAGGTAGCAAGGCATTAGCGTCGAGTAAAGAACCGTTTCGCGATAGTTTCCTATGCGTCCTGCATTCTCAAGGCAATCTATCTCGGCATGCAATATCGGATTCTGGCGTTGAATCCTTTGGTTATGTCCACTTCCGATGACGCGTCCGGCCTTTACCAAGGTCGCTCCAATCGGAATACCACCCTCATTCAGACCAACAAGCGCCTCGTTAATGGCAAGCTGCATCCCAGCGTATCGATCGCCGGATATTGATTGCTTCGTTTGATCATCCATTGCTAAATATTGTAAGCCTTCGAGGTACACATATCAACTGTTCAAGGGTGATCGGAAGAGCTATCTCCCATCGGCATGGCTGCGGAACTACTACCGTCCCGGCATCTTTTCCTACCTAGCCAATCGCAGCGACGACACATCCGTCGGTGGACTTGACGGCGTCAGTGGTGGCAGACCGAGGCGAGCGCCGTCCGAAGTGAGCCGAATCCACAAGACATGGACTGAATCGGCCCGGGAATCCTGGAGGCTCCTTCCCTTGAGAGGATGGAGCAATGCCAAGGAACACCCGATACTCCCCGGAGGTCCGTGAGCGGGCCGTCAGGATGGTCGTCGAGCACCGAGACGAGTACCCCTCGGAATGGGCAGCGATGACCTCGGTGGCCGTCAAGCTCGGCATGACCCCGGAGACCCTCCGGGTCTGGGTTCGAAGAGCCCAGGTCGATGGAGGTCTCCGGCCCGGGCTCACTACCGACGAACGCCAGAAGCTGAAGGATCTCGAGAAGGAGAACCGGGAGCTGCGGCGGGCCAACGAGATCCTGAAGGATGCCTCGATTTTCTTCGCGACCGAGCTCGACGGTCGAACGAAGAAGTAGTCCGCTACATCGATGCCCGAAAAGGTCGATGGGGAGTCGAGCCGATCTGCACGACGCTGCAGTTCGCTCCCGCCACGTATTACGCCGCCCGGCACCGGCCGATGTGTGCCCGTCGCACCCGGGACCAGCAGCTGAAGATCCAGATCAAGCGGGTCCGGTGCGAGAACTTCGACGTCTACGGAGCCGACAAGGTCTGGACCCAGCTTAACCGGGAGGGCCACAAGGTGGCCCGCTGCACCGTGGAGCGGCTGATGCGTGATCTGGGCCTCGAGGGAGCACGGCGTGGTCGCCTGTGGAAGCGGACCACCATCGGTGATGACACCCTCGACCGTCCGGCTGATCTGGTCGACCGGAAGTTCGAGGCCGACCGACCGAACCAAGTGTGGGTGGCCGACCTGACCTACGTGAAGACCCACACCGGATGGGTGTACGTCGCCTTCGTAGTCGACGTCTTCAGCCGCTACGTCGTCGGCTGGCAGACCTCCACCTCGCTTCGCAGCGATCTGGCCATCGACGCTCTGGAGATGGCCATTCACGGACGAAAGGAGGACGGCCTCGATGGTCTCATTCACCACAGCGACCGAGGAGTGCAATACCTCTCGATCCGCTACACCGAGCGACTGGCCGAAGCCGGCGTCGTTAACTCGGTTGGCAGTCGGGGCGACTCCTACGACAATGCCCTGGCCGAGAGCTTCAACGGCCTCTACAAGACTGAGCTGATCCACCGCCGTGGTCCCTGGCGGAACGTCGAACATGTCGAATGGGCCACCCTCACCTACGTCGACTGGTTCAACAACCGTCGCATCCACAACGAGATCGGCAAGATCCCGCCGGCGGAGATGGAAGAGAACTACTACCGTCAGATCGACCCAGCAGAACTGGTGGCTTCACAGACAACCGAGTCTCTATGAAACCCGGGCCGATTCACGCCTAGGTGGAGCCCCGGTCCTTTTAGAGCAGTGAATTGTCACACCCCTTTGAGACAATGGGGGTATTAAAACGACAGCACTCCTCAAGCGAGGCATCAAGATCACCCAGATTCGCGTCTCGGCCGGCCACCTGGGCCGCTACGTCACCGAGGCACCTTCGCCTACAACCACCGGGGCACCGACGACCTGGGGCGGATGCGGGCCGCTATGGCTGGGACGCCAAGACTACGGCTCATCTACAAGCAGTTGACGAGTCAAGGCTGACGGCTCTCATAGAGCGCCGACCAACGTAAGGACGATCCCGACCGCGGTTAGTACCGCACCCCATAGCTTGCTGCGAACTCCGCCAACAATGCGGGTACTGAGCCAACCCTGGAGCCGAGCCACGTCCGCCGCCGTCTGTTTCGTCTCTAGTGAAACGGCCCCCTTGAAGTCAATCCCATGATTCACCGGGAACTCGCCCGGGATCAGGACATCCTTGGCATCCTTTCGGTTTTGCACGATCTCGCGCACGACGATGCCTAGTCCAAATACCTGTAGCGCGGCACCGCCGAGCACCAGCCCCATCATGTCGGATGATTCCGGTGAACCTCGTCCGCATCTTCCTTCGGCCTCTTGAGCGGCTTGCCCATTAGGCCCGTGGTCTTGTCGATCGTGTCCTCGGGCTCCTCGAAGGCAGGGCCCACGCGGGTCTCTGGGTCTGGATGTCTCCCAGCCCAGTCGTTCTCGTCATCGATGCGCTTGTCCATGAATCTCCTCAGGTTGAGTAACCGCATCAAATCAACCGCTGGGACAACACCAGCCAAGCCCCGCGGGAAGTCTACGTACGCCTTCGTCGGTATCCCGTCTGCCGTCCTAATCGGTTTGCCGTCCTTCGCCAGAATAGGTCGCGGTTCATACAGATATCCCCACAAGACGCCGAGCAAATATCCGATCTCGCCTAAGCCGCTGCGGTCTGGACCCCCAAGCTGCACCTGCTTTGGCGAAATCCACCCGAAAACTGGACTCCCGCTGAATCCGCTGCGCGAATGGCTCTCAATGAGATATCCCCGTTCTTCTTGCTTCGTTTCAGGATTGAGAACGGGGTCGCCCCTCATCATGGAAATCACGCCCGTGTGAAGAACGGGCTGGTTCCACAGACGACCCTCAAACCCGACAAGCCGTGCAGCCACAAAAGTCTCGTCACCGACGCCGATACCCCACTCCCGCTCCTGTTCCGAAGTGAGAAGGGAACCGGAATCGATACAGGCAAAGTTCCACTCCTCAGGAGGATCGAAGGCGCACAGAGCTAGATCGGCATGGGGATGCTTTTCCCATGCCTCGTCCACAGTTGGCCAAATCTCCGCTCCCGCGTATCCAACTTTGACGCGGGCGACGAGGGCCTCGTGATTGATGACGTGCTTGTTCGTCACCAGGTAGTAGTGCCAGCGCCGCACTGGAACCGCGTACTTGACCCCCAAGATGAACCCACTGCCACCACCAGGACCGACAGCCTTGTTCGCCTCCTCCTCGGACCGGTAGAAGAACACCACCGAGGCCAGGAATGTGTCTGAGACTCTCGTCACGGGGACTCTGCAATCTGACCGGGGTGCCGCTCGGCGAAGACTGAACCGTCACCATATGGTAATCCCCCACCCGGCACCCCCAGGTTCGTCAGGTGATTCAGTGCCCCACATTTGGCGGTCTGAGGTCGCCCAGTGCGTGGACGATTCGGGTCCATCGGGTCGTCATCGACCATGAGCCACTCGGACGGTAACATCGCAATGTGCTCACTGACTCCGAGCGATCGCGGCTTATGCAGGCGATGAGCACTTGGCTGTTCCAGCATCCCGACCCTGACGATCCTGTTTTCCATATTGCTCGCCAAGAAGCCGACGGAGTAACTAGCTTCTCGCCCCAGGACATCTTGATCTCAAATTCAGGAAAATGACTGGCTCGGCAGGAGGATCCTCGCGATTTTGGAGTACAGCATCCGACGAACCTCTCTTGAAGTGGTTGCCCAGGACTTGGAACAATCGGACAACGAGCCGCCGCCGGAGCCGGCGGGGGAACGAGAATTGGGTGTCTGAGGTCGCATATATCTGCCCTGGAGGAGATTCTCCAGCGACGGAGCTCGCCGGGTGGGGCGCCCAATTGCGAACGCATCTCGAGTCCGACGGATACTCAACTAGCGAAAACGTGACAGTTGCGACACCATGTGACAGGAATACGTCCGAAGCCGCTCTGAGAGGACCGTCGGCACTCCTGTTCTTTTTCGGTCACGGGTCCGAATCGGCGCTACTCGGAACCGACAGGCATCCATTGATCGAAATGGATGACTTTTCGAAAGCGATTGGAAAGACGATTGTGTCGGTGGCCTGTGAAGCCGGGCTGGAACTGGGTCCGGCGGCGATTCAGGCGGGCGTCAGGGCTCACCTAGGTTGGAACGTCCTGCTCCTCTGGCTGGGTCCGGACGCGTCTCTCTATGGGGACACGATCATCAATCCACTAGCACTGTTGGGGAAAGGAAGCTCACTGGGTGAGGTCGAGGAGGAACTGCGGCGGTCGCTCAATGAGATCGCTCGTCACTATCGACCGCTAATCAATCGTCACCCCAATCAAAAGCTTGCCTACTACGCTGCAGCCGCGGCTGCTGGACAACTAGCGCTCGACGGAGATCGCCACGTACGGCCATTGTCGCGTGGGCTCAGTTCAGCCGTAAGGCGAATCATGTGGAAGGCTCAAACGATCATCGTAGGCACTCCAAGACGCCCACTCGGAGGAAATCATGACAACTGAACCGACCAAGCCGGACCAACTATCGCTGATCGTCGTGTCCGAAGCACCAGCATCGGCCGAGGATCACGTGATCCATGAGGCGGGGCCAGTCGAGTACCTCCGGAATCTGATCGTCCACCGCAAAGATGTTTCGCTCGTGAAGGTCGAAGGCGAACTTGACCGAGTCCAACCACAAATTGACGCCATCCTCTCGAAGATTGACAGTGGGCCACGCAATGGCTACAAACTGTCTGAGATCGAAGTTTCGCTATCGATTTCCGCCGAAGGAAGCATAGGGATAGTGACCGCCGGAGCCGAGGTGGGCATTGCGCTCACCTTCACCAAGGCGTAGACACTTTCATCTCTGAAGTCAATGGCCGTCGTACACGGGGCTGCAAAGGATATTCCGCAGTTCTGGACTTGTTAGCTGAATCATCAGTTCGACTGGGCCTCCCGAGGTTGCGTGGGAGTGCGAAGAGTGACCCTAACCCGCCAATCAACTTGGTTCGCAGCAATACAGTTCAGTCGAGTGGGGAAGCGTAATAGTGACGGGGCAGCGGCTGACTGTCCAGATAGTCGCCGACGCCTACCTGAGTGTGCAGCGCTGGTAGCGGCACAAGTACGAGGTGATATCAAAAGGCCAGTCCGTAGTACGAATATGTGGATATTCCATTCTCCGAGGTGCTGCTCAGAGCTGGCCAAACGTATTACGTCCAGTTCGATGGAGCGACAACACAAAGAACCCCAGAATCTGAAGTTGTTCCTCGAAATGGTTCAATGACGGTCATGACCATGCGAATCCCTCATAGCAACTCCCTCCGCCATGAGCTCTCGGCGGACGGTGTTGTGGGAGGGTCCGAGCCGATTGGCAACATCGGCCAGCGAATGGCCTGATTCGTAGAGATGCTTGGCCAAGTCGATCTGCTCAGTGCTCATTGCCTTGTACCGGAGGGCTACGCCACGGCGTTTGAGATAAGTGGAGACCGTCGTGTGGTGAATCCCGTAGATAGCAGCTAGCTCCTTGGTTGTGGCTCCAGACCTGTAGCTGCCCGCGAGGTCATCCATCTGCTGCTCTGATAGGTGGACATGATGCCTGTGTTCCGGGGCCTGGGAATTCGGCGCTGCCTTGCCCTCACCTGAACCCAGGACCTTGACAATTGGCAGGATGACCTGCATAAATGAGGCTGGGCCGGGGTTCGCGAAGAGTCCGCTCAGCTCCACCGATGATGTAGGAAATACAACGTTTCTCACGGGACGGTTCTCCCTGTTCAGAGCAGCTGTTCCGTTGGCACTTTCCATTCGAGGACAGCGCCGACGCTTGGACCCCGCTCAGCGGTGCTCAGAAGCAGGTGGCACTGCTCGCGTCGGCAAGCGGCTGTCGAGAATCCTGGCCGGACTGTGCCCCACCCATCCGGTGGTCGGGGACGCAACGCCATCGGGGGGAGGCATCACCGATCTAGATTCGGAGCTGCTCTCCGTGTCAGCGTAACGGGTGCAGGCTTGCTCATCTTGGACCGCCGAGCTGGTCGTCGTTCCGATCAAGGCGTCCTCCTTTACGTCGAAAGGTTCTCCCCCGAATACGACCACCGCCGTGCTCGTTAGCGTTGCGGGGCTCACCTTCCTTCTCAAGGCCGGTGGTGGTCTGTACTGGCTCATCCCGCCCGCCGGGGCGAGTCTCCTCGGCGGCGTCATAAATGTGTGGCTGTTCCTCGTCAGGGTGACTGATCAGACCGATTAGCAACTTGGACCAATTGGCAAGCCCGGTTCCCAGCCTGGTGAATAGATCACCCGAGAAGCCGTTCCAGCAACCGGAGCCTGAAGGTCCAGAGCTAGCGCCGGCCGCCAAGTCCCCAGGCCGCACGGGACAGCCGACAGCCCGGGGTCTAACATCACACCGGCAATGCCGAAGTCTCCTGGCGGATTTCCTTGCGTCAGAAGGAGGGCGATATGGCAAGCGAACCGGCCGGTTCAGATCTGGGGGCGGTGTTCGATACGCACGTGGCCAGCGAGTTCGAGACGAAGGATCTTGAGGCCACCATGGCCACCATGATCGACGGACCCTCCGTTACTCATCTACCGACCCTGGCCGGAGGGGTAGGCGCCGCCGAGGTACGGCGCTTCTACAACGATCACTTCATTGGGCACTGGCCCGAGGACGTGGCCATCACCCAGATATCTCGCACGGTCGGGACGGACCGGGTGGTGGATGAGATGGTGATGCACTTCACCCACGACCGGGTGATGGACACCTTTCTTCCTGGCGTGGCGCCGACTGGGAAGCTCGTCCGCCTGCCGGTCGTCGTGGTGGCCGGCTTCGAGGACGGCAAGGTGGCTTACGAGCGCATCTACTGGGACCAGGCGTCACTCCTCGTCCAGGTCGGAGCCTTGGACCCCTCAGACCTGCCGGTGAGCGGGGATGAGCAGGCCGCCAAGCTCCTCGATCCGGACCGTCCGTGCAACGAGCTCATCGCCCGGGCCGCCAATCGACCCGAACGCGCCTGAAGAAGAAGGAGAGTTGCCATACCCCCTGGATTCGATCACCTGACCCTCGTCGTTACCGACCTTGAGGAGGCCGAACAGTTCTTGGGCATCCTCGGCTTCGTCCGCGACAATGCGGTCGTGGCGTCCGGCGAGACCATGGCCGAGTTCATGGGGATACCCGGGTGGGAGTCGGACCACGTGACTCTCGTGCTCCGTGGCGCCCCCGTGCGCCAGGAGATTCAGCTCCTGCGCTTCCACCATCCGATCGTGGAGATCGACGAACGATCGGGCTACCTCGCCCGGTCCGGATTCAACCACGTCTGCTTCCGGGTGGACGATCTCGACAACACCCTCGGGCGCTTCGCCGCCCTCGGCCACACCCCGAGGAACATCGTGATGGACTTCCACGACCGACGGTTGGTCTTTCTCGACGGACCCGCCGGCGTGGTCGTCGAGCTGGCGGAGTGGAAGATCACCCCGCCGCTGCCCGCTGACGACACCAACACCGCCACCGTTGACGCCCGATGATCAGATCAGTGGCCAGTTCCGAATGAGGACATGAGCTTCGAGGAGGGGCGGGACCCTGGTCGGCGTCGGTACTCCGGCTTCTCGCGTGTCGATCGGCGAGCGAGCAGACCTCGAGATCGCAGGCCGATCGGTTCCGAACGAAAGTCGGGGTCCGGAGCAAGGTGGCGGAACCTCGCTCGACGGACCCGACTCGGTCAGAATACTGGGTCACTCCTCCGTGGGGTTCGTTCCCTTTTTGCGATGGCACCCCGACGTCACCGATCAAGGTTTCCCGCCAGGTAACTCTTGCCTGCAGCAAAGGGTTCATGCCCAACAGGTGGATGGGTCGTTGAGCATCTCCAGACTCGAGAGCTTGCGACCGATCGTCGGCCCTCGCGGAGGAATGCCGTCGAGTCACTCAAAGGCGCTGATGGAGAAGTCTTCTAACATTCCTTTGCCGACCTATGACACGGTGCGGGATTCATAGTGCTAGTGCTCTGGGAAGGTGGTTCCACTGGGTCCGGGCGCATAGACGGTGTCGTCCTCGGTCGCAACGGTCACTAGCCGAAAAAAGGTGGAACTTTCGACCGCCTGATGCGTAAGACAGGGTGATGGCAGAAGAAGGCGAAAACGACGCAGCGCTGATCCAGGCAGCTCAGAACGATTCGACATCGTTCGGTCGCCTCTTCGACCGTCACTTTGGCACTGTCTACCGGTTCTGCGCCCGGCGGGTCGGGGGCGACCTGGCCGAGGACATCGCTGGCGAGACGTTCCGACGAGCGTTCGAGGCCCGCCGCTCGTATGACCTAGGCCAGCCCAATGCACTTCCGTGGTTGTTCCGTATCGCCCTGAACCTGGTGCGCGACGCGATCCGTGCGAAGGCGGCCGAGGATCGCGCCTACGCCAGATTACGAGCCTTGGCACGAACTGGGACGCTGAGCGAGGAAGACCAAGTCCCCAGGAACGCCGAGGCGCGCGCGGAGCTCGCACGGCTCGCCCGCTTCCTTGTCGCCGAGCCTCAAGAAGACGTGGATGCCTTGTTCCTCCATGTCTGGGATGGATTGAGCTACGTCGAAGTGGCAACTGCTCTAGGGGTTCCCGTTGGGACAGTGCGTTCCCGACTGAGCCGACTTCGCCAACGTCTCGAAACGACGCTGGTCAACCAGGTCGGCGACTCGCAAGAAGCGCATCTGAAGGCAAAGGAGTAGCAATGGACCGAATCGCTGATCTCGTGCAACAGCTCGAACCGGAGACGCCACTTCCGTCGGAGGAGGTCCGGGCTCGTCAGCACGATGCCCTTCTCCGCTCGATGGCGCTGGCGGACGAAGGACGTACATGCTCAGGACGCGGGCGTATTCGGCACAAAGGCTGGTTCCTTGCGATCACCGGGGCGGCAGCCGCTGCGGTCGTCGCGGCGATCTTGGTTCCTCGTTCCTCCCCGTCCCCACCCCCATCAGTTGCCACGTCGGCCGTACTCATGGCCATCACGCGGACGCTGGCCAACACTGGCAACGACATCGAAGAGGTCCACTCGTCGGAACCTGGGACCCCGCTGTCCACGACCTCGTGGGTTGACCTGTCCACTGGGGCCTGCCGCACGGACACGTCGCTCAACGATCGGCCCTCTGTGACGATCTTCGTCGAGCAAGGGAACGCTGTCTTCATCAACCACGACCTTCGGGAATGGTGGAGCCGCAGTTCCGAGGGCGTGGCTTGTGAGCCACTGACCCCTCAGACCATTGAGCATGATCTGGCCGCAGGCCACTACACAGTCGACGGCCACGCCATCCTCGATGGGCAAGCTTCGCTGAAGCTCGTGTCAATGTCGGCAACCACGGGGCTGCATCCAGTGACGCAACTGATGACTCTATGGGTGAACGCGGCGACGTACCTGCCGATCCAGTCGACATCGAGCGGCCATCTGGCCGAACAGGCGACTTTTACCTGGCTGCCGGCCACACCCACCAACGCGGCGACTCTCAACGTCACGGTTCCTGCCGGCTTCCGACAGGTTGCGGCCCCGGCCCCAGAAATACAATCAGGTGTCTAGAACCCCTGTTAGAGGTCGGCGACTTCGACGCAACGTGGCGATGGCCGGAGTCCTCACCGTCGGCGTCGCCGTTGGGGGCTGTGGCGGCGGCTCGGTGTCCAGCACCACCACTAACGGACCGGCCGACGTTGGTACGCAAGTCCGAGCGGCCAGCGCTGCGGCCCAGGGCCGTTTGGTGCCCACGGCCGATCCCTTCTATCGCTGGAGGGGATCACTTGGCCACGACGCGCCCGGCACGGTGCTGCGAACCCGTTCGGTCACCGATAGCGGAGCCGAGGTGCTCACGCCGGTCAAGGTGACCCAACTCCTCTACGTCACCACCGATGAGCTCGATCACAGAACCGTATCGGTGGCCACCGTGGTCCATCCTCTGGACAAAGCGCCGTCGGCCACCGCTCCATTGGTCTCCTACCAAGCCGCTTACGATGCCCTGGGGGCGCAGTGTGAACCCAGCTACACCTTCCCGCTGGTCATGCAGCACGAGACGTTGCCCGCCCCCATTCCACTCCAATACGCCGCCGCCGGCTACAACGTGGTCACCTCGGACTATGAAGGGGAGGATCTCGCCTACGGGGCCGGCCAGCAGAGCGGCTATGAGACCCTCGATGCCATCCGGGCGGCTGAGAAGTGGCTCGGCGTACCCGAGGCTTCCACCCCAGTCGGAATGCTCGGCTACTCAGGCGGTTCCATCGCTACGGAGTTCGCCTCGGAGCTTGCCCACGCCTACGCCCGCGCCCTCGACATCGTGGGCGTGGCCGAAGGCGGCATGCCCGTCGACCCATTCCACAACATTGCCTACGTCGACAATCCGAGTTCGAGTTGGACCTGGGTCATCGGGGCTCTAATGGTGGGCTTGGTTCGGGGGTTCAACATCCACGACATCGACAATTTCCTCACGCCCCAGGGAATCGCCGTCGTGAAGGCCGATCAGACCCAATGTGTCGGTGATTTCACTGGACTCACGATCAAGCAGATGTTCAAGCCTCAGTATCAGGACTTCACAAAGGTGCCGCTCTTTGTTGACATTCTCGACCGTTTGATCATGAGCCGAACGGGCACCCCTCGTGCCCCAGTATTCATCGGGAATGGCCTCTCGGACTCGATCGGTGACGGAGTCATGGTCACCAAGGACGTTCAACAGCTCGCCTACACCTACTGTCGCCGTGGTGTCCCAGTTGAGTTCCACCTCTACCCTGGGCTGAGCCACGTCCAAGCCGGGCAGCCCTTCTTGGAGCAGGCTCAGGCCTTCCTAACCCAGCGCTTCGAGGGTGTGCCCGTCCAAGACGGCTGCAGTGACATCGATCCGGGTGACTCCATCGCCCCGGTCCCCGTACGGAGATAGCTGCGTAAGCCTGTGACCGATCCCCGTGCGGGCGCGGCATTGAGACCGGCAATTTAACCTGGCGGCGGTGTCAGCACGTTTGGATTCGTCCTGGTCCGTCCTGTCCAGTCCATCAACCTCTGCTGTTGATCGCTGCGTCGATATCTTCGTCCGTCCCGACGGAACGTTCAGATTCGAGGAGTTCCGGCGTGACCCGGAGGACATGGGCGCGTGGACGCCCGTCGCCTACGACTCTGGTAGGGAATTTGAGACGGAGGCCGAGGCGCTTTCCGCTGCTCGAGCGACCGTCGCCTGGCTGCCAACGGCGACGGACGGAGTTTCCTGACGGCAGCCCCCAACAACATCGCCACTACCCAGCGCCCGATCGCGTTGCGACACACTTGGACATCCTCGCGGTCAATGGGCTACTGCCCGCCGCGGTTTCTGGCGCCCCGTGGTAGGAAGATAGGAGGAGAGGGAGGCAGATCATGGCGCGGGTCAGGGTCGGCACATTCTCGGAGCTCGCAGACGGACGGCTGCATAGCCTGGATGCAGGCGGCACCATAGTCATTGTCGGCCTGGTGGGCGAAGTGCTGTACGCCGCGCGTAACCGCTGCCCCCATCTCGGTTTCTCACTTACCACCGGACCGGGTGGCATGCGGTTCTCCGACGGCGAGGTGCAGTGTCCCTGGCACAACTCTCGCTTCGACCTGTGTACCGGCGAGAACCGGGACTGGACGCCGGGGTTCGCGGGGCGGAACATGCCAGGGTGGTCGCACCGGCTCATCGCATTGGGCAGAAAGCCCTCGCCGCTGACGACATATCGCGTCGAAGTCGAGGGCGAGGACGTGTTCGTCCGCCTGTGATGTCGGCGGTGTGTCACCCTCGCCACAGGCGTCCCAGTTGAGGAACCCGCTCCGGGAGCGGCGCAAGTCAAACACCTGCCACGGCGGTACCGTCCGGTAACACCCACCCGCCGCCCCCCTCGTTGGTCGAGCCGACAGCCGTCCGTTCACGGCCACCGCTCAGAGCCCCCAAGCGTCCGACCAGACGCGCCTTGCCGAACTCCGGCTCGAGCTGGCGCGCCACCAGGTAACCGGCCCCAACCCACCCCCTGAAGAGAACATCGCGCGACCATCCGACGCCAGGGTCTCACGGGTGTTGAGTACCTCCCGACGCCCGATTGAGCTCTCGCAGGTACGGTCACGGATCGGGAGTTCCTAGGGCCCGAGGCCTACCCCCGAGTGCCATCCGTGAGGACAATCGAGGGCACTCTCGAGGTTGAGCCCTCCGACCCTGCTGAGTCCCACATCTCGGCAAGCACATCGCGTTCGACGCAGGCGGCACTCCGGCAGGGGTTCGAACATAGTCCCATCACTTCACTCGCCGACCTTGCGAGCGAGCCCGCAGCACCGGAATTGGGTCGTGCCAGACTTTGCTGCCGCATTTCCCCAGGTCAGCGAGCCAGGAGGGGTTCGAACATAGTCCCATAACCTCCACCGATATTGTAGGAAATACAAGGTTCTACGAGATGTTTTCCCTGTTCAGGACCAGTATTTCATTGGCGTTTCTCACTCGAGGGCAGTGCAAACGTTCGAACCCCCCAAGCGGCGGTGCGCAAAGGGAGCTGCCCGCGTCGGTAAGCAGCTGTCAACACCTCTGTCCGGAGAGTGCCCCACCCATCATTGTTCGGGGGCACCCCAGCGACACCGGGCACTCAGTCTCCTCTCGTTCTAGACGGTTTCCGCCCGCTGGCGCACCGAGTCCATTCCTTCCCCTTGCAAGTCATCGAGGCCAGCGACCCTCCCGCTCATGGCAAGGACGAATGCCTCGATAGGTCCGTTGACCTCCTTGCCCTCCCCGGACGACCAATCAGCATCGGTCGCCATCACTCGAAGACCAGCGAAGAGCTTTTGGCCGACAAAGAAACGGCTGGACAGGAGATCCGAGGCCACCAGAACCATCCGGCTCTCAGGGATTGTGTGGCCTCGATGCAGCGGCCGCCTGATATCGAGCGAGTGGATGATGATGCCTTCGAGCATCGACATCGACGAGAGGCCAGGAAGGTGGGTACGTGTAGGCACCACAGCCCTGAAGGCATCGATCAGTTCCGGCTCTGTCGAGCTGCCTTTGCGACAAGCGTCGGCGGCAATGAACTTGTTGATTCGGAGCCCTGATCCGACCGTGCCCACAATGAGCTTGGGGATTGACATCGTGGTCTCGCTGATCAAGTGACCAACCACGTCACGGACCCGCCACTCAGCGCACAGGGATTGCATATTCCACTCAAACGGGGTGAGCGTCTCAAGCAGCCCAAGCAAGGACTCTCGCTCATCGTGGACATCGATCCACACGTCGGTGGCGACTGACATCCGATACCTCCGGGGGAGCGGACAGGGACTTTCCGCTGTCCTGGTCTAACACTTGGACTTGAGAGACCTTTGGTGCTGGTGAACTACCGGGGTATGCGCCCTGCGCCGCGGGATCGACAGAACGGCGGCAGTCGCGCTTGCGGGCCCCCTGTGAGGCTTAGGTGGGCGTGGCTCCCGATACGAGCCCGGTCTGGTATGCGAGCACGACGACTTGGACGCGGTCGCGGAGGCCGAGTTTCTGGAGGATGTGCGTGACGTGGGTCTTGACGGTCGTCTCGCTGATGTAGAGCTCCGCGCCGATCTCTGCGTTGGACAGGCCGCGGGCGATGAGCCGGAGGATGTCTTGCTCGCGTGCGGTGAGCTCGTCGAGTTCTTTCGGCGGCTCGTGGCGAGGGATGCGGGTGAATTGCTTGATCACGCGTTTGGTGATCGCGGGTGAGAGGAGCGCGTCTCCAGCGGCGACGGTGCGGACCGCCTCGATCAGCTGTTCGGGGGGGTCGTCTTTGAGCACGAATCCGCTCGCGCCGGCGCTGAGTGCTTCGTAGATGTATTCGTCGAGTCCGAAGGTGGTGAGGATCAGGATCCGCGCGGTGTTGTCGGTGGCAAGGATCCGGCGGGTGGCCTGGAGCCCGTCGAGCTCTGGCATGCGGATGTCCATCAGAATCACGGTCGGGTCAAACCGCGCCGCCATGGCCACCGCTTCCAGTCCGTTGCTTGCTTCGGCGACGACTTCCATGTCTTGTTCGCCGGCGAGCAGCATTCGGAAGCCGGCGCGGACCATGGACTGGTCGTCGGCGATGAGGACTCGGATCGTCATGGCCGGTCTGGGGTGAGTGGGAGGCGGGTGCTGAGCGTGAACCCGCCGCCGTTTGTCGTGCCTGCGGTCATCTCGCCGCCGTAGAGTCTGACGCGCTCGCGGATGCCGATCAGTCCGTGGCCGTAGCCGTCGCTCGGCGTCGCGCCGGTGCCGTCGTCGCACACTTCGATCCCTACCTCGTCCGACGCATACCGGACGGTGACCTCCGCGTGGCTGGCGCGGGCGTGCTTGAGCGCGTTGGTGAGACCCTCCTGCACAATCCGATACGCGGAGAGGTCGATCCCTGGCGGGAGCGGGAAACGCTCTCCGGCGAGGTGCAGCTCGACGGGCAGCCCGGCGCGGCCGATCTCCTTGATCAACGAGTCGAGGCCGTCAAGGCCGGGCTGAGGCGCGAGCTCTAGGCCGTCACCGTCACTGCGCATCACACTGAGCAGTCGGCGCATCTCCGCCAGCGCGCCGCGCCCGGCCTGCTCGACACTCCTGAGGGCATCGCGATCCTCGGCCATCGCGTCGGGGAGCTGGTGCCTGACAGCGCCGACTTGCAGCACCATCACGCTGACGGCGTGCGCGACGATGTCGTGCAGCTCGCGCGCGATCCGCGCCCGCTCCTCGGCCACGGCGACGCGCGTCGCTGCATCCCGCTCCTGCTCGGCCTGTGTCGCATGTGACTCCGCCACCTCTGCCTGCTCGGCCCGCGCCCGGACGGCAAGGCCTGCAACCCAGGCGACGGCGAAGTCGACGGGAATGAAGACGAGCTGGTTGACCGAGTGTCCGGGGATGTTGTAGATGAGAGTCGCCGCAGCGCCGACCACGATCGCCAGTCCGAGGCCGGCCCGCCGGACGTCCCGAAGGTTCCCGAGCAGGAATGCGGCCACCAGCCCCATCAGGAAGAGGGACTCGGGGTACGGGATCAGCAGCGGGTCGACGAACGAGATTCCCGCGGCCAAAAGCCAGTACGCCGCCGGTCCGGCAAACGGAAACCATCGCCGCGCGAAAAGGGGTAGCACCAGGATCGCGAGCGCGGGAAGGCAGAACCACAGCGTCGTTGTCGGAGCTCCGGACGAGCCGCTTCCGAGCACCACGTCAAGGATCGCCACGATCGCCAGCAGCGCGATCAGCAGGTCGAACCAGTAGGTGCGGGCGAGATGTTCGATTCGGCTCACGCACTGAACGTACTCCGCCCCCTCTGTTCCCGCCTCCTACCTAAGTAGGAGTCGAAATCGTCGGATGGTAGGAGCCGCAATCCGGCCTCCGGCCGATGCCGATCTCGCGATCGCACCTTAGGTTCGCTACATGGCACGACGAGGGTCGACGAAAGGAAGAACAATGATCGAGGAAAACCACCCGACCAAGCGCTACGGCAAGACCGTGGCAGTCGACCAACCAGTACCGCTGGCCCAAAGACCACGGGCATTCACCTGGGCACGAATCGCTGCCCTGCTGATGATCATCGTCCTATTGACGGGACTTACCTATCTGCGAGTTTCGTCCAGCCCGGGAACGGTCTCGGTCCCTCAGGGGGCACACGCCGGCCAGCTGACCATGCACCCGTGCACGTACGCGACCGAGCAGGGTGCGATGCCCGCGGACTGCGGCACGTTGGTCGTGCCGGAGAACCGAGCAGACCCCCGGTCGCGCCTGATCGCGCTGCCGGTGACCCGGGTCCTGGCTCGCTCATCCCACCCGCTGGCGCCAATCTTCCATCTCAACGGCGGCCCGGGCATAACCAACATGACGTTCCCCCAAGCGAGCCGCCTGACCGCCCAGCACGATGTCGTCATGGTCGGCTACCGCGGCGTCGACGGCTCTTCGGTGCTGAACTGTCCCGAGGTGACGGCGGCGCTGGAGAACTCCGCATGACTACCTCGGCAAAGCGTCGCTGAGCGCGTACTCCCAGGCCTTCGCCTCGTGCGCGAAGCGGCTTGAGCGAAGCGGCGTTGACCTCGCCGGCTACACGCTGGCCGAGCAGGCCGACGACATCGAAGCCGCTCGCGTCGCGCTCGGCTACAAGCGCATCGACCTGCTCAGCGAGAGCGCCGGGACCCGTCTGGGGATGATCTACCAGTGGCGGTACCCGAACAGTGTCGACCGCTCGGTGATGATCGGGGTCAACCCGCCCGGAAACTACATTTACAGCGGAGCCGAGATCGATCAGGGGATCGAGCGTTACTCGGCGCTGTGCGCGAAGCAGCCTGCCTGCCGCGCCCGCACCGGCAACCTCGCCGCCAGCATGAAGCACACGGCGGCAGACATGCCGAGCAGTTGGTTATCCCTGCCGATCAAGCCGGGCAACGCCCTGGTCGGGACGTTCCTCGGGCTCACGGAGGCGAACTCGAACAGCGGTTCGATACTGTCCGGGCCGATGACCCTCGACTCGTGGATCTCCGCCGCTCACGGCGATCCGAGCGGCCTGTGGCTGCTCTCGTGGCTGTCCGGTGTCGTCCTCCCCCAGTCGTTCACCTGGGGCGAGTTGGCAAGCATCGGGATGGCCGACGCGCAGCCCGTCGAGCGCTACTTCAGCTCCGGCGCGGACCGGGGCTCGATCATCGGCAATCCCCTCGGGGAGTTCTTGTGGGGGGCAGGAGGCATGGCTCACGCCTGGCCGGCCAACCCGGGCGAGAACCAGTACACCAGCGTGCAGAACTCGAGCGTCCCGACGCTGCTCATCGGCGGGACGCTCGACTTCGAGACACCGGCCCAGAACGCCACGAAGGAGCTGCTGCCGCACCTTTCCAACGGGCATCAGGTCATCCTGTCCGGGCTCGGGCACGTGGACGACTTCGACGCCTACGAGCCGAAAGCCAGCACGCAGCTGCTGACCACGTTCTACGCCACCGGCCAGGTCGACACGTCCCGCTACACCCCGAACGTTGTCAGCTTCGCCACACCGCAATCGCAGGCAGCGATTGCCAAGGACATCCTTGGGTTTATGATCGGCTTCGCCTTGTTGGCAGTGATCTGGCTCGTGGTCTTGGCGATCCGGATCCGCCGCCGAGGCGGTACCGGCCGCAAGACGGGCGCATGGATCCGTTCGGCCGGTCCGATCGTGTTCGGACTCGGCGGATGGTTCCTCGGCGAACTGTTGGTACTGCGGTTCTGGCCGAGCCGGGCGCTCCCCGACCAGCTGCTGTCAGTGGTCTCGGTCGCGGTGCCGATCTGGCTCGGGGTCTACGCCGGCTGGGTCTGCACCGACACGCCGATGGCGATGCGGGCCAAGGGCATCGGTGCCGCGGGCTGTCGGTGCGGTGGTCGGAGCCGCACTCGGTTTCCACGCGACCAGCGGGCTCATGGCATTGATCACGACGATCATCGGTGCGGCGGTCGTGTCGAACCTGAGTCTGCTCGTGCTCGACATCTGGACCGAGCGGGCCGCCTCCCGGGGAACGGCCGCTCCGGCGGTGGATCTGCCGGAGACGGAGCACCTGGAGACGGGGCACCTGGAGCCGGCCCTGCACTGATCGCCCGAACTGGGTCGGGGAATCCTCCAAGGATTCCCCGACACGCGCGTGTGATGGCGAGCGACGCGCGGGTTGGGTCGTTCAGCTCCCAAGCCCTCTCGGATGTTCGATGGATGCGGCGAGCAGTCAGACGGGCCTGGACCTTCTAACGTCCCGTCGCAAGTTGGGGAGCTGGGGCGATCGCCTTTGTTCCTTCGACGCTGAATGCAAACTCTGATCCGAATGCCGCAGCCGGGCTGAATGCCCCTGCCAACGCACGATCCAACGTCTCCTCTACGGCGCGGACGGCGATCCTGGACGTGTAGTGGTAGGACTCCCCCGTTTCCAGCCACGCCTCGGAGGACGCGCCATCTCCTCCGACGGCTCGCGCCCACCCGAATGATCGATACAGCGGAGATTCGGGAGACTCCGCCTGGTCGGGAGGTTCGATGAGCGCGGAGTAAGCGACAAAGTTCGCTGCGCTGGTGGCCTGAAATGCTGCCTCGAGATCACCGGTCGGGACCGCCATGATGGGAAGGTCACCATCAGGGAATGAGAGCGTAGTGATTCCTAGTCCCAGCTCCTGGGGTTGGAGCTGGCCGCCCCGTCGAATCCAACCTCCGAATGGAATGTTCTCCGACCTCGTTGCCGCGACACCCGGACCCGGCTGAGCACTGGCAACTCGTGCCACCACCTCAAGCGTTTCGGCGCCGCCGACTGCGTCACTTACGGAACGCGCAAGGCAGTTAGTGGCAACAACCCCGAATCCGACGCCCGGCATCAGGGTGATCGCCGCCTGTTCGGCTCGGTGGTTGAGGTCGTAATGAGTCCGGAAGACCTGGAGTTCGTTGCTGATGTCCAGGTAATGGGATCCCGAACTGAGACAGGCCTCGGCTAGCACCGCTGCGGTGTGAAGAAAGGGGCCAGCGGCATTGAGCACCAGGTCGACGTCAGACAGGCACTCGCGCAACGCGATCGGGTCGTCGAGCCCGACTTCCCGGTACGGCAAGTCGAGGCGCCGTGCCAGTGCCTTCAAGGTTAGTTCGCTGCGGCCAGCCAGCAGCGGCCGGTGCCCGGCCTCGCATGCGTGCTGAGCGATGAGGCTGCCGCTGTGGCCTGCAGCGCCGTAGAGCATCCAAGCTCGGTCATTTCTCATCGTTGCGTTCCTCTCTCGAGTGGATGTTGGTTTGCATACCGATCCTCTACATGTCGGTCTTTTGATGCCGATGGTGGCAAAAGAGATCCGGTATGGCCTTACCTTCTGGAAGACTCACGGGCTCTGACTTGCAACATCAGCGACCGGAACAGCTGTGCTTCCTCCAGCTGGGGAGTGTGTGCGGAGTGCTCGAACCAGACCAGTTCCTTGCTGGGGGCGATCAACTGGTCGAAGTAGCGCTGGGCCGCTTCGCCAGGGGCCACCCGATCGAGCCGCCCCTGGCCATGACGACCGGGACGCCGATCGCGGGCAGCGAACGCACTAGGTCAAGGTTGGCGAGTTCGGACAGCAGCGCTTCCTGCGTCGCCGAGACCCCTCGCAAGGTCCGAACGACATCTCCGAGCGAGGCGAAGGAGGCTGGCCACCAAACCCCTAACGATCGAACCGTAGGTCTCCTCGGTCGTGACGCCTCCAAAGGTCGAAGCCCACCTGACTCGGGTTGAGAATTGCTTCGCCGTCAGGTGGGGTGGCGGCCCCGACGCCAAGTCCCCGAAGGCGCATCGCACCTTCGGGGACTCGAGGCTCATTGAGGGTCAGGCGTCGCGGTGCGCCATCCGCATCGATGCTGCGGCCAAGACGACTGCGGCATAGACGCCAAGGACAACAATGGCAGTTCCTGGCCTCAGAAGGCCCACCGAATGGTTGACCGTGACGCTGGCCTCAAGCGCGGTGCCGGGCAGGTACTGACGGAGGCTGGCGGGAAGGAACTGGCCGAGCACGGCTCCTCCCACTATAACCAGCACCAGTGCTGTGGTTGCCCCTGCTGTGTGTCGGATGAGGGCACCGAGACCAACTCCGATGATGGCGACGAGGCTCACTGCCAGGGCAGCGAACACCAACGCTTGGATAACGCCCGGAGACCCGAATGACACCTGGAGGTGCTTGCCGGCGAAGATCTGCTGACCGACTTCGAAGCTGACCACGGCAGCCAGCAATGCCACCGGGAAGGCGAACGCGGCGGTGACCGCGGCCTTGGCTGCCAGTACCAGGCGTCGGGTGGGCGTGGCGGTGAAGGTGGACCGGATCATCCCCGTCGAGTACTCGGCAGTCACGGCACGCACGGCGAGCGCCCCGAGCAGCACGGCGCCGACCAGAAAGAATCCCCCCAACGAACAGGCCGTCGGGTCGAACGTGGCTCGCTCTGCGGCGGTCATGGTGGCCCATTGGTTGGCCTGGGAGATGCAGAGAACGGCCCCCAAGCCGATGGAAATGGTGACCGCCATGACCGCCGTCCGCCAAGTGGATGGCAGCGTGCGAAGCTTGGTCCACTCCGACTTGAGAATCCTGCTGCTCGGAGCCGTCCGCACCCTTCGGGCCGGCGGTGTGAAGTGAATCGCATCGATGGTGTGGGTCGCAGTGCTCATGTCAGATTCCTTTGCTCGAAGCGGCCAGCTGGCCGGCGTGGTAGTCGGTTTCATCCTTGGTCAAGTCGAAATACGCCTCCTCGAGCGACGACCCAAGTGGGGTCAGCTCGACGAGGGTGATGTCGTGAGCGGAGGCGGTGCCGCCGATAGCGGCAGCGTCCATCCCGGTCACGACCATGGCGCCGTCGGATCCGCACTCGATCAGTGCGCCGCGTTGGGTGAGGGCCTCACCCAGGTTGCTCTGCTCCAGGGCCCGGACCCGCACACTCGGGGCGGTGTGGCGGTTGATGAACTCATCGGTGCCTGCGTCGGCGATGATGCGACCCCTGCCGATCACGATCAGGTGATCGGCAGTCTGGGCCATCTCGCTCATCAGATGGCTGGAGAGGAACACCGTGCGACCTTCTGACGCCAGCGACTTCATCAGGTTCCGGATCCAGAGGATGCCCTCGGGGTCGAGGCCGTTGATCGGCTCGTCGAACATCACCGTCTCGGGGTCGCCGAGGAGGGCGGCGGCGATGCCCAGCCGCTGATTCATGCCGAGCGAGAAGGTTCCGACCCGCTTTCCCGCCACATCGCTCAGGCCCACGATGCCGAGCACTTCGCTGACCCGGCGGCGGGCGATGCCGTTGCTGTCAGCCAGCCAGGTGAGGTGGTTGGCGGCACTGCGGCCACCGACGATGGCGCCGGCGTCCAGGAGGGCCCCGACCGAGCGGAGCGGGTCGGCCAGCTGGTAGTAAGTCTTGCCGTCCACTCGGACTTCTCCGGAGGTCGGTGTGTCCAGGCTCAGGATCATGCGCATGGTGGTCGACTTGCCGGCCCCGTTGGGCCCGAGGAATCCGGTCACCTGCCCGGGCTTGACGGTAAAGGAGACCTGGTTGACCGCTACCGTCTTGCCGTAGCGCTTGGTCAGGTGGTTTGCCTCGATCATGGTGCTTCCTTTCCTCGATGTTCTTGGTCCTGGAGGCAGCCTGCGCTCGGTGCCTGAGGTGCCGCTGACGTGGCCCTGAGGTGGCGGGTCAGCCCAATCACGCCGCACTTGGTCATCGGTCGTACCGTGGGAGCGTGGAAGTGAATCTCTTCGGCGAGTTCGAGGTGGTCAGAGGGGGTGTGGCGATACCCGTTCGTGGCGCCAAGCAACGGGCCCTCCTGGCAATCCTGGCGCTCAACCGAGGGAGTCCGGTCAGCGCCGATCGTCTGATCGACCAGCTCTGGGGCGACGGGCAGACAGCGAAGCCGGCGAACGCCTTGCAGGCCCAGATCGTCCAACTGCGCCGAACTCTCGGAGCCTCCGCCATCGTCACCACCGAATCCGGCTACGCGCTCGATATCAGTGCCGCTGACCTGGACGCAGCCCGATTCGAGGACTTGGTAGCCGAAGGGCGCCGCCTGAGCACTGAGGGCGAGGTAGCCCGGGCGTCCACCGTGCTCGGTGACGCCCTCGGGTTGCGGCGCGGCGAGCCGCTGTCCGAGTTCGCCTATGCCGGCTTCGCCGACGCCGAGCGGGCCCATCTCAACGAATTGGCCCTGGTGGCAACCGAGTACCGAATCGAAGCGGACCTGGAGCTTGGCCATCACAACGAGCTGGTAGGCGAGCTAGAAGCGCTGTGCCGGGACCACCCGTTACGCGAGCGCCTTTGGGAGCTGCTCATGCTGGCGCTCTACCGAGCGGGACGCCAAGCCGAAGCGTTGCGGGCCTACACCGAGATACGTGACCGCCTGGTCGACGAACTCGGGGTCGACCCGGGCTCGAGCCTGCGCGAGTTGGAGACCCGCGTCCTTGACCACGACCCGTCCCTCGTCGCCGAACAATGGCCAGCGCCCCATTCAACTGCGCTGCAGTCGGTGCCAGGCAACCTGCCCGAACCACTGAGCAGATTTCTCGGACGTGACGCCGAACTGGAACAGGTGGACGAAGCGATTGCCTCCAACCGCTTGGTCACACTGATTGGGCCGGGTGGGGTGGGCAAGACGCGTATGGCAATCGAGGCCGCGGCCCACTTCCGCGAACAACACCCGGGCGGCACCTGGCTGATCGAACTGGCTGGCGTCGCCGATCCCGAAGGGGTCGCCCCGGCGGCGGCCGGCACGCTCGGAGCGCTACGGCCTGCTCTGAGTGACGCCGAGCCCTCTGGATCGACCGCCGAGCTCATCGCCCGCCACCTCGCCGGCCGCTCGCTCGTGGTCGTCCTCGACAACTGTGAACACGTCATCGACGAGGCTGCGAGCCTGGCTGACACCCTGATCGGAAAGGTACCCGGTCTGCGCCTCGTGGCCACCAGCCGCGAGCCACTGGGTGTTCCCGGCGAGATCCTCATACCCATAGCCGGGCTGGCACCGCCAGCTGCCGTCGAACTCTTCGTGGACCGTGCTCGTGCGGTCCAGCCAGGATTCGAAGGCGACGGCCCGGCCGAAGCGATCATCGACGGCATCTGCCGACGACTCGACGGACTGCCCCTTGCCATCGAGCTTGCCGCCGCCCGCCTCCGGGCCCTCCCCCTGTCCACGCTGGCCGAACGGCTGGACGACCGCTTCGCGCTGCTCACCCGCGGCGCCCGCACCGCTCTGCCCCGCCAACAGACGCTGCGTGCCGTCGTGGACTGGAGCTACGACCTCCTCTTCGATGACGAGCGGCGCTTGTTCACTCGGCTGTCGGTCTTCGTCGGTGGCTGCGAACTCGAGGCCATCGAGGTAGTCTGCGCTGACCCCGAGGTCCCGCTGGCTGACGTCCTCGACGTCATGAGTCGCCTGGTCGACAAGTCGCTTGTCACCGCGCCGGTCTCCGGCGAAATCCGGTTCACTCAGCTACAGACGTTGTGGCAGTACGGCACCAACCGCCTCGACGACTCCGACGAGGCCGACACGGTTCGCGCCCGGCACGCTGCCTACTACCGCCGCTTCGCCGAAAACGCCAACGAACGCCTACGCGGTGCCGCCGGGCCGGAGTGGAGCGAACGCCTGAACCAAGAGTTGGGAAATCTGAAGACCGCTCTCGATTGGTACCTGGCCGCTGGGAACGTCGATGCTGCGCTCTCCTTGGCCTCTGGAATAGCCTGGCTGTGGTTCATCAACACCGATTTCGCCGAAGGTGCCCGTTGGTTGGCCAGCGCGCTGGGCTCCGACGGAATATGTCGTGCAGAGCTGCACGCCACCGCTCTTGTCTGGCACGGCTACTGCGTCGGTATGTCGTCCAGCCCGTCGGCGGGCCTCGTTGAATGTGAAGAGGCGATTGCCGTCTTGAGGCCGCGTGGCGACCCGATTCGTCTGGCCGAGGCACTCCTGCTCGGCGCGTCGGTACTGGTACGGGCTCACCAGTTCGACCGGTCGCTGGCGGCCTTGGCGGAGGCGAAGATACTGCTCGAGCCTGATCGGCACGGGTCTTTACACAGCACACACGACATGGCGGAGACGCAGATGCTCCTCGGGCCTCATGAGCACGGCTGGCTGCTCGCCACCCACGACATGTTGGTCAGCTGGAACATGGCGTCGTTCGGGCGTCTCGACGAGGCCGAGGCGGCGGCCCTTTCGAGCATTGCGCGCTTCGAAGCAGCGGGTGAAGTCTTGCTGGTAGTCAACGCGCTGAACGCTCTGGCCGGAATCGCCGCGGCAAAGGGAGATCTCGAGGGCGCTGCCGGAGCGTACGAAGCGCTTTTGGAGCGGTGTCGTGCTACCGGGCAGCATCCCTATCTGCCTTTTTGCCTCGTCTCTTTGGCCACCGTGCGGGCCAGGCAAGGCAACGACAACGACGCCGACCGTCTCTACCAAGAGGCGATCGGGTGCTGCTACAACCCGTGGCTCTCGGCCGAGGCCATGGTCGGCCAAGCGGCCGTCGCCCGTCGCCTTGGTGACCTGGCACGGGCTGAAGTTTTGCTCGACACCGCCGCTGAGCGTTACCGGGACGCCGACCTTCCCGCCGGCCAAGCCCGGGTGCTGGCGGGACTGGCCTGGTGGGCGATCGGTGCAGATCAACCGACCACTGCCGTCATCTTCGCGGCAGATGCTGTCGGAGCCGCAAAGGCAATCGGGGATCCCGAATCCCAGCTGCTCGCCGATTCTGCCCTTGCCGCGGCCAACGCGATCGCAGACCCCACGCAGCGCAACACCGACAACTTCGTCGCGTTGGCCCGCCAACGAGCCTCAGGTCTCTCGCATCGCTCCCTCACAGACGAGCCAGATCTGGTGGCACTCGCGGCTCGGCTCACACCTACCGACACCTGAACCAGCAAAGCCTCAGCTCGAGTTCTCTTCGACCAGGCCATCCCGAGCCTTGGTCCTGGCACCTCAGCACCACCTCAGGGCGGTCTCAGGTCACAAGCGCAACCTGATAGTCATGCATCGTGACCCAGAACGACCCAATACCCGCCGTGGCCAGTCAGCCCATCCTGGTCCTGCGGTCGAGGACCACGGCCGGGTGGTCACTGCCAACCTCAACGCCGCCTCCTTATATCGCCAAGCGCAACAGGCCGTTGATGCGTCCGACACCATAAAGGCGCTCCGTCGCGCGGTCATAGCCGATCCGGGCTTCGGGCTCGCCGTCGCCGATCTCGCCGCCATGACCGGAGCACCTCCAGGTCCCACCGGTGGTCGCCCCATGAGCTGGGAACGCCATCACATCGAAGTGGTTCGCACCGCGGCCGCCGGCAACGTCAGTCGAGCCACCGATCTGCTCCGTGAACATCTCGCCAGCGTCGGCTGCGACCCTCTCGCTGTTCGCATCGTTACCGACCTCCGACTGCGCACAGAACACCGGGGTGGGCTCGCTGACCTCAGCGCCCAGCTTCCCGGCTGCCATCGTGACCTTGCGTGAGAACCACGCCCGATTTCAACGCAGGCGCCCATTGGAGGGACGTGAGAGTGGCGGTTACTGAAGTCCGGCTCCTGTTCATCGACCACCAAAAAGGGGTTCGAACATAGTCCCATCACTTCTCGAGTTACCTACCAGCGGGGCTCTGTGGTGCTCGAATTCCCACGAATTCGGGACTGACATGCCACATACTCCCTGGTCAGATGCCCCAACAGGGGTTCGAACATAGTCCCATAACCTCCACGGTGTTGTCGGAATGACAACGTTTTCCCAGGTAGGTGGGTGTTTTTGGCATCCGGTCGCTACTCGAGGCAAATGTCGATGGTCGAACCCTTCTGGCCTGGGAGAATGTCCAAACCAGGGTCCTGTCCGCATGAGCGGGTCGGGCTCCCGCCGTCCACAGATCATCGATTGCTGTAGATCCGGTCCGGCCGAATGAGCACGGCGGCCCGGCGTTCTTCGGCCATGATTCGGTCGTATTCGTCCCAGTTGTCATGCTCCCCGCCGGCAGCAGTGAAGATCCCTCGGCGGAGCTGCCGTAGACCTTCCGCATCAAGCCACGGCTGGGGATCGTCGGGTCCGATCAGCTCGGCGTGCCCTTCTACTGCTGCCCACTGCCAACCGTCTCGGAAGATTGCGGTCACTTGAGGACGGGCGCGGAGGTTGGCCAGCTTGATCCGGCCTGCGGTGACCAATCCCAGAACGGTCTCGCCTGTGGCTGGGTGAGCGATCACACCGGCATTGACGAGGGACGCCTGGATCGTCCCGTTAGACCGCAACGTCGAAATCACTACCAATCCGTGGTCCCGACTGGCAAGTGCTGCCGCTTCCTCGAGCGTCGTCATCGGACCTCCTCGCTGTCCTGAAATCCTTGTGTCCTCAACTGATCAACGCAACACCTGACGGATTGGCGAACATTGAGTTCGTCCACCGGGAGGTGAGGGAATGGCACGGTTCTCCGAATTGGAAGCCGTGAGACGACCGCTCTGACGGCCGAGATTGGTCCTGGCTTGGGCTCATTTGCCGATGGCAAGTGCGAGAAGGGTATTGACGGCGGTCTCGAACGGACGGGGACTCTGCTGCACCTGGGCGAGTAGAAGTCCCCCTTGGAGCGTGGCGAGCAGAGTAGTGGCGAGGTCGTCCGGGTCGATGTCCGACGGGAGCTTTCCTTCGGCATGAAGGGATCTCAGCCCTTCGCCGATTGCGGCTGCCCACTGATCGAACCCGGCCGCGATGAGCGCTCGGGCCTCGGGGTCACTCTCGGCGAGTTGACCAACGAGCGAGCCAAGTTGGCAGCCCCCCTTTGCTTTGGTGCGCTTCGCTGCGGTGATCACCATGTTCCGCCAGGCTTCGACCCCGTTCGCATTGGCGAACGCGTGCCGCTGTCGCTTGACGATGGTCTCGGCCTGGTAGTCGATGACCGCCTGCACGAGGTCGTCCTTGTCGGGAAAGTAGTGGTACATCTGCGAGCCGCTGACCCCCGCCGCCGCCTTGACGTCTTCCAAGGTGGTGCCCGCCACTCCGCGCTCATGGATCAGTGCAGCGGCGTCCTCCACTATTCGTGCCCGGGTGCGAGCTCCCTTGGGGGTGAGCTTCGGCCGGTCACTCGTCTCGTTGACCATGCGCCAAGACTAACAGAGATTTTGAGTTTGACAACCCAGTTCTCGACTGTCAGAGTGAGTTGTGCCACCCATTTTCGACGAGAGGAAGAACAACGCATGACTGATCTAAGCGGCAAGACAGCACTGGTAACGGGATCGACGAGCGGAATCGGCAAGGCCACGGCCACCGCCTTGGCCGCCCGCGGCGCCCACGTTCTAATCGCCGGACGCAACGAACAACGAGCAAATGACGTGGTCGCCGAGATCGAAGGCAACGGAGGCAGCGCCACCTTCCTGCTCACTTCGTTGAGCGATCTGAAGTCGGCACAGGACCTGGTCGAGTGGGCCACTGAGGCAGGTGGCGGTCACGTCGACATCCTCATCAACAATGCTGGCGTCGCCTTGCTCGGACCGAGCCACGCAGCCACCGAGGCTCAGTTCGACGAGACCTTTGCACTGAACGTCAAGGTTCCGTTTTTCCTCGTCGCGTCACTGGCACCAGCCATGGCCGAACGTGGATGGGGTTCGATCGTCAGCGTCTCCACGATGGTCGCGAGCTTTGGACAGGCCGGCATGGCCATGTATGGCGCCAGCCGAGCGGCTCTCGAGCTGCTGACGAAGACCTGGGCCGCCGAATACGGCCCGAGTGGTTTTCGGGTCAATGCCGTTGCCCCCGGCCCGACGCGCACCCGAATGATGGAAGCGGTCCCCGAGGAGATGGTGAATCAGCTCGCAGCGCTGGCACCAGCTGGTCGCGTAGCCGAGCCCAAGGAACTTGCTGCCGCGATCGTCTTCCTGGCCAGTGACGATGCCAGCTTCGTCCACGGCGTCACTCTTGCAGTCGATGGAGGCCGGGTCGCCACGTGACGACAGTTGGCAGTGACGTTTGAGAGCGAAGACCCAGGAAGCCAATGACAACAAACAACAAGGGAGTATCCACATGAGTGCATACGTAATTGTCGAATTCACAGTTAAGGACCCAGATGTTTACCGTGAGCAGTACGCCCGCCATGCGGGAAAGACCGCCAAAGAGCACGGAGCCGAGGTGCTCGCCAATGGCAACTGGGAGATCCTGGATGGCGAAACCGGGCTCTCCTCAGGGGTGATCGTGCAGTTTCCAGATCATGAGACGGCACTCAGGTGGTACAACTCGCCTGAATATCAGCAGCTGATCGAAGCCCGAGGTCTCGCGATGGATGCCCGTTTCAGCTTGCTCGACGGCCTGCCTACGCCCACAAGAGGATGAGGGGGACTCCGAATGAACGGGCTCCCCGGGAAGACGGCGCTCATTACGGGCGCCAACGTCGGGATCGGCAAGGAGGTGGCCCGGCAACTGGCATCACGTCCTGAGTTCGCGCGGATCTACCTTGCGTGTCGGAACCAAGATCGGGCGACACAGGCAAAGGCCGATCTCGAAGCCGTGACTGGCCGAGACATCTTCGACATCATTCTCATGGACGTCGCCGATCTTGGTTCGGTCCGCGCTGGCTTAGCGGCCATCAGCGGATCCCTCGATGCGCTGGTCATGAACGCTGGTGTCATCGGCAACAAGACCTTGATGGAATTGACCGCTGACGGGGTCACCAAACTGTTCGCAACGAACGTTCTCGGTCACGCGGTTCTCCTCGAAGGGCTCCTGGCCGAGAATCGACTCAGCGAGGTAGCGGTATTCGTCGCAAGCGAAGCAGCCAGGGGAATTCCGAAGTTGGGGTTCAAACGGCCTACCTTCGTCTCAACCTCCACCGATGAACTCACTACCGTCATCGACGGCAGCTACTTCGCTGACAGAAAATATGATCAGAACCTCGCCTTCGGTCAGGTCAAGTACATCGGGGCCTTGTGGATGGCCCATCTGGCGCGCCGACACCCCGACCTCCGCTTCATCACTGTGAGCCCCGGCAACACCACGGGCACCGAAGCTGCCGCTGGCGCGGCGCCACCGCTACGCTTTGCGGCCAAACACATCATGCCCCGCCTCGGTATTTCCCACGAACTTGACGTGGGCTCGAAGCGACTCGTCGACGGTGTCACCGACCCGACGCTTTCGAGTGGCGTGTTCTACGCGAGCGCGGCCGGCAAGTTGAAGGGTCCCATGGTCGACCAATCGGAGATCTTCCCTGATTTGGCCAACTCGTCCTATCAGGACCACGCCAACGAGGCCATCCACCGCTTCATCGCCAAATGACGTTTGGAGTTGGCCCACCTTCTCGTTCACCCGATAGTGAGCCAAGGGCCATCGGTGGGTTGGGATCGTGCCGAATCGGTCCCGGCCGCTGCTCGAAGGGGTTCGAACTTAGTCGCATTACGCCTGAAGGTGACCGAGCGCCGACGCATCTGACACTCGATTTTCGGCAGAGCGCAAACTCGTTGCCCCGCATAACCCCTGTTCAGAAGGCCCAAGAGGGGTTCGAACAAAGTCGCATAACCTCCACCGATGTTGGAGGGATTACAACGTTCTCTCGACAGCGTTCTGTCCGAACCCATGAGTGAGGTGCAAGAGAGTTGGTGCCTGGCCATATGGGATTTTCGGCACCCACAATCGAGCCCCCGTGTCCCGCGAGCTGAAAGTCGTGGCCTAGGAGGGCATTCCACCCGCCCACTTGAGGAGTGAACCCCCGTCGACTCGGATCTGCTGGCCGGTGATGTACCTCGACTCCTCAGACGCCAGGAACACCGCCAGGTTGGCGATGTCTTCCGGCTCCACCCATGGGATCGGCATGGCCTGGAAGAACGGGAAGGTCAACTCAGCGTCCTCTCGGGTCGGATCCTCCAGATCGGGTCGGAACACCTTGTACAACTCTTTGTTGTGGAGAAGATCAGTGTTGCAATTCGTGGGATGGATGCAATTCACCCGGATGAACCGATGGGCCAAGTGGAGTGCCATCTGCTCGGTGTACTGCTGCATCACCTGCTTCGACCACTGATAGCCGGCACCACCCGGGCCGAATGAGGGATGCGTCGTGGCCCCGCTGATCATGCCAGCTGTGGATCCGGTGAGAATGATGGAGCCATGGTCCGACAGATCGCTGTGTGACACCGCGACAGTGTTCATCACGCCGATGAGATCGACGTCGGTCGCATCGACAAAGTCCTGGGCATCCGCCGGCGCGGGCGTCATCGGCATGATGCCGGCGTTGGCAACCACGATGTCGAGCCGTCCCAAATCGGCGAGGCCGGCCTGGAGCGCATCACGTAGCTCGGCCCGTTCGCGCACATCGGCCTGCTGGGCGAGGATTCTGCGGCCCCGCTCCTTTACCAGGCGCTCTGTCTCCGTGAGGTCCTCCGGCGTGGCCAGAGGGTATCGGTTCGATTCGATGTCCTTGCAGATGTCCACTGCGATGATATCGGCCCCCTCCTCGGCCATCCGTACGGCGTGCGCCCGACCCTGACCGCGGGCGGCACCTGTAATGAATGCCACCATTCCCTTAAGCCGATTTGTCACGAGATCCCTTTCTTAGACGGCACAACGAATCGTTGTTCCCACATCTGCTCAACAGCATGTGCCGCTGGCCAAGAGCTTCCTTTAAATTCTCGTCAAAGGGCATATCCCCTCGACGGCAACAGTCCGCAGGAAGGATCTCTCCGCGGGCATTGGATCGACTACGAGGCATTGCGGTGCTCGTTCCCGGGACGTCGTGCCCACAGATCGGTTGGGACGACACGGGAACGAAGCCCGAGGGGTGTACTTGCAACGCCCACGCGCAATCCGGCGAATCATGACCGAAGATCGTTGAGTAGTTGATGGTCGTGGGCAGCAGCCCGTCTGCGTTGTAGGCCGTTATGCTCCGCAGGCTTCTGACAACCGACGCGTGGGTGGGGTTGGATCCGGCGCCTTCAATTCCCTGGATCATGAGGTCGGCGCCGACCCACGCTTCGGATTCGCCGAAGTTCGGGAACTGGTTCTTGGTGAATCCAGCGTACTTTTGCATTGCCGCCGCCATCTGCTCGGGTACCGGCGTTGGGGAGCGAGAAGGGACGAAAGATGCTGAAGAAATAGGCTCCTTGCAGCGCCGACCAGCTGGTTGAGTGGATGATGTCGGACTCATAACCGGTGACAAAGAGTGCGACTTTGAGTTTAACGCCGGCTTGCACAAAGGCCGTGTTGAGCGCGAAGTTCGAACTGTTCTGCAGGCTGGGAAAGATCGAGTTCACACTTTTCTGTTTGGCGACGAGCGCCGCCGAGGTGAAGTCGGTGCCACCGAGAGGAATCGATGTGTCCACGACACCGACCTTGCCTCCGGCCAGTTGGAACGAACGAGCGTTTCCGATCGTCGATGACGTGGACTGGGGCGAAATGCTGTAGCCATAGGTCCCGATGACGGTGCCACCATGTTGCTTTATAAAGGTACCGATCAAGGTGTTGACCGGGTACTTGGGATCAACACTCCCATGGTCGGATGAGAACATGTTCGTATACGGCTGTTCACCCCACTCAGGGCCGTCTGAGAACGAGCCGGTGACCGGAACACCGGCCTGGTTCGGGTACTTCGCCGCCAGAAAGAAGAGCTCGCTACCTGAGACGATGCCGATCACGCCCTTCGAGAGAGCGAGTTGGATTGCCGTCACGATCGTGCTCGGGCTGGTCTGGTCATCGAGTACCAGGGGAACGAGCTTGTGCCCGTTCACGCCGCCCATCGAATTCTGAAGATCGAGCCGCGCCAGGAACCCTGCCTGCGAACCCGCGTACTGCCCCGCTGCGACCCCGGTGAGCGATGTGACATAGGCGATCGTAAGAGGTGACTTTGAAGGCGAGGCCTGGCGAGGAGGCCTGATGACGAGGAGGCCTGAGACGAGGACGAGCAGGATGCTGTGCTCAGACAGGCAGATCATTGCGGCAACCACCAGGGACGCCTTCAAGCCGCGAGAGCGCATGATCAATTCCTCCCCTAGTGGTAGTGCCAGATTGACCGACATAGGGGCAGTGAGGACCGTTCAACAACCCACGGGCCGCGTGGTCACGACGGAAGGCCGGTGACCAGTTGCAGCACGCTCACGGTCTCCGTGCCTTCCTTCTTGAGCCGGGCGGATGAGCGGTAGCCGAGGTCCACGTCGGTGGCCTGGGCACGGAGAGCGCCCACTGTCGCCTCCGGTTTGGGCAGGTGACCGAAGGCGTCGAACGAGAAGATGCGCAGCGCGTTCTCGTGGGTGATCTTGGCGATGTCCTTGGCCGAAACGCCGCCGAGATCGGCGGCCAGCCTCTCCGGGCCCGTCGGCCATGTGGAGTCGGAATGGGGGTAGTCACACTCCCAGGTGATCATGTCCACGTTGAGGCGGTCGCGCGAGGCGATACCGAAGCCATCGTCGATGAAGCAGGTGACGATGCGCTCGAGGAAGACCTCGCTGGGGAGCTTGTCGCCGAAATCCTGGTGCGTCCACGCCCGGTGGTTCTGGTAGACGGCGTCGATCCGTTCGAGGAAGTAGGGGATCCATCCGATGCCGCCTTCGCTCAGGGCAAAGGTGAGATCAGGAAACTTGCGGAGCAGTGGGGACCACACGAGGTCGGCGGCGGCCTGCACGATATTGATCGGCTGCAAGGTAATCAGGGTGTCCACCGGCGCCTCGATCGAGGTCACCACCACTTGTGAGGACGAGCCGATGTGCAGACACACGATCGATGTTCTCGTCGCTGCACGCCTTCCAGAACGGATCCCAGTGCTCGTTGTGAATTGACGGGTACCCGAGCTTCTCGGGGTTCTCCGAGAAGGTGACCGCGTGGCAGCCCTTCCGGGATGCCCGTCGCACTTCGGCCGCCATCTGGTCGACGTCCCAAATCGGGGGTAGCGCAAGGGGGATCATCCGCCCCGGATAGGTTCCGCACCACTCGTCGATGTGCCAGTCGTTGTATGCCTGCAACACGGCAAGGGCGAGTTCCTTGTCATCGGCCCGGGCAAAGTACTGGCCGCAGAACTGCGGATAGGAGGGAAATTCATCGATGCGAGCACACCGTTCGCGTTCATGTCTCGGATCCGTTCGTGGATGTCGAAGCATCCAGGCCGCATCTCGCTGAAGCTCGTCGGTTCGACGCCGTATTCGTCGGGAGGACGACCAGCCACCGCATTCAGGCCGACATTGGTCGCTTCCTGGCCCTCGAATACCCATGCATCGGTGCCATCCGGTTTGGTGATCACCTTCGGCGCCTGGTCTTTGTACTTGTCCGGAATGTGCCCCGCGAACATGTCCGGTGGCTCCACGACGTGGTCGTCGACGGACACGAGGATCAGATCGTCGATATTCATGGTGTACTCCTCACGTGCGTTGGGTCAATCGATATGCCGGCGCTAGCCGAAGAGCACCGGGATCGCCGTCGGTGATCGGAAGACCTGGCCCCGGATGTGTGGGTCGTCGCCGTCGGGATCGAGCCGCAGGTCGGGCAGGCGGTCGAAGAGGAGGTTCAGGGCCACCCGGATCTCCATGCGGGCCAGGTGCATGCCCAGGCACAGATGGGGACCGTGGCCGAACGAGATGTGCGGTTTGGGGTCCTCCCGGCCGAGCTGGAAACGGTCGGGATCGGGGTAGCGGGACTCCTCGCGGTTGGCAGCCGCCAACATGAGCATGATCGTGGACCCAGCGGGGACGGGCACGCCACCGATCTCCGTGTCCTTGGTGGCGAGCCGGGTGATGTTGAGGAGTGGCGTCTCGTAGCGAAGCGCCTCCTCGATCGCCTCGGGGATGAGACTGCGGTCGGTGCGCACGGCCTGGAGCTGGTCCGGGTCCGAGAGCAGAGTCAGCAGCAGATTGCCCGTCGACCGATAGGTGGTTTCCACGCCGGCGGGGAGTAGCAACCGCACGAATGAGAAGATCTCCTCGTCGCTGAGGCGCTCACCGTCGAGCTCGGCGTAGGCGAGGTCGGAGATGAGGTCATCGCGCGGCTGGCGGCGGCGGTCCTCGAGGATGACGGCGACGTACTCCTTCACCTGCTGGGACGCCGCGATGGCCTCCTCCTGCCTGCTCAGGAAGCTGAGGATGTCGATGGACCAGCGTTGGAACTGCTTGTAGTCCTCTCGGGGCAGGCCGAGAATGCCGGCGATGATCTGGGTCGGGTAGGGGAAGGTGAACTCGCGCACCAGCTCGGCGCGACCCCGGTCTGCGAACTTGTCGATGAGAGCGGTGACGATTCCGTCGGCGAGCTCGCTCTCCCACCGGGCCATGACCTTCGGACCGAAACGCCGTCGAGACCAGGGCCCGGTATCGGCGGTGCTTCGGGCCGTCCATCCCCAGCATGATGTGCTCGCCCATGACCGGACCCATGATCAGGTCGATGATGTGACCGGAACAGAACGTTTCGGAGTCGCGCAGTACCCGGGACACGTCGTCGTAGCGATAGACAAAGAAGACGGGAGCCGATTCCTCGTGCGGCATGAGCGATGCGTCGAGCCGTTGCACCGGATGCTCACGCCTTGTCTGGGCGAGCTCGGGATACGGGTCGCGGGTGTCGCCGGCCACGGCGTCGTCGAAGAGGCCGAACTCCTCACCCTCGGTGTCGCCCTCGTGGCGATCGACGGCCACCCCTGCGCGCACCTTGCACTGGCTCCACGTGTCCCCCTCGGCGAGAAAACCAAATATTCGTTCACCCACAAGTTAGCGGTGGGATCGAGGCCACGTCAATCGGCTGGACGAGCTCTCCTTCGGCCACACCGACCAGGTCTTCGGAGGTAGTACGCACACAGTTGGGGGTCACCTCTACACGCCCGAAGCCCGGCGTCCCGGCTACGCCGCTTCAGGTGACCAAATGTTAGGCTGACTGGTCGCCGGCCGAAGGAGGAGCATCGATGGGTCTGGGCACTGAACTCGGCGGACGGCGCGTCCTGGTCACCGGTGCCTCGAGCGGAATCGGTGCCGCCACCTGCCGGTCGATCGTGGCCGGCGGTGGCTCCGTGGCCATGCTGGCCCGTCGCAAGGAACGGCTCGAAGAGCTCCGCGCCGAGCTCGGCGAGCGGTCCGTGCCTGTCCCCTGCGATGTCACCGACCTCGCCGCGCTGCCGCTTGCGGTCGACCAGGCGGCCCGGGCCCTCGACGGCCTCGACGGCGTGGTTTCGGTGGCCGGCCGCTCAATGGTGGGATCGATCATGACCGGCACTCCTGAACGCTGGCAGGAGCTGATCAACCTCAACTTGTTGGGTCCGCTGACCACGATCCGCCATGCGGTGGACCACTTTCCGGTGGAAGGTCGACGCGACGTGGTGATCGTCTCCTCCACAGGTGCGCTGACCCCGATGGCGGGCGTCGGCATCTACGCCGCCACCAAGCGTGGGCTTCGTGCCGCCTTCGACGCGCTTCGGCTGGAGCTGGCCCCGGCCGCCATCAACGTGAGCTGCGTGATGCCCGGCATGTTCGACACCGAGGGTCTCACCATCGAGGGCATGACCTTCGACGGGGACATCCCGCCTTCTGACATCCCATGGTTTGCCGGGGACGGTGGCCCCGGATCGGCCGTCGACCTGGCCGACGCAATCGCATTCATGATCAGCCGGCCTGAGGGCTTCTGCATCAACGAGCTCGTGGTGCGACCGACCCAACAGCTCAATCCCTGAGTACAGTCCGCCGGCGCTACTAGGGGCTGCAACGTCCTCCATGTGCGGGAGGGTGCACGACCGGGCGACCTGACTGACCCGTCTCCCAGCCGTCCCAGATGCCCGCCGAGTAAGGGCCGGGTTGACCCGCCTTTTCGTAGAGGCCCTGCGGGTCGTAGACCTTCGCTTCGGGATATGGAAACGGACACGCCACCGATGTGGCCGCCCCGCTCGCCCGGATGACGGCGAAGCCACCGCCGTAGAGGAAGAGATAGGCGGCGTTGACGATGAGGAACATCACGACGAAGGTGCCCAGAGCCGGACGTCCCCGGAAGGCACGAAGCCGGATCTTGAGGGCCAGCTTCTCGGCGACGGTGCGCCCGGTGTCGTCCCGGTACGAGCAGGACGCCGACCGGGATCATGACCGCGGTAACCAGTGACGACTCCCAAATCAATGGGAACTGGTAGGCGTGGCCGGTGAAGACGGAGCCGAAGGGGATGACCTGCGAGTAGACGTACATCCCCGTCCGCACGAGCAGGATCTCCTGGGCGGCGTCGTAGACGAAGCCGATGACATAGATGAGCAACCCCAGGCAGATGAGTGGATGCCTCCAGACGAACGAGTCGACCTGGCGTCGACGCTGCAGGCGCCTGAGGATCCATATCGCCGGGAAAAACGGCGCCAGGTAGAACATCACATAGCCGATGACCACGAACGGCTCGACCGTCGGCGACAGCGACACCAGGGGCCAGGTCTCCGGCCAGTGCCAGAGCTGCGGGTTGTACACGGCGTACGGCGCCCAGTTCATGATGGGGTCCTGCCACACCAGAGTCGTGCAGCAGATGGCCATGAGCAGGATCGGGTGCTTCGGGTACCTTCGCCACAGAAGGGCGAACGCCACCACGATCAGCACCATGGCGACGATCGTTCCGATCTGCTCCGCCACTAGCCAGTGGGTCCATCCGAAGAGGGGCGTCACCGGGCGCGGTGCGCCCCGTACGGCCGGGTTGGCGATACGGGCCGCCCCCGGGCCGATGCGGGCGTTGCGGGCGATGAAGATGAGGGCGAGAACGACGGCACACCCGAGGAGGGCCCAGCCGGCAGCCGCCCGTTCGTCCTTCGACCAACGAGGGGGGCGGGTCGGTGTGGGTGCCGTCATTGTCTCCCGGCCGGCCAACTGCACGGCCACCGCTCAGAGCTCCCCGAAGCGCCCGACCAGACGCGCCTTGCCGAACTCCGGCTCGAGCTGGCGCGCCACCAGGTAACCGGCCCCAACCCACCCCCGGCGCATCCAATTGCCGAAAGAAAGACGGGTACCACTCGCCCCTGATGCGGCCGGCAGCATCTTCACCCGCTCGAGTGCCTCTTTGACCCCACGGGGTGACAGTGGGTGCGCGTCGGCGAACGCGTGGAGGAGCACAGTGGCCAGGTCGCGGTTGACCACCGGCACACAGTATTCGGGACGGCGCCCATAGGCCTGCTGGTACTCGTCAAGGAACTGCTGGCCGACGGGATTGGTCTCGTCGTACTGGTCAAGCCCCGTCCACCCCAGGATGGCGTCCCACATGACTTGGTGGATCCACGCATTCTGGAAGGCGGTCCCAAGCAGACGCGGCGGGTCCCATTCGAGTTCGCTCAGCACCCGGTTCACGTTGAGTAAACCGAATCCGAATCCGCAGTGCACGAACGCGGTCACTTTCGACTGCTTCAGCGCTCGGATCTGTTCGGTGATGTCCTGGGCGGTTTGTGGAATCCGCTCCTCAATGGCGACCCGGATGCCGTTGGCGGCAGCGGCCTTTTGGAAGTTCCGGATGTAGGACTCGCCGACCAGGGACGCTTCGATGAGTGCGCCGACCTCGGTGTGGCCGCCCTTGGCCAGCAGTTCGGCCCAGAAGATCGGCTCGTCGGTCATCGATCCCATCGACAGTGAGAAGGTCCACTCACCGAGCCATTCCTCCGATCCGGTCACGCTGATCGCCGGCACTTGGAATCGGTGCTCGATGGCTTCGCGTGTCGGCACACAGTTGTCGGTGATGGCCGGACCGAACACGGCCAAACAGCCCTCGTCGACCAGTTCGCCGTAGGCATCGATGACCGCCTTGACCGATCCCTTGGGCAGCCCTTCCACCTCGCGGAAGATGATTTGGACGGGACGGTCGATCATCCCCTGCTCGAGCCCCTGCTTGAAGACGAGCTCGAAGGGCCGGACGAGGTCCAGGCGGGACTCTTCCGGATAGCCGTCGGGGAGCTTGAAATCGAACAGGTACCCGAGCTTGATCGGCTCGGCCGTGCTCTCGTAGGACACGCACTCCCCCTTCGGCCGGCCACGTGAGGCGCCTTGTCTCCGCCTGTAACCTGATATTTGTTCCACAACCTACCGATCCTCCCGCAAGCCGTCAATCAGTTCGATACGGCAGGCTCCCGCCCAGATATGCGTCGATCATCTCGAAGAGCCCGGCGGTGACCACCGGGTCGTCGGTGAGCGGTCCGGCGACCGCGGCACGGCTGGCGTCCCGCAGGCTCAGACCCTCGACCACCAGTCGCCCGGCCGCGATCAGCACGCGTGTAGAGGCCACCTCGCGCAGGCCGGCAGCATCGAGCCGCCGGATGGCCTGACCGAGCTGGACGAGCTGCGCCGCGCTGCGCTGGTCCACCCCCGCTTCTTCGGACAGGATCTTCTCCTCGACATCGGAAGGGGGGAAGTCGAACTCGATGGCGACCATCCGCTGGCGGGTCGAATCCTTCAGGTCCTTCAGCACGCTTTGGTAGCCGGGGTTGTAGGACACGACCAGGCAGAACCCCTCCGTCGCCTGCAGGGTGACTCCCAGGCGGTCGATGGGCAGCTGGCGCCGGTGGTCAGCCAGCGGGTGGAGCACGACCGTGGTGTCCTGACGTGCCTCCACGATCTCGTCGAGGTAGCAGATGGCCCCTTCGCGCACCGCCCGGGTGAGGGGCCCGTCCACCCAGGTCGTGGCGTCCCGCTGCAGGAGGAAGCGGCCCACCAGATCGGCGGTGGTCAGGTCGTCGTGGCAGGCGACGGTGATCAGCGGGCGATCGAGGTCGAAAGCCATGGCCTCGACAAAGCGAGTCTTGCCGCAACCCGTCGGCCCCTTGAGCAAGACGGAAAGGCCCTGGCGGTAGGCTGCCTTGAACACCAGCTCCTCGTTGGCGATCGGTACGTAGTACGGCCGTGCACCTTCGCGTCATGCCGTTCCCCTCTCGAGCTCTAGACGTCCTCTCGTCCGCGCTCGTCGCTGGAACACCCGCCGCTGCAGCTCGGCCGATCGGAGACCCGATCGGAACAATGGTCCGACCACCAAGGGCAGCAGCTCCACTCGAGAGATGGCCGCATACGCTGCCGTCCCGAACACACGGCGTAGTGCGTCGACGTCGGCGTCGGTTCCGATGCTCAGACAGACGCAACCGATGCCCTGCCAGCGCGCCTCGGCCAGCGCCCGCCGAGCATCCGCCTCGCCGTAGGCACGCTCGTAGCCGTGGTCGTAGGCGAGCCCATCGGAGAGCACGACCAAGAGCCTTCGTGCCGTGCCAGCCTGCGTCCCGAGGGTGGCCGTACCATGGCGCATCGCCGCGCCTAATCGCGTGTACGCGCCCGGCACGAGTCCCCCCAGGCGCTGCAGTACCAGCGCGTCGAATTCCTCGTCGAACCGCTTGACCGGCACAACGTGCACCGCCGAACGCCCCTGGGATCGGAACCCGTAGAGCGCGATCCGGTCGCCGAGCTCATGCAAGGCCACGACCAGGCTGCCGGCTGCGTCGCGCTGATGGACGTGCACGGGCACGCCGAGGGCGCTGGGCTCACCGGAGGATCCAGAGATATCCAGGAGTACCAGTACGGAGAGGTCACGCCGCCCGCGCACGGAATCGACGTAGACGGCCCCGTCGGGGTCGAGTCCTGCCTTCAGCTCGATGAGTGCCTCGACGGCAGCGTCGATATCGATGTCGTCTCCTTGCAGTTGACGGTGACGCCGCTCGAACTCCATACCCAGCCGACCCAACGGACGCCGCAGTGCATGGGTATCCGGCGGCCGGAAGACTGCCAGTTCGCCTGGCCCAGGCTCGACCTCCTCGACCGTGCACCAATCGGGTTTGTAGCAACGTCTGTGATGGTCCCACTCGGGGTACTTCGCCGACTGGGCGTACCCCGTCGTCGCCAAGTCGGACACTCGTGCTGCCGCAGTGGAGATCGCTACCGTGGCGGCCCGCCGGGTGGAGCGCCGACTCCCGTGGGTAGGGGTGTCAGCACCCGGTGGACCGCTGATCTCGGAACGGGCCTCCCCCAACAGTCTCTTGAGCAGCCGGCCGAGGCCCCCGCCCCCGCCGACCGGACTCGCGAGCATGTCGATCACAGTGTCGACCTCGTCTTTTGCTTCGTCGAGATAGCGCAGCTCCGGTTCGGTGTCTTTCCGTGGAACGTGGCGCCCGAAGGTATCCTGCTGCTGAGGCCCTTGGGAGGGCGCTCTCATGCGACGAGGCCGGATCGTCCCGAAGACGGCTGGAGCGTCGTCAATGTGCTCACGGCTGTTCGCCAGGGCCAGCGACATCGCCGGAGAGTCCGTGCGCCTCGCCAGGTCCGGATTACATACCCCGTCGCAACGGTGGTGGCAACAGTTCCTCGTGCACCTCGCAGGGCGCGGTGGCCCTCAACGGCGAGGTAGCGGCGAGATAGCGTCGGGCGGCGAACAAGGGCGGCGATCATCTGCCGGTCCAGGCTGCCGGCGCCGAGCAGCGCCGCTTGCACGACAACGGTGGCCAGCAGGTGGCCGGCCTGGGCTTCGGGATCGACGAAGATGGACGAGCCGTCGGTCCACGCCGCTTCGTGCGGTGTTCCGGAAGCCACTTCGACCGTGCGTCCGGCGATGGCGGATGCGAGAAGCCGATAACGCCCCGGTCCGACGCCGACAGCGTCCACAGAAGGGTCCGGTCCCAGTGCCTGATCTGTCGCCGCAAGGAGCGCCAACGCCCTGTCGGCGCTGGTCGGAGCGACCGACCTCCGCATGGCGTCCGTTACACCCTGGCTCGTTGGCGGGGCACAGCGCCACGCAGGACGGTGTCCCTGGCCAGGGATTGTGCCGCCCGGGGTCCGGCGGCACGCACGATGCTCGGGGGGAAGACGATCGCCTCCTGCACGCAACGCGCCCGGATCTCGGCATTGCTGCCCTGGACGCGGAGGCTATCCGTCCTCTCCCCTTCCGACAGCAGCGCTTTGATTTGGCGAAGGTGCCAGGCGAACGACAGGCCGAGGTTGGGCGTGTTCGGCGGTGACTGACGAAGCCACGCCAGCTGGATCCGAAACTCTTCGCTGAACCGATCCATCACGTGCACGTTGGCCCACATCAGCCCGTCCAGCTTCTCGAGAGGCGAGGAACGAGTACCGAGCACCGCTTCCCACGCCGTCTTCACCCGTTCGGTGTAGGAGCGCATGATGGATAGCAGGAGCTGGTCCTTCGACTTGAAAGACCGGTAGACGGTGCCGGTGCTGAGACCGGCGGCCGCCGCGATGTCGCGCATGGTCGTAGCCTCGTAACCCCTCCGACCGAACTCCTTGCGGGCTACTGCTCGCAGGTGCTGTACCCGGCCGTCCTCTTCGTCTGGTTCCTCGTCCCAGCCCACAATGACCTTCTCGACGGCCTGGATGGCATGCGACCGGTCGAGTTCCGCGTTCGAGGGTGCCCGCGTGGCGATTCCGCCGAGCAGGATGCGCAGGCGTACCTCCGGCACCTGCTCTTCGCCCGGGGTCATGTGAGACACGCCCACTCCGACGTGGAGCATGCTCTGGCAGAGGCGGTCGCTGAGCAGCGCGAGGTCGATCCCCGGACGGATGGCGCCCGATGCCCGTCCCTCGCGGAGCAACTCGAGCATGGCGGCCTCGATGGCCGTGGGAGCCTGGCTCGCCAGATGGGCCAACTCGTCACCAAGGACGGCCGGTGGCTCGTAGAGACTGAGGAGCAAGGCGGCGCGATGTCGCACCCCGCAGGCTGCGATGGCCTGCCCGAACTCGATGATGCGCGCTTCGAGAGGCCTGGATGCCGCTCGGTGGAGTTCTTCGGCCGCCTGATCCGCCAGGCGATCGAGGTCGTCCCGATACCGCCGGACAAGCTCGATGATGATGGCTTCCTTCGAGTCGAAATGGTGGTACAGACTTCCGGGCAGGATTCCGCAGGCATCGGCGATCTCCTTCAGCGACACCCGCATGCCCGCGGTGGCGAAGAGCCTGGCTGCCGTCTCGAGGATCTCGGTCCTTCGGGTACCGTCGGTGGACATCGTCACGATCGTAACCATGGGCACCGCGGGCACGACTCCCTTGCCAGACGCCGAAGTCCCCCACATCCGACAGGCAGCAAGGTAGGAGCCGGGCACGAGACTGGGTGCGCAGAGCGAGGCCCGGCCGAGCGCGATGTGACCTCCGTCCGGCCACCTGGTGCCCGGAGAACGCTCCCGATGCGCACGTCACCTTGGCTTCCCGCCTGCTTGCTTGAAGCGCCCATGCCATCGACCCTATCGAACCTAACTCTTGGTCCACAACGTGCTTCCGGGTATTGTGATCCGCAGGCCAGAACCATTGGAAGCCCGGGATGCGCGCCAGCGAACAGGGACGCCTTGACTACGAAGCCAGAATCACCACTATTGCCGGCCAACTCAAACCAGGAAGGAGCAAGCCGTGGCAGCATCAGCTGACGTCAGCTTCGAACGGAGAATGCTCGTCGACGGCAAGCTCGTCGACGCGGCGTCGGGTAAAACCTTTGCCAACATGAATCCGGCGACGGAAGAGGTGATCGGTGAGGTCACCGATGCCACGTCGGCGGACATGTACCGCGCCATCGACTCGGCACGGCACGCGTTCGACGAGACCGACTGGTCGACGAACCACGCGTTCAGGAAGCGTTGCCTGGAGCAGCTTCAGAAGGCACTCGAGGGCGAGAAGGAGGACCTTCGTGAGGAGCTGATCCTCGAGGTCGGATGCCCGCGCATGGTGACGCATGGACCCCAACTCGACGCGCCGCTGGCCGGTGGGCTCACCCATCCGGCCAAGCTGATCGACGAGTACCCCTGGGAAGTCGACCTGGGCAAGGAGGTGTCCGCCCTCACCAACCAGCTGACCGAAAAGCGTATCTGGCGCGAGCCGGTCGGCGTCGTCGGCGCGATCGTGCCTTGGAACTATCCGTTCGAGGTTGCGATCCACAAGCTCGGACAGGCCCTCGCAACCGGCAACACCATGGTGCTCAAGCCCGCACCCGATACCCCTTTCAACGCCACGCGCATCGGGCGTCTCGTGGCGGAGCGTACCGATATCCCCGCCGGCGTCGTCAACGTCATCCCATCCTCCGACCACCTGATAGGCGAAGAACTCACCAAGTCGCCAAAGGTTGACCTGATCTCGTTCACCGGATCAACTGCGGTCGGCAAGCGAATCATGGAGAAGGGCTCGGCGACAATGAAACGCCTGTTCCTCGAGCTTGGCGGCAAGTCCGCCACCATCGTGCTCGACGATGCCGACCTGGCCCTTTCGTGCATGATCGGCATCGCTCCCTGCTTCCACGCCGGCCAGGGTTGCGCGACCCCCACCCGCATGCTCCTCCCACGGACTCGCTACGACGAGGGCGTTGAGATGCTCAAGGACATCTACGAGTCGGTTCTCCCGGGAGACCCACAGGAGGCCGACGTGCTATGCGGTCCGCTCATCTCGGCCAAGCAGCGCAACAGAGTAGAGGGCTACATCCAGAAGGGCATCGACGAGGGCGCGACGCTCCTGGTGGGCGGTACCGGAACGCCGGGTGGGCGCGACAGGGGCTACTACGTGCGGCCCACCCTCTTCGTCGACGTCGACAACTCCATGACCATCGCCCGCGAAGAGATCTTCGGACCCGTACTCGTGGTCATCCCATTCGACGACGACGAGGACGCCCTTCGGATCGCCAACGACAGCCCCTACGGGCTGGCGGGCAACGTGATGTCGGGATCGATCGAGCGCTCAATCGCCGTCGCTCGGAGGCTTCGGGCGGGATTTATCGGGTTGAACGGTGGCGCCGGCTACTTCGCCGACGTGCCGTTTGGCGGTTACAAGGAGAGCGGCGTCGGGCGCCAGAACGGCATCGCCGGCTTCGAGCAGTACCTAGAGGTCAAGTCGGTCGCGTGGCCGTCCGCCTAACTCCATGGCAATGGCCAGCAAGGAGAGCCACTTGATTGACTTCACCGGACAGGCGGTCATTGTGACCGGAGCCGGCCGTGGTCTCGGACGTCTGTATGCCTTGGATCTGGCACGACGTGGGGCTTCGGTCGTCGTCAATGACTTCGGCGGCACGATGCAAGGCGAGGGCTCTGACTCGATTGTCGCCGATCAAGTCGTACACGAGATCAGCAGCCAAGGCGGAATCGCGGTTGCTTCGCACGAATCGGTTGCCACAGTGGAGGGTGGGGAAGCCATTGTGGAAAAGGCGACGGAGCACTTCGGGAGGCTCGACGCGGTCGTAAGCAACGCCGGCATCTTCGACACCGTTCCCTTCGACCAGCTTCCGGCCGACAACTGGCGCCGAATGCTCAACGTCCACCTGGACGGCAGCTTCTACCTGAGTCAGCCTGCCTACCGGGTCATGAAAGCGCAAGGAGGAGGTCGCTTCGTCTTTATCGCCTCATCGGCCGGACTATTCGGCCAACCCAATTCGGCACATTACGCCGCAGCCAAAGCAGGTGTCGTCGGGTTGGCGAGCGTGATCGCCATCGACGGCGCTCCCCACGGCATCCTGGCAAACACCGTTCTGCCGTTCGGCTACTCCCGGATGGTCATCGAGACCGTGGGCGATCGAGATCTAATCGGGGATGACGTGCCGTTCCTCCGGGCTATCGAGCCAGAACTCGTGGTTCCCATGGTCGTATTTTTGGCCAGCGGGTCGTGCACCTCCACACATCAGAACTACTCGGCGTGTGCAGGTCGCTTCGCTCGGGTCTTCGTTGGCCTCGGCGAAGGTTGGGTCGCCCCCCTCGGCACTCCGCCAACGGCCGAGGCGATCGAGGCCCATCTGGCCGAGGTGGCGGCCACCGAGCCGTTCATCGTTCCCAGTTCGATCTTCGACGAAGTGACCCAGATCTGCTCCCGGCTTGATATCTCGTTGTAGCTGAGCCCTACTCCCTTTCCGTCGTTTGCCAAGGATGCCATCTGGTGGCGCGACCAGGAAGTGCCTCAGATCAACAGAGGGATTGGTCGATTAGCTAACGCTCCGACAGGGGTTCGAACATAGTCCCATTACTTCCCGATGGTCGTCCGTTTCGAAAATGTGCCACCGGACCGGTGTGCCCTCAAGCGGTCAACGCAACAGCGTCAGCGGACGCCTTTGATGGTGTCATCCATCCAAGGGTCTGTCGAGGTCGGGTGTTGAGGGACCGGGCCATGGCATCGAGTTCTCGCTGGGTGCACAGGGAGAGATCAGTCGACTTGGGCAAGTACTGACGGAGGAGCCCGTTGGTGTTTTCGTTGCTTCCACGCTGCCACGGGCTCTTCGGATCGCAGAAGTAGATCTGCACGCCGGTGTCCACGGTGAACTGGACGTGTTCGGCCATCTCCTTGCCCTGGTCCCAGGTAATGGATCGTCGAAGCTGTGCGGGAAGGGTGAGGATCCGTTTGGTCATGGCCTTGCGGACTGCTTCGGCCCCGTGTCCGTTGGGCAGCTTCAAGAGGATGAGGTAGCGGCTGTGCCGCTCGACCAGGGTGCCGATGGAGGTCAGCTTCTTCCCGAAGATGAAGTCGCCTTCCCAGTGTCCGGGAACGGCTCGGTCCGCCACCTCCGCCGGACGTTCCGAGATCATCACCATGTTGCGGATCTGCCCTTGACCGATTCCACCCTTGGTGTAGGCCTTGGCTCTGCGCATGGCCCGGCCGGTCCGCAGACACGTATGCAGCTCTTTTCGCAGGGCTCCACGGCCCTGGACGAAGAGGGACTGGTAGATGGTCTCGTGGGACACCTGCATCTCCGGGTGGTCGGGGTGGGTCTCAGCCAACCACGAAGCGATCTGCTGGGGTGACCACAGGGCCTCGAGCTTGCGCTCGACCGTTCCCCGCAACCGCCGGCACTGGGCCAGCTTCGCCCTCTTTGGACGGAGAGCCCGCTTCTCCGCACCACGATCGGCTTGGAGGGCCCGGTACTTCTTGCGGCCACCGTTGGCATTCACCTCACGGCAGACAGTCGACGGCGACCGGTTCAGACCCCCGGCGATGGTCCGGAACGAGAGCTCGGCCGCCAGTCCCCGGGAGATCTCTTCCCGTTCTGCCAGCGAGAGGCGCAGCTCAGAGCGCTCACGCCCACTCGGGCGGGTTCCGCCGTGGTCGGCGATGAACCTCCGCAGAGACGAGTTCTGTCGGTCGAGATGCCTGGCGATGCGTTTGACGGGCACGCCCGCCTCCCGCATGTCCCAGATCGTCTCCCTGTCCTCTGCTGAGAACCGTGCCATTCCCGCACCTCCTGTTCGTCGAACTCAATGTTCGCCAATCAGGCAGGTGTTGCGTTGACCGGTTGAGGACGCAGGTGATCAGGGGCAGTCGGCCAGACGCGTCAAGAGGCGCGGTGATTCCATCGACGAAGAGCTGTTCGCGGGAGTGCCGAGTTTCAGAGTCGATTGAATCAAAAGTCGGTGCAGGAGTAGCTTTTTCGACATGGATGGAAGGAAGCCAGTAGTCCGTGCTGCGCCGACTGTTCAGATGCTTCCCGTGAAACTTGATGGTCGGCACATCGGACTACTGACCGTAGCTATGCCGGGCCAGCGCGACGAGTGGGAGATGCACCCCGATCAGGACGAGTTGTTGTTTCTCGTTGATGGGGCGATTGACGTCTTTCTCCGCAAGGAGCTTGAATCAGATGTCGAGCAAACGATCCATTTCGAAGCAGGCGAAGCGTGCTTAGTGCCCAAAGGAATGTGGCACCGCCAGGTCGTGCTCTCTCCCTGCAAGATGCTTTTCCTGACGCCAAAGACACTCCATGCGGAATATTCACCTGGTGAGGGATGGGAGGACGAGTCGTAACGAGATTCCCGAGCCGGTTTCGGGGACATGCACGTGAGGCTCGATTCGTGATGACGACTCCCACGTTCCCGGCGGCAGCGGAAACGGTCGGCGTGGTGATCCGTGGCGTGGCCGGTCCCACCGCGGTCGTGGTCGGCAGCGTTGACAAGCTGGCGACCGTGGGCGACGCGTCCTACGGCTCCCTGGAACAGTCACCCCGCTACCAGGACATTCTCTCTGGGAGTGGGTTAGCCTTCGCATCAGACACACTCGGGTTGGGGTAGGCACCGAGTCGGCGCCAGGACGGGGACATGAGACGATGACCGATCTTTTCAAGCGGGCCGACAGCCACTCTGCCGGCCGAGCGGACGACGGGACGTCACGAGGGCCCGTCCCGCCGAAGAGCCGCGGCCTGGCCGGCTCCATGGGCATGCGGCGGGCCGTGATCGTGGCTATCGGCGTGGTGCTCATGGTGGGCGCGCTCGCCGTGGCGCTGGCGACCACCTCGGGGTCGACCGAGGCGAACCCGTCGTCGCAGACGCCTGTCTCGACCGTGTCGGTGGCATCACCGATGTACAAGCCCCAGGCGGCCGTGGGGGCGACCGACGACTACCACTGCAGCTTGGTCAACCCGCACATCACCCAGAACTCGTACGTGATCTCGAGTCAGTTCAAACCGGGCAGTCCCGAGGTTCACCACGCCGTGCTCGCCCTGGTACCTCCGTCCATGACGGCCCAGGCCATCGCCGCCAATGCGGCCACCAGTGGCAAGGGGTGGACGTGCTTCGGCGCGCCAGCGCTGCCCGGTGCGTCGCTCGCCGATTTTATTAGCACCCCCTTCCTTAGCGTGTGGGCGCCCGGGCACGGCGAAGACGTGCTCCCCAAGGGTACGGGGATCTCCCTGCCCAAGGGGAGCCTGGTGATCGAGCAGGTGCACTACAACCTGCTGGTGGGCGACAAGCCGGTCACGAACGGGCTCGTGCTCCACACGGTACCGATGTCCACGTCGCTGTTGCCGATGCAATCCCAATACCTGATCGCCCCGCCGAATATCCCATGCCCGGCCGGTGTGACTGGGTCGCTGTGCAACTATCAGGCCTCCCTCAACTACCTGAACCAGCGCTTCGGCTCCGGCGGCGTTGAGATGGCCAAGGGCATCGACCAGGTATGTGGTGAAAACCCTGACGCCCCGCCCGTCGGTGACACGGCCACGTGCACGTGGCGGGTCGGATCGAACGGCTACATCGATAGGATCCAGCCGCACATGCACCTGTTGGGGGTGGCGTTCACGATGGTGCTCAATCCGGGGACGCCGCAAGCCAAGACCATCCTGAACGTCCCGACCTACAACTTCGACTATCAAAAGGCCTACAACGTGGCGCCCATCCCGGTGAGTCGCGGCGAGCAAATACAGATCAACTGCAGCTATAACCCCAAGCTGGCACAAGAGTTGCCGATCCTCAGGAAGGCGCCGCCGCATTTCGTCACCTTCGGCGACGGATCATCCGACGAGATGTGCGTGGGGGTCACGTGGCAGACGTCGTCGCTGCCCAACTCCCACGACTCGCTCTGAGCGACCGACGGTGTCGCTGGAGTTCGTCAATGAATCGATCGACCGTCACCTCATATCGGCCGTCAACGGAAGTTTGTCCGGCTTCAGGTCGCACGGAGTTCCAGCGTCTCGTACCGCTGGCGGAGTCCTCGTCAACAAGGTCGGCCAGAAGCAAGGACGAAATGGCGGCCAGCGGCGGGCCCGATGGATCACAGTCACCCTAAGGAAGACCCAGGCGAGCCGGCCACGACAGCCGACGCGGCCATTCCGCTGAGCATCGCTTGACGCAGACCCTCTACTTGCGCGGACCTCCGGTTCCGGCCGGGTCTTTCCCATGCGAACCTTGGGTCTTCGTGTAGGAGTTATCCATACGCCCGAAAGTGCCGGTGATAAGCAGTGAGCTACCAGCAAGCACACGCAGGTCGGCAATGCGCCCCGAGCCGGTGATCGGGGACACCCGAAGTTGAAGGTCCTCTAACTACGAGTTGTCCACGAACTCTGCAATCTCCAAGTAGCTAATAGTGGGTGGCACTCCGTACAGCCCAGTAACCCTTTCCCGAAGCTCGTCGGTGAAGAACGCCTCTGCTGCCTCCATCGAGTCCCAGACATAGAAGTTGATGGCTCGCTCCTGCTTCTCGTCCAATGTGAAGAACTTGAAGTGCAGACCCGGCAAGCCTTCGAACATTGTCCGAGCGTTTTTGGCCACAGTGATTACCCGAGAGCGATCGAAATCGCCGTCATAGTCGAAGACCACACTGACACCAATCATGGGGCTCCTCTCCCTGCAATATCTGCCGATCTCGCCGTATCGTCGCTTGCGAGATTCCCATATTTTGGGGGCGGTCGCTTCTCAGCTTGATCTATGGAGGTCACGGACCCGGTTCGGGGACGGCGGCCTACCCTTCGCCAGATCCCCTGTCGTGTGCCTCAACCCCGCCGACTTGGGTTACCGTCGACGGACACGAATATCGAATCCGGGAGAAGGCCGTGTGAAAAAGGGCACAACCAGCCAAGCCCAAGAACGAGTAGATGCATCACCCGAAGTCGTCTATGACCTTGTGACCGATGTGACCAGGATGGGCGAGTGGAGCCCCGAATGTGTCGGGTGCATTTGGATTGACGGCGCCAATGGCTCTGTACCCGGAGCCAGATTTCGCGGCCGAAACCGGCACCGACTGGCTCGATGGTCGACCAAACCACGCGTGGTCACAGCGAATCGACCGGCGGAGTTCACATTCGTCGCCGGCGACGCAATCGGCCGTGACCTGACGGTTTGGACCTATCGAATCGCCGCAACGGAATCAGGGACCGAGGTGACGGAGTCGTTTGAGTTACTCAGGGACATTCCGTGGTACATCCGATCCTGGCGTCGAACTTTTATGGGCGTGAGGGACAGGAAGGCCGATCTCGAGACGAACATGCGCCGCACCCTGTTGAATCTCAAGGTTGCCGCAGAGAATCAATCATGATCGGCAACAACTAGACCAGCATCCAGTACCGACCATCCCCGAAGTGGCGGTAAAGGTCAGTTAGCGCAACGCAAGCACACCCCGGTCGATAACGCCGCCGAACCGGTGTGCCCTCAAGCGGTCAACGCAACAGCGTCAGCGGACGCCTTTGATGGTGTCATCCATCCAAGGGTCTGTCGAGGTCGGGTGTTGAGGGACCGGGCCATGGCATCGAGTTCTCGCTGGGTGCACAGGGAGAGATCAGTCGACTTGGGCAAGTACTGACGGAGGAGCCCGTTGGTGTTTTCGTTGCTTCCACGCTGCCACGGGCTCTTCGGATCGCAGAAGTAGATCTGCACGCCGGTGTCCACGGTGAACTGGACGTGTTCGGCCATCTCCTTGCCCTGGTCCCAGGTAATGGATCGTCGAAGCTGTGCGGGAAGGGTGAGGATCCGTTTGGTCATGGCCTTGCGGACTGCTTCGGCCCCGTGTCCGTTGGGCAGCTTCAAGAGGATGAGGTAGCGGCTGTGCCGCTCGACCAGGGTGCCGATGGAGGTCAGCTTCTTCCCGAAGATGAGGTCGCCTTCCCAGTGTCCGGGAACGGCTCGGTCCGCCACCTCCGCCGGACGTTCCGAGATCATCACCATGTTGCGGATCTGCCCTTGACCGATTCCACCCTTGGTGTAGGCCTTGGCTCTGCGCATGGCCCGGCCGGTCCGCAGACACGTATGCAGCTCTTTTCGCAGGGCTCCACGGCCCTGGACGAAGAGGGACTGGTAGATGGTCTCGTGGGACACCTGCATCTCCGGGTGGTCGGGGTGGGTCTCAGCCAACCACGAAGCGATCTGCTGGGGTGACCACAGGGCCTCGAGCTTGCGCTCGACCGTTCCCCGCAACCGCCGGCACTGGGCCAGCTTCGCCCTCTTTGGACGGAGAGCCCGCTTCTCCGCACCACGATCGGCTTGGAGGGCCCGGTACTTCTTGCGGCCACCGTTGGCATTCACCTCACGGCAGACAGTCGACGGCGACCGGTTCAGACCCCCGGCGATGGTCCGGAACGAGAGCTCGGCCGCCAGTCCCCGGGAGATCTCTTCCCGTTCTGCCAGCGAGAGGCGCAGCTCAGAGCGCTCACGCCCACTCGGGCGGGTTCCGCCGTGGTCGGCGATGAACCTCCGCAGAGACGAGTTCTGTCGGTCGAGATGCCTGGCGATGCGTTTGACGGGCACGCCCGCCTCCCGCATGTCCCAGATCGTCTCCCTGTCCTCTGCTGAGAACCGTGCCATTCCCGCACCTCCTGTTCGTCGAACTCAATGTTCGCCAATCAGGCAGGTGTTGCGTTGACCGGTTGAGGACGCAGGTGATCAGGGGCACCCCGAGGGCGGTATCGGTTGATCGTTAGGGACACCTGGCCCGTCCTAGCTTGATTCCGACCGGACCTTGGCGGTCCCGAGGTCCTTGTCGCCTACGGTAGAGGCGCGTAGGCGGCGAAAGGACCTCAATGACCACTGAGAACGTGGCCATCTTGTTCACGGACATAGTGGGGTCCACTGAGCTGTCCCAGCGGCTCTCGGTGGAGGTTGCCGACGGGGTCCTCCTCGGACATTTCTCAATCCTGCGGAAGGCCATCACCGAATCGGGCGGCACTGAGGTGAAGAGCCTCGGTGACGGGCTGATGGTGGCGTTCAGTTCGGCATCCGCTGCTCTCAGGTGCGCCGTCGGCATGCAGCAAGGTGTCGACCAGGGCAACCGAAAAGCTGCTGAACCAGTCGGACTGCGCGTCGGGCTGAGCGTGGGCGAGGCCAGCAACGAGGACGGTGACTACTTCGGGGACCCGGTTGTCGAGGCTGCTCGCCTCTGTGCCCGCTGCGACAGCGGTCAGATCCTGGCGACCGACCTCGTGCGAGCCATGGCCGGGCGACGGAGCCGTCACGAATGCAGGCCAGTCGGAGAGCTGACGCTGAAGGGCCTGCCGGACCCTCTCGAGACTGTCGAGGTGGTCTGGGAGCCTTTGAGTGGGTCCGATCTGACGGAGATGATTCCGCTCCCCGGTCGTCTGGCCGTGCACCCTGGGGTCGGAGTGGTGGGCCGAGATACCGAGGTGACGGCGATCACCGACGCCGTGAACGAGGTCGCAGCAGGCGGGGGACGCCAGATCCTCCTCGTCTCGGGCGAGGCAGGTTTGGGCAAGACGACTGTGGTGACCGAGGCGGCACGGTCCGCCTTCGACGCCGGGGCCTGCGTGCTGTTCGGCCACTGCGAGGAAGACCTCGCTACCCCCTACCAACTCTTAGCCGAGGCCCTCGGCCACTACGTGACCTACGCCCCCGAGGAGGAACTCCTGGCCCACGTCGAGGCTCACGGCTCGGAGCTAGTCCGCCTCGTTCCCGCGCTAGCCAGCCGCATCCGTGACCTACCGGCGTCCAAGGCCACTGACACCGACACCGAACGGTTCCTGCTCTTCGCTGCCGTGGTGGGTCTGCTGTCCACGATGGCAGGACGCCAGCCCGTCGTGCTCGTCCTCGACGACCTGCAGTGGGCAGACGAGGGCAGTTTGCTGCTACTCCGCCACCTAGCCTCCGCCGACTCTGCAGTCCGGGTGTTCATTCTCGGCACGTACCGCGACAGCGAGTTGTCCCAATCCCATCCGCTTGTCGATACCCTGGCCGCCATCCACCGGCTGAGCGGTGTGTCCCGGATCGAACTGACCGGACTCGACGACAGTGGCGTGGTTTCGTTCCTGGAGGCGGCAGTCGGTCAGTCCCTCGGCGATTCCGCTGTGGGACTCGCCCACGCCATCTATCGGGAGACCGACGGTAACCCGTTCTTCGTGAGCGAGGTCCTGCGTCACCTCGCCGAGACCGGGGCCATCTTCCAGGACAGCACCGGACGGTGGGTGGCGAAGGACTCCTTGGAACAGGTGGCGCTGCCGGACAGCGTGCACATGGTCATTGGGGCTAGGGTCGGACGTTTGGGGAAGGAAGCCGGCCGGGTGATGTCGGTTGCTTCGGTCATCGGCCGGGACTTCGATCTCGACCTCTTGGCCCGAGCAACGGGCACCGGCGAGGACGATCTCCTCGACATCTTGGAGGCGGCATCGGCCGCAGCCCTGGTCCGGGAGCCAGCCGACGAGTCAGGCGGGTACAGCTTCGCCCACGCCCTTATCCAACACACCTTGTATGAGGACATGGGACCTAACCGGCGGGCTCGGGCGCACCGGCAGGTCGGCGAAGCACTCGACGACCTCTGCGGAGATCGCCCCGGAATGCGCGTGGGCGAAATGGCGCGCCACTGGATTGGCGCTCAGCCCATCGACTTGGCCAAGGCCATCAGGTACTCCTGCCAGGCAGGTGACGCCGCACTCAGTGCCCTTGCCCCTGCCGACGCTCTTCGCTACTACGCCCAAGCCCTCGACCTCCACACCGAGATTGCCGACCCCGATCCAGCCCGCGGGCTCGACGTAGCTATCGGGCTCGGCACCGCCCAACGCCAGACCGGGGACCCTGCCTATCGCGACACGCTTCTCACCGCGGCCCGCCAAGCCGTCGCCCTCGGTGACTCGAAGCGACTCGTTGCCGCCGCCCTGGCCAACGACAGGGGTTACACCAGCAATAGCAATGCCACCGACACCGACAAGATCGACGTGTTGGAGATGGCCCTTGATCGCCTCTCCGCCGATGACCCTAATCGGGCGCTGGTGCTCGCCACATTGTGTTCTGATCTTGTACACGGAAGCCCGCTGGAACGACTTCAGGCGTTAGCCGATGAGGCACTGGTCATCGCCGAGTCCTCGGGTGACGACGCCACCATCGTACGCGTGCTCAATCAGGTTATCTCTGCCGTCACTTGCACCGCCCCTACTCGAGCAAACCTTGGCCCGCACCGCCGACGCCATGGTTCGGGCCGAGCGCCTGGGCGACCCGGTGTTACTGTTTTTTGCGGCGCACGCACGAGCGACGTCTGTCTTTTTGGCCGGGGACATCGACGAGATGGATCGATGTATCGAGATCATGTGTGCTCTGGCCGAACAGATCGATCAGCCCATTCTGAGCTGGACAAATACGTACCACCTTTCCAAACGGGCACAGATCGCTGGAGATACCGACCTCGCAGAAAAGTTGGCGACTGATGCCCTGCAAATCGGTACTGACTGCGGGCAGCCCGACGCCGCCTCGTTCTTCGGAGGACAGCTCATGGTCGTATGCACCCAGCGCGGAACCTTGGGCGATTTGATCCCACTTATCGAGCAGATGGTGGACGAGGTCTCCGCGCCCGTCGGGATATTGACTTCAGTTCTGGCTATGGCCCACGCTGAAGCCGACCACCTCGAGGACTGCCCGGCGTTTGTTGGAGGAGTTTGCTGCCACCGACTTCGATCTCCCGATGAACCAGGGGTGGATTACAGGGATGTTCTGCTATGCCGAAGCCGCAATCCGTTGTGGGGACCCAAAGTACGCCGGCCCACTGTTCGACCGGCTCGCTCCTTGGGCCGAACAGTCGGTCGCTAGCGGTAGTGTCACGGCGTCGGGCCTGGTTAGCCACTCCCTCGGTGGTCTCGCAGCTGTCCAGGAACGTTACAACGAGGCAGATTTCTACTTCAGTCAATCCTCGGCTAGTGGCGCCCGCATGAAGGCAACCTTCTACGTTGCTATGACGGATCTCCTTTGGGGGAGCATGCTCGCCGAACGCCAAGCCGAGGGCGACACCGAGAAGGCTCGGGACCTCCTGACAAAAGCGCACAACGCCGCAGGGGCCCATGGGTACAGGAACGTGGAACGCCGCGCTGCCGCTGCCATCCAAAACCTGCACTGAATCTCGCACCCCCGCTTCCAGTTCTGATCCTGGAGTTGACCCGCTCTCGTGGACACTTCATTCTGGGGAAGACCTCAGAGGAAGGAGCCCGCAGTGGGTCGTCCACACTTCTATCCCGAGGAGTTCCGACGGGAGGCCTGTGAACTAGTCCGTCGAGGTGACCGGTCGCAGCGCCAGATCGCCGCAGACCTGGGGATCCCTGATCAGACTCTGAACAACTGGATGAAGGCTGAGAACAAGGCCAAGGTCCGGGCTCAGGACCCGAACGCTCTGACCGAGACGGAACTGGCGGAGTTGAAACGCCTCCGGAAGGAGAATGCCGACCTCAAGACGGATCGGGAGATCCTCTTCAAGGCGGCAACTTTTTTCGCCAAGGAGACGGACCGATAAGCCGCTATCGATTCGTCTCCGCACATCGGGACCAATACTCGGTGAAGGCATTGTGCCGAGCAACCAAGGTCTCTCGCAGCGGTTATTACGCCTGGGCCAACGAGCCACCGTCACCGAGGTGTCTCGAGGACGCCTATCTGACCGACACCATCCGGGAGATCCACCAGCGCTCGAGGCGTACTTATGGGGCTCCACGCATCCATGGCCAGCTTGATCGGCTGGGGACTCGAGTCGGACGCAAACGGGTGGCCCGGTTGATGGCCCAACAAGACCTGGTCGGCGTCCACACCCGCAAGAAGTGGCGCCGTGGCCGGCTGGACGTAGCACCCGCCGGTGATCTCTTGAAGCGCGACTTCTCGGCCAGTCGGCCCAATGAGCGTTGGGTGGCCGACATCACCGAGTTCTCGACGGGAGAAGGAAAGCTCTTCCTGGCCGGCGTGCGGGACCTCTGTGGCCGGGACTCGTCGGCTGGTCGATGGGTAACCGGCAGACCAGCGAACTGGTCATCGAAGCCGTCACCATGGCCGTGGCCCGGCGCGAACCTGACACCGAACTCATTCACCACAGCGATAAGGGGTGTCAATACACCTCCCTCGACTTCACCAATCATCTTCGAGAGCTCGGGCTGGTCCCGTCCTATGGGCCGACCGGCGACTGCTACGACAATGCCGCCATGGAGACCTTCTGGGCAACGCTCAAGCGAGAGCTCAGCTGGATCCACGGGCCGCTGATCTACATGAGCCGATCACGCCTTCGTAGCGCCCTCTTCGACTACATCGAGATCTTCTACAACCGGGAGCGAGCTCAAGCCGGGCTGGGTCACCTCAGTCCTCTTGACTACGAAGCCTCACTCGTGGTGGCCTGAACCAATAAACCCGTGTCCGTCAGAGCGGGTCAACTCCAATACCCCTAGCGCCGGTTTCGCTGCGCGTTATGGGGCGCTCGTTCTGCTCGGATCTGCATGTCTTCGACAGGCGCCGAACGGCAGATCGGGCGCTACGGCGACGGGGCCGCAGGCGGAAATCTGTAGAAGATATGGGGACGGAGCCAGTGTCCCGTTGGAACGTTGGGGTGCTCGAAGTCCGACGCCGGATCACGAATCATGCCGAGGCGTTCCATTACCTTCCACGACCGGACGTTGTCTGGGTTGGTGAAAGAAACGATCTCGTCAAGACCGACCTCTTCGAGTCCGTAGCGAACCGCACTACGAGCCGCCTCGGTCACGAATCCATAGCCCCAGTGCTCGCGGGATAGGCGCCATCCGACTTCGACCGCAGGCGTGAAGGGAGCGTCAAACGGCACTCGGTGCAACCCGACAAAGCCAATGAACGGCGAGTGGTTCGGCGCCTCTACGGCCCACAGACCGAAACCGCAGTAGTCGAACTCCTCCTCGATGCGCGCCACGAATGTGTCGCTCTCCTCTCGGCTCATGGTCTTCTGCATGTGCGCCATTACGTCGGGATCGGCGTTGAGTTCGGCAAAGGGTGCTAGGTCTTCGGCGCGCCAACGCCGCAACACGAGGCGTTGAGTCCGCAGTGTCGGGCCCCTTGCATCGGACGCGAGGTCTCGATCGGGATACACGAGCGCATATTGCCCGCTCTGGCGCCATATTGCCAGAGCGCGGGCCACGCAGAACGCGCGTACGAGTGACGCCCCATATCACGCGTCCCCTAATCCCGGTCCGAGGGTGTCTATCACCGGCTGAAGGTCGCGTTATCCAGTCGCTCGGGCAGTAGGTGCTTGCTAACGCGAGCGTATTAGTAAGGCTCCCGAAGCAGTGGGGTCTACCCGCCAGCCACAAAGGCACCACGACGTAGGCGGCGTGCCGATCGAAGTTCTCCCGCCTGCGGTCGTAGATCGTCGTGGTCCTCGGATCAGCGTGACGGGCGACGATCTGGACATCCCGGAGGGGGACGCCGGCGTCGAGGGCGGCCATGATGAAGGCAGCTCGGAGCATGTGGGGGTAGACCACGCCGAGTCCGGCACGCTTACCGATGGACCGGACCCAGCGGTGGGCAGTTCGACGATCCAGACGATGACCGTCCTGTCGACGGAGGATCGGACCTTCGGATCGCTCCCCTATGGCCAAGTCGAGAGTCCGGGCTGCCCTCGGCACGAGCGGGATGACCGCCGGCGTGCTGCCCTTGCCCATGATCCGGAGGGTCCGGTGCCCGCGGTCGACGGCGAAGTCCTCGATGTTGGTCCCACAAGCCTCACTCACCCTTAGGCCGTTGAGTCCCAGCAGCACGGCCAGAGCGGCATGGTCCGGATCGAATCGCTCAGCGGTGTAGAGGAAGGTCCCGAACTCCCGGCGATCGAGCCCTCGGCCCTCAGTGAGATGGACCTTGGGTCGGCGCACGTACTGGGCGGGATTGGCGGGGACCCGCCCATCGATGTGGGCGAAGCGATAGAACCCACAGACCGTCGACAATCTCCGGTCGATCGTCGACGGAGCGAGGTTTCTCTGCTCCATTGAGGATCGATACAGCTCGATGTGGGGGCGCTTGGCGTCGAGGACAGCCAGACGGGCGGTGGTGGACGGGTCGAGAGTGGACATGGTCTTCCTCCTGTTGTTGGGAAGACAAGCCCACACCTGCGTATCGAAGCGTCCCACTTTGACGCTTGCGCTTGTTAGCGTCGGCTCAGCGAGTGGCCGGATCAGCGCGGCCCGCTCCCGGTGTTTGGGGGCAGGTCTGGAAACGTAGGCTCTTGGGCTGGGGACCAACCTCGGAGGCAACGGTGACCAGGCGAACAGGTGGCGGAAAGGGCGGGTTCACCTTCGAGCCCACCGAGTCCGAGCCCAAGCGGAGACGTGCCTGGCTGTCGCCAGATTGGAAACGTCCAGGCCCACCGTCTGCTCCTGATCGGGTGAGAATGTTCCCCGACTATCACGCCGATCTGCCACTTTGGGGCGTTGACTGGTACAACCCTCCGCTCTCCAGGGACCTGCTCCAGGCGTTGTGCGAGTGGCAGGAAGAATGGGAGGCCGACGACGCTGACGGCATGAGCACCGACGAGGAGTTTGACGCCTGGGAATCAGAAGGCGACAGGCTTGCAGAACGGGTGCAAAGCGAACTCGGGACCGGAGTGATACTTGAACGCAGGTTCTACGTTCCTCGGGATAGTGGCACGGATTAGCTCAGGTACCGGTCAGGGCGGGCATATCCGGTGTTAGGAGGCAGGTTGCCTATCTTTGCTCAGCCCAAGCTCAACGAACACGGGAACATCACGACGTCTGCCATCGAGGGAGCGCCATGTGTAGTTGTGTGGTTGGCTGAGAAGGGACGAATGGGGTCGGATTATGGACAAGGACGATCGCAGTTTCTCGATGATGCGACCTACAGCCTTGACCACAGTTGGCATCCTTGCGCTGGCGATTCCAGTCATCGCGTACTTCTGGTTCATCGACCGCTATGCCCTGAACGTCCTCTACTACGACTCGTGGAGCGATGTCTTCTTGAATTGGCCATCCCTTTACCCTGTTGAATCAGCACAACGAGAACAGGATCGTTTTCCCGAACATCATCGTTCTCGTGCTCGCCGCCACGACTCACTTCAGCACCCTCGTCGAGGCGTATCTCGGCGGCGTGATGCTGACGGTGTCAGCGGGCCTCATCATTTGGACCCACCATCGTCGTGCCCCGTCTACGCCCTGGCTTTACTACCTCCCCGTGGTCATCATCATGCTTTCGCTCGTCCAAGCCGGGAACACGCTCTGGGGATTTCAGATGGCGTGGTATCTAGTGATGCTGTCGCTTGCCGCCGCACTATTGTTCCTCGACTGGCCAACCGTGACGGAAATGTCAATGGCCGTGATGACCGCCGCCGCAATGATTGCGGCATTTGTCGGAAGTTTCTCTTCACTCATGGGCCTGTTCATATGGCCGGTCGGGCTGATTGTGATCTGGCACCGGCAACGCGCAAGATGGTTGGTGGTCGGGTGGATTGCCGCCGCTGCGCTCACCACCCTCTTTTACTTTTCCGGGTTCAACTTTGGCGAGGCGTACTCCGATACTCCGTACTTGATTCACCATCCGGTAGAGGGCATCAAAACGTTCTTCTTCGTGATCGGCAACATGTTCGGAGCCGTGACGTACGACAACACCGGGATTCATCCTCCGGGTGCGCCGGATCTGAAATTCTGGTCTCATTGTTGCGATCGGAGTCGGGGTGTTCATCCTCAGCGCTGGGGTCGTCGCTGTCTACGGCTTTCGACGAGACCGGACTGGCGGAAGCCCGATCGGAGTCTGTTTGGTGTGTTTTGGGTTCCTCTACGTGCTGGATATCGCAATCGGGAGGACTTCGCCAGCGGCGCTCGCACCGACTGCAGGAGCATCCCGATATACCACCTTCGCTCTGTTGATCTTGGCTGGCGCCTACCTCACGCTGCTCCGCCGACCGCAGCCAGCTATCACGACTGATGAATCGAACCTCAGCGATCTGGAGGGGCAAACAAGTACTGCTCGGTCCTCCCCCGAGGAGGGTGCGGGGGACCGCTCTTGGAATCTACCGATCTACCGTGCCGTCCTAGTAACCGTCATCGGCTTGGTGTGCCTTCTCACTGTCCTGGGTAGCATCGACGGCATCGCATTCGGACGCTACTGGCATCAGCGTGAGATGCAGATGGCCGACGTGACCGTGAATCTCAATAAGGCCTCTGATGCTCAAATCAACGATGTTCTTTTTCCCCAGGGTGCGAGCAGAGTCCGAAGGTGGTCGCACATAGCCACCGAACGTCACCTGAGCCTGTTCAACACCGGTGCAGTCGGTTACTACTCCAAGCTCGGACTATTCACTGGGCTGACGGGCGTTCCAAATTGAGACCTAGGGTTTTCCCGCCACATGCCAATGTGCCAAGCGAGAGGTCCATCAGCGATTGGCATGATGCGGCGACGTCCGGTGATGCCCAGATCACCCTCGGTTTGCTAATTCAGCCCAGCGACAGGCCGTCCCACTGACCCGGCGATCGGGGGCACCTTCCATGGCACTCACGAGTGGACCTAACCTTGAAAAATGGCAAACGGCAGGGACCAGCGCTTTCGGGTGTTCGATGCCGTTGAGGTTGCGGATCGACCGGCAAGCACTCCTGGGCGCATGGTCGTCCAAGAAGTACGACGCTACGGCGATGACGCCTACAGGTATGGAGTGGGCAATGTCGATGCAATGGACGACGAGTGGAATGGGATTTACGCAGAAGACGAACTGAGAAGTACCGGTGGGCATGTCGATGTGTCGCTGTGGGACATGCCTGGCCCCTTCGACTACCGGGACGTTGTAGTGGTGTCAGGGAGCGTGGAGGATCCAGCCCTTCGGGGTCAGACCGGTGTGGTCGAGGGACTGTGTGAAGCGCACGAGGACGATCCAGAGACGATTGGTCTTTGGTTCTCCGAAATCGCACGGTTTGACGTTGTCGAATCCAAGCACCTGGTGGCGACGGGGCGAAAGGCTCCTCGACCAACTCCGGGGGAGCAGAGAACGAGCACCATGGTTGGAGCAGACGGCTCGGTCTTAGGCACGGAGGAGTACGTGGTTGTTGACGATTTGAAGTGTCACCTAGGGCACTAGCCGGTACGCTTGACCTATGCCTGCGAAGAAGAAGGCGGGGCAGAAGCCGAAGAAGAAAAAGGGCGACGACGTGACCAAACGCACAAAGCGTGTTCAGTCACGTGGTGGGCGGCGATAACCGACCCCCTCCCGGTGATGTGGGACACCCATCCGCTCATTATCGGCAGTCTCAGAATGGACCGGATCGGTATGGATCGTAGGTGACGACTCGACCTTGGTGTCTCCACCGTGGCATTGGAACCATGCCCAATAGACCTCGGTACCCGGTCGACACTTTGGATGTTCCGTCGTCGAGGATGACCGTCACCTGCGATCGAGCTGGCCCAAAGACCTCGCTGACCCTACCCTCGATAGCAGAGTGGACGATCCGTTCGATTAGATCGACGGCCTTCAGGTCGCGATCCAGCTCCCAGCGTCCACTCTCGCCGACCTGCAACAACAGCTCGGACGAGCCCAACTCGGCCCAGTAGACGTAGCAGGCACCTTCTCTTTGCGCGAGGAGCCGAGTGCCCTCGACAGACGCATTGGGGATTGACTCCCTCTCGACGACGACGGCATCTCCCAGCTCGTCTTTGACCGCTTGGGCAAGAAGGGCAAGTCGAGTGGCGACATCGTCGTCGCTGGGGGGACGATCAGCTCGCTCGTTGTCAGCCACGGAATCATCTTGTCCGAACCGGGCCGGGATTGCCGGATACCGAGTGGCTCGGTGCCATTGAAGCACTGACCAAGGGCCGTTCAGGGACGGTGCATATCCGGTGGTAGGGGGCACCCCTGAGTGACCGAATTAGAGCTGAGCACAGCTCGGATGTGAGGTGTACTGTGACCGCAGATCCTTGAGAAGGTTCGGATCAGCGGATCCCAGTTGGTCCCCCCCTTGCTTGAGACTGGCGAAGGGAGCAACCATGAGGATGCGTCCGTTACTCGGAGTTGGTGCTGCCATACTTTTGGTGGGCACAGCGCTGATCTATCCGCTGGCCCAGCCGGCGGCCGCCAAGTCGCCCAGGTACGCCGGAGTGGCACCTGATTCGGTGTTCTGTTCCCTGTCGGCCAAGGTGTGGTTCTCACCGGCGCTCACCGATTCCGGGGGCGGGACCAGCCCGTCGACAGTGAAGGGCACGTTGTCGGGCTGCACGCCGAGCAACACCGGGGTGACCATCACGGAGGGGAAGGTCACCGGCTCGTTCGCCAGCAGCCCTCTGAGCTGTGTAACCGACTCCACCACCGGGGCGTCAGCATCGCTCAGTGTTGTGTGGAAGGGCAGTGTCAACGGCTTTGTAGATGGCGCAACTTACGCTGGTAAGGCCGCCTTCACAGCGACCACCGTGAACGGGAGTAGCGCCACCGGGTCCTTCTCGGGCAATGCGGCGATCGGCCTTGATGCTCCCTCGAATCTGGCGACCTTGTGCGAGGCCAAGAATGGCATCAACAAGCTGACCTTGGCGGGCGCGATCACCATTGGACCACCGGTCATTGGACCACCGCCCACACAGGTCGTCCAGACGATTCCTGTGGGCGTCGGACCCTCGGCCGTCTCCTCGGACGGCACCCACGTATGGGTGGCAAACGGCAGCGGCAGCTCGGTCACCGAGCTGGACGCCTCCACCGGGACGGTCGACCGGACCATCGCCGTGGGCAGCGGTGCCGACGCCATCTCGTCGGACGGCACCCACGTCTGGGTGACGAACCCCAACGGCAACTCGGTGACCGAGCTCGACGCCTCGACCGGAGCGGTCGTCCAGACCATCGGCGTGGGCAACTTTGCCCAAGCCATCTCGTCGGATGGCACCCACGTCTGGGTGGCGAACCTTGCCGACAACACGGTCACCGAGATCGACGCCTCCACCGGGGCGGTCGTCCAGACCATCGCCGTAGGCAACGGTCCCGACGCCATCTCGTCGGATGGCACCCACGTCTGGGTGGCGAACGACGGCGGCGATAACGGCAACACGGTCACCGAGCTGGACGCCTCCACCGGGGCGGTCGTCGCGACCATCGTCGAGGGCAACGGTCCCGACGCCATCTCGTCGGACGGCACCGACGTCTGGGTGGCAAACCAAGGCATCTGTCTCCCTCCTACTCATGCTTGTAGCGGCAACACGGTGACCGAGCTGGACGCCTCCACCGGGGCGGTCGTCCAGACCATCGTCGTAAGCCTCTATCCCCTCTCCGCCATCTCGTCGGACGGCACCCACGTCTGGGTGACGAGCTCCGACTACATCGGCAGCTCGGCCGGCGAGCTGGACGCCTCCAACGGTGCGGGCGTCGCGGGCTTCCCCGGGGGCATACCCGGGATCGAAGGTGTGGGCAACGGCCCCGATGGCGTCTCCTCGGACGGCACCCACGCCTGGGTGGCGAACGGCGCCGACGACACAGTCACCGAGATCAACGAATTGCCATCTTAAAAACGGCTCTAAACCGCCCAGCTTCGCCTGACGGAGGGCCCAGTTCAGTCGGGGGTCGTCGCGGGAGTTCAGGGCGCCCCACTCGTGCCGGAGTGGGGCAGGCAACAGTCGCGAGCACTCGAAGTCGTGAGCCCTCCAGTCCCACCGAAATCCGGCGTCTCGGCACCGGCTCCGGCCTCGGGTCGTAGACAGGATTGTTCGACGCCACCGCCACTCTGACAGGCGTTCGAACACAGTCCCATCACTTCCTCAGTCGCCTCGCGGGGGCGATCAGGTGCCCGAGTTCACTCTTTGTCAGACCTTCATGCCACATTTACCCAGGTCAGCGGACCAGGAGGGGTTCGACCATAGTCCCATAACCTCCACTCAAAATGGGCAGGTCACGGTCACTCATGTCGAGCGGCTCCACTGACCCGAGACATGGGTAGCCCGAGAGTGATGCGACGACGGCGAGCCCAACTCCTTGCAAAACCTCGAAGGATTACCGCTTGGTGCCGGATCCGTGTTTACTGCCGGCCGTCAGCGAATGGCACCACTGCTGGCCCACGTTGAAGGCTGCCCGCTCAGCAGCGCCGGCCGCATGGAAGCTGCGGGCAGGACTCGTTTGGCACGCACGCTGGCCCGCTATGAAGGCAGCTTGTTCAGCGGCAGTGGCAGGAACCAGAGTGCTGGCAGGACTTGCCGGAGGCAGCACGGTGGGGACGGGCACATTTGTGGTTTGCGCAGCCCGAATTGCCAGGGGGTCCGCGTCGTTGTGGCTGGATTCGCTTGGTTGCAAGATCAGAACGCCCTCAAAAACAATGGCGGCAAACAACACAATCCAAACCGTCACCCTCGTTCGGCGTCTCCACTGTTCAGACCGAACGATGCCCCTAGTCAACAATCTCCACCGTCTAGACAAGGAAGAAGAGAAAGTCGTCACCCTGAACAGACTCCCTATCACGTAGGTGGAAGAACGAATGACTGCCCTGGGTAGATCAAGTTGGGATTGGTCAGTTGACTCTTGTTGGCCGCTATCAAAGCCGCCATGTAAGTCGCCACCTGTTGATTAGTCGGTGGGTGGCCGGAGGCAAATGTCAACACCGAGGTGGAGATGTCCCAAAGATCGTCCCCTCTCTTGACCGAGTAGGAGGTGGAACTGAAGGGCAGGGCGGCAGATGTCGTGGATGTGGCGGGAGATGCCGTGGATGTGGCGGGAGATGCCGTGGATGTGGCGGGCGTAGCGGGCGCGGGTGGGGTGACGGGCGGGGCTGGAGTGGCGTCAACCGTGGTGCGAACGGTGACACTGTGGTTCGGGCCGTTCAGAACAAGCAGCGTATAGGTGGTGTTTGCTGCAAGGTTGACCGTTGGATGCAGCGTTGGCTCAGTGGAAATCTGGATCCTCCAGGTTCCATGAGGGACCGCGCCATAACCGGTTACCGCGGCGTACGCCAAATGGGTAGCCAAGGTCGGCTGCGGGACCGCCTTGATGGTGGGAGCGCCAGCAGTCGTCGACCCTTGGATGATGCGTACCTTGGACTGTCCACTCGGTGGAGGCCCTAAATCATCATCTATGACCTTGTCCGTCAAATGACTGGTGGGGCCGGTCACCACTACTGTGTAGACCCCGCCAGGAGCGAGGGTCAGGTTGCCCGCCAACAGAGGTTGGCCGGTGGTGACTCCGGTGGGATGCATGCTTACGGCATAGGTGCCCGCTGGCACCGTGGTGTATTTGGTTGTTTCGCCGTAGGTCACATCGTGAGCAAACTCAGTCTGAGTGCCACCGACCGGGGTGACCCACACATCGGCCCCTCCAGTCTCGGGTGACAGGTGAGCCACCCTCACCTCTGCCGTGGTTGGCGTAGCCGACGCCCGCGTAGCCCACCCCATGCAGACAACAATGGCCACGATGACTGGTAACAGCCTGAAGATCCGACGATTCCTCAGCATGGCTAGTCTCACCATTCAATGTATGCCCCCTGCCAGTACTTTTAACACATCCTGGCATGTCCTGGGCAGAGATCTGATTCGGATTCCATCGCCTGAGCCGACCAAGTGACGGCTCCATCACGCACAGTGGCATGGGCCTGATCTGTGTCCCGGACTAGCAACCTCGCCGTGAAAGACTCGGTTCAGAAATAGATGTTCTTTGCTGCAGGCACCGCCATGGGCCTACCAGAAGACTGGTCCGACCTTGTCGGTCGCATCCCGCCCCGAATTTTGGGAGGAGTGGGCATTCACCGCGCCCCGTTCGTCAGTGCGGCGAACGAGATGGGGGCATTTGTGGGTCCGATTTGGCACGTGGGCGGTGCCTGATTCCCCAGACTCCAGAAGGAGAACCCGGCCGCCGGCGCTGTCGTCTGTCCGAACGGCTGGTAGTCGGTGATCGGCTTTCCGGCCGCCAGGTTGAGCATGTCGGTCACGTGCAGTGCTGCGTCGGGGTCCGAGGTGTAGTTGTCCCCGCCGTCCTGCTCGTTGTTCTGGAGGCAAGCTGACCACGCCGACAGGTACCACGGTCTGCCGATTGAGGTGGCGTAGGCGGCGAAACCAGGGATGAGCTGCTGGTCGTCCGTCGAGTTGTCTTCGATGTCGGCGGTGGCGTTGTGGGGCAGGGCGGTGATCTGCTGCCACGGGATGCCAGCCGGGCACGGATAGGTGCCGTCGCCCGCGACACAACCGCTGTTGCCGTCATTGAGATGGGAGAAGCCACCGGACGAGATGAGGATGGGCGACAAGGAGTGCCAATACGCCTCCAGCGTCGAGTACCACGTGAGCATGGCCTGGGGATTGGCGGGCACCTGGCACGGTGAGCTGATGCAGTCCTCGCCGGTTGGCGTCACGGGCTCGCCCCAGAGCTCCACCTTGGCGATCGTGGGATTGTCCCAGTTCGGCACGCCGTTCACGCTCTGGTCGGCGACGAAGTTGAGGTACTGCTCCTGATAGCTGAAATTGGTGCCGCCACCGGCTGTGGGGCTGAACGGGTTCATCCCGGCCGTCTCCATGGCGGCGAAGAACTCGGAAAAGTTGAGCATGACGTGATGGCCCGCCGCTTCCATCTGCCCGACGTACGCCTCGACCTGGTCCCAGGTCTTCGAGTCCTCGGTCTGGCTGATGCTCCGGTACTGCGAGTCGAAGTTGACCAGCTCCGACGTGTTCATATCGCCCTGGGTGAGCAGAGCCGCTTCTCCACTCGGGTCGCCGTAGTCACCGTAGGCTGCACCGCCCGTCATGTACCACGGCTGCCCTTGCAGGCAGAGCTGGGTACCGCAGACAGTCACGAATGGGTCGGCCTCTGTCGTCGTCGAGGTTGTGGTCGGGGGGAGGGTGGGGGCAGCGGTGGTCGGGGAGGATGTCGCGGTCGTCGTGCTGTCCATGATCGCCATGCCAACGATCGGCTGATTCAACGCCTGCTCCCCCATCGAGCCAGCGATGGGGTCGTTGCCGAAGGCGTAGATGGCGCCATTGGTGGCGTCCATCGAGTACCCGCGGCCGTCCGGCGCTGCCTCGATCCCGACGATCCTGCCGGGAATGGTGGCGCCTCCCTCGGACCCGTAGAAGCCGGCATCGCCCACGGCAAACACCCCACCGTCCGAGGCCACCAGCCAGTAGCCGCGGCCGTCCGGTGTGGCGGCCATCCCGACGATCGGTTGGTTGAGATGAAGGCTGCCCAGGGACCCGTAGAAGCCGGCATCGCCCACGGCAAACACCCCGCCGTCCGAGGCCACCAGCCAGTAGCCGCGGCCGTCCGGTGTGGCGGCCATCCCGACGATCGGTTGGTTGAGATGAAGGCTGCCCAAGGACCCGTAGAAGCCGGCATCGCCCACGGCAAACACCCCACCGTCCGAGGCCACCAGCCAGTAGCCGCGGCCGTCCGGTGTGGCGGCCATCCCGACGATCGGTTGGTTGAGATGAAGGCTGCCCAAGGACCCGTAGAAGCCGGCATCGCCCACGGCAAACACCCCACCGTCCGAGGCCACCAGCCAGTAGCCGCGGCCGTCCGGTGTGGCGGCCATCCCGACGATCGGATCGTTCAACCCCGCGCTTATCGATCCGTAGGGTACCGCTCCACCGAACGCCCATACGCTGCCACCGGCGCTCGCTTGCCACCCACCCGCGACGCCCCCAGCGGTCGTGGCAGCGGCCATGTGGGCGCCTCCGTCGGTCGCTCGACCGATGCTGACCTGCGTACAACCACTTCCCACCATCACAGTCACGAAGACCGTGGCAACCACACGTTTGTCGTGGACCCAGCCGGGAACGGCAAGAAGAGCCCTGAGTCGTCTCCGCAACAGTGCCGTTGGACGCGACGGGGCGGATTTGAGATTCGTCACCACCGATATATCGGCTCACCTCGACCAAACCTTGAGGCGGAGCGCCATCCATCGACTCGATTCCGAGCGTAACGGTGGGAAGCAGTTCCTGGTGCCAACTGGGTGCGCCGAAGGCGTCTGGCCCCTCTCCAGTCGTGTCCCCTCACGTCACCCGACCATAGTCACCGTGTCCATGGCAACCGTGCTTCCGGTCCCCTGGTCATGCGACGTCACGGCGAGGCCTCGCAGGATCGACCCGCTGAGGCTGGAAAGGTTCACGGTCGACCCCGGAACGGCCGTCCAGGTTGATCCGTCCGGTGATGTGTAGGCCGTGAACGAGGTGCCGGTCCGAGCCACCTCTAGGTAGACGGGGACGGCGCCGGTGATCGGGACCTGGGCCGTTGTTCCGCCCTCGGTCGTCCGCCACTGGATGGCCACTCCGTTGCCGGGCGTCACGAAGGCCGCATAGTAGGGGGAGCCCGGGTCCGTGGTGGCCCGGAGCATGACGCCGGCCTTGGCCCACGGGTCGGTGGCGGTCTGGGAGGTCACGTGGGCCGAGATGCTCCCGTCGGCAGCCAGGGCCTGGCTCACAAAATGGAAGGCGTCGGACGTGGCCCAGATATCGCCGCCGCCGCCGAGCAGCGACCACAGGCCGCCGGTCAGCGTCTGCTGGCCGAGGGGCAGTGGATCACCGATGTCCGAGCAGGCCCAGCCGGTCGGGCAGCCGTAGCCGGGCGGCGGGAGCTCGGTGGCCGTCACCGACACGGTATCGAAGCCGACCGTGGAGGCCGTTCCCTGGTCGTGGGAGGTGACGGCCAGGCCCGCCAGGAGGGTGCCGGTCAAGCCGGCCACCGTCTGCGTCGAGCCGGGCACAGCCGTCCACGTCGTTCCGTTGGGCGACGTGTAAGCCGTGTAGTAGACGGTGGACCCGGACGTGTAGCGGCCGATCTGCAGGTAGGTGGGAACCGTCCCAGAGATCGCCACCTGCGATGAAGTGCCCCCCTGGGCCGCCCGCCACTGGACGGCCACTCCGTTTCCGGGCGTCACGAAGGCCGCATAGTAGGGAGAGCCCGGGTCCGAGGTGGCCCGGAGCATGACGCCGCCCTTGGCCCATGGGTCGGTGGCGGTCTGGGAGGTCACGTGGGCGGCCACGGTGCCGTCGGCGGCCAAGGTCTGGTTGACGAACTGGAAGGCGTCGGACGTCCCCCAGATGTCTCCACCGCCACCGCTGACCGACCAGGTCGAGCCGGTCAGTGACTGCTGGCCGAGGGGAAGGGCGCCCCCGATGTCCGAGCAGGCCCAGCCGGTCGGGCAGCCGTAGCCGGGCGGCGGGAGCTCGGTGGCCGTCACCGACACGGTATCGAAGCCGACCGTGGAGGCCGTTCCCTGGTCGTGGGAGGTGACGGCCAGGCCCGCCAGGAGGGTGCCGGTCAAGCCGGCCACCGTCTGCGTCGAGCCGGGCACAGCCGTCCACGTCGTTCCGTTGGGCGACGTGTAAGCCGTGTAGTAGACGGTGGACCCGGACGTGTAGCGGCCGATCTGCAGGTAGGTGGGAACCGTCCCAGAGATCGCCACCTGCGATGAAGTGCCCCCCTGGGCCGCCCGCCACTGGACGGCCACTCCGTTTCCGGGCGTCACGAAGGCCGCATAGTAGGGAGAGCCCGGGTCCGAGGTGGCCCGGAGCATGACGCCGCCCTTGGCCCATGGGTCGGTGGCGGTCTGGGAGGTCACGTGGGCGGCCACGGTGCCGTCGGCGGCCAAGGTCTGGTTGACGAACTGGAAGGCGTCGGACGTCCCCCAGATGTCTCCACCGCCACCGCTGACCGACCAGGTCGAGCCGGTCAGTGACTGCTGGCCGAGGGGAAGGGCGCCCCCGATGTCCGAGCAGGCCCAGCCGGTCGGGCAGCCGTAGCCGGGCGGCGGGAGCTCGGTGGCCGTCACCGACACGGTATCGAAGCCGACCGTGGAGGCCGTTCCCTGGTCGTGGGAGGTGACGGCCAGGCCCGCCAGGAGGGTGCCGGTCAAGCCGGCCACCGTCTGCGTCGAGCCGGGCACAGCCGTCCACGTCGTTCCGTTGGGCGACGTGTAAGCCGTGTAGTAGACGGTGGACCCGGACGTGTAGCGGCCGATCTGCAGGTAGGTGGGAACCGTCCCAGAGATCGCCACCTGCGATGAAGTGCCCCCCTGGGCCGCCCGCCACTGGACGGCCACTCCGTTTCCGGGCGTCACGAAGGCCGCATAGTAGGGAGAGCCCGGGTCCGAGGTGGCCCGGAGCATGACGCCGCCCTTGGCCCATGGGTCGGTGGCGGTCTGGGAGGTCACGTGGGCGGCCACGGTGCCGTCGGCGGCCAAGGTCTGGTTGACGAACTGGAAGGCGTCGGACGTCCCCCAGATGTCTCCACCGCCACCGCTGACCGACCAGGTCGAGCCGGTCAGTGACTGCTGGCCGAGGGGAAGGGCGCCCCCGATGGCCGAGCAGGTCCAGCCGGTCGGGCAGGACGTACGGGATGCTTGGTAGTGCGTGAGCACCTGGCCGGAGGACAGCTCCGAGTTGTAGAAGGACACGTCGGAGATGGTGCCCGCGAAGTAGTTGCTGGAGGGTGCGTTGGGCCAGCCTGCGAGGTTTTCGGCGCCGACCCGCCAGTAGCCCAGATAGCTCTGGGCCTGACTGGTGTCGTTGCTACTGACCAGCTGTCCGTCGACGTACAAGTTCATACCGTCAGAGCCCTGGGTGGCCACGACATAGTGCCATTGTCCGTCGTTGTAGGACTGGGCGGACTGGGCGACCGCGGTCTGTTCGGCCTGTGCGTTGTAGACCCCGAAGTTGAGCTGGCCGTTGTTCGACATCCATACCAGCCGGTCCCGTTCGTCCGACATCCCACTCGGTGAGCTGCCGAACCCCATGAGGAGGCCGCCGTTGTCGGTAGTGGTTTTGAACCACATCTCCTCGGAGTAGGTGGTGGGGTTGGTGATGGGCTGTGACGCCACGATCTGGCCACTGGACCCATCCAGGGTGACGCCGCTGCCGGAGGTACCCTCCACCGGGCTGGGAGCTCGGTAGGTGATCCCACCACTGCTGTAGACGCCAGTGTCGCCATTGCCGCTCAGGTCAGCGGCCGTCGTCGATCCTTTGGCGTCGTTGAGTGGCCAGTAGATCGCCGGGCCAGAGCCGAATACCGCCTGCCCGTAGGTGTTTGCCGGCGGCTGGGTGGCAACGTTGGTGATGGAGATGGTGGCCGACACGCTGGGCGTGCCCTGGGCGTTGAGGGCGAAGAGCATGTAGGGGCCAGGCAGGGCGATCCCGGGATCGGAGGGGATGGCCAACTGATAGGTGTCGCCACTCGAGGAAACGATCGAAAGCGGGATGCGTCGTTGATCATTGTCCATGGTGTGGGTCGCCACTCCGTAGCGAACCATGGAGAACTGCGACACCGGCCCGCCAGTGGTGACGGTGATCGTCTGACCGGTAGCCGCCGAGGTCGGGGCGGAGGTGATGGTCGGGCGGGTGGCGGGGGTGCCGTCGGCGTTGAACAGGTAGGGCGGGCTCCATATCTGCCCGTCGGTATGGTTCGTCGAACAGGTTCCGCACAGCCCGCCGCCCCCGTTGAACACAGTGCCGTCGGGCAACAGGAGGCCTACGGAGTGATAGTTGCGGGGCTCGGCCTCGGGTGCCATGACGGTGAAGTCGCCGGTGCTCGGGTCCCACAGTTCCGCGTTCAGAATCGAATTCGCGTCGCTGAACGGCACCGCGTAGGTCTGCCCGCCCATGGTCACTACCTGGCCATTGGGCAGCACCACGCTGTTGGCAAAGGCGCGGGCATAGGTCATCGAGCCGACCTGGGTTACCTGTGGGGTCGGGGAGCTGTTGTTCGGTGGGGTGCCGATCTGGATCTCGTAGGCACTGTTGGTGGCGTTTGAATCCTGGTAGCTGGGCGAGCCGCCCATGGTGATGACTTTGTCGACGTCGTAGTAGACGGCGTCGCCGTTCATGGCGTCTGCGCTGTTGCCTCGCGACCCGGCCGGGGTGATGCTGCCCGCGCCGCTCGTCGTGATCCAGTTCATCTGGCTCGATGGCCCAGCCTGGAGGACCTTCCCGCCCGAGGTGGCGATGAACCACCCTTCATTGTCGGCCCGGTAGACCCCCTGGGCATCCTGGGTGTACATCGGCGTCGCCGGGATACCGGTCAGCTCCCGCCAGCCGCCGGTGGGCGACCATACCTCGCCCACTTTTCCGGGTCCGCTGCCGAGTCCGCCCGACCACGAGCCACCGAGCGTGAAGGCTTGTTGGTTCGACAGCAACGTCATGCCCTGGTAGCCGCGGCCGATGTTCATTTGCGGCCCTTCACTCCACGAGTTCGTCGTCGGGTCGTAGATGCTGGTCTGTTGGTCGCTGAGACCGCCGGTGACCATGACGTCCCCATTGGGCAGGATGACCACACCGGGACAGAACATGTTGTGGTCCGTGTTGGTGACCGTGTCTTCGCTGACCGCCCCGGTCGTAAGATTCAAGATGGCGGTCTGGGTCCAGTCGTCAGGGTCGCTCGATCCGTAGCTCAAGTCCTGATCTGCCGACCACACCAGCATTTCGTTGTTGGGCAGCAAGGCCGCCGCCACAGGAACCAGGGGGAAGCCGATCGTCGGCCCCCATTGGCCGACCACCGCCGGATTCGTGCTCAAGGTGTCCGCCGTGACGGCATCGGATCCAGATGTGCTCAAAGCAGCATCCTTGACGACATCGGATCCCGATGTGCTCGAGGCGTCCTCTTTGACTGGATCTGACCCCGATGTGCCCGAGGTGTCCGCCTTGACGGCATGCGATCCCGATGGAGCCACGTGCAGGGCGCCCCGCAAGTAGATCTCGGCGGCGGCGATGTCGGATCCAGAGCCTGAGGCGGTGGACAGGGCGGTGAGCCTGACGAAGCGGGTTGTCACCGCAGCGATGCCGATTTGTTTGATGGCGGAGGTATTGGCCCACGTCCCGGTTGAGACGGTCTGGAAGTGAATGCCGTCAGCGCTGACGCCGACCTCGAACCGGCCGATGGCACCGACCGGGCCGGCACCCTGTCGGGGCTCATAGATAAGGCTCGACACGACCTGGGGTGTCCCCATGTCGATGGTGATCGACGGCGATGGCCCCGTCTGCGACGACAGGCCCTGGCCGTCCCAGTAGCTGAAGGCGTTGGAGTCGAGCACTGCGTCGGCGGGATGACCCGCAGATTGGACGTTGGCCGATGCGGTCCACCCTTGCCGAGAAAGGATGGATGCGTCGGGAATGTATGCCGCCGACGGAACCTTCACCTGGCCGGACGACGCAGACGGCGCGGGGCTTGCTGAGGCCGAGTTGCCAAGAAACGATCTCGCCACGAGCAGCAATCCAATGAGCGAGATGATCCCGGCAGCGCTGATCACCAAGGATGTCCTGACGCGCGGGAGGTGGCTATGCATGCTCATGAACTGGCTCCTTTCCGCATGACGGCATGGGCGTAGAGGACGGGGGCGTAAGGACCGTACAGGGTACCCATGGAGCTGGTCACGGCCCGGCTGCCCGACGCACTCGATGCTGAGGTTATTCTCTCCGCGTGGGAGCCTGACCCTGTCACCCTCGCGGCGAGCGGCATCGTCCGGGAAGGCAAGCGCCCGAAGATCTTTATCTGCCCTTGCGTGAATCTGATTCGGAAGTCGCGAAAACGGTCGGGATGGGTCCTCATGTCCGACGTGACCGCATCCCCGGGATAGGTCACGACCCAAGCCACGTTTCTCGCTGGCGATGTGATCGCCCATCTCCAGTACGGGTGTGACCCGTCGGTGACGAATTGTGTCAGGTCGAGACCGGATGCGAATATCAAGGAGGAGGCGGCGGAGTCGTCCGCCAGGACCTCACCGCCACGGTAGTGCTGCGATAGATAGGCCGCCGCCGTCTCTGGATGTCTACCCGCCGCACTCGAGGTTCCCGTGCGCCCATCGGCGATGGTCAAGGGAGTGCCCAGGGCCATGATCAGAAAGGCCGCGACTGTGGCGGGGACGACAAGGGCCAACGACCAGCGCCAACGATCGACGAGCACACCGATGGCCACCGCACAGAATGGCAGCGCCATGATGCCGTAACGATCGTTCCACATCCCGTAGGGGAAGAGTTGCGGGACTCGGATCGTGGTCTGTCCCAGGTACAGAGACACGAACTCGAACAGCACGGGCGCCCCCAGTAGGGCCAACGTGAAGATTGTCCTCCTCCGGTCCGGATGCCGGATGGCCAGGAGCATGGTCGATGACACAACTCCGGCAATGAGCACGGGGGCACCGAGGATGCCGATCATGTCCCACCCGTAGGTGAGGATGCTGTTCCATGCGTCTCCCTTTGTGCCCGCGAACTGTGCCTGCGCATCGTTGATGGCCTGGGCGCTGTAAGCGCTGTGTAGGAAGTAGAGCGGGTCGTGGAAGATGATGAGGTTGTACAGAAACCACAGGACGATTCCGTAGGTGCCGATGACCGCGAACAGGACCACGTTTGCCTGTGGTGACTTTTGGCGCCTGTCATTCAACCTCGCCCACACGCCTACCACCAGAACGGCGGCCGCGAGCAACGCCCATCCCTCGTATCGGGTCAGGGTGGCGCAAAAAACGAAGAGGGCGCCCCACAACAGGTCCCGAACTCCAAGCGTTCGCATCCATCGGGCCAGGTGGTACACCGCGCCTATCGAGAAGGCTAGGAGAACCGGTTCGGTCAGTGCGGTGGACTGGAGGTAAAGCATGTTGAGGTTGAGGACGAAGACGGCAAAGCCGCACCACGCTGCCAACCGGCTCCCTGACAGCTCCTCCACCAAGGAGAACACGCGCAGGGCGGCGTAGACGAAACAGGCGCCCCCAACGATCGCCCCTGCTGCTCCGTTGTGCCATAGGGGTGTGATGGCCACGAGGGGGACCAACAGGATGTGGGGAAGTGGGAGCCAGACGCTTCCCAACTGGGCCAGACCGGGAGTCAGCCCATCGGTGACACGCCGGGCCACGTCGAGGTGGGCCCGGGCGTCACCGTAGAGGACCATTGAATGGTGTACGGCCGACCACTCCGTGGCAAGGCCGGCCGCCGCAAGGGCGACCAGCCACGCCTCCGGAGGAGGAAGGGCCCTCCGCAGTCGCGCCTTCTCCAGGGGTGCCTGATACTCCGGTAGGGATGCCACCTGCAGTTTCCGTCGTTGCAGGTTGGTGAAAGGAATGAGCGTCATCGGCGGATCAGCTACTCAGGAGACCGACACGACGTCGACCGGGACCAACTCTCTCGCAATGGCCTGCCCTTCATGATCCTCCTCGTAGAGGCAGAACCCGTGTTCGGTCTTCTCCCAGTACGTCGGCCTATAGAACAGTTGTACGACCGCCTTCCAGGCAGCCACCGACATCAGCACCCAATAGACCGGCACCATAAACGCGTATTTGACATCTTCATAGTTGCGCCGGCCGAAGCATCCGCTCACCATCGACAGCACGCAAGCGGCGTTGCCGATGAACAGTCCGATCATGGCCAGGTACAGAACCGGACCAGGGAATGCGACTTGTATCAGGTGAAACTGCGAGGCGAACCACACGACTGTCAGTCCCCAGAACACGGGATTGAGGAGGAGGCAAAGCGTGTTTGCTCCGAAAAAGAGCTGAAAGGCAATGAAGGCTTTGGGACCCATCTGCCCGGCCAGTCGGAAAGGGCGGCGCATGTGGTACAGGTAGGTCTGGATGTACCCCTTGACCCATCGGCTCCGCTGGCGAATCCAGTTGTGGTAGCGGCTGGTCGCCTCCTCGTATGTGGTAGTCCCGAGGATGGAGGTCTTCCAACCGCGCAGGAAGATCCGCAGGCCGAGGTCGGCATCCTCGGTGACGTTGAATGAATTCCAGCCTCCTATCTCGCGCAGTCTCGCCGTGATGAAGTGGTTGGACGTGCCTCCCAACGGTATGGCGACATCCATGGCCTGAAGACCGGGAAGCAGTTGGTCAAACCACACCGAGTATTCGGCAGTGAACCAGCGGGTGAGCAGGTTCCGTGTCCGGTTGAAATAATTGCAGCTGGGCTTGCAAACAGACCACCTCCGGCGACGTCTCGCTAAAGGCCAGGACTGACTTACGGAGCTGGCCTCGTTCGGGTCGGTCCTCCGCGTCGAAGATCACCAGGTACTCGCCGCGGGCGTTGGCGAGCCCGTGGTTGCACGCTCTTGGTTTACCTGTCGGACCCACCGCGGGTACCACCGACACGTCGAAGTAGTCGGGGAGGTCCATTTCGGCGGCTGCATCGCGAGTCTCGACGTCGTCTTCCTCCAGGAGGAGCTTCACGTCGAGTCGGTGTTGTGGGTAGTCGAGTGTCTGAATACCGTCGACCAGTTGAGCGAGAAGGCCAGCCTCGTGATAGACGGGAAGCAGGATGGTGTAGACGGGAAGCTGATCGTCGGGAATCCGGTCACTGTCCGCGTGCACCCTAATCTCGCGGGGATCGTTGAGGGCCCGGCTGATCAGGAACACCTTCATGGAGTTGGACGCGATGTAAAAAGCCACCACGGCTCCGTTGAGGGCCACGATGGTGATCACCGGCGCCACCGTGAAGCCGCCCGCCAGCGCCGCCAGGCCGAGGAGGATCGCCACTTTCTGACCCCTCGACAGCACGGTCGGAGCAGCCCATGGGGGAGTGAACCGGTCCTGCTCGACGGCCGATCCGGTGGCGAGATCGATCGAGGCGTCGGAACCCTCGGAGCGTGTCAGCAGATGGCGGGCCGCCTGCGCCCGCGCGGGCGGGTGAACTCCGTGCTCCGGTTCGTCTGGCACCGTCGCTGTCATCCTGCCTCCGGGTCAGCTCGAGCCTGCCAATGAGCTTTTGGCGACACGCTCCTCGTCACGTTCACCGTATTGAACCCGCCGCGACAACCAAGGAGGAGCCACGGGAGCAGGGGCGATGCCATGTCATTTCGCGGTGTTGAGCTGTCGTCTCAGGTTCTTCCGTGAATCGGCGACGCCAGACACCGGGCTCACAGTGTGGGCTCCAGTCGACGCGGGTCGAGGAGCAGGCCGGGTTCGATCGTCGGTTCAGCGAACACCGGCGGCCGCCCGGGGTCGAGACGGCTGAGTTGGGGATACATGCGCCACACCTCGCCCAGGGCTCTGAGGATGACCATCGGCTTGGCACCGCGGGCGGTCCCCGCTGTGCGCGGCAGGTGGGTGACGCCCACCTCCATGATCGTCGACCCCCTCCGTGCCAGTTTGACGATCGTCTCGGTGTCGATCATGGCACCACGGCTCTCGATCTCGATGGCAGCCAGTGGCTCACGACGATAGAGCTTGAACGCGCAGTCGATGTCTCGGACGGGAACGAAGAAGAGGGCACGAACGAGCCGGTTCCAGCACCAGGCGTTGGCCCGCCGCATGGCGGAGTCATGGCGCACTCTGCGGTAACCGGCCACCACGTCCGCTTTGTCGGCCCACGCCAGAAGTAGGGGAAATTCGCTCCATGTCGAACTGGTTGTCGGCGTCCGTGTAGAAGACGAAGTCCTGCGTTGCCTCCGAAAATCCAGAGCGCAACGCCTCGCCGTATCCCAAGTTGCTGGAATGACGTACTAGGCGAACCTGCGGATGCCGTACAGCACACGCATCCACCCGTTCCGCCGTCAGATCGGTCGACCCGTCGTCAACCACAATGACGTTGAATTCCGAGCAGTGGCGGTAGGCGACGGTGACTGTGTCCTCGATGGCCTTGGTGATGTTCTCCTCTTCGTTGTAGGCAGGAAGAACGAAGGAGACCGAATGGCGCCTAGCCCGGTCAACGAGTACAGACGGTACGTCCTCAAGAACCTGGCTCGTCATCACGTGCTCCGACATCGCTTGTGCCCGACCCCCCGAACGGGCTGAATGATCTTCAGAAGATGCCCGACGTCCGTCGCGCCGGTCGCGGGCAACCGCCTATTTTTCAGGTCCTGCCTAAGTGAGCATGAGACATCGCGATGGCCGATGCAAGAGGGACTGCACGACTCATCCGTGAACGCCACGTAAACCCACGTAAGAGACATTTTCGGCGGCCGGCATCGCCCTCTGATCAGACTTGGCAAATGCGCCGGCGTCCATTGGACGGCGGAACCGCTCTCGCATTTTCTGGCTCAATCAGCCCCATTGCGCTCAGCCCGGGCAGGCGCCAAGGACTACTCGAATGCTCACCGTTCGAGGGTGCCGGCCATTAGCAACGCCAGCTATCGGGATAGCTGCACCTCCCCCGCTTTTCGGTAAGGTATCCGGAGCCTGTGGAGTCATTGGTGCATTACATGTTCCGAGACGGCAACGCAGGATCGCACAATCCCTCGAATTGCCCTGCTCAGGACCACACGCTGTGGTGATGGGGGCCACGGTGAGTGCGGGATTGCCGAGAATTGTCCCTCAGATGGATGCCAATGGGGGCTCCACCAAGTGGGTCGGTTATCAGTCATGAGATGTGAAGAGTGGGACCGAGAAGTGAGCCCTATTCCGTGACGCAGCATCGGTGGCGGTGCCTGCCTGATCGATTGGTCATCTGAGATAACGGCGCGTTGGTGGGCCAATGGGATGCGACCGGCTCACGCGATCAACGACGATTCTGGCCCGGCGAATTCGTTCTTCCATCAACAGCGCTGAAGCGCAAGCACCGGCTCGAAAGAGCCCCTTTTGTTCGGCCTTCGGGCCAATTACTCCCTGTTCACACAGCGTTGTCTCGTTGCCGCTAAGAGTGAGAGGTCGGGGGGATCAGTCTCTCCCCAGGTGGTGTAGTTCGTGGGTTCCGCCACTGCGAGGCCACCCAGTGATCGTCATCTCGTTTGAGAACGGCACCGGTCTGGATCCTCCAGGTGCCGACCTGCCCGTTGGCGCCAATGACCCAAGGAGCACAAGCCGTCGGGCCCGTACCGTCCGGCACCCCGATGAGGTCTTCAACCCCTGTTGCGAACCGATGGTGCCGCAATCGGCGGTGAGATCCTCAGCAAGCTGGTTTGAGACAAGGGCCAGCCTCACGTGTCTATTGCTCGTGCATAGCGGACCAGAGCGTCTTCGATCGCCTCTCCATCCACTCCCATCACTTCCCTAGTGCGGTGGATTGGCTCGTGTGACTCGTGTGACTCGTGTCACTCGTCCCGAACCCGACGTTTCTCTGACGCATCGTCACCTTGCCAGAGTGCTTTACATGTGTAAATCTGAGGGATGTGCCGCCGAACACCTTCCAGTATCAGCGCCCGTGACGACGCCATCTAGCGGGGACGACCCATGACCGGCAACAAGTGTCCGCCCTCTTTTGGCTATCGCAACAATCAGCCATGACCCGCATCGAGGACACCCTGACACCTTCGACCCGACCCCGTCAGTCGCTTTCTGAGCGGCAGTCCTTGACGGTCGCTGCGCTGCTCGACGCCGGGCTGACCGAGCTCCACGATGTGGGCTACGACAAGCTGACCATCCGGGCTGTGGCCCAGCGAGCCGGGGTCACCCATACCACCGCGTACAGCTTCTTCAGTTCGAAAGCGCACCTCGTCTCTGAGCTGTACTGGCAACAGATGCAATCGTTGCCGACGCCCGAAATTGCGTGCACCGAGTCGTTCGTTGGCCGAGTCCGGGCCGCCGTAGAGGCTCCGGCCGCAATGTTGACCGTTAACCCGGCACTAGCCCGATCCATCTTCGTATCGATCCTCTCCGACGAGCCGGATGTCCGTCGTCTCCGAGGGGCCGTGGCCAGAGTTTTGATCGAGCGGCTCCGGACAGCGCTGGGGCCATTCGACGACCCCGACCTAGTGGACACCCTATTCATGGCCTACAGCGGAGCCATGATGTTCGCGGGTACCGGCAGCCGGGACTTTCTCGAAGTGGTCCCGCGGATGGAGACCGTGGCCCGCCTGATCGACCCCGGCTGACCGTCAATGCGCCCGACCATGCTCGCACTTGGCAGCCTCCACCCGCCAAGTCGGTTGCCTGGTAATGCACACGTCGACGCAGCATCGGTGGCCACGGCGATCCGCGCGGTCAATGCCGTCCCAGTGGTGGGGGCGTCGGAACCGGGAACTAGGACATTTCCCGATCTCCCGCTCATCTCCGGTCGCGGAGTTCAAATCGCACCTGGCAACTCGAGCAATTCGACGATGGGGGACGAGCAATGACGATGGTCAAGGGTCTTGGGAGGCTGAGCCAGGAGGAGCTGGCGCTTCTGGCTCCCGAATACCTGCTGGCTGGTCATCTGATTGATCGGGCGGGGATGCCGCACCTCACCGGGGCGTTCGGAATGGAGGTGATCCGCGATATCGCCATCGAGGAATGGATGGGAGCCAGCCCGGTCTACACCCGGCGGATGCAACGGGCACTCGGGTTCGAAGGCGACTCGGTCGAGACCATCTTCAAGGGAATGCAGCTCGAGATCGGCGCACCGCCGCAGTTCATGGACTTCCGCTTCCAGATCAGCGATCATGACCACGGCGAGTTCTGGTTGGATCACTGTGGCGCCCTCATGGACATCGAGCCGCTGGGCCCCGACTTCGTTGTGGCCATGTGCCACGACATCGAAGACCCGACGTTCGAAGCCACCGCCACCGCCACCAATCCCAGGGCGCAGGTCCGCCCGATCCACCGCCCTCCACGGGTGCCTGCCGGTCGGTCGCCGGTGTGCCACTGGACCGTGACCATCGCTGACACCCATCCGGAGCTGCCTGTGTCGGCGGAAGCCGAGGCCATGGCGGCTACACGGGCGGCCACCTTGGACCTGGCTCCCATCGACCCAGCCGACCCCGGTCGATGTGAGTACACGGGCCCGCTGGTCAGCGACGTGCAGTTCTCCGAATGGTCCGGCTCGGCCCTGCGACGGATCATCGGCGAGGTGTGCCTTCAGGGCCACTTGCTGGTGTTGTCATTTCTGGCGGCGACGGCCAAACGAGAAGACGGCACTGATTCAGCCGTCGAATTCGGGCGCCGACAGTTCACGGGGGTCGCGGGAGTGGCAGCGGCGCGTCTCCGAGACGCGCTCCACCTCTCCCCCACTCTGACCGGCGCAGCAAGCCTGCTGGCCCTCCATCCTGCCCTGCAGCCCTATGAGTACGTCCACTGCGATGTAAGGCTCGACGAAGATCGCCTCGTCGTTGAACTGGGGCGAGACACCGCAGCAATGGCAGACGGAGCCTGGCCCGCCCTGCTGGATGGCGATCACCTGGGGCCCCTCGACGCCATGGTTTGGGCGATCGACCCGCACCTTCGGTGTGAAGCGGTGTCGGAGGGAAGCGCCCTGGTCGTCGAGGTGGTTCGAGAGACCGCCAGAGCTCCGTTGAGCGACGATGTGGCGCTCACCCGCTTCAGCACGGGCACGACTCATGCGTTTGAAACCAGGGGGACCCCGGTCACCATTCGGACCTCAGGCCCGGCAACCTCGAACCATCAGCCGCCGGAGGTCGGTGCATCAGCCGGTTGACCGGTGAACAGACCGGCTGATCCAATGCCAGGACCGAGATGTGGCTAACGCCCGGGCCAGCTAGGCGGCCGACACACGATCACGACCCCGCCCCCCTCGATCGGTATGGGTGGCTGCGACCCGGCGTGACGTGCCGCACAGCTATCGTCGGGATACTGATGTTGTTCCTCCCCGAAGCCGGCGGTCCCAGCGAACCGGTGTCTGCCACCGTCGACCGCCGGCCGGGCTCCGTCCGCAGGACGTCCACTATTGACACGGCGCGACCGGACGGATTTTGGGGTGATCTGGTGATGACCGCCCGGGGGCGCGACCTCCGGACGGCTTCAGACGCCACGTCGGTGGTGATCAACCAGGTCGGCCTCTCGCTGCGCGTCGACGGCTCGAACCGGCAGGTTCTCTCGATCGCCTCGTCACCGGCTCTACCGGGCTTGGATCAGCTGATCGGGTGCCCGGTCGGCCCCGGCTTCCGGTCGCGCGCAAACGAGGCCTGCCCCGGCGAGCGCGAGGCCGGGACCCTGCTCCACCTGTTGTTGGACGACCTCCCGGGTGCCGCCCTGGTCTCGGGTTACTCGGCGCAACGGGCTGGGACACTCGATCAGCCTCAAAGCAGGCCCGAGGGCGATGTCGGGGGGACGTCAGGCCTGGCCCGGATGATGGCATCCCAGGACGACATCTGTGCCGGATGGGCCCGCGAAGGCACCCTGATGGTGACGATCCGCGCTACAGACGAGATCCCGGTGTCAACGGGGCCACCGGCGCCGTCGCTCGAGCGGCGCGACGACCCACTGTCCTGGCACGCGATGCCGCCCCTTCCTCCCCACGCCATGCGTCGCCGTCGCCGTCTCGACGTGGTAGGCCCCGGTGGCTCGGGTGAGTCGCACCGCTTCGACGCTCACTTCCGTGACAGCCACATGGATCAGCACGCGGCAGAGTGGGTGGTGCACGAGTACTCCGCCACCGGCGCATTCGACAGTATTGAGGGCCGGGTTCTCGACATCGCGGCCAGGGCCCACGTGCTCCCGTGGATGGAGTGCCCAGGGGCGGTGGCCAGCGCCGAGCGGTTGTCTGGCATGCCCATCGCCGAGCTCCGGGCCCGCGTGCGGCGGGAGTTCACCGGAAGCTCCACCTGCACCCACCTCAATGACACCCTACGGTCGCTGGGTGACTTGGAGGCCCTTGGGCGGCAGGTGCTGGCGTGACGGGTGCCGGCCATTGCATCTCGACGTCGCCAGGGGGCGGCAACTGCTGACGCGACGCCAGTAGCCTGCTCGGAGACCTCTGAGAGGAGATGACAGTGACTGATTCTCATGAGTTGACGGGACACCTTTTGCGTTTGGCGCAAGAGCGTCGACTGATTCGGTTCTGTGCCGAGAAGGGCATTGACCCGAACAGTCCGGATATCGACAATCCTGACCTCAATTTGCTCGGACCGATCCTGGACTCAGAAGGGGCCATCATTCCCGACCCCGAGGACATCGAGGCTGTTAGCTAGCGCTGGATCAGTCGGTCACAACGAGGCGAAGTCCGCCGTCGAACGACGTGGCGTTTAGCAGCTGACAATGGCTGGACTCCCAGCGGCCATTCTCCAAATCGGCCGCCAATCGACCCATCCGCTCCTCCACAAGAGCTTCGGGCAACTGTGCAAGGCTCGAGCAACATTTCCGAACTTCTGGGTCCAGGTACGCAGCCGGTTGCTGCCAGTATGCCGACGTGAATCCGTCCCTGCATAGGGCCGGCACCGGCACGACAGTGACACGAGCACCACCAAGTCGACGACCGATGTCTTCAGGTGCTGGAGGTCGTTGCGATACGGGGGTCGTTGCCTCGGGCAGGTACTCGGCAAACAACCAAAATGCGTCGTGAACTGCCGCATCGAAGGTGAATATGACTGCTCGTCTTGCCACTCGCCTCAGCTCTCGTAGGCCTGCGTCGAGGTCGGCCCAGTGGTGAACTGTGAGCAGCGCCATGGCTGCGTCGAATGAGCCAGACTGCAACGGCAGCTGTTCCGCCGTTCCTTGAATCGCCGGGGCGGTCACCGTCGATCTCTGGGCGATCATGGTGGATGATGGTTCAATCGCAACGCATCGTGGGGCGCAGGCTTCGTAGGAGCCTGTACCTGCTCCGACATTGAGCACGGAATCTGCGCTCCCCAGCGCTCTTTCAATCGCTGAAGCAATGTCCGGATCAGTGGAACGGAAGTTCGAGTATCCCCTTCCGATCTGGTCATAGGCTGCCTTCACGCCGTGCAGTTTCGCGCCGCGACCTGATCAGTGCAGCCCATCCCAACCTGGTGGTAGTGGCTACAAGAGTTCGAGGAGCCGCTCCGGTGGTCTCGCGATCACCGCTCGTTCACCGAGCACGAAGATCGGTCGCTCCAGGAGAATAGGGTGCTGGGTGATCGCTTCCAAGAGCTGATCCTTTGGTGCTCCACTCAGTCCAAGCTCGCTGTAGACCGATTCGCCCGTGCGCATCATCGCACGGGGATCGTCGATTCCAAGCGATTTCATGAGGCGGCTCAGCTCATCGACGGTAGGCGCGCTCTCAAGATAACGCACCAAGGCAGCATTGATTCCGTGGTTCTTGAGCAAGGCGTCGGCCGTCCGGCATTTTGAACACGACGGATTGAAGTACAGGGCGGGCTCTGTGTCCACTCGCATAGCCTACGAGCCCGCGCCACCGCCAGTCTGGATCCGTTACGTTGACTGGGATGGGAGGCCTGAGGACTCGAATCGACACGTCGGCGTGGACCTTCTGGTTTCGCTGTCGGAACAGAGTTCCTGACCGCGTCGCCTCGATGTGGGGTGCGAGCCGTGGCGCCCATCTTGCCTCGCGTTCCGTGCTGTCAAGGTACGAACTCCGCAATGCAAGACGTCTCGCTGCAGATCCAAACGATCTCCACCACTTTGAGTACTCCGTTCACTCCCAGAATGGCGAGGATGGCATCATCGCCGAGATCTTCCAGAGAGTGGGGGACGAGCATCGAGTATTCGTTGAGATCGGAGCATCCGATGGAGCAGAGAACTGCACTGCGGGCCTGGTCTCACAGGGATGGAACGGGATCTGGATCGAAGGCGATCCGGACAAGATTGCTGCCGCCCGCAAGCGTACCGTCGGCCACTCGGTGCAGGTGGTCGAAGCGTTTGTCGATCGAGAATCGATTCTGTCGGTATTGGACGATGCATCCACTCCGGCCGAACCTGACCTGCTCGTCATCGATATGGATGGCAACGATTACTGGATTTGGGAAAGGGTGGCGACTCGCTACAGGCCGCGCGTCGTCGTCATCGAGTACAACGCCACCGTCGGACCGCATCTTCAGTGGGTCATGCCCTACAACCCGAATCATCGATGGAACGACACGGCGTGGCACGGTGCCGGTCTCGCGGCACTCGCTCGACTAGGGCGCAGTCTGGGTTATGTGCTTGTGGGGTGCGATAGTCACGGAGTGAACGCATTCTTCGTTCTTCGCAGAGATGCATGGCGATTTTCGGCTGCTTCTGTTCGTGATCGATGGGTGCCGCCCCGTTACTCACTTCCCTACGGCCATCCCATCCGGCCCTTCGGCGAATTCGATGTACGACCACTTCCTGATGACTCAGATGCCAACATCGTGTTGCGTGCTTCGCCTCCCCGACTGACCACCGTCAATCCCGGCCAGATCCTCTACCTCGACGTGATCGTCACGAACGAAACGGACCAGCCCATCGGTTGCTCGGGGGACAAACCATTGCAGCTGTGCTACTCATGGCTCGACGAAGATGGACGTCGGCTCGTTGAAGAGCCGGTGAGGTGCCGACAACTCTGGAGATCAGCGCCCAACGCGTCGTGCAATCTCCTCTGTCGGACACCTGCACCGAAGGAATCGGGGACCTATTCGCTTGTGCTCGGTATTGTGCAAGAAGGCGTCCGTTGGCTCGATGAGTCCAACGTCACGGTCGGGAAATGGAACGTCCGTCCTCAGTGATCCAGCAATCCCATTGGGCTTCGATCGACGCTGCGCTGTGGGCCCATCGGCGGGTGGGCAGTTGAAACAGGCTGGGCGGCTTCGAACGGAAGGCTGGCGGTCTCGACAATTCTCATCGATAGCTGGCCTCGTACTGGTCGTGACGGCGGAACCACGACATGTCGCCCTCGTTGCGGCCAAGGGGCGCGCGGTCGAGCCACTGCCACATGTTCCAGAGAGCGTCGACGCCCCGAGAGTAGGCGGAGTAGGTGTGGTACACCACGCCGTCCTCGAGCGCGAAGGCGCTCATGCCGGGTCCCTCGTAGGGCAGGTTGGCGGGATCGAGCTGCCAACCCTCCAGCGGCCGGAAGTTGTACGACCCGCCCTTGGCCACCGACTCCTCGGTGAACGACACGTTGAAGTCGAAGTTGAAGTCGCTCCGTCCCGAGGACGCCCACGGGAAGCTCCATCCCATCCGGTCTCGATAGGCGAGCAGCTTCTCGAGCGGAGCACGGGAGACGGCGGTGAACGCGACGTCGTGGTTCTGGAGATGGAGGTGCGTCTCGTCGAATCCGTCGGCGACCGACGAGCAGCTCGGGCAGCCCTCGTCCCAGTCGGGGCCGAACATGAAGTGGTACACGAGCAACTGCGAGCGGCCACGGAACAGGTCGGCGAGCGTGGCTTCGCCCTCCTCGGTGTCGAAGAGGTAGTCCTTGTCGATGCGCACCCACGGCAGCTCCCGCCGCTGGCGGGCGAGGTCGTCGTTCAGGCGGGTCAGCTCCTTTTCGGCCTTGAGCAGCTCGAGCCGGGCTTCGAGCCACTCCTCATGGGTTCCTGTGCGGTGATTCGTCATCGATCAATCCTCCCGTCATCCCACTCATATGTTTCCCGTCGATCCGGGCGTAAACCCGACCGTTGCACACTCCATCGGGCCCGGACGAGGGTCGGTCCCGATGGGGATGGCCGGCCAATCACTGTCCCGGCCGCCCCGGTCCGGGCTCATTGTCGGGGCCGGCATCACCCCCCGACGAGGCGATGGCCAGGCGGTCGAGGTAGTGGGCCCATCCGGAGGTGTGGTCGCCGACCGCGTCGTCGGGCAGCCCACGGTGCACCAGGCGGACCCTGGTCTTGTCGCCGTCGGGGATCAAGGTGATCTCCACCTCCGTCGAACCGGCCGGGATGGGATGGCCCGGCTCGTCCCACCCGAAGGTGAACACCACCTTGGCGTCGGGCACCACCTCCAAGAACGTTCCCACACCCGGGTGCCTCCCTTGGACCAACACGCGGTAGGCGCCACCGATCCGGGGATCGAGCTCTGCTTCGGTGCCCATCCACCGGACGTGCTGGGCCGGATCGGTCAGGAAGGGAAAGATGGTGGCTGGGCTGGCATCCATCACTACCTCCCGCATCAGTTCAGCCATGATTGGTTCCTTTCTCTCGTTCGGCCGATTCGGCCAGTTTCTTTCGTTCGGCCGATTCGGCCAGGTCCCGCAGGCGCTGCAGGCTTCCGGTCCAGTACTCGTCGAGGAACCGTCGGAGCCGGTCCATCTCGCGCGTGATTGGCCCGATAGAGGCGGCGCGTGCCGTCTCGCCGCTCGATCACCAGCTCCGCCTCGCGAAGGACCCCGAGGTGCTGCGAGACGGCCGAGCGGGTGACATCGTCGAACCGGGCGGCGATCTGGGTAGCCGGCAGCTCCTCGCTCCACACCAGTCGGAGGATCTCCCTCCGCCGAGGCTCAGCGAGAGCCTTGAATGCCGTGTCCATGCATCAAAGATTAGTCATTACTTGCGTAAGTGTCAACTAACATTTGCGGCGTCCACGGATCTAGGACGGGAGGGCCCGCGTCATCGTGCGATTGGGTCGTGGAAATAGTGGCCTTGGTCGAGATCGTCGATGAGCCCGGGGTGGGTGGGCTGCCATCCCAGCAGCTCGCGGGTCAGTGCGCTGGAGGCCGGGCTGTCGGCCCCGATGAAGGCGGCAAGGAACCCAAAGTGCTCGCCGGCCTCGGCGGAGGAGACGGCAGTCACCGGAAGGCCGAGATGCCGTCCGATCACCTCGGCAACCTGGCGGATCGGCACGCCTTCCTCGGCGATGGCGTGAAGGCTCGATCCCGCCGGTGCCTGCTCCAGCGCCAGGCGGAAGAGGTGGGCAACATCGATCCGGTGGGTGGCCGGCCAGCGATTGGACCCGTCGCCGATGTAACCGGACACCCCCTTGTCGCGGGCGATGGCCACCAGCCTCGCCATGAAGCCGTTGTCACCGTGGCCGTGACACGTCGGCGGAAGTCGAACGACGGACGAGCGAACGCGGCGTGAGGCGAGGGAGAGCGTGAACTGCGCGGTGGCCAACCGGCTCTGCGGACCGCCGGCCGGAGCGGCCACGGCGGGGTCGGGACTGCGCCCGTCACGTTCGGTGGCGATGCGACCCGGCGCCAGTCCCACCGTCCCGGAGGCGATGAGGAACGGTCGATCGGAGCCCGCCAGTGCCTCGCCGATCGCCTCGACGGCGCGGCGATCCGCATCGGCAGCTCGTTGGAAGCCTCCCGAAAAGGCGATGTCGTGCCGGAAGGCCAGGTGGATGACGCCGTCCGATGCCGCAGCTGCACCCCGAAGGGTGTCGAGATCATCGAGCGTCCCGGGCTGCACCTCCGCCCCGGCAGCGGCCAGGACATCGGCCGAGGCGTCAGACCGTGCCAGTCCGACAACCTCGTGGCCGGCGCCGATGAGCTCGGGAACGACGGCGGAGCCGATCCAGCCGGATCCACCGGTGACGAAGATACGCATGAGAAAGACCTCCAGTTGGTCGACCGTTCTGAGCGGTTCGCCCCGAATGTCGATGTCAGTTACTGTCATAAGACTACCAGGGATGGCAGTCGCTGTCATCATGAGCCACTACGATCGGCTGGATGGCACGTTGGGAGCCGGATAGCCGCGGCAGGCTCGAGCAGGCAGCCCTCGCTCTCTACGGCGAGCGCGGGTTCGAGAACACGACCGTTGCCGAGATAGCCGAGCGGGCCGGACTGACGGAGCGAACCTTCTTCCGGCACTTCGCCGACAAGCGCGAGGTTCTCTTCGGGGGTGCGGGCGCACTGCAAGAGGTCCTGGTGAATTGCGTCGCCAATGTTCCTCGAGCCGCGACCCCGATCGATGCGGTCGCCGCCGCGCTCCAGGCCGCGGGCACCTTCCTCCAGGAGCGGCGCCAATTCGCCCTGCAGCGCCAGTCGGTCATTGCTGCGAACGCCGAGCTCCAAGAGCGCGAGCTGATCAAGCTCGCATCACTGGCCGCCGCGCTCGCCGACGCGTTGCGCCACCGCGGCGTCAAAGACCCGGCCGCCAGTCTCACCGCCGAGGCGGGGATCGCTGTCTTCAGAGTCGCTTTCGGACGGTGGGTGGCGGAAACCAACAAGCGAGACCTGCCGCGGCTCATGCGGGAGTCACTCGACGAGCTGAGGGCCGTGACCGCCGGCGAATGATCCATTCAGTTGTCTGCGACCGAGGAGGCCATTAGGTTGAGGAGGGCGGCAGAAGGGGGTCCAATGGGATTTACGCTCACGCAAGGGCACTTCACCACCGAAGCGGAGGCATTCGCCGAGATCGCCGATCGTGGCTGGTATGCCATCGCTGTCGATGTCCGGGCGGAAGAGAACGACCTGCACTGGCACGACTTCGATTCGGTGAACTTCGTCGTTGATGGCACCCACCGTGTGCAATTCGAAGACGACACGGTGATGGAGTGCGGCGCCGGGGCCAGGATCGAAGCACCGGCGCGGGTACTGCATCGCGAATGCAGTCCGGCCTACCGGGCCGTCTTCGGGTTCAGCGTTGACCCGGCCGACTTCTCCCAACCGGTCAACAAGCGGCCGGCCGCGCTCGTCGAGTAGCCGCCGGTAGCCGATTCAGACCGCAGTCGTATCGTTGCGTCGTCGGACGATGACCAACTCCAACTCGGCCAGAAACTGAGGGATCCGTTTCACCGTGTCACGATCGAGGTCGCGGACCTCCTCGGTCAGTTCCTCCCAGGGAACCAGGTACGGCGACCGCTTTGCTTCGACGTCCTTTGTGGGTCCGAGCGTCCACCCCGATGTGATCCGCTCGCCCATCCAGCGCTCGTGCTCCAGACGGGCCAATTGCTCGATCTCGTCGGGGCTGAACTCGGTCACGGTGTCGGCGCCCTCGGCATTGGTCACCGCCTCATAGGAAATGGCCGCCAGCTTGGCCTCGATGTCGGCGGCCTGGTCGCGATTGGACCGGCGAAGGTCCTCGGGTAGGTCCCTCCAGGGCACCAGTGAGGGATCGTCGGCCGACGACGCGTTTTCGGCCTGGTGGCGACGGAGATAGTCGTCATGAATGGCCCGCGCCAATACCTCTGTGTCGTGTGTGGGAAAGGGACACGACCAGGTGGATGGGAGCTGCCACTCCTTGTCGGCGTGATCCGGATCGGGAGGTCCCTTGAGGGTTCCGATGATGTAGTCCTCGGCCCTCAAGAGCACCGGGTATTCCTTCATTGCATTTCGATCAAAGTCCTGCATCTCGTGCGTGAGACAGATCCAACACACCAGAGACGGGCTCGTCTTGTGGGCGATGTCCTTGGCGCCGTACGTCCAACCGGCGGCCAATCGCTCAGCGATCCAGCGGTCATGTTCCATCTCGGCCAGCCGTTCGACCTGATCGGCGGAGAAAACGTAGGGGTCGGACACCTCACCGAACGCAGGGCCGTAGGTAAGACCGATGCTCTGGAGCTTTCGTTTGAAGTCCACCACCTGCTCGCGATTGGACTGGCGAAGGTCCTCGGGCAAGGAGTCCCAGGTGGCCAGAGACGGGTCACCACTCAGCTTCGCGTCGGGATCCTCGAATCGGTGGCTCAGGTAGGCCTCGTGAACCGTCCGTGCCAGCACTTCGACTTCGTCTGGGGTACCGACGACCAGATCCACCCAGTTCTTGCACACCCGGTCCAATATCGGGAACCCGTCGACGTTGTGCATCAACTCCACCGAGGCCAGCTGCAGAAGCGGGGCGGTGTCCAGACGTCCGGTCGTGCACACGATGATCCGGACGTCTCTCGGGAGCCGGTTCCACAGCTTGATGCTGGCCCGAAGGCCGGCTGCATCGTCCAGTGGGCAGACGATGGCCGCTGTCGGTATCGGCAGCTCGCCAGCATGCCCAAGGGCGAACGGGTTGACATACGGGTCCCATGGATTCAGCGCCAGCGGAACCAGGTCGCAGACCTTGTCAAGGTCGCCCGATCGTTGATGCACGCCCTGGGAGATGGCTTCGGCGTCGGCATCGGCGACGGTGATCTGAAGCTTGGTTCCGCTCACCGACTTCTTCTTCTGCCACTGACGCGTGGCCTCGAGGATCAACCCGATGGCGATGGGACCACCACCGACCACCAGCAGCGACGGGACCGCTCCGTCGCCGGGATCCAATATGTCCGGCCGTTTCCGTAACAGTGTCTCCGGACCTTGCTGGAGGATATTGAAGAACCGATAGTCGATGACCGCCCCCGAACTCCCGGTCACGTGCATGGCATCGAATCGCGCCGTCTCGTCCAACAGCAGGCTGAGCTCCTGGTCATCGACGTTGACGTAGCAGGTGAGGTGGTGGTCCTTCCGGGTGGCCACGGTGGCGACCTGTAGTGCGATTTCGGCGTTCACCCCATTGTCCCCGCTCACCGCAATGAGGTGCTTGGCTCTGTCCACTCGTGTCCGCCGGAGCATCACTGGATCGGTCGCATCCCCGGTGAGCACGCGGACACCGAGTCGTCGACACTCCTCGAGGTCGGCGACCAGCGGATGGTGGTCGATCACCACCACACGCTGGCGCTTCTCCCCCCTACGCCGCTCCCGAAACGTAGCGGTGAGGCGCATCCCGACCCGGCCGGCCCCGCAGATGACCAGGTGGTTGCGGTAGAAGTGGACGCGGGCCTGGTTCAGCTGCTCGTTGAAGATGGCCTGGATGGCACCCAGTCCGGCCAGTATCAGCGTCAACGGGGCCAGCCACCTGGCCACCTCCAGGGCCCACGGCAGCCTGAAGTAGAAGGACGGCGTCGAGAAGTGGAACAGATTGACGATGTCGTAGGCACGGTCCAGATACGGGGGCCGGCTCGCCTTCGGGTGCACTTGACCCAACCCGTACAATCCCAGAACCACGGTGATCGCGGCCAAGGCGCCGATGACGAACCACCGGTTCTGGTGGTAGCCCTCCCGCCACCAGTCCCAGGTTCGCCAGTCCGGCCGCGCCGGTGCCTCGTCGGTGACTTCAGCTGTCGAGTCCATGGCTCCCATGACGCCCGCGGTCGGTTCCGATGTGTCGGGTGCAGAGGAATGATACGCAGGGACTACGAAGCGACGCCACGGTGAGGTCGCTCAGCCCACCGTGGCCGATCATCGGTGCTGGGCCGATGGACCGAGGGCGCCATCATCCGGTATGTTGAAGCATCGGCCGCGTCAAGGTCGGCGGCAGGCGATACACCGGTGGACGGAACGACGGGGAAGGGACGGCGGTGGTGTCGTCGGACACGTCCCGGTCAGCGACCCTGGTGGAATGCAGATTGCACGGGAGGACGGCGATGATCAATTCGAATCGGGTCTCGGTCCGCGGTTCGGCCTCTCTCTCAGTCGCCGCCCTTTTGGTGGTGGCCGCCCTGGCCACCGGGTGCGGGTCGAGCAGCTCCAATGGGAACAACTCCCATGGCAACAATCTCACCTCGACGTCGACCACCGGATCGTCGAACACCCTGTCGCCCACCTACTTCGACGGCAACCCCCAGCCGGGACCGGGGAACACCAAGTAGCCCCTTTCAACCTGACCCGGGTGGCGACACCCGGATGTGAGCGTCACCCGTAAGAGCCGGATGCATCTCCATGTCCCAATCCTCTGCCCCTAGGGTCCGAAGCTGTCGCTCAGCAATGCGCCATCCCTCGGGACGGCGAACCATCGAGTCGCGGTAGTAGCCCCACAGGCAAGGGGTACTCCCGTCGGTCCGCCGGTGCCAGGCGTAGACGGATGTGCGCACGGATGCATGATCGAGGTCCTCGAACGTCACCAGGACGTTCGCATTGTGGTGGCTCGTGGCGGCAAAGCCACTGTCGGGATGTCCGAACATGCGCCGGAGACCTGCCCTGGATCGCACGGGCGGAACACCCGGTCCGTAGTCGACCACACAGTCTTCGATGAACAGCTCGACAACCTCGTCGTAGAGCCTGTGATCGACGCAGTACGAATAGCGATGAACGAGATCGATGATCTCGTCCTTGGCGATCAGCCGCTCGATGGCGTCAATCCCGTCACTGTCCATCTGTCCTCCTGAGCCTGATCCGCCACCCGTACGCAAGCCGGTACAGCTGCATCATGCTCCCGCAACCGCGGTGAGATCTAGGTGGAACCTCCTTGAACGCACAAGATTGCTCTTAGCTGGCGGTATGTCCGATGCCGGAGCACTCTCGCCGCGCCGTCGCTGATCCCCAGCGTTGCGGCGAGGTCACACAGATCGCGTCTTCCCTCCAGTTCGAGGTCGATGAGCTGCCGGCGTCGGCCTGTGAGCCCGTCGACGGCACGGAGGAGATCGTCGAGTTGGTCGTCCGACCATCGCTCGGGATGACCATCAGGTCGCTGGATCTCCAGCCAGGCTCGTATCGCTCGTCCCTCGGCTGCCTCGCGCCGTTGGCGATCCCGCCTGGCATTGCGCGCCGCCGAGTGCCAATAGCCCATCGGATTGGCGAGCCCCCGGAGATCGCCATGCTGGACGACCCTCAGATAGCCGTCCTGTACAGCGTCGTCGTCGCCCACCGTCCGTCGTTGAGCGGCCAGGCCCTCGGCCATGACTCCCAGTGTGTCCACACGTTCCTCCTTGCTCCGGGCGCGCCAAAAACAGCACGCGGCGGAGCGGGGAATCTGTGGAGTCATGTCACCTCGCCACTATGGCACACGGGAGGTGTAACAAAACGTCGGGCCGTCCGTCTCACCGGTGGAACCGAAATCGGATGAAGAGGAGCAGTCTGTGGGATCAGTCGTCGCCAGTTGGACAGGTCGGTGCCTCGATCGGGAGCGCCAGGAGGATCTTTGCCGGAGGATCGAGCCGCTGGCCGTCCTGTCGCACAGCTACTTGGATGAAGCACCCCCGATCCGGCGGTATGACCACGCCCTGGAGGGAACCATCCTGGTCAGCAATCGGATCTTCCGGGACGCCCCCAGCAGGGTGCCGACCATCGACGAGCCACCCGATCCGGCTGTCCCCCCGTTCGAGTTGCGGGTGGCCGGTCGGCCACAGGCCCCGGAGCTCCGGTTGACCGAAGCCTTCGCCGTTTCGAAGGCCGCGGTCTTTGGCACCGCCTTCCGGCTGTACGACGGGCGGAATCTCTACCCCGGCGAGGATGAGGTCAGCTTGGTCGTTGCCACCTGCGACGAGCTCCCCGAGCTCACCGGCCAACTGGTCGAAGTGCATGACCGCGCCGATTGCCTCACGTCGGGGAACGAGACGGTGCGGGCTGCCGACTCGGTATCTGACTCGGCCCCGGATCCACCTTCGGTACTACCTCGAGGAATGGTCGGACCTCCTCTTCGGGTCGATCAAGTACTTTCACATACCCGACCTCGAGTTCTGGAGGTACGTGACCAATCCCGCCTTCGACCAACTGGCCGAGGTCTTCGAGGAGAACCGACGCCCGTCCCTGGTCGACGATGCCTACGACGTATTGGTCGATCGGTTTCGGGCCGAAGTCGGCCGGTGGAGTGAGACCGCGACGTCGGTTCGGACCTTTTGGGAGGAGGCCCGTGCGAGCACCGGCGGCGGATCGGCGTGAACCGGGTCCGGTTCGGACTATGCCGGCGCCGGTCCGAAATGCCAGAATGGCCACCGTTGCGACGAGGACCGGGGCACGACCGATATGGAGACGTTCATGGACTGGCCTTCGTGGGCCGAGAGACTGGAAACCGCACTTGGGCCCGAAGGGGACTTCCCCTCCTTCTTCGCTCCTGGCGCACTCTTCAGTGACCCGGTCAATGCGCCCACCAGTGACATTGGCGCCATCGAGGAGATGACCAACGCGTCGTTCCCCGATTGGCGCCAGGAGATCACCTCCGTCCATGGTGACGGGTCCGCCGGGGCATTCGAGTGGATCGGTAGGGGAACGCTCGGTGGGACCATACCCATCGAGATCCACGGATGCACCGTGGTCGATGTGAACCCGGACGGCCTGGTCACCCGGTGGCGCGACTACTTCGACCTCAAGGAGATCGACGCCCAGGTCGCCTCACCACCGGGCTGACCAATCCCACTCGGCCCAGGCGGCGGCCGGCTCAGGTGGGGACGGGAGCAGGCGCCACCAACTCGATGGCGGTCCCGTCGGGATCGCGCAGCTGCAGGGTCGGGTTCCCATTCTCGAGGACCACCCCCGGATGGGCGATGCCCGCGGTGGGCAAGATGGTCAGCCCACCCCTGAAGGGCCGTGCCGTCCGGCACGGCGAAGGCCAGATGGTCGAGGACCCCGCCAGACTCGGGTCCCACCTCGCGCCCGCCCCCCGGTTGGTCCTCGATGCCACCGTCTCCCGATCCCACTGTCAGCACGAACACGGCCTTTGCGGCGCGGTGGCGGAGGGCGATGTACCCGATATCGAGGTCTACGGCATACGGCTCGAGTCCGAGCGCCGCGGTGTACCACGCCGCACTGGCACTCACATCGGACACCACTAGCTGCACATGTGACAATCCCGTCATGGGGGCGCTCGGGCGTGAGGTGTGGCGGTCGGTCACGATGCCGACGCTAGTCACCCGATCATGACGAGGCGACATGCCCGTAGCACCTGCTGGCAAACATCCTGCGGTATGGGCGTCTTCAACCATGGACGCTCCGGGTACGGCTCGACTCGGCTGTGGTCTCACGGCGAGCCGTGTTTGCCCCGGGCCGTTGCCCTCGACGCCGGCCTTGAGGAAAGCTGTCATCATGACCGCGACACTCAACCACACCATCGTCTGGTGCCGCGACAAGCAGGTCTCGGCCAAATTCCTCACCGAGGTGCTGGGACTGCCGAAACCGGAGGTGTTCGGGCCATTCCTCGTCGTCGAGCTGTCCAACGGCGTCTCACTCGACTTCCACGAGGTCGAGGGGACCATCGCCCCACAGCACTACGCCTTTCTCATCAGCGAGCCGAGTTCGATGCCGTCTTCTCGAGAATCTGCGACCGGAACCTCACCTATTGGGCCGACCCCGGCAGACAGCGGTCGGGCGAGATCAATCAGCGGACGGCGGGCGCGGTGTGTACTTCAACGACCCCGATGCCCACCTCCTCGAGATCATCACCCGGCCCTATGGAGCCGCCGCACCATGACGGCCTCCGGAGGCGGGTAACGGCACGGGTACAGCTGGCGAGGAGCCCATCTCCCGGCGCGGTGATCTTCGACTACTTCGGGACCCTCACCATGGCCGCACCGGCCGCCGCCCGTCGTGCGGGCACCGCCCGAGTGGCAGCCGCCCTCGGGGTGCCATCGGACATCCTCTTCGGGGCGACCACATCGACGTTCACCGAGCGGTCCACCGGGCGGTGCGGTGACATGCTCGCCACAATGGCGTGGCTCGCCGATCGATGCGGGCACCGACCCGACGCGGCGCAGCTGGAATCGGCGTGTGGGGTGCGATTCGAGATCGAGTGCGAATATGCACGGAGACTGCGAGACGATGCACTGGTTACCCTGGGCGCGCTCCGGGCGGAGGGGCTGCGAATAGGCGTACTCAGCGACTGCACGCACGAGTTGCGGGACATCTGGGACGACCTCCCCTGTCGCCGCTGGTGGATGCTGTCGTGCTCTCCATCACCATGGGGGAGCGCAAGCCCCATGCATCGCTGTACCTCTCGGTCTGCCAGCGGCTCGGGATCGACCCATCGGAGGCGATCTACATCGGAGACGGGGGGCAGCAACGAGCTAACCGGGGCACGACAGGTCGGGATGAGCGCCGTCCGCCTGGTGACTGAGGATGCGGCCGATGCACTGGTCTATGACCGCGAGCTGAACTGGGGCGGACCGGTCGTCCACAGTCTCACCGAGTTCGCCGCCGCATTGGTGTCCTCCGATCACCACCGTCCCCCCGGGTGGTGAACGACTAGGTTCGCCCGGAGGGTTCCGGTCACCGTGGTCGGGTGACCCGCATGACCGGTGCTTCCACACCGAGCCGAGAGCCAATGGGCCGAGCACCCTACGTCGGTCCCCTGGCCCGTGCTATACCAGCCATGCGTGTGCGGCGCCGACTGGTGCTGAACGGTCACTCAGCCGGAGGGGGCGACCTGGTGAGCGGAACTCCGATGGCCCTTCGTGTCGACCGCCCGGTGATCCGTGGATCGGCAGCAGAGAAGATCGCCGCGGCGGCCGGCTCCCTTCTCCCCATCGCCTTGGTGGTGGTGGCCCAGCTCGTCGTCTTCCCCATGCCGGTCGGGGTGTGGGTCCAGGGCGTCGTGCTCGGTCTGCTCGGCGCCCTGATGGCCGTCGGGCTCGGCCTGGTCTACCGCCTGAACCGGGTGGTGAACTTCGCCCAGGGAGACCTCGGCAGCGCCCCGGCCGTCCTGGCCTTCGGGCTGATCGGGCTTGTCCGGGGTCAACTACTTCGTGGGGCTGGTCACCGGGCTGGTGGCCGTGGTGGTGCTCACCGTCGGCGGTCGAGATCCTGGTCGTCCGGCGCTTCGCCCGGTCCCCCGACTGATGCTCACCGTGGCCACCATCGGGCTGTCCCAGGCGCTGATCGTGCTGAGCCTGCTGATCCCCAACATCTGGGGCGAGACGCCCATCGGAACCGCCGCCGTCCACTTTCCCTGGCACCTGTCCCTCGCACCTGTCGCCCGTCGTGTTCACCGCCGACGATCTGGTGGCGGTCATCGTGTCGGTCGCTGGCGCTGGTCGGCGTGGCCCTGTGGTTCCGGCTCACCGACCTGGGCATCGCCACCCGGGCCACCGGCGACCGGCGGGACCGGGCCGCCATGCTCGGCATTCCGGTCAACCGGCTGCAGACGGTCACCTGGGTGGTGGCCGGCGTGCTGTCCTTCCTGAGCGTCTTCCTGAAGGCGGCCATCGTCGGGTTGCCGCTCGATCCCACCTTCAGCCTGACCGCGCTGGTCACCGCGCTGGGCGCCCTGGCCCTCGGTGGATTCACCGATCTGCCGGTGGTGGCCCTGGCCGCGGTGGCCATCGGCACCCTCGAACAGGGGGTGGCGTGGGACCAGCCGGCCCGGCCGACCTTGGTGCTGGCGGTGATCGCCGCCGTGGTCGCTGCTCGGGATGTTCTTCCGCCAGGTGGTCCGGACGGTCCGGTCGGCCGGGACGGCGAGCAGTCAGTGGGCGCTGGCCTCGGGGGTCCGGGACATGCCGGCCGCGCTGCGGCGCCTGCCCGAGGTCCGGGCTCGCATCGGTGGGAGGCGACCGCGTCGTCCTGGTCGCCTTCCTGGTGACGCTGCCGCTGTGGCTCGGGCCGGGAAGCCTCCTCGAGGTCTCCAACCTGCTGGTGCTGGCCATCGTGGGGTGCTCCATCGTGGTCCTCACCGGCTGGGCCGGCCAGGTGAGCCTGGGCCAGATGTCCTTCGCCGCCGTCGGGGCGGTGGCCGGGGCCGTGGCCATGATCGACTGGCACTGGGACCTGAGTCTGGCCCTGCTGCTGGCGGGGGCGGCCGGGGCGGTGGTCGCCCTCGTGGTCGGCATCCCCACCCTCCGCCTCGACGGGGTCTTCGTGGCCGTGACCACCCTGGCCTTCGGGCTGGCCGTGTCGGGGTACCTCCTCGACCGCGCCGAGTTCTCGTGGATCCCGAGCGGGCAGCTGCCCACTCCGCGGCTCTTCGGCGTGCCCATCGTCTCCCAGGACGCCGTGTTCGCCACCTGTCTCGGGGTGGCGGCTGCTGGTGGTCGTGGCCATGCACGGGCTGCGGCACAGCCGCTTCGGTCGGGTGCTGCGGGCCCTGAGCACCAACGAGCGGGCGGTGGCCGGCTACGGCGTCGACGTGAACCGGGCCAAGCTCAGCGCCTTCGCCGTCTCCGGGTTCATCGCCGGGCTGGCGGGATGCCTGCTGGTGGTGGTCAACCAGCAGTACGTCGAGTCCCCGTTCACCGTGACGGCCAGCCTGGCCGTGTTCACCGCCACCGCCGTCGGTGGTCTCGGCTCGGTGGTGGGCGCGGTGGCCGGTGCCGCCCTGGTGGAGGGGAGCGCGGTCTTCCTGCCCCCCAGCTGGCAGCTGTTCCCGTCCGCCTTCGGGGTCCTCCTGGTGCTGCTGGCGTTCCCCGGCGGGGTGTCCAGCCTGCTGTTCCGCGGCCCGCGACCGCTCTCGTTGCCGTGATCGCCCGCCGCACACGGGATCGACATGGACGCCGGTGCCGAGCGTCGGAGGCCCCGTGCGACGGTCGAGGGCGGAGCCATGAGGACCGCTGGTCGCGCTGGCGTCCCTGGGCGGTGGTGCGCCGCTGTTCCCGCTGGCCGTGCTGTTCTGTCTGCAGCTGCTCGACCAGGCCACCCAGAGCGCCTTCAACGTGCTCATCCCCAACGTGCGCGACGCCTTCCACCTCTCCGACGCCGAGATCCTCTCATCGTGGCCCTGGCCGGGGCGGCCGCGCTGTTGGGGACGGTCCCGGTGGCCTGGTTGGCCGACCGAACCGTGCGGGTCCGCATCGCCCTGGTCGGTGCCGGGGTCGGTGCCGCCTTCTCCGTCGCCCTCGGCTTCGCTCCCACGGCGGTGGTGCTGGCCATCATCCTGTGCGGGGTCTACCTCGGCCAGGCGGTGATCTTCCCCACCCACAACTCGCTCATCGCCGACTACTACCCGGTGGAGTCCGACCCCGGGTCTACTCGATCCACCGGGCCGGGCTCTCGCTCGGGGCCGTGAGCGGCGTGCTCATCGGGGCCGGGCTCACCGCCGCGTTCAGCTGGCGGGTGCCGTTCATCGTCTTCGCCATCCCCATCGCTGGTGGTGGTGCTCGTCGGACTCCGGCTGCGCGAGCCGCCCCGGGGCCGCTTCGAGGAGGCCGCCCTTCCGGACGGGACCGAGGGCCGCACTGGCCGAGGCGGTGGTCGAGGCCGAAGCGGCCGCCCCCGGACCGCTTGCCACCGCCGGTCGCCGCCTCCCGACCCGCTGGAGCCGCCGCCGTCCTTCGGCGAGGCGTGGCGGATGGTGTGGAAGATCGGGGTGCTGCGCCGGATCTTCTTCGCCCTGCCCTTCCTGGCCGCCGCCATCGCCGGCTTCACCTCGCTGGCCTCGCTGCAGTACCAGCAGACCTTCCACCTCGACGTGGTCCAGCGGGCCTTTCTGGTGGCGCCGGTCCAGGTGTTCGTCCTCATCGGGTTGGTCATCGGGGCCGGCGTCGGCCACCCGGCTGGCCGGCCGCGGCATGCATCTCGTGTTCCGGATGCTGGCGGTGGCCTCGGTGGCGGCCTCGGGGTTCGCCGTGCTGTTCGCCCTGGCCCCGTCGGTGCCGGTGGCCTTCTTCGCCGACGCCGGGATCGAGGCGTCGCTGGCCATCGTGGGCCCGGCGTGCTGGCCGCACTGTCGCTTGGCCATCCCCTCGCGGGCCCGCTCGATCGGCTTCTCGATCGGCGCCCTCTTCGTGCTGCCCGGGCTGGTGGTCATCCCGGTGGTGGGTGCCATCGGCGATGCCGTGGGCTTCCGCTACGGGATGCTCATCCTGGTGCCGGTCTTCCTGATCGGAGGGCTGATCGTGGCCAGCGCCGGCTCGCTCATCGACGCCGACATCAAGAGATGTCTGGCTCTCCATGCGAACCCGCGAGCGAGATGCTGGCGGCGCGGGCCCGGGGCGAGTTGCCCCTGCTGTCGGTGCGCGAGCCTCGACGTCGGCTACGACGGCGTGCCCGTCCTCCGTCGAGGTCGACATCGAGATCGCCGAAGGGGAGATCGTGGCCCTGATCGGCACCAACGGCGCCGGGAAGTCGACCCTGCTGCGGGCCATCGGCGGAGTCACCGAGGCCGACAGCGGCGCCGTCATCTTCGAACGGGCGGGACATCACCCACACCCCGCCCGACGAGATCGCCCGTCTGGGGAGTCGGCCAGATGCCCGGGGGTGACGGGGTGTTCCCCACCCTGACCGTGGAGGAGAACCTCCGGGCCGCGGCCTGGCAGGACCGCCGGCATCGGCATCGGGCCGAAGTCACGGGTCGACGACGATCCTCGGCCGCTTCGACGAGCTGGCCGACCGCCGGGCCGATCGGGCCGGCGACCTCTCGGGTGGCCAGCAGCAGATGCTGGCGCTGGCCATGGCCCTGCTGTCCGCCCCACAGCTGCTGCTCATCGACGAGCTCTCCCTCGGGTCTGGCCCCCCTCGTGGTGGAACGGCTCCTCGATTCGGTGCGGGCGCTGCGGCCGGCGGGGACCGCGGTGCTCCTGGTCGAGCAGTCGGTGAACGTGGCCGTGTCGGTGGCGGACCGGGTGTACGTGATGGACTCGGGCGCCATCCGCTTCTCCGGGCCGCGCCGCCGACGTCCGCGACCACCCCGAGCTGTTGTGGTCGATCTTCCTCCACCGGGCGGCGGCCGGGGTGGCGCCGGAGCCGGTCGACGATCGCCGGTCGCCGCCGCTCTCCCGAGCGGGTCCACCCGCCGCCGGCCGGACCGCGCCGGCCGCTCGAGGTGTCGGCGGTGTCAGCGTGACCTTCGGGGGGATCGCCGCCCTCGACGACGTGACCCTGGCCGCCGGCCGCGGCGAGGTGGTGGGGATCATCGGGCCGAACGGAGCGGGCAAGACCACGCTGCTTCGACGTCATCTCCGGCTTCACGCGCGCCCGCGCGGGGCGGCTGACGCTCGAGGGCACCGACATCACCACCCTGTCCGCCGCCGGGCGAGCCCGGCTCGGTCTGGGCCGGTCGTTCCAGAACTCGACCCTGTTCAGCGGGCTGTCGGTCCGCGACACCCTGGCCGTGGCCCTCGAGCGGTTCATCGACACCGGTGATCCGCTGAACGCCGTCGCTGCGGCTGCCCGGCCATGGTCTCCACCGAAGCCGCGGTCGAGGCCCGGGCCGACGAGCTGATCGAGCTCTTCGGCCTGCAGCGGTTCGCCGACAAGTTCGTGAGCGAGCTGTCCACCGGCACCAGGCGCCTTGTGGACCTGGCCGCGGTGGTGGCCCACGCCCCCACCGTGGTGCTGCTCGACGAGCCGTCGTCGGGTGTGGCCCAGCGCGAGGTGGAGGCGATGGGCGAGCTGCTGCGGCAGGGTGCAGCGCGAGCCTGGGGGCGACCTTGGTGGTGGTCGAGCACGACATCGCCTTCGTGGCCGAACTGGCCGACCGCCTGGTGGCCCTCGACGTGGGCATGGTGCTGGCCGAGGGTGAACCGGCGGAGCTGTTGGCTCGGGCCGAGGTGATGGAGGCCTTCCTCGGCAGTGACCCGCTCACCCGGACCCGGTCCGGTGCGCTTCCACCGGTGGAGCGGCCCTCACCGGTGCGGTACCGCCGAGGAGGACGACCGGTGAGCGACGACCCCCGTCCGCCGGTGCCTGCCGACGATCTCCCCGACCGCCCGGTCCGCCGGGCCCTCCTATGGCTCGGGCCAGGGTCCGGGCCTGGCCGGGACGGCCCGCCCGTGGCCCAGGGTCGGCCGGGTGCGCCGGCTCGGCCCGGTGCTGCTGGTAGTGCTGGCCCTGGTGGCGGCCGGGGTGGTGGCCACCACCCAGTCCCACGCCTCCGGTGCTGGGCCTGCCTCGCCCGCCGGGACCGGGCGGTCATCCAGCCCCGCTCAGGTGGCCAACAATCCTCACCTTCCGGTGACCTACCAGATGGCGAAGAAGGCCGGGCGGACCGCCGACTATCACTGGGCTGGCCGGCTGCGACTTCTCCACCGGGCGCCTGTCCATCCCGACCGTCTACGCACCGCCGTGCGTTCCCGTCTTCCAGGGGCAACAACGGAGGGGCGACCGTCCCCGGGGTGACTGCCACGGTGATCACGGTGGTCTACTACATCCCTCCCCCCGGCGACCTGGCCTCGGCCATCGAGGGGGCTGCCGGCACGCCGGCCACCAACCTGGCCACCGCCGAGAACTACGTGGCCATGTTCAACCGGATCATCCCCCTCTACGGGCGCCGGGTGGTGCTCGTGCCCTACGACGCCACCGGCGATCAGCACCGACGCGGTGGCGGCCCGGGCCGACGCCATCAGGGTGGCCCAGCAGATCCACGCCTTCGCCTCCATCGGCGGCCCGGCTCAGACCCCGGTGTACCAAGACGAGCTGGCCCGCCTCCACGTGCTGTGCCTCGCCTGCGGGCTCGGGTGCCACCTACACCAGGAGTACCAACAGGACGCCCCCTACCTGTGGGGAACACTGCCGACCGACGACACCGTGTTGACCGAGGCGCTCACGCTACGTGACCACCCAGCTCATGCACCACGACGCCGTCTACGCCGGCGAGGCGAGCTTCCGTGACCATCCCCGGAAGTTCGCACTGGTGCAGCTACGACCAGAGCCCACCCATCTATCGCCGACCTCACCGCCGAGCTCGACAAGGAGTTCGCCGAGTCCCACCTCACCTTCGTCCTCAACGAGAGCTACCTCCTCGATCTCAGCGAGCTGCCGTCGGAGGCGGCCACGCTCGCCGAGCACCTCAAGCGCGCCGGTGCCTCCACCGTGATCTTCGCCGGGGACCCGATCATGCCCATCTACCTGACCAAGGCCTGCGCCGCCATCGGCTACTTCCCCGAGTGGGTGATCACCGGCACCGTACTCACCTACACCTCCACCCTGGGCCGCTACTACGACCAACAGGAGTGGTCCCACGCCTTCGGGATCACCCGCCTGGCCGTGCCCACCCCCATCCAGCTCGGCGAGGCCCACCGCCTCTACCAGTGGTACTACGACACCCTTCCCCCCGCCCCCACCACCGCCGGAGTCATCCTGCCCCCCCTCGAGCAGCTCTTCGAGGGCATCGAGATGGCCGGACCCGCACCTCACCCCCACCACCTTCGAGGGTGGGATGTTCCGCCTGCCCCCGGCCGGTGGTGGCCCGACCACGCCACTGGCCAGCTACGGGTACCAGGGTGCGCCGCCCCTTCCCGAGCTACGCCACCCCGTCCGACTACACATTCGTCTGGTACGACGCCACGGCCAAGGGTCCGGACGAGGAGGGCACCGACGGCACCGGTTTGATGCAGTACGTGGACGGGGGCCGTCGGTACCCGGCCACCGGCGTGCCGACCAGCCAGGTCCCGATGTTCCAGAAGGCCGGCGCGGTCACCAGCTACCAGTCGCTCCCCCGGGTGGACCAACCACCCAACTACCCACCGTGGCCCGGCTCTCCGGCAGCCGGCAAGCAGACCTGACACGTCGGGACGGCAGCATCACCGCCGAGTCGGCCCGCGCGCAACCCGGGGCGACTCAGGTGGCCGGAACTGCCACCGCTGACTCGCGCATCCACTCCTGGTACACCTGGTAGCGATCGCCGCCGCCACTTCGTGCCGAGAACATGGCGATATCGGCGTCGATCATCACCTGCTCGGCCGACCGGCGGGATCCCTGCAGGGCGATGCCGATGCTCACCGACACCGGGTCCTCGGGCCAGCGGACGCACATGAGCATCTGCTCGGCCAGGTCGATGGCCCGCCTCAGGTCGCAGATCCCCTCGGCCAGTACGGCGAATTCGTCGCCTGCGATCCGACCGGTCACACAGGTGTGGTGCAAGCAGCCGATCAGGCGTCCGGCCGAGACCATGTGGACCTCTTCGCGCCGGTTCCCGCTCGAGCCGGAGTCAGCGACGGCGAACGGGTCCAACTTCATCACAAAGAGGGCGAGTCCCCCTCCGGTGCCACGGTTGCGGACAATGGCTCGCTGGAGGCGATCGAAGAACGTGGGTCGATCGAGCAACCTGGTCACCCGCCATGATGGCAGCGCCCGAACCTGCTGGTCGGGACGCTCGACGACGTACGGAGGCACCTCGGTTCCATCGGCAGAGCGCTCGGTCAACTTGAGCCAGCGGCACATCCGATGAGGCCGCGTGACCGGGCCGCCAACCAGGTCGATGACTATGATTTCCCAGCAATGGGGCGCGACCAGTCGGAGATGCGTCGGACCCTCGGTGGCGCTGCTCGCCTGTGGGCCGCCCCAGAGCATCACGACGTCCACGACGAGTGGTGGGTGGCCTGCAGCGGCGAGCTGAACGTCAACTACAACGTGGCCTGTTGCCAGTCGTCGGCGCCCGATGCACTGGTCGAGCGATGCCTGCAGCCCCTGCTCGACCTGGGCCGACCATCCATCGTCATGCTGGCCGGTGCCGGCCTGGGCAGCGCCCAGCGGCTGGCGGAGATCGGCTGGGTGACGGTGGGTGCACTCCCCCTGATGGTGTTGACCCCGCCGGCCGGATCGTTCGGCGGCCGAACCGGGGGCCGGGCGCTGTTGCACGAGGAGCTGCCGGCGGCCAGGGAGCTGCTCATCGAGACGTACGGGCTCGATGACTCCTCGGCCATCGCCGCCGTCCCCGACAACATCGTCACCAGCGAGGACATGGAGGGCTGGGGATTGTATGACGGCGATCGACTGGTGTCGTTCTTCACCAGTGTCGTGGAGGATGGGCTGGCCGTCGTCTGGTCGATGGCAACCCGGGCCGACAGCCAGGGGCGTGGGTACGGGCGCTCCCTTCTCGAGTCGGCACTGGGCCAGCTGTTCGAGCGAGGTGCCACCGGCTCCCTCCTGCAATCGTCGGCGGTGGGCCGGAAGCTCTACGGCGGCGTCGGCTACACGGGCGTGGAGTACTGGCAGCTCTGGTCTCGCCCGCGGTGGGTGATGGGCAACGCCTAGCGCCTGGTGCCGATCACGGAGTCGACGATGTTGACGGTGCCGACGCGAATCCGGCGAGGCCGGCCTCGGCCAGCAGCCGGCGCTCGTCGAGCTTGCTCGACGGGGTGAGCGGGAGGGTATCGACCAGCTCGATGCGATCGGGCAGCATGGAGTCGGGAAGGCGGGCGGTCGCAGCCTGGCGCAACTCGAGCGGCGTCGCCGGGCCGTCAGCGATCACGAAGGCGACGATCCCCGGCTGGCCGTCGTCATCGAAGCACATGCACGCCGCGGCCGACACGCCCGACAGGCTGCGCATCGCCTCACTCAGCTCGACCAGGGAGATGCGGATGCCCAGGCGCTTGATCACCCGGTCGGCGCGGTCGACGTAGACGTAGTCGCCGGTGACGCTGCGGTACATGAGGTCGCCGGTCCGGTAGACCGTCTCCCCGTGGACCACGTCGGTCCGGAGCACCTCGGCGGTGAGCTCGGGAGCGCCCCAGTACCCGGACATCAGCTGCGGCCCTCCGATGTACAGCTCGCCGACGCGATCGGCGTTGTCGATCAGGTGTCCCGAGTCGTCGACCAGGTGGAAGGTCAGCGCAGGGTGGGGTCGCCCGATCGGCACCGTACCATCGGCGATCAGTTCCGGCGTGAGCTCCTCGTGGGTGACCGCGATGGTCGTCTCGGTGGGACCGTATCGGTTGAACACTCGGACCTGAGGGGCTGCGCTCCACAAGGACCTCACATCGGCCGCGGAGCAGGCCTCGCCGCCCAGCGCCACCACCTCGAGTGTGGTCCCCGCCAGCCTCTCCATCTGCGGGCTGGAAAGCAACAGCCGCAGGTAGCTGGGCGAGAATCCCGTATAGGTGATGGCCTCTCGGGCCACCGCGTTGAAGAACGTCCGAGGGAACAACAGCGCCTCCCGGGGGCGGATGACGATCGCTCCTCCTCGGAACAGTGTGGGGAACAGGGTGCCGAAGGACCCGTCGAAGTGGAACGGCGACACGCACAGGGTTCGGGTGTCCGCACTCAGTCCGAGGGCCGCCGCCGTCGCCTCCACTGCTGCCGCGAAGGCGGGGTTGCCGATGAGCACTCCCTTGGGTGCCCCCGTGGTACCGGACGTGTAGATGGCGTAGGCGATCTCACCGGGGGTGTCGGTGAGATCGGCCCGGTCCCCGCCCTCGGCGTGCAACTCCGAGATGACCACCACAGGTGCCATGTCGGCCGGCGCCGGCGCGATCCCGTCGCCCGGTTCGTTGCTGGTCACGATCACCACCGGTGCGCAGTCGCCGATGATGACCTCCAGTCGTGCGGTCGGATCGGTGACGGCCAGCGGGACGAAGATGGCTCCGACCCGGAGGCAGGCCAGCGCGACGACCACGAAATCGACCGAGTTGGGGAAGTGGAGGGCTACCCGGTCGCCCTGGTCGACGCCCCGCGCCCGCAGCCCGGCGGCGACCCGGTCGACCTCGAGGGCGAGGTCACCGTAACTGAGCTGGCGATCCGAGTCGGCTAGCGCCGGGCGCTCAGGTCCTGAACGGGTGTGTTCGAGGATGACCGCCAGAACATCGGGTGAACTCAACCTCGGTCCCTCACCGGATGGCGCTGACCCCCACGCAGGAGTGTCCCGGGCAGCTCGCCGGTATGGAGCCCGTCCTCGAAGGTCACCTCGCCCCGCTTGAGCGTCCAGCGGTAGCCGGTGGCCGACTGCAGCAGCCGTCGACCCCCGGCAGGCAGGTCGGTTGCGATCTCCGGGGGCCCGCATCCCAGCCGTTCGAGGTCGATGACATTGAGATCGGCCAGGCACCCAGGGGCCACCAGACCCCGGTCGAGCCATCCGAAGTGGGCGGCCGGGCGTTGGGAGATCTGGTGAATCACCGATTCCACCGGCAGGCCGTCCTGGTCGCGGCGGTCGCGGGCCCACAGGGAGAGGTAGGTGGTGGTCATGCTCCCATCGCAGATCTGGCCGCAGTGGGCACCAGCGTCGGACAGGCCGAACATGGCCACCGGCGAGGTGATCATCTCGCGCACTGCGTCGAGGTTGCCGTGGGCGAAGTTGAACAGAGGCGTGTAGACGAGCTGGTCACCGCCGCGTTGCAGTTGCACGTCGTAGGCGTACTCGGCGGGATCGATGCCGGCTCGGGCGGCGACGGCGGCAAGTGAGCGACTGCTGTCCAGGTTGTAATCGACCGGGTCGTCGAGGACATACATCTCGTCGAAACGACCGAAGAAGGCATACCCGGCGAAGGCGTCGGGTCCCGACGTCCGTTGGGCGTGGCCCTCGAGGATCTGTCGGCGCCGGTCGGGATCACGCATCGCCTCGATGCGCTCGCCGATGGGGAGATCGGCGATCCGCAGGTAGGCTCGGGCCGGCGTGAACACGTTGGCGGACGCCTGGAGCCCCAACAGGACCCCGATCGGCCGGGGCGCGACCTGCGCCTTCACGTCGAGTCCTTCGGCGGTCAGGGTCTCGGCCAACGCCATCAGGTCCCGCCACCGCTCGGGGGCGGCGATGTCCTGTTGCACCGTGTAGCTGACCGGCCGCCGGCTGGTGCGGGCGAAGGCGGTGATCAGGTCGAACTCGGATCGGGCGAAGCCGTCGTCGGTGGTGCGGTAACTGTCCGAGAGGAACTGGAAGACCCCGCTCCCCCGCGCCCGCAGCACCGAGGCCAGGGTCAGCAGCTCGGGCTCCCGGGCCCGCAGGGTCCCGAGGTTGTCCCCCCGGCTGGTGCGATGGCGCTCGGTCCGTGACGTCGACACACCCACCGCTCCGGCATCGAGCCCCTGGTCGAGCAGCTTGGCCATCTGATCGAGCTCATCGTCGTCGGGATGCTCGGCCGGATCGGCGCCGCGCTCCCCCATCACGAACGCACGAAGCGCGGCGTGGGGAAGGTGGGTGCCCACGTCAATGGCGCGTGGCTGGCGCTCCAGTGCGTCGAGATACTCGGGAAACGACTCCCAGTCCCATCGCAGGCCCTCATGCAGGGCGGTCCCGGGGATGTCCTCGACACCCTCCATCATCTCGATCAGCCAGTCGTGGCGATCCGGCGCCACCGGTGCGAATCCCACGCCGCAGTTGCCCATGGCCACCGTGGTCACCCCGTGATGGGCGGAGGGGGCCAGGATCGGGTCCCAGGTGGCCTGGCCGTCGTAGTGGGTATGGGGATCGACGAAGCCCGGGGTCACCAGCAGGCCCTCGGCGTCGAGCTCACGACGTCCCCGGCCCAGCTTCTCCCCCACCTCGGTGATGGTGTCCCCGACGATGGCGACGTCCACCCGACGCAGCGGCCCACCGGTACCGTCGGCCAGCGTGCCGTTCCGGATCACCAGGTCGGCGGTCATCGTCGGTACTCCATCAGCCGGTCAGCGCCCAGCGGCGGAGGGACTTGCGGGCGTCGACCAACTCCTCGAACTGCGCGTCCGACAAGCTGAGCGCGGCCGCCGCACAGTTCTCCTCGAGATGGTCGACCGAGGCGGTCCCGGGGATGGGGAGCATGACCGGAGAACGACGGAGGAGCCAGGCCAGGCACACCTGAGAGGCGGTCGCACCCAACTGCTGGGCCACCCGGTCGACCGGTCCTCCCGGACGCGCCAGCTTTCCGCTGGCCAGTGGGAACCAGGGGATGAACCCGATGCTCCGTCGCTCGCAGAACTCGATCACGTCGTCGGCACCGCGGTGGGCGATGTTGTACTGGTTCTGCACGCTGACCACCGGCACCACCTGCAGGGCGCGCTCCAGGTCGGCGACGTCCACCTCGGACAAGCCCACCTCGGACACCTTGCCCTCCCGACGGAGGTCCGCCAGCACCCCGAACTGGTCGTCGGCGGAAACCGCGGGGTCCACCCGGTGCAACTGGAACAGGTCGATACGCTCCACCCCGAGCCGCTGAAGGCTTCCCTCGCACTGCGTGCGCAGGTAGTCGGGGCGTCCGCAGGCAGTCCACTCATGGGGTCCGGAGCGGGTCAATCCGGCCTTGGTGGCGATGCGGACCGCCTCGGGATAGGGGTACAGCGCGTCGCGGACCAGTTCCTCGGCCACATTCGGGCCATAGGAGTCTGCCGTGTCGATGAGGTCGACCCCCAGCTCAACGGCCCGCTGGAGCACCTGGATGGCGCCCCGGTGGTCAGCCGGTGGGCCCCACACGCCGGGGCCGGTGAGCTGCATGGTCCCGAACCCCAGCCGGTGCACGGTGAGCCCGCCCAGCTGCAGTGTCCCCGAGCCGTCGACCATCGTCCCCACACCCTTCTTCCGGCCACCACGAACGTTGTTGCAACCACGACGTCTCCGCGATCGGGCGCCGACCGAGCTTACCCGGCGCCATGGCCATATCGACAGGGATGCTTGTACTACCGGCTGTCCACGGCGTAGCGTGGTTGAGCGGCAAAGCCGACAAAGGGGCCGGCGTGAGCATGACATCGAGGTTTCCATCCCTCCCTACGCGCTCGGCGGCCACACACCGGGCCCAAGTGCGCTGCCCACGGGCGGGACGATGATCGAGTTCTCCATCGTCGGACTCGGATCGTGGGGCCTGTGCGTCCTCGAGCGGACGGTGGTCCGCGCCCGCCAGTCCAGCTCCGCCATCCGCGTGCACCTGGTGGAGCCGGGGCAGCTCGGGGGCGGCGTGTACTCCCTGAGCCAACCCGACTACCTGGTCCTCAACAACGCCTGTGGCCAGCTCTCCCTCTATGCGTCTCCCAACAGCGACGAGCACCCCCCCTATGCCGTCGGGCTGTACGAATGGGCCGTGGTCCGGGGCTACCGCTGGGTGGGGTACGAGTGCCGGGTCGGCACCGAGGGGGCGCCGATTCGTCCGACCGACTATCTGCCCCGTCGGCTCATGGGTGAGTACCTGGTCTGGTTCTACGACACCCTGCTGGCCGATGCCCCCCAGAATCTGGAGATCGTCCGCCACTTCGCCAGCGCCGTCGACATCTCGCCGGAGATCGGGGGGCGCGAGTCAGTGCTGCTCGACGACGGCTCGTCCCTGAGTGTCGATCATGTGGTGCTGACCTCCGGGCACACCTTCAACGACGAGCCCGGCGGCAACCCTTCCAGTGTTCGCTTCCTGCGTCCCTATCCGGTCGACTACTTCGACGAGCCCCTTCCCGCCGGCGCTCCCATCGCCGTGGCCGGTATGGGCCTGGTGGCCTTCGACGTGCTCACCGCCCTCACCGTCGGACGTGGGGGCACGTTCGAGGACGTGGGCGCCCGCAAGCGCTACCTGCCCAGCGGCCGTGAGCCGACCATCTACCTCTACTCCCGCTCCGGGGTGCCGTACTGCGCCAAGTCGGCGCACGGCGTGGACCCCTACGGGGAGTACCAGCCGGTCGTCTGCACACCCGAGCAGTTCGCGGAGCTGACCCACCCCGGGGGGACGCCGATACGACGACAGGTGGACTTCCGGACCGAACTCCTGCCACTGCTCCTGGCCGAGATGCAGGCCCGCTATCACACCCACGCCGCCTATCTCAAGGGAGGGATCGAGGAGTCGGGCGCGGCACGGGCGCTCCTGCGGTCGGCGTGGGTAGACGGAACCTACGAGGTGGCCATCGGCACCCTCGAGCCGCTGTACGGCCACTTCGACCCGGCGAGCCACATCTTCGCCGGCGCCGATCGCCACTACACGTCGAGTGCGGACTACCAGTCACAGGTCTACGAGATGATCGAGACCGACCTGGACGAGGCCCTGGCCGAGGGGGGGAGCCCGGTCAAGGCCGCCCAGGAGGTGCTGCGGATCCTGCGGGACCAGCTCCGTTCGGTCATCGAGTTCGGTGGCCTCTCCCTCGAGTCCTACATCGACTTCCAGTCCAACGTGCGGGGCCGGATCAACCGGCTCGAGGCCGGTCCACCCCCACTTCGCTCCCAGCAACTGCTCGGGCTCCTCGACGCGGGCATCGTTCGCATCCCCTTGGGACCGAACCCGGAGGTTGCCGTGGGGAGGGATGGTTGCGTGGAATTGCGCTCCACGCAACTGGCTCAGTCGTCGGACGCAGTCGTGAATGGTGTGGTGCGAGGCCACCTCGATCTTCCGTCGCTGGCCCGCTCGGGCTCGCCCCTGCTGAGCCGGCTCTACGGCAAGGGTCGCCTGTCCCAGTTGAGCTACGGGGACACCGCGGTGGGCAGCGTGGCCATCAGTGAGGACTTCCACCCCTACGACGCCGAAGGCCGGCTCCAACCGAACCTGTCATTGCTCGGTGTGCTCACCGAAGGGGTGCGCTACTTCACCCACTACCTGCCTTCACCCAGGAGCCGGCTCCGGGCCGTGCTCGATGCCCAGGACTGCGTGGAGGGCATCATCGGCTGAGGGACCACCGGCCGGGTTCCCCTCAGCTGGTCGCGGCCTGCAGCGCCTGGTCGATGTCCTCGATCAGGTCGTCGATGTGCTCCAGGCCGATGGACAGCCGGATGGTCTCCGGCCGGATGCCCGCCGCCATCAGCTCGTCGGCGGAGAGCTGGCGATGGGTGGTCGACGCCGGGTGGATGGCAAGCGACTTGGCATCCCCGAGGTTGAGCAGGCGCTTGAACAGTTGCAGCGAGTCGAAGAAGGCCAGTCCTGCGTCGTAGCCGCCTGCCGCTCCGAAGGTGATGATGGACGGCACCCGTCCGTGGAGATAGCGCTGGACCAGGTGATGGTAGGGGTGGTCGGGGAAGCCGGCAAAACTGACCCACTCGACACGGGGGTCGCCGGCCAGATAGGCGGCCACCGCCCGGGCGTTTGCTTCGTGCCGCTCCAGCCGGACCGCCATGGTCTCCAGGCCCTGCAGGAGCAAGAAGGCGTTGAACGGGGACAGGGTGGCACCGGTGTTCCGGAGCTGGGTGGAGCGGGCCCGCACCACAAAGGCCCGGTCGGCGAAGTCCCGGGCGAAGACCACCTGGTGGAAGGCGGGCTCTGGCTGGTTGAACATCGGGAAGCGCTCGGCGTTGTCGGTCCAGGGGAAGCGGCCGCTGTCGACGATCGCACCGCCGGTGGTGGTGCCGTGCCCGCCGACGAACTTGGTCAGCGAGTGCACGACCACATCGGCACCGTGCTCGATCGGTTTGAGCATCAAGGGTGTGGCCACCGTGTTGTCGACGATCAGGGGGACCCCGGCCTGGTGGCACACCGAGGCCACCGCCTCCAGGTCCACGATGTTGCCCGCCGGATTTCCGATCGTCTCGCAGAACACCGCGCAGGTGTCGGCATCGATGAGCGGGCCGATGGACTCGGCCCGGTCGTCGGCGGCGAAACGCGCCTCGATCCCGAGCGTCGGCAGTACGTGGGCGAAGTAGGTGAAGGTGGCACCGTAGAGCTGAGGTGCCACCACCAGGTTGGATCCGGCACGGGCCACGGTGAGGATCGAGTAGCTCACCGCCGCCATCCCCGATGCCAGCACCAAGGCGGCCGTGCCACCCTCGAGCGCGGCGATGCGCCGCTCGAGCACGTCGTTGGTGGGATTGTTGATCCGGTTGTAGTGGAAGCCGGGTACTTCCAGGTCCAGCACCGCGCCGGCATGTTCGGCGTCGATGAAGTCGTGGGCGACCGTCTGATAGATGGGGACCGCCACCGCCCGGGTGCCGTCGGCGGTGTAGCTACCGTGAATGGCGATGGTCTCGTCGTGCATCACTCGCTCCTGTCGGGGACGCCGGCCATCCAGTTGGTGTACAGGCCGATGGCCACCCCGCGCCATGGCCAGGGCGCCCGCTCCCCCATCTGGTCGAAGGGGATCCCCTCGATGAGTGCCGGGTCCCGTTCGCCGCCGACCATACGACACTGCAGATCGGCGAGCCGGTCCCAGTCCTCGGGAACAACGCAGTCGAGGGGGAGGCAGGGGAGGTCGTCGCGCTCGAGGTGCAGGTAGCGCCGGGCGTCGCGGTGGTATTCGCGCAGCAGGCTGGAGGGGTCGTACTCGGGGTGGCCCTGGACCACGACGACCCGGGACCGGCCGACGTCTTTGGTCCCCACGCTCCAGCCGACGAGGTCGGACCGCAGCGCCACCCGGTAGCCGGCGCCGATCACCGCGTCGACCGCCACCGTGTTGAGCCGCGAATGGGGAAGGACGATCGATGGGCCGAGGTCGGCCGCCAACGGGTGGTCGGGGTCGGGCCGTTGTGGGAAGACGCCGGTGCACTTGGACGACAGCCGCTCCCGAGAGAGGCCGTCGAAGACGGTCAGTGCGGCGTGGGCGGCGAGGCATGAGAGCAACATGGAGCCGACCTGCTCCGTGCCCCAGGTCAGCAGCTCGACCAACTCGGCCCAGTACGGCTCGTCCTCGATCTGGGGTTCCAGCGGATTCGACCCGGTCACGATCAACAGGTCGGGCGGACTCGACCACAGCTCCTTCACCGACGAGTACCGCTCGGCGATCCGTGCCGCGGCACGCTCACCCCTCGGCACCGCGGCCAAGGAGTGGAGGGTGACCTCGACCGCCTCACTGCCCGAGGCCGCGTCGAGCAGGTCCAGGTACTGCCGCTCGGTTGCCTCGAACGCGCTGTCGGGCATGTTGTTGACCAATGCGCAGGTCCACCGCAGGGGCTGCAGGGTCGCCGCCTGCCGTGCGACGGGATCAAAGTCGGCAACCCGGGCCAGGCGAACGGCCACTAGTGCCTCACATCGGCGTAGGTGACTGTCACCTCTTGGTGGAGGAGCCGGTAGACAGCGTGCAGCTCGTCGTAGTCCGCCGTTGATCCGACCACCGCCATGATGTGGGTCCTGGAACCGTCCTTCCAGTCGAGGTCCGCGCCCGGGCCCTGGTGCACGCTGATGGTGTCCACATCGGGGTGGTCGCTGACCCGGTTGATCCCCTCGATGGTCGCCACCGTCGCGGACACGGCTGGCGGCTGGAGGAAGAAGCGGTAGCCGATGCGCTCCGTGGCCACCGGCCCGTCCATCCGGATCGGCTCCCCGAGGGCCACCCGGAGCGTGAGCTCCAGAAGGGGGATGCCGGCGGCGCGGTCGAGCATCTCCGGCACGCCGCCGCCGACCCGACCGTTGACCTCGATGAGCCGGAGCCCGACGGGCGTGAATTTGATCTCGGTGTGCAGGCACCCGATCTGCACCCCGAGTGCCTCGATCGCCGCCGTGGCCAGTGACAGCACGTCGTCCCGCTCGGCCTCGTCGAGGGCGGCGGGGATGAAGAAGCCGGTCTCACGGAAATTCTCGGCCAGGGGGAAGCGACCGGTGAGGGCCAGGTGGCTGATCACCCCGGATGCCACCACGCTCTCCACCGAGACGTAGTCGGCATAGGACCCCCCGGCCCGAGCCGGGTCGTCGGCCAGGTAACCCTCGAGGACCATGTCGGGGCGGCCCGGGCCCAGGGCCTCGAGCAGCCGGGCCAGCTCGGCCCGGTCGGGGGCCAGGAACGTGTAGCGGCTGCCCTGGGCCGACCGGGGCTTGAGGATCGCCGGCCAGCCAACTTCCTCTTCGATCGATGCCAGGTCCCCCTCGGCTTGCTCCGGCCCGATCACCTGGCAGGCGGGCATGGGCAGGCCGGCCGCGGCCAAGTCCCGCCGCTGGCGCCATTTGTCGGTGAGGGCGGCGGCGGTGGACGACGAATGGAAGGGCAGACCCAGGGCGTCGGCCAGCTCGGCGAATTCGACCATTCCGGCGTCGAGATAGGTCACCAACCCGCTCGGTCGGTAGGCGGACAGGGCCTTGGTCATCTGCTCGACTCCGAGGCCACCGATGTCGACCACCGGTCCGAACCGGTTCAGGAGGTCGGCCATCTGGACCATCTCCGGAATCGAGGCGTCGATCATCCACAGCAGGTCGCACACGCCCGCGGCCGCCTCGGCCAGCTGCATGATGGGCACGCAGCGTGGCCCGTACCCCACCGCGACCAGCGGTCGCGCCTGATTTGGAGTGGATGCTTCAGTGCCCCTGTCCACGCGCCGATGTTAGCGTCTAACTGGGTCTTCACTGGGAGAATGGGCGTCGGGTCCACCCTGTGGGTGGACACAGGTGTCAGGGTTGAGGCCAGAGATTACGGCCACGGACAGTGGAGGGATCAGGGGCATGCCAGTCGAGATCATCGGGATGGTGGGGACGAGAGACGCATCGGAGATCAAGGGGCCACTGGTCGACGGACCGGTGGTGGACTGGATGGACGGACCGGTCATCGATCCCGACTATCTGATCGAGATCTCCCGCGCCCACGACGAGAGCGGCTTCGATCGGGTGCTGATCGGCTACGGGGCGGTGGCTCCGGAGGGATGGGCGGTGGCGGCATCCGTGCTGCAGAACACCAGGAACCTGAAGGTGATGGTGGCCCACCGACCCGGGTTCGTCCAACCGGTGCTGCTGGCTCGCATGGCCGCCACCCTGGACAATCTGACCGGGGGCGGCAGGGTCGCCATCCACTTCATCACCGGCGGTGACGAGGCGGATCAGCGGCGAGAGGGGGACTTCGTCCCCCACGACACCCGCTATGCCCGGACGGGCGAGGTCATGTCCATCGTGCGCCGAATCTGGGCCGAGGACACCCCCTTCGATTTCGACGGCCAGTTCTTCCGCTACGAGGGGGCGTTCAGCTCGGTCAAACCGGCCACGCCGGACGGCATCCCCCTCTACTTCGGTGGGGCTTCCCCTCCGGCCATCGAGGTAGGAGCGGCCAATGCCGACGTGTACGCATTCTGGGGCGAGCCCCGGGAGGCGGTGGTGGCCCGAAAGGAGACCATCGACGCGGCGGCGGCCAAGGTCGGCCGGACACTCCGTTACAGCATCTCCCTCCGGCCGATCATCGCCGACACCGAGGACGAAGCCTGGGAGAAGGCGGAATGGATCGCCGAGACCACCGCGGACCGGATCGCCCTGGCCAAGGAACGGATGGCGGACCACAAGGACAGCTATCGAGGCCTCGGGGGGGCGAAGAACGCCACGTTCTCCGTCGATCGGGACACCGGGGGCACTACCTCGGTTGGACGCAAGCGCCTGATCGAGATGTCCGCCGACCGTGACGTCTTCGACGAGCGCCTGTGGATGAAGGTGGCCAACCTGACCGGGGCGGCGGGGAACTCGACGGCCTTGGTGGGCACGCCCGAACAGGTGGCCGAAGCCATGCTCCGCTACTACGACCTCGGGATCGGCGCCCTGCTGTTGAAGGGTTTCGACCCGCTGGCCGACGCCGTCGACTTCGGGAAGCAACTGGTGCCCCTCCTGCGGGAGGGCGCCGCCAAGCGAGACGCCGTCAGGGTGGGGTGACCCGCCGCTGAGGCCCCCGGTCGGCGGGCGGGAGCGGTGACCCCGGCGAGCCACGGCCAGAGCCGCGAAGTAGGGTTCGCCAGGTGAGCGGCATGGATGAATCGTTCGACCTCGAACTGGTGGCGGCCTCCCTCCGCGCCGATCGCTCCGACGTGCGGATCCTGGTGACGGTGCTGGCCGACAAACTGGCCGACGCCCTCGGACCCCGGCTCGAGGTGAAGCGGTCCGGGGGTCGGTTCCGCAAGTCCGACGAGATCCGATCGATACGCATCATGGTGGACGACGACCAGTTCGACGCCGAGGTGGACGGCAGCTCGCTGCGGTGCACCGTCGGCCACACGTCGGGAGGGATCCGCATCCGCACCGAAAAGGTTGACGTCGACGCATGGTTGGCCCGGCTGCTCACCGTGCTCAGGACGGAAGCGGCCAACAGTCAGGCAGTCCGCCTGGCGCTGGAGAGCATGGTCATCGGAGGAACCGGATGAGTGACGCCCCGCAGGACCTGCCTCAAGACCTGCCCAAAGAGGCCGGGCACCGGCTCGAGGAACTGGAGCACGGCCTCTTCACCTCGGACCTGTCGGTCAACGAGTTCCTGCTGATCAAGGAGGTGGGGTTCCATCCCGTGGGGTTCGTGATGGGCTCGTCGATCTATCACACCGGCATCCAGACCCGGAAGTGGAGGCAGAGCCAGGAGCTGACCAAGCTCACCGGAGCCATGTACGAGGCCCGCGAACTGGCGATGACCCGGATGGAAGAGGAGGCCACCGAGCTCGGAGCCGACGGGGTGGTCGGGGTGAGGCTCGACGTCAACTACTACGAGTGGGGCAAGGATGCCGCCGAGTTCATCGCCGTGGGAACCGCGGTCAAGGCGGAGAGCGGCGTGTCCCACCGCAACAAGCTCGGAAAGCCATTCACCTCCGACCTCTCGGGCCAGGACTTCTGGACCCTGATGCAGACCGGTCACATCCCCCAGGGTCTGGTGATGGGGACATGCGTCTACCACATCGCCCATCGGGGGCTCGGCCAGACCTTGGGATCAGCCGGGCAGAACGTGGAGCTCCCCAACTTCACCCAGGCCCTGTACGAGGCCAGGGAGCTGGCCATGACCCGGATGCAGGACGAAGCCAACCAGTTGGGTGCCTCGGGCATCGTCGGTGTCCGGCTCGAGGAGAAGTCCCATCAGTGGGGTAGCCACACCATCGAGTTCCTCTCGCTGGGCACCGCGGTGGTGAAGACCTCGGACCAGGTGACGCTGCCCAAGCCCACCACCATCATCTCCCTCGACAACTGATGGCCGACACTGCCGCCGATCTACCGGAGGCTGCCGGCCGGCGCTTCGCCGACGGGGCGTTCACCTCGGGATTGACGGTTCCCGACTTCGCCGCCTGCCTGCAGATGGGCCTGGAGCCGGTCGGGTTCGTCCAGGGATTCTGCGTCATGCAATGGCAGTGGTACGGGATGGGCTCCCCCTATGGCACATTCGGCGTTCCCTTCCGTGGCGGCACCGGCGGCTATTCCGAGACCTGGCAGTGTCCCCACGGGTTCGTCTCGGCCGAGCACCGCGGATGGGGACAGAACTACGAGCAATCGTGGATCGAGGATGCGTGGACGACCGGGTTCGCGTCTGCCTACGGGCGCATGGTCGAGGAGGCATCGGCGGTCGGCGCCCATGGCGTCGTCGGCGTGGTGGACACTACCGAGCCGCTGGCCGGACAGGGGGTACTCGAGTTCCGCGTCCAGGGCACCGCGGTGAAGGTGGCCGGCGGCCCCCCACCGGCCGAGGGCCGACCATGGACCACCTACCTGGCCGGGCAGCGACTGGCCAAGCTGGTCGAGGCCGGCTACGCGCCGGTGTCGATCGCCGCCTCGGTGGCGTCGGTCCGGGTGTGGGCCTACTGCATCACCGCCTACCTCACTGAGGGCACCGGGCAGAGCTGGTCGTCGAGGCAGGTCACCGGGGCCGAGATCGAGCAGACCTCCAAGGCCCACATGGCGGTCCGCCAGATCGCCCGCGAGCACGTCCGGGCCCAGTTGGGTGGGGACACCCTCCATGGTGCCGCCATGGCTACCAGCGACCGCGAGCTCGGGGAAGGGGACGTCGAGCTCCAGTGCATCCTGCGGGGCAACAGAGTGCGGCGGTTCAAGGAATTCGACCCGATGCCGGCCCCGCGGCCGACGGTGCGGTTGCTATGAGCGAGGCCGGTCAGCTGGACACCCCCGGCGCCGCCCCGGTGGACATGAAGAAGGAGATGCTCGACGCCGCCACCACGCTCAGCCGAGCGGCCCCAGCCCGCTCCGGCCCCACGGGCCGGTCCACCTCGACCACCTCCGATCTCTCCATCGACGAGGAGATCGCGCTCCACTCCATCGGGTGGGAACCGATCGAGTTGGTCTGCGGGGTCTCGCTCCACTCGGTCCCGGTGGGAGTGTGGAACTGGGGCCAGGGTGAGATCACCTGGGCATCGAATGCCTACGCCTCGGCCTTCGCAGCCGCCACCGACCGGATCCACCGCCAGTGCGCCAAGGCCGGTGGCCACGGGGTGGTGGGTGTCCACGTCGAGCCCTCCGTGCATCGAAACCACGTGGACATCGCCTTGACCGGCACCGCAGTCCGACCGGTCAGCTCGAAGGCGCTGCCCGCCGAGGCGGTCTTCGTCTCGGACCTCTCCGGCCGGGACTTCGCCCTGCTCACCACCTCGGGATGGGCACCGGTGGGCCTGGCGGTGGGAGCCAGCTTCGTCTACGCCCCCCGCCGATCGGCGGGAGTGGCCATCAAGCAGAAGTCGCAGAACGTCGAGCTCACCAACTTCACCGAGGCCATGTACACGGCGCGGGAATCGGCCATGGAGCGCATGCAGCGAACAGCCATCGCCATGCGGGGCTCGGGTGTGGTCGAGGTCAAGGTGACCGAGGGCCCGATGGACTTTGCCCACCATGCCATCGGCTTCGCCGCCTACGGCACGGTGGTGCGACTGGTGGCCGACGCACACCGGCCGCTGGATGTCCGGATGGTCCTCCCCCTCGACGACCCGGTCCTCGCCTTCGACGCCACCTCCCTGCGGGGCGGGTGAGCCGGCGGGCGCTGCCGTAGCATGACGCCCGTGCCCACTGACCTGATGACGGCGGCCGTCTACGTGGGCGAGGGGCGGATCGAGGTCGAGCAGGTACCGGTGCCCGAACCCAGACCCGGCGAGTTGCTGGTCAACGTGTCCGAGTGCGGGATCTGTGGATCCGACCTGCACCTCGTTCTGGACCGGTACGCCAGGCCCGGGGCCATTCTCGGGCACGAGTGGTCGGGCACGGTGACCTCTGCGGCGGATGCCGGCCCCGGCTGGACCGGCGGGGAACGGGTGGTGTTCAACCCGTCACCGGGATGTGGTGCCTGCCGGCCGTGCCGGCGAGGACGGCCCTCGGTCTGCGTCCACCGGGCCACCGGGGACATGCGCGATATGCGTGGTGCCTTCGCCCAGTACATCACCGTGCCGGCCACCAACACGCTCCGTATCCCCGACTCGCTCGGCTCCCGGGCTGCGGCCCTGGTCGAGCCCACCGCCATCGCCCTCCACGCCGTGCAGCTGGCCGACGTCCACGCCGAGGATCGGGTCCTGATCACCGGGGGCGGTCCGGTCGGTCTCCTCATCGTGGCCGTGCTCCGGGCCCGTGGCGTGGAGGACATCACCGTCAGCGAACCGGTCGCCGTGCGCCGCGCCCGGGCCCTCCTGGTGGGGGCATCCCGGGCCATCGTCCCCGACCAGCTGAAGGATCCACCATTGGGCCGGGTTGCGACCACCCCCTATGCGGTGGCCTTCGAGTGCTCGGGCCGGGCCGGTGCGGCCGAGCAGGCGGTGGGCCAGCTCGACTACGCCGGTGTCCTGGTGTTCGTGGGGACAGGTGCCGAGCCGACCCGGGTGAACCACAATCGGATGATCATCCTCGAGCTCACCGCACTCGGCACCTTCAATTACAGCGCAGACGGCTTCCTGCCGGCGCTCGATCTGCTCGACAGCGGGACGATGCCGATCGAGGCGCTCATCGAGGACGGCGACGTGCCGCTGAGCGGCGTGATGGAGACGATGGAACAGCTGGCCCGGGGCGAGATCCCTGCCAAAGTGCTGGTGAGACCGGAGGCGTCATGACCGACCCTGCTCCCGTGCGACCCATCCTCAACCACGTGGCCATCAGCGTGGACGCCGCCGTGCTCGACCAGAAGGGGCGGGCGGCGTTGATCGATTTCTACGGTGAGGTGTTCGGGTGGGTCGAGGGTGACAACAGCACTGAACAGGGCAACCCCCTGATCATGTACACCGGTACGCTGCGCCAGTTCCTCTACCTGCTGCCCGCCACCGGCGACTTCCTCCGGGCCCCCCGGCTCGATCACTTCGGGCTGGAGGTGCCCACGCTCGACGAGCTGGTAGCCATCCTGAACCGGGCCAAGGCGTACCAGGCACGGGACGACCGGGTGACCATCATCGACCTCGACGAGACGGTCACCCACGGAACCATCTCGGACTTCACCCTGACCAACGCCTACCTCGGGTTCCTGATCCCCCTGATGATCGAACTCCAGCACATCACCGAGCGCCCCACCGGCTGACCCCAGCTGGTCATCGGTCGGTCAGGACATCACCGGCAGGACCGACGCCAACTCATCCGGGCCGCCCCCTCGGCCGGTGGCCGCGTCGATCCACTTCGCCGACGGGAGTCGCCTGGCCGCCGCCACCCGCCCGGGCGCGGTGACGGCCAACACGGCGATCAGGGCCTCAGCAGTCACAGCCTGCGCATCAGGATCGGGCTCCACCGGATCGACCAGATCGCCACCGTGCACCACCGCCTCCACGCATCTGGTGACCAGATAGTCGACGAGCCGGATCGGACCCTGCACGGTCACAATGGTCACGTCCAACGGTGCAGCCATCAACTCGGGGAGGATCCGACCGACCGACGCGGCGAGGTCCACCTTTCCCATCGCCGCCCCCTCCCGAGCCGATGCGTCGATCAGCTCGCCGTACCCGGCAGTACCGGAGAGGTTGGTGGTCAGGTCGAGCGGAGCACTCGTTGTTGCGGCCGTCCGCAAAAAGCGACGCAACAGGAGCGGTTGGACGTAGAGGTGGGCGAGAACCTCTCGGTTCCGCCATCCAGCGATCCGGCTCCACCGATCGAGGTCCAGGCCGGGGACCGAGGAGCCGATCCGTTGCCACTGGCGCACCAGGGCCGTCCGGGTCTGGTCGGGTTCGATCAACAGTCCTCGATGCCGAGCGCTACCAGAACGGCGACCAGCTGCTCGTGCGCAGCAGCTTGCTCTCCCACTGATCGCGCACCTCCAACCCCTTGGCCATATAGGAGCCCGGCCACGTCGCCGGGTCGTGCTTCTCCACGCTGGTGAGCAGGCCGCCGAGGGTCGAGAAATTCATCACCTTCTGGAGGAGGATCGCCTCGGGACGGATGCCCGAACCGTGCGCCACCTGGAAGCAGGCGCTGATGTCGAGGAGCTTCCGCTCCACCGGGACCTCGCGCATGTGCTGCCAGTAATCGAGGTCCCACAGCTCGATGTACTCGTCGAGCGGGGCATCGGGCCACCCGGTGTCCTGCATGTAGACCGACAGCTCGTGGTGGCGTCCGTCGGTGGGCACCGCGGTCAGGTCGACCTCTTGCAGTGCGGACCAGTAGACGGGGGCGATCATCTTCCCTTCCACCTCGTAACGGTAGGCATCGAGCCGCGAGGCGAGGTCGCTCAGGTCGCCGTGGAGCATGCGTTGGGCCAGCGCCTCCCAGGCCCCTCCGTCGGCGACCGCGGTGATGGTCACCACCTGGTAGGCGGGCCCGCTGCCCATCGCATGGTTGAGGTACCACAGGAGGCGTGCTCCGTCGCTGAGGGACAGCGCCTCCATCCACTCGTCCCGGTACGCCTCCTCGAAGGCGGAGGCGTGCCGGCCGATCACCTTGTGGGTCTCGTGCATGAACAACACCGGTCAGCTCGCTCCCTGGATCGGCATATCGGAATGCGGATGCGTCGTCATGACAACGGGGACCACACCGCCGTCCTGAGCAGCTTGCTCCGCCACTGATCCCTGAGCTCGAGGGCCTCGTGCATCCACGACCCGGGCCCGGTCACCTCCGAGGGGATGTCGGTGGTCAGCAATCGGATGAGCGGGGGAAGGCTCGACAGCTTCTGCATGAGGGTCACCTCCGGAGTCCTCCCGGCCCCGGGCATGGCCTGGATGGCCAGCTCGATGCTCATGTGCATCTGGGAGGTCTCGGCGCCGAGGGCGCGCCGGTATACCTCGCCGGCGGCGCGGATGTACTCGCGCAGCTTGCCAGGGAACGGCCACATGGTGTCCTCCATGTACATGGTCGGCTCGTGCTCCACCGGCTCGGTGGGGACCTCCTCCAGCGAGCCGATCGAGGGCGACCATTCGAGCGGGGTCATGATCCGGCCCCGGGACTCGTGCTGGAGCCCGTCGAGATCTCGTGCCCAGGCTCGCAGGTCGCCACGCGCCACCCGCTCGGCGAGCCGTGCCCACGAGGCTCCGTCCCGCACCGCGGTCACCGTCACCGCCCGATAGGCGAGCCCGCTGCCGTGGGCGAGGTCGAAGTACCACAGGAGCCTGGCGTCGCTTCCCCGGGCGAGCTCGGGCATCCATCCGCTCCGGTAGGCGTCCTCGAAGTCGGCGGCCCGCTTCCCCACCACCTTGTGGACTTCGTGGACGAAGAGCACGCTCCCCCTCTCGGACCCGGATCACTCTGCCTGCACCCAGGTCACCGTGGGATCGGTTCCTTGGCGGACAGGCGAGGTGCGTGGATGGTAATGCCCGCCCGATGGACCGTCAACGGCTGAGCGTCGCCGTCTGGAGCATAAAGTTGCCGCCATGTCCGACTACGTCATCCCCGAACCCGAGCCCAAGGAAATCGACGAGACCCTGTCGATGGAGCTCCGCCACCTCGCCTCCAACGCTGTGCTCAAGGGGAAGCCTTCCGGCAACGAGAAGTGTGAGAACTGCCGGTACTACCTCGAGCCGTACAACGAGATCTCGTACTGCTGGCACCCCAAGCTACGAGTGCTGGTCGGGGCCGAGTGGTGGTGCCAGTGGTGGGACGCCATCCCCGAGGACGAGCAGTAGGACGAGCCCAGGCCGATCCCGGCACTCACCCCTGATCAACGGTCGGGTGGTGGAGCCATTCGAGGAGGTCGCTGGGGGCCAGCTGGGCGGCGCGCTGGTCGTAGTGACGAAGCTCCTCGTCCTTCAACAGAGCTCGGCCGGCACCCGAGGTGCCCTGGCGCAGGAATGCCGACGAGTCCTTCAACACCCCGGCCGGGTCCGGCACAACCCGATCGGCTGACGCCCGCATGCCAGCGAACGTGGCTGCGGTGACCAGGTCCGGCCACGCCTGGTCGGGAACCGCGATCTCCAGCAGGTCGGCCATCCGGCGCATCTCGCTGCCGAGGCCGGCGAGGAGGTCGTCGAAGTGCACCAACGCCACGTTGGGCTCACCCCGCCGGCCCCAGGCATCGGTGAGATGCCACATGACGCCGGGCAAGGAGTCGAGGCTCTGGCTCGGCTCGGGGTCGGCGTCGATCCATGCCAGCAGCCACTCGCGTAGCGGCGGTCGCTCGGGCGGGGCACCTTCGGGCTCGGGCTGGCCGAGGAGCTGGCGGAGCCGCCGGCGATCGAGGTTGTCACCCTGGTGGTACATCGAGACGGCCATGTCCAACGGATGGCGGCCGGTGACCAGGTACGTCGCCGTGGCATCGGAGGGGACGCCGTCCAACGGCGTGTGGGTCTTGATGAACCGCCGATGCTCCTGGGCGGCCAGCTGGGCGAAGACCTCCTCAACGGGTCGGATCAGCCAATCGAGCCACGGCGAGAGTTGCGTCAGTGGCTCGGGCAGGTCCACCCGTTGGAAGATCAGCAACGCACAGATCATCTGGACCCAGGTGGTCCCGCTCTTCGAGCGGGTGCTGATCACGATGTCGCCGGACCGGAACGGGAACCCGGTCCACCGGGCGCTGTCCTCCTCCGGAGACTGGTAGCGGACCGGCGTTCCCGACACCCATGCAGGATAGGTGGCCACCCGGCAGCGTCGCCGTGGCTGAGCCCCATGGCCAACCGTGGCGAAGCATTGCGCCGGAAACTCAGGCTACGGTCGGACCCTGCTGGCGGACGGACTCCACCGACTCCATGGCGTTGCGCAGGTCGCGCAACCACTCATCGGTGTTGGCGGCCACCAGCTTCACGCACCAGGCCAGTGCATCGGAGCGACTGCGGGCCACACCGCTCTCGACCAACGTGTCCAGCACCCTCCGCTCGGGTTGGCGGAGCCGCGTCATGACCGGCACCGAGAGGTTGGTGAACATCTGGGCGGTGTCCCCGCTCTCCGCTCCCCAGGCAACGTTGCGCCCGAAGAGATGCTGTGCCTCACGGTCGATGACCATGCGCTCCTCGCGGGTCTCCTCCCGGAAGCGGGTGATCCGCCCGGCCTCCGCCGCCGACCTCGATGGGGCGTCCTCCCCCTCGGTCGACTCCGGGGCGGGCACCCGGCCCACGATCACGATTTCGTCCCGGTCGACGGTCACGGTCGGCCCGCCCTCGAACCAGTCGTCCGGCAGACGACCGGACAGCCAGCCGGCCAGGGTCTCCACCCCGGGGATCTCCTCGCCCGCTCCAGCACCCTGCCATCCCGGGCCGCGGCGCCCGCCTCCCTGTCGTTGACGCATCATTCCTCCACCTCCACTGTTGTTGATTACATACTTACATTATCACGCAGACTAATCATCCGGCGACCGTCGAGAGGCCGGGGCCGCTCGAGAGGCCGGGACCCGGCGTCGTGGCACCATGGGCAGGTGGGCTACGTGGTGTACGGCGCCGGCGCCATCGGTGGGGTGGTCGGCGGCCGACTGTTCCAGGCCGGTCTCGACGTGACCCTCATCGCCCGGGGCCGGCACCTCGATGCGCTCCAGACCCACGGCTTGCGCATCGAATCGCCGACCGGGACGGCCACCGTGCCGATCCCCGCCGTCGGGCACCCGGGCGAGATCGACTGGAACAGCGGCTCGATTGTGCTGATGGCGGTCAAGAGCCAACAGACGGCGGCCGCGCTGGCCGAGTTGGCCATCACCGCGCCGGTGGCCACACCCATCGTCTGCCTCCAGAACGGGATCGCCAACGAACCGGCCGCCTTGCGCATCTTCCCCAACGTGCACGCGGTGTGCGTGATGTGCCCGGCCGGCCACCTGGAGCCGGGCGTGGTGCAGGCATGGTCCTCCCCGGCCAGCGGCATGTTGGACATCGGACGGTTCCCCCACGGGAGTGACCGGACCAGTGACCTGGTCGCCCGAGACTTTGCCGCCGCCACCTTCAGTTCGATGGTCGTCGATGACATCCGTCGGTGGAAGCGTCGCAAGCTGCTCACCAACCTCGGCAACGTGGTCGAGGCGCTCTGTGGTCCCGACCAGCGCGGCGGCCCCCTGGTGGGCGTCCTGGTCGGCGAGGGCGATGCGACCCTGGCCGCGGCCGGGCTCGACGTGGCCACCGTCGACGAGGACCGGCGCCGGCGGGATGATCACCTGCGCCTCGGCGAGATCGCCGGCCGTGCCCGACCGGGTGGGTCGTCGTGGCAGAGCGTGGCCCGGGCCACCGGCGACATCGAGACCGACTACCTCAATGGTGAGATCGTGCGCCTCGGTCGGATGCACGGGGTCCCCACCCCCGCCAACGAGTTGGTCCAGATCTTGGCCCGGGAACTGGTCTCGTCCCGTCGGGAACCAGCCCCGGTGTCGGCGGCATCCATCCTCGACCAGCTGGCGGCCGAGCCGGCCGAAACCCACCCCTAAGCGCCCACCACCACCGCTAGCACCGCGCCGACCTGTTCCTTCTCCACCAGAAACCCGTCGTGTCCGGACAGTGACTCGATGACCGCCACCGACCGATCGCCGGGGAGCAGGCGGGCCAGCTCGTGCTGCAACTCGAGTGGGTAGAGGCGGTCGGAGTCGATGCCGGCAACGGTGGTCTCCGCCCGGACCCCGGCCAGCGCCCGGGCCACACCGCCGCGGCCCCGACCCACGTCGTGGTGGTTCATGGCCTCGCTGAGGATGACGTAGGAGTTGGCGTCGAACTGCTGGGTCAACTTCTCCCCGTGGTGCTCCAGGTACGACTCGACGGCGAACCGTCCGCCCTTCAGTGGATCCTCCGTCGCCTGGGCGTCCCGGCCGAACCGGCGCTCGAACTCGAGGCGGGTCCGATAGCTCACCTGGCCGATCCCCCGGGCCAGGGCCAGCCCCTGCACCGGGCCTGCCGCCGCCTGGTAGTAGTCGCCGCCGGCGAAGGCGGGGTCGGCCCGGATGGACCGCACCTGCAGCGAGCAGAGGGCGATCTGTTCCGCGGTGGCCGCCGCCCCCACGGCCAGGATCAACGCCCGCCCCACCCGATCGGGGTGGCCGACGCACCACTCGAGGACCCGCATGCCACCCATCGACCCACCGACGACAGCGGCCCACTGCTCGATGCCCAGGTGGTCGGCCAGGGCCGCTTCCACCGCGACCTGGTCGCGGATGGTCACCAGCGGGAAGCGCGACCCGTAGGGCGCACCGTCGGGCGCCACCGAGGCCGGGCCGGTGGTGCCCCGGCACCCGCCAAGGACATTGGGGCAGACCACGAAGTGCCGATCGGTGTCGATCGGGGCACCTGGCCCGATGAGGCCCTCCCACCACCCGGGAGACGGGTGGCCCGGCCCGACCGGCCCGACAGCGTGGGAATCGGCGGTGAGGGCGTGCAGGACCAGCACCGCGTTGTCGCCGGCACCATCGAGGGTGCCCCACGTCTCGTAGGCCACGGTGACCTCGGCCAGGCTGCCACCCGCCTCGAGGTCGAAGCCCCCACCCGGTCGCCCGGACACCACCGCGAACTGCCGATCGTCGGGGACGTCCGCCGGTGGCCCGGCGACGTGGGCGTCCGGCCTCACGTTCCCTTGATGGCCCTGAACCCTGCTTCGAGGTCGGCCACGATGTCGTCGATCGACTCGAGCCCGATGCAGAGGCGCACCAGATCGGGGGTGACCCCCGCAGTGGCCTGCTCGGCCTCGGTGAGCTGCGAGTGAGTGGTGGAGGCGGGGTGGATGGCCAGGCTGCGCACATCGCCCACGTTGGCCAGGTGGCTGAACAGCTCCAGGCCCTCGATGAAGGTGCGCCCGGCGTCCATGCCCCCCTCGATGCCGAACGAGAGGATGGCCCCAGCACCGTTGGGGAGGTAGCGATGCTGGCGCTCGTGCCACGGGCTCGATGGCAACCCGGGGTAGGCCACCCACTTCACCTCGTCCCGCGCCTCCAACCAGCCGGCCACCGTGCTGGCGTTCTGCACGTGCCGCTCCATACGCAAACTCAGGGTCTCCAGGCCCTGGAGGAACAGGAACGAGTTGAGGGGGGCGATGGACGGACCGGTGTCCCGCAGGTATTGCAGCCTCGCCTTCAGTACGAACCGGGCCGGGAAGAGTGGTGCCGGCAGCTCGCCGAAGACCAGGCCGTGATAACTCTGGTCCGGCTCGGTGAAGCCCGGGAAGCGGCCGCTGCCCTCGTAGTCGAAGGTTCCGCCGTCGACGATGATCCCGCCGATCGACGTGCCGTGGCCGCCGATGAACTTGGTGGCCGAGTGGACCACGATGTCGGCGCCGTGGCGCAGTGGTTGGGCCAGGTAGGGGGTGGCCACGGTGTTGTCCACCACCAGGGGGATGCCGTTCTCGTGGGCGATGGCGGCGACGTTCTCGAAGTCGAGCACGTCGCCTTTCGGGTTGCCGATCGTCTCGCCGTAGAACGCCTTGGTGTTGGGCCGGATCGCCGCCCGCCAGGCGTCGAGGTCGTCAGGGTCGTCGATGAAGCTGACCTCGACCCCGAGCTTGGGCAGGGTGTAGTGGAGGAGGTTGTACGTGCCGCCGTACAGCGAGGCCGAGGACACCAGATGGCCGCCGTTTTCGGCCAGGTTGAGCAGGGCGACCGTCTCGGCCGCCTGGCCGCTGGCCACGGCCAGCGCGGCCACCCCGCCCTCCAGCGCCGCCACCCGTTCCTCGAACACCGCCTGGGTGGGGTTCATGATCCGGGTGTAGATGTTCCCGAGCTCCTCGAGGCCGAACAGGGCGGCGGCGTGGGCGGTGTCCCGGAAGGTGTAGCTGGTGGTCTGGTAGATGGGCACCGCCCGGGCCCCGGTGGTCGGGTCGGGCACGGCCCCGGCGTGGATCTGGCGGGTCTCGAAGCCCCAATCGGACATGGCAGCGGCCTCCTCGGCAGCGGTCCCCGGACGTCGATCGCCGCTGGTGGACTGAGCGCGGTGGGGTCAATGGTGGCAACTATGACAGGGTTGGTCAACTAGCTTCCCGAGCTCGGGCGGATGTCCACCCATCGGCGCCCACCGCCACTACGTTTGGCCACCAAGCCCGTGAACGCAATGGAAGACCAGCCACCCGGTGGCCCTCGGCCGACACTGCTCCGATCCAGGTCCGCCCTGGTGGCGGTGGCCGCGGCCGCGTTCGTCGTGGTGGTGGCGATCCTGCTGGCAAGGAGTCAGGCCCCCGTGGCGTCGGCCCATCCGGCCGAGACAAAGGACGGCGCCGGGCGCACTGGTCGTCTGACCGTGGTGACCAGTGCCGACCTCGCGGCACGGTGTCCGTGGCTGGAGGCGGCCATGGACCAGAATCAGGCGCCCGCCGCTCTCGCCGACCTGGTGCTCAGCCGGATGACACTGGCCGAGAAGGTCAATGAGATCGCCCTCTACAGCTCGGGCAAGTACGAGAACATCAACACCGGTGTCCCGCGCCTGTGCATCCCGTCGCTGGCGGTGCAAGACGGTCCCGACGGCGTGGCCTTCGGTGCCACCAACGTCACCCAACTCCCCGCCCCCCTGGGCATTGCTGCCACCTTCGACACGGCCACCGCCCGTGCCTACGGCGAGGTGGAGGGCTCGGAAGCCAGTGGCCAGGGCTTCGACGCCATCCAGGGGCCGACTCTCAACATCGACCGGGTGCCCGAGAACGGACGCTCCTACGAGGGGTACGGCGAGGACCCGCTGCTGGTGTCGGCCATGGGGGTCGCCGACATCGACGGTATCCAGTCGACGGGAGCCATGGCCATGGCCAAGGAGTTCGCCGTCTACAACCAGGAAACCGACCGGGGGGTGATCGATGAGGTGGTGTCCCAACGAGCTCTCCAAGAGCTCTACCTGCCACCCTTCAAGACCGCGGTCACCGAGGCCAACGTGTCCACGGTGATGTGCGCCTACCCGCGGTTGAACGGCACCTTCGAGTGCCAGAACCCCCAGTTGCTCGGTCTGCTGAGCCAGTGGGGATTCACCGGCATCGTGCGTTCGGACCTCGGCTCCGTGCACGACCCGGTGGCCGCTCTCTCAGCGGGGACCAACCTCATCAAACCGGCCAGCCCCCGCCGGCTGGCCACATTGGTGGACGAGAACCAGCTTCCGGTGTCGGTGGTGAACGCCGCGGTCACTCGGGTGCTGACCGTAATGTTCGCCTACCACCTGGTGGGCCGGGACGACACCGACGCTCCGGGTGACCCGGTCGACTCACCTGCCCACACCGCGTTCGCCCTCAGCTCGGCTGAGCAATCGGCAGTCCTGCTCAAGAACGAGCGATCGGTGCTGCCGCTGTCGACCTCCCGGGACAAAACGGTTGCGGTGATCGGCGCCGACGCCGAGAGTGCGCCGGTCACCACCGGCTTCGGCAGCTCGAGAGTCCGGGCCCCCTTCACGTCGACACCCCTCGCCGCCATCCGCGGTCGGGCCGGTTCCGGCACCCCGGTCACCTACGTCAACGGCGGGAGCACCACCCGTGATTTGCCGGCCGTGCCGACCAGTCTTCTGGCCCCGTCGTCGGGCAGCGGGCACGGGCTCACGATGTCCATCACCCGGACCGATGTCTCCTCGGGATCCCAGCCCGTCGAGTCCGTCCAAACGGTCCAGCCCACCGCCGACGTGTCCATCTCCCCCAACCCCTCGTCCGCTCGGCTCCTGCCCGACCTGGCGCCGTCGGCGTCGATGGGCCGCAGCCCGGTCGAACCGAGCCTCAACCGCGGGAGGCGGTTGAACGGCCGGGCATTCTCTCCCACCCGCACCGACGTGAACCTGCCAGCCGGATGGTCGAACGTGGACGTGGCCTGGACCGGGACGCTCACCCCTCCCCGCACCGGTCTGTACAACTTGTCGCTCCAGGGGTCAGGGGCAGCGACCCTGACCTTGGACGGGAAGACGGCGGTGTCCGACCCCCTCAGCCACGCCCGAGGGCGGTGGTCCCAGACCGTCGAGCTCACCGGCGGCCATCCCTACCGGGTGGACATGGCCTGGACGCCCTTCGACAACCTGACGCCCTCCGGTGAGTCGACGATCACCCCCGGCACCATGACGCTGGGATGGCAGTACGTGAGCGACCAGATCAACGCAGCTGTGGCCGCGGCCCGCAAGGCTTCCGTGGCCGTGGTGTTCGCCGGCGACTTCAACTCCGAGGCCTTCGACCGCCCCTCCCTCTCACTCCCCGGTGACGAGGACGCGCTGATCTCGGCAGTGGCCTCGGCCAACCCGCGCACCGTCGTCGTCCTCAACACCGGTGGCCCGGTGCTCATGCCCTGGCTGGGATCGGTGGCCGGCGTGCTCGAGGGATGGTACCCGGGAGAGGAGGATGGGACGGCAGTCGCTGCCCTGCTCTTCGGCGACGTCGACCCCTCGGGCCGATTGCCCGTCACCTTTCCGATCTCCGACGCCCAAGCGGCCATCAACTCGCCGGCCCAGTGGCCCGGCATCGACTTGACCTCCTACTACACAGAGGGTCTCGATGTCGGCTACCGATACGACCATGCGATGGGGATCCAACCCCTGTTCCCCTTCGGATACGGTCTCGACTACACCCACTTCGGCCTGGGCACGATGACCGTCCACCGGTCGAGCCAGGCGGTGAGGCTCACGGTGGGAGTGACCAATCTGGGCACACGCACGGGGACCGACGTGGTGCAGGCGTACCTCACCTTTCCTGCCGCCGCCGGCGAGCCCCCGGCCCAACTGGTGGCGTTCTTTCCGGTGACGCTGCAACCGGGACAGAGCCGGAACGTGACCCTGTCCGTGCCGGCATCCGCGTTCCGCGCCTACCTCAACGGGACCTGGGTCACCGTCCCCGGTGCGTACTCCCTGTCGGTCGGGCAGTCCTCCTCGGACCTGCCGCTGACTGCGTCGGTGACCGCGCCGTGACGTCGGAGCGGGCCCGACCCGCGGTGACTCAGGGGTCCCCGGCGAGCCACCGTGGCCGGGGGGCCGGGATCCGGGCCAGGGCCGAACCGGTCTCCCCGAAGCGCTGTGGACCTGCATTCCAGTCGGCCGCGGCCTCGGCCATCTCCTCCCGGGACCGACCGACGAAGTTCCACCACATGGTGATCGGGGACTCGAATGGGTCACCGCCGATCAGCAACAGACGGGTCGCTTCCCCGGCGGTGAGCACCAGCTCTTCCCGCCCGGACCCGAGATAGGCCAGGGCACCCGGCGTCACCACCCGGCCCCCCAGCTCGACCCCACCCTCCAGAACCACCAGGGCATGCTCGAAGTCCGGGTCCAGGGGGACGGCGGCGGCACCGCCGGCGAGGGCCAGGTCGGCGCCGACCAGCGCGGTGTCCCGACGAGCCGGTGACCGGGCGCCAGCCACCTCGCCCACCAGCACCGTGGCCACACCGCCACCCAGGCCGACCTCGGGGAGCAACGGGTGGTGCTCGAAGGCGGCTGCGCCCCAGCGGGACGACTCGGGCTGGGCCACCCACAGCTGGATGCCGTGGAACTCGCCCCGGTACCGTCCCGTTGGTTCCTCGGCATGACTGACTCCACGACCGGCGGTCATCAGGTTCAATTGGCCGGGCCGGATGACCTGCTCCGAGCCGAGGCTGTCCCGGTGCACCAGCTCGCCGGCCACCAGCCAGGTGACCGTGTGCAGGCCCATGTGCGGATGGGGCCCGATTCCCCCCGGCCCGCCGTCGTGGGAGGCGATCGGGCCCAGGTGGTCGGCGAAGCACCACGCCCCCACCGTCCGTCGCTGGCGCTGGGGAAGCGCCCGCCGCACCCGGTTGCCGGCCACCTCCGCCTCCCGGCTGGGCGACACCTCGACGGTCGGCTCCCCGGGGTCGCCTCCGCTGCGAACAGCAGGGGGCTCGTCGGATGACAGCGGACCGCTCATCGACCGCTCAGACCGGCTTCCCTCCTGAACACCAGGCGTTGGCCGGCACCCCGGTGCACGGGTCGGGCATGGTCGGCAGGCCCTGGGGCAAGGGGTGCATGACCACCCCGGTGTGCTGCGGGTAGGTGGCCCCGGCCGGGCAGGCGCCGAAGCCGGTGTCGCACAGCACCTGGCTGAGGAGAGGCCCGCCGGTGTTGGAGGCGGTGGTGATCTTGCCGCAGGTCGGTTGGGTCTGCTCCAGGTTCGCCGGGGCGCTGCCGTTGGGCGCATCGTTGCCGGCAAAGCAGTTCTGGGGCTGGCCCGCGTTGTAGACGATCTGGCCGTAGTCGGCGTTGCTCGGGTTCCCGAAGTAGCCGTCGTTGCTGAAGGTGTTGTGGAGGACTGCGTCGTTCATCGGGTCGTAGACACAGCCGAGGCCGCCTTCTTCCACGCCCCCGGTCCCCGGGCAGCTCTGGTTGAGCGACGGAGTCCCCGAGTCGGGATACGGGACCAGAAGGAATCCCCACGCGCCGTTGTCGGCGAAGGTGTTGTCCATCACCGTGTCGTTACGGCCACCCGAGAGGGTCATGCCCGTGCCGATCGGCCCGGCGGCGGCATTCCCGGCCTCGGGGACGTTGGGGTTGTTGTTGTTGTGCGAATCGTTGTGAATGAACACCCAGCACGAGTGGGTGTGGGTGATCGGGCTGATGCCGTTGTTCGGACAGGCACCGTTTTGAGGCGCCGGCGGGTCACCGTTGATCTGGGTATTGGTGTCGACGCCGTCCTGGTTGTTGTCGAACTGGGAGTTCTCGATGGCCACGGCCCCGCCCGAATTGGTGCCGGAGTAGCCGAGGGCGTTGTACTCCATCCATGCGTGGTCGATGGTCACGTCGCACATCTGGTGGCACGCACCCACGTACATGCCCGAGTCATTGAAGTTACTGGCGTACAGCTGGTTCCACTGGCCCAGTCCCTCCGAGTTCGACGAGAAGATCCCGTACTCGGCGGCGATGGCCTCCTGCTGGTCCGGCGTCCCCTGGTTGCTGAAGTAGGTAGAGGTCGCGGTGAGATAGGAGCCCGAGTAACCCTTGATGCCGATCTTGCCGCTCCCGTCCCCGCCGTTCCACCAGATCTCGTTGCCCCCGTCACCGGTACCCCCCAGAAAATTGCAGGCGGTGAGGTTCTCGACGCTCACATTGTCGGCCTTCCAGATCAGGATGCCATTGCGCCCGACGGGGCTGCCGTCGGAGCCGGTGGCCCCCAGGTTCTGAGCACTGGGACTCGAACTGCAGGGCGGCGAGCCCGCCTTGGTGCCGTCCACGATCACCGTGGACCGGTCCATGCCCCGCAGATGGACGTCAGAGGTGGTGATCAGCACCCCACCCATGTCACCGTCACTGGGGTCGACGGCAGCTCCCGACTCGTCGGCGGCCTCGTGGTAGTCCCCCGGCGCCACCAGGATCCAGTCGCCGGGCCGGGCCGCATCGACCGCGGACTGGATCGTCTTGTACCCGCCGGCGTGCCCGTGGAAGGTCCCGACCAACAGGACCTGCCCTCCGCTCGAGGCCGAGGAGGAGGTGGGCGAGGCGCCGCAGGCCGCCAGCATCCCCGCAGCCAGGGTGCAGGCCGCCACGATCATGGCCCCCGGGCGCACCCCTACCCGGTGGATGAGCCTCGCCCACCCGGCGACTATCTCGGTCGTGGACCCTCCTCGGGCTCGAGTCATCGTTCCTCCCCGTCTCCCCCGCCCACCGGACCGGGCCGTCGATGGGCACACCGGTGGCGATCGTACAGGCGCTCGCATCGTCGGCCCAGGATCAAGACCCCGCCGGAGGGCCCGGGCCGGTGCTTGGGCTACCATTCGATCGCGTGATCTGGGGCTCAGCACTTCCACTGCTGGTGGACTCGGCCCGGACGTGATCGGTGCAGGCCGACATTCCCCTGCGCCCAGAGACTCCGGCGTCGTCCTCGTCGCCGGCCACAGCGAAGGAGCTTCCATGACCGGCGAACCCAATCGACCCGACTTCAAGGTGGCCGATCTGTCCCTGGCCGAGTTCGGGCGCAAGGAGATCCAGCTCGCCGAGCACGAGATGCCCGGCCTGATGGCGATGCGGGCCGAGCACGGCGCCGAGCAGCCCCTGCGTGGTGCTCGCATCACCGGTTCCCTCCACATGACCATCCAGACCGCCGTGCTCATCGAGACCCTGACCGCCCTGGGGGCGGAGGTGCGCTGGGCCAGTTGCAACATCTTCTCCACCCAGGACCATGCCGCGGCCGCCGTCGCCGTGGGGCCCGACGGCACGGTCGACGCCCCCAAGGGCGTACCGGTGTTCGCCTGGAAGGGTGAGTCGCTCGAGGAGTACTGGTGGTGCACCGAGCAGGCCCTGGTGTGGCCCGGAGAGGGACCGACCATGATCCTCGACGATGGTGGCGATGCCACCCTCCTCGTCCACCAGGGTGTCGAGTTCGAGAAGGTCGGTGCCGTGCCCGACCCGTCGACCGCCGACTCCGAGGAGTTCGCGGTGGTGCTGGGAGTCCTCGCTCGCAGCCTCGCCGAGCACCCCGATCGGTGGACGACGATCGCCGGCGGGATCAAGGGAGTCTCGGAGGAGACCACCACCGGCGTGCACCGGCTCAACGAGATGGAGCAGAGCGGCGAGCTGTTGTTCCCCGCCATCAACGTCAACGACGCAGTGACCAAGTCGAAGTTCGACAACAAATACGGATGCCGTCACTCGCTCATCGACGGGATCAACCGGGCCACCGACGTGCTCATCGGCGGCAAGGTGGCGGTGGTGTGCGGGTATGGCGACGTGGGCAAGGGTTGTACGGAGTCACTTCGTGGGCAGGGCGCCCGCGTCGTAGTCACCGAGATCGACCCGATCTGCGCACTGCAGGCGGCCATGGACGGCTACCAGGTGGCCACCCTCGAGGACGTCGTCGGAACAGCCGACATCTTCGTGACGACCACCGGCAACAAGGACGTGATCACTGCCGACCACATGAGCCGCATGAAGCACCAGGCCATCGTGGGCAACATCGGCCACTTCGACAATGAGATCGACATGGCCGGGTTAGGCAAGATCGAAGGCATCGAGCGGGTCAACATCAAGCCCCAGGTCGACAAGTGGGTCTTCCCCGACGGCCACGCGGTGATCATCCTCTCCGAGGGCCGACTCCTCAACCTGGGCAACGCCACCGGGCATCCGAGCTTCGTGATGTCCAACTCCTTCACCAACCAGACCATGGCCCAGATGGAGCTGTACAACAACAGCGGCGACTACGAGAACAAGGTCTACGTGCTGCCCAAGCACCTCGACGAGAAGGTGGCCCGGCTGCACCTCGACGCCCTCGGGGTCCGCCTGAGCACCTTGACCAAGGAGCAGGCCGAGTACATCGGCGTCTCGGTCGACGGTCCCTACAAGCCGGACACGTATCGCTACTGAGCCGGGGAGGGGCTGGCGGAGCACGAGGACGCCGGTGACCAAGCCGGCGGACCGTCGCTGCGGCCGGCCGGCGGTGGGGACGGGATGACCGAAGGCCTGGACCACCGAGACCTCGAGGCGACCCGCTACGAGGTGGCCGAGATGGTGGCCACCATCACCCTGGATCGACCGGCGCGGCTCAACGCCTGGACGGCCCGGATGAACGCCGAGTACCGCTCCCTGCTCCAGCAGGCCTCGGACGACCCCGCGGTCCGGGTCATCGTGGTCACCGGGGCCGGTCGGGGATTCTGCGCCGGGGCAGAGTCCGAGGACCTGGCCGGGCACGCCGAGCATGGCGCCTACCGCTCGTGGCACACCGATGAGCTGGCCACCCCCGGCTACGGGGTGCGTCCCGAGTTCGACGCCGAGTTGGCCTACCACTTCGGGGTGCCCAAGCCGATCATCGCCGCCGTCAACGGACCGGCCGCCGGCATCGGGTTCGCCCTGGCCTGCTACTGCGACATCCGGCTGGCCGCGGCCGGGGCCAAGCTCACCACCGCCCACGGGCGGCTGGGCCTCCCCTGTGCCTTCGGGCTCGCCTGGTTGCTGCCCAAGCTGATCGGCCTGCCGTCGGCCCTGGATCTGGTCCTCACCAGTCGCACCTTCCCCGCCGAAGAGGCCCTCGCCCTCGGGTTGGTCAAGGCGGTGGTGCCGGGCGAGCAGTTGATGGCGGCGGTCGCCGAGTACGCCACAACGCTGGCCACCTCCGTCTCACCCGCCTCGCTGACCGCGTCCAAGCGCCAGGTCTATGAGGCCTTCCACCTCACTGCGGCGGAGTCGGTGCGAGCCGCCGAGGATCTCCTGAGCCCGATGATGGCCGGGGCGGACTACCGCGAAGGAGTCGCCGCCCTGCTGGAGAAGCGACCACCCGTCTTCGCCGACCCGGGTACGGACGGCGACCCGTCGCCGACTCCGCCGCCGGCAACGGCCTGACCACGGTCGGATCAGAGGTCGGCCGTCTCCAGGTCGAGCAGGCGGGCGAAGCGTTCCCTGGCCTCGGCCCGGCGGGTGGGAACGTGCTCGGTCGGCGGGTCGACCGGCTTGTACCCCTTGAGCGTCTGGCGGGCCACCGTCACCTTGTGGACCTCGTCGGGACCGTCGTAGATGCGCGCCGCCCGGGCGTGGCGGTACATGGACTCGAGGGGAAGATCGGTGGAGAATCCGAGGGCGCCGTGCACCTGGATGGCCCGGTCGATCACGCTGTAGAGCACGCCGGCGCCGTAGTACTTGATCATGGCGATCTCCACCCGGGCAGCCGAGGCCCCCTCCGTGTCCATCTTCCATGCCGCGTACAGGGTCATCAGCCGTGCCGCGGTCATCTCGGCCAGCGAGTCGGCGACCCAGTTCTGGATGGTCTGCTTCTCGGCCAGGAGCGAGTGGTGGGTGGTCCGGGACACCGCCCGCTCGCACAGCATGTCGAAGGCCCGCCGGGACTGCCCCAACCACCGCATGCAGTGGTGGATGCGGCCGGGACCTAACCGCTTCTGGGCCAACACGAACCCCTCACCCTCCAGACCGACCAGGTTGTCGTAGGGAACCCGCACCTCGCGGTAGATGATCTCGGCATGGCCGCCGAACCTGCCGAAGTGCTCGACCGGGTCCTCCATGGTGGCCACGTCCCGGACGATGTCGACGCCGGGAGTGTCGACCGGCACCACGATCATCGAGCATCCCTGGTACGGATGGATGTCCGGATTGGTCACCGCCATGACGATGAGGAAGTCGGCCACCGAGCCGTTGCTGGTGAACCACTTGTGCCCGTTGATCACCCATTGGTCGCCGTCCCGCTGGGCGGTGGTGGTGATCATCGTCGGGTCGGCGCCGGCGCCGGGCTCGGTCATGGAGAAGCCGCTGCGCAAGCGACCGTCGAGCAGTGGCTGCAGCCACTTCTGGCGGTGCTCCTCCCGACCCGAGGACTCGATGCCGATGGCGAGCAGCTCGGCATTGCCCGAGTCGGGGGCGTTGTTGCCGAACGCCACCGGACCGTAGGGCGTCTGGCCGAGGATCTCGTGCATCAGGCCGAGTTTGACCTGGCCGAACCCGCCGCCACCGAGCTCCGGCGGCAGATGGGAGGCCCACAACCCGCGACGCTTGACCTCACCCTGGAGAGGCTTGATGGCCTCGAGCATGGCGTCGTAGCTCAACGACAGGGTCTCGAGGGGAATGATGTCGTCACGGACCACCTGGCGCATCCAGGCCAACTGCTCCTCGAACTCCGGCTCAGTGGAAAAGTCCCATGCCATGGTGGTCCCCTTGTCGTCTATTTCGTCCAGCGCCGCACGGCAACTACCGTACGGACATGCCCGGCGATGCCAATTCCACCCCCATCCGTACCACCGTCTCCCTCTCCGCGCCCAACCGGGTCGTCCGGAGGGGGGAGCCGGAGCGGCCGGACATCGACGGGCCGAGCGCCCGTGCCCGCCTGGCTGCGGCCGAACATGCCCTCCTCGACGAGCGCCGCCTCCTGTCCAGCGGAGAGCTGGCCGCCCTGGCCGAGCTCCCCGACCAGTGGGTCACCTCGCTGGCCGCCCTCGCCCACCAGGTGCGGCTGGCCTGGTGCGGACCCGACGTCGAGGTCGAGGGCATCCTGTCGGCCAAAACCGGAGGGTGCCCGGAGGACTGCCACTTCTGTTCCCAGTCATCCCAATTCGACACCCCGGTGAAGGCCACTCCGTTCCTCGACGCTGCCGAGGTGCTCAGGGCGGCCGAGGAGACCAAGGCCGCAGGCGCGTCGGAGTTCTGCATCGTCCTGGCCGTGCGCGGTCCCGATGAACGCACCATGCAGCGGATCCTCGAGCTGGTGCCCATGATCCGCGAGCAGACCGGGTTGAACGTCGCGGTCAGCGCAGGCCTGCTGACCGAGGAGCAAGCACGTCGCTTCTCCGAAGGTGGCGTCCACCGCTACAACCACAATCTGGAGACCTCCCGCTCCTTCTTTCCCCACGTGGTGACCACCCACAGCTGGGAGGAGCGTTGGGACACCTGCCGGCTGGTCCGCGACCACGGCATGGAGCTGTGCTGCGGCGCCCTCATCGGGATGGGCGAGTCGGACGCACAGCGCATCGAACTCCTCGTCCAGTTGCAAGAACTCGGGCCCACCGAGGTCCCGCTCAACTTCCTCAATCCCAGACCGGGCACCCCGCTCGGCGATGCGCAGCCGGTCGGCGCCTGGGAGGCAATCCGCTGGATCGCCCTGTTCCGGTTGGGCCTCCCCGATGTGATCCTCCGCTATGCCGGGGGACGGGAGGTCACCTTGCGGGAGCTGCAGTCGATGGGGATGACCTCGGGGATCAACGCCCTCATCGTGGGGAACTACCTCACCACGCTGGGTCGCTCGGCCGAGGAGGACCTCCAGATGCTCGCCGACCTGCGCATGTCGGTGGGCGCACTGACCGGTGTCCTCTGAATCGATGAGCAGCTACTGCACCGGGTGCGGGGCGCCTGCCACCGAGTGCGCCGGGTGCACCCGGGACCTCGATCCGCCCCGCTACTGCCCGACCTGTGGGCGGCGGTTGGCCGTGACCGTCTCGCCCGGCGGCTACCGGGCCCGCTGTCGCGACCACGGCGACCTCGTGCCGACCTAGCCGGACGTTTAAGAGCCGCACGCGTAAGAGGAACGTTGTCGCCGGCGGGTCGTCTGGGGCATAGCGGGTGGACGAGACCTGCTTCCGGTGTCGCCAGGGCTGACCGGGTCCGGTCACAGGCGATTGATCCGGTGGAGCTCCACCTGGCTCCGGATGCCGCTCAGGTGATGCAACCCCAAGGACTGGTGGGGCAATCCGGCAGCGACGGCGACGGCGGAGGTGGTGACCACCTGACCCGGCTGTGCCGCTTTTCCGGCCCGACTGGCCAGGTTCACCACGGGTCCGAACACATCGCCGTCTCGTAGCATCACCTCGCCACTGGCCAGTCCGACCCGGACCTGAGGGATGGTGGGATGGCTGTCGAAGGCGTCGGCCAGATCGAGGGCGATGGAGGCGGCGGCGAAGGCGTCGGGAGCGGTGTACATGATCTCGTCGCCGATCAACTTGACGACCCGGCCACCACCCTCGGCGATGGTGGCAGCTGCAATCTGCTCGAAGTCGCTGAGGGTCGCACCGAGCTCGCTCATGTCGACCTTCTCACCCAGTTCGGTGGAGCCCACCAGGTCCACGAATCCGACGACCAACTGTCGGCTCTCGAAGCCCACCACCTCGGTGTTCGCTGTCGTCAACCGCCGAGCGATGAGCAGATGCTGACGGAACAGGGTGTCCAGGGCGGGGGCGAGGAACGGCAACAGGGAGGCCGTCTCGACATTGGCGCGAGCCATGGTCAGGCCCACCGGGTCGGCACGCTCAGCGGCGGGGGCGACGTTGACCAGAAAGGAGGAGATAACCGCGTCGGCGATTCGCGACATCGCCAACCCCAGAACCCGCACCAGCTGGGTGCGGGCGTCCTCGCCGAACACGGCGGTGACCTCGCGCATGGTGGCGGCGAACTCGACGAATCCCACGGTGAACACCGGTACATCGGGCTCGGGGTCGGGGATGCCGGCCGCCCCGGCCAGGTCGCGGACCTCGTCGGTACTCAGTCCCGACCGCTCGGCGACCTCCTCGAGGGTGAGGGCGGGGCCGCCCCGGATGGCCAGCACACCGGCAAGCGCGGGGAGCGAGTCTTTGAAGGTGACCAACTCCTCAGCCGTTGCCCCCAGCGCCGTCACATAGTCCAACAGCTCCAGTCGCCGGTCGGCGTCGGGATCACCGGGGTCGTAGACGCCGAGGGCGGTCAATTCGTCCGGTTCCATTGAGGAACCAGTACACACGACAGGCACACCGCGGACCACCATCCCTCGAATGCTGCGACTTCAGCGGGATCGGGCTCCGGGACGACCGCTGATCACCCTTCAGTGGCCGGCTGGCATGCCGGCCGAGTCACGGTTGCCACCAGCGGTGCTTCGGCCCCGAGGACGGCGCCTTGGGGCGTCGCCGCTGACTCGGCCACCAGCGGAAGAGCACCCAGGCAACGATGGGAACGGCGAGGAGCACGATGAGACCCACTGTGACGATCATCGAGGCTCCTCGGTGAGCTCGATGCTGGTTCCATCGGCGGCGTGGGCCGGGCGGTTCCATTCGCTCATCCGACTACCGTACTGACCGCCAGCCAACCCCAGGTGGTTCAGGTCGTGGCCCAACGGAACGCCCTGGTTCGAGGGCCCGGGCGGGGACACTCCCGAGCGGCGCTTGCCGCCAGCGCGTTGCGGGGCCAGAGTGCCCCATGGTCGATCTCGACAGGCGCGGAGAGGTGGCGCGGGCGCAGATGGTCGAGTCGTTGCGCCGGCTCGGCGTTGCCGACGAGCCTGTCCTCCAGGCGATGGCCTCAGTACCCAGGCATCGGTTCGTGGATCGGTTCTGGGCGGTCGCTCGTGGTGCCCGGTGGACGCCTCGGAACGTCAAGGAGTTCACCGTAGGCGAAGCCTGCAGCGACGAGACGCTGAATCTCCTCCATGACGTCCTGGTGGCGGTGGCCATCAGGGGTCCGATCGACGAGCCTGTCGCCACATCGAGTATCTCGGCACCTGTCATCGTCGGTTCCATGCTCACCGAGATGGCCTTGCGGCATGGTCTGCGCGTGTTGGAGGTCGGTACCGGGAGCGGGTACAACGCGGCCCTGATCGCCGAGCTCGTCGGCGACCCATCCCTGGTGACCACCGTCGAGATCGACCCGACACTGGTGGCCGAGACCGTCCCCCGGCTCGAGCAATTGGGCTACGGCGGCATTCAGGTGATCGGTGGAGACGGTGCCGAGGGAGTTGCGGGGCAGGCGCCATTCGATCGGGTGGTGGCCACCGTGGGCTGCATCGACATCGCCCCGGCATGGATCGACCAACTGGCCGACGGCGGGGAGTTGCTCCTACCGCTCGAACACGGCGCCATGCACCCGAGGGTCGCGGTCAGGAAGTCCGAGGCGGGGCTGCATGGCAGCTTTGTGGGGCGGTCGGGATTCGTTCGCATTCAGGGTTCCCAGGCCCGCCACCAGGTTTGGCCCAATCAGGCACCGATTCGTGCCCACCTCCGTAGCGAACCGCTCCCGTCAGCTCTTGCCGATGCCTTGGCTCCGCCGGACCCAAGCCGTCCCCACTCGACGCAGAAATTGTGGGACTTCGACGCCTACCTCGGAATACGTGACCGACGGGCTGGAATCCGCGACCGACGCGCCGCCACCGGGCCCGGCCTCAGTGACGGCACGTCGTTGGCCATGGTCCGGGGGGGCACGGTGGCCGTCGGCGGACCAGGGGGAGCGCGCCTCAGGGATCGACTCCTCACCATCGGCCAGCAGTGGATGGACCTGGGCTGCCCGGGTCAGGATCGCTATGCATTGACCTTCACAGCCCGCGACGACAGTCCAGTGCCGCCGGACAGGCCCGGCGGCCCCTGGGTGTTGGATCGGATCGACTACTGCCAGCACATCACCCTGTCCCCGTGATGCAAGGCGGATTCGATCGGATCCCGTGGCTACGCTCCGACGATGGCCACGGACGCTCCCACATCACCCCGAATCCCTGCATCGTTGGCTGACGCCAGGGATTGGTCACTCGCCGACGAATCGGTCATCGCCGATTCGCAGGTGAGCGGAGACTTCTCCGGCCAATCCGGCACGGGGGTGGTAGTCGAGCGCTGCCGAATCTCGAATGCCCAGCTGACAGGAGCAACCCTCAATCGTTTGCGATTCACCGACGTTCTGGTCGACCGATCGGTTGTCTCCGGCGCGGACCTCGATGAATCGTCGTTCACCCGGGTTGAATTTCGGGACTGCCGCATGTCAGGAGCACTGTTCAGCCGTTGCACGTTCGCCGACGTGGTGGTGTCCACAAGCCGACTCGAAGAAGCCAGCTTCCGAATGTTGCGCACCAAGGCTGTTCTCTTTCAAGACGTCGACCTTCACGGTGGCGATTTCTACGCCGCCACCCTCGAAGACACTCGGTTCTTCGACTGCGACCTGACTGGAGCTGAGTTTTCCAAAGCGACCGCACCCGGGGTCCGCTTTCACGGTTCGACCCTGTTCGATCTGAAGGGCAGTCAGTACCTTGCCGGAGCGGTAATCGACTCGTCCCAGGTCCTTCCGGTGGGCTTGGGCCTCCTCTCTGCTCTCCGTATTGCCGTTGACGACGAGCGGGACCCCTCATCATCGACTGATCGCGGTCGTCGCTAGACCGAGTGCCGGGATGCCCCTCTGAGCCTGGCCGGTTGGCCTGTGGCCGTGGTGATGACCTCGCTAACCTCTGGGAAGGGGTCAAAAGGGAGGTGCCATGCCAAAGCAACCGGAGACCAGCGGTTTTAATCACGTGGCGACGATGACGTCGAACCTCGAACGGTATCTGGACTTCTACGGAGACGTGTTCGGGGCCAAGGTGATCTCGATCATGGAGGAGCACGGCGATCACCCGCGAATGGCCATTGTGGACATGGGCGGAGACAGCGCGCTCAATGTCTTCGAGGTTTCTTCGGATTCGATCGTCGGGGATCGAGGAACGATGGGTGGGCGAGGCCCGATCGACCACTATGCCTTGTCGGTGGAATCAGAGGAGAAGCTCCTCAAGATCCGCGATCGGCTGGTGGACAAGGGGGCATCCCCCGGAGAGGTGACCCAGTTTGGTCCTGCGCTGCTCTCCGTCTTCTTTCGAGATCCCGATGGGGCGGAGTTGGAAGTCGCCTATCTCAAGACCCTCTAGAGACGAGGGGAGAAGTCATGAGAGAGTGGGCCCCCAATCGCCGCCGGCGGCGATGCTCTTTGGGATTTATGTAACGGTGTTACATGATTGGCGATAACTGTTCGTCGGTGGCGAAGCTCTTTTCGCCAGTAACGAAGCTCTTTTCGTTTTCTGCAACGGCGTTACTTGGTCGGCGACGCTCAGAGATGCCTCACGCAGACCGACTACTTCGTCCGCGAAGCTGCGTCGTACCCGCAGAGGCATGTCGAACGGAGACCCCATGCATGCAGCGCTCATCACCCTGACCATCGATCCTCACCAGGCGCCGGCCGCCGCAGCCGCGCTCACGAACGACGTGCTTCCGAAGCTTCGTTCCGCTCCGGGATTCATTGCTGGCTACTGGCTCGACCCTGCGGTCGACGGCAAGGGGTTCTCGATGGTCCTCTTCGAATCCGAGCAGCTGGCCCGCGCCTCGGTTCCCCCGGCCTGCGATTGGGACGCGCCAGGCGTCACCATCATCGAGGTCGACTTCCGAAGGGTGGCTGCGGCACTCCCCTGACCCGTCCGCCGGGGGGCCACGAGGAGTCCGTTTATCAGCGGGATACTCCGTCATCGCCGACCGTATCCGAGGGGGCCCGCCAGAAGAATTCGAGCTGGATGCCATCGGGATCACGAAAGGTGATCATCGCATTTTGCGAATACGACAGGACCTTGACTCCGGAGTGTTCGATCCCCAACCCGTCTAGTCGTTCCGCCCATCGTTGCAGTTCGTCATGCTCGGCAACCAGGAACTCCAGGTGATCAAGACCAGTGTGAAACTCACTGAAACGCTCCCCAGCGTTTGCTGCATGCCCGACCAGGCAAAGCACCAGCTCACTGTCCGGTTCGACAAGACAGATGTAACGCATGTGACCGTCAGGCGAGCTGAAGTCGTATCGTTCCTGCAAGTCCAAGACTTCGGTGTACCACGCAGCGCTTCGTGCCGGGTCGCGAACCGTCAGGTTCACTTCGACGCGACCGGTGATCGACGGCACGGTGGGAAGTTTGTCACTCTCGGTCAGCAACCACCAGGGTCGGCGTGGTAGAGGTGTACGAGACGCCGACATGACGGCGCCACCCACTCGGACGGAAGGGACCTGTGCCGATGGAAACGATGGGCGCCGCGGTCGTCACGTCTTTCGATGAACCACCGCATTACCAGGACTTCGACGTGCCGATACCGAACAACGAAGGCCAGGTGTCTGTTGACGTCCTGGCTGTAGGCCTCCATCCACGGGTTCGAACGGACGCGTCGGGCACCCATTACACGAGTTCCGGAAAACTGCCGCTGGTCCCCGGGATTGATGGTGTCGGGCGACTGCCCGATGGAAGTCGGGTCTATTTCGTCGCCGACGATGAATTTCCCGGCTCGATGGCTGAGAAGGCAGTAGTCGACAAACGGCGAGCAGTGCCCCTGCCCGATGGCGCCGATGTCGAGAGGATCGCTGCTGCCATGAACCCGGCGATGTCATCGTGGGTAGCCCTGCGCCGCCGTGTGCCGATCGAGACCGGACAGAGCCTGCTGGTGCTGGGTGCAACGGGTAACGCGGGGACAATGGCCGTCCAGGTGGCCAAACGGCTGGGCGCAGGCCGAGTGGTGGGTGCCGGTCGCGACGTCAACCGTCTACAAGCCCTCACCAGCCTCGGCGCCGACGAGACCGTACAACTCACCGAGGACAGCGACGCAACGGCCAAAGCGCTCGCGGATGCCGCTGCAGAGGTTGACATCGTCATCGACTATCTGTGGGGTAGGCCGGCTGAACGGGCGATCATGGCCCTGCTGACTGCCCGCTCGGACCGAAGCCGTGCCCTGAACTGGATCGAGATCGGCGCCACGGCAGGTCCTACGTTGGAACTGCCCTCCGTGGCTCTGCGTTCGGCAAACCTCCGCATCCAAGGGAATGGCCAGGGTGCCGTCTCGACCAAGGGCTATCTGGCTGAGCTGCCATCGCTGATTGACGAGATCGACTCCGGCGCACTGACAATCGGGGTTCGGACTGTCGCACTCCGAGACGTCGAGACCGCCTGGCTCAGTCCTGATGTGCCTGGTGTACGAACCGTCATCGTCCCGTCGTAACACCAGCATATGAGCGACCAAAGCGCGGCTCCAAGCAATGCAGGCAGGGGATCAGGCGGTCGCCATGAGCAGGTCCTCTCCGCTCGTCGGTTGGAAGCCGTCGGGCGGGTGCCAGCCTGTCCGGCGGGGTGAGGAAGGAGGTTTCGGCGAGTTGCGCTGACCTCGCCGATGGAGTCGTCCGGCCGCGTCGGCTACCCCGAGGGGATCTTCCACCCCCGGGACTCGGCGATCTCCTTACAGGTCGGGCACAGTGGGTACCGCTTGGGGTTGCGGCCCGGCACCCAGATCTTCCCGCACAGCGCTTTCACCGCTGTGCCGTTGACCATCCCCTCCACCACCGATGCTCCGGCCGATATGAGGTCGCCCTCCTCCGGTTTGAACCCCTCGAGCACGATGTGGGACATCCGCTCGTGGTCCCCGTCGAGCTCTGGGTCGATCTGGGTCGGCGCCAGGGTTATTCCGGTGTCGGTCATCCCACCAGGATCGCGCATCTGCCGACCGCTCACACGTCCACCGGCGGGACCGCTCACACGTCCACCGGCGGGAAGGACGGGTGGCGCTTGTCCCCGCCCGCTCACCCCCTACGCTTTGCCCATGCCTGCACGCACGCTGGTCCTCGCCTCCGGCTCGCCGGCGCGTCTCCGGCTGCTGCGGGACGCCGGATTCGATCCCAAAGTGGTGGTCAGCGGCATCGACGAGCGCAGCATCGAGGACGAGGACACCGCCAGCCTGGTCACTACCCTGGCCACACGGAAGGCGGAGGCGGTGGCCGACCGGTCGGGCGACTCGGTGGTGGTGGGGTGTGATTCGATGCTCGAGTTCGACGGACGACAGTTCGGCAAGCCCTCGTCATCGGCGGAGGCCAAAGGATGGCTGCAGGAGATGCGGGGAAGGACAGCCACGCTGTACACCGGGCACTGCGTCATCGATGAGCCGACCGGCCACCAGGCCACCGGGGTGGCCGGGACGGCGGTCCGGTTCGGGGTCACCACCGACGTCGAGCTCGACGCCTACCTGGCGTCGGGGGAGGCCATGGCCGTGGCCGGGGCGTTCACCCTCGATGGTCGGTCGGCGCCGTTCATCGAGGGTGTGGACGGCGACCCGGGTAACGTGATCGGCCTGTCCCTCCCGCTCCTTCGCTCCTTGTTGGCCCGGATCGACATCGGCATCGTCGACCTGTGGACCGGGACCCGATTGTGAGCGCGCCGATGCCTGCGCTCAAGCTGGGCCCCATCGCTGTCGATCCGCCGGTGGTGTTGGCCCCGATGGCCGGAGTGACCAACGTGGCCTTCCGACAGCTGTGCCGGACCTACGGTGCCGGCCTCTACGTCAGCGAGATGATCACCGCTCGGGCCCTGGTCGAGGGCAACGCCAAGACGTTGGCCATGGCCGCCTTCGGGGAGGACGAGCCCGTGCGCAGCGTCCAGCTCTGCGGAGTCGACCCCACCGTGATGGGAGCCGCCGTGCGCCGCTTGGTCGGAGAGATCGGTGTCGATCACATCGATCTCAATTTCGGTTGCCCCGCCGGCAAGGTGACCCGTCAGGGGGCCGGCGCCGCCCTGCCCGTCCACCGCGCCCTGTTCCGCTCCATCCTGGCCGCAGCGGTGGGCGCGGCCGGGTCCGTGCCCATCACCGTCAAGCTGCGCCTCGGGGTCGACCGCGCCCATCTCACCTACCTCGAGGCCGGGCGGATCGCTGAGGACGAGGGGGCGGCGGCGGTCACCCTGCACGCCCGCACCGCCGAGCAGCTCTACTCGGGCAGCGCCGAGTGGCGGTCCATCGCCGACCTCAAAGCGGCGATCACCTCCATACCGGTACTCGGGAACGGCGACCTGTGGGAGGCATCCGACGCCTTGGCCATGGTGGAGGCCACCGGCTGCGACGGCGTGGTGGTGGGACGCGGGTGCCTCGGACGACCGTGGCTCTTCCGTGACCTGGCCGACGCCTTCGCCGGACGACCGGCGCAGGATCCGCCCTGCCTGGGCGAGATCATCGGGATGATGCAGACGCACGCCGAACTCCTCTGCCGGTCCTTCGGGGAGGACCTCGGGATCCGACAGTTCCGTAAGCACGCGGGCTGGTACCTCACCGGGTTTCCGGTGGGCTCGGCGGTGCGCCGCTCGCTGTCCCAGGCCGCCACACTCGCCGAGGTGCGCCAATTACTCGGTGGGCTCGACGCCGGCCTGGCCTTCCCCCATGAGGCCATGCGGATGCCCCGGGGCCACACCAACGGCCCGCGGCCGGTCAAGCTGCCGAGTGGATGGCTCGACGACGTGGACGACCCCACGCCGCCTGTGGGTGGCGACATCCTGGTCTCCGGAGGATGACCGCGGACCGGTGGTGCGATCGGTTGTGGGAGACTGACAGCGGCTGATCGCGTCGGGGCTCCCCGACGGCGACCCGGGGATTCGCTCCGGTCGTAGCGAGCTCGCCCCACCCCAGATGATCGTCGGCTCCTCCCTCACTATCGAGATCGGTGACCGGACCCTGCTCCACGACGCGTCGTTCGTGGTCGGAGCGGGTGAGAAGGTCGCCCTGGTCGGCCGCAACGGCACCGGCAAGTCGACGTTCATCTCGGTCATCATCGACGAGCCCGGACGCAACGTGCGATCCACCGGCAACGCTCGTATCCGCGGCACCTACAGCTACCTGCCCCAGGTTCCGGTTCCCCACGGGCTCGGGCTCGAGCCCATCGGCTTCTCCCACGTCCTCTCGGGCCGGGGGCTCGACGTCCTCGACGACGCCCTCCAAAAGGCCCGCACCCAGATGAGCAAGGACCCATCGGCCGAGAACATCGAGCTGTTCTCCGACCTCGAGGAGCAGTTCCGTGAGAACGGCGGGTACGAGGCCGAGTCGACCATGGCCCGGTTGGCCGACGGTCTCGGTCTCCGCCAAGAGCTCCTACTCGAGGACATCGACAGCCTCTCCGGCGGGCAGCGACGCCGGGTCGACCTGATACGGATCCTGTTCCAGGGCCCGGACACCATGATCCTCGACGAGCCCACCAACCACCTCGACCTGCCGGCAAAGAAGTGGCTGATGGAGGAGCTCGAAGGGTTCCCGGGGGCCATCCTGGTGGTGTCCCACGATCTCAAGCTGCTCGACCGGTCGATCAACAAGGTCCTGCACCTCTCCGACGGGCGCCTACACGAGTTCAAGGGGACCTACTCGTCCTATGTGGTCCAGCTCGAAGCCGACCAGTCCCAACGCGAGCGGTCCGCCCAGCTCGAGGGACGGGAGATCAAGCGGCTGTCCACCCTGGCCGACTCCATGCGGGGCAGCACCAACCGCCGCGCCCGGATCGCCAAGTCACTGGACAAGCGGGTCGAGCGCCTCGAGTCCGGCCGGACCGAGGTGCACCGCCGCGAGAAGAAGAGCAGCTTCTCGTTGCCCACACCGAAGCGGTCCGGTGAGGTGCCCCTGCGGGTGGTCGACCTCACCGTCCGCTACGGCGCCAACACCGTGTTGGAGAAGGTCGGCTTCCACAACCGGCGGGGTGACCGGACCGTGATCATCGGCCGCAACGGCGCCGGCAAATCGAGCCTCCTGCGCTGCCTGGCCGGGGTACAGGAGCCGACGGCCGGCACCGTCGAACTGGGGGCGAACGTGACCCTCGGGTACTTCGCCCAGGAGCACGAGCAGGTCGACCTGAGCGTCAGCGTCCTCGACAACATCGACGACACCATCCTGGTCAGCGAGACCGAACGGCGGGCATTGCTCGGATCCTTCGGCATCGCCGGTAAAGCCGCCCATCAGATGCCCAAGACGCTCTCGGGTGGCGAACGGGCGAAGCTGGGACTGGCCATGCTGGCGGCGGGAAGGGCCAACGTGCTCCTCCTCGACGAGCCGACCAACAATCTCGACCCTTCGTCCATCCAGGCGGTCGGGACCATGCTCAGCCGGTGGTCGGGCACCATCATCGTGGTGAGCCACGATCGGTCGTTCGTGGACGCGCTCCAACCGACCCACTGCCTCAAGCTCCCCCACGAGGTGTTCACCCACTGGGACGACGACTACCTCGACCAGGTGGAGATGAAGTAGCTCCCGCCGCGCCCGTCCTTGTCGTTCCGAACCTACCGGACGGTCCCGGCCTGTCAGGTGCTGCCGACCTACGAGGGCTGTGGTGCCCGCCCCTTGCCGTTGGTGGTGGCGTCGCCGGCGTCGCCGGCCTCCTTCATGGCGTCGACCAGCACCTGGGCCGCTCCCACCAGCCCTGCCGCCTCATAGGGAACGACGATCTTGGAGTTGGGGGAGGTGGCCAGGGCCTGCAGGGCCCGCAACTGCATGATGGCCAGGGTGTTGGGGTGGATGACCGAGGTGTCGATGGCGTTGAGGGCAGCAGACTCACCCTCGCCACGCAGCTGGGCGGCCCGCTTCTCTCCGTCGGCGCGCAGTTCGAGCACCTGCTTCTGAGCCTCGGCGGCCAGAATGGACGCCTGCTTCTGACCCTCGGCCTCGAGCACGTTGGCCTGCTTGCGGCCCTGGGCGCTGTTGATGGCGGACTGCTGCTCTCCCTCGGACTTCAAGATGGCGGCCCGCTTGTGCTGCTCGGCCTCCTTCTGCTCGGACATGGCCTGAAGCACGTTGGTCGGTGGGGTGATGTCCAGGATCTCGATGCGGTTGAGTCGGACGCCCCATTTGAGGGTGGCCTCCGCCATGTGGTCCTGCATCTTGGAGTTGATGGTCTCGCGCTCGGAGAGCGACTCGTCGAGTGTCAGCTCGCCGAACACGGCCCGCAGGGCGGTGCGAGCCATCTGGTCGATGGCCAGGCCGAAGTCGTTGACCTCGAACAGAGCCAGCTTGACGTCGGTGACCTGGCAGAAGATGGTGGCGCTGACCCACAGGGACACGTTGTCCTTGGTGATCACCGCCTGCTGGTCACCGGTGCGGGGGAACTCACGCACGTCCACCTTGTCCATCCGGTCGGCCAGTGGGAGCAGCACGTGGAGGCCGGGCTGGTAGATGGTCTTGAACTCACCGAACCGCTTCACTACCCCCACGCACCCCTGCTGCACCACCTTGAGGCACGACTTCAGGAAGACCACGATGAGGGAGAAGATCGCGACACCGACCACCACCAGGGCGATCGAGCTTCCTACGGAACCGATGATCATGGGGACCACCTCCTGGTCTCCACTGTAGGCCTCCCGGCCCGGTGCAGTGCCGCAGGGTCGCCTCAGGCGTCGTTGGTGGGGTAGACCACCAGCAGGCCGCGCTCCACGTCAGCCACCACCACCGTGGTGCCCTCGTCGATGGTGGTGCCCGGAAACAACGACACCGCGTACCACGTCTCGCCCCGGCTGAACACCGAACCGGGCTGGTGCCGGTCCGACACCGCCTTGGTTACCACCGCCGTCTCGCCGATCATGCCCGAGACACCGTTCAACATCGCCGACTCCGTTTCCGACCTCGACTCCGAACGCCCACGCCTTCGAATCACCTGCTCCCTGCCGGATCGTGCTCCTATACGGCACTATACGGCCTCTGCCCGGCAGCAATCCCGTGCTGCCAACTCGTGCCGGCAATCTTCCTGCCTGCTCCGCTGCCGGCGACTCCACCGCGGCCCGTGCGGTGGGCCGGCGACCGGCGGCAACGGACCGGCCCGGCCCCCGACCGCGGTTCGGGATACCGTTGGCCATGGCCACCCGAACGACCTCTCCGAGGCCCATCTCGCCGCTGACCGCCCGCAAGACCTGGCGGACCCCCGAGCCCCTTCACGGCATGATCTACTTCGCCCCCGAGGCAGCCGCGTCCTACACCGCGCTCGGGCCTGGCGCGGGAGGCCGGGTACTTCGCCTCGCGATCGGCGGCCATGGGCGCGGTGGGCGCGGAGACGGTCATCGCCACCTTCTACAACTTCTGCCCGGCACTGGTGCGGGCCGCCATCCCCGCGGCCTGGGACGCCGCCGTGCCGGCGTCGGTGTTGGCGGCCCGGGTGGAGGCGGCCGATGCCGCCCTACGCCGCATGCTCGGCGACTCGATCGGCTCACCGGAGATGGCTCGGGCCGCAGCACTGGCACGGCGGGCGGCCGAACGGGCCGCCGAGCGGTACGAGGGGCGCCCGCTGTTCGCCGCCCACGCCGGCCTCGACTGGCCCCAGCCACCGCACCTGGTCTTGTGGCACGCCCAGACCCTGCTGCGCGAGTTCCGTGGTGACGGGCACATCACCGCCCTGGTCGACCACGACCTCGACCCGGTGGAGGCGCTGGTCATGCACCTCGCCTCCGGTGAGGTGCCGGGGACGTTCCTGCGTGACTCGCGGGGATGGCCCGACGCCATGTGGGATGCCGGCGTGGAGCGCCTCCGCCGACGCGGCCTGGTGGCGCCGGAGGCGAGCGGCGCTGCCGCAGCACTCGCCCTGTCCGACAACGGGGTGTCCACCCGGGCCGACATCGAGGATGCCACCGACCGGCTGGCCGTCTACCCCTACGAGGCCCTCGGCGAGGAGGAGTGCGCCGAGCTCCGGGCCCTGGCTCGTCCGTTCAGCCGCGCCGTGGTCGACGCCGCCGGATTCGGCGCCTGAGAACCGGGTCGACCGACCCCGTCAGCCGACTGCCCTATGGCGGCCAGCGGCCGCGCTCGCTGACCAGGTCGGCCAGCGTCGACTCCCTGCCCGGGAGGGTCACCACTCGATAGCCGCTGCGATCGGACAACCACTGGCAGTTTCGCCGATGGATGTCGTGATGGCCGTCGAAACGGTCGAGTACCACGACCACCGGGATCCCCCGGTCCCCACCGGTCACCGTGGCCAGCGCCTCCATCGACAGCCGCACGGCGTTGACGGTGCCCAGGCCGGCGTCGGCCACCAGCACCACCACATCGGGAGCCAGGGCGGTGAGCATGTCGGTGGTGTCACCGTCACACGCCTGCGGCGATCGCACCCCTCCGGCCATCTCCACCACGCCGACGTCCACCGGCGTCGGCGGCCAGCACATCTCCCCCACCAGGTCGCCGATGGTGAAGGCCGGGAGCCCGAGCGCCTCGGCGGCCATCGGTGGGGCCATGGCCAGGTGGTACGAGCGGAACGGGTGGCACACGGTGTCGGGGTGCTCGCCGGTGGCCGACCCGAGCTGCTCGGCATCGGTGGGACCACCCAGCCGAGCCCCCTCCGAGTCGATGTCGAACGACTGGGCCGGCTTGCGGGCCGCCACCGACAGGCCCCGCTCCCGCAGCTCGGCCAGCAGCCGGCTGCCCACCCATGTCTTGCCGACCTCGGTGCCGGTGCCGCACACCAGTACCAGCCGTTCAGGCCGCATCGGCGCTCCCGTCGACCTCGGCTCCGCCCGTGCCCCGGCCGCGGCGGGACGCGGATGGCAGCACCGGGTTCATCGAGTCGATTCTTGCCCACGGTGACACCAGGGTCGAACCGCGGGTACCTGGCTGGGTGGTGCGGCCCACTCGGCACACTGGCTCCGGCCGGTAGGGTTACGGCCATGGATCGCATCGGTGTGGTCGACACCATGTTCGCCCGCTACGACATGGGAGCCGAGGCCTACGACGAGTTGGAGGCGTGCCCGGGGTTCGGATCGAGGTTCGAGGTGGTGCGGCGCACCGTGCCCGGGTTCAAGGACCTGGCCGTCGAGTGCAAGCGCCTCATCGAGAACGACGGGTGCCACATCGTCGTCGCCCTCGGGATGCCGGGTAAGGCCGCCATCGACCAGGTCTGCGCCCACGAGGCGTCCCAGGGCCTCATGCAGGCCCAGCTGATGACCTCGACCCACATTCTCGAGGTCTTCGTCCACGAGAACGAGGAAGAGGACCCGGCCAAGCTGGCCGCGGTGTGCGTCGACCGGGCCCGCAAGCACGCCCGCAACGCCTACTGGATGCTCTACGAGCCCGAGCAGCTGGCCCGCCAGGCGGGCCAGGGGGTGCGCCAGGGCTACGCCGACGCCGGTCCCATCAGGGCCTGACCGACCCGGTCACGCCGGGGGGTCGTGCGGCAGCCCCAGGGTGCGCTCGGCGATGATGTTCCGCTGCACCTCGGCCGTGCCGCCCCCGATGGTCAGGGCCGGGGCGAAGAGATAGCCGTAGTCCCACAGCCCAGCCGGCCACCCCGATCCCGCAGCGCCGTCCCCGCCCATCGGATGCTCCGACACCGGACTGGTGCTCTGGAGCATGCCCCGAGCACCGACCAGATCGCGGGCCACGGCCATCACGTGCTGGCCGTGCTCGTCGGCCAGTGCCTTGCGCACCGATGCCTCGGGGCCCGGCTCCGAGCCGGCCACCACCGCCGACACTGTCCGCAGGCGCAGCAGCCGGAGGATCTCCCCCTCCGCCCACACCTGCGCCAGCCGTTGGCGCAGCAGGGGATCGTCGGCGCCGCCGGAGCGGCGTACCCGGTCGAGGAGATCGGTTGCCGTCGGCCCCATGCCCCACAGGGCGCCGGCGCCCGACAGGGACACCCGCTCGTTGCCCAGGGTCACCTTGGCCAACGACCACCCCTGGCCTCGGGTGCCGACCAGGTTGGCCGCCGGGATACGCACGTCGTCGAGGAAGACCTGGTTGAAGGTGTGGGCCCCGGTCATGTCGATCAGGGGTCGCACGGTGACCCCGGGGGCCTCCATCGGGCAGATGAAATAGGAGATCCCCTGGTGTACGGGGGCGTCGGGCTCCGTCCGTGCCAACAGGATCCCGAACTGGGCGCCGTGGGCGTACGAGGTCCAGATCTTTGACCCCTGCACCACCCATTCGTCACCGTCGGGCACGGCCCGGGTCGTCAACGAGGCCAGGTCGGAGCCGGCGCCGGGCTCGCTGAACAGCTGGCACCAGATCTCCTCGCCGGCCAGGAGCGGGAGCAGGTAGCGGTCCTGCTGCGCCGGCGTGCCGGCGAACAGGAGGGTGGGGCCGGCCCAGCCGATCCCGATGGTGTTGGTGGGCCGGCGCACCCCGGCCCGTCGCAGCTCGTCGTCGACGATCAACTGGTGGGTGGGGTCGGCACCGATCCCCCATGGTGCCGGCCAGTGGGGCGCGACCAGGCCGGATTCGGCCAGCTGACGTGCCGACGGCGCCGGATGGGCCTCCAGCCACCGGCGCAGCGATGCCCGGCGCGGGTCGTCCTCGGCCGGCAACGCGAAGTCCACGCCGGCCAGCGTAGGCTGACCGGGTGCGGGTGACCTCCATCCGACCGTGGGGCCGGAGGGTGGACGACGGGGAGCGACCGCACGGGAGCCATTGCGTCGGCGCTCGGGCGGCGGCGGAGGGAGCCGGGTGGGCGATGCAGCCGCCGGCATGAGGAGCGAACAGTGAGCAGCTGGAACTTCGGAGACGTGTGGGAGGCGGTGGCCGACGAGCTTCCGGATGCCCCGGCGCTCACCCATGGCAGTCGGACCATCAGCTGGGGCGCACTGGAGCGTCGGGCCGACAACCTGGCTCGGTGGCTGCTCGGGGCCGGTGTCGGCCATCAGGACACGGTGCCCATCTACCTCTACAACTGCTCGGAGTACCTCGAGATCACCTTCGCCTGTTTCAAGATCGGGCTGGTCCCGATCAACACTAACTACCGATACGCCGACGACGAGCTGCTCTACCTCTGGGACAATGCTGACGCCGCGGTGGTGGTCTTCCACGGCACCTTCGTGGAGCGGATCGAACGGATCCGCCACCGGGTGCCCGGGGTGAAGGCCTGGCTCTGGATCGACGACGGCACGGCCTCGTGCCCACCGTGGGCCGTTCCCTACCTCGAGGCGGCCGAGACCACCGGCGGCCCGTCGGGAGGACCGGCGGCCCACGAGCGGGTTCGCGCCCCGTGGGGTCGTGGACCCGACGACCTCTACATGCTCTACACCGGGGGGACCACCGGCATGCCCAAGGGGGTGATGTGGCGCCACGACGACCTCTTCGCCCGCCTCAACAGCGCGGGGTTCCGGCGCTACCCCGAGGACGGGGGCCCCGACGATGTGCGGGCCGAACTCCGGCGCGGCGGGGCCGGGATGACGCTGATGCCCGCCTGCCCGCTGATGCACGGGACCGGCGGGTTCACCTCGCTGGAATGCCTCAGTGAGGGGGGCCGCGTGGTCACCCTCACCGCCCGGCAGTTCGATCCCATCGAGTTGCTCGACGCCGTCGAGCGCGAGCGGGTGAACGGGCTGGTCATCGTGGGGGACGCCTTCGCCAAGCCCATCCTGGCCACCCTCGATGCCCATCCCGGCCGCTGGGACCTGGGGAGCCTGGTCGGCATCGTCTCGTCCGGGGTGATGTGGAGCGAGGAGTCCAAGCAGGGCCTGCTCCGACACCACCCCGGCATGCTGCTGGTGGATGCCTTCTCTTCGTCCGAGGCCATCGGCATGGGCACCTCGGTGTCATCGGGGAGCTCGGCCGCCCAGACCGCCCGGTTCAGCCTGGGGCCCGAGGTGCGGGTCATCGACGCCGACGGCAACGACGTGAAGCCGGGCAGCGGGAAGAGCGGGGTGCTGGCCCTCGGCGGGCGCATCCCCCTCGGCTACTACAAGGACGATGCCAAGACGGCGGCCACCTTCAAGACCATCGACGGAGTCCGGTACTCGGTGCCCGGTGACTACGCCGAGATCGGCGAGGACGGCTCGATCCACCTGTTGGGCCGGGGATCGGTATGCATCAACACCGGCGGGGAGAAGGTCTATCCCGAGGAGGTCGAAGAGGTGGTCAAGACCATGGACGTCGCCGTCGACGCCGTGGTGGTCGGGATCCCCAACGAACGATTCGGGGAGGAGATCGTGGCCGTGGTCGAACTGGCCTCGTCCATCCCCCCCGATTCGGTGACCTCCGAGATGGTCATCGACCACGTGAAGTCGAAGCTGGCCGGCTACAAGGCACCCCGCAGGGTCCGCTTCGTCGCCACCATCGGGCGCTCACCGTCGGGCAAGGTCGACTACGCCCGGCACCGGGACGAGACGGTCGAGTGGGCCGGGCTGACATCGGTGTGACCGCTGGACATACCCAGTCCGAGGACCGCGGGAATGCCGGGAGTCAGCCCTTGTTGGCTCCGTGGGTCCGGACGAAGTCGTTGACCGAGTAGTACGCGTCGATCGACTCCCCGGCGTCGCCCCAGAACCCCTCGAGGACGTCGTAGGCCATGGTGGCCTGGGAGATGTAGTGGTTGTTCACGTCGGTGATCTCGAGCTCACCCCGACCCGAGGGCACCAGATCCGGGATCACCTCGAAGACATTCGAGTCGTAGCAGTAGATACCGGTGACGCCGAACTTCGACGCCGGATGCTCCGGCTTCTCCACGATGCCGATCACCCGTTGCTGGTCGTCGAAGTCGGGCACGCCGAGGTGACGCAGGTGCTCGTCCTCTGCCACCGGGGTGAGGAGGATCCGGGCCCCGGTGGGCTGCGCCCGGAAGGCGTCGACCATCGGTTTGATGGATCGCTCCACGATGTTGTCGGCCAGCATCACCAGCACCGGGTCGCCGTCGACGAATCGGGCCGCCAGCCCGAGGGCCTCGGCGATACCGCCGGGCTTCTCCTGGTAGCCGTAGCTGAGGCGGTCGATCCCGAACTCGTGGCCATTGCCCAGCAACCGGAGGAACTCGCCGGCGTGGGTGCCCCCGGTGACCAGCATGATCTCGGTGATCCCGGCATTCACCAGTGCCTCGATGCCCCAGTTGATCATCGGCCGGTCGTAGATCGGCAAGAGGTGCTTGTTGGTGATCCGGGTGAGTGGGTGGAGCCGTGAGCCGGTCCCACCGGCAAGGATGACCCCCTTCATTCGGCGCAGCATAACGGGCATCGACCACACCGGTCAGGGGGGAGCCGGGCTCAACCCCTCGCCACCTGCCCTCCCGGGGGCCCGGCGGGCGGCGCACTCCTCGAGCACGGCGTCGGCCAGCGCGGGCCAGGACCGGACCGCCCACGGTCCGAACGGGCGGTCGGTCAGGCCACCGCAGAGGACGCCGGCCACCGGATCGACCCACAGGAAGGAGCCGGAGCGGCCGAAGTGCCCGAAGGTGGCAGGCGAGTTGGTGGACCCGGTCCAGTGCGGTTGCTTGCGCCCGCGGATCTCCACGCCCAGGCCCCAGTCGCAGGGATCGAAGCGCTGGAACCCGGGGAGCACGCCGGCCAGGCCCTCGAACTGGACCGAGGTGGCGGCCCGGTGGGTGGCCGCACTGACCAGCGTGGGGGCGGCCAGCTCGCGCCCCAACGAGAGCAGGTCGGTGAGCGGGCCGGTCAGCCCGGCGGCGGCGGAACCCTGGGGGACACGGGGACCGAGCCCGGTGTGACCCATGGCCAGCGGCTCGAGGACTCCGATGCGGAGATACTCGGCGAAGGGGATGCCCGACCGCTCGGCCACCAGGTCGGCCAGCATCACGTAGCCGACGTTCGAATAGATGCGGCTGACACCTGGCTTGGCCAGAGGCACGCCGGGCTCGGGACCCAGGCCGGACGCGTGGCTCAGGAGATGACGAACGGTCGCCCCAGGCGGGCCGGCCGGCTCGTCGAGCGAGAGGGTTCCCTCCTCGACGGCGATGAGCACGGCCAGGGCGGTGGCCGGCTTGGTCACCGATGCCCAGGAGAAGATCCGCCCCTCCGGCCCGATCGACTCGAGCATGCCCGCCTCCCGGCGCCACGCCGGTGTCCCTGTGCGGTCGATGGCGATCACGCCGACGGCGGCCGCGCCCACCGGCCAGTCGGCCACCAGCGCCAGGGCATCCATTGCGTCACGAGCGTAGAGCACGGCGCCGTTTCCACCACCTGGCTAGCGTGCTCAGGGTGGTGGGGAGATGTCGTGGGGGCAGGGGGCTGACCGGCCGACTCCTCGCCGCGGGTGGTGGCCGGCGGACCGGGGCGCTGGTGACCGTGGGAGTCACCCTGACGTTGACGGCCTGCGGGTCGTCCCTGGCCGCCCCGGCCACCGGCAACGGCGGCGCTCGCCGGCCAGCGCTCCACGGCCGACGAGGTGCGGGCCGGCGCCCCGGGTGCCACCGGTCTTTCCCCCTTCTACCGGGTCCCCTCGCCCCTGGGGGCGGCACCACCGGGCACCATCATCCGCTCCCAGCCCATCGAAACGGCCGGTCAGCTGCCGCCCGGGGCCACCGCCTACCGGGTGATCTATCACTCCGAGTCGATCAATGACACCGACATCGCCGTATCCGGGGTGGTGGTGGTCCCCGGCGGTACCCCTCCGCCCGGCGGGTTCCCCATCGTCAGCTGGGCCCACGGGACCACCGGGTTGTCCGATCAGTGCGCCCCATCCGTTGCCGGCTTCAGCTCGATCCCCGATCTGGACACCACGATCGACGCTCGGATGATCGTGGCCGCCACCGACTTCGAGGGGCTCGGGACCGTGCATCCCTATCTGGTCGGCCAGAGCGAGGCGCAGGGTGTCCTCGATGCAGCCCGGGCCGCGCGCGCCCTGGCCGGGGTGGCGGCGTCCAACGCCGTGGTGGTCCTCGGGTACTCGCAGGGCGGCCAGGCCGCCCTGTTCGCGGGGCAGATCGCCCAGTCCTATGCACCCGAGCTGTTCGTCGCCGGGGTGGTGGCCGTGGCCCCGGTCACCTCGCTCACCGAGCTCGCACCGGCGGTGCCCGGGCGAGCAACCGACCCGGATGCGGGCTTCGCAGCCATGGCTCTCTATGCCTGGTCGGTGACGTACGGAAATTTCCCGCTGTCCTCGGTGCTGGATACCGAGGGGCTCCGAAACGCCGCGTTGCTCGGCTCGGCGTGCAGCAGCACGGTGGGCTCGGTCTACGACGCCGTCCCCACCGATCTCCTGTTCCGGCCGGGATGGAGTCAGATCCCGTCGGTCAGCGCAGACGACTCGACCAACCAGCCCGGGAACAGTCCCATTTCGGCGCCCGTGCTAGTGGTGCAGGGCACCCGGGACTCGTTGGTCCCCTACGGCGCCACGACCGCCCTGGTCGACGCCACCCTGTGCCGCGACCAGCACGACGTGGTGCGCTACGCGCCCGTCGTGGGAGCCAGCCACAGCGGTGCACTGGCCGCGGGTCAGTCGATCATCGAGCAGTGGATCACCGACCGCGTCCACCGCCGGGCCGCGACCGACTCTTGTGCCCGATAGGCGATCGGACCACATTCGGGTCTGACCTCGACGAGGTCGGACGGTGAGGCGGTTCAGACGTCGAGGAATCGCCGCACGGCGAAGGCGGACCCCACCACGCCGACCACCACGCCGACCACCGCGACCAGAATGCAGGTGCCGGCGACTTCCCATCCACCGAGTGACATCTGGGCGATGATGTTCCCCTGGTTCGCGGCTGTCTTGGTGGCGTTGAGACCGATCCCCCAGTAGAGGGCCAACACGACCAGCACGGCCACCGCGGCGCCGAGCAGACCCTGGATCATCCCCTCGGCCATGAACGGCAATCGGATGAACCAGTTGGTGGCACCGACCAGTTTCATCACCGACACCTCGCGCCGCCGTGCGAAGATGGCCATGCGGATGGTATTGAGGATGAGTACCGATGCCGACAACAGGAGTACGACCGCGACCGAAAGAAAGACCCATTGCAGGATGTGGATCACGCTCTGCATGGTCTTGATCTGCTGACCGGGGTACTTGACCCCGTAGACCCCCGGTTTGCCGGTGAACTGCTGGTAGACCGCCGGCGCCTGCGAGGGATCGTTGAGCACGCAGCGGTAGGACGACGGGTAGTCCGCCAGGGAGGTGGCGTCGAGCTCGTCAGCAGGTAGGAGCTGCTTGGCCTCGTCGTAGTCGTAGGTCTGGGTCCGATAGGCACACGTCTTGATGTAGGGCGAGTCCTTGAGCTGACCGCCGATCGAGTTGGCCTGCGGGCCGCTGGCGCCGGGGTTCACCCACACGATGGCCTGCACGCCGTTCTGCCACTGCACGGTGGCCTGGGAAGCGCCCTGCTTCAGCAGGAGGGCCGACCCGACCAGGGCCAGGGAGACGGCGACGGTGAGGATGGCGGCCACCGTCATCAGACGATTGCGCCACAGGTTGGAGGCAGCCTCCCGCGAGACGTATCCGGCAGAGACGGGCATCAGGTGCGAGCAGCGAAGCTGTCGGGATACTCGTCGGCCGGCGCCTGTTCCGCCATGGCACCGGTGGGCGTACCGGCGCCGGCCGCCGCGGTGGCGCTGTCGATGCCGTAGACGCCGTGGGGCTGGTCCCGAACCAGCACGCCCCGGTCCAACTCGATGACCCGGCGACGCATCTGGTCCACCATGCCGGCGTCGTGGGTGGCCACGATCACGGTGGTGCCGGTGCGGTTGATCCGGTCAAGCAGCCGCATGATCCCGAGGCTGGTGGTGGGGTCGAGATTGCCGGTGGGCTCGTCGGCGAGGAGGATCAGCGGGCGGTTGACGAAGGCCCGGGCCACCGCCACCCGCTGTTGTTCACCCCCCGACAGCTCATGGGGCAGGTTGTCACGCTTTTTGGCCAGACCGACCAAGTCGAGCACCTGGGGAACCTGGGCGGCGATGACGTGCTTGGGGCGACCGATGACTTCCAGGGCGAAGGCCACATTCTCGAACACCGACTTGTTGGGCAGGAGGCGGAAGTCCTGGAACACGCAGCCGATGTTGCGACGGAGGTAGGGGATCCTCCATTTGGGCAGGTGCCCGATCTCCTTGCCCGCCTCCCAGATGCGACCGGAACTCGGCATCTCTTCGCGCAGCAGGAGCCTGATGAAGGTGGTCTTCCCCGATCCCGATGGACCCACCAGGAACACGAACTCGCCTTTGTCGATATCGACGCAGAAGTCCCTGAGCGCGACGGTGGCGCCCTTGTACGTCTTGGTGACGTCTTGGAATTTGATCATGAAGGGAGCGTCACGAGGCCGGGGGGAATGCGCAGGACGGTGTGCTCATTCCGCCCAATGCTACCCGGCTCGATCGGAGAACTGGTTCAACCCCTCTGACCTCCCCGGACGCGCTGATCGCCGTCGGTGAGTCGACGGTCACTTCGCCTGGCGGCGTCAACGCGGTGAGGTGGCAGTCGTCCACTCAGCCGGCGTCGCGGCGCTGCTCGGCGCGGCGCCGCAGTTCGGCCTCGATGAAGACGTCGAGGTCGCCGTCGAGCACCGCGTCGACGTTTCCGGTCTCCTCGTTGGAGCGAAGGTCCTTGACCAACTGATACGGGGCCAGCACGTAGGAGCGGATCTGGTTCCCCCAGGCGTTGTCGGTGCGGTCGCCCGACAGTTGGTCGAGCGTGGCCTGGTGTTCGGCGTGCTGTCGTTCCGCCAGCTTGGCCCCTAGTACCTGCATGGCCTTGGCCTTGTTCTGATGCTGGCTCCGCTGGTTCTGGCACGACACCACGATGCCGGTGGGAAGGTGGGTGAGCCGGACCGCCGAGTCGGTCTTGTTCACGTGCTGGCCGCCGGCCCCCGACGAACGGTAGGTGTCGATACGGAGGTCCTTCTCGTCGATCTCGACTTCGCCGGACACGTCCTCGAGGAAGGGGACCACGTCGAGGGAGGCGAAGCTGGTCTGGCGCCGGTGCTGCGCGTCGAACGGGGAGATCCGCACCAGCCGGTGCACGCCGCGTTCGGCGGCCAGCAGTCCGAATGCGTAGCGACCCTTGATGATGAAGGTGGCCGAGAGCAGTCCGGCCTCCTGTCCGGGCGTGGCCTCTTCGACCTCGATCTCGAACCCGCGCCGCTCCGCCCAGCGGGTGTACATCCGAAGCAGCATCTCGGCCCAGTCCTGCGCGTCGGTCCCGCCGGCTCCGGCATGGATCTCGGCCACCGCGTCACCATCGTCGTAGGGGCCGCTGAACAGGGAGCGAAGCTCGAGGACCCGGAGACGGCGGTCGAGATCGCCGATCGCCTCTTCCACCTCGGGCCGGAGGGACTCGTCCCGCTCCTCTTCGATGAGCTCGTTGAGCGTCTGGGCGTCGGAGAGCCGCTCGGCGAGGTCGTTGAAGTGGTCGATGTCCTCGTTGACCCTCCCGAGCTCGGTGGTCACCTGGCGGGCATGGTCGGCGTCGTCCCACAGGCCGGGCTCCGACGCCGCCTTCTCCAGCTCGGTGCGCCGCTCGAGGAGGCGCTCCATGCCCAGCAGGCCCCGGGCCTCGTCGAGGCGCACGGCCAACCCGGCCAGGGCGGCCGGGATGTCGACGCGGTCGGGCTCCCCAGCCCCCCGCCGGGGACCATCGTGTGAGGTCATCTCAGTTGACGCCGTGGCAGAGCTTGAACTTCTTGCCGCTCCCGCACCAGCACGGTTCGTTCCGTCCGAGCTTCTCCCGCTCGGACTTGACGATGGGCAGCTGGGTCTCCCCGTCATCGGCCAGGCGAGTGGTCACCCCGGCCTGAGTGCCGTTGCCACCGGCCAGGCCGGCGGTGGCGGCTTCCTGCTCGATCTCTGCCGGGGACGCGGCGGCGAAGGCGGCGGCGATGCCACCGTCTCCTTGGACCGGGTCGTCAGCAGCGATGTAGTTGGCCCGATCGAGGTCCGGTTCGGCGGCTGGCTCGGTCAGCACCTGCACGTGGAAGACGTAGCGCAGGTAGTCGTCGTTGATCCCGTCCATCAGCTTGCCGAACATGTCGAACCCCTCCCGCTGGTACGCCACCAGCGGATCCTGGTTTCCCATGGCCCGGAGGTTGATCCCCTCACGGAGGTAGTCCATCTCGGCCAGGTGGTCCTGCCACCGCTGGTCGATGATCTGCAACATGATGTCGCGCTCGAGCTGCCTGGCCGTCTCGGCGCCGCCGGGGATGGTCTCGTCCCGCTCCGCGTACATGTCGAGGGCCTCGGTCAGGATGCTCTCGGTCAACTGTCCCACTGTGCTCGCCCCGGCCAGGTCGTCGGCCACGAACTTCGTCGGGTAGTACTGGGTCACCTCGGTGACCAGTCGGGGGAGATCCCACTCCTCGGGGTAGTCCGACGGGCACGACGACGCCACCACTTCGGTCATCGTGCTCTCGAGCAGCTCGATGGTCTCGTCGTGCAGGTCCTCGCCCTCGATGATCTGGAAGCGGCGGCGGTAGATCACCTTGCGCTGCTTGTCCATCACGTCGTCGTACTTGAGGACGTCCTTGCGGGACTCGGCGTTGCGCCCCTCGACGGTGTTCTGGGCCCGCTCGATGGCCTTGGTCACCATCTTCGCCTCGATGGGCACGTCGTCGGGCAGCGCCCGCCCCATCACCCAGTTCATGGCGCCGGTGGCGAACAGGCGCATGAGGTCGTCCTCGAGCGACAGGAAGAAGCGGCTCTCCCCAGGGTCACCCTGCCGACCCGATCGACCTCGCAGCTGGTTGTCGATGCGCCGGCTCTCGTGGCGCTCGCTGCCCAGCACATAGAGGCCGCCGAGCCTTCGCACCTCCTCCCCCTCTGCCTCGCAGACCGCCTCGAACTCGGTCTGGAGGGACTTCAGCTCGGCCGCCCCTTCCTCGGTGGTGGGATCGATGCCTCGGGCCGTCGCCTCCCTGATCGCCAACCCCTCGGGATTGCCCCCGAGGATGATGTCGACGCCTCGCCCGGCCATGTTGGTGGCCACGGTCACCCCGCCCACCCGTCCGGCCTGGGCCACGATCTCCGCCTCGCGGAAGTGTTGCTTGGCGTTGAGGACCTCATGGGGGATCCCGCGCTTCTCGAGAAGCCGGGACAGGTGCTCGGACTTGGACACCGATGCGGTGCCGACCAGCACCGGCTGGCCGGAGGCCTGGCGCTCCACGATGTCGTCGACCACGGCGCCGAACTTGGCGTCCTCCGACTTGAAGATGAGGTCGGCGCCGTCGCCGCGGATGAGCGGCTTGTTGGGCGGGATGGGAACGACCGGGAGCTCGTAGGTGTTGGCGAACTCGGAGGCCTCGGTCTCCGCCGTGCCGGTCATCCCCGACAACTTCTCATAGAGACGGAAGTAGTTCTGAAGGGTGACGGTGGCCCAGGTGTGGTTCTCCTCTTTGATCCTCACCCGCTCCTTGGCCTCGACGGCCTGGTGGAGCCCGTCGGACCAGCGCCGCCCGTCGAGGGTGCGCCCGGTGAACTCGTCGACGATCTTCACCTCGCCCTGTGCCACCAGATAGTCCTTGTCCCGACGGTAGAGCTCCTTGGCCAACAGGGCCTGGGTGAGGTGGTGTACGTAGTTGACCGCCACCGCGTCGTAGAGGTTCCCCACACCGAGCTGGCGCTCGACCTTCTCGATGCCCGCCTCGGTGGGGACGACGATGCGCTTCTCCTCGTCGACCTCGTAGTCATCCTCGGCCCGGAGCGTCCGCACGATGCCGGCGAACTGGTAGTAGAGCTGTGCCGATTCGGCCGCCGGACCCGAGATGATCAACGGGGTCCGGGCCTCGTCGATGAGGATGGAGTCCACTTCGTCGACGATGGCGAAGCGGTGCCCGCGCTGGACCATGGCGTCCTTGGACCGGGCCATGTTGTCCCGCAGGTAGTCGAACCCGAACTCGGTGTTGGTCCCGTAGGTGACGTCGGAGAAGTAGGCCTCGCGCTTGGCCTCCGGATCGTCGATGTCAGGACCGACCCTGCCCACGGTGAGCCCGAGGAACCGGTGCAGCTGACCCATCCACTCCGAGTCGCGGGTGGCCAGGTAGTCATTGACGGTGACCACGTGGACGCCGTTGCCGGCCAGGGCGTTGACGTAGACGGGCAGGGTGGAGACCAGGGTCTTCCCCTCGCCGGTCTTCATCTCGGCGATCCACCCGAAGTGGAGGGCCATCCCCCCCATCAGCTGGGCATCGAAGTGGCGCTGGCCCAGCACCCGCCATGCCCCCTCTCTGACCAGGGCGAACGCTTCGATGAGCAGGTCCTCGAGGTTCTCGCCGTTGTCGAGGCGCTGACGGAACACCGGGGTCATCGCCTGTAACTCGGCGTCGGAGCGAGCCTCCATCTCCGGCTCGAGCGCGTTGACCAGGGGCACCAGCTCGGCCAGGCGGCGAACCTTTTTCCCTTCACCGGCGCGGAGGACCTTCGTGAGCACGCTCATGAGCCACTCACTCTACCGTCGGAGGTGTTGAGGGACCGCCGGCACGTCCCGGCGGTCGTCCCGGTCAGGCGGTGCGCACCCGCTCTCGCAAGATGGAGACCGAGTTGGCCGGGCGGCGGCGGGGATGGGACCGGTCCACCAGCCGGCCCTTGGTCTTCTCGAGCTGGTGCTCGAGTTTCTCCACCACCAGGTCGACGGCCACCAGCGGGATGGGGGCGAAGGCGCGGGCCCGGATCGAACGCCCGTGCCCCACGATGATCACCTCGCAGCACTCCCGGTCGGCGATCCTGGGATTGTGCTCCTCGGAGAAGTGGACCTCGGCCCGATCGAGGCCCGGACAGAGGTGGCCGAGACGACCGACCTTCTCCTTGGTCAGGGCCCTCACTCCGTCGGACACGATTCTCCTGCCATACGCGATGACCACGTCCACTGCTCGCCTCCTGGTCGCTGATGTCGGACTACCTCGTCTGTCGGCCGGTCCTCCTGATCGGTCGTCGAGTGGATACTGTGAGCTGCGGGCGGCTGACCTGGTCTTTGACCCCACACTCGCCTGCAGTGAGAGTTGCGGCCAAGCTCCGGCGGCACCGACCGTCTCCGGACCGATGCCCTTCGGAGCCGTTGTCGGCCCGCGTCACCTCATCTCCGCCCGCCCCCGACAGCCGGGGACGCGACAGGCAGGTCTTACTCCTAAGCCGCACCATGCTCAGCAACCACAAGTTGCCTTACGTGGGTCGTTTTGCCTGCGACTGGCTTCGACTTGCAACCACAGACCCGCACGCAGCTCACCCGTGCAGTGTACGCCCCGGGCCCTCGATCGCCAGGGGCCGGGAGGACGAGTTCACGCGGTTGTTACGAGGCCGTCACTCAACGGCAACACGCTCACCGGCCGTGGACGCCAGCCCTCAGGCCAGGGCGAACGACCAGCTCAACGCCTGCAACGGGGTGAGGTCGGGTCCCGTCGAACTTCCGGTCGCAGGCACCGGCCGGGGCTCATCACCCACCTTGTGCCAACTGACGCTTGAGCTCGTCCAGCACCGGGATGGGACCGGGGTCGATGCCCTCGTTGCCGGCCAGGTGGAGGGAGACGAAATCGCCGATCATGGCCAGATCGAAGAGCTGGGCCAGATCTCCTTCTCCGGCCGCCCTGACCTCGATCACGTCGGCCACCACCTCGCGCAGGACTTCCACCACCAGGTCGAAGCGGCGGCTCACCTGGGGATGTTCGGCGTCATGGCGGAGGTTGACCAGGGTGATCAACTGGCGGGTGGCATCCCCGTGCTGGCCCCAGCCGGCCAGCTCGTTGTGGCACAGCTCGGGATAGACGTTGAAGAAGGCCGGGCTCTTGGCGTTTTCGTTGACCTGGGCCTTCCACCGCAGTGCGGCTGCCGCCCCGAGGTCCTGGGAGCTGTGGATGAGGGGGATGGTGCGCCCGATCCGGCGGGCCAGGTCCTCGGCCAGACTGCCGGGCCGGACCAGCTCGTCGCGACGCCGGCGGAGCTGATCGACCGCCTGGTCCACCCACTGCAGTGCCCCCGGGAACAGCCCGATCTGCTCGAGGAGCACCAACGGAGGGATGGCCATGGCCCCCAGTGCGGCGCGAGGTTGGGGGATGGTGGTGGGGACCGGCACCACGGGGACGTCCCATTCGCCGGCCAGGCTCACCAGGGCACCGCTCCCGGCCACCACGATCAGCGACGCTCCCGCCTCGTACGCCGCCGCCGCCGCCTCCAACGTCTCCTCGGTGTCGCCGGAGAACGACATGGCGAAGACAAGCGATCCGGTACCGACGTAGTCGGGGGGCACGTACCCCTTGACCACGGTGACCGGAACCGGCATGAACGGCGCCGCCACCGCCACCAGGACGTCGCCGGCGATCCCGCTCCCGCCCATGCCCAGTACGACCACGTTCTCCACCCGCTCGTGGAGCGGGAGGCTGGTGACGCCCCGGGCCGCCGAGACAGCCGCCTCCACCTGCTCGGGGAGGCCAACGGTGGCGGCCCACATGTCGAGCGAGTCGATGGCCAACGGCGACGGTGGAAGGGCGGTCACCCCGCTCTCTGCTGGGGTCATGACCCGGCCGGCTCGCCCGTGGTGCGGGCCCGGCCGGCGTCGGCCTCGGCCATCAGCCGGGCGTGCTCGGGCTCGTCCACTGCGGTGGCCTCGTCGATGAGCATGACCGGGATGCCGTCGCGCACCTCGTAGCTGCGGTGGAGCCGCGGGTTGTAGAGCCGGTTCTCGTCGGCGAAGTACAGCAGGGGACCCTTGTCCTCCGGACAGGCCAGCACTTCGATCAGAAGTGGGTCGAGTGTCATCGTGCCTTCCTCTCTTGTCGATCGTCGTCCATCATCGCCCGGCCGGTCGTCGGCCGGGTGGGACCTCGCACCGCTCAGTCACCGAGGAGCCGGCGAATGTCGGACTCCACCTCGGCGACGTGACCGGCGCAGGCGTCGTCATCGGGCGCCTCCACGTTGAGCCGCAGGAGGGGCTCGGTGTTCGAAGGGCGAACGTTGTACCACCAGTCACCCCGGTCCACGGTCAGACCGTCGAGCCGGTCGGCGGTTCCCCGCGCTCCACCGGCCGCCACCACCTCGTCCGCCATCAACTCGACCGTGCCGGGTGGGTCATCGACCACGGTGTTGATCTCCCCCGAGTCCGAGTAGCGCCGGAACGGCTGGAGCAGCTCGGAGAGCGGCTTGCCGGTGACGCTGAGGAGCTCGAGCACGACCATGGCCGCGATGATGCCGGAGTCGGCGCGGTAGTTGTCACGGAAGTAGTAGTGGCCCGAGTGCTCGCCGCCGAAGATGGCGCCGGTGTCCGCCATCACCTGCTTGATGTAGCTGTGCCCGACCTTGGTGCGGATGCCCACGCCACCGAGCTCGGCGATGACCTCGGGGACCACCCGGGAGCAGATGCAGTTGTAGAGCACCGTGGATCCCGGATGCTTCTCCAGCATCGAGGAGGCGACGAGTGCGGTGGTCAACGAGCCCGAGACCGTCTCGGACCGCTCGTCGACCAGGAACACCCGGTCGGCATCGCCGTCGAAGGCCAGGCCGACGTCGGCCTGCGAGTCGAGCACCGCCCGCTTCAAGGAGACCAGGTTCTCCGGTTGGATCGGATCGGCCGGATGGTTCGGGAAGTTCCCGTCGAGTTCGGCAAAGAGGATCTCCACCTCGAAGGGGAGACCCTCGAAGACCGTGGGGGCGACCAGGCCGCCCATGCCGTTGGCAGTGTCCGCCACCACCCGCAGCGGTCGCAGGGCGTCGACGTCCACGAACGAACGGACGTGGCTGGCGTAGGCCTCGAGCACAGAACGCGACTCGATGGGGGCCATGTCGTCGGCGTCCAGCGCCGGTGCGCCTTCGGCCCCCCAGTCGTCCAGCAACCCCTCGGCGGCGGCCTGGATCTCGGCCAGCCCGGTGTCGCGCCCGATCGGGCGGGCGCCGGACAGGCAGAGCTTGAGCCCGTTGTACCGCGCCGGATTGTGCGAGGCGGTGAACATGGCACCGGGGGCGTCGAGGCTTCCCGCCGCGAAGTAGAGCATGTCGGTGGAGGCGAGCCCGAGGTCGATCACCGCGGTTCCCTCCGACCGCACGCCGTCGGCGAAGGCGGCAGACAGCTCGCGGCCGGATTCGCGCATGTCCCGGGCCACCAACACCGTCGGGGACCCGGTGAACCTGGCCACGGCTATGCCGATGGCCCGGAATTGCTCGGCGTTCAGCTGATCGGGAACCACTCCCCGGATGTCGTAGGCCTTGAAAACGTCGGAGAGCCCGGTCATGGCCGGGCCATCCTAGCCAGACACCTCGAGGCCCAGGAAGGTTCGCAGGGGGGCCCGATGCAGGCCCACGCCAACCAGAGAGGGACTCGGACAGGATCGAGCCGACGCTGGACGAGCACTCGCAGGAAGCTGGCCGAGGTGGCCGATCAAGGAGTGGCGCGGCCTCCAGCCAGGTAGCCGCCGCCGTCTGTTCCACACGCCTTGATGGGCGTCATCGTCGCGGGCCCACGCTTGGAATGGGACGGGCACGTTGCCACGACGGTCTCCCCACTCAGCCCCCGAGACCCACTCAGCCCCCGAGACCGCCGGCCAGCAGGGCGACCACGTCGTCGGTCATCGCCGCGCACAGCGCAGCCAGGAGTTCCATGCGTGCCACGAGACCGACACGGGCTAGGAGTGCCTGGCGGTCCATGAGGTTGAGAGGGGCCAACGCGCACAGGCGCCACCCGACCTCCTCGTTTTCGCCGGGCAGGTCCAGGTCGTGGGCCAATGCGGGGACGTCCCCCAGTTCGGAGAGGAGCGACCGCAGCCGGCGCACCGCCGCCCCGGCGGCGGCCACCGCCCCGTTGTCCCCGGTGCCACCGGCATCCCGTTGGCCCGGGAGATCCACCACCACGGCACGGGGGTAGGGGTCATCGGGGAGCCAGTGGTCAACCTGCAGCCGGCGACCACCGCCCGCCGTCACCAGCATCCGACCGTCGTCCAGCTCGGCCACGTGGGCGATCCGAGCCACCGTGCCGACGTCGACCCGCTCCTCCCCGCCTCCCACCTCCGAGCCACGGGAGATGAGCACCACCCCGAAGGTTCCGTCCCCGGCCAGGCAGTCGGCCATCAGCGCCCGATAGCGCGCCTCGAAGACGTGCAAGGGCAGCTCGGCGTGGGGGAACAGCACGGTCGACAGCGGGAACATCCCGAGAGTCCGGCTCCCCGCGCCGGCCACGTCAGGGGATGGGGCTACCGGGGGCGGTGGAGACCGACCGTCGTGCCCGGCGGACACGACGGTCCCCCACCCAGATGGCGACGATGCCGGCCAGCGCGGCCAGCGAGATCAGCTCGCCGGCCTTATCGGCCCCCGAACTGCCGTAATGGAGGGTCACGTCGTGGCTGGTGGGCACCACCACCATGAGGTTGGGCGCCACCCGCCAGGGCCCCTGTGCTCCGGTGGCCTGCCAGTTGGGGAAGTAGGACACCTTGACCTCCACCGGGGTCCCCACCCGGTCGACGTGGAAGGAGACCGAACTGTCGGTCTGCGAGACGTCGGAGACCACGGTCGTCGGCTCGCGGACCGCCGTGGGCCGGGTGTCGCTCGCCGGCACCCGTTCCCAACTCGCCGGCCCGCCGGCGGCGGGGACCACGTCCCACCGGCTCGGGTCGTCGTACCAGCTGGCCGCCGGCTTCAACCAACTGGTCTGGGCCGGGGCGACCCCGTTCCACACCACCGGCTGGTTGGCCATCGGCTGCACCAACGAGGAGTCCCTGATCTCGTAGACCTTCCAGGTAGTGTCGAGCGACTGGCCGGCGTAGCTGGTGCTCCATGGGCCCGAGGAGGCCACCTCGGTGAGGTTGGGGTCGGCGGCGGCGGCGGCCTCGACGGTGGTGGACGAGGCCAGGAAGTAGCGCACCCCGAGGAGCTGGAGGTGTTCGATCCCGAGCGGGACGTTCAGTCCCGCGTAGGTGAAGTCGGTGCTGTTGACCGCGTCGGACGGATTCACCGAGAGCTCGTTCTGATTGATGAAGTGGAACGGGGTGGTCGACGACGACTCGAACAGCAACCCCTCCATCGAATCGACGCATCCGTTGGTCCAGTAGGGAAGCAGCATCAAGGACATGGTGGTCCCGAACCGGTTGAGCGACGGGTCGTACTCCCACATGGTGCGGCCGCACCCGTCGTTGGCCCCCACCTTGGCCATCATCTGGATGACGGAGCGGTACTCGGGGTAGTCGGGCTTGCGCTCGTAGCCCGAGTAGTTCCACTCCGCCCAGGCACTGGGTTGGTTGTCGCTGACCGTAATGCCGATCTGGCTCATGGTGGTTGCCGGCAGGACCAACGGTGGAACCACGGCCAGGCAGGCCGCGGCCAGGGCGATGATCGGGCCGACCACCGCGCCGGGTGGGTTCCCGTCGGGGGTCGGACGACGGAACCGGCTGATCCGCGCCCCCGGCCGCCACGGCATCCCGTTCAGCAGGTTCAACCGCTCGCGGATGAGCACCACCCACAGGCGGAGGCGGCGGCGGCGGTTCCACCGGGCCACGGCGGCCACCGACTCGGCCAGGGCGTAGCCGGCCATCAGGTACAGGCACAGGAACCACAGCGGCAGGAAGCGGACGTTGTAGAGCTTGCCCTGGGGGTCGAGGCAGACCACCCCGGCGGAGAAGGCCCCCATCACCGCCAGGAACAACCCCACCCGGTTGCGGCGGATCACCAGGGCCACCAGGCCGACCACATCGGCGGCCAGGACCCACCGGGCCGAGCCGGGGAACAGCAGGTGGGGGAAGCCCTCCACGTTGGTCCACCCCATGTTGGTGGTGTAGGCCTGGCCGGTGGCGAACGGGACCAGCCACCAGGCGGTCAGGCCCACCCCCACCGCCCCGGCGACCACCCCCCACACCAGTCGTCGGGACCACCGTCGCCGGGCCAGCCGTCCCCGTCGTCCGTGGCGGAGCCCACGTAGGACGTCGGCGTCGAGCAGGAGCCATACCACGGCCCCGGCACCGGCGAAGATGGCGGGGATGAGGTGACAGAGCAGGGTGGCGGCGAACAGGGCCGCGGCCAGGGCCCGACGCCGGCCGGTGCGCAGGCCCGAGGCGACCACCCCGAGGAAGAGGAGGGCGATCGAGAGGCTGAGCGAGAACGAGAACTCGCCGGCCAGGGTGGACAGGATGTTCCCGCCGTAGATGGAGAAGCTCGGCTCGAAGAGGAACGGCAACGTGGCCGCGGCCAGGCAACCGGGACCCGGGTCGCGCAGGCCGGCCATGCGGCCGAACGCCCACGCGCACACTGGCAGGGTCAGCGTGCCGAGCACGGTGACCAGTTTGAAGGCGACGTTGTAGGAGACCAGCGCGTTGAATAGCACGGTGATCAGCCCGGGGAGCGGGAAGTAGAAGGTGTAGACCGGGAACCCGTCGTACCAGTCGGGGTCCCACCCGGTCAGCTGGCCGTGGGTCAGCAGTTGCGATTTCATGAAGGCGGGCAGCATCACGTGGGCCCCGGTGTCGCCGCCGGCGGTGGTGGTGTTGGCCAGCAGCAGTGACGGGTGGAGCTGGCTGAGGGCGACCAGGGTCACCCCCGCCACCACCACCAGGTTGGCCCAACCGGGCCACGCCGATCGACGGGTCAGGCGGCTCAGCAACGGCTCGGGTGTACCCGGAGGAGCCGAGGGAACCTCGGCGGGGAGCGGCTCGATGGTGGCGACGTCGACCGAGGCGGTCATCTCAGAGCAGGACTCCGTGGCCGGCGGCCATGGGGAGGACCACCGCGGCCAGGGCCACCAGGTTGAAGGAGGCGTGGGCGACCATGTTCATGCCCAGTCGCCCGGTGCGGTAGGAGACGAACGACAGGATGATCCCGAAGGTGGCCAGGCCGAGGAGCTGGAGGGACTCGGCATGGGCCAGGCCGAAGAGGACACCGGTGATGATGATGGCGAGGGCCGGCCCCACCCAGCCGCCCACCGTGCCGAACAGCCGGGCCAGGGAGCGGAGGAGCACCCCTCGGAAGAACAGCTCCTCGAAGAACGGCGCCCCCACCACCGTGAAGATGGCCACAACCAGGTAGCCGGTGCCGTGGGATCCCCCGGTCAACCGCTGGCTGGGGGCGTCGAAGCGCTGGTTGAAGTTGTGCACGTGTTGGGCGATGGGGACGTACATCAGCGCCACCAGGAACTGGCCGCCCAGCCCGATGGGGACGCCGATCAGGTCGATCCAGCGGAACCGGAGGCCCACGTCGCGGACCAGGCTGTGGGTTCCCCGCACTGATGAGGCCAGCCAGGCCGATCCGAAGAAGCCGGCCCACAGCCCGAGGAGCGTAGAAGCGATGTACCAGGTGGGCGGCTCGCTCAGCGTGCTGATGGCGGCCAGCGAGTGCAGATTCCCGCTCACCGCCGCACTCAGCGCCACCACCAGGGCGGCCGCCAGCTGGCCGCCGATGAATCCCAGGGCGGCGAAGAACAGCCACGTCCACGCCGTCGACCGGGAGTCGGGGGCCTCGCCGGCGGCGAACCGTTGGCCGAGCGGGGCGTTGGGTCCGAGGGTGGCGCCGCGCTCGCCGGCAGGGTCGGATGGTGCGGGCACCAACGGTGGTGTGGCCCACGCAGGCGGCGGTCCCGGCGTGGGTCGCCACCCCGGTGGGGGTGGCGCCCATCCCGGTGGTGGGGTCGGCGAGCCGTCCACCGAGGTGGCCGGCATCCTCACCGGTCCACCGTCAGAGGACGCGCCGGGGCCCGTTCCCGGTTCGGACCGCTCGATCACCCTTCCACGATACCGATGGAACCCCGTCCAAAGGCAGCAGCCTCGGCCGCGCGCCCCCGGGGAGGGCCCGTACCTCTGCCCGTACCCACTGACCCTGGTCTCCTCCCGAGTCCCCCGACTGGATCACCACCGGGCCGAACGTCCTAGCCGGCCTGAGCGACGGCCAGGGCGACGGCGAGCAGCACGATGCCCCAGGACATCGCCCGCAGCGCCCGTTCGAGGGGAGCCAACAGGATGGCGCGATCGACGCGGGACACGTCGCCGCCGATCAGCGTGATCGAACCCGACACCTCGGTTGCCCGCCGGCGCAACATCCGCGCCGGCGTGCTGAGTGCCCGCTGTGCGGCCGACAGCGCGAAGGCAGCAGCGGCGGCGGCCAGCGGGGCCAGGGCCAACCGCCCGGTCTGGGCCACGTAGGCGACGAGAACGGGGAACGCGCCCCAGGCGGCCGCGAATCCGACATCGTTGTGGATAGCGCCGCCGAACAGCTCGAAGTTGTAGCCCACCACCAGTGCGGGGCCGATGACCAGAAAGGGAATCAGGGCCGCGCCGACCTGCACGACACCGGCGATGCCCAGGCCGATGGCGCCGGCCAGTCCGGCCACCGCCACCGTCACCAGGGCGCTGGCGGGGATGCGGGTGTGCAGCGGCCGCCCGTGCAACTCGTCGAGCGCATGGGCGGCCAGCCCGACAGCGCAGAAGAAGGCCAGCAGGGTGGCGATCAGTCGGGTGACGTTGACCACCGGGGCCAGACAGGCGCCGATGACCACATAGGCGAGGTGCCACGCCGTGTAGGGCGGGTGGAGCAGCGTCCACCAGTCCCGCCAGCCGCCGGGGCGCGCCGCGTAGTAGGACGGACGCGGCTCGGACGGGGATCGACCCGGGTCGTCGTCACCCACCGCCGAGCCTGCCCCACATGACCAGGCCGCCCCCGAGGCTCATTCGCCGCACGCCGACATCGACGAAGCCGGCCCGCCTCCATGCCTCGACCGTCCACTCGATCGGATACCGGCGGTAGTGCGCCGAGATGTTGGGGCCGAGGAACCGGCCCACCTCGAACCACGCCCGACCCCCGGTCAGCCAGCCACCGACCGGGAGGAGGAGCCGGGTGTACCCCCACCACCAGAATCGCCAGAACCGGCTGCGGGGCACCAGGAACTCGAGACTGGCCGCCACCCCGCCCGGCTTCACCACCCGTGCCAGCTCACCGAGCGTGGCCTGGGGATCGTCGACGTAGCGCAAGAGGTAGGTGAAGGTCAGGGCGTCGAAGGTGTCGTCGGCGAAAGGCATCTGCTCGGCCCTCCCGGCCATCAGCTGGACGCGGTCGGCCATGGCCCGCTCGGTCACGTTGCGCAGGCCCTGGCGAAGCATGTCGAGCGTGAGGTCGATCCCGACCACCCTTCCCCCGCTGCGATCGGCGAGCTGGATGGCCACGCCCGCCGGGCCCGAGGCCACGTCGAGGATCAGACCGGGCCGCTCAGGGAGGACGTGGTCGACCATGGCACGCCGCCAACGGCCGTTCTGTCCCATCGACAACAGCTCGGCCAATCGGTCGTAGCGCTGCGGGAGCGGGGCGAAGAGACGCTGGGCGAAGCGGTTGGTGTCGTCCAGGTCGGGGGTCTCCATTGCTCCTCCTCGAGCGCGAAGATCTCACCGTAGGCGGTCACCGCCCGAGAGGAGAGTTGTGGGCTCGAGGCGCGTCGACGTGCTGGTGGTCGGAGCCGGTCCGGCCGGAAGTATCGCCGCCCTGGTTTTGGCGCGGGCCGGCGCCGCGGTGGCCCTGCTGGACAAGGCGCGCTTCCCGCGGGACAAGGCCTGTGGCGACTTCATCGGGCCGAAAGGCCTCCAGGTCCTGGCCGATCTCGGGGTGCCCGAGCCGGCCGGCCTCGACGTCGGCGACATGGTCGTGGTCGGCCCGAGCGGACGCCGGGTCGTCCTGCCCTGCGTCGACGGGCTGTCCTATCCGGGACGCGCCCGGGCGATGACCCGAGTGGAGTTCGACGATGCGCTGCGTGCCGCGGCCCTCGATGCCGGTGCCGTCGAGGTGAGTGGTCGGGCCGACCGTCCGTTGTGGTCGGGTGACGCGCTGGACGGGTTCACCGTCGACGGCCATGAGCTGCACGCCGACTTCATCATCGGTGCCGACGGCGCCACCAGCCACGTGGCCGAGAGTGCCGGACTGGTCCAACGTGCCCGGGTGCTGTGGGGGTTCGCGGTGCGCTGCTATCTGGAACAGCGCGTCGCTCTCCCGGCCATCACGCTGTGGGAACCGACCCGGTGGCAGGCGTTCCCCGGGTACGGGTGGATCTTTCCCGGGCCGTCCGGAGTGGCCAACGTCGGGCTCGGTCTGGGGACGTTGTCCGATCGCCAGTCCGGTGCCGCAGCGGCGCGGTTGTTGCCGGCCTATCTCGACCACCTGGTCTCCCTCGGCCTCCTCGACCGCGCCCCGGCGCCGCCCTTGCCCCGCCGCCTGGGGGGTTGGCTCAAGATGGGCATGGTCGGGACCACCCCGGCGGCCGGGAGGGTGCTCCTGGTCGGCGACGCCGCCGGGTTGGTCAATCCGTTGCAGGGAGAGGGCATCGCCCAGGCCATGACCAGCGGGCGGGCGGCGGCCGAGGCCGTGGTCGGCTCGCCGGGCCGAGCCGCCGCCCGTTACCGCCACCATCTGAGCGGAGCCCATCTGCCCTACCAACGGGTGGCCGCCGCCGGCCACGCCGCCCTGGTGTCCAGGCCGCGCGCCGTCGGCATGGTGGGGCGGGTGCTCACCGCTCCGGTGGTGGGCCAGGCCCTGGCCGGTGGGTGGGGCATCTTCTGGAACGAACTGCTCGACGGCGCCGCGCCGGGTCGGGCCCGGACGGTGGCGGCGGCATCGACCCTGCTCGCCAGGGCGATCACCGCCGGAACCGACGTGTCCGGTTGGTTCACGACGGCATTCGACGATGGTTGGCGATGGTGACGGTGGACAATCGGTGGACCGGGAGGGCTCGGGCGGCGAAGTGAGCGACCGCCGATGCCTCAAATGTGTCCCCGGGGGCATAGCATGGAGGGGTGACCCCGCCAAACCCAAACGTGCCCGGGGGGCCGCAGGGACCTCCCGGAACGGGCGGCCCCGGCCAGGAGGCACCCGGACAGAACAAGAACCGGATGGTCATCTACGCGGTCATCGTGGCCGCCGTGCTGGCCGTGCTCATCGTGCCCGGCCTGGTCCACAAGACCACCACCACCACCCTCACCTACAACGCCTTCCTGACTGACATCGACGGCAAGCAGGTCAAGACGGCGACCGTGGACAACACCACCGGCGTGATCACCGGGACCTTGGCCAACGGCTCCAAGTACACGGTCAACGGTCCCCTGGCGGCCCCGGACTCAGAGGTCCAGGCCCTCAAGCCACTCGGAGCCAACGCCAAGTTCGTGACTCCCACCAACAACGCCCTGGTGTCGATCCTGGAGTGGATCCTTCCGTTCGCCCTCATCGGGGGCGTCTTCTTCTACATCAGCCGAAAGGCGCAGGGGCAAATGGGAAGCATCATGTCCATCGGGCGTTCGAAGGCCAAGCTCTACTCCACCGAGCGCCCGTCCACCACCTTCGACGACGTCGCCGGGTACGACGGGGTGAAGCTGGAGATCAGTGAGGTGGTCGACTTCCTCAAGACGCCGGCCCGGTTCAAGGAGATCGGGGCGCGAATCCCCAAGGGCATCCTCTTGGTCGGCCCTCCCGGCACGGGCAAGACACTGCTGGCCCGAGCCGTCGCCGGCGAGGCCGGGGTGCCCTTCATGTCGGTGAGCGGCTCCGACTTCATGGAGATGTTCGTCGGGGTGGGCGCCAGCCGGGTACGCGACCTGTTCGCCACCGCCCGCAAGCAGGCCCCGGCCATCGTGTTCATCGACGAGATCGACTCCATCGGCCGCAAACGGGGCGCCGGCCTCGGGGGCGGGCACGACGAGCGCGAGCAGACACTCAACCAGATGCTCTCGGAGATGGACGGGTTCGATCCGACCGAGGGCATCGTGGTGATGGCGGCCACCAACCGGCCGGACATCCTCGATGCCGCCATCCTTCGTCCCGGGCGCTTCGACCGTCAGATCGTCGTGCCTCTCCCCGACCTCGACGAGCGCCTGCCCATCCTGCAGGTCCACTGCAAGGACAAGCGGGTCGACCCGAGCGTCGACCTGGGCACGGTGGCGCGTGGGACCCCTGGGATGAGCGGCGCCGACCTGGCCAATCTGGTCAACGAGGCCGCGCTCCATGCCGTCCGCCGCGGCTCCAAGCTCATCCAGAACGTCGACTTCGAGGCCTCGCGGGACCGGGTGCTGATGGGGCAGCGGCGCGAGAGCCTGGTGCTCTCCGGTCAGGAGAAGGAACGGGTGGCATTCCACGAGGGCGGGCACGCGGTGCTGGCCTACGTGCTCCCCGATGCCGATCCGGTACACAAGGTGACCATCCTGCCCACCGGCATGGCCCTCGGGGTGACCATGCAGCTGCCCATGGAAGAGCGCCACATCCATCCCCGCCAGCACATCGAGGACTCCCTGGCGGTGCGGATGGGCGGCCGAGCGGCCGAGCTCCTGGTCTACGGCGACCTCTCCACCGGGGCCAGCAACGACCTGGTGGGCAACACCGAGCTCGCTCGCAAGATGGTGCGCGAGTGGGGGATGAGCGACAAGATCGGTCCCATGGCCTGGGGCTCCCAGGGCCAGGTGTTCCTGGGTGAGGACCTCATGCACACCCGCGACTACTCCGAGCACACCAGTCAGGTCATCGACGACGAAGTGGAGATCATCCTCCGGGCCCAGGAACAGCGGGCCCTCGAGGTGCTGGCCCGTCACCGCGGCGGCCTCGACGCCGTGGCCCGCGCCCTCCTCGACGAGGAGACCATCGACGGCGAGACCGTCGGTCGACTGGTGGACACCGCCTACGGGCGCCCGGTCCACGAGCACGGCATCAAGACGGTGCCCCCGATCTTCGTGGCCTCCCAGCACGGTCCGACCGGGTCCGGTGACGCCGACGGTCCGCCTGACGGGACGCCGGTCCCGGCGGCGGGCGGGGCCGAGGCGCCCACCTCGGAGACTGACACCGCCCAAGAGCCGGCCGACACCGAGGTCTCCAGCGCCAGCCACGCCGAGGACGAACCGGGTGCGACCGAGCCGGCGCCATGGCCCCCGCCGGCACAACCCCCGGCCGGGCACTGGCCCCAGGCCCCGTCACCGCTCCCGGCGCAGCCGGCCCCGGGGCACTGGCCCACCCAGTCGCCGTGGCCGCCGCCACCCCCGCCCCCGACCTCCCGATAGCCCGGTCCAACGCCGCCGGCAGCCGTTAGCCTGGCTGCATGTGCCGGAACATCACCACACTGCGGGGCCTCGAACCCGAGGCCACCCCCGAGGAGATCGAGGCCGCCGCCCGCCAGTACGTCCGCAAGGTCAGTGGCGTGCAGTCGACGTCGGCTCACACCGAGGTCGCCTTCGAGACGGCCGTCCTCCGGGTGACCGAGGCGACCACCGCCCTGCTGGCCGCCCTCCCGTCCCGTCGGCAGCCGCCGCCCACGGTCCCGCCCCTGCGGCGCCTGCGGGTGGCCGCCACCTGATCCTGTCGGACCGCCCGCCGTCAGTCGGCGAAGGGGAATCCGGTAGAGGAGACCACTCCGGGCGCGCCCGAGGGCTGACTGTCCTCCTCCACGGTCACCGGCTGGGACGAGGCGATGGAGAACACCGACAGTCCACCGACCAGCTTGGGCCCGAGTACCGCCACCCCGTCGTGGGCGACGGCGAACGTGGCCACCGGGCGGCCCCCCTGCAGGCCGGTCACCGTGACCATCGCCGCCGACCCGCTCGGGTTGGCCACGGCGAGGCTCTCGACGGCGGCGCCGGCCGTGCCCGGTTGGGAGGCAATCCCGGGGCCGGGCACCACCCAGCGACGGGCGGCGGTCACCGTCCCCGACGACGATCCCCACACCGGGGCCGGGGATCCGCTGGCGGCCTCGACCGATCGCCCCACCACGATGGGCGCCGACGAGTCGATGGTGAGCGAGTAGGGGACCTGTTGGGGGAGCCCGGACGTCCCCGAGGCAGAGAAATCGACGATCGAGCTCGGGGGGACCGACACCCGTCGGGGCACCACGGTGCCCGAGGACAGGCTGAAGGAGAGGGTGGCCGTGGCCGGCGAGCGACCCGGGTTGGCCAGGTCGAAGTCCACCGCTGACCCCGGACCACTGGAGGTCTGGGCGAATCGCCAGGTGGTCGACAGGGCCGGCGCGCCGAGCCGCAGGGACACCCCGCTACCGGATCCGCTCGACCACTGCTGGAACTCGGCGCCCACCAGCGCCCCCGACTCGGCGGTCACCACGGTGGCGATGTCCGAGGCGCCCTGCACGAACTGGCCCACGTTCTCCACGGCCAACTGCCCCGCCGGGACCACCAGCCCCTGGTACGCCTGCGGGGTGATCACCCCGTTGGCGGTCACGAAGGAGACGTCCACCACCGCCTCGGTGGCGGTCGGATCCGACAGGGCGAGGGTCAAGGTGTTGGCGCCGGCGGTGGACCCCCCGGCAAAGGCCCACTGGGGACTGGTCCGCGACGCGCAGGGCGCGGTGCTCCAACCACCGGGACCGCCCACCACCTGGGATGCCACCACTCCCCCGCCGGCGAAGACGAACGAGGAGGCGTTGCTGGGCCCGCCCAACCCGCTGGTCGGGTCCACCGCCACCGTGTCCAGGGCGGGAACGTCGACCGAGCGCTGGAGGGAGGGAGCCGGGCCGGTGCTGGGCGGCTGCCCGAGGCTGGTCATCACGCCGGCGACGGTCCGGGGGGTGGTATTGGTGAGATAGATGGTGGTGGCGGCGGCGGTTCCCGTCCCGCTGACGCAGAAGGCCGATGACGCATGAGCGGTTTCGGGTGGAACGGGGACGCCGTCACCACCGGGCGGGGCCGGGGCCGCGGCGGGGGCGGGAAACGCAAACGAGATCACCGCCACCGCGGCCACGACGGCCACCACCGAGATCATCGCCGTCCACCGCCTGCGTTCGGGGTGGGCGCCGACCCGGCGCTGCCGGCCCGGATCGGTCACCGGCGCCGCCGGGTCGGGGCCGGCACCATCGGGATCGGTCATGGGGTCTCTCCGTACCCGAACGCCAATTCGGGGCCGTCCGGTGACGGGCTGTCGACGCCGTCATCCCGATCGGTCCGGGTGCGGCGCCGGCCGGTCCGCAGCCGCGTCCACCCGCCCCCTAGACGACGGACGCTCACCAAGGCGAGCGCGGCCAACCAGGCCACGACCGAGACGAGCAGCGACAGCGGCGTCCACGGCCCACCCCGGAAGCGGAGGGTGGCCGTCGACGCCTGGGTCACCTTGTAGGTCCCGACCCATCCGAACGAGAAGGACCGGGCCGCGGTAGCACTGCTGCTCCCGATCAAGCTCCATCGCTCGGCCGGTGCCACGGCGGCGTACACCGTGCCCCGGGCGAGCGGTCCCCGGTAGGAGCGGGAGGCGGCCGGCCCGGGAAGTACCGGGACGGCGCCGCCCACCACCGGCGATCCCGGAGGCGACACCGCCGCCGCCGACAGCGCAGTGCTGGCCGAGGGCGCAGTACTGGCCGAGGGGGCAGCGGCTGCCCCGCTGGCGACCTGGGCCCGCTCGGGAATCCAGGCGGTGTTGGCGTAGATGGTCATCCCGGTGCCGGTCACCACCGGGTCGAGATCGAGTTGGTGACCGAGGGCCGGGACCAGGTCTGCGGGGACCGGGTACTCCTCGGGACTCTGCTCCCCGGTGATCTCGGGGGCGAGGGAGGTGAGCACCACCACGTAGCGCACCCCGGCCGGAGCCAGCAACCTCCCCAATTGGTCGGTGCGCTCGGAGCGGGCCAGGTCGACGGCGGAGCCCAACCGACTGGCCGGGCCGGGGCTCGCCGCGTTCCACAGCCACCTGGCGTCCGGGCCACCGTCCTCCGAGGTGGCATAGGCCAACCCGTCTCCCGCAGCCCACGAGCCCTGATTGAGGGATCGGGGATCGCCCAGCCACAGCACCCGGAACGCCCCGCCGGCCGTTTTGGCGCCCATCCACTTGACCGACTGGCTGAAGTCGTTGAGCGGGAGATCCCACCGGCCCGGCGCGGCAGATACCACGGTGGGCGCCGAGCCCAGCACCACCGCCCCGGCGGCCGCCACCGTGATCAGTTGCCGCCATCCGAAGTCGGCGGCCCGCAGGTCCTCCTCGAAGGTGACCACGCCGAGTCCGATGGCGGCGGCGATGGCGGCGGCGGCCGGGCCGAGCAGGATGAGGGGATCGATGGCCAGACTGCCCGTCCACCCCCGACCGACCAGGTAGTCCCCCGCCCAGAAGACCAGGGCGATGGTCCAGAACCGGGCCGCCCACCGGAATCGCATCCGGTGGGCCAGTACCAACGGCACCAGGGCAGCCGCGGCGAAGCCCCAGGCCAGTGGCGAGTCACCGATGGGACCGACCGAGAATCGCAGCAGCGATCCCCACGACGCCGCCCCCGACGCCGGGATGGGCACCCCGAAGACGGCCACCGCACCGCGCCCGGCGGACAGCACGCCGATGACCCAGGGGAGGCAGATGATGGCGGCCACCAGCGTGGCGGAGAGGGCCAAGCGGAGGGCCCACAGGGTGGCCCGCCACTCCCCGACGATGCAGGAGGAGAGGACCAGGGACACCGCGGCCAGCACCACCACGATGGCCGCGGCCGGCGCGAACGAGACCATCACCGCCTCGATCAGACCGAGGGCCACGATGCTGCGGAGGGAGCGGTGGCGAACGGCCCAGTCGCCGAGCCGACGGCCGGCCGAGGGCCGGGAGCCGAGGCCGTTCTCGTGCCCGCCCACCGGCGGGTCCGCCGTCTGCGGGCGGGGTGCGGCATAGGGGGCCAGGCCGGTCGCCCGGCACAGCCGGGCCAGCACCCAGGGGGTGCCGGCGTACACGACCAGGGCACCCCATCGCCCCAAGGCCAAGGCGTCGTAGGGGAGGGCCATGGCCAGGTAGGAGAGCCCGCCGACCAGTGAGGCCCGAGGTGAGCCGAACGGTCGCAACAGCCGCACCACCCCCCACACCCCGATCGGGATGCAGGCCAGCACCATCACCTTCTGGGTCAGTCCCATGGCTCCGAACAGCACGGTGCCGAGCAACCCGGCCAGGGCCAGGGCCGGGGACGCCGGCGCCGTCGCGCCCACCCCCGACGGGTGCCAGCCGGTGGCGAACTGGGTCAACGTGGCCGACCAGGTGGGGAAGGGCACGAACTGGCCCACGGCGGGCAGCGTCCCGGTGAGCACTCCCCTGGTCCCGATGACCACGATCAGCGCGGCGGCCAGCCAGACGGCGAGTCGGCCGCTGGCGCCTGTTCGCTCCGGGCCCGCCGCTTCCACCGGCGGGTCCACCGGGTCCGCCGGGACCGCCGGTGGCCCGGTGACCGAGGAGACGAGGGCGGCTCCGGCCACCTGGTCCGATCCGACCTCCTCGTCCAGCCCGGCGGCGTCCTCGGCCGCGGCCAGCTCGTCGGCGTGGGCACCGTGGAACCCGTGCTGGAAGACCCGCCGGCCGTAGGTGGCCAGCCGGGCACTGCCACCGATCTGGAGCAGGCGGACCTCCTTGTCCCCCAACCGCCGGTGCCCCTTCAGCTCCTTGCGCTGTCGGCGGATGACCGCCGTGCGGGACAGGTTCCAGCGCCAGGCCCGCACCACGGCCCGGGCCCGGGCGCGATTGCCGGCCAGCTCGGCCACGATCACCTCCCCCACCGCCAGCAGGAACACCTGGGGCACCACCCGGATGAGATGGAACGGCCCGTAGCACTTGAACACGGCCAGCAGCTCGTGCCGGCGTTGGAGCTCCTGGAGGGTCACCGACCGTCCCGACGGCTGGTCGGCGACGCCACCCGCCAGGGACTGGTCCACCGGGCGCGACCCACCGGCCAGCTCCTCGAGGTGACGGACCCGGGCATCGGGGGCGACGATCACGCGGGCACCGACCACCTGGGCCCGCCAGCACAGATCGAGGTCCTCGCCCATGGCCACGATGGCGGTGTCGAATCCCCCGAGCTCCTCGAACAGGTCGGCCCGCACCAGGGTGGTCCCGCCCGGGGCGACGAACACGTCGCGCACCGCGTCGTGCTGGCCGTGGTCGATCTCGCCGGGCTGCACCCGGTCCACGACCGAGCCCCCCTTGTCCACGATCATGCCCACATGGACCAGGTGCTCGGGGTCGTCCCAGCGCACCACCTTGGGGGAGACGATCCCGGCGTTGGAGCGGAAGGCCTCCTCCACCAGCAGGTGCACCGTGTCGGTGAACAGGGCCACGTCGTCGTGGCACAACAAGAAGTAGTCGGCGCCGTCGACCATGGCCCGGACCTCATTGACGGTGGCCCCGAAGCCGCGGTTCTCCTCGAACCGCCGCACGTAGGCGGAGGGCAGCACCGCCGCCACCCGCTCGGTGAGCTCCTCCTCGCTGGCCGCATCCAGGACCAGCACGGACAGCTCCGCATAGTCCTGCGAACCCAGTGAGGCCAGCGTCTCCTCGAACCACGGACCGGGATCGTGAGCGACGACGACGGCCACCACCGGCGGGGCCAGTGTCTCCATCAGAGGTCAGAGGCTATCGGGCCAGGGCGCGCCGGAGGCAACATCCCAGCTCAGCCGACCAAGAGAGCCCAGATCGGCCCAGGTGCTTGCAAATGTTTATCATCACATATACACTTGCATTCATCGGGACCACGCAGTCCCCGTGGAAGCGGTCGTCGGGTCTCCACCGCCGGGGCCACCTCCACCGAAGACAAGGAGAACACCATGCCAGAATTCAAGATCCCAGACATCGATACCGACCTCACCCGGGCAGCCAGGGACATCGCCGCCGTGGCCAAGGACGCCACCTACGTCCTCATCGGCGCCGGGGTGCTCGGCTTCCAGCAGGCACAGGTCCAGCGCCAGGAGGTGCTCAAGCGCCTGGCCGAGCCCAGGGCCGACCTCGAGAGTCGTCTGGCCGCCGTGCGCACCGATCTGAGCGGCGCCCTCCACAGCGTGGACACCACCATCGAGGACGTCGCCGAGCGGCTCGAGGACATCATCGAGCGGCTGGAGGCAGCCGTCGCCCCCCTCGAGGAGCGGCTCCCGACCCAGGCCCGAGACGTGGCCAAGCAAGCGCATGTCCAGGCCAAGGAGGCCCGGAACCAGCTCCGGTCGCGGATCCCGACGGTTGCCGCCTGAGCAGCACGGTCGAGGCCACCGCCGGCCGGTCCATCCGGTCCACCACGAACGGCCCGCTTCGGCGGGCCGTTCGTCGCGTCCCGAGGGCGAGCCAACGGGCCGAGCGGTCAGTCGGCGTGCTCGCGCCAGTAGGCGAGCACATCGGCCAAGGTCTGGTCCAGGGGGATCTCCGGCTTCCACCCGGTGGCCGCCGACAGCCGGCCCGGATCGCCCCGCAGCACCGGGACCTCGACCGGCCGGACCAAGGAGGGGTCGGTCTCGAATTCGAGCCGGGTGCCGGCCAGGGCCAGCAACCCGTCGGCGATCTCCCGGATCGACACGTCCTGGCCCGAACAGACGTTGTAGACCACCCCGGCCTCCCCCGTCTCGATGAGCAGGCGGTAGGCCCGGACCACGTCGCGGACGTCGGTGAAGTCGCGGCGTGCCGAGAGGTTGCCGACCGGGATGGTCGAGGCCTTCCGCCTGTCGGCCTCCACGATCCGCTTGGCCAGTGCCGGCACGGCGAAGTTGGGGCTCTGTCCCGGGCCGATGTGGTTGAAGGGCCGCACAGTGATGACCCGCTGGCGGTGCCCGAGGAAGGCTTGTGCTACCAGGGCCTCGGCCGCCAGCTTGCTGGCCGCGTAGGGGGTGAGCGGCGCGGTCGGCGACGCCTCGGTGAGCGGCAGGAGGGTCGGGTCGGTCACCGCCCCGTAGACCTCGGCCGAGCTGGTGACCAGGATCCGTGGGTCGGTCCCGGACTCGCGGGCCGCGGCCAGCAGGGCGGCGGTCCCGATCACGTTGACCTCCAGCACCCGGAGGGGCTCGTCCCACGACTGGCCCACATGGGTCAAGGCGGCAAGGTGGTAGATGGCCTCCGGGGCGGCCTCGGAGACCGCTGCCAACAGGGCGGTGGGATCAGTGACGTCCACCTCCTGGTCGATGCAGATCACCTGATCGCCCTGCTCACGAAGGTGGTCGGCCAGCCAATGGCCCACAAAGCCCCGACCGCCGGTGATGAGGGAGCGCACGACGGGTCACCCTACTGGCTGGGTGGCCGACCATCATCTTCCCGAGACCGCCCCGCGTCGACGGCGTACCGGTAAGCCTCCATGTGCCGGTCGGCGCTGGCCGTCCAGGTATGCGCGGCCACCACATCGAAGCCCCGGCGGCGACGCAGCTGCTGCACCGGGTCCGGTTCGGTGAGGCCGGCGAGGCGGGCGTCGAGGACGTCGGCCAGTCCGGCCGAGTCACCGGGGTCGACCAGCGTGGCCGCGTCCCCGGCCACTTCCTCCATGGCCGTCCCTCTGGTGGTGACCAGGGGGACGCCGCAGGCCAGCGCCTCGAGGGCGGGGAGACCGAAGCCCTCGTAGCGCGAGGGGTAGACAGCGGCGACGGTCGATCGAAGCAGGGCCGGGACCACCTCGTCGGGCAGGTACCCGGTCCGGAGGATGCGATCGGGCGCCCCCGAGGCGGTGACGGCCCGGTCGACCTCGGCCGCGCCCCAACCGGGCCCGCCGGCCAGTACCAACAGGGCCTCGGGATGGTTCCCGGCGATCCGGCCGAAGGCGTCCACCAGGGTGGGCACGTCCTTGCGGGGCTCGAGCGTCCCCACGAAGACCAGATACGGTCGGCCCTCGACCAGTCGGCCGTCCAGCCGGGCCAGGCTGTCCCGGTCTGCTCCGGGCCGGGGCTCGTCGGGTCGGAAGCGCCCGGTGTCGACACCATGGGGGGCCACGAAGACCTCGGCGTCCACCCGGCACCACCGGGCCAGCTGCTCGGCGGTGAAGCGGCTGGGGCAGACCACCGCCGCCGCCCGCCGGGCGGCCACAGCGATGGCCCGCCGGAACAGGTGGACCTTGGATCGCTCGTGCCACTCCGGTGTTTCGAAGAAGCTCAGGTCGTGGATGGTCACCACCGCAGGGACCGACGACCATTCGGGCATGGTGTAGTGCGGTCCGTGATGCACCGACACGCGCTGCCCCCGGAGCACCCCCGGCAACAGGAGCTGCTCCCAGGCCAGCCGGGGCGGCCGGTGGTCCGGGGCCCGGGCGATGACGTGGGCAGCGGACAGCGACCGCCACCGGGGGGCGTCGGTGCGTCGGGCCACCAGTACCAGGTCGACGTCCGAGCGGGCGGCCAGGGCGCCGGCCAGCTCCATGGTGTACTGGCCCGCCCCCACCGGCCGGGCCGGCACCGCGCTCACGTCGAGGGAGAGCCGGAGCCCGGCGTCAACCACGAGGCGCCCGCCCGGTCTCCACCCGCCACTGGTCCCAGACGGCCACGTGGCGGCGGGCGATGGACGTCCAGGTCAGGTCGGCGGAGCGGGCCGAGCCGAGGGCCCGCAGGCGGGCCCGTAGCCCATCGTCGGTGGCCACCGACAACAGGCCGGCGGCGATCGAGCCGGTGTCGTGGGGATCGACCTCGAAGGCGGCGCCGGCGGTGCTGGGCAGCGGGCTGGCCACCACCGGGGCACCGAACGCCATCGCCTCCACCGGTGGGAGCCCGAAGCCCTCGATCAGCGGGACGTAGGCCATCAGCCGCGACATGGCATAGAGCGCGGACAGCTCCGAGGGGGGCACCAGTCCGGCGAGGACCACACCGCTGACCGGGACCACCTGCTCCCCCCACCCGATGGGACCCACCATCACCAGCGGCCACGGCTCGGGCAGTGAGCCGCGGATGCGGGCGTAGGCGGCGATCAGCCGAGCCTGGTTCTTGCGCGGTTCGAGGGTTCCCACACTCAACAGGAACGGCCCGCGGATGCCCAAACGGGCCAGGTGCGCACCGGCGCCCTCGACATCGGGTGGGGGCAGGTGGTCCGACCCCATGGGGATCACAGTGACCGCCTCCTCCGGTGCGCCGGCCTCGCACAGGTCGTTGGCCACCACCGCCGAGGGGACGATGAACCGGTCGGCACGGCGCAGGGCGCGGCGCAGCGCCGCCTCGTGCCAGGCGCGTCCGCGGGCCGGGTAGGCATCCGGCAACCGCCGCCACAGCAGGTCGTGCACGGTGGCGACCATCGCCGCTGCGCCCGGTTCCATGGTGGACAACGAGGTGGCGTGGACCACGTCGAACCCCGACGGGGCGCGCAGCACGCCGTGGTCCCAGGCGCGGGTCAGCACCGGCCCGGGGAGGAGCGACCGGCGCATGGGATGGCCCAACAGGGCGAGCCGATCCGGCTCGCCGCGGTCGCCGGAATAGCGGCTGGCCACCAGCTCGATCTCGGGGACCTCCGCCCGGGGTAGCGTGTCGAGACCCTGGATCAAGCCGTTGACGTAGGTTCCGATCCCGCCTGATGCGGCGCGTCGCAGCTGCTCCACCATCATGAGTAGACGCAGGGACCTCACCGCCGCCGGCCCGGCGCGCCCAGGCCCGAACCCCGGGCCCCGATGGCGTGGTGGGCGTCCCCGTACAGCTCGGCCAGGCCCTCGGCGCACGCCTCCCAGGTGAACTGCCGGCTCCGGCACCGTCCCCGCTCGACCAGCGCCTCGACGTCGGACCCGCCCTCGAGGACGCGGTTGATGGCACCGGCCAGGCCGTCGCCGTCACCGGGCTCGACCACCACGGCCCCGTCGCCGACCACTTCGGGAACCGCACCGGCCGAGGTGGCCACCACCGGAACGCCGGCCGCCATGGCCTCGAGGGGCGGGAAGCCGAATCCCTCGTAGAGGGACGGGTAGGCCAACAGCGAAGCCCCGGCCAGGGTGGCGGCCAGGTCGCGGTCGTCGAGATAGCCGGGGCGCAGGATACGGTCCCTGGCCGGCGAGGCGGCCACCGCCGCGGTCACCCGCTCGGCCCCCCATCCGTCCGCCCCCACCACCACCAGTGCCACCTCCGGGTGGGCGGCGGCAACCGCCTCGAAGGCGCTCACCAGCAGCGGGTAGTCCTTGCGTGGTTCGACGGTGCCGATGGCCAGGACGTACCGGGTGCACCCGTCGGGCAGTCGGGGCGGCGCCCCCCGGCCTGGCTCCGGGCCGGGGTCCAGGCCGGGGATCCCCGGGTACACCACCCGGATCCGTTCCGGGTCGACGGCGAACTCGGCGATCACCTCGTCGGCCACGAACCGCGACGTGGTGTGCACCCACGCCCCCTCGGCCACCGCCCGCCGGATGAGGGCGGGGAACTGGAGCGTGGCCGGTTCGCACAACTCGGGGTAGAGCACCACCGACAGGTCGTAGACGGACACCACCCGGGCGGCCCGTCCGGTCGGTGGAACGACGTAGTTGGTGCCGTGGACCACGTCGTGGGACCCGATGAACCATTCGACCGGGGGCCACGGGGCCCGTCTCCACGACGCGTGCAGGGGCCGCGCCGGCATGGCCCGCTGTCGGGTGGAGACACCCTCGGGGACCAGCGACTCGATTCCCCGCCGACGACGCCAGCTCACCGCGAAGGCCGACACATCGAGGTGCGGCAGGACGGACAGGCCGGACAGCGCGCCGTAGCAGAACTGACCGACGCCGGTCGGTCGACCAAGCAGCGGTGTGGCATCGATTCCGACGGACAACCGGCCCGGTTCGGAGGGTGCAGATCGCTCCGGGGGCACGGAGCGAGCCTTGCACATCGCCGGTGACGACCGGGACCACCGGATGGGGCCGCTAACCTGCTCCCGATGCCCGCCCGCGCCCCATCCCGCCGGGGGCGGACACTTCGTTCCGCCGCGCACGGGCGACACGGCAGGCGACACGGCGGGCGAACGCCGGCGACGGCCCAGCCGTCATCCCTGTCGTCGGTACTCGATGATCGCGGCCCTGGCCGGGGGCGTAGGAGCGGCCAGGCTCCTGCGGGGGATGGTCGAGGTGATCCCGCCGGCGTCGATCACCGCCATCGTCAACACCGGTGACGACACCGATCTCCACGGGCTGCACATCGCTCCCGATCTGGACACCGTGATGTACACCCTCGCCGATGCCATCAATCCGGAGACCGGTTGGGGGCTGGCCGGCGAGACCTGGCGGGTGATGGAGTCGCTCGAACGACTGGGCGGGATCACCTGGTTCGCGCTCGGCGATCAGGACCTGGCCACCCACTGCTACCGGACCCAGCGGCTGGCCGAAGGGGCGGCCTTGAGCGAGATCACCGGCGAGTTGGCCCGATCGTGGGGAGTGGGGGTCCACCTGGTGCCGGTCACCGACGATCCCCTCCGCACCCGGCTGCAGCTGGCGGAGGGGCCCGAGGTCGGCTTTCAGGAGTACTTCGTCCGCCTCCGCCACCAGGTGGCGGTGACCGCGGTCCGCTTCGAGGGCGCCGCCGCGGCGCGTCCCGCCCCCGGGGTCCTCGACGCCATCGCCGGGGCCGACACCGTCGTCGTCTGCCCCTCCAACCCGGTGGTCTCCATCGACCCCATCCTGGCCGTGCCCGGGGTGCGCGACCAGCTGCTGGCTCGGCGCGACCACATCATCGGTGTCTCCCCGATCATTGCCGGGGCCGCCCTCAAGGGGCCGGCCGACCGGCTGTTGCGCGAGATGGGATTCGAGTCGTCGGTGGTCGGGGTGGCGCGATGGTACGCACCGTGGATGAGCACCCTGATCATCGACGAAGCTGACGCCGGATCGGCGGCCGCGGTCGAGGCCGAAGGGGTCCGGTGCCTGGTCACCCCGACGGTCATGTCCACCGTGGCCCGGTCGGCACAGCTCTCCCGGACGGTCCTCGATGCCCTCCGCTGAACCGGTCCCCACAGCCGCCGGTCCGGCGGGCCTCCGCATCTTTCCGGTCACCGGGTTGGGCGAGGTGGAGCCGGGCGACGACCTGGCCGCACTCCTGCTCGACGCCCTCACCGTCCGATCGAGCGGCCAGCCTGCAGTGCCCGACGGGATCATGGACGGTGACGTCCTGGTGGTCACCCAGAAGGTGGTGTCCAAGGCCGAGGGACGGCTGGTGGACATCGACGCCGACGACCCCGCGGCCAAGCGGGAACTGGTCGAGCGGGAGTCGGTGCGGATCGTCCGGCGCCGCGACGAACTCCTGATCACCGAGACCCGTCACGGATTCATCTGCGCCAACGCCGGAGTGGACCTCTCCAATGTCGGCGTGGGAACCGCCGCCCTCCTGCCCGTCGACCCCGATCGGTCGGCCCGACGGATTCGGGAGCACCTCCTGCACCGCAGCAACATCTCGGTGGGGGTGGTGATCTCGGACACCTTCGGCCGCACGTGGCGCCGGGGCGTCACCGATGTGGCCATCGGCGTGGCCGGTGTCGCCGCCGTGGTGGACCTGCGGGGAACCGCCGACGCCGGCGGCAGGGTGCTCGATGCCACCGAGGTCTGCGTGGCCGACGAACTGGCCGGGGCCGCCGAGCTGGTCATGGGGAAGGACCGCGGCATCCCCGCCGCTGTCGTGCGGGGCGTCGACCCCCGTTGGTTCCGCTCGGCCTCAGTGGCGACCGAGATCATCCGTCCTCCGGCCGAAGACCTGTTCCGCTGATGGTGAGGCGGCCGTCCGGACCGGGCGGGCGCACCGGGGGGCGGACCGGCCGGCCTGATCAGCCGACGTCGAACAGGTCGACCACGAAGACCAGCGTCTCGTTCGGAGCGATGGCCCCGCCTGCTCCCGCGTCGCCGTAGCCCAGATGCGGGGGGATGGTGAGGCGGCGGCGACCGCCCACCCGCATTCCCGCCACACCCTGGTCCCATCCGGAGATCACCCGGCCGGCGCCGAGCGGGAAGGAGAACAGCTCGCTGCGGCTCCACGACGAGTCGAACTCCTGTCCGGTCGACCACGAGACCCCCACGTAGTGGACGTTGACCGGACGACCGGCCACGGCTTCGGGCCCGCTCCCCACCTCGATGTCCTCGATGAGGAGATCGGCGGGGGGTGGACCGTCGGGGATGGTGACGATCGGTTTGGTATCAGGTGCCATGGGATGACTGTAGATGGCCGGCGACGGGCCGGCCCGGTGGCGGGTGGTGGTCCCGTCGTCCGGTGGTCGTCACCTCGGTCAACGGCCGCGACCCGACCCCCCGGAGCGTCCGGTGCCGCTGCGTTGCTTTGCCCCGACCGGGGCGCCGCGTCGTTGGCCGTGAGAGCCGCCTCCATGTCCTCCGCCCCCGGAATGTCCGCTGCCGCCACTCTTGTGGCGCGACGGTGACGCCACCGCCGGCTTCCCCGATCGTCCCGGCTTGCCCGGACGCGCCGGGCGGCCGGGCGCGGCCCCCTTCACCCAGGGGCCCGGCGCAGCATGCTTCTCCTTGTGGCCGCCCTTTTGACCGCTCCCCCCGATGTCGGCGCCGTCGGACCCATCGCCACTCCTGCTCCGTGACCCATTGGTCGACGAGCCGTTGCGGGAGGACGGTGGCCGCCCCTTCCATGGTCTGGATGGCCGCCCCGAGGTCCGGGGCCCGCTACCCCCGCGCTTGGCGACCTGGGCCGGCCGGCGGGGATCGCTGGGACGGCGCTCGGGCGGTTGGCCGACCACAGCGGTGATCTCCCCGACGGCGGGGGTGGTGGTGCCGAGGGGCAGGCCGAGGTCCCGTTGGATCCGCTTGACCGCGCCCGCCTTGTCCGGAGTGACCAGACTGACCACCACGCCGGTGGCTCCGGCCCGCGCCGTCCTCCCCGATCGGTGCACATAGTCCTTGGCATCCGCGGGCGGGTCGAAGTGGACCACCGCGTTGACCCCGTCGACGTGGATGCCGCGGGCGGCCACGTCCGTCGCCACCAGCGCGTCGACCGCACCTCGGATGAAGGCGTCCAACGCCCGCTCGCGTTGCTTCTGGCTGCGGTCGCCGTGGATGGCCGCCGCTCGCACTCCTCGTTGCTCGAGCTGGCGGGCGATCCGGTCGGTCCCGTGCTTGGTCCGGCTGAACACGATGGTCGGTCCCGACGCACTGGCAACGTCCGCCGTCCGGTCCACCCGGTCCCCCGAGGAGACCTTCCAGAACAGGTGCACGGCGGCCTGCGAGTCATCCTCGTCGGCGTCGAGCTCGTGGCGGACCGGCTCGTGCTGGTAGCGGCGGACCAGCACGTCGATGTCCCCGTCGAGGGTCGCCGAGAACAGCAGCGTCTGGCGGTCCGAGGGAGTGAGGTCGAGGAGGCGGCGGACGTCGGGGAGGAAGCCCATGTCGGCCATACGATCGGCCTCGTCGATGACCACGATCTCCACGGCGTCGAGGCGGATGCTCCCCCGCTCGATGAGGTCGCCGAGGCGGCCCGGGCAGGCCACGGCCACGTCCACGCCTCGAGCGAGGGCCTTCAGCTGAGGTCCGTAGCCGACCCCGCCGTAGAAGGAGTCCACCCGGAGGTTGCGCGGTGTCGCCAGCGCCCGCAGCTCGGTGGCCACCTGCGCGGCCAACTCGCGCGTCGGGGTGAGCACCAGTACTCGCGGGTGCCGCGGCCGCGACGGCTTTCCGGACAACCGGGCCACGGCACCGATGCCGAAGGCGAGCGTCTTGCCGGAGCCGGTCGGCGCCTTGCCGCACACGTCGCGGCCGGCGAGGGCGTCAGGAATGGTGGCGGACTGGATGGGGAACGGCTCGGTGATCGACTTGCGACCCAGAGCGGCGACGATGTCGGTAGGGACGCCGAGGGATGCGAATGAAGGCTGCAGGGGGGGCATGGAAGCGCTTTCGTGCGACAGGAGGAGGCACGAGGCGTGCCATGGATAGAGGCCTGCCCGCCAAGTCAGCGCACCAGGACACTTCCAGGCTAGTGCCTCATCCACCGTCGAGCGGCGCAGTGGCCCTGGAGGGTCACTGGTCACCGCCCTCGGCCAGTCGACGCCGGACGAACTCGAGCACCGCTGCGGTGCCCGCGCCCAGTTCCGTCCACGAGCTCCATCCCAGCTGGATCCCGGCCCGGCTGGGGTCGAGGCTGCTCCGGAACAGCTCCCCGGCTCGCGTGGGCCGGTACTCGGCCGGGGTGTCCACGCCGGCCTGGGCGGCCATCTCGCGATAGAGGTCGTTGACCGAGGTCTCCGAGCCGGTGCCGATGTTGCAGAGCAGGCCGCCGCCCTTGGTGGCCCCGCGCACGAAGGCGTCTACGACGTCGTCGACGTACACGAAGTCGCGGGTCTGCATCCCGTCACCGAAGATGATCGGCGCCTGACCCGTCACCAGTCGCTCGGCGAAGATGGCCACCACGCCGGCCTCCCCATGGGGATCCTGCCGTGGCCCGTACACGTTGGCCAGGGCCAGCGCCGAGAACTCCAGCGAGTGCAGTTCCCGATAGGCGACCAGGTAGTCGATGCCCGCCTTCTTCGACACCCCATAGGGAGATAAGGGCCGGTGGGGCAGGGACTCGGCCAGCGGCAGCTCGGAGGCGTCCGGCTCGCCGTAGAGGGTGCCACCACTGGCGGCGAAGACGACCCGGCCGGCGTGGGCCAGGCGCGCCCCTTCGAGGACCCGGAGCGTACCGAGTACGTTGACGTCGGCATCGAATACCGGATCGGTGACCGACACCCGCACGTCGGCCTGGGCGGCCAGGTGGAAGACCACCTCGGGGCGCCGTCGGGCCATCAGCCCCACCACTTCGGCGGAGCGCACGTCAATCTGGTGAACGGTCAGCTGGTGCCCGGCAGTGGCACGGGCGTCAGCCAGGTTGGCCAGCGAGCCGGTGGAGAGATCGTCGATCACGTCCACCGTGTGCCCCTCGGCCAGCAATCGGTCCACCAGCGTGGAACCGATGAACCCGGCGCCGCCGGTGACCAGCATGCGCATGATCAGACCCCCGGTTCGATCCGCTGCCCGTCGATGACCGTCCCCGAGGCGGTGACCGCGCCGGCGCCGACCACCGAGAGGGCGTGGATAACACACCGCTGGCCGACGATGGCCTCGGGCCCGATCACCGATCCCTCCACCGCCGCCTTGGATGCCACCCGGGCGCCGGGCATGAGCACCGACCGGATGATCGAAGCACCTTCCTCGACCACCGCGCCGGCGCCGATCACCGACTCCTCGACCACCGCCTCGGCCGCCACCAATGCCCCGTTCCCGATCAGGGAGTGGGACACCTGGTCGCTGCGCACATCCACCTTGCCCATGCGCCACACCCCAGTCCCGAGCGACGGGTCCAGTTCCGCACCGGGGGCGGGCGGACCGGGCCGGTGCCCGAGGAGCAGGTCGCGGTGGGCGCGCAGGTAGGCGTCGGGCGTGCCGGTGTCGAGCCAATAGGCGGTCGAGGGCAACGCGAAGAGCGTGCCCGCCTCGACCAGGGTCGGAAAGGTCTCACGCTCGATGGAGACCCGTTGGTCGGGGCGGATCCGCTCGAGAACCGACGGTTCGAGGACATACGTCCCGGCGCTGATCAGGTCGGTCGGCGCCTCGTCCCGTGGCGGCTTCTCGATGAACGCGGTCACCCGCCCCTCGCCGTCGGTGGGGACCACGCCGAAGGCGCTCGGGTCGTCCACCGGGGTGAGGCTGATGGTGGCCTCGGCATCGCGGCGCCGGTGGAACTCGATCAGCGCCGAGGTGTCGGCATCGGTGAGCACGTCCCCGTTGACCACCACGAAGGTGTCGTCGATCCCGGCGTGCCGGGCCGCGAACCGGATGGCCCCGGCGGTGTCGAGGGGGGTGGGCTCGACCGCATACGACAGGCGCACACCGGCGATGGTCCCGTCGGGATAGGCGTTGATGAAGGCATCGGGGCGGTACCCGAGGGAGAGAACCGCCTCGTCGATCCCGTGATCGGCCAGATGGCCGATGACCCGCTCGATCATCGGTTGCTCGACGATCGGCAGCATCTGTTTAGGGGAGGTGAGGGTCAGTGGCCGTAGGCGCGTGCCTTCGCCGCCCACCAGGACGACCGCCCTCACTTGGTGGTTCCGCCGGAATTCTTGGACGTGGTGGGGGGACTCGTCGCCGGGGGGGTCGTCGTGGCCGTGGTCGGGGTCGGGGCGGCTGTCGTGGCCGTGGTCGAGGCCGGGGCGCCAGGGGTGGTGGTGGTCGGGGCGGCCGACGACTCGAGGGACTCGATCAAGTTGGTGATCGCCGAGGACGGGGGCTTGGGAACCGAGGCGGTGGCCGGCACGAACGCCATGGTGATCAACTGCCCGTTGGCGAAGAGGAGATCCTGCGGCGCGCCGCTGGTCTCGGTTCCCTTGCCTTTCGACTCGAAGTTGCTCCAGCTGTCCACGATGACCACGCCCGGCTTGCCGGCATCAGGTGTCCCCTTCGGGCACACCTGGCCGTTGCTGTAGATCGGCTTACCCGGGTACTGGAGGGTCGACGACGTCAGTTCGAGACCCTTGTACCCCGAGACGAATTTGCCCAAGGTGGCGTTGCTCCCCGACTCGGAGCTGTTCTTCGGGGCGATGGTGAGCACCCCGTTGCCATTGGCGGTCAGCCCTGTCTTGGTGGTGTTGGTGCTGGCCGGAAGGTTCGGCTGCATGGTGCCGCAGATGTCGATGCCCAGTGCCGCGTGCCATGTCTGCTGGGTGGTCGGGGGGCCCGACGAGGAGGTCGTCGTATGGGTTCGCTGGTATCGGCTGAACCCGACCAGCAACAAGCCGACGATGCAGATCAGCGCCAGGCTGGCATACCAGTTCACCGGCATCTGGCCCCGGTAGGTGCGCCCGCCGCCGGTGGTGGCCGCCCGCTCCACCCACTTGCCCGTCGAACCGCTCTTGCCCGTCGAATCTCTCGCCATGATCGGACGACACCCTACAACCTGGGATCGGGCGCCCCGGTCGCGCCGGTCATCGGCGGATGACGTGCGCCAGGCATGCCAGGCAGGCCCGGGCCCCGATGCCGAGAGCCACCAGGGGTAGGAGTGCCCGGCGCCACCCGCGTGAGGACCGACCGGCGAACCGCAGCAACGAGCGGTGGTGCTCGAGGATCATGCGGAAGGGATGGCGGTCGGTGGAGACCCCCTGGAGGTGGGTGACCTCGGCGGTCGGCAGGTAGGCCACTGTCCAGCCGGCCCGGCCCATCCGCCAGCACAGGTCGACATCCTCGGCGTACATGAAGTACGCCTCGTCGAACCCCCCCAGCTGCTCGAACACGGACCTCCTGACCAAAAAGCACGCCCCCGACACCCAGTCGACCAGCTCCGGTCCCGGACCGCCCCGCTCGACGGTGGCCCGGTGGTAGGAGCGGGTGAATCGGTTGTCGGGCGGCGAAGATCCCCAACAAGGCATGCCCGGTGGCGTCGATCAGCGTGGGGAACCGACGGGCCGACGGATAGCGCGTGCCGTCGCGGTTGCGGATCAGCGGCCCGACCAGCGCACACCCGGGCTCGCCCGCCAACACTGCGGCCAATGAGGCCAGCGCTCCCGGGCCGACCTCGAGATCGGAATTGCACACCAGCACCAGCGGCTCGGTGGTGGCAGCCACCCCGCGATTGGCCGCCGCCCCGTACCCCAGGTTGGAACCGGGGACGAGGACCTCCACCTCGGGGAAGCGACGGCGTACCTCGTCGACCGAGCCGTCGGTCGAGCCGTTGTCCACCACCACCAATTCGGAGGCCCCTTGGGCGCGCAGGCCGTCGACGCACCCAGCCAGGGCCGGGCCCGACTCGTAGTTGACCACGACTACGGCGACATGGTCGTGGTCCGGTCGGGGGCCACCCCGGTGGCGCCGGGCGGTGTCCTCGATCACTACTCCAGCCGGACGAAGCGGAATTTGACCAACGCCTTCAGCGCTCCGAACCCGTCCCGCCAGGTGATCTTCTTGCCCTCATCGACCTCTCGACCGGCGTAGGAGATCGGGACCTCGTAGATCCGGTACCCGCGGCGCAGCACCCTGGCGGTGATCTCCGGTTCGAACTCGAACCCGTCGGAGACGATGGTGATGCCCTCGAGGACGCGGCGATCGAACACCTTGTAGCCGGTCTCCATGTCGGAGAGGGTGGTGGAGTACAACACGTTGGTCACCAGTGAGAGGAACCTGTTGCCGACCCAGTGGAGGGGCATCATGTTCTTGCGCTCGCCGGTGAAGCGGCTGCCGTAGACCACCCTGGACTTCCCCCGCAGGATGGGCTCGAGAAGCTTGACCCAATCGGCGGGGTCGTATTCGAGGTCGGCATCCTGAACCAGGACCAGGTCGCCGCGGATGGCCTCGAGGCCGGTGCGGATGGCCGCGCCCTTTCCCTTATTGTGCGGATGGTTGATCACCCGCACCGTCGAGTCGCCCAGGGCACCGAGCACCTTGTCGGTACCGTCGGATGACCCGTCGTCGACGACGATCACCTCCACGTCAACCGGGAGGTCGACCCTCCGGATGCGACGGATCACCTCCGCCACGGTGGACCGCTCGTTGAACACCGGGACGATCACCGACAGCAGCGAGTAGGTCCCGTGGTCACTGGCGTCTTCCACCGTGTGGTCTCCTGGTTGATCAGCCATTGACTCGGTCTCCTGTATCGGATCCCTCGCTGGGGACGCCCTCAGCTCGCATCATTGCCGCCTCTCGGGGCCACGTCAGCGGGGGTGGGGACCGACACCGCCAGCCCGGCGTCCTCAGCCAGATAGGCGGCGGTTCGGGCCAGGCCCTCGCGGAGCCCGGTGGTCGGCTCCCAGTCCAGCCCGGCACGGGCCCGGGAGATGTCCGGCCGCCGGCGGGTGGGGTCGTCGACCGGCAAGGGCAAATGGACGATCGGGGACGACGAATCGAGCAGTTCGACCACCGAGCGTGCCAGTTGGAGGATGGTGTACTCGTCGGGGTTGCCGATGTTGACGGGACCGGCGAGATCGGAGTCGAAGAGGGCGACGAGCCCCCGAACCTGGTCATCGACGTAGCACAGGCTCCTGGTCTGGCTCCCGTCGCCGTAGACGGTGAGGGGCTCGCCGCGCATGGCCTGGAGGAGGAAGTTGGAGACCACTCGACCATCGTCGGGCCGGAGTCGCGGCCCGTAGGTGTTGAAGATCCGGGCGATGCCGACGCTGGTGCCATGCGACCGCTGGTGGGCCATGCACAGCGCCTCGGCGAACCGTTTGGCCTCGTCGTACACGCTCCGGAGCCCTACCGGGTTCACGTTCCCCCAGTACTCCTCGGATTGCGGGTGCACCTCCGGATCGCCATAGACCTCACTGGTGGAGGCCATGAGGAAGCGGGCCCCATGGTGGCGGGCCAGATCCAGACCCCGTCGTGTCCCCTCGCTGCCCGCAGCCAGGGTCTCGAGCGGCCGGGCCAGGTAGTCAGGCGGCGAGGCCGGGCTGGCCAGGTTGAACACGCCGGTTACCGGCCCGGCAACCGGCAGCGATGTCGAGATGTCGGCCTCGATCAGGGTGAACCCGGGGTGACCCTCCAGGTGGGCCACGTTCTTCCGGCGCCCGGTGGAGAAGTCGTCGACGGCGACGACCTGGTCCCCGCGGGCCATCAGCTGATCGCAGAGGTGGGACCCCAGGAACCCCCCGCCGCCGAGCACCACCAGGCGACCGCTCATCGCCGTCCGATGCCCGTGTACTCGAAGCCGATCCGCCGCAGTTGGGCCGGATCCAGCAGGTTGCGGGCGTCGACAACCACCGGATTGGCCAATTTGGCCATCACCTCGGCGAAGTCGAGCCAGCGGAACTCGTCCCATTCGGTGAGCACCACGGCGACGGCGGCGCCTTCACAGGCCGAGTAGGCGTCGGGAAAGGCGCGGACCAGCTTGGTCAGGTCCCGGCGCTCGGCACCGGCGCCCATCTCGGTGAGAACATCGATCGGAGCGGACTTCTGGCCGGCGGGCACCGACACCGTCGGGTCGAACGCCCGCACCACGGCTCCGCACTCGACCAGGCGCCGCACCACCTCGACAGCGGGCGAGTTACGCAGGTCGTCGGTCCCGGCCTTGAAGGTGAGCCCCCATACCGCGATCACCGCCCCCTCCAGCTTGTCCCCAGCGGCCGCCCTGACCTTGTCGACCACCCGCACGAACTGCTCGTCGTTGGTGGCGATGGCCCCCCGGAGGAAGGAGAAGTCGTACCCGGCCTGCTCGGCGATGTGTACCAGCGCCCGGGTGTCCTTGGGCAGGCAGCTACCTCCCCATCCGGGTCCCGGCCGGAGGTACTCGAAGCCGATCCGCTTGTCGTAGCCGAGGCCCAGTATCACGTCGCGTACGTCAGCCCCCACCGCCTCGCACAGCCCGGCGACGGCGTTGACGAAGCTCAGCTTGGTGGCCAGAAAGGCATTGGACGCGTATTTGATGGTCTCGGCGGTGGCGGCGTCGGTGATCAGCAATGGTGCGTGAGTCCCGGCGAAGAGATCGCCCACCTTGGCCGCGGCCGCCTGATCGTCGGCACCGACCACGATGCGCTCGGGATGGAGGCTGTCAGAGACCGCCGTCCCCTCGCGCAGGAACTCGGGATTGGAGACGACGGTGATGTCGTGGCGCCCGAGTACCCGCTCGACCACCAGGGTCGAGCCCACCGGCACGGTCGATTTGTTGACGATGATGGTTCCGGGCAGGAGGTGGGGGCCGATCTCCTCGGCCACCGCCTCGACGTAAGAAAGGTCGGCCGAACCGTCGTCGCCCTGCGGGGTGGGGACGCACAGGAAGACGAAGTCCGCCCCCTCGGCGGCGGCGGTGGCCCCGACCACGAATCGGAGCCGACCGGCGGCCTGTCCCTCGTGGACCAGGTCCTCGAGGTGGTCCTCGACGATGGGCACCTTGCCGTTCACGAGCATGGCCACCTTGGCTGCGTCGGCATCGCCACACGTGACCCGGTGCCCGAGGTGGGCGAGCGTGGCCGCCGTCGGCAGGCCCACATAGCCGACCCCGATGACCGCCACCGTGTGGCCGCGCCCATGGGGCAGCACCCGCACCGCCGCTCCGCCATGACCGAAGTAGGCCCCCGCCGGGCCCGAATCACCCGCGGCAGGACCCTTGGTGGAGGGCCCGCCGCCCGTCCCTCCCAACATCCACGAATTCCCTGACATCACTGAACGCTACCCGTCCTCTGTATGGATTCTTCCCCGGTACGCAGGGCCCTTCCCCAATCGGCTGTTTCTCCTCGCTCCTGAAGCCGCGGCCTGCCCATCTGTCCCGCTCGGGTGGTGTCATTCACGAGCTCGCCGTCACAACCTCGACCAATCGTGCCAGAGCGTCGGTCCACGCCGGCAGCACGGGCATGCCGGAAAGGCGCAGGGCGGCGTTGTCGAGCCGGGAGTTGGCCGGGCGGGGGGCCGGGTACCGGTGGGGATCCAGATCGCCGGTGGTGATCGGCAGCACGCGATCGGGATCCGAACCGGCCGCGGCCAAGGCGGCCCGGGCAAAGCCGAACCAGGTGGTCTCGCCCTGGTTGGTCACGTGGAAGGTCCCGGGCCGACGATCGAGGGCCAGGCGGACCACCGCCTGGGCCAGGTCGGCGGTGAACGTCGGGCACCCGTGCTGATCGTCGACGAATCGGAGCGGTGCGTCGGGATCGGCCGCCGCCAGCCTGAGCACCGTCTTGACCATGTTGGACCCGTGAGCGCCGCTGACCCAGGCAGTGCGGACCACGGTGGCCGACCGTCCCGCCACCTCGTGCACCTCGAGCTCGCCGCCGAGCTTGCTCCGTCCATAGACCGATCGGGGATTGGGCTGGTCCCACTCGACATAGGGCCGGTCGAGGGTGCCATCGAAGACGTAGTCGGTGGAGATGTAGACCAGGTGCGCCCCCACCCCGACGGCGGCTTCGGCGATGTTGCGGGTCCCGAGGGCGTTGACGGCGAAGGCGGTGTCCGGGTCGGACTCACAGGCGTCGACCGCGGTGAAGGCCCCTCCGTGCAAGACCAGGTCGGGGCGGAAGGCGTCGACTGCCTCGTTGACCGCGGTCCGGTCGACCACGTCCAGGGTGTCGATATCGGTGGACAGCACCTCGAAGGTGCCGGGGTCCACCGCGGGCAGGATGGCGGGCCGGCCGCTCCGGCCGGACGCCCACCCGCCGTCGGGGACGGATCCAGCCAGCACGTCTCGTAGGTCCCGGCCCAGTTGACCATTGCCCCCGGTCACCAGCACCCGCAGCGGGGCGCTCACGACGCAGGCGGCGAGTGCGGCGGCGGCCCGCCGGTCGGCCACTCCCCCTCGACCACTGGTGCCCGATCGCGGAGCGGCTCCCACCAGCTCCGGTGGTCTGCGTACCAGCCGACGGTGTCGGCGAGGCCTTGCGCGAACGGGACGGTGGGCTCCCAACCCAGTGCCTTGCGGATCTTCGAGGAGTCCAGCAGGTAGCGCCGATCGTGACTCGGCCGGTCGGGGACGATCTCCTTCAGCGTCCGCGGGCGGTCGGTGGCGTCGAGCACGGCGTCGGCGATCTCCTCCACGCTCGCCTCGATGCCGCTTCCCACGTTGTAGGTCTCTCCCACCTCGCCGTGCTGTAGCACCAGCTCGACTGCTCGGCAGTGGTCATCGACATGCAACCACTCCCGACGGTTCTGCGTCGACGCGTAGAGGGTCAGCGGTTGATCGTCGAGGGCCTGGGCCGTGAACAGCGGGATCACTTTTTCGGGGAATTGGTACGGCCCGTAGTTATTGCAGCAGTTGGTGATGGTCGCCGGTAGGCCGAACGTCTCCACGTAGGCCCGCACCGCGTGGTCGGCGCCCGCCTTGGAGGCGTTGTACGGGGTCCTGGGCCGGTACGGGGTGTCCTCAGTGAACACCTCGTCCGAGTCGAGGGGAAGGTCGCCGTAGACCTCACAGGTGGAGATGTGGTGGAACCTGGACACGCCGTGACGTCGGGCAGCCTCGGCCAGCGTCTGGGTGCCGAGGACATTGGTGCGGAAGAAGCGGGCGGGGTCGAGGATGGCCAGGCTGTTGTGCGATTCGGCGGCGAAGTTGACCACCACGTCGATCTGGTGCTCGGCCAGTGCCTTGGTCACCTGCTCGAGATCACCGATGTCCCCCTGGATGAACACGATCCGATCCTCGACATCAGCCAGATTGGGCCGGTTCCCCGCATAGGTGAGCACGTCGTAGGCCACCACGGCGTCGTCGGGATGGTGTTGCACCCAGTAGCGCACGAAGTTGGAGCCGATGAAGCCGGCACCACCGGTCACGAGTAGTCGCATGACCGGTGATGATAGTCGTGGAGGCCCGAACGGCCCCGAGGCGTGCCGGTTCAGTCGGCGGACCGCAGATGGACGACGTCTCCGGCGATGACCGTCCGGTACTCCCCACCCACCTCGACCACCAAGTGACCCTGGGGGGTGATGTCGGTGGCGGTACCCTCGAAATGCTCGTGCGCCAGCTCCACTCTCACCGGTGTGCCGACCGTCACGCATCGGGCGCGGAAGTCGAGGGCCTGGCGGGAACGGCCTGAGGAAGTGCCGAGGTCGGCAACCCGCGGCTCGAGGGCAGCGAGCAGCGCGTCGAGGACAACGATTCGATCGAGCGGGCGTCCCGTGTGCAGACACAACGACGTGGACGATCCGACCAGTTCGACGGGGAGGTCGTCGTGGTGTCCGGGCCAATTCACATTGATCCCGATCCCCACCACGATGGGTGCCCCGGCGCCGACCATCCGACTGTCGAGCGTCGAGAGGTCGGCTTCGGCCAGCACGCCGGCGAGCTTGCGCCCGTCGGGCCCGACCAGGTCGTTGGGCCACTTGATCCCTACGTCCAGGCCGGCCACGGCGTCCACGGCGTCTGCCGCCGCCAAGGCCACCACCGCGCTGGCCAGGTGGCGATGGTCGGCGGGGAGATCGGGACGGAGCAGCACCGACACCAGGAGGTTCGAGCCCGCCGGTGCCTCCCAGCGCCGGCCGAGCCTGCCCCGGCCCGCCGACTGGTGCCCGGCCACCGCCACCACGCCCTCGGCGGCGCCGCGGCGAGCCTCGTCGAGCAGGTAACGGTTGGTCGAATCGATCGAGTCGAAGTGCCGGATGTCGGTGAACCTGGTGCCCGACATGGCAGACACCCTACGGGCCGTGACAGTGTTATATCGCCTCGAGGTGGTGGGACCACCGCCTGATGCCCGTCGAATTCGAAAGGCGCAGCGTGCTGAAGAAGGTTCTCATCGCCAACCGGGGGGAGATCGCCGTCAGGGTCATCCGGACCTGCCGTGAGCTGGGGGTGGCCACGGTGGCCGTCTACTCCGACCTCGATCGGGACGCCCTCCACGTGCGCCTGGCCGACGAGGCCTATGCCCTGGGTGGCCAGACCGCCGCCGAGAGCTACCTCAACACCGACGCCATCCTCCGGGCCATCGAGGAGAGCGACGCCGACGGTGTCCATCCCGGCTATGGGTTCTTTTCGGAGAACACCGACTTCGCCCGGGCCATCAGCCAGCGCGGGGTGAGCTTCATCGGCCCACCGCCCGAGGCCATCGAGATCATGGGCGACAAGATCAGCTCGCGCCACGCAGCGGAGCGGGCAGGGGTGTCCGGCGTGCCGGGTCGCTCCGAGGTGCTCACCTCGGCCGGCGAGGTCATCGCCTTCGGCGACGAGTTCGGCTGGCCGGTGGCCATCAAGGCCGCCTACGGCGGCGGGGGTCGGGGGATGAAGGTGGTGACCGCTCCCGAGGAGGCCGCCGACGCCCTGGAGTCGGCCATGCGGGAGTCGGCCGCCTACTTCGGTCGCGACGAGTGCTATGTCGAGCGGTACCTGGCCTGGCCGCGTCATGTCGAGATGCAGATCATCGCCGACACCCAGGGCACCACGCTCTGGCTCGGTGAGCGCGACTGCTCGGCGCAGCGCCGTCACCAGAAGCTGGTCGAGGAGAGCCCGGCCCCCCGCTTTCCCGACGACGTCCGGCGGGCCATGGGGGAGGCGTCGGTCAAGGTGGCCGAGGCCTGCGGGTACGTCAACGCCGGGACCGTCGAGTTCCTCTACCAGGACGGCGAGTTCTTCTTTTTGGAGATGAACACCCGCCTGCAGGTCGAGCACCCGGTCACCGAGTTGGTCACCGGCCTCGACCTGGTCGAGTGGCAACTGCGGGTGGCATCGGGGGAGCCGCTCGGGTTCACTCAGGACGAGGTGCGGCGCGACGGCCACGCCATCGAGGTCCGGATCAACGCCGAGGACCCGGCCGGGGGGGCGTTCCTGCCGTCGCCCGGCACCATCGATCGCTTCGACGTACCCGGGGGTCCCGGGGTCCGGCTCGACAGCGGCTACGGACCGGGCGACACGGTGAGCCAGTACTACGACAACCTGGTGGCCAAGCTGGTGGTGTGGGGCCACGATCGTGAGGCTGCTCGCAGACGAATGCTCCGGGCCATCGGCGAGACGGTGATCACCGGGGTGGCCACCACGCTCCCGGCCGACGTGGCCATCCTCTCCCACCCCGATTTCGTCTCGGGGGAGCACTCCACCAACTGGGTGGAGCAGACACTCGATCTCAGCACGGTGCGGGCCGACCCGGGCGACTCCACGACGACGGAGACGCCGATGTCCGGAGCGGAGTCGCCGCCGCCCGTACTCCGGGAGGTCACCGCCGAGGTGGACGGCCGCCGCTACCAGGTCAGGTTGTGGGTTCCCGACCTGGGCGAGACGGTGGTAGCCGGGGGTGTGGCGTCGCGGGAGGTCGGTCCCAAACGGCCGAAGGCCACCGCCTCCGGCGCCGGGTCGGGCACGGTGACCGTGCCCATGCAGGGCACCATCGTCAAGATGCTGGTGACGGTGGGAGACGCCGTCGACATCGGTCAGACGGTGTGCGTCCTGGAGGCGATGAAGATGGAGAACAACGTCAACGCCGAGAAGGCCGGCACGGTCAAGGAAGTCAAGGTCCAGGCCGGGGACTCGGTCGGCCCCGGTGATGTCATCGCGGTCATCGGATGACGAAGGGTGGTCGGTGCCCATGGCCGCGATCTCCGCGCTGAAGGACACCGTCCAAAAGGCGATCGACGGCCAGCGGGCCGGCCTGGTCGCCCTCAGCCATGCCATCCACGACAGCCCCGAGACGGCCTTCGAGGAGGAGCAGGCATGCGCCTGGACGGCGGGCGCCCTGGCCGAGGGCGGGTTCATGGTGACCGGGGGCGTGGCCGGCATGGCCACCGCCTTCAGCGCCGAGATCGGATCCGGCCCGTTGGTGGTAGCGGTCTGTGCGGAGTACGACGCCCTTCCCGGCGTGGGACACGCCTGCGGCCACAACATCATCGCCGCCTCGGCGGTCGGGGCCGGGCTGGGACTGGCGCGGGTGGCCGACCAACTGGGCATCACCGTCCGGGTGCTGGGCACGCCGGCCGAGGAGGGCGGTGGCGGCAAGGTGACCATGCTGGAGGCCGGCATCTTCGAGGACGTGCACGCGGCGATGATGATCCACCCGTGGCCGGACGACCGGCTCCAGGGTACCTGCCTGGCGGTGTCCCACTTCGACGTGACCTTCGTGGGCAAGAGCGCCCATGCCTCCGCGGCCCCGTGGGAAGGGGTCAACGCCGGTGACGCCATGGCCATCGCCCAGGTGGCCATCGGACTGCTGCGCCAGCAGTTCCGCCCCGGTGACCAGGTGCACGGCATCGTCACCGACGGTGGCCAGGCCGCCAACATCATCCCCGACTCGGTGACCGGCCGGTTCATGTGCCGGTCGACATCCCTGGCCGGCTTGGCCGTCCTGGAGCCCCGGGTGGCGGCCTGCTTCGAAGCCGGCGCGCTGGCCACCGGGTCATCACTCACCGTCGAGAGCCTGGCCCCGGTCTACTCCCACATGGAGAGCGATCTCGGGCTGCTCTCCCTCTACCGGTCCAATGCCGAGGCCCTCGGGCGCAGCTTCGGGCTCGACGACAGTGACGCACCCCGCCCCACGTTCTCCACCGACATGGCCAACGTGTCCCTGGCGGTACCCACCATCCATCCGCTGGTGGCCATCGACGCCGCCGGCTCTGTCAACCACCAACCTGAGTTCGCCGCCGCCTGCATCACGCCGTCGGCTGACACCGCGGTGCGTGACGGGGCCCTGGCCATGGCCTGGACGGTGATCGACGCCGCCCAGCCCGGTCCTCAGCGCGACCGCCTGCTGGCCCGGTAGGCAGGCCGCGGTGCGGGTGCTGATGCCGTTGCCCGATCGTGATTTCGACACCACCGAGGTGGCGGTGCCGTGGCGACTGCTGACCGACGCCGGGCACACGGTCACCGTCGCCACCGAGGGGGGTGGTCGCAGGCCGGAGTGCGACCCGCGTCTGCTCACCGGGGTGTTGTTCGGACAGCTCGGCGCCGAGCCCGAACCCATCGAGTTCTACCGGGCGATGGCGGAGTCAGCCGCCTTCGCCGACCCGATCAGCTGGCGATCCGCCGACGTGTCCGCTTTCGATGGGCTGCTGTTGCCCGGCGGCCACGCCCCCGGGATGCGTCAGTACCTGGGCTCGCCGGAGCTGCGGCACCAGGTGGCGGCGTTCTGGGCCCTCGGGCCCCCGGTCGGGGCGATCTGCCATGGCGTGCCGGTGCTGGCCCGGACCACCGATCCGGCCACCGGTGGCAGCGTGCTGGCCGGTCGCCGCACCACCTGCCTGCCCAAGTACATGGAGCGGGGTGCCTATCTGGCCACCGCGTGGCGGCTCGGGACCTACTACCGGACCTATCCGGCCTACGTGCAGGACGAGGTGTGTTCCGCACTGGACGACCCGGCCCAGTTCGAGGTGGGACCGCGCACCCTTCGGCGCGGCTCTCGCACCGACGACCGTCACGCCTTCGTGGTCGAGGACGGAACGTATCTCTCCGGCCGCTGGCCCGGGGACAGCTACCTGTTCGCCCGCAGGTTCGAGGCGCTGCTGGCCGGTGAGGGGCGAGCTACCCGCCGGGATGGAACTCCCCGAACACGCCCCTGAGCACGTCGGACACCTCACCCAGCGTCGCCATCCGGGCCAGGGCCGTCTTCATCGGCACCAGCAGGTTCTGGGTGCCCCGGGCGGCGGCCTCCACGTCGGCCAGGGCGGCGTCGACCGCGGCCTGGTCGCGCTCGGTCCGCACCCGCTTCACCCGGGCCACCTGGGACCTGCTGCAGCTCGGCATCGATGGGGAACACCTCGGTCGGCTCGAGCTCCTCGTCGACGAACTTGTTGACGCCCACCACGATCTTCTCGTCGGCATCCACCGCCTTGGCGAAGGCGTAGGCGGCCTGGTCGATCTCCTGTTGCATGTACTGGGCCTCGATGGCGTCCACCGCGCCACCCAGGTCATCGATCCGTTCGAGGTACTCCCAGGCGCCCTTCTCCACCTCGTCGGTGAGCGACTCCACGAACCACGAGCCGGCCAGCGGATCGACGGTGTCGGCGATCCCCGACTCGTAGCCGACGATCTGCTGGGTCCTGAAGGGCGATTTTGGCTGCCCGCTCGGTGGGGAGGCCGAGGGCCTCGTCGAATCCGTTGGTGTGGAGGCTCTGGGTGCCCCCGAGGGCGGCGGCCAGGGCCTGGATGGTGACCCGGACGATGTTGTTCTCGGGCTGCTGGGCGGTCAGGGTCGAACCGCCGGTCTGGGTGTGGAAGCGCAGCAGGGTCGATTTCTCGTCTTGGTGGCCCCGAACCGCTCGGTCATGATCTTCGCCCACATCCGGCGCGCGGCGCGGTACTTGGCCACCTCCTCGAAGAGGTTGTTGTGGGCGTTCCAGAAGAAGCTGAGGCGGGGGGCGAAGTCGTCGACGTCCAGTCCGGCGGCCAGGGCGGCCTCCACGTAGGCGATCCCGTTGGCGATGGTGAAGGCGATCTCCTGCACCGCCGTCGATCCGGCCTCCCGGATGTGGTAGCCGGAGATGGAGATGGTGTTCCACGCCGGCAGGTGCTCGGCGCAGTAGGAGAAGGTGTCGGTGACCAGGCGCATCGAAGGTCGCGGCGGGTAGATGTAGGTGCCCCGGGCCACGTACTCCTTCAGGATGTCGTTCTGGATGGTGCCGCCCAGCAGCGTCGGGGTCGACGCCGTTCTCCTCGGCCACCAGTTGGTAGAAGAGCAACAGGATGGCGGCGGTGGCGTTGATGGTCATCGACGTGGTCACCTTGTCGAGCGGCAGGCCGTCCAGCAGCAGGCGCATGTCGGCCATCGAGTCGATGGCCACCCCGACCTTGCCCACCTCGCCCTCGGACCGGGGATGGTCGGAGTCGTATCCCATCTGGGTGGGCAGGTCGAAGGCGCACGAGAGCCCGGTCTGGCCGGCACCCAGCAGGAACTTGAACCGTTGATTGGTCGACTCGGCGGTGCCGAACCCGGCGTACTGGCGCATGGTCCACAGCCGGCCCCGGTACATGTCGTCCCTGATGCCCCGGGTGTAGGGGTAGTGCCCGGGAGCGCCCAGGCGTTCGTCGGGGTCCCACCCCTCGAGGTCGTCCGGGCCGTAGACCGGGCGGATCTCGATGCCCGAGTCGGTGAACCGCTTGCGGTCGGGCTCGGGGGACGCGCCGTTCGGTGCCATGGGCACAGGTTACGGTCTCCGTCGCCCGTCCGAGGACGAGCAGCCCGTACTCAGCCGGCCGCGGAAGCCTCGGCCACGTGGGGCATGCACAGATCGTCGTACTCGGCGATGACGATCTCCCCGGCGTCGGGCCCGCACGCCGGGCAATGGGGATCCCGGTGCACCTTGAAGGTGCGGAAGCTCTGCTCGAGGGCGTCATAGGCCAGCAGCCGGCCCTGGAGCGTCTCGCCGATCCCGAGCAGGATCTTGATGGCCTCGATGGCCTGGATGGATCCGATGATGCCGGGGAGCACCCCGAGCACTCCCGCCTCCGAGCAGCTCGGAGCCAGCTCGGCCGGAGGGGGCTCGGGGATCATGCACCGGTAGCACGGTCCGACGTACGGGTTGAACACGGTGGCCTGTCCCTCGAAGCGGAAGATCGAGCCGTGCACCACCGGGATGCGCTTGATCAGTGACGCATCGTTGACCAGGTAGCGGGTCGGGAAGTTGTCGGTGCCGTCGACGATCACGTCGTAGCCGTCGATGATGTCGAGGATGTTGTCGGCGCCGAGGCGGACGTCGTAGGTGACCACGTTGACATCGGGGTTGATCAGGGTGAGCGTCTTCTTGGCCGAATCGACCTTCCGCTCGCCGATCCGGTCGGTGTTGTGGAGGATCTGGCGCTGGAGATTGGACGCGTCCACCACGTCCATGTCGATGATCCCGAGGGTCCCCACCCCGGCCGCGGCCAGGTAGAGGGCCGCCGGTGAGCCGAGGCCCCCCGCCCCCAGCAGCAGGACCTTCGAGTCGAGCAGCTTGAGCTGCCCGACCTCGCCCACCTCGGGGAGGAGGAGGTGCCGCTGATAGCGGTTCCGCTGCTCGGGGGTGAGCGCCTGGGGAGCCGACCAGGCGCGGCCCTCGTCCTTCCACCGGTTGAACCCGCCGACCACCGAGGCCACATCGGTGTAGCCCAGCTCCTGCATGGTCTGGGCGGCGAAGGCCGAGCGGGTGCCCCCCGCGCAGTAGACCACCACATGGCTCGACTTGTCGGGGATCCGGCCCTCGACCGAGGTCTCCAGGGTGCCCCGCGGGATGTGGACGGCGTCGGGCAGCGCCCCCTGCTCGTACTCGTCGGGCTCGCGCACGTCGAGCACCACGGCGTTGCCGGCGGCGATCTCCTGTTCAGCCTCGGCCGGCTCGACCTCCCGATGGCGGCCTTGGCCGTCGGCCAGCATCTCCCTGAAGGTAGGCACGACGATCACGATCCTTCCTCGACGGCGCCGGAACCGGTCAGGCCACCGGCCCGACGCACTACTCAACACCAGTGTAAACACTACCAGCGGGGTCAACATTCCCATCTGACGCGGCCGCCCGGCGGCGTTCGATCGCCGCCGCCCTCTGGGAGCCCACCACCCTCGAACGGTGCCGGTAGCGTGCGGCCGATGGAGCCACCATGGAGCTGACCGAGGCCGTGCGCCGGCGGCGCATGACCCGGAATTTCAGCGGCCGCCCGCTCGCTGCCGGGCGTCGTCGACCGGCTGCTGGCGGGGGCGCTGCGGGCACCGTCGGCCGGGAACACCCAGGGCCGGGAGTTCGTGGTCCTGAAGGTGCCGACGCAGACCGCCCGGTACTGGGAGGCCACCACCGACGCGGCGTGGCGCGCACGGCTCGCGGCGGTTCGCCGGGCTGTCCCGGGCGCCGGTGATCGTGCTGGCCTTCGCCGAGCCCGCAGGCCTACGTCGCCCGCTACCGGGAGCCGGACAAGGCACGACCCGACGGGGCAGGCGGTCGAGTGGGTGGTCCCGTTCTGGTGGGTCGATGCCGCCTTCGCCGCCATGACCATGCTGCTCGGTGCCGCCGACTCCGGCCTCGGCGCGGCGTTCCTGGGCAACTTCCGGGGCGAGGAGGCGCTGCGCTCCGCCCTCGGGGTGCCCGGCCGCCTCCGATGGTTCGGAGCTGTCCTGCTTGGGCGAGCCCGCCACTCCCGATCCGCCGTCGGCCTCGGCCGCCCGACGGCGACGGACGATCGAGGACAGCGTCCACCGGGGACGGTGGTAGGAGAGGGCCCAATGCCCGGGCAAGGAGGGCGTCGCGGTGGTCGGCAAGGTGGTTCCGGCACGCTGAGGCGGCCCCACCTCGACCGACCGTGGAGGACCCCATGCCCACCACCACTGCCGTTTCCCACATGGCCGCCCGCCGCCGGCCGGCCCCCGTCTCGCCGATGGCCGGGGCGTGGTGCCCTCCGCATCGTCGGGTGGCGTGACGAGGTGGCCGATCCCCACGGCGTCCATCCCTGCTCGCGCGTACGTGGAGCTCTACTGGTTGGGCATCATCGGCCCGTCGACCACCTGGCTGTTGCGGCGCCTGTCCTACGGACTCGACGTCCACCCGGACGGTTTCGACCTCGACCTCGCAGACACCGCCCGGTCGTTGGGGCTGGGCGAGCGCATGGGCAAGAACTCCCCGTTCCGTCGGGCCCTGCAACGCCTCTGCACCTTCGAGCTGGCCCGCGCCATGGGCCCGGGCGGGCTCGCCGTGCGCACCCGCATCCCGCCCCTGCCCCTGCGGCACCTCGGCCGCTTGCCCGATTCGCTGCAGTCGAGCCACCGGCGGTGGCTGGTCGAGCAACAACTACCCGAGCCGGAGCAGATGCGCCGCCGGGCCCAGCCGCCTGGCCGAGGGGCTGGCGTCGGCAGGACGGGACCGGGCCGAGATCGAGCGCCAGCTGGAGGCGTGGCAGTTCCATCCCGCGGTGGCCTTCGGGGCGGCGCAGGACGCGGCCGCGCACGCAACTGGGGAGCAGACCCGGTCCGCACCAACCGACTCTCGGATGAACGGGCGCTATCTGCGCACCTTCAACGGCGCCGTGGCCGAGTTGCTGAGGTCGAACCCCAGAAGCTGGCCAGGTAGGTCACCGTCACCGTCTGCTTGCCGTTCGTCTTGGCGGGGACGGTGAAGTTGCCCGAGATGGCCGGCGGGGTCAGGACCGGTTCGTTGTAGACGGCGGGGGAAACGGTGATGGCATTCGGCGCCGTCACGGTGCGGGCGCCCCTGGTCAGGGTCACGGTCATCGTCGGCGAGCCGGTCCGGTCCCGCCCCCGAGGAGCGATTCGAGCGTCCCCAGCGTGGCGAGCCACCAGTAGGTGGTGGCAGCGGGGGCGTCACCCACCGCCACCGCGCCGCCGTCCGTAGCCGCTGACGTGGACAGCGCCAAGGTCGGGGAAGGCGGGAAGAGGGGATCACCGGCGTACTCGATCACCGCGCTGGCCGGCGCCGACCGGCTTGATGCTGGTCAGGTCGATGGTGGCCAGCGCGCAGCCGATCAGTCCCGCGTTGATCTGCGCTGTCGTGGGCGGGCACACCGCATTGGGGTCGGCGGCGTGGGAGGTGGGCAGTGTGTAGGTGAAGGTGAGATCGCCGAGCAGGTTGGAGACGGGAAACGAGAGCGCGGCGGGATTGATCTCGGGTAGGGCGGCGAGAAGCGCCAGCAGGCCGGAGACCGAGGTGATATTGCCTGACAGAAGCGGCGCCGCCTTCGGGTCGATGCCCAGCAACAGGCTGGTCTCCATGGTCAGGTAGGGATGCAACGGTGGAAGGCCGGTGCAGCTGACCTTGACCTTCTCGCCGCCCGAGGCGCCGGTGACGATGGGCAGCGCACTCCCATTGAAGGTGCACTGGGGACCGAGACGCGGCAGCAGCGCCGGCCGGTGCCGACCCGCCGACTACCCCGACCGCTGCCGCCGAGCCCACCGGGGCCAGCAGGGCCAGGCACATCCTGGCCAGACGAAATCGACCCATGACGACACTCCCCCTTCGGGCGGACGGAGGCCGGAGACGCCCCTGCATTCCGCGTACCCAGGTGCCGGGTGAGGCGAAGACATCTCGGCTCCGGGGACGAGCCGGTCTGTCAAGCGCCGGACCTGGGCGACCGGCTCAGCCGGGGTCGCCCTCATGACCGGCCGGGGTGAGACCCCAGTACGCCCCGGATGGCTCGATCTCGCCCTTGACCACCTTGTCGATCATCGTGCAGATGGGCAGGGCGAGCCCGTGCCGCTCGGCGAGCTCCAAGGCCACCGTCGCCGTCTTCACCCCTTCGGCCACCATGTGCATCTCGGCCAGGATGTCCTCGAGCTTCCGGCCCCGGCCCAGATGCTCACCCACGGCGCGGTTGCGGCTGTGGGGACTCATGCAGGTGGCGATCAGGTCGCCCATGCCGGCCAGGCCGGCGAAGGTGAGCGGTTGCGCCCCCATGGCCACACCGAGACGGGTCAGCTCGGCCAGGCCGCGTGACATCACCGCGGCACGGGTGTTGTCGCCCACCCCCAGGCCCTCCCCGATGCCGGCGGCGATGGCGATGACGTTCTTCAGTGCCCCGCCCATCTCGCAGCCGATGAGGTCGTCGTTGAGGTAGACGCGGAACAGGCCGCGAGTGAACACCTTCTGGATGGCGCTGGCCACTTCGAGATCCTCGGTGGCGATGACCGCCGCCGCCGCCTTCCCCGACATGATCTCGGTGGCGATGTTGGGACCGGTGAGGGCGGCCACCGGATGACCCGGGACCACCTGCTTGATGACTTCGGTCATCCGCAGGTGCGAGCCCTTCTCCAGTCCCTTGGACAGGCTGACCACCGGGATCCACGGGCGCATGCACGAGGCGAGCCTCCTCGAGCACGGTGCGGAAGCCGGAGGTGGGGACCCCGACCACCACCAGGTCCGCGTCGCACACCGCCTCGTCGAGGTCAGCGGTGGCCGACAACTCGGGGGCCAACCCGAACCCGGGCAGGTAGGTCGAGTTGGTGTGCTCGGTGTTGACGATCTTGGCCACGTCGGGATTCCTGGCCCACAGCACCGTGTCGTGCCGCGGGGCCACCAGCGAGGCGACCGTGGTGCCCCACGAGCCCGCACCGAGGACTGCGATCTTCACGAGACGAACGTACCCCAGCGAGACCACCGACCGCGGGCCCCGGCCGCGCCCTCATCGGTCGGTGATGTCACCGGGCCCTACTCCTCCCCGAGTGACTCCTGCCTGCCTCGCACCAGCGTGGCGGCAAAGGAGTCGGAGGTGGTCAGCGCGACCAGGGTGCGGACACCGAATCCGGTGCCGCCCTTGCTGAGGTAGCGGCTGGTTCTCATCCGAACGGGCCGGACCGGCGATGTCCAGGTGGGCCCAGGGCATCTCACCGACGAACTCGCGAAGCAACAGGGCCGCCGAGGTGGCTCCCGGCCTGGCCGGGGCGCCCCACGTTGCGCATGTCAGCGATCTCTGACTCGATGTGGCTGCGGTAGTCGTCGGGTAGCGGGAGGGGCCAGAGGGGCTCGCCGACCCGTTCTCCGGCAGCACGTACCTGGCCGATGAGGATGTCGTCGTTCCCCAGCAGCCCGGCGATCTCCTTCCCCAGCGCCACCACGGCAGCGCCGGTCAGGGTGGCCACGTCCACGATGGCGTCCGGGTCACCTCGACTGCCAGCGCCAGTCCGTCGGCCAGAACCAGGCGGCCCTCGGCATCGGTGTTGAGCACCTCGATGGTCTTTCCGTTGCGGGTGGTGAGGACGTCGCCGGGCTTGGTCGCCGATCCACCGGGCATGTTCTCTGTCAGCGGGGTGAAGGCGGTGATCCGGATGCGGGCACCCAGGGCAATGGCGGCATCGACGGCACACATCACCGCGGCGGCCCCGCCCATGTCGGTCTTCATGGTCTCCATGCCGGTTGCCGTCTTGAGTGAGAGGCCGCCGGAGTCGAAGGTGATCCCCTTGCCGACCAACGCCAGGTGCGGCACCCGGCCGTCGACCTCGACGGGGTCGGCAGGCCGGTATTCGACCCGCACCAACCGGGGCGGCTGCGCCGAACCCCTGGCCACGCCCAGCAGTCCACCGAGGCGCTCGGCCTCGATCCGCCCTTCGTCCCACACCTCGACGGAGACCCCGGCGACGTCGGCAAAGCGTCGCACGAAGGTGTCGGCAAACCGCTCAGGGGTGAGCGAACTCGGCGGCTCGTTGACCAGGTCACGGGCCAAGGCGACCGATTCGGCCACCCGGGTTCCCCGGGCGACCCCGGCGGCGACGTGGGGGCCGTCCGATGCCCCCCCGACGATGGCCAGCGCCTCCAGTGCTCCCGGGTTCTCCCCGGTGCGATAGGCGTCAAGCGGTACGAGGCGAGGGCCGCGCCCTCGGCCACGGCGGTGGCCGCCCCCTCGACGTCGAGATCGGCAGCCTCGGGCAAGAGGAACACCGCCGAACCACCCTGGCCTGCAGCGCGGACGAAGGCAGCCGACGCTCGGCGAAGCGACTCGAGTCCCCGGTCACCGGACAACAAGGAGGAGTTGCCCACGCCGACCAGGGTCACCTCCGCATCGGGGACCACGTGCGACGGCGGTCCCGATCCGCCCTCGATCGCCGAGACCGACCCGACCCCGGCTGCGGGCAGGGTGAGGGTCTGGCCCACCGTGCCGGTGAATCCGTGTCGCGTGCACCAGGCGGCATCGAGCCTGTCGGGCACGCCAAGCCGCTCGGGCACCCCTTCCCGGGGGACCGCCGGGAGGGGCCCGTCCTGGTGCGACCACACCGGCACCCCCACCGCGGTCAGGCCCGCTGGGAGGGCCTCGGCGCTCGAGGCCACGACGTTCATGTCGCCGTTTTCCGCCGGGACGTGCCCCGCGCCAGGAGGTGCTCCTCTCCCTCAGCCCATCGAGCCATGGCCCAGAGCAGGTCGGACAGGCGGTTGAGATAGGGGCCGGCGAGCGAACCTTCGATCGGGGCGGAGGCCAGCAGGCGCTCGGCCCGCCGGACCACGGTGCGAGCCAGGTCCAGGGCGGCCGATGCCCGGTTGGCACCGGGCACGACGAAATCGGTGGGCATGGCGAACCGGTCCTTCAACTCGTCGATATGCCGCTCGAGGCCGGTGACCATCTCGGCGGTAACCAGGGTCTTGCCCGCGGTCAGCTTGGCGCGATGGGACGGGTCGGTGGTCGTCTCGGCCATCAGCACATAGAGGTCCCGCTCGAGCTCGGTGAGCAGGCTGTCGAGCTCGGAAGCCGGTACCGCCTCGGCCCGGGCCAGGCCCATGGCAGCCTGGGCCTCGTCCACCGTCCCGGTGATCTGCATGACCACCGAGTCCTTCCCCACCCGTCCTCCATACAGGAGCCCGGTCGTTCCGTCGTCGCCGGTCTTCGTATAGATCTTCACCACGCCGTTGGTCACCGGGTCGATGCTAAACGACATCGCCGCTGCCCGACCTACCCCGCTCCGGCTCGGGGATGGCCGCCTCCACCCGTCACCGTGCGTGAGAAATCGGGGGTGGTTGCCGGCGGCCACACGGGTCCCCGGTAGCCTTGAGGGGTCATGACCCCACGCCCAACCACGTCGTCCAGCTATCTCGAGGCCGTCTCCCAGCGGGTGGTCGTCTTCGACGGCGCCATGGGGACCAACCTGCAATTGGCCGAGCTGACTGCGGATGACTTCGGTGGCCCCGATCTCGAGGGGTGCAACGAGCTGTTGGTGATCAGCCGCCCGGACGTGGTGGACCGAGTCCACCGGTCGTTCTTCGAGGTCGGGTGCGATGTGGTCGAGACCGATACCTTCGGGGCCTTCGCACCGGTGCTGGCCGAGTACGACCAGGGCCACCGGGTACGGGAGCTGAACCTGGCCGCGGTCGCGCTGGCCCGCGGGGCGGCGGACGACTTCAGCACTCCGGACCGCCCCCGGTGGGTGGCCGGGAGCATCGGCCCGGGGACCAAGTTCCCCACCCTCGGCCAGATCCCCTACGCGGACCTGCGCGACGCCTACGAGGAACAGGCTGCGGCGCTCATCGAGGGGGGCGTGGACCTGATCCTCATCGAGACGGTGTTCGACCTGTTGCAGGCCAAGTCGGCCATCAACGGCGCCCGGCGAGCGATGAAAGCGGCTGGACGGTATCTCCCCGTCCAGACCCAGGTGACCATCGAACTGACCGGCACCATGCTCCCCGGCACCGAGGTCGGTGCCGCCCTTTGTGCCCTCGAGGCCATGGACGTCGACCTGATCGGGCTCAACTGCGCCACCGGGCCGGCCGAGATGTTCGAGCCGCTCCGCCATCTCACCGGACACGCCACCGTTCCTGTGTCCTGCCTGCCCAATGCCGGACTGCCGTCGGTGGTCGATGGTGCCATGCACTATGACCTGACTCCCGAGCAACTGGCCGAGTTCCATCGTCAGTTCGTGAGCGAACTGGGCGTTTCGGTGATCGGTGGGTGCTGTGGCACCACTCCCGCCCACCTGGCCGCGGTCGTCGGGGCCTGCGCTGATCTCACCCCTGACCGGCGACCGCCCGAGCCCGAGTACGGGGCCGCCTCGATCTATACCCAGGTCCCCTTCGAACAGGACACCTCGTTCCTCGTGGTCGGCGAGCGCACCAACGCCAACGGCTCCAAGAAGTTCCGCGAGGCCATGCTCGAGGCCGACTGGGAGACCTGCGTGGCCATGGCCCGCGAGCAGGTGAAGGAGGGCTCCCACCTCATCGACGTCTGCGTCGACTACACCGGTGCCGACGGAGTGGCCGACATGGAGCAGGTCGCTTCTCGTTTCGCCACCCAGTCCACCGCACCCTTGATGGTCGACTCCACCGAGGCGCCGGTGGTGGAGACCGCACTGTCCTGGATCGGCGGGCGGGCGGTGATCAATTCGGTCAACCTCGAAGAGGGCGACGATCCCGGCACCCGTCTCGACTCGTTCCTCACCTTGGCCAAGGAGTTCGGGGCGGCGGTGGTGTGCACGTGCATCGACACCGAAGGACAGGCTCGCACCGCGGACTGGAAGGTGCGAGCCGCCACTGCCATCCATGACATCGCCACCGAGCGGTACGGGCTGCGGCCACAGGACCTCCTCTTCGACGCCCTGGCCCTCCCCCTGTCCACCGGGATGGAGGAGAGCCGCAAGGACGGCATCGAGACCATCGAGGGGATCCGCCGCATCAAGGCCGAGCTTCCCGGCGTCTACACCATCCTCGGCCTGTCCAACGTCTCGTTCGGGCTCAATCCCGCGGCCCGCCAGGTACTCAACTCGGTCTTCCTCCACGAGTGCGTGGAGGCGGGGCTCGATGCCGCCATTGTCCATGCTTCGAAGATCCTGCCCCTGTCGAAGATCGACGAGCGGGCGCGAGAAGTCTGCCTCGACCTGGTCTACGACCGTCGCCACGACGGCTACGACCCCTTGACCGAGCTCCTGTCCATCTTCGAGGGGGCGTCCGCCTCGTCGGCGGTGGCCGCCGAGGACCGCTCCGACTGGACGGTCGAGCGCCGACTCGAACAGCGGATCGTCGATGGCGACCGCAACGGCCTCGAAGCCGACCTCGACGAGGCGATGGCCGGCGGCCATACCCCGCTGATCATCATCAACGACTTCCTCCTCGCCGGCATGAAGACGGTCGGTGAGCTGTTCGCATCCGGCGAGATGCAACTGCCCTTCGTGCTCGGGTCGGCCGAGACCATGAAGACAGCGGTGGCCTACCTCGAGCCGCACATGGAGAAGGCCGACCAGGGTGGCAAGGGGGTGATGGTGCTGGCCACGGTCAAAGGCGACGTGCACGACATCGGCAAGAACCTGGTCGACATCATCCTCACCAACAACGGCTACACGGTGAAGAACCTCGGGATCAAAGTAGGGATCGCCGACATGGTCAGCGCTCTCGAGGAGCACAACGCCGATGCCATCGGCATGAGCGGGCTGCTGGTCAAGTCCACGTTGATCATGCGCGACAACCTCGAGGAGCTCAACCGCCGCGGCCTGTCCCACATCCCGGTGATCCTCGGAGGCGCCGCCCTCACGCGCACCTACGTCGAGCGCGATCTGCGCAAGGTCTATGACGGGCGGCTCTTCTACGGCAAGGACGCCTTCGAGGGTCTGCACACCATGGACCGGCTGGTCGAACTGACCAAATCCGGTGACGACGACCCCGAGTTCGGAACTGCCATCGGCGGCCGCGACCTCGGGCCCCGCAAGAGCGAGCTTCGCAAGCAGGCCGCCGCCGAGGCCCGGGAGCGGGGCGAGGCGCTGCCGACCCGATCACCGGAGGTGGCCACCGACAACCCGGTATTCAAGCCGCCGTTTTTGGGCAGTCGGGTGGCCAAGGGCATGGCCATCGACGAGGTGGCCGAGTTCCTCAACGAGACGGCGCTGTTCCGCAATCAGTGGGGGTTCCGTCCCGAAAAGGGCGAGAACGACCCCGCCTTCAAGGAGCGGGTCCGCAGCCTGTTGCGAGAGCAGCTGGCCAACGCCAAGTCGGGGCAGTTGCTGGTGCCCCAGGTGGCGTGGGGGCACTTCCCCGCCAATGCCGATGGCGACGACCTGGTCCTCTTCACCGACGAGACCCGGACCAACGAGTTGATGCGGTTCAGCTTCCCCCGCCAGCCCGAGGACCCATGGTTGTGCATCAGCGACTTCTTCCGGTCGCTCGCCTCCGGTGAGCCCGACTGGGCCAGCTTCCAGGTGGTGACCATGGGGTCGAGGGTCTCGGAGGAGGCAGCCCGACTGTTCGCCGAAAACGAGTACCAGCGCTACCTGTTCCTCCACGGCCTCGGCGTGGAGATGGCCGAGGCGCTGGCCGAGTACTGGCATCGACGGATCCGCGAGGAGCTCGGGTTCGCCGACGAGGACGGTCCCACCCTGACCGGCCTGTTCCGCCAGAAGTACCGAGGGGGCCGGTACTCATGGGGCTACCCGGCCTGTCCCGCCCTCGAGGACAACGCCAAGGTGGTCGAACTGCTCGGCGCCGACCGGATCGGGGTCGAGGTCAGCGAAGGCTTCCAGCTTCACCCCGAACAGTCGACCACGGCCATCATCTGCCACCACCCCAGCGCCAAGTACTTCGTGGCCTGACCGGCTCGGGCCCGTCCGCCGGAGCCCGACATCACCCAGCCCTCGCTGTGGCCGCTTCAGATAGTTAGTGCGTTAACGGCACCCGGTCAGGTAGAATTACCGGGGATGCTGACCAGTGCGCTCCACCAGACGGCTGCTGTGGGTCATGGGATCTCGATCGAAGTCGGGCTCCTCGGCTTCGCCGCGTTCATCGTCGTCCTGTTGCTGGTCATCCGCATGAAGCGCGCCCACGACCAGAAGATGAGACGCGCAGCCAGTTCCGGCTTCTACGATTTCGATGTCGCCCGATTCGGCACCGCCGGCAGTACCTTGATGGAGAACACGGTGGCGTCGAGCGCTCGGCCGCTCGCCCCTTCGTTCGTAGCACCCGGTCGGTCCGGGGGGCGCAATGAGGCATCGCCGACTACGCCCCCGGCCATGGCGGTCCCGTCATCGTTCGGGGTCGTCGACCGGTCACCGGCCAGCCCGGTGCCAGCCTTCGACCAGGTCGAGTCGGTGAGTCACCGTCCCCCGTCATCCCACCCCGCCGCGGCCACCGGGCAGGGTGGCCCGCACCTCCCCATTCCCGCCACCCCCTACCTGGCACCTTCGCCGCCACCGTCGATGTCCTCGCTCCCGCCCCTGGCGCAGCCGCCGCCCCCGCCGCCGGTGCCTGCCGCCGACGCCGCAGACGACGACGCCACCGCGTAGCGACCACGCCACAGCGCAGGTCCGGAAGGACCGGGCAACCCGTTGGGGACGGTGGCGATGGCTGTGGTCAGCTCCGCGTCGGATCGAACTCGAGGACCTGGGTGAGCCGGATGTTGTTCCCAGACGGATCCCGAAACGACGTATCGATTCCGTACGCCTGGGGGGTCGGGGGGTCGTTGAACATGACACCACGCTCGGTCAGCTCGTCGTAGGTTGCCTGGCAATCGTCAGTCTCGAGGAACAGGGTCCCACCGCCACCTTTGGCGACCAGTGCAGCTAGTTGCCCGCTGTCGCCCGAGTCGAGCATCGGTGGTCCAGGCACAGGCATGAGGACCAGGCCGACATCGTCCTGTCCGCTGGGACCTACGCACAGCCACCGAAAGTTCCACGCCTCCATTGTCACATCGGCTCGAACCTCCCAGCCGAGCGTCTGGGTATAGAAGGCGAGCGCTTCGTCCTGGTCCTGAACCCAGAACTGTGCGTTGGCGATCCTGATCATGGCGTCCTCCTGGTTCGACCGCTTTGGTGTCGATCCTAAGAGGCCCTAGGCGCAGCGTCTTCTCGAAACGTGCGGTTTTGGGGCCGGCCGTACGCTTGCGCGATACAGCGAGGGATCCGGAGCCACGCACCGGCAGGCGGGAAGGATGTGCGGTATGCGGTCGGGCTCTGGCCGAACACCCGATGAAAGCTGGTGGTGAACGAGCCCACGCTGTTCCAACCGACGGCGAAGCAGATCCTGGCCACCGACCAGTCGCTCGTCCGCAGCAGGGTCGCCGCCCGTTCCAGACGCCGCGTCAAGAGGTACTGGTGGGGTGACTCGCCGAACGTTTCGCTGAACCCCCGACTGAAGTGCGACGGTGACATGTCGGCGACGGTGGCCAGGTCCGCCACCGTCAGTTGCTCGAAATACCTGGTGTCGGCGAGATCCTTGGCTCGGAGGAGGGGGCGGGCCAACTCGTCACGTTTCATTGCTCCCAGCCTCCCTCCCTCGCTCAGGCAGCCATCTCGACGAGCTCGCTCAGGAGTTCCTCCCAGGGTGACTTGTCCCAGCCGTCTTCTTCGCCAAGCGCTTTCGCTACTGCAATGGCACTCTCAACCCATTGGATGTGCATGTCCTCACCTGGGTGCCGTTTCACGCCCTGATTGCCGGTCAGGCCGAACTCCAACCCGAACCAGGTGTCCTTCCACTCTTGATGGAGTTCCTTGATCTCACGCCACCTGGGGTGAGATTGGTCCTTATCGTCGGCCATGGCGAATGCCCAATGAAAGCAGCGTCTTGCTCGCTTTGAATCGGCATCCGAGGTCGATGTCGAGATCGCCTCCGCGAATCGCTCGGTCTTGCCAGCCTCATCCTTTGGAAACTGCTCTCGAACGCAGCGGACGAACAGTTCCAGCACCGGGGATGGGGTCAAGGCCTCGCTCATTGGATAACCCTAACCTGGTCAGGGAAGCCCCCATCGCCGGCGATTCAGGGCTCGATAGTGGTCCAACCTCGGCGACGGAGCTCCCCGGCGAGCTGCTCGGAAGACATCCGCCCCATCAGTTGTTCGTGGGCGGACTGCCGCAATGGCGCCGCCGCCACTTGCGTACTTCCATCGGACTCCGCGTCCAGTAACTGGACGATGAACGCCGCCGCTTCGTGGCGAGCGAACTTGCCTGCGGCCTGACGCTGGGTGAACCCCATTGGACCGCGTGCATCGCGGAAGTCCGTGTGGCCGGCCTCATTGAGGAGGGCCAGCAATTCCCTCACCTGCTTTGACGATGCCGGGGGACCTGGCTGCTGACCGAACGCCATTGCGAAGCATTCTTGCCGATGTGGAGAGGAATCAGTGCGACGGTCCCTGATCGTCGGCTCAGTGGCTCCTCTCGACTGTGGCCGATCGGCACCCATGCCGTGCGTCCCACCCCGCTGTGGCCCGAAACAGACGGGGCGTGTTGTGAGCCCGTCGTAACCGTCGGGTCCGGACTGCGGACTACTAGACAGCAGGGACAGTAGACAGCAGGGACATCTCTGCTTGCCTCCGGCGCCCGGTTCCCTCATCCTGAGCGGCTTGGAGTGCCGCCGATCGCTAGGAGCGACTCGTGGGCATCGCCCAGTCAGGGCATCACGGCCGCTACCCGGGGCCGAATCGACACCAAGTACACGATGGAGAGCACGACGCCGATGATGCCAGTGAAGAGCCAGAAAAGAACGATCAGTACGATCCACATGCCCTTCGACGATCCAGCCGCTGTGAAGGCAGCCGTTGGCCGCGAGATCGAGTCGACGAGCGCCCAGATCGGGAAGATGAGTGTTACCAGCGCAATGAGAAGGACGAGCACGCCGTCCAGCCCAAAGATCACGCCGTTCATCATGGACCTCCCTTGCCGACACGACGAACATACACGACACCCGGCCTCTGACGGCCATCCATCCCTCCATCTCCTGGGAGACCGCCCGTTCGCGGGACGGGCACGCCACCATGCCGCGTTCCGACGACCGGGCGCGGCATCACCCGCCCCGGGGGTCACCATCGGTAGCGTCTAGTCGGGGCCAGGGCGTACCGCCCTGTTCGTCGGCGAGCACGGAGACGCATGTTCCACATCCGCATGGTCAGCCCGGCCGGTAGCACCGAGGGCATTGTCGAGCTCCTCGGCGACTGCACCGGCGCCGTCAACGTCACCGTCCTCCCCGGTTCGGCCCGCTTCCCCGACGGGGACGTGGTCGACTGCTACCTGACACCGGAGGTAGCCAGTGAGATGGTCCACCGGCTGGAGCAACTCGGCCCGAGACAGCGTGGCCCCCTCACCGTCGAGAAACTGGAGGCCGCGGTCATCCGCTCCCACCGGGAGATGGTCAAGCCGATGGTCAGCGATCGCGAGATCGCACCGGTATGGGATGTGGTCGACGCCACCATTCGAGCCAACGCCAGCTATCCCTTCAGCTTCTTTCTGCTGTTGGTGAGTGCAGGCCTGATCGCCACGGTCGGCATCCTCACCAACTCGCAGATCCTCATCGTGGCGGCCATGGTGGTCGGGCCGGAGTACAACGCCCTCCTGGGAGCGGCGCTGGGCATCACCGAGCGCAGTGCCCGCCCGGTCAAGCGGGGGGCGGTGGCCTTGGCGGTCGGATTCGCCATGGCCATCGCCGCCTCGTTGCTCTTCGGCCTGGCCATCCGCGGAACCGTCGGTGCCCCTCATCAGTACACGCTGGGGATCCGCCCAGTGGCCAACCTCATCAGCAAGCCGGACCTCTATTCGGTAGTGGTCGCCGTGATCGCCGGCATCGTAGGGGTGGTGTCGATCCTCCAGGCCCGGACCAGCGCGCTGATCGGGGTCTTCATCTCGGTCACCACCATTCCCGCCGCTGCCTACATGGGGCTCTCGGCGTCCTTCGGGCAATGGAGCGAGACACGGGGAGCGACTGAGCAGCTCCTGCTCAACGTCGGGATCCTCCTCGTCGTGGGAGTGCTCACCCTCATGCTGCAACGCCGGTTGTGGAACAGGCACGACACCAGGCAACGCCTGGCCGGCTCGTCGGCGAGCGACCTACCGGCCTCCCCGTGAGTTACAGGGCCAGGGTGGCCCCGCCGTCGACCACCACGGCGGCGCCGTTGATGAAGCCAGCCGGCCGCGAGCAGAGGAACGTCGCCACCCGGCCGAATTCCGCCGGGTCACCCATCACCCCGGTGCCACCAAGTTCTCGCATGCGGTCGGTGGCGTGCGGTCCCGGACAGATCAGGTTCACGGTGACCCCACTCTGCTCGGCTCCCAGGTCGTGGGCGGCAGTCTTCACCCATGCCCACAGTCCGGCCCGGGCCGTGTTGGAGAGGGCCAGCGTGGGAATGGGCTGGACCACCGAGTACGAGGTGATGCAACAGACCCGACCCCATCCCTGACGGCGCATGGACGGTATCGCCGCCCGCGCCAAGCGCACCGCCGACTTGAGGTTGGCGTTGAGTGCGTCGTCGAGCATGGCGTCGTCGAGGTCCAAAGCACTCGCAGGCGGCGGCCCGCCGGCGTTGGCGATCACGATGTCGATGGCCCCGAATGCCTGGACGGTGGTGTCGACAAGCATGGCCGGGGCGGAAGGATCAGTGATGTCGGCCGCACGGGCGTCCACGTCGTACCCCCGGGCCCGCATCGATGCCTGGGCCTCGTTGAGGGCGGTCTGGTTTCGAGAGGAGAGCATCACCCGCACCCCCTCCTCGGCCAGTGCCTCGGCGGTGGCCCGACCGAGACCCCTCGACCCGGCGACCACCAATGCCGCCTTCCCGCCGATGCCCAGGTCCACCCGATTCCCCTACCCGTCGACCACGATCAGATCGTGGTCGACGACGTTGAGCGGCTCCGGTCCCCCGTCGTCACCGATCACCACGATGTCCTCCAACCGCATGCCGAAGCGTCCGGGCCAGTAGATGCCCGGCTCCACGGAGAAGGCATGGCCGGGGCGCAGGTGCTCGCCGTTGCCGGCGACCAGATAGGGGTCCTCGTGCTCCTCGATGCCGATGCCGTGACCGGTTCGATGGACGAAGAGGTCGCCGAATCCAGCGTCCTCGATGATCCCCCTGGCCACCTGGTCGACGTGATCGGCACGGACCCCCGAGCAGGCCGAGGACACCGCCTGGCGCTGGGCGGCGCGCAGAACGTCGTAGCACTCCTCGACCTGGGGGGAGGGTTGCCCGGTCACCACTGTGCGGGTGATGTCCGAGCAGTAGCCGACGTCACCGTCGACCGAGTAAGCGCCTCCGAAGTCGCACACCACCGTCTCACCCCGTCCGATGACCCGGGCGCCCGCCTCGTGATGCGGGCTGGCGGCATTGGGCCCGCTCCCGACGATGGCGAAGTTGACCTGGTGGTGGCCCTCGGCGATCAGGAGGGTGGCGAGCCGTGCAGAAACCTCCGCCTCGGTTCGGCCGACCAATCCGATCTCCCCGGCTTGCAGCCTGGCGGCCACCCGGTCGGCAGCCGCACTGGCCAGCCGCAATGCCCCCAGCTCCGAGGCGTCCTTGACCGCCCGGATGGGGGCGGTGACGGTGGAGGCCTCGACCCACTCTGTCGCCGGCACCCGGCGCTGCAACGCCAGCACGGTGGTGGTCCAGGCGCGATCGGAGATGGCCAGTCGCCGCGCACCTCCTCCTGCCCGGGGCAGGAGCGAGACGACCAGGTCGATCGGGTCCTCGGCGTCGGACCAGGCCGCGACCGTGAAGAGCGTGTCGGCGGCAGCCACCCGGGGGGCCTCCAGGACGGGAACCACCAGCACGGCATCCCCCACCGCGGGGAGCACCAACATGGTCAGCCGCTCGAGGGGCATCGCCCGATAGCCGGTCAGCCAGGGGAGGTCGGCACCGTGCGAGAGGAGGAGGGCGTCCACACCGAGCTCGGCCATGCGGCCACGCACCCGGTCGATGCGCTCGACGCGCCACGCCACGGCCGCCTCGGACAAGGCGGTCACCATCGACTCACCGGGACGAGGCCGCTGGCATGCCAGCCGCGGGTGAGCCGGGACCGGGTACCGTGGCCGTGGTCACCCCGCCGGCCGTTGCCTCGGCGGCCTCCCGAGCGTGATAGCTCGATCGAGTCAGTGGCGACGCCTGCACGTGGGAGAAGCCCATGGCCATCCCGGCCACCCGGATCGTTTCGAACTCGTCGGGAGCCCACCACCGGGCCACCGGAAGGTGGTCCCGGCTCGGCCGGATGTACTGCCCGACGGTGACGATGTCCGCTCCCACCGCCCGCAGGTCGGCGAGGGTGGCGAGCACCTCGTCGGGGTGCTCGCCCATGCCGACGATGATCCCCGACTTGGTGGTGAGCCCGGCATCCTTGGCCCGGGCCAGCACACTCAGGCTCCGGGCGTAGCCGGCCGAGGGTCGCACCGCCCGCTGGAGCCGGGCCACCGTCTCGATGTTGTGATTGAGGATGTCGGGTCGTGCATCGAAGACGGTGCGCAGTGAGACCTCGTCGCCCTTGCAGTCGGCGATGAGCACCTCGACGGTGGTCCGGGGAACCCGGCTCCTGATGGCGGCGATGGTGTGGGCAAAGCCCTGGGCGCCGCCGTCGGACAGGTCGTCCCGGGCCACGCAGGTGATCACCGCGTGGGCCAGGCCCATCCGCTGCACGGCCTCCGCCACCCGGTCGGGCTCGCCGGCATCGAGGGGGAGGGCACGGCCGGTGCCCACCTGGCAGAACCCACAGGAACGGGTGCAGCGCGACCCGTTGATCATGAAGGTGGCGGTCCCGTCGGACCAACACTCGTAGATGTTGGGACAGCCCGCCTCTTCGCACACCGTCACCAGCTCGAGATCGCGGAGGCCGTGGCGGAGCCCGAGGTAGTCGTCGCCCATATGGGCCTTCACCCGCAGCCAGGGGGGCTTGCGTTCGCGCAACGGCCGTCCCGCCGCCGGATCGACCCCCGATCGGAGGAGGCGCCGGTCGAGCGGCCGGCCTCCGGGGCGCCGGCGGTCGAGGGAGACGGCCACCGGTGCCGCTCCCTGGTGGCTGGCGGGTGGCCCTTGTTCTCCGTCGGCCTCAGCCGGCGGAGAACCAGCCCGGGCACCGTCGCTCACCCGCTGGATGTCACCGGCCCCGCCGAAGATGGCCCGGGCCGAGCCGACCACCGCATCAACCACCTCGGCCAGGGGGGCGCCGTACCCCTCGGCCGCCATCGAGGTGACCGGCATGTCGGCGATGCCACAGGGGACGATGTGGTCGAACATCGAGAGGTCGGGGTCCACATTGAGGGCGAAGCCGTGGGTGGTCCGACCCTTCGAGATGCGGACGCCGATGGCGCAGATCTTCCGCGGTCCCGGCCTCCCGGCACCACCTGGCTCGTCGAGGCCCACCCACACGCCGGGGTAGCTCGGGAGTCGTCCCACCGCGGCGGCGGGGACCCCCAAGGCGACGAGGGCATCGATGATGACCTGCTCCACCCGTCGCACGTGGGCGGGCCCGTGCTGGGGCCCGGGGCCCACGGTGAGCAGGGGGTAGCCGACCAGCTGGCCGGGTCCGTGGTAGGTGACGTCACCGCCGCGGTCGACCCGGACCATCTCGACTCCCACCGATGCCGGTTCGACCAGCACATGATCGATGTCGCCGTTGGCGCCGAGGGTGTACACGGGCGGGTGCTCCAACAGCAGCAGGTAGTCCTCGACCGAGCGCCGGCTGACCGCCCGCTGCAGGGCCCACGCCTCCCGGTACGGGACGCGTCCCAGCCAGCGCACCCTCATCGGTGATCGGTCGGCGTGTCGGCTGGCACCGGGGACCTAGAGCTCGCCGGCCCAGTCGCGGCCATTGAGGACCTCGGACAACCGGGCCAGGTAGCGGGCCACGTAGGCGCCGTCGACGGCCCGGTGGTCGAAGGTCATGGCGACCAGGCCGACCGAGTGGATGGCGATGGACTCGGTACCGTCGTCCAACGCCACCACCACCGGCCTTCTGGTCACGCCGTCAGTGGACAAGATGGCCACCTGGGGCTGGTTGATGATGGCACCGGTGATCAGCGTGCCGAAGGGCCCGGCGTTGGTGATGGAGAAGGTGCCTCCACTGATGTCATCCAGACTCAGCCGCTTGGTCCGGGCCCGCTCGGCGACATCACGGATGCGACGAGCCATGCCCAGGAGGTTGAGCTCCTCCGCATTGTGCACCACCGGCACGATCAGTCCCTCGTTGTCGAGATCGACGGCGATCCCCAGGTTGATGTCGTGGTGGATGATGAGGGCGTCGTCGCCCACCGAGGCGTTGAGATGGGGGAACTCCGCCAGCGCCTCCACCGCCGCCCGGGCCGCGAACGGTAGGTAGCTGAGGCTGAATCCCTCGTCGGCCTTGAATCGCTCGCCGTGGGACCGCCTCACCTGCTCGACCCGCTCGTAGTCGATCTCCTTGACCATCAACGTGTGGGCCGAGGTTGCCTTGGACCGGACCATGTGCTCCGCGGTGCGGCGGCGGATGTTGGTGAAGGGCACGATCTCGTCGTGGTCGGCGGATGACATCGCTCCGGATCGCTCCGGCTGGGGGGCGGCTGCGGGCCGCGGACGGTCGGCCATGCTCGGGACCGGCGCAGGCTCGGCCCGCCCGTTACGAGGACCCGCCGCCGGGCGTTGCGCGATCACCGCCTCGACATCGCTCCGGGTAATCCGACCACCGAGTCCCGTGCCGGTCACCGTGGACGGGTCGATGTCGTGCTCGTCGAGGAGCCTGCGCACCACCGGCGACAGCACCAGGCCCTCCCCGCTCCCGCTCACCGGGCTGGTGGTCACCCCGACCGGTGCGGCGGCCGGGGCGTGGGCGCGGGAATCGGCGGTCCCATTGCCGGGCCGAGGCGCGGTCGGCTGTTCGGTTGGCTCGGTGACACGCTCGACAGTGGCGGTCGGCGTCACCTCAGGCGGCGGCGATGGCTGGGGTGACGATTCCCCCGCCGGGGGTGCGGTCCCGTTGGATCCCGGGCCGTCGCCGATGACGGCCAACCGCGCCCCGACGTCTACGGTGGCCCCCTCCTCCACCAGAATCTCGGTCAGGACGCCTTCGGCCGGGGAAGGGACCTCGGAGTCGACCTTGTCGGTCGACACCTCGAAGAGCGGTTCGTCCCGGGCCACCTGGTCACCGACCGACTTGAACCATTTCGTGATGGTCCCTTCGGTCACCGTCTCGCCGAGCTGCGGCATGGTCACATCAGGCAAGGTGGAGGCCCCTTCCGGTCAGTGCCAGCACCGTCTCGCCGAACGTCTCGGACAGGGACGGGTGCGGCTGGATGAACTGGGCCACCTCATCGGCGGTGGCTTCCCAATTGACGGCGAGGTAGCCGGCTCCCAGCTGCTCGGTGACCCAGGGCCCGACCATGTGGACACCGAGGATCCTCCCGGTGGAACCGTCGGGCAGTCGCTCGGCCACGATCTTGACCAGTCCCTCGGTGTCGCCGATGATCCGGGCCCGGCTGTTGCCACCGAACGGATCCTTCTTCACCACCACGTCGTACCCGGCCTCCTTGGCCGCTGTCTCGGTCATCCCCGCGAACGCCACCTCGGGATGGCAGTAGATGGCCCAGGGCACCCGCCCGTAGTCCACCGGGACGACCGGCTCCCCCAGGATGCTCTTGACCACCACAATGCCCTGGGCGAACCCGACATGGGCCAGCTGGGGAGCTCCCGCCACCAGGTCACCCACCGCCCACACTCCCTCGGCGTCGGTCCGCATGGTGGGGTCGGTGACCACGAACCCCCGGTCGTCCACCACCACGCCGGTACCCGCGGCCACCAGGTCCTCGGTCAGGGGGCGGCGGCCCACCGACACCACCACCGCGTCGACCGCGAGCTTCTCACCGTCGCCGAACAGGACCACCGTGCCCTTCCCGGACGGATCAGGGGTGTGCCCCTGGAGCTGCACGCCCACCTTTACGTCGATGCCCCGCTTGCGGAAGGAGCGGGCCACCGTTCTGACCACGTCCTCGTCGCAGCCGTTGAGGATCGCCGGCAACGCCTCGAACACGGTGACCGTGCTCCCCAAGTCGCTCAGGAGCGAGGCGAACTCGCAGCCGATGGCGCCGCCCCCGACCACGGCCACCGAGGACGGCAGCCTCTCGAGCGCCAGCACCTCGTCGGAGGTCATCACCAGTTCCCCGTCGACGTCGAACCCGGGAATGGTGCGGGGCACCGATCCGGCGGCCAGTACCACGTGGGTGCCGGCGATCTCCGTGGTCGATCCGTCGTTGCCAGCGATCTGCACCCGATGGCCGGGGAGCATGGTTCCGCGCCCGTTGAACACGGTGACACCGCGTCCTTTCAACAGCCCGGAGAGACCGTTGAACAGCTGTTCGACCACCTGCTGCTTGCGGGCCTGGCTGACCGAGAAGTCCAGGGCGGGTGCTGCCCCACCTGGCGAGCCGGCGGTGATGCCGAACGCAGGCGACCCGCTCACGGTGCGGAACACCGCCGCCGTCTCCAGGAACTCCTTGGCCGGGACGCAGCCGCGATGGAGACAGGTCCCGCCGACCTTGTCCATCTCGACGATGGCGACGCACAGACCGGCGGCAGCGCCGTAGAGCGCGGTGGCATAGCCGCCCGGCCCACCGCCGATGATCACCACGTCGAACGTGGTGGGGTCCCCCGTACGTGACTCGACACCCCCTGATGCCGTCTCGTTGACTGCCACGTCGGCTGTCGTTGGAACCACCTCCGCTACGACTCTTCCAGTGTGCCCGGATCGAGTCCAGCCTAATGGGATCGATACGGGGGGCCCACCTTCAACCGGGGCCCGCTCTCCGGCCGGTGGCCGGGCCGTTCACCTCCCACCGATCGGTCGTCGGGGGGTCACGGCCGTCGGGGCCTCAGGAGAGCACGCGGCGGCGGAAGTTCCGCAGGCCGAGCCCGAGGAAGAGGGCCATGAATCCGATGACCACCGGATAGATGACATAGAGGTGCATATGGGGGGCGTTGGTCAGCGCCGCCCGCATCCCCTCGTTGATGTAGATGAGCGGATTGATCAGCACCACGATCTGCATCCAGTGCCAACCGCCGGCCTCGATCGGTGCCAGCCGGGTCCACTCGTAGTAGGTCCCCCCGAGGAAGGTCACCGGGAGGATGATGAACCCGAACATCAGACCGATGTTGCGGGGCTCGAAGCTGGTGCCCAGCAACAGCCCGAGTGAGGCCATGGTGACGCAGGCCAGCGGGACCAGGGTGACGATGATCCACCAATGCAGGTGGAGGTGGGCCTCGACGCCCTTGGCGTGGACCACCGATGCGATGGGCAGGACGATGATGGCGGAGATCAGGCCCTGGACGGCGCCGGACAGCACCTTGGCCATGGCCACCAGCCAGATGGGGCAGGGGGCCTGGACCCGGTCCTCGATCTCGCGGGTGAAGCCGAACTCCTGGGACATGATCAGGGCCACCGACTGCACTCCTTGAAACAGGATCGAGATGCCCACCACGCCGGGCACCAGCAGGGTGGCGAACGCCGACTCGGCCGCCGGGCCCTCGCCCCCGCCGATTCCCTGGCCGATCTTCGGGAACACGTAGAGGAAGACGAAGCAGAGGAGGAAGGGCTGGACGAGTACTCGCACCACGAACTCGATGAGGTGCTTGCGCAGCACCACCAGGTCGCGCAGGATCAGCGCCCACAGGGCGATCCTCCCTGCGGCCAGGGCCGAGCGGGTCGGGCGTTGGCCGACGGTGACCACCGGTGCGCCCGACGCGATGGTGCTCATCAGTCCCTCAGCTCCTTTCCGGTGAGGTTGATGAACACCGTCTCAAGCGTGGGCTCGGTCACCGACAGGTCGAGCACCGGAAACCCGGCCTCCTCGGCTGCCGCCACCACCGCGGGCAGGAGCCGGTCCTTGCCCTTCACGTGGAGCTCGATGCCCCCGTCGATCGGCCGGGTGTGGGTGACCCCGGGCACGGCCTCGGTGAGCGCCCGGGCCAGATCCTCCTGGTCGCCGGAAGCGGTCACGGTGACGATGGTGTCGGCATCGATCTGCTGTTTGAGGGCGGCCGGGGTATCCAGGGCGAGGATCCTTCCCCGGTCCATGATGGCCACCCGGCCGCACAGCTGGTCGGCCTCCTCCATGTAATGGGTGGTCAACATGATGGTCTGGCCCGCTGCATTGAGCTCGCGCAGGGTGTCCCACAGAGCCAGGCGGCTCTGGGGATCGAGGCCCGCGGTGGGCTCGTCGAGGAAGAGCACGGCCGGCCGGTGGAAGATGGCCCGGGCCACCATCAGCCGTTGGGCCATCCCACCGGACAGGGCATATACCGAGGCGGATGCCCACTTCTCGAGCTGGAACTGCACCAACAAGTCTGTGGCCGTGTGGCGCGACTCCCGGGACGGTATCCCGAAGAGCCGTCCATGGAAGTAGAGGTTCTCCCACACCGAGAGCTGCCGGTCCAGCGTGTTCTGCTGGCTCACGATGCCCAGGATCTGCTTGGCCAGCGCCGGATGGCGCACCACGTCGATGCCGGCCACGAAGGCCTGGCCCGAGGTGGGGATGACCCGGGTGGTGAGCATGCCCGCCGTAGTCGTCTTGCCCGCTCCGTTGGGACCCAGCAGCCCGAAGATCTCGCCCGGTTCCACCGTCAGGTCGAGCCCGTCGACGGCGCGCAGGTCCGATCCGGCATAGACCTTGGTCAGGCCCTGGGTACGGATGACGGCTCCGGCCGGAGGAGGCTGGTCGGTTCGTGGAGAAGAAACAGTGGCGGTCATGGGGTCTGTGAGCGACACTACCGCTGGGCCGCGGGTCGGCCGAGCGCGCCGGGCGGCGCGGTCCGTGGCGGGGGCAGTGGTGGCGTGATCGGTTCGGCTACTTGGGCGGCATGCGGATGCCGCCGTCGAGCCGGATGACCTCGGCGTTGAGATAGCCGTTGGTGGCGATGTGGCTGACCAGCTCGCCGAACTCAACTGGATTCCCGAGGCGCTTGGGGAAGTTCACCGACTGCCCGAGGGTTTCGCGCGCCTCGTCGGGCAACATGGCCAGTAGCGGGGTGTCGAAGAGCCCGGGGGCGATGGCCAGCACCCGGATCCCTACCACCGCCAGGTCGCGGGCCGCAGGCAGCGTCATGCCCACGATGGCGCCCTTGGAGGCGGAGTAGGCCAGTTGCCCGATCTGGCCGTCGAAGGCGGCCACCGACGCGGTGTTGACGATCACGCCACGCTCGCCGCTGGCCTGGGGCTCCACGGTGGCAATGGCCGACGCCGCCTTGGTCATCACGTTGAACGTCCCGATGACGTTGAGATTCTGGATGAACTGGAACGGTGCCAGGTCATGGGGGGAGCCGTCGCGGTTGATCACCCGTCCCACCCAGCCGGTGCCGGCGCAGTTCACGGCGATGCGTAGGTTGCCCCCCTCCGCCGCCTGATCCACCGCCCGCTGGCAGTCCTCCGGATCGGTGACATCCCCGCCTGCGAAGTTGGCGCCGGCGCCGATGTCGGCGACGACCTCCTTACCCCGCTCTTCGTTGCGGTCGAACACGGTGACCCGGGCCCCGTCGGCGACGAGGCGGCGAGCAGTGGCCTCGCCGAGCCCCGAGGCACCCCCGGTGACGATTGCTGAGCTTCCCTTGATCTCCATGCCAGCAGGTTACGGGAGCGAGACCCCGGTGCCAAAACCGGTGGCGCCGGCAGGTGCGGCTCCCGCCGGGTCCTCGCCGTCGGGCCTACTGGCGTGCGGCCGCCTCGGTGGCCAGTTGATCGACACGATCGTTCATCGGATCGCCCGAGTGGCCCTTCACCCATTCGAACGTCACCGGCCGTGAGGAGTCGAGGGCCAGCATCAGCAACTCTTTCCACAGATCCTGGTTGGCTACGGGCTTCCCCTGGGTGTTGCGCCAGCCCCGGCGTTTCCATCCCACCCACCACTGCTGACGGAAGCAGTTGACGACATAGGTCGAGTCACTGATCACGTGGAGCGGGCCGGGCAGGGACCGCAGTGCCTCCAGCACCGCGGTCACCTCCATCCGCTGGTTGGTGGTGTGCGTCTCGCCGCCGCTGTCCCACCGACCGCCGTCGACCGCCCACGCCCATCCGCCCCGCCCTGGGTTCCCGAGGCAGGAACCGTCGGTGTAGACCACGGTCAGCTGCTCTACGGACGGCGACGTGGAAGCCATGGGAACAGCATGCCCGCTGGAAGGTGGTCGGAAGTGCACCGGTCGAGGAGTTGCCGACGAGACTTCCCCCACCGGCGTGGGGGTGGGAGCATGGAGGTGTGCTGTTCGACGGTGTGTCCCACCAACTTCCCGATGCCGACCCGGTCGAGACCTCGGAGTGGCTGGACGCGTTCGATGACATCGTCGACGCCCATGGCCGGACCCGGGCGCGCTACCTGCTCATGAGGATCCTCGAGCGCGCCCGCCAGAAGCAGGTGGACTTTCCGGCCACCGTCTCGTCTCCCTATGTGAACACCATCCCCTCCGACGAGGAGCCCGAGTTCCCCGGTGACGAGTACCTCGAGCGCCGTATCCGGGCCTTCATCCGTTGGAACGCGGCCGTGATGGTGGTGCGGGCGAACGTCCGCTCCGAGGCGATCGGAGGGCATCTCTCCACCTATGCCAGCTCGGCCTCCCTCTACGAGGTGGGGTTCAATCACTTCTTCCGCGGGAAGGACGGCGGTCAGCCCGGGGATCAGGTCTACATCCAGGGCCATGCCTCCCCGGGCATCTACGCCCGGGCCTTCGTCGAGGGTCGGCTGTCGGCGGAGCAGCTGGACAACTTCCGATTCGAAGTGGGTACCGACGGGCTGTCGTCGTACCCGCACCCCCGCCTGATGCCGGAGTTCTGGGAGTACCCCACCGTGTCCATGGGCCTCGGGCCGCTCAATGCCATCGCCCAGGCCCATGTGAGCCGCTACCTGCACGCCGCGGGGTGGCTGACACATCGGCCAGTCGGGTCTGGGCCTTCGTCGGCGACGGGGAGTTCGATGAGCCCGAGACCATCGGCGCCCTCGGGATGGCCGGCCGCGAACACCTCGACAACCTCGTCTTCGTCGTCAACTGCAACCTCCAAAGGCTCGACGGCCCGGTACGTGGCAACGGCAAGGTGATCCAGGAGTTCGAAGCCCTGTTCCGGGGGGCGGGCTGGAACGTGATCAAGGTGATCTGGGGTCGCACCTGGGATGACCTCCTGGCCAAGGACGTCGAGGGCGTGCTGCTGAACAAGATGAACTCGACGGTGGACGGGGAATTCCAGAAGTACGCCACCGAGTCCGGTGCCTACATCCGCGAGCACTTCTTCGGGCCCGACCCCCGGCTCCAGGCCCTGGTCGCCCATCTGACCGATGAGGAGCTGCAGTCCTTGCCCCGCGGCGGCCACGACTACCGGAAGCTGTACGCGGCCTATCAGGCGGCCACCGAGCATGTCGGCGCGCCGACCGCCATTCTGGCCAAGACGATCAAGGGATGGACCCTCGGTCCGGAGATCGAGGCCCGAAACGCCACCCACCAGATCAAGAAGATGACCAAGGCCCAGCTCCTCACGCTCCGCAACCGCCTCTTCCTCCACCACGAGATCCCCGAGGAGGACCTGGACAACGACCTGCCCCCCTACTACCGGCCGGCAGCGGACGAGAAGGCCGCCGTCTACCTGGCCGAGCGCCGGAGACTCCTCGGTGGGCCGCTGCCCCGGCGGGTGGTCAGGGCCCGGGCCCTCCCACCCCCGGATGAGGCGGCGTTCGCCGACCTCCGGGCCGGGTCGGGCCGCCAGGCGGTGTCGACCACCATGGCATTCGCCCGCCTGCTCCGCTCGCTGGTCAGGGACCCGTCGGTCGGGCCCCGCATCGTCCCCATCGTGGCCGACGAGGCCCGCACCTTCGGGCTCGAGTCACTGATCAGCGAAGTGCAGATCTATGCGCCCGAGGGTCAGCGCTACACCCCGGTCGACGCCGGGTTGGCCCTGCACTACGCCGAGAGCGCCACCGGCCAGATCCTGGAGGAGGGCATCAGCGAGGCGGGGGCGGTGGCCGCCTTCACCGCGGCGGCAACCTCCTACGCCACCTGGGGCGAGCCGATGATCCCCTTCTACCTCTTCTATTCGATGTTCGGCTTCCAGCGGGTGGGTGACCTGCTGTGGGCCCTCGGGGACGTACGCGGGCGGGGATTCCTCCTCGGGTGCACCGCCGGCCGCACCACCCTCAACGGCGAGGGACTCCAACACCAGGACGGCCAGTCGCTGCTGCTGGCCTCGGCCGTGCCCAGCATCGCCGCCTACGACCCGGCCTTCTCCTACGAGGTGGCCGCCATCGTCGAGGACGGGATCCTCCGGATGACCGGGCCCGAGCCCGAGGACCGGACCTGGTACCTGACCCTGTACAACGAGAACTACCCGATGCCCGCCCTCCCGCCGGACCCCGCTGAGGCCGAGCGGATCCGGCTCGGGACCATCAAGGGGATGTACCGGTTCGCCCCGGGGGTGGGGGAAGACGGGTCGGACGGCGTCGGGCCCGACCCCGGGGGGGCCCGGTCGGCCCGGGCCACCGTGCTTTTCTCTGGGTCGGCGTGGCTGGCGGCAGCCGAGGCCAGGCGGTTGCTGGCGGTCGACTGGGACGTCGACGCCGACCTGTGGTCGGTCACCTCGTACAAGTCGCTGCGTGAGGAAGCCATGTCGGTGGAGCGTTGGAACCGGCTGCACCCCGAGGGGCCCGCCCGGGTTCCCTTCGTCACTGAGCAGGTGGCCGGTTCGCAGGGACCGATCGTTGCCGTCACCGACTTCATGCGCGCCGTTCCCGACCAGGTGTCGCGTTGGATGCCCCGCCCATTCACTTCGTTGGGCACCGACGGGTTCGGACGATCGGACACCAGGGACGTCCTGCGCAGGTTCTTCGAGGTGGATGCGGCCCACGTGGTGGTGGCCGTACTCCACAACCTGGCCGCCGAGGGAGCCGTGCCGCCCGGCGCCGTGGCCGGGGCCATCGAACGGTACGGCATCGAGCCGGCCTCCCCCGATCCCTGGTCGTCCTGAAGCCGGCGCCCGGCCGGTTCCGAGGTCGTCCCTCCCGATCCGCTCCTCATGCCGGTGGCGAGTCGTACGAGGTGGACACCACCACCAGGGGTCCCACGTAGAACACCTGGTAGTCGATCCCCCGGGACCGGAGGGAGGCGATGAGCGACTGCTCTGTCTCGGTGCCGGGGTTGAGATCGGTCGATCCGAACGCCGTCGATGCCGTGCCGATCTGGGCCGGGTCGACGAAGACGTACGCCACGCGCTTCGACCCCTGCACGGCTCGCTCGATGGGGACGCTCCGCACGTCGGGGGTGGCCGGTGACAGCTCGACCGCTTCGCCGGAGGCGAAGTCGGTGTCGTAGGCGATCCAGTAGCTGGCATAGCCGGCGTGCACGTGATGGGCCACCATGGCCGCGGCCAGGTCGTTGGCCACCACGTTGGTGGGGCCGATCGGATGCTCGATGGCCTGGGCGACGGTGAAGGTGGGGAAGGTGTCGCGTACCGACAGGAGGGTGGCGAACAGACAGCCCGCCACCACCACCGGCCACAGGACCCGCAGGTGGCGGCCGGACACCACCGTCGAGAGGCCACCGAGTGTCAGCAGGGCGATGAAGGGTGGCAGATACACCCCGTAGCGGGCGTCGTTCCAGAAGTAGGTCGCCGCGAACAGCGTGTAGATGAACGGGAATGCAACGGTCGCCGCCACCAACAGAAGCGCCTTCCGGGTGTGGTTGACCGCACAGACCGCCATGGCCACGATGACGACCAGGGCGCCCACATAGAGGGACTTCCCCACGGTCCCGCCACCGAGCCAGGCCCCGCTCCCCTCGATCCGCAACCCGAGCAGCATCGGGAGGACATGGGAGAAGAAGATCTGCAAACGATCCAGGTAGCTGTTCCCGGCGATGGCCGGACCGGTGTTGCGCAGGGTGCGGAAATGGTCCGCCACCGAGGTGTACCACCACGGCAACGAGGCCACCACAAACGCCACACCCGCAGCCGAGCCCAACGTCGCCACCGACACCCGGTACCGCCGGTGGGCGTCGCGCACCGCGGTGAACATGTAGGGAAGGGTGGGCACGACGAAGTAGAGGATCTCCGGCGTGGCCCACCATCCCAACCCGGCCAGTGCCCCGTAGGCAGCCAGGCGGACCGCGGTGGCGTGCCGGGCACGGGTGCGGTAGGTGAGCAGGACCAAAAGCAGGCCGATGACCAGGGCGATCCAATGGAGCCCCAGCTCACGGGTGGAGTTCCACAGATTCACCTCCGGCCACACCCACACCAGGGCCGCAGCGGCCACGGCGGCCCGCTCGGTGAACACCTGGCGCCCGACCAGCCAGGTGAGCGCCGCGGCCGCCAGCGCCAGCACCGATGCGGACAGGTTCACCACCAACGGCGAGGAGCCGAACACCTGCATGAGGGCCACGAAATACGGCTCCACGCCCCCATAGTCCTGGCCCCAGTAGAAGGTGGTGGTGTGCCCGTGGACGATCTGATGGGCCATGAGCCCGACGATGGCCTCGTCGGAATTCATGTTGGCGTGTCCGAGCATCCACAGCCGGAGCAGGGTCCCGGCGACCAACACGACGAACAGGACGATGCCGTCCGAGACCCCGAGCGGCGAGGCGTCCCGCTCGGCCTCTCGCCGACGGGCAGGTGGTCTCTGAAGGGTCGTGGGCCGGACTCCGACCACCATGTACTCCACCGCCTCGGCTCTCTCGGTTGCCGTCAGGATATCCATCACACCCTCGTGGCGAGGTGAGGCGCGCTCGGTCCGTGGTTTCCACCGGGGCCGAGGAGGGCCCGGTGATCTTCGCTAGCCTGATGTGGTGATCAACGTGACCGGCGACGCCGCCGTGGACCGTCTCCTCACCGACGACCCGCTCGCCCTCATCATCGCCATGGTGTTGGACCAGCAGATCCCGCTGGAGAAGGCCTTCCGCTCCCCCTTCGAGCTCAAGGAACGCCTGGGAGGCACCCTCGATGTGGCCACGGTGGCATCGATGGATCCCGAAGCCCTGGCCGATCTGTTCAGCGCCCGGCCGGCCCTGCATAGGTTCCCGAAGTCGATGGCGAAGAGGGTGCAGGAGGTGTGTGCACTCATCCTCAGCTCCTACGGTGGTGACCCGGCCGCCGTGTGGACCTCGGCCGCCGACGGCAAGGAGCTGTTGAAGAACGTGAAGGCGCTCCCCGGGTTCGGCGAGCAGAAGGCCCGGATCTTCGTGGCCCTGCTGGGCAAGCAACTCGGCGTCCGTCCCCCGGGATGGGAGCGGGCCGCGGCTCCGTTCGGCAAATCGGGGACCTATCTGTCGGTTGCCGACATCGATTCCCCCGAGGCGCTGGCCAAGGTGCGCCAGTACAAGCAAAAGAGCAAGGCGAAGGCCAAGGCGGCGGCGTCTGCGTCGCGTTGACCGTCCCGACAGCCCCCACTCCTCCGTGGGCCCTGGGCGATCGGAGGCTCTACCTGTGCACGCCGGATCGAGGTGACCTCGAGACCTTCGTCGAGGCATGTATCGAGGGTGGCGTGGACATCGTCCAGCTCCGTGAGAAGCACCTCCCCGACCACCAGCTGGCGGAGCGGGCGGCGCTGGTGCAACGGGTCTGCGCCGACCATCACGTCCCCTTCATCCTCAACGACCGCCCCGACCTGGCAGTGACCGTGGGGGCCGACGGCGTCCACGTGGGCCAGCAGGACGCGCCCCCGGGGGCGGCAAGGCGCGTCATGGGCGAGCACGCCATCGTCGGCCTCTCGACCCACGCACCGGTCGAGTTGGCAACCGCGATCGGTGCGCCGGCACCCGTCGACTACGTTTCGGCCGGCCCGGTGACCCCTACCCCGACCAAGCCCGGCCGGGCCGGCACCGGCCTCGGCTACGTACGTGAGGCGGTGACCCGGGCGCCATGGCCGGTGTGGGTCACCGGGGGTGTCAACCCGACCGCGGTGGCCGACATGGTGGCGGCCGGAGCCCGGCACTTCGTGGTGGTGCGCTGGCTCACCGAGGCACCCGACCCGGCCAGGGCAGCACGGGTGCTGCGACAGACCATCGAGGAGTTGGTGGGCCGATCTGACGGTTGAGCCGACGGGGGGTGCCTACCCGGCGGCCCCACTGGGCGCCGCCACCACCTTGGCCCCGGCGGGCAGGGCCACCGGTGGCGAGGTCCCGAACTGGGAGACGACCAGTTGGACCGACGCACCCTGGACGGAGAGGAGGACCTGGGTGACGTAGCTCCCCGACACGGTCACTACGAACTTCCCGACCTGTCCCTGCTGGGTGAGCGAGAACGAGTAGTTGCTCCCCGATTGGGTCACGTGCTTGGCCTCGCGGACGTAGTTGAGATAGTTGCGCACCGGGTCGAGCGCCTTGGCCCCCTGGCTCTGCTGTCGGTAGAACACCAGGCTTTTGGTGGGGGTGCTCGGGGAGACGGTGAGGCTCTGGTATTCGGTGGTGCCGATCACGTAGACGTAGGTGCGCCTCGTCCCGCTCTGGACGTAGCCACCGAGCCGGTCGGGAGCCTGGAACACCAAGTAGTCGGCCTGCTTCCCCTGGGGCGTGGACTCGGTGAGGACCTGGGAGTAGTTGGGAGCCCCCAACGTGTTCACCACCGCCTTGGCCAAGGGGACATTGCTGGGCGCCTGGGCAACGCCGAGCACCGCCGCCCCCGCTCCCACCACTCCCACCATGCCCAGGAGCAGCCAGCTGACCATCGATCTCACGTCGCTCATCGCCGAGACGCTACGCCAGTTCGGAGGGTTGGAGATTCACCGTGGTGGCCATCATCGGCCCCGGCACCAACGGGCACAATGCCAACCGGACCGGACTCAGATGCCGATGCGCTGGGCCAACAGCTCCCGGTGGTAGGAGGGATCGCCCAGCATCAGCTCCGAGGACTTGGCCCGCTTGAAGTAGAGGTGGGCAGGGTGCTCCCAGGTGAACCCGATGCCCCCGTGTATCTGGATCGTCTCCGCGGCGGCGTGGAAATAGGCCTCCGAGCAGTAGGACTTGGCCAGACTGGCCACCACCGGCAGCTCGTCGGAGTCCTCAGCTGCGGCCCACCCGGCGTAGTACGCGGCCGACTTGGCCGATTCGACCTCGAGCAGCATGTCGGCGCACTTGTGCTTGATGGCCTGGAAGCTTCCGATCGGGCGGCCGAACTGGATGCGTGTCTTGGCGTACTCGACCGAGCTGTCCAGGCAGCGTTGCGCCCCACCCACCTGTTCGGCGGCCAGCGCCACCGCAGCCAGGTCCAGGGTCTTGCCCAAGCCGGCTGCGGCGCCGCCGTCGGCACCGATCAACCAGGCGGGCGTGTCGGCGAACTCCAGCCGGGCCTGCTTCCGGGTCTGGTCCATGGTGGCCAACGGGGTGCGGGTGAGACCATCGGCGTCCCCCTTGACCCCGAACAGGGACAGACCGGCAGGGGTCCGGCCCACCACCAGCACCAGACCGGCCACGTGCCCGTCCAGGACGAAGGACTTGTGGCCGTTGAGGACCCAGCCGTCGCCCGACGGGGCCGCGGCGAGGGTGATGCCGTCGGCGTCCCACCGTCCCGAATCCTCGGTGAAGGCCAGGGTGGCGATGGTCTCACCGGCAGCGATGCCCGGCAGCAGATACTCCTGCGCACTCTGGTCCCCCGAGGTGAGCAGGGCGTTGGTGGCAAGGGCGACCGTGGAGAAGAACGGCGCGGCAGAGGAGCGCGGCGCCCATCTCCTCGAGCACCACGATGAGCTCCACATAGGAGAAGCCCGACCCGCCGAACTGCTCGGGGATGGTCAGTGACTGCAACCCCAGCTGCTCGGCCATCTGGGCCCATACCGCCGGGTCGTAGCCCTCGCTGGTCTCCATCAGCCTGCGGACCTCGGTCTCGGGTGACTTGTCCTCGAGAAAGCGCCGCACCGACTTGCGGAGCTCGTCCTGCTCCTCGCTGAAGGCGAAGTTCATCGGTTCTCCATCCCCTGGTGGTCCCCTGAGCGGGGACGACGTGCACCGTTTGTCTATCAGACCCCGGACAACGGTGACCAGCGAGCCGAGGGGAGCAAGTACGCTGGCCGACGAGGCGTCGCCGGTGGCAGCCCTCTGGCCATGACGTCGCCAGGTTCCCGCCCTTGTGGGTGGGACCAGCCCGATGAGGAGGTCCCCGTTCCGTGCCAGCGACCATCATCGACTACCAGGACACCGCGGTCGAGGTGCACCGTCTCGTCGTCGGGCCGGTCGACAACAACGTCTACATCGTACGGTGCCGATCGACCGGAGAGTCGATGTTGATCGATGCCGCCAACGAGCACGACAAGCTCCTCGAGCTCTGCACCGCGCTCGACGTGCGCCAGGTGGTGGAGACACACGGGCACTGGGACCACATCCAGGCGGTGGAGGCGGTCCGCGATGCGGGGATCAACGTGTCGGTTACCTACGCCGACGCGGACATGCTCCCCTCCTACGACCTGATCCTCGAGGACCGCGCCGTTCTCGAGGTAGGTCGGTTGCGGATCCCCACCATCGCCACCCCCGGGCACACCCCGGGGTCGATGTGCTTCGCCGTCGAGGGCACCCCGCTGCTCTTCTCGGGGGACACCCTCTTCCCCGGGGGGCCGGGCAACACGTCCTTCGACCATTCCGACTTCGCCAGCATCATCACCTCCATCGAGGACCGCCTGTTCGCAGCCTTCGATGCCGACACCATGGTGCTGCCCGGACACGGTGCGGGAACGACCATCGGCGCCGAGTCCCCCCACCTGGCGGAGTGGGTCGAACGGGGATGGTGAACGGTGGCGACGCTCTCAGACGGCCGTGGACGGTCGACGGGGCTCGCGGATCAGCTCGATCTCCGGGGGGAGGCCGGTGATGGCCACTCCCCCGGGCACATCGGCGCCCACCTCGATGGTCACCCGCGACCCGGCCAACGGGATTCCCTCGACCTTGAGGTAGCCGATCCACTCGGGGAGGTTCGGGCACAGCCAGGTCTTGCCGTAGGGGATCCACGGATCGAGCCGCAGCAGGGTGCGGAGGCAGAGCAGTGGTGACGCCGCTGCCCACGCCTGCGGTGAGCAGGACGTCGGGTAGCCGACGGGGACGGACAACTCCCCGCGGTCGAGCCCGCTGAACAGTTCGGGAAGCCGGCCCCCTTGGGCCCCGGCGGCGTCCATGAGGGCGAAGATCAGCTTCTGCGCGGCACCGTCGAACCCGTAGCGGGCCAGCCCGGCGGCCACGATGGCCGTGTCATGGGGCCACACCGACCCGCAGTGGTAGCTGATCGGGTTGTAGCCCCCGCTGTCCTTGGAGAGCGTGCGCACGCCCCATCCGGAGAACATGGCCGGCGACACCAGGGCCTCGGCCACCCGACGGGCCTTGTCCTCATCGACGATCCCCGTCCACAGGCAGTGCCCGATGTTGGAGGTGAGCGAGTCGATGGGTCGTTTGTCGGCATCGAGCCCCACCGCGAACCACCCCTTTTCCTCCAACCAGAAGTCGCGGTTGAACGCCGCCTTGAGCTGGGCGGCCTTGGCCCGGAAGCGGTCATAGGTGGCGGTGTCCCCGACCTCGAAGGCGAAGTGGGCACTGGCCAGGTAGGCACCATAGGTGTATGCCTGCACCTCGCACAGGGCGATGGGTGCCTGGGCCACCCTGCCGTCGCCGTAGCGGATGCCGTCCCAGCTGTCCTTCCATCCCTGGTTGGCCAAGCCCCGGTCCGTTGCCCGCCGGTACTCGACGTAGCCGTCACCGTCGGCGTCACCGAACTGCTCGATCCACTCGATGGCCCGCTGCGCGTTGGGGAGCAATTCGTCGACCATCTCCCGGGCGACGCCCCATCGCCGCATCTCCCCCAGCAACATCACGAAGAGAGGCGTGGCGTCGGCCGTGCCGTAGTAGATGCTCCCCCCGCCGAGGGAGAGGGAGGCGGCGTCTCCGAAGCGCATCTCGTGGAGGATCCGACCGGGCTCTTCGTCGCGGCGAGGGTCGACCTCGGTGCCCTGGAACCGGGCCAGGGTCTGGAGGACGCCCCGGGCCAGATCGGGATCGACCAGCAAGGCCATCCAGGCGGTGAGCAAGGAGTCGCGCCCGAATACGGTCATGAACCACGGGGCACCGGCAGCCACCACCACCCGCTCGGGAAAGTCGGGATCGAAGATCCGCAGGGCACCGAGGTCCTCGTTGCTGCGGGCGATCACATCCTTCAACCCCGGATGGCTGGTCTCCACCTGGGGCACCCGGCGTCGCCACTGGGCCAGGCGTTCCGAGGGTGTCGCCCGGTCGATGGGTTGGCCGCATCGGTACCTCGGGTCGAAGGACGCCCCGTCGATGACCGGTCCGACCTCGATACACGTGGTCCACTCGCCGCGGGCGGGAACGACGACTTCGAAGGTGGCGAGGTCGGTGGTGGCGGAGGCGTGCTCGTCGAACCGGATCTCCACCCCCCGGGTCACTCCCCCCCGGCGATAGGCGTACGAGATCATGGCCCGCTCATCGACAGGCAGCAGCTGGTCCGACTCGCGTCGGCCGACCATGACCCGGTCGGCGCCCGAGGATCCGGACCGCTTCCCGGGGATCACCGACGTGGACAGATCGCCGGTGGTCGTTTCCGTCCCCACCCGCCCCTCCTTGACGGCGAACAGGTCGGCGAAGTCGCATCCGACGAACACCTCGATGGCGCACAGAGCAGGTTCGTCGGCGAAATTGCGGAAGGTGAGGTCCTCGCGCATGCCCTGGCCCACATAGCGCGAACGGAACACCATCAGGGTGGAGTCCGCTCTCCCTGTTGCCGGCAGGCAACGCGACACGAAGGTGGCGCTGAAGGGATCGTCGGTGATGGCGGTCAGCGGCTCAGTTCGGGTCCCGTTGACCAGCACCTCGAACCGGGACAGGATGCGGGTGTCCCGGAAGAAGAGGCCCTCGGCAGCACCGGTGGTCATGTCGCCGGCGCTCCCGCTGATGGCGAAGGTCGATTCGTCGACCAGGGTGACCACCCGGGCGCTGGAGTCCAGCTGGATGACCGGACCAGCGAACGTCCAGGGGTCGGCCATGCGGTTACCGTACCGGCCGACCTGGTCACTTGAGTAATCGGAGTCAGCCGCCGGGATTCTTCCTATACCTGTAGGAGAAAATCATGAATGAGGCTAAGATTGGTGCGTGCCCGCCACCAGTCCCCCGGGGGACGCGCCGCTGCTCCGAATCGACGATCTCCACGTTTCCGTGGAGGGCCAGCCCATCCTGCGCGGCGTCGACCTGACCGTCGAACGGGGCCAGGTGCACGCCCTGATGGGTCCCAACGGTTCGGGAAAGTCGACGTTGGCCAACGTGCTGTTGGGCAATCCGGCCTATGAGGTGACGTCGGGGGCCATCCGCTTCCGGGGTGAGGACATCACGTCGTGGCCGACCGACGTCCGGGGCAAGGCGGGGATCTTCCTTGCCTTCCAGGAGCCCGAGGCCATCGGCGGCGTGCCGGTCATCCAGTTCCTCCGCCAGGCCCTGTCAGCCCGGCGGGGCATGGACATGTCCGTGCTCGAGGTTCGCCTGATGATGATGGAGTGGATGGAGCGGCTGGGGATGGATCCGGCCTTCGGCGAGCGCCATCTCAACGACGGTTTCTCGGGCGGGGAGAAGAAGCGAAACGAGATCCTCCAGATGGCCATCCTCGATCCGGAGCTGGCCGTACTCGACGAAACCGACTCGGGCCTCGACGTCGATGCCCTGCGCACGGTTGCCCGGGGCGTCCAAACCGTGCGCCAGGCACGACCCGAGCTCGGCGTACTGGTGATCACCCACTATCAGCGCATGCTCGACGAGTTGGCTGCGGACCACGTCCACCTCCTGGTCGACGGGGTCATCGTGGCCGATGGCGGTCCGGAGCTGGCCAAGGCCCTCGAGTCGGAGGGGTACGACGCATGGCGGAGCTGAGCCAGAAGACGGCCGGCCTGGACGTGGCCACCTTGCGCAAGGACTTTCCCTTGCTCTCCCGTGAGGTGAACGGCCACCCGATCACCTACCTCGATTCGGCATCGTCAGGCCAACGTCCTGCGCTGGTGCTCGACGCGATGCGGCACTACGACGAGACCACGCATGCCAACGTGCATCGCGGTGTGTACTCCATCGCCGAGGAGGCCACCCGCCTGTTCGAGGGGGCCCGCCACAACGTCGGCCGGTTCATCGGCGCCCCTGATCCGTCGCGGGAGATCATCTTCACCAAAAACGCCACCGAGGCCATCAATCTGGTGGCCCACACCTGGGGACGGACCCACCTTCACCGCGGCGATGTCATCGTGCTCACCGAAATGGAGCATCATGCCAACATCGTCCCGTGGCACATGGTGGCCGAAGAGCGTGGCCTGACCATCCGCTGGATACCTGTCGACGACGATGGCCGGCTGGACCTCTCCGATTTGGCCGGGTTGGTGGAGGGGGCCAAGTTGGTCGGGGTCACGTGCATGTCCAACGTGCTCGGAACCGTCAATCCGATCCGTGACATTGCCGGGGCTGCCCACGCCGCCGGTGCGGTGGTGGTGGCCGACGGCGCCCAGTCCGTGCCGCATCTGCCGACCGACGTTGCCGGGTCGGGCGTCGATTTTCTGGCCTTCAGTTCCCACAAGATGCTCGGTCCGACCGGGATCGGCGTCCTATGGGGACGGGGCGACCTCCTCTCGCAGCTCCCACCGTTCCTCGGTGGCGGCGAGATGATCCTTGACGTTCGCAAGGACGGGTTCACCCCCAACGACATCCCCTGGCGATTCGAGGCCGGCACGCCGCCGATCACCGAGGCGATCGGCTTAGGGGCGGCGGTCGACTATCTGCGCACCGTCACCATGGAGGCGGTCCGCGCCCACGACGTCTCGCTGACCAGGTACGCCATGGCCACGCTGACCGAGCGGTTCGGCGACGACATCCACATCTTCGGTCCCGCCGACCCGGCGGCGCGGGGAGGAGTGCTGTCGTTCGCCTACCGCGACATCCACCCACACGACATCTCACAGATTCTCGACCAGTACGGCGTGTGCGTGAGGGCGGGCCATCACTGTGCCAAGCCGCTGATGCGGCGGCTCGGGGTGAACGCAACCGCCCGTGCGTCCTTCGGCCCCTACAACGACGAATCCGATGTCGACACGTTGGCCGACGCCCTGGCCGAGGCGGGCGCGTTTTTCGGATGAGCGCCGGACGGTACGCTGATCCTGTGGATCACGCCCGCCTACCCTCGTCTCTCCGCCACGGAGGGCGTCCGGCCCCGATCTCGGGGCCGAGCAGTGGGTGGCGGTCACGCGTCGATGGGTTGACCAGGAAGGGCGCCTGATGCCCGGGCTCGAAGACCTCTACCGCGAGATCATCCTCGACCACTACCGCTCGCCACGCAACCGGGGCGAGTTGGAATCCCCGCCGGCCCGTCGGGTCGAGGGATTCAACCCCTTGTGCGGCGACGAGATCGTGGTCACCCTCGAGGTCAACGACGGAGTGGTGTCGGACATCAAGATCGCCGGGACCGGGTGCTCGATCAGCCAGTCCTCGGCCTCCTTGATGTCGGCCGCCGTCAAGGGCAAGCCGGTCCCCGAGGTGCGCGACCTGATCCGCACCTTCAAGGGGATGATGTCCATCCACGAGTCCACGCTTCCGGCCGCCCACGGCAACGGCTCGGGTCCGACGACGGAAGTGGAGCCACCGGAGCCGGAGGCCATCGACGTCGACGCCCTGGGAGAACTGGCGGCGCTGCAGGGAGTGGTCAAATTCCCGGTGCGGATCAAGTGCGCCACGCTGAGTTGGAACACGTTGTCCCAGGGGCTCGACGAGAGCGAGTCGATCAGCTGATCCCGCTCGGGGCCGGCGATCAGGCGGTGGCGTCGGCGGCCGGTGATGAGTCGGGCACTCTCAGCACGGTGTCGGGTCGAAGTCCGTCTCCACAGTCGTCGTGGTCTCCGACGTGGCGGGGGTCCCCGGGGTGGAGCCGCCAGTCGTCGGACTCGTGGTGGTGGTGGTCGCGGGCACCACTCCGTAGGGGCCGGGGGGCGGGGTGAATGCGGTGTCGGGTGGCTGGCCCAGGAATTGGGTCATCACCTGCTCGGCCTCGGGCTGTTGCACATAGAGCACGGCGCCGAAGGAACCGAACTCCGAGGAGTAGGCCGAGTAGGTGGGCATCGTCGCCGTGGCCAGTGACTGGGATGCGAAGGTGTGGAACTGCCGGGCCAGGGAGAGGAGCTCGCTCACAGTGAACGTGGAATCGATGGTCACCCCCTGGACCACCGATCCGATGAAGGCGTTCAAGGTGAGCGGGTTGTACTTGCTCTCCGCCTGGTTGATCAATGCCTTCAAAAACGCATTCTGACGTTGGATGCGTCCGTAGTCACCGGTCGGGTCGTACTGCCAGTACCCGTTCTTCAGGTACTCGTAGTCGCGACTGCGGGCCACGGCCAGGGAGTAGCCCCCGTTGAGGTGCTGGCACCCAGGGCTGGTGATGTCCAGCCCGGTCTCCACATCCTTGGCCGGGTAGGGAAAATTGAGGTTGATCCCCCCGATGGCGTCCACCGCGCCGCGGAACCCCTCGAAGTTGATCTGCACGACGTGCTCGATGGGGATCCCGAAGTTCAACTCGATGGTCTGGACCAGTTGGTCGGGGCCGGTGTTGTAGGTGGCGTTGATCCGGTTGTAGTGCCCGATCTCGCTGGTGTCCCCGGCCACCGTGACCATGGTGTCCCTCGGGATCGACAGCACGCTGACCTGACCGGTGGCCGGGATCACATGGACGATCTTCACCACGTCACTGCGCTGGCCGCCCGCGGTGGCCTCAGTCCCGAGGTGGGACGCGTCCGTGCTGCTCACATCGGCGCGCGAGTCGGAGCCGATGAGGAGCACGTTGAACGGCTGGCCCACCGGTGCCACCGTCAGATGCTTCACGGCGACTTTGTGTACCTGGTGGAACCGGTACTGCACGTAGAAATAGCTGGTGCCCACCCCGACCAGGGCCAGGGCCACGATCACCACGCCGGCCAGGAGTACCTTGTCGAGCCAGGTTCGCTTGGCCTTCTTCTTGCCGGGCTTCTTCTTTCCCGCTGCTTCGGCCTCGGCCCTGCGCTCCTTGCGGGTCATCGCAACACCGGCGTCGGCGGTCGTGGCCGCAGCAGCCACACCAGTCACACCAGCCACACCGGCCCCGGCGGCGGTGGCACCCTGGGTCGACCCCGTGGAGCGGGGCGGGTCGGTAGCTGTGCCGGTGACATCGGGCGTGGACGCCCCGGCGGTCGGGGAGGTGCCGGGGGTGTCGGCGGGAGGGGCTTGCGAGCCATTGCCCTTGCGGGGTGCGCTGTGGGCACCGCCCCGTCGGCGATCTCGACGAGCCATGAACGGAGACGCTACCAACGGGGGCCGGCGTCCAGGTGCCAGCCGCCGGGCCGGTGGGACGGCCCGAGCGGCGGCGGGACCGGCGCCCGATGGTCCGCCTGGTCAGGCTGGGGTGACTCCCTGATAGGCGGCGTACCCGGTCCGGTCCACGATCTCCGCCAGCTCGCTGCCACCGGTCGCCACCACCCGGCCGTCAGCGAGGACGTGCACCACGTCGGGGTGCAACACCTGGAGGAGCCGGCGGAAGTGGGTGATGGCCAGTACCCCGAGGTCCCACTCGGTGGTCGCCTCCTGGACCCGGCGCCCGACCGCCCCCAGGGCGTCGATGTCCAGCCCCGAGTCGATCTCGTCGAGCACGGCGAAGCGGGGCCGGAGGACCCCCAACTGCAGCGTTTCGTTGCGCTTGCGCTCGCCACCGGAGAGGTCGACGTTGAGCGGCCGGTCGAGGAACCGCTCTTCGAATCCGATGCGGTGGGCCTCGTGGTGCAGCCGTGCCTGCATGCCGTCCGACCCCGAGCCTGCCTCGCCGTCAGGGAGCGGCGGACGGGCCGCGGTCAGGGCCTTGGCCAGCGACACACCGGGGACCTCGATCGGATGCTGCATGCCCACGAACAGGCCGGCCCGGGCCCGCTGCCAGGTGGGCAGGGAGAGGAGGTCGATGCCGTCGAGCGTCACCGATCCGTCGAGGATCTCGTACCCCGGACGCCCCATCAGGACGTGGGCGAGCGTGCTCTTTCCCGACCCGTTGGGCCCCATCACCGCATGCACCTCGCCGCTGCGCACGGTCAGTGAGACCCCGCGGAGGATCTCCCGTCCCGGAATGCCGGCGCGAAGGCCATCGATGCACAGCTCCCCGGTGCTCATGGCACCACCAACGAGACGTCGTCCCCATCGATGACCAGCTGGTAGACCGGAACCGGCCGGGTGGCCGGCAGCGAACACGGCTGGCCGGTCCGCAGGTCGAATGTCGACCCGTGCTTGGCGCACTCGATCTCGCACTCGTCCGGACAGACCTCGCCGTCGGCCAAGGAGAAGTCTTCGTGGCTGCAGCGGTCACCGATGGCATAGAAGTCGTCACCGATGCGGACCAGGGCGACCCGCAGTCCGGCCACGTCGAATCGTCTCGCCTCTCCGGGTCCGAGGTCACCGCGACCACACAGCCTCACCGATCGCACCCCTCCGACCGCCTCCGTGCTCGCTCCGGCGCCCGACGTCTCAGGCACGGTGTGCTCCGGCGCGCTCGGACAGGGCACGACCGATCATCGACCGGGTGCCGGCGATGGGTACCTGGTCGGCGATGTTCTCGAAGAAGCCACCCACGATCAGTCGTTCGGCCACGTCAGGTTCCACACCCCGTGATTCGAGGTAGTAGCGCTGGTCCTCGTCCACCGGACCCACCGTCGAGGCATGGCTGCACTTCACGTCGTTCTCCTCGATGTCGAGATTGGGCACCGAGTCGGCGTGCGCACCCTCGTCGAGAACGAGGTTGTGGTTGGTCTGCATGGCGTCCGATCGCACCGCGCCCCGACGGACCCGGATCAATCCGCTGTAGACCGAATGGGAGTGGTCGGCCACCGCTCCGGTGAACAGGAGGTCGCTGGTGGTGCGGGGAGCCAGGTGGTCCTGAAGGGTGCGGAAGTCGAGCATCTGGTCGTTCCGGCCGATGTAGGCGGCCCGCAACTTGCTGGTCCCCGAGACACCGCGCAGTGCCGAGTCGGTCCGCAACCGGGCGTACCCTCCGCCGAGCGCCACGGCGAAGCTCTCGAGCGAGGCGTTGGCCCCGATGACGCTGGCCTGGTGGGCGAGCTGCCAGGCGGCCGGGCCCAGCGATTGCACGCTGACGTAGGCCAGTGAGGCGTCGTCGCCAACCCGGATCTCTGTCACCGGCACCACCAACAACTCCGGGTCGGTGGCGTCGGCGGCGCCCGTCGTCATCGGAGCACCCGCGGGCGCCGCCTCGGCCAGGAGTCCGGTGTCCACGTCGATGACGATCTCGATGAGCCCGGCCTGGGACCTGGCCCCGCTGCGGACCACGGTCCGCGGGAATACGGCCATGCCACCGGAACTGCTGACCACATGGACCACCACGACCGGCGCGTCGATGACCGCGTCGGCGGCCACGTCCACCACCAATGGATCGACGGTGAAGGCATCGTTGAGCAGCACGAAGTCATGGGGGTCGGTCACCACCGAGCCGAGCAGGCCCTGGCCGCCGTCCTCCTCGCTGGCACGCCCCAGCGTCAAGAGGTCCCCGCCCACCGACGAGGACACGGTGGCCAGCACGCCGTTGATGGTCACCACCAGGCCCGAGCGGGACCCGAGGCTGCTCACCAGCGAGTGGACCCGCTCCGAGGGCGACGGCCCCGGACCACCCGCCGGCGCCTCCGAGGTGCCGGCCGGACGGAACCGGTCGAGGTCGAGCCGATCGATCCGGCTGTATCGCCACACCTCTTCTTTTTCGCTGGGCAGCACCGACGAGGAGAATGCCTCGGCGGCGGCCACTCGGCGGCGCTGGAGCCAGGGAAGCCCGGGGAGGGCGGCAGCGGATTCAGTGGTGAAGGTGGACAGGAGTAACGCCTCTCGCGCAAGGAGGCCCGCTTACGAGCCTCCGCTTGCATACTACCCGGCCGCGGTTGCGCTCAGTCCCGACCGGCTCCCCGGCAACCCCGGTGGAGGCGACGTTCGGCCGAGGGGGTGTCTACGCTTTCCTCATGACCGCCACCCCCACTTCTGCCATCGGATCCTTCTCCTCCGAGGTGCTCACCATCGAGATCGGAGGGGAACGTGGCCACCCTGTGGTTGGACCGAGCAGAGAAGCGCAACGCGCTGGGCCCGGCGTTCTGGTCGGATCTTCCCCGGGCCATGGCCGCGCTGGGCAGCGATCCGGAGGTCCGGGCCGTGGTCATCGCTGCTCGGGGACCCCACTTCACCGTGGGGCTCGACCTGGTGGCCATGTCCGGGCTGGCCGGGCCGTCGAGCGCGGCCAACGGGTCCCCGCTGTCGATGGCGGCCCGGGCCCGGTCGGCTCGGGCCGAGATCATCCGCCTGCAGGCCTCGGTCACCTCGGTGGCCGAGTCCGCGGTGCCGGTCATCACTGCCGTCCACGGCTATTGCATCGGTGGTGGGGTGGACCTGGCCGCGGCCTGTGACATTCGCCTGGCCAGCGCCGATGCCATCTTCTCGGTCCGGGAGGCCAAGGTGGCCATCGTCGCCGACCTCGGGAGCCTCCAACGCCTCCCTCACATCATCGGCAAGGGCCACGTGGCCGAGCTGGCCTATACCGGCAAGGACATCACGCGCGGCCCGGGCCGAGGCCATCGGGTTGGTCAACCGGGTCAGTGCCGACCCTGACGCCGTCGTGCGCGAGGCCAAGGACCTGGCCACCGAGATCGCCGCCAACTCGCCGTTGGCCGTGCAGGGGACCAAGGCGGTGCTGGCCGCCGGCGAGAACCGCTCGGTCAGCGAGGGGTTGGAGTACGTGGCCGCCTGGAACGCCGGGGCGCTGTGCCTCGGACGACCTCACCGAGGCGATGACCGCATTCATCGAGAAACGCCCGGCCGTCTTCACCGGTCGGTGACAGCGGGACTCAGCGCTTGCGCTTCCACCACCGACGTTCGTCGCGCTCGTTGCGCTCGTCCTCCTTGTGCACATCGGCCAGCACCTCGGGCCCGATGGCGTTGACGATGTCCTCTGCCTGATCGAGGATTTTGGCGGCATCCTCCCCGGGGACGTCGGGCATCGGCTCGAGCGCGGCTCGACCAGCGAGCCGTGAGACCAACCGACGTCGGCCAAGCGCCGGGAGTAGGAGGGACAGTCGTCAGGGCACTTCCACGGCGCCTCGGGAGCCAGGTCGAGGACGCAGAACCTGGCAACCTCGCCCGAGTCGTAGGTCCGGCTCTGAAAGTGCTTGCACTCTTCCCTCATCGGCATGGGTACATTCTGCCTCTCCTGACGCCTGGGCCGGCTCGACGCCCGGCCCCGCTGCACTGGCGACCCGACCGGACCCATCCGGTCAGCCGACCGACCCCTCCATCTGCAGCTCGATCAGCCGGCTCCACTCGACCGCGTACTCCATCGGCAGGGTCCGGGTGATCGGCTCGATGAAGCCGTTGACGATCATCCCCATGGCCTGGGTCTCGGACAGCCCCCGGCTCATCAGGTAGAAGAGCTGGTCGTCACCGACCTTGGACACCGTGGCCTCGTGGCCGATCCGGGCGTCCCGCTCGGCCACCTCCATGTACGGCTTGGTCTCCGACACCGACGTGTCGTCGAGGAGCAGGGCGTCGCAGCGCACGAAGCTCTTGGCGCGCTTGGCCCCTTCGTCGACATGGACCATTCCCCGGTAGGTGGTGATGCCCGCATCCTTGGAGATCGACTTGGAGACGATGGTCGAGGTGGTCTCCGGGGCGGCGTGGATCATCTTGGCCCCGGCGTCTTGGTGCTGGCCGGCGCCCGGCATAGGCCACCGAGAGCACCTCGCCGGAGGCCTTGGGCCCCATCAGGTAGACCGACGGGTACTTCATGGTCAGCCGCGAGCCGATGTTGCCGTCGATCCACTCCACGTGGGCCTCGGCCTCGGCCCGGGCCCGCTTGGTCACCAGGTTGTAGACGTTGTTCGACCAGTTCTGGATGGTGGTGTAGGTGATCCGCGATCCCTGGCAGGGCCACCAGCTCGACCACCGCGGAGTGGAGCGAGTCGGTGGTGTACACCGGGGCCGAGCAGCCCTCGATGTAGTGCACCTGAGAACCCTCGTCGGCGATGATCAGCGTCCGCTCGAACTGGCCCATGTTCTCGGCGTTGATCCGGAAGTAGGCCTGCAGGGGCTGATCCACGTTGACGTCCGGGCGGGACGTAGATGAACGAGCCACCGGACCACACCGCCGAGTTGAGGGCGGCGAACTTGTTGTCGTTGGGGGGGATGATCGTCCCGAAGTACTTGCGGACCAGATCGGGGTACTCACGCACCGCGGTGTCCATGTCGCAGAAGAGGACACCCAGGGCCTCGAGGTCCTCGCGGTTGCGGTGGAACACCACCTCGGACTCGTACTGGGCGGTCACCCCGGCCAGGTACTTGCGCTCGGCCTCGGGGATGCCCAGCTTCTCGTAGGTGTTCTTGATGGCGTCGGGCAGGTCGTTCCAGTCCTCCACCTGCCCCGACGGTCGGCTTGATGTAGTAGTAGATGTCGTCGAAGTCGAGGTCGGGCATGTTGACGGCGAACCACTCGGCCATCGGCGCGCTGCTCGAACCGCTGGAGCGCCCGGAGCCGGAAGTCGCGCATCCACTCGGGTTCCTTCTTCATCGCCGACATCTCGCGGACGATGGACTCGTTCAGGCCCTTCTTGGGCTTGAAGACGTAGTCCTCTTCGTCGGACCACCCAAGCTTGTACTTTCCGAGGTCGAGATCGGTGGTCGTCATCGTGGGCTCCTGAGGCTGCCACCCGTCCGGGTGGCTGATTTCTCCTATACAGATAGTAACAACCCTCGGCCCACGACTGTACGGGATGCCCACCTGGCCCGACGAAGGACGTGACATCCTGGTCGGATGCCTCCCCCGGCCGGCCCCGCCCCACCCGCCGCTCGCCGAGCGCCGGCCGGTGGCCATCGAGGCCCATGGCGACGTCCGCACCGACGATTGGTTCTGGCTGCGGGACAAGGACGATCCTGCGGTCATCAAGCACCTCGAAGCCGAGAATGCCTATACCGCGGCGGCCATGGCGGGCACCGCCGGGCTCCAGGCCTCGCTGTTCGCGGAGATCGTGGCCCGCATCGAGGAGACCGACCTGTCGGTCCCGGTCCGCAAGGGCCCCTGGCGCTACTACAGCCGCACCGTGGAAGGAAGCAGCTATGCCATCCACTGCCGGCGCCCGGTGGCTCCGGGCGCGGCGGCCTCCCCGACTGCACCTGGGCCGGGGGCGGCAGCGGGCGGGACGCCGCCCGAGGACGAGCAGGTCCTGTTGGACGAGAACCAGCTGGCCGAGGGCCACGACTACTTCGCCCTCGGCAATTTGGAGATCAGTCCCGACCACCGTTGGCTGGCGTACTCGACGGACATCACCGGCGGCGAGCGCTACACGATGTTCTTCTTGGACCTGGACTCCGGCGGAGACGTCGCCCGAGACCCTGGACGACACCTCCTACGGGGCGGCGTGGGCGAACGACAACGCCACCGTGTTCTTCGTCCGGGTGGACGAGGCCATGCGCCCCTACCAGCTCTGGCGCCATCGGGTGGGCACCGACCCGGCCGACGACACCCTGGTGTTCGAGGAGGAGGACGACCACTTCTACCTGGGGGTGGGCCGGACCAAGGATGATGCCTACATCGTGCTGGGCCTCGAGTCGAAGGTGACCACCGAGGCGTGGGCACTGGCCGCCGACCAGCCGCTGGGTGCGTTCTCGGTCATCGAGCCGCGCCGACACGGGATCGAGTACGGCGTCCACCACGACCGGGCCGATCCGACTGCGGGACGGGAGAGCCGGTTCCTCATCGTCACCAACGACGGGGCCGAGGACTTCCGACTGATGGAGGCCCCCGACGACACGCCCGGACCGGGGCGCACTGGCAGGAGGTGATCGGTGCCAGGCCGGGGGTCAGGCTGGACAGTGTGGACCCGTTCGCCGGCCACCTGGTGATCTACGAACGGGAAGGGGGCGAGACCCGGATCCGGGTGATCGACGCCACCTCCGGCGTGTCCACGCCGATCGACAGGCCCGAGTCCCCCTCCACGGTGTGGGGTGGCGCCAACCCCGAGTACGAGTCGATCGACGCTCCGGTACGAGTACTCCTCGCTGGTCACCCCCCGCTCGGTCTACGACGAGGACCTTGAGACGGGCAGCACCGTCCTCTTGAAGCGCCAGCCGGTCCTGGGTGACTTCGATCCCGGTCGTTACCGGACGGAGCGCCGGTGGGCCACCGCCGACGATGGAGCCAGGGTCCCCATCTCCCTGGTCTACCGGCCCGATCTGGTCCGCGCCCCGCCGGCCCCGGGTGACGACGAGCCGGTGGGCGGCGGAGGCGGCGACTGGCCGGGGCGCCCTGCCTGCTCTACGGCTATGGCTCCTACGAGACCTCGATCGACCCGACCTTCTCGTCGCTGCGCCTGAGCCTGCTCGACCGGGGGTTCGTCTTCGCCATCGCCCATGTCCGGGGCGGCGGGGAGATGGGCCGCCGGTGGTACGAGGAGGGGAAGCTGGCGGCCAAACCGACCACGTTCACCGACTTCATCGCCTGTGCCCGGGCCTTGATCGAGCAGGGATGGACGTCGCCCGAGCGAAGCTGGTGGCCCGGGGCGGGAGTGCCGGAGGGCTGTTGATGGGGGCGGTGGCCAACCTGGCCCCCGAGCTGTTCCGGCGGTGGTGGCCGAGGTCCCCTTCGTCGACTGCCTGACCACCATTCTGGACGAGACCCTCCCGCTCACCGTGCTGGAGTGGGAGGAGTGGGGCAACCCGGTCGAGGACCCGGCGATCTACCGGGTGATGAAGTCGTACTCCCCCTATGACAACGTGCGGTCGGTCGACGACCGGGGCACGCCGGTCCGGTACCCGGACATCCTGGCCACCGCCGGCCTGTCCGACCCGCGGGTGGGCTTCTGGGAGCCGGCCAAGTGGGTGGCCAAGCTGCGGGCGGCCAACCCGGAGAACCGGGTGCTGCTCAAGACCGAGATCGGGGCCGGCCACGGTGGGCCCGTCGGGTCGCTACGACGCCTGGAAGGACGAGGCCTTCGTCTACGCCTTCATCCTCGATGCCCTGGACCTGGCCGACCGCACCCCGGCTCCCTGACCAGGCGGCCCGCCGGACCACAGGGCAGGACGGCAGCAGGCCGACTCAGCCTGCCGGGATGGTGGTCGACGGGATGGTCGGGGCCGGCGCGGTCGTCGCCCCCGGCGGGGGGGTCACCGACGGCTGGAAGGTGGCCACGAACGGGGTGTGCTGCGGCGTCGGGAAGGTGACCGGCACGTTGTCGACGGTCAAGGTCGCCCCCGGGGCGCCCAGCTCCACCTTGACGGTTCCGGTGGCCTGAATCACCTGGTTGGCCCCGGCCTGCAGCGTCCCGGTCCACAGCGTGGCCCCGGTCGAGACGACGGTCGCCAGCACCCAGCAGGGTCCGGCCGCGTTGACCGTCACCCGGTAGGAGTTGTCGGCGACCGGGTAGACCGCGGTGGCCCGGGTCGGACGACGAGGCCACGATGGCGGTCGGGATGGTGGTGGGAGTGGGCCTGGGTGTTCCCGCTTGCCTTCGGGCATGGCCGCTTCTGGTGGGACGTGCGCCGGGGACGCGGTGGTGGTCGAGGCGAAGGAGGGCCCGGGTCGGTGGCCGTCGAGGCGGTGACATCGTGGGCGTGGCTGGCCGAGGGCGAGCGCCTGCTCCCGATGAAGGCCAGCGCCCCGAACAGGGCCAGGACGACCACCGCCACCATCACCGCGGTCCCCCGACGCGGACGGCGGTTCATGGAGTGGAGGGCGTGCCGCTGGGCCCGATCGGTCCGGGACACCGGCGCTGCCCCGGACCGAGGGCCGTCGGCCGGGCCCGTTGTGGGAGAGGGCGTCGTCGAAGACGAGGGAGCCGTCACCGACGGGCGGTCCCTCGCCCACCTCCCCCGACCCCAGCGAGTCCGGGGTCGTTCTCCGCCCGGCGTCCCCCGTCCGGACCGACCACCCTGACCGAGGACTGGCCGGACCGGGCCGAGATGTGCTCGATGGTCCCCAACGCCGAGTGGTACTGCCGCACCGAGTTCAGATCACTGCCCCGCGGGCGGCGGAGCACCGAGACCGCGGCGACCACGGTGACCACCAGTACCACGACGATCAGGGCTGCCCACATCGCATCCATTCAACCCGACGCGGCCGGTGGCCGGGCATCGAGGCTCCGGAACGGTCGCTGACCGGTGCCGGCGGACCGGCCCCGGTCGAGGTCAGGACCCGGGTGCGGTCAGGTTCGCATCCCGGCCCGGGGTTGCACCCCGGGAGGGATCTCCGAGCGCAGCGGATTGGCACGGTCCCGATCGGAGAGAACCGGGTCGGTCACGCCCCAGTCGGCGCCGATGGCCGGGTCGTCCCAGGCCACGCCCAGCTCGTCGTTCGGGTTGTAGTAGCTGTCGACCAGGTACCAGAGGGTGAGGTCGGTGATGGAGGCGAAGCCGTGGGCCACGCCGGGGGGGATGAACAGGCCGCGGTCGTGGTCGCCGTCGAGGTCGATGGCCGAGGGTGGCGCCGTCGGTGGGCGACCCGAGGCGCAGGTCGTGGAGCACCACCCGGGCGGTGCCCCGCAGGACGTACCAGTAGTCGGCCTGGTGGAGGTGGTAGTGGAGCCCGACGATGGCGCCGGCCTGCTTCTCGGACCGGTTGGCCTGGGTCATCTCCCGACCCAGCGGGAACCAGCTCCTCCGGTAGGTCTCGACGAACCGGCCCCGTTCATCGCCGTGGGCGTCGGGCTCGACCACGATGACGTCGGCGATGGTGTCGGACTCGTGGATCTCAGGCACGGACTACTCCCCGGGTTGGTCGCGGGTGGCAACAGTAGCGAATCCCCTCCGGAAGAACAGCAAGCGGCAAGCCGCTCGCCCACGCCCAGGTCGAGCACCTTCCCGATGATCAGTTCGTGGTCACCGGCGTCGTGGACCAGTTCGACGCGGCAGTCGACCCAGGCCAGGCAACCGTCGATCACCGGCGCGCCGGTGATCGGGAGCCGGATGCCAGGCGACGCCGTCGAACTTGTCGCCGCCGGAGACGGCAAACCCCGGCACAGCGGCGCTGGTGGTCGCCCAGCACGTTGACGCAGAAGCTCCCCGCCCGTGCGATCCGTGGCCAGCTGGTCGAGGTGCGGGCCGGGGCCACGGCGACGAAGGGGGGATCGATGGACAGCGAGACGAAGCTCTGGCAGGTGAAGCCGACCGGCTCGCCGTCCTCCATGCCGGACACGATGGTGACACCGGTGGCGAACCGGCTCATGGCGTCCTTGAACCGCGTCGGCGTCGAAGCTCACGGTCAGGCCTTGCCCAGATTGACCGATGACCCTTCGGCCGCCGCGTGCACCTCGATCTTGTGGTCCCTGCGCCGCGATCCGCCGGGCGTGGCTGAGCATCCGGTCGATCTCCTTGTCGGTGTGGGCCGGGTCATGGTGGAACAGGGTCAGGCGTCGCGCCCCGGCCTCGCGGGCCACGTGGACGGCATAGGCCTCCGTCGAGTGGCCCCAGTCGGCCATGGTCACGAACTCGTCGTCGGTGTACTGGGCGTCGTGGATCAGCAGGTCGGCGCCGTCGCACAGCTCGAGGACCTGCTTGTCCACCGAGCGCCGGTCCACCGGTGCCTGGTGGTCGGAGATGTAGGCCAGACAGCGCCCCTCGGCCTCGAGGCGGAAGCCCAGGGTGTGGCCGATGTGGGGAACGGTGCGCGCCTTGACCTGGATGCCCCCCACGGCGAAGTCGGCGGCGTCCTCGAGGTCGTGGCAGCGGAGCTCGCCTCGGAAATCCGCCATGGAGATCGGGAAGAAGGGGGGCTGCACCATGCCGGCGAGCACGTCGTTGAGCGAGCCGCCCTCCTGGGAGGGGCCGTAGACATCGAGCACCGCGCCGGGATCCCGCATGGGCGAGAAGAACGGGAGGCCCAGCACGTGGTCGTAGTGCAGGTGGGTGAGCAGCACGGTGGCCTGGAGGGGAACGCCGGCTGCCTGGAGCGGGGGCGTGCAGATGGTCACCCAGCGCGCGCAGGCCCGTCCCCAGATCGAGGATCAAGGGTGGCTCCCCGTCCACCTCCACCAGGACGCAGGACGTATTGCCCCCGTATCGGCGTTGCTGGTCGGATGAGCACGGGCACGAGCCCCGGACACCGAAAAAGGTGATTCTCACCGCAGGTGAGGCTAGTCGGGCGATAACCCGACGTCGGAGGCTACCCTCCGATCCATGGACGAGCAGCGGGTGACCGCCAACGGCGTCGACTTCGCCTACCTCAGCGACGGGCCGGGCGACGGGCCGCTGGCCCTGTGCCTGCACGGATTCCCCGACACCGCCCACACCTGGCGGCACCTCCTCCCCCGCCTGGCCGACGCCGGCTACCACGCCGTGGCCCCGTTCCTGCGCGGGTACGCCCCCACCTCGGTGCCCGCCGACGGCCGCTACGACACCGGGACGCTGGCGCTCGACGCCTGCGCACTCCACCAGGCCCTGGGCGGCGACGGCGACGCCGTCATCATCGGCCACGACTGGGGCGCCTTCGCCACCTACGGTGCGGCCGCCTACCAGCCCGAACGGTGGCGCCGGGTGGTCACCGCCGCCGTGCCCCCCAGGCGTCGATGGCCGACGGGTTCTTCGCCTTCGACCAGCTGCGCCGGAGCTGGTACGTCTTCTTCTTCCAGACGCCCCTGGCCGAGTACGCGCGTGTCCTTGGACGACTACGCCTTCATCGACCGGCTGTGGGCCGACTGGTCCCCTGGGTTCGACGGGACGTGGGACGTGGCCCGGGTCAAGGAGGCCCTGGGCTCGCCCGAGAGCCTGGGCGCCGCCATCGGGTACTACCGGGCCATGTTCGCCGGACCCCCCGACAACCCGAGGCGGCGGCCGCCCAGGCGGCGGGCGGGCACCGTCGCCCCCCAACCGACGCTGTACCTCCACGGCGCCGACGACGGCTGCATGGGGATCGACACCATCGGACCGGTGACCGAGTTCCTGGCTCCGGGATCGGAGATGGTGATGATCGAGGGTGCCGGGCACTTCCTCCACGTCGAGAAGCCCGACGAGGTCAACGACCACATCATCCGGTTCATCACCGCCTGAGGCTCAGGACCGCCGAGGCGCGGGACCGCGGACGCGCCCGACCGGTGGTCAGGGCAGCCGGAGGGTCCCGTGCGGTCCCGGACGACCAGACCGTCCTCGACCAGCCCGGCCACCATGCCGGTCGACCCGGTCGGGATCGTCCGGGCCACCCGGCGAGCCGATGACCTGCCTGGCCGAGAGCGGACCGTGGCGCAAGGCGTCGACCAGCCGCCCCCGACCCTGGCGGTCGGAGCCGTCGAAGGGCGCTGGGGGGTGGACACGCCGGCCGAGCCGCGCGGCCGGGTCGGGGCTGGCGCTGCCCCGTGGCCGCCCACCGGCACCGCGGCCGGACCGGGCACCGGCGACAGCACGGGTCGCCGGCCACGCAGACGGTGGCGCCCAGGTCGAGCAGGGCCTGGCCGAACGCCCACCCCTTCCCGGCCGGGACCATGGCGTCCACCAGCTGCTGGGCCTCGCTTGGCCGGCAACCGTCGTCCGGCCACCGCCCGGGAGAGGACCCGCCCGGCGTTGGTGTCGACCACCCCGACGTCGGCCTCGAAGGCAAAGGCCATCACCGCCCGCGCCGTGTAGGCACCCACGCCGGGCAGGGCCAGCAGATCGGGGAGACCGGCGGGGACCCGGCCCCCGTGCTCGGCCACGATGACCGCGGCCGCCCGGTGCAGGTCGCGGGCCCGGCGGTTGTAGCCCAGGCCCTGCCAGGCTCGGAGCACGTCGCCCAGTGCAGGCGCCGCGCAGGCCGCCGGGGTCGGGAAGCGCGGCCAGGAACCGCGGGTAGGCCGGTACCACCCGGGCCAGCTGGGTCTGCTGGGCCATGACCTCGCTGACCAGCACGGCCCACGGGTCGCGGGTGGAACGCCAGGGGAGCGCCGGTCGCCTCGACGCGGCGCCGTCGGCGGTTCCCCACGCCGAGGATGGCCTCGCCCATGGCCCGCACCTGGGACAGGCCCCGGTCGCCGGCACCACTGCCGGGGTGGCCGTCACCGGTGGCCCCCGAGGCGCACCGGCGGGCTCACCTCCAGACGTCGTCCCCGTAGGGCCGGCGGCGGGGCGGCGCGCCGGCCCGCTTCCACACCATGACCTTGCGCCGGAAGAAGCACACTTCTTCGCCGTGCTGGTTGAACCCCTTGGTCTCGACCGTGACCACGCCCCGGTCGTCGCGGGACTTGGACTCCACCTTGCCGATCACCTTGGTCTCCGCGTAGATGGTGTCGCCGTGGAAGGTCGGGGCCCGGTGGATGAGCGACTCGACCTCGAGGTTGGCGATGGCCATGCCGCTCACGTCGGGCACGCTCATGCCGAGCACCAGCGAGTAGACCAGGTTGCCCACCACCACGTTCTTGCCCTGGACCGTCTCGTGCTCGGCGAACCAGGCGTTGATGTGCAGCGGATGGTGGTTCATGGTGATCATGCAGAAGAGATGATCGTCGGCCTCGGTGATGGTCTTGCCCGGCCAGTGCCGGTAGACGTCACCGGGCTCGAAGTCCTCGAAGTAGCGGCCGAAGGGCCGATCGTAGGTGGTCACCCGGCCATCGATCAGTCCCGGACCAGGGTCGGTCGGGTGGTGAAGCCCAGCACCCAGTCGGTGTGCGATCGCCGTCGATGGCCATGCGCCAGGTGTAGCGGGTCCCCGGGATGAGGGGCAGCGGGCCGAGGTTGACGGCCAGGGCGACGTCGATGGGCGAGCCCTCGGGGATGCCCGGCGGGCGCCCCACCGTGAACTCGCCCCGGACCTCGACGGGGTGCTCGCCCTCGGGGGTGTCGACCAGCACCGGACGGCCGTCGGCGTCCTCGAGGAAGAGCTCCCAGTGGTGGGCCGACTCGGCCTCGTGCCAGCCGACGTCGATCTTGAGGGCGATGGCCGAGGGAACCGGGTCCGGTCCGGTCATGCTCCATCCGCCGCCCAGACGTAGAGCTTGCCGTCGGCTACCTGGGCGGCGTCGCACAACATCATCGTCACTCTCACGTAGGCCGAGGCTACCGGCTCCGGCGCGCCGGTTGGCCCGATGGGGGTGATCGGCGCAGGGCCCGGTGCCCGTCGGGCGAGGTCTCCCTCGACCAGGTCGGAGGCCCATCGGTCACCCTCGACGGCGACCGGTAGCCTGGCTGGATGGAGTTGCGGGGACTGCGGGACGACGTCTACCGGCGACCGCTGGCCACCGCGCTCGACCGGCTCGGGATCGGGCCCGGATGGACGTGCGTCGACGTCGGTGCCGGCGGTGGTGACGTGTCGGTGGCCCTGGCCGAGATCGTCGGGCGCGAAGGGCGGGTCTACGCGGTCGACAGCGATCCCGCTGGCCCGTGACGAGGTGGCCGAGGCGGCGGCGGCGCACAGCCAGGTGCTGGCCATCACCCAGGCCGGCGAGGACCTCCGGCTTCCCGAACCGGTGGATCTGGCCTTCTGCCGGTTCCTCCTGCTCCACGTGGTGGACCCGGCCGTGGTGCTGGCCCGCATGGCCGCCGCCGTGCGGCCCGGGGGCTGGGTGGTGGCCCAGGAGCCGATCACCTCGGCCGGACGGATCGACGGGCATCCGTTCTCGATGCCCGCGGCCCGTCATCCCGACATCGGGGCCCTGCTCCCCTCGCTGGCCCGCGACGCCGGGCTGGTCACCGTGGACGCCTGGGCCGAGGCGCCCGCCGGCGCCGGTCCGGGGCCGGTGGCCGACTACCTCAAGGTCCTCACCGAGGTGGATCCCGGCGACGACCCGGTGGTGCTGCCCCCGCTGGTGACGGTGGTGGCCCAGGTCGCCGGATCCCTGACCAGGCGCCGCGCTGGTCACCACGCCGGCGGCGCCTGTCACCGCCCCGGCCGAGCCTCCCACCAGCAGTGCCGGCGTGGGCGCTTCGGTAGCCTGGCTGGTGACCAGCGATCACCTGCCGTTCCCGACCTGGCGGCCGCGGCCGACGCCGTCGCCCTCGCCCTGGTCGGTGGTCGACGCCGGCGTCGCCGCTCTGGCCGAGCCGGCGGACCCGACGCGGCCCAGGTGCTGGCCTACGACGTCGCCCACGCCGCCGCCGCCGTGCGCACCGCCGAGGCGGTGCTGGCCTACGGGCGGCACGGCGACACCGAGGCCCGGATCGCCTGCGCCTTCGCCGCCGACGCCGTGGCCGACCTGGCCGCCCGGATCATCGGGCGGAGCCGGACTGGGGGGTGGCCGGTGACTGGATGGCGCCGGCCGAGTCGTTCGTGGCCACCTTCCGCGACCCGGGGTTCCTGGCCTCCCTGGCCGAGGCGGAGGGCCCGCGGCACCTCGACGCCGACTTCGAGCTGGTGCGGGACACCTTCCACCGGTTCGCCGAGGAGCAGATCCGGCCCCGGGCCGAGCACATCCACCGGGCCAATACCGACATCCCCGAGGAGATCATCGCGGGCATGGCCGAGATGGGTGGGTTCGGCATGTCGGTGCCCGAGGAGTACGGCGGGTTCGCCACGGGCGGTGAGAGCGACTACATGGGCATGGTGGTGGCCACCGAGGAGCTGTCGTGGGGATCGCTCGGCGCCGGCGGCTCGCTGATCACCCGTCCCGAGATCCTGACCCGGGCCCTGGTCCACGGCGGGACCGAGGAGCAGAAGCAGGCAGTGGCTGCCCAAGCTGGCCACCGCCGAGGTCATGGGCGCGGTGGCCGTCACCGAGCCCGACTTCGGGTCCGACGTCGCCGGCGTGACCACCGCCGCGCGCCCGGACCGAGGGCGGGTGGCTGATCAACGGGGTCAAGACCTGGTGCACGTTCGCGGCCGGGCCGACGTGCTGATGTTGCTGGCCCGCACCGACCCGGACCGGGCAAGGCCCACCGGGGCCTGTCGCTGTTCATGGTGGAGAAGCCGCGGGGCGAGGGCCACGGGTTCCTGTTCATCCAGGAGCCGGGTGCCGACGGGCCGGCCCGGCGATCCGGCGAGGCCGGATGGAGGGCCGGGCCATCGACACCCTCGGCTACCGCGGCATGCACTCCTACGAGGTGGCCTTCGAGAACTGGTTCGTGCCCGATGCCAACCTGGTGGGGGGCGAGGACGGGCTGGGCCAGGGTTTCTACCTGCAGATGCAGGGGTTCGAGAACGGCCGCCTGCAGACGGCGGCACGGGCCATCGGCGTCATGCAGGCCGCCTACGAGGCGGCCCTCGAGTACGCCCGCAACCGGGCGGTGTTCGGCTCGCCGATCGTCGACTACCAGCTCACCCAGGCCAAGCTGGCCCGCATGGCCGTCCTCATCCAGGCCACCCGCCAGTTCTCCTACGAGGTGGCCCGGCTGATGGCCAAGGGCGAAGGGACCCTCGAGGCCTCCATGGTCAAGGCCTACGTGTGCCGGGCGGCCGAGTGGGTGACCCGCGAGGCCCTCCAGATCCACGGCGGGCATGGGGTACGCCGAGGAGTTCGCGGTGAGCCGGTACTTCGTGGACGCCCGGGTGCTGTCCATCTTCGAGGGCGCCGACGAGACGCTGGCCCTCAAGGTGATCGCCCGGCGGCTCCTGGCCAACGCCGGAGGCTGAGCTGGATGGACCACGACTCCCTGGTCGCCGCGGTACGCGAGGAGGGTGACGCCCTGGTGGCGGCGGTGGCGGCCGGGCCCCTATCCACCCCCGTGCCCACCTGCGTCGGATGGACGATGGCCGATCTGGTCTGGCACGTGGGGAGCTTCTGTGGCTTCTGGAGCCACGTCCTGTGCCAGGGCACCGGCCGCCCGAACACGCCCTTCCCCGATCCCCCGGCCGGCGATGGGCTGGCCGGCTGGATGGCCGCCCACGCGCGACACCCTGGTCGACCTGCTCACCGACACGCCGCCCGACACCGAGGTGTGGACATGGTTCGGCCCCGACCACTCGGCACGGTTCGTGGCCCGCCGGTGCGCCCACGAGCTCGCCGTACACCGCACCGACGCGCAATCCGCACACGGCGACGTGGCCCCCATCGCCGTCGAGCTGGCCGTCGACGGCGTGGACGAGATTCTCGACGTCCTGGTCACCGCCCGGGAGCGCACCGGCCAGGGGACCGGTCGGATGCTCGCCCTCCGGTCCGCCGACGCCGGCCTGGAGTGGGTGGTCACCCTGGGTCAGGAGCGCATCGACGTGCAGCGCCAGGACGACGCCCTGGTCGAGGAGAGTGCGCTGACCGTCACCGGGACGGCGTCCGACCTCGAGCTCACCTTGTACGACCGCCCGACGCTGAGCCCGGTCGACATCAGCGGCGACCCCACCGTCATGGACGAGTGGCACCGCGAGTTCACCTTCTGACCGACGATCCCTCAGGATTTCTGATCGAGCCGCGCCCGCAGGAGGTCAATTCGACGAAGGTCAGTTCGACGAACGGTGGAGGCCGGCGCGCTCGCCCCGGGTGACGAACTTGGTGGCCATCTTGCGTGAAGCCTCGTCGATCATCTCGTCACCGAACATGACGGCACCGGATCGATCGTCCTCGGTGGCCGTGCGGTAGGCGTCGAGGATGTCCCAGGCCCTGTCGAACTGCTCCTGGGTGGGCGAGTACACCTCGTTGAGCACTCCCACCTGGTCCGGGGTGAGGGCCCACTTTCCGTCGTAGCCGAGCACCCGGGTTCGCTGGGAGAACTCGCGGAGGCTGTCGAGCTCCCGCACCTTGAGGAACGGACCGTCGATCACCTGGAGGCCGTTGGCCCGCCCGGCCATCAGGATCTTCGAGAACACGTAGTTGAAGTGGTCGCCCGGGTACTCAGGAATGGCGACCCCGCCGGTCAGCACCGGCATCTCCATGGAGGCGGCGAAGTCGGCCGGGCCGAAGATGATCGTCTCCAACCGCGACGAGGCAGCACAGATCTCCTCCACGTTGATCAGCCCGCGGGTGGTCTCGATCTGGGCCTCGATCCCGATATGGCCCGCCGGCAACCCGCACTTCTTCTCGACCTGGGTCACGAGGAGATCGAGTGCCACCACCTCGGCCGCCGACTGCACCTTGGGCAGCATCAGCTCGTCGAGCCGCTCCCCGGCGCCGGAGACCACGTCGATCACGTCGCCGTAGGTCCACTCGGTGTCCCAGGCGTTGATCCGCACGCACAGGACACGGTCGTCCCAGGGCAGGTTCTTGATGGCGTCGGCCACCTTGGCCCTGGCCGCTTCCTTCTCCACGGGCGCCACCGAGTCCTCGAGGTCGAGGAAGCTCATGTCGGCCGGCACCGTGGGGGCCTTGGCCAGAAATCGCTCGTTCGAGCCCGGGGAGGACATGCACGAGCGGCGGGGGAGGTATCGGGAGCGTTCGGACATGCCTCGATGGTACGGCCCATTCGGGTCGGTCCCCAAATGGGAGCCGGCCCCGAGCGGGGACTGCTAGCCCGAGGTCGACCCCGTACCGGTGCGCACGTGGTAGCGCTGCGTGTACTCGCTGAACTCGTCGCCGAGGCCGAGGTACGACCACCCGAAGTCGGAGGGCGAGTAGCGATGGCGACCGAACACGTCCTTCGGCCGGTCGGCCAAGAACACCTCCATGCGCCGGGTGTGGAGTTCGCCCACCTCGTCGCCGAAGCTCCGGTAGAGATGGCGGACGGTTCCCACCGGGTCGGCCAGCAAGGCGTCGTAGTGGAGGTGGCGGCACCATCCGTCGGCGGCGCGGTCGTCGAAGGCCATGGCCGAGCCGAGGGCGAAGGAGCACTTGCGCTTCCACTCCTCGGCGGTGGGACGCGGATCGGACCTGGAGGTGAGCGGGCGTTGAGCGGCGTTGGCCAAGCTGGCCAGCGAGGTCACCACCGGTCCGGGGTCCCGGTGGGTCCAGATGATGCGGGCGTCGGGATAGGTGGCACCGAGGGCATCGAGGTGCCAGAGGTGGTTGGGGGTCTTGAGGATCCATCGCTCGGTGGGCTGATGGCTCTGGAGGGTCTGGAGGGCGAGCCGGTGCTGTACGTAGGCCGGCGCCATGTCCGCCTCCTCCAACCAACGGCCATAGGAGGGCACATGGGCCTGGGTCTCGAGGGCCAGGGTGCGGACGTCGTACATGAAGAGCGTCACGCACTCCTGGGCCAGGGTGGCCCCGAACGGGTGCATGGCCTTGAGCGGGGGATTGAGCTTCATCAGCCCGTCGAGTTCCTTGGCGGTCCGGGCGATTCGGGGATCCTCGTCCCCCTCCTCGAGGGTCGGCGGCGGGATGGGATGGGCCGCCTCCCACTGCAGGAGGGGACGGGCCACCGGGTCGAGGCCCAACAGCATCGAAAGCACGCTGGTGCCGGTGCGGGGCAGGCCCACGATGACCCAGGGGGCGGTGATCCGCTCCTGGCGCACCTCGGGATGGACGAGCGACCAGCGGTGCAGCTCGATCCGGTTGGCCAAGGCGGCGGCGAGCATCTTGGCGATGAGGATCCGGCCGAAGGTGGTGAGCTCGGCCTGGTTCCGGCAGGAGTCGAGGAACACCTCGAGCGGCTCGCGGTACGTGTCGGTGCCCAGGTCGTCGGAGCCGGCCAGCTTGGTGGCTGTCCTGACCACCGAGTCCGGGGTCAGCGAAGGGACGTACACGCCCCACCGGGACAACCGACCCCCCACCCCGTTGAGCACCCGCAGGGGAGGGCTCCTCAGCTCACTGTCGCGCCAGGTGTAGTCGACGTCGGTGCCCGGGCCGGCACCGGGGCGGCTCATCCCACTTCCACGACGGTGCGTCCCGTCGAGTGCCGGGCCTCGTGGTCGTCGAGCGCGGCGCCCGCCTCCTCCATGGTGATCCGCCGGCCGATGACCGGCCTGATGCCGACGTCGGCCACCAGGCGCAGCAGATCGGAGTGGATCTCCTCGGCCTCGGCACGACCGAAGGGGTTGAACCCGAACCGGCGCATGCCGGGATCCACCTCGTCCACCCAGGCAGCCATCACCCCCACGATGTCGATGTTGCCGATGCAGGCCATCCGCAGTGGCCGGCCGGTCATGCCGTTGTCGGTATCGTCGGCGAACCCGACGGCCAGGTAGCGGCCGCCGCGGGCGGTACAGCGCCACGACCGCTCGACGACATCCCCGCCGGCCAGGTCGTAGACCACGTCTGCTCCCCGGTCGTCGGTGTCGGCCAGGACCGCCTCGACGAAGTCGTCGACGGTGTGGTCGACGACCAGGTCGGCGCCCAGCGACGGTGCACAGCGCCCCTTTGTCGGCACCACCGGCCACGGCGATGACCCGCGCCCCGGCCGCCTTGCCCAGTTGGATGCCGGCGGTGCCCAGGCCGCTGGCCGCGGCGTGCACCACCAGCGTCTCACCGCTCCGGAGGCGGCCCCGGCGGAACAGGGCCAGGTGGGAGGTCTGGAACGACAGGACGAAACCGGCCGCTTCGGCGTCGTCGAGCTGGTCCGGGGCGTCGAAGACCGAGACGGCCGGGGCGATGGCGTACTCGGCGATCCCGCCCAGTGCCGTCTTGGTGATGGCCACCACCCGTTTCCCGATCCACGGCTCGGCACCCGCCCCGGCGGCATCGACCACGCCGCACACGTCCATTCCCAGGGTGAACGGAGGTGGCGTCGGCACCGATACCAGCCGGCCCCAGCACCGGTCGATGTCGTTGAAGTTCAGCGAGGCCGCGCCCACCTTCACCCGCACCTCGCCGGGCCCGGGTTCGGGCACCGCCACCACGCGCACGGCCAGGACCTCGCCCGGCCGGCCGTGCGCGGTCACCTGCAAGGCCCTCATCTCCATCGCTTCCCTCCCGGTTGTGCCCCCAGCGCTCGATCGGCCGGTCGTCGTGATGTCATCCACGGCCCGGCCCTCACTCCACCACCACGCCTTGCGCCACCGCTCACTCCGGCACCGGGGTCATCCCGTCAACTCGGATCTGCTCTTCGATCACGTCGGGGGTGAGCTGCTCGGACAGCAGCCGCTCGAAGCGGGCCGGGTCCCCGCCCACGAAGGCCCGGCACAGGGGCAGGCCCTCCACGTAGCAGGTCAGGTAGGCCCGCCAGGTCGGGTGCATCAGGAACTCGACCGCCTTGGCCGCACGATCCGGCGACAACAGCCCCCAGCGGGCCACCTCGGCGATCACCGTGTCGGTATCGGCGTGGTCCTCGTGCAGCCGGAAGGCCGCGTTCTGCGCGACCGCGCCCAGGGCCTCACCGGCCTCGGACACCGCCGCCACCACCTCGGCGTCGTAGCGGATCCCGAGCGGGCGCAGGTGGCCGGCCACGATCGGACTCGGGGCGGCGGCCCATGGCCACCTCGAGGCCGAGGTCGGCCAGGCCCTCGGCCAACAGGCACTGCGGGGTCCCGACCACGAAGATGGACTCCTCCCACCACTGCCGTCGGCGGACCAGGCCCACCTCCTTGCGGGTGTGCTCGGTGTGGTGGCCCGGATAGGACTCGTGGGCCACCAGGTGGGCCAGTCCCGTCGAGAGCACGGGCAGATCGGTGTTGACCGCCACCCGACTGCGGAGGTCGCCGAGGTAGTAGTTGAACCCCGACCAGGGCTGGCCGGTCACCAGCTCGAAGTCGACGTGCTCACCGTCGGGCAGCCCGAACAGTGGCCTGGGTGCGCTCCCGCAGGTCCTCGGCCAACGAGTCGATGGCGGCATGGAGGCGATCCACCGGCACGGCGTGGGACTCCCGCCAGGCCACCAGCCGCTCGGCCAGCGGCCCCGAGCCCCGGGAGCACCTCGTCGAGCCGCCGGTGCGCCTGCTCCAGCACTTCCTCGTCCACCCGGGTGGGGCGGATCCCGTAGCAGGCCTCGACCTCGTCGGCGTAGCCGATGGGCTCCCCGGCCAGCCGGCGCGCCGTGGTGAGCAGCCCGACCACCTGGGCCCGCATCCAGTGGCGTCGGGCCGGGGCCGCGCCCTGCTCGCCGGGCCCGCCCGACGGAGCCGTGTCGAGCGCCACGCCGGCGTCGATGGCGGCCAGGAGGGATCGGGCTCGCGGCCACGAGCTGGGCCGGCGACTGCAGGGGCTCGGCGGCGACCGAGCGCCGCCGGAGCCGGGGGTCCGTAGTAGGCGTCGACCAGTCCGTCGATGTGGCGCCCCAGCCGCAGGCCGAGGATCAGGTACTCGTCGACGAGCCCGGCGTCAGCCACGCCGCGGTCAGCCCAGTCGCTGGCGGAAGAAGTCGATGGTCCGGTCCCACAACAACTCGGCCGACTGCGCGGTGGTAGGCCTCGGGCCGGTCCTCGTTGAAGAAGGCATGGCCGGCGCCAGGGTAGGTGTGGAACTCGACCTCCTTGCCCAGTCCTCTCAGCTCGGACTCGAGTGCCCGGGCCGCATCGGGGGTGAAGTAGTCGTCCTCCTCGGCAGCATGGCCGAGCACGGCGGCGGTCAGCTTGGTGTAGTCGGGCTGGGCGTCCGGCCACGGGACCAGCCCGTACGCCGGCACCACGGCGGCCACCGCGTCGGGGCGCTGGGTGGCGAGGACCAGCGCCAGCCCCCCTCCCATGCAGAAGCCGATCACCCCCACCTTGCTCCGCCCGGTACGGCGCACCAACTCGTCCACCGCTCCGCTCAAGTCCTTGGCGGCCGAGTCCATCTTCAGCGCCATCATCTGCTTGCCCGCCTCGTCCGGCTCGGTGAGGGGCACGGTGGTGCCGTGGTAGAGGTCGGGGGCGAGGGCGGTGAACCCGGCCTCGGCGAGCCGGTCGCAGGTGTGCTTGATCTGGTCCACCAGGCCCCACCACTCCTGGAGAACCACGATCCCGGCGGTCGATTCGGCGCCATTTTCGGGGGTGGCGATATAGCCGTGCCCGGTGCTCCCATTGCTCGGAAATTCGACGATCTCACCCATGGATCTCGACCCTACCCCGGGGCTGCTCTTGGCTCACCTGTGCCCAGGCGTGACGGGGCGCCGGTGGGCGCCCGCACAGTCGATCTTCGAGGCCGGCCAGGGTCCTCCAGACGAACTCCCAGGTCAACGGGCACTTTTCGGGGGGGTCCTTGTGGGCCCTGATCGGTTCGACTAGACAGTAGGGCGATATGACTCACGCCGAGCAGTACTCGACGTCAGAGCCACGTGCGTCTCCCCCCACCCGAAAGAAGACCCGAAGACGGGTCATTTCGATGGTCGGACTTGCCACCACATTGGGTCTCGGCTCTGCGGTGATTTCTTCGACGCGGCCCGCGTCGGCCGACACCGAGTCATCGCTCAAGGCACAGGCTGCGGCCATCACCGCCAAGATCCAGGCCACCCAGGGCCAGATCCAGGCGTTGACCGGTCAGGTGCAGTCGGCGGACTTCCAGCTCTCCCAATTGACCGGCGAAATCGCCGCCAACCAAGCCGAGGTGGCCAAGGACCAAGCCGAAGTGGCCAAGGACCAGAGCCAGCTGCGCACCCAGGCCATCCGGGACTACACCAGCAGCGGAACCGCCAACCAGGTCACCCAGATGTTCTCGTCGAACCCCAACACCAGCGGCATCCGTTCCGAGTACTCCTCCATCGCCACCGGCAACGTCACCACCACCGTCGACAATCTCCACACCGCGCAGGTCAAGCTGCAGAACACACAGAGTGCACTCCAGCAACAGCAGACGCAGGACGCCACCACCCGCGACTCGCTGACGTCCGAAGAGAGCCAGGCCACCACGTTGCAGCAACAGGATCAGTCCACGCTCAACAGCGTCAATGCCAATATCCAAACGCTGGTGCAACAGCAGCAGGCGGCCGCGGCAGCAGCAGCAGCGGCGGCGGCCCGGCAGGCGTTCAACGCCAAACTGGCAGCGGCTCAGAGTGCCCAGGCTCATGCCGCGGCCGCCCAGACCGCGGCGGTGACCGCGGCCAGCTCGAACTCCGGGGGAACGCGGCGCCGCTGCCGGCAGCCGCTCCTCCGCCCGTGCCCGCCGGTGCCGGCGGCGCCGTCCAGGCGGCCGAGAGCCAATCGACGTTCCCTATGTCTGGGGTGGCGAGACGCCTGGCGTCGGCTTCGACTGCTCCGGCCTGGTCCAGTGGGCCTGGGGCCAGGCGGGAGCCTCGCTGCCGCGCACCTCGGGTGCCCAGTACGACGCCACCACCCACATCCCACTGGCCGACATCGAACCCGGCGACCTGCTCTTCTACGGTCCGGGCGGTTCGGAGCACGTGGCCATGTACATCGGGGGCGGCGAGATGGTCGAAGCGCCCGAGTCGGGTGAGACCGTCCACAACACCGGGGTTCGCACCGGCGGTGACTTCGCCGGCGTCGGCCGGGTCGGCTGACCAGCCAACGGCTGCCGGAGGCGGTCCGCCCGTCGCCACGGCGGCGACCGACTCATCCCTGGGCGGCCAACCTCATCCCTGATCGTGGGCGGCCAACTCGGTCGGGCGGCATCTGCCCGACCGTTCCCCCCGCCCGAGGTCCCGGGGGCCGGGCGAAGCGAAAGGCCAGCGCCTCACGACCGGCCTGCATGACCATCGCCTCGCCGGTGGCCTGGGCTGACAGCAGGCCGACCACCGTCTCGGCCACCGCGGTGACATCGATGAGCGGGAAGCCGCTGCGCTCCAGCAGGGCCCGCGTGCCGTCGATCAACGGCGTGTCCACGATGCTCGGACACACCGCGTTGATGGTGATGTGCTGCTCGGCCAACTGGGGGCCGAGCGACCGGACCAGGCCGACGACGGCATGCTTGGTCAGGCAGTAGATCGGGTCGGGCGAGAAGCCGATGAGACCGGCCAGGGAGGCGGTGGCCACGATGGCCCCACCACCCCGTCGGGCCAGGGCGGGGACCAGGGCCCGCAGCCCGAAGACGACCCCGTCCACGTTGACCCCGACCGCACGTCGGTAGATGTCGTCGGTCACCTTGGTGATGTCGGACTCCCCGGTGACCACCCCGGCGTTCAGGTGGGCGAGATCGATGCCGCCGAATCGAGACGAACACCGCGTCGACGATGCCCGGCCACTGGTCGGAGCGACCCACGTCGGCCTGCACCCCGAGGCCTCCGAGCCCGGTGGCAGCCCGATCGGCGGCGCCTCCGTCGAGGTCGACCACGGCCACGGAGACCCCGGCATCGGCCAACCGGGTGGCCGTGGCCAGCCCGATCCCCGATCCCCCGCCGGTGACGACGGCAACTTTGCCCGACAAGTTCTCCCATTGGTTCCCCCAAGCCTCGATCGACGGCGGATTCGGTGCCGGATCCAGCTCACGCCGGAGGCCCCTCTCGGCCCGGATGCACCGACGTCACCCTACCGGGCACCTGAGGCATACTGAGGGGGCGCTGATTGCGCCGCCTCGGATCAGTCGCCCCCTGACCATGAGACCCCCGCCGCCATGAGACCAATCCCCGTCGCGTTCCACGTCTGGTTCCTCGAGGTGCATACCTACGGGATCGGGCTGGCGCTGACCTTCTGGTTCGGCCTGCGCTACACCGAGCGGCGACTCCGCAACGCCGGCTACCCCTGGCAGTGGGTGACCGGAATGTTCGTGTGGGTGATCGTGTCGGCCATCGTCGGCGCTCGGGCCTTGCACGTCCTATCCATGCTCTCGTACTACACGAACCACCCGGGACAAGTGGTGGCCATCTGGCAGGGCGGGCTGTCATCGTTCGGTGGGCTGTTGTTCGCGGTGCCGGTGGCGGTGGTCAGCGCCCGCCGACGCTGTCCCCAGCTTCCGACCATGCGCTTCGCCGACCTGATGGCGCCAGTCCTCATGGCGTGCTGGGGTATCGGGCGGTTGCTCGGCCCCCAGCTCATGGTGGCCGGGGGCGGGCACCAGACCAATCAGTGGTTCGGCATGTACTACGCCGGGCAGGTGGGCAAGCGCCTTCCGGTACCGATCTTCCAGTCGATCGAGGACTTGACCATCTTCGCTGTCCTGCTGCTGGTCGAGCGCTGGTTGCGCACCATCGCACCGGTCCCGGCGCTGTCAGCCGACGGTGTCGCCGCGGCGCCGGTGCTCCCCCCGTCGGGAATTGTGCTCGGCGTCGGGATGGTGCTCTGGGGCATCGAGCGGTTCGTCGATGAGCACCTCTGGCTCGGAGAGGATGGCCACCTGGGGTCACTGCTGGTCCAGTGGGCGGGGATCGCCCTGGCCGTGGCCGGCGTCATCTTGTTGGTGTCGAGGATCGGGCCACTGCAGCGCTGGCGGCGGGGCGAAGGTGCGGAGGGCGGCGACCAGTCGAGCGCCCAGGGCGAAGGCCGAGGCGAGGATGAGGACGGGGACGGGGGTGACCCGGGGTCCGACGACACGGGGTCCGATCCCTTTGCCGCTGACGACGTGCCGACGTCGGCTGACGCACCGGGCGCCGCCGATCCACCCCGGGTGGCCTCTACTGCCACCGGCGCAGCGCGCGCCGAGCGCGACTGAACGCCCGCGACTGAACGCCCGCCACCGAGCGCCGGCGGCGGCTACCGCCGATCAGCGCCCACCGGGACCGGGTCCCCACCAGGGAGGGGCCGGCCATCGGCTACCGGATGGCCGGATGGCCGGTGCGCCCCCCGGCGGCCGTGGATGAACCGGAGCGTGGCCAGGCCCACTGCCGCTCCCACCACGCCCAGGGCCACCGGGGACCAGAGCAACCCAACCAGCACGGCTGATGCCGCCACCTCGGTGGCAGTCACCGCCCGACCCACCCACGGGCCGGCGGCCGCGAAGCGACGGTGGAAGGTGAGCAGGGCGGCGGGAGTGGTCAGGTGACGGGTCAGCAGGACGGCGAGGCCCCGCAGGAGGCCGAAGCAGGTGGCGAGCACGAAGGCGGTCACCGGACCGGCGGTGAGGGCGGCGAGGACGATCATCAGATAGACGGCCGCAGTGGTGATGTAGGTGAACAGGCCGGTCCCGATCTGCCAACCGAACCCACCGGCGTAGACCCAGGGCCGGTACTGGTCGAGCCACCGCTCGTTGACCTGGCGACGGTGAATGGGAACCCTGACGCCGAAGACGCCGGCGTCGGAGCCGGCGGCCACCACCGCCGCACACAGGGCGGCGGTGCCGAGGGCGGTCGGCGACGCCTGCAGCGAGCGGACCCCACCGGCCAGGAGGGCAGTCAGCGCACCCAACGTGGCCCCCCCGATGGTCGACCCGAGCACGAACCAGGCGGCGGTGGCCGGATAGGCGTGGCCCTTGGCCCGTTCGCCCAGGGGGGTGATGGTGGACAGCATGGACAGCCCGCACGGCGACCACGTCGAGCGTACAGCCGCGGCCGCGGCCACCAGCGAGGCCAGGACAGTGATGCAGACGGTCATGTCGATCCCTTCGTCGTCTCGTGTCTCATCGGGGGGCGGTGGTCGGGGCCATGGTCAGGCCGGTGAGCCGAAGAACGGGGTGTCGAAGGAGAAGATGCCGCCGTCGGCAGCCACCATCCAGTAGCCGGCCACGCTGGTCTGGACGGAGATGGGGGCGGCCATGCCCACGATCGGCTGGTTCAACGACTGGCCCCCCATCGATCCGTAGAAGGGGGCGTCGCCGAAGGCGAAGATCCCGCCGTCGGATGCCACCAACCAGTAGCCCTGTCCGGTGGGGGTGGCCGCCATCCCCACCACCGGCTTGTTGAGCACCTGGGCTCCCATCGAACCGTAGAAGGGGGCGTCGCCGAAGGCGAAGATCCCGCCGTCGGAGGCCACCATCCAGTAGCCCTCACCGCTCGGGGTGGCGGCCATGCCCACGATCGGCTTGTTCAACGGATGACCGCCCATCGATCCGAAGAAGGGGGCGTCGCCGAAGGAGAAGATGCCGCCGTCGGAGGCCACCGTCCAGTACCCGTCACCGGCAGCCGTTGACCGCCATCCCGACCATCGGCTGGTTGAGGGGACGACCCCCCATCGAGCCGTAGAACGGGGCCTGGAAGGCGAAGATCCCGCCGTCGGAGGCCACCAGGTAGTAGCCGCCGGGTTGGCACTCGGCCATGCCCACGATCGGCTTGACCAGCGCGGCGGCCGACTCGTCGCCCAGGTCGGCGAAGTCCCCGTAGGCGAACAGCTTCCCGAACGCGGTGATCACTGCGTAGCCGGCACCATCCCCGCTGGAGGCCATGCCCACCACCTGGCAGTTGGTCAGGACCGAGGCACAGGCGGGGGAGGTGGCGACGGTGGTGCCGCCGTCCAGCACGGCTCGTTCTGCTCGGCGGTGCCGTCGTCCTCGGCGTTGGTGGTGGTGCAGGTCGGATCGACCTCCCAGGGCGGCACGCACGCCACCACCCGGCACACGATCCGGCCGATGCAGTCGACGTCCTGGTTGCACTGGCCGTAGCGGAACTGGAAGCACCCGGTGAGATACGAGTCGCACCCCTCGGGGCCGCACCCGCAGTTGGTGCCGTCGCAGCCGGGCTCGCAGAACCCCAGCCCGCCGCCGCACCCGGTGTCGCACTGGCAGATCGCGTTGCAGTCCATGTAGTAGCGGGGGCCGTCGCCGCAGTACGACGAGTTGTCGGCCTTCCACCACCCGCCCATCACCGTGTTGGTCGGGCAGTAGTTGTATCCCCCGTTCACCGAGCAGCAGAACTCGCTAAACCCGGCGCAACAGGTCGAGCCGCACCCGCAGCTGCTGTTGCCACAGGTGCAGATCTGCGCGTAGGCCGTACCCGGCTTGAGCGCAAGGTCGAGCCCGGCGCCGATGGCCACCGCACTTCCGGCGTAGGCGGAACGGTTGATGAAGCTGCGCCGAGAGATCCGGGACTCGAGGAAGCTCGACGCCCGCTCGACCAGGGTGGCGGTCAACGATGGCCCCGAAAGGAGACCGCGGTCAGCCGACGGGCTGCCTGCACACTGGCCAGCCCGGACAGGGCCAGGTAGACCAGCCACGCCCCCAACCCGCTCACCGCCACCAGTGGCAGACCGTGGAGCGGTTGGTGGGAGAGCACGGAGGCGACGGTCCCGGTGACACCGGCCAGTGCCACCATGGCCGCAGCCACGGCCAGGCCCACGTTGACCACGACGTGGAGCATGGTGGCGGGGGTATCCGGCGTCCCGAAGCACCCACAACTGGAGATCGCCGCACCCTTCGACCGGGCCACGGCGACGATGACGGCGAAGCCGGCGTAGGAGACGGACACCAACCAGGCCGGCCCGGGTCGGGGGAGGACCACGGCGACCACCCCCAGCGCAGCCTCGGCGACCGATCCCACCCGGACGGCGCCGCGGAGCCAGCGGTAGGGGACGGGCACCAGTCCACCCAGCGCACGGGCGGTGTCGGCGGGGCGGGCGGCCTTGGCCACACCGGCGACGATCAACAGGACGCACGCGATCAGGTAGGGGCCGATCAGTTCCATGGAGCACCTGCTGACGCCGTGGACGGAGTCGCTGGTGGCGCCGGCGGGGCTGATGGCGATCAGCGGATCAGCTGGTTGACCCGGGGCACCAGGGCGCCACGACGGGCGTGACTCCCCAGTACGACATAGAGGGTGAACGGTCGGCCCGCCTCGGTGAAGAACCACTGGGTCCCCGACTGCCCGCCGAGCCCGCGGCGCAACACGATGGTCCGGAAGTCGGCGGTGGTCAACGAGCGGGGCATTCCCTGGCGGTCGAAGAGTCGACGACCCACGCTCTCGGGGCCGTACTCGAACAGCACGGCGAAGATGTCGTCGGGACCCATCAGGGTGACCGCACCACCACCGAAATCGCCGACCTGGTCGGGAAGGGCGAACGTGGCGAAGTGGGCCACCGGGTAGGTCACCTCGTCACCGGTCTTCGGCCGCACGAAGATGCGGCCCTCGAACCCGTTGGGCAGCGGAGCATCGATCCCATGGGCCCGGAGGACGGGCATGGTCACCCGGCCCGGGGTGCGGACTCGGCGGTCGTCCCCGGAGCCGGACGCGGTCCGGGGGCCCTCTCGTCCGTAGACGTCGTCGAGGGAGGACGGGTACAGGCTGGGGTCGCCGGGCAGGATGCCTGCGGCCAACAGCTCCCGGTCATTGGCCCGTTCCCGCTCGGGCCCGTCGAGACCCTCGGCGAAGGCCCGACCGGTGGTGGTTCCGACGGCGAAGTCCCGAGCGTCCACGTCGGCCCGACGCACCAGTTCGGCGACCTGGTGGAAGTGGTTGGCCACGCCCTCGCCGATGCGACGACCGGATCGCCCGTCGACCAGCACGAAGAACGGCGACCCGGGGACCTCGTAGTCGGCCCACGCCTCGGTGGACATGAGCACGGTGAGGCCGGGCGGCGCCTGTGCCGCCACCTCGGCGCGGATCTCCATCTCCGGGCCCTTGGTCACCACCACCAGCCGGGTTCGGTCGGGCAGGCCCAGCTGGCCGGGTTGCCGGAACGCCTTCCAGAAGCCGGCGCAGGTCGCGCACCCTGACGACAGGAAGGCCACCAGTGTGAGATGGTCCCCGCCGGTGACCGACACGGCCACGGCGTCGCCACCAGGAGTCACCCCGGCGATGGGTGGCGCCGACGTCGAGTCGCGCTCGCCGGGCAGGGGTGGCCCGATGGTGAGGGGCACCCCGGTGGTGTGCGCCGATGGGCCGGCACCCGCATCGGGGGGCTGTCGGCGCGACCCGCCGGGTTCGCCGACGCCGACCCCGAGGTCGTGGAGGGCCTTCAAGATGTCGGCATGGCTGCGCAGGAGGCCGGCCACCAAGACGGCCAGGACCAGCACCACCACGCTCAGGACCACTGCGAGTGCGACCACGTGCTACCTCCGCGCTGCCAAGGGATGATGGTGACTCCGGTCGGCACCTTACCGCCGCCGTCAGGAAGAGGGATAGCGGGGCATCGGCGCCGCCGGGCGCGCCGGGACCGGGTCCCCCATGAGGCCGCCGGCCGGCGTGGAGGGGTTCAGGACGCCGGGCTGAAGTGCCGGTCGAGCTCGTTGGCGTAGCGTCGACCGAGCGAGGCGGCGTTGTCGGTGAGCCATTCCGACAACAGGGTCGATCCGGTCGCTGGTCCCCGGGTGTCGGCCAGTCCCGAGGCCATGGCCCGGTACTCCTCGTCGGTGAGCAGCACGTCGTGCAGCGCCAGCCCGAGCAGCCGGGCCAGCGGGGGGACGACCGCGCCGGGGACCCGGACGATCGGGGCCCGGCTGCCCACCGCGCTCCGGATCCATCGGACCAGCTCGAGGAAGGTCGGGGACTCAGGGCCTACCGCGTCGACGATGCGATCCTGGTCGATGGCTCCCATCTCGAGGCACAGCCGGGCAAGGTCGTCGATGTGGATCCCTCGGATCCGGTAGTCGCCCCGCCCCCCCACGGCGAACACCGGGAGGTGACGAAGCAACCAGGCTATGTTGTTGATCAGCACGCCGTCACCGCCGAAGAGGATGGCCGGCCGGAGGATGGCGTGGGAGAGCCCGCTGTCCACGAGGGCCTGCTCGACCCGGGCCTTGCCCCGAAAGTATGGGTAGGGGGACTCGAGGCTCGGGTTGGTGATGCTGATGTGCACGACGCGCCGGACCCCTGCCTCCCCCGCCGCCTCGAACAGCCTCCGCGAGTTGGCCTCGGCCCGCTCGTGGTCGGTCCGGTCATGGGCGAACCGGACCCAATAGGTGTTGTAGAGGGTGGCGACCCCGTCCAGCGACCGCTGCAGGCCGCTCGGATCATCGAAGTCGAGCGGTCGGACCTCGATGGGCGAGCCCTCGGCGGCGCGCCGGGGATGCCCGGTCAGCGTCCGCACCCGGCGGCCCCGGGCCACGAGGGCGTCGGCGATGGCCCGACCCGAGTAGCTGAATGCACCGGTGACCACGTCCACTCCGGAGTCCGGACCGGGGCCCTCGAAGCGTTCGGACCGGTCGTCGTGGACGGAGGTCGGTGTCACGATGCCGCCGCAGACCCGGTGGGCCCGACCGGACCGCCCAACGCTGCCAGCACCACCGCCACCCGTTTGGCCCGGTCGAAGAGGGAGAGGGCCGGCGACCGGTCCCCGTCGAGGTGGCTCAACATCTCGAGGCCCAGGTAAAGGGCCACCACGGCACGGGCAACGTCGGCCGACGGGATCACCGCTCCGATGGCTGACGCACCGAGGGAGGAGTCGATGGCCTGCTGGGCGAAGTCCGTCCACGGCGCGATCCGCTTGGCCACCTCGGGGCCGAGCCCCGGGGTCGAGGAGGCACCGGCGATCATGGCCACCAGGACCGACACGTGGCCGGCGTCGAGGTCCTCCTCGAAGATGGCCGCGGCCACATCGACCAGGTCGGTGAGGGCGTCCACGCCGGCCACCGACCGGCCATAGGCGGCCAGGCGGGTGGCGCTCACCGAATCGAGCGCCTCCAGCAAGAGGTTGACCACCGATCCGAAGTGGTAGAAGACGAGACCCTGGTTGCAGCCCGCCCGGTTGGCGATGGCTCGAGCGCTGGCGCCGCCGAACCCTTCGGCCTTCAACACCTCGACGGCCGCCTCCACCAGGGCTCGACGGGTGCCGTCGCCACGCTCGGCACCGTGGCCGACCAGCCTGCTGGCCGTTCCCGACCTGGCCATCACCAGGCCCGGGCCGGGGTTGATGTCCCCGGACTGTTTTGAGCGATCGCTTTGAGCATATGCTCAATACTGACCCCAGCAGCGGCGGCTGTCAATTCGCCACCGCTCTTTCCGCCACCCCATTGTTCCGCCACCGCGTTCTCGCTCCACCAGCGTCCGACGTCCGGCGGCGCGGCAGACTGGCAGGCAATCGTCCCGGGAGGCACCCATGGCCCTGTGTGTTGAGACCGTCAGCATCGATGCCCAAGACCCGATCTCCCTGGCCCGCTTCTGGTCGGCGGCGCTGGGGTGGGAACACCGGGTCGACGAGGACGGAGACGTGTGGGTGGAGCCCGGCACCCGGCACCCGGACCGGGACACCGTCCGCCCCCTGCTGTTGCTGGCCGTTCCCGACTCGAAGTCCGTCAAGAACCGGATCCATCTCGACCTGCGCCCCGATGATCAAGCCGTCGAGGTGGAGCGCCTCGAGATGCTGGGCGCCACCCGGGTCTGGATCGGCCAGAGTGGCCTCGAGGGCTGGGTCGTCCTGGCCGACCCCGAGGGAAACGAGTTCTGTGTGCTCAGCGACACCTGACCGGCCCGGCCCGGTCGCTGCTCACGAACCAGATGACGCCTCGGTGGCGGCCTTGGCCTCGGCTGCTTTGCGGTAGGCCTCGAGCTGATCGAGGAGCGGCATCCGTACCTGGCCGACCGTCGAGTCCAGCCGGGCGGCGATGTCCTCGGGCGTCCACCGCCCGTCGGCGTACATGGCCCGCACCTCCCGTGGCTGGTTCCACACGGCGATCTTCGGGCCCACCGACGTGTAGACCTGCCCGGTCACGTGCTTGGCCCGATCGGACAGCAGGTAGACGACCAACGGGGCGACGTCCTCGGGGTCGCCCATCTCGGCCAGGTCCATGGGGACGTTGGCCGACATGCGGGTACGGGCCACCGGGGCCACCGCGTTGGCGGTGATGCCATACCGGTTGAGCCCGGCCGCGGCCGAGTGCACGAGTGACACGATCCCGCCCTTGGCGGCGGCGTAGTTGGCCTGGGCCACGCTTCCGGCGAAGGCCCCCGAGGTGAACGCCACCAGCGATCCGCCGCCCTCCTGTTTGCGCATGATCGCCGATGCGGCCCGGAACACGGTGAAGTGACCCTTCAGGTGGGTCTCGATCACCGCGTCCCACTCGTCCTCGGACATGTTGAACAGCATGCGCTCGCGGAGGATGCCGGCGATGGCCACCACCCCGTCGATGCGACCCCAGCGCTCGACACCGGCCCCGACGATCTTCTCCCCCCCGGCCAGCGTGGTCACGCTCTCGCCCACGGCCACCGCCTCGCCACCGGCAGCCACGATCTCCGCCACCACCTTCTCGGCCACCTCGCTGGTCGGGTCCTCACCGGCCAGCCCCACGCCGATGTCGGCCACCACCACCCTGGCGCCCTCGGCCGCCGCGGCCAACGCCACGGCGCGGCCGATGCCGCCACCGCCGCCGGTGATGGCCACCACCTTGTCCGCTAGGAACTCGCTCATTGCCCACTGCCTCTCTGTTTCGTCGTCATGCTCGCCTCGTCGTCATGCTCGCCTCGTCGTCATGCTCGCCTCGTCGTCATGCTCGCCTCGTCGTCACGCTCACCCATACCCGACCCCGACGGCGTGGGACGCGGTCCGCGCCGCGGGCGGTTGACCGTATACGAGAACCTGTTCTAGCGTCCCCACGGGCCGGCGCCACACGGGGCGTGCCCCAGTCGTACCCGACTGGCGGCCCCGACCGGGAGGTGCCGATCCCATCCGGCAAGCAGCCGCCACGCGGCGCAGGGGGTAGACGAACACCATGGGCGACTTCGGATTTTGGGCGCTGGCCCACGAGAACCCGGGGAAGCTGGCGCTGGTCGATCCCGACGGGACCGAGTACACCGCCGAGCGGCTGCTCGGCCGCGCCAACCAGGTGGTGCACGGCCTGCGCCGCCTCCAGCCTCGAGCCGGGGGACGTGGTGGCCACCCTCCTCCCCAACGGCGTGGAGATGTTCGAGCTCTATCTGGCCGCCCTGCAGGCCGGCTGGTACCTGGTTCCCATCAACCACCACCTCATCGGGCCCGAAGTGGCCTACATCCTGAAGGACTCCGGCGCCAAGGCCTTCATCGCCCACGAGCGGTTCGCCGAGGTGGCCATCGATGCGGCCACCGAGGCGAGCTGGCCCCGCACCGGTTGCTTCGCGGTGGGCGAGATCGCCGGCTTCAGCTCCTACGCCGCCATGCGTGACGAGCCGACCGACCACCGATCCTCCCGACCGGACCATCGGCGACGTGATGAACTACACCTCGGGGACCACCGGCAATCCCAAGGGGGTGTTCCGCAAGCTGAGCGGGGCCACCCCCGAGGAGGCGGCACTCGGGTCTGTCGGGGATCCTCTTCCTGTTCGGCATCCAACCCGACGACGCCAACGTCCACATCGTCGGCTCGCCGCTCTACCACACCGCCGTCCTGCGCTACTCGGGCGCCTCCATCCACCTCCTCCACACCGTGGTGCTGATGGACAAGTGGGTCCCCGAGGAGATGCTCCAGCTCATCGAGAAGTACAAGGTGACCAGCTCGCACATGGTGCCGACCCAGTTCCACCGGCTGCTGGCGCTGCCCGAGGAGACCCGCACCAAGTACGACATGTCCTCCCTGGAACACATGATCCACGCCGCCGCCCCGTGCCCGGTGGACGTGAAGTACAAGATGATCGAGTGGTGGGGCAACGCCATCGACGAGTACTACGCCGCCTCCGAGGGAGGGGGCACGCTGGTCACGGCCCAGGAGTGGCTGGAGAAGCCGGGGACGGTGGGGAAGGCGTGGCCGATATCGGAGATCGCCATCTTCGACGACGACGGGCACGCGCATCGAGGAGCCCAACGTCATCGGCACCGTCTACATGTCGATGCAGACCGGCGACTTCGAGTACCACAAGGACAAGAAGAAGACCGACAGCAACCGCATCGGCAAGTTCTTCACCGTCGGCGACGTGGGCCTCATCGACGAGGACGGCTACCTGTTCCTCCGTGACCGCAAGATCGACATGATCATCTCCGGCGGGGCCAACATCTACCCCGCCGAGATCGAGAACGTGCTGCTCGGGTTCCCCAAGGTGGGCGACGCGGCCGTCTTCGGCATCCCCAACGAGGACTGGGGCGAAGAGATCAAAGCGGTCGTCGAGCCGGCCGAAGGCGTGGAGGCCTCGCCGGAGCTGGCCGCCGAGATCCTCGACTACTGCGCTACCCGGTTGGCCAAGTTCAAGACACCCAAGTCGATCGACTTCACCGACGCCATGCCGCGTGACCCCAACGGCAAGCTCTACAAGCGCAAGCTGCGCGATCCCTACTGGGAGGGCCGCCAGAAGATCTGATCGGAATCGGCAGTGCCCTTGACGGGCCCGGCTCACCCCACCTGGAGGGGTCCGGCCGTTCCGGGGTCGTCGGGATCGTCCAGGTCGCTGTTCTCGCGGGCGTGGCTGCCGGCCATGCTGGCCGCCACGGCCACCGCCTCTGCTCGCATGGCCGCCAGCATCGCCGGGTCGGCGGTGTCCGGGTTGGCCTCGGCGATGGCCACCATCCGCTTCGGCCCGACCACGATGAAGATCCCCTCAGCCTCGGCGGTGAGCACGTCGCCGTTGTAGATGCCGCCCCAGGTGTGGACCTTGCGGCCGCTGACGGTCGATGCAACGGGCCTCGATACGCAGAGTCGGTGCGCAGCGGCGTGGGCTTGCGGTAGCGGATGGTCAGGGTGCCGGTCATGGCCGGGTTGTCCGCCACCATGTTGGCCGCCCCCAGCACCTCGTCGAACGTCTCGGCGATGACCCCGCCGTGGACGCAGGTGGGCGGGCCCTCGTAGGGATAGTCGAACCAGGCGTCGCCCCGCATCTCCCGGTAGCCGCCGTCGGCCCCGTCGACGACCCAGATGCGCACCGGCGGGGCGATGGGGTTGAGCAGCCCGGTGATCGGGCTGTTGGGGAAGAACTCCTGCGGAGGCCGGGTCATGTCCGGGGGCCGGCGCGGCTGCTTGCCCGGGCAGGGACCGTCGGTCCATCGATGCGGCCAGGGCCTCGAGGGCGTCGGCCGCCTCGGTCAGGACCTCGTCGTCGAGGGCGGCGGAGACCGTCATGGTGATGAGCGGGCGCAGGGCGGCGGCCAGGCGACGCCCGGGGGCCCGAGCCGGACGGAGCTCGGCGTCGTCGGGCTCACCGGCGCTGGTAGTTGGGCGGGCGCTTCTCGGCGAAGGCCTTCTGGCCCTCCTTGGCGTCCTCGGTGGCGAAGATCGGCCATCCCAGCTCCAGCTCGATCTTCAGGGCCTCCTCCTCGGGGATCCCCTCGGTGGCCTTGACCGACGCCTTGATGGCCTCGACGGCCAGCGGGCCGTTGGCCCCGATCACCTCGGCGATCTCCAGCGCCGTCTCCAGCGCGGTGCCGTCGGGGACCACCCGACCGATCAGCCCGATCTCCTTGGCCTCCTGGGCGGACACCTCCCGGGCGGTGAGCAGCAGGTCCATGGCCACGGTGAAGGGGATCTGGCGTCGGAGGCGCACCGTCGAGCCCCCGAGCGGGAACAGGCCCCGCTTGGCCTCGAAGACGCCGAACTTGGCGCCCTCGCCGGCCACCCGGATGTCGGTGGCCTGGAGGATCTCCGTCCCGCCGGCCACCGCCCAGCCCTCCACGGCGGCGATGAGCGGCTTCTTCAGCGAGTAGTGGCGGAGCAGTGCCTTCCAGTGGAGATCGGGGTCCTCGGCCATCCGCTGCTGGACCGACTCGTTGCCCGGGCCGGACATCGACTTGAGGTCCATGCCGGCGCAGAACGTTCCGCCGGCACCGGTGAGGATGGCGCATCGGATGTCGTCGTTGGAGTCGATCTCCACCCAGGCGTCGGCCATGCCCACCAACATGGGGCCGGACAGCGCGTTCTTGGCCTCGGGCCGGTTCATGGTCACCACCGCGGTTGATCCGACCCGCTCGTAGGTCAGGTGTTCGGTGCCGGTCACAGTGCTCCTTCCTTGGGGCCGGGCGGAGGCCGCCCACACCCGGGCGCGTTGGCGCCGCAGATCGATCTGGCTGCCGGCACGGGCGGCCGGCACTCAATTAGAACACATTCTACTTTCGGCGGTCGGGGCCCCGGAGAACCGGCCGACGGCCGCCAGGGCTACCGCCGCCGGATCAGATCCGCTCGATGATCGTCCCGGTGGCCAGCGCACCGCCGCAGCACATGGCGATCAGGGCCAGGTTGGAGTCCGAGCGCTCGAGCTCGTGCAGGGCGGTGGTGATCAGCCGGGCCCCGGTCGAACCCGACCGGATGGCCCAGGGCGATGGCCCCGCCGTTCACGTTGACCTTGTCCCAGTCGACGTCGTGGGACTTGCCCCACGACATGACCACCGAGGCGAACGCCTCGTTGACCTCGAAGATGTCGATGTCGGCCATGGTCATCCCCGCCTTGCGCAGCACGTCGGTGGTGGCGGCGATGGGCCCGTCGAGGTGGTAGTAGGGATCGGAGCCGACCAGGGTCTGGGCCACGATGCGGGCCCGGGGTCGCAGGCCGACTTCGCCGGCCCGGCCCTGGGACATCCACAGCACGGCGGCGGCGCCGTCGGAGATCTGCGAGCTGTTGCCCGCGGTGTGCATGCCGTCGGGGAGGACCGGCTTGAGCCCGGCCAGTCCCTCGCGGGTGGTGTCGCGCGGACCTTGGTCCTTGGTGATCAGTGTCTTCTCGCCGGTAGGGCCGTCGGCCCCGACCACCGGCGCTTCGAGGGGGACGATCTCCCGGTCGAACCGGCCCTCGGCCACCGCCACCGCCGCCTTGCGCTGGGACTCGAAGCCGAGCCAGTCGACGTCGTCACGGGTGATGCCGTACTTCTGGGCGATCCGCTCGGCCGCGCCGAACTGGTCGGGCATGTCCCAGGGGAAGTCCTCAGGCCTGGACTTGCCCGGACCGTTGAAGGCGTTGGCCCCCAGGCCGACCCGGCTCATCGCCTCCACGCCGCAGGCGATCCCGACATCGATGGCATCGGCGCTGATCAGGTTGGCCACGAAGTTGTTGGCCTGCTGGGCCGAGCCGCACTGGCAGTCGACGGTGGTGGCCGCCGACCTCGTAGGGCAGGCCCTGGCTCAGCCACGCGGTGCGGGTCACGTTGGAGGCCTGCTCCCCGGCCTGGGTCACACAGCCCCCGACGATCTGCTCGATGTCGCCGGGATCGACCCCGGCCCGCTTGACCAGCTCGACCTGGGCGTTGCCCAGCAGCTCGGCGGCATGGAACCCGGCCATCCATCCGTTGCGCTTCCCGATCGGGGTGCGCACCGCTTCGACAATCACCGGCTGGGCCATTGGTTTCCCCCTTGGAGGTTTCGGGCTCGTCGTCTCGAGCGCTGCGATGAGACTGGTCGGCGTGGGTCCTGGCCGGATTGCCCGCCCACACACCCTCCCCCAAGTATAGAACTGGTTCTACCGGGCCGGCCGGGGCCGCGGGCCGACGCCCAGAGGGGGCACAATGAGTGCGATGAAGGATCGTCGGCGTGACTCCCCGGACCTCACCGTCATCGCCGTCCCCTTCTATTTCGCCAGCATGGCAGTGGAGTACTGGTGGTTGCGCCGCCGGGCCGCCGCCCGCGGGCCGTCGGCGGGGGACTACGAGCGACGCGACACGGTGGCCAGCCTGGCCATGGGGGTCGGCAGCCTGGTGGCTCCGCTGGTGGTCCCCCGGTTGCTGGCCCCGTTTGCACCGGGCCGGGGTCGGTTCGGCAAGGCAGTGGTCGTCGCCGCCCTCGGGGCGGTCGCCGTCACCACCGCCGCCGACGTGGTGGCCCGGCAGGATGACCCGGACCCCACCCTGGCGGCACCGGACCGGCCGCCGAGGAGCGTCCAGCGCGCTCGCCGGGTGGCCTCGGTCGGCGGCGTCGCCGCCGTGGTGGCGGGCGGGGTGGCGGTCACCACCACGTGGGCGTCACGGACCTCCCCCGAACGGCTGTGGGGGCACCGCCTGCTCCCCGACCGGGGCACCGGCCCGGTGGCCGTGGCAGCAGCCATCTCCGGCTGGGACTTCATCTACTACTGGAATCACCGCTTCATGCACGAGAGTCGCTACATGTGGGCCCTCCACGTGGTCCACCACTCGAGCGAGCGCTACAACCTGTCGACCGCCCTGCGCCAACCGGTGGCCGATGCCCTGGGAACAACCCTCCCGTACGGCGCGCTGTGCCTGATGGGGATCGCGCCGGAGCTGGTGGCCACCGCCCGAGGGGTGAACCTCCTCTACCAATTCTGGATCCACACCGAGACGATCGACCGGGTGGGCCGGCCTGAAGCGGTCCTCAACACCCCCTCGCACCACCGTGTCCACCACGGCTCCAACCGCCAGTACCTCGATCGCAACCACGGCAGCATCCTGATCGTGTGGGACCGGCTCTTCGGCACCTTCGAGCCCGAGGGCGAGCGCACCGTGTACGGGCTCACCAAGAACATCGACACCTTCAACCTGGGCCGGATCGTGACCCACGAGTATCGGGACATGCTGCGCGACGTGGCCGGGTCGACCAGCTGGCGGGAACGTCTTTCCTACGTCGTCCGCGGCCCGGGGTGGGCCAACCGCCATCGGGCGGAGGTGTCCGCGTCCGTGGGTGACGGTGATGACCGGCGGTCGGCAGCGGGCGCGGACGCGGTGGCGTTGGCGGAGATCGCATGACGGGGGCGCCGATGCCTAGCATGCGGTCGTCGCACACCAACAGACGGGGGATGACATGACCACCGAGTTCGAAGGCCAACGGGTACTGGTGACCGGCGCCTCGTCGGGCATCGGAGCAGCGCTGGCGGAGGAATTCGCCCGTCGGGGCGCCATCGTGGGCATCTGCGCCAGGCGACAGGAGCGCCTCGACGAGGTGCTGGAGCGGTGTCGCAAGCACTCCCCCGACTCGCGGCGGTGGGTGGTCGATCTCGCTGACCCGGCTGCCGTCGACCGGTTGGCCTCATCGGCCCTCGACGAACTCGGGGGGGTGGACATCCTGGTCAACAACGCCGGGATCCCCAAGCGTCGCCACGTGAGCAGGTTGGACATGGCCACCGTCGAATCGGTGATGAACATCAACTTCTTCAGCCCCATCCGGCTCACCCTGGCCCTGCTCCCCCACATGCTCGAACGGGACAGCGGTCGGATCATCAACCTCTCGTCGGTGGCGGCCACCTTGAGCTCCCCGGGTGAGTCCTCCTACGACGCCTCGAAGGCAGCGATGACCGCGTTCAGCGAGTCGATGGCAATCGACCTGTGGCAGACGGGGATCAAGGTGCTCATCGTCTATCCCGGCCTGGTGGATACCGAGCTGTTCTCCCTCCCCGACAATGATCCGGTGATCACTGCCATCGAGCCGGTCCCGGTGAGCGACCTGGTCGACGGGGTCTTCGACGCGCTCGACCGTGGCGCCGTCCAGGTCTACGTGCCGGGGTACTTCGCCGACTTCGCCACCGGCAAGGCGAATGACGTCGAAGGGTTCCTGGCCGGGACGGCGGCCTACATCGCCGACCAGCAGTCCAAGGGGTGAGCGACCGAGTCCTGGTGTCCCCTGTGGATGACGGCCTGGCGGCCTGCCCGGTCGGGCCAGCCATCCGGCAGTGAGGCGGGCCGCTGGCTAGATTCGTCCGATGCGGATACTTGTGCTTGGAGCGGGCTTCGGAGGTCTCGAGTTGTCGACGAGTCTGTCGGAGGAGTTCGGCGAGGAGATCGAGATCGTCCTCATCGACAAGAACGAGGGCTTCGTCTTCGGGTTCTCGAAGCTCGACGTGATGTTCGGGCGAAAGCTCCCCGCCGACGTCGTTCACCCCTACCGCGACCTGGACAAGCCCGGGCTTCGCTTCGTCCGGGCCGCCATCCACTCGATCGACCCGGTGGCCAAGCACGTGGAGACCGATGCTGGCGCCTTCGACGCCGACATCATCGTCATCGCCCTCGGGGCCGACCTCCACCCCTCGGCCACCCCGGGGCTGGTCGAGGCCGGCCACGAGTTCTACACGGTGCCCGGGGCCTTCGAACTGCGCCACCGTCTGGCACGCTTCGAGGGTGGTCTGGTCATCGTCGGGGTCACCTCGACCCCGTTCAAGTGTCCGCCGGCACCGAGCGAGACCGCCCTGTTGATGCACGACTACCTCACCCGGCGGGGCATCCGCGCCGGGTGCTCCATCTCGCTGGTGATGCCCCTCGGCGCTCCCATCCCGCCGTCACCGGCTGCCTCCGAGGCGCTCCTGGTGGCCTTCGCCGAGCGCGGCATCGATTGGTATCCCGGGCGCCTGGTCATCGGCCTCGATCCGGCCCGGAAGGTGGCCATGTTCAGCGACGGAGCCGACATGCCCTTCGACCTGTTCCTCGGGGTGCCGGTGCACAAGGCACCGGCGGTGGTCGAGGAGTCAGGGTTGACGGTCGACGGATGGGTGCCGGTCGATCCCCGCACGCTGGAGACCCGGTTCGACGGTGTCTACGCGGTGGGCGATGTGGCCAGTGTGGGAACGCCGAAAGCAGGGGTCTTCGCCGAGGGGCAGGCCTCGGTGGTAGCCAGCCAGATCGTCTCGACGCTGCGAGCCAGCTCGCCATCGACGACCTATGACGGTCGGGGGGTCTGCTATCTCGAGTTCGGTGGCGATCAGGTCGCCCGGGTCAGTGTGACCTTCCTGAGCGGTGAGGCCCCGGCCGGCGAGATCGAGGGTCCTTCGCCGGCCATTGCCGCTGACAAGGATGCGTTCGGCTCCAGCCGCATCCAACGCTGGTTCGACCGCGCCTGGTCCTAGGCGGCGGTCGACAGATGGCTGAAGTGATCCCAGGGCCACGCCACGTGGAGATCGGGGGAATGGGTCAATGGACGAGCCGCCGGAGCTCCACGACAACCGACGCTGGAGGATGGCTGTCTGGGCTCTCCGAGTGGGGTTCGTCGGGCTGGCCGTCGCCATTGCGGGACTCATCGTGATGTTGTTGGGATCCACGGCCTGGGTCCTGGCCGTCGGAGCGATCATTTGGCTCGCCGCCGCAGCCGTCACGTTGGCAGGGTTCTTCTGGTCCCGGCACGAGCTTCCCGAGCCACGACCTGGGTCCTGGTCGATGCGGTTCATGCTCATCCGCGACACGGTTCACCCCCACTCGTCGGCCCAGCGGTCCTGACGGCTGCCCGTTGGCACGTGAAAATGAGGGTCCGGATGGATGAACGTCAGTGGATCGGCGTGAGATCGCCGGAGTTCCGCGCCATTTCCGAGCGGATCAAGGTGGCGACCCGACTCTCCTCCAAGCTGAGCGGATACTGCTGGGACGAGCCGGAGCAGATCCGAGAGGTCTTCGAGGAGTTGATCGGCAAGCCCGTTGGTGACTCATTCCACCTCATCCCGCCCTTCTATGCGGACTACGGGCTGAACATCACCATCGGTCGCGCCGTCTTCATCGGCTACCAGTGCATGTTCACCGGACACGGAGCCATCGACATCGCGGACGAAGTGATGATCGCCAACAAGGTCAACCTGGTCACGGCCGGTCACCCGGTGGAGCCGGATACGATCCATCGGGTGAGGCGCTACCGAGCCGCGAGCTGTGGGCGGACGAGGCCCGCGTGGTGCTCGACACCGTGGGGTCGGAGAAGGCAGTCGTCTTAGGAACAGTCGATGCTGGCCCTACCTCCATCGTCTTTGCCGCCACCCATCCGACCCGTACCCGAGGATTGATCCTCGCCAATACGACGGCGTGCTACGCCGCTGCCTCCGACTACCCATGGGGCATTCCAGAAGAGATGCTTCCATTGGGAACCCAGGTCGTCCAAGACACCTGGGGAACCGAAGCCACTGCGGATTTCTCGATGCCGGACGCAGTTCGTGACCCCGCGTTCCGACGATGGGTAGCCAAGGCCCAGCGTCTCTCGCGTCCTCCCAGCCAAGCACATCGCCGGAGCACGATTTGTGGAACTCCCCGGCAAGGATTCGTTGTTGTTCACGGAGCCGACGGCCGAAAGTTTGAAGGCGATCGAAGACTTTCTCAGTGACCTCCACGGGATCCCTGAACCGGACCGTGCGCTCGCCGCCATCTTGTTCACCGACATCGTTGAGTCCACGGCCCGGGCCTCTGCCCTCGGAGACCGGGAGTGGAGAAGGCTCCTCGAAGCCCACGACGCTGTGGCCCGCACCGTCGTCGACCAACACCGGGGGCGGGTGGTGAAGATGACCGGCGACGGCATGCTCGCCACCTTTGACGGACCCGGCCGGGCGATCCGCTGCGCTCTCGCGCTCGGCGAGTCGTTGCGGCCTCTCGGAGTCGAGATCCGCGCTGGTCTGCACACCGAAGAGGTGGAAGTGCGAGAGACGGACATCGCTGGGATTGGCGTCCACATCGCTGCCCGAGTCATGAGTGCCGCCTCTCCGGGCGATCTCCTCGTGTCGCAGGCTGTGCCCATGCTCGTCGCCGGGTCCGGCATCGACTTCGAAGACAGAGGCGAACATGAACTCAAGGGCGTTCCGGGGGCCTGGCGGCTCTACGCGGTGGAGCGCTGATCGCAGCGCCCCCGGCGCGGGGTCAGGGACAGTGATCCGAGGTTTCCGAGCACGGGGCCCACGACGGGCTACCCGATCGGCAGCGCGTCGGACTGGAGCGCCATCAACTCATCGAAGATCTTCCGACACGAGGCCTCGTCGGACGGTGAGAGCGGGTCCCGGCACAGCGCTTCGAACGCCAGCGACGAGTCGCCGGTGATGGCCGCTTTGACCACCAGGTCCTGCAGTTCGATCTGCGTTCTCATGAACTCGGCCAGCGGCTCGAGGATCGGTGGCATCGCCGTCGGGTGGATCCCGCTTCCGTCAGCCATGGCCGGTACCTCGACGATCGCCCCCTCGGGGAGGTTGGGGACATAGCCGCGATTGGGGACGTTGACCGCGTTGATGTCCCGTGCGGTATCCGTCCACATGGCTCCGATGATCGGGAACACCTCCTCCGCCGATCGGCCGGCCCGGTGCATGGGCACATGCGAGTCCCCGTTGCCGTACCGGGTGACCAACCGTTCGATGCGGGCCATCAGGCCCTGATGGAAGTAGACGGGGATGGGGTGCCAGCCGGCGACTTCCTTGGCATAGGGGACGTATTCCCCGATGTGGCTGTCGACGGAACACGGGAGGAGGCCGTACTCGCGGAACATGTAGGCAACCAGCGGGGTATGCATCTGCTCGATGGCGATCTGCACCCAGGGCACCTTGACCAGCTGTTTGGCCGCCGCGGTGGTCGCTGGCGGGTAGTCGAAGATGCGACGCTGCCACATACGACGGAGCCTGGGGTAGAGGTCCTCACCGGTGTCGGCCCGACGGATGTCGGTGAAGAAGGTGAAGTGGTTGATCCCCGATGCCTTGGCCGCGATCTTGGATTTGGGGATTCGCAGCATGCCCGCGATCCGGGAGACCCCACCGGCGAACTCGTGGCACATGCTCACGTTGCGCAGGGTGGTGGCGGTGTTGATGGCCAGGGTCACCCGGCTGAGTGGGTTGGTCAAGTTGATGAGGAAGGTGTCGGGGCAGTACCGCTGGATGTCGTCGCAGATGTCGAGCATCGTCTTGATCGACCGCAGCGAGTGGAACACGGCGCCGGGCCCACCGTTCTCCCCGGTGATCTGGGTGGCCCCGTACCGGCAGGGGACCTCGTAGTCCTCGATCCAGTGCTGCCAGCGACCGATCTCGGCGCTGGTCAGGCAGAAGTCGGCGCCGGACATGGCCTCGGCCGGGTCCAGTGAGGTCTCGATGCGGATGGGGTTCCCGTTTCGCTGGTTGGCCAACTCGGCGAAACGACGGGCCACCCCCAGGCGCTCGGGGCTGACGTCGTGGAGCATCATGGTGGCCCCCCGGGTGCGGCGGGTCTTGATGGCATCGAGCACCATCACCGGGCCGAACGACATGCCACCGGCGCCGATGAGGCAGATCTTGGGTCCTTGCGCTGGTGCCACGGCTCCCCCGTTCGTTCCGATCACCGCGATGGTACCGGGGTCGGACACCGGGCACGATTCCCAGCGTCGCCCGGGCGACGGTGGGTCAGGTGTACATGAGCGACCCGGGGGTGGTGAGCAACTGACCGGTCTCGAGCCAGGTCTTGAGGCCGGAGAGGATCATGGGCCAGCCGCCATAGAGCTGGGGGTTGGCGCCCTCGCGCAGCTGGTCGTGGGTGACGGTCAGGCGGCAGGAGTCGCCCACCGGCTCGATCTCCCAGGTGATCCGCGACGTACCCTCCGCCTTCACGTCGTCGCCCCAGAGGGCGACCATGGTCTGGACCAGCCGGCGCGGGGGATCCACCTCGAGGTTCTCCCCCTCTCCGAGGAGGTCGGGGGCCTTGGGGTTCCCCATCTCGAAGCGCGAGCCGGGCGTCCAGTCGGAGTTGATCCGCATCCCGAACTGATACTTGCTTCGGATGTCGCCGTCGGTAATCGCCTCCCACAGCTGCTCGGGGGTGGTGCGGATGTAGATCTCGAATACCTTCTCCATCGGAGTCTCCATTCTTCTCTTGAGGTCGCTGAGCCCGGCTGCCCAGGGCTCGGCGTACTTGCTCACCCAACGATCGTGGACGAGGCGGATGGGGACCGGGTTCAAGAAGTGGAGCTTCTCGCGGCCGTGCCGCCTGGTCACCACCAGCCCGGCCTCCTCGAGCAGCTTGAGATGCTTCATCACGCCGAAGCGCGACATCTCGAATCGATCCTCGAGGGCGGTCAGGGTCTGGCCGTCCTGGCGGAAGAGCTCGTCGAGGAGCTCCCTCCGTGTCGGGTCGGCCAGGGCCTTGAACACCATGTCCACCCCATGGAGTATAGGTGACTATTTAGTCACATGTCAACGGCTGGGGTGGCCGGCGGCCTCTCGCCCACCACGACCGGATGCTTTAGCGTGAGCCTGTCCGGCCGGGCCCGATCAGGAGGTGCGTCATGGGAGCTGCCGAGGAAGCCGAGCGGGTGGTGCGCGACCTGTGCGATGCGTTCGCCAAACACGATGCCGAGGCGTTCAGGCCGCTGCTGGCCGACGACGTCGTGTACCACAACATGCCCATGGACCCGATCGTGGGGATCGAGGATGCGGTGGGCTTCATCAACGGGTTCTTCGGCATGTTCGACAGCCTGGTCATCGAGACCCTCCACCTGGCGGTGATCGGCTCGGTGGTGCTGACCGAGCGGGTCGACACCTTCACCCTCGGGGACGCCGTGTGCCCGCTACCGGTGATGGGCACCTTCGAGGTGCGGAACGGCAAGATCAGCGCCTGGCGCGACTACTTCGACATGGCCCAGATCACCGCCATGGTGTCCGGGGCCGCGTAACGTCGGAGGCGACCCGACCCCTCCGGGCGGGTGTCAGGTGAACAGGACCGAGACGCTCTCGCGACGGGCGATCCGCCTGATCGCCTCGCCCAAGAGCCCCGCCACCGAGATGACCTCCACGTTGCCCGGCAGCGCCACCGGCTGGGTCTCCACGCTGTCGGTCATGAACAACTGCCGGATCGGGCTGCCGGCGAGGTGCTCGACGGCCGAGTCGGTCAGCAGGCCATGGCTCACTGCCGCGTAGACCGAGGCCGCTCCCCGCTCGGTGAGGACCCGGGCGGCGTCGACCAGGGTGCCGGCCGAGATGGTGAAGTCGTCGACGATCAGGGCGGTCCGATCCTCGACCGAGCCGATCAGCTCGACCACCTCTGCCGTCTCGGAGTGATCGACCCGCCGCTTGTCGGCGATGGCCAACGGAGCGTGGAGTCGTTCGGACCACTGGCGGGCCTTCTTGGCGAACCCGGCGTCCGGGGCCACCACCACCAGATCGGGCAGCGCCTTGGAGGCGATGGCGTCGCACAGCACGGGGAGCGCACGCAGATCGTCGACGGGAACCTTGAAGAAGCCCTGCACCTGGGGGGCATGCAGGTCGAGGGTGATGACCCGGTCGACGCCGGCCACCTCGATGGCGTCGGCACAGACCCGGGCCCGAATCGATACACGGGGCTCGTCCTTCTTGTCGCCCTTGGCATAACTGAAATACGGGATGACCGCGCTGACCGACGCCGCGCTGGCCCGTTTGAAGGCGTCGATCCAGAACAGCAGTTCCATGAAGTTGTCGTTGGCCGGGAACCCGGTCGACTGGACAATGAAGACATCGCGGCCCCGGACGTTCTCGAGAACCCGGACGAACAGATTGCCCTCGGAGAATCGCAGCGTCTCGCTGGCGCCGAGCGGGCAGTCGAGATACTCGGCGATGGCACCGCCCAGCGTGCGGCTGGCGGACCCTGCGAAGAGGAGCGGGTCATCGGGCACGGCTAAAACCTACCGCCGGACCGACGGCGACGCCTCGGACGGTTCCTCTGGTGGGCGCCGAGAACCGGGGGTGCCGGCTGCGGTCACAACGTGCGGAGGACACGGCAGGGGTTTCCGGCCGCGACCACTCCGGCGGGCACGTCCCTGGTGACCACGGCGCCCGCGCCGACCACCGAGTCCTCGCCGATGCGCACCCCGGGCAGGACGATGACTCCCCCACCGAGCCAGACGTTGTCGCCGACGGCGATCGGCTCGGCTCCCTCCCACTTGGCTCGTCGCCGCTGGGGATCGATCGGGTGGGTCGGCGTGAGCAACTGGACATTCGGGCCGATCTGCACGTCATCGCCGATGACGATGGGGGCGGCGTCGAGCGCCACCAGGCCGAAATTGACGAAGGTCCTCGCACCGATGTGCAGGTAGGTGCCGTAGTCGCACAGGAACGGCGACCGCACCGTGCTCTCGGCCCCGAAGGACCCGAGTAGTTCACCGAGGAGACGGTTCCGGTCGTCGGTCGCCTCCGGTGAGGTCCGGTTGTACTCACCGAGGAGGCGCACGGCCCGCCGGTGAGCGTGAACCAGTTCAGGGCTGTCGGCGCGATAGGGCTCCCCGGCGAGCATTCGTTCGCGTTGCGTCGGCCCGTCCCCGGTTGTTGAATCCGTCATGCAGACAAGCATGCCCGGTCCCGCCACGGCCGACCGCCGCCGGCCGTGGCGGCTGCCCTACCCGAGCAGCCGCTTGGCGATGACCACCCGCTGGATCTGGTTGGTGCCCTCGTAGATCTGGGTCACCTTGGCGTCCCGCATGAAGCGCTCGACGGGGAAGTCCTTGGTGTACCCGTACCCGCCCAGCAGTTGGACGGCATCGGTGGCTACCGCCATGGCCGTGTCCGAGGCGAAGCACTTGGCCATCGCCCCCACCGCGGTCAACTCTCCCTCGGGATCGTCGCCGTCGATGAGCGAGCAGGCCCGGTAGATCATGGTGCGGGCCGCTTCGGTGTGGATGGCCATGTCGGCCAGCATGAAGCGGAGGCCCTGCAGGTCGGCGATCGGCCCACCGAAGGCCTTGCGCTCCCGCATGTAGCCGGCGGCGACGTCGATGGAACCCTGGGCGATGCCCACTGCCTGGGCGCCGATGCCGGGCCGGCTGCGGTCCAGGGTGTGCATGGCGATGGTGAACCCCATGCCCTCCTCCCCCACCAGGTTGCCGGCCGGCACCCTGACCTCGTCGAAGGAGACTGCCGCAGTGGGACTGCCCCGGAGTCCCATCTTGTCCTCGTGGGGGGCGACCTCGCGCCCCACTCCGCCTCGACCACGAAGCAGCTGATGCCCTGGCGCCCGGCGGCAGGGTCGGTCACCGCGAAGACCGTGTAGAGGTCCGAGATGCCGGCGTTGGTGATCCAGTGCTTGGTCCCCGAGATCAGATAGTGATCACCGTCACGGACGGCCCGGGTCCGCATGGCGGCGACGTCGCTTCCGGCATCCGCTTCGGAGAGGCAGTAGCTGGCTTGGTGCTCTCCGGAGGCCACCCGCGGGAGGTAACGGCGCTTCAGCTCCTCGGTGCCCCAATTGATCACCGGCAGCATGGCGAGCTTGGAGATCAACATGGTCAGTGATGTCGAGGCGCACACCCGGGCCAACTCCTCGGCCATGATCGCCTGGGTGACCATGTCGGCACCCGCTCCCCCGTACTCGACCGGGATGCCCAGGGAGGGGAGCTCGAGCTCGACGCAGGCGTCGAAGGACTTGCGAGGAAACACAGCATCACGGTCGGCTGCCGCGGCGTTGGGGAGCGACCCTGTCCTCGGCGAACTTGCGGAGGGTGTCCCGGAACTCCCGGTGGGTCTCGGTCAGGGCGAACAGGGGCGACTCCATCCCCACAAGCTACTCAGCGGCCCCCTCGGCTCACGATTCCAGCCCGGGACCTCCCTGGTGAGCGGCCCTCCCGAGGCCCCCCGCACCCCGTCCGGCGCGGTCACCTGGGCCGGGACCCCGATGCCGGAGACGTCCCCGGCACGGGTCCCACGGACTGGCCCCTGACATTCGGGCTGATTCCGGCTAGTATTCGGCGTATCGATTAACACGTAGAGTGGTGGAGGCAACCGCATGAGTGATAAGCCCGAGGGGCCAGGCTGGTGGATCGCCAGTGACGGCAAGTGGTACCCGCCTGAGTTGCATCCATCGACCAGGGGTGACGCTCAGGGAAAGGAGGCGGCCCCGGCGGCGTCGGGGCCCCCAGCCGCGCCGATGGCAGGGCCAGGAGTCGCGGGCTCAGCATGTCGGACCGCAATTCCCCGATCTCTTCCAAAAGGCGCTCCAGGGGTCACATCTGGCCGACAACATCTCGGTGAAGTACGACGGCGATGACGAGCGGAACGACGACCCGCTCGACGTCCCCGATGGCCACGACCAGTCGGGCCAGGACCGGCGGCGGTGGGGTCGGCGTCGCCGGTGCTTCCATCGATGCTCCGGCCAAGCGCAAGTGGCGGAAGGGCCGCTGACTCCTCGACTCGCGTGGGTGGCGCCGTCCAGCAGGCGGTCAGTCCGGCGCCGGGAGGACCAGCAGCTCCCGCCATCGTCCGAGCCGGGCCGCCACCGCCTCCGGGGTGAGCCGCAGCGCCTCCTCGGTCACGCAGTCGGTGATGGTCGCGCTGTGCCTTGTAGTGGTGGGCGGCAGACGCGGAAGAGGGGCCCTCGAAGCTCGATCAGGTCGGCGGGTGCGCCGCCCAGGAACCCCCACAGGGTGAAGGCGAAGGTCAGGTCGTAGATGGCGGGGGCCCGACCGAACCGCGCAGCACCGGCGCATGGCCACCGCGGTGCAGCCGGCGATGGCGTCCTCGGTCGACTCCCCGTCGGCCAGCACCAGACCGGTCCTCGAACCTCCGGGCCAGCTTGAGGGCGAATCCCTGGTCGGGTCCGGGGCTGCCCAACTGGAGACCGGCCGGCTGGGTGGCACCTCGGAGCTCGGACGGCCGTGACTGGGTCCAGATGCTCGGTACCTTGAGCGGTAGGCGCGGCGGACCTGGTCGGCCTCGACGATCGGCACGAAACTGGGCTGGGTCACGGTGAGGCTCCTGGTCGTCGGTCGGGTCGAACGCGGCGGACGGATGACTCAGCGGTCGGTCGGGTCGCCCGCCGGCACCCCGGCGTGGAGCAGACCGTAGACGATGGAGTCGGAGAGGGCCTGCCACGAGGCGGCGATGATGTTCTCGGACACCCCGATGGTGGTCCAGGTCCGGTCCCCGTCGGTGGAGTCGATGAGGACCCGGGTCACCGATCCGGTGCCCTTGGCCGAGTCGAGCACCCGCACCCGGTAGTCCACCAGGTGGACCCCGGCCAGGGCCGGGTAGTGGGCAGCCGATGGCGGCGCGCACGGCCCCGTCCAGGGCGTTGACCGGCCCGTTCCCTTCGGCGGTGGCGACGATCCGCTGCTCGCCCACCAGCACCTTCACCGTGGCCTCGGTGGACTGCCCGTCTCCATGGTCGGCGATGACCCGGTAGGACTCCAGCTCGAAGAAGTCCTGCTCCCACCCGGTGGAGTTGCGGAGCAGCAGCTCGAGTGACCCGTCGGCCACCTCGAAGTGGTAGCCCTCGTACTCGAGGCGCTTGAGGGAGTCGAGCACCGAGGCCATGGCCTGCGAATCGAGGTCGAGGCCCAACTCCTCCGCCTTCATGGCCAGCGTCGAGCGACCGGCCATCTCGGACACCACGAACCGGGTCCCGTTGCCCACCAGATCGGGCGAGATGTGCTCATAGGCGTCGGACCGGCGGGCGATGGCCGAGGTGTGGAGGCCCGGCCTTGTGGGCGAACACCGATGCCCCGACGAAGGGCTGCTGGGGGTCGGGGGCGATGTTGACCAGCTCGGCGATGTGATGGGACGACCGGGGTGAGCAGCTCCAGCCGATCGGACGGGATGGTGCTCACCGGCAGCTTGAGGGACAGGTCGGGGATGGCAGCCGACAGGTCGGTGTTGCCGGCCCGCTCGCCGTATCCGTTGACGCACCCCTGCACGTGGGTGGCCCCCCTGCGCACCGCGGCCAGCGAGTTGGCCACCGCGCAACCACTGTCATTGTGGAAGTGGACACCGACCTGGGTCTCGAAGCCGGCCGAGCACATCGGCGACGATCCGCTCGACCTCGTAGGGCAAGGGTACCCCCGTTGGTGTCGCAGAGGACCAGGGTCTCGGCCCCGGCCTCTTCGGCGGCCCGGAGGATGCGCATGGTGAATTCGGGGTTGGCCTTGTACCCGTCGAAGAAGTGCTCGGCATCGAGGAACACCCGGAGATCGTTGGCCCGGAGGAACTCCACCGAGTCGGCCACCATGGCCACCGCCTCGTCCAGGGTGGTGCGCAGGGCATCGACCACGTGCACCTCCGACGACTTGGCCACGATGCACACCGCCTCGGTCTGGGCGTCGACCAGGTGGCGGAGGGTCTCGTCGTCTTCGGCCCGCACGCCGGCCCGCCGGGTGGACCCGAACGCCACCAGGGTGGACCTGGACCAGCGAGAGCTCGACCGGGGCCCGGGCGAAGAACTCGGCGTCCTTGGGATTGGCCCCGGGCCATCCGCCTTCGATGAAGGTCACCCCGAGGTGGTCGAGCTGCTCGGCGACCCGCAGCTTGTCGTCGACCGTCAGCGACAGCCCCTCCTGCTGGGATCCGTCCCGGAGGGTGGTGTCGAAGACGTCCACCGCGTCGGGGAGGGCGGGAAGGTCGAAGTCGTGGCCGGCCGTCGGACCCGGTCTCGCCCGTGGCCGGCGCCTGCGTGCGTGGGCGTGCTGGCCCGGGGTCAGCGGGATGGGTGTGGCTGGGCCCGTTCCCGTGCGAGTGGCAGGTGACCGGTCCGGGTCCGACCGGCCCGGCGAACGAGTCGTCGTTGAGGGTGGGACCGTCATTCGACATAGTCCAACCAGTCCTTGTACTGGTCGACCTCCCCGCGGACGGTGGCGAAGTAGGTCTGCTGGAGCTTCTGGGTGATCGGTCCCGGGCTGCCCGTCGCCGACCGGGCGGTCGTCGACGGCCCTGATCGGCACCAGCTCGGCGGCCGTGCCGGTGAGGAACGCCTCGTCGGCGGTGTAGAGGTCGGTGCGGATGATCTGCTCATAGGACACGCCGTAGCCGAGGTCCCGGGCGATGGTCTCGACCGATGCCTGGGTGATCCCGCACAAGGCGCCCGAGTCGGAGGTGGGCGGGGTGATCAGGCGTCCCTTGCGGACGATGAAGATGTTCTCGCCGGTGCACTCGCTGACCTTGCCGTCGGGAGCGAGGAGGATGGCCTCGTCGTAGCCGGCCTTGAGCGCCTCCACCTTGGCCAGCGACGAGTTCACGTACATGCCGGTCCCCTTGGCCGCGGTGGGGACCGCATTGGGGTCGTGGCGACGCCACGAGCTGATCTTCATGGACACGCCCGTTGGCCACCGCCTCGTCGCCGAGGTAGGTGCCCCAGGGCCAGGCGGCGATCGAGACGTTGACCGGGCAGGGGATGGGGTTCAGACCCATCTCGCCATAGCCCAGGTAGACCAGTGGACGGATGTAGCAGCCGTCGTCGAGGCCGTTGACCCGGACCACCGTGCGGGTGGCGTCCACGATGTCGTCCACCGAGTAGGGGATGTCGATCATGAACACCTTGGCCGACACGAAGAGCCGCTCGATGTGGTCGCGCAGGCGGAAGACCGCCACACCCCGGTCGGTCGGGTAGGCGCGGATGCCCTCGAACACACCGGAGCCGTAGTGCATGGTGTGGGTCAGCACGTGCACGGTGGCGTCGGCCCAATCGACCAGCTCGCCGTCCATCCAGATCTTGTCCGTCGGGGTCAGGGGCATGGCTCAGAGCCTTTCTGCGATGGCGTCGCCGATTGCGGTGGTCGAGAGAGTCGGATCGGGGTGGGAGGCGATGAAGTCGGCGACCGCCTGGTCATCTTGTCGGCGGCCGACGACTCGCCGAGATGATCGAGCATCAGCGCCGCCGAGCGGATGGCGGCGGCCGGATTGGCCCTTCCGGTGCCGGCGATGTCGTGGGCGGCACCGTGGACCGGCTCGAACAGGGACGGCCCGGTGCGGTCGGGGTTGAGGTTGGCCGACGCCGCGTAGCCGATGCCACCGGCGATGGCGCCGGCCAGGTCGGTGATGATGTCGCCGAACAGGTTGTCGGTGACGATCACGTCGTAGCGCGCGGCACTCTCGACCAGGTAGATGCAGGTGGCATCGACATGGTTGTAGTCGCGGGTGACGGTCGGGAAGTCGGTCGCCATCTCGTCGACGGTGCGCTGCCACAGGTCACCGGCAAAGGTCAGCACGTTGGTCTTGTGCACCAGGGTCAGGTGGTGGCGGGGCCGGGCCGAGGCCAGCCGCGAAGGCGAATCGGGCACACCGCTCCACGCCGTGGCGGGTGTTGACCGATCCCTGGGTGGCCACCTCGAAGGGAGTCCCCCGGCGGAGGAAGCCACCCTCGCCGGCGTAGGTTCCCTCGGTGTTCTCGCGGATGACCACGAAGTCGCAGTCCGGCGCCAGCGCGCCGGGCACACCGGTGAACGGGCGCATGTTGACGTAGAGGTCCAGCTCGAACCGGAGGCGGAGGAGCAGGCCCCGCTCGAGGGTGCCGGGAGGGACGGCGCGTCGAGCCGACCGGTGGGCCGACCGCGCCGAGCAGGATGGCGTCCTGCCGGCGCAGCTCCTCGAGCACCTGATCGGGGAGGACCTCACCGGTGCGGACGTAGCGGTCGGCGCCGAGGTCGTAGTCGGTGGTGGCCAGGGTCACGCCGGTGGCGTCGACCACCTTCAGGGCCTCGGCCACCACCTCCGGCCCGATGCCGTCCCCACCGATCAGGCCAACCTCGTAGGTGCTCACTGGTCCCCAGATCCTTCTGTCGTCTCGTTATCTCGACCCGCTGTCATCATCCTCGCTGCTCGGTCTCGTCCTCGGCCCGGCTGCCCATGGGGTGCTCCGACCCCCGGTCGGTGCCCACGCCGATAGTGCTCGGTACCGGGCGGCAATTGAAAAACCGCCCACCAAGTGGACGGTCGAAAGGCACACACCGGGACGGGTATGCGCCTAGTCGATAATGATTACCTTGCCGCGGACGCCGGATCGTGTCTCCATAGGGTATCCAGTGTCCCCCGTCCGGGGGGCGAACGTCAACCCCGGCGGGTGCCAGGGCCCGCGACGGGTCGGACGCTGGAGCCGGTCAGGTGGTCTTCGCCACCAGCACGTGGCAGCCCGCCTTGTGGGCCACGCTGTTGGGCACCGACCCGAGGATCCGCCGGGTGCCGCGCATGCCCTTGCTCCCGACCACGATGAGGTCGGCGCCGACCTCGTCGGCCACCCGAACGATGACGTCGGCCGGGACTGCCGACTCGGTGTGGATCTCCACGTCGAGGTCCGTCGACACCCTCGGCCACGTTCTCCAGCATGCGCTGTGCGGCATTGCGCAGTCTGGCCCCGCCGGAGGGATCGGAGACACTGGCCCCGCCGGCGGGCACGGCGACCGCGGCAGGGCCTGGACGCCGACCACCAGATGCAGCTTGGCGTGGTTCTGCCGGGCCAGCTCGACGGCCAGGGCCACCGCCTCGCCAGCCGTCTCCGAGCCGTCCGTGCCCACCACGATGACCGAGAACACCTGACTCATCCCCCTGTGATCCACGCCCGAACCCGAATGGTAGCCGCAGCCCGATCATCTTCCCAGGGCAGGGTGGAGCCGACGGGGGCGACCGGAGCCGCCGCCCTGCAGGCTCAGGCCGGTGGCGACCAGCCGGTTCCACCGGGTGAGGAATCGGAGATCTCGCGCCACTCGATCGCTCCTTCCCGCAGGCAACGGATCTGCGACTCCCAGGCACTCGACGACCGTGGAGGGGACGCCGCGGCACAACCCCGCCGTCGACGATGACGCGGCACCGACCGGGGCTCCGGGAAGGCCTCCGCCACCTGGTCCGCCGTGGTGGCCGGCGGGGACCCGTGGCGGTTGGCACTGGTCACGGCCAGCGGCCCGGGCTCCCGGCACACAGCTGCTGCGATCAGCCGGTGGTCGGGCCAGCGGACCCCACCGTGCCCCGGGCGGCGACGGGGGCCCACCCAGGTCGAGCGGCGAACCCGTGCGGCCCGGGGCACCACCAGGGTCAGCGGGCCCGGCCAGATACCGGTCGGCCAGATGGCCGGCGGCACCGGCCAGGCGGCCCGGCACCACCGCCACCTGGTCCCGGGCTGCCGACCAGGATGGGCAGCGGCAACATCCGCGCGGCCGCTCCTTGAGCGCGAACAGCCGCTCGACCGCGCCGGGCACGCCGCGGGTCGACAGCGAGTCCGTAGACGGTGTCGGTCGGGAATGGCCACCACCGCACCCTCGCCCAGCGCCTCGGCGGCCAGCGTCCATCGCCTCGGGATCCGCCACGCCGAGGAACGTGCACGTCACGGTCACCGCCGGGCCACCAGCATCCGGAGCCTGCCGGCTCAGATCGCGTCGGACGCCAACCTCGCCGAAACCGGCTCGGCGGGCGGCGGCCGATCGACGCCTCGGCCTGGCGTGGGGGCGATCTCCACCACCACGGCCCCGAGCGACTCAACCAGCCGGAGGGCACCGGTCGATGATCGTCTCGATGGCGGCCATCCCGCCGACACCGTCCGGCACCGTCGCGCCGCCACCAGCGCCACCCTCGGGCTCCCACTCACGCACCGACGGATCGAGACCGGGAAACTCGGACTCGGCCACGTAGGGCGGATTGGACACCACCAGGTCGACCCGTCCGAGCAGCTCGGCAGGGAAGGGCGTCGAACCACGATCCCTGGTGCCAACCTGCACCCGGGCCGCGGCACCGGCATCGACGCCGGCCAGGCCTCCCAGGTTCTCCCGCGGCCACCTCCAGGGCGTCGACGCGAAACGTCGGTGGCCCAGATCTGCCAGGTCCGGGACATCGCCGGCCACCCTCGATGGCCAGCGACAGGGCGATGGCTCCCGACCCGGTCCCGAGGTCCACGCACAGCCGGGGGCCGACGTCGGCCTCCGACCCAGGCACCGATGGCGGCGAACACGCCGCCGGTGGTCGGAGCAGATCCGGTCCAGCTCCTCGCAGTGCGACCTCGACCACCTGTTCGGTCTCGGGACGGGGGATGAGGACCCGGCGGTCGACCGTGAGTTCGAGCGACCGGAACGGCCAGCGACCGAGCACGTACTGGAGGGGCTCACCGGCCGCCCTCCGGTCGGCCAGCGCCTGGGCCTGCTCGGGGCCGCCGTGATCGACGATCCACGACCGCCTCCTGCCGCGAGCCGACCTGGGCGGCGATCGATGTCCGACCAAGGCCGTTCGGTCGGCGGCCTCGGTCGGTCGTGGCCGGCGGCACCGCGCGTCGGCCGGCACCGGCTCGCCCCTCGGCATCGGTCACTCGTCACCCAGCTGGCGGTAGCGCTTGTCGGCCATCAGGGCGTCGGTCAGCTCGTCGAGGTCACCCATCAGGATCCGATCCAGCTTGTGCAGGGTCAGCTTGATCCGGTGGTCGGTCACCCGGTTGTCCTTGTAGTTGTAGGTCCGGATCTTCTCCGAACGACCGCCGCCGCCGACCTGGCTCCGCCGCTGTTGGGAGAGCTCGGCCGACTGGCGGTCCTGTTCGGCCTTGAGCAGACCGCGATCGCAGCACGATCATGGCCTTGGCCCGGTTCTGGATCTGGCTCTTCTCGTCCTGCATGGCCACCACGATGCCGGTGGGAAGGTGGGTGATGCGCACGGCGGAGTCGGTGGTGTTGACCGACTGGCCCCCGGGTCCGGTCGACCGGTAGACGTCGATCTTCAGATCGCTCGGGTCGATGGCCACGTCGACCTCCTCGGCCTCGGGCAGCACCGCCACGGCCGCCGACGAGGTGTGGATCCGACCCTGGGACTCGGTGACCGGCACCCGCTGGACCCGGTGGGGCCCACCCTCGTGCTCGAGCCGCTGCCAGGCGTCCTCTCCTTTGACCACGAAGGTGATCTCGTTGAGCCCGTCCCGTTCGGACGGGCTGGAGGAGAGGACCTCGATCTTCCAGCCCCGGGCGGCGGCGTAGCGGGAGTACATCTCGTAGAGGTCCTTGGCGAAGATGTTCGCCTCCTCGCCGCCCTCGGCCCCCCGGATCTCCATGATCACGTTGCGACCGGCATTGGGGTCGCGGGGCACCAGTAGGAGCCGGAGCTCCTCCTCCAGCCGGGCGATCTCCTGCTTCGGCCTGGACGACCTCGGTCTGGGCCAGCTCCCGCTCGTCGCCCGGCGGAGTCGTTGAACATCTCGCGGGCGGCCTCGAGATCGGACTCGGCGGCCTGCAGGCCGCGCCAGGTGTCGACCGCCTCCTCGAGCTCACGGTGGCGGCGGGACGACCTCTCGCAGCCGGTTGGGATCCGACGAGAGGTTCGGATCGTTGAGCTCGGCGAGGACCGCCTCGTACTCCCGCTCGAGCTCCTTCATGCGCGCTCGTTGCATGCGGTCGTTGAACACCGGCCAAGGGTAGCGCCCTCGACCCGGTCGGACTTCAGCGATCACCGCGCCCGGCGGCGAGGCGACGCCGCGTGCGCCGGCGTCCGGATCAGGATGCAGGCGGAGCGGGGCGCCTTCTTCCGCGACCCGGTCTTGGCGTAGCGACGCTGGAATCGCTCCACCCGGCCACCGGAGTCGACCAGCTTCTGCTTGCCGGTGAAGAACGGGTGGCACTCGTTGCACAGCTCGAGGTGGATCTCCGACTTGGTCGACCGGGTGGTGAAGGTATTGCCGCAGGAGCAACGCACCGAGGCTTCGACGTAGGAGGGATGGATGTCTGTCTTCATTGGGTTCTCCCGTGTTGCGCGCGTTCCCGGGCGTCGGACGACTCCCGGGTCGCAGCGTCAGAGTGTACCGGAGCCGGGACGGCAGCCTCGCCGATCGGCGGCGCCGCCGTCGGATCAGGTGGCCGGTCCCTTGGCGATCTCGGCCAGGAACTCGTCGTTGCTCTTGGTGGTGCGGATCTTGTCCATGAGCAGCTCGAGGCCGGCGGCCGCGCTGCCCTCGTTGGCCAGGGCATTGAGCACCCGGCGTAGCTTCCACACCTGCTGGAGCTGGGACCGGTCGAAGAGGAGCTCCTCGTGCCGGGTGGAGCTGGCATTGACGTCGATCGAGGGATAGAGCCTGCGCTCGGCCAGGCGACGGTCGAGGCGGAGCTCCATGTTGCCGGTCCCCTTGAACTCCTCGAAGATCACCTCGTCCATCTTCGAGCCGGTCTCCACCAGGGCGGTGGCCAGGATGGTGAGCGAGCCGCCCTCCTCGATGTTGCGGGCGGCGCCGAAGAACTTCTTCGGCGGATACAGGGCACCCGAGTCGACGCCGCCGGACATGATCCGCCCGGTGGCCGGCTGACCGAGGTTGTAGGCCCGGGCCAGCCGGGTGATCCCGTCGAGGATGATGACCACGTCCCGACCCGCTTCGACCAGGCGCTTGGCCCGTTCGATGGCCAGTTCGGCCACCGCGGTGTGCTCCTCGGCCGGCCGGTCGAACGTCGAGGCGACCACCTCGCCCTTCACCGAGCGCCGCATGTCGGTGACCTCTTCGGGGCGCTCGTCGACGAGCAGCACCATCAGATGGACGTCTGGGTTGTTGGCTTCGATCGAGTGTGCGATGTGCTTCATCACCGTCGTCTTGCCGGCTTTCGGCGGCGAGACGATGAGCCCGCGCTGGCCCTTCCCGATGGGGGACAACAGATCGACGATACGCGTCGTCATGTTCTCCTTCTCACCGGGCATCTCCAGATTCAACTTCTCGTCGGGGAAGAGGGGGGTCAGGTCCTCGAACCGCGGGCGGTTGCGGGCCGCCTCGGGGTCGAGCGACGAGACGGTGTCGATCTGCAGCAGGGCGGGGTACTTCTCGGTGCTGCCCGCCGGGCGGCAGAACCCCTCGACGCTGTCCCCCTTGCGCAGGGCGAAGCGTCGAGCCTGACTGATCGAGACGTACACGTCCTTGGTCGACGGCAGATAGCCCTCGCACCGGAGGAACCCGTATCCCTCGTCACGCAGGTCGAGAAGCCCGCGGACCGGGATGAGCTCCCCTTGGTACTGCTGGTCCTGACTGCCACCGGAGCCCTGGAGATCCCCCTCGGCTCCTCCCCCTTGACGGTCACGACCGCGCCGCCGTCGATTGCTGCGGCGATTGCCGACGTCGTCGTTCCCGCCACCCTGGTTGTTGCGGTTGCGGTTCTGGTTGTTCGGTTGATTGCTGGTTGTTCTGGTTGCGGTTGTTCTGATTGTTCCGGTTGCCGCTCTGGCCACCGCCCACCTGACCGCCCTGACGTCCGCCGTCCGTCGTCTTCTGGCTGCTGAAGCCACCCTGTTGCCCCGCACCCTCCTCGGCGGAATCGCCCGCCTCACGTTGGTCTGCGGAGCGGTCCTCACCGGTGGTGCTCCCGCCGGCGTCGCCCTCGCCGAACTCGTCGTCCAGATCCACCCGGGCCGTGGGGTCGGCCACATCGTCACCGGGCCCGAAGGAGTGCACCGCAGTGGCTCGACCGCCGGACCGTTGACCGGACGCGGTGGACATCCCGCCGCTGTCTGCGGCGGCACCGTTCGGCGCGGCGTCCTCCTCGTCCGTGCCCACCGACCGACTGGCGGTGGGGCGCCGGCGCCCGTTGCCCGACGGGGCTCCGTTCTCCGACGCCGGGGTGGCGGTCCCGTTGCTGGATCCGGCCGCTCCGGGCGTGCCGTCATCCACAGACACGCCGGTGGCCTTCGAGTATGCCATCGATCATGTCCGCCTTCTTCGTCCTGGTATTGGTCTTCACAGACAGGGCCTGTGCGATGGCATGGAGCTCATCTCGCTCCTTGCCCTCCAACACCGAGCGCTCGAGCTGCTGTTCGGCAGTCATCGGCTTCCTCGTTTCGAATGTCCTCGTTGGCAGGTGGATTGACTCCATCTGCCAGGGAATCAGGGGTGGGGAGTCGCGAGCCTCGAGATCGACTCTCGCCTGCTTCTCCCCCCTCCGCTGCATTCGGGCTGGTCGACTCCAAAGGAACGAACCAGAAGGTCCCGCCCACAAGCCCGAGCGGGCACGTTGTGGAAGCGAAGGTGCACCCATAGTACAGGGGAAGGGACCCTCGGGCAACAACTCACCCCTGTGCGCACCGCTGGCCACCGCTGCCCACCGGCCATCGGCCCTGGTTGACACGTCGGTCCGCCCGGCGAGCACAGGTCTCTAGAGCGACAACTCCTCGAGCACGGCGCCGAGGTCGGCGTCGACCACGGTGGGCACGGAGATCTGGCTGATGGCGATGTCGGGGTCTTTCAGGCCATGGCCGGTGAGCACGCACACCACGGTGGCTCCGGCACCGACACCATCGGGCAGCCCACCCTTGAGCAGCCCGGCCACCGACGCCGCCGACGCCGGCTCACAGAACACCGACTCCTCGGCGGCGAGGAACCGGTAGGCGGCGAGGATCTCCTCGTCGGTGACGGCGGTGATACCTCCCCCCGATTCCAGTGCCGCCGACGTCGCCCCGTACCAGCTCGCCGGGTTCCCGATCCGGATGGCCGTGGCCACCGTCTCGGGATGTTCGATCGGGTGGCCATCCACGATGGGCGCGGCACCGGCGGCCTGAAAGCCGAGCATGCGCGGCAGTCGCGTCGAACGGCCCGCTTCCTTGAATTCGAGATAGCCCTTCCAATAGGCGGTGATGTTCCCGGCGTTGCCGACGGGGATGCAGTGCACCTCGGGAGCGTCGCCCAGCGCGTCCACGATTTCGAACGCCCCCGACTTCTGTCCCTCGATGCGATACGGGTTGACCGAGTTGACCACGGTCACCGGCGCCCGCTCGCCGAGCCCGCGCACGATGCTCAGGGACTGGTCGAAATTACCCCTGACCTGGAGCACACGCGCCCCGTGGATCAGCGCCTGGGCGAGCTTGCCCAGGGCGATGTGTCCTTCGGGGATCAGCACGGCACAGGTCAGCCCGGCCCGGGCAGCGAAGGCGGCAGCCGAGGCCGAGGTGTTGCCGGTCGACGCGCACACCACCGCCTTGGCCCCTTCCTCGGCGGCCTTGGAGATGGCCACCGTCATGCCACGGTCCTTGAACGATCCGGTGGGGTTGGCCCCTTCCACCTTCAGCATCACCCGAGCACCGACCCGCGCCGACAGCCGCGGCGCGTGCAGCAGGGGGGTGCCGCCCTCGAGGAGGGTGACCACCGGCGTGGCCTCCGAGACCGGGAGGAACGAGCGGTACTCCTCGATGACCCCTCGCCAGGCGCCCGACTCGCTCACGATCGTCCGTCCTCCACGATCCGCATCACGCCGGCGATGCGGCCGACCGAGCCGAGCTGCTCGAGGGCAGCCAAGGTGGCGCGGACATCGCCCTCGCGGACCAGATGGGTCACGAAGGTCAACCGGGCGTCGTCGAGGCCGTCCTCTTGTTCCATCGAGCGGATCGAGACGTTGTTGTCGCCGAACACCGACGCCACCGATGCCAGCACCCCGGGACGGTCGATCACCTGGAGGCTGACGTAGTAGCGGGCGTACAGCTCCGACTCGGGGAGCAGTCGGGCCGGCCGGCGATCGGGCGAGGGGGCGGTCGTGCCGGCCAGCAGGTTGCGAGTCACGTCGATGAGGTCGCCGACCACCGCACTGGCCGTCGGCAGTCCACCCGCCCCTTGGCCGTAGAGCATCAGCTCACCCGCCGCCTGCCCCTCGATGAAGACAGCGTTGAACGAGTTCCGCACCCCGGCCAGCGGGTGTGACGTAGGCACCATGGCCGGATGTACCCGTACCGAGAGGGCATCCTCACCGGTCCGTTCCACCACGGCCAGGAGCTTCACTGCGTACCCGAAGCGCTCGGCGAACTCCACGTCGACCGCCCGGATTCCGGAGATCCCCTCGCGCATGACGTCGGCCCCGGCGACGTCGTACCCGAAGGCCACGCCGGCCAGAATGGCGGCCTTGGCTGCAGCGTCGAAGCCCTCGACGTCGGCGGTCGGATCCCGCTCGGCCAGACCGAGGGACTGCGCTTCGGCCAGGGCATCGTCGTAGTCGGCGCCCTGCTCACTCATCTTGGTGAGGATGAAGTTGGTCGTCCCGTTGACGATTCCCATCACCCGTTCGATGCGCTCGCCGGTCAGTGACTCCCGCAGTGCCCGGACCAGGGGGATGGCACCGGCGACGGCGGCCTCGTAGAGCAGGTCGACACCCTGTTTTTTGGCCAGGGTACGGAGGGTGACACCCTCCGGGGACGCCAGGAGCGCCTTGTTGGCCGTGACCACCGGCTTGCCCGCTTCGAGCGCCGATCGCACCAACCCCTCGGTGGCCTCCACCCCCCCGATGAGCTCCACCACCACGTCGATGGAATGATCGACCACCAGTTCGGCTGCCGCGGTGGTCACCAACTCGACCGGAATGTGGGCCGCCCGCTGGCGCGTCGGGGTCGCGCACGGCGATCCCTCCGATCTCCAGCCTGGCCCCGCTCTGTACGGCCAGGTCCTCGGCCCGGTCCTGCAGGATCCCCACCAGCGCCGACCCGACCGCTCCACAGCCGAGGACGGCGATGCGCACGACACGATCGGACGAGGGCGCCAAGGTCACCCGGTCACGCTACCGCCTCACCGACCGGGGACCGGAAGTCAGAGATCGAGACGTACCAGGTCGTCGAAGGTCTCGCGCCGGACCACGACCCGTGCCTCACCGTCGGCCACGAACACGACCGCGGGTCGGGGCACCTTGTTGTAATTGGAGGCCATCGAATGCCCGTAGGCACCGGTGACCGGGGTGGCCAGGATGTCGCCGACAAACACATCCTCGGGGAGGAACCCCTCGGACACCACCACATCGCCGGACTCGCAGTGCTTGCCCACCACCCGGACCGGCTTGGGTCGGGGCGCCGAGGTCTCGCGAGGCAGAAAAGCCTCGTAGCCGCTCCCGTAGAGGACCGGTCGCGGGTTGTCACTCATCCCTCCGTCCACCGACACATAGGTCCGGTAGCCGGGAACGTCTTTGATCGTGCCCACCCGGTACAGCGTGATGGCCGCCGAGGCCACGATCGACCTCCCCGGCTCGGCGGTCACCCGCACCGAGTCCGGCATCCCGGCCTTCCGGCAGGCGTCGCGCACGGAGGCGGCCCATTGGGCCATGGATGGTGCCTCTTCCCCGTTGACGTAGGCAACGCCGAGGCCCCCGCCAACCACCAGCTCGGGAAGACCGAGGGGGGCCACGAACCCGGCCAACAGGTCGATGGCGCGAGCGAACGGTGCCAGCGCAAAGACCTGGCTGCCCAGGTGGGCGTGGATCCCCACCAAGTCGACCAGGTGGCGGGCATGCAGCTCGCAGAGACGGTCGACGGCGACGGTGGCCGCCCCGGAGGTCATCCCGAACCCGAACTTGGAGTCGTCCTGTCCGGTCTGGACGAATCGGTGGCTCTGCACCTCGACGCCGGGGGTGATTCGGGCCAGCACCTTCTGGGCCGGCCCCGCCTCTGACGCCCCACGCCCGGTGAGCAGCCGCTCGAGACGCTCGATCTCGTCGAACGAGTCGATCACGATCCGGCCCACCCCCGCCTCCAGTGCCGACTCCAGCTCGGCCTCGGACTTGTTGTTCCCGTGAAGCACGAGTCGGTCGGCGGGGACCCCGGCGGTGAGGGCCACGTGGAGCTCGCCCCCGGTGGAGACATCGAGGCCCATGCCCTCTTCGTAGGCCAGCCGGGCCATCGCCTTGCACAGGAACGCCTTGGTGGCGTAGTCCACGCCATCGCCCCAGGCCTCGACCGCCTGGCGGCAACGGGACCGCAGGTGCGCCTCGTCGTAGACGAACAGCGGCGTACCCATCTCCTCGGCCAGATCGACGAGGTCGACCCCGCCCACGTGCAGCCGGCCGGATGGATCGGTAGTGGCGGTCATCGGCAGCAGTCCGGGTGCCACCGGCGCTCCGGGATCAGCGGGCTGGCGGGAGGACGTCCCGGTGCGCCGGTCGGAGGCGGTCACAGCGACTCCGGTGCCGACACGCCGAGCAGGCCGAGACCGATGGACAGCCCGATCCGGGTCCCCTCGACCAGCCACAGCCGGGCTTGGGTGAGAGCCGGATCCACACCCTCGGCCAGGATCGGGCAGTCGTGATAGAAGCCGTGGAAGCAGGAGGCCAGGCGCCGGACCCAGGCGGTGACCTTGGTCGGCGCCCGGTCGAGGGCGGCGCCGGCAACCACTTCGGGGAGCTCCTCGAGGCAGCGGATGAGCTCGAGCTCGCGCTCGTGGGTGAGGAGGGTGAGGTCGACGATGGCGAGCGGCGACCTGGTCACCCCGAGCTCGTCAGCCTTGCGGCCAACCCCACCGATTCGGGCACTGGCCATCTGGACGTAGAAGACCGGGTTCTCCACCGACTGCTCCCTCACCACAGCCAGGTCGAAGGTGCTGGACTGGTCGAGCGATGTCATCAGGCTCAGGATGCGGGTGGCGTCGGGGCCGATGTCGGAGACCAGCGAGTCGAGCGAGATGGCGTTGCCGGCCCGTTTCCCCATCTTCACCGCGGCGTCCCCATCCACCAGCGACACCATCTGTCCGAGCTTGACCTCGAGCCGGCCCGGGTCGATCCCGAGCGCCTCGACCCCTGCCATCAGACTGGCAACCTGCCCGTGATGGTCGGCGCCGAACACGTCGATCACCCGGTCGAAGCCACGGATGAGGAACTTGTCACGGTGGTAGGCGAGGTCCCCGGCGAGGTAGGTGGCATCACCGTTGGACTTGCGCAGGACACGATCGCGGCTATCACCCAGTTCGGTGGCACGGAACCAGGTGGCTCCGTCCTGCTCGAACACCAGGCCCCGTTCGGCCAGAAGGGCGATGGTCTCGTCGACGGCTCCGCTCTCCTCGATGGAGGCCTGGCTGTACCACTCGTCGAAGACGATCCCGACGGACTCGAGGGTGGCCCGAATGCGCTCGAGGATCCTGTCGGCCGCCCATCGTCCGGCCACCGTCACGTCGTCGGGCCCGTCGTAGTCAGCGGCCAACTCGGTCACGTACTCGCCCTGGTACCCGCCTTCGGGCACCTCCTCCCCGCGATGACGGGCGAGGAGGCTCTCCCCGAGCGTCCTGATCTGCCCACCGGTGTCGTTGACGTAGTACTCGCGGCTCACCTGATAGCCGGCGCGGGCCAACACCCGGGCCAGGGCGTCGCCGTAACTCCCCCACCAGCCGTTTCCCACATGGATGGGTCCGGTCGGGTTGGCCGAGATGAACTCAACCTGGACCCGCTCGCCGTGCCCGACGTCGGGTCTGGCGTAGTCGTCCTCGCCCGCCTCGAGGACCTCGGCCAGGGCATCGTGCAGCCATCCGTCGTCGAGCCGGAAGTTGATGAACCCGGGTCCGGCGATCTCGACCGAGGCGACGTGTCGGGGTGGATCGGCGTCGAGCACCTCCACCAGCAGTGTGGCCAGATCCCGGGGCTTGGCACCGACCGCCTTGGCCGCCACCAGTGCGATGTTGGTCGACCAGTCGCCGTGCTCCCGTCTCGCCGGGCGCTCCAGCTGGACCGAGGCCGGGTCGACCTCGAGGGCGAGCCCGTCCCGCGCCGCCACGGTGGTGGCAGCGGCACTCACCGCCCTGGCCAGATCATCTCGGATGGACATGGTGCTGCGAGGATACGTCGTGGCGGCGGCCTGGCCGAGTGGTCCGGGGTTCCCACCCGGTCGATCGCACTACAGTTGGCCTACCGCATGGGCAGTGGTCGGCTGGCCACGACCAGCACCCCGCCCGTCGCACGCCCTCGTAGCTCAGCGGATAGAGCATCGGCCTCCGGAGCCGTGAGCGCAGGTTCGAGTCCTGCCGAGGGCGCTCACTGCCGAGGGCGCTCTTGTGCAACTGGCCATCGCACCCTATGACCCGATGACGGTGATGCTCGCTAACCACGCAGGCATGGCCGTATCCGTCGCCGGCGTGATCGTGGCAGTAAGTTCGCTGGTGCCAGGATGAAGCGCCAACAGGATGGTGCGTCGACTGTGGGCAAGGAGACTGAGCATTCCTCTTTGAGGGCCAGATCGTTCACAATGTGCACGTCGGTGTCCTCTTCCCGACCCCCTGGGTCTGCGGGAGGAATCGACACGGCAATGAGAGCGCCGACCGGCACCGTCACCGCTGGAGCGGGCGACATATCGCTCAGGGTCAGGGAGCGAGAGCCGGGTGATAGCGAACACATTCACCCGGGTGTCGTTGCGCTGTCTGGAGTACTTCCTGCATCCTCAACCGTCCTCATTGCGACCGGTTGCCACACTGACCCGGTCTTCGTTTCGCAGGAACCACCATCGCTCCAGTTCCTCGGGCAGGATCTGACCGCCTGACAATCAAGCCAGGCCGAACGCTCCAGATCAACGGGCCGGCGGCACTGTTGACGAAACCGTCGGCGTACTCTGGCGAAATGCGACCCCTTCGGTACTCCATCAACGTCACACTCAATGGGTGCTGCGATCATCGTGCAATCCCCGCGGACGAAGACTTGCACTGTCACGCGGTCGAGAACCTCAACCAAGCCGATGCCCTTCTCTTTGGCCGGGTGACGTACGAAATGATGGAATCAGCATGGCGGACGCTGGCGCCGACGGGAGCGAGACCCGAGTGGATGGAGGCCTTCGCCCAGACGATCAACGCGGCGAAGAAGTACGTCGTGTCCAGCACCTTGGAGCAGGTCGATTGGAACGCTGAACTCGTGCGCGGGGATCTGGGCAAGGCCGTTCAACAACTCAAACAGGAGTCGGGCAAGGGACTGTTCGTCGGAGGTGTGACGCTCCCACTGGCGTTGACGGAGCTCGGATTGATCGACGAGTACGAGTTCGTGGTGCATCCCAGGCTCGCCGGCCATGGGCCGACGTTGTTCGTGGGGCTATCGAAGCATGTCGACTTGAAGCTGGTGAGCCGGCTGGAGTTCGGCTCGGGGGCAGTGGCGATGCGGTACGAGCCGACAAGGTAGCCATCGGGTGTGCTGGCCCGAGGCGGCCGCATCATGGAGCCCGGTGAACAGGACCCCAGGCTTCGACGGTGATAGGGCTGGCCCTGACCCGCTACCGTGGCCTCGTGAGCAGCCCGCGAGTCCCCGGTGGGGTGGTGCACAAGCTTCCAGGAGACCTGCGCAGGGCGCTGATCGCCAACCCCACCGCATTCCATGCCTGGAAAGACATCACGCCCCTGGCCCGCAACGAGTTCATCTGCTGGGTCGAGGATGCCAAGCAGGAGATGACCCGCGAGCGCCGCATTCGCAGGACCCAGGAGGAGCTCGAGGATGGCCAGCGTCGTCCCTGTTGCTGGCCAGGGTGCAAGCACCGCGAGCGGATCGGGGCCTAACACTCGGCCCCGGAGCCCTTTTCACTGGGTCAGCAGCGGTCAGTGACCGTGATCGACCGCACTTCTGAGATGTCCTCTCGGCTTGGCATCGTCAACTCATAGTTGACGAATCAGGTTCGTCAATGTAGAGTTGACGAGTGACTCCGTCGCCCACATTGCAAGCTCTGATCGACGGGGTCAAGGCCGATGCTCCCAACCAGGAGGCCCTGGTCCAGCTGTCGCAAGCCTCGAAGACGGTGAGCGATCTCGAACAGGTCGGTGACGCCCTACTCGGTCATTTCGTTGATCAATGCCGCCGCGGGGGGCATTCCTGGTCAGAAATCAGCAATGCCCTCGGCGTCAGCAAGCAAGCAGCCCACAAGCGGTTCACCTTCGATGCCCCCACGTTCGAGCGGTTCACCGACCGAGCGCGGATGGTCCTCGGCCAATCCGAAACAGAAGCTCACCGATTGGGGCACGGATTCGTGGGAACCGAACACATTCTCCTCGCCCTGTTCGACGCCACCGGTGGCCTGGCAATAAGAGTCCTTGATGCTGTTGGCATCTCGAAGTCGACGGTTGAAGAGCACGTGCTGGAGCTGATCAAGCAAGGCACTGCCTCGGAGGAAGGAAAGCTGCCCTTTACCCCGAGGGCGAAGGCAGTACTCCGCGGCGCAGCGCAGGTGGCCCTGCAGTTGGGCCACAACTACATCGGAACAGAGCACCTTCTCCTCGGCCTGTTTGGCGATGAGGACTCAGTCGCTGCCAAGGTCCTGAGGGATCTCGGTGCCGACCACGACGTCGTTAGGGATCGAACAGTCGAACTTCTGGCGGGTTACGGCAAGGATTGATGCGCCCGCCGGCGCCGCGCTCAGCACCCGCGAGGGCGGGGCCTGCCGGCCGCTGCCATCCGAGTGGGGAGGTCGTTGACCATCCTGAGGCCCCTTCGTACCAGGATTCGAGGTGCCGTCGGCTGCAACCGATCCCGATCGCTCGCCGGGCATCGCCCCGACCTATCCAACGACGTGGAACTCGATCCGGTAGAGGGGCGTCTCATCGTGAATGGGCCCAGCATGGGCAGCCCGCCGTCGGAGAGAATCGAGGTCTGCTTCGCCAGCTCGACGGATGTCGGTGTCGTCGATGAAAGAGAACGGGACGAGCTCGACCGAGTCAACCTCGATGTGGCCGTCGCCCACGCGGTAGCGACCGCCAGGTTTCACCTTCGGCCGCTGCCACAACCGGAACGTCACCGTGATCTCACCGGACAGCACGTGCGCACGCAGTCCTCGGCTGAACTCCACGGACTGACCCTACGACAAGCCCGTGTTGATCTTTCGATCAGGATGCATCGGCAGGCTGATGCGGGCCTACGGCAAGCTCCGGTAACAGGTCAGGCCGCAGGGGCGATCGTGATCGTGAACGTCGCGGTTGCAGTGTTCTGCACGTGAGGGCGCGTCACCGATTTCGTGTCCTGCACCTCGACGGTGAAGGTAGACGAGGTGCTCGTCTTCTTCGGGGTCCCTGAGATGGTGCCATTCGTAGCGTCGGCCTTCAGTCCCTTCGGCAGTCCCGGTGAACCGGGGGCCAATCGCCAATGGTAAGGAGGGTCGCCACCCGTTGCCGTCAAGGTCGCTGAATAGGGCTGGCCAATCGTGCCGGCGGGGAGCGAGGCAGTCGTAATGTCGAGAAGCTCGCCTTTTAGAACCACGGCCCCCCGTGTGCCGGTTAGCGCTTCCCTCTGCAAAGCAAACGGTCGTCGAGGGACACACGATAGATGATAAGAAGCTGGTTCCACTGGGAACGATTTGGTCGTTCCAACTACTTCCCGAATCCGTTGTGACGACAATGTCCCCTACGCCCGGCTGTCCTCCCTTGCCGGAAGGGGTCATACCTCCTCCATAGTAGACGGAGGTCGAAGGGCATGCGATCGAAGACAGTATTCCTGTATTCTTCGGCACGCTCAGCGGGTTCCAACTGTTGCCTGAGTTGGTGGTGGCGAACACGTATAAGGGGTCGGATCGCAAGCCCAAATCGAGCGCTGATAGATAACACGTGGTCACAGAGGGGCAGGCGATCGGACTCCCAAAGAATCCAGATGTGTCGGGTGGGAGGCCCTCTTGCGTCCACATGGCGCCCGAATCGGTGGTGGTTATGACGTAGTCCTGGTTCGGATCGCTGTCATTGCCCCCGGCAAAGCAAGTCGTCGTCGAAGGACAGGCGATGGGGCCCGTAGGGCCGAACACCGAGGGAAACGTGAGAAAGCTCCACGAGCTGCCCGAGTCAGTGGTGGCTGCAATGACAGACCCGCCCGTAGGGTCGCTTTCTGAGGGGTCGTATCCAATCAGATAGCAGTTGGTGAGCGAAGGACAGGCGATGCCGCTGACGCTCACCAGCCCCGAGGGGACTGACACATTCGACCAGGTAGCGCCGGAGTTTGTGCTGGCGATAATGAATGCGTTGGAGTTCTGTGAACCTGTGACATAACAGGTGGAGGTGGATGGCGGAGGACAGGCAATGCCGTTAAGTCCGCTGGTTCCCGGAGGAAGGGTAAGGGCGTTCCACGCGCCTCCCGAGTCGGTGGTAGCGAGAACATAACCATTGCCCGAGTCGTCATCACCCAGCAGGTAGCAGACGGACGTGGACGGGCAGGCGAGGCCACCGGTACGTGCGGTTCCCGGACTACCGACGCTCGTAATGGTGGGTCCGACAGGCTGACCTGCCAACCTGCACCCCCAAGCGCGGTCGCCTCGCTCTGGACCCCCAGGGGGCTGCTTGGCGTCGATGCTGTCGCCGAAGTCGAGCCGAGAGCAACGAATGGGACCGTGATGGTTGCGAACCCCAGGATAGCAAGCACTAATCGCCGGGAGCGTCGAACACCTGGAGTTGGCCGCATGTTCATGGCCGCCTTTCGTTGGCGCGAATTGCTCGCCTCTGGCCATGCTGACAGACATCGGCCTTCGTTTCTAGTGCGCGGCCAAAGGCAATGTGTGCCAGGTGATCCCATAAGGCCTACGTGCTGATCAGGGACTGTAAACAGATCGCTCGAGAAAAGCGCAGGTGTTCGAAGGATCACCAGACCGGTGATACTGAGGTAGTGCTTCTCATCGATGCGGCAAACGTGGTCGGGTCTCGGCCGAACGGCTGGTGGCGGGATCGACCAGGGGCAGCGCGCGCATTCGTCGAACGAGTTCGTGCTGCTGCGGAAGCGGGCCGGCTCACCGAACCCGTCGTCGTGGTCCTCGAAGGGGCTGCTTCGCGGAGGCGTAGAGGCGGGAGCACGTAGCGGCGTCGCCGTTCTTCATGCCAAGGGCAGCGGGGACGACACCCTTGTTGCCGTGACGGCCGACGCTAAGACCCGGGTGACACTCGTGTCGGCGGACCGTGCATTGTGCCAGCGAGTCCAAGATCTGGGATCAGATGTGAAAAGGCCCGGGTGGCTCCTCGATCTGCTCGACGAGTGAAGTTCGATCAATCGGGCTGGACTGGTTGCCTGCTTTCGATGTGCCCCTAACTCGCTGACCCTCGTTGCCGGTATGCAATGACTTCGCGTGGCAGGCTCAAGTCTGTGGCCCAGCCCTCGCTCAGTGCAGAGTCGGTCGATGCGCTGCTGTTCGATCTTGGTGGGGTGGTGATCGACATTGACTTCCGACGCTGCTTTCAACGGTGGGCGGACGCCAGCGGCACGGGCATCGACCACATCGCCTCTCGCTTCGAATTCGACACTGCCTATGAACGACACGAACGCGGCGAGATGGACACAGCCTCCTATTTCCAACGGTTGCGGCTTGCCTTGGGGGTGGACCTGGGCGACGGCGAGCTCTTGGACGGCTGGGAGGACATCTACGTCGGTGTCCTGCCGGGGATCGGCCCGCTACTGGCGGCTGCCGGCGCCGAATTTCCTCTGTACGCGTTCACCAACAGCAATCCCAGCCATCAAGCCGTGTGGTCCACGCGCTTCGCCGAGGACCTCAAGTTGTTTACGGCTACCTTCGTGTCGTCCGACATCGGGCAGCGAAAGCCTGACCGTGCCGCGTTCGACACCGTCACCGAAATGATCGGGGTACCGCCGTCGAGGATCCTGTTCTTCGATGACCTCGCCGAGAACGTCACCGGAGCCATCGACGCCGGGCTGCAGGCTGTGCACGTCAGCAGTACGAGCTCAGTATCCTCTGCCCTCATCCAGCTCGGTGTCCAGGTGCCCCGCGAGCCGGCTGACCCGGAGGGTGACCATCGAGGGTTGGCGACATCGGCCATGATGGGGCCATGGGATCTGAGGGAAGCAAGCCACGCAAACAGAGACGCCGGATGCCGAAGGTGCCGAAATATGAGGAACCGAATCGGGCCGAAGGGTTCGACGGCGGCTCATTCGGTCGCTCTGGTCATGGTTCCGACCACCACCCCTACAAAAAACCAGGACGGGCAGGATCATTCGTATTGAGATTCTTGGGACAGAAACCCAAGAGATAGCGTCACCCGAGATCAAGTCAGGAGACGGTAGAGATCCACTGTGTCGGTGTTGAGCTCGATTCGTTCGACGAACTCGAACCCCGCCTTGACGAGGACGTTTCGAGAGGCGCCATTGGCGGGATCGACGATAGCCAAGAGCTCCCCCTGCCATGCCTGACTGGCAATGTTCAGAAGCGCACGGGAGGCTTCCGTCGCATATCCCAGGCCACGTGACGCCGGGACGAGTCTGTACCCGAACTCGAGACGGCTCTCGCCACGGAACTCGAACTCATCTGCGCCCACGTACCCGATGAGGGATCCGGTCGAGATCTCGATGATCGCCTGCTTGCCGAAGGGAACCAGTCGCGAGAAAACCATCATGTGGTCGAATCGAGCATTCGCCGCCTCGCCGTCCAGCGAGCCCGTGACGGAAAAGACCATGAAGTCCGAGTCCATGAACAGACCGACAAACCGTGGCCTGTCTGATTCAACCACCGGCCGGATTTCGAGCCTCTCCGTTCTGGTGCCGTTGCTGGATTCCACCGCTTCTTGGTAGCACGCGTCGGCCCAGCACGGCGACAACCATCGCCAGCACGAGACAGGTGTAGCCAACACGAACGACTCCGCGGGCCCCTACAACCGCATCGCCCGGGCTGCAGACTCAGCGATCAGTTTCTGCGGTAGCGGGCCACCGACAGCGGGGCGAACACGGCCACCAACACCGCGCACCACGCCAACGACACCGGCAGGTAGGCGCTTAGTGGATGACCCAGTGCGAGCTCGGCCGGCCGGCCCTGGGTCAGGATGCGAACCGCATTGGTCATCGGGGTGATCGGCTGGTTCTGGGCGAACGCCTGCATCCAACCGGGCATGGTGGCCACCGGCACGTACGCACTCGAGACGAAGGACAACGGAAAGGCGAAGAGCGAGAGGCTCTGCGCCGCCTGCGGGCTCCCCGAGTACAAGCCGAGGGTGTTGAACAGCCAGCAGAATGCGAACCCGTAGAGCACGCACAGCCCGAAGGCGGCCAGTGCCGATCCGATGCCGTCGTGGACCCGGAACCCGATCAACAGTCCGATCGCCACCGTGACCGCCAGGCTCCAGGCCACCAGTGCGGTGTCGGCCAGTACCCGCCCGACCACCACCGAGAGCTGGGAGATGGGCAGGCTGCGTAGACGGTCGAACAGGCCCAGCTGAATGTCCTCGGCGATGCCGGCGGCAGAACCCATGCCGGAGAAGAGCACACTGGTCACGACGAAGCCGGGCACCAGAAAGTCGACGTACGAGAGCGATCCGGTGTGGCTGATCGCGCCCCCGAAGACGTAGCGGAAGATCAGGAGGAACATCGCCCCCTGCACCGTGCCGGCCACGATCAGTTGCGGGGAGCGGACGAACTTCCTGACTGTGCGGCCGGCGACGGTGAACGATGAGACGGGGAACGAGGCCCCGGCGTTGACCGAAGGCAGGGATGCGACGGGCGTGGTGATGATGGTCATCGATCCTCCTTGATGGTCCCCACCATCGGGGTCTGGTGGTTGGCGGTAGCGCTGTGGGTGGGCAAGGACGGGTGGGGCAGGGGCGCAGAGGTGGAGTCGGCGTCCTCCACGCGAGATACCACCGACGGCCGCCCGGTGAGGGCCAGGAACACCTCGTCGAGGGTGGGACGGCGCATGGTGATGTCCTCGACGGTCACGCCGGCGTCGTCGAGGGCCCGCACCACCACGGTGAGCAGGTCGGGTCCTCCCACCGCGGCGACCGAACACCGGAGGATGGCCGGATCCACGCTGGGCTCTCCGATCCCGGCCCGGGACAGGGCAGAGGCCGCCAGGGCGAGCGATGCGGTGTCACGGGTGTGCAGTTCGATGCGGTCGGTCCCGGCCATCGACTTGAGCTCTCCCGACGTCCCCTCGGCGATGACCCGACCACCGTCGACGATCACCATCCGTGCCGCCAGTTGATCGACCTCGTCGAGGTACTGGGTGGTCAAGACGATGTCGGTGCCGGCCGCGCCGAGCGACCGGATGGCGTCCCACAGTTCGATGCGGCTGCGGGGGTCGAGTCCGGTGGTCGGCTCGTCCAGCAGGAGAAGCCGGGGCTCGCCCACCAGGCTCGCCCCGAGATCGAGGCGGCGGCGCATGCCCCCCGAGTAGGTACGGACCTGGCGGTCGGCGGCATCGGTGAGGCCCAGCTGTTCCAGCACCTCGGCCGCCCGTTGCCGGGACCGGCGGCGACCGGCGCCGTAGAGGCGGGCCACCATGGCCAGGTTCTCGCGTCCGGTCATCATGGCCTCGACGGCGGCCGACTGGCCGGCCAGGCCGATGAGCCGGCGCACCGCTTCCGGCTCGGCGACCACGTCGTGTCCCAGGACCGCGAGGCGACCCTCGTCGGGAGCGAGGATGGTGGCGATCATCCGGACGAGGGTGCTCTTGCCGGCTCCGTTGGGACCGAGGATGGCGACGATGCGGCCGGACGGGATGGTCAGCTCCAAGCCGTCCAGCGCTCGGACCTTGCCGAACGTCTTGGTCAGGGCGCGTGCTTCGATGAGGGTGGTCATGTGGCTCTCCTCCGGGGATTGTCGGGCACACCGGTGGTGGCCGGTGGTCGTGGTCCGATCCCTGGAGTGGCCTACGCTGACAGGTGCTGCCCCGAGCGGAGGTCCTTCAAGGATCGATCTCGTGGTTGGACGGTGGCGGGGCCGCGTGGGCAAACACGCGGCCCCGTTCCGTCATCGGATATGACTCAGGTGGTCTCGGCGGGTCCGTCCTCCTCCGGATCTCGGTGATACCTGCTCATCTGTTCGCTCAACTCCTCAGCGAGGTCGGCCGGATCACCGGCCGTGAACTTGCGCCACAGGTCGATCCCGTCCAGGGACTCCGACGCGATCTCCTTGACCAGTTCACGGACGAAGTCGAGCTCGGCGGCCAGCAGCCGCTCCTCGAACTCGCTCTCCAGACCGAACAACCGGGGCAGCCCGGCCTCCTCGGCGGCTCGCAGGCCACCTCGGTGCGAGGCCAACCGGAACTCCAACGCCTGGGCCCGTTGCTGGAGGAGGTCGAGGGCGTCGTCGGGGTCGAGGGCGGCCAGAAAGGAGAGACCGGCCATGAACTGCAGGTACTCCTTGCCGGGCACCGACACCAGCTCGGAGAGCCAGTCGATCATCTCGCGGGTGCCCAGTTCGGTGATCTCGTAGATGGTCCGCTCCGGTCGGCGACCCTCGCGCACCGTTTCGCGGGCTCGCACCAGCTCCCGTCGCTCGAGGGAGTCGACGACGCCATAGAGGGCGCCGTAGTTGAGGCGGACGCTCTCGTGCTTGGCTCGGCTGCGCAGGGTCTGGGCCACCTCGTAGGGGTGCATGGGCCGCTCGTAGAGGCAGACCAGCACGGCCAGGGCCAGCGGGTTGGCACGGCTCGTTCTTGGCATATTCTTTAGAGTATTCTGAATAGAGTGACCTGTCAAGAACACTCTGATCCAGGCCGACCTGGTCTCAGCGCCTGGAACCCCCACTCACGTTGCGGATCCCATCGGACAGTCCTGTGTCTCGCAAGGTCAGATTGAACCGCCCTTCCTCCAGGCCGATCCCGGGATCGCCGGTGCCGGACAGCACCTTGGGCACCCCGTGGAAGGCCAGCCGCGACGGACCGCCGAATACGAACAGGTCCCCGGATTCGAGGACCACGTCGGTCCATGGTCGGCCGCGGCCCGCCGGCGGTCCCGAACCGGAACACGCACGAGTCCCCGACGCTCACCGAGACCACCGGCGCCGGACTCCGTTCGTCCCGGTCCGCGTGCATGCCCATCCGGGCGCCGGGTCCGTACCAGTTGACCAGGGCCACATCGGGCTCGAAGGTCGACGTGCGCCCTGTCCGGTCGCTCGTCCCTCGGTCCGAGGACACTGGAATCGATGGCGGCGGCGTCGGTGACCGCCTCGCCGACCGAGTTCCCCCAGCGACGGCGGGAACGGACGCACCGGCCGACCGTCACCGTCGTCCACGGTCCGCGAGTAGCGATACGGGTACCAGTGCCACCCGAGGCAGGTGATGGCCACCGACATGGACCCACCGGTGGGCATGCGGGGTCGGCGGAGCCCACCGCTCGCTTCGACCCACGAACGACAGGACTCGACCAGGGCGCGCTGGCCATCGGGTCCGAGCCAGCCCGGGAGGTGGACGGCGCCCGGCGCCACCATCAGCGGATCCCGCGGCAGGAGTCCGGTCATCGGTTCCGTCCGGCCACCGGTCGACCGGCGCCGAGGGCGGGCGCCGGCCGACGCGGCATCGGCTCCGGTGTCAGGTCGAGGCGGTGCCATCCTGCCTGGCCAACCAGCGCAGACCGAGCCGCCCGGGCGTCCCACGAATAGACCACCGCGGTACCGGCCATGCGGTCGTGGAGGGCATGGCGGTCACGATTGGTGAGGATCCCGAGGAACCCGAGCCCGAGGAGGAGGAAGCTGAGCGGAAGGGTCAGCGTGCGCACCACCGCCTGGCGGGCACCGATCGGCGCGCCATCGGTCTGCACCACCCGGATCCCGAGCAGGGCCATGCCGATGGTCTTGCCGCTCAGCGCCCACTGGTAGGCGAAGTAGATGAACTCCCAGACCACCGCGGCGACCAGCGAGGCGATCTGGTGGTTGCTGAGGGAGAAGTTGGTCCCGCTGACCAGTTGGATGGTGAAGGTGAGCGCCGCAGCGCCCAACGTGAACAGGCCCCAGGAGGCGCCCACGTCGGCGGCGAACGCCACCAGCCGGCTCACCGCCCCGGCATAGTGGCCCTGCCGGCCCTCGATGGGCTCGGCGGTGGACGACGCGGTAGCCATCACCCGCCTCCCGCGGTGAGCTCGGCTCGAGCCGGGCGCGGTCCCGACCAGAGTCGGCGGGCCCAGGGGCAGGTCGTTGCTCGAGCGCCGGAGCAGGCGGTTGACCCATCGGGCGAAGAAGTCGTCGAGCCCCACCCCCTGGGCCCGGATCACGTCGAGCACCTCCGAGGCGACCCCGCTGGTCGACCGGGCGATGATCGTCCCCAGCTCGGTCTGCTCCACCAGGGCGTCGATGTCGACCCGGTCGACGATCTTCTTGACGTCCACCCGCTCGATGATCTTCTCCACGTCCACCCGGTCGATCAGCCCGTCCACGTCGACCCGGCTGACCACCGCGTCGACATCGATCCGCTCGAGGAGGGCGTCGATGTCGATGGCGTCCATGACCATGCTCACCACCCGTTCGGCCACCGCCTGGGCCAACTGCTCGACGCGATCGCGAACCGGGCAGCGGGCTCATCGCCGACGGCTCGGTGACCATGGGTTCATCCGGCATAGCTTCCCATCATCGCGCGCCGCGGGCAGGGACGGTGAGTGGCGTCCACCGGTCACGGAAGCCCCGGAGCTCAGGCGGGTCCCACAGCGCTCAGCCCGCGGACTGGGCCTTCAGCACCTCGAGGGCCCGATCGGCGTGCACGTTCATCCGCACCTCGCTCTGGATCACGTCGATGACCTTGAGGTCGGGCCCGATCACGAAGGTGGCCCGCTTGGTCGGCGAGAGCTTGGTGAACCGGCGCCGCACCCCGAACTGGGTGGCCACCGCGCCGTCGGGATCGGACAGGAGCGGATAGTCGAACGAGTGCTTGTCGGAGAACCGCTTCTGCTTCTCCACCTGATCGGCACTGATCCCCACCCGCTGGGCGCCCACCGCCTCGAACTCGGCCTTCATGTCCCGGAAGTGGCAGCTCTCGGCGGTGCAGCCCGGCGTCATCGCCGCCGGATAGAAGAACAGGACGACCGGCCCCGAGGCGGCCAGATCGCTCAGCTTTCGGGGAGTGCCGTCCTCGTCGGGCAGCTCGAAGTCGGGTACCGGGTCTCCCTTTTGCATGGGCCGAGGTTACCGGGGCCCGCGCCGGGCGCATGCGCCACCGGGGACCAGGTCGGGCCGGCGCGTCCGGGCGTGCGAGCCTCACCGTAAGATGCGATGTACGCCGCACCTCCGGGGTCCGCGCCCGGCCTGCACTCCACGGCCGGGTCGGCGGTCCGCCGAAGACGCTCCTCCATCGACCCCACCGACCAGACAGGAACTGCCGCGCCATGCCGTACGCCATCGAAGCCGAGCTGCTCCAGAAGACGTTCACCGGCAAGCACACGGTGCGGGCCCTCGACGGGGTGAGCTTCAACGTCGAGGAGGGCACGGTGTTCGGGCTGCTCGGGCCCAACGGCTCGGGCAAGACCACCGCGGTGCGCATCCTGACCACCATCCTCAAGCCGGACAGCGGGGTGGCCCGGGTGCTCGGCCACGACGTGGCCGAAAAGGCGAGCCTGGTCCGGAGCCTGATCGGGCTGGCCGGCCAGTACGCCGCCGTCGACGAGAACCTGACCGGCCGGGAGAACCTCGAGATGGTCGGCAACCTCAACCACCTCGATCGGTCCTCGGTCGGGCGGCAGGGCCAGGGAGCTGCTCGTGCAGTTCGACCTGGCCGACGCCGGCGACCGCACCCTCAAGACCTACTCGGGTGGCATGCGCCGGCGCCTCGACCTGGCCGCCGCCCTGGTGGCCCGGCCCACCGTCCTGTTCCTGGACGAGCCCACCACCGGACTCGACCCCCAGAGCCGCAACGACCTGTGGGAGGTCATCGAGCGCCTGGTCGGCGGCGGGACCACCGTCCTGCTCACCACCCAGTACCTCGAGGAGGCCGACCGCCTGGCCAACACGCTGTCCGTGCTCGACCACGGGCGGGTCATCGCCGAAGGCACGCCGGCCGACGTTGAAGGCGGACCTGGGGGCCACCGTGCTGGAGGTCGGGCTGGACCACCGTCGACGACGCCGCCCGGACCGCCGAGCTCCTCGCCTCCCTCGGGCCTCACCAACCCTCGCCTGAACGGCACCGTGGTCGAGGTGACCGTGGACAACGGACCCGAGTCGGCCATGGCCGGCCTGCGCTCCCTCGACCAGGAGGGGATCACCCCGGCCGCGTTCACCCTGCGCGAGCCGAGCCTCGACGACGTCTTTCTGGCCCTGACCGGTCGGCGGACCGAAGCCGATGCCGAGGCCACCGACGACCGGAACCGAACCGAAGCGCGGGCGACGCCGGTCGCCGGGCCGCGCAGCCGAAGCCATGCCCATCGCAACCGGAGAGCTGTCATGACCACCACCATCGCCGCGCCGACCCTGTCGGGGGCGCCCCACTCGGACGGCATCTTCGTCCGGTTCCGGTGGGCCGTGTCGGACACCTGGACCATCACCAAGCGCAACCTGCTGGCCATCACCCGCATCCCCGAGGCCCTGTTCTTCTCGACCGTGCAGCCGATCATGTTCGTCCTGCTGTTCCGGTACGTCTTCGGTGGCGCCATCACGACACCGGGGGCCGACTACGTGAACTACCTGATGCCCGGGGTCTTCGTGCAGACGGTCACCTTCGGCGCGGTGCAGACCAGCATCGGGCTGGCCGAGGACCTGCAAAAGGGACTCATCGAGCGGTTCCGGGCCCTGCCCATGGCCCGCTCGGCCGTGCTCGCCGGACGGACCAGTGCCGATTTCGTGCGCAACATCCTGGTGGTGATCATCATCACCGTCGTCGGCTTGCTGGTCGGGTTCCGCCCGACCACCGGCGTCCTTCCCTACCTGGCCGGACTGGCCCTCATCCTGCTCTTCGCCTACTCACTGTCGTGGGGCTTCGCGGTCATCGGGCTCTCCGCCTCCAACAGCGAGACCGCCCAGGTGATGTCCTTCCCCCTCCTCTTCCCCCTGGTCTTCGCCTCCTCCGCCTTCGTGCCGGTCTCGTCGATGCCCAGCTGGCTGCAGGGCTTCGCCACCTACCAACCGGTGAGCGTGACCGTCACCGCCTGCCGGGCGCTCATGCTCGGCGGGCCCACCGCCAAATGGGTCATCCAGTCCTGGCCTGGACCGCCGGCACTCCTGATCGTGCTGGTGCCGCTGGCCGTCCACCGCTACCGCACCCGCATCTGACGATGCCCCAGCCGTCGGCGGTTCGCCGTCGACGGTCCAGGGTAGCAGAATGGGCCCATGGCACAACCACCTCCCGCCTCCGGCCGGCCCCGACACCTTCGGCGCCCGCGGCCGACCTGGCCGTCGGCGACTGCCATCTACGAGATCTACCGGATCAACGCCCTGGCCGACCGCTACGACGTGGCCGGGCTCCCCTACTCGATCAAGGTCGTCCTGGAGAACCTGCTCCGCCACGAGGACGGGGTGGCCGTCCGGCCCGCCGACATCGAGGCGGTGGCCGGATGGGGCGCCCATCCCGAGCGGCACGGTCTCGGGGGCGAGGACGCCTCGGAGATCGCCCTGACTCCCGAGCGGGTGCTGATGCAGGACTTCACCGGCGTGCCCGGCGTGGTCGACCTGGCCGCCATGCGCGACGCGCTGGGAGCACTCGGCGGCGACCCGGCCCGGGTCAACCCGCTGGTCCCGGTCGAGCTGGTCATCGACCACTCGGTGATCGCCGAGGTCTCCGGCCGGCCGGACGCCTTCGACCAGAACGTCGACATCGAGTACCAGCGCAACATCGAGCGCTACCAGCTCCTGCGGTGGGCGCAGCAGGCCTTCGACGGCTTCCGGGTGGTACCGCCGGGCACCGGTATCTGCCACCAGGTCAATCTCGAGTACCTGTCGCGGGTGGTCTTCGCCACCGACGACGGGAGGGCCTACTGCGACACCCTGGTCGGCACCGACTCCCACACCACCATGGTCAACGGGCTCGGCGTGCTCGGGCTGGGGGGTGGGAGGGATCGAGGCCGAGGCGGCCATGCTGGGCCAGCCACTCTCCATGCTGTTGCCGCCGGTGGTGGGCTTCCGACTGACCGGCGAGCAGGCACCGGGCACCACCGCCACCGATCTGGTGCTCACCATCACCCACCTCCTCCGCCAGCACGGGGTGGTGGGAAAGTTCGTCGAGTTCTTCGGTCCCGGCGTGGCCGCCGTCCCCCTCGCCAACCGGGCCACCATCGGTAACATGTCGCCCGAGTACGGTGCCACCTGCGCCATCTTCCCCATCGACGATGTCACCCTTGAGTACCTCCGCTTCACCGGCCGCGACGACCACCACGTGGACCTGGTGGAGGCGTACGCCAAGGAACAGGGCATGTTCCACGTGGCCGGTGGCATCGAGCCGGTCTTCTCCGAGACCATCGAGCTCGACCTCTCCACCGTCACCCCGAGCCTCGCCGGTCCGTCCCGTCCCCAGGACCTGGTGGCGCTGGCCGGTGCGGGCGCGTCATACCGGACCGCCCTCGGTCGAGACCAGCGCTCGGCCCCGGCAACCCTGGCCGACGGATCGAGCCAGACGGTCACCGACGGGGCCGTGGTGGTGGCCGCCATCACCAGCTGCACCAACACCTCCAACCCCCAGGTGATGGTGGCTGCCGGGCTGGTGGCCCAGCGGGCCGTGGCCCGCGGCCTGGCCCCCAAGCCGTGGGTCAAGACGTCGCTGGCGCCCGGCTCGAGGGTGGTCATGGACTACCTCGACCGTGCCGGCCTCACCGAGCCGCTGGCCCGGATCGGCTTCGACCTGGTCGGCTTCGGCTGCACCACCTGCATCGGGAACTCGGGGCCCTTGCTGCCCGGCGTGTCCGAGGCCGTGCATGACGGCGACTTGTCGGTGGCCTCGGTGCTGTCGGGGAACCGGAACTTCGAGGGACGGATCCATCCCGAGGTGCGGATGAACTATTTGGCCTCGCCGCCGTTGGTGGTGGCCTACGCGCTGGCCGGAACCATGGACATCGACCTCACCACCGATCCGCTGGGCGTCGCCAACGACGGGACGGCGGTCTACCTCGCCGATCTGTGGCCGTCACCGGAGGAGGTCACCGAAGCCATCCGGACCTCGCTCACCTCCGACATGTTCCGCCAGCGATACGGAGCGGTCTTCGACGGTGACGAGCGGTGGCAAGCGGTGGAGACCGCCACCGGTGACACCTTCAGCTGGGACCGCGACTCGACCTACGTACTCCATCCCCCGTTCCTCGAGGGCCTGACCATGACGCCGGCCCGGGTGACCGACGTGGTCGGAGCACGGGTCCTGGCCGTGCTCGGGGACAGCGTCACCACCGACCACATCTCACCGGCCGGTAACATCAGCCCGTCCACTCCGGCCGGGCACTACCTGTCCGAGCACGGCGTCGAGCGCGCCGACTTCAACTCCTACGGGACCCGGCGGGGCAACCACGAGGTGATGGTCCGGGGCACCTTCGCCAACGTGAGGCTGCGCAACCAGCTGGCACCGGGCACCGAGGGCGGGTTCACCCTCCATCTCCCCGACGGCGCCGAGACCACCATCTACGACGCCGCCGAGCGCTACGCCGACGAAGGCGTGCCGCTGGTCGTGCTGGCCGGCAAGGAATACGGTTCGGGATCCTCTCGTGACTGGGCAGCCAAGGGCACCGCCCTGCTCGGGATCCGGGCGGTCATCGCCGAGAGCTACGAACGGATCCACCGCTCCAACCTCATCGGTATGGGGGTGCTCCCCCTGCAGTATGCCGAAGGTCAGAGCGCTTCCTCATTGGGGCTGACCGGGCACGAGGTCTTCGCCATCACCGGATTCGGTTCGCTCAACGAGGGCGTGGCCCCCAAGACGGTCGCTGTTCGGGCCGAGGACGGCCACCGGTTGGTGGAGTTCGAGGTGCGACTTCGGATCGACACGCCGATGGAGGCCGAGTACTACCGCCACGGGGGGATCCTCCCGTTCATGCTCCGTCAGATGGCCGGTTGAACCGCCCGGTCACCTGAACATCCGGCACACCTGCTCACCCACCGCCGCCAGTGGTCGGGCCGGCCCGCGCCCATGCCATCGCCTCGGCCACCGGCTCCCCACGGTTGACCGCCCACATCGCCCAGGTCACCCCACGGTCGGCCAGGGCGTCGAGATCGGTGTCCGGGCCGGCCAGCATGGCCACGTCGAACCCGTCGAGCGAGCCGCGCTCCGCCACCACCACCTCGAGCATCTCGGCCAGCTGGTCGGTGGTGGTGTCGACCGGGAACAGACCGTCGAGCCGCGCCGCCCGGCGAAGCGGCCGGGGGCCGCAACCGCCTCTCGCCGCGCCCCAGATCGGGATGCGAGGGCGCTGGACAGGACGGGGGACGAACCGGACGTGATCGACGGTGAAATGGCGGCCGTGGTGGTCGACCTCCTCACCGGTCCACAGCCCGAGGAGGACGGCCAGGGCTTCATCGAGCAGGGCTGCCCGGACGTCCTCCTCGATGGTCTCCCCGAAGCGCTCGAGCTCGCCGCCGGTGTTGACCCCGAGGCCCAACCCGAGGGTGAGCCGGCCGTGGGAGAGCATGTCGAGCGCCACCGTCTCGCGGGCCACCTTCTGGGGCCGACGACGCGACAGCGGGGTGATGGCCGGCCCGAATCGGAGGCGCTCGGTGGCCGAGGCGATGGCGGCCAAGGAGATCCAGGCGTCGCCGACCGGCAACGGGTCGCCTTCAGGCCGCCACATGTGGTCCCAGAGGAAGATGCCGTCCCACCCCGCCTCCTCGGCGGCCACCGCCAGCTCGGCGGTGGCGTTGGGATCGGCGAACTCGCCGAACGGGGGCAGGAAGAGCGCGTGGTTCATTCCGGCCAGACTAGGGAGGCATCGCCTCCCGGGCGAGCCTCGCCCATGGAGCGCTCCGTGCCATGATCGGGAGGTGCGACGACGCCCGCCGAAGCCAGCACTGCTCGCGGCCCTTGTGGCGGTGGATCTGGTGGCCGCCGTCTTGGCATGGCGGGACCTCAATCACCGGTCAGACCACGAGGTCCGCGGCAACAAGCGGATGTGGCGTGTGGTGATCGTTGCCAATCCCGGCAACTCGTTCGCCTACTGGGTGGCCGGCCGCAAGCGGCGCTAGGCCAGTGGGGCCAACCCCACCATCTCCCGGAACTCATCGGTGGTGTTGGTGAGCGGGAATGGCTCACCCGGCACCTCGATACCCAGTCGATCACAGATCGGGTCCCACCCGTCGCCGGGAGCCCACTCCAACAGGCGCGCCGGCGGAACTGCCTGGCGCACCGCGGCGTTGTGGCGCTCGTACGCATCGATCATCGAGGTGGGGTCGTCGAAGCGGTCGCTGAATCGGTCGCGCATCAGCACCTGCATTGCGTCCATCCACGGCTTCAGCTCGGGTGGCACCTTGTCGAAGGACAGGAAGATGGTGTTCGATGCGCTGCGATACCACGATTCTGGATCGCGCACGGACAGCAGTACCAACGCATCGGGGTTGGCGGCCGACAGCTCGGGCCAGAACGAGCACCCGGGCCAGTCGACGAGGGAGACGTAGCCGGCAGGCATGGTCGACCAGTCGACCGGGCGTCCTTCGATGGCATCCATCCATCCCGCCGCCTGGGTCGGGTCCCCGAGGATCTCGAGCATGTGATGGCACCGCCCATCGAACAACTGCTCCAGAGCGATCTTGAGCGAATGAGTACCGGTCCTGCCGACACCGGCACCGACAACCTTGAGCGACATGGTCCGCCTCCCCCGAGGATTGCTACCGCCGGCCAGGTGCCGGGTGGCCACATCGTGGCCCATGTAGATCCGGTCGTCCATTTTCGTTTCACCTACTGATCCGACAGGGATAGTGGATATCAACCACCGTTTCCGTTGGCGATCGGGCCCCACCCAAGGGCGAGCGCCGGGCCGGTGATCAGCCGGCGAGGGGCAGCACGAACCAGGCGATGACCACGAAGTGCAGGGTGGCCCCGACGACGGTGCAGGCATGGAACACCTCGTGGTACCCGAAGGTGCCCGGTACCGGATCGGGCCGCTTGAGGGCGTAGACCACGGCGCCGGCCGAGTAGGCCAGCCCACCGGCCAGCAACAAGGCGAAGCCGGTGGCGCCGAGGGCCCGGAACAGCTGGGGCAGCACCGCCACCGCGGCCCAGCCCACCACCACGTAGGGGAGGGCGATCACCCACTTGGGCGCGTCCAGCCACACCTGCCGCAGGGTGATGCCGACGATCGCCCCTCCCCACACGATGCACAACACCGCGGTACGGGCCCAACCACTGAGGGCGATGCCGGCCACCGCCGTATAGGAGCCGGCGATGGCGATGAAGATGGTCGAGTGGTCGGCCCGACGCATGCGCCGGCGGCCGACCGGTCCCCAGGTATGGCGGTGAAAGAGCGCGCTCACACCGAAAAGCAGGGAGATGGACACGGCGTAGATGAGGACGGCCACCTTCGAGCCGGCGGTTGGGGCCGCCCACACCAGGGCCGCCCCCGAGACCAGCGACACGAAGAAGGCGATCTGATGGAAGACCCCCCGTAGCCGGGGCTTGACCGACTCGGTGGCGCCGGCAGGATCGGCGTCGGTCGCCGGCGCCTCCTCGGCCGTCCCCATCAGGCGCGGTCGGCGCCGGCGATCGAGGTGCGGTCGGCACCCGGGCTCTGCGTCGTGGCCCCCTGGACGAAGCGTCGGAGCACCCTGCGGCCCACGGTCTCCACCCTGGCCAACCCGGGGCCGTCGAGACGCACGCCGGCGGGAAGGTACGGCTTCCACCCGTCGGCCAACGACCGGTCCACCTCCACATGGAACTGGAGGCCGTAGACGGCGGTCCCCCAGCGGAAGGCCTGATGGGGGAAGACACGGGTGGCGGCCAGGTGGACGGCCCCGTCGGGTAGGGAGAACGTGTCGCGGTGCCAGTGCACACAGGGAAGGGCGGTGTCGGCCAGCCCTCCGTACTCGGGGCCGAACACCGGGTCCCGGCGGCCGGCCGCGGTCAGCTCGACCTGACCGAGGCCCACCTCGGAGACCGCCCCGGTGGTCACCTCGGCTGCGAGCGCCATGGCCACCTGCTGGGCACCCAGGCACACGCCGAGCACCGGCGTGCCCGCGGCGACCACCGCTCCGATCAGGTCCCGTTCGGCAATCAACCACGGATGGTCGGCGTCATCGTGCACCCCCATCGGGCCACCCATCACCACCAGACCCTCGATCGATTCCTGATCGGGCAGCGCCGCTCCGCGGTCGAGGCGGACCACGTCGGCCCGGTGGCCGGCGGCGTCGAGTGCGTCGGCGATCAGCCCCGGTCCTTCATGGGCGACGTGCTGGATGACCACCCACCGGCGAACTACTGCCGGGCCCATGGCGCCCACTACCCGGTCGCCACCACGTGGAAGGCCTCGGCCAGGCTTCCCTCGGGCAGGCCGGCAGCCGCCGCGGTGCCCGACATCCAACCCCGCAGCAGACCCTCCAGGTGGGCGCCGTCACCGACCTGGCTCCGGTGGGAACGGAGGGCGGCCAACTTGCGATCGAAGGACTCGGTGACGTCGACGGCCCGATCGGCGCGGTCGGTGGCCATGACCCACAGCTCGGGGACGGTGTGGGGCTCGAGCCCCTCGTCGAGCAGCTCGGGGAAGGCGAACGGATTGCGGGCATCGGGGTAGACGGCACAGACGGTGGCCTCTCCCGCGGCCAGATGGTCGGGATGGCTGGCATAGATACGGGCCCAATTGCGCTCGGGCGACTGGGTGACCACCCGGTCCGGGCGGAATCGGCGGATGACCCGGGAGATGGCCCTGCGGAGATCGAGGTCGGCGGCCAGGCGGCCATCGGGGAACCCGAGGAAGCTCACGTCGGAGACCCCCACCTCCTTTGCCGCCTCGAGCTGCTCGTGGCGGCGGATGGCCACCATGTCCGTCCGGCTCACCGAGCGGTCCGAGCCGCCGGCGTCACCATCGGTGACGACGCAGTAGGCGACCTCGATGCCGCCCTCGGTCCACACCGCCACCGACCCGGCGGCGCCGAAGTCGACGTCATCGGGATGGGCGGTCACCACCAGGATCCGCTCGAGGCCGTCGATGCCGGCGCCGACGGTCATCGGCGAGTGGACGTGGGTGTCGGACACGATGCCCTCCTTGGTCGACCGATGTGGGTGAGCCCTCCACCGGCCGGCGGGCGGAGGGTCGGTGATCGGGTCGGCGGACTCAGTCGTTCCCGGGCTGCCAGGCCGACAGGTCGGCCAGCCGGGGGTCATTGGAGAAGATCTCGACGATGGGCACCCTGAGACCGATGCGGGTCTGGATACGCTCGACCTCGAGGATCTGGTTCCACTGCACCAGGGTGACCACCAGTCCGGCCTCGCCGGCCCGGGCGGTGCGCCCGGATCGATGCAGGTAGGCCTTGTGGTCCTCGGGCGGGTCGAAGTGGACGACCACGTCCACCATGTCGATGTCCAGGCCCCGGGCGGCGACGTCGGTGGCCACCAGCGCCGGCAGCTTGCCGTCGTCGAAGTCCTTGAGCGTCCGTTCACGGTTTGCCTGGCGAAGGTCCCCGTGGATGGCGTCGGCCTTGATCCCCTCCTTGCGCAGCTGCTCGACCAACCGGTCAGCGCCACGTTTGGTGCGCACGAACACCAGCGTCTTCTCGGAGTTGCGGCAGATGGCGGCGCACACCTTGACCCGGTCCATCTGGTGCACCTCGAGGAACCGGTGCTCCATGGCGTCCACCGTGGTGTTGAGCGATGCCACCTCGTGCATCACCGGGTCGGTCAGGTATCTGCTCACCAGCCGGTCCACGGCGCCGTCCAGCGTGGCCGAGAACAGCAGGGTCTGGTGCTCCCGCTCGAGCCGCCGGAGCACCCACTCGACCTGGGGCATGAACCCCATGTCGGCCATGCGGTCCGCTTCGTCGAGCACCAGGGTCTCGATGTCGGCCACCGACAGCTCGCCCCGGTCACCGAGGTCGATGAGGCGCCCCGGGGTGGCGATGATCACGTCCACTCCCCGTCGGAGCTTCTTGATCTGACGCTCGATGTCCGCCCCGCCGTAGACGGCGGCGATCCGGAGGCCGGCCTCCTTGGCCAGGGGCTCGAGGACCTCACTGACCTGGACGGCCAGCTCTCGGGTGGGGACGAGGACCAGGGCGCGTGGGCGGCCCGGCTCGGTGGCGGGGGCGGCCATGGTGCGCTGGAGCAGCGGGACGCCGAAGGCCAGGGTCTTGCCCGAGCCCGTCTTGGCCTTGCCGCAGACGTCGCGCCCAGCCAGGGCATCGGCCACGGTCATCGACTGGATGGCGAAGGTGGTGGTGATCCCCTGGGCGGCGAGGGCCTTGACCAGGGACGGGTCGACGCCCAGCGAGGCGAAGGTGCGAACGTCGCCGTCGCCATCGGCATCCGCCGGCAGCACGGCGGAATCGAGGACGCGATCCGATGGATCGGCGGTGGTGGTCATGGGGCTTGGAACTCACTCTCATTTGTCCGGTGACGGCCGGGGGCCGACCGTCGACACCCGTGCGAGTCACGAATGCCTGCGGGCCCGCCTCGGGCCATCTTTCCGGGCCACGTCGGTGACCCGGAGAACGGAGGTGAGGAAGACCCCGGTGGCGAGACTCGGTGCCTGCCACGACCGCCAGTGTACCCGGGAATGTCCGCCGCACCAGGTCAGACGCAGACCGCCGGGACCGAGTCAGGTGGGAGAGGGCTGTCGGTAGACCGAGGATCCGGCCTCGCGGAACTCCACCGCCTTCTCCTTGAGCCCGATCTCGACCGCCGAGGCGGGGTCCATCCCCCGGGCCTCGGCGTAGTCGCGAACGTCCTGGCTGATGCGCATCGAACAGAACTTGGGTCCGCACATCGAGCAGAAGTGGGCTGTCTTGGCCGGCTCGGCCGGGAGGGTCTCATCGTGGTACGCCCTGGCCGTGGACGGATCCATGGCCAGGTTGAACTGGTCCTCCCACCGGAATTCGAACCGGGCCTTGGAGAGGGCGTCGTCCCACGCCTGGGCCCCCGGGTGGCCCTTGGCCAGGTCGGCGGCGTGGGCCGCGATCTTGTAGGCGATCATCCCCTGCTTGACGTCCTCGAGGTTCGGCAGGCCCAAGTGCTCCTTGGGGGTCACGTAGCAGAGCATGGCGGTCCCGTGCATACCGATCACCGCGGCACCGATGGCCGAGGTGATGTGGTCGTAGCCGGGGGCGACGTCGACGGTGAGTGGCCCGAGCGTATAGAAGGGCGCGTCGTGGCAGACCTCCCGTTGCCGGGTCACGTTCTCCTCCACCTTGTGCAGAGGGACGTGACCCGGTCCCTCGATCATCACCTGCACGTCATGGCGCCAGGCCACATCGGTGAGCTCCCCGAGGGTGTGCAACTCGGCGAACTGGGCCTCGTCGTTGGCGTCGGCGATCGAACCCGGCCGCAGCCCGTCGCCGAGGGAGAAGGCCACGTCGTAGGCGGCCATGATCTCGCAGATCTCGTCGAATCGGGTGTAGAGGAAGTTCTCGGTGTGGTGGGCGAGACACCAGGCGGCCATGATCGAACCGCCCCTGCTGACGATGCCGGTGGTCCGCCGCGCCGTCATCGGCACGTAGCGGAGGAGCACGCCGGCATGGATGGTGAAGTAGTCGACGCCCTGTTCGGCCTGTTCGACGAGCGTGTCGCGGTACAGGTCCCAGGTCAGCTCCTCGGGTGACCCGTCCACCTTCTCGAGCGCCTGGTAGATGGGCACGGTGCCGATGGGCACCGGCGAGTTCCGCAGGATCCACTCCCGGGTGGTGTGGATGTCGGGGCCGGTCGAGAGGTCCATCACGGTGTCCGCTCCCCAGCGGGTGGCCCAGGTGAGCTTCTCCACCTCCTCGTCGATCGAGGAGGTCACCGCCGAGTTGCCGATGTTGGCGTTGACCTTGACCAGAAATCGGCTGCCGATGACCATGGGCTCGGACTCGGGGTGGTTGACGTTGGCCGGCAGGATGGCCCGGCCGGCGGCGATCTCGTCGCGCACCACCTCGGCGGGGATGCCCTCCCGTGCGGCGACGAAGGACATCTCCGGGGTGATCCGGCCCTGGCGGGCATAGTGCAGCTGGGTGACCGGAGTCCCGGTGGAGCGCAATGGGCGGCTCCCCGATGGCGGGAACACCGCGGTGTGGGGCGCTTCCCGCCGCACTGCCGCCCGGCCGTCGTCGCGCCGGGTGGCCGACCGGCCCTCGTAGTCCTCGACATCGCCGCGGGCGGCGATCCATGGCCGGCGGAGCCCGGGCAGGCCCTCGGTGGGCACGGACCCGGGACCCGACGTGTCGTAGATGCGCACCGGGGGGTTGGGCACCGGTCCGCCGTGTCCCGGCGAGTCGGACAGCGAGACCTCGATGAACGGGACCCGGGTGCCGTCAGGCCCGTCGAGGTAGACCTTCCGGCGATTGTGGGCCGGCGGCTCCACGGCCACTCCGGTGGTCGCCGCGTCGGTCGAGGGGGCTTCGGTCGTCGGTTCGGTCATGGGGTTCGTCCCTTCGAGCGGATGTCACGCCGAGTCTCCCACGGTATGCCCGTTTCCGTGGAAGCGGGATTGTGCCATCGTGGTCGCCAGCACATCGTCGGTGCTTCCCGATGGGGAGCACCCCGCCCACGAAACGAAAGGATGCCGCGCATGGCAAAACTCGCCGCCGGCGACAAGGCCCCGGCCTTCACCTTGACGGACCAGGACGGGAAGAAGGTCTCCCTCAAGGACTTCGCCGGGCAGCAGGTCGTCGGTGTACTTCTACCCGAGGGACGACACGCCCGGCTGTACCAAGGAGGCGTGCCAGTTCAACGACAACCTGCGTTCGTTCACCCGGGCCAAAGTGCCCGTCCTCGGGATCTCCGGCGACAGCGCCGAGAAGCACCAGAAGTTCCGGGCCAAGTACGGACTCAAGTTCCCCCTGCTCACCGACGCCGACCATGCAGTGGGCGAGGCCTACGGCGCCTGGGGCGAGAAGACCCTGTACGGCAAGAAGTCGGTCGGGGTCATCCGCTCGACGTTCCTCATCGCCGCCGACGGGACGATCGCCCGGCCCTGGTACCACGTGAAGGCCGACGGCCATGCGGCCAAGGTCCTGGCCGAGCTCGATGGCTGAGGCCGAGTCGACCGCGGGGGTTCACCGCTGGTGACGGGGGCACCACCACGTGGTCCGACCACCCACGGTCGAACGGGTCAATGCGGTGCCGTCCCGAGGACACCGGCCCCCGGGCCGGCGCTCGTCCATCAGGTCCCCCTGGTGCGAGCCGCCTTCTACGAGGAGGTCCTCGATGGTTCGGCGCAGGTGCCGGTGGAGTCGCCTGACCTCCGGCGCCGACAGTGAGCCGGCCGGGCGGAGGGGAGACAGCCCGGCGCCGCCACAGGACTTCGTCGGCGATCAGGTTCCCGATGCCGGCCACCCGAGACTGGTCGAGCAGGCGGGCCTTGAGCGGTGCCCTCGACCCGGCCAGGGCCGAGGTGAGGGCGGACGGGCCGATGCCGGCGGCGTCGGGGCCGAGCGACGACACCTCGGGATCGAGCGAGACCCCGCCCAACCGCCGGGGGTCACTGACCACGAGGGAGCCGCCGTCTTCGAAGCCGACGGCGAACCGGTCCCAGCGGGCCTCGTGGCGCCGCGGGGCATAGACCAGTTGGTCGACGCCGGCCCGGTCGTCCACGATCAGCGTGCCGGTCATCCCGAACCGGATCCCGAGGGTGGGGCCATCCTCGATCTCGAGCAGCAGCAGCTTGCCGATGCGCCGAGCGGCAATGAGCCGGCGACCCACCAGAGCGCCACCGAGGGCGGAGGCGTCGGCTCCGCCCTTGATGAACCAGGGGTCGGGAGCCGACACCGAGGCAACCCTCCGGTCCAGCGCTCGTCCGGCCAACTGTCGGTAGCTCTCGACCTCGGGAAGCTCGGGCACCCACCGAGGGTACCCAACCCGGCCCGGCGCGGGACGGCCGTGCGCGGGCCCCCGGGCGGGCCTCGATAGGGTTAGGCCATGCCCCCCGAGAAGCCGCACTGGGCCGAGCTCTTCACTGAGGTGGTGACCTCCGGCCTGTGCACGGGCTGTGCCGCCTGCATCGTGGCCTGTCCCTACGACGTCCTTTCCTACGACGACACCGGGGGCCGGTACAAGCCCTTCCACATCGACGCCGAGGGTGGTCCGGACAGCTGCACCCACGGGGTCAAGGGGTGCACCATGTGCACCAGGGCCTGCCCCCGGTTCCGCACGTGGGAGCCCGAGATCGAGAACCACCTGTTCGGCCGCGAGCGGACGCCCGAGGAGGTGGCCGGCATCTGCCACCGACACCATGCTGGTGCGGGCCACCGATCCCGAGGTGCTCGGCCGTGGGCCAGGACGGTGGGCTGGTCTCGGCCTTGTTGGTGTGGGCGCTCGAGCACGACGTGATCGACGCCGCCTTGGTCTCCACGCTCGAGGGCGACGGGTCCACCTGGAAGGCGGTCCCCGCGGTGGCCACCACCCGGGCCGAGGTGCTGGCCGCGGCCGGCTCCCGCTACACGTACTCGGCCAACCCACTTGCCTACCCGCAGGCCATCCAAGCCGGAGCCGAGCGCATCGCCCTGGTCGGAATGGGATGCCAGTCATCGGCGCCACCGGTGATGGCGGCCCGCAAGGCCGGCAAGATCGCCCGCCGCCTGTCGCTCACCATCGGGCTGATGTGCTCAAAGACGTTCGACGACGCCATCTTCCCCGAGCTCTTCGAGGCCCGCTACGGGATCGCCCGAGCAGACATCACCAAAATGAACATCAAGGGCGTGTTCCAGGTCTGGACCGGTGACGGCGGCTATCACGAGATCCCCCTCAAGGAGGCCCACGCCTGGACCAGGGAGGGCTGCACCTCCTGTCCGGACTTCGCCGCTGAGCACGCCGACATCTCGACCGGCGGGATCGGGGCCTTCAACGACTGGACGCTCACCCTGGTGCGCACCGACAAGGGGCGCCAGCTCCTCGACGGGATGATCGCCGACGGTGCGGTGGAGACCAGGCCGGGCGACGACGACCCCGGGGCTATCGCCCTGCTGCACCGACTGGCCCGGGTCAGTCGCCGGAGGTGGCCGGAGACGGCGGTGCCCATGCCCCGGCGGCTTCCCGCGGTGACCTGAACATCAAAATCCCTTAATAATCCTCCGGTTTGGGCCGATCGGCCATGAATGAGTGCCATCACCAGGCGTAGGCTGACGGGTGAGGGGCCCGGCTCGGAACCGTTGGTCAAGGGGTCCCGGTGAACAGCCCGCCATCATCGGTGCGTCAGCGGACCGCCATGGTGCCCGGGTCCCGCCATCGATCCCCGGAGGACTACCGCTTGTTCGCCGCCTTAGGACGGTTCACCGTACGATTTCGATGGCTGATCATCGCCGGCTGGATCATCACCACCGTGGTCCTCGTCCTTCGCCCTCCCCTCCCTCACCAGCGTGGAGAAGAGCGGCAACTCCAACTTCCTGCCCGCCTCCGAGCCCAGCGTGCAGGCCCAGCAGCTGGCCGCCCCGTTCCAGTCCAATACGGCCAAGGCCACCACGTTCGTCGCCGCCACCGACGGCAGGCGTCCTCACCGCCGGAGACCAGGCTGCCATCGAGCGCACCGAGCGGGCCATGCGCTCGATTCCCCGGGTCACCGCGGTCCTCGACCAGGGGTCGTCGGCCAACGGTCGGGCCCGCCGGGCGCTGGTCGAGATCGAGGTCCCGAAGACCCAACAGGACAAGGCGGCCAGCCAGTTGGTGGCCGGGTTGCGGTCGACGTTCGCCACCTCGGGTGCACCACCGGGCCTGGCCATGCACCTCACCGGCGGGTTGGCGGCCTCGGTGGACGAGCAGAACCAGAACGGCCACATCCAGAGCCTCATCGAGCTGCTGTCGGTGCTGTTCATCGTGGCTCTGCTCTTCCTCACCTTCCGGGCCGTGCTGGCCCCGATCATCGCCCTGCTCCCGTCGGCGGTGGCCCTCATCGCGGCCGGTCCGATCATCGCCGAGTCCACCCACCTCGGCGTGCAGGTCTCCGACCTCACCCCCATCCTCCTCATCGTGGTCCTGCTCGGGGCCGGCACCGACTACGGGCTGTTCCTCATCTTCCGCCTGCGCGAGGAGCTCCGACGCGGGAAGAGCGTCGACGATGCCGTGGCCTTCTCGCTGTGCAAGGTGGGGGAATCGATCACCTTCTCCGGGCTCACGGTGATGGGGGCCCTGGCCACCGTGGTGGTGGCCACCTTCGGGTTCTACAAGGGACTGGGCCCCGCCCTGGCCATCGGGATCGGCGGTGGCCCTGCTGGCCAACCTGACCCTGCTGCCGGCCCTGCTGGCGGTACTCGGCCGAAGCGTGTTCTGGCCCCGGATCCCCCGGGTGGGTGGGCACAAGGGTGGTACCTGGGGCCGCATCGCCGGCAAGGTGGTGGGGAGGCCGGTGCTCACCCTGGTCATCGGCCTGGTGATCTTCGGCGGGCTGGCCCTGTCGATGCTGGCCTACAGCGCCAACGGCTTCAACGACCAGCCCCCGCCGGCCACCTCGGACTCCGGTCGGGGCCTGGCCGTGCTGACCGCGAACTTCCCGGTCGCCGAGAACAACCCCACCACGGTGGTGTTCAGGCTGCCGGTGTCGGTGTGGACCGAGCCGGGCGCACTGGCCGAGGCCCAGCAGGGCCTGGTCCGGTCGGGCCAGTTCACCGCCGTCACCGGCGCCCTCGACCCGGACACCGGGACGGTCACCCCGACCGCCCTGGCCGAGGCCCACGACCAGCTGGCCTCGGACGGGAGCCGCAGCCATGCTTCCGGCGACACCGCCGCCGGGGGTCAATGTGCCACTCGCCGCCTACCGCGCCTACCAGGACTCGGCCCAGTTCATCAGTGCCGACGGACGCACCATCCGGTTCCAGACCGAGTTGCAGGCCGGTGGCGCCAACAGCACCGCGGCCGCCGCAGCCATGCCCTCGGTGCGCGCCGTCGGTGGACCGGGTCGGCCGCTCGATCGGAGCCACCGCCAGTGGCGTCAGCGGCGACGCCCCCCTGGCGGCCGACGTCGGCACGCTTGTCGGGCAACGACCTGTTGCGGATCATCCCCATCGTGATGATCGTGCTCGCCCTGCTGTTGGCCATCGTGTTGCGCAGCCTGGTGGCACCGCTCTACCTGGTGGTCAGCGTGGGCCTGTCCTACCTGGCCTCGTTGGGCCTGTGCGTCCTGGTCTTCGAGTTGATCGGGGGGCAGGACGGCATCAACTTCGTCCTCCCCTTCTTCATGTTCATCTTCATCATGGCCCTCGGCCAGGACTACAACATTCTGGTGATGACCCGAATCCGCGAGGAGGCGCACCACGCGCCGATCAAGGTGGCGGTCCGCCGGGCCGTCGAGGCCACCGGCACCACGGTGACCTCGGCCGGCCTCATTCTGGCCGGGACGTTCGGCGTGCTGACCGTGACCGGCAACACCCAGGTGCAGGAGATCGGGCTCGGGCTCGCCGCCGGCATCCTCCTCGACACGTTCTTCGTGCGCACCTTGTTGGTGCCCTCGGTGGTGGTGCTGCTCGGTCGGTGGAACTGGTGGCCGACCCAGCTCTCCCACGAGGACCACAGCCACGACCCGGTGCTCCCCGACGACGATTGCAGCGACGACTCCGGTGTGGTCGAACCCCTGGTCCGGCCCCTGGCCACCGCCCCCCACTGACCGGCGCGGCACCGTCGGCCGAGCGGTCGAGGCCGGGTGGGGACGGAGTACGGTGAACCGGAGTGGCCACCCGACGGAACCTCCCGAGCCGACCCACGGTGGTCTTGTTGGTCCGCCACGGAACGACGCCGACCACCGGCAAGGTGCTGCCGGGCCGCGCCCGCGGACTTCACCTTTCCGAGCTCGGCCACGCTCAGGCAGAGGCGGTGGCGGTGCGGATCGCCCAGTTGGACGACTCGGGGCAGCGGACGCCGGTGGCCGTCTACGCGTCGCCCATGGAGCGGACCGCCGAGACGGCCCGGCCCATCGCCAGGCACCTCGGACTGCGGGTGCGGACCGACCACGGTCTCATCGAGTGTGACTTCGGCGAGTGGACCGGGGCCCAGCTGCGGACCCTGGCCAAGAAGCCCGAGTGGGGACAGGTCCAGCGGTGCCCCAGCGGCTTCCGTTTTCCGGGCGGTGAGTCGTTCCTCGAGATGCAGGCCCGCATCTCATCGGCCATCGACCGGCTGGTCCGTCTGCACCGGGGGGAGACCATCGTCGCCGTGTCCCACGCCGATCCGATCAAGGCGGCGCTGTCCACGGCGGCGGGCACCCCCCTCGACCTGTTCCAACGATTGATCGTGTCGCCGTGCTCGGTGTCGGCCGTGGCCTACGGCCAGGCCGGGCCCCACGTCCTCACCGTCAATTCGACGGCGTCGTTGACCGAGCTGGCCATTGCATGAGGGTGGGCGCATGAGGGTGGGCGCATGAGTGACGGATACGACCTGTCGGCACCCGACCGGATCACGGTGGGGACGGTGGGGCCGGTGGGTGACCGCCTCTTTCTCCTGCAATGCCGGCAGGGACCGGTCCTCCTGACCCTCAAGATAGAGAAACAGCAGGTGGCGGTGGTGGCCGACTACCTGGCCCGGATCGTCAGGGACCAACCGCGCCCGGGCCACCTGCCCGAGGACCAGCCCCTGGAGCAGCCGGCCGAGCCGGCCTGGGTGGTGGGGACCGTCGGCGTGTCCTACGACGACGCCGAGGACCGGGTGATCCTGGTCATCGAGGAGTTGGTGGCGGACGAGGAGACCGGCGCCATCGCCCGGCTGTCCATCTCCCGCGAGCAGGCCGCTGCCTTCGCCATCCAGGCCACCCGGCTGGTCGAGTCGGGCCGGCCGCCCTGCCCGCTGTGTGGATCCCCTCTCGACCCCTCTGGACACGAATGCCCACGGACAAACGGACACCGCCCACCGGTGGTGTGAACGGCTGGAGCCCCGACAGCGGTCCCGGGCTCGAGACGACCACCCGGCTGCTGGGGACCAGTGAGTACACCGTCGTCGGGCGCCTGCCGTGGAGCTCCAACCTGACCTTTCTGACGTCGCTCGATGGCGACGGGCCAGACCCGCTCCACGCGGTGTACAAACCGGCGCGTGGCGAACAGTCCCTGTGGGACTTCCCCGACGGGCTCTATCGCCGGGAGGTGGCCGCCTTCGCCCTCTCCGAGGCGCTCGGCTGGGGCATCGTCCCCCCACCGTGGCCCGCTCGGACGGTCCGTTCGGCGAGGGCTCACTGCAGCTCTTCGTCGAGGCCGACTACCACCAGCACTACTTCACCCTGTTCGACGAGGGAGGCCACGTCGACACGCTTGCGCACCATGTGCGCCTTCGACATCGTGGCCAACAACGCCGATCGCAAGAGCGGCCACGTGCTCGAGGGGACCGGCAACCGACTGTGGGCCATCGACCACGGGCTGTGCTTCCACCATCAACCCAAACTCCGCACAGTGATCTGGGACTTCGCCGACCAGCAGGTGCCGGCAGGGATCCTCGGCGACCTCGAGCGGTTGGCCGCGGACCTGCCCGACGAGTTGGGCCGGCTGCTCACCGGTCGGGAGCAGGAGGCCCTGGTGGATCGGGCCCATCGAATCATCGAGTCGGGCGTGTTCCCCGAGCCGCTCGGCGACCGGCCCCCCTATCCGTGGCCGCTGGTGTGAATCCCTGTCCGTTGATGCGAGCGGCGCCGTGACTGTCGCCGCGCCGGGATGGGCCGGTTGCCGCCGGCGCTACTTCGAGGTCCCGGGTGGATGGGGAGCGGTGGTCGGCGAGCTCGGGCTGGGGGCCTCGAGCGCCTGGACCAACAGCGACGCGTAGTACTTGGCTCCGGCGACGTCGAGGTGCACGCCGTCGGGATAGAAGTACTGCGGGTAGGCGGCGCTGTCGGCGTACCAGTCCACCACCGTGGTGTTCGGATAGTCCTTGGCCACGGTAGCGATGGTGGCATTGACCTGGTCCTGCCACGACCGGGGGACCCGGGTGTTGACCAGGACGATCCGCTGCATGGGGCCAAAGGCGTTGAGCAGCGCCTCCAACTGCTGCGGCGAGTAGGGACCGTTGGTGCCGAGCTCGAGGATCAGGCGGTTCCCCACTGCTCCCTCGCCCTTGAGCTGGGCCACCTGTTGCTGGACCTGGTAGAGCTGCTGGCCGACCCGGGCGTCGATGACCACCCCGGGGAGCGTCGCCTCCAGGTAGGGGGCGGCATCGACCAGGATGGAGTCCCCGATGGCGGTGATCCCCTGGCCGGCCGGTGGCGGGGGGGCAGGGGTGGACACCGAGGGGCCGGTGGTGGCCGGGTGTGCGGGGTGGTGGCGCACCACCGGGACGATGGCGGTGACCTGGGAGGCGGGGTCGGCGGCGGAGGCGGTGACCAGCCCGAAGAGGCCGAGGGCGCAGACGACGGCATTGAACACCACCGCTACCGCCACCACCCATCCCGACGGGCGCAGAGTGGACAGCGACCAGTCGTGGTGGCGGATCCGCCCCCACTGACGGCCCAGGGCGCCATGCCGGACGGGCTCTTCGACGAAGCGCCAGGACAGCGCGGCGATGATGAAGGTGGCCCCGATCTGCAGGACGGCGCGCAGCGCATTGGGTGGCGCATTGAGCGGCGTGGTCAGCACGATGACCGGGTAGTGCCAGAGGTAGATGGCGTACGAGCGCTCCCCCACCCACCGGAGGGGTTCCACGCCGAGGATCGATTGCAGCTGGGACCCCGGGTGGATGGTGACGCCGATGACCAGCGCGGTGAGCACGGCCAGGAGCAGCATTCCCCCCTCGTAGAGGAACGTCTCGTACTGGTTGGTGAGCCAGAACATCAGGAAGATTCCCAGCAGCGATGCCGCCCCGACTGAGTTGAGCAGCCGTCGGGCGCTCGGGTTCACCGCCGCGAACGGCCGCTGACGGGGCAACCACAGGGCCAGCGCGGCCCCGATCAGGAGCCCGAACACCCGGGTGTCGGTTCCGTCGTACACCCGGGTGGGATCGCTGCCCGGCGTGTAGAGGATGGCCATCTCGATGGCCGAACCGGCGGCCAGGCCGAGGGTGATGAGGATGAGCACCTTCCGGTCGCGGACCCAGCGCATTCCGGCCAGTACCAGGAGCGGCCAGAACAGGTAGAACTGCTCCTCGATGGAGAGCGACCAGAGGTGCCCGAGTGGCGAGGGGGGGCCGAACTTGGCGAAGTAGGAGACGTGATGGAAGATGAACCACCAATTGCTGAAGTAGAAGACTCCCGACGGCAGGTCACTGCGCAAGGAGGCCAGCTGGGCCCGGTCGAACAGCGTGGCCCATCCGACGGTCACGAACAGCATCACGAACAGTGCCGGCAGGAGCCGGCGGGCCCGGCGGATCCAGAACTGCTTGAGCCCGATCCCCTGGTGGCGCCGGTACTCGGCCACCAGGAGGTCGGTGATCAGGTACCCCGAGAGCACAAAGAAGACCTGGACCCCAAGGAGGCCGCCGGGGACCAATCCCGGGTCGAGGTGATAGGCGATGACGGCCAGGACGGCGATGGCCCGGATCCCGTCCAACCCGGGGAGGTACGGGCTGGTCCCCTCTACCGGCCTAGGCACGATGCGCCCGCAGGGGAGAGCAGCGCGCCGGGTTCAGTGGCCCGAGGGGGACGGCGACGAGACGATGCCGAGCCGACGGCCCTCCGAGCATCTCGTGTGGAGCGGGACGGGCGCGGCGGCGGTGAACGGTGGAGATCACTTCCTGGGGGTGGGAACGAGGCGCGAATTGCAGGCCACTTCATGGTACGCGCCGTCCGCCGCCTGATGTTCGATCTGGCTAACGTTCATCCGCCCGACGTTCAATCGGACGTTCGTTCCGAGCGATGCTCGATCCCACCGATGCTCGATCGACCGTGTCCTGTCGCCGGGGCGCGGGCACGGGGATCCGGCCCGGCCAGTCGACCGGGCCGAGCCGAGAAGGGATCAGCCCCTGGCTTTGATCGCCTCGATGAGCTTCGGCAGCACTTTGTGCACGTCGCCGACGACGCCGAGGTCGGCCACCGAGAAGATGGGGGCGTCCTGGTCCTTGTTGATGGCGACGATGTTCTTCGAGTTCTTCATGCCCACCAGGTGCTGGGTGGCGCCGGAGATCCCGCAGGCCAGGTACACGGTGGGCTTGACCGTCTTGCCGGTCTGGCCCACCTGGTGCGAGTAGGGCACCCAGCCGGCGTCGACGATGGCCCGGCTGGCGCCGGCGGCGCCGTGCAGCAGGGTGGCCAGCTCCTCGATGAGGGCGTACTGGTCCTTCTCCCCGAGGCCACGACCGCCGGACACCACCACGTCGGCCTCGTCGAGCTTGGGCCCGGTGCGCTCCTCGACGTGGCGGGCCACGATTGTGGCCGCGCTGGTGGCTCCGGTGTCGGGCGCGGGGGCGGCCACGACCGCCGCCGACGATCCACCCGAGGGCTCGGCGGCGAACGACTTGGCCCGCACCACGTAGATCCCCGGGCCCTCACCGGTGAAGCGGGCGGAAAGGATCTGGCTGCCGCCGAAGATGGCGTGCTCGGTGACCAGACCACCGTCAGCGGCGGTAAGGCCGACCACGTTGGTCAGCACAGGACGGTCGAGCTTCACCGACAGCCGGCCGGCGATGTCCCGTCCGTCGTAGGTGGCCGGGAAGAGGATGGCATCGGGCCCGTTGCCGGCGGCCACGGCGGCGGCGATCGATGCGGCCACCGGGGCGCCGGGGAGGGCGCCGGCCAGGTCACCGACGTCGTAGACGGTGGTCACGCCGTACTCGCCCAGCCCGGCGGCCACCGAGTCGGTGCTGTCGCCCCAGGCCACGGCCTCGACCGTGCCGGCCAGCGATCGTGCCTCGGTGATCAGCTCGAGCGAGGTGGTGATGGGAGCCCCGTCGGCCACCTCGGCCAGGACCCAGATCTTGTCGATAGACATGTGCGCTCTCTCTCCTACCCGATCCCTACAGGACCTTCAGCTGCTCGAGGAACTCGATGACCCGTTGATAGCCCTCGCCCTCGTCGACCACGATCTCGCCGGTGGCTCGGGCCTCGGCGTCGGCCACCTCGGTGATCTCCTGGCGGGCGCCGGCATTGCCGATCTGGGAAGCATCGATCCCCAGGTCGGCGGCGGTGAGCGTCTCCACCGGCTTCGACTTGGCGGCCATGATCCCCTTGAACGAGGGGTAGCGGGGCTCGACCACGCCGGCGGTGACGGTGACCAGCGCCGGCAGCGGGCTCTCCACCTCGTCGTAGCCGGCCTCGGTCTGGCGCTCCACCTTGACCGAGTTGCCGTCGATCTCCACCTTCTTGGCAAAGGTGACCGAGGGCAGGCCGAGCAACTCGGCGATCTGCACCGGGGTGGTGCCGGTGTAGCCGTCGGTGGACTCGGTGGCGGCCACGATCAGATCGGGCTCGGCCCGCTTGATGGCCGCGGCCAGGACCTTGGCGGTTCCCAGGGCGTCGGTGCCGGCCAGGGCGTCATCGCTGATCAGGATGGCCTTGGCCGCCCCCATGGCCAGGGCGGTGCGCAGGCCGGACGTCTCCCCGTTGGGAGCCATCGACACCAGGGTCACCTCGCCCCCGCCGGCGGCGTCGGCCAACTGGAGGGCCATCTCCACGCCGTAGGCGTCGGAGTCGTCGAGAATGAGTTTCCCTGCTCGGACGAGGTTCTTTGTCCCCGGATCCAGCGATCGCGGGCGCGGCCGGATCGGGGATCTGCTTCACACAGACAACGACGTTCATGGGCGTGCATTGTTGACGAAAATCTGCCCCCCGACCAATTTGCGCCTGGATCCCTGGTCAGGGCACCCGGTATCCCGGGGCGGTCAGCTGACCGAGGAGTGGCTGGTCCGGAGGGGTGCAGGTGGCGCCACCAACCGGGCGCTCGCTCAGCGTCGGCCCAGGGTGGCCAGGGCCACGGCCACGTCATCGGTGATGACCGTGTCGGCGCCGGCCGCCTGGCCATGGCCTCCAGGGCGGACCGATCGTTCACCGTCCACACGGCCACCGCCAGCCCGGCCTCGTGGGCCTGGGCGACCAGGCTCGCCGTCCACCAGGTCGAGGTGGGGATGGATCGCGGTGCACCCGCGGGCGAGGGCCGCGGCCACGCTCTCGGCGGGATCGAACCACGGTGCCAACAGCAGCCCGGTGGCCAGGTCGGGGTCGGCGTCGCGGACGGCCTCCAGCGTGGGGGGCCAGAACGACGAGATCACCACGCTCGATGCCCTCCCCGCCTCCGACCACCAGATCGGCGACCTCGCTGGGTCACGTGGTCGGAGGGATCGAAGCCGGGCTCGCCCGGCAGGTTCTTGATCTCGACGTTGACCGATCAGCCCGTGGCAGGCGTCGAGGGCGGCAGCCAACAGCGGGACGAAGTCGGGGAGCTCGCCGGCGGCCAGCCCGCTGATGGGGCCCACCCCGGCGATGATCGGGTCGTGGTGGATGGCCAGGGCACCGTCCGAGGTCATCCGCACGTCCAATTCGACCCCGTCCGCTCCCAGCTGGCCGGCCCGGAGGAAGGCATCGAGGGTGTTCTCGCGGATTCCCATGGCCGGGTCGGGGCTGCCGCGGTGCGCCTGGATGGCCATCGATCCCACTGTTCGGCGCCCTCCGCGTCGGCTGGCCCCCGGGCTGGTGCGGGCCGAAACGGGGTGCACCCGGCCCCAAAACTGCTTGCACGCCCCCGTGCCGGTGATTACTCTAGTGAACGAACCCTGAACGGCCGGTGACAATGTTGGCGCCGAGCTATGTGAAACAGATCACAAACAGGACATCTCGGAAACGGGAGCGGAGGAAACATCGTGGCCCTTATGTGGAACCGTACGGTCGAATGGGACGACGGTGACTGGAGGCATCTGGCTGCCTGTCGCCGGACCGAGCCCGATCTCTTCTTCCCCATCGGGACGACCGGTCCCGCCGTCGACCAGATCGAGGCGGCCAAGCGGGTCTGCCGTGGCTGCGATGCGATGGAACCGTGCCTCGACTTCGCACTGGCCACCAACCAGGAGTCCGGCGTATGGGGCGGCACCTCGGAGGAAGAGCGACGCAAGCTGCGCAAATCGTGGCTGGCGGCCCGTCGTCGGGCATCCTGACGAGACGGGCTGCGGCCCGCGCCCATCGCTCATACGCCGATCCGCGGGGGCTCGCCCGCCGGTAGCTCGATGGTCACCACCGTCCCCGTCTCCCCGGTGGCCCCGTCGTGGCGGTTGCGCATGGTGATGGTGCCGTCCAACTGACCTCGCACCAGGTCGCGGACGATGGACAGCCCGAGGCTCTGGCTGGCGTCGATGTCGAATCCCTCGGGCAGGCCCGATCCGTCGTCGGTGACGGCCAGGGTCAGACCACTCAGGTCATTGACCAGATGGACCCGGATGTGCCCGACGGAGGCGGGCAACGGGGAGCCGTGGCCCTCCGATGGTTCGCCCGAACCGACCGGCGCCGGGGTCATCGTCACCCTCGAAGTCGCGGAAGGCGTGCTCCACCGCGTTCTGCAACAGCTCGGCGAGAACCACGGCCAGCGGCGTGGCCACATCGGCCGGCACCTCGCCGAGGCCCCCGGTCACCTCGAAGGTCAGGTCCCGGGCGAGCACCACCGAGTCCTCGGCCATGCGGATCAACGAGGTCACGATCTCATCGAAGGGGACCTGGTCGCCGGGATCGCGCGAAAGGATCTCGTGGACGATGGCGATCGAGCGCACTCGGCGCTCGGCCTCGAACAGGGCCACCTTGCCGCCACCGGACGGGAGCCGTCGGGCCTGCAGCCGCAGCAGGGCGGAGATGGTCTGGAGGTTGTTCTTGACCCGGTGGTGCACCTCGCGGATGGCGGCGTCCTTGGACAGGAGCAACCGATCGAGCCTGCGAACGTCGGTCACGTCTCGCAACAGCACCAGGCAGCCGGTCACCTCGTCTGCGGCCAGCAGCGGGATGCAGTGAAGCAGCACGGTGACGTCGGGTCGGCGCTCCACCTCCTCGACCACCGGCAGCGCCGAGGCCAGGGCCCACTCGATGGCGGACTCCTCGATGCCCAAATCGGTGAGGCGCCGTCCTTCGATCTGGGAGTACATGCCCATCCGGTGGAGAGCATTGGTGGCGTTGGGGGAGGCGTAGCGGACCCGGCCCTCCTCGTCGACCAGGACGATGCCGTCACCCACACGTGGCGCCTCCTCGGTCGCCACCTCCTCGCTGGGGAAGGGGAAGGTCGACTCGGACAGCATGATGGCAAACCGGTCGAAGAGGTCCCGGTAGGTGCGCTCCAGGTGGCCGGGCCGGCGCCCGGCACCGGCCGCCAGTCGGGCCAGCACCGCCACGGTGAGCCCGTCGCAGCGAACCGGGATGCACTGGAGGCGGACCGGCTCGTCATCGGGCTCGAGCAGGACCTCGCCCCGGGTGACCTCGCCGGTCTCCACCGTGTGCACGGCCAGTGTCCAGTCGGAGGGCCCGACGGTCTGGCCCACCAGGTCGTGCTGGACCACGGTGGCGCTGTTGGACGGTCGCATCTGGCCCAGGATGACCAACTCGGTGCCGTCGTCGCTGTCGGTGCGTTCGTCGCTGTCGGTGCGGCTGACCTGGTCGGTGCCGGCGTCCGAGGCCATCGGTGCCAACAGCACCAGGTCGGAAAAGGACAGGTCGGCGAGGATCCCCCACGTGCCCAGCAGGCGTTGGAGATGGCCCAGCTGCACCTCGTCCAGATTGGTGCGCCCGAAGGCCAGCTCGGCCGGTGTGGCCACGGTCAGTCCCCGTCGCCCGGGTCGACCGGGACGTCATAGGGCCGGCGACGGTGGTAGCCCCGCAGCGAGGTAACCCCGACCCCAGCCAACAGCTGGCGGAGGTCGTCGGACCGATCGGCCACGTCGGGCAGGGTGTGGCCGTCCGACGCCGTGGTGAGCGGGACCCCGTTGGCCACGAATCGCTCGAGCAGCGGTGGCGCCGGGTACTCCTCCCGGCACGGCTTCCGCCACCCGGCCGACGACAGCTCGGCGGCCATCCCCGAGGACACCGCCGCTTCGGTGATCCGGTCGTAGAACTCGTCGGGTACCGCCGGCACCCGGCCGGCGATCTTGACCAGGTCGGGATGGGCGAAGACGTCGCAGGCGCCAGAGGCGCCCAGCTCCTCCATGGCCACGCGTGTAGTCGTCCCACACCGCGTCGATGGCCCGTGCCTCCCACTCGGCCAGCACCAGCGGGTCGTCGAGCACATCGAAGCGCCAGGCACCCAGCCAGTGGACCGAGCCGAGCAGCACGTCGAAGGGGTAGCCGGCCAGGAGCTCGGCCACCTGGTCCATCCGTCCCTGGTAGTAGTCGACCTCGAGCCCGAGCACCACGGGCAGGCCTTCCCCCTTCACGGCTTGGACCACGTCCACATAGGTGTCGAGATCGACGCGGGCGTGGTGGTCCCAGTACGCGGCCATCCCCGGGCGCAGGGCCTCTTCGGGGAGGTCGTCCCAGAATCCACCGAGCAGCGCTTTGGCCTGGGTGAAGCGGAAGAGGTGTTCGGTCAGCGCGATCTCGGTCAGCCCGGCGGCCACCGCACGTTCGCAGTAGGCCGCCACCTGCTCGACGGTGGCCTGGACGTCGCTCTGCGCGTGCGGCCACAGATGGAGGTGGTAGTCCAGCACGTCGGCGCGGCCTGCTAGCCGGCCGGCCGGATGAGGGTGACCCCGTCGCGCACGGTGGTCTGGACGACCACCACTCTCGGGTCGACGGACAGCGCATCGTTGAAGCGCCGGAGGGCGACGGTGTCCTCACTCGAGTCGGACGGGTCGAGGATCCGGCCGCTCCACAGGGTGTTGTCGGCGGCGATGAGGCCCCGGGGCGCCAGCTTGGGGAGCACCGCCTCGAAGTAGTCGCCGTAGGCAGCTTTGTCCGCGTCGATGAAGACCAGGTCGAACGGACCCGTCGAGGGTGGCGATGGTGTCGATGGCCGGCCCCACCAACACCTCGACCACGTCGGCATAGGGACTGGCGGCGATGTGACGGCGGGCGAACTCGGCATGGGCCGGCGAGATCTCACAGCTGGTGATGCGACCGCCCGGCGCCAGTCCGGCGGCCATGGCCAGCGCGGAGTAACCGCCGAAGGTCCCGATCTCCAGGACCGAGCGGGCGCCGAGGGCAAAGGTGAGCATCTCGAGGAACCGTCCCTCCAGCCGGCCCACCATCATCCCGGGGAAGTCGAGGGTGGCCCGCAGGTCCTCGGCCAGCTCCTCGAGGAACGGGGGCGGTGCCGTGGTGTGCTCGGTGGCGTACAACTCCAATGAGGGTTCGACGATGTCGGTCATCGTCGTATCGTAAGTCAGGCGGAGCCGGCGCCCGGCAGGGCGGTGGTCGTGCACAGCGGGGCCGGGGGGCGCCGCGCCATCGACCCGACGGTCACGTGACCTACTCCCAGATCTGCTCGCCCAACCTGACCAGCCCGGCCAGATCGAAGAGGTCCGAGTCGAAGAACGGCACCGTGGCCAGCACGTCGGGAACCACCGAGAGCAGGCTCCGCTCCTCCATCTCCCGCAGGGCCACCACCTGAAAATTGAGGTAGCTGTCGGCCACCTCGGTGAGGACCCGGGCGATCTGGTCGGGATCACCGAGGGCGGGGTCCACCGCCCCCAGGGCCGGGGCGAGGCGGGAGGCCAGGTCGGCTGCCCGGTCCTTCATCGATTCGGCCACCACGGCACCCTCGGAGCGCCGCAGGTAGACGGGGAGCACCTTGTTCAACACGATGGCCCCCAGGTGCAGTCGGCGGGCGGTGAGCTCCTCGGCGAAGTACTCGGCCTCCCGCAGCGGCACCGCCTCGAGGGTGGAGACCACGATGAAGGTCGTCCGGCGGTCGGACACGAGCCTCCCCACCGACTCGGACCGCTCCACAAACCCGTCGTACATCGACTGGAAGAGGATGAAGAACTCGGCGATGTCGGCCAGGAACTCGGTGCCGAGTATCCGGTCGGCAATCTGGTAGAAGGGCTTGGTGGCCACGTTGACCAGGCGGGAGCGGTAGGGGACGATCAGCCAACGCAGCAGGCGGGAGGAAAAGAAGTCGGCCATCCGCTGGGGGGCGTCGAGGAAGTCGAGGGCGTTTCGCGTGGGCGGGGTGTCCACCACGATGAGGTCGTAGTCACTCTCCGAGTGGATCTCGTAGAGGCGCTCCATGGCGATGTAGTCGTGACTCTGGATGAAGCGGCCCGAGATGTTCTGGTAGAGGGGGTTGGCCAGAATCTCGTCGCGGGTCTGCTTGTCCGGCGCGTGCCGTCGGATCAACGCGTCCCACGACTCCTTGGTGTCGAGCATGGCTGCCCACAACTGCCCCCGCGGCTTGATCCCGGCGGCCCGAAAGGCCTCGGCAGGAACCCGGTGCTCGGTGTTCCCGATGCCGTCGAGGCCGAGGGCGTCGGCCAGCCGCTTGGCCGGGTCGACGGTGAGCACGAGCACCTTGCTGCCGTGGCGGACGGCGGCCATCACCGCCGCGGCGGCGGCCGTGGTCGTCTTGCCGACGCCCCCTGGCCCGCAGGCGATGACGATCTCCTTGGTGGCGAGCAGCCCATCGATCGACCCACCGGTCGCCACGGCAGGCGGCGCCCCCTTGTCGGCCGCCGCGCCGGGCGCGGTCGGCGGCCATCAGTAGCCCAGCTCCTCGCCGAGTGACGAAGCCACCTGCCGGGTCGTCCGGAGTCCGTGCGAACGGGTGAACAGATACGGCAGGTAGAGCATGGGCACCGACTCGTCGATGCTGCTCCGGAGCCGATCGAGATGGGTGGACCGGGTGCGGCGCATGGTGACGGCCAGTCGGGCCGCCTCCAGCACGGGGCCGGCGTCGCCCCCGACCAGCTCGTCCAGCTCCTTCGAGGGGGGCGGAGCGGCCAGGGCGTCGAACACCCGCTCCTCCTGGCGGCCGAAGAGCTCGGGCAGCACCCGGTTGACCACCACCGCCGACAGCTGCACCGTGGTCTCCTCGTGCAGCCGCGCCGCCAGATCGACGGTCTCGTTCACCGGCATCTCCTCGGGGGTGCACACGGCGACCAGTCCGGTGAGGTGGGGGTCGGAGAGGATCTCGAGCAGCCAGTCGGTCTGGGAGCGGATGAGTCCCACCTTGACCAGGTTGTTGATGGCCTGAGGGGCGGCCAGCAGGCCGATGATGTGACCCGAGGACGGCGCGTCCACCACCACCAGGTCGTAGTTGCGCTCGCGCACCTCGTAGACCGGCTTGCCCACCGTGAGGATCTCTCGCACCCCGGGGGCCGCGGTGGCCACGAAGTCGAACGCCTTGGCCAACGGTCCGATCCGGCCCACCACCGGGATGCGCAGCTGGAGCTTCAGGTACTCGCGCAGCGACGCCTCGGTGTCCATGGTCATGGCGCACAGGCCGGGGAGGATCTCCTTCTGGTTGAAACCGGTAGGGGGGGCTTCGTAGAAGCCAGCCACGTCACCCCGTGCGTCGACCTCGCAGATGAGTACCTTCTTGCCGCGCTGCGAGGCGAAGAGGGCGAGCGCCGACGCCACCGTCGTCTTCCCCACGCCACCCTTGCCAGTCACGAAGACCAGCTTGAGGTCGAGCAGCGCGCTCATCCCGACCAGCAGCCGACTCGTCGACCGGTGCCGGACTACCGGCAGGGGGGTTCCACTCAGGCGATTCCGAAGCCGACCCGGCGGTCGGAGCTCGGCGGGTCCAGCTCGACGTAGGCCACCTTCCCGACGGGCACGCCCACCTGGCGGCCCTTTCGATCGGTGAGCCAGAGGATGGTCCCGTCCTCGGCCAGCGCGGCCTCGATGTCGGCCAGGACCTTTTCGCGGTCCGCATCGTCGGGCAACTCGATGTCGAGCTCCTTCATCGACTGCACGATCCCGATACGCACGTCCACCTGGCACGCTCCTCTCCGCTGCGAGCCGGCAGGGCGCCGGTCAGCCCCGACGATACAAGCTCCGGGGCGTGTGCCGTCCCGCCGTCACAGGCATGGGGCACACTGACGGTATGGAAGCCGAGCATGCCGACCCGGGCGGTGCGGAGGCCAGCGCAGAGAATGAGCGCCACCGGCGGTGGGCGTCGACCATGGCCGGCCACCCCGGAGGTGGCGTCACCTTCGCCCATGTCGACAGCCGGACGGGTGCCTCCGCCGAAGGGCCCCTGCCCGGCTTCGACCGTGGCGAGCGAGAGTCACTGGAGCGGGATCGGTTGGCACCCGGGGCCACGCTGGCCACCGGTGCGGGCAACCGGGTACGGGAGGAGGAGCCTGACCCGTGGCGGACCTGCTTCGAGCGCGACCGCGATCGGATCCTCCATGCCACCGCGTTCCGTCGCCTGGCCGGTAAGACCCAGGTGTTCGTCTTCCCCGACGACCATCAGCGCACCCGCCTCACCCATGCGCTGGAGGTGGCCCAGGTGGCCACCGGCATCGCCCGCGCCTGTGGCCTCAACGTGGCACTCACCGAGGCCATCGCCTTAGGGCACGACTGTGGGCACGGTCCTGGCGGACATGCCAGCGAGGACGCCCTGTCCCCCTACCTCGATGGGGGCTTCGACCACGCGCCCTGGGGAGCCGAGGTCTCCCTGGCGCCCTTCAACCTCTGCCTCGAGACGCTCGACGGCATCCGCAACCACTCATGGTCCAGACCGGCGCCGGGCACCCCGGAGGGCGAGGTGGTGAGCTGGGCGGACCGCATCGCCTACGTCTGCCACGATTTCGAGGACGCGGTGAAGAGCGGCATCGTCACGCCGAGCGCTCTGCCCGCCCAGGTGCGCGACACGTGCGGCGACCGACGTGGGCAACAGCTGGGCACCTTCATCGACGCCATGGTGTCGACCATCCTGGCCACCGGGCGTGTCGGCATGGGCCGCGACCAAGCGGAGGCACTGGCCGTGTTCCGGGCCAGCAACTACCAGCACATCTACCTCCGCCCGAGCTCCGTGGCCCAGGGGAGGGCGGTGGTCTCGGTCCTGCGGGCCCTGGTCGATTACTTCGGAGACCGACCCAACCTGATCCCCGAAGGAGACGAAGCGGCCGGCGGTCTCACCGGCGGTGAGCCCTTGGCCGTGCGGGCGGCTGTGGCCTACGTGGCCGGCATGACCGACCGGTTCGCCTTCAGCCAGGCGGTAGGGCTGCTCGGGTGGGACCCCGACAAATTGCCGGCGGGGATCGGGGTCACCAGGCGGCTCTGACGCCAGGCGACGGTGCCATTCACCTGAAAGCAGCGGACCCCGGCTGCCCATACAGGGCGCGGGGGTCATCCGTCCGCACGATGTCCTTACCCAGTGGGGCGATGGCCACCGCCGCCAGCTTGAAGTCAGCCACGCCCAGGGGGATGCCGATGATGGTCAGGCACAGGGCGATGCCGGTGATCACGTGGGCGATCGCCATCCACAGACCGGCAAGCAGGAACCAGATCACGTTGCCGATGAACGACCCGGTGCCGGCACCCGGTTTGGGCACAACGGTCCGGCCGAAGGGCCACAGGGCGTAGGCAGCCAACCGGAAGGCGGCGATCCCGAAGGGGATGGTGATGATGAGAATGCACATCACCACGCCCGCCACCACATAGCCGACGGCGAGCCAGAAGCCACACAGCACCAGCCACACGATGTTCACGATGGTCTTCATCGTCCGCCAGCATGGCACCGAGCGGCCACCGGCATCGATCGAGACCGGGTTCGGACCGATCCGGCGCCGCCGCTCCCCCGGCCGTCGGTTGCTGCGCCGGTAGAGTCGGACGGGTGGAGGCAGGTGACCGGTGGCACCCAGTGGCTCCTCCCCCGCGGTCGGTGCGGAAGACCCACCGCCCCAGCCGGGAGGCGCGGGTAGCACGGGGAAAACGGGCGCGGCACACGACAACCCGGTCGTCCAATGGTCGCTGGGAGCCGGCGGCCGGCCGGCCCGATCCCATCGCCCTGCTCGAGGAGCAGGCGGCGAGCCGAGTCCCCGAGCTGGTACCGATCCGTTACGGCCGCATGATGGTCTCGCCCTTCACCTTCTACCGCGGCGCGGCGCTGATCATGGCCGCAGACCTCTCCGCTACAGCCGACTCGGGCATCACCGTGCAGTGCTGCGGCGATGCCCATCTCTCCAACTTCGGCGTGTTCGGCTCACCCGAGCGAAAACTGATGTTCGACATCAACGACTTCGACGAGACACTCCCCGGACCGTGGGAGTGGGACGTGAAGCGGCTTGCCGCCAGTCTCGAGGTCGCCGGCCGAGACGGGGATTCTCGCCGCCCGATCGCCGCCGGGTGGTGCTGGCTGCTGCCCGCGAGTACCGCCAGGGGATGCGGGAGGCGGCAGAGACCACCACCCTCGATGTGTGGTACTCGCACATGGAGATCGGGGAGATGCTCGAGTGGATACGCACCGAGGACGACGACAAGCGCCTGGTGAAGAGCGGGGCCGATCGCTCGGTGGTGGACGTGGCCAAGGCCCGGACCCGCGACAGCACCCGGGCCTTCAAGAAGCTCACCCACCGGGTCGACGGCGACCTCCGCTTCGTCGCCGACCCACCACTCATCGTGCCGCTCGAGGACCTGGTCCTGTCGGACAGGGACCGTCGTCAGACCGAGCGCTCGTTGCGCAAGCTGATCAAGAGGTACCGCCGGACGCTCGCCGATGAGCACCATCCCCTGGAGGAGTTCCGCTACGTCCACATGGCCCGCAAAGTCGTCGGCGTCGGAAGTGTCGGGACCCGGGCGTGGATCTTCCTGATGACCGGGGTGGACGAGCAGGACCCGCTCATCCTGCAGGCCAAGGAGGCACAGCCCTCGGTGTTGGAGCGGTTCGCCGGCAGGAGCGCCTACGACAACGAGGGCCAGCGGGTGGTGGTGGGACAGCGACTGATGCAGACGGCCAGTGACATCTTCCTGGGCTGGCAACGGGTCAAGGACCTCGATGGCAGCCACCGGGACTACTACCTCCGGCAGCTCCACGACTGGAAGGGCTCGGCCCACGTGGACTCACTGCGGGTGACTGGGGCCACCCGCTATGCCCGTATGTGCGGCGCAACCCTGGCTCGGGCCCACGCTCGATCGGGCGACTGGATCGCCATCGCCTCGTACCTGGGGAAGGGCGTGGTGTTCGACGAGGCCATCGCCGACTTCTCCGCCGCCTATGCGGATCAGAACGAGCGGGACTACGAGCGCCTGGTGCAGGCGGTCAGATCCGGGCGGGTGGCGGCGGAGTCCGGCCTGTAGGCGGCCGGCCCTCTCCCAGTAGGATCGGTCGGGCATCGACAACTGCGAATCGGTCGAGGAGGTCACCATGGTCACCCAGGTCTCGAACCAGCGACCGGGCCCGTCGAGCGACCCGGTGGAACGGGAGCCGGTGAATGAGTCGACCGCCCCACCCTCGGCCGCCCCGCCGGGCTCGGCCCCGCCCGGCAGTGTGGCCGCCACCCTGGCCCCGGTCATCCGTGCCCTGGTGGGCTCGGGGACGCCCGTTCGCTTCGAGTTCTGGGACGGGAGCGGCATCGGCCCCGCCGACGGGATCGGAACGCTGCGGGTCCGGTCGGTCGAGGCCCTGCGCCGGATCCTCTGGGCCCCCGGCGAGCTGGGCGTGGCCCGGGCCTTCGTGGCCGGCGACCTCACCGTCGAAGGCGACATCTACGCACTGCTGCGGGTCCTGCACGATTCGTCGCCGCGGGAGCTCCGCCGGATGGGGATGCGGACGCTGCCCGCCCTGGTCGACGCCGCCCGCCGGCTGGGGGCACTCGGGCCACCGCCGCCCGCCCCCGCCGAGGAGTGCCGGCCGGCGGGAAGGCTGCACTCACCCTCCCGCGATGCCACGGTGGTCAGCCACCACTACGACGTGGGCAACGAGTTCTACCGACTGGTGCTCGGCCCGAGCATGACCTACTCCTGCGCCCGATTCGTCTCCGACCGGGCCACGCTGGAGGAGGCCCAGTCGGCCAAGCACGAGCTGATCTGCCGCAAGCTGGGCCTCGACCGGCGACCCGGAATGCCGGCTGCTCGACGTGGGGTGCGGATGGGGCTCGATGGCCATCCATGCCGCCGCTGAGCACGGAGCCGGTGGTCACCGGCGTGGCCCTCAGCCGCGAGCAGGTCGACGAGGCCAGGCGCCGGGTGGTCGACGCCGGGCTGGCGGACCAGGTCGAGATCCGCCTGCAGGACTACCGCGACCTCCGCGGCGAGGAGTTCGACGCCATCTCGTCGATCGGCATGTTCGAGCACGTCGGCACCCAGTTGATGACGCGGTACTTCGAGACGCTCCGCACCCTGCTCGCCCCGACCGGGCGGCTGCTCAACCACGCCATCTCCAAGCCGGGCGGTTCGGTGCTGGGCCGGCGGTCCTTCGTCGGTCGCTACGTGTTCCCCGACGGCGAGCTGGTCGACGTGGCCGAGGTGATCCGGGCCATGCAGCGGAGCGGGTTCGAGGTCCGCGACGTCGAATCCCTGCGGGAGCACTACTCGCGGACCCTGCACCACTGGGTGGCCAACCTCGAGGACCACTGGGACGAGGCGGTCGGGCTGGTCGGTCTGCCCCGGGCCAACATCTGGCGGCTGTACATGGCCGCCTCGGCCAACGGCTTCGACGACGGTGGCCTGGCCATCCACCAGGTGCTGGGCGTGGTCGCCGGACCCGACGGGCGCAGCGGCATGCCCGCCACCCGGGCCGGGTGGGGCTGACGCCGCCCGCCGACCGAGGCGGCGTCGGACGTCAGCGGACGGTGAGCTCCTTGCGGTAGACGCGGGCCGGTCCGAGCTCGACGATGGCCTCGGCCAGCGCGTCGAAGACGCCGGCCACCTCGCCGTCCGGGATCGGCGATCACCACCGGGACCCCGTCGTCGCCGCCCTGGCGAAGGGCCGGCACCAGCGGGACCTGGGCCAGGAGCGGCACGCCGAGCTCGTCGGCCAGCTGGCCGCCGCCCCCGGCTCCGAACAGCTCGTAGCGCGTTGCCGTCGTCGCCGGTGAACCAGCTCATGTTCTCGATGACCCCGCGCACCGCGAGCTTGAGCTTGCGGGCGGCATAGGCGGACCGCTGGGCCACCCGCTCGGCGGCCGGCTGTGGCGTGGTCACCACGAAGACCTCGGTCTTGGTCAGGTACTGGCCCAGCGACAGGGTCACGTCGCCGGTGCCGGGGGGCATGTCGATCAGCAGGAAGTCGGGCTCGCCCCAGTAGGCGTCGACCAGAAACTGCTCGAGCGCCTTGTGCAGCATGGGCCCCCGCCAGATGACCGGGGTGTCGTCGGGGACGAAGTAGCCCATCGACAGGCAGCGGACGCCGTTGGCGGTGGGCGGCACCACCAGATCCCCGATGATCAGCGGATCGGTGGTGCACCCCGAGCATCTTCGGCACCGAGAACCCGTAGACGTCGGCGTCGAGGATCCCGACGTCGTGTCCCATGCCGGGCCAGGGCCACCGCCAGGTTGACGGTGACCGACGACTTGCCGACCCCGCCCTTGCCCGAGGAGATCCCGAGGATCCGGGTCTTCGAGCGAGGCAGCATGAACCGGTTGGGGCGGCCCTCCTCGTGGCCCAGCTGGCCGCCGTGGGCATGGCCGTGGTCGTCGTCGGCTGCGTGCTGGGTGCCCCCGTCCACCGGCTCGCCCCGCAGCAGCATCCGGAGCCGGGCCCGGGGCTCCTCGTCCATGACCACCGGCTCCACCGACACCTCGTCGACGCCCGGCCACCGCCCCGACCGCCTGGCGGACCGGCTCTCCAGCTCGTCGACCTGGGGGTAGTGGGCCACGGGAAGGGCGATCTCCACGGTCACCTTCTTGCGCTTGACCCGCACCGATCCGACCATGCCCAACTCCCCCAGCGGCCGGCGCAATTCGGGATCGGTCACCGCGGCGACAGCCGCCGTGACCTGGGACTCGTCGATGGACATTCGGGATCTCCTCGGGGAATTTCGCCGTCACCGGTAGACTAGGGGACGTGCCACCGGACCCGGACCGCCCCATCCGCCATCCGCCAGCCGGGCCAGGGCGACCGACGCCGTGGCGGCGACGGTCCGGGCTCGGACAGCCACTTCTCCGCCGCGGTGACCGCGGTGACCGCCGCCTTCGGGGATCCCACCCGCACGGGAGATCTACCTCTTCGTCCGGTCCAATCCGGGGACGACCGCCTCCGAGGTGGCCACCCGCTTCTCGCTCCACCCGAACGTGGCCCGCCACCACCTCGAGCGCCTGGCCACCGGCGGCTACGTGGAGGTGACCATGGAGCGGACCGCCGGCAACGGCGCCGGCCGGCCGTCCAAGCGGTTCCGGGCCATCGGCAACGACCCGACCCTCGACCTGCTGACCCGGCGGGACGACCTGCTGGTCCTGCTTGCTGCAGGAGGCGCTCCAGCTCCTCGGCCCGGTGGCCGCCGAGGGCATGGCCGAGCGGGTCGGCGAGGAGTACGGCCGCACCCTGGCCGGCCAGATGTCGCCCGGCGACGGGCAGCGCTCACTGCGCACCGCCATGCACGCCATCGCCGACACCCTGACCGCGCCACGGGTTCGCGGCCCACGCCGAGGACCAGGGACCGACGACCGCTGTGGTGGCGGACAACTGCCCGTTCGGCAACGCCGCCTCGCAGTACCCGGTCCTGTGCGCCGTCGACCGGGGCATGGTCAAGGGCCTGCTGGCCGGCCTGTGCGGCGAAGATGCCGACGGTACCGTGCCGGTGGTGCTGTCGTCGTCGCGCGCCCGCGGCGACGACGCCTGCGCCGCGGTGGTCTGACCGGCGAGCCGGCTCGTGGCCCGCCACTATCTCGACCACGCCTCCACCACCCCGGTCCGCGCCCGAGGCCCGGGCGGCCATGGCCGCATGGGAGGACGCCGGCATCACCGCCGACCCCGGACGGGTCCACACCGAGGGACGGATGGTCCGGGCCACGCTCGAGGAGGCCAGGGACCAGGTCGCCGCGCTGTTCGGGGTCCGGCCCCGACAGGTGGTGTTCACCTCGGGAGGGACCGAGGCGATCAACGCCGCCGTGTGGGGGGCCACCCGCGCCGATCCCGGGCCGGTGGCGTGCTCCTCGGTGGAGCACTCGGCGGTGCGCGACGCCTCGGGCCGGTCCGGGCCGGTGGTTGCCATCGCCGTCGACCGCCAGGGGCGGATCGAGGTGCGGCGGTGGAGGTGGCCATCGACCGGTGCCAGAGCTCCACGGTCGACGGCCGGCGCTGGTCCACTGCCAGTGGGCCAACCACGAGGTGGGCACGGTGCAACCGGTGGCCGAGGTGGTCGAGCACTGCTCACGCCTCGGCATCCCCATCCACGTCGACGCCGTGGCCGCCGCCGGGCACCTGGCCCTCGACATCGAGGGGCTCGGCGCCGACCTGGTGTCGGTGTCGGCCCACAAGCTCGGCGGCCCGGCCGGGATCGGCGCCCTCATCGTGCGACGGGGGCTCCGGATCGAGCCGTTGCTGGTCGGTGGCGAACAGGAACGGGCTCGGCGGGCCGGGCTGGAGAACGTGGTGGCGGCCATCGGGTTCGGGGCCGCGGCCGCCGAGCTCGCGGCGCCGGGCGTGGTGGCCGGCGAACAGGAGGCCGCCCGCGCCCAGACCGACCGGCTGCGGCGCATCGCCGAGAAGGTCGACGGGGTGACCGTCCTCGGCGATCCGATCGACCGCCTCCCCCACATCGTCTGCCTGGGCATCGAAGGGGTCGAGGCCGAACCGGTGCTGCTGGGTCTCGATCAGTCGGGCATCGCCGTCCACTCGGGCTCGGCGTGCTCCTCGGAGACGCTCGAGCCCTCAGCCGGTGCTGGAGGCGATGGGCGTGGACGCCGAGCGGTCGCTGCGCCTGTCGGTGGGTTGGTCGACCACCGACGCCGACGTCGATGCCTTCGAAACCGCCTTCGCCGCGGTGGTCGACCAGCTGCGGGCGCTGCGCGGGTGAGCGGCCGGCGGCGCTGACCGGCCCGGAGCGAGGCGGCGGGTGTGCGACCAAGTAGGTTGCAGGCCCATGCGTGCCGTGGTCTGTCCTGCGCTCGGTCCTCTCGGGACACTGGTCGTAGAGGAACGCCGGGTGCCGGCCCCCGGTGAGGGCCAGGTGGTGGTGGACGTGCGGGCCGCCGGCGTCAACTTCGTCGACGGACTCATGTGCCAGGGGCGCTACCAGATCAAGCCGAGCACCCCGTTCGTGCCCGGAAGCGAGATCGCCGGGGTGGTCTCCGCCGTCGGCAGCGGGGTAGCCGGGGTGGTACCGGGCGACCGGGTCATCGCCTTCACCGGCTTCGGTGGGTTCGCCGAGCAGGTGGTGGTGCCCGCCCTGTCCCTGGTGGCGATGCCCGACACCGTCGACTTCGCCGCAGGCCGCCACCCTGCTCCAGAGCTACTGCACCGTCCTGTTCACCCTGACCCGGCGGACCACGCTGAGCCCGGGCGAGTGGGTGCTGGTCCTCGGGGCCGGCGGTGGGGTGGGGCTGGCCGCCGTCGACGTGGCCACCGCCCTCGGCGGCCGGGTCATCGCCGCCGCCTCCACGCCGGAGAAGCTCGAGGCGGCGCGGGCCATGGGGGCCGAGGCCACCATCGCCTACGAGGAGGAGGACCTGAAGGTCCGGGCCCGGGAGATCTCCGAGGGTGGGGTCGACGTGGTCATCGACCCGGTGGGCGGGCGCCACAGCGAGACCGCCCTGCGGGCCACCCGGCACCTCGGCCGGTTCTGTGTGATCGGGTTCGCGTCCGGGCCCATCGCCTCGATCCCCCTCAACCAGGTCCTGCTCAACAACCGGACGGTGGTGGGCGTGGACTGGGGCGGGTGGACGTTCAAGGACCCGATGGGGAACCGTGCCCTCATCGACGAGTTGATGGAGATGGTCGGGAGCCGGCCGCCTCCATCCCACCGCCCCGGCCAGCTATCCGCTGGAGGAGGCGGCCGCGGTGATGGGCGGGCTCATCGACCGGTCGATCAGCGGCAAGGCGGTCCTGGTTCCCTGAGCATCCCGGTGACGGCTTGACGCTCGCCATCACCTTCGGCGCCTACCTGGTGGGCGCGGTGGTGGGCCTGTCCGTGCATCGGGGTGGTCCCCACCTGCGGCAGGCCTGGCCGGTGTACCTCCGGATCCAGTTGGTTGCCACTGCGGCCCTGCTCGGGTTGTTCTCGGCGTGGCGGCTGACCGCGCCCCACCAGATCGTGGCCCCCATCCTCATCGCCGGCGTGGGCCTGCTGCTCCTCGGCGTCTCTCACGTGACCCGGGGCGAGCGGAGCAGCGGGTTGGCCGAGCTGGAGGGCTGGGCCGCGTTCCCCAACGGCACATTCTGGGTCCTGCCCGTGGCCGGAGCCCTGCTCGGCACCTCGGCCAGCATCATCGCCGCCCTGACCAACGCGGTGTATGCCCTTCCCAACGCATTGTGCATTCACCTGATGCGCCGCGACGCCCCCATCCGCCAGCGTCGCTCCACCACCTGGGTGGACCAGTCCATGCTGATGGCCGTGGGTGTCGGGCTGTTGCTGCACCTGGCCGGCCCGGCGCCGGCTTCCTCGCAGTGGATCCTGACCGTGGCCGGGCCGGTGCTGGCCTTCGTCGGCGCCGCCCTGTACACCGGCTCGGTCCTCCATCCGCACAACGCCTCGGTCACCCGGACCGTGTCCGCCTTTCGGCGATGGTTGCTCCTGTCCGGCGTCCGGATCGTCTACCTGGCCTTTGTCGTCGTCCTGACCCGGTCGACGGCGGTGGCGGTGATCGCCGTGCTCTCCGCGCTCGGGCCACCCGCCTTCAACCCTCCCCAGCAGGCGGTCCTCTACGGCTACCGGTCGAGCGTGGTGATGGTGGCGGTTCGCCTCGGTTGGTACCTGCTCCCGATCGGGCTGGTCACCGCCCTGGTCATCCGATGAGTGCTGGCCTGGTCTGAGGTCTGACGGTCAGGCGGTCACCGTGCGGTAGTGCTGCACAAGTGGGAACGGCTCATAGAAGTGATGGAGCAGGCGCCGCCACTCCTCATACTGCGCCGAGCCGCGGAATCCCTCGGTGTGATCCTCGAGTCGGTCCCATTCCACTAGGAGCAGATAGCGGTTCGGCGTCTCCACGCAGTGCTCCAGGCGGACCGACCGGCACCCTTCGGCCGACGAGATGATCGGACGGGCCTCGGCGAAGGCACGTTCGAATGACTCGGCCCGCCCGGCGCTGACGTCGAGCACCGCATGTTCGAGGATCACGCCCCGACCCTACTTCGACACTTACCCGGTCTGGCCGGGTGGCTCAGCCGGTGGGAACAGTGCTGGGGACCGTGCTGGGGACCGGAAGGCCGGCCAGTGTGAAGGCCTGGCGGATCTCACCGGCCGCCTGTTGGACCAACGCGGCGGGCGGGCCGTCGGCCAGGAAGAGACGGTACTGCGCCACCGCGCCGGTCGGGTCATCGTCCTGTTGCAGGGCCGCCGTCCCCAGGTACAGGCGCACCGCGTAGTCGCCGGGGTCGAGTGAGACGGCTCGGTTCAGCTTGGCCCGCCCGTCACTGATCAGGGTGGCGCTGCCTCCCTGGCGGCCGCTCTCGAACTCGAGCCACCCGAGTTGGGCCAGGGCCACCTCGTTGTCGGGCTGGCCGGCCAGCACCGTCTGGTAGAGCTGGGCGGCTTGGGCCAACTGGCCCGCGTCCTGGTAGGTGGCCGCCTGGGCCAGGTTCTCCTCGGTCCGCTGGGACTGGCTGAGGGTGATGCTCCCGGTCGCCGTCTGGCCCGGCAGGCGGTTGGTGGCGAACAGGGTCACCGCCACCACCAGGGCGGCACCGAACGCGGCCACCGCGCCGACCAGAAACCACCCGCTTCGTCGGGGCCGGACGGTCCGCCGGCTCCCCGGCGGTGGTTTCGCGGCCGGTGGTTCCTCGGCCGGCAGCTCCGCGTCCGGCGAGGGGAGCTGGTCGGCCACCATCACCCCGGCGCCCACGCCCTCGGCCTCCCCGCCGCGGGCCTCCAACGCGGCCAGGCGGGTCATGTCCCGGCGCCGCAGGGCCAGGTAGTCCTTGTCGGAGAGATCGCCGGCCAGGTACTCGGCGTCGGCGTCGGCCAGCGACTGGTCGAGGAACCGGGTCCGCTCGGCGACGGTGGCGGGGTCGAGCGGGCCGGCATCGCCGGCGACCGGGTCGGCGCCGAGGGATCGCCGGCGGCGCACCAGCAGGGTCACCACCACGGCCACGGTGGCCACGCCCCCGAGGACGGGAAGCAGCCAGACCAGCAGCGTCCACCCGCTGGCCGGTGGATCGAGAACGATGGAGGCGCCGTACCGGGCCACCAGGTAGGCATCGATCTGCTGGTCGGTCCTCCCCTCGCCCACCATCTGACGCACCGTGTTGCGCACGGTCACCGCGGTCGGCGCGCTCGAATCCGCCACCGAGAGGTCCTCGCAGCTCGGGCACCGGAGCCCCGACTCGATGGCCGCGGCGCGTTGGGCGGCGCTCGGTGGCGTCGACGAGAACACGCCGCTGCCGACCACCAGGGCGGCAACCAGCACGACGCCCAACAGCGTCCACACTGGGAAGGACCGCCGGGTCATGGGTGGCCGCTCATGGGTGGTCGGCCTTGGCCTCGGCGATGAACCGGTCGAGGTCGGCAGCACTGACCGGGGCGATGATGGAGGCGACCACCCGGCCGTCGGGGGCGATGATGAAGGTGGTGGGCGGGGCGCGCACCCCGAAGGCCAGGGCCAGGGTCCCCCCCGGGTCGGACAGGGTGGGCCAGGTCACGCCGAGCGACTCCTGGTAGGAGCGGGCGGCGCTCTCGGTGTCGTCGAACACCACGCTGACCATCGAGGCGTCGCCGGCCCGCTGGTGCTCGAACTGGAACTGGACCAGGTTGGGCCCCTCGGTCTGGCACGGCTCGCACCAACTGGCGAAGAAGTTGACCACGATGAAGCGGCCCGGCGCCCGGGGGAGCACGAACCGGGTGCCGTCGAGGGTGACCCCGGCGACGGCCGGGGCCGGCTTTCCCACCAACGGGTTCTGGGCCTCGACCACCGCGGCGGGCGGTCGGCTGGCCAGCACGGCGATGAGCCCGGCGCCGACCACCAGCACGACCAGCGCCACCCACCGGGCGGTGTGGCGGGCCGCCAGGGCGCGGTACTCCTCGGGTGGAGCGCCGGCATCGGGGCCGGCCTCGAGAGCCGCCTCGGCGGTGTCGCGGTCGGCGGTGACGCGGTCGGCGGTGTCCGGGCCGGCGGTCTCCGGGCCGGCGCTCACGAGGGGTCTCCCGCGCCCACCGGCTCGGGGTGGGGGGCGACCACGCCACCGTCGGCCGGGCCGGCGTCCTCGCCGCTCGGTGGCCACGCGGACGACCCCTGGATGCCGGCCACCGGCGCCGACACCGGGTCGGTGGGTCGGCGGCGCCGACCGGGCACGGCGGCCAGCACCGAGCCGACCACGATCAGGCCGCCGCCGAGCCACAACCACACCACCAAGGGCTGGACGACCACTCCGAACGTCCACACGCGTTCCCTTACTGGGGATGGAGTCGATGGTGAGGTAGACGTCGTTCAGCAGGCTGGAGTCGATGGCCGGTGTCCCCACCGGGGAGGTGCCGGCGCCGAACTGGCTGATGGCCGGGTAGAACACCGCCCCCCCGTCGACTCGGAGGCCGGCCCGGAACTCGGAGTGGGAGGGAGTGGTCACCGTCCGGGTGCCGACGAACTCGATGGTGTGCCCGTTGACGGTGGTGGTCTGGCCCGGTCCCAGATGCACCTCCTGGTGGTGGCCGAAGGCGGTGGCCGCGGCCAGGCCCACGGCGATGACCACCACCCCGATGTGGACCACCATGCCGCCGTTGGCCCGGCCCACCATGCCCTGCCAACCGGCGAGCACCGCCCGTGATGGCGCGGCCCCCGCGGTCGCGCGCCCCCGCCACGCGCCACGGACCGAGAGGACCAGGGCCCGGGCGGCGGCGGTGGCGGCGAAGGCACCGAGCCCGAAGGCCAGCAAGGGCTCCACCCCGTGGATGCCGGCGGCCACACAGACCACCACCACCAGCACGCCGCAGGTGGCGGGGACCGCCAGCCGGCGCCTGATGACCTCGACGGTGGTCTTCCGCCAGGGCAGGGCCGGGGCCACCGCCATCAGGAACAAGAGGCCCATCCCGATGGGGATGAACATGCGGTTGAAGTAGGGGGCGCCCACCGCGACCGACGCACCGGGGTTGAGGGCCTCGTAGAGCAGGGGGAAGACCGTCCCCAACAGGACGATGACGGTGAACCCCACGAACAGGATGTTGTTGGCCAGGAACGCGCCCTCCCGGCTGATGGCCGAGTCGATCCCGCCCGGGGATCGGAGGCGGTCCCCCCGCCAGGCGATCAGGCCCACCCCGCCCAGGAGGACGACGCCGAAGAAGCCCAGCAGCAGCGGTCCGATGGTCGAGGCGGAGAACGAGTGCACCGACTGCAGGACCCCCGAGCGGGTGAGGAAGGTCCCGAGGATGGTGAGGCTGAAGGTGGCGATCACCAACGAGAGGTTCCAGATCCGCAGCAGCCCGCGCCGCTGCTGGACCATCACCGAGTGGAGGTAGGCGGTCCCCACCAGCCACGGCATCAGCGCCGCGTTCTCGACCGGGTCCCAGGCCCAGAACCCGCCCCACCCGAGCACCTGGTAGGACCACCAGGCGCCGAGCAGGATCCCGGCGGTGAGGAAGGCCCAGGCGAACAGCGTCCAGCGCCGGGTCTCGCTCTGCCAGTCCTCGTCGAGCCGGCCGGTGATCAGCGAGGCGATGGCGAAGGAGAACGGAAGGGTGAACCCGACCAGCCCGAGGTAGAGGAGGGGAGGGTGCAGGGCGTTGAGCGGGTTGTCCTGCAACAGCACGTTGGGTCCGAGCCCGGTCTTGGGGATGGCCCCGATCACGTGCTGGAACGGATCGGCGGGACCGAGCATCAGCCCGAAGAAGAAGGCCGCCACCACATAGACCACCAGGGTGGCCCAGGCCACCAGCGGGTCGCCGGCCCGGTGACGGAACCGCCACACCATGGCGGTGGCGTAGGCGGCGAGGACGAATCCCCACAGCAGGATCGACCCGGCCAGGGCCGACCACAGGCCGGTGATCGTGTAGAGCAGCGGGGTGTAGGTGCTGTTGTTGGCGGCCACGAAGGCGAGCGAGAAGTCGTGGGTGATCAGGGCGTGCTCCATGGCGGCCACCGCGATGGTCCCGCCGAGGAGGATGATCGGGGCATAGACCTGCCCGCTCCGCATGGTCGGTCGGCGGCCCTTGGCCAGGCCCACCGCGATGACCACGATCCCGGCCAGCGCGGCCGCGAATCCGAGCACGACGCCGGTGTGGCCGAGGGCTTCGTTCACTGGGGTGCAGCGATGACCTGGCGGCGGTGAGCCGGCCCGGCGGTCATCGTTTGGTCCCGTTCGGCGCGGTGACCCGACCAGGATGGGCGGCGATGTAGGTCGAGGAGTGCTTCACCAGTATCTGGTCGGAGACGAACGTGGTCCCGGAGAAGTGGCCGACGGCGATGACCGGGATGTTCTGCTGGAAGAGTTGGGGCGGGCTCCCGGTGTTGGTCACCGGCACGGCGGTGGAACCGGCGGTGACCACGAAGTTCACCCCGTCGGGGGTGGCGTGGATCGAACCCGGTTCGACCACTCCCTCCAGGTTGAAGGTCCGGGTCCCGAGGCTGGCCTTCTGGGCCACCGCCTGGTTGGCGGGCAGGTAGAAGTTGAGGGCGGAGCCGAGGCCCTTGACCAAGAGGAAGACCAGCGACCCGACCAGCACCACACCGACCACCAGGTAGCGCAGCCGGTGGCTGGCCGCCGCCGGTGCCGGCCGAGCCGGAGGGCCGCTCCCGGTCCTCTGCGCCGCGGGGGCGCCGGCGGGCGCCGGCCCGAGGGGAGGCGCGGTGGTCATCGCTCGCCGGACCGGCCGTCGTGGCCCACCTCGGGGGCCGCCACCCGCTCGACCGCCCGGGTGAGCCGCCGGCGGCGCCACACCAACTGGACGCCGTAGAGGAACAAGATGCTCAGCACGATGGAGTAGCCGGCCACCACGTAGCCCATCAGGCCGCCTCGTCCTCGTCAGCGATGACGCCCTCGGCCTGGCGCTCTCGCAGGGCCACGTCCAGTTCGCCACTCCCCAGCCAGTCCTCCAGCACACCGATCCGGTAGCGGACCAGGAGCATCCAGACGAAGACCAGGGTCAAGGCGATGAAGCTGAGCAGCAGGGTCCAGGCCATCGACCCGTGGATGGTGGGCGAGAGGTCGGGGTTCAACACGGTGGCCCCCTGATGGAGCGTCTTCCACCACAGCACCGAGAAGTGGACGATGGGGACGTCCACCGAGGCGAACAGGGCCACGAAGGCGCTGCGCTTGGCCCGGACCTCGGGCTCGGCCGGGACCCGTCGGAGGGCCAGGTAGCCGAGGAAGAGCACCAACAGGACGGCGGTGCTGGTCAGGCGGGCGTCCCACGCCCAGTAGACACCCCAGGTCGGCTTCCCCCAGATCGACCCCGAGATCAGCGTGCACACGTTGAAGACCACCCCCACCTCGACGGCGGCGGCGGCCAGGCGGTCCCAGAACAACGACCGGGTGCGGGGCCACAGATAGAGCAGGCTGGCCACGGCGGCCAACCCGAAGGCCGCATAGAGCGCCACCCAGGCCACCCCGGGGTGGATGTAGACCAGGCGCACCAGGTTGCCCTGCACCTGATCGGGCGGTGTCACCCACAGCCCCAGCCACACGGTGAGGGCGACGCCCACCGCGGCGGCGATGCCGACGACCCGAACGGTGAGGCGGGCGCGGGGTGACTGGACCGGTGGTGGGTGCACCCCCTGGTTCGGACTCATGCCGACTCCTGGATGGGCCCGAACACGACCACCCCGAGGGCGACGTAGATGGCGTCGAAGACCACCAGCAGCCGGAGCCATTGGGTGCCGTCCGCAGGGACCCCCCCGGCCAGCGCCGCCTGCCACACCCGGGTTCCCGCCAGCAGCACCGGGGAGACAATGGGCAGCAACAGGAACGGCAGCAACGTCTCTTTCACCCGCAGCCCGGCCGACAGGGCACCGTAGAGCGTCCCGGTGGCGGCCAGCCCGATGGTCCCGAGGATGCAGGACGCCGTGATCAGCCACGGCGCCTCGATGCGCGCCCCGTAGAGCAGGGTGACCCCGAGGCCGAGGACCACCTCGAGCACCACCAGCTGGACGGCGACGGCGGCGGCCTTCCCCAAGAAGAGGCCGGCCGGGTCGATCCCCGACAACCGCAGGCCGTCCCGCGCCCCGTCCACCGACTCGACCGACACGCTGCGCTGGACGGCAAGGACCGTGCAGAAGAGGACGGCCACCCAAAACAGGCCCGGCGCGCCCCGGGCCATCAGCGAACGGTCGGGGCCCAAGGCGAAGGCGAACATGACCAGGGCCACCACCCCGAAGGGAGCCACCTGGGACAGGGCCACCTTGGACCGGGCCTCGATGCGGAGGTCCTTGCCGGCCACCAGGACCGAGTCACGCCACATGGGCCACGTGACCTCCGGGAGTCGTACCCGTCGGGGGCAGGGAGGTCGGCCCCGGGAGCACCCCGGCTGACCCGGCGGACTCGGAACCGGGTCGCTCGGCGGTCACCCGTCCCCCGGTGACGGTGACCACCCGGGTGGCCAGTGACCCGACCAGCTCGGCCTCGTGCGAGGCCACCACCACGGTGACCCCGGAGGCGGCGGCGTCCACGATCAGCTGGTCGAGTATCGAGCGGGCCGACGAGTCGAGACCGGCGTGGGGCTCGTCGAGCAGCCACAGCTCGGGCCACCGGGCGGCCAGCACGGCCAGCGCCACCCGCCGGCGTTGACCGGCCGAGAGCTTGGAGGCCGCGGTCTTCGCCAGGCGGCCGGTGAGTCCCAGGCGATCACAAGCGGCGCCGATCCGGGCCGGGTCCGCCCCCGCCGCCCGCACCGCGAAGCGCACGTTCTCGGCCACGGTGAGGTCGTCGTAGAGATGGCTGGCGTGGGACAGCAGGCCCACCCGCCGGCGCACCCGGCCGCGGTGACGCACCGGGTCCAGGCCGAGCACCCGCACCTGGCCCGAGGCCAGTGGGACCAGGCCCGCGCAGACACGCAGCAGGCTGGTCTTGCCGGCCCCGTTCGGCCCTTCGACCAGCACCGTCTCCGCCGGGGCGACCTCGAGGTCGACACCGGCGAGGAGTGGGAAGCGCCCCGACAATGCGACCGCGTCACGGAGGAGTACTGCTGGGGAGGGAGGGACAGGTGGGGCCATGGCCGTCCCACATGCTACGAGGGCCGGGGTCGGGGAGCCAGGCGAGCCCCCGGTGCTCCCACCGGCCGACCTGAAGGACGGGACTGCGTGCCCGGACCGGGGACTCAGCTGGTGGCCAGCCGATCGAGGTGGAGGTCTCGCAGCCACGATGCGATGTGATCGGAGACGACGGTCACGTTGCCGGTGAGCAGGAGGATCCCGAAGAGCACCAGCACCACCCCGCCCACCAGGTCGACCCACCGCAGCCGGCTCCGCACCCGGGCCAGCACGTCGGTCATCCGGCCGAAGGCCAGTCCGGTGAGAAGGAACGGGACGCCGAGCCCGAGCGAGTAGGCCAGCAACAGGGCGATCCCCCCGGCGGCCGATCCCCCGGTCCCGGCGGCCAGGGTGAGCACGCTGCCGAGCACCGGCCCGATGCACGGCGTCCAGGCGAAGGCGAAGGCCATCCCCATCACCGGCGGGGCCCAGGCCCCGAGCAGCGAGGGCCGGACCACGAAGCGGCGCTCGGCCGACACCACGCCGGGGAGCTGCACACCGGCGGCCACCGCCACCAACAGCGCGCCGAACACCACGATGAGGATGCCCGAGACCGTCTGGAGCGCACGCTGGTTGGTGAGCAACAACCGGCCGAGCGCCGACGCCGAGGCGCCGAGGATGGTGAAGATCACCGTGAAGCCGGCCACGAAGGCCAGGATCCCGCGCAGCAGCCGGGCCCGCTCCCGGTGGAGCTCAGCCGGCGTCGGCCCGGCGTCGGTGGCCGGTGGCAGACGGTCGTCGCCGGGGTCGGCGTGGATCACCGGGCCGCCGGGCCCGCCCACCGCCACCCCAACCGCTGCGCCCACCGCCACCGAGGTGGGTGCCGGCCGTGCGGCCGGCCGCGTGGCCGGCCGCACCGCGCCGAGCTCGGCTGCCGACAGGCCCGACACCATCGAGAGGTAGGCCGGCACCAAGGGCAGGACGCACGGGGAGAGAAAGGAGAGCATCCCCGCGCCGAATGCCACCAGCAGGCCGAGGGGGTCGGCGTGGATCGCCGCCAGTCCGGCCATCGGGACCCAGCTCAGGCCATCTGGCTCTTGACCAGCGCCAGGTCGGCCTCAACCATCATCTGGACCAGCTCGGCGAACTCGACGTCGCGGTGCCACCCCAGGGTCTTCTCCGCCTTCGACGGATCACCCACCAGCAGGTCCACCTCGGCCGGGCGCAGGAAGCGTTGGTCGGTAACGACGTGCTGCTTCCAGTCGAGGTCGAGGGCGGCGAAGGACAGTTCCACCAGCTCCTTGACCGAGTGGGTCTGACCGGTGGCCACCACGTAGTCGTCAGGTCGATCCTGTTGGAGCATCTGCCACATGGCCCGGACGTAGTCGGCGGCGAACCCCCAGTCCCGTTGGGCGTCCAGATTCCCCAGCGCCAGCTTCTCGTCGATCCCGGCCTTGATCCGGGCCACCCCGTGGGTCACCTTTCGGGTCACGAACTCGAGGCCGCGCCGGGGCGACTCATGGTTGAAGAGGATGCCCGAGGAGGCATGGAGGCCGTAGCTCTCCCGGTAGTTGACCGTGATCCAGTGGCCGTACACCTTGGCCACGCCGTAGGGACTGCGCGGATAGAACGGCGTCGACTCCGACTGCGGGACCTCGAGGACCTTCCCGAACATCTCCGACGAGCTGGCCTGGTAGAAGCGGATCTCCGGATCGACGATCCTGATGGCGTCGAGCACCCGGGTCACCCCCAGCGCGGTGGTCTCCCCGGTCAGCACCGGCTGGCTCCACGAGGTCTGGACGAACGACTGGGCGGCCAGGTTGTAGACCTCGTTGGGGTGGTTGTCGCGCAGGATGTTGATCATCGACACCTCGTCGAGGAGGTCCCCGGCCACCAGGGTGATCCGGTCCTGGATGTGGGCGATGCGCTCGAAGTTGAGGGTGCTGGATCGACGGACCATGCCGCAGACCTCATAGCCCTGGTCGAGCAGGAATTCGGCCAGATAGGAGCCGTCCTGACCGGTGATGCCGGTGATCAGTGCTCGTTTCGCCATCGGGGTGTGCTCCTCGGATCTCAGTGGGCGTGGGTGTCGTCGGTGGCCACCTGCCAGGACGGCGACCGCTTCTCGAGGAAGGCGGCGATCCCCTCGGCGGCTTCGGCCGTCTGGCTGGTGACCGTGAGCATGGCGTGCAGATAGGGCAGTGCCTCTGTCGCCGCCGAGTCCAACACAGCGTAGAACGATTCGCGGCCCATCCTCATCACCCCCGGTGGTTTCGAGGCCAGCACCTCGGCCACCTCGGCCACCTCGGCATCGAGCCGCTCGGCGGGCACCACCCGGGTGACGAACCCCATGCGCTCGGCCTCCTCGGCGCCCACCACCCGACTGGTGAGCATGAGGTCGAGCGCCTTTTTGGGGGACATCGACCGCAGCATGGGCACGGTCACCATGTAGGGCCACAGTCCCACGTTGAGCTCTGGTGCCCCGAAGCGGGCCTGCTCCGAGGCGATGAGCATGTCGCAGGCCAGCGCCAGGCCGAACCCGCCGGCCATGGCCCATCCCTGCACCCGGGCCACGATGGGCTTGCCCAGATGCCACATCTCCTCGAACAGCTCGGCCAGCCACCCCCGGGCCGTGTGGTGGTCGGCGAACTCGTCGCCCGCCCCCCCGGCCGACCGGGGAGCCATGCCGGAGAGGTCGGCACCGGCGCAGAAGGCCCGGTCGCCAGCGCCGGCCAGCACCACCACCCGTACCGCGGGATCGACCTTGGCCAGAGCCAGGTGGCGGCGGATACCGCCGATGACCTCCCAGGTCATGGCGTTGCGCTGCTCGGGTCGATTGATGGTCAGGGTCAACACCGGGCCGGCCCGCTCGGCCAGGAGATCGCCCCCGGGCGGCTCCTCCACCGTCGCCGACGGGTCGGGTGGGAGGTCTTCGGGCACCGGATGACGCTATCCCGACCATGCCACCGCTGTCCGGTCCGGACCGTGGCCGCCACGACCACCGCTACGGTGACGCCATTCCCACCGCCGCCCTCCTCTCCTTCCGCCTGGGCGGATCCGACGGCGTCGCCGTCGAGGCGGCCAAGTGGCAGTGGGCCCTGTCCACCCTCGGGTTCTCGGTGGTCACCGTGGCCGGCCAGGGCCCGGTCGACCGGCTGCTCCCCGGACTCGCCATCGACGCGCCCGAGCCACCGAGCCGGCGCCAGCTGGCCGCCGCCCTCGGCGATGCCGACCTGGTGGTGGTCGAGAACCTGTGCTCCCTCCCGCTCAACCCCCGGGCCGCCACCGTGACCGCGGCGGTGCTGGCCGGCAGGCCGGCGGTGCTCCACCACCACGACCTGCCCTGGCAACGTCCCCACCTGGCCGACCACCCGCCACCGCCCGACGATCCCCACTGGAGCCACGTCACCATCAACGAGCTGAGCCGCGGCCAGCTCGCCGACCGGGGCATCACCGCCACCACCATCTACAACGCCTTCCCGGTCGGAGGGCCGGAGGGGGACGACCCCGGCACCGGCGACTCGACCCACGGCGACCGGCGGGCCCGGTTTCGCCGTTCCCTGGGCGTGGGCGAGGACCGACGACTGGTGCTGCAGCCCACTCGGGCCATCCCCCGCAAGAACGTGGCCGGGGGGATGGCGGTGGCCGCCGAGCTGGGGGCGGTCTACTGGCTGCTCGGCCCGGCCGAGGACGGCTACGGCCCCGAGCTCGACGCCCTGGTGGATGCGGCGGCCTGCCCGGTGATCCTCGGGCCCACCGCCGACGGGGTCGGCCGGGCCGTGGACGACGCCTACCTGGCCTGTGACGCGGTCGTGCTCCCGTCCACCTGGGAGGGCTTCGGCAACCCGACCGTGGAATCGGCCATCCACCGTCGGCCGCTGTCCATCGGTCCCTACCCGGTGGCCGCCGAGCTCGCCGCCTTCGGGTTCGAGTGGTTCCCACTGTCCGACACCGGGCGGCTCGGCCAGTGGTTGGACGCTCCCGATCCAGGCCTGCTGGAGGCCAACCTGGCGGTGGCGTCGGCCCACTTCTCGCTGGCGCGCCTGCCCGACAGGATCGCCGCCATCCTCCCGCAGCGCTGACCGCCCGCCGCCCCGCCTCGGTGAAGGTGCGCAGGTGGCCGTTTCACACCCCCGAGTACCATGACCACCATGAGCGGCGGACTCACCACCGACCCCGACGCCTCCGAGGACGGCTCGCGGCCGGTGGTCACCTCCGGGCGGCGACTGACCGCCGACGCCCGCCGGCGCCAACTGTTCGACGTCGCCCTGCGGCTGTTCGCCGAGCACGGGTACGCGGCCACCACCATGGACGACATCGCCGAGGAAGCCGGCGTGACCAAGCCGCTGGTGTACCAGCACTTCGAATCGAAGCGGGCGCTGTACCTCGAGCTGATGGATGTCTTCTCGCACCGGCTGGTCGACCGCATCGTCGAGGCCACCAGTCAGGCCGAGGGCCCCCGCCAGCAGGTCGAGCTCGGGTTCGCCGCCTACTTCGCCCTGATGGTCGACAACGAGGCCGCCTTTCGCCTCCTCTATGGGCGTGATGCGCCCGACGATCCCGAGCTCGGTGCCGCACTGCGCCGGGTGGAGGAGACCATCGCCCGGGCCATCGATCCCCTCATCGACGCGGGACTGGAGCCGGAGCACCGGTTGCTGCTGGCCCATGCGGTGGTGGGAATGGCCGAGGGCGCCAGCCGGCACTGGCTCGCCGCCCAGCGGGCGCCGTCAGCGACAGCGGGCGTCGGGTTCGGCCACGATGCCGGGGAGGGCCGCAGCGATCAGGCCGCCCACCTGGCCCGACGACTCGCCGACCTGGCCTGGGCGGGACTGCGCCAGGTCCATCGGGTCTGAACCACCACCTGGCCTCCCCGTGCGGCGTAGGTCAGGCAGTCACCTCGCCGGACACCACCGGCTGGTTGCTGCTGTGGACCACCCCACCGCCGCGCTCGGCGGTGATGGCGAAGGCGTCGACGGCCACGTTCCCGGCCACGCTGAAGGGGACGACGCCGGGTGACGGGCCCGAACAGCCCGAGGGAGATGGTCTGGCCGCCGATTACCCCCCAGAGCTGGTAGGTCCGGTCCCCGGGCAGCGCCGAGAGACCACCGGCCTCGACGAACCCGGTCCCTGATCTGGTCAGCACCACGCTCACCGCCCGGGTCGGCGATGGCGCAGAGCCGGCCGTGGCCCGCAGTGGCACCACCATGGTGGTCGGTACCCGCAGCGCTGCCCGCTCGGCGGCCGACAACGACGGGTGGGACTGCAAGGCAGTGACCTGGTTGTCGAGGTGGTGCACCTGCAATCCGAGGACCAGGGCGAGGACGGCGGCGGCCGCGCCCACCACCGCCCCGCCCAGGACCCACCCTCTGCGCCGGGTGCGTGCGGTGATGGGGACCACGTCGGCGGCGGTCAGCGCGGCGTCGCTCGGGTCGACCACGCGGTCGTCGCCGGTCTCCAACCGTTCGGCCAAACCCTCCCACGACGGCGGGGTCGAGCCGTCGAGCTGGCTGGCGATCCCGTCCCACAGGCTCGCTGGTGACGCACCACCGGAATTGGCCAGCAGCCCGGCCACCTCGTGATGTTGGGAGACCTCGACCGAGCACCGCACGCACGTGGTGAGGTGCTGTTCCACCAGCGCGGCCGTCTCCTTGTCCACCGCATCCAGCGCATAGGCGCCGAGCAGCTCCTGGATCTCGGCGTGGCTGGGCTCGGACATCGACCCGCTCACCGCTCCGCTCCCGCCGGCTCCACGCCCCGCTCCGTCAGGTTGGCCCGCAGCTTGACCAGTCCCGACCGGATCCGGCTCTTGACCGTGCCCTCGGGTTGCTCGAGCATCACGGCCACCTCCTTATAGGTGTGGCCGCCGAAGTAGGCGAGCTCGATCGGATGGCGAAGCTCGTCGGGCAGTGCCACCAGCGCCTCTTGGACCTGTCCGGCCACCGCCATGTCCCACACCTCGTGATCGATGTCGTAGCCGCCGGTGGCGGTCTCCCGTGAGGTCCGCTCCTCGCGCTTGCGGCGAGCCACCTCGGAGCGCACGAAGTCGACCGACTTCCCGTGGGTGCGGGCCAACAGGAACGAGCGCAGCGTGCCGCGCTGGGCATCGAACTTCTCGGGGTTCCGCCACAGATCCAGAAACACCTCTTGGGTGATCTCCTCGGCCGGAGGGTCGCTCCGCAGGATCCGACGGGCCAAGGCATGGACGGCGCCGCCGTGGCGCCGGTAGATCTCGGCCAGTGCCTGCTGGCGCCAGCGACCGACGGCCACCACCAGATTGGCATCACTGGCGCGCTCGACCCCGACCTCGACCATCACAGCACCGTATTCGACACCGTCACCCCATCGGGATGACCGGTGGCCGGGCGGGTGGGGCGGTCCTCGGTCCATGCCCCGACGGCCTCGGCGGCGATAGCCTCGGGCGCATGGACGTTCGCACCCGGCGAGGGTGGCCCCACAGCGCTCCTGCGGTGGCGCCGCCGATCATCCCGGGCCCTTCCGGCAACGAACACCGGGCATGAGTTTCGACATCACTTCCTACCAACGGCTGTCACAGAAGCTCGACATCGGGGACATCGATTTCGACTCGTTCCGGGAACGGCCGCTGGCCCCCGAGGCACTTCGCTGCCTGCGCTACATGCACGACGTGGAGAGCCACACGGTGTGCTACCTCCGAGACGTTCTGGTGACCAGGGCCCACCGCGATCCCGACGTGACCTCCTTCCTCACCCTGTGGAACTACGAGGAGTATTGGCACGGGGAGGCGATCGCCGGCGTCCTCGAGGCGCACGACGAGCAAGCCGGCCCCGGGAGGATCGCCGCCTTGCGGCAACGACTGCCCAAGCGCGATGCATGGCGGCCGCTCACCTTCCAACTCGGCTCGGCCATCACTCCTCACCTCACCGCCGTGCACATGACCTGGGGAGCGGTCAACGAGTGGACGACACAGGCCGCCTATGCCCGACTGGCCCGGTTGGCCGACCACCCCACACTCAGCGAGTTGCTGCGGCGCATCATGAAGCAGGAGGGTCGCCACATCGACTTCTACGCCACCCAGGCCAAGTCCCGCCTGGCCGACAGCCGGGCCGCCCAGCGGCTCACCCGCTGGGCCCTTCGCCACTTCTGGGCCCCAGTGGGCAGCGGGGTGGTGCCCGACCTGGAAGTCGACTTCCTCCGCACCTACCTCTTCGGGGACGACGACGGGAGGGCGGTGGCCGACCGCATCGACCGCCGGGTCGACCGCCTCCCCGGCCTCGACGGGCTCAACCTGCTGCGCGGCGCGGTCTCCGCCGCCTGACCGCGGAGCGCAGTCTCCGCCGCCTGACCGCGGCGACACCCCCACCGGGTGGCGGCACGCGCACCTCGCCGACCGGATCAAAACCCGACGGAGCCGGTAAACTATGTGGGTGTTCAGCTTCCCCAACCCGGTGAACGAGACCGCGGCCCGAGTGGTCGCCGGCGGGGTGCTGGCCATGTGCGTGGCCCTAATGGTGCTCGGACCGATGTGGATCCTCATCCCGCTGGCCTACGGGTTCTGGGCCCGGGTCCTGACCGGGCCCACCCTCAGCCCGCTCGGCCAGCTGGCCACCCGTGTGATCGCCCCCCGGCTGGGCGCCGACCCCCGACTGGTGGCCGGGCCGCCCAAACGATTCGCCCAGGCCATCGGGGTGGTCTTCTCCTCGACCGCGCTGGTGCTCTGGTACGGCTTCGGGCTGGGCACGGCAGCGTCGGTGACCGTGGCCCTGTTGGCGGTGGCGGCTCTGCTCGAATCGGCGTTCGGGATCTGCCTCGGGTGCATCGCCTTCGGGTTCCTGATGAGGGCCGGCGTGATCCCCGACCAGGTGTGCGAGGCGTGCGCCGACCTGTCGACCCGCCACCCTGGCCTGTCCGGCACCCGGGCGGCCTGACCCGGGCCCCTCGATGGTTCGCCGGCCCACCTCGGGGGGGCGGGTCAGGACAGCCGGGGAAGCAGCTCGGCGGCGAGGACGGCCAGCTCCTTGGCACAGGACAGGTAGTCGTCGTCCTGGCCACCGGCGGGATCGGCCACGTCCTCCCACGCCTCGATGGGGAGGTCGGCCAGCCCGAGGGAACGGATCCGGTCGGCCAGGGATGGGGGCCCGGGAGGAAGGTCACGGCACAGTCGCTTGATCGACACCACCCTCCCCGCCGCCTCGGGGTAGCGGCGCCGGATGAAGGCGACGTGGTCGCCGGCCATGGCCAGGATCAACCCGGCGGCCTCGATGTCACCATCGGTGAGTTGGTGGCTGCGATGACCGTCGGCCTCCAGACCGACCGAGGCCAGGGCGTCCCGAGTCCGCTTGCTCATCGGCTGACCCTCAACCACGTGGGTCCCTGCCGTCACGATCGGCAGCGGTCCGCCCCGCAGCATGGCTCCGGCCATCACCGACCGGGCGGCGTTGCCGGTGCACAGGGTGAGCACGAGCAGCGCCCGGTCCGGATCGATCCCCGCTCCCCCATTCCCGTCACCGGCCCTGAGCGAGCCCGAATCAGGCCGCGTCACGGTGCCCTAGTTGATGTGCACGCCGGAGATGGCCCGGGCGATGATCAGCCGCTGGATCTCGGACGTGCCCTCGAAGATGGTGTAGGTCTGATCGGTCCGTCCGACAGGGTGGTCGACGTGCCGTCGCGAGCGTGGCCGTGCGGCTCTCCTGATGGGCCATATCAGCCTGTGTCGGGTAGTTGTAGGACAGAAAGTAGGACTGATCTTCGAGTTGATCTTCGAAGAACTGAGCGCGCCCGCTCCCAGACCTTGAAGGCGTGCCGGGTTCATGGCCAGGCATATTACAAGCTGGCAATACGCCTCAAAGGCTCGTCCGTCGAGTCCCGCACCTGTAGATGCCAGATACAGAGCCTCTGCTTACGGAGATTTAACCTGTCGCAGCGCCGCTCAACCGCTGAGATCTGGGTGGGCCGGTCCAGAGGTTCAGCTAGTTGCTTCCGGTGTGCTGAACTGGGGCTATTCGGACTCGAGCGGTCCTTAATCCAACCAGTTGTGCTGATTTGTAGTGACTTTGTCGGGGATGAATTGCCGTCGTCCGAGCCTGAGATGAGCGCGATTTCGCGTCCCCTACCGGCACATCGGGGCGTTGGATAGCCCGCAGGATCGTCAGTGGTCAGACGATCCGATGAATGTGGCTGATGTAGATCGGAGGGCAACACCGCCAGCGTGGCGAAGAGGGGCACGCCTCCACCTCCTGCTGAACCAGCCGACCCTATGGGGTGAAGGTGAACACGTCAGCCGAGCTAGTTGAACTCGTGCCACCTGGATCGGTGACCCTGACGTCCACCGGCCCCGCCGCCTCTGGCGGTGTGACGGCAGTGATCGTGGTGCCGACTCCGTTAACCGTGAAGCTGGTCGCATCGACGGCACCGAACGCGACCACGGACGCACCCTGCAGGGACGTGCCCTTGATCGACACATGGTGCCTCCCGCTGACGGCCCCGAGGTCCTGCGAACCGACGACACCGCTGGCTGCGGTTGGATGATGGTCAGTGGAATGGTGGCCTGGACCGTCGTAATCGTCTTGGTCTTCACCCTGCCATTGAGTGTGGTCACTGTCTCGGTGGCCTGGATCGGGATCGAACTCAAACCTCCAATCAGTTGGAATTCAGGGTTCCCTACAAACTCGGTCGGAGACGGCGACAGCCCCTTGGGTCAGGAGACTTCTCCCTTCAAGGTGGTGGAGTAAGGATTGGTGCTGGTTCCAAGACGAGCGCCTGGAGGTCACCGGACCGTCGGCGTGACCCGGTGGTGCGGCTGGCAACGATGCAGTCAAGATCTGGAACACTTGGGTGACGGTCAACGTGGTGGAAACAGAGAAAGTCCCGACGATGGCACTGATGGTGGTCGTTCCGGGTCCAGTTCCGACTGCGACGCCCGATGGACCGATAGTCGCAACCTGAGGATAGGAGCTGCTCCACGAGGCCACGGACGTCAAGTTCAGCGTTTGGCCGTTCACACCTAGCCCAGTCGCGGTGAAGGCCAGCTTGTTCCGACGACCTCAGTTGGATTCTCGGGGCGACGTGACACTCGCGAGGGCCCCTGCGGGCGTGAGCGAGTCGGGGTCGAGGGACGAACCGTCGTCACCACGGCCGCCAACGACTCCGGCGGCACCGACCACACCTTGAGGGCCGTTGGTCCCTGTCGCCCCAGTCGGTGTGCCCGCTCCGCCCATACCACCCGTGCCGCCGGCGACGCTGGGCGCTCCATCCCAAGGCTGCCACCCCGTCCCACCGCTCCCGCTAGTCACCGTGTCGCTGTCGAACAGGGTCGCACCCCCGGTGATGGTCACCGGGTTGCTCGAAAAAAGGCGCTGGACGTGGCGTCGCCTCCGCTGCCTCCGTTGCCGCCGTCGGCACCCTTGCCGCCGGTTCCTCCGGCGCTGCCGTTCCCCCACTCCGCCGGCCGCGCTGGGATTCGAACCGAGGCGCAGAGCATTCCCAGCCGTTGCCATCCCTCCGGCCGCACCGGCGCCCGATCCGCCGGTCCCTCCGGCCGCACCGGCGCCACCGGCTCCGCCCGTGGAACCCGAACCACCATGCCGCCGCCTCCACCCGCCGTTGAATCGCTCATGAAGACGGTGCCGGATCCTGTCGCACCGGTGGATCTCGAGCGAGCCCGTGTTGTAAATAGCTCCACCGACGCCGTTCGACCCGTCGCCCCCGCCTTGCCCTTCACCACCGCCACCGCCAGTTCCGCCGCCGCCGCCGGTACCCCCGTTCCCGCCGTTCCCGCCAGAAACGTTGGCGCCCATACCCGAACCCCCGTTGCCACCACCACCGCCAGCACCCGCCGCGCCAGCTCGACCTCCAGTTCCAGTCTGGCCTGCGGTGCCACCCGAACCTCCAACGCGGAATCGGACGAAATCCACACGGTACCGGACGGTGGCTCGTTGTACTGGAGATTGAGGCTCCCGGAGTTATAGATGGCACCACCTTGCCCGTCACCGCCGCCGCCGCCGGTACCCCCTGACCACCGGCCCCTCCTGAGCCCCCAACGCCACCCACACCACCCGTGCCGCCGTTGCCGTTGTCCTGTGTGCCGGTACCGCCAACCAGCATCCCCTCCACCACCGCCGGTACCACCTGCTCCGCCGGTGCCACCTTCTCCGCCGGTACCACCCGAGCCGCCAGTGGCCTGGTCGTTGGAAAAGACCGTGTTGGTGATGGTGAGGTTCCCACCGTTGGAGATCGCACCGCCATCGGCAGTGCCGCCACTGCCGCCAGTTCCGCCAGTTCCGCCGCCGCCGCCGTTTCCACCGGTGGAACCGGCGGCCCCGGAACCCACTCTCGCCCTCGGATGCGCCGCCGCCACCTTGCCCGTTACCGCCGTTACCACCGTTGCCGCCAGTTCCGCCGCTGGACGTGTTTCCGCCCATACCACCCGAGCCGCCTACGGCCTCGTCTTTCGTGAAAGCGCCACCCTGGATCGTGACGGTCACTCCACTCGCGATGTACATCCCACCACCGGTCCCGCTCTGGCCGCCGCCGCCGCTACCACCGCTCCCGCTCTGGTCGCCTGAGGAACCGCCGATGCCGGACCCGCCGCTCTGTCCTGGAGAGTTCGGCATAGGCGAGGCTGGTGCGGGGCCGCTGGTGCCCGCTGTTCCTCCCGTACTTGATTGTCCGGTGCTGCCCCCACCGCCGGTCGTGCCCCCAGAAAGACCCGGGCTACATCCCACATCGGTGAGGTTCAGGTCGCCGCCCTAGACGATGAAGACCTGGGTCGAGTTCCCACCGGAAAGCGTGACGGAACCCAGGGCCGACGATGCGTCGAGGAAAGGTCTGGGCGCCACGACCACGATGGGGCTGCTCAACGTGATCGTTCCGCTACAGCGCCGAATAGGACGTCCGTTCCCCCCCGATCCTTCCGCCGTCGCGATTGCCTGCAACAGGTCCGTCGAATCACAGGAGGTGAGTGTGGTCGGCCACGGCGCCTGATAGAAGGCGAAGGCGGCACCGGCATCCCCATAGCCATTGACGCTTGCGTTCGGTGCACCGACAGCCACAGTGTCGCTCGAGACAGCGACGCTCTGCCCAAGTGGATCGCTGCGGGCATCACCAGGCGCATCGTATTCTGGATCTGGCTTCCGGTGGTGGTGTCGAAGCTGTAGACGGCGCCGCTTGCGGCGCCGTAGATGTAGGCGCCCGTTGCTCCGGCGACTGCCGTCGACCCGCTAACGGCGACCGCCTGGCCGAGGTAGTCGTTGGCGGCTTCGTCCTCGCCGTGAGGCGTGCGCTCTGGTTCCAGTCGTGAAGATGCCGCCGGATGCGGTGAAGACGTACGCCTCGCCGCGGTATGAGATGCCGCCCGGGTCGGCATAAGGCGCACCGGCGACGACCGTGTCACCGTCGATGGCGACCGAGATCCCCAGCTCCGGGTACGCGTTGGGATCGCGTCGGACGCCGTCAAGACGGCGGCTCGTTCTCACTCGTCCACCCGGATCCCTCGGAAAACACGTACACGGCCCCCAGGTCGGTCGTCCAGCCGGGAGCTCCCACCGCCACCTTTCCGCCGGAAATGCCGACCAAGCTCCCGATATCGTCGTTCTCGGCCCCGTCGGAAGCGGTGAGCTTGGCCGTCTCGTCTCATTCGCCCACCCGCCGGTCGGCTCCGTGAACACGTACGCCGCACCCTCGCCCGGCTGGCTGTTGACACTCGCGTCCGGTGCCCCGGCGACCAACGAGTTGCTTGAGATCGCAACCGAAGCGCCGAGCGAGTCGAACGTGCTCCGTCGGAGGCGGTGAGCTTGGCTGCCTCGTCTCGCTCGCCCAGCCGCCATTCGGCTCGGTGAACACGTAAACGGCGCCCTGATAGCTCTGACCGTTCACGTAAGTGCCGGACGCTCCCACCACGATCGTGTCGGCATCGATCGCGACTGAATGCCGAGGTGGGCGTTGGAGTTGCCAGTCGTGTCGTCCGATGCCGTCAGCTGGGCGATGTCTGGGCTTCGGGGCAGGCCCTCCCGAGGGTCGTTGCAGAACGTAGACGGCGCCTTGGTGCTCGGAGCCAGTCGGCGCGATGGCCGGTGTCGCACCCGGAGCTCCGACCGCCATGATGTCGCCACTGATGGCGAGACTGTCACCGAAAGCGTCGCCGTCGCCCATCAGCGGATCGTTCGAGGTGAGGGCGGCCGTGGCGAATAGGAGCTGCGCTGGGGCCGCATTGCTGGTCAGGGTGGCAGCGCCGGCTCCTACGGCGCCCACGCAGAGTACGCCGCTAAAGAAAAGTCGCCAGGCATTGCGGGCCAGGTTCATTGGAGTCTCCCCTCGCTCTCGGCCAGCGAGCAGTGACTATCCCGCCGCAGTTTCATCGCCGTAAACCCTGCCCGGTCTCCGCCGATTTCACCTCTTTGCTTCTAGTTTCTAGCAGTCGGCGTCCTGCGGGTCCACGGTACGATTCGCACACCCGCCTACGGGCTCGGCTTGCATCCCGACCAGATCTACCACCACTCACGTCAGCCCGATTGAGGACCCCCCCCCCCGCCATCTCCGGTGTGCGCTTCCGTCCCCTCCCGGCCCTTCTGTCCACCTGCCCGGTCTGTAAGTGAGAGTCCGGCCCCTATGGTCGGTGGAGGAACCCTGCCCTGCCCCATATCAATGACAATGGCCGTTGGGATCCACCGCTTCGCAGCTGGTCCTCAATAGCTTCGGGAGCACTGGGAGATTCGGTCTGACTTGCAGTCATGAGGCGTCCTCGGGCGTCGTCGGCCGAACTCTTCCAGCGGCACATTGACAACGGCACGCCCCGTCTCTGAGGTTGGGGTGATTGGCCCGGGTTGCTACCAACAACCCGGACCGCCCGTCACTCCGATCGGGGACGGCCGTGCCACCCCTCAACCGTTAAGAAGGAAGGGATGGCCATGACCATCGTAGAAGCTGCGCCCGGGGTGACGGGTGGTGTCGACACCCACCTCGACGACCACGTGGCCGCCGCCCTCGACCCCTTGGGTGCCTGGTCGGCTCCGAGTCGTTCGACGCCAACGCCGGCTGGCTACAAAGCCCTGCTCGCGTGGCTCGAGGGTTCGGCCAGGTGACCAAGGTTGGCGTGGAGGGAACCGGTTCCTATGGCGTGGGCCTGGCCCGGTTTTTCCGTCGAAGGGCGTCGAAGTAGTCGAAGTCGACCGACCCAACCGGCAGTCCCGGCGCAACCAGGGCAAGTCCGACCCCCTCGATGCGATCGAGGCCGCCCGGGCCGCGCTGAGCGGTCGAGCATCGGAGCGGGCAAGACCAAGGACGGTCCCGTCGAAGCCATCCGGGTCCTGGTGGTGGCCAAGCGCTCGGCCCGACAGGCCCGGGTAAAGGCCATCGTCCAGATGCGCCACCTGGGTTTCACCGCCCCTGACCAGCTGCAATGCCGCCTGAAAGGCCTGACGGTGGCGGCTCTGGTGGCCGAGGCGGCCAAGCTCCGACCCACCAGATCGTCGATCCGGTCACCGCCGCCACCAAGGCATCGCTCTCGTCGCTGGCCCACCGGATCCAAGTACTCGATCGCGAGCTCGCCGAGCTCGACGAGAAGATCGAGCACTGCTTCCGCCACCGCTCCCGAACTACTCGCCCGCTTCGGGGTCGGACCAGACACGCCGCCTCGCTGTTGGTGGCCGCCGGCGACAACCCCGAACGTCTCCACTCCGAGGCGGCATGGGCCCACCTGTGCGGGGTGTCACCGATCCCGGCCGATCGGGAAAGAACACCGGGCATCGGCGCCAACACGAAGGTGGAGACCGTCAGGCCAACGGCGCGCTGTGGCGCATCGCCATGGTCCGCCTCGCCCACGACCCCGACACCAGCGCCTACTTCGAGCGCCGGACAAGGAAGGACGGACCAAACAGGACGTCATCCGGATCCTCAAGCGCTACGTCGCCCGCGAGGTCTATCGCTGGGTCTCAAAAGCAACCTAACGAAGTCCGCTCGTCGTCGGCACCGACCGCCCCGACCAATCGCATTGGAAGTGGTTCCATGAAGGCAACACGGCACCGCAGACTGACCCAGGGGTTCCTGGTCGCGAACTGCTGTTCTGGCTCCCCTGGGGCCTCATCAACCTCGTCAAACCGGAATCGTGGTCAGGTGGGGTTCTCCGGGAATGGAGGTGTACGACCTATCGAGCCCTGTAGCTCGTATCGA
>CAVZGQ010000002.1:0-666125 GCA_963774885.1 uncultured Acidimicrobiaceae bacterium
CCTCTACATTGCGAACGTAGCGCTCTACCAGCTGAGCTACACCCCCCGGGTGCCTGACGAGATTACCCGCCCCGACGACCTCGATTGACCGGACAACCGACGGCAAAGGAACCCGCCTCGGGTGGTCCGGCTAACCGTCCGAACCAGGCCGGACCGATTCGACCCAGGAGCCGCAATCATGTTGCCGGCGGACCAACTAACCCGGAGTGAATGGGATTGGGCCGGTCCCCAGTGTCGTTGTCGTGCTGGTAGTGGTGGTGGTCGGCGGAACCGTGGTGGTGGTGGTCGTGGTCGTGGTCGTGGTGGTGGTCGTGGTGGTGGCCGGGCTGCCGGACTCGTGGTCGTGGTGGTGGTCGGGCTGGGTCCGGTTCTGGGGCTGGTGGCCCCGGGGTCGGGAATGTCCACAGTGCGGCGGTGCAATCCTGTGGCTGGGCGGCGACGACCACGTCGACGCCGGGCATCGAGCTGTAGCTCCACACGCTGATGCAGGACCGCTCTGCAGACAGGTCTCTTGCGAGATTAGCCGTCCGCTCGGACCTGATCGGAAGGATCCCCTGATCGTCCCGCTGCATCCCATGCTCACCCCCCGACGAATCCTCCACGGAAGATCGGATGATTCCACCTGTTCGGTGCCGGTTGGGGTCCGGACTCGGGCACCAGGCCGGCCTACGGGATCGTCGTGGTGGTTGTGGTGGTGGTCGTCGATGTGGTGGTCGTGGTGGTGGTCGGGACCGTGGTGGTGGTGGTCGTCGTTGGCACAGTGGTCGTAGTGGTGGGCGGGCTCCCGCCGGAGCCGGCCGTCGGGGCCGGGGGGACGAACGTCCACAACGCCGAGGCACAATCCTGCGGTTGGGCCGCCACCACCACGTCCACACCGGGCAGGGCGCTGTAGCTCCACACCCCGATCGGGGGCTCGTTCTGCAGACAGGTGAGGGCGGGATCGGTGGTGGACAGCTGGCTCAGGGTGCCGAGATACTGGGCCGAACCCTCCGTCGGCGGGGTGTCAACCGGCGAGAGGGAGACGGTGGTCCCGTTCCACACCCCGGTGGTGACATAGCCGGTGCCCGGTGGTCCGGGGAGTGTCGTCGTCGAGGACGCCGACGTGGTGGTGGTGGTCGGCCCCGTCTGGTAGTCCTTGGACGGCCGGCGCGTTGCCCAGCAACGCGGCCAGCATGGCCGGGTTGTTCCCGTCCATCCCCAACGCCCAAATGCCCACCCCGCCGATATGGAACAAGTTGGCCAGTTGCGCCTTGAGGGCCAGGGAGGTCGGGTTGTCGAAATAGGTCTCGTGCCACTGGGTGCCCACCTGGTACGAGGTCCACGCCGTCTGCGTGGTCGGGTCCCAGTAGGTGGGATGACCCGACGCCGCGATCACCCCGTCGCTCAACGGGCTTTCGCGACCCGGTGGCCTGTGCCGTGCTGGAGCCGTCGGTGGTGGGCCAGTCGTACCCGTAGTACGGCACCCCGAGGATCACCTTCGACGCAGGCACCACCGCCGTGAACTGCTGCAGGGCCTCGGTGTCGTTGTAGCCGCCTCCCACCAGCGGCGACGGTGGCGCTCGGCGTGGTCTTGCTGTTCATGTCGTACGCCATGACGAAGAATCCGTCGACTGCCGGCGCCAGGGCTGCGATGTTGTAGAACCCACCGCTGTCCGCCGCCGCGCTGGCGTACACGGCCATGGTCACCTGCCAGTGGGGGTTGGCGGCGTGCAGGGCATTGGACACCTGGGTGATCAGGGCGGTGAGTCCGGCCTGATCGTCACTTCCCTCCCCCTCGAAATCGAAGTTGACGCCGTCGAGGTTCTTGGCCGTCAGCGCTGCGATCAGCGCCGCTGACAGGCGGGCGCCGGCGTTGGGGTCGGAGGTGATGGCGTCGAGCGAGCTCTGGCTGAAGTCGGTGACCGTGAGCACCACCCGGTCCCCCGCGGCATGGGAGCGGGTGACCAGGTTGACCAGGTCCTGGCTCTCATACCCGTTCCATCCCGAGCCGCTCTCGTCGAGCGTGCCGTCGGGGTTGGCGTCGACGCTGAAATAGGCCAGGGTGGTGAGGTCCTGCACATCGAATCCCGACGACTGCGGCAACGTCCAGTACGGGGCGTAGCCGAAGATCTCATGGGACTGGAGCGGAGGCGAGCCGGCCAGGGATGGTGGCGCCGGTGCCGGTGCGCTGGTGGCCGCCGGCAATTTGGCTAATGGGTGCGCCTGCAACGCCTGGGCCTCGTTGCCATTGTCAGCGAAGTGGGAAGGCGGGGGACCCGATGCGCCGCCGGCCCGGGACCCGAGAGTAGTGATGGTGCTGCCGCTCAGCAGGATGAGTGCGAGCAGGCCCACCACGATCGGCCCCAACCGTCGCCGGCCGAGCCCGTGCTGCGGGTCACCATGCCCGAGGGGTCGATCACCGGTGCATTTCGAAGCCAACGCCCGCAGCGCCACCACTGCTGCGGGCCCCGATGGTGTACCGGTGGCGCTATCAGGAGCGATCGAGTCGGCGTCCGCCGTCATGTCCCGCACCGATGACGCAGCAAGCAGAAATGCTCCCACATCGGCGGCCGGAACGAGAAACCGATGCGTGCTCCCCCCGCCGAGCAGCTCATCATCGTCCAGTTCCACCTCGAGCAGCTGACCCGACACTCCGCCGGCCTGCTCGGCCACGTCGTCGGCTCTGATGGCGACCACGTCGGACCACGGCACGAGGGCGGGGACGCCGTGATCCGTCCCGTTCGCGGGACCGACGATCAGGCCGGTGTCGACCACCTGGAGATCGCACCGGGCGCCAGATGTACCGGCCTCTGACTGCCCCTGGCCGGCACCGGCCTCGGTACCGTGACCAGGCATCGCTCCATCGAGGGCGACGACGCCGGTCAACGCGGGGTTGGCCATACGTGGCGCGGGGCTGGGCGGACGGCGGAGGATTCTCATGGGATCATCGTCAGGAGAGGCTGTGGGGCGCAGTACCGCTGGCGGTGAGGTGAATCCACACGCTAAGTGATTAGACTACCACTGAGTGCATTTATTGGCCACCCGCGGTCCGGTGGCAGTGCCGGCTACACCGCACTCGACCCATCCAACCATGCCGTCGAGGGACCGGCCCTAAAGGTTTACCTCCCAATTCCGACAATTACAGTGCGGCTGCAGTGCGGCCGTCTTCCCCCGGCGAAACCAGAGTGGTGCCCCCATGAAGTCACCGATCCACAGCTTCGAATCGGCCGGAGGCGGCATGATCTTCGTCGAAGGTTTCCGCCTGCTCTTCGTACTGGCCGGGGCGGTGGCCGGATTCGAGCTGGGGCGAACGGTCAACGGCAGCCCTCACTCACCCGTCGTCGGAATGTTGCTCGGTGCCGCCATCAGCTATGTCCTCGGCGGCGTTGCCGGCCGATTGGTCGACAAGGGCCTCCAGCGGACCGTGTTCCTGTTCCGCAACACCCCCCCCGGGGAGACCTTCGCCGCTTCGATCGTCTCGACCACCGGGATGCTGCTGGGCCTGGTCATCGGGCTACCCCTTCTGGTGCTGTTCCGATCCGGGTATCGTTGCTGATCACCGCGGTGATCGCCTGGGTCCTGGCCACCCTCGGCTGGCGAGTCGGCACGGTCAAGGGACGCCAGATCGTCCGCGCCGCCGGTCTCTCCCGCATCCTGGCGCCGCAACCCACCCCACCCACGGGTCACGCCCTGCTGGTGGACGGCTCGGCCATGATGGACCGGTTCCTCCTCATCTTGGGACGCGGCGGGCTGCTCCCCGGCGGGATGGTCATCCCCCAGTTCGTGCTCGACCACATCCAGTCGGTGGCCACCACACCCGACCCGGTGACGTCCCGCCGGGCCCGGCGAGGCCTCGAGTCGGCTGAAGCGCTCCGCGAGTTGGGCGTGGCCGTCCACATCGCCCCCGACGAGATCCCCGAGGTTGACGATCCCACCATCAAGTTGCTCACCCTGGCCCGCCGCACCGGGCTGCGGATCGGGACGTGCTCCTCCAACGTGGTGGACGAGGCCGGCCGCTGGGAGCTGCCGGTCGTCGACCTACGCGCCGTCGCCAACGGGCTGACCCCCGACCATCTCCCCGGTGAACAGTTCCAGGTGGACCTGATCCGGGAGGGGCGCCAACCTCGCCAGGCGATCGGCTATCTGCCGGACGGCGACATGGTCGTGGTCAACGACGCCACCCACCTGGTCGACCAGGGAGCGGTCGCGGTCACCGTGCTGTCCACTCGGCCCACCAGCCAGGGCGTGATGGTGTTCGCCAAGCTGTCCGAGGTCGGCGAGGGCGCCACCGAACCCGCCACCGAGGCGCTCAGCAATCTGCGCTGAGCCGCCCCATCCGGTCCCCCACCTGGGCGCACCCCCGGACCGGCCTCCTAGGCATCCTTCACCGCAGCCACCAGTTTGGCCAAAGTGTCCTTGGCGTCCCCGAACAGCATTGTGGTCTTCTCGTCGAACAACAGCTCGTTGTCGATGCCGGCGAACCCGGGCCGCATCGAGCGCTTGAGGAACACGATGGTGGCCGCATCGTCGGCGTTGATGATCGGCATCCCATAGATAGGGCTGCCGGGTGTGTTCTTGGCCGCCGGGTTGACCGTGTCGTTGGCCCCCACCACCAGGGCCACGTCGGCGGTGGCCATCTCCGGGTTCGCCTCGTCCATCTCCTTCAGCTCGTCGTAGGGGACGTTGGCTTCGGCCAACAGCACGTTCATGTGGCCCGGCATCCGGCCCGCCACCGGATGGATGGCGTAGAAGACCTCGACGCCCCGTTCAGTCAACAGGTCGGCCAGCTCCCGGGCCGTGTGCTGGGCCTGGGCCACCGCCAGGCCGTACCCGGGGATGATCACCACCTTGCGGGCGTAGGCCAGCAACACGCCGACGTCCTCCGGGGTCCCGGCCTTGACCGGGCGGGTCTCACCCGAGCCGTCCGCGCCCCCGGCGGCGGTGACCACCGAGCCGAAGGCGCTGAACAGCACGTTGGCCAGCGAGCGGCCCATCGCCTTGCTCATCATCCGGGTCAGCAGGATCCCCGACGCACCGACCAGGGTGCCGGCGATGATCAGCAGATTGTTGTCGAGGGTGAACCCCGATGCGGCCACCGCCAGACCGGTGAACGAGTTGAGCAGTGAGATCAGCACCGGCACGTCGGCGCCACCGATGGGGAGCACGAAGATGACCCCGAGCACCAACGACAGGACGGCGGTCGCCACCAGCAGGGGGACGCTCCCGGTGACCAGGGTCCCGACGGCCAGGGCCACGATGGCCACGGCCACGAGGGCGTTGATCACCTGTTGTGCGGGGTAGGTGACCGGCCTGCCGGTCATCAGCTCTTGCAGCTTGGCGAAGGCGATGGCGCTCCCGGAGAAGGAGACGCACCCGACCAGGACCCCGAACAGCACCTCGGCGATTCGGTACACCGCCGGCTTTCCCGGCGCCTCGATGAGGAAGACCACCACCGAGACCAGCGCCGCGGCGCCACCACCCACCCCGTTGAAGATGGCGACCATCTGGGGCATCGCGGTCATCTTGACCCTGCGGGCGGCGGGCACGGCGATGGCCGCGCCGATGACCATGGCCACCAGGGTCAGTACCAGGTTGAGGGTGTGGGCCCGGACCTCGGGATAGGCGAAGGTGAACCCGACCGCCAATGCGGCCGCGGCCGCCCCGAGGAGATTGCCGTTGCGTGCGTGCTTGGGCGAGCTCAGCCCTTTGAGGGCCAGGATGAAGCCGATGGCTGCCAGCAGGTAGACCAGGTCGATCCCCGTGTCGAGGGTCACGCGGCACCACCGGGGGCGGTGTCGTCGGATCCGTCATCGGCACCGGGCTTCGGGGGCCGTTCGGCGGGCTTGGGCTTGAACATCTCCAGCATGCGATCGGTCACCACAAAACCGCCCACGATGTTGAGGGTGGCCAGGACCACGGCGAAGAAGGCCAGGGTGATCTGCATCGACCCATGGGCGTTGCCCATGACCAGAATGGTCCCGACCAGCACGATGCCGTGGATGGCGTTGCTGCCGGACATCAGCGGGGTGTGCAGGATGCTCGGCACCCGGCCGATGACCTCGTTGCCCACGAAGGCGGCGAGCACGAAGATGGTCACGAACTCGAGGATCCCGGTGTTCACGGACGCTCTCCCTCCGACTCGGTGCTCTGGTCCCCGACGACGCCGTCCCCCGGCGGGTCGTCGCCCGTGCCCGGTGGAGCTGCCGCAGCCGGCGCGGCCAGACCCAGGGCTTCGGCGGTCGGGGCGTGGACGACGGTGCCCTCCCTCACCACGCAGGTCCCGACCACGATTTCGTCGTCGAAATCAGGGGCCAGCTCGCCCTCGCTGACCAGCAGACCGAGGAAGTTGGCGATGTTCCGTGCGTAGAGGAAGCTGGCGTGGGTGGGCATCGAGGCTGGCGGATTGGACAGTCCCACGATGGTCACCCCCTGGAAGAGCACGTCCTCGCCGGCCACCGACAACTCGCAATTGCCACCGGAGTCCGCGGCCAGGTCGACGATGACCGAACCCTCCGACATCCGGTCCACCATCGCCGTGGTCACCAACACCGGAGCCTTGCGCCCGGGGATCTGCGCGGTGGTGATCACCACGTCCGACGCGGCCACCTCGGCGGCCAGTAGCTCCTGTTGCTTGGCCAGGTACTCCGCCGACTGCTCCCGGGCGTACCCACCGGCGCCGTCCTGGGTCTCGAGGTCGAGTTCGACGAACTTGGCCCCCAGGCTCTGCACCTCCTCTTTTGCCGCCGCCCGCACGTCGTAGGCGCGGACCACCGCTCCGAGGCGCCGGGCGGTGGCGATGGCCTGCAGCCCGGCCACCCCCGCCCCCATCACCAGGACCTTGGCCGGAGGTACCGTGCCCGCCGCGGTCATGAACATGGGGAAGAACTTGGCCAGATGATCGGCCGCGGCCAGGCCGGCACGGTAGCCGGCCACCGTGGCCTGAGATGACGAGCGCGTCCATCGACTGCGCTCGGCTGATGCGGGGGAGCAGATCGAGGCTGTAGACGGTGGCAGCCTTGTCGGCCAGCGCCTTGACCACGTCGGCCGAGGCGATGGGCTGGAGGAAGCTGATGGTGGAGACTCCAGCCGGGAGGGCGGCCACCTCGGCCAGCGTCGGCGGCTGGACGCGGGCCACCACCGCGGCCTGATGGAGCGCACTGGTGGCGTCGGGCGCCACGGTTGCGCCGGATTGGAGGTACTCCTCGTCGGAGAAGCGCGCCGCCACTCCCGCCCCGGACTCTATGACCACCTCGATCCCGCTGCCGGCGAGCTTTCCCGCCACCTCGGGTACGAGGGCCACCCGGTCCTCGCCGGGCTGTGATTCCTTGATGACGGCGAGTTTCACGGCCAGAGGTATACAGGCAAAACGGGGCCGGGGACCACTCTCCCGGTCGCCGACGTCACCCGCGGAGGGGAATACCGACATCCCAGGCGGTGGCGGCCAGCCCCTGGGGATCGACCGACGCGGGTCCGATCCGACGCCCCCGCCCCTTGGGGTGCGGTGCCGCGGTCGCTGGGAATACTCGCTGGTCAGGCAGGACCGAAGGGGTCAGGCCACCCCGAGGGAGGGGTCCGACGGGTCGTCGAGCCCATCGGACGGGCCGTCTGCCGTCACACCATCCGCCGCCGTGGCCTCGGTCAGATCGAGCCCATCGAGGTCGGTCTCCCCATCGGAGGGCTGCACCCCGGCCTCGACCGCCTCCTCGTCGATGACGTCGGCGCTGTCGATGTCCGCTGCGGCCGTCCCCGAACCGGGCCCGTCGAGGGAGATGACGCCCTCGGAGCCGGTACGCGACGAGACCAGCGTCCTGATCTCCTTGCACGAGAACTGGGGCAGCTCGGGCCCGCTGGCGAAGGCGACGGCATCGTCACTCGACATGGGGCGGGCGAAGAAGAAGCCCTGGGCGGCGTCGGCGTTGAACGACCGGACGATGTCCACCTGGGCTGCCGTCTCCACACTCTCCACGATGGCCGACATCCCGAGAGAGTGCGCCATGTGGATGACCGTCTCCACCACCAGACGGTTGATTCCCTGCGCCGGCTCGAGGCCGGCGATGAAGGAGCCGTCGATCTTGACGGTGCTGATCGAATGGCGCTTGAACGGCTCGAATGACGACCAGTTGGTGCCGACGTCGTCGACCGACAACTGCACGCCCATGTCGGAGAGCGCCTTCAAGTCGGCGGACGCGGCCGAGTCGACGATGGCGTCCTCAGTGACCTCCAGCGTCAGTTGCCCGCTCCTGAAGTCGGTCTCCTCGAGGGCGCGTGCCACCGCCTTGGAGACTTCGCCGCGACGGAGTTGGTGGATGGTGCAGTTGACGCCCAGCTGGATGCTCGGCGACCACCGTCGGGCCTGCTCGCAGCCCTCCATCAGGACCCATCGGGTGAGGGGACCGATGTCACCGCTGGCCTCGGCTTCGGGGATCAACTGGTCCGGGGGGATCCGGCCCTGGGTGGGATGCTGCCAACGAACCAGCGCCTCCATCCCGAGCAGGCGACCCGAAGACAGGTCGACGACCGGCAGGTATTCGAGATACGGCGCGCCGAGCAGCGCGAACGCGGGCTCGGTGTCGGTCAGCACGGTCCGACCGCCACGCGACGCATCGAGGCACCACCGCCCGCATCGGGGACGGTCGTGAGTTCAGGGGTCACATGAGAAGCATCGTCCGCAAACTCCCTGCACTTGAGCAGATTGATGGCCTGACTCGATCTCGCCACGGGACCCGGTGGCGGGCCTGGGCGAGCGGGTGAGCTGGTCTCATTTTGGTCGGAGAATTGCCCCTCTTACTGGATGTTTGCCTCGAGGACCTTTTCGACCGCGGTCAGGAACGCCGGGCGCTCCCCGCCGCCGTGAGCCACCAGGTTGGCCCCGGTGACGTAGGCGGCCAGGGGAGAGGCCAAAAACAAGCACAGCCCGGCCATGTCCCGGGGTGTGCCGAAACGCCCGAGGGGGACGGTGGCGGCAACCTCGGCCACCCCCCGAGGCCCCCCGTAGTGGTCGAGGGAGCCCTCGGTGGCCACCAGCCCGGGGGTCAGGCAATTGACCCGTACCGTAGGGGCCCACTCGATGGCCAGCGACTGGGTCAGATTGATCAGGCCGGCCTTGGCGGCGCCGTAGGCGGCCGTCCCGGGCGACGGCCGCAGACCGCTCACCGAGCCGATGTTGATGATCGAACCGCCCTCCTCCTGACCCTGCATGACCGCGTTGGCCGCCTGGGCGGCGTAGATCGGGGCCAGCAGGTTGAGGGCCACGATGGAGGCCGAGTAGCGGGGGGAGGCCACTGCGGCGTCGGCCTGGGGCGAGCCGCCGGCGTTGTTGACCAGGGCGTCCAGCCTCCCGAACCGTTCCACCGCGACATCGATCACGGCGGAGGCCTGTTCGGCTTCCCGGAGGTCGGCCTCGGTGAAGACCGCCCGCCGGAGCGAGCCGTGGGCATCGGTGGCTGCGGGGAGATCGCCCTCGGCCACGGCGGTGCGCCCGCAGACCACCACGTCCGCCCCGGCAGCCAGAAATCCCTCGGCGATCCCTCGTCCGATCCCCCTCGACCCCCCGGTCACCACGACGGCCCGGCCGGTGAAGTCGAGCACTCCTGATGCACGAGCGAAATCGACTGTGGCCATAGCTGCCTCCCGGGCTCCGACTGGTACTGTCCTGACGCTGTATCAGATCACGCCGAGTGCGGGCCCGCGCTCCTGCCCGCGATACCTCATGTCTCGTGGACCGGACAACGGCAGCGGGCGCGCCTCCGAACCAGCGGAGCAGGCCATGCCCATCACGTACCACCAACGCCACCCCGGCATCGGCGAGGTGGTCATCGACCATCCCCCGGTCAATGCCCTCGACGTGGCGGGCTGGTTCGACCTGGCCACAACAGTGACCGAGGCGGGAAGGGTCCCCGACAACCGGGTGGTGGTCCTCCGGGCGGAGGGGCGGGGGTTCTGCGCCGGGGTGGACATCAAAGAGATCCAGGCCCGCGGGGACGACGCCCTCATCGGCGCCAACCGGGGTTGCTTTGCCGCCTTCGCCGCCGTCTACGAGTGTGAGGTCCCGGTGATCGCCGCCGTCCACGGCTTCTGCCTGGGAGGAGGAGTCGGCCTCGTCGGCAATTCGGACATCGTGGTGGCTTCCGAGGACGCCACCTTCGGCCTCCCCGAGGTCGATCGCGGCGCGCTCGGCGCTGCCACCCACTTGTCGAGGCTGGTGCCCCAGCACCGCATGCGCTCGATGGTCTACACCGCCCGGCCTGCCACCGCCGACGAGCTCCACGGCTACGGGTCGGTGCTCCGGGTGGTTCCCCGGGACGAGTTGGTCGATGCCGCCTTCGCGGTGGCCGCCGACATCGCCGCCAAGAGCCCGACCATCATCCGCAGGGCCAAGGAGTCCCTCAACGGGATCGATCCGGTCGACGTGAAGTCCAGCTACCGCCTCGAACAGGGGTTCACCTACGAGCTGCACGTTGCCGGCGTGGCCGATGAGCAACGGGCCGCCTTCGTGGAGAAGCGGGACGCCGACACCTCTACCTGATCAGAGACTCCACCTGACCAGAGACTCCACCTGACCACAGACAACGACGGCACCGGATGAGTGCCGAACGAGAACGAACGAGAACGAACGGGATCGACGATGACCACTTCCACCTACTGCGACGCCCGATCGGGCCCCGCCCGTGGCTGACAAACGCATGTCCCTCGACGACCTGGTCGGTGAGCTGCGCAGCGGGATGACCATCGGCATCGGTGGGTGGGGGTCGCGGCGCAAGCCGATGGCCGCCGTCCGCGCCATCCTCCGGTCGGATCTGGACGACCTGACCGTGGTCTCCTACGGCGGTCCCGATGTCGGCCTCCTCTGTGCGGCCGGCAAGGTGACCAAGGTGGTGTTCGGGTTCGTCACCCTCGACTCGATCCCCACCGACCCCCACTTCAAGGCGGCCCGACAGGCCGGGGCGGTCGAGTGCATGGAGATCGACGAGGGCATGTTCTACCTGGGTCTGCTGGCCGCCTCCCAGCGGATCCCCTTCCTGCCCACCCGGGCCGGCCTCGGGTCCGACGTCCTCCGGCTCAACCCTTCGTTGCGCACCGTCACCTCGCCCTACGACGACGCCGAGGAGCTGGTGGCCATGCCCGCGCTCCGGCTCGACGCCACCCTGGTCCATGTCAACCGCGCCGACCGCAACGGGTCCGGGCAGATACTCGGACCCGACCCGTTCTTCGACGAGGTCTTCCTCGGCGCCGCCGATCGACGGTTCGTGACCACCGAGCAGATCGTCGACACCGAGCAATTCGCCTCCGAGGGCGCCGTCCAGACCATGTGCATCAGCCGGATGCTGACCGACGGGGTGGTGGAGACCCCCGGGGGGGCCCACTTCACCGCCTGTGTCCCCGACTACTCCCGGGACGAGGAGTTCCAGCGGGCCTATGTCGCCGCCGCCGGCGAACCCGGGGAATGGTCGGCGTTCGCCGCCCGCTATCTCGAGATGTCCGAAGTCGACTACCAGTCAGCCGCCCGAGGCTCCGGGGCCGCAGCGGGGGGTGGCCGGTGACCACCACCAACCACTCCGCCGACGATTCGGGTGTGAGCCGGGCCGAGTACTGCGCCATCGCCTGTGCCGAGGTGTTCCGGGGCGACGGCGAGGTGATGGCCAGCGCCTTCGGGACGGCTCCGGCATTGGGCGCCCGCCTGGCCCGCCTCACCTTCGCCCCCGACCTGGTGCTGACCGACGGGGATGCGGCCCTGGTGGTGGGCGCCCCGCCCCTCGGCGCCGCGCCCTCGTCACTGGTGGTGGAATCCCACATGCCCTACCGCAAGGTCTTCGACGTGGTGTGGTCGGGTCGCCGCAACCTGATCATGATGGCCTCGCAGATCGATCGAACCGGCAACCAGAACATCAGCGCCATCGGGGACTGGTCCCGCCCCAAGGCCCAGCTGGTCGGCGTGCGGGGGGCCCCCGGCAACACCGTCAATCACTCCACCAGCTACTGGGTGCCCAACCATTCCACCCGGTCCTTCGTCGACCAGGTCGATGTGGTGTCCGGGGTGGGCTACGCCCGGGCGCTGGCGGCGGGGCCCGCCGCCTCCCGGTTCCACGAGATTCGTCACGTGGTCTCCAACCTCGGGGTCTTCGACTTCGAGACGCCTGACAAGGTGATGCGCATACGCTCGGTCCACCCGGGGGTGACGGTGGCACAGATCCAGGAGGCCACCGGATTCGACCTGGCGGCACCCACCGACGTACCGATGACCCGCCTGCCCACGCCCGAGGAACTCGAGCTGATTCGCACCGTGCTCGATCCCCGATCGTTACGCGACCCGCGAGATCCGGGCGTGACCGATCGCCAGCCCGCCGTTCGGGTGCACCCGGCCCTCACCACCAGGTTCTGCCGGCTGGTCGGGGTGCGCTACCCCATCGTCCAGACCGGGATGGGCTGGGTGGCGGGCCCGCGGCTGGTGGCGGCCACCGCCGAGGCCGGGGGATTGGGCATCCTGGCCTCGGCCACCATGACCTACCCCGAGCTGGTCACCGCCATCGCCGAGGTCCGCTCCCGCACCGACCGGCCCTTCGGGGTCAACATGCGGACCGACGTGGCCGACGTCGGCGAGCGGGTGACGCTGATGATCGACAACGGCGTCCGGGTGGCCAGCTTCGCCCAGGCTCCCTCGCCCGAGCTGGTTGCCCGTTGCCGCGCTGCCGGCCTGGTGGTCATGCCCACCATCGGTGCCCCGCGCCACGCGGTGAAGGTGGCCGAATGGGGCGTGGACGCGGTCATCGCCCAAGGGGGCGAGGGAGGGGGCCACACCGGTTCGGTTCCGACCTCGCTGCTGACGCCGGCCGTGGTCGACGCAGTCGGTGAGAACGTTGCCGTCATCGCCGCCGGCGGCTTCTTCGACGGCCGGGGGTTGGTGGCCGCCCTCGCCTACGGCGCTGACGGGATCGCCATGGGCACTCGCTTCCTCCTCACCCAGGAGAGCCGGGTCCCCGAACAGGTGAAGAAGGTCTACCTGGGGACCCCGGTGACCGGCACGGTGGTCTCCACCGCAGTTGACGGGGCGCCCCAGCGGGTCATCCGTACCGAGCTGATCGACCACCTCGAGCGATCGAGCTGGCTGCGGAACCTGCCCCGGGCGCTGGCCAACGCCCGGGCCTTCCGGCGGGAGACCGACACCTCCCTGCTCGCCCTGATGCGGGAGGGGCGCTCCCTCAAGGCGGGCAACGAGCTGTCGTGGCCCCAGGTGGTCATGGCTGCCAACGCCCCGATGATGACCAAGGCGGCGCTGGTCGACGGCCGCACCGACGTGGGCGTGCTGCCCACCGGCCAGGTGGTGGGTGAGATCACCGAGCTGCCGACCGTGGCCGAGCTGATCCAGCGGATCGTGGCCGAGGCCTCGGCGGTGCTCGACCGCTTCGGGGCGCCGACCGGACCCCGAGGAGGCGCGCCATGAGTGTCGTGCTGATCACCGGATGCAGCAGCGGATTCGGCCTCGAGTCAGCGCTCGCCTTCGCCCGACGCGGCCACACCACCTATGCCACCATGCGGGACCTGGCCAAGGCGGACACGTTGGTCGCCAGGGCGGCGGCCGAGGGACTGGACATCGAGTTGCTCGCCCTCGACGTGAAGGACACCACCTCGGTGACCAGCGCCATCGGCGCGGTGGAGGCCCGCCACGGGGCCATCGACATCCTGGTCAACAACGCCGGCATCGACTGCTTCGGATCAGTGGAGACCACCGACCTGGAGAAGGCCCGGGCGGTGATGGAGACCAACTTCTGGGGCCCGGTCCGGACCATCCAGGCCGCACTCCCGGCCATGCGGGCCAAGGGCGATGCGGTGATCATCAACGTCTCCTCGGTGTCGGGGAGCTTGCCGGGGAGTCCGTACTCGAGCTGGTACTCGGCGAGCAAGCACGCGCTCAACGCATTGTCCGAGTCGCTGTTCATCGAACTCGACGGGATCGACGTGCGGGTGGCCTGTGTCGATCCCGGCTTCTTCAAGACCGAGATGGTCCGTAACTCGAGGGACCGGGGCAGGGCGCCGCGGTCCGATCCCTATGAAGCCGATCAGGCGTGGCTGATCGACTTCTTCGAGAAGAGCGTGGAAGCGCTCGGGGGCGACCCGGTGGACGTGGCCGAGGCCATCGTCCGGGCGACCGAGGATCCCGACGCGCCCGTGCACAACCTGGTCGGCGAGAGCGCCTCCGCACTGGTCGACCTGGCCCGGCAAACCGGCTCGGTCGAGGCGTGGCTCCCCCTTGCCGTGTCGCTGGTCGAAGCCGTGGCCGGTCCCCGCCCGCTGCGATGAGCCGATCCGCCTTCACCACCGCACTCCTGCCCTGACCGGCAGAAACGGCGCCGCCGGGACGCCCGATGGCAGTCGGGTTGCATTGGCCTGTTCACCGGTCGGACCATCAACGCGTCAATCGCTGGTTCGGGGCCCCGCCGGGGCTGGTATTGACCGGCCGACCCAACCGGCGGACCCGGCGATTTTCCCGCCCACCGGTGGGTGTCGCACGGCATTCACCTGGGACTTCGCCGATGCCGGGAGCGGGTTCGGGGACCCGAGGAGGCCTGGGGCTCCCTCGCAGTGGATGGAGTTCCACGGTCAATGATCCGCCCCTGAATGACGCAGATTGCCCATTGTGTCCAGCCTGGTAGTGAGCAATAATCTTCCATTGTCCTAACCGACATTGATGGTCCTGGTTTTGAACGCCATACCCGCCCTGCCCAAGTTCAATGGATTGGAGGCCCTCGGGTCCTCAATTCACTGAATGGCACCATTTCGAGGAGTCCTGATGTCGGAAGCAGTGCAGCCGTCCTCGAGCGACACCGCACCTGGCGGGAGTCGACGCCACTCCTCGGTGAGCATCACCGGTGTCGGCGCCGTCACCGGCTTCGGCTGGGGTGCCAAGCACCTCTGGGACGGGTTCCTGCTCGGGGAGAGCGCCGTGAAGCTGACCACCGGGCTCGAGGGCTTCGTCGACGGTGGACAGGCCTATCTCTCCTTGATCGCCGACGGTGGCGACCGCAGCGACGGCCCCAGCCGGTTCATGCGGGCGGCGCGATTTGCCGCCCGCGAGGCCATCACCGATGCCCTCGAGCGCGGCTGGAAGCCCGGGCCGGTGGTCGGGCTGGTCCACAGCATCGAGGCCGGGGACATCGAGACGTGGAGCGAATTCTACCGGTCGGGCAACAGCAAGGTCCGACCCAAGACGTGGGTCAACATGCTGCCCTCGACGGTCATCTCCCAGCTGATGAAGGAGAACGACTTCCATGGGCCGACCATGTCGGTCTCGGCCATGTGCGCCAGCTCCAATGCCGCCATGATCACCGCCAAGTCGTGGCTCGACACCGGGGTGGCGTCGGACGTCATCCTGCTGGCCACTGACCTCTGCGGCGTGCCCCAGGTGTTGCGCGGGTTCAGCGACCTCGGTGCTGCCATCCTCAGCATGCCGGCCTTCGAGGCCTGCCGACCCTTCCAAGAGGGCAGCCGCGGCTTCGTCGGCGGTGAGGCCGCCGTGGCCATGGTGGTGTCCTCGCAGGAGCACGGCTCCTATGCGTCCGTGCTCGGCGGGGCGATGACCATGGACGCCTGCAACCTGGTGGGGGTGGCGCCGGACTTGGAGGAGCTCTTCCGCTGTTTCCGGCTGGCCTTGGCCGATGCCGGGGTCGCCCCCGAGGACGTGGCCTACCTCAACGCCCACGGCCCGGGCACGGGCCGGGGTGACGCCGCCGAGATGCGGGTCCTCGATGAGATCTTCCCCAGCGCCCACGGGATCTTCTCGGTCAAACCCCTGGTCGGTCACTGTCAATCGGCAGCGGCCGCGGTGGAGACACTGGCCACGATCTACTCGTTCACCACCGGGTTCGTCCCCGCCCCGCCCCAGGTGGCGCCGGGTCATCCGAAGCTCGTCGACGGGCGCAGTCCCAGGGTTCCGGGGCTGGTGGCCAAGTCGTCGATCGGCATGGGTGGCTACAACACCGTGGTCCTCATCGAGAAGCCCGACGAATGAGGTCCCGGTCCGCCTGATCGGAATGGGCCCCGGGCACCGATCCGTCTGGGCCGGAATACCACCCCCACCAGGGAGGGGGTACGGGGCTCACGGCTAAAGGTCGGCCCTGATCAGGCCGATACCTCACACCTATGGCCACCACGAGTAGCTTTGGCGACCGGCGCTCGCGGGTCTCGTTCGATCGCGTGGAGCTCGACCAGCCCGGAATCGGGGATCGGGCCTTCGAGCTGTCCGAGGCGATCGAGATGGTGGGCAAGGAACTGCCCTCGGTGACCTGGGTCTACGACCCGACCAAGGACGTGGTCGTCTGGTCGTCCCCGATCGAGAGGCTGTTCGAGTTCGAGGAGGGCATCCGCGGCTTTTCGGTGCTGGCTGACGACCCGACGGTGGCCGGATCCTCGGTGGCCGCCGATGAGGACCGCCAGGACGGGTCGCCGGACGACGACCCGGACCAGTCCTGCGCTCCCCCCCGCTTCGCCGACGGCGCCGACTTCGGAGACTCACTCCTCTCCCCCATCCTCGCCCCCATCCGCCACGGGGTTCCCCCGTCCGAGTTCGACCTCCACCGCGAGGTGCACTGCCCCGACGGCGTCATCCACCACGTGGTGGTACGGGCGTCGCCCATGCCCGCGCCGGGTGTCTCGACCGAGCTCCCCGGGGACCAGATCCCGGCCTTCTACGTCGGCGTGGTTGTCGACGTCACCGCCCAACAGCGATTCGAGCGCGAGCTCGGCGAGATGGTCGACCGCTATCGGCTGCTCACCGAGGTCTCCCCCGATGTGGTGTTCGTGCATCAGAACGGGCGCTTCGTCTACGGGAACCGGGCCATGGGGCGGCTGATCGGCGCCGAGACCGACGAGGAGTACGCCCAGGTCTTCGCTCAGTACTACGGCAGCTTGATGACCGACTTCACCGATCCCGACGACCTCGAGGATGTGGCCGAGCGTCTGGCGCAGCTCACCGAACCGGGCCAGTTCTTCGAGCACGGGGAGATCCGCTTCCTCCTTCCCGATGGCACCGTCAAGCTGATGGAGATCACCAGCATCCGCACCAGCTGGGCCGGCGAGCCGGCCTATCAGGTGATCGCCCGGGACATCTCCGAGCGCAAGGCGGCCGAGGCCGCCAACCGCTACCGGGCCAGCCTGGTCGCCCACGTCTCCGACGCCATCATCGGTATCGACGCCGACGGCAGGATCGAGAGCTGGAACGAGGCGGCCCAGGCCATCTACGGGTGGGAGGAGGAGGAGGTGTCCGGGCTGTCGATCAGTGCCGTGGTCACCGCCAACCGCACCGAGAGCGCCTCGGTCCTCGAACGGGGACAGAGGATCCACCGCCGCAAGGACGGCTCCGAGGTCGATGTGCTGGTGTCCATCGACCCGCTCATCGACGACGACACCCAGCCCTCCGGCTGGGTCGTGGTGTGCACCGAGCTGACCGACGCGCGCCAGGCCGAGGCCGGCCGGCGGGCGGCCGAGGAGCGGTACGAGGCGGTGGTGGCATCACTCAGCGAAGGCATCGTGCTGTTCGACGAGTTCGGCAACGTGAGCGCCCACAACGAGGCGGCCGCTCGTATCCTCGGGGACCGGCTGCTGGCCGGGAGCGGCCATCAGATCTTCACCGGGGCGACCATCGCCATCGAGGCCAACGGCCATCCGCTGTCGGCGAGCATGTTCCCCCATGCCCGAACCCTCGAGACCGGGCAGTCCGAGGACGACATGGTGATCGGCGTAACCGACGGCACCGGCAAACGGCAATGGCTCTCCCTCAGCTCCCGCCTGCTGTCCGGAGCCGGCCAGAGCGAGGCACCGATGGTGGTGTGCTCCTTCACCGACGTCACCGACCGGAAGGCCGCCGAGGCCCAACTCCACTGGCTCGCCTACCACGACTCGCTCACCGGGCTCGGCAATCGATCGCTGTTCAGCGACGAGCTCGAGCGGGAGCTGATGGTGTCGATGCAGCGGGGCACCAACCTGGCCGTCCTGTTCATCGATCTCGACCACTTCAAGCTGGTCAACGACTCCTTCGGCCACGCCAGCGGGGACGAGGTGCTGCTGGCCCTGGCCCAGCGGTTCAAGTCGGCGGTCCGGGGCGGCGACGTGGTCAGCCGCTTCTCGGGCGACGAGTTCGTCGTGCTGTGCCGCAACGTCCACGATGTCCACGTTGCCGTCAGCCTGGCCTCCGAGTACTCGAGACTGCTCTCCGAGCCGGTCCAGCTCAGCACCGGCCGCAACGTGGTGGTCACCTCCAGCGTCGGCGTCTCCTTCGTCATGCGGGGCCGCCAGACCGCCCAGGACATCCTCCAACAGGCCGACGTGGCCATGTTCCAGGCCAAGGACAAGGGGCGGTCGCGGGTGGAGGTCTTCGACGAGTCGCTCCGGGCCAAGTCGGTGGCCCGCCTCGAGATCTATGACGATCTGCGCCACTCGATCGACCACAACGAGATGGCCGTCCACTACCAGCCCATCGCCCAGGTGGGCACCGACCGAATCGTGGCCATGGAGGCGCTGGTCCGCTGGCACCATCCGTCGCGGGGCCTGTTGGGCCCGATGGAGTTCATCCCCTTCGCCGAGGAGACCGACCTGATCTTCTCGCTCGGTCGCTGGGTGCTACGGGAGGCCTGCCAGACCATGGCCGCCTGGCGCAAGGAGCTGCCGGGGGCCGGTGACGCCTACATCACCGTCAACCTATCGGCCCACCAGCTGAGCGACCCGGAGCTGCTCGATTCCATCTCGTCGGCGTTGAGTGATTCCGGTCTCCCCCCCGAGGCCCTGGTGATGGAAGTGACCGAGAGCATGCTGATGAGCGACACGTCGGCGTCCATCGCCATGCTGGGCGGCATTCACGAAATGGGGGTCGGCCTGGCCATCGACGACTTCGGCACCGGCTACTCGTCACTGGCCCAGCTGAAGCGCTTCCCGGTCAAGATCCTCAAGATCGACAAGTCCTTCGTCGACGGATTGGGGACGTTCGAGAACGACGAGGCCATCGTCGCCGCCATCGTCCAGCTCAGCAAGGCCCTGGGCCTGGTGGTGCTGGCCGAGGGCGTGGAGACGCCGATCCAGCTCCAGCGGGTGACCGAGCTGGGCTGCGACCTCTACCAGGGCTACCTGATGTCTCGCCCCACCCGGGCCGACCGGGTCGACTTCAACAAGCATCTCTCACTCGAGACGGTGGAGGTAGCCGAGTAGGGGTTGGTCATCGGATCGGCCCTCTTGGTAGCAGGCCTCGGGTCAGGTGGCTGCCGCCGCCGAGGTGGAGAGGGGCACCGGGCGGGCGAGGCTCCAGCTGAACGTCTTGGGGATCTCGTCCATGGTCACCGTCGTCGACAGGTCGGCCACCGTCGGCCCCACCCGGTCGGCCACCGCCTGCAGCTGGGCGACGTCGAAACCGAAGACGCGCGCCGCGTTGAGACCGAGCATGCGCCGGATGTCCTCCTCGGGCATCCCTCCGAAGACCTGCCGCAGGATCAGCCGATGGACGGGCGCCGCCCCCTCCAGATGGGGATAGTCGGCCCCCCACATCAGGCGCTCGATACCGATCTCGTCTCGCATCTCGGCCTCGTAGCGCTTCATCAGCGAACCGCCCAGGAAGACGTGGCGGTCGAAGTACTCCGCCGGGCGGAGCTTGAGGTAGGACCGCACCGGCGCCCCGCCGTGGGTGTCGAAGAACGACTCCATGTCCCGGATCAGGGAGGGGAGCCACTGGACGCCGTTCTCGGTGACCACCACCTTGAGGTTGGGGTGGCGATCGAAGACACCGCCGAAGATCATGAACCACAGGGGACGACGGGTGAAGACGAAGACCTCGTAGAGCCCGAGGAAGCCGCCATGCTTGTCGTCGTAGAGCTGCTTGGCGTCGGTGGCGTTGCCCGAGGCCCCGGTGTGCAGGTTGACCACCATGTCGTGGTCCTCGCAGGCGCTCCAGAATGGCTCGTAGTACTCGTCGGCATAGCCGGGCAGGCCCGACTTGATCGACATGGCCGGCAAGCATGACCCCCCCGAAGATGCCGGCGTCGCGGACCCAGGCGATCTCCTCCACGGCGCGGTCCATGTCGTGGAAGTCGATGGGGATGCAGGCGGCCCGGCGCCCGGGAGCAGCAGCGCAGAACTCCGCCAGCCAGCGGTTGTAGGCGTGCAGGGCCGGCCACACCACCTCGAGCCCCTTGCTGGTCTGGCTACCCAGGTACATGGCCGGAGACAGGCCGCCGCCGAGCACCGGGCCAGGGAAGGCCACCTCGGCGTGGATCCCCTGCTCCTCGAGCGCGGCAAGACGCCGCCCGCCGGCGTCGGAGGGGAAGACCCACTGGCTGCTGTAGTTGGCCAACCACTCGGCCGCCGCCTCGGTGTCGACGCCCATGCCGGCCAGACGCCGGGCGGCCACCGCCCGGATCGGGTCCGGCTCGTCGGTCTGCCCGGGGTCGACCCCGCCGAACATGGGGATGGCCACTGACGAGAGGTCACCGAAGGCCGCCACTGCCTCCCGGTGGGCGGGGTCGACGTAGGAGAAGAAGGCGTCCAGATCGTCGGGCGCGGCATGGGCGTCGGCCGAGACCACCACGTAGGGCCGCCCCGTGCGGAGCCCTTCTGTTCCCCCTGGTGTCACCCGACTCGCCTCCCCGACGCCGCTGCGCCACGTGTACATCACGTCGCGCCGCCCCAGGCCACCTCCAGGTCGCCTCGGTCACGGCTGGTCGCAGACTACTGCCGCGGCCCCGGTCGGACCGTGCCGGCCCGCTGGGCGCGGTCAGCCCAGTCGTTCGATGATGGTGGCGTTGGCCTGTCCACCGCCCTCGCACATGGTCTGCAGCCCGTAGCGGGCCCCGGTGCGCTCCATCTCGTTGAGCAGGGTGGCCAGCAGGCGGGCACCCGAGCCGCCGGTGGGATGGCCGATGGCGATGGCGCCGCCGTTCACGTTGACCCTGTCCATGTCGGGATGGTGCTCCCGCTCCCACGCCAGTACCACCGACGCGAATGCCTCGTTGATCTCCACCACGTCGATGTCCTCGAGGGTGAGCTTCGACTTGGCCAACACCAGGGTGGTGGCCGGGATGGGTGCCGTCAGCATGATCACCGGGTCGTTGGCGGCCACCGCGAAGGTGTGGAACCTCGCCCGCGGGCGCAGCCCGAGCAGACCGGCCCGCTCCTCGGACATGATCAGCGCAGCCGCGGCTCCGTCCGAGATCTGCGAGGAGGTGGCCGCGGTGACCAGGCCCCCCTCCACGAAACAGGGCGGCAGCGCCGCCAGCTTCTCGTAGGTGGAACCGGCCCGCACCCCCTCGTCGAAGGTGAGCGGACCTTCCCCGGCGGGATCGCCTTCGTCACTGCCGGCCTCGGCCACCCGGTCCACCACCGTCGCCCGGCGGGTGTCCAGCGGCACGATCTCGTTGTCGAAGCGGCCCTCGGCGATCGCCCTAGCGGCGCGCTCATGGGAGCGGAGGGCGAACCGGTCCATCTCCTCGCGGCTGATCCCCCACCGCGTGGCGATCTCCTCGGCACACAGACCTTGATGAATGAAGTCGAACCGTTCGTGCACGGTCGGCCCGTAGGCCTCTCCCGGCCCTGGCTCGGTAGTCGACCCGATGGGCACCCGGCTCATCGCCTCGATACCGCCGCCGATGACCACGTCCATCGCCCCTGACATCACCGCCTGGGCGGCGAAGTGGATGGCCTGCTGGGCCGAGCCGCACTGCCGGTCGACGGTGGTCCCGGGCACGGTGTCGGGGAAGCCGGCGGCCAGGGCCGCGTTGCGGCCGATGTTCATGGCCTGTTCGCCCACCGTCATCGTGCACCCGTAGACCACGTCCTCGACCAGCGCCGGATCGAGGTCGTTGCGCTCGGTCAGCGCTCGCAGGGGTTGGGCGGCCAGGTCGACGGCGTGCCACCCGGAGAGCCGGCCATTCTTCTTCCCCACCGGGGTGCGGGCCACATCGACGATCACGGCGTTCGGCATCCCACCAGTCTGGCCGATCGGCCGTGGTTGCCGGAAATCTGGCGGTGTGTCAGATTGCTCTCCTCACCCGTAGAACGACGATCCGACCATGGACGCACCGATGGAACTGCGATTCACCCCGGCCCAGGAAGCCTTCCGCCATGAGGCCAGGGCGTGGCTGGCGGCCAACGCTCCCCCGCCCGGCTCGCTTCCCTCCCTGGACACCGCCGAGGGCTTCGAGGCCCACCGTCGGTGGGAGCAGACCATGTTCGAGGACCGGTGGTCGGTGGTGTCGTGGCCCGAGGAGTACGGCGGCCGCGGGGTGGGCATCCTCGAATGGCTGGTGTTCGAAGAGGAGTACTGGCGGGCCCAGGCTCCCCTGCGGGTCAGCCAGAACGGGGTGTTCCTGCTGGCTCCGACCATGTTCGAGTTCGGGACCGACCTGCAGAAGGAGCGCTTCCTGCCGGCGATGGCCTCGGGCCGGGAGATCTGGTGCCAGGGCTGGTCCGAACCGGATGCCGGAAGCGACCTGGCCGGCATCCGCAGCCGGGCAGTGCGATCAGCCTCGGACGACGGGTGGGTACTCAGCGGCCAGAAGACCTGGGCCTCCCGGGGGGCGTTCGCAGAATGGTGTTTCGGGCTCTTCCGTACCGATCCGGAGGCTGAGCGGCACCGCGGCCTCACCTACTTCCTCATCGAGCTGTCGACTCCGGGCGTGACGGTCCGCCCCATCCCCCAGCTGGACGGGGAGACCGGATTCGCCGAGATCTTCTTCGAGGACGTCTTCGTTCCCGACGACCAGGTGCTCGGCGGCGTCGACCAGGGGTGGAACGTGGCCATGGCCACCGCGGGCTCCGAACGCGGGCTCAGCCTGCGCAGCCCGGCCCGCTACACCGAGGCGGCCGCCCGGCTGGTGGCACTGTACGGCGAGCGACTGCTGGTCGACCCGGGCCGGGCGGGGCGGAGCGCGGACGCGGTGGCCCAGGCATGGATGGACGCCGAGGCCTACCGGCTCAACACGCTGTGGACCGCCACCCGCGTGCTCGACGGCGGCTCGGTCGGTCCCGAGGCCAGCGCCAACAAGATCCACTGGTCCGAGACCGACCTGGCCATCCACCGGACGGCACTGGACCTGCTGGGCACCGGCGCGGAGGTGCTCGGCGACGGCCCCGAGGCGGCGTGGCTCGACGGTTACCTCTTCGCCCTGGCCGGCCCCATCTATGCCGGCACCAACGAGATCCAACGCAACGTGGTCGCCGAGCGCATGCTCGGGCTACCGCGGGGCTGAGCAGCGGGACCGCCGTGCACTTCGCCTTCACCGATCAGCAACTCGAGTTCCGTGATGCGGTCCGCCAGGTGCTGGCCAAGGTGTGCACCACCGACGACCTCCGCGCCGCCTACGACGCCCCGTCGGCGCGGAGCTCGCGCTGGGCGGCACTGGCCGAGTTGGGCGTGGTGGGCCTACTGGTCCCCGAGGATCGCGGTGGGCTCGGGCTCGGGCTCGTCGATCTGGTCCTCCTCCTCGAAGAGGCCGGGCGGGTGGCGCTACCCGAGCCGCTGCTCGAGACCTCCGCCCTGACCGCCCCCTTGCTGGTGGAACTGGGGTCGGCGGTGCCGGGTGGCGCGGCCACGTCGGCGGCCTGGCTGGAGGCCATCGCCGAGGGCAGCATCGCCGGAGCCGTCGCTCAGACGTCGGAGCCCTCGGTGCCGGTGCCCGGCGCAGACGGCGCCGACCTACTGGTCCTGGTGGCGAGCGGCGACGACGGTGGCCCCGAGATGCATGTGGTGGGAGCAGAGCAGGTGGCGGTGACTCCGGTACCGTCCCTCGATCCCACCCGGCGGTTGGGCCGGGTGGGCTGGTCGCCGGGGATCGACACCCGGGCTGCCTCCGGCGAGGTGGCCGCCTCGGGCATCCGGAGGACCGCCGACCGGGCCGCGGTCCTCTCCGCCGCCCAATTGCTCGGGTTGACCGACCGCATGATCACCATGGCCGCCGATTACGCCCGGGAGCGTCACCAATTCGGGAAGCCAATCGGGAGCTTCCAGGCGGTCAAGCACCTGCTGGCCGGGGCCCAGGTCGCCCTCGAGTTCGCCCGCCCGGTGGTCTACGCGGCGGCGTGGGCACTGGATGAGGGCGAGGCTGACAGGTCGAGGATGGCGTCTACGGCCAAGGCCTACGCGTCGGATGCGGCCACCGAGGCGGCCCGGGTCTCCCTTCAGGTGCACGGGGCCATCGGCTACACGTGGGAGTGCGACCTGCACCTGTTCCTCAAACGGGCGTGGGCGCTTTCCGAGGCGTGGGGCTCCGCCGCCGACCACCGTCACCGTCTGCTGGCCTCACTCGTCGGCGAGGGCTGACGATCGCCTCCCGGCCTCGGGTCCGACAGCCCGTCGACGGAAGCGGGTCACGCCGGCAGAGCCCGAAACAATTATCGTCGTTTTTCTGTAACGCCGTTACTGGGCGGGCTCAAGGGGTGAGGCTCAACTGCTGGCCGCCGCCCTGTAACGCCGTTACATAAAATCCAAAAGAGAAGTCACCGCCGCTGAGAGATTCACTGCCGCCGACGAGTCACCGACACCGGGCATCCAGCACCATTCAACTGGGAACGAGAATCAGGGAACGGCGAAGGCGTAGACGGGCATCCCGTTGTACGCGCGCCGACTGGAACGGGAGATAGGGCCCATTGACCACCACCGCCAACGAACCGCTGGGTCCTGGCCCGGCATCCCCCTCGATGGTCACGATGGCGCCGTCCGGCCAGACCTGCATCACCAGGCCCACGTGGACCGAGGTGGCCGTCGACCAGGGCCCCGTCCCATAGAGCACGGCGTCGCCGGGGAGCGGCGAGGCGGTGGACGGGAGCACCCGCGTGGTGGCCGCGGCCCAGTCGAAGATGCTCCCGGTGAACGGATACGACGGGATGGGCACGCCGGCCGTCTCCCACACCCAGGTTGCGAAGAGGGCACACCACTCCTCGCACGGCCCGTAGGGATTGCAGTAAAGGCCTCGATCGGGGTCGGTGTTGACCTGGCTGTTGGCCACCGAGACGATGGCCGCGGCGGTGGGAGAGGCCGATGGATTCGGGGGATTGGAGAAGGAGTAGGACCAGCCGTCGGGCTCGAGAAGCCAGTAGCCCTGGGTGTCGGGGGTAAGGGCGATGCCGGCCACCGGGGGGACGTCGGAGGGGACTCCGCCGTAGCCGCCGCTGAGGGATCCGTAGTAGTTGACCGACCCGAAGGAGAGTACGGCACCGTTCGTGGCCACCAGGAGGTAGCCCTGGTCGTGCGGGGAGGGAGCCATCCCCACCACCGTCTCGTTGAGGGCCATTCCCCCGCCCGACCCGTGGAACGGCGCATCGCCGAAGGAGAAGATGCCGCCGTCGGCGGCCACCATCCAGTACCCCTGGCCGTCCGAGGTCGACGCCATGCCGGTTACCGGCTCCACCAGCGGGGTGCCCCCCATCGAGCCGAAGAACTGGGCGTCGCCGAAGGAGAAGATGCCGCCGTCGGCGGCCACCAGCCAGTAGCCGTGGCCGTCGGGAGTCGAGGCCATCCCCACGATGGGCTGGTTCAGCCGGGTGGCCCCCATGGAGCCGTAGAAGGGGGCGTCCCCAAAGGCGAAGACCCCGCCGTCCATGGCCGCCAGCCAGTAGCCCCGGCCGTCCGGCGTCGCCGCCATGGCCACGATCGGACCCTGCAGCTGGAGCGCACCCAGCGATCCGTAGAAGCCGGCACTTCCGCCCGCGAAGACGCCGCCGTCTGCCGATGCCAGCCAGTACCCCTGGTTGGCGGTACTCGAGGCCGGGTCCGTGGCCATGGCCACCATCACCGAGTTGAGCCCTGCCCCCGGGATCGGGTTGATGGGCTGGGCGTCGCCGAACCCGATCACGCCCCCACCGCCGTAGGTGTGGGGAACGGCCACCGCCGACCCGGTGTCGGCCGCCGCGGCCACAGGCATCGAGACGAGAAGAGCCAAGCCGCACAGGACGGCGCCGAGGGCCGTGGCCGCCGCTGACCGTCGGATCGGTCGCACCCGTCGGATCACTGGGCTGTCGAACCGGGGCGCACGCCGACATGCTACAAAGTCCCCCCTTCGGCGGGGGGCACCGCCGACGTTCGTCTCCATCCGTCCCGCCCTCCCAGGTCAGGTGGTCGTCCGACTGGGACCTCTGGCCGGCACCATCGGATGGATCGTCGGCCGGGGGCCGGTCGGGGACCCGCCGAGGGCTCGCAGTGGCTCGGCCCATCGCACCAAGACGCCCGAGGATGACCGCCGAGCGCCCTTTCCAGAACCATGGGAATCACTCGAGATTTCGGGCTCTGGGCCAGTGAAAGATGACATGCACAGTGGTATTGTGGTCGTACCACTACTGAGAGTGGTTTTTTTGGCCGGCTGAGGGGAGAGGTACATGGGAGCTGATCAGCGATGAGTTCGCGACCCGAGCAACCCGAGCCGTTCATCAGGGGCGCAGCCTTCCCGCCGACGTCAGACGTCCCCTACCCGCGCGCCAACCCCACCGACACCGCTCGGCTGCCGGCCGATGTCTGGCATGCCGCTGCCGTCCCGGTCGGGGTGCGCCTCGAGTTGGTAGGCGATGCCGAAGCCATCGACATCGCCTATCGCACCACCTCGGGCAACCTCGGCTATCGGGGCGACGGGGCCGGCATCACCTTCTCGGTGTGGCGCGGTGGCCGAAAGGTTTGCGAGGAGGAAGCCGTGCTCGGTGACGGCCTCATCCGGCTGGCGCTCGGATCGTCCCCCGCCGAGAAGCCGGCCATCATCTACCTACCCGAGGGCATGCAGCCGCTCGTCCAGTCCCTCACCGCGGTGAAGGGCGAGATCGCTCCGGCTCCGGCCCTCCCTCGATGGCTCGCCTACGGCGACTGGACCACCCAGGGGTGGATCGCCTCGGGACCGGCGCAGGGATGGGCGGCCATCGCCGCCCGCAAGACCGGCCTCAATTTGGTCAACCTGGGTTACGCCGGCGCCGGTCGGGGCGAGATCGCCTGCGCCGAGCAGATCGCTGCCCTCACCGCCGAGATCATCTCCATCTCCTACGGCGAGAGCTGTTGGTCGCGGATCCCCCACAGCATCGGCATGGTCACCGAGGGGTTCCACGGCTTCCTCGATGTGGTCCGCCAGGGGCACCCGCACACCCCGGTGGTGATCGTGAGCCCGGTGCTCCGGCCCGACGCCGAGGATGTGCCCAACAAGCTCGGTGCCTCGCTGTCGGAGATCCGTCATGCCTTCGAGTCGGTGACCAGGGACCGCATCATCGGGGGCGACACCACCCTCTCCCTCGTCACCGGCGCGGACGTCATCGAGGCCGATCACCTGGCCGACGGCATCCACCCGGGCGACGAGGGACACAAACGCATCGCCGCCACCGTGGGCAAAGCGCTCAACGCCGCGGTCAAATCGGCCGGCGACAGCGCCGAGGGGACGCCGGCCGACGTCATCGGGATCAGCGCCCCCTCCATGTTCAAGGTCGAGAGCGACGACAACGCCGACGACACCTACCCGAGCTCGGACCAGACTGCCGCCTCCTCCCTGTACTGACCTACTGTTCCGATCGACGGGAGGGACCTCCCGGCGGGACGCGAACCCGCTCGATCACGAGAACAGGTCGGAGACGCACCATGGAAGCCACCACCCTCATCGATTCGTTCCGTGTCGACGGCAAGGTGGCGGTGGTCACCGGGGCGGGCAGCGGCATCGGCCAGGTCGAGCGCGCTGGCCCTGGCCGGCGCCGGCGCCACCGTGGTGTGCGCCGACATCCACGGCGACACCGCCGGGGCCACTGCCGAGGAGATCGCCGCCCACGGGGGCACCGCCGAGGGGGTGGCCCTCGATGTCTCCCGTCGGGCCGACGTCGAGGCACTGGCCCAGCGGGTGGCGGCCGAGCGGGGTGGCCTCCACGTGTGGTGCAACATCGCCGGCATCATGCTCGGGGGGCCCTTCCTCGACGAGCCCGAGGAGCATCTCGACCGGATCATGTCGGTCAACCTCAAGGGGGTCTTCTTCGGTTGCCAGGCCGCCGGCCGCATCATGGTCACCCAACCGGAGGGGGGCAGCATCATCAACACCTCGTCGGCAGCCGCCGACGCGCCCAGCCCCAACATCGCCAGCTACGCCATCTGCAAGGCCGGGGTGGTGCAGATGACCAAGTCCCTGGCTGTCGAGGTCGGCAAGAAGCACGTGCGGGTCAACGCGGTGGCCCCGGGCTTCGTGATCACCGGCATGACTACCGGGTTCTACGGTCAGGAGCAGCAGGACAACCTGGTCGCACTCATGCGCAAGGGTGTCCCGCTCCGCACCGTGGGCGAACCCGAGGACATCGCCGCCGCCGTCCTCTACCTGGCCTCGGATGTCTCCCGCTTCATGACCGGCCAGGTGATCCGCCCCAACGGCGGCGTGGCTATGGTCTGAGGCCCGTCGCCGGGCGCCCGCAGCTGACGGACCGTCAGACCAAGAGGTACACTCGCCCTCATGGCCGACATGCCCTGGATCATCTCCGTCGACGACCACGTGGTCGAACCGCCCAACGTGTGGATGGACCGCCTGCCGAAGAAGTACCACGACGTCGGGCCGCGGATCGTGCGCGCCCCGATGGGCGAGATCACCTTCATCGGCGGCAAGCTCACCGTGGTGCCCGGGTCCGAGGGATTCCCCACCGACTGGTGGTACTACGAGGACCTGAAGCGCCCGCTGCTCCGGGTGGACTCCGCCGTCGGGGTCCCCCGCGACGAGGTCACCATGCGCGGCGTGACCTACCAGGACATGCGTCCCGGCTCCTACGAGGTCGAAGCCGCGGCTCGAGGACATGGACGTCAACCACCTCGAGGCGTCGTTGTGCTTCCCCACCTTCCCCCGGTTCTGCGGCCAGACCTTCACCGAGGCCGAGGACAAGGAGTTGGGCCTGCTCTGCGTCAAGGCCTACAACGACTGGATGGTCGAGGAGTGGTGCGGTCCCGAGGCGAAGGGCCGCCTCATCCCCCTCTGCCTGGTGCCCCTGTGGGACGCCGAGCTGGCTGCGGCCGAGGTGCGCCGCAACGCCGACCGCGGCGTCCGGGCCGTCTGCTTCAGCGAGATCCCACCCTTCCTGGGCCTGCCCTCGGTGCACGATCCCGACCACTACTGGGATCCGTTCTTCCGGGCCTGCGAGGAGACGAAGACGGTGGTCAACATGCACATCGGCTCATCGTCCAAGATGCCCTCCACGTCGGCCGACGCCCCGCCGGCGGTGGGCTCGACGCTGACCCACTCCAACGCCACCTACTCGATGGTCGACTTCATGTTCTCGGGGGTGCTGGTCCGCTTCCCCGAGCTCAAGCTGGCCTACGCCGAGGGCCAGATCGGCTGGATCCCCTACATCCTCGAGCGGGCCGACACCGTCTGGGAGGAGAACCGGGGCTGGGGCGGCGTGGCCGACATCGTCCCCGAGCCTCCCTCCACCTACTTCTTCCGCCAGATCTACGGCTGCTTCTTCAGCGACGCCTTCGGGCTCAAGAACATCGAGTCCATCGGTGTGGACAACATCACCTACGAGTCCGACTACCCGCACTCCGACTCCACCTGGCCCGAGACCCGCCAGATCGCCGAAAAGCAGATGAAGGACCTGACCGACGAGCAGATCTACAAGATCGTCAGGGGCAACGCCATCAAGCTCTACGACCTCGACTTCAAGTGATCGCTCCGGGCCTAGGCCGCACCCCCGATGGACCTGCGTTACACCGACGCCGAGCAGGCGTTCCGGAGCGAGCTGCGCGCTCTGGCTGGCCGAGACACTGCCCGGCCTCCCGCCGAAGCCGGCGCCGACCGACTGGCCGGGACGCCGCGCCTACGACACCCACTGGCAGCGCGCTGCTGTTCGAGGCCGGCTACGCCGGGGTCGACTGGCCGGTGGAGGGCGGCGGCCGGGGTTCGTCGCCGGTCGAGGAGCTCATCTTCAAAGAGGAGCTCGAGCGGGCCCACGCCCCCTACGTCGGGGTCAACTTCGTCGGCCTCCTCCATGCCGGGCCGACCATCATCGCCGAGGGCACCCCCGAGCAGCGCCGGCGGTACCTGCCCCCGATCCTCCGGGGGGACGAGGTGTGGTGCCAGGGATTCTCCGAGCCCGACGCCGGCAGTGACCTGGCCTCCATGCGCACCCGGGCCGTCCGTGACGGCGACGACTACGTGGTCACCGGGTCGAAGATCTGGACCTCCCACGCCGAGGTGGCCGACTACTGCGAGCTGCTGGTGCGCACCGGGGCCGAGGACAGCCGCCACCGAGGCATCTCCTGGCTGATCCTGCCCATGGACACGCCCGGGCGTGGACATCCGGCCCCTCACCACCATCGCCGGCTCCACCGAGTTCGCCGAGCTCTTTCTCGACGAGGTGCGCGTGCCGGTTGCCAACCGGGTCGGCGACGAGAACGACGGGTGGCGGGTGACCATGGTCACCCTCAGCTTCGAACGGGGCACCGCCTTCGTCGGCGACCTGCTCGAGGCCATCGAGCTCCTCTCCGGACGCCGTGACTCCTCGCCCAGCGCACCGGCGCAGTGGGACGACGCCGGCGTCCGCCGCCAGGCCGGTCACCTCCGCGCCGAGCTCGATGCCCTGTGGGCCCTGACCAAGCGCAACGTATCCCAGGCCGCTCGCACCGGCATCCCCGGCATCGGTGGCACGTTCTTCAAGCTGGCCTACTCCGAGACCCGAACCAGCTTGGGCGAGTTCTCGCTCTCCCTGCTGGACCGGGCCGGGCTGGCCGCCGACGATCTCGTGGGCACCGACGGTCGGGGTCCGGTGCCGGCCGAGGCGATGGTGGAGGACTGGCTGCGCGGCATCTCGTTGACCATCGCCGCCGGCACGTCCCAGATCCAGCGCAACATCGTCGGGCGAGCGCATCCTCGGGCTGCCCAAGGAGCCCCTCCCCCGTCCGCTGCGCTGACCCCATGACCGTCAGCGCCCACGCTGCGGCCGGGCCGAGCACCTAGGAGCCGGCGCACCCATGGATTTCGAAGTGACCGAGTTCCAGACCGAGCTGGCCGAGGGCGTCCGCCGGCTGTGCCAGGGGCGGTTCTCCCTGGAGGCGATCCGCTCCCACGAGGGGGCGCCGCAGGTGGTCGACCGGGAGGGCGTGGCGACAGCTGGGCCAGGCCGGGGTGTTCAACCTCTGCCTGGCCGAGGAGGCCGGCGGGGTCGGGACTCGGGCTGGCCGAGGCCGCGCTGGTCTTCGAGGAGCTGGGTCGGGCCTTGGTGCCCGGTCCCCTGGTGGCCTCCCATCTGGCCGCCGGCCTGGTCGACGGGGCCGACGACGGGTCGGTGGTGGTCGGGCTGATCGAGCCACCGGCCGGTGCGACGGCGGTCGTGCCGGTGGTCATCGAGCACCTCGACGATCTCGACGTGCTGTTGGTGCTGTCCGACGACGGGATCGCCTCCGTCGATCCCCGAGCAGTGGCGGCCACCCGACTCGATCGGCCGATGGACCCGCTCACCCCGATGTGGGCGGTGGACCGCGCTGCCGGCGGGCACGCCGGTGGCCGGACCCGAGATCGCCGCCTGGTGGCGCCGGGACGGCGCTGTCCTCATCGCCGCCCTCCAGGTCGGGTTCGGCGGCGTGGACCACCGAGCTGGCCGTCGACTACGCCAAGCAGCGCCGGCAGTTCGGTCGGCCCATCGGCGGGTTCCAGGCGGTCAAGCACCTGTGCGCGGACATGGCGGTGCGCACCGAGGTGGCCCGCTGCGCGGTGCATGCCGCCGCCGTTACCGTCGACCAGCCCGACGTGGGCGACGCCATGGTGGCCGCCCAGGGAGCCAAGTTGCTGGCCGACGAAGCGGCCATCGCCAACGGCCGCTCGTGCATCCAGGTCCACGGGGGCATGGGGTTCACCTGGGAGGTCCCGGCCCACCTGGCCTACAAGCGGGCCCGGGTGTTGGCCACCCAGTTCGGGAGCGACGATCGGTTGGCCGAGTCGCTGGCGAACGTCGCTGGCGCGAGTCGCTGTTCGAGTCGCTGTCGGTAGCGGTGGACGAGCCCGGTTCGGACCTACGCTGATCCGGTGAGCGCCTCGCCCATCGCCCCTCCCGACCGACGTGGTCACCGTGCTGCCCGCGGGACGCACCGTGTTCGGGATGCAGCTGCCCGTCCAGTCGCAGTCGACCATCTACGCGCAGCCGTGGGAGCCGGTCGGCCGGGCCCGAGGAGCTGGCCGCCGTGGCGCTGGCCTGCGAGGCCGGCCGGCTTCTTCTATGTCGGCGTCTGCGACCACACCTTCATCCCCGAACGTCTGGCCGGGGCCATGACCACCACCTGGTACGACACCGTCGCCACCCTCGGATGGCTGGCCGGGGTGACCACCGACATCCGCCTGCTCTCCCACATCTACGTGATCGCCCTCCGCCACCCCCTGCGTGCGGCCAAGGAGTTCGCCACCCTGGACGTGCTGTCCGGGGGCCGGGTCATCTGCGGCGTGGGCGCCGGCCACGTGGCCGAGGAGTTCGACCTGATGGGCCCGGAGTTCGACCACCGGGGCGCGGCCACCGACGAGGCCATCGCCGGCTTGGCCACCGGGCTGGTCGACGAGTACCCCGAGTCTGGACGGGCCGCGGTGGAAGGCCTCGGGTGTCGGGCTCGGGCCCCGACCGGTCCAGTCGCCCCGACCACCGATCTGGGTCGGTGGGTCGTCGCCGGCCGCCCTGCGCCGCGCCGCCCGCTTCGGCGACGGCTGGCTGCCCCAGTCGCTCGGGCCCGATGTGGAGCTGCTGGCCGAGCTGCGGCGGATGCGTGACGAGTTCCGCGCCGGCGCCCCCCTGGACATCGGGGGCATCGCCGACTTCCTCTATGTGGGCACCCCCCCGGCGGGCCTCGAGCTGCCCCGCGGGACGGTGGCCGGTGGGCCCGAGGCGCTGGCCGAGTACCTGCGCACGTTCGCCGACGCCGGGGTGGGCCAGGTGCAGGTGCGGTTCCCCTCCCGGGATCGTCGGCGAGCTGTGCGACCAGATCGCCGCCTTCGCCGACCAGGTCGTCCCCCTGGTCGACCGCTGACCCGCTGGCCTGACCCGCTGGCCTGACCCGCTGACCCGCTGCGCTGACCCGCTGGCCTGACCCGACCGACGAAAGCACCGCCGGGGCGCCCGTTCAGGGCGTGGTCGTCGTCGTGGAGCCGGTGCCGGTCCCGGTCCCCTGGATGCGCGAGGAAGTGGTCGTGGTGGAGGCGCCGGTGACCGTCGACGTAGGGGGGGTCGGCGTCGACGTCGTGTCGATGTCGACGGGGGCACGGTCATCGGGGCGGTCGTTGCTGCCGGCTTCCCTGTGGTCGTCGTGGTGGCCACCGGTCGGGTGGTGGTTGTGGTGGTGGGTGGCGCGGTGGTGGTGGTCGAGTCGTCGACCTGGTCGCACCGGGGACGAAGAAGTCACCGTTGGGGGTGTGGACCACCGCCCCGGTGGCCGTGCTCTGCGGCGGGTTGAAGTAGAGCAACGTACCCAACCCGATGAAGGCGACCACCATCAACAGCGTGGACCGCCGGATCGGCAGGCGTCGAGTTGACCGGCACCGACATGAACCCGACCAGGGCGCTGTGCTTCTGCTCGGGCGGGTCCGGGGGCAGCGCTCGGGGCGGGGGCGGTGAACCCCTTGGGCACGGACCTCGCCCCGGCCGCTCCCGCTCCGTCCCCTGCGTCCCCTCCGGCGGACCGGTCATGACGGGGCCGGATCACCGATCGACGGCGAGGTGATCCCGGCGGAGCGCAGGGCGGTGGCCGCCCGCAGCCGGATCTCGCGTGCCACTTCGAACTGGCGGCCGGGGAGGGTGCGGGCGATGAGCCGGAGCTGCACATAGCCGACGTCGATGGTCTCCACGCCGGCCACCACCGGATCGCCCAGCAGGAGGTCCTGCCACCGTGGATCCGCAGCCATGTCGGCGACCATCTTCCGCAGCAGCGCGGTGACCTGCTCGAGGTCCTCGGTCACCGGTACCGGGATGTCGATGACCGCCCGTCGACCAGTCCTTGGACAGGTTGGTCACCTGGCGTAGGGCGCTGTTGGGCACCACCACCAGCTCTCCCTGCGCAGTGCGGACCTTGGTGACCCGCAGGGTCAGCTCCTCGACGGTGCCGGTGATGCCCACCTCCTGGCCGGGCACGGACAGCCGGATCACGTCGCCGAAGGCGAATTGGTGCTCGGTGAAGAGGAAGAACCCGGCCAGCAGGTCGCCGACCATCTGCTGGGCCCCGAAACCGAGCCCGATGCCGATCACCGTGGCCGGAGCCACCAGCGTGGTCAGGGGGATCCCCAGCCGGTCGAGGGCGAGGATGGCGGCAATGAAGGAGTGCCAGGGCCACCACCGCCCACTCGATCGCCTCGCTGACCGCCCGGGATCGTTTCAGGCTCTCGGAGGCGACGATGCCCGATTCGATCTGCCGGCGGATCTGCGTGTCGATCCACCGCCGCCGGCGTGCCCCGAACCAGTGGGCGAAACGCACGAGCAGGCCCGCGCCCAGCAGGAGCACGACGGCCGGGAGGAGGTGGTTCTGGAACCAGTGGTGGTCGATGCCCGGAAACTAGCATCGACCCGCTCCTGCCCCGACCCGACGGCCGGGAGCAGTCGTCCTGGCCGGGCGCCCCGGGCGCTCCGCGTCCCGGTGCCGTAAACTGACGGTCTGTCAGGTCGGTGGTCGTGGCCGCGGTGGTCGTGGCCGCGGGCCCACTGGCGGCCGGCACCCGCGCAGGACGACTGGCAACCGGCACAGCGCCTGATCAACCCGAAGGAGGAACACCACCATGCTCGACTACGTGATCCGCAACGGCCTGGTCGTCGACGGCACCGGTGGTCCCCGGCTCGGCGGCCGACGTCGGGATCCAGGACGGGACGATCGTCGCCGTGGGCGACGTGGACGAGGACCGGCGCCACCGAGTTCGACGCCACGGGCTGGTGGTGGCGCCGGGGATCATCGACCCCCACACCCACTACGACGCCCAACTGTTCTGGGACCCCACCGCCTCCCCGTCCAACCTGCACGGGGTCACCACGGTCATCGGCGGGCAACTGCGGCTTCACCCTGGCCCCGATCAAGGCCGAAGGACCACGACTACATCCGCCGGATGATGGCCAAGGTCGAGGGCATGCCCCTGGTGGCCCTCGAGGACGGTCTTCCCTGGGACTGGACCAGCTTCGGCGAGTACCTCGGGCAAGCTCGAGGGCAACCTCGGGCGTCAACGCCGGCTTTCTGGTCGGGCACTGCGCCCTGCGCCGGTGGGTCATGGGGGCCGACCGGGCTGCCGAGGTGGCCACCGACGACGAGATGGCCGAGATGACCCGGCTGCTGGCCGAGTCGATCGAGGCCGGAGGGCTCGGGTTCTCGTCGTCCCAGTCCCGGACCCACTCCGACGGCGACGGCAATCCCATCACGTCCCGCCACGCCGACCGCCGCGAGATGCTGGCCTTCTGCGAGGTGGTGCGCGACCACCCCGGCACCACCCTCGAATACATCACCAACGGGTGCCTCGACACCTTCACCGACGAGGAGATCGACCTGATGGTGGCCATGACCACCACCGCCCGTCGCCCCCTCAACTGGAACCTGCTCACCATCGACTCGCGCACCCCGGACAAGACCGAGCGCCAGCTGGAGGCCTCGGTCGCGGGCCGCCGAGGCCGGTGGGCGGATCGTCGCCCTGACCATGCCCACCCTGGTGCCCGATGAACATGAGCTTCCGGAACCACTGCGCCCTCTTCCTCATCCCCGGCTGGGGTGACGTGATGGGGCTGCCGGTCGAGCAGCGCATCGAGAAGCTGTCGCGACCCCGCCGTCCGCGACCAGCTCGACGAGCTGGCCCACTCGGAGAACGCCGGCGTCTTCCGGCGCCTTTCCAACTGGGCCAACTACATCATCGGCGACACCTTCGCCCCCGAGAACGAGGGGCTCAGCTGGCGCGACGTGGGTTCCATCGCCGACGAGCAGGGGAAGCCACCCTTCGACGCGCTGCTCGACCTGGTCATCGCCGACGAGCTCCGGACCGTGCTCTGGCCCAAGGCCTCCGACGGGGACGACGCCTCGTGGGCGGCGCGGGTCGGAGGTGTGGAACAACCCCGGGGCCATGGTCGGCGGCTCGGACGCCGGCGCCCACCTCGACCGGATGTGCGGATCCAACTATCCGACCTCGTTCCTCGGGGACTGCCTGCGCAAGCGCAAGCTGGTGCCCATGGAACGGGCCATCCAACTGATGACCGAAGCCCCGGCCGAACTGTTCGGGCTCCACGACCGGGGCCGCATCGCCGAGGGCCTGTGTGCCGACCTGTTCGTCTTCGACCCCGAGACGGTCGGCTCCGAGCCGGCCACCCTGGTCAACGACCTCCCGGGGGGAGCCCGCGGCTGATCGCCGATGCCATCGGCGTGGTGCGGGTCCTGGTCAACGGCATCGAGACCATCGCCGACGGCAAGCCCACCGGCAACCTCCCGGGCACCTTGCTCAAGTCGGGACGGGACACGGTGACGGTCGACCCGTCGCCGTCCCCGGCCTGAGCCGGCACGTCGACCAGCCCACCGGGGGCGACCTACACTGCTGACGCGACGTCAGATCCACGCCATCAGCGGCCACGACACCAGTGGCCGGGACACGCCGGCACCGGTCCGATCGGTGCGCCTCGGGAGTCATCGATCACCGTGAAAGGGGACCCACCATGGGGAGTCAGGTCACCAGGGACGAAACACAGCTGCTGATCGGGGGGAAGTGGGTCGAGGCCGGCAACGGGACCTACGACATCATCAACCCGGCCACCGAGCAGGTGGTGGGGCAGGCGCCCAACGCCTCGGTCGCCGACGCCGACGCCGCCGGCGCCGCGGCTCGCGAGCGCCTTCCCGTCCTGGGCGGCCACACCGGTCGAGGAGCGGCTGGCACTGCTGAAGGCGGCGGCGGCGGCCATCCGGGCCAAGAACGAGGAACTGGTCCCCCTGGTCATCGCCGAGACCGGGGCCACCGCCTCGGTCGGATCGCGCATGCAGGTACCGGTCGTGCGCCGACCGGTTCGACCGATTCTCCCGGGACATCCGCCACGTGCAGGAGTCGATGCTCCCGCCCATCGCCACCGCCGCCACCCCGCTGGCTCCCGGCGGCCTGATCAGTGCCCTCGCCTATCGCCAGCCGGTCGGCGTGGTGGCCGCCATCGCCAGCTACAACTTCCCCCTGACCAACATGGCCGGCAAGGTGGCACCGGCACTGGCCATGGGCAACACGGTGATCATGAAGCCGGCACCCCAGGACCCACTGGCCATCGTGGAACTGGCCCGGGTGCTCGAAGAGGTCGGGTTCCCGCCAGGCGTGGTCAATCTGATCAACGCCGAAGGCCCGGAACCGGCGTCCGCCCTGACCACGTCACCTGACGTCGACATGGTGTCGTTCACCGGGTCGACCGCGGTGGGGCAACGCATCGCCGCCGCCGGTGCGCCCTCGATGAAGCGCCTGTTGATGGAGCTGGGCGGCAAGGGGGCCGCGGTGGTCTTCGAGGACGCGGACATCAAGGGCGTGGTCACCGCCATCGGATCGACCTGGGCCTTCCATTCGGGACAGATCTGCACGGCGCCGACTCGAGCCGTGGTCCACCGGAGCATCTTCGATCAGGTGATGGAGGGCCTCTCCAAGTTCGCCGGCTATCTCACGGTGGGCGATCCCACCGAAAAGGAGACGGTGGTCGGACCGCTCATCTCGGCGGCTCATCGCACAGCGGGTGCTCGACTACATCGAGACCGGCCGAACCGAAGGGGAGATCCTCACCGGCGGGAGCCGGCCGGATCATCTCCCCACCGGCTTCTACGTCGAGCCCACACTGATCACCGGCACCAACGGCATCACCGTGGCCCGGGAGGAGATCTTCGGTCCGGTGGTGGTGGCCATCCCCTTCGACGACGAGGAGGAGGGGATCGCCATCGCCAACGACTCCGACTTCGGCCTCTACGACTACGTGTTCTCGGGCGATACCGCACGGGCGTTCCGGGTGGCCAAGCAGCTCCGGGCCGGACACGTCGGCATCAACACGGCCCAGCGCAACATGGACGCTCCCTTCGGTGGGTTCAAGATGAGCGGCCTCGGCCGCGACGGCGGCGACTACAGCCTCGAGGCCTACTCGGAGATGCAGTCGATCATCTGGGCCGGCTGAGCCCGACGGTGGCGGCACCGACGAGCAGGCCGCGGAGGCTTCCGCGGTGGTGAAGCGAGAGCATCGCAGCATCCTCTCGCTGGGCGGTGGCGGGCGGGTGCTGCGCTTTCCGGGTCGGTCCCGCTCGACCCGGAAAGAGCGGGGCTCACTGCCCGAGGAGGATGAGCTGTACCGGGCCATCGGGCGCATCGCCGCCAACTGGTCATTGCTCGAGATCGTGTCGGGACTGGTCCTCACCAGGCTGGTCGGCAGCCGGGAAGAGACGCTGGCCCAGGCCATCGTGGCCGGACAGCGGGTCGAGAGCGTGTGGGACACCATCGAGGCCCTGCTCTCCGCCTACGGCGAGGGCGTCGACGGTCAGCTGGCCGAGTTCCGGCGGTGGCGGCGGAGCGCCAACGGCTACCGGCGGCGACGCAACGAGGCCATCCACAGCGCCTGGTCGTTGACCGAGTCGAGTGGGAACGCGGCTGCGTGGGACATGATGAGTCAGAAGGCCAAGCGGGGGGCGCGTACCGACCTGTTCCCCGGTGGCGTTCCCGAACTGGAGGTCCTGGCCCGTGACATCGCCACCTGCGAGGAACGCCTGACCGACCTGTCCGAGAGCATCACCGAGGTGTTGGGGACCGGCCCCCCAGACGGCGCCGGGGATCGACCCGGCTGAGTTGGCGGCTGTGGGGGATGTCGGGGCTGCGGGGGCTGGAGAACAGAGGGTTCGCTCAGCTGGAGCCGAAGAAGGGGGCGTCCTCGGCGAACACGCCGCCGTCGCTGCCGACCATCCAGTACCCACCGGTCGCCCGGTCGGCGGCCATCCCGACCATCGGCGCATTCAACGTCAAGCTGCCGGTGCTCCCGTGGAAGGCGGCGTCACCGAAGGCGAAGATGCCACCGTCCGATGCGACGAACCAGTAGCCGTTGTCGTCAGCGGTGGGCGCAACTCCGACCACCGGTCGGTTCAGGCGGAGCCCTCCGGTCGACCCGTAGAACGGGGCGTTGAAGGAGAAGACCCCGCCGTCGGAGGCGATCATCCAGTACCCGCCGGTGGCGTCGTCGGCAGCCATCGCCACCACCGGCGCATTCAATTGGTGACCGCCCATCGAACCGTAGAAGGCGGCGTCACCGAAGGCGAAGATGCCACCGTCGGAGCCCACCAACCAGTAGCCCTTCCCGTCGGCGGTCGGCGCCAAGCCGACGATGGGCGCGTTGAATTGGTGACCGCCCATGGACCCGTAGAAGCCGGCGTCACCGAAGGAGAAGATGCCGCCGTCGAGGCCGAGCATCCAGTAGCCCTTGCCGTCGGGTGTGGACACCACCGAGGTGACCGGCGCAGTCAACGCCGTCCCGGCCATCGATCCATAGTTCACCACGTCACCATCGGTGGAGATGGACCCATCGGCTCGGGCCAACCAGTACCCGCCTGAATCCGCGGTGGCCGCCATGCCCACCACTGCGGCGCCATTGGGCTCGCCCGGCACCGAGGGGACGGCGTAGGGGTAGGGGTACTGACCTCCGTCGGCGGTAATCTCGCCGTTCGGCCCGTAGGTCTGGCCCGGGCAGTACACCGGGTCGCCGGAGGGCGTCCCCGCCACCGCCGGCGCCGGCGGCAGTGGTGTTCCCTCCACCGCGTTCTGGGTGGCCTGGCGGGCGCTGGCCGACGGGATGTCGGCGGCCGGGTACCCGAACAGCTCGACGGTATATGCCTGACTCCCGCTGCACGTGACTCCGACACCCACGTTGGTGTAGGAGGCGCCGAGCTCGTTCTCTCGGTGACCGGCCGAGCTCATGTAGTCCCCGTTCATCCCGTCCGAGCCATCGCCGGGCCAGAAGCCGTACCCGGTGTCCCCGGAGTTGGCGGCGAAGACGCACACCTGGTTGGCAGGCCCGTTGCAGGCGGGGAGCGAGGGGTCCTGCACCGTGCCGATGGAGGCGATATACGAGGACCATGCCTGCGCGCTGGCCTGCAGCCCCGAGTCGACCTGCAGCTGGGGCAGCGGGACCTGGGCTGTGGAGCGCGCCGCCCGCTCGGCGTTGATCCGGGCGACCATGTCCGCCGAGTACAGCGTCTCGACGGCGGGCAGCGACATCGGCAGCGAGGACGCTGCGCGTCCCTTGGGTCCTTTCGGAGACGACGAGGAATCGTGCAGCGCGCTCGAGCATCCCATCAGGGTGAGCAAGGCTCCCGTCGCCACCACAACACCAGCCCGCCGCCAGAAGGTCGAAGGAGGACTCCCTGAACCGTTGGACCTACTCGGTGCCAACGACAGACACACGCGCCACGTACCCTCCCGGGAGCCGGCCTTGGATCGATTGTCGTTCACGGTGGGCGCCCCTCTGCCTCAGGGTCCAGTCTCGCATCCGAATTGGGTGGACTCCAGTCATGCCCGGATGCCTTACAACCGGTGCTATCGGCATGAATTGGCAAAAACTGTTGCCCACTTGGGGTACAACGGGTCCGTGCCCGTCCCCCTCCACCCGTCCGCACCCGAATATTTCAAGGAATTGGCAGCTCGGGTGTGCAATTGGGGCCGGTGGGGGCCGGATGACCAGATCGGGACCCTCAATCTCATCGACGAGGCGGCCCGGCTCCGGGGGGTGGCGGCGGTGAAGGACGGGGTCGCCGTGGCACTCGGGCTGCCCATGTCCGAGGCCGAGGGCATCCAGATGGGGTTCGTCGATGGTCGAGTCAACCCGAGCCGCACCATGACCTCGATCAACGACCCGCTCGACGGGGATCCCGGGTGGATCGCCTTCTCCGAGGACGTCGTCACCTTCGCCATGCAGTGCGCCACCCACTGGGACGGCCTGGCCCACGTGTCCTACGGCGCCGGCCCTGACGGGGCGGTGCTCTACAACGGGTACCCGGCCTCCTCGGTGACCGAGGCGGGCGCGTCCAAGCTGGGCATCCATCTGGTCGGCGCGGTGGTGTCGCGGGGGGTGCTGCTCGACCTGCCCCGATCCAAGGACCTGGAGATTCTGGAGCCGGGCTATGCGATCACCCCGGCCGACCTGGACGCCGCCTGCGCCCGCGGTGGTGTCGATGTCCAATCCGGCGATGTCGTCCTGGTCCGGACCGGACAGACCGCCCACCTCGCCCTGCCCGGGCGACCGGGACTCGGAGGTGGCGAGCCGGTGCGGGACCTTGTGGCCTACACCTGGCCGACGCCGGGCCTGACCATGGCCACCGCCGAATGGTTCCACGCCCACGACGTTGCTGCCGTGGCCACCGACACCATGGTGTTCGAGGTCTACCCCTGCGAGTCAAAGGACCTCTACCTTCCGGTACACCTCCTCCACCTGGTGGAGATGGGCATGACCCAGGGCCAGAACTGGTTCCTCGACGAGCTGGCCGACGCCTGCAACGCCGATGGCCGGTACGACTTCTTGCTGGACGCCACCCCGCTGCCGTTCACCAACGCCCTGGGCTCACCAGTCAACCCGGTTGCGCTGCGCTGATCTCTCCACTGGGGCGGTGGCCGAGGATCTACCGTGGGGGCCTGCGCTTCGCCGATGCCTTGCCGGAGGCCGCCGCCTTGACTTCCGCCGTGCGGGCAGAGGCGGCCCCACCGCCCACCACCGGACCGGTGCGAGGCAACGGGCCCCTCGAGCCGGCCACCTCCTCCCCCTCCGGTGCGGGCCGACCGGTCACCGCCCAGTGCAGGAGGCGGGCCTGGCTGTCGACCAGCGATGCGGTGCGGATCCCCCAGAACTCGAACCCGTACCGGTGTCCCGCCACCTGGGCCAGCATGGCAATCAGTGTCCCCGCTGCGGCCATCGGATCGGAACCGGCCGGTGATCCCGAGCGCTCGCCGTTGGTGGCGATGACCCGGGCCAAGGTGACGGTGACCGCGTTGAGCGCCCTCACCCGGAGGCCCTGGAACCGCAGGTCCCCTTCGACGGTGGTCAACTCGACCACCCGGAAGACGGCCCGGTTGCGCTCCCAGTACTCCATGAACCCCTCGACCACGGCCACCGCGGTGTCCCAGCTGGCGGCCTCGGACCAGTCGCCATCCACCAGGTCGGCGAGCATGCCGACTCCTTCGACCAGCTCCTCGGCCAGCACGGTGATCGCCGCCTCGACGTTCTCGAAGTATTGGTAGAACGTGGCCGGCGAGGTGCCGGCCCGGCGGGCGATGTCGATCACCTTGATCGAACGCCACGGCGTGGCCACCAAGAGCTCGGCGGTGCACTCGAGCAGCCGTTGGCGGGTGGCCCGGCCCCGATGGCCGGGAACTCGCCCATCGGTGGTGGCGATCAGCTCCGGGTCTTCGGCGAGGTGCATGGCGGCCCATGGTACCGAGGGCCTCACCGACGTGACGGAGCGTCAGAATCGGCGCTCCCGTCTCGGGAGGCGGGCCGGGGAGACCGGGACGCGACCCGATGGCCGGGTTGGGCCTACGTCAGGGCGAAACCCCTGGCGAGTAGGGTAAACGGTCATGGCGAACGGTCCGGTGCCACGCACCTTGACGCGCGCCCAGCAAGCCCGCCGCCAGCGTGTCGTAGACGCGGCCATGACGCTCGGGCTCGACGGGGGGTACGAAGCGGTGCAGATGCGCGACGTGGCCGCCCGGGCCGACGTGGCCATGGGCACCGTCTACCGGTACTTCACCAGCAAGGACCACCTGTTGGCCGCCGCCCTCGTCCACTGGGTGGAGCAGCTGGACAGCCGCCTGGCCCAACTGCCCGCACAAGGCGACACCGCGGCAGTCCGGGTCATCGACGTCCTCGACCGGGCCCTTCGGGCCATGGGGCGCCAACCGCACCTGGTCGGCGCGGTGTTCACCGCACTGGCCTCCCCCGATCCTGCGGCCATCGAGTGCCAACAGCAGGTATCGGTGCTCATGGAGGGGATCATCACCCGGGCCATCGGCGAACCCCATCCCCCGGACCTGAGTGACCGGGCCCGGATCCTCGGCCATGTCTGGTACTCGGCCCTGGTGGGGTGGGTCAACGGCTGGAGCAACATGGGCCGGGTCCACGACGAGCTGGTGGTGGCGGTCGGCCTCCTGCTCCCCGTCGACATCTACGCCGAGGCGGTCAGCCAGCACTGAGGGGCGGTCGGCGACCACCGCAGGGAGACCCCTGGCACCGAGTCGATTGACCACGGAAGGGGCGGCCAATGACCTCAGGCGACGCGCCCGACGCGGTACCGTCTGGCCCATGCCGTCGGCCATCGAAGTGCACGGGCTGTCCAAGCAGTTCGGCCCGGTACAGGCCGTCGATGACCTCAGCTTCGAGGTGATGTCCGGGCGGGTCACCGGGTTCCTCGGGCCCAACGGATCGGGCAAGACCACCACCCTGCGCATGCTGCTCGGTCTGGTCTCCATCACCGCCGGCACCGCCACCTTCGGTGGCCGCCGCTACGTCGACCTCGACCACCCGATCCACCACGTCGGTGCCGTGCTCGAAGCCACCAGCTTCCATCCCTCCCGACGCGCCGAGGACCATCTCAAGTCGGTGGCCATCGGGGCGGGGATCCCGCTCTCACGGGTGGACGAGACGCTGGCCCTGGTCGGCCTGTCCGACGTGGCCAGGCGCCGGGTGGGCAAGTTCTCGATGGGGATGCGCCAGCGCCTGCAGCTGGCCACCGCCCTGCTGGGCGACCCCGAGATCCTTATCCTCGACGAGCCGTCCAACGGGCTCGACCCCCAGGGCATCCAGTGGCTGCGCACCTTCATCCGCCATCAGGCGTCGCTGGGGCACTCGGTGCTGGTCTCCTCCCACCTGCTCTCCGAAATGGAGGAGACCGTCGACGACGTCGTCATCGTGTCCCACGGGAAGCTGGTGCTGCAGACCACGCTGGCCGAGCTGGCAACCCAGGCCGGGACCAGCACCGGCCTGCGGATCCGGTCACCCGAGCTTCCCCGCCTCCTCCCGATCCTCGACGCCATCCCGGTGGGTTACCGGCAGTCGGCGCCGGACACTATCGTCATCGATCGAGCCACCCCCGAATGGTTCGGACCGTTGGCGGCCCAGCATCAGATCGTCCTCTACGAACTGGTCCACGAACGGGGCAGCCTCGAGGAAGTCTTCCTCAGCATCACCCACGGCTTCGACGCCGCCAACCCGGGTCAGGCCGGCAATCAGCCCGACCCGTTCGGCGCCGCCACCGATCCGGCCGCCATGCCCGGAGGTGCCCGATGATCGCCTCCATCCGTTCGGAGTGGCTGAAGTTGCGCACCACCGCGGTGCCCTGGGTGCTCGGTGGAATCGCCCTGGTGATCACCGCCCTGCTCGTTCTGGTGTACTTCGTGAGCCACAACGGGGGCGGTGGGAACAACAGCGGCAACGGCACCTTCGGGATCCCCAACTACCCCCACACCACGCAGCAGCTCCGCAACCTATTGGGCTCCGGGTTCACCGGCTATCTGTTCGCCTTGCTACTGGGCACGCTCATCGTGACCACCGAGTTCCGACACAAGACGGTGACCACGTCGTTTCTGGTCACCCCTCGCCGGCCCCGGTTCGTGGGCGCCAAGCTTCTCACCGCGGCCATCCTCGGCGTCGTCCTGGCGGTGGTCCTGCTGATCGGCACCCTGGTCGGCGGAGGCATCACCCTGTCCGCCCAGGGGGGGTCGTTCTCCTCCCTAGTGCATCAGATCCCGGCGGTGGCGCCGGGCATGATGCTGGTCTTCGCCCTGTTCGCCATCCTCGGGGTAGGGGTCGGTTCGGTGCTGACCAACCAGGTGGCGGCCATCATCGTGGTCCTGGGCTGGTTCATCGTCCTCGAGGGCATTCTGGTGGCCCTGGTCCATGGCGCGGGCCGCTGGGTGCCCACCGGTGCGGCCGCCGCCGCCTCCAACGTCACCCGAGGGCGGGGGTCCGACGTGGTGCTGTTCAACTGGTGGCAGGGCACCTTGTTGATGCTGTTCTACGGCCTGTTCTTCGCCGCCGTCGGCTCGATCATCCTGACCCGGCGCGACATCACCTAGTCAGGGGTGGCCTTGGCCGACGGACCCGCTGACTGCCGCCTGCCAGCTCATGGACTCGATGCCGACCAGGTGCTGGCCCGGATGGGCGAGCTCCGCTCGGACGACCGCGATTGGCGCGGTGGGCGCGTGTTCAGCCTGGTCTATTCGGCCGGCGACGACGTCCACCGCCTGCTCGAGCGGGCCGCCACCATGTACACGGCGGAGAACGCGCTCAACACCTCGGTCTTTCCCAGCCTGGCTCGGATGCAGCGGGACGTCGTCTCGATAACCGCCGGCCTCCTCGGGGCCGACCAGCTCCCCGAGGATCGCCGGGCCGGCGTCCGTGGCTACCTGACCTCCGGGGGCACCGAGTCCCTGCTGCAGGCGACCAAGACGGCTCGGGACTGGGGTCGGGCGCAACGAGGCATCCGACGCCCCAACATGGTGATGGCCACCAGTGCCCACGCCGCCTTCGAGAAGGCCGCCCACTACTTCGACGTCGAGTCGCGACGGGTGGCTGTCCGCCCCGACTTCTCCGCCGACGTCGACGCCATGGCCGACGCGGTGGACGACGACACCGTCATGGTGGTCGGCTCGGCCCCGACCTATCCCCAAGGTGTGATCGACCCCATCCCCGACCTGGCCGCCGTGGCCAGCCGAGCGCGGGATCCTCTGCCACGTGGACGCCTGCCTGGGCGGATACATCCTCCCGTTCCTGCACCAGCTCGGGCACGTGACCAAGGCCTGGGACCTGAGCGTGCCCGGCGTGACCTCGATCTCCGCCGACCTCCACAAGTACGGCTACGCCTCCAAGGGCATCTCGGTGATCGTCTACGGCGACCGCCAGCTGGCCGGGCTGCAGCCGTTCGTCACCACCAACTGGCTGGGTGGCCTCTACGGCTCCCCATCGATGGCCGGCACTCGACCCGCCGGACCCATCGCGGCCGGCTGGGCGGTGCTCAACTACCTCGGTGCCGATGGCTACCTGCGATTGGCGGCCGACGCCCATGAAGCGGCTACCGAGCTGAAGGCCGCCATCGCAGCGACACCCGGCCTGGCCCTTCGGGGGGCGCCCGACGCCACTGTGTTCGCCTTCGGCGGTGACCTCGACGACGGTGGCATTGACACGTTCGCCCTGGGTGACGCCCTGGCCGAGCGAGGAGGCTGGTTCTTCGACCGGCAGTCGCCACCGGACAGCTTGCATGCCACCGTGCAGGCCGGGCACCGCCCCATCGTCCACCAACTGCGCGCCGACCTCCAGGCGGCGGCCCGCTCGTTGGCGGGGACCGGGGCGCGGGCCAGGGACCGGCGTACCCTCTACGGCACCATCTGACCCTCGGCACCATCTGACCGCTACGGGCTGACCGCTTCGGGACCATCTGACCCGCCGCCCGCTGGCGGCAAGCCGGCCGGATCCATTGCCGCCCAGCTACCCGTCGTCTATACAGTTCATCGTCGGCCGTTCCGGTCAGTGGGACAGCACAACTCCGAGGAGATCCCTCCACCACCCGCCGGGAAGCCGTGGAGACTCCAACGCCGGCCCTCGGCGCCGACGCCGGGGTGCACCGGTTCCTTCCCCCGAGGTGGGACGCTTGTCATCCGTGGCGTCGCACCAGGGCGGCGGCGATCAACTACCGGGGAAGGTGCGATGGACCGCAGGTGGTGGACACTCGTTGCCGTATGCACGGGTACCTTCATGCTGCTGTTGGACCTCACCGTGGTCAACGTCGCCCTCCCCGACATCCAACAGTCGCTCCACTCCACCTTCTCCGACCTCCAGTGGGTGCTCGATGCCTACTCCCTCACCTTGGCCGCCTTCCTCCTCACCGCCGGGGTCATCGGGGACATCTTCGGCCGGCGCCGGCTGTTCGCCGTCGGCCTGGCCATCTTTTCGGCATCGTCCCTGGCCTGCGGGGTCTCCACCACGCCGCTGATGCTCACGGTGGCACGTGGGGTCCAAGGGACCGGCTCGGCCATCATGTTCGCCACCTCGCTGGCCCTCATCGCCCAGGCCTTTTCCGGCAAGGAACGTGGTACCGCCTTCGGGATCTACGGGGCGGTGGTCGGTGGCGCAGTCGCCATCGGGCCACTGGTCGGGGGGGCCATCACCAGCGGTATCGGATGGCGTTGGATCTTCTTCGTCAACCTGCCCATCGGGGCAGTGGCCATCGTGATCACCCTGGCCAAGGTGACGGATTCGAAAGACCCCACCAGGCGGAGCGTCGACTGGATCGGATTCATCACCTTCTCCTCGTCGCTGTTCCTCTTGGTGTACTCCCTGGTGGAAGGCAACACCTTGGGGTGGTCCAGTCCCACCATCGTGGGCACGCTGGTGGGGTCGGCGGTGCTGATGGCGATCTTCCTGGTCGCCGAGAGTCTGGTGCGCGATCCGATGCTCGAACTGGGGCTCTTCAGACGACCGGCCATGGTCGGCGTATCGGTGACCGCCTTCACCCTGGGCGCTTCCATCTTCGCCATGTTCTTGTACCTCACCATCTACATGCAGGACGACCTCGGGTATGGGCCTTTTGCCGCCGGGCTCCGGTTCCTCCCCATCACCATGCTGTCCTTCGTAGTGGCGCCTATCGCCGGCAAGCTCACCGTCCAGGTCAAGTCCCGCTATCTCCTGGGCCTCGGTCTCCTGCTCATCGCCTTGGCCTGCAAGCTCACCAACCAGATCGGGCCCCACTCGTCGTGGACGGTGCTGCTGCCCGGATTCATCGTGGCCGGCATCGGCATCGGCATGGTCAACCCGGTGCTGGCCTCGGCTGCCGTGTCTGTGGTGCCGCCCGAACGCAGTGGCATGGCGTCCGGCTCCTCGGCCACCTTTCGCCAGGTGGGAATGGCCACCGGCATCGCCGGGCTGGGCGCCGTCTTCCTCAGTCAGGTCCGGCCCGACACCGCCCACGCGCTGGCCAGCACCCCCGCCGGGCGAATGGTCCTGGCCCAGGGGGGAACCCGCCTGTCCCAGGCCGTCGCCGGGGGTGGAGTGCGTGACGTGGCCGCCTCGATCCCGGTGGCGTCGGCTCGGCACGCCCTGATCAACGCCTATCAGATCGGCTTCACCACCACCTTCAACCACCTGATGTCCATCGCCATGTGGACCGCTCTCGTCGGGGCAGTGGCGGCCCTCGCCCTGGTGCGCCAGCGTGACTTCGTGCCCAGCTACTCGGTCGCCCCCGACACCCCGCCGGCCACCGCGTCGGCCACCGCGTCAGTCCCCACCCCTGCCGTGATACCCGCCGTCGAGGTCCTCGAGCATCCCCCGACGACCGCCCTCCGCTAGTTGCCGAGATCGGACCCGCTGGCGGAGGGCGGTCCCACTGCTGGAGCACCGTTCCCATGACCCGATCTGAGTCCCATGACCCGATCTGAGAAGCCATCCAAGCGGGCGCTCGACGAACCGCATCCATCACGGCTCCCCCCCGATCACCCACGCCGGGAGGAGATCCTCGCTGCCCACCATGCCGCCATGGTCCGGGGCGACCCGGGATACACCGACCCTGAGACGTCGCTGTTCGTGTTGACCGCTGCCTACCTCCTGGAGCGCGCCTCGTGCTGCGAGTCCGGCTGTCGCCACTGCCCCTACCTGGAGTGAGTCCGGCCATCACCGTCGTCCTACCTGGTGTCAGTGGGGTGGTCGCCGTCGTCCTACCTGGTATGAGCCCTGGCCGTTCCGGGTTCCGTACTTTCTGTGACACCGTGACAGAATCCCCGGAGCGATCAGGAGGTAGCCATGGAAACCCCGGCCTTCCAAGGTGTAATCGGCGACGATTGGCGAGACTCGACCCCTTGGTGGCCGGCGGACGTCCGACCGCCGAGCGGGACGCCCAACGTGTTGTTGGTAGTTCTGGACGACGTGGGTTTCGCACAGCTGGGCTGTTACGGATCCGATATCGCCACCCCGACCATCGACGGGCTGGCCGACCAGGGCCTACGGCTCACCAACTTCCACACCACGGCGCTGTGCTCACCGACCCGCTGCTGCCTACTGACCGGCAGGAACCATCATCGCAACGGCCTGGGGCGGGTGGCAGATCTGGCCGTCGGGTACCCGGGATACAACGGGGAGATCCCCAAAGAGAACGGGTTCCTCTCCGAGATCCTTCGCCAACAGGGCTACGCCACCTATGCGGTGGGAAAGTGGCACCTGACCCCCGACGACCAGACCAACATGGCCGCCTCACGCCACTCGTGGCCCCTGGCCCGGGGATTCGACCGCTGGTACGGGTTCCACGGGGGTGAGACCCACCAGTTCGTACCCGCGCTGTACCACGACAACCACTCGATCCAGCCACCTCGGTCGATCGCCGAGGGCTACCACCTGAGCGCCGACCTAGCCAACCAGGCCATCGCCAACCTGGCCGACCTGCGGGCGGTCGACGCTGACCGCCCCTTCTTCCTCTACCTGTGCACGGGGGCCTGCCACTCGCCCCACCACGCCCCTGCCGAATGGATCGAGCGGTATCGGGGCCACTTCGACAAGGGGTGGGACCTCTGGCGCTCCGAGACATTCGCCCGCCAGCTGGAGATGGGTCTATTCGCCCCCGGCACGGAAATGGCGCCCCGCCCACCCTGGGTGCCAGCTTGGGGGGACCTACCCGACCGCGAGAAAAAGGTCGCCGCCCGGTTCATGGAGTGCTTTGCCGCCTTCCTCTCCTACACCGACGCCCAACTGGCCCGGCTACTCGAGTTCCTCGCCCAGACCGGTGACCGAGACAACACGGTGGTCATGCTGGTCTCGGACAATGGAGCCAGCTCCGAGGGCGGCCCCAACGGCTCGATCAACGACAACCGCCTCGAGAATTTCGACCCTGCCGGTCCGGGCGAGCTTGCCCGACGGATCGACGAGCTGGGCGGGCCCAGCGCCCACAACAACTATCCGTGGGGTTGGACCATGGCCGGCAATACCCCGTTCAAACGGTGGAAGCGTGAAGTCCACGAGGGCGGCGTGGCCGACCCGTGCATCGTCAGCTGGCCCGAGCGTCTAGGTGCGAGCGGCGGCGTGCGCCGCCAGTTCGCCCATGCCGTCGACATCCTTCCCACCGTGCTGGAGCTGGCTGGGGTCGAGGTCCCGGCCACCATCGAATACGTCCCCCAAACTCCGATCGACGGCATCAGCTTCGCCGGCCTTCTCGGCCCCGACGGAGCCAACGGACCCGGCCACCGCACCACGCAGTATTTCGAGATGTTCGGGAGCCGCGCCCTCTACCACGACGGGTGGAAGGCGGTGACCTTCAAGCCGATCGCGCCCATCTACGACGACGGCATCAACTGGAACGCCCCCTTCGACCAGGACCGGTGGGAGCTCTATCACGTCGCCGTCGATCCGGCCGAGATCCACGACCTGGCCGACCAGCAGCCCGACCGATTGGCGGCGATGGTGGAGCAATGGTGGGTCGAAGCGCGCCGCAACCAGGTTCTGCCCCTCGACAACCGGGTGTTGCACACGATCCTCAACCCGAAGCCCGATCAGCGGACACCGAAGCTGCGCACCGTTTACTACCCGGGAGGGTCGCCTGTGCCCGAGACGGTGGCGGCCAATATGAAGAACCGGAGCCACACCATCGAGGTCGACGTCACCATCCCGGCGGGCGGTCTCGCCGAGGGTGTGCTCCTGGCCCAGGGATCGGTGCTCGGTGGCTTCTCCTTCCACCTCGTGGAAGGGCGTCTGCGCTACGTGCACAACCTCTACGGCAAGGAGTTCCATGTGGTGACCGCGGACCAATCGGCACCCCCCGGCCGTCACCGGTTGGGGTTCCGGTTCGACCGCCACGACGACGGGGGTGGTGCCGCCGCGCTGTCGGTCGATGACGCTGTCGTGGCCGAAGGGCACATCCCCAGATTCACAGTGGCCGCCTTCAGCGCCACGGGCGCCGGGCTCACTTGCGGGTACGAAGTCGGTCCGGCCGTCGGCGGTGACTACGAGGCGCCGTTCCGGTGCACTGCCACCATCCACACTGCCACCGTGACCCTCAGCGAGGAGGTCCCGGTGAGCCCCATGGTGGAGTTCGAGCGGATCATGTCCGAGCAGTAGATACTCGGTGTGCCCGCAGCTCGGTGCTGGTTGAGCCTCGTCACCCGTACGGTCGACCCCATACGTAGTCAGAAGATCGCCTGCCACCACGGCGCGAAATCCCCAGGTTTCTTCCGCATTCCATAACGCAATCCGACTCCGTCTCGGGTCCTACTCAAATGTGATGAACTTCATCGAAATCCACCTAAAGGTGGTTGGAAGACGGTTCGGGTGGGCAAGGGCCAGTCTGTGTTCCGGCGTAAGGGTGATTTCGTGGCGTGGGGTATCCGCCTGATCACAGGAGCATTGGGAGCCTTTTTCCTGCTCATGTTGTTCCACGGCGTGGCGACCGCCGGGACGTTGTTGGGACAGACGCCTTTGTCTAAGGCTGTGGCTCCCGTGGTGACCACTGCCAGCAGGGCCGTCACATCGGTAGCCAAGCCGGCCAGTACGACCGCCCCTGCCACGAGCGCTCCTAAGTCGACCGCTCCGGTGGCCGCGGCAACGGCTCCGGCGACAGCTGCGGTGGCCCCGGTGACAAGTGCGGTCGCGTCGGTGACTACCGCAGTCGCCCCGGTCGCCAGTGCTTCCAAGTCCGCCGCTCCGGTGGTTGCGGTAGTCGCCCCGACTACAAGTGCGGTCACCCCGGTCGCCAGTACTTCCAAGTCGACCGCTCCGGTGGCCGCGGCAACGGCTCCGGCGACAGTTGCGGTGGCCCCGGTGACAAGTGCGGTCGTCTCGGCCGGCACTGCAGTCGCCCCGGTCGCAAGTGCTTCCAAGTCTGCCGCTCCGGTGGCTGCGGTAGTCGCCCCGACTACAAGTGCGGCCGCGCCAGTGACAAGTGCGGTCGCCCCGGTGGTGAGCGCAGTAGCACCAGTGACAAGTGCGGTCGCCCCGGTGGTGAGCGCAGTAGCACCAGTGACAAGTGCAGTGGCCCCGGTGGTGAGCGCGGTAGCACCGGCGGTCAGCGCAGTAGCCCCAGTGACCGGTGCAGTCGCACCAGTGACAAGTGCCCTCGCCCAGGTCACGAGTGCAGTGGCCCCGGTCACGAGTGCAGTGGACCCGGTGGTCAGCGCAGTAGCCCCAGTGACCGGTGCAGTCGCACCAGTGACAAGTGCCCTCGCCCAGGTCACGAGTGCAGTGGCCCCGGTCACGAGTGCAGTGGACCCGGTGGTCAGCGCAGTGGCCCCGGTCACGAATGCAGTGGCCCCGGTCACGAATGCAGTGGCCCCGGTCACGAGTGCAGTGGCCCCGGTCATCAGCGCAGTGGCCCCCGTCGTGTCCGCAGTGGCCCCGGTGGTCAGCGCAGTTGCCCCGGTGGTCAGCGCAGTTGCCCCGGTGGTGGCTCCGGTGGTCAGCGCAGTTGCCCCGGTGGTCATCGCAGTTGCTCCGGTGGTCACCGCAGTTGCCCCGGTGGTGGCTCCGGTGGTCACCGCAGTTGCCCCGGTGGTCACTGCAGTTGCCCCGGTGGTCACTGCAGTTGCCCCGGTGGTCACCGCAGTGGCTCCGGTGGTCACCGCAGTTGCCCCGGTGGTCACCGCAGTTGCCCCGGTGGTCACCGCAGTGGCTCCGGTGGTCACCGCAGTTGCCCCGGTCGTGGCCCCGGTAGTCGGAGCAGTGGCTCCAATCGTGGCCCCGGTGGTCACCGCAGTGGCTCCAATCGTGGCCCCGGTGGTTAGCAGTGTGGCGCCGATCGTGGCCCCGGTAGTCGGCGCAGTCGCCCCGGTGGTGCCCACCACAGTTGCTCCCAGTCCGGCGCCGACGACCGCCACGACGCCAGTAACCGCTACCGCCCCCCCAGCACCGACCAGCGCTGGCTCGGGCGCTCCAGCGGCGTCTGAGACCGCTCCCTCGGCCCTCCCGATCGCCACTCCGCCCCCGACCGCCGCCGAGAACAGCCTCATTTCTGAAGTACCCCTCTCCTTGACCATCAGTGGCTCTCCGAACGGCTGGATGGTGATCACCACTCCGTCTGGCTCGCCTGTCACCCCCCCGATGCCGGTTCCGGCACCGCTGCCCCCCCTCCCTTCGCCGTCGTGCCCAGCCGAGCCGTTCGGGCCGGGAGAGCTGACCCCCGGCTCAGCCAGCCATGATGGCGGAATCAATCCGGGCGGCTTTGTCGGCGATCGCCTAGACGCATGGCGCCTGCTCGACTTCATGGGCAGGCTCAGACTCACCGACGATCAGATCGTCGCTCGTCCGGTGACCATCACCGTTCCTCCTGGCTAGTCCTTTCCTAGTTCTTGTGAGTACAACTACGCCTCTGTCGTAGTTGTCCACCTCCGAGACACGCACCGCAGCTGACCTCTTCGGCTGCGCCCACGGGATGGGTTGTCATCCCCTCAGCGCGGCCTCCAGCGGTCTCACCTGCCCTCGGACGGGATGGGTTGTCATCCCGCCAGCGCGGCCTTCAACGGTCTCGCCTGCCCTCGGAGGGAACCACTTCAACGGATTGGGCCAAATCGGTACCGATCCCGTGCCAGATCGGCACGTCAACTTCGAAAGGATTCACACCTGTCATGGATAGAGAATTAGTCAAGACGCTGTGGGCCAGCGGGCTTGTCGCAGGAGCACTGCTCCTGACGGCGGGTAGCGCTGGAGCCACGCCATCACATCCGACGAGCCCACCAAACTCGGGAAGCGTCCACGGATCGGCCTCTTCAGGTCGGACCGGGAACGCCAACGACGGCTCGACGGCCACCGCCACGTCTGGGGGGAGCGGAAACAGCTCCGCAACTGGCCAGACCACCGGTGGCTCGACGGGCAACGCCTCGTCGGCAAGTTCCAACCAGACGAGCGCCAGCTCAGGCAACGCCGACTCGGGGTCAACCGGGCCTGCGGACGCCTCGGGTTCCGCTCAGTCGGGGAACTCTGGGAGCTCCGGAAATTCGGGGAACTCAGGGCGATCCACGGTCATCGCTCCGAGCTACCCGCTCGGAGGGGGAGGCGGCCCCGTCTGGGGCAGCAGCCCGATCGAGGCCTGGGGGAATGGGAACCAGGGTCAGCCAGGTAAGGGCCAGAAGGGCCATCGGCCCTGCAAGAAGGGTCACAGCCCTTCCGGAAATGGCTCCGCCAAGGCCACCTCGGGGAACACCGGTTCGACCGGCTCCACTGACACCGGCAGCGCCACCGCCAGCCCTGTTGCCACCTCCGGCAATTCCGGCAATGGTGGCCAGTCCGGTTCGGTGAACACCACGTCGAACTCGACCTCTGGTGCCGAGTCTGGGAACGCCAACACCACTGGCGTGACCAAGTCGGGCAACACCGGTGCCACCGGGCCGGCCACCGCCGGCAACAGCTCCACCAACAGCACGGGCAACAGCGGGCCGGCTCAGGCCAACCCGAAGTCCGGATCGGCGAACACCGGTTCGAACAAGGGCTCGGGCAACAAGTGGAGCGGCAAGGGCAAGGGCCAGGGCGGCTCAGGACCCAAGGGTTCTGGATCGTCCCAGTCCGGCAGTGCCAACGGCACGGCCAGCTCGGGCAACACCGGGAACGCCTCGGACGGCTCCACTGCCACTGCGACGTCGGGTTCCAGCGGTAATTCCACCGCTACGGGCACGACCACCGGTGGCACCTCGGGGTCGGCCACGTCCACCAGCGAGAACGACACCACCGCCTCGTCGGGCAACGCCAACTCCGGTGACACCGGATCGGCCAGCTCCAACGGGGAGGCGACGTCGGGTAACTCGGGGAACTCCGGAGACTCGGGGAACTCGGGATCGGCAATCACGGTTGCTCCGTGTCTGACGATCGCTGGCACGTGCGGCGGGAACGCCAAGGCCACCTCGGGGAACACCGGTTCGACCGGCTCCACTGACACCGGCAGCGCCACCGCCAGCCCTGTTGCCACCTCCGGCAATTCGGGCAATGGTGGCCAGTCCGGTTCGGTGAACACCACGTCGAACTCGACCTCTGGTGCCGAGTCTGGGAACGCCAACACCACTGGCGTGACCAAGTCGGGCAACACCGGTGCCACCGGGCCGGCCACCGCCGGCAACAGCTCCACCAACAGCACGGGCAACAGCGGGCCGGCTCAGGCCAACCCGAAGTCCGGATCGGCGAAGACCGGTTCGAACAAGGGCTCGGGCAACAAGTGGAGCGGCAAGGGCAAGGGCCAGGGCGGCCCAGGACCCAAGGGTTCTGGATCGTCCCAGTCCGGCAGTGCCAACGGCACGGCCAGCTCGGGCAACACCGGGAACGCCTCGGACGGCTCCACTGCCACTGCGACGTCGGGTTCCAGCGGTAATTCCACCGCTACGGGCACGACCACCGGTGGCACCTCGGGGTCGGCCACGTCCACCAGCGAGAACGACACCACCGCCTCGTCGGGCAACGCCAACTCCGGTGACACCGGATCGGCCAGCTCCAACGGGGAGGCGACGTCGGGTAACTCGGGGAACTCCGGAGACTCGGGGAACTCGGGATCGGCAATCACGGTTGCTCCGTGCGTGACGATCGTGGGGACCTGCGATGGAAACGCCGCAGCCACCTCGGGGAACACCGGTTCGACCGGCTCCACTGACACCGGCAGCGCCACCGCCAACCCTGTTGCCACCTCCGGCAACTCGGGCAATGGTGGCCAGTCCGGTTCGGTGAACACCACGTCGAACTCGACCTCTGGTGCCGAGTCTGGGAACGCCAACACCACTGGCGTGACCCAGTCGGGCAACACCGGTGCCACCGGGCCGGCCACCGCCGGCAACAGCTCCACCAACAGCACGGGCAACAGCGGGCCGGCTCAGGCCGACCCCACCAGTGGTCCGGCGTCAAGTGTGAGCAGCACTCTGCAGAGCTTGGGCATCTGAGCGACGCAAGCAACACGTAGCAACCACGTTGAGGTGCGGGAGCCTCTGCCGGGACAACCACCGGCAGGGGCACCCACCTCGGCGGAGGGATGCAGGGACCTGCCCCCGGGGACAGGTCCGTCAACGATGTCACTGGGTGTCTTCTGCAAGCGGCCCCCAGAACCGAGGGAGGAAATGACAACGTACTGATTGGAGCAGGGCCTCATCGATACGGTTTCCGATGGGCTGGAACCGGCATTGCTCAATCTGCCCGATGGAGGAAACGTCACCCGCCGGGGCCAGGCAAAGCCCCGTCGGGAGGCACCGACCCGAGGAGGGATCGGCCCGGGGATAACCCTGGCCGGCCCCTCTTGTTGTCGCGTCCCGACGACCTCGTCGTCCGGCATTCGGACGACGAGACGGCACCTAGTGTGCACACAGCGATTCACAGACTGAGGAGATCAGAATGAAGACCCGACTCACCGAAATTCTCGGCATCGACCAGCCGGTGATGCTCGCCGGCATGGGGGGCGTCTCCTATGCGCCGCTGGTCACCGCCGTCTCCGAGGCCGGGGGGTTCGGGTGTCTGGGCGCCTCGACCATGAGCAACGAGCGCATGGTCGCCGAGATCGCGGCCGTGCGCCAGGCCACCGACAAGCCGTTCGGTGTCGACCTCCTGACCGCCATGCCTGGCGACCTGGTCGGCCAGGTGGAACAGATCATCGATGGCGGGGCGTCGGTCTTCGTAGCCGGTCTGGGGGTTCCCGCCGACGTCGTCGATCTCTGCCACCGCCACGAGGTGCTGGTCATCAACATGTGCGGCAAGGTCGACCACGCCCGCCGAGCCCTCGACGCCGGATGCGACATCGTGGTCGCCCAGGGAACCGAGGCCGGAGGGCACACCGGCTTGGTCGCCACCATGCCCCTGGTCCCCCAGATCGTCGACGCGGTCGGCGCCCAGATCCCTGTGGTGGCGGCCGGCGGGATCTTCGACGGCCGCGGATTGGCCGCCGCCCTGTCCCTCGGTGCCGACGGAGTGTGGATCGGCACCCGGTTCATTGCCACGCCCGAGGCCCGGGCGGTTTCGGGGTACAAGGACGCGCTGGTACGGACCAAAGAGGACGGAACCACCATCAGCCGCGCCTTCTCGGGGAAGACGATGCGGGTCGTCCGAAACGAGTACACCACCTTCTTCGACGACCACCCGAGCGAGCTCAGCCCCTTCCCCGCCCAGCTCTCCCGCTCAATGAAGGACGGCGCCTTCCACCTCGGAGGCGGGGAGGAGACAGCCGGCGTCGACCCTCAGCGCGAGTGCTACCCCACCGGCCAGGGGGTGGGTGCCATCCAGACCCTGATGCCGGCGGCCAGTCTGGTCGCCCAGATCGTGGACCAGGCCGAGCAGGTGCTCAACGGACTGGGGAGGATGGGCGAGGACTGATCCCGGCGCCGGCAGGGACGCCGGCGGTAGCGGCGGCGGTCGGCCCGGTGGTAGACCACGCCGGCCGGGGTCGGCGGCTCAGTCCTGCACGAGCACCGACCGGTCACCGGCGCGCAGCCCGGCGATGATCCGGCGGTAGGCGCCGGCAGCGTCGTCGCCCAGCGAATCTGTCTCCAACCATCGCATCCCGTGGGCACCGCGATCGCGGTCGACCCCGTAGAGGCCGAACCGGGGTTCGTACGACCCCCATTCGTAGTTGTCGACCAGTGACCAGTGCCAGTAGCCCTCGATGGTGACGCCGTCATCGATCGCCCGCATCACGGCATCGATGTTCTGGCGCAAGTAGCGGATGCGATCCCACCCGTCCCCGCGGGGGTATGACCGACCGTGGTGGACCCGATTGCACAGACCGTTCTCGACCACCCAGATCGGGATGCCAGGGGTGAGGGTCCCTTGCACCTGCAACCAGCGGGTCAGCCCGGCGGGATCTGGAACGTCGTCCCAGAGCTCCCGGGTCGGGAAGCGGTTCCGGCCACCCGCCGTGCGATGGCCGGGAACCCGGAAGTGATCCGCGGCCCCCGGGTTGTAGTAGTCGAGGCCGATCACATCGAGGGTGCGCTCGAAGGGACTGTCATAGACGGCGTCAACGGCCCGGCGGCCCGCCAGGAGCGATCCTCCTTGTCCTCGGCCCGGTCCCGAGCCCGGCCGGGCAACCAGGGGTGAGCGTGCCGCACTGAACTGGCGCAACAGACGCTCGGCGACCGCCTCGGCGGGCAGAACCAGGTTGTGCTGGCGGCGGCGCTCGGCCAGCCACTCGCCTACCCCGCCGCGATCAACCCCCATGCTGCGGGCCAACAACAGGTCGGTGAGCATCCGATCGTGCTCGTAGATACTCATGCACGAATTGTTGGTGGTGACCACGGCATCGGCCCTCGCCCGGTGGATCACCTCGTAGCCGGCGACGTGTGCGGCGAGCAGATTCCCCTCGGCGATGAGCATGTCCTCCACCGCCATGATGCGACCGGGGGGGAACATCCCGAGCAGCCACGATCCCATGGCCAGCACGTTGATCTCATTGATGGTGATCCAATGCCGGACCATCGGAGCCAGGGTGTCGACCACCAACTCGGCCCATCCCCGGAATCGCTCCGGTGCATCAGGCCGCAGCCAGAAGTCCTCACCCAGCCACGACGGATGGGTGAAGTGGTGCAGTGTTACTAGCGGTTCCATGCCACGATCGAGACAGCCGCGGACCACGTCGCGGTACCCGATCAGGGCGGCAGGATCCACATGCCGGTCGTCAGGGACCACCCTGGCCCACTCGACGCCCAGGCGGAAGCTGTTGCAACCGAGCCCAGCGGCGCGATCGAGCGCCTCCTCTGGTCGCTCCCAGAAGCTCACCGCGTTGCCGGATGGCTCGACCCGGCCCGCCTGCTCCCAGGCGAGCCAGTTGTTGGCGGGCTGGCCGGGGCCGTTGAAACCGCCCTCGATCTGGAAGCCGGCGGTGGCCACCCCGGCAAGGAATCCCTCGGGAAGGGCGCCCCCGTGCATCCCACCAACCGACGGTGAATCTCCGTTCGAGGACAACGTCCCCACCTTTCCATCTACGAGTGCTGGTCTACCGGGGCGGGCACGGGCACGCTGGCCCGACGCGTCGTGCCGGGTGGCGATGGTAGTTTGCGCTCCGGGCCGAGCCCGTGTCCACCTCCCTCCGATGAGCGCCACCGTCAACGATCCCGAGCGCATCCCGGTCGTGGTGGCGTCGGGTCAATCCATCGAGCGCACCGAGTTGGTCACCCCCGTCGACCTGATGGAACGGGCCTGTATCGCCGCCTTCGCCCATGCTCCCGCCCTGCGAGGTCGGGTCGATCGCCTCTCGGTAGTGGACATCATGACCCACACCGGTCCATCGCCCGCCTCCGAACTGGCCGGCCGGATCGGCGCCGACGCGGCCACCTGCGAAGTGACCTCCATCGGGGGGAACAGTCCGCAGTGGCTGGTCAATCGGGCCGCCACGGACATCGCCCGGGGCGCCATCTCCGTATCGGTGATCGCCGGTGCCGAAGCCATCCGGTCGTCCCGGGACCGGCGAGCGGCGGGCCTGCCACGGGAGCCCGGGGTAACCACGTTGCCGCCCGATCCAGTGGTGGGGGACGATCGCCCGGGAGTCGGCCCCGGCGAGGCGGCCATCGGCCTGCTCGCACCGGTGCACATCTACCCCATGTTCGAGAGCGTCGTGGCCGCGCGGGCCGGACACAACGCCTCGCAGCATCGCTCGGCCATGGGGCAGCTCTTGGCGCCGTTCACCACGCTCGCCGCGGCCAACCCGTTCGCCTGGTTCCCCGAGGCCCGTTCTGCTGAATCGATCGCGGCCGCGTCTCCCGACAATCGCATCGTCTGCGAGCCCTACACCAAGCGGATGACCGCCTTCCTCGGATCGGACCAGGGAGCAGCGTTGATCGTCTGTTCGCTGGCCGCGGCGGCGAGGGCCGGGGTCGCCGATCGAGCCGTCTTCATCTGGTCCGGGGCCGAGGCCGTCGACGTGCGGTTCCCGACGGCGCGTCCCGACCCCGGTCGCTCCCCGGCCATGGCCGCCGCCGGACGGGCCCTGTTCGAGGCCGCCTCGACTGCCGCCGGTGGCGGCCGGACGGTCGATGTCGACGACATCGACGTCATCGACCTCTACTCCTGCTTCCCGTGTGCCGTCGAGTTGGCCACCGATGCGCTCGGCATCGCCCCCGACGACCGGCGCGGGCTGACGGTGACCGGCGGGCTCCCCTACTTCGGGGGGCCGGGGAACAACTACACCACCCACGGCATCGCCACGGTGACCGACATCCTCCGCGACCCATCGGCAGGCATCGACGGGGGGAGGGGTGGCGCCGGGACGCCCCGGGTGCGCATGGGTCTGGCTACCGGGCTCGGCTGGTTCATCACCAAGCACGCCATGGGGCTCTACGCCACCGCCCCACCCCCGGGCGGCTTCCAACCAGGCGACACCACCGCGTCCCAATCGGAGATCGACGCCTCGGCGGTGGAGGTGGCCCTCGAGGTCGACACCCCGACCGAGGCCGTCGTGGTGGCCGCCACCGTGATCCGCGACTACCAGGGCGACGCCACCGGGGCGCCGCTCATCGTCCGCCTCCCCGACAGCCGTCAGATGGCAGTGGCCCCGGCCGACGACGACGTGGTCGCCGCCGTGGGCCATCAGGACGTGCCCGGGCTGGTGGGAAGTCCAGTAGTCGTCGAGGCCGGCGCGCCGCGCTACCGTCTGGCCACAGGCTGACACCATCCCGGGAGACCACATGTCCGAACTGCTCCGCCAACGCCAGGGTCACATCGAGATCCTCACCATCAACCGGCCCGAGGCCCGCAACGCCATCAATGGACCCGTCTCCCTCGCCTTCGCCGCCGCCTTCGACGAGCTCGAGGCCGACGACGACTGCTGGGTCGTGATCGTGACCGGCGCCGGGGACAAGGCCTTCAGCGCAGGCATGGACCTCAAGGCGTTCGCTGCCGGCGAAGCCGGCGACATCATGGGCGCCAACGGGGGATTCGGGGGCATCGCCCAGCGCGACTTCCCCAAGCCGATCATCGCCGCCGTCAACGGGTCGGCCCTGGCCGGGGGCTGCGAGATCATGCTCTCCTGCGACCTGGTGGTTGCCGTCGAGGAGGCCAAATTCGGTATCCCCGAGGTCAAGCGCGGCCTGATGGCCGCGGCCGGGGCCCTCATCCGCCTCCCAAAGCGAATCCCCCCGACCATCGCCATGGAGCTGGCCCTGACCGGGGATCCAATCGACGCCCAGCGAGCACTGGCCCTGGGCCTGATCAACCGGGTGGTGCCCGCCGACCGGCTGATGGACGAGGCCCTGGCCCTGGCGAACACCATCGCCGACAACGCGCCCCTGGCCATCCGGGCCTCGAAGCGGGTACTGAAGCTGGCTGGCGAGGTCCCCGACGCCGATGGCTGGGCCATCAACAACAAGGAAGTGCCCGGTGTGTTCGGTTCGGCCGACGCCATGGAGGGCCCGATCGCCTTCGCCGAGAAGCGCAAGCCCAACTGGTCGGGCAAATAGCCGGGCCGATCGGGTCCGGCGGCGTCACGCTGCCCTGGTGAGCCGAACGCGATGGCGCCGTCATCCAGGCCGCCGCCGGCACCGAATACCCAGGTAAACCGCTGCGCAGCGAGTCAGGGCGGACGGGTCTAACCTGGTAGGCGCAGCCGACAAGGGAGATACCGCCATGCATTTCAGCTCGCCAGCAGACATCTTTGGCGTGGACGGGATCATCGTGCTCGTTGTTGTGGTGCTGGTCCTGTTCGGTTCGACCCAGATCCCCAAGCTGGCCCGTTCCTTGGGCTCGGCCCAAAAGGAGTTCAAGAAGGGTCTCGACGAGGGTTCCTCCGATGACCCCAAGGACGCCAAGTCGCTGGCCCAGGCCACTCCGCCAGCGGCGGTGAACCCACCCATGCAGACGCCGTCCGCCATCGAGACCAATGGCGACGGGTCGGCGGGCTCAGCGTCCTGATCGACCCGTTGCCGCGGCGATGAGCGAGGGGAGCGGCCGGAGTCCGGCCGCCAGGGCGGGTAGGCACCGCTGGATCCCCTTTTGGGTGTTGCAGGCCAGCGAAGTGGCGATCGCCCTGGTCTTCATGGAGCTCCTGATCCACATCAGCGACGGCGGGCTGCTGGTGGCCGCGGCCGTCACCTTCTTCGCGTTGGCCATCACCGCGCGGGGTCCCCTCGGCGTCTTCCGGATCTGCAGCCAACGGCTCCATCTGACGCTGGCCACGGCCGCCGCTGCCGCCGCGGCGGTGGCGCCGGTGATCCCTGCACTCCGCCCCGACATCCAAGGGATCATCGTCGTCGAGTTCGGGGCCGTCGGCCTCATCCGGTTGGCCACCCTCACCGTGGCCACCGACTACCCACCAGCGACCGGCGCCTCGCGGCGTCGCCGTGGGGCCGTGATCGACACCACCGCCACGGTGGTGGATGCCCCCACCACCAGCACCGCCACCAGCACCACCAGTGGCACCGCCGCCGGCCCCACCACCGCCGGTCGCCAACCCGGTGACCAGGCAGCCGCCCACCGGGGCGCCCCACCAACCGGTGCCGCGGCCCGTTGGGCCGGACGCACCACCGGGGCGGCTGCCGCATCGGCCAAAAAGATGACGGCCCGCTACCGGCCCGAGGCCGAGGCACAGGTGAAGCGCACGATCAGGGAGGCAGGGAGGATCGCCGGTCGGATGTCCGGTCCGAAGCCCCCCGACGATCCCGTCGATTGACAGCGGCGACTGCTCGCCCCTCCCGTCGGCGGCGGCGGCACGGTCAGGGCTACATTGCCGCCATGCCAAAAGGGGGTCTCGATGCCGGAAGCCCATGATGTGCTGGCGGTGGCCGACCAGCTCTGGCGGGGCGAGGTCTCGACGGCGGAGAATCACCCCCTCCGACCCTCGATCGGACTCGCTGAGGTGGCCGACGGGGTTTCCTTCGTGCCCTCGTTTGCCAACGTGTCGGCCATCAGCACCGACGACGGTTTGCTGCTGGTGGACACCGGGAGCTCCTTCATGGCCGGCGTGGTCCACGACACCCTGCGCGGGTGGTCACCGGGCCGGCTCAACACCGCCGTCTACTCCCATGGCCACGTCGACCACGTCTTCGGCGTGCCGGTGTGGGCGGCGGAGTCGGCGGAGGCCGGCTGGCCCGCACCGGTGGTAGTGGCCCACGAGGCGCTACCGGCCCGCTTCGACCGCTACATCATGACCGCGGGCTACAACGGCATCATCAATCGCCGCCAGTTCAACATCGACTCGCTGGAGTGGCCTACCGAGTACCGCTATCCCGATCGCACCTACCGCGACCATCTCGATCTCGACGTCGGGGGAAGGCGCGCCGAGCTCCACCACGCCAAGGGGGAGACTGACGACCACACCTGGACCTACATCCCTGACGCCCGGGTGCTGTGCTGCGGCGACCTGTTCATCTGGGCATCGCCCAACGCCGGCAATCCCCAGAAGGTCCAGCGCTACCCGCTGGAGTGGGCTGACGCCCTGCGGCAGATGCTCGCCCTCTACGACTCCCCCGGTGGCGGTCCCGAGGTCCTGCTGCCCGGCCACGGGTACCCGGTGATCGGGGCGGACCGGGTCCGCCAGGCCCTGAGTGACACCGCCGAGCTCCTCGAGTCCCTGGTCGAGCAGACCCTGGCCCTCATGAACCGCGGTGCCCGCCTCGACGAGGTGATCCACACCGTTACCCCCCCGGCCCGGCTGATGGAGCGCCCCTACCTCCAACCCGTCTACGACGAGCCCGAGTTCATCGTCCGCACCGTGTGGCGCCTCTACGGCGGTTGGTGGGACGGCAATCCGGCAACCCTCAAGCCGGCGTCCGAACGGTCATTGGCCCTCGAGCTGGCCGACCTGGCCGGTGGGGCCGGGACCCTGGCCGACCGGGCGTTGGCCCTCCTCGACACTCCCGAGGGAGCCGCAGGCCCCTCCGGGTCGTCCGGCGGCGGTCCCGACGATGCCTCGTTGCGACTGGCCGGGCACCTGGCCGAGCTGGCCTGGTTGGCCGCGCCTGACGACCCCGGGGTGCAAGAGGTCCGCCGGACCGTGTTCACCCGACGGGCCGATGCCGCCTCGTCGACGATGGCCCATGGGGTCTTCTCGTGGGCGGCCCGGGAGTCGGCCGGCGACCATGGTGACGGCCGCTCCTGACCACCACCCACGACGTGGGCGTGGACACCCTCCTGAACTGGGCATTCACACCACAGGAATCAGCCCGGTGCTCAACTTCTAATTGTGCTCCCGTGCCCACTAGTGTCATCGCCGTGAACGCATTCACAACCGCTTCCCCACCCCGGGCACGGGCCGGCGATCCGTGTGCCAGCCAGGGGTGCGAGGAGGCGGGTCCCGACCACCGGCACCGCATGCGACCGCTGCGCCGGTGGCGGCGATGGGCGGCCGGCCTGGCCGTCGGTGCACCGCTGGCCCTGGCCGGGTGCAACTTCTACCCGAGCTACGGCGCCAGCCGCGGGGCCACCAAGCAGGGCCAGGAGACCTTCAAGCTCTACTCGGGCATGATGACCACCGGCATCATCGTCGGCGGCCTGGTCTTCCTGCTCATCCTGTGGACCATCCTCCGGTACCGGAAGCGCTCGGACGAGATGCCCCGCCAATTCCACGAGAACGTGCCCATCGAGATCCTCTACACGGTGATCCCGGTCCTCATCGTTGCCGTCCTGTTCGCGTTCACCGTCCTCACCGAGAACAACGTCGACGCCACCGTCCCGGTCAACGCCACATTCACCTCCACCGGAAAGCCGGTGGTCGACATCAGGGTGACCGCCTTCCAGTGGGGCTGGCGGTTCGACTACACCGGCCTCAACGTCGGCGTGGCCGGTGAGACCACCAACGGTCCCAACAACCACGGTCCCCAGATGGTGGTGCCGGTGGGCCAGACCGTGCAGATCACCCTGGTCTCCGACGACGTCATCCACGGCTTCTACGTACGCGACTTCAACTTCAGCCGCTATGCCCTCCCGGGGGTCACCAACCTCTTCGACCTCGATGTCCTGCATGCCGGCACCTACAACGGCCAGTGCACCCAGATCTGCGGGCTCTACCACTCCGAGATGCTGTTCAGCGTGCGGGCGGTGAGCCCCCTGGCCTTCTCCAAGTGGGCGGCCGGCGAGGTGGCCACCGGCCACACCTTGCTGGGCTCGGGCTCCTCGGCCCAGGACAATCCGCCCCCCGACACCCACCAAACCAACGGAAGTGGGTACAACACCCCTGCTGAGGCAAAGGGAGATCAATGACCACCACGATCGAGCCCCCTGAGCTGATCTCGCCGGAGGAACCGGGCGGGCCCGACGGCCACGCTCCCGGTTCGCTCCACGGCGAAGGTGCCCACGCGCACCACGAGGGGCCGACCGGGATCATCAACTGGCTGACCTCCACCGATCACAAGGTGATCGGCAAGAGCTACATGATCACCTCGCTGATCCTCTTCTTCATCGCTGGCATCATGGCCCTGGTCATCCGGGCCCAGTTGGCCACGCCGACGGCATCGCTGGTCAACTTCCAGACCTACAACGAGCTGTTCACCATGCACGGCAGCCTCATGCTCTACCTGTTCGCCGGCCCCTTCGCCTTCGGTGGGCTGGCCAACTACATCGTGCCCTTGCAGGTGGGGGCGCCGGACATGGCCTTCCCCCGGCTGAACGCCCTCTCCTACTGGCTGTACCTGAGCGGCTCGATCACCATGATGTCCGGCTTTCTGGTGGCCGGCGGAGCGGCCAGCTTCGGATGGGTGTCCTATGCCCCCCTGTCCAACGCCACCAATTCACCCGGTGCCGGTGCCGACCTGTGGCTGATGGCCCTGGCCCTCACCGGGTTCTCCGCCATCTTCACCGGAGTGAACCTCTGCGCCACCATCTTCTACCTGCGGGCCCCGGGGATGACCATGTTCCGGATCCCCATCTTCTCGTGGAACATGCTGGTGACCGCCATCCTCATCCTCATCGCCTTCCCCGTGCTGTTCGGGGCGGTGGTCCTGCTCTTCTGCGACCGACACTTCGGGACCCACATCTTCACCGTGCAGGGGGGCGGGGTCCCGGTGCTGTGGCAGAACCTCTTCTGGTTCTTCGGCCATCCCGAGGTCTACATTCTGGCCCTGCCCTACTTCGGCATGGTCACCGACATCATTCCGGTCTTCTCCCGCAAGCCGCTCTTCGGCTACAAGGGAATGGTCTTCGCCACCATGTCGATCGCGGCATTGTCCACCGGTGTGTGGGCCCACCACATGTTCACCACCGGCGTGGTCCTCCTCCCCTTCTTCTCGTTGCTGTCCTATATGATCGCCATCCCCACCGGGATCAAGTTCTTCAACTGGATCGGCACCATGTGGGGTGGCCAGCTGAGCTTCCAGACCCCGATGCTGTTCTCCATCGGGTTCCTGTTCGCCTTCCTGATGGGTGGGGTGACCGGTGTGCTGCTGGCCTCCCCCCCGGTCGACTTCATGACCCACGACACCTACTTCGTGGTGGCCCACTTCCACCAGGTGCTGATCGGCACCGCCGTGTTCGCCGGGTTCGCCGGGTTCTACTTCTGGTACCCGAAGATGTTCGGGCGCATGTTGCGTGAGAACCTGGGCAAACTTCACTTCTGGGGTCTGTTCATCGGCTTTTGGGTCACCTTCATGCCCCAGTACGTTCTGGGCCTCGACGGCATGCCCCGACGGGTGGCCGCCTACCTGCCGAGCAACGGCTGGACGACCCTCAATGTGATCTCGACGGTCGGCGCCTTCATCATCGGGGCCTCGTTCCTCTTCTTTCTGGCCAACCTGTGGGTCTCGTGGCGCAATCCGATCCCGGCCGGCGACAATCCCTGGGACGGTCACGCCCTGGAGTGGTTCACCTCCTCGCCGCCACCCCATCACAACTACACCCAACTCCCCCCGATCCGCTCCGAGCGCCCGACGTGGGACTACAACCATCCCGAGCACCGGACGCTGGTCACCGGACATGCCAAAAAGACAGCGGACACCCTCGAGAAGGTGGGGGCCGAGCCATGAGGACCTACGCCCTCTTCCTCGCCGGCATCGGCACCTTCTTTGCCGTCATCGCCGGCGTCTACTGGTTCACCAGCTACGAGGACGGCGGCTTCCTCATGCTCATCGGCTCTGCGCTGCTCGGCCTGTTCCCGGGGTCGTACTACCTGTGGTGGTCCTACAAGATGAAGCCCCAGGCCGACGACGACCCGAGCGCGGACATGGACGAAGGGGCCGGTACTGTCGAAGCGTTCCCCGGATCGAGCATCTGGCCCTTCATTTTGGGGATGGGCGCGCTGTTCACCGTCCTCACCTTCATCTTCGGGCTGTGGCTGGCGCCGCTCGGGGCTGCCCTGCTCCTGTCCGGAGCCATCGGGGGCACCGTCGAGAGCCGGCGGGGCGGGGCGGTCTGACCCACTCCCGGTGACCGGGTGCACGTGGTCGTCCCGTTCGAGCTGCCCCGTCCGAGCGAAGGCGATTCCAGCTAGGGTCGCCTGACGTCGAGCACCATCTCGAGCGATGCAACCGTCGGACAACGGTTGGGACCGCCCGACGGAAGTGGGTAGTCATGTACGCACGGACCCATCGTCGGATGCGCAAACCGCGGAGATTCGGTGGCCTGGCCACGGTTCTCGGAATGACGGTGGCCGTGGCCGCCACCATCAGCACCAGTCCCGCCCAGGCTGCTCGGGCTCGGACCTGGACGGCCTATGTCGCCAACTTCGGGGACGGGACGGTCACGCCGATCAATACGGCCGATCAACGGTCGGGGACCCCCATCCCCGTGGCGTCGGGTGCGGCCAGAGTCGCCGTCACGCCCGACGGAGCCACCGCCTACGTCACCACCACCCTCTCCTCCACCGTGACTCCAATCGACACGGCTACCAATACGGCCGAGACGCCCATTCTCATCCCGGCCGGGCACGGGACGACCAGTATCGCCATCACACCCAACGGGGCCACCGCCTATGTGGCAGGAGCCTCTGGCAGCGTCATCCCCATCGACACGGCCACCCATGCGGCCGGGAGTCCCATCCCGGTAGGGGGCGATCCCATCAGCATCGCCATCGCTCCCAATGGGGCCACCGCCTACGTGCTCGTCGCCGGATCACCCGCCAGCATCATCCCGATCGACACGGCCACCGACACCGCCGCAGCGCCCATCTTCCTCCCGCAGGGAGCGGCCGCCATCACCATCACGCCCAACGGTGCCACTCTCTACGTCACCAACGAGGTCGCTGACAGTGTGACCCCTATCGCTACGGCCACCAATGCCATCGAGACCCCGATCGCTGTCGGTGACATGCCAGAGGAAATCGCCATGACGCCGAACGGGGCCACCCTGTACGTGTCCAACGGGTCCACTGACAGCGTGACCCCCATCAATCCGGTCACCGACGCCGTCGGGACCCCGATCGGAGTCGGTGGCCAGCCACTGAGCCTCGCCGTCACGCCCAACGGCGCCGCCCTCTACGTGGCCACGGCATCGGACAAGGTCGTCCCGATCGACACGGCCACCAATGCGGCCGAAACTCCCATCACCGTCGGCACCACGCCAGATGGCATCGCCATCACGCCCGACCAGGCCCCGGTGGCCCACCTCTCGGTCACCCCGGCCGAAGCGGGTCATCCCACCGGTTTCGACGCCTCGGCCTCGACCGTCGCCATCGGCACCATCACTGCCTACGCCTGGGACTTCGGTGACGGGGCGACGGCCACCACGTCTGCGCCCACGACCACCCACACCTATGCCGCACCCGGCCCCTATGCGGCCACCGTCACCGAGACCGACTCGGCGGGGACCTCGACGACCCACGTCTTCACCGGTCAGACCATGAGCAACAACGGGGGGCCTTCGGCAACGGCCTCGCAGAACGTCACCGTGGTTCCTCCGTTGGCGATTACCACGGCATCGGTGTCTCCGGGCCTGACCGGGACCCGCTACTCGACGACGCTGCGGGCCAGTGGCGGGAACCCGCCCTACAGGTGGTCGGTCATCGCTGGCGCTCTGCCGCCCGGCCTGCATCTGGGACGGTCCACCGGAGTCCTCGCCGGCACGCCCACCGTGACGGGGACCTTCTCCTTCACCGTGCAGGTCGTCGACCGTAGGTCAACCGCCAAGCCCCACGCCCGCAATACCGCCACGGCGACGTTCACGCTCAGGATCTCCTGAAACCGGCAGGGATCGGCCGGCCGGGTGCGGTTGAGTCTGACCCTCGGAGCGTTCGACTTCGACCACTCCCCTCCGACGATCGGCACACGGCAGTAGCATTGGCCCATGTCACCCGGTGACGCCTTTTCAGGCTCCGACGAGCCGGTCACCGTCGAGGGCGACCGTGACGACGTCGTGAAGGTGCTCCTGGGCGACGAGGTCGGCCACGAGGACACCGACTTCATCGAACCGGCGCTGGACGAGTAACCGGTGCCCAAGTACACCGGGTTCGGAAAGGGCTACACCGGCTTCTCGTACCACGTCACCGGTGGGCATGAGGCCGAGGCCGAGGCTGCCGAACGGGCAAAGCCACCCAATCGACTCGGTGTGTTGATCCTCCGCCTCCTCGGTTTCAAGGGAAATCCGGAGGAACCCCCTCCCACGTCCCCCAGACGCTGACAGGCGTCTCCGACCGACAGACGTCAGTCGGTGGGATCAGCGCATCACCCGGCGCACGCCCTCGCCGGTGGCCAACTCGGGCGGCACCAGGTCGATGAAGGTGGGCACGGGAACGGCTTCGAGCTCCTCTTGCCCGTCGCCCGGCCGGGGCTCGGCCTCGACGGTCGAGTACTCACCGGTGGTGGAACGGGTGACGATGAGGGCCCGCTTGCGCTTGCCGATGCCCTCGGCGGCCCGCATCTCCAAGCAGATCTTGTAGGTGACCACGTAGGCGATGATCGGTGACACCACCACCGCGATGCGGAAGAACCACAGCACGTCCTTGAGCGGGAGCTCGAAGAAGTTGGCCATCACGTCGGTGGACGAGGCGAAGAAGGTCATCCCGAGCGAGCATCAGCATGGCGGCACCGGCTGCCGTCCGCTTGGGACGGTCGCGGGGCCGGTCGAGCAGGTTGTGGTACGCCAGGTCCTTGGTGTGTCGGGCCTCGAGGAACGGCCAGACGATGAAGATGTTGAAGATGATGCCGGGGAAGATCACCGCCGGGAGGAAGACCTCGAGCGGGATGGTGTGGCCCCATCCCACCCACTCCCAGCTGGGCATGATGCGCAGGGCCCCGTCCAGCCAGCCCATGTACCAGTCGGGCTGCACGGCATAGGAGATCTGGTAGGGCTCGTACTGGCCGAACTGCCAGATCGGGTTGATCTGGGCGAAGCCACCCAGCAGGAAGATGACCGCGGTGACCATGAACAAGAACCCGGTGGTCTTGGCCATGAAGGTCGGGAACATCGGGCGAGCCGACCACGTTGTGCTCGGTCTTCCCCTTGCCCGGGAACTGGGTGTGCTTCTGCTTGACCAGCAGGCCGAGGTGGGCGGCGAGCAGGCCGATGATTATCAACGGGACGATCAGCACGTGGAGGATGAAGAACCGGGGGATGATCACGCCGTTGCCCGGGTAGTTGCCACCGAAGAGGAAGAAGGCGATGTAGCTGCCGACCAGGGGGATCGATTCGATGATCGAGTAGGCGATGCGGATGCCGGTACCGGACACCAGGTCGTCGGGGAGGGAGTAGCCGAGGAAGCCGTTGACGATGCCCAGGATGAGCATGGTCACACCGACGATCCAGTTGAACTCCCGGGGCTTGCGGAAGGCGCCGGTGAAGAACACCCGGGCCATGTGGACGGCGATGGAGCCGAGGAAGATGTCGGCGGCCCAGTGGTGGGCCTGACGCATCAGGAGGCCCGACCGCACGTCGAAGGAGAGGCCGACCGAGGAGGCGTAGGCCTCGGACACCTTCTGGCCTCGCAGCGGGAGGTAGGAGCCGTGGTAGACGATCTCGTGGGCGGAGGGCACGTAGTAGAGCGAGAGGAAGACGCCGGTGACCAGCAGCACGACAAAGGAGTAGAGGGCGATCTCACCGAGCATGAACGACCAGTGGTCGGGGAAGATCTTGTCGAGGAAGGTCCGCCCGCCCTTGGCCACGCCCAGGCGGTCGTCGACCCAGCGGAGCGACTTGTCGATGGTCTTGTCGATCATGGGCGCTCCCAGAATCCGGGCCCGACCGCCTGGTTGAAGCCGCCCTTGCGCCACGCAGGGTGCCCGTGGGCGTCGACGGTGATCGGCAACTGGGGCAGCGGTCGCGGGGCGGGGCCGAACTCGGGCACCGCCCCGGCCACCACGTTGAAGATCGACTGGTGGCACGGGCAGACCAGCTGCTGGGTCTGCTCCTGGTAGAGGCCGACCGGGCAGCCGAGGTGGGTGCACATCTTCGAGTAGGCCACGTAGCCCGAGCACGCCCCAGTCGGTGCGCCCGGGTGGGGTGAGCTGCTGGAGGGTCTGGCCAGCCGGAGCAGGATGACCTGGTCGGGAGACGAGCCGGTGAACCCTTGGGAAAGACGGTGAGCACGCCACCCACCTCGAGGTCGTCGGCGGTGACCTCCCGGCCGTCGATGGTGACCAGCTTGGACCCCTTCTTCCAGTTGGTCTGGAACAGGGTGTCGCCCGGCTTGGGGCCGAGCGACCGGAGCAGGGGGAACAGCGAGGACGATCCCCATGGCCGTCGATCCCAGCAGGAACAGGCCGCCCAGCAGTCTCCGCGCCGCTTGACCACCATGCCGCCCCGCTCGGTGATGGCCGCGGTCATCGCCTCCCGCTCGGCTTCGGTGGAGTGGAACTCGTGCCGCTCCTCGACGAAGGGTCCCTGGGGCATCAGGTACTTGCCCCAGGCGGTCACGCCGAAGCCCAGGAACAGCAGGCCGACGCCGAGGGTGATCGCCTCCCACTGGGTGCTGGCCGCCACCCAGTAGGCCACGCCGAATCCGATGAAGCCGAGGAACCCGACCACCATGGCGGTCGCCGCCACCGCCTGGGCCCGTTCGGGGTGCTTGGCGTAGGGCGTGCAGGTGGGGGTCGTCGAGGGCGGCCGGCGGCAGTGGCCCTTCGAGGCGGGGGGGCTCGTCGCTCACGTGCGATCTCCGATCCAGAAGCAGACGAGCATCAGCGCACCCACCCCGACCAGCAGGCCGACGAAGCCCTCGCCGACCGGACCGATCCCGCCCAGACCGACCCCGCCGGGGTTGGCCGGGTGCTGGAGAACGCCGGTCACGTAGGCGGAGATGTCCCGGGCCTCGGTGTCGGTGATGTTGCCCGGACCGAAGTGGGGCATGTTGCCCGGGCCGGAGCGGATGGCCTCGACCACCTGGGTGGGGGTGGCCAGGTGGAGGCTGGGGGCGTAGGCACCGTCCATCAGCGCGTCACCGGCGCCGGTGATGGTGTGGCAGGCCGCGCAGTTGAGGGTGAACAGGGTGTTGCCGGACTCGAGGTCGGCACCGGCTGGTGTTGACCACGCGGAACCGGCACGCCCACCCCGGGGGTGAGGGACTGCACCCAGGCCGCGATCTCCAGGGTCTGGAGGCGGTTGAACCGGGGTGGCTTGCGGGTGGCCTGGACGCTGGAGTTGGCCAGGGGCATCCGGCCGGTGGACACCCAGAAGTCGACGGTCCCCGCCCCGAGCCCCTGGAGGTTGGGGGCCCGGACCGTCCCGAGGGCCTCGGGCCCGTGGCAGCTCGAGCAGTTGGCGGCGAACAGCGCCTGGCCCGGGGCGATGAAGGATTTGGGGAGCTCACGTAGTAGATGCCGGTCTGATTGGAGGGCGATCGGTTGGCCAGCACGCTGCGACACGCTCGGGGTCGTCGGCTGGCCGATCGGGGTGGCGGTGGTGGCGGTGGTGGTGAGCGTGGGGCAGGGTGGTGGTGGGCGCCGCGTCGGCCGGAGCCGGTACCCGAGCGAGAAGGCGAGCAGGCCCGACGATGCCGACCACCGCCACCAGGGCGAGCGGGTGCCACCGACGGGTCGTGAGCCTCGACGCCTTGAGCAGGCTGCGCATTCGGTCTCGCACCTACTTGAGGAGGAAGAGGCAGGAGTAGAGGCCGACCCAGACGATGTCGACGAAGTGCCAGTAGTAGCTGACGCCCTGGAAGACCGCCGTCTCCCCCGGGTCACCCTTGGGGCCCTTCGAGCCGGCCCAGCAGGAAGATCATGGCCACCAGCCCGAGGGTGACGTGGAGGCCGTGCAGGCCGGACATGATGTAGAAGAGCGACCCGAAGGCGGTGTGGGTCGGGTCGGTGGCCGGGTTGTGGGAGAGGGTGATCCACTCGTAGAACTGGTTGGCCACGAACAGCGCGCCCGAGCACGAAGGTGGCCATGACCATGATCTTGGCGCTGCGCCGGTTGCCCTTCTCCTGGTCCCAGACCGCCTTTTGCATGGTGAAGCTGGAGGACACCAGGATCAGCGTGAAGAAGCCGGCCCGGATGGTGTCCAGATGGGTTCCCGGCGGGGGCCAGACCGAGGCGTGGGACCGGATGGTGAAGAACGCCGCGAACAGGGAACTGAAGAACATCACCTCGGAGCCCAGCCAGATGATCACCCCCACCGCCAGCATGGACGGCTTGTCGGGGCGGTGGCGCTGGCGGTCGGGAGCCGCCGGAGCGGCGGCGAGGGCCTGAGTCACGCCGTATTTTTAGTCGATCCGCAGCTGCGGGGGGCCAACTCATCCGGCTGGCCCGGTTTCAGGCCCCGATCGAGGGCCGGTGTCCGGCGTGATCCAGGAGCCTGGGCGGGCGGTCGGCGCCAGCCCCGGCCCCGGCCACAAAGGCCCAGCTCCGAGGCGGGAACCCCGGGGATTCAGCGCGCGGCCGTCCAACGGCGCCGGTGGGGGCGTCAGGTAGACCACGCTGAGACGCTGGGTGGGCCGGGTCAGCGCCACGTACAGCGTGCGCAGGCCCCGCGCCGTCTCACCGGCGATGATCCCCGGCTCGACCACGACCACCGAGTCGAACTCGAGCCCGTTGGCCGCTTCGGCGGCCAGCAGCACCAACGGTTCGAACAGCCCGCCCTTGCGCATGTCCCGGGCATCCACCACCGGGAGGTCGGCGGCGGCCAGCGCCTCCGCCAGCGCGGATGAGCAATGGCCTCGGGGGCGAGGATGGCCACCCGGCCCGGGGTGACCGCGGCCATCTCCTCGCCCGCCACCCGGGCCACCAACTGCGAGCAGGTCGGTGACGGGTGGCGCCCTGGCGGGAGCCGGAGGCGACCCCTGGACCGCGATCATCCTCGGCTCCACGCCGGTCCGCCGCACCGGCCGGGGCGGGCTGAGCTCGGGAGCGGCGACCGCCAGCACCTGGCTGGCCACCGCCAACACCTCGGCCGGCGTCCGGTAGCTCACCGTCAGCTCCACCGTTCTGGCCGGGCGGCGGCGGGGCAGGTGCTCGGTGATGTCCTCCCACGAGTCGGGGAGCCCAGGGCGCGGTGGCCTGGGCGATGTCGCCGACCACGGTCATCGAACCCGACAAGCGAGCGCCGGGTGAGCATCCGCAGCTGCATGGGGGAGAGGTCCTGCACCTCGTCGACCACGATGTGCCCGTACTTGCGCAGCCCGTCGTCGGCGCTGCCGCTTCTCGGGCCCGAGCAGGTGGCGGGCCTCGTCGACCAGGGCGGCGTCGGCAGGCGTCCAGGCCACCTCCTCGAACGACGCCGACCGGGGGCGCACCAGGAGGTCCTGCTCCTCGGGGAGTCAGCACCCCGCGGCCGGCCGCCGCGATCAGGGGCGGCGCCCCGAACAGGTCGTGGAGCAGCTCGTGCGGGGACAGCCGCGGCCACATCCGGTCGAGCGCCTCCGCCAGCTCGGGAACCCGCCTGACCTTGCGGGAGAAGTCGTCGAAGTCGAACTCGTCGTCGGACAGCTCGGAAGGGTCCTCGTAGCCGGGGAAGGCGGTCACCGAGGCCGGGATGCCGGTGCCCAGCGTCTGCTGGGTCTGGCGGGCCCGGTCGGCCAGCAACTGGGCCACCGCCTGCTCGACCAGCCGCCGGCGGGCGTTGTGGGTGCCCGGGCGCCGGCGGGCCACCTCGACGATCTGGCGGCTGTCCTCGACGGAGAGCCGGAGCAACAGGGCCCCGTAGGGGATGGCCACGTCGTGCGGCCAGTGGCCGCTGGCGGGTGCGCACGGCGCGGGCGATGACCTTGGCCATGCGGGCGTCCCCTTTGAGCCGGGCCACCTCGACCGGGCCGGTCTCGCCGGACGCGGATCTCGGGGACCAGGCCCGGAGACGGTCGACAGGGTCACGCCGGTCTCCCCCAGCGAGGGAAGGACCTGTTCGATGTAGCGGAGGAACAGAGGGTTGGGCCCGACCACCAGGACGCCCTGCCGCTCGAGGGGGAACCGGTGGGTGTAGAGCAGGTAGGCGGCCCGGTGGAGTGCCACCGCCGTCTTGCCCGTGCCCGGGCCGCCCTGGACCACCAGCACGCCGGTGAGCGGGGCCCGGATGATCTCGTCCTGCTCGCGCTGGATGGTGGAGACGATGTCGGTCATCCGGCCGGATCGGGCCCGGTCGAGGGCGGCCAGCAGGGCGGCCGGGCCGCCGATGGGCAGGTCGCTCAGGATCAGCTCCCCCGAGCGCCGTCACCGTCGGCCAGCCCCTCGCCGACCCGCCGTGCGGTCCGCCGCCTCGGCGACCGCCGATCCGGTGGCGCTGAAGCGCTCGTCCTCCAGACCGACCACCCGCCGTCCTTCCAGGGCCAGGTGGCGCCGCAGCACCAGGCCCTGGGGGTCGCGGCCGGTGGCCCGGTAGAAGGGTTCGGCGATCGGGGCGCGCCAGTCGACCACCAGTGGGTCGTGGTCGGCGCTGTGGATGGCCAGGCGCCCGATGTGGAACGTCTCGATCGTCCGGCTCGTCGCCGTTGACCGCCTCGCCGGTGACCGACCTCGTCGGCCGTGGCCCTCGTCACCCGGTCGATCCGGCCGAAGGTGAGGGCCTGGTCGCCGATGTCCAGCTGCTCGAGCCGGGCCAGGCTGGTCCGGACGATCACGTCCCGCTCGGTCCGCGACTGGAAGGTGCCCCCTCGGCCCAGGTCGAGCACCCCTTCGAGCATGGAGTTGGCGTCGTCTCCGCATGGCGTCGAGGCGTGCGTAGGCCAGGTCCACGAACTCCTGCTCGCCCTGAAGCTCGGTCTCCACCCCCACCTCCGATCTGGCCTGCTCCCCGGCTCAGGGGAACCCTCGATTGTATGCCCCCGGTCGCGCCGGCCGCGACCGGGTCCGTCCGCCATCGGAGGGCGGGCCCTCCTCTCCTAGACTCGGGCCATGGCCGCTCCGCACGCTCCGCCACCTGCATCGACGCTGTCGGCCACGGTGCCGGCGCGAGCCGCACCGGCCGGCGCCGCCGCGGCCGTCCGCTGAGCCTGACGGGCGTCGAGGCGTGGGCTCATCCCGCAGCGGGCCGGTTCGACGACGCCCCGTTCATCCGGGCCTGCCGCGGCTCAGCGTCGACCGGGTTCCGGTGTGGTTCATGCGCCAGGCGGGCCGATCGCTTCCCGAGTACCGGGCCGCCCGGGGGCCGGGCAGCATCCTCGACGCCATCGCCCAGCCCGAACTGGTGGCCGAGCTCACCCGCCAGCCGGTCGACCGCTACGGCGACCGACGCCGCCATCTTCTTCTCCGACATCGTGGTCCCGGTGGCGGCCATCGGATTCGGCGTCGACGTGGCCCCGGGGACCGGGCCGGTGGTGGCCGAGCCCTTCCGGACGCAAGGACGACCTCCAGCGCCTCCGGCCCCTCGAGCCCGGAGATCGACACGCCCTACGTCGTCGAGGCGGTGGCCATCCTGGCCGGGCAGCTGGAGGTGCCGCTCATCGGGTTCGCCGGCGGGCCCTTCACCGTGGCCAGCTACCTGGTGGAGGGCGGCCCGTCGAAGAACTTCGCCACGGGTCAAGGCCCTGATGCACGGCCGAGCCGCCGATCTGGCACGAGCTGGTCGAACGGCTCACCGACCTGGCCCTGGCCTCGTTGCGTTCCCAGCTGGATGCCGGAGCCTCGGCGGTGCAGGTCTTCGACAGCTGGGCCGGCATCCTCACCCCCCGCCACTACCGAGGAGCTGGTCCTGCCGGCCACCAGCGCGGCTCTTCGCCGAGCTGGCCGAGTCCCACCCCGGGGTCCCCACCATCCTCTTCGGGGTGGGCACCGGCGAGCTGCTGGCCGTCGATGGCCACGGCCGGGAGCGCCGTGGTGGGCATCGACTGGCGGGTCCCGCTCGACGAGGCCCGGCGGCGGGTGGGACCGGGCATCGCCGTCCAGGGCAACCTCGATCCGGCCATGTGCCTGACCACCTGGGAGGTGGCCGCGGCCGAGACCCGTGAGGTCCTGGACCGGGCCGGCACCGAGCCCGGGCCACGTCTTCAACCTCGGCCACGGGGTCCTCCCCGAGACCGATCCGGCCATCCTCGAGCGGGTGGTCGAGCTGGTCCACGCCGAGGGACGGGCCGGCGTGGAGGCCGCCGGGTGAGCCGCGCCGGGCGGCCCGGCCGATCGGGGTGCTGGTCATGGCCCACGGGACCCCCGCCTCGCCGGCGGGCATCGAACCCTTCTACACCGCCATCCGGCGCGGCCGGCCTCCGCCTCCCGAGCTCCTGGCCGAGCTGGTGGGCCGCTACGAGGCCATCGGCGGGACCTCGCCGCTCACCGAGCGGACCCGCGCCCAGGTCGACGGGTTGGCCTCGGCCCTGGAGGCCGCGGCGCCCGGCGGGTTCATGGTGCGCTACGGGGCCAAGTTCGTCTCGCCGACCATCGAGGAGGGGATGGCCGACGCTGGTCGGTGCCGGGGTGGGCCGGGTCGTCGGCCTCGTGCTCACCCCCCACCAGTCGTCCCTGGGATCGGGCGAGTACCTCCGCCGGGCCGCGCGAGGCGGCGGCCGCGGCCGGCCCGCCGCTGGCCCTGACCCCGATCCCGTCGTGGCACCGGGCCGACGGGCTTCGCCCGGCTGCTGGCCGGCACGCACCGAGGCGGCGCTGGCGTCGCTCGACGCCGCCGACGCCACGCCGGACGGCGGTGTTCTTCACCGCCCACAGCCTCCCCCAGCGGGCGGTGGTCCGCGGGCGATCCCTACCCGGCCCAGGTGGCCGAGTCCGCCGCCGACATCGCCGGGCTGGCCGGGTTGGACCGGGTGCCCGGCCTCACCTGGGGCGTGGCCTGGCAGAGCGCGGGGAGGACGGCCGACCCGTGGATCGGGCCCGACCTGCTGACCGAGATCCGGCCGGGTGGCCGACGAGGGCGCCACCTCGGTGGTGGTGTGCCCGGTGGGGTTCGTCTCCGACCACCTCGAGATCCTCTACGACCTCGACATCGAGGCCCGCGGGCTGGCCCGGTCGCTCGGGGTGGCCTTCGCCCGGACCCGGTCGCTCGACGACGACCCGCGGTTTCTCGCGGTGCTCGCCGGCGTGGTGCGACGGGCGGCGGCGGATCCGATCGGTGCGAGGGCCGCCGGTGTCGGCACCGACGCCACCGGCGTGAGCCCGGCGCCGCCGACCGACCATCGCCGTCGTCGGCGCCGGGATCGCCGGGCTGGCGGCGGCCTGGGAGCTGGTCGCCGGGTCGGGACGAGACGGGGCCGGCCACGCCCGACGGTCCACGTGCTCGAGGCGGGCGACCGGGTCGGCGGCAAGCTCCGCTCCGCCGAGTTCGCCGGCCGCACCGTCGATCTGGCCGCCGACGCCTTCCTGGCCCGGCGCCCCGAGGCCACCGAGCTGTGCGACGAGCTCGGCCTGGCCGACCAGCTGGTGCGTGCCGGGGACCTCGGGCGCCTCGATCTGGGCCCGCGGCCGGCTGCCGGGCCATGCCCGACGGCGCTGAACCTGGGGTACCCACCCGCTGGTGGCCCCTGGCCCGCTCGGGGATCCTCGACCCCGGCCGAGGCGCTCGCGGTGGCCAGGGACCTGGTCGTCCCCCACCGGGCCGAGGGCATGTCGTCGGCGACCGGTCGGTCGGGGAGATCGTCGGCCGAACGACTGGGCCGACCGGTGGTCGAGCGGCTGGTGGACCCGCTGATCGGGGGGATCAACGCCGGCTGCGTCGACGACCTCAGCGCGGCGGCGGCCATGCCCGTCCTGATCGCCGCCTCCCTCCAGTCCGGGAGCCTCATGCGCCGGCTCGGCCGGGTCCGGGCCACCGGGACGCCGTCGGCCTCCGCACCGGGCGGCGAGGCCCCGGTCTTCTGGTCCCTGCCAGGGGAGCACGGCCAGCCTGGCCGACCAGCTGGCCGACGCAGCTGGTCCGGCGCGGGCGTGACCATCCGCACCGGGGCGCCGGTCGAGGCCATCGAGGCCTCGGCCCGGCCGATCCGGACACCGGTCGACGACGGTGGCGCCTGGTCATCGGTCGGACCGGGTCGGGCCGGAACCGGTGACGGCCCGCCCGACGGCGGCCCGCTCGAGGTGGACGGCGTGGTGCTGGCCGCCCCCGCGCCCGAGGCGGCCGGTGCTGCTGGTCCCCCACCTGCCGGAGGCCGCCGGCCTCCTCGGCACCATCGAGTACGCCTCGGTGGCCGTGGTCACCCTGTCCGTCCCGGCCGGAGGCCATCCGATCACCGCTCCGGGGCACCGGCTTTCTGGTCCCCCGCACCTCGACCATCGACGGTCGGCCAGGCCCTGATCACCGGCTGCACCTATCTGGGCCGGAAGTGGCCCCACCTGGCCCGCCCCGGGGACGAGCTGATCCGGGTGTCGGCGGGCCGGTTCGGCGACGACCGCCACCGCGACCTCGACGACGACGAGCTGACGGCGTCGGTCTTCGGCGAGCTGGCCGACGGTGCTCGGCATCACGGGCAGCCCGCTCGACGTCGCTGGTCACCCGGTGGCGACGGGCTCCTTTCCCCAGTACCAGGTCGGCCATCTGATCCGGGTGGCGCAGATCGAACAGGCGGTGGGCGACCTCGAGGGCATGGCGGTGGCCGGCGCCGCCCTGCGCGGGGTGGGCATCCCCGCCTGCATCGACAGTGGACGGGCGGGCGGCTCGCCGGGTGCTGGCCTCGGTCGGGACCCGGGCCGGGGCGATGACCACCGGAGCCGGCGGCCCCCGCCGGTCCGCTCCCCCCGATGGTCGAGTCCACCGTCCGGCCCCGGTGGCGCCCGTCGAACGTGCGGATGACCCACCGGCGCAACGCCGCCGTCGTACCCCGCCGCGGGATGGTCGCCCTGCCCGCCCTCGCCTCGGGGGTGGGCCTGGCCCTCTCGCTCCCGCCGTGGGGATGGTGGATCCTGGCCTTCCCCGCCGCCGGGCTCCTGTGGTGGCGGCTGGGTGGCCTCCGGCCGCGGACCCGGCTGTGGGCCGGGTACCTGGCCGGCCTCGGCTGCTACGTCCCCGGCCTCATGTGGGCGCGGTCGTTCACCGTGCCCGGCGCCATCGTGCTGATCGCCGTCGAGGCCGGGTTCACCGCCGTGGCCTGCCTGGCGGTGCCGGCCGGTGCCGGACGCGGCCCGGGCGCTGGCCTTCCCGGCGGCCCTGACCCTGGCCGAGGCGGCCCGGATGGCCTGGCCCTTCGGGGGGCTGCCCATCGGCGGCGTGTTCCTCGGACAGGCCGGCGGGCCGGTCCTCGGCGTCGCCCGCCTGGGCGGTCCCCTGGGCCTCACCGCCATGGTCTACCTCGGGGGGGTGGGGGTGGGAGCCCTCGGCGAGGCGGTGGCCCGTGCCCTGCGCGACGGGGCCCGGGCCCGGGCGTTCGCCACCCGGGGGCACGACGGGCTGAACCCGGCCGCGGATGGCGGCGCCGCACGTGGGCTGGCGTCACACGTCGGCCGGGGCGGTCGCCGGCCTCGGACCGCTGGCCCTGGTCGGGGTGGTGGCCTGCCTGGTGGTGGTCGGGGTGTCGGTGGGTGCCGACCATGCCCCCGACGGGGGCGCGTCGGTGGGCACGGTGAGCGCCGCCGCCGTCCAGGGTGGCGGGGCGCGCGGGTTCTCCAAGTCCCAGATCAACCCGAGCGTGGTGCTGGCCGCCCAGATGTCGGAGACCCGGCGTTTGGAGGAGACGGGGCACGGCGCCGCAACTGGTGCTGTGGCCCGAGGACGTGGTCTCCCTCGACACCCCGCTGTCCGAGTCCCCCGAGCAGTCGGTCCTGTCCGCCCTGGCCCGCACCCTGCACGCCACCTTGGTGGTCGGGGTGACCGAGGACATCTCGGCCACCGCCTTCCGCAACGAGGTGGTGGCCTTCGGCCCCGACGGGACGCTGGTGTCGCGCTACGAGAAGGTCCACCGGGTCCCCTTCGGGGAGTACGTGCCCTACCGGAGCTTCTTCTCCCACCTGGCCAACCTGTCGGCCGTGCCCCTGGATGCGGTGCCCGGCACCGGGACCGGGCTCCTCCCCACGCCGGCGGCACCGCTGGGGGCGATGATCTCCTATGAGGTGTTCTACGCCGACCGCGGACGATCCTCGGTGCGCGACGGCGCCCAGCTGCTGATCGTCCCGACCAACACCTCGTCGTACGCCACCGCCCAGGTGCCCACCCAGGAGATCGCCGCCTCCCGGGTCCAAGCCGTCCAGCAGGGTCGCGACCTCCTGCAGGCGGCACCCACCGGGTACAGCGCGGCCATCACCCATCGCGGCGTGCTCCTGCAGCGCTCGGTGCTGGGTGCCCCCCAGATCGTCGCCGCCGACCTCTCCCGCCGGGTCGGCTGGACCGTGTACGTCCGGTTCGGCGACCTGGCCCCCACTGGTGACTGGCCGCGGTGGCCTTGCTCATCGGATGGTACGTGGCCGGCCGGCGCAACCGGCTCACTCCCCGCCGCCACCCGGACACGGGAGCTGAGGAGCGCCGGCACCGGCCGCCGAGGGCGAGGTTGCTCAGCCCAACTGGTCGGCGGTGAAGAGGGCGATCACCGAGCACCCGATCGAGTCCAGGGCGGGGTGGTCACCGCCGCTCCGGTCGATCACACAGAGCACCGCATCGACCTCGGCGCCCCGCTCCCGAAGGGCCCCGGTCGACTGCGGCGACCTGGCCCGCCGGTGGTGATCACGTCCTCGACCACCAGGACCCGCCGTCCTTCGAATCGCACCCCCTCGGCCAGTTTGGCCGTGCCGTAGCGCTTTGCCTGCTTGCGGACGAAGGCGGCAGGGAATGCCGGTGGCCAGCGAGAGGGCGGTGGCCACGGGAACACCGCCGAGCTCCAGGCCGGCGAGGACCTCGACCCCGGCGGGGACCAGGGTGACCGCCAGGGCGGCGACCGCCCGAGCATGACCGGATCCGACTCGAACAGGTACTTGTCGAAGTAGGTGGTCGAGGTCTGACCGGACCGGAGCGTGAACGCACCGGCCAGCCGGCACCGCTCCCCGATGCGACGGCCCAGGGCCAGGCGGTCCATTCCACCACCGTCGGGATGCTCGGGCACACCGCCACTATGGCAGCGATCCGATCCGGTCAGCCCTTCACGAACCGGAGGCGCTCGGCCTGCTGCTCCCAGTCGGTCGAGCGCCAAAAGCCGGTGGCTCGCCGGTCGGTCTCCACCACGATGGCCTGCAGCCGCGCCGGCACCGGCCTCGGACAGGCGGTCCTCGGCATGGCCGACCAGTCGCCGGGCGAGGCCCTGGCGGCGGTGGGAAGGAGCGACCACCAGGCGGTAGATGGAGCCCCGCCACCCGTCCCAGGCCGCGATCACCGACCCGACGATACGCCCGTGCTCCTCGGCCACCACCAGCGCCGCCGGATCGTGGGCCACCAGTGCGGCGAGGCTGACGGCGTCGTCGGTATGGCTGGGCTCGGCGTCGGCCGCGGTCCACAGCTCGAGCACGTGGGCACATCACCGGGCCGGCCGGGTCGGATCGAGATGGTCATCGAGCCAGGCTACGGGCCGGCTCGCCTCGGGTCGCGCGTTGCCGCCGGTCGGGCCTCACCTGGGTACCCTGGGCCGGCAACCGGCCGAACGGTGGACGCTCTTCCCATGCGCCTCCTGTCGGCCACCGCCGAACAAGGATCCTCCGTGACGCCCGCTACGCCATCGCTCGTGTACGACCCTCTTGATCCGGCCACCCAGCGGGACCCCTACCCGATCTATGAGCGGCTGCGGGAGGAGGATCCCGTCCACCGGACATCCAGGGGCTTCTGGGTGCTCTCCCGATTCGACGACGTGTTTAGCGCCGCACTGGACACGGCCACCTTCTCGTCGGCGCAGGGATTGACCTTCGGGGAGGACGAGATCGTGACGCTCGGGCTGAAGCCGACCCTGGTGATGATGGACCGCCCCAAGCATTCGACCTTCCGTCGGTTGATCAGCCGCGGGTTCACCCCCCGCAAGGTGGCCGAGCTCGAACCGGCGATCCGCGAGTTCGTACGGGCCCGGGTGGGGCCATGGCCGATGCGGGTGAATCCGACTTCGTCGAGGTACTGGCCGGACCGCTCCCTTCGTTCGTGGTGGCCACCTACCTCGGAGTCCCCGAGGGCGACCGGGACCGCTTCGGCGCGTGGAGCGACGCCATCGTGCAGGCCAACGCCACCGGCACCACCGTCCGCGACGCGGGCGAGGCGGTGGCCGGCCTCTACGAGTACTTCACCGAGCTGGTCGAGCGGCGGCGCCACCAGCCGGGCGACGACATGCTCTCCGACTGGTGGCCGCCGAGGTCGACGGGCAGCCCCTCCACCTCGACGAGATCCTCGGCTACTGCTTCGTGATGATCGCCGGGGGCAACGACACCGCGTCCGGCCTGTGGTCGGGCCTGGCCATCGCCCTCACCGCCACCCGAGCAGCGCCGGCGGCTGCTCGCCGACCCCGGCCTGCACGGGCGCGGTGGAGGAGCTCCTGCGCCTGACCAGCCCGGTGCAGGGCTTGTCCCGGACCACCACCCGGGACGGTGGCGATGCACGGGAGCTCCATTCCGTCGGCCAGCAAGGTCCACCTGCTGTACGGATCGGCCAATCGGGACCCTCGGGAGTTCGGGCCCACGGCCGACGACCTCGATGTGGGCCGTCAGTTCCGCCGCATGCTCAGCTTCGGCAACGGGCCCCACCACTGCATCGGAGCCGCCGCCGCCCGCCTCAGGGCCTGGTGGTCCTGGAGGAACTGCTCGGGGCGTTACCCGAGTTCGCGGTGGACGAGGCGGGCGGCCGACTGGCGCCTGGGCCCTTCGTCCGGCGCTATCAATCGTTGCCCTTCGCCGCCGGTCGATAGGCGGCCCGGCCGGCGACGATCAGGTGGGCGTGCGCTCGTCGAGTCCCCACGGTGCACCGCAGTCAGTGAGCAGATCGAGGAACGGCCTGGGCGGGAGGGCCTCCGGACCGAGCGAGCGCCGACACCCGACCAGGCACCCGACGCGATGAGCTCGAGGGCGAGGACCGGATTGATGGCGGTCTGCCAGACCACGGCCTGGGAGCCGTACTCGGACATGCACCAGTCGTTGTCGACCACGTGGTAGCAGGTAGACCTCGCGGGGTGATCCGTCCTGTGCCGATCCCCTTGACCCAGGTACCGGCACAGGTGAGGCCGTGCATCCGGTCACCGATGTCGGCCGGATCGGGGAGGCAGGCGGCGATGACGTCCCGCGGCGCCACCCGGGCCCCGCCCACCTGGACCTTCACTGGTCGAGTCGAGCCCGAGCATGTGGATCGTCTTCAGCACGCCGATGAACTCGTCGCCGAGGCCGTACTTGAAGGTGACCCGACCGGCGTCGATCCAACGCGGTATCAGCAGGACCTCCTCGTGCTCGACGTTCACACACTCGACCGGGCCGATGCCCGCGGGGAAGTCGAACGTCTCGGGCTCGCTGAAGGGCTCGGTGGTGAACCAGCCGCGCTCCTTCTCCCAGATGACCGGAGGGTTCAGGCACTCCTCGATGGTCGTCCAGATCGAGAAGGTGGGGCAGAAGTCGTAGCCGTCGACGACCAGGTTGGCCCCGTCCCGGACTCCCGACCTCCTCGATCGAGGAGAACAGGTCGTCGGCGGCATAGCGGGCGAAGATGTCGGACAGCCCGGGCTCGACCCCCATCCCGACCAGGGCGAGCAGGCCACGCTCCTCCCACTGCGGGCTGAGCTCGAACTGCTCGTCGCCCAGCTTCACCCCGGTCTTCCAGTAGGGCTCGGTCGGGATGCGGGGTGGGAGAGCGACATCGCCATGTCGACGTAGGTGACGCCCGCTGCCAGGGCGGCCCGGAAGATCGGCATCACGAAGCGGGGGTCGACGGCGTTGAGGACGGCGTCGCACGCGCTCGGCCTGGATCAGCTCGACGATCGACGCCTCGTCGGAGGCGTCGAGCTGGCACGCCCGAGAAGCGATCGCCGGCCGACTGCGGCCGCCCGCTCGGCCCGGGCGCGGTCGTAGTCGGCGACCACCACCGACTCGAAGTTGCCGCGGCGCACGGCGATGTGGGCGAAGGCACTCCCCACCCCACCGGCCCCGACCACGAGCGACCTTCACTCGCTTTGCCTCCCCGGCTGGTGCGGACTGGGGTCTGACCTGTCGTCCAACGCGCACAGCACACGGACCCCGACAATGGGGCACTGCTCGAGACCGCCGATGTCGCGTGCCGTTCGCTGGCATCCGTTCAGTATGACCTCGACGGCCGGACGTCGCCGATTCGCCGACGCCGGCGTCGGTGCATCGGCAACGGTCCGGGTGGAGGCCGGATTCACCGATACCGCCGTGCTGGCCTCGATCAGGAATCGCCTGGCGTGGGCGACGAACGGCCCGTCGTGCTCGATCCGCTCATGGAGTGCGGCCAACCGGTCGCCATACGCCTCGACGGTGAACCGGGAACGGTCCAGAGGACCTTGCGAAGGAAGTAGATGACGGCACCGATGTCGTAGAACTCGGTCCGCAGCGTCTCGGAGCGGAGGTCGACAACCACCAGCCCGGCGGTCTCCGCCTGGCTGACCGCCAGTTCGGGACTGCGAGTGCCTTGCGCACGGGTTGTGGTCCCATCATGAAATCGGTCAGCTCGCGGTTCGACCCGGGTCCGACCTGTTGCGAGAAGTAGGTCCCATCCCTGGTCAGCACCCTGGCGATCTCATCCCACACCACGGTCACCGGATGACGGCTGGATACGAGGTCGAAGGCGTCGCCGGCAAACGGGAGCGGGCCGTCGTCCGGGGCCACGGCGACCGAGGCGCCATAGGAAGCCAGGTTCCGCCGGGCAATCTCGGCGTTGGGCCTCCACGATTCGGTTGCCTCCAGCCGCCGCGGTCGCTGCCGTGCCCGCGAGAGCGCCTCGGCCCACACCTCGCCACCCCCGGTCTGGATATCCAGGGCGGCATGGGCGACGCTCAATCGGTCGACCAGCATTCGGGCATAGCCCCACGTCGGCCGTTCTTCGGTCGCTCTCCCCTCGAACCACGAGAAATCCCAACCTTCGGTCGGCACCGAAGCACCTTCGGCCACGAGATCGTCGAAGGACCGTGAGGTCGGCATCAGCCCAGCGTGCATGGGTGAGCGGTGGCAAGCAAGCAGCACCTCGGTGGTGTCGGGCTCCGAGTACATCCGCCGGCAGTGGGCGCCAACCCGGCCACCCTACGACGGCATGCTGCTCAGTCGTAGTACCCGGAGTGGATGTACACGCAGGGGATGCCCTCGGCGTGGAACATGGCGAAGTTGTTGGGGTCGTCCTCGAAGGCCAGCCTCAGGTCGAACCCGAAGGCGCGCAACTCCTCGACAGCTGTCCTTCTTGTACCAGGTCACCTGGGAGTAGTCCCCCCGGGACCGCATGACCAGCAGATCCCATCGCAGGCCGTACCGCTCCAGCCAGGCCAGGGTCTGGGGCTGCACCCGCATGGGCCGGCCGGTGAGCAGGATGACCTGCAGGCGGGCGTCGAGGAGCTCGAGGACCCGGGCCAACTCCTCGATGACCGGGTCGTCGCCGCAGGCGTTGAAGAAGGCGTCCCAGTCGCGGCGCCCCCGCTCGATGAAGTGCTGGCGGCCGACGGCGTCGGAGAGCACGCCGTCCACGTCGAAGACGACCGCCTCTCCCGGCGCGTCCAGCGGAGCCACCCGCCAGGCCCAGTTGGCCGGCGCCGGTCGTCCGCGCTCACTCGTCGGTGGGCGCCGGAGGCCGCCAGCCGACGGATCTCCTCGACCACCGCCGGATCGGCCAGGGTGGTGGTGTCCCCGAGCACCCGACCCTCGGCCACGTCGCGCAGGAGACGGCGCATGATCTTGCCGCTGCGGGTCTTGGGCAGCTCGTCGGTGAAGATGACCGTCCTGGGTCGGGCGATGGGCCCGATCTTGTCGGCCACGTGGGCCCGGAGCTCCTGGCCCCGCTCGTCGTCGGCCGGTCCCGCATCCGCCCGCAGGGTCACGAAGGCCACGATGGCCTGCCCGGTGGTCGGGTCGGTGGCGCCGACCACGGCCGACTCGGCCACCGCCGGGTGGTCGACCAGCGCCGACTCGACCTCGGTGGTGGAGATGCGGTGACCCGAGACGTTCATCACGTCGTCGACCCGCCCGAGCAGCCAGAGGTACCCGTCGTCGTCGACCTTGGCGCCGTCACCGGCGAAGTACCGGCCGGCGAACCGGCTCCAGTAGGTCTCCCGGTACCGCTCGGGGTCGCCGTAGATGCCCCGCAGCATCGACGGCCAGGGCCGGGTCAGGGTGAGGTAGCCGCCACCCTTGTCCACCCGCGCGCCCGCCTCGTCGACCACCTCGGCACCGATGCCGGGCAGGGGGAAGGTGGCCGATCCCGGTTTGGTGGTCGTGATGCCGGGCAGGGGGGCGATCATGATGGCGCCGGTCTCGGTCTGCCACCAGGTGTCGACCACCGGGCAGCGCCCGCCGCCGATGATGGTCGGCGTACCACATCCAGGCCTCCGGGTTGATGGGCTCCCCCACCGATCCGAGCACCCGCAACGAGGTCAGGTCGTGACGCCCCGGGTAGTCGGTCCCCCCACTTCATGAAGGTGCGGATGGCGGTGGGTGCGGTGTAGAGGATGGTGACCCCGTAGCGCTCGATGATCGACCACCAACGGTCCCGGTCGGGGAAGTCGGGTGTCCCCTCGTACATCACCGAGGTGGCGCCGTTGGCCAGGGGGCCGTAGACGATGTAGCTGTGCCCGGTGACCCAGCCGATGTCGGCCGCGCACCAGTAGACGTCGCTGTCCGGGTGCAGATCGAAGACCGCTCGGTGGGTGAAGGCGACCTGGGTCAGGTAGCCACCGGTGGTGTGCATGATCCCCTTGGGGGCCGCGGTGGTGCCCGAGGTGTAGAGGATGAACAGCAGGTCCTCGGCCGCCATGTGCTCGGGCTCGCACTGGTCGGACGGGGGGCCACCGGCGGCCGGATCCTCTCCGCTCATCAGCTCGTGCCACCAGTGGTCGCGTCCGCCGACCATCGGCGCCCGGTCCGGCCGGCGTCCCCGATCCGGCGCGCCACCACCACGTGGTCCACGCACGGCGACTCGGTCCACCGCCACATCGACGTTGGGCTTCAGCGCGGCCGGCGCCCCGCGTCGCCAACCTCCGTCGGCGGTGATCACCACCCGGGCCTGGGCGTCGAGGATCCGGTCGCGCAGCGCGTCGGACGAGAAGCCACCGAACACCACCGAGTGCACGGCGCCGATCCGGGTGCAGGCCAGCATGGCCACCGGCAGCTCGGGGATCATCGGCATGTAGACGGCCACCCGGTCGCCGCGTCCGCACGCCCAGGCCGCGGAGCACGTTGGCGAAGCGGCGACACCTCGCCCAGCAGCTCGCGGTAGGTGATGGTGCGGGTGTCGCCCGGCTCGCCCTCCCAGTGGAATGCCACCTTGTCGCCGCGCCCGGCGGCGACGTGCCGATCGAGGCAGTTGTAGGACACGTTGAGGGTGCCCCCGTCGAACCACCGGGCGAACGGCAGATCCCACTCGAGCACCGTGTCCCAGGCCCGGAACCAGTCGAGCGCGCCGGCCTGCTCGGCCCAGAAGCCCGCGCCAGTCCGACTCCGCCCGGTCGTAGACGCCGGCATCGGTGAGCACCGCCTGGCCGGCGAACGCCTCGGAGGGGGGAACACCCGATCCTCGGAGAAATAGTCCTCGATGGTGGCCTCGACCGGGCGACGAGGACCTCGGACCCACGATGCCGTGCTGCGTCGTCAGGCATCGCTCCCCACTCCTCTCGACCACCACTGGCGGCAGCGATCGCTCCGCCCGCGACGCGCCTCGGCCTAACGGCGGCGGGCCTCTACGATGGAAGGGCTGTGACTGCGAACACGCAACCGTCGGGACGAGGGGACAACGGGACGTCGGGAACCGGCGTGCCGGTGCCGACTCCGCTCCGTCGGCCGACTCGGGGCCCACCCGGGTCGAGGTCCCGCTCGGTCGGCGGGTCATGGTGGTGAGCGACCTGCTGCTCACCCCCGATGCCACCGCGTCCACCTCGGCGGTCACCGCCCAGCTGGCCCGGGCCCTCGACACCTGGGACGGTCCCGGCATCCTGGTCATCGCCGGCAACCTCTTCGACCTCACCGGCTCCGCGTCGACGACTGTCCGGCTGCTCGGGATCCCTCGAGGCGCACCCGGCGCTGGCGCGGTCGCTCGAGCGGTTCCTCGCCGTCGACGAGCGCCGGGTCATCCGCCAGACCGGCACGCACGAGGTCGGCATCGACACCGATCCCGATACCACCGCCGCCATCGCCGCCCGCGGTGTCGAGCAGCTCGGCCCGGTCGACCTCCACCTCCAAACCGCCACCGGCGTACGGGTGGTACGGGTGGAGCCGGGCGCAGCACGCCTACACCGTCGGGTGCAGCGGGCCCGAGACCGAATTCGATCCGGCCGCCGACGCCAAGCCGGGGGTGATCGGTCACTCGTCGGCCGGCCGGGGCTGGCGGTCCCTGGCCGCACAGTCCACCGATGACGCCCCGTGGCTGGTCGGGCTCGACCGGTTGAGCGATCCCTCGGCGCTGTCGCGCTTCGTCGTGTCCCGTACCTTGTACCGACGCCTCGGCCGGTACGCCTGGTGGTTGCTGGTTCCCTTCGTGGTGGCCGCTGCTGTTGCGGGTGGCGGTCACCCCCTGGGTGCTCGGATCATCTGGGCTCGGGGCTGCCCGGCCCGGGCCCTCCGTCACGCCCATCAGGCCGACCTCGGGGATCAGGTGGTCATCGCCCTGCTGGTGGCCGTGGTGGTGCTCGGGGTGCTGGCGCTGGTGCTCGGGCTGCTGAGCCGCCGCATGTGGTCGATCCTGGGTGGTGGGACCTTGGACGCGGTGCGGACCGCAGGCTGACGCCAATGACACCGCCCGCGATGCGGCACGGGAGCTGGTCGGGCGGGGCTACGCCGGCGTGATCACCGCGGCCACGTTCCAGTCCGAGCTCACCCACCTCGGTAGTGGGGTTCTACGCCAACGTGGGGGCCACCGCCGAGGTGGTCGAGGAGCACCGGGGACGGCTGGGACTCCCCCCGGTCTTCATCCACAACCAGCGGGTGAGCTGGGTCGAGCTCGAGACCGGAGCCGAGTTGCACGTCCGGATGCTGTTGGGCCGCAACGATCTCCGGTCGCCCAGCGCCCTCGAGCGGATGGTGACCCGGGGGCGCAGTGCCCGGAGCCTGCACCCCTCGTTGGTGGCTTCCTACCCGATGGGCGAGTCGTGGCCGCCGGCTCCCGACCTCCACCAGGCCCACCGCCGGACCCGGCGGGTGCGTCGCTGGGCCTCGGCCGCCATCCTGGTCGCCGGGATCATCGACCTGCTCGACTCCCTCACCCCGCCCACTGCGCGGCCGGCTGCACGTGGTGCTCGAATTCCTCCCGCTCCGGGCCAGCGTGGCCGCCGGCGCCATCGTGGCCATCTCCGGACTGGCGCTGGTGGCCCTGGGCCGGGGGATCCTGCGCGGGCAGCGACGGGCATGGCGGGTGGCGGTGGCGCTGCTGTCGCTGACCATCGTCTTGCACCTGGTCGCCGGCGCCGACTTCGAGGAATCGTTGGTGGCGTTGGCCGTGCTGGTCCTGCTGGTCACCAACCGGCGCGACTTCCAGTCCGCCTCCGACTGGTCCTCGCTCCGGTCGGCGATGATGGCCCTCGTGTTCGGCGTGGTCGGCATCACGTTGCTCACCACCGTCTCCATCGAGCTCCTGCCCACATCGCCCGCCACCCGCACACCCACATCCCGTGGTGGACGGCGATGTGGGCCGTCTCCGAGCGCCTGGTCGGGATCCAGACGGTGCCCCTACCCCACCGGGCCGACCGCTTTCTGGCCCCGGCGCTGCTGGCCATCGGGCTCAGTCGTGGCCGCGATCACCCTGTTCCTCCTGACCCGACCGGTGGTGGACCGTCGGCTGACCTCGGGCCGGGCCGCCGAGTTCCGGGCCCGCGACATCGTGCGCCGCCACGGCATCTCCACCCTCGACTACTTCGCCCTCCGGTCGGACAAGAAGTGGTTCTTCCATCGGGACAGCCTGGTGGCCTACGCGGTCTACGGGGGCGTGTGCCTGATCTCGCCCGACCCCATCGGCCCCACCAACGAACGCGAGCAGGTGTGGGGAGCCTTCCGACGGTTCGCCGACAGCCACGGGTGGGTCACCGCGGTGATGGGCGCCGGCGAGGAGTGGCTGTCCGTCTACCGCGACTCGGGCATGCACAACATCTACCTCGGGGACGAGGCGGTGGTGAGGGTCCAATCGTTCACCCTGGCCGGCGGCGGCATGAAGGGGCTGCGCCAGGCCCACAACCGGATCACCAAGTACGGCTACACCGCCACCTTCCACGACCCGGCCCACCTCGACCCGGCCCTGTCCGCCGAGCTCTCCGCCCTGATGAGCCTGAGCCGACAGGGTGAGCACGAGCGCGGCTTCTCGATGATGCTGGGCCGGGTGTTCGATCCCCCGCGACACCGGCCTCCTGCTCGCCGTGGTGCGCGGCCCCGACGGCGCTGCTGCCGCCATGTGCCAGTTCGTGCCGGCCCCGGGCATCAACGGGTTCTCGCTCGACCTCATGCGGCGCGATCCGGGCGACCATCCCAACGGCCTGTTGGACTTCGCCCTGTGCTCGACCATCGAGCACCTCAAGTCCCGTGGCTTCGAAGGGCTCAGCCTCAACTTCGCCACCATGCGGTCGACACTGTCGGGGGACAAGGGCGACGGCACCGTCCAGCGGGCCGAGCGATGGTTCCTGAAGCGGCTCTCCAACTTCGCCCAGATCGAGTCACTGTGGCGGTTCAACGCCAAGTACGAGCCGGAGTGGCTGCCCCGCTATGTGGTCTTCGACACCGCCGAGCACCTGGTCCCGGTGGTGATGGCCATCCTGCGAGCCGAGTCGGTGTGGGAGATCCCGGTGCTCGGCAAGCTGCTGGCCGCCGGGGCCGAGAAGCGGATGGTCGCCGCCCAACGCGAGACCGAGGAGTTCATCGCCTCCTCGTTCGGCACCTGGGATGCCGACGGCGACAGCCCCGATGGCCCCGCCGATGGCGGGGCCATCGACAGCCGCCCGTCAGCCGATGACCAGCACCCGGTGGCGTCTGGACTATCAGGCCCGTCCGCCTGACCTGACCCGAATGGCGACCGACCGGTCAGAGCCGGGCCCGCGCCGGCGGTGGCAGCCCGATCGGATTGGGGAAGGGCATGACATCTGACTCCACCACGGCGGCGGCCACCGATCCCAGGCCCTGCAACAGCGCCGAGCGCTCGTCGGCGTCGAGGACGGAGAAGGCCACCGCGGCCAGGTCGTCGGTGAGCTCCTCGGTCGATCGGCGCAGTGCCGACCCCGCCGCCGTGATCGCCTGACCGCCCAGGAGACCATGCCCCTGGAGGCGACACCGGGCCTCTTCCCACTCATCAGTCGACCACCCCCGGTTGTCCCGGAACACCGCATCGGGCACCCCTTCGGACCGGGCGAACAGGACCAGGGCCGCGCAACCGTCGAGGCCGGAGGCGGTGAGCGCCGCCACATGGCCATCGCCCCGGTGCTCGCGCAGGACCGTGCAGGCCTGCCACAGGGCCTCGACCGGATCGTCGGCCCGGTCGAGGTCGCGGTTGGCGCTGAACAGCGGTCGGCCCGAACCGTCGGAGCCGTCGATCATCCGTTGCAGCAGGGGAACCAGCGACAGTGCCTGCGTGCCGACGTCCGGCACGATTCGCGGCGAAGGCCTGGGCGGCACCGAGGCCACGGGCCCGCAGGATGGAGGACGGAGGGGCGTAGCCCCAGGCATCGGGGATGGCGCCCCGCACCATCGACGGATGGAAGTTGAAGAACATGGCCGACACCGCGCCCGGACCGACCGCTCCCAGCGGGGCGGCGCGGGCACCGAAGTAGCCCATCCAGAACCCGCGGATGCCGACGGCGTCGAGGTGCCGGCGGCACTCGGGTGCGAAGTACGTCACCGCGTGCACGGGTTCGATGCACCGCCACAGCGCCCGAGCGTCCCGCCGCTCGGAACCACCGGCCCGGACTGACTCCTCGGGGGCCATTGGGCCACTGTACCGGCGCGCCCGGGCCGGTTATCGAAGAACGCTCAGCATGGGAACAAGAAGACGGGAGCCCCGGGGAACGGCGACGGCCGCCCCACGTGCATCTTGCACCGCGGAGCGGCCGTTGGCCGGTCGGTCTGGGGTTCTGTCCGTGCCGACGCGGGTCGGCGGAACCCGGTCAGCTGAGCAGTTTGGCCTTCTGCGCCTCGAACTCGGCGTCGGTGATCACGCCCTTGGACTTGAGGTCGGCCAGCTTGGCCAGCTCGTCCACACTGGATGAGCCCGAGGTTCCGGCTGCTTGCTTCACGTAGGCATCGAACGCCTTTTGCTGCTGGGCCGCCTGGGCCGCGGCCCGCTCGTGCATACTGCCGCCCCGGGCGATCAGGTAGATGAGGACGCCGAGGAAGGGGATGATGATCACGAAGATCACCCACAGCGCCTTGGCCAGCCCGCCCATGTCGTGGCTCCGGAAGATGTCGCTGAAGACGACGATGAGAAGCCAGATCCACACGAAGAAGAGGAAGAACTCCAACATCGTCCAGAAGATGCCGAGTATCGGATACGTGTACGCAAGCATGATCAGTAACGCTCCTTGGTCGGGGTCGAGCATGAACCCTAGTGTCGGAGCCTCCGAGACGGTGGGATCGACGCCGGTTCCCCGGCGCCAGCACTCGTGTGCTTGCGTTCACGAGCACCAAAAGCGCCGTCGCGGCACGGAAAGCACCTAGTGTCCTGGCCACGGACAGCGAACAGAAGAGGATCGGTGAACCTGGTGGGTTCGAACATCGTTGTCGGCCCTCGGGTGGCCACTCCGCCGCCGGCGAACGCTCCACCGGTCGGAGGTAGCGAGCTCGACCCCCATGGGTGGGTGACAGGCACCGCGGCATGACGATGCCGGCGCCTGAGGCCGGGGAGGCTCCGGTCGATCCGCTGGCCATGCTCAAGACCCGGAGCTACATCCAGCTCCTGGTGCTCGCCGCCGTCATCGGGGTTCCGGTGTCCGCTCTCGCCTTCGGGTTCCTCAAGCTGGTCAGCCTGCTCCAGGGGTGGCTGTTCGAATCGTTGCCCAAGGCAGTGGGGTTCGCGGGGACGCCGGTGTGGTGGCCCTTGCCCCTCCTGGCCCTGTCCGGCTGTTGGTCGGCGCTGACCATCACCTACCTGCCGGGGACCGGCGGTCACGTGCCGGCCGAGGGGTTCAAGGCGGGCGGTGCCCCCACGCCCGCCGAGCTGCCGGGGGTGGCCCTCGCCGCCCTGGCCACCTTGAGCCTCGGCGCCGTCCTCGGACCGGAGGCACCGCTGATCGCCATCGGCGGTGGCCTGGGCCTGCTGTCGGTGAAGCTGGCCAAGCGCGGACGCGCCACCCACCGCCTCCATCGTCATCGCCGCCGCCGGGGGCTTCGCCGCCATCAGCACCCTGTTCGGGTCACCCATCCTCGGCGCCTTCCTCCTGATGGAGGCGTCAGGCCTGGGAGGGCCGATGATGGCCCTGGTCCTCGTCCCCGGCCTGCTGGCCGCCGGGCATCGGCACGCTCATCTTCGTCGGGCTGGGCTCGTTGACCGGGTTCGGCACCTTCTCCCTGTCCATCCCCGGCCTCCCCCCGTTCGCCCACCCCACCGTGGCCATGTTCGGCTGGGCCGTCGTCTTCGGGCTGGGCGCCGCCGTGCTCGGAACCGTCATCCGGTTGGTGGCGTCTGTCACTCAACGCCGTCGTCGAGCGGCGGACCTTGCTGCTCACCCCGGTGGCCGGCCTGGTCGTGGCCGGCGTGGCCATCGCCTTCGCCGAAGGGACCGGCCGCGGCAGTTCCGAGGTCCTGTTCTCCGGCCAGTCGGCCCTGCCCGAGCTGGTCCTTCACGCCGCCGGTTGGACGGTCGGGGCATTGATGCTCCTCGTGGTGTGCAAATCGATCGCCTACGCGGTGTCGCTGTCCAGCTTCCGGGGCGGCCCGGTGTTCCCGTCGATGTTCATCGGAGCGGCGGCCGGAGTGGCCGCCTCCCATCTCCCGGGGCTGTCGCTGGTGCCCGGGGTGGCCATGGGAATCGGCGCCATGTGCACGGTGATGCTCAAACTCCCGATGACGTCCACCCTGCTGGCCACGTTGCTTCTGGCCAGCGACGGGATCAACGTGATCCCGGTGGTCATCGTGGCCGTGGTCGTCGCCTACGTGGCCACGGCGTGGCTGCCGCAGACGCCGGCCGAACTGAGAGGATTGCGGTCAGCCGGAGCCGGTGACACTGCCGGGGCACCGCCTGCCGCGACTCCCCGACGCCGGTGGCCGCGGCATCGCAGGGGACCGGCGGCGACCACACCACGGGAGGCAGCCCATGATCTTCGTCCACATCGCCGCCGTGGTGGTGGGTACCGTGCTGGTCGATGGCGGTGCTCATCTCCGCCCTGGAGACCGTGGTCCTCCCCCGCAACGGCTTCACCCGGATCGCCCGGTTCGTGTTCGCGGTGGCCGACCGGGTGCTGCGTCCACCGCTGGGGCAACGAGGACCGGCAGGCCAACCTCCGTGCCCTCTACGCGCCCATCGCCCTGGTCAGCCTGCCCCTGGTGTGGATGCTGTCGGTGACCGTCGGCTTCTCCTTCATCTTCTGGGGGATCGACACCGGGAACAGTCCAGCGCTCCTTCGAGATCAGCGGCTCGTCCCTGTTCACCCTGGGGTTCGCCGAGCCGGCAGGGCACCGGCCCGGATCTGGCTGACCTTCGTGGAGGCCACCATCGGGCTCGGGCTGGTGGCCCTGTTGATCAGCTACCTGCCCACCATCTACGCCGCCCACCACCAGCGGGAGAAGGGGATCAGCGTGCTGCGCCCGTTCGCCGGCACCCCCCCGTCGCCCGTCGACACTGCTGGCCAACCTGCAGCGCTCGGGCGCCCTGGACAACCCCGACCTGTGGCGGACCGCGGCCAACTGGCTGCTCGAGCTCGACCAGACCCACACCGCCTTCCCCGCCCTGTGCTACTTCCCCGAATCGTCCGCCGACCAGTCGTGGGTGGCCTCGGTCGGGAGCCGTGCTCGACGGCGCCGCCCTGCTGCTGTCGGCCAGTCGGACTTCAGCACCGAGGAGCACGCCGTCCGAGGAGACCAAGGGCCCGATGATGGTCCTGGCCTACGGGGTTCCCGGCCTGGTCAGGATCGGGCAGTCGCCGCCGGCCTGCCCATCGACCCCCCCGAGCGGCTGATCGACGCTCGTGGCCAGGTGCGTCCGAGCCGCCCCCGGCGATCTCCATCCGACCGGTCAGGAGTACATGGCGGCCCTGGACCGCCTCCATCCGCTGCTGGCCGTGCCCGGCGGAGGAGCGCGAGGCGTGCTGGCGGCGGTTCGCCTGGGTCCGCTCCGGCTACGACCGGCCCTGCGCGGCCTGGCCGGCCTGACCCTGGCCCCGCCGGCACCGTGGACCACCGACCGGCCGGCCCGGGTCGGCCGGCCGCGCCTGGTCCTCGGCACGCCCATCAACGTGGACTGGGAGCTGGTGCCCGGCGAACCGCGGGCCGGCGACCGTGTCGGCCGGCCCGCCTACAGGTGGCTGAACCCGCCCGACTCCTCCTTGGTCATGGCCACCGACACCGGGTGCTTGGCGAAGTGGTCGATGGACAGCTTGATGTCGTCGAGTAGCAGGGTGGCCAGGTCGCGGCTCACCCCCTGGCGGACCAGGATCCGCTGCACCGAGATGTCCGACACCGAACCGGTCAAGCGGGTAGGCCGGGACCTGCCAACCCCTCACCCGCAGGCGGTCGGCGATGTCGTAGAGGGTGTAGCCGGGGTCCTCGCCCTCCCTGATCCTCCAGGCCACCGACGGGATGCCGGTCTCGGGATTGCGAGTCGCACAGCAGCTCGAACGGGCCGAGCTTGACGATCTCCTTGGCCAGGAACTTGCCCGTGGCGTAGCAGGAGTCGTGGACCTGCCCGGTAGCCGTCCCTGCCCAGCCGGACGAAGTTGTAGTACTGGGCCACGATCTGGCCGGCCGGCCGCGAGAAGTTGATCTGGAACACCGGCATGTCGCCGCCCAGGTAGGTCACGTGGAAGATGAGGTCGTCGGGCAGGTCGGCGGCGTCCCGCCACAGCACCCAGCCGACACCGAGCGGGGCCAGCCCGAACTTGTGGCCCGAGGTGCTGATCGACTTGACCCGGGGGATCCGGAAGTCCCACACGCACGTCCGGGGCGCAGAACGGAGCCAGAAAGGCGCCGCTGGCCCCGTCGACGTGGATGTCGATGTCGAGCCCGGTGTCCTCCTGCAGCTTGTCGAGGGCCTGGGACAGCTCGAGGACCGGCTCGTAGGAGCCGGTGTAGGTCACCCCGAAGGTCGGCACCACCATGATGGTGTTCTCGTCCACCTGGTCCAGCATCTGCTCGACGTCCATGCAGTAGCTGGCCGGGGGACATGGGGATCTCGCGCATCTCGATGTCCCAGTACTTGGCGAACTTGTGCCACACCACCTGGACCGGCCCGCACACCATGTTGGGTCGATCGGTCGGACTTGCCGGCCGCCTCGCCGCTTGGCCCGCCACCGCCACTTGGCGGCCATGCCCCCGAGCATGCACGCCTCGGACGATCCGATGGCCGAGCAGCCGACCGGCGGTGCCGTCGGTCGGGGCGTTCCACAGGTCGGCCAGCATCTGCACGCAGCGCCGCTCGAGCTCGGCGGTCTGGGGGTACTCGTCCTTGTCGATCATGTTCTTGTCGATGCGACAGGTCCATCAGCAGGTGGATCTCGGGCTCCTCCCAGGTCTGGCAGAAGGTGGCCAGGTTCTGGCGGGCGTTGCCGTCCAGCAGCAGCTCGTCGGAGATGGCCTGGAAGGCGTCCTCGGGCGCATCTCCCGGTCGGGGAACGCTGGCTCGGCAGGCACGTGCTCAGGTCGTGCGCCGGCGTAGACCGAGTCGAGCAGCTCGTCGCGGATGGACTCGTGCTTGTGCAGGGTCATGGTCTTGCTTCTCTGGTGTTCATTGGTCGGTCGTCGACGAAACGATCGAGGCCGGTGCCGATGGCAGCCGGGTGGTCGGTCAGACGCCGCTGACCGCCTGGACGGCTGCCGTTGGCGATGGCCCGGGTGAGCGCCTCGAAGTCCCGCTGGTTCTGGTCGGCGTAGGTCGCGGCGAACTCGCACATCGCCCGGTCGAACCGGTCGCCGCCGCCCAGGTAGGCGCCCATGGCGATGGCGTCGCCCGAGCGGGCGTGGGCCCGGGCCAGGGTCCAGCCGCACATCTGGGCGTAGATCCCGAGCACCTCGGGTGGCATCTGGTCGACGTCGGCGGACAGCCTTCCAGTCCCACAGCTGGCGCAGGTAGAAGTCGCGGGTGATGCCGTCGTCGCCCAGGAAGCGGTCCCACCCGAGGAAGATGTCGCTGGCGCCCTGCATGAGCCGCTGGCCCTCGACCACCCGCTGGCCCGTGGTGGGCGTACTCGCTCGGCGCCGAGGAACGGCTCGCCCACCGCGGCCTCGGCCTCTTTGATCTGGAGGAACAGCGGGTCGCCGTGGTCCCGGCCGACGAACAGCGCCACCCAGCACCGGGTGCCGACGCTGCCGACGCCGACCACCTTGCGGGCCAGGTCGACGAACTCGTACTTGTCCAGCAGCCGCTGGCGGTCCCCGGTCAGGGTACTGGCGGTACTGCGTCAACGCCTCGGCGAGGCTCCCTACGCGTCTGCTTGGAGTAGACGTCGGTGAACAGGTCCTCGGCCGGGACCATCAGCGGAGGGTTGCTCGACGAAGCGCGAGCCGGCCGTCGACCTCGGTGGTCAGCTTGGCCAGCGCGGCCAGGTGGTCCTTGGACTGGGCCTTGGCCACCCGTCGTTCGCAGGTTGTCGGTCAGCTGGCGTCCGGCCTCGGTCCCCCACCGGTCGGCGATGGCGGCGGCGTCCAGCCGCGAGTACCAGATGTCCAGGTCCCGCATGCCGGCGAACTCCCGGATGGCCGTGCGGTAAGAGCGGGTGCCCTGGGCCACGATCGAGCACCGGGTGGCCTCGTCGAACTGGCGGCTGCGGGCGGCGATCTCGAGACTGGCGGCCAGGCGCTTGAGGTCCCACTCGAACGGACCCGGGAATGGTCTCGTCGAAGTCGTTGACGTCGAAGATCAGGTCGCGCTCGGGCGAGGCGAAGCCGCCGAAGTTGGACCAGGTGGGCATCACCGCACAGCTGGACCTCGAGCCCGGTCTGGTCCTCAGTGGCCAGGTCGGCGGCCATCACCGCGGCCGCCCCCCGGAAGAAGGCGAAGGCCGAGGCGGCCATCCGTCCGTAGCGGATGGGCACCAGGTCGGGAATCCGGGTGGTGGCCTGCAGGGCGAGGATCTCCAGGGGATCGGTGCGGTCGGGGCCCGGCTTCCAGTGCGCCGTGGCTGGAGCGGGGCACCTTGGCCCGGGCCTGGCGCCCGAAGGCCGCTCGTTCGCTGGGCGTCCCCTGTCTCATCGGGCCATCATCCCACCCGGCGCGCCACACTGTTCCGTCGCGCCCTACCGGACGCCCTGGTGGAACGGGTGCCGCCGGGAGCCCGGCCGTCCGGCCGGCGCTACTGGTTCGACGCCGCCTTGGAGGCCGCCTTCCGGCGCCGCTGTCCGAGCAGGATCACCAGACGGTCGACCAGCGCGCCGAGGAAGGCGGCGATGAGCAGCACCCAGATCAGGCTGACGTTGGCCTTGAAGAAGACGAACCCCACCCGGACCGTGTTGCTGTTGTCGAGCACGAAGGCGATCAGCAGGACCAGGCCGACCACCGCCACCACGATCCGGGCGATCTCCCGGTTGCTGCGCTTCGGTTTCGGCGAGCTGCTCCTCGGCGGTCCTTCGCCCTTGGCCATGGCGTGCTCCTTGTCGTGTGGCAACCACTCGGCGGCCCCATCGACAGTACCCGCGGGACCCGCCGGGGAGGGCATGGCTCGGTCCGCCACCGGGCCGCACCCGGCCGGCAGCTCGGGAGCGGTGCCTCCGGTAGGGCAGCTCAGGTGAAGAGGAGCGTGGCCTGGTGGGCGAAGTCGAGGATCGGGCCGGGGATGATCCCGAACACGACGGTGAAGGCCACCGACACACCGATGACCAACGAGGTCAGCGGCGGAACCGAGACAACGCCCCGGTCGATGACCGACTCGTCCGGGTGGCGCGTCGGTGAGGACCCGCAGGCTGTGCCACCCTCCTCGCCCGTGTCTCCGGCCTCGCCCGCGTCGGCGCTGTCGCCGGTGCCGGTCCCGGCAGGGGCCGTCCTCTCCGAGGCCGGGGCCGGGTCCCCCCCATCGACGTCGCTCCCGACCGAGCCCACCGGCGAGAACATGGTCACCGCCACCCGCAGGTAGAAGAAGGCGGCGATGGCCGCCGACACCATGGCCACCGAGGCCACCGCGTAGGCGTGGGCGTCCACCGATGCGCCGACCACGCCGAACTTGGCCAGGAAGCCGGTGGTGAACGGCGCACCGGCCTGGCCCAGCAACAGGACCGCGAAGGCCAGGGCCAGCAGCGGTTGTCGTTTGGCCAGTCCCCGATAGTCGCCGATCTGGTGCCCGGTGTCGCCATCGCGGGCCATCACCGTGATCACCGCGAACGACCCGATGACCATGAAGACGTAGGTGAAGACGTAGTAGAGCGAGGCGGACACCCCGCGGGTGGTGGCCGCCTCCACCCCGAGCAGGATGAAGCCGGCGTGGTTGATGGACGAGTACGCCATCATCCGCTTGACGTCCTTCTGCAGCAGGGCCACCACGGCGCCGAGCACCAGGCTGAGCACGGCCAACCCCCACACGATCGGCTGCCAGTCGGTGCGGACGGTTCCGAACGAGGACACGAACACCCGCAGCAGGGCGGCGAAGGCGCCGGCCTTGGCCACCGCGGCCATGAACCCGGTGACCGGGGACGGCGAGCCCTCGTAGACGTCGGGCGACCACATGTGGAAGGGCACGGCGGCGATCTTGAAGCCGAACCCGACCAGCAGGAGGGCCAATCCGCCCAGCAGTACCCCGTTGCGAGGCGACCACGTTCTTCGACAGGTAGTCGGCGATCTGGGGCAGGTTGGTCGAGCCGGTGGCGCCGTAGGTGAGGGCGATCCCGTAGACGAACACGGCCGAGGAGAAGGCCCCGAGCACGAAGTACTTGAGCGCCGCCTCGCCCGACTCGGCCCGCTTGTGGTTGAAGGCCGCCAGCACGTAGAGGGCGATGGACATGATCTCGAGGCCGAGGAAGATCACGATGAGGTCGTTGGCCGCCCCCATCATCATCGCCCCGGAGGCCGACATCATGGCCAGGACGTGGAACTCGGGGCCTTCCATCCCCTCGCGGCGGAGGTAGCCGTCCCCGACCAGCGCGGTGAGCAGCATGGCGATGGCCACCGTGATCTGGATGAACACGTCGAATCCGTCGAAGGCGATGGCGCCGGCGATGGTGACCTGCGGCCCGTGGGTGCTCACGTGGTCCCACTGGAACAGCGCCGCCACCAATGCGGCGATCGACACGGTCGAGGCGACCAGCGTTCCCGTGCCCACACCGAGGATCTTGCGGAACAACGAGGACGACAGCACCATCAGGGCCAGGGCGCCGCCCATCATGATCAGCATGGGCAGGATGCTCAGGTAGTCGACGTGGGGGGTGTGGATGGTCGGGTTGGCCGAGGCGGCAGCGGCCAGCGGGAGAAGGTGCCCGGTCACTGCCCACCTCCCGGGATCGGGGGCGTCGACCGGTTGGTCCCCGGTCGGTGCCCGGGGCTACCCAGCGCCATGCCAGCGGGCGGGTGGGAGACCAGGACCGACGCCGAGCCCGGGTCGAGCCCGGCGGGGACCGGGGTGTGGGTGACCTGGTCCACGTGGACGACCAGTTGGTCCACCGACGGGGTGATCCGGTCGAGCACCGGCTTGGGGAACACCCCGAGGCCCACGATGAGGATGATCAGCGGGGCGACGATCAGCCGCTCGCTCCACCCGAGGTCCCGGGTCTTGGTGTCCTCGCCGGTGGGCTGCCCGTGGAAGACCTGCTGGTAGGCCCACAGCAGGTAGATGGCGGCCACGATGACCCCGGCGACGGCCACCACCGCCCACCACCGGTGGGCCAGGAAGGTCCCGATCAGCACGAGGAACTCACCCACGAACCCGTTGAGCCCGGGCACGCCGATGGAGGCCAGCATGGCCACGGTGAAGGCACCGGCCATCACCGGCGCCGACGCCTGCAGCCCCTTGAGGGACGAGATCTGCCAGGTCCTCCGCCGCTCGTAGATCCAACCGACCAGGATGAACAGGGTGGCGATGATCAACCCGTGGTTGACCATCTGGAGCACGCCACCGGTGAGTCCCTGGCTGTTGAGGGCGAAGGTGCCGAGCACGATGAACCCGATCTGGGCCAGCGACGAGTAGGCCAGCAGCCGCTTCAGGTCCCGCTGGGCGCAGGCCACCAGGGCCCCGTAGAGGATCCCGATCACCGCCAGCGTCAGCAGCCAGGGGGCCAGGGTGCGGGTGGCCTGGGGGAAGAGGTTGAGGTCGAAGCGGACGATCCCGTAGGTGCCCAGCTTGGCCATGACCGCCGGCCAGCAGGACCGGCCCGGCGGTGGGCGCCTCGGCGTAGGCGTCCGGCGACCAGGTGTGGAAAGGGAAGATGGGCGCCTTCACCGCGAAGGCGGCGGTGAAGGCCAGGAACAGGAGCACGCCCTCGGTGCCCGACAGGTGGGTGTGGATGAGGGCGGGGAGCTCGAAGGTCAGCACCCCGGTCTGGGACTGGTGGATGAAGGCCACCGCCAGGATGCCCACCAGCAGGAAGGCCGAGCCGGTGAAGGTGTAGACGAAGAACTTGATGGCGGCGTAGCCGCGGCGGGCGTAGCCCCAGCCGCCGATGATGAAGTAGGCGGGCACCAGGGTGAGCTCGAAGAACAGGAAGAAGAAGACCAGGTCGAGGGAGACGAAGCTGCCCAGGCAGGCCGCCTCCAACAGCAGCAGCCAGGCCACGAACGACCGGGGGTCGCGGCCGAGCCCGGGCGCCCAGCGATGGCCAGCGGGAAGAGCACCGCGGTCATCACCACCAGGAACAGGGAGATGCCGTCGATCCCGAGCGACCAGTGGATGCCCAGCGGCGTGGCCCAGACGTGGTCGGACACCAGCTGGTAGCCGCCGTCACCGGCCTTGAACTGACCGACGATGGCCAACGCCACAGCCAGGGTGAACACGCGCCACCAGGGCACCCGAGGACCTCGTGGAAGCCACGGGCGACCGACCTGGTCGGGACCAGGGCGACCACCACGGCGCCGACGGCCGGCACCAGCACCAGCACGGTGAGGAAGGGGAACGAGGCCGGTGCCCATCAGCCCCACCACAGCCGGCGTCAGCATGAAGGCCAGTACCAGCACGGTGCCGAGGACGATGCCCAGCACGTAGTTGCGCACGTAGCCGGTCTGGGTCCGGCGGAGCAGCGAGCCCGATCTGCCGCACCGCGGCGGCCACCCCGTTGACCGCCCCGTCGATGACCTTGGTGTCGATCACCGTGGCGCTGAACGCGGCCAGCCGCTCCGACGGCCGGCCGAAGACCGTGTCGTAGAGCTCGTTGATGTACCACGAGTGTTTGAGGAAGGCGGTCTCGAGGGCTGGTCGTTCGGCCCTGGACATCCACAGCCGGAGGCCGATCAGCACCCCGACGACGGCGATGACCGCGTCGGTCGTGCCCAGGGCCCACAGTGCGGCGGTGCTCAGGTGGTCGTCGTAGAGGTTCGACCCGAAGACCGGGTCGACCCAGTTGGACAGCGAGAACATGGTTGTTGGAGAGGGCCAGCACGCCGGCCACGGCGGCGAAGAAGGCCAGGATCCACAGCGGGATGGTCATGATCCGGCGGCGACTCGTGGGGCTCGGGGATGGCCCCCTCGGCGTGGTGGGCGTCGGGCATGTCGGTGGCGGCGTCGATGGCCACCTTCGTCGACCAGCGGTCCTTGCCGAAGAAGGCCAGTCCGGTCAGCCGGCTCATGTAGTAGGCGGTGAGCAGGGCGGTGACCACCCCGACCACCCACAGCGCCGGATGGGCGGCCCAGGTGTTCTCCAGCACGTCACCCTTGGCCCAGAAGCCGGACAGCGGGGGCACGGCGGCGATGGCCAGCCAGCCGATGCCGAAGGTGATGAAGGTGATGGGCATGTAGCGGCGGAGATTGCCCATCCGCTTGAGGTCCTGCTCGTCGTGGAGGCCGTGGATGACCGAGCCGGCACCGAGGAAGAGGAGGCCCTTGAAGAAGGCGTGGGCCACCATCAAGAAGATGGCCGCCTCGTAGGCCCCGCACCCGATGGCCAGGAACATGTAGCCGAGCTGGGACACCGTCGAGTAGGCCAGCACCTTCTTGATGTCCTGCTGGGCGCAGGCGATGGTGGCGGCCACGAAGGCGGTGGCCGCCCCGATGCAGGCCACGGTGAGGGCGGCTGCCGGCGAGGCGTGCAGCAGCGGGTTGACCCGGCACAGGAGGTAGACGCCGGCGGTGACCATGGTGGCGGCGTGGATGAGGGCCGACACCGGGGTCGGGCCCTCCATGGCGTCGGCCAGCCACGGGAACAGCGGGATCTGGGCCGACTTGCCCATCACCCCCACCAGCAGCAGCAGGCAGATGGCGGTGATGTTGCCCGACGCCGATGGTGCCGACGTTGGCGAAGATGGTCGTGTACTCGAGCGAGTGGACCCGCTCGAAGGTCAGGAAGATGGCCAGCAGGAACCCGACGTCGCCGATCCGGTTGTAGACGAAGGCCTTCTTGCCGGCGCTGGCCGCCGAGTCCCGGGTGAACCAGAACGAGACCAGCCAGTAGGAGCAGGTCCCCACCCCCTCCCACCCGACGAAGGTGACCAGCATGTTGCTCCCGAGGACCAGGATCAGCATGGAGGCCACGAAGAGGTTCATGTACAGGAAGAACTTCGGGTAGTCCCGGTCGCCCTTCATGTACCCGATCGAGTACAGGTGGATGAGCGTGCTGACGCCGGTGACGAACAGCACCATGGTCATCGACAGCGGATCGACGTAGCAGGCTGGCGTGGACCTGGAGCCGGTCGACGGGGATCCACGTCCACAGGTTCTGGGTGTAGGTCCGCACCGGGGCGTTGACGGTGAGCAGGTCGAGGTAGACGCCGACGGCCACCACGAACGAGGCCCCGACGAAGGCGGTGGCCACCACCCCGGCCAGCGGGTCGCCGAGGCGCGCGCCCGGCGACAGCCTGGACGGCGAACCCGACCAGGGGCAGCAAGATGATCAGGTAGGTCACGTGCAGCATCGGCGCGCTCAGCCCTTCATCACGTGGAGGTCGTCGGCGGTGGCGTTGGCCCGGCGGCGGAAGATGGCCACCACGATCCCGAGGCCCGACCACCACTTCGGCCGCCGCCACCACCAGCACGAAGAACACCAGGACCTGGCCGCCGATGTCGTGCAGGGTGCGGGCGAAGGTGACGAAGGTCAGGTTGGCCGCGTTGAGCATCAGCTCGACGCACATGAACATGACCAGCACGTTGCGCCGGACGAGCACGCCCAGGGCGCCGATGGAGAACAGGACCACGCCGAGGGCCAGGTACCAGTCGGGGTTGATGCTCATCGCTGTCCCTCCGTCCGACGTCCTGTGCCTCGGTCCGACCTGCGTCGGTCCGCCGGGCTCAGGTGCGGGGTCATCGAGGCCTGGTCGCCCGGCGCTCCACGTCGTGGTCGCCGGGCTGCCTCGGCTCCTCGTCCACGGCGGCGACGACCGCCCCCGGCGGCCGGCGGGCCAGCACCACGGCGCCGACCACGGCGATGATCAGCAGGGCCGCGGTGGCCTCGAACGGGAACAGGTAGGTGGTGTACACCGACTTGCCCAGCAGGTAGACGTTGGACTGGCGCCCGGTGTCCGACCCGGCCACATGGGGTGCCCCGGTGGTCCAGTGGGACACCTGGCCCAGCAGCAGCAGGCCGGTGGTGCCCAGGACGACCAGGCCGATGGCCAGGGGGCGCTGGCCCCGCAGCGGCTCGGCGGCGATGTTCTCCTCGCGGTCGACGCCCGAGGAACATGATGACGAACAGGAAGAGCACCACGATGGCGCCGGCGTAGACGATCACCTGCACCGCGGCCAGGAACGGGTCGCGCTGGAGGACGAAGAGCACGGCCACACCGAACAGGGTCATCACCAGCATGAGGGCGGAGTGGACCGGGTTGCGGGCCACCACCACCCCGATGGCGCCGGCCAGCACGATGGCGGCGGCGACCGCGAAGGTGCCCACGTCGACCCACGACGGATGGCCCGACGGTCGCCGCGTCACCGCCGCTCCGACGCAGGCCGACCATCAGGAGCCTGCTCGATCCGGTGGCGTCGCCCGGCTCCGGGCCGGTCGGCGGCCGGCGCCGCCGGCACCGGCGACCGGTCCCGTTCGGTGTTGCCGGCCACCACCGCCTCGCTCGTAGTCCGCGTCCGCCTTCTGGCGGTGCTTCTTGCCGGCGCCGGGGGCGAACCGCTCGGCCTTCTCCAGCATCCGGCCGATGGCGCCCCGGGGGCCCCGCTTGGCGGCCGGCAGGTCGCTCGGGCGGAGGTGCCGCTCGAGGGTGTCGCGCAGCTGCCGGCTGCCGGTGGTGGCGTCGTCGCGGACGGCGGACTGGCCGCTCTCGGGGGCCGAACCCCGAAGCCGAGCTCCCCCGACCACTGGACCCGTCCCTCGAACTCGGCACTCCCCGACGGCGAGGTGGCCCGCATCCACCCCGAGGTGTGCAGGTCGTCGCCCTCCCGCCAGTCCTCCCACGGCAGGTGCGTCGGGCTCTGCCGTCGTCGTCGACCAGCAGCTCGTCCTTGGTGTAGATGGCGTCGTTGCGGTTGGTGAAGGAGAACTCCATCAACTTCGACTCGGTGATGGCCTCGGTGGGGCAGGCCTCCACGCACAGGTCGCAGTGGATGCAGCGCAGGAAGTTGATCTCGTAGACGTAGCCGTAGCGCTCGCCGGGCGACACCGGATGGTCCGGCGGGTTGTCGAGGCCGCGCACGTAGATGCAGTCGGCCGGGCACACGCCGGCGCACAGCTCGCAGCCGATGCACTTCTCCATGCCGTCCTCGTACCGGTTGAGGACGTGGCGGCCGTGCTGGCGGGGCTGCTTGGGCCGCTTCTCCTCGGGGTACTGGCGGGTGACCGGCGGCCGGCCCAGATGCTCGAGGGTCAGCTTGAACCCGCCGAGGAAGTTCTGCCGCTGGTGGGGCGGCCTCGGGGTCGGCCATCAGCGGTCACCTCCTTCGAGGTGTCGACGGGGCGCCGGTCGCGGGTCGGCGGCGGGCTCGGGCGGTCGGCTCCACAGGCGGACGCCGACCGGGGGCACGATGGCCCGGGTCTCCTCCCGCTCGGCGCCGATGGCGAAGGCCCGGGTGATGGTCACCGCGGCGACCACCACGGCGCGCGGCCATGCCGACGCCCCACCAGCCGTCGATCACGAAGCCGGCCACGATGAGCAGCCAGCCGAGCGAGAGGGGGATCAGCCGCTTCCACCCCAGGTCCATCAGCTGGTCGTAGCGGAGCCGGGGCAGTGCGGCCCGCAGCCACACGAACACGAAGAGGAAGACGATGGTCTTGCCCAGGAACCACAGGATGGGCCAGAGCCAGTAGAGGTGGGGGATGTGGGGGATCGGCCCGTCGGGGCCGCCGAAGAAGAGGGTCACGGTGATGGCCGACATGGTGATGGTGTTCATGAACTCGGCCAGGAAGAACAGGGCGAAGCGGATGGACGAGTACTCGGTGACGAACCCGCCGACCAGCTCGGAGTCGGCCTCGACCAGGTCGAAGGGGGGCCGGTTGGTCTCGGCCACGATGGCGATGAAGAAGATGAGGAACGGGCACCACGGCCAGCCGGATGACGTTCCACTGCCAGAGGTGGCCGGCCTGGGCGTCGACGATGGTCCGGGTGCTGAGCGAGCCGGTGATCAGCACCACGGTGACCACGGTCATGCCCAGGGCGGCCTCGTAGGAGATCATCTGGGCCGAGGCCCGCACCGAGCCGAGCAGCGGGTACTTCGAGCCCGACGACCAGCCGGCCAGCATGATCCCGTAGACGCCGATGGAGGACATGGCCAGCAGGAACAGGATGCCCATGGGCGGGTCGGCCAACTGCAGCTCGAAGGTGTGGCCGGCGATGGTCACCTCGCCGCCGATGGGCACGATGGCGAAGGCCAGGAAGGCCGGGATGATGGTCAGGTACGGGGCCAGCTTGAAGACGAACCGGTCGGCCTGGTCGGGGAGCAGGTCCTCCTTGAAGAAGAGCTTGATCCCGTCGGCCAGGGTCTGGGCGATGCCGAACGGGCCCGGCCCGGTTGGGCCCGATGCGGCTCTGCATGTCCGAGATGACCTTGCGCTCGAACCAGATCATCAGCATGACCGACACCATCAGGGCGCCGAACACCACCAGCACCTTGATCAGCACGATGAGGAACACCACCCAGTCCACGCCGTGGACGTAGAGCGGGTCCCCGGCGGCCGAGCAGCGGGTGCAGAGCGGCGGCCAGCGGGCTCACGGCGTCTCCATCCGCACCTCGACCACCGGGGCACCGGTGTCGATGAGGTCGGCGACGGTCCCCTCGCCGAGCGGGCACGTTGAAGTCGGCGGCCACCACCTTGCGGGGCAGCGAGCGGTCGGGCACCACCGGCACCACCATCGATGCCGATGGCCGTGCGCAGCCGGACCGATCCGCCGGCGGCCACGCCCAGGTCGTCGAGGTCGTGGGGATTGGCCCGCAGCGGGGCCGGCGGCCACCAGACCGGCCAGGGCCGGCACCGCGCTGACCGCCGCCCCGAGGTCGTAGAGGGCCCGGGAGGCCACCAGCCGCACCGAGTAGCTGTCGACCGGCGCGACGTGGGGGACGTCGAGCTCGACCGGCCCGGCCGAGCAGGGCTCGGGCCGCGCCGGCGTCGTCGGTGCCCTCGGTGCGGTCGCCGGTGACCGACCCGATCCCGGCGGTCGGGCGACTCGGCCAGTCCGGCCCGGGGCGGCGCCCCCTGGCGCTCCACCGACTCCACCCCCGGGAAGGCGATGGGGTCGAGCGGGGCCGGCGCGCCCCGCCGGCCGACGAGACCCGGCTGGCCGCCAGCGGGGCGACCACGCCGTCGGTGGCGCCCGGGGCGTCGAGCACGGCCCGGGTGATGCCCCGGTAGGCCGGGGCCAGCCGCTCGATCTCGTCCCACACGTCGCCGACCGAGTCGAGGCCCAGGTCGGCGCCGAGGTGCACGGCCAGCTCGGCGGCGATCATCCAGTCGGGCCAGGCCTGGCCCGGGGGGACCAGCTTCTGGCCCAGGCGGCTGACCCGGCCCTCGATGTTGGTGGTGGTGCCCGGGCCGCTCGTGGGCCTCGGCCGCCGGCAGCACCACGTCGGCGCGCTCGGTGACCGGGCCCGGGCGCCGAGGCCACCGCCACCACGAACTCGGCCCCGTCGAGCGCCCGCTGGGCCAGCCGGCGGTCGGGGAAGTCGCCCAGCGGGTCGGCGCCCAGCACGATCAGCGAGCGGACCGGCGGGCCGTGCGCCTGGTCGCCGGCCGCGGCGCGGAGGATGCCTGCGGTGTCCCGGCCCCGGGCCGCCGGGACCGAGCCCCAGGCCCGGGTGAACCAGGCGCGCCCGTCGTCGAGGGCGACCCGCCCGGGCAGGAGCCCGGGGGCCAGGCCCATGTCCAGGGCGCCCGTGCACGTTGCCCCGGCGGAGGCCGGGGAGGAAGCGGGCCTCGGGCAGCGACCCGGCCAGCGCCTGGACGGCCTCGCCCACCAGGGCGCCGTCCTCGGCCAGCGAGGGCCGGCCGGCGATGACCACCACGTTGCCGGCTCCGGCCAGGCCGGCGGGCCTCGGCCAGGGCGTCGGGGTCGACCGGCGCCGGGACCGGAGCGCGCGGCATCGACCAGGGCCCGGGCCAGGGCGGTGGCCTCGCCGGGGGCGTAGCGCAGCGAGGCCGGCGGCGTAGGGGGTGAGCGAGGTGGCCTGGGGCGACAGCTCGACCAGCGCGAGCGTCGCCGTCGACGACGGCCGACCGCAGCCGCAGGAAGAGGACCGGGAGCTCCTCGCGCACGTCGCCGGCCAGGACGATCACCGTGTCGGCCGCGGCGGCCTGGTCGATGGTGGCCCGGGGCAGCCCGAGCGACCACCTCGGCGGGGAGCCCGTCGCCCATCTGGGCGTCGACCGAGTCGGTGCCGAGCACCCCCTTGGCCAGCTTGGCCCAGGCGTAGGCCCCTTCGTTGGTCAGGCGGGCGCCGCCCACCACGCCGACCGACTCGGCTCCGCCCGTCGGCGGTGGCCGCGGTCAGGCCGTCGGCCACCGCGGCCAGGGCCTCGTGCCACGAGGCGGCCACCAGCGCGCCGTCCTTGCGGATCAGCGGCTCGATCAGGCGGTCGTCGCTGTTGACCGCGTCGAAGGCGAACCGGCCCTTGTCGCACAGCCAGCCGTGGTTGACCGGGTCGGCGTCGATGCCGAGCAGCCGGGTCACCCGGTTGGACGACGACTGCACCGCCACCCGGCATCCCACCGCACAGGTGGTGCAGGTGGACTCGACCTGGTCGAGGTCCCAGGGTCGGGCGGCGAACCGGTACGGCGTGGCGGTGAGGGCGCCCACCGGGCAGATCTGCACGGTGTTGCCCGAGAAGTACGAGGTGAACGGGCAGCTCGGGGAAGGTGTTGACCTCGAGCTGCTCCCCCCGGCCGATGAAGTCGATCTGGGCCTCGCCGGCCACCTCGTCGGCGAAGCGGGTGCAGCGGCTGCACTGGATGCACCGCTCGCGGTCGAGCAGCACCAGCTCGGAGATGGGGATGGGCTTCTCGAAGTGGCGCTTCTCCTCGACGAAGCGCGACTCGCCGGGGCCGTAGGCCAGGGTCTGGTCCTGCAGCGGGCACTCGCCGCCCTTGTCGCACACCGGGCAGTCGAGCGGATGGTTGATCAGCAGGAACTCGAGGACGCCGTCCTGGGCCTTCTTGACCTTGTCGGAGTCGGTGACCACCTCCGACGCCGTCCTGCACCTCGACGTAGCAGCTGGGCTGCAGCGAGGCGCCCCGCGGGCCGCTGACCTCGACCAGGCACATCCGGCACACCCCGACCGACTTCATCCGGGGGTGGTAGCAGAACCGGGGGATGAAGGTGCCGGCCCGCTCGGCGGCGGCGATGAGCATCTCGCCCTTGCGCCCGGTGACCTCCCGGCCGTCCAGGGTGAAGGTCACCGTCTCGATGGGATCGGCCTCGGCACGGCTCGGCGCGGTCGGCGGTCACGTTCTCCCGTGCCGTGCTTCCCGCCGTCGGGGGGGCCTGGCTCACTCATAGGGGCAGCCCCCCTCCTTGATGTGGACCAGGAACTCGTCGCGGAACATCTCGATGGCCGACCCGATGGACGACGGGATGGACGGCCCGAGCACGCAGATGGTGGTCTGCTGGGGCGGCCAGGTCAGCCCGGGGGAGATGTTGTCGCAGGCGTCGAGCAGCAGGTCGAGGTCCTGCTCGCGGCCCGTGGCCGGTCTCGATGCGCTCCATGATCTTCTCCAGCCAGCCCGCGCCCTCCCGGCACGGGGTGCACTGGCCGCACGACTCGCGGAAGAAGAACTTGGTGATCCGCCACGCCGCCCGCACCGCGCAGGTGTGGTCGTCCATGACCACGATCGAGCCCGACCCGAGCATGGAGCCGGCCGCGGCCACCTCGTCCTGGCCGAGGGGGAGGTCGATCTGGTCGGGTCCGAACCACGGGGCCGACACCCCGCCGGGGATGAAGGCCTTCAGCTCGCGCCCGTGGGGGATGCCGCCGCCCAGCACCGGGGCGTTGATCAGGTCGTTGAAGGTGGTCTTGACCATCTCGAGCTCGAACACGCCGGGGTTGTTGACGTGCCCGGCCAGGGCGAACAGGCGGGTGCCGGTGGAGCGGCCCTCGCCCAGGGCGGCGAAGGCGGCGCCGCCGTTGAGGACGATCCACGGGAGGTTGGACATGGTCTCCACGTTGTTGACCACGGTGGGCTCGCCGTAGAGGCCGATGGCGGCCGGGAAGAACGGGGGCTTGATGCGGGGGAAGCCCCGCTTGCCCTCGAGCGACTCGAGCAGCGCGGTCTCCTCGCCGCAGATGTAGGCGCCCGCTCCCGGGTGCACCACCACGTCGACCGAGAACCCCGACCCGAAGATGTCGCTGCCCGACCGCGCCGTGGCCGTAGGCCTCGTTGAGGGCGGCCTGCACCCGCTCGAGGCCGAGGGCGAACTCGCCGCGGATGAAGATGAACACCTGGGTGACCTGGAGGGCGTAGGCGGCGATGAGCACGCCCTCGATCAGCTGGTGGGGATCCCGCTCGATGAGCAGGTGGTCCTTGAAGGTGGCCGGCTCGCTCTCGTCCCCGTTGACCACCAGGTAGGTGACCGGGTTCTTGCGCAGCATGGCCCACTTGCGGCCGGCGGGGAACCCGGCCCCGCCCCGACCGAGCAGGCTGGCGGTGTCCACCTCGTGGGCCACCGCCTCGGGGGTCATGGTGAGCGCCTTGCGCAGGCCGTCGTAGCCCGCCGGTGGCCAGGTACCGCTCGAGGGTGTGGGAGTCGGCGTGGTCCGAGCCGGGCGGTGACGATCTTGGGCGCGTCGGTGATGGCCATCACGAGCCGCCCCCTGGCCTGCCGGCGGATCGGCCCGTTGGCCGCTCGGCCGCGGCGGCCCGTTCGGCCTGGGCCGTCGGCCATGGCCGCCCGCTCGGAGGCCACCCGGTCCGGGTCGGCCTCGCAGGCCGACGGTCCGGCGCACCCGGTTGAGGGTGCCGTGGTCGGGGATGTCGCCGGCGCGGGCGCCGGCCCGGAGCTCGGCCATCAGCTGGTCGAAGGTCTCGGCGGTCTGGGCCCCGACGAAGCGGTGGTTGACCTGCACGCACGGGGCCCGGTCGCAGTCGGCCAGGCACTCGGCCTCCTCGAGGGTGATGGCCCCGTCGGCCGGTGGTGCCACCGGCGTTGACCCCCAGCGAGCGACTCGGCGTGCTCCAGCAGCTCGGCCGCCCCGTTGAGCAGGCAGGCGATGTTGGTGCACACCGCCACCACGTGGGTGCCGACCGGCTCGGTGTGCAGCATGTCGTAGAAGGTGGCGGTGCCGAACACCTCGGTCGGGGTCACCCCGACCAGGCCGGCGATGTCGGCCATCGCCTCCGGGGTGAGCCAGCCGTCCTGCTCCTGGGCCAGATGGCAGAGCGGGATCAGCGCCGAGCGGGGCTCGGGGTAGAGGGCGATGAGCTGCTCGGGCCCGCTCGATCGTCTCGGCCGACAGGTGGGCTCGGCGGCGGCGCCGACGCCGGTGCGCGGCGGAGGTCCCACCCGGATGGGCTGACCGGTTCGCTCACCGGTCCACCTCCCCCATCACCGGGTCGATGGTGGAGCACACCGCCACGGCGTCGGCCAGCAGGCCGCCCCGCATCATCAGCGGGAGACCCTGCAGGTTGACGAAGCTCGGCCCCCGGATGTGCATCCGGTAGGGCTTGGGCGAGCCGTCGGACACCAGGTAGCAGCCGAGCTCGCCCCGCGGGGACTCGATGGCCACGTAGACCTCGCCCTCGGGCACCTTGAACCCCTCGGTGAACACCTTGAAGTGATGGATGAGCGCCTCCATCGACTCGTCGATCCGCGCCCGCGGCGGCGGGGTCACCTTCTTGTCCTGCACCCGGTAGTCGCCGGCCGGCATCTTCTCGACGATCTGGCGGATGATCCGGATCGACTCGCGGATCTCGTTGAGCCGGATCGAGTACCGGTCGAAGTTGTCGCCGAAGGTGCCCACGATCACGTCGAACTCGACCTCGTCGTAGCGGAGGTAGGGCATGGACCGGCGCAGGTCCCAGGGCACGCCGGTCGACCGCAGCACCGGACCGGTGAGACTGAGGGCCAGGGCCTCCTCGGCCGACAGGGTGCCGATCCCCTCGGTGCGCTGGCGGAACAGCGGCTGGCCGGTGAGGAGCTCGTCGTACTCGTCGGTCCGGGCCAGCACCGTGTCGCAGATGATGGTGACGTCGTCCTCCCACCCGTCGGGCAGGTCGGCGGCGGTGCCGCCGGGCCGGATGAAGTTGTGGTTCATCCGCAGCCCGGTGGTCTTCTCGAAGAAGGCCAGGACCATCTCCCGCTCGCGGAACCCGTAGATCATCATGGACGTGGACCCGAGGTCCATGCCGTTGGTGGCCATCCACATCAGGTGGGACGACACCCGGTTGAGCTCGACCAGCAGCATGCGGATCCAGTCGGACCGCGGGCGGCATCTCGACCCCGAGCAGCGCCTCGACGGCCATCGACAGCACCAGCTCGTTGTGCAGCGGGGACAGGTAGTCCATGCGGGTGACGTTGGTCGAGCCCTGGACGTAGGTGAGCTCCTCGGCCGTCTTCTCCATGCCGGTGTGGAGGTAGCCGATCACCGGCTTGGTCCGCAGCACCGTCTCGCCGTCGAGCTCGAGCATCAGCCGGAGCACGCCGTGGGTGGACGGGTGCTGCGGGCCCCATGTTGATGATCATGGTCTCGTCGTCGGACCGCTCGATGTCGATGTCCGACGGGATCGACGGCCACGCCCTCGGGAAGCCGGAGCACGGCGCCGACCTCGCGGCGCAGCTCGCCGGGATCGGTCTCCGAGCGGCGGAACAGCTCCTGGACGCCCTCGGAGGTCTCGGCCACCAGGCCCTTCGGGCTCGTCGCCGGGACCGGGGGCGAGGAAGTCGTCCCCCGATCGCCGGCGGGGGCAGCACCGTGTCCGGATGGGCGTCCGGCGCGTCCGACGTCCGTCGCCGGCGTCGGCCGCCGCCGTGCGTCGCTCATCGCGGGCCCGGTGCTCCCTTGAACTGGACCGGCACCCGACCGACCCCGTAGTCCTTGCGCAGGGGGTGGCCCTCCCAGTCCTCGGGCATGAGGATGCGGGTCATGTCCGGGTGACCGGCGAACACGATGCCGAACAGGTCGTAGGCCTCGCGCTCCATGGCCTCGACCCCGGGGTAGAGGTCGAAGAGGGTGTCCACCACCGGCGTCGGACTCGGGCACCTGCACCCGGACCCGCACCCGGCGGGCCTGGCTGAGCGACAGCAGGTTGACCACCACCTCGAACCGCTCGGGTGACGACCCCGTCGGGCAGGCGACGGGCCGGGTGGGTCAGGTAGTCGACGCCGCACAGGTCGGCGCACATCTCGAAGCCGTCGTCGCGGTAGCCGCGCGACCACGCCGACGTACTGCTCCCGGGTGGGGAACACCACCTCCTGTTCCGGCCGGCCCGGGAGCGCGCGACGACCCGCCTCCCGAGTCGCTGACCGCCGCTGGATCCGTCGGCCACCTCGGTTGCGGCTCACGGTCACAGGGGCTCACCCACGCTGCGGGCGATCACCGGATTGCGCTTGGGCGTGCCCAGGTGGACGGCGTCGGGGCGGTCCGGGGTCCATCCCGAGGTGCTCCTCGTCGCTGTGGGTGCGGGCATCGTCGGTGTCGCCACCCTCGTCGGCGGCCAGCGTCCGGTCACCGGGGCCGTCGGCCGGCCCGAGTGCCTGGGGCCGCGGTGGGTGATGTCGTTGGTCCGCACCTTCTCGTGGAGGGTGAGGATGGCGTGCATCAGGGTCTCGGGGGTGGGCGGGCAGCCCGGGGGCGTAGACGTCGACCGGGACGATCTGGTCGACGCCCTGGACGATGGCGTAGTTGTTGAACATGCCGCCGGTGCTGGCGCACACGCCCATCGACAGCACCCACTTGGGCTCCATCATCTGGTCGTAGACCTGACGGAGGACCGGGGCCATCTTCTGGGAGACCCGGCCGGCCACGATCATCAGGTCGGCCTGACGGGGGGAGGCCCGGAAGACCTCCATGCCGAACCGGGCCAGGTCGAAGTCGGCCGCTCCCACCGACATCATCTCGATGGCGCAGCACGCCAACCCGAAGGTGGCCGGCCACATCGAGTAGGTCCGGGCCCACTTGACCAGGTCCTCGAGCCGGCCGGTGAGGAAGTTGTGCTGGAGGTCTTCGAGACCCATGGCGAGCCGCCTCCCTGTCTACGCGGCTCGGCCGGGTCCGGTCGGCGCAGGGGCCGGCTCTCCGGTCGTCGGGGCGTCTGGGTCGGTGATGACGGGCACGGTCGGATCGGTCGGCGACCCGGCGCCGACCGGATGCCGCACCCGGCCGGGACCCCCCGGTCCGGCGGTGATGCGGGCGATGGTCGACTCCGAGGTACGCGAGGGCATGGCGCCGACCAGTCGCTTGGACGGGCCCCAGCTGAGGGCGCCGTTGCTCACCAGGAAGAGGAAGGAGATGAAGACCACGGCGGCGAACACCACCACCTCGACCAGACCGAACGATCGCAGCTGGCGGAAGATCACCGCCCACGGGTAGAGGAAGACGATCTCGATGTCGAAGATGATGAAGATCATGGCGATCAGGTAGAAGCGGACCGGGAAGCGGGTCGGCGGCTCGATGCCCGGGACGATGCCGCACTCGTAGGGGGCGGTCTTGGCCGCGGTCGGCCGCTTCCTGGGGGCCAGCAGGGCCGAGGCCACGAAGGAGAGGGCGGCGAACAGGAATCCGAGGATGAGGAGGATCAGGATCGGGAGGTAATCGTCCACAGGGACCCGTTTTTACCACGCAGCCCTGGCTGCGAGCACATCGACGGGAGGCCGCCGGTCCGGCCGCGGTCGGGGGTCGGGCCGGGTGTGCCCGGCCGGCGGACGGGACCGACCAACGGCACCTACCATTGGGGGTCGTGAGCCCCTCCTCCCCCTCCGCCATCCCAGCGACGTCGGCGGGTCCGCTCGGGTCCGGTCGACGGGCAGTGACCGGAACCGGGCCACGTCCACGACGTCCTCGTGGTCGGGGGCGGTCCGGCGGGCTCGTCGTGCGCCTACTGGTTGGCCGAGGCCGGCTGGGACGTGGCCCTGGTGGAGAAGAAGGTCTTCCCCCGCGAGAAGACCTGCGGTGACGGCCTGACCCCCCGCTCGGTCCGCCAGATCGCCGACATGGGGATCGAGGGCGCCCTGGCCGGCGCCCACCGCTTCACCGGGCTGCGGGCCCACGCCTACGGCCGGGTCCTCGACCTGCCCTGGCCCGAGCACCCGAGCTTTCCCTCCTACGGCTACGTGATCACCCGGCACGATCTCGACGCCATCGTCAACGAGCGGGCCGCCAAGGCGGGGGCCACGGTGTGGCAGGGGACCGAGGCCGTCGAGCCGATCCTCGAGGGCGACGGGCGTCGACCGCCGGCTCGGGGCGAGCTGCCGCCGCCTGTGTCGGGGCCGTGGTCAAGGACAAGGCCACCGGGGCCACCCGCCCGGTGCGGGCCCGCTACGTGGTGGTGGCCGACGGGGCCAACTCCCGCTTCGGACGGGCGCTGGGCACGGCGCGGGACCGCGACCAGCCCATGGGCATGGCCCTGCGCGGGTACTACACCTCCCCCGGTCACGACCAGCCGTTCATCGAGTCCCATCTGGACATCCGGGACGGCGACGGCAAGGTCGTGCCCGGCTACGGGTGGATCTTCCCGCTGGGCGACGGGCGGGTCAACGTCGGGCGTGGGGCTGCTGTCCACCGACCGACGGTGGAAGGGCGTCAACACCTCGACCCTGATGGACCACTTCGTGGCCGTGGGCGCCCAAGGAGTGGGAGCTGTCAGCCGTCGACCTGTCTCGGCCCACCCACCGGGGGAAAGCTGCCGATGGGCCTGGCCGTCGGCCCGAGGGTCGGGGCCACCACCCTGGTGGTGGGGGACGCCGCCGGGTCGATCAACCCGTTCAACGGCGAGGGGATCGCCTACGGCTACGAGACCGGCCGCCTGGCCGCCGCCTCGCTGGGCGAGGCACTGTGCGGCGACGGGGACGGGGCCCTCGACCGCTACGAGGCCCGGCTCGAGGAGGCCTACGGGCTCTACTTCCGGGTGGCCCGGGCGTTCATCCGGGTGATCAGCCGGCCCGAGCTCATGCAGCTGTGCGTGGGAACCGGCATGCACTCCGAGTCGCTGATGAGCTGGATCCTCCGGATCATGGCCAACCTCCTCCAGCCCGACGAGACGGGCCCGGCCGAGGCCGCCTACCGGGCGCTGGCCCTCATCGCCCGCCTGGCCCCCGAGGGCGCCTGAGCCGCGCCGGTCACCGGCGGGGCCGCTGGCACCGCCTCATGGTCGACGGCTGCGGCCATCCGGGCGGCGACCGCGTTGAAGGCGGGGGTGAAGGCGGCCGAGGGCACCGACGGCCCGTTGGTGACGGGCGACAGCAGGGTCTCGATGCGTCCTCCCAACATGAACGCCTCGCCGATCACCTCGCTCCCCTGGTTGGGGATGGTCAAGGTGGTCAGGTACCCGTAGGCAGTGACGCCGGCGGGTGCGCTGAGGGTGACCGCCTGCACCTGGGCGGTGGCCCCGGGTGCGGCCGCCGCCACCAGTGACGACTGGTACTGGCCGAAGCAGGTGGCGAAGTTGGGATTGGTGAAGGGAACCTCCAGCTGCTGAACCTGAGCCGTACTCCCCAGCACCGTGGCCAACGAGTACATCTGGACGTTCGGGCTCGACCCGCTCTGGAAGGTCAGCGACCTCGCCGCACCGGTCTGTCCGGGGAGGGTGGCATCGTCGAACAGCCCGGCCACCGTCTGATAGGAGACACCGAGGCACGCGGCCAGGGCCTGGTTGGCCTGGGCCTGGGCGCGGACCGGTGCCACCGGCGGCGTCGGCACCTGCCCGGTGGCCGGCGGCCCGTACCCAACCGGTGGGTAGATCGCTCAGGCGGAGGTTGACCGAGGCGGCCAGGGCCGCGGCCGCCGCCGACGGCGAGGGGCCGGTGGCCGCCGACGTGGCCGTGGTCGTCGAGTTGTTGTTCCTCTTCACCGCGAAGTAGGCGATGCCGCCGATCAGCGCGACCAGCACGACGAGCAGCACGGTGATCAGCGCCCGATTGCGCTTGGGGGCCTGCGGTGTCGCCGGTCACCGCAGGGGCGGCCCACCGGCGGGGCGTGTCGGGCGGGCTGGTATCCGCCGGGCTGGTTGTCGACCTCCGGTCCGGCCGGGGTGGCCACGACCTACCGCACCAGCGGCACCAGCGGCACCGGCGGCAGCCGGCGGCACCGACGGCGGTGGCCTTCGCCGCCCGGCGCCGGCCCCTTGGCCTTTTTGGGAGGGGTGTCCGAGGGCGCCGGCACCTGGTCCCAGAGCGCCTCTCCGGTGGCGGGGTCGATGGGCGGCTGCCACACCACCGCTCCCGGGGTGCCCGGCGCGCCCGTCCCTTGCGGCGGTGGGGGCGGCAGGGTGACCGATGTCAACGGGACCGGGTTGGCCGGGGGATCCGAGCGGCGGTTCCGGCGGAGGGTCCGACGGCAGCCATGACGGAGCCACGGCACCCGTCGCCGCCGTGGCCGCGGCCTCCGGGGCGGCGGCCTTGGACTTGCGCCACCCCCGCGACTTCTTGGCCGGGGCCAAGATCGCCGGCTACGGCCTGGATCTGGCGGCTGGCCACCGCGCCCGGTGGTGGCGGGTGAGGGAGCGCCGGTCCAGGCGGCCGTGCCTGCAGCCGCGGCAGCCGTGCCGGTGGCCGGCGGAGGGGGCGGTGGGGGAGGGGGCGGTCGGCGCCGACGCGGCCGGTGCCGGTGGGGACGGTGTGGCCGGTGCCGGTGCCGGGGGGCGGTGCGGCCGGTGCCGGGGGGGCAGGTGCGGCTGGAGCCGGGGGGGCCGCCGGTGCGGGCCCGGACGCGGGAAGGGTCCCGGTGATGAACGGTGCTGCCGGTGCCTCCGTCGGCGCGCCTGGCCGGTGGCGGCCGGACGGTGGGGGCGACGGTCGGGGGTGGGGGTGCATCGAACGACCCGGGACCGGGCGGTGCCGTGGGGCTCGGTGGTGGTGGCGGCGCGGTGACCGGACCCGCCGCGTCCACCCGTTGGTGGCCGGGTGGCGGTCGGCCGACCGGTCGGTGGTCGGCCGGCGCCACGGTCGGGCGGGGCGGGGCCGATCCGTCCGGCGTCGGCCGATGTCCTCGGTTCATGGGTGTTCGCTCCGGTGGCCGACGGTGGCGGGGGCGGGGGCGGCTGCGTCGCCGATGCCGTCCCGCCCTTGTAGCGGGCCAGCCACGCCGGCAGGGCCTGGTCGAGATAGGCGGCCTGCCCGGGTGTGACGGTGTCCAGGGGAAGCAGGAACCGGATGGCCTGTCCCCCCGAGGTCAGCTCCATCACCGCCGCGTTCCGTCCGTCGGGAAGTGCGACCTTCTCGCGGCAGTTGGCCGAGTCCAGACCGGACCACACCAACAGCCGCTCGATCTGGGGTTGGGGACCCTGGACGGTGATTCCCGCCGTGGTGAAAAGAAGGCTGAGCCCTCGGTCGTCTTGGTGCCCCGCTCCGCGTCGCCGGCCAGGGCGACACCGCCGAGTTGCATGCCCTCGGGAGGCAGTTCCGTAATTCCGACGGTCATCGAGCTCTCCTCTGTTGGCGAGGGCTGTCCCCGGCCCTGTTGATCGCCCCTGTCATCCTGCCGCCACCGAGGGCGACTCGGCAAGCACCATCCGTGGTCCTCGACGGAGCACCCACCCCGCCTGCCTGGCCCAGTCTCGGTGGCCACGTCGTCGGCGGCCATCGAGTCCACGCTGCACCGATTCGATTCCTAGCCCCCGGCCCGTTCAGAGCGGGTGGGGCCACGGCTCTCGACGACGGCCGTCGGCACGATTCGGGCCGCCGATCAGCCGGCCAGGGCGTCGGTGATGGCCTCGGTGGCCACCTCGAGGGTGCGGTCCAGCTCGGCGTCTCCGTGGGCCATCGAGGGAAAGGCCACCTCGTAGGGACCCGGGGCCAGGGCCACCCCGCGGGCCAGCATCGAACGGAACAACCTCGGGTAGAGGCCGGTGGCCGCCGACGCCTCGGCCCCGTCGTAGTCGGCGACCGGTCCGGACCCGACGGGCACGAAGAAGAGGCCGAAGAGTGGGTCCCACCACCGGCACCCGGGCCTCCAGCGGACGGCCCTCGGCATCGGTGGTCCCCGCCTTGTCCAACGCCGCCGACGAGCACGTCGCTCGAGCGCCTCCCCGAATCGGGCCACCCGGGCCGAGAGCGCGGCGTAGGAGCCGGGCTCCAACAGCGTCGAGAACGGCCAGCCCGGCCGCGGTGGCCAGTGGATTGCCCGACAGGGTGCCCGCCTGGTACACCGGGCCGTCCGGCGCCAGCAGCTGAGGACGTCGGCCCGGCCGCCGAAGGCACCGACCGGAAGGCCGCCACCGATCACCTTTCCGAAGCACCACAGGTCGGGGCGGACCCCCGACCAGCCGACGCGCCCCCCTCCCCGAGCCGGAAGCCGGTGATGACCTCGTCGAACACCAGCAGGGCACCGGCCTCGTCGCAGGCGGACCGCAGTCCCTCGAGGAATCCCGCCGACGGCGCCACCAGACCCATGTTGGCGGCCACCGCTTCGACGATCACGCACGCCACCGCTCGTCGAGCTCGGGGACCTGGTTGAAGGGCGCCACCACCGTCTCGGCCACCGCGCCGGCCGGCACCCCGGCCGAGTCCGGGCAGGCCCAGGGTGGCCACCCCGCTGCCGCCGGCAGCCAGCAGCCCGTCGGAGTGGCCGTGGTAGCACCCGGCGAACTTGACGATCCGGGAGCGCCCGGTGAAGCCCCGCGCCACCCGGACCGCGCTCATGGCCGCCTCGGTTCCCGACGACACCAGGCGCACCTGCTCGCACCCGTCCACCCGGGCGCAGATGGCCTCGGCCAGGAGCACCTCCCCTTCGGTCGGGGCGCCGAAGGTGGTGCCCGAGGATGCCGCCGCGGCCACCGCCCGGACCACCGCCGGATGGGCGTGGCCGAGGATGGAGGCGCCATAGGACTGCACGTAGTCGAGCAGCCGGTTGCCGTCGGCGTCCCAGACGTAGGCGCCCTTCGCCGCGGGCGACGAAGTAGGGATGGCCCCCCACCGATCGGAACGAGCGCACCGGTGAGTTGACGCCGCCGGGGATCACCGTGCGGGCCCGCTCGAAGAGCGCCGACGACGCCCGTCAGGGGCGCACGCGCCGTGGCGCGGTGGCTCAGCCACCGAGCGACCTCGGCCACCTCGCCGGCGAAGTAGGTGAGGACGAAGTCGGCCCCGGCCCGCTTGATCGCGGTGAGCTGCTCGAGGGCGACGCCGGTCCCGTCGATCCACCCCTGTGCCGCGGCCGCCTTGACCATGGCGTACTCACCACTGACGTGATAGGCGGCAACCGGCACGTCGAAGGCGGCACGGACATCGGCGATGACGTCCAGATAGGTCAGGGCCGGCTTGACCATCACCATGTCGGCCCCCTCGGCCACGTCCAGGGCCACCTCGGCCAGCGCCTCGCGGCGGTTCCGCGGGTCCTGCTGGTAGCCCCTGCGGTCACCGCCGTCGGCGATGGTCACCGCGGCCGCCTCGCGGAACGGGCCGTACAGCGCGGAGGCGTACTTGGCCGAGTAGGCGAGAATGGCGGTGTCGGCCAGCCCGGCGCCGTCCAGGGCGGCGCGGATGGCACCCACCTGGCCGTCCATCATCCCGCTGGGGGCGATCACCTGCGCTCCGGCGGTGGCCTGGGACACGGCCAGCTCGGCGTAGAGGGCCACGGTGGCGTCGTTGTCCACGGCACCGGTGACCTCGTCCACCACCCCGCAATGGCCGTGGTCGGTGAACTCGTCGAGGCAGCAATCGGCCATCACCACCACGCTGTCCCCGACCGCGTCGCGCACCGTGGCCAGGGCCCGCTGGGTGATCCCGCCGGGCCGGAGCGCGGCAGAGCCGGTGGCGTCCTTGTCCTCGGGTCGGGGCAGGCCGAACAGGATGATCCCCGGGATGCCCAGTCCGCTGAGGCGCTTGACCTCGGCGGCCAGCGAGTCGATGGTGTGCTGGACCACACCGGGCAGTGACGACACCGGGCGCGGCACCTCGATCCCGTCGGCGACGAACAGCGGTGCCACCAGGTCGTCGACGGTCAGACGGGCCTCGGCCACCATCCGGCGCATCGGCGCGCTCTGGCGGAGGCGTCGCAGGCGGGTGACCGGAAACCCGGGGGTTGTCCTCGCGACCCGGCGCTGGTGGGGACATCACTCGACACTGCGGCCCAGCCTATGGCAGGCCGGTCGGTATGGACGCCGGGATCACCGCCCTCGCCGACCGAGCACCTCGACCAGGGCACTGACCAACCCGTCGATACTGGGCGGGCGGGCCTCCGCCGCCACCTCCAGTCCGGCCGCCCGGGCCGAGCCCGAGGTCACCGGTCCGATGGAGGCGACCACCGGCGGGATCCGCTCGAGGGTCAACAGGTCGACGGATCGTTCCACGGTTGACGAGGAGGTGAAGGCGATGGCGTCGGCTCGCGCCGCGGCGGCCACCGAGTCGGGGTCGGGGTCGTCGGCCACGGTTCGGTAGGCGATGACCTCGTCGACCAACCAACCCTTGGCCCGCAGACCGTCGGCCAGCGCGCCCCGGACCCGTTCCGCCCGAGGGAACAGCACGGTGCCCGACCGTTCGGGTCGCCGGCCCGACGGCGGAGGACCGGAGAGGCGGGGAAGGCCTCGGCCAAGGCCTCGGACACCGACGCCGCGGGCACCAGTTCGGGGGGGCGTCCGCTCTCGGTGAGGGTGCGGGCGGTGCCCGGACCCACCGCCGCCCATCGGACCGACTCGGGCACGGTGCGATCTCCGAGCGCGGCGAAGAACGGCACCACCGCGTTGGGCGAGGTGAACGCCACCCACTGGTAGGCGCCGGCGGCCAGTCGGTGGGCGGCAGCCGGACAGAGCAGCACCGTCGTCCGAGGGCGCCTCGATGGCGATGACCGGGAGCTCGACCACCGTGGCCCCGAGATCCTCGAGCCGATCGACCAGGACGGAGGCCTGGGCGCGGGTCCGGGTCACCACCACGGTGCGCCCGGCCAGGGGGAGCCCGGTCACGACGGTCCGGAGCGCTCGACCGTCGACCCGAGGTCGAGGCCGGCCACCGCGCCGATGACGATGGTGGACGGGGACGGGCAACTCGACCGAGGCCAGATCGGCCAACGTCGAACGGACCACCCGCTGGCGTCCGGTGGTTCCCCAGTGCACCACGGCAACCGGTGTGTCGACCTGCCGACCCGCTTGCATCAAGGCGGCGGCGATGCCGGCCCGTTCCTGCATCCCCATCAGCACCACCACGGTGCCGCCGGCGCGGCCCAGGGCGTCCCAATCGACCCCGGGAGCCGACCCGTCACCGACCCGGCCGGTGACCACGGTCACCGACGAGGCCATTCCCCGGTGGGTCACCGGGATGCCCGCCGCCGCCGGGGCGGCGAACGCCGAGCTCACGCCGGGCACCACCTCGTAGTCGACGCCGGCGTTGCGGAGCGCCTCGGCCTCCTCTCCCCCCCGACCGAACACGAATGGGTCACCACCTTTGAGCCGGACCACGTGTCGCCCCGCACGTCCCAAGGCGATCAGCTGTGCATTGATGTCGGACTGGTGCGACGACCGACCGGGGCCCTTCCCCACGTCGATGAGCTCTGCTCCCGGTGGCGCCAGCTCCAGCAGTTCGTGGCCGATGAGTCGGTCGTAGACCACCACGTCGGCCCGGCCGAGCAATTCGGCGCCCCGACGGGTGAGCAGGCCCGGGTCTCCCGGACCGGCGCCGATCAGCGAGACGGTCACCGGTCCACCGCAGTGCGGCCACCGGCGAGCTTGCCACCGGGCGTCGACTCCCACTCGCCCAGCCGGCGTCCGCCGGCCCCGTCGAGCAGGTGGTGCGCCACGGACCGCCCGAGGTCGGCGGGACGATCTCCGACCTCGGCATGTCGGAGGACGACCACCCCGTCGGCGGAGGCCATCATTCCGGTCAGTTCGATGAGACCGCTGCGCACTGGGTCACCGGCCGGTGTGGCGCCGGCCCATCTGGCGTACGCACCGACCGGCAACGTGCACCCGCCGCCGAGCTCGGCCAGGTAGGACCGCTCGGCGGTGACCAGCGGGCGTGTCGCCCGGTCATCGATGGCGGCCAGGGCCTGATCCACGGATTCATCCCCCTCCCGGCACTCCACGGCCAGCGCACCCTGGCCGACCTGGGGAAGCATCGTCGCCGGATCGAGGATCTCCATCCCCAGCCCCGCCGGGGGGGACCATCCCAGCCGGTCGAGCGCGGCGTTGGCCACCACCACCGCGGCCACGTTCTCCCGACCGACCGCGGCCAGCCGGGTGGCGAGATTGCCACGGAGGCCGGTGAAGGTGAGGTCGGGCCGGAGGTTGGCCAGCTGGGCCCGGCGGCGCGCCGACCCGGTGGCCACCATCGAGCCGGTGGGCAGGGTGTCGAGGCGGTCGCCCACCAGCACGTCCCGTGGGTCTGCCCGCTCGGGGAATGCGGCCAGCACCAATCCCGGCACCCCGAGCTCGGCGGAGGCAGGCAGGTCCTTGGCCGAATGCACGGCGGCGTCGGCGTCGCCCCTCACCACGGCGGCCTGCACCTCCTTGACGAAGATCCCCTGGCCGCCGAGCCGGTCGAGCGGCACGTCGAGCCTCCGGTCCCCATCGGTGTCCACCACCACCAGCGTCGAGGGAACCCCGGATCGCTCGAGGAGGGCGGCGACCCGCTGGGCCTGCCACAAGGCGAGCGGTGAGCCCCGGGTGGCCAGGCGGATCACCACGGGCACCGCACGGCTTAGAGGTCGAAGAGCGTTCGAAGCGCCTCGACCAGGCGCTCGCCCCTTGGGGTCCCCGCCGCGTCCTTGAGGACGATGGTCGGCTGGTGGAGCAACTTGGCCATCATGGCCCGGGTCACTGCGTCGACCTGCTCCCACTGCCCATCCGAGAGCTCGGAGCGCTTTGCCCGCTGTCGCCCGATCTCCGCCGTCCGGGCCTCCTCCACCCTCGTCCGCAAGGCCGAGATGATCGGGGCGGCGTCGCGGGCCCGGGAGGCCACCCGGTAGCGCTCGACCTCGTCGGTCACGATGCGGGTGGCTGCGGTCACCTCGTCCTGCCGACCGCTCAGGGCGCCGGCGATCGCCGATCGGAGGGCGTCCATGTCGAGGAGGACGAGCCCGTCGAGGTCGCCGGCGGCAGGCTCGACGTTGCGGGGGACTCCCAGGTCGATGACCAGCAGCGGTTGGTCCGGTGCTCTTCCTTTGACGGCCGGCTCCAGCATCGGCGCGGTCGATGACCGGGTGGGTGGTGGCCACCGAGGTGAAGACCACGTCGGACAGGCCGAGCAATTCCCCCAGGTCGTCGAGGGACGCCGCGCTGACCCGATCGGCCACCGTGCCGGGCACGTTGGCCACCACGCCCTCGGTCCGGTCCGAGGTCCGGTTGGCCATCACCAGGCTGGTGACGCCGTGGCCGTCGAGGGCCTGGGCGACTCCCTCCCCCATCTCCCCGGCCCCGACCACGAGGACGCGGGCCTCGCCCAGGCCCCCCGGCCGGCGGCCGTCGGCGAGGGCGACGGCACCGTGGGAGAACGAGGTGATGCCCCGGGCGATGGCCGTCTCCGAGCGCACCCGCTTGCCGGTCTCGACGGCATGGCGGAACAGGGCCCCGAGCACCGGGCCGGACACCTGCTCGCGCTGGGCCTTCTCCCACGCCCTGCGGACCTGCCCCAGCACCTCGGACTCGCCGAGCACGGCCGAATCGAGCCCGGCGGCCACGGTGAACAGATGGGTGGTCACGTCGTCATCGAAGCGCACGGTGAGGTGCTCGGCCAGTGAGTCGACCGGGCTCCCGCTGATGGTGGCCAGGAACTCTTGGAGCTCGGCCACGCCGTCGTGGAAGCGCTCGACCACCGCGTAGACCTCGGTGCGCAGGCAGGTGGACAGGATCACCGCCTCGGACAGGTTGGACTGGTCCCGGAGGCGACCGAGGGCCTTGGGCAGGGCGCTCTCGGTCACCGCCACCCGCTCCAGCAGATCGAGGGGGCACTGGCGCTGCTCGAGGCCGATGACGATCACCGACACGGGAGAACCGCCTCGGAGGCCGGCCGTTTGCTCTGGTGTTTCATGGAGTCACCACGGGGTCACAGCCTCGATTGGGGTTGATGGTGCCGACACGTCCGTCCTCAAGCGTAGGCGGACCGATGGGTCGTGCACCCTTTTGCCGGGGGATCACCAAGCATCGCCCGCCCGGGCCCCGATCGCCAGTCAGGGCCGTCACGACCCCGCCGTCGGGGCGGACCGGTCACTCCGACGAGGTGGAGGTCAGTCCGATCGACCGGATGACCGGCATCCGGTTGCCGCCGGAGGCGTCGTCGAGCCGGGACTGGTAGAAGCTCATCACCTGCAGCTCGATGCTGAGATCGACATAGCGCAGCAGGATGTCCGGGGGGACCTCCAGCACCTGGGGGGCGAAGTTGAGGATGGAACGGACCCCGGCACCCACCATCATGTCGGCCACCCGCTGGGCCACCGAGGCCGGGGTGGTGATGACACCGATGGCCAGAGGGCGCCTCGGCGGCGATCAGGGGGAGGTCGTCCAAGTGGCGCACCACCACGTCGTCGACTCGTTGGCCGATGATGGTGGGGTCGATGTCCAACAGCGCGGTCACGTCGAAGTTGCGGGCGGCGAAGCCCTGGGAGTGGGCCAGGGCCCGTCCCAGGTTGCCGATGCCGGCGATGACCAGCGGCCACACCCGGTCGAGCCCGAGTTGCCGGTCGATCTGCTCGATGAGGAAGGCGGCGTCGTAGCCGGCCCCCCGGGTGCCGAAGGATCCCAGCAGCGAGAGGTCCTTGCGTACCTTGGCCGCATTGACCTGGGCCGCGGAGGCCAAGAGCTCCGAGGAGACGGTGGCCGTGCCCGATCGGAGCAGCTCCTCGAGAATGCGCTGGTAGACCGGCAACCTGGCCACCGTGGCCTCGGGGATACGACGGTGGCCGGATCCCGCCGTAGGACCCGGCTTGTGGGTGGGGATCGGCGAGGGGGGGTCCGTGGGCACTGTCAGGATCGTAGGACCCCGGGCTTCTGGCCGAAAGCCCGAGCCACCCCCTCCGCCCTCACCTCCCGCCGATGGTCACCCCGACCGCCTGCCGGCAACCCGGATGCTGACCTCGGTCCCGGTCCCGCCGAGCCCGAGGCGGGTGGCGGCGGACGCCCGGTTGCACACCAGGGCCAGCCGTCCGGAGCTGTCGACCAGCAGCCCCAGCTCACCCTCGTCCAGCTCAGCGAAGGCCGCCACCCACCTGGCCGGCATGGACGGCCCCCGGTGGACCTGTACCTCGGCCGGACCGATCGGGGGGAGACCCACCTCGTCGAGGACCTCAGGGAGGAGGGCGAGCTCGACGTTGCCGAAGCGGTCGATCGAGACCACCGAGGTGACCACCTGCGATCCCGTCGGTGTCCGCACCACCCGGCCGCCGTGAGCCGGGTCGACCCCGATGAGGGACGCCGGGTCGATGACCGTCCCGAGGCGGTCCGGGTCACCGCCCAGGGCCAGATGGGCGGCGGCCGGGGCGAAGACATCCCTGCCGTCGAAGGTCGGGCCCGGACCCGATGGCGCCCCGGCGGCCTGAGGACGGGCCCGGGTTCCGAGGGCGATGGCCGTCGCTGGGCCACCGAGGGCGGTGACCAAGGGCATCAACAGCCCGTTGTCCGGGCCTACCAGCCACGCCGGTCGCCCGGTCGGGCTCCCCTCCTCCCCCTGGAGGCGCCGCGGGACCGGGCGGCGCCACCGGGCCCGCGGTCCCGCCCCTCATCCGGATGGCCACCGCCCGTCGGGCGGTGCCCACCCCGGGATCGACCACCCCCAGCACCACGCCCGCACCGAGGTACGGAGCGCACCGAGCCAGCATGGCGGCGCCGGCGGCCACATCGAAGGGGCGATCTGGTGGGAGAGGTCGATGACGGCGAGACCGGGGGCGTGGCGGTGGAGGACGGCGTGGACCACCCCGACGAACTCGTCGGCGGTGCCGTAGTCGGACAGGAAGTAGATCGCCGGCGCGGGTGGGCCGGTGGTCACCTCCACCGGGTCCGGACCGTGCTCACCGCCCGTCACGTCCCAGCTGCCTCGAGCGCTCGGTGGCCGCAGCCACCGCTTCGATGAACGCGGACCGCACCGCCTTGAACTCGAGCGTGCGCAGGGCGGCGGCCGTCGTGCCCCCCGGGGAGGTCACCGCGGCCCGCAGCGCACCGGGATCCTCTCCGGTCTCCGCCATCATCCGGGCCGATCCGAGCATGGTGCCCACCACCAATCGTTGGCTCACCTCTCGGGAGAGCCCGGCGACAACGCCCGCCTCGATCATCGCCTCGGCTACCAGGAAGACGTACGCCGGCCCCGACCCCGGAGACTCCGGTGACGGCGTCGAGGTGGCGCTCGGGAAGCCTGATCACCGTGCCCACCGAGTCCGAGGATCCCCTCGGCCCAGTCGAGATCAGCGGCGGTGGCCCTGCTCCCACCGGAGAGGCCGGCGACCCCGGCACCGATCAGGGCGGGAGTGTTGGGCATGGCCCGCACCACCACGTCGTCGGGCCCGAGGGCGGCCTCCAGCCGGGCCGAGGACAGACCGGCCACGATCGAGAGCACCCGGGTGATCCCGACCGCGCCCAGGATGCGGAGGACCGCCTCGGCCACATCGGGCTTGACCGCCAGCACGGCGCCGTCGGCCGGCATCGGCAGGTCCGCCACCGTCAGGCCGGGATGGGCGTCGGACAGGCTCTTGCGACGGGCGGGGTCGGGATCGCACACCGCCAGTTCCTCGACCGGCGCCCACCCGGCGTTGATCAGGCCGATGAGCAGGGCCGAGCCCATCTTCCCGCCCCCGACCACCAGCAGCCTCGTTGTCACCCACCGGACGCTACCAGCGGGTCGTTCTGCGCCCCGGAGGTCGGTGGCCATCCGATGTGCGCCGCCGTTGGGTCGGTCGGCTCAGTTCATCGAGACCCGGTGCGACGGTGGCCGGCGCCGGTAACGGCCCTCGTAGCCGATGGTCATGGCCGTCGGGAAGCAATCGTCGGTGTAGGCCAGCGAGGCCCCCACGATGCGGTCGAGCTCCGCTTCGTCGACCCGCTCGACCGGCACCCGGCCCACCAGGTAGACGGCCTCCTCGGGCCCCAGGGCGAAGGACATGCCGGCCAGGTCGGCGTTCTTCTTCAACAGGTACTCCCAGGTGGCCTCGACGTTGGTCTCCGGCCCCGGCATGAACTGGGTCTCGTGGTGGAGGGTTCGCTGACGCAGGGTCAACCAGACGGTCACGTACTCCTTCTCGTCCCCGCGGAGCCGGAGGTACCACCGCGGGGCGCCCCGGTACCGGGTCACCTCCGGGCTGGCGGTCGACGGCCACCAGGGCTCCCCCGGCGGCCAGCTCCCGCGCCCCCCACTCGTCGATGAGGGAGCACAGCGCCTCCCGCTCCGTCGGACCCAGGATGCCGCCCCATCCTTCGCTCATGAGCACTCAACGAGCATTCCGACGGTGAGCTCGGCGTAGATCTCACGGAGCAGATGGGCCGCCCGGGCCCAGGTGTACCGGCGGGCCCGGAGCACGGCCCCGGTGCTCAGCCGTTCGGCCAGCAACGGCTCGGCCAGGATCTGGCGCACCCAGGCGGCGAACGATTCGGGGGTGGGCTCCTCCACCAGGTAGCCGGTGCGTCCATGGTCGATCAGACTGCGGAGACCGCCGACATCGGAGGCGACCACCGGGGTCCCGCAGGCGGCCGCCTCGAGCGCGACCAGGCCGAATGACTCCGACCGGCTGGGCACCAGGCAGACGTCGGCGGCCCGGTAGTAGGTGGAGAGGAGCTCGTGGGGCCGGGGAGGGACGAACGACACGTGGCCACCGAGGTCGAGCGCATCCACCAGTGCGGCCAGCCGTTCCACTTCCGCCTCCCCCTGGGGGCCACTGGGGCCACCCACCACCACCAGGCGGGCGTCGGGATGGTCGCGGCCGGAGCGACGCCAGGGTGCCTACCGCCACCGCCACGCCCTTGAGGGGTTGGATCCGTCCGACGAAGAGCAGGAGTGGACCGGTGTCGAGCAGGCCCAGGGCCCGACGGGCCTGGCGCCGGTCGCCCGGGCCGAAGAAGGCGTGATCGACACCGGGCGCCACGATACGGATCCGCGAGGGGTCGGCGTGGTAGAGCTCGGTGATCTGCGCCGCTTCCACCGAGCACGAGGCCAGCACGGTGTCGGAGCATCGGATGACGGTGGCCTCGGCTTCGGCCCGACGATGGGGGGCGTCGGCCTCGACCTCTTCGGGGCTGGCCTCGGCCTTGACCCGGTCGAGGGTGTGGAAGGTGGAGACCAGCGGCAGGTTCAGCTGGTGCTTGATGAGATGCCCGGCCACACCGCTGAGCCAGTAGTTGGCGTGCACGGCGTCGAAGGGAGGGTCCTGATCGGTACCGAAGCCGTCCGAGGCACCCATTCGCTTGAGGACGCCGTCGGCGAACTCGTCGACCACCCCGGGGAGCGCCTCTTTGGCGACCGGGCGAGGTGGGCCGGCGGCGATGTGATGGACCCGGAACCCGGGCTCGATGTCGACGGTGGCGGGGAGGTCATCCGCCCATGCCCGGGTGAACACGTCGCACATCACCCCGGCACGGGCCAGGGCCGCCGACAGCTCGCGCACATAGACGTTCATGCCGCCGCCGTCCCCGGTACCGGGTTGGGCCAGGGGCGAGGTGTGCAGCGAAAGGACAGCCAGGCGCCTCATGCGCCGCCGATCCTACCGGGGGACCGAGATCAGCCGGCAGCCGCCTTGGCGCCGCTCCCGCCGGGGACGGTGGCGTCCACGGTGGGGTGTGGGTCGTCGGGGCGCGGGCAGCGTCGGGCTCGGCCGGCTCGGAGCGGCCCCCCGAGGACATCCGCTCCCCCTCGGCCTGGTCGTCGTTCTCGTGACGGAAGGAGAGGTAGATGCGCATCATCGCCTGGCGTTGCTCCTCGGTCAGGTGCCGGTCGGCGAAGATGTGGCGGGAGAGGTCGGTGTCGCCGTCCGGCTTCTCGAGGATGCCGGCCTGTACGTAGAGGGTCTCGGCCGAGATGCGCAGCGCTTTGGCGATCTGCTGGAGGATCTCCGCCGAGGGCCGCCGCAGCCCCCGTTCGATCTGGCTGAGGTAGGGGTTGGAGATGCCCGCCAACTCGGAGAGGCGACGGAGCGAGAGCCGGGCCGAGCTCCGCTGCTCACGGATGAACGAACCCAACTCGTTGAACCGTTCGGGGAGCTCCTTGACGAACTGGGTGCCGTCGGGGCGGGCCGGGTCCCTCACGACAGGAGACCGTCAACCGAGGCACGTCCGGTCTTGTAGCGGGCAACCAGCTCGGCCTGCAGGGTGTCGATGCGGATGTGCAGGGCCCGGCGGTCGAGCGAGACCCGGTTCTCCATGACTTCCAGCCGGGCGGCCAGCTCGCTCAGCTGGCCGGGGTCCAGGTCTCCCAAGGTGGCGATCTCGTCGGCTCCGAGCACGGCATCGAGCTCGGCGGTGAGGTCGGACTCCTCGGTGTCAGGGGTGAGCAGCATGGGCAGGTGCTCGGGCCCGGGAGGCCGGCCCGGTCCAGCCGAGAGGATGGAGGGCAGCTGGTCGACCAGGGCGGCCAGATCGGGTGGCTCCTCGCTGCCGGTGTGGTTGATGTAGGTGTGGACGATGTCCAGGTGCCCTTGGATCAGCCGTCGGAGGTACGAAAGGTCGTTCTCCGCCTGCTGGCACTCGGAGCGCATGGCCCTGATCTCCTCGAGCGACCGGGAGTCGATGCCATCGAGGTAGGGGCTGGTCAGAATGCGGTCGAGTTCTTTCCGGTGGGTTGGCATCACGCACGATCGTACTCTTCCGGCCATGGCCCAGGGCCGCTCCGACCAGGCGGGGCGTACCGGTAGACGGCCCGACCGACGAGAGAGGACCGTGGGAGGGGACCGAAGACCCGGCTGTCGGTGCTGGCGGCCCGGGCGTCGCCGGCCACCTCGAGGGTGCCGGCCCGATGATCGACGGCGGTGACCCGTTTGACCAGGATGCGGTCGGGGAACCTGGGATCCCGCACCGCAACCACGGTCCCGGGCCCGGGCCAGGGCTGTGGCAGCCAGGGGAGCCCGAGCACCACAAGCCTGTCCCCGGGGTGGAGGGCGGGGGTCATGGACCCACCAACCACCTCGACCCGCCGGACGGAACGCCACAGGGCCACCGTGGTCACGGCCAGCGCAGCCGCGGTGGCCCCCCGGCGCCACCCTCCCGACCTCCAGGTTCGCCCTCTACCGAACCTGGGTAAAGTGACCCGACACGGCACCATGATCAAGTCTGTACCAGATGCCCGTCGTCATCCCCATCCCAAAGGAGCACCGCCCATGCGCATCGCAGACCACCTGCTGGCCACCATCGACCGAGTGTCTGCACCACTGGTCGTGCACGCTCACTGCGACCTGCCCTGTGGCGTGTACGACCCGGCCCAGGCCCGAATCGAGGCCGAGTCGGTGAAGGGCGCCATGACCAAGTACAACGACTCCGACGACGAGGCGTTCAAGACGCGGGCCATCATCATCAAGGAGGAGCGGGCCGACTTGGTCAAGCACCACCTGTGGGTGCTGTGGACCGACTACTTCAAGCCCGAGCACCTCGAGAAGTACCCCCAGCTCCACGACCTCTTCTGGAAGGCCACCAAAAAGGCCGGCGAGGCGAAGAAGACCAGCGACGTGGCCGTGGCCGACGAGTTGCTGGCTCAGATCGCCGACATCGACAAGATCTTCTGGGAGACCAAAAAATAACTGAAGGGCTTTATGCCCTCTGACCTGCGGTGGACCCTTCCTCCACCTCCTGAAGTCCGCACACGGTCCGCAATCCATTGAGGGTGCTGTCTATGACGGCCCTCGTTCGGTCGTCGTCGCCAGGCCACAGGTGGGCATAAACCCGCAGGGTGATCATCGGACTGGAGTGGCCCAAAACGACCTGAACCTGCTTCACTGAGGCTCCACCAGCGATGAGTGCACTGGCGAAAAAGTGGCGGAGGTCATGAGTGACCACCTCGGGACATTTGGCCTTAGTTCGAGCTGGCTTCCACGCCTTCTGCCAGTCTCGGTACATCGTGGGTTCGCCCGACTCCGTCACAAACAGCCACTCGTCTGACGGATAGCTAATGAGGTGTTCTTTCAGGGCGTCCAACACCACGTCACCGACGGGTACGTTCCGAGTCCTCCTCGACTTCGGAGCCCCGATCAGACCGGACTGGAGCCGTTGGCGCTCGACTCGAATGGTCTTGAACGGGAAATGGACATCCGTGACCATTAGGGCCAGAAGCTCTCCGATCCTGAGCCCCGAGCCCGCCAAAAGGATCGCCGCTGCTCTATAACGGGCTGGCATCGCATCCACTATCCGGGTGACTTCTTCGACGGTGGGCGGGATTACCTCGGTTTCGCTCAGGGGAGGCAGGCCGATCTTCTTGCAGGGAGACGAAGTCAATAGCTTGTCGTCCACAGCAGCAGCGAAAAGTCGAGCAAGGACGTCGTAGTAGTTGCGGACGGTCCCCGGTGCATACTCCTCTGACCACCCCTTGACGACGGCCTGAATGTCGCCTCTCACGACGGAGACCATGGGCTTGTCGCCCAGAGCCGGGAGGATGTGGAGCCGCAAGGCATTGTCGATTAGAGCCAGCGTATTATCCGCGCCGATTTGGTTGGCTTCCCAGACATCAGCGAAAGCTCTAACTGTCTTCTTGCCCGCCTTGGGATCAACGTACTGACCCGTCACGACCGCAGTAGTGATCTGATCCAGCCAACCCTGAGCATCGACCTTGCGTGGGAAATGTCGGGCGTGCTCTTTTCCATCGGCGTCCCGATACCGAGCCCGCCAGCGCCCATCAGGGCGTTGCTTGATGCTTGCCATCACTCACTCTCCTAGTCGGGATCGGGCTCCACCAGCAGGTCCCGTCTCGTCTGCGCCCAAGTCTCCGGCCTTGCGCGCTGCGGCGACGCGCCGCGAGGCGGTCGATCTGGAGATTCCCTCTTTCTCCATCACCGCTTGGATCGGGGGCTCACCGAGGACTCGCGCAAGTCGGTAAGTGAAGGCGGTACTTGGATTCCCAAATGCAGTACCCCCGGATGGTGCTGGCCGCAAATCGAACTCTTTTGCGAAGTTGAGTATTCGTAGCTCGCGACCAGCCGTTGCGCGCACGATTGACCGTAGGGGCAGCAGGCGAAGAAACTCCGTTGTAACCACCTGCTTGCCAGTTCCCGTAAGGGAAAGCTCAGTCACTGAGTAAGCACCGTCGACAAGCGCGATGCGGAGATGGACCTCGATGGACTTGTGAGTCGTCAGGTACGCCTCAACATCGAAGTCCTTTGGACCTCGGAGGCCACCCCCGATGTCGTCGATCACGTCGCCATGCGAAATCCTTCGCACCACAAAGTCCACGTCCATGGTCGATACGATTTCACTTTGACACACCATTGTCAACGATGACTTGAAGTCTCAGGGTACTGCCGTTACGGTAGTGACCTAGCAATGCGTTGATACATCACGATAAAGGATGGACCGATGTTCAAGTTGCTCACGATTGGAGAAGTCTCAGATCGCACCAGAGTGCCTCTCGCGACGCTCCGCTATTGGCGGCACGTCGGCCAAGGCCCACCGCTGTTTGCCCTCGGGAGGAAGGTCGTGGCGTACGAAGACGAAGTCGACGATTGGGTCCGCTCCGAGGCAGCCAAGGATGCGAGTCGGAAGAAATGAGCACCTAATTCACAAAGGGAAACCCCCCGCCGCGCAAACGGTCGGGGGGTTTCTGCGATCAACCAATCCTTGCTTGGGATAGAAGGGAAGATCACCTGAATACTAGGGCGGAACGGTCCACGAAGTCGAGGAACTGCTCGACCTCACCGCCACCGCCGACGCTCCGGGCACACACGGCCCGATGACATCAGCCCCTGACCCTCCGAGAGTGTGGGTCACCGCGTTATCGCACTGGAGCGCCTCCCTACGTTGAGGCCGACGCCAGCGGGCTTTGGAGACACCCCTCGACCGAGCCATCAAGGCCGGGAATACCGAGCCCCACTCCTCAGCCTGGGAAGCGTTCCGTTACCACGAGTGACGGCCAAGCTCATGATCGGCAAGAGAACAAGAGCCGGGAGCGGTGGTGCAGTTCTTGGAACTGCATTGGTAGTGGAGGTCAGGTAGCCACCCCCAGCAGTCAACTTCCTCATTCCCTTGGGTTCCAAGCGAATGGGAAGGGTCCTGCCTCAACGCGGTCCAGGCAAAACACCACCATTGAAATGGAGTCACAACTCAGATGAAGAAGAAGATCACCCACGATGAGAGACAGAAGGTCCGCAGGAAGCCCGTTCCCCCTCTCATCATGCCAGTCTTTGGCGCACCTGCCGACGGGCGTCAGTGTTCGTCGTGTGGGCTTTGGTTCCATCGCACCCACTTCTGGAGGTCTCAGACGAAGTCCTTTGTTCGAAAATGCGCAAGGTGTGCTTCTCCCCGTCAGATGGCCAACACTGGAAACTCGGGCAAGAAACTTCGACCATCGAACACCAGGCCTCCACGGCGGCTGTCTAATCGGATCAGGTGAATCGGCCCGGGTTTCATAGAGACTCGGTTGTCTGTGAAGCCACCAGTTCTGCTGGGTCGATCTGACGGTAGTAGTTCTCTTCCATCTCCGCCGGCGGGATCTTGCCGATCTCGTTGTGGATGCGACGGTTGTTGAACCAGTCGACGTAGGTGAGGGTGGCCCATTCGACATGTTCGACGTTCCGCCAGGGACCACGGCGGTGGATCAGCTCAGTCTTGTAGAGGCCGTTGAAGCTCTCGGCCAGGGCATTGTCGTAGGAGTCGCCCCGACTGCCAACCGAGTTAACGACGCCGGCTTCGGCCAGTCGCTCGGTGTAGCGGATCGAGAGGTATTGCACTCCTCGGTCGCTGTGGTGAATGAGACCATCGAGGCCGTCCTCCTTTCGTCCGTGAATGGCCATCTCCAGAGCGTCGATGGCCAGATCGCTGCGAAGCGAGGTGGAGGTCTGCCAGCCGACGACGTAGCGGCTGAAGACGTCGACTACGAAGGCGACGTACACCCATCCGGTGTGGGTCTTCACGTAGGTCAGGTCGGCCACCCACAGCTGGTTCGGTCGGTCGGCCTCGAACTTCCGGTCGACCAGATCAGCCGGACGGTCGAGGGTGTCATCACCGATGGTGGTCCGCTTCCACAGGCGACCACGCCGTGCTCCCTCGAGGCCCAGATCACGCATCAGCCGCTCCACGGTGCAGCGGGCCACCTTGTGGCCCTCCCGGTTAAGCTGGGTCCAGACCTTGTCGGCTCCGTAGACGTCGAAGTTCTCGCACCGGACCCGCTTGATCTGGATCTTCAGCTGCTGGTCCCGGGTGCGACGGGCACACATCGGCCGGTGCCGGGCGGCGTAATACGTGGCGGGAGCGAACTGCAGCGTCGTGCAGATCGGCTCGACTCCCCATCGACCTTTTCGGGCATCGATGTAGCGGACTACTTCTTCGTTCGACCGTCGAGCTCGGTCGCGAAGAAAATCGAGGCATCCTTCAGGATCTCGTTGGCCCGCCGCAGCTCCCGGTTCTCCTTCTCGAGATCCTTCAGCTTCTGGCGTTCGTCGGTAGTGAGCCCGGGCCGGAGACCTCCATCGACCTGGGCTGTAAACGCTGATCGAAACCTGGAGCACCTGAGACCCAGAACGCGCTGATCGAAAACGGGAGCACCTGACCATCCCCGTGGTCGCCCGACCCCATCCACAGGCTTCTCGCCTGAGGGTCGAGCGAGTGGACGGGAGAAGGGTGCACACCGACATGGAGATGTGGACGGAGATCCGGCGCAAGGTGCTGGTCGAGGGCGCGTCGAAGCGCTCGATCAGAAGGGACTTCCGGATCGGCTCGGAGACCCTGGAGAAGATCCTGGCCAACGCTGAGCCGCCTGGCTATCGCCAGGGCGCGGCCCGGCCGAAACCGCAGCTGGGGCAGTTCCTGGGCATTATCGACGAGATCCTGCTTTCTGATCGTGACGCTCCGGTCAAGCAGCGCCACACGGCCAAGCGGATCTTTGAGCGCCTGCGTGACGAGCACGGGTATGTCGGCTGCTCGTCCCAGGTCCGGGCCCAGGTGGCACAAGCCAGGAAGCGCCAGAAGGAGGTCTTCGTCCCGCTCTCCCATCCGCCGGGCGAGGCCCAGTACGACTTCGGCGAGGCCACCGTGACCATCGCCGGGGTGCAGATGAAGGCAGCCCTGTCGGTCATGACACTGCCGTACTCGGACGTCTTCCACGTCTCGGCCTATCCGCGAGAGTGCACCGAGACCTTCCAGGCCGGACACGTGGCGGGCTTCACCTTCTTCGGCGGCGTGCCCACCCGCATCAGCTATGACAATTCGAGAATCGCCGTCACCAAAGTGATGGGCCGCGACCGCGACCTCACCCGTGAGTTCCTGCCCCTGGAGAGCCACTTTCTCTTCGCCCACCACTTCTGCCGGGTGGCCCGGGGCAACGAGAAGGGCCACGTCGAGAGCCTGGTGGGCTTCGGACGGCGGAACTTCCTGGTCCCGGTGCCGAGCTTCGACTCCTTCGCCGCCCTCAACGCTCACCTGGAGGCGGCGTGTCTGGCCGACATGGACCGGTCGGTGCGGGGCAAGCCGGAAGGGAAGGCTCAGCGCCTGGAGGTGGACCGGGCCGCCATGCTCACACTGCCCGCCGAATCCTTCGATCCCCGACGTATCGCCCAGGCCAGCGCCAACTCGCTGTCGCTGGTGCGCTTTGATCGCAACGACTACTCGGTGCCGACCGCCCATGCCCATCACGAAGTGATCGTCTTGGGTGGCACCGAGGAGGTCCGCATCGTCTCGGGCACCGAAGTGGTGGCCCGACATCGAAGGTGCTGGTCGAAAGAGGAGATCTCCTTCGACCCCCGCCACTACCTGGCGCTCCTGGAGCGCAAGCCCGGCGCGCTCGACCACGCCCGCCCCCTGGAGGGCTGGGACCTGCCTGGGTGCTTCGGGCACCTCCGTCGACGCCTGGAGGCAGACCGCGGCTGGGCGGGCACCCGGGAGTACATCAAGGTGCTGCGTCTGCTGGAGCGGTCATCGCTCCGCCAGCTCACCGGAGCCATCGAGGAGGCCCTCGCCATCGGGGCGACCGGGGCTGATGCGGTTGCGCTCATCTTGTTCCACCGCGACGAGCAGCCGGTCGGGCTGTTCAGCCTGGACGGCCATCCCCACTTGAAGTCCTTTGTCATCGATCCACCCGATCTCGGCGCCTACAGCGCCCTGACCCAGATAGGAGCAAGTGCATGAAGTCATTGGAAACCAAGTCGATGGTGCTGTTGCACCATCACCTGAAGGCCCTCCGATTGCCGACCATCGGAGCCGAGTGCGAGAAGGTGGCCAACCAGGCCGCCACGGACAACGTCGACCACCTGGCCTACCTGTTGCAGCTGTGCGAGCTGGAACTCCTCGAGCGGGAGCGCAAGGCTGCCGACCGCCGCCTGAAGGCGGCCCGGTTCCCGACCATGAAATCCCTGGACAACTTCGACTTCACCGCCCGACCCTCGGTCAACAAGATGCTGGTGGCCGAGCTGGCCCGGTGCGAGTTCATCGACAAGCGGGAGAACGTGCTCCTGGTCGGGAACCCGGGCACGGGCAAGTCCCACCTGGCAACCGCCCTGGCGGCTGCCGCCTGTGCCAAGGGCTACAAGGTCCGGTTCTTCCGGGCAACGGAGCTGGTCACCACGTTGATCGAGGCCAGGGACGAGCGGACCTTCCTGCGCCTCAAGACCCAGCTGGCGAAGCTGGACCTGCTCGTCCTCGACGAGCTCGGCTACGTGCCCGCTTCCAAGGTCGGGGCCGAGCTGCTGTTCGATGTGATCTCCACGGCCTATGAGCGGACCAGCATGATCGTGACAACCAACCTGCCCTTCGAGTCCTGGACCGAGGTCCTTGGATCCGAGCGGCTCACCGGGGCCACCCTCGATCGGCTCACCCACCGCTGCAAGATCATCGAGACCAGGGGCGAGAGCTACCGGCTCCACGACGCCAAGGCCCGGACACGCCGGACCAAGCCGGTCACGCCTGTGGACGAGGCTCAGGCCGCCAAGTAACTTCTGACCGAAGTGCTCCCGTTTTCGACCGGCGCGCGCTCCAGGTTTCGATCAGCATTCACATGGGCTCTTCGAACCCAGACCCGGAGGGTCTCCGGGGTCATGCCGAGCTTGACGGCCACCGAGGTCATCGCTGCCCATTCCGAGGGGTACTCGTCTCGGTGCTCGACGACCATCCTGACGGCCCGCTCACGGACCTCCGGGGAGTATCGGGTGTTCCTTGGCATTGCTCCATCCTCTCAAGGGAAGGAGCCTCCAGGATTCCCGGGCCGATTCAAATAACGAACCACGCATGGGCTGCGATTGTGATCACCGTCATCATCGTGGTCGCAGTGATTGTTGGCGTTACACATCAGTCAGGACTCACTATCAACGCCACCCAGGGACCGAGCGATCTGGGTTCGGGATCGGTTACGTCGTGCGTTGTGAACGGATCGACAGTATCTGTGTCTGGCGTCTTTCAGTATGGAGCCGGAGGCGCGCCAGTGGCTGACTCGGTATCTATTCAGATTGTGGACGGATCAGGTGACGTGCTGGGAAGCTTCAATCAGTTCGTCGGGTCGCTGTTCACGTCAGGCTCGAAGAACTGGAACGTCAGGGTACCCTTTACCGGTCAGCCATCTGCTTGCAACGTCAAGACGATGGTGAACCCGTCTCCCGGCCTGCCCTAGTGGGATAACGCCGGTTTGTGCACCATCCCGAACAGACCTCAGAGATACCGCAGATTTCAGTGCTTCTCCGATCCCAGGTGACCTGGTGCGTCCAGTGCGGCGGTACGCTCGAAGGCATGGCATCCGTCGACGACATCATGGACGAGATGAAGGAAGTCTCCAACTTTTCGCCTGAGGATGGCCACCCGCTGCCGTGGCAGATGCCCGGCTACAAGCCGACCCTGAGGTTCTCGCTGCCTTCCAGGAGGTCCCTAGTGACCACCCAGGCCACGATCAGGTCAATCTCGACCTCTCCTAACAGCATCCCTGAGCCTCGGCACCTGCGGCGGCGAAACTAGACGACGTGGCCAGAAACGTCCGACGCCCATGGAGTGAGTCATGAACTCTGCTGTCAGCCGCAAGGGAAAGACGAAGTCTCAAATCGAAACCGAGACGCGCCAGCGCGAAGCGGAGGCCGTCCGCCTCCGTGCCCTCAACTGGTCCTACGAGGCGATTTCGGATCAACTCGGCTGGGCCAACGGAACGGCGGCCAGGAGGGCCGTCCAGAGAGCTCTCGACCGTCACGAAGAGGGCAACATCGACGAGCTCCGTCGGGTCGAGAACGCCAAACTCGACCTGATGGAGGAGCGCCTCATCAGCATCCTCAATGCGCTCTGGCTCCGTGTCGACCATGGCAAGGTTATCTACGCTCCCGACCTTGACCCAGAGGGCCGTCAGGTGCCCCTGGAGGACCCTGGACCTCACTTGGCCGCTATCCGGGAGTTCCGGCAGGTCGCGGGCCGCAGGGCAGCGCTGCGCGGTCTGGACGCTCCCATGAGAAAAGTTGTGGAGGTGATCACGGACGACGCCGTGCAGGCCGAGATACGCAGGATAAACGCAATGATGGAGGACATGGACGACCTTCTTGGGCCGCCCTTACCGTGATGTAGGACAGAGTCCGACTTCAACCCTGGCCATAGCCGGTGATTAGCCATCGACCACCCGCACTCTTCTCCAGGCTGACGGCCCAGAATGAGTCGGGGTTTCCGGCATCGGGTGAGGGTGCCTCCGTGAACGTGCAGACCACAACGGCGGTCTTGGCCTGTTGTGTGTGGGTACCGCATTTGACGTTGGCAAATGGCGGGCCGTCGGACTGATAGGTGCTCCAAAGGGATTCGGGCTGCTCGCGTTGGGCAGTCGGAGTGAAGAAGGTCCCAGCCAGCGTCCCGTCCTTGTGGTTGATTGCAGCGAACCAAGCATTGACCGTCCCGAGTGGAGCCGACTCGGGTGTTGTGGTGGCTGGCGGGGATGCCGATGAAGAAGAGCAAGCGGCGAGGGCCAAGGAACACACGAAGAGGACAGACCAGAGAATCCGAATCCGCCGCATAGCTGAGGAGTTGAGCACCCCAAATCGACCTTGGTCAACAGTCGGACGCTGAGGTAGTGCCAGCGGGGCCGGGGCGGGCGACCGTTTGACCACAGGCTGTCAAAAGATCTGACAATCTATTTACACACCAGCTCAATGGGCATACACTACCCGTATGGACCTTGTGGGCTACGTCAGGGTATCGAGCGAGAGCCAAGCCGATGGGTACGGTCCGGAGGTGCAGGAACAGGCCATCCGGAAATGGGCAAAGACCCACAGCCACCGGCTGACGTCCATCCGCTCCGACATCGGCGTCAGTGGTGCCCTGCCGCCAGAGGAACGCCCTGGCATGACCGAGGCCCTCGACGTCCTGCGCCCACCACCGAAGGCAACTGGGCTGGTGGTAGCCCGCTTAGACCGCCTTGCCCGCTCTCTGACCGTCCAGGAGGCCATCCTCCAGATGGCCTGGCAGTCCGGTGCCTCCGTCTTCACCGCCGACCAGGGCGAGGTGCTGGCCGACGACCCGGATGACCCGATGAGGACTGCGATGCGCCAGATGGCCGGTGTCTTCGCCCAGCTCGACCGGGCGCTCGTGGTCAAGCGGATGGCTGACGGTCGTCGGGCGAAGGCTGAGACTGGGAGGCACGCTGTAGGGGATTACCCCTTCGGCTTCATGGGCAAGGGAACCGGCAAAGCGCGAGACGCTGCCAAGGACCCGAATGAGCAAAGGGCGGTACGCCGCATTGTCGAGTTGCGCCGTGCCGGTGCCTCGTATCGGACGATTGCCGAGGCGCTCGATGCCGAGGGCCTGCGACCTCGACGGGCCGCCCGCTGGTCGGCCATGAGCGTCCGGAACATTGCCGAACGGGAAAGGGTCCGGGCATCATGACGACACCGTCGAGTCCTACGCCCCTGGCCGTCCTGGCCGGGTCAAGCCGGAACCGTCGAACCTTTGCTTCTGGTGGCACAGTCCGGCGCATGGCCCATTTCCTCGCCTTCGGCCTCCTCTTGGCTACGGAAGGTATGGTGGCAACCCGACGCCAGGCTGAAGCACCTCCAGTGATCCCTGCGCTCCCTTGGGACAGTTCGATCAAGCCAAGAGAGCGGAGCTTGGTCGTGCCGGGATGCGAAGGTCAGCATCAGATGGCCAGTCTCCATGGGCTAACGGTGGGGCGACGAAGAGTGGGCGGCCCGACAGGGCTATGTGCAGCTCACGGGGGCTAAGTTGACGGACTTCTTACTTCCGATTGCGCTCCGCTGCACGGCTAGGAGCGTAAGCTGGCGAAGCCATGAACTTAGGTACGTCACTGGATACCCAACCGTGAATGTCGAGTGGCTTTACAATGTGACGGGCAGATGACTGACGCCCTCTCTCCTGAGTTCGATTCGCCACCCGTTGAGGAGGTCGCACTTGCTGCTTACTTCCAACCGATCTCCGGGCTGAGGAGTACACACCTCAACGCGCTACACGAGTTGTGGAGAGGTGACTATCCGGAGATCGAGGAGCTACCGCCAGCGCCGCCGATACCTGATGTCGTGGGACCGCACCGGCCCGAGATCAAGTTGGAAATCATAAACACCCCCGCCTATCGGTATATGTTCAAGAGCGCTGACGGTGGACAACTGATCCAGGTCCAGCGTGATCGAATCGTTCATAACTGGCGAAAGGTGCACCCCTCCGACGAGTACCCGCGATACAAGAACCTGTTACCTCGATTCCTGCGGGCGTATGACCAGTTCGTCCGATATGCAGACGAGAGCAACATAGGTCCCGTGCGACCGCTAAAGAGCGAAGTCCTGTATGTGAACCTGATTGACGACAGCCAGACGGTTCTTGCCCCGTGGAGCGGCAGATTCACTAATGATTTTCTGGGTAAACCCGAGGTACTCGCGGCAGAGATGCGGTTTGTAATGAGAGATGATGACGGTGCCCATCGTGGACATCTGTTTGTGACCACCTCACCCGCTATCCACCAGGAAACAGGCGAGCCGCGGTTCATTCTTCAGCTCATGGCGAGAGGTGATACAACACCCCCTTCTCGTGAGGGCGTAGAGAGCTTTTTGGACCTCGGCCATAAATGGATCATCAACGGATTTGTATCAGCTACGAAGACCCAGATGCACAAGACGTGGGGGAAGAAATGAATACAACGAGCCTTGCGACAGGATTGTACGTAAAGGTCGATGAGTTTCAGTCGGAAAGCAACCGGACTGTCCCGGAGGCTCCTGTCACAGTTGAACAAACGATTGTGACATGCGAACAACCATATCGGCGCAATGCCCACGTCGCTCAGCAGCTCTCTCATCTGCTCCCGGTAGTTGAGCAGCTCCTGAGAATCCCACTTTGTTCCGACATACCTCGCCGGGATGGTTGCGTGGATGAATCGGTAATGAGATCAGTATTCGATTTTCTTTCAACGTACGGCAGCGGGATGTCATCTCCCTTCTCGCGACGAAGCGAAGGGGGTGGTGTTTCGCTTGAATGGGACGTAGGTACGTCGGAAATCTCGGTGGAGTTCTTTGCCGATGGCAATATCGTCGTCATGGTCGACGACGACGGTGACGTAAGGGTCGACGACACCCTGGCTTCATCACTATGGCAGGAAGCCTTCGGGCTTATGGGAGCTGCATCGGGTCGACTGCTCGACGCTTGACGGCGATAGCGGGTGGCGGCGATTGGAGCTGAAGGCGAGGTTGTTGGCGAGGATGCCATCATCCTTCGGTACCTCACGGACAATCACATCTCGAAGAAGCCCGGTCACGACAAGCCAAATAGCGACTTTTACAGAGCAAGCTCCGACGGATCAGGGACATCCGCCATTGCAGTGTGCTCTGAGAACCGACTCCCTGAGGTTGTAGCTCGTCATCCCGAATGGCGGTATTGGCGGCGAATCGACGCGCGAATGATTCTTGCGAAGGGACTGACGCTCACCTACTCCCCAGAAGACGACGAACCCAACCACTGCCTGATCCAAGGTTGGCCCGATGAGAGAAAAGAGAAGGTGAGAATCGAAAAGCAACTTGTCAACGACTCACAGTGGCAGGGCGAGCCGCCTCCTATCCCGTGACTAGTAGCTCAGGGGCTTCACCACTGGGACCTTGGCTCCTAAAACGCACCGCCATCACAAGCAGCAGACTCAGCGTCCTGACGGCCCGCACTTGGAGATCAACCTTGTTCTTCGAAGGCATAGTTGCCCAGCGGGTAACTCGGAACGGCATTGAAGATCACGGCGGTGACCGGAATCGGAAAGTCGAACAGTGCTGGGCATGTGTAGATCGTCCAGGGAACCGTGTTGTCCCCGAGTCCGACCTCTGCGCTCCCGTAGCTCGAAATCGCACCATAGAGCGAACCGAAGTCGCCTGGGATCACACCTCCAAGCACGTCCAGGAGGCTGATGCTTGGTGCGGGATAACCAGTCGAACCAAACCAGTCGGTTGAGGCATCGACAACCGACAAGTACGGAGGAACACATGGCAGTGCCGCCAAGACCGGGTCGTTGTCGGTCGTGCTTTGCACAGTGATTGCAGCATTGTTGTATGAGAAGACCGAATCGGTGATCGGGAGTGCGTCCAGCAGCGAGACCTGAATCGCTGCGGCGGCGTACTCGAATACGTCGTAAGAGAACTGGGTAGACGCTTGTCCAGCGCCGAGTTCGATCCCCTGCCAGTCGTCAGCCGCCGGGCTCCCGTTCCCGGTGTCTCCGCCCACCGTGTTGTCGTTGATCGAGGTGAAGACGATGGGTTGGGAGGCGGTGCCAGTGGCGTTGAGGGTGCCCTCGACGGTAATGCCTCCTTCAGGCGTGCCCTTGAAGACCGCCCCCGCTGCCACCTGCAAGGTGATCCCACTCGGGACATCAAGCGACCAGGACCCGTTGAGAATCCATGGCGCCTGCTCTGCTGGGAGAGTCCCGCTGGTCGACACCTGGCCAGAGATCAGGAAGCCCGGCTCTCCGCCCGATGCCGAGTTTCCTCCCAGCAGGCTGGGGTTCAACCCGGCCCCATCGAGGAAATAGGCGGGGTCGGAGCCATCGCTGCTCTGCCCGGCGCCGTTGGCGGAGTTGTCCTCAATGGTGGGGTCCGGGACATTCAAACCGAAAACCGCTGAGTTCTCGATTGAGGTAAACGAGTCGTTCGCGACGGAGAGGGGACCCGTTGAGTTGGCGAACACGCCCCAGTTCCCATACTTGACATTTGCGTGTTCGAGGTCGATCGCGCCGACTGAGTCCGAGCTGATCCCCTGCCAGTCGTCAGCCGCCGGGCTCCCGTTCCCGGTGTCTCCGCCCACCGTGTTGTCGTTGATCGAGGTGAAGACGATGGGTTGGGAGGCGGTGCCAGTGGCGTTGAGGGTGCCCTCGACGGTAATGCCTCCTTCAGGCGTGCCCTTGAAGACCGCCCCCGCTGCCACCTGCAAGGTGATCCCACTCGGGACATCAAGCGACCAGGACCCGTTGAGAATCCATGGCGCCTGCTCTGCTGGGAGAGTCCCGCTGGTCGACACCTGGCCAGAGATCAGGAAGCCCGGCTCTCCGCCCGATGCCGAGTTTCCTCCCAGCAGGCTGGGGTTCAACCCGGCCCCATCGAGGAAATAGGCGGGGTCGGAGCCATCGCTGCTCTGCCCGGCGCCGTTGGCGGAGTTGTCCTCAATGGTGGGGTCCGGGACATTCAAACCGAAAACCGCTGAGTTCTCGATTGAGGTAAACGAGTCGTTCGCGACGGAGAGGGGACCCGTTGAGTTGGCGAACACGCCCCAGTTCCCATACTTGACATTTGCGTGTTCGAGGTCGATCGCGCCTACTGAGTCCGAGCTGATCCCCTGCCAGTCGTCAGCCGCCGGGCTCCCGTTCCCGGTGTCTCCGCCCACCGTGTTGTCGTTGATCGAGGTGAAGACGATGGGTTGGGAGGCGGTGCCAGTGGCGTTGAGGGTGCCCTCGACGGTAATGCCTCCTTCAGGCGTGCCCTTGAAGACCGCCCCCGCTGCCACCTGCAAGGTGATCCCACTCGGGACATCAAGCGACCAGGACCCGTTGAGAATCCATGGCGCCTGCTCTGCTGGGAGAGTCCCGCTGGTCGACACCTGGCCAGAGATCAGGAAGCCCGGCTCTCCGCCCGATGCCGAGTTTCCTCCCAGCAGGCTGGGGTTCAACCCGGCCCCATCGAGGAAATAGGCGGGGTCGGAGCCATCGCTGCTCTGCCCGGCGCCGTTGGCGGAGTTGTCCTCAATGGTGGGGTCCGGGACATTCAAACCGAAAACCGCTGAGTTCTCGATTGAGGTAAACGAGTCGTTCGCGACGGAGAGGGGACCCGTTGAGTTGGCGAACACGCCCCAGTTCCCATACTTGACATTTGCGTGTTCGAGGTCGATCGCGCCTACTGAGTCCGAGCTGATCCCCTGCCAGTCGTCAGCCGCCGGGCTCCCGTTCCCGGTGTCTCCGCCCACCGTGTTGTCGTTGATCGAGGTGAAGACGATGGGTTGGGAGGCGGTGCCAGTGGCGTTGAGGGTGCCCTCGACGGTAATGCCTCCTTCAGGCGTGCCCTTGAAGACCGCCCCCGCTGCCACCTGCAAGGTGATCCCACTCGGGACATCAAGCGACCAGGACCCGTTGAGAATCCATGGCGCCTGCTCTGCTGGGAGAGTCCCGCTGGTCGACACCTGGCCAGAGATCAGGAAGCCCGGCTCTCCGCCCGATGCCGAGTTTCCTCCCAGCAGGCTGGGGTTCAACCCGGCCCCATCGAGGAAATAGGCGGGGTCGGAGCCATCGCTGCTCTGCCCGGCGCCGTTGGCGGAGTTGTCCTCAATGGTGGGGTCCGGGACATTCAAACCGAAAACCGCTGAGTTCTCGATTGAGGTAAACGAGTCGTTCGCGACGGAGAGGGGACCCGTTGAGTTGGCGAACACGCCCCAGTTCCCATACTTGACATTTGCGTGTTCGAGGTCGATCGCGCCTACTGAGTCCGAGCTGATCCCCTGCCAGTCGTCAGCCGCCGGGCTCCCGTTCCCGGTGTCTCCGCCCACCGTGTTGTCGTTGATCGAGGTGAAGACGATGGGTTGGGAGGCGGTGCCAGTGGCGTTGAGGGTGCCCTCGACGGTAATGCCATTCCCGGACTCGAACTTCAAGATGGCACCGGTGTCAATGGCGAGGGTGACGCCAGCGGGAACGTCGACAGTGCAGTCGACCACGTAGGCTCCGGCAGCTATCTCGCTGTCCGAGGTGATCGGGCCGCCGCATGGGGTGATCGTGCTGGTATAGGCGAACTGGTCGGCAGGCGAGGTGGCAGAGGTCCCATTGGCGGTGGTCACGGTGACATCGACCATGCTCACGGACTCGGCCGGACTGGTCGCGGTGATGGAGGTGGGGGTGTCGGCGGTGATGGTCCCAGCCTTGGTGCCGAACTCGACGGCGGTGGCACCAGCCAGATTGGTGCCGGTGATGGTGACCGTCGTGCCACCGGCGGTCGACCCTGCGTCGGGACTGACGCCGGTGACGGTCGGAACTGGTGAACCAGCCAGATAGGTGAAGGTGCCCTTTGAGGTGGCGGTGGACGTGCCACCGGGTGTGGTGACGGTCACGTCGACCGGTCCGGTTCCTGCTGGGGAGAGGGCAGTGACCTCCGTGGCCGACACCGGGGTTACATGGGTGCCAGGAACAGCTCCGAAGGTGACGACGGTGGCCCCGGTGAGGTTCTTGCCGGTCAGTGTGACCATGGTCCCTCCGACCTGGGCCCCTGAGCTGGGGCTGATCGAGGTGAGGACAGGAGCGGCTGGAGCAGGGCCGACAGTCACGGTGATCGGGGTGGCTTTGGCTGTCTTCGAGCCGACCACCGAGGCGGCGAACTTGTACGTGGCCGTCTTGGTGGAGGCATTCGATGGCACCGTGACCCTCGTGGAAACCGGTCCCGAGGTGCAAGGAACGGTGGCCGGTAGGCCAGCAAGTGCCGGAGTCGAAGAGAACACGCAGCTCACAGCGGTGGTGACCTGGGCCGAGAGGGTGACCGTGCCTCCGCTATCGCTCACTGAAGCCGGGGTTGCGGCAAAGGAGCTGACGGCGGGCGGAGGGGTGCCAGCAACCATGAACTTCACCTTGGCGTTGACGGTCTTGGACCCGGTCACGGCCAGCTCGAAGGTGTACTTGGCCGCCTTGAAGGAGGTGTCGCCAGGCAGGGTGACGCTGGTGGAGACGGGACCCGACGTGCACGGAACGGTGACCGGCAGGCCAGGGACCGACTCGGCGGACGTGAACATGCAGCTCGTAGCGTTGGTGACCTGGGCCGAAAGGGTGACCGCTCCGCCGGTGTCACCGAGCGAATCTGGGGTCGCAACGAACCCGGTCACCGTGGGTGGGACGGGCTTCGGAGACGACGCACCGGCTGAGCCACCAAGTGCGACGATCGGGGCAGATAACAGCCCCACCATCAAGACCAGTCCTAGCCCGGCCCGGATGCCGGTCCGACTCCGCCTGTTCCCCCGATTACCCGCCACACCAAACCCGCCTTCACTCGCCTGACCCGCACACCTTTCGCCGACGTAGGGAAGCATGGCACGAAGGGACGACCGGTGCCATGGTGATGGATGAACCAGTCTGGCTCTGATGACGCTGAGGTCACGCCGATTCGCTCAACCCCAACTGTCAATCAACCTGAGGGGTAGGTATGCCCAGCCAATACTCATACCAAGCTCTGTCCATGAGGTATTCCCACTGGCTGAAATGCGAGCACGAAACGCCGCTTTATGCATCAGCCGCTGGTGGCCGTGAGCACGACGCTCTTTGCCTTGTACGAGACAACCCAATGCTCGCCGGTGAGTTGAGCGCCGGTGACCGTCGAGAAGGTTCCCGAGATCGAGCTTGCCGTCAATATGGCGACCTTGGTCCCAATCGCCGGAAGGTAGCCCGCCTTGGTGGCGATGGCCAGTGTCCCCTTCAGGGTCGCCGCTCCCGAGACCGAGAGTTGTCCCGGTGTCGTGCTGACACCGACCGTCAAAGTCGAGCCCGATGCCGGACCATATGTCGGCAGATTCAGCGTCCCCTCGCCAACGTCGACCGCTCCGTTGTCCTGAACACTGACCCCGATGTCTGCCGAGTTTCCCGACGACGACCCGTTGTAGGTGATGGTGGCACCGGCATCGTTCGTGATCCCGTTGTTGCCTCCACCGTCATCCAACAATCCAGAGCCGTCGGTCATGACGAGGGTTCCCGCGTTCTCCAGCGTGGAGCCACCGACGAAGTCATTGCCGAACCCCTCGACCGTGGCTGTGCCCTTGTTGATCAGCTTGCTTCCGCCCATGAGCAGGGTGCTGGTCGCGAGAGTCGACTGGAGGGTGGCGGGCAGTGTGAGGGTGCCCCCGGTGATGACGCCGTTGTCAGTGAAGCTGGCTACTCCGGTCAGGACGAAGGTAGAGGGAATCTGAATCTCTCCGCTGAACTCCAATGAACCAATCCCGGCTAGCGACGTGTCGGACGGGAGCGCTTCTATGGAGCCTCCGAGTTGCAGAGTGGCCAGGTTGGAGGCAGTGAATCCAGCTAACCCCGTTGTCGATCCGCTGATGTCAACTGAGCCGGGTCCGGTAAAGCTGGGAGATCCTCCAGTGTTTTGCAATGTGATGGCGAGAATGCCTGCGCCAACGTCGACCGCTCCGTTGTCCTGAACACTGACCCCGATGTCTGCCGAGTTTCCCGACGACGACCCGTTGTAGGTGATGGTGGCACCGGCATCGTTCGTGATCCCGTTGTTGCCTCCACCGTCATCCAACAATCCAGAGCCGTCGGTCATGACGAGGGTTCCCGCGTTCTCCAGCGTGGAGCCACCGACGAAGTCATTGCCGAACCCCTCGACCGTGGCTGTGCCCTTGTTGATCAGCTTGCTTCCGCCCATGAGCAGGGTGCTGGTCGCGAGAGTCGACTGGAGGGTGGCGGGCAGTGTGAGGGTGCCCCCGGTGATGACGCCGTTGTCAGTGAAGCTGGCTACTCCGGTCAGGACGAAGGTAGAGGGAATCTGAATCTCTCCGCTGAACTCCAATGAACCAATCCCGGCTAGCGACGTGTCGGACGGGAGCGCTTCTATGGAGCCTCCGAGTTGCAGAGTGGCCAGGTTGGAGGCAGTGAATCCAGCTAACCCCGTTGTCGATCCGCTGATGTCAACTGAGCCGGGTCCGGTAAAGCTGGGAGATCCTCCAGTGTTTTGCAATGTGATGGCGAGAATGCCTGCGCCAACGTCGACCGCTCCGTTGTCCTGAACACTGACCCCGATGTCTGCCGAGTTTCCCGACGACGACCCGTTGTAGGTGATGGTGGCACCGGCATCGTTCGTGATCCCGTTGTTGCCTCCACCGTCATCCAACAATCCAGAGCCGTCGGTCATGACGAGGGTTCCCGCGTTCTCCAGCGTGGAGCCACCGACGAAGTCATTGCCGAACCCCTCGACCGTGGCTGTGCCCTTGTTGATCAGCTTGCTTCCGCCCATGAGCAGGGTGCTGGTCGCGAGAGTCGACTGGAGGGTGGCGGGCAGTGTGAGGGTGCCCCCGGTGATGACGCCGTTGTCAGTGAAGCTGGCTACTCCGGTCAGGACGAAGGTAGAGGGAATCTGAATCTCTCCGCTGAACTCCAATGAACCAATCCCGGCTAGCGACGTGTCGGACGGGAGCGCTTCTATGGAGCCTCCGAGTTGCAGAGTGGCCAGGTTGGAGGCAGTGAATCCAGCTAACCCCGTTGTCGATCCGCTGATGTCAACTGAGCCGGGTCCGGTAAAGCTGGGAGATCCTCCAGTGTTTTGCAATGTGATGGCGAGAATGCCTGCGCCAACGTCGACCGCTCCGTTGTCCTGAACACTGACCCCGATGTCTGCCGAGTTTCCCGACGACGACCCGTTGTAGGTGATGGTGGCACCGGCATCGTTCGTGATCCCGTTGTTGCCTCCACCGTCATCCAACAATCCAGAGCCGTCGGTCATGACGAGGGTTCCCGCGTTCTCCAGCGTGGAGCCACCGACGAAGTCATTGCCGAACCCCTCGACCGTGCCTGTGCCCTTGTTGATCAGCTTGCTTCCGCCCATGAGCAGGGTGCTGGTCGCGAGAGTCGACTCTGTTCCTGTCGGGAGGGTTAGTGTGCCGCCACCTGTGAGGATTCCGTTGTCGATGTAGGTGTTGCCCACAACGAGACCGTCAGCGGAGGGGATAGTGGTCGTCCCGCTCTGCTGGAAGCCCTGGACGGTGGTGGTTCCCGAGGGGAGGGTGATGCTGAAGCCGTTGTCGCATACCCAGTCGGACGGTCCCGGGACGTAACCCCCCGACCAGTTGGAGGCGGTGCTCCAGGCGGTTGCGGTTCCCTTCTTGCCACCGGTGAAGGTGTCGGTGCAGAGGGGGATGACCTGGAAGCTGGTGGTGGCCGAGGGCCCTGTCTGTCCGGCGGTGTTGGTCGGATACACAGTGACGACGTAGGTGATCCCAGGATGGAGACCGGTAAGGGTGACTCCGCCGCCCGTCGTTGTCTGGGTGGCGATGCCGTTCGAGGTGGTGACGGTGTAGTGGGAGATGGGAGCCGAACCGGTGGCATCCGGGGCATCCCAGGAGACATCGGCGTCCAGGCTGTTCGACTCCTGTTCGGCTGAGAGGCCACTGACCGGATCGAAGGCAGCGCCAACGGTGACCGTGGTCTGCCCGGTGGCCCCGGTCGAGTCCCGGGCGATGACGGTCAAGGTCCGCCCGATGGGGTTCACGACGGTCAGGACGCCCCCGCTGGTGATCGAGTCGCCGGTGGCCGCCCCTTTGAGGCTCCAGGTGACGGGATCGCTCTTGCCGTCACTGCGGGTGGTAGTGAAGGTAGTGGGTGTCCCGGGGACCACAGTGGGGTTGGCCGGGCTGATGGCCAGGGTGGCGTTGGGGGCACTCTCTATGACGAAGGCTGGGAAGTCAAAGGTGCCGAGGGTCGCATCCAATGACCCGTGGAAAAGTCCGTCGAGAATGTCGAAGTCGAGCCCAGCCTTCAAGGTGATGGTCGGGGTCAGGGTGAAGTAGGGGGAACCGAGGAAGTTGACGTCGGCGGTGAGGTCGGCAACGGCTTCCACGTTGGGCCCGGCTGCGTCATAGATGCCGATCTGTGGCTGGACTGTGAGAGTGACACTGCCAGTGGCGGTGGCCGACACCCCTGGGAGGGGGCCGCTCCCGTCCATGTGGGGGCGGGTGGTGAGGTTCCGGGTGGTGAGAGTGTTCGGGTTCTGGGACGACCACGACACTCCGGCCCCGACGGTCATGGAGGCTTCCACCCCGACCGAAATCGAACCCGAAGCGGTCAAGAACACCGGCACCTTGGGAACGAGGATGAGGGGAACCGGGCCGATCTGTATATCGATGGGAGCGCTGTCAATCTCACCGAGCGGCCAGGTCTTGGACCCCGAGAGGGTGTCGTCCAGTCCAGCGGTGGCCGTCACCGTGGCCGATGCCGACAGGGAGACCCCGTCGGGGATGGCGAAGTGGGTGTGGACCTCAGCAGACAAGGCGAGTTGGGCATCCAGGTTGACCTGACCGGTTACCGGCCCCACGTTGACCCCCAGGGTCACGTTCTTGTCATAGGTGATGCCGCCACCGACGTCGGGATGAAGCTTGCGCACGCCAGCGGCCTGGGCCTCGAAGGTGGAGCCGGACTGGGCCAGGGGGTCACCGGAGAAGCCGAAGCTGAGGTTGGAGAAGGCATCCGACAGGCTGGCCGTGGTGGTGGTGAGGACATAGGTGCCCGAGGTGTTGGTCACCCCTGTCACGGTGACCAGGAGACCGTTGGGGGCCGTCGTCGAGGTTGGTCCGACCAGGACGTCACCGGTGGCGAGAGAAGTCACCTGGGAGGGGGCGGGCGAGTTCCAGGTGAGAGTGCCCGAGGAATCATCCGAGGTGAGGGCGTTCATGGTGGCCTGGGTAAGCACGACGGAAGAGCTGGCGAGCTGGACGGTTGGGGTGACGGGGTTGGAGGTGGTGGCAGCAGGGCCCGATCCGGCAGCAGAGGTGGCCACCACGGAGACTGCGTAGAAGCCGGTGGTGGACAGACCACCGATGGTGGCGGTGCTGGCTGTGGCCCCGAGGGTCTGGGTGGAAGGCGAGCCGGTGGGAGACCAAACCCCGCTGGTCTCGGTCTCGGCCTGGGTGGTCACGGTGTAGCCGCTGACTGGGTCCGACCCTAGGTAACCCGGAGCCGACCAGGTGGCAATCAGGTGGCCGCTCCCATCGGGGACCACCTGAAGGCTCTGGGGTACATCAGGTGGAGTGGCAGCAGACGGGGTCCCGGTGTTGGTTCCCGGAGCAGATTCCCCAGCCTTGGAGATGGCCACCAGACTTAGCGTGTAACTGGTGCCGTTGGTCAGCTTGCTGAGGGTGAGCTGCGTGGCGTTCTTGTTGGCCTTGGTGTTCACCGATGTGGTCCCTGTCGTGGTGGTCAACAGGTAGCTCTTCAGAGCGTCGCCCCCGGGGATGGAAGGGGCCGACCAGTTCACCACCAGTCCTCCGCTGAGGGAGAGGACTGAGGTGACGAGGGGAGCGCTCGGGGGTTGGGCCACGAGGGGGACCGCCGGGTTGGACGGTCCGCTCGGCCCACTGGTCCCCGCCACATTGGTGGCGGTCATCGACACCGAGTAGGGCACTCCGGCACAGAGCTTGGCCATGAGAGCCGAGGAGTCGGTTCCTGGGGCGGAGACCACAGGCGGCAAAGCGCACTTCTTTGAGACCTTGCCGGAAAAGCCCGAGGCCACCGTGGCGGTCACGGTGTAGCCGGTGACTTCATCGGAGGACTGATTGGGGCTCCAGTTCACCAGCACGCTCAGGCCCTCGGGAATGACCCCTTGGATGAAGGGGACCTGGGGTGCGGAGCTCGGTGTAGCCGCGGCCACCTGGGCGGCGGCTACATGGCCCGCCTTTGGAGCGGAGGCAGAAGCAACTGAGGGGAAGCTCCCCACGGCTCCCACCACCACAACCGCCACCAGGGCCGATGTCACAACAATCCGCCGAATCCCGCCCACGCCGCCTCCCCCAACTACCTCTTCGCTCGGACGCTACCGCCCGGTCAGGATGGCGGCAAGGGAGACGGAGTGGCCGCTGGCCCGGCTCGTCATTGAATGACATGCTCGTAGGACCGGTGATGCCCCTAGCGATGGCCTCGCCGAGGTGTTCGTCTTCCGGTCCGCGAAGAGTCCGCAAGACACCTCCTAGCCGTCAACAACCGCCAACTAGTACCAACACCAAAGATCGAGGTCAACGGCACCTTCTAGTCTGAATGCCCTGGTCAAGCCCGGACGTCGTTAGTTGGAGACCAAGAAGTAACCGCGCACCGGTGACCACCTGACCTGTGGCCGGTTTGCCGCGCCACCGGCGGCCTCGGCCTGGCCGGGCGGGTCCGGTCACCGTCTCCGCCGGCGACGGTGACTGGAACCATCAGGCGGCCAGCGTGATCGGGACCTCCACCGAGATGCCGCTGGTGGTCGAGTCGTTGACCACGATGTCGCAGGTCCCGCCGGCCGGGCAGGTCCCGGAACCGGATTCGACGTAGTCCAAGCCGACCTTTGTGGTCACACCGGCGGGTGTAAAGGTCACCTTGCCGTTGGACGCCACCGTGCCGGTGATGACCGTGGCCGTGTCACAGCGAGTGCCCAGCGTGGAAGCCGGGTCCACGCCCGAATCGCACTGGCGGGCCGTGACGGTGTCCCCGACCGGGAAGCTACCGGCCGACACCTTGTTGACGAAGTTGTCCGGCACGTTGGCGGTCGCCTTGAGGGTAACCGTCGGGGTGGCAAAGGTCACTGCCTCGCTCACGTCGACAGCCGGATTGGAGGCGTCGGTGACGACGATGTCACAGGTTCCGCCGACCACGCAGGTTCCACCCGATCCATCGGAGTAGCCACCGTTGACCAGCAGTGTCAACCCGGCTTGGGTGAAGACCACCTTGCCGCTGGCTGCCGCCGTTCCGCCGATCTCGGTGGCGGCATCACAGTGGCTGGACACCGTGGAAGGGACGGTCACGCTGGCATCGCACTCCTGAGCGACCACGGCATCACCACCGGGCATGCCGGCGACCTTGAGGGCATCGACGTCGTTCCCGAGGACACCGGTCGTATCCTTGGCGGTGACGCTCGGCAGGGTGAACCCGAGCGCCACGCTGTCCGTCGCGTCACCGGTGTTGCCGACCACCACGATGAAGCACGACGTGGAGCCGACCACGCCGCAGGTGTCACCGTTGGTGTCCATGATGCCGGTGGCAAGGGTGACAGCCGCGTTCTTGAACGTCCCGGCCTTCTTCCCCGTCCCGAGCGTGGCGGTCGCCTGGTTGGCGGCGTCGCACGTCTGGGGCGAGTAGTGGGTGCCGGCACACTCGTTGACGGTGACAGAGGTGTCGGAGTTGACCCCCCAACCCGATCCCGACACCTTGACGACGCGATGCCCGACCAGTTTGGTGACCTTTTTAACGGTGATGGCACCGCCGGGGATGCTGGGTTCGGTGGTCAGCACCACCGAATTGGAGGGATAGGAAACGGAGTAGTTGCCCGTACCGAAGTCGAAGTGCGAGAAGGTACCGGTCACCGGTCCGCTGATCGGAGTGAAGGTCGTGCCCACGGCCGGCGAGCCCACTGTCGTGACCTCCAACGTGCTACCCGTGATGGTGACCCCCGGCCCCGAAATGCCGCCGGCGGTCCCGTTGACCGTCACGCCGAGGGTTCCCGAAGCGGTGTTGGTAAGGGCGCTGTTGGAGCTGAGGGAGAGCTCACCCCCGTTGACCACCTGGAAGGTACCGGAGTTGGTGTCGGCGGTGTCGTCGTTCTGTGCCGTGCTGGCGGAGCCGATGGAGACCGTCCCACCGGCCTGGACGATGATGGGCACCTGGATGAAGACCGTGTCCTGCGCCCCCGAGGTTGTGAATCTTCCTCCCGAGGCCACGGTCACGCTGCCCGATCCACTGATCTGGCCGTTGCCCTCAGTGCCGGAGTTGACGGCCAGAGTGCCGTCAACGGTGACGGTGCCCGGGCCGGGCAGGCCGATGTTGGTGCTGGTTATGTTCCCGGCTCCGGTCACCGTCTGGCTCACCGGGACGGTGCCGGTGAGATCCACAGTGCCGGTGATCTGGAAGGCTCCGGTGCCGGCGCTGTCGGCCAGGGTCCCACCGGTCATGCTCACCGGAGTTCCGGTCTCGGCCCCGCCGGACTCGGTGAACGTCCCGCTGCTCTCGGTGAGGGAGCCGGCAACCGCCAGGGTGCCGGCCAGCTGGTTGAAGGTGCTGTTGGACGAGAGGTTGTAGGAGGCACCGCTAGAGACGGTGAACGATCCCGAGTTGCTGGTAGCGGTGTCGTCGTTGACCGTGGTGGTGGTGGACCCGATGGTGCACCGTCCCGCCGGCCTGGTTGGTGATGGGCACCTGGACGAAGACGCTGTCCGCAGTGCCGGCAGTAGTGAACGTCCCGCCCGAGGCCACGGTCACGCTGCCCGATCCGCTGATCTGGCCGTTGCCCTCGGTGCCGGAGTTGACGGCCAGGGTGCCGTCAAGGGTGACGGCGCCCGTCAGGCCGACGTTGGTGCTGGTGATGTTCCCGGCCGCGGTCACCGTCTGGCCCACCGGGATGGTGCCGGTGAGATCGACGGTGCCGGTGATCTGGAAGGCTCCGGTGCCGGTGCTGTCGGCCAGGGTCCCGCCGGTCATGCTCACCGGAGTTCCGGTCTCGGCCCCGCCGGACTCGGTGAACGTCCCGCTGCTCTCGGTGAGGGAGCCGGCAACCGCCAGGGTGCCGGCCAGCTGGTTGAAGGTGCTGTTGGACGAGAGGTTGTAGGAGGCACCGCTAGAGACGGTGAACGATCCCGAGTTGCTGGTAGCGGTGTCGTCGTTGACCGTGGTGGTGGTGGACCCGATGGTGACCGTCCCGCCGGCCTGGTTGGTGATGGGCACCTGGACGAAGACGCTGTCCGCAGTGCCGGCAGTAGTGAACGTCCCGCCCGAGGCCACGGTCACGCTGCCCGATCCGCTGATCTGGCCGTTGCCCTCGGTGCCGGAGTTGACGGCCAGGGTGCCGTCAAGGGTGACGGCGCCCGTCAGGCCGACGTTGGTGCTGGTGATGTTCCCGGCTCCGGTCACCGTCTGGCCCACCGGGATGGTGCCGGTGAGATCGACGGTGCCGGTGATCTGGAAGGCTCCGGTGCCGGTGCTGTCGGCCAGGGTCCCGCCTTCGATGCTCACCGGGTTGCCGGTCTCGGCCCCGCCGGACTCGGTGAACGTCCCGCTGGTCTCGGTGAGGGCGCCGGAAACCGCCAGGGTGCCGGCCAGCTGGCTGAAGTCGCTGTTGGACGAGAGGTTGTAGGAGGCACCGCTAGAGACGGTGAACGATCCCGAGTTGCTGGTAGCGGTGTCGTCGTCGACCGTGGTGGTGGTGGACCCGATGGTGACCGTCCCGCCGGCCTGGTTGGTGATGGGCACCTGGACGAAGACGCTGTCCGCAGTGCCGGCAGTAGTGAACGTCCCGCCCGAGGCCACGGTCACGCTGCCCGATCCGTTGAGCTCACCGTTGCCCTCGGTGCCGGAGTTGACGGCGAGGATGCCGCCGCTCTCGATCGTGCTCGCCGAACTGACGTTCAGGTCCGAGGACCCAGCGGCACCGTTGACCACGACGGACTGCGTCCCGCTCGTGGCGCCACCTACCTGGAGCGTGCCGACCGAGACGCTACCGTTCAGTTGCACCGTGTAGGTGCCGGCCTCACTGATGCAGACGACACTGCTCGAGGTCGGGAATCCGGACGACCAATCGGTCGCGCTGGCGGTCCAGCTTGTCGTACCGGTGTTCGGACCGACCCAGTTGTCAGTGCACGTGGCCAACGCCGTGCTCGGGGTCGCAGTGACCAGTGACACCACTGCGATCGATGTGAAGGACCCCAATGCAAGTGCAGCCGCCATCACTATTCTGCGCATTCCCACCATGATGATCCGCTCCGTTCAGAGTTCGCCGTAGCTGCCCTCGCGGTTTCACAAAAGTATGCGAATGCACGCGGGTGACAGGCCCCGCCGGACAGTTAAACGGAAGCCGACGACTGTTGCAAGCCAGTCAAAAACGCAAACTCGCCGTCGCCCACACACTGTGGCGGTTGACTCCCTGAGGGTCACCAGCGGGACCGCGCAGTACGTAGAACGGCGTAGGTAGAACGGCGTAGTGCGAACGGCGTCGTGCAACCGGCGACGTGCAACCAACCACCATTCAGCCCGGCATGGCGAGACTGAATCATGGCGACAATGTCGCGCCGGATCTCGTTGCTTCACCTGAGACAGATGCAGCGCTCTGAACGTGCGAGGACACCACTGAAGCACCTGACGTGGTGGCACGAAGAGCGGATCAGCTTCTGAGCCACCACCGAGGCGGTCGAGTGGGTCGGTGATCGAGCCGTCGCTCAAGGCGATGTAGAAATCGGCAACGGCCGGACCGGCCGACGCCGATCCGGCCGCTAGTCACCGATCCGATTCCCGCGAGTGGCCTGCCCCAGGTGCAGCAGCGGTGGCCGGGCGCCCGGCGGGTGACAGGGCGGGCAGGGACTCTGCGCAGGCCACACACGTCCGGGCCATGGGCACCTCGGCCAGGTGGGCGTCGTCGATCGCCTCTGCGCAGACGGCACAATGGCCATAGCTTCCGTCGTCCAGGCGGGAGAGGGCCTGTTCCACCTCGTCGAGCACGTGGTCGACGGCATCGATCGAGGCTTCCGACGTCAGGGTCTCTTCCGCCCCCTCCGTGGTGCCGGAAACGACTGATTCTCGTTCCCTGGCGCCGGCATCGTCCGCGGTCACCTCTGTGTCCATCGGGACGATCGTACCCCCAGGTTCGGTTGCCCATAGGGTGAACCGCGGTGCCCGCGCTCGACATCGACCCCCAACCTGACCACGGCGCCGCCGACCCGTTGGCCCACCTGGTCGGGAGCGGACAGCTGGTGCCATGCATCGACGGCGTGGATCGTCCGGCCGTCGAGCTCGACCAGGCAGCGTCGACACAGGCCCACCCCGACGCAGTCCACCGAGTCGAGGAGTTCCTCCCCTGGTACTCGAGCGTGCACCGGGGGGCCGGCTTCCGCTCGCGGCACGCAACCTCCGCCTACGAAGAGGCTCGACGGGCCATCCTCGCCTTCGCCGGACGCCCTCCCGATGGAACCGATGTGGCCATCATGTGCCGTAATACCACCGAGGCCATCAACCACCTCGCCTACCGTTTGCGCCTCGGTGCCTCGGCCACGGTGGTGACCACGGTTGTCGAGCACCATGCCAATTTGTTGCCGTGGGGTCGGGTGGCCACCCGGCGCTACATCGAGTGTACCCCCGAGGGTACGTTCACCCTCGATGCCGTGTGCGCGGCGCTCGACCAGGGGGGCCCTCGCCCTGCCCTCCTGGCGGTGACCGGCGCCTCCAACGTGACCGGGTGGCTCCCTCCTCTGGATGGGATCATCGAGGCCGCCCATGAGCGGGGTGTTCCGGTGTTGGTGGACGCAGCCCAGTTGGCCCCCCACCGGCCGCTGCCCAGGACTGCCGACTACCTGGCCTTTAGTGGGCACAAGCTCTATGCGCCGTTCGGGTGTGGCGCATTGATCGGTCCTCGCACCCTGTTCGAGACGGGCGACCCGTTTCTGGCCGGCGGAGGGGCGGTAGATCTAGTCGGACTGGAGGAGGTGATCTGGACGGCTCCTCCCGATCGGGAGGAAGCGGGCTCGCCCAATGTGATCGGGGCGGTGGCCCTCCACGCCGCCGTCGATGCGCTGGGTCGGCATCGGTTGGGATGCGATCATCGCCCACGACGAGGAACTGGCCCGGCGGATGAGTGACGGGACTCCGGGCCATCGACGGCGTCCGACTCCTCGGTCCCTGCGGCTCGCCAGCGCCCGGTCCCCGCGCTCGGGGATGATCCGGTGCCGATCCTGCCCGTGGCCGCATTCACCATCGAGGGGATGCATCATGCCCTGGTGGCGGCGCGGCTGAGCGCCGAGTACGGGATCGCCGTGCGTCACGGTTGCTTCTGCGCCCATCCCTACGTCGTCCGCCTGCTCGGCCTGGCCGACACGGAGGTCGACGCCTATCGCAGCGAAGTGCTCGACGGCGATCATCGTCACGTCCCCGGAGCGGTCCGTGCCAGCGCCGGGATCGGGACGTCGGGCCAGGAGTTGGACCTGTTGTTGGCGGCGGTAGCCGACCTGGCCGGCGGAGCGCCTGCTCTTGCTCCCTACGAGCAAAACGCCGCCACGGGCGACTTCTTCCCTGTCACCGAACAGGCCGGGTGGAGCAATGCAGCAAGCGAGCCGGGCGCGGCCTGTGCCCGCGGGTGAAGAAGCCGACGGGGTCGACGCACCTATGATTCTGCGGATGATCCGCCGGTCGGGACGAGCCCTGACGCGCGCCCGACCGAGGTCGGGGCCACCCGCCACCCGAACTTGATGGAGCGAACCACCAGGGAGACATGGATCCGGCTGACCACCCTTGCCGCGGCTCTCGGTCTCGGCATGCGTGCTGGCCGGCTGCACCTCCGGATCGGCCGCAGCCACGCCCACCACACCCACCGCCTATGTGAGCACCGGCGCCAGCGTGGCCAACCCCGGCAACACGGTGGCCGTGGTCGACACGGTCTCCTCGCGGGCGCAGACGCCGATCACCACGGGCACCCTGCCGGCTGCCCTCGCCGTGACGCCCGAGCGGGAAGACGGTGCTCGTGGCCAACAAGGGTGTCGACACACTCTCTGAGATCGACGTGGCCCGGGCAAGGTGGTGAAGGACACCACGGTTGGACTGGAACCGGATGCCGTCGCGGTGACGCCGGACGGTTTGATGGCGCTGGTGGCGAATTTCGGGGACAACACGGTGACACCGGTCTCGCTTCCGTCGCTCCGGGCCGGCCGGCCGATCGCTGTCGGGAGCGAGCCGGTGGCGTTAGCGGTGTCCCCCAAGGGAACCGTGGCGCTGGTGGCCAACTACCAGGATGGAAGCGTCTCTCCGATCTCCCTGCCTTCGCTGGTGGCCGGAGCCCCGGTACCGGCCGGGGCTGAGCCCTCGGCGCTCTACATCACCCCCGATGGCTCGTCTGCGCTGGTGGCGGACTTCCAGACCACGCAGGTGACACCGATCTCCCTGGCAACGATGACCCCGGCCCCGGCGGTGGCGGTGGGAGGCAACCCCACCGGCATCGCCGGGTCACCGTCATCGGCACTGGCCTACGTCAGCGGAGGGGAGAGCATCACCCCGGTCAACTGGCAGACCCGTCAGGCCGGCACGCCGTTCACCGTCGGGACAACAGCCGAGGGGTTGGCCATCGCCCCCGGCGGAACCACGGCCTGGGTGTGCGGGGGGAGCGGGACGCTGGTGCACGTGAGCCTGGCCACCGGGACGGTGCTCCGCTCGGTGGTGGTGGGTGGTGAACCCAGCGCGGTGGTCATCGCCGGAAGCGCCCCCTCTGGTTGACCTGGATCGATCGGCGGCACTGTCGGTGGAGGCCGGAAATCCGGGCAGGAGGACCGTCAGCGTCGGGTTCGGCGCCCCCGCAGCCGGCCCGTCTCCGTCCGATGGCCCGACGATCTGGACAGGGTGGGCCTGGGCACCGAGAGCCAGGGTGAGAGAGCCGATACGCTCCTCGGCGGGCCGTTAGCTCATCCGGTAGAGCAGGGGACTTTTAATCCCAAGGTGGCGAGATCGAGACTCGCACGGCCCACCAAATCTCCAGGTCAGAGGCACTTTTTGGCCAGTAGATATTCGCTTGACTTCCATTCGTGACTACAACTCCCGATCCCCCTCATCAGTTCGCTCGTTCCGTTCGTGAAGTCCAAGTACAATTAACTACTTCGATCGTTGGATATTCAGTAGTGTTTAGTACTACTATAAGTACCGTCTAAGTATGTACTACTACTGAGGAGCCGGGATGAAGAGCCCCCGTCGTACCGCGAGAAGGCGTCTGGACCAGCGACTTGTTGGCCTCGACCTGGGTCAGAGGCCGCCCCGCGGCTGGATCCGGGCCATTAGGGAGGCCTTGGGCATGACCACGGCCGAGCTCGGCCAACGCATGGGGCTCACCCAGTCGCGGGTCAGCCAGATCGAACGGTCCGAGGAGCTCGGCTCCATCCGCCTCGACACCCTGGAGCGCGCAGCCCAGGCGCTCAACTGCCAGGTCCGCTACGTCTTCGTGCCAAACGAGCCACTGGAGGAGATGGTTCAACGCCAGGCTCGTCTGCGGGCCCAGGCCGAGGTCGATGCCGTCACTCACACCATGGCGCTTGAGGATCAGGTTCCTGAGCCCGGTGTACTCGACGCCCTAGTGAAGGAGATGGCCGAGCGATTCGTCGACGAGCGCCACTTGTGGGAGCGGCCCAATGTCCCGGCTCCTCGATGACCACCCCTGGCGACCCACTCCTTCCGCTCGGTGACGGCCACACTCCAATCGATAGCGATGACCGCGAGGGGTTGAAGCTGACCTATATCACCACCCGCAGCGAACTGAACGAGGCCGAACAGGAAAACATCCTGAGGGCCCGTCAGGGAAGGCGCCATCCGACGTTGCAGGCGCTCCTGGATGACAAATATCTGCGCGACCTCCACCGCGCGATGTTCGGCGATGTCTGGGCTTGGGCCGGCTCCTATCGGCGGCTCGAGACATCGATCGGCATCGATCCAGCGCGGATTGCCGTCTGTGTTCGAGACCTTGTGGCGGATGCCAAGATCTGGGCAGCGCACGAGGAGCCGCTGTGCGTCGCCGTCCGGTTCCACCACAGCCTCGTGTCCATCCACCCGTTTCCCAACGGCAACGGAAGGCATGGCCGTCAGGCTGCCGACTACCTGATGGAGGCGTTGGAACAGCCGCCGCTCACTTGGGGGGCAGTTGGCGGCCGGGGTGACGTCGAGGGAACTCGGCGACGGTACCTTGTCGCCCTCCGGGAGGCCGACAATGGAGATGTTGCCCCGCTCGAGCACTTCGTAGTCAACTGAAATCGCAGTTGGCCAGCGCCCCTCAGTTAACTGCCGCCGTGTCGTTGCGCGAGTCAGTGCTGGGGGGACAGAGTTGAGCGCAAAGATGCCAGCCGCAAGAATGGACGGTTCAATCGGTCCCAGCCCGAAGGGGCAGAGCATGCAATCTGATGCTGGTGTACTCCCTCCCGTGACTACAACGTGACTACAACGTGACTACAACTCCCGGTCAGAGCACGCGGACGATGATCGCTGTCGGGAAAGCAGGTGCAGGTCACGACCACAACTGGGGAACACCGGTGAGCCCTGAAATCGACCAGCGCTAACTTTTAATCCCAAGGTGGCGAGATCGAGACTCGCACGGCCCACCAATTCAGAGGTGGTCTCCGAACCTGGCGCAATCTTCCAATATTCTCGACCCAAGAGATTGTCCCCGCATCGGCAGCGGGCACGACTCAACCGCCGGGACTACAACTAGTCCGAGGTCAGTCCTTTGCGTCCGCTTCAATGGCCTTCTGGTCGGCCTTCAGCTCCTTGGTCTGGATTTTCTCCGCCTTCTTCATAGCCGCCTCCACTTTGGACCCGATGTCCGAAACAGCAACGACGACAAGTCCGGCCTGACCACTGTCCAAACCCTCCCCCAGTTCCTTGAGGTCATTGCGGCTCATGCCGGCAGCGGCATGGCCCGCCAAAGCTCCCAGGACCGCACCTCCGCCGCCGGTGGCGAGGAGGAGTCCGCCACCGATGGCGGCAGCCGGAAACAGAGCGATAACGAGACCCGTCGCCAGGCCCACTCCAGCACCAGCGACGCCGCCGACCCGAGTGGGCGTCTCGTGCTTCTTCACGATCTTGACCTTGCCATCCGCTTTGCGCTCCACGACTGCTGCATCGTAGGCATCGATCAGGCCCACCTTCGTGTGGAGTGCGTGGACGGCGTCGTAGTCGGCCAATGCACTCTCGACGCTTGGGTACGTGCCTGAGTAGGCCATGAACGTGTCGACTGGCATGAGATTCCTCCTGGTCGTTTGGCGGTAAGGACGCGTCCAGAGTCCTGCATCGAGTCTGTTGGCGTATGACCTGTTCGTCAACAGAGGTCGCCAATGCGCTCGGGACCATCCATATCCCCGTCAGCCCTGCCGACCACATACCAATGGCAACGCTGGGCGCTCAACCACACCCGTACGGCGGAATGGACTTACGTCCGGAACTGGGACCCATTAAAACGATCAGGCGACGGCGTCGCTGCGGTGGGGAAGCACCCACCCGGGTCGCGGGAAGTGGCATGTGTATCCATTTGGATAGTGCTCGAGGTAGTCCTGGTGTTCCGCCTCTGCTTCCCAGAACGGCCCTGCCGGCGTCACCTCGGTCACCACCTTGCCGGGCCACAAACCTGAGGCCTCGACGTCGGCAATCGTGTCCTCGGCCACCAGCCGCTGGCTGTCGTCGAGATAGTAGATCGCCGATCGGTAACTCGCACCAACATCGTTGCCTTGGCGATCCGCGGTGGTCGGGTCATGTATCTGGAAGAAGAACTCGAGCAAATCGCGGTACGAGATCTGTTCCGGATCGAACTCGATCTCGATGGCCTCGGCATGGGTTCCGTGATTCCGATAGGTGGCATTGGCGACATCGCCTCCCGTGTAGCCCACCCGCGTGGAGAGTACGCCCGGACGTTTCCTGATGAGATCCTGCATCCCCCAGAAGCATCCACCCGCCAAGATCGCCTTACTCGTCGTATCGCTCATTGGTCCGTCCCTCCTTGTGCCAACTGATCATCAAAGACATGCCGATACTTCCCGTATCCCTCGCTCTCGAGCTCCTCGTAAGGTACGAATCGAAGCGCTGCCGAGTTGATGCAGTAACGCAGGCCCCCTTCGTCGACAGGGCCATCGTCGAAAACATGGCCGAGGTGGCTGTCTCCGTTGACCGAACGAACCTCGGTCCGGACCATCCCATGGCTGCTGTCCACCTTCTCCACCACGTTCTCCGGCTCCAGGGGAACCGTGAAGCTCGGCCAACCGCATCCGCTATCGAACTTCTGCTTCGAGGCGAAGAGCGGCTCGCCCGACACGACGTCGACATAGATCCCCGCCTCCTTCTTGTCCCAGAACTCGTTGTCGAAGGCGGGCTCGGTGGCACCCTCTTGCGTGACTTCTCGTTGTCTGCGAGTCAGCGTTGAAATCGACTCGGCGTGCTTGCTTTGGGGGTCTGCCACGTGCTCTCCACCTTTTGCGAATGTCGGAGTTTGGCCAGAGGGTCTGACACAAACGGGGGCGTGTTGACGAAACCGACGTTAGCCAGATCCGCCGGGAGAAGCGCCAGGCGCCACCGGAGGGCGGCCACGCCCATCAGCCCAGTTGGGGTGCCATGCAACAGCCGGCCGCCTGACAACGATCGATTCGCCTGGTCCACCGCCGCTGTTCGAATCGGCGGGTCGGCAAACATCCCGCTCACTGATGTCGTTGGCAGCCTTTCGAGCTGACCCCGGTGTTGCGTGGGGCGTCACCCTCGGACGGCATCGGCTGGACCCCACTCTCCTTTGGCCTCTACGACCGACGCGACGGACGATCCCAACCGCTTCGATTCGTACATCGCCCGATCCGCCTGTGCGACCAAGGCATCGACGGAGAGTGGCCGTACGGTGTACGCCCCTCCGACACTGGCCCGAAGGTCGATACGTCCTGCTCCGAGCTCGACACAGCCGGCCAGCGCTCGGCGAATTCGTTCGGCGATGTCACGGGTACCGTCCTCACCGGATACCTGCGGGCACACGACCAGGAACTCGTCGCCTCCGAAGCGCCCGACCAGATCACCATCACGAACGACGGACCGCAGTCGATTCGCCGTCAGGGAGAGGATTTCGTCCCCGGTCGTGTGGCCGAAGCGATCGTTGATCGCCTTGAAGCTACAGAGATCCACGAAGACGGCCGCGACGCCCTGACCGACGGAGCGCGGGCGATCGAGGTTCGCGGTCAGGACGTCGAGGATGGCGGATCGATTGAGACACGAGGTGAGCCCATCGAAGTTTGCTCTGCGTTCGAGCTGGCGACGAAGTCGCACCTGCTCCGTCACGTCGGATACACAGCCCACGGCGCCGGCAATCCGGTCGGTGGCATCGGTGAGCGGGCGCATGCTCACCACGCAGAACCGGTCATCCGTTCTGGCCCCCCCGATCGGCTTCACGATGAGGAGCTCGAGCCCGTCGACTGGTCGGTCGTTCAGCACTGCATCGACTGCGTCGAGGAAGCGCTGGCGGTCGTTGACGTCGATCGTTGAGAATTGCGCCTCGACTGTCGCGGAGGGCGAATGGCCAACAATCCTAGTCAGTTGGTCATTCGCAAACGTCACTGTTCGCATCGCGTCGATCTGGAACACACCGATCGGCAGAACGTCGGACAATCGGGTCAACAGTTGCTCGCGGGCCCGCAGCGCTTCGGTCAGGCTCACATTTATCAACGTTCACCGGTTTCATCACCGAGATCACGTGCGGGTTGCTGTCGTCGTTCAGCCGATTGGCGTTCGTGGACTCGATCCACTTCCAATTGCCATCGCTGGTGCGATAGCGGCCCTGCCAGACGCCCGCGTCACCGGCAGCATCGAGCATCGCGAACCACGCGGTGATGGCACTGGCCTGGTCCTCGGGGTGGATGAAGTCGGTGGATGGTCGTCCAATGAGTTCCTCTGGGCGCCAACCCAGCACGTCTGGCATCTCGCTGCCCACGAAGATGATGACTCCTGCGGCATCGCGGCCGATAGTCACGGACCCGGTGGCATCACCTTCACCGATCTCATGGGTCGTTGCACCAGCGTCTTCCACAAGTAGGTATCGAACCGTTTGGGCGCCAACCTGAGCCACGATGTGCCCGGCCCGGCCTCCTTCGGCGAGGACCTTGGAGGGGAAGCGGTCGATTCCGTCCATTCGACCGCCCGATTCGTGATTGTCGGCCCATTTGCGAGGGCCGGAGGCGTCCATGTGAGAGCAACCGTGTGATCACTCTGTTAGGCGGTCGACAGGCGGAGTCAGGCCGAACCCGGCTGTCCCGCAACCGGATCGCGGTCCGGTGCCTCAGGCAGCGGCGTAGTAACGGCTGGCATCGCCCTTGATGGCGGCACTTGCTAGCCCGTCGAGCCCGACAGCGGCAACACCGGCGGTCGTCACTCGTTGCATACGGCGGCGCTCCCGCCCGTAGTCATAGATGGCGTAGTGCTGCGTCGACCGGTTGTCCCACACGGCAACGTCACCGGGGCGCCACTGCCAGCGGACGATGTTCTCGGGGCGTGTCACGTAGGATTGGAGGATTCGGATGAGGTCGACCGACTCGGTGCTGTTGTGGCCGGCCAGGCGGTGAGCAAAGCCGCCGAGGAGCAGCGATGGCTCCCCGGTCTCGGGGTGAGTCCGCACCGCCGGGTGCTCGGTCTCGAAGACTTCGGAAACAAAGGCCTTGAGATGCTCGAGCCGTTCGGCCTGCAGTGAGCCCTTCAGGGCGGCCAGGTCCACCCGACCGTAGTCGTGGGCGTTGGAGTGGACTGCCCGCAAGCCGTCTGCCAACTTCCGAAGGTCCGCCGGAAGGTCCTGGTATGCAGAGACGGTGTTGGCCCACAGTGTGTCCCCACCCACCTCGGGAAGGACGACGGCACGCAGGACCGAGAAGGTGGGAGGGTGCTCCACGAAGGTGACATCAGTGTGCCAATGGTTGGCGGAGGCACCGGCATAGGAGTCGAGGTCGAAGACCTCGGGGTCCCCGTCGATCACCGGCAAGGTGGGGTGCCCACGCGTGAGCGGTCCCAACAACGAGGCGAAGGCGATCTGTTCGGCCGGGCCAATGTCCTGGTCCCGAAAGAACACCACCCGGTGGTCGAGCAGGGCCTGTCTGATGGCGGCAACTTCCTCGTTCCTCAACCGACGGAGGTCGACGCACGAGATCTCGGCGCCAGTGCGGACGGTCAGGCGCTTGACGGTCAGGCTGGTTTCGGTGGCGGCGCTCATGACTCCTCATTAAATACGATGTTCCCCATCATGTATATATGCTATAGGCCGTCGGCTCCGAGCGTGGAAAGGCGCGGGTGCCGGGAAAGCCATCCTGGGAGACCCATCAGGACTTCTCATCAATTCAGTTGCATCAGCAGCAATGGGTGGAAATCCGGGCGACATCGCCGTCTTTGGAACCCGAATCCTGCGCCTGGTCGCGGCCGGGCCGGCCACGGTCCGAGCCACCGAGCAGAGCCCCGGTGTCTTCAATGGGCGGCGGTCGACAGCTGGAGTTGGTCCCAGAGGAACGGTCCGAGTTCGCTCGTCCACCACTGCCCTCCGAAGGTGAGCGATGTCGTGTGCCCGGTGCCGGCCTGCTCGACCTCATAGCAGGCATTGCCGGCGGCCCGCAGGGCATCACACGTCTCGAACGCGTAGGCCGCGGTGATGTGGCTGGCGGTGTCGTAGCCGTACATGAACATCAGCGACGGCGCCTCGCTGTCGGTCAACGTCAGATCGGAGAGTGCAGGAGTCAAGAAGGCGCCGGTGGAAACGGCGGCCGCAATCGACGGCGAGTAGCTCGACAGGGGCCCGCTGTAGGGAATGTCAGCAGCCACGGCGGTACCCAGGGCGAGCGCGCCCCCGGCGGAGTTCCCCAGCATGGCGATGCGCGTCGGATCCACTCCGTAGGTGGTGGCATTGGCCTTGAGGAACCGCACCGACTGCTGTGCATCGAGGGTCGCCGCGGCAGCCAGCTCCGGATCGGTGGCGTTGCTGGCGACAGCAGGATTGGCCAATCGGTAGTCGATGCTCACGCCGACGTAGCCGTACACGGCAGATTCCAGCGCGTCCCCGTCCTCGTCGGTGCGGCTGCCACCGACGAACGCTCCGCCGTGGACCTCGATGATCGTCGGCCGGGGTGCCGTTGCGGCGTCCGGTGGCACGAAGATGTCCATGAGGAGCGGCGAGACCACCCCATCGGCATCGGGCGCTGACGAGTACTGCAGCGTGTGCTCGGTGATCTGGCTATCGGTGTATTGCGGGGCGGCGTACAGGCCGGATGTGGGCATGCCCTCGCGGTGCTGCCAACACCTGCAGGGAGAGCGTCGCCGTCCCCGAGTTCTGCGTGGCCGGCTTCACCTTGTCCTTGGTGTCGACGGCCTGCACGGTGAACGTCGAGACCCCGGCCGTCTTCGGCTTGCCGACGATCGTCTCCGGTGGCTGCCTGGAGGTGGAGCCCCGCCGGCAGCGCACCGCCCACGACCGACCACTTGTAGGGGGCGTACCCACCGGTGGCAGTCAACCCGGCCGAGTAGGCCGTCTTGACCGATCCGGGCGGCAGCCCCGTGGTGTTGATGGACACGCCGTCGATGACCTGCTCGAACGCCACCGCCAACTCCGCATAGCCCTGGTCGTCGGGCTGGATGCTTCCCGGCGACGTGCACGCATCGGTCCACTGGCACACCGTGGCCACATCCTGGGGAACGGTGGCACCGTCATAGGTTCCGATCGGATCGGTGTCGTCCGTCTCGAAGAGCGAGGACGGATCGGCCGTCGATGCTCCGGCTGCCGTGTAGATCTGGTCGAGCAGGGCGTTGAGTTGGTCGGTGCCGGCGAGGCTCTGGGTGGCGACCGTCTGCCCCGCGGTTCCGGTCAGCCAGTCGGCCAGGAACGGGTCGTAGTAGTTCATCCCGTAGATGGGGACCCCGGGACCGGCCGCTTTGAGCTCGGCCAGCTCCTCGGGAAGATCGGTCGAGATCTGGTTGATCGCGGCCGCGGCACAGGTGGGGTCGGTTCCTGAAGACGATTGGCAGGCGGCGATATCGTCAGCCCCGATGTCGATGGTCACGAACGCCACCTGGCGCTGATGGGCCCGCAGGAAGGCGACGGCGTCGCCGAGCTGGGTACCAGTGGTGTACGAGCAGCCCGGACCGTCGGCCATCGAGGCCGTCGTGGCCCCCCCGCATCCCAGGTTGACCGCCTGCAAGTTTGGGTAGCGGGTGGCCTCGTGTGTGGCGACCAGGTTCACGTAGTCGTTTGCGCTCTGAGCTGGCGCCGATGCCGGTGGCCAGCCAGTCGCCGAGCGCCAGGTAGTAGTGCGGCGCCGGCGCCTTCGCCGCCCCGGCGGGAGCAGCGGCTGACACAACGGGCAACACACTCGCCGTCAGGCAAGCGGCAGCCATCACCGAGATGCGTGTGATCCCCGCCCGGTGCGTCGGACCAGTCACTTCGACCCCCTCACGTGTGCGCTCGCCCTGGGCGCCGGAAGGCTCCCGACCGACGCAAGCGCTGACGGTCCGGACTCTACCGGACCTGCTCACTGCGGGCCGGGCCCTGTCATCGTCAGGGGAGGCCAGGTCGAGTGCGATGGGTCCATTGACCGTGGCCTACGTCGTGCCGGTCGACGGATCCCGACCCCGGCCCAACGAGTCAGCTTTAATCAGTGCCGTGCCTCATGTGCCCGAGTCGGCCCGATCAGGGGCCCCTCCATCGAACGGCACCGCGGATCGAGCGGCCGAGCGATCCCGGTACGAGGCTCAAACCCCGATGCCGAGCTCAACGCAAAGTATCCCTCGACGCTCCCTTGGCCGAAGATCCCTTGTCTTCATATCGGTGGGAGCGGTCATCGGATCGGGCTGGCTCTTCTCGTCGTTCGACGCGGCCCAGATCGGCGGGGGGGGTGGCGCCGTAACCGCCTGGATCCTGGGCGCATTGCTCGTCGTGGTCCTAGCCTTTGTCCATGCGGAGCTCGGGACGATGTTCCCGGTCGACGGCGGAACGGCGCGTTTTCCTCTCTATGCCTTCGGGCGGGTCACCGGGTTCTTTTCCGGCTGGTTCGCGTGGATCAGCGCCGTCTGCGTGCCGGCCATCGAAACTGAAGCCGCGCTGCGCTATATCGGCAACTATGTCCCCTCGCTGATCACGCAGTCTCCCGGCGTCGTGCGCCTCACGCGGCTTGGTGAGCTCGTCGCTGTGTTCGTCCTACTCGGGTTCACCGCGCTGAACGCAGCGGGAATGAGGTGGTTCCGCGAGACGAACACCGTCGTCGTCTGGTGGAAAGTCGCCATCCCACTCATCGTGGCCGTCGCCTTTGTCGTCCACGGGTTCGACCGCCACAACTTCACCGTCGGTGGGCTCTTTCCGGCAGGAGCACACGGAGTGCTGGCGGCCGTCAGCACCGGAGGCGTCGTCTTCGCTCTGCTCGGCTTCGAGCAAGCGGTGGAGCTGGGGGGCGAGACCAAGCATCCCCAGCGCAGCGTTCCCTGGGCCGTCATCGGCTCAGTCGTGATCGCCAGTGTCATCTATCTGATCGTGCAGGTCGCCTTCATCGGCGCCATTCCCCACGGCGATCTGACCCGCGGTTGGCACCAGGCTCGCTTCAACGGTGACTTCGGCCCCCTGGCCGGACTCGCCGGGGTTGTCGGCCTGACTGCCATCGCCTACCTGATCTATGCGGACGCCATCATCTCACCGGCAGGCTCGGGCATGACGTTCTCCGCCACCGCGTCCCGGCTCCCCTTTGCCCTCGCCCGCGAGGGCTATCTGCCCGCCTGGCTCGGGACGCTCAATCGACGGGGAGTGCCGTTCCGGAGCTTGAGCCTCTGCTTCGTGACCCAGCTGATCGTGATCGTCCTGCTCCCGGATTGGGGCGGCCTGCTGGCGTTCATCACCGCGGCCACGGTGCTCGTCTATGCCACCGCCCCGCTCGCTCTCGGAGTGCTTCGCCAGACGGCTCCAGAGCTGCCTCGCCCCTACCGTCTACGCTTCGCCCGGCTGACCGCACCGTTGGCCTTTGTCATCGCCAATCTCCTCCTGATATGGGTCGGATGGGCGACCAACTCCAGGCTCTTCTTGGTGGTCGCCTTCGGCGCGATGATTGTGGGCCTCCTGGCGCTGGTCCGGCCCGCATCTCGCCACGCGGGGTTCGAATGGCTGGCTGCCTCCTGGATCGTGCCGTACGTGGGGGCAATGTGTACCGTGAGCTACCTCTCCCCCTACGGGGGCGGGCGGGCCACGCTGTCGGACTGGGGATGTGCGGTCGCCGTGGCCATCGTCAGTCTCACTGTCTACGTTCTGGCCCTACGCCTGGGCACGATCGCAGATCGTCGGTTGGCCGAGGTCGACCGGCCGATCTCCCGGTGGTACGGCTTGGACATGCCGATGGAGGACCCCGAGGGCGAGGTTATCTAGCGCCGACCTGATCCAAGGAATATCCATTCCGCTACGATTTTCCAGCCTCGTAGGTCTCGGTGAAGATGTCGCCCTGGGCCGCCGTTGAGCCCGACGTACCACCGCCTGGACCACGGAGGACGAAGGCGATGACGACGGCGAGGACCGCTCCGGCAAGGGGCCCGGCGATGTAGACCCAGTAACCGGTGAACGACTTGCCCACCAGATCGGGGCCGAAGGTGCGGGCGGGGTTCATCGAGGCACCGGAGATGGGGCTGCCCCACAGACCAGCCAGAGCGATGTATCCGCCCACCCCCAAGGCGCCGAACAGTCCGATGTTCTGGGCCCCCGATGCCGTCCCCAGAATCACGCTGACCAGGCCCAGGGTCAGGATCAGCTCCATCCAGAACGCAGCCATGTCCGAGTAGCCGTGGGCCGGGTAGTTGGACCCGTAGATGGCCGAAGCGTGGATGATCGAGCGCAGGAAGAGGGCGGCCAGCGTGGCCCCGATGAGTTGCATGACGATGTAGCCGGGCACCCGTTGCCACGGGAAGTCCCGACGCAGCGCAAAGGCGATGCTGACGGCAGGGTTGAGGTGGGCACCGGAGATCTTGCCCATGAACAAGATGATGGCCATCACCGTCAACGCCGGTGCCACCACCGCGGCGGTTCGGCTGATCACGCCAGGGAAGGCGTGTCCCATCATCCCCCCACCAGCGGCCGCCAGGACTAAGAAGAAGGTGCCCAGCAGCTCGGAGAAGAGCCGTCGCCACTCCTGGCGGGGGTCGTTGAAGTCGCTGATTCGCTCGATGATGTTCTGCTCGTATCGGGCGATTGGGCCGAGGGCGGGTAGTTCCTGGGTTGCTGTCATCTGGATCACACTTTCCAATAGCTCGGGATATCCGGGATGTCGAGGATCCTGGCCGGTCGAAGGCAGTGGAACGAGCAGCCCCGTAGGACCGTGTGCCTCTAGTCGACTTGCCCGTCATATCCAGTGGGCAGAGGTTGCTGAGTCGGGTGACAATTGGGCGAGAGCAGCAAACAGGAGGTCGCCCGTTCCCACTGCACGTCGACTCTTGCCTTCATTGCTGCCTGCACCGTCGCCCTAGGCACGGTGCTCCAGCAGAAGGGCACACGTGATGCGACCGATGCAAGGGGCGACTCCCGGGGTCACCCGATCCGGCGAGGTAGTCGGGAGCCGGGGCGGTCGCGACGACGCCGCCGGCACCGGACCGGCGACACGCCGGAGGCGTGCCCGCTGGACGCCACCGAGGATCAGCAGAGCACCACCGGGCTCATCGAACCCAGTGCCGGAACTCCGGAGACTTACCGGCTTCTTAACCGTTTCACGTAGTCCGTTTAGACAACGGTGCTCAACTGTGTCGGAACCCGTGACCGGTGGGCCGTGACCATGGTCGCAAGGGGCGGTGGGCGGCAGGCCCACATGGTGGACGGATCAGTGGTTTGTCGACCGATCGCTACACCCTGGCGACGAATTCAAGCGCGGACTTCACATCTGATCTACGGGTACCTCAGCTCGGACATCGCTGAGCTGCCTAGGGTTCCGCCGGTTGTTGCTTGAGACCAAATATCGTGAACGAAAGGAAGCATTGTGCCAGTCGAGAGGTTCGAGATCGTCGTTCGGGGGAGACTGAGCCCTCAGCTGGTGACAGCGCTCGACGGGTTCGATGTCAGCCATTGCACCGACGGTCTCACCCATCTTGTGGGCCCGGTCCCCGACCAGGCGAGGATCCACGGGCTGTTCCGTATGCTGAGCGACCTCAACATCGAACTGGTATCCGTAAACCCGGTTGCTGAGGGCGTCCCCGATTGACCTCATCGGACACCCGGGTCCGCCCACCAAGCGGGACACTGACCGTCTGGCTCAATCTGACCGTCTGGCTTCATACAGTGCGGACCATGCCGATCCGCCGTCGTCATATGTCCCGACTGGACGACGATCCGCTCGTCGGCCGCCGCTCTCTTGAGAGCCTCGTAGTCGCGCTGGTTCTGGTCCGCATAGGACTCGGAGAACGAGGCAATGGCATTGTCGAAGGACTTCCCCGACCCCGAGGTAGGCGGCGATGGCGATGCGGTCGCCCGACCGGGCATGGGCCCGGGCCAGGGTCCACCCGCACAGCCGCCCGTAGACTCCCATGGACGCGGGAGTCATCTGGTCGGTGTCGGCCGAGCCCTTCCAATCGCGCAACTGGCGGATGTAGAAGTCCCGCGGCACGCCGTCGATGCCCTCGACCTTGTCCCAGCCGAGGAAGATGTCGCTCGACGCCTGCATCAGGTGTTGGCCGGCCACGACCCGCTCGCCCTGGTTGGTGTACCGGGACTCGCCCACGAACTTCGCCAGGACCGACGTCTGGGCCTCCTTGGCCTGCAGGAGCAGCGGATCCTTCCCGTCGGTCCCCACCATGAGGACGACCCATGCCCGGGTACCGACACTGCCGACCCCGACCACCTTTCGGGCGATGCTGACGAAGCGGAACTGCTTCAGGAGGTGCCGACGGTCGCTCTGCAGGGTGTGTCGGTAGCTGCGGAGCAGCTCCTGCATGCGCCCGATCAGGAGCGCGCCCTCGGCCTCGGGGACGAGCTCCTCGATGGGGACCAGCAGCGGAGGATCGCTCACGAAGCGGGTCTTCCCGTCGACCACCTCGGTGAGCTTGGACAGGGCCTGCATGCTGTCCCGTGTTCGTGCCTTGGCCAGGTTCTTGCTGGCTCGGGTCTTGGCCTTGGACAGCGATTTGTCGGCATGCTTCTTTCCGGCTCAGCCCGAGCTCGCCCCCCACGTCCTCGAGCACCTTCTCGATGTCCATGCGGGCGTACCACACGTCGAGATCTTTCATGGTGGCCAACTTGGCCATCTCGGTGCGGTAGCCCGCGACGGCATCCAGCACCACCCCGGCTCGCTCCCGGTCAGAGAATCCGCGATCACGCCCGGCGATGGCCAGGCTTGCCGCCAGTCTCTTCACGTCCCATTCCCACGGACCGGGCAGTGTCTCGTCGAAGTCGTTGACGTCGAACACCAGATTCCGCTCGGCGGAGGCGAAGACGCCGAAGTTGCTCAGGTGGGCATCCCCGCAGGCCTGAACGTCGAGGCCGGATCGCGGCGTGGTGGCCAGATCGGAGGCCATGATCAGCGCCGCCCCACGGTAGAAGGTGAAGGGGGAGACCAGCATCCGGCCGTAACGGATGGGCACCAGTTCTGGAACCCGTGATTCCGCCTGGCTCTGCAGGAGCGCCACCGGATCCGGCCGCGTCGGGGGCGCCTCCCACACCGCGTGGTCAGACCGTGGGACCCTGGTCCGTGCCTCCTTGCCCCGGGCTACCCGCTCATCGATGGACGGGGGCTCGGTCGAGTCCGCTGGCGCCAGGTCACGTGCCGCCTCGGATGGTGTCGGGTCGGGCATCCACCCACCATCGCGCCGTTTGGGCCCGACGCCATCACCCTCATCGGGCGATTTGAAGCTAGTCGCCCGCCCCGGCCAACCCGGCCGGGGCCGGACCGATGGCAGCAGAATCGTCACCGACCGAGGCGGGGGCTCCGCCCGCCGGCGGCCCGACGATCCTCTTTCGGAAGACGTAGAGGCTCCACCCCTGGTAGACGAGCACCACGGGGAAGAAGATCACCGCCACCACCGTCATCACCTTGAGTGTGTAGGAGGGGCTGGCCGAGTTCGAGACGGTCAGGTTGTAGGCCGTGCTGGTCGAGGACACCATCACCCGGGGGAAGAGTTCGAAGAAGATCGATCCGACGACGCTGCCGATGGCGGCGGCGGCGGCGGCGAACGCCCACCCCTCGGCACCGGCCTCGGCCAACAGCGCCGCCCCGACCACCGCCACCAGGCCCAGGACCTGGAACGGGTTGGGAAGGAACCCCACCCCCAGGCCCACGTGGATCCAGGTCAGCCACCCGAAGGTGACCGCTGCGGCCAGCCAGCCGAGGCGGCCGGAGAGTCGGACCGCTCGGGCATGGAGGTCACCGACGGTCTTGAGGGACAGGTACGCCGCCCCGATGAAGAGTGACAGCACGGTCAGGGTGACCCCGGTGTACAGCCCGAAGGGGACGAGCAGCCCGAAGAAGCTACCGGTGTAGTTGTGGGCCTGGTCGATCGGGAGCCCGTGGAGGAGGTCGCCCAGTGCGGTGCCCAGCAGCAATGGGACCAGGAGGCTCCCGATGGTCAGCGACCATTTCCAGGTCGAGCGCCATCGGGGGTCGTCGATCTTGCGGCTGAACTCGAAGGAGACCCCGCGCACGATCAGGGCCACCAAAATGATGAGCAGGGCCAGGTAGAGCGTGGAGAACATGGTGGCGTACCACCCGGGGAAGGCGGCGAAGATGGCAGCTCCGGCAACGATCAGCCACACCTCGTTACCGTCCCATATCGGGCCGATGGCGTTGACCGCGATGCGTCGCTCGACATCGTCCTTCCCGATGAAGGAGTGGAGCATGCCGACTCCGAAGTCGAAGCCTTCGAGCACGAAGAAGCCCACCCAGAAGATGGCGATGATCACGTACCAGATGTTGTTGAGATGGATCATGGTCTGCTCCTAGTAGATGAGGGCCGGGACACGCGGTTCCTCGGGTCGGTCCGACGACCCGTCGTCGGCGTGGCCCCCGCGGTGGTCGGCGTGGTCAGCGCCGTCGTCGTCACCGTGGTCGGCAGTGTCGTCGGGGCCGGCTTCGAGATCCCTGCGGCCGTAGTGGATCATCAGGTACGCATCGGCAACTCCCAGGGCGGCGTAGAGGAGCACGAAGAGGGTCAGGCTGATCCAGATGTCGGTGGCGGTCACCGAGGGCGACGCCGCCTGGGAGGTCTTCATCAGGCCCTGGACGATCCAGGGTTGTCGGCCGCTCTCGGTCAGCAGCCAGCCGGCCGTGTTCATAAGGAAGGGGGCGATGGCGAACCACGGCGCAATGAACAGGAACAACGTGGCCTTCTCCAGGGTCTTGCGCCTGATCAACCACAGGCCCCACAGGGCGAACAGGGCGATGAGGGCAGCCAGGTAGGCCATCACCCGCATCCCCCAGTACTGGACGAAGACGTTGGGGATGTAGTCGCCCGGTCCGTACTCCTTCACGTACTGGGCCTGCAGGTTGTTCATACCCTGGACCTGGCCGTCGATGTGGTTGGTGGCCAGGATGGAGAGCAGATCGGGAATCTCGATGATCTTGGTGGGGGTGGGATCGTTGTTCCCTCCCCCGCTCTGGAAGGCAGAGAACGGGCAGTGGGACGGGCAGGTGTTCCAGAGCGCCTCGGCGGCGGCGATCTTCATCGGCTGGTAGGTGCCCTCGACCACCCCGAGCTCGCTCCCGATGAACATGTTGACGAACACCGCCGGGACCAGCACGGCCAGGGAGATGATGGCCGTCCGTCGGAACGCTTCAACCGCGCTCTGTCTCCTGAGGTGCCAGGCGGAGATGGCCAACATGACGATGGCCCCGGTCACCAGGGAGGCCAGGATGACGTGGGGATAGGCCCACAGGAACACCGGGTTGGTGAACAGGGCCCACACGTCGGTGAGCTGGGGCTGGTGCTGGGCGTTCATCACGTACCCGACCGGATGCTGCATCCACGAATTGGCGGCCATGATGAACAGGGCCGACACCATGCTGGCCCCGGCCACCAGCCATATGCAGGCCAGATGCACCTTCTTCGACAGTCGTTCCCATCCGAAGATCCAAAGCCCCATGAACGTGGACTCGAGGAAGAAGGCGACCAGACCCTCCATGGCCAGAGGGCCCCCGAAGATGTTGCCCACCAATCGGGAGTAGTTCGACCAGTTCATGCCGAACTCGAACTCCTGCACCAATCCGGTCACCACCCCGACGGCCACGTTGATCAGCAGCAGGGTGCCGAAGAACTTGGTCAGTCGCTTGAAGGTCGGGTTGTCGTTCTTGTACCAACTGGTCTGGAGCAACGCCACCAAAAAAGCGAGCCCGATGGTGACGGGAACGAACAAGAAGTGATAAATGCTGGTGGTGGCGAACTGCCAGCGCGCCAGGTCGGTGGTCATCAGGCGTCTCTCCGGTCGGTCGGGCCACCGTGGGGGATGGTGGCTGTCGGCGGTGGCGGGTGGTGATGCAGCGGTGGTTTCATCGGCGGTCCAGCGGCGGCGTAGCGCTCGGTCCTCATCTCTTTCCACCACAGGTGGGAGTACCGGCCGTCCTGATCGATCAGGACGTCGTGCGTGCCCCGCTCGACGACCCGGCCCTCCTCCATGACCAGGATCTCGTCGACGGATTCGAGCCCGGCCAGCCGGTGGGTGATCAGCACCAAGGAGCGGCCGTCGGTCACGCCGAGGACATCGCTGGTGAGAGCGTCGGCAGCCACCGGGTCGAGGTGCTCGGCCGGCTCGTCGAGTACGAGGACCGGGAAGTCGGCCAGCAGGGCGCGGGCCACGGCCACCCGTTGGCGCTGACCGCCGGACAGCCGAGACCCATGCCTGCCGACCTCGGTGGCCAGCCCCCGCGGCAGGTCCTCCAACCAACCGGCCAGTCCCACCCGGTCCAGGACGTCACGCAACTGGTCATCGGTCGACCGGCGGCGCCCGATGCGTAGGTTCTCGGCGATGGTGGCGTCGAAGAGGTAGGCGTCCTGGCCCACCATGCCCACCACGGTGCGAAGGTCGCCGCCGGCCAGGCGGTCGACGGGTACGCCGTTCAGGAGGACCGAACCGGCGGCGAAGGGCAGGAATCGGAGGAGCACCGCGGCCAGTGTCGACTTGCCGGCACCGCTCGGTCCCACCACCGCCACCCGCCGGCCGGAGCCGAGCGGGAGGTCCACCCCCCGGAGCGCCGGAGAGCCGGCATCCGGGTATCCGGCCCACACTGACCGGGCGTCCAGGTCATAGGGGCCGTCGGGGCAGCGGCACCGAAACCTCGGGATCGACCACCGGATCCGGCGCGTCGGTGACCTCGAACATCCGGGCAGCCGCCTGCCGCACCCGCTGGAGGGCCTGGGTGGCAACGGGTAACCCGACCACCAGCTCGAAGGCGGCCAGCGGGATGAGAGTCACCACCGCCAGATCGGTGCCGCTCAGCCTGCCGGTGGTCACCGCCGGGATACCGACCACGAGACAGCCCCAGCAGGCGAGCCCGGCCAGCAGGGTGGTGAGCGACAAGCCGACCCCAGCAGTACCCGCCGATGCGGCAGCGATGGCGGTGAGCTCCGGCGTCCTGTTCGCCGATGACCGCCAGGTGCGCGTCCATGGCCCCGAAGGCGACCAGCTCCGCCGCACCCTCGGTGAGGTCGACCACCGAGACGCCCAGGTCGCCACGCGCCTGTGCGAATCTCGATTCCCGCCGTCGGCCGAGGAGCCCGGTGAGCCAGGGCACGAGGATGCCGGCCAGCAGGAGAGCCACCGCCAGGATGACCGCGGCGGCCGGAAGCATCCACCACAGGAGGGCCACGGTGAGGGCTCCCACCATCACCGCGGTGCCGAAGGGGGGGATCACCCGGATGACCAGGTCTTGCAACGAGTCGATGTCCTGGACCATGCGGGCCAGCAGGTCGCCCCGGCGGAAGGCGGGCAGGCCGGAAGGGGCGAGGCGTTCGAGCCGCACGTAGACCCTCACCCGGAGGTCGGCGAGGAGGCGGAAGGCGGCATCGTGCCCGACCAGCCGCTCCTTGTACCGGAAGAAGCCGCGGGAGAGACCGAAGAACTGCACGCCGACGATGGCCACCGCCAGCTGCGATTCGTTGGGGTGCTGGGCGGCCTTGGAGATCAGCCACGCCGCCGTGGCCAACAGGCCGATGTCGGCGGCGATGGCACCCGCACCCAGGAGCGCGGTCAGTGCCAGCCGGCCGGCGGCGGGTCGGGCGATGGCCAGGGTGCGGCCCAAGGGCGCCATCTGCGTCCCGCCGTGCTCGGAACCGTCGCCCGGCATCAGGACACCGCCACGACCGGGTGCCAGCTGGACCACCCGGTCGGCCAGCGCCAGCAGCGAGGGGCGGTGGGCCACGATGACCACGGTGCGGCCCACCATCAGCCGGCGCACCGAATCCAGCACGCTCTCCTCGGTCCGGCCGTCGAGATTGGCGGTGGGCTCGTCGAGCAGGAGCAGCGGGGCATCCCGAAGGAAGGCCCGGGCCAGCGCCACCCGCTGGCGTTCCCCGGCCGACAGCCCGGCCCCGTCATGGCCGAGGACGGTGTGCTCCCGCTCGGGAAGCCGGGCCACCACCGGGTCGAGGCCGGCATCGGCGATGGCGGCGCGCACGGCGTCCTCGGTGGCGTGGGGACGGCCGAGGCGGACATTGGCGGCGATCGATCGGGCGAACAGGTGGGGCCGCTGGGGCACCCAGGCGACCTGGGACCTCCACGAGTCCGGCGACCAGGTCGGCCAGGCTCACGCCACCGACGGTCACCGTTCCGGTCCACGGCGGAGCCAGGCCGAGCAGCACGGCGAGCAGGGTGGACTTCCCGCACCCGCTGGGCCCCGCCAGGGCGACCACCTCCCCGGGGTCCACGGCGAGGGTCGCCTCCGACAGGGCAGGGACCACCCGTCCCGGGATAGCAGACCTCGAGTCGATCGACCCGCAGGCTGGATCGCGAGGGGTCGGGCACATCCCGGCGGATGCCGCTCGGGGGGAGCGGCTGCTCGAGAACGACGAAGACGTCCTCGGCCGCCTTCATCCCCTCGGCGCTGGCGTGATAGCTGGTCCCCAGGAGGCGCAGCGGGAGATAGGCCTCGGGCGCCAGGATGAGGACGAAGAGGGCGGTGGCCAGGCTCAGGTGACCGCCCAGGAGGCGGAGCCCGACAGCGACGGCCACCAGGGCCACCGAGATGGTGGCCAGGAGCTCGAGGATGAGCGAGGACAGGAAGGCCACCTTGAGCGTGGCCATCGTCGCCTTGCGGTACTGGTCGGTGATATCGCGCACCGCGGCGGCCTGGGCCTTGGCCCGGCCGAAGACCTTGAGCGTGGGCAGGCCAGCGACCATGTCGAGGAAGTGTCCGGCGAGGCGGTGGAGCAACCGCGCCTGGTGGGCCATCCGGGCACCGGTCGAGGCGCCCACCAACCCCATGAAGACGGGGATCAGGGGCACGGTGACGGCGATGATCAGCGCCGACATCCAGTCGGCGCCCAGCACCACGACGATGACGGTGACCGGGACGATCACCGCCAGGAAGAGCTGGGGGAGATAGCGGGAGAAGTAGCTGTCGAGGGCGTCGATCCCGCTGGTGGCCAGCACGACCAGCCTTCCGGAGTGCTCCCGGTCGATCCCCGCCGGGCCCAGACGGGCCATCCGCTCGACCAGGGCGCTCCGCAGGTTCGACTTCGCCGCTGCCGAGGCGCGGTCGGCCACCCGCTCCTGGAACCAACTGACCGTCGCCCGTCCGAGGATCACCGCCAGGAGCAGCACCACCTCGCTACCAACCCGTGACAGTCCCCGGTGATGGACCACCACATCCGAGATGGTGGCGGCGATCAGCCACGCCTGGGCCACCACCAGCCCGGCGGTGATGCCGCCGAGCACGACGGTCACCACCAGGAACCGTCGGGTCCCGCGGGTGTAGTGGAGCAGCCGGGGATCGACGGGGCTGGTCCGGTTGCCGATCATGGCTTGATCATCCGAGCCGCTCGGTCAGGTGCTCGCCCACCCGGATGGCGTTGGCCATGGCGGTGAGGGCGGGGTTCACGGCCCCGATGCTCGGGAAGAAGCTGGTGTCCACGACGTAGAGATTGTCGAGCTGGTGGGCCTTGCAGTTGACGTCGAGCACCGAGGTGGCCGGATCGGTTCCGAACCGAGCGGTCCCGGCCTGGTGGGCACACCCGGCCACCGGGACGTTCATGCTCATGTAGAAGTTCTTGCTCAGCACGTGGTGGTCGGCCATGCCCACGTGGTTGAGGATGGTTCTCAGTTCCTTGTAGAGACCGTCGGCCTCCTCGTTGTTGGTGGCCTGGTAGGCCAGGTGGACGTTCCCCTCGGCGTCCACGGTCACCCGGTTGTCCGGCCGGGGCAGGTCCTCGGTGGTGAGCCACCAGTCCACCGCGTGCTTGGCCACGTCCTCGAGCGTCCAGTGGGGGGCCAGCAGGGTCAGCTTCGGCTCTTCGCCCTTCATGGCTCCGGCATTCGACTTCCCCACCATCTGGATGTTCCCGAGGGGCCACTGGCGGTCGCCACCGGCGAAGTAGAAGTCGTTGATGCCGAGCGTCTTCTGGAACACCGTATCGTTGGGCTCCTTGCTCAGCGACACCAGCGCCTTGCAGTTGTGGAACATGTAGTTGCGGCCGACCTGGTCCGATCCGTTGGCCAGCCCGGTGGGATGGGCGCTCGTTGGCCGAGTTCAAGAGCAGCTTGGCGCTGTTGGCGGCGCCGGCTGCCACCACCACGATGTCCGCCTGGTACACCTCGGTGTCCCCGCCGCGATCGACCACCACCCCGGTGACCGTCCGACCCGCTCGGATCCGTCTCCAGCCGGGACACCATGGCGCCGGTCTCGAGGGTCACGTTGGGCGACTGGAGGCTGGGCCGGACGGCCATGACCTCGGCGTCGGCCTTGGCGTGGACCATGCAGGGATAGCCGTCGCACCACGCGCAGCGGATGCACTGACTGCGGTTGCGGTCGGACTCGTCGAGCAGGATGCCGCACGGCGCCGAGAAGGGGTGGTACCCCTTGGCGGCGAGGGCGTCGGAGATCTCCTGCAGGCGCGGCTCATGGCTGACCGGGGGTGCGGGGTAGGGCTCGGAGAAGGGTCCTTCGGTGGGGTCTTCGCCGTGGGTGCCGTGGACCTGGTAGAGCTGCTCGGCCTTGGTGTAGAAGGGCTCGAACTCGTCGTAGCCGATCGGCCAGGCGGGCGAGACCCCGTCGACGTGGGCGATCTCCCCGAAGTCCCCCGGTCGCAGGCGGTAGAGGGCGGCGCCGTACAGCTTGGTGGCGCCGCCCACGAAGTAGTGGACCTGGGGCTGGAAGGCGGTGCCGTCGCCGTCGTACCAGGTGTCCTTCGAGATGTACCTGCCGTCGACGAACACATCGTCGGGCGACCAGTTCTCCATCTCCCGCGGGAGGAAGTGCCCGCGCTCGAGCAGGAGCACCCGTTTTCCCGACGAGGCCAGGGTGTGGGCCAGGGTTCCTCCCCCGGCGCCGGTTCCGATGATGATGACGTCGAATCGTTCGGGCATCAGGTTTCCTTTCGTAGGCAGTTCGGACTCATCTCGGTTGCCGACGGCGGCGGGCGACGCTTGGGCGGCGGGATGCTGGCGGCGGGCGATGGCCACGGCGAGCAGGCCCATGACGGCGGCGAGGACGGCCGCGACTCGGAAGATGCGAGGCCAGGGCCACCTGGCTCTGGAGCACCCCGCCCCCGAATGCCGCCACCCCGTAGCCCACCTGATAGGCGGCGATGAGCCACCCGGCGGCCAGCTCCACGAAGGTGGGGAAGGTCGCCTCGCCGTAGCCGACGGTCATGGGGAAGAAGCCGGAGCAGGCCAATCCACCGAAGGCGAACACCAGAATGCCGGCGGTGGCGGTGTGGGCGACGGGCACCAGCAGGAGCGCCCCGGCCATCGCCCACGGCAGACACCAGGTAGATCGACGTCGAGCGCACCCACTTGGCGCTGATGGCGATGAGCAGGCGACCGATGGTCACCGAGGCCCAGAAGGCGGCCAGGGCGTTGTTGGCCGACGTGGCCTTCACCCCTCGGCCCACCAACAGGGTGGTCCCCCAGTTGCCGAACATGGTCTCGCCGATCCCGTACAGCACCAGGGCTGCGGCGAACAGCCAGAACAGCACCGGTACGCGGCCCGATGACTGTCTGGTCTTGGATTGCCGGCACCACCATGGGCTGCACCAGGGCGATGACGATCAACACCACCAGCCCGGCGGCGGCGATCAGCGGGAGGTACCACCACTGCGCCGACGTCGAGGAAGATGGCGATCAGCAACGGCGACAACGCCGTCCCCAGGCCGAGCAGGACGTTCAGACGCGGTGAGGGCCACGTCCCGGCGATCGGGCATGAAGGCGCCGGCATAGGTGCTGATCGAGCTCAAGGTGAGACCGAAGCCGAGGCCGAGCGCGGCGGTGGCCACCAGAAGCATCGGGTAGGCGATGGCATCGGTGCGGACCGCATCGCTGCCCACCAACAGGCCCATGGCCACCGTGTCGGCGACTGATCCCGGCGATCAGCACCCGCTTGAGGCGGAAACGGCGGGACAGTGTGGGCATGGCCAACGACCCGGCGATGGCCATGACCACCTGGGGGAGGAAGAGGAGGCCATAGCGGCTCTTCGACAGGTCGTAGCCGGTGGAGGACTGCAGGATGCTGGCCGCGGCGGGAAAGGCGACCAGGCTCAACTCCCTGGAACAGCCCGATGGCGTAGACGGTGATGACCTCAGAGCGTCGCTCCCCGGCCCCACCCGATGGCGTCACCGCGGTACCGTCCGACGGACGGTCATGGCCCTCGGCTGGTCGGGCCGGTCCGGGCTCGGCACCGCTCGGGCTGGCGGCCGGCCTGATCCGGCGGCCTTCTCGACCACCGGGAAGAGCGTGGGCTCGACCTGTCTCCGGACCGAATCGGGCAGGCTCAGATCGCCACCGGTGTGGGCGGTGCTGAACTCCCGCTCGGCCCGGCCGCGTCCGATCATCGAGCGGAGCCACTTCAACATGGTGGTCAGGCGATTGCCGAACCCGGTGAGGAAGGCGAGGTGGACGAACATCCACACCACCCAGCCCGGGAACCCGCTCAGGTGGATCCCCTTCACGCTGACGATGGCCCGGAAGCGACCGATGGTGGCGACGCTGCCGAGGTCCCGATAACGAAACGGCTTGGTGGGCTCCCCCTTCAGGCGACGGAGGATGGTGTTGGCGGCGTGGAGACCACCCTGCATGGCCACTTCGGCCACGCCGGGCAGCTTGTCGACGCTGGCCATGTCGCCGATGGCGAAGACCTCGGGATGGTCCGGGCAGGGTGAGGTCGGGCAGCACGGCGATCCGGCCGGCCCGGTCCACCGTGGCGCCGCAGGCTCCGGCCAGCAGCTTCGGCCAGGGGGGAGGCCTGGACACCGGCGGCCCAGATGGTGGTCCGGGCGTCGATCCTAGTGTCGCCGTCGGGACCCTTGACGTCGACGCCCTCGGCGTCGATCCCGACCACCTGGCCTCCCATGCGCAGTTCGATGCCCAGATGCTCGAGGGTCTCTGGCCGCCTTGCCCGAGAGCTGGTCGCCGAAGGTGGCCAGGGGCTCGTTGCCCCCGTCCACCAGGATCACCCGCACCGAGGAGGCCTCGAAGGTGCGGAACTCGCCCGCGAAGACTGCGGGTGGCCAGTTCTCGCACCTGACCGGCCAGCTCGACCCCGGTGGGCCCGGCCCCGACCACCACGACGGTCAGCCAGCGCTCCTTCTCGACGGGGTCGGCGACCAACTCGGCCACTTCGAAGGCGCCGAAGATGCGGCGCCGGAGCTCGAGGGCGTCATCGAGGGTCTTCATCCCCGGAGCGAAGAAGGCGAACTCGTCGTGCCCGAAGTAGGACTGGGTGACGCCGGCGGCGACGATCAGGCTGTCGTAGGGATACTCGACGGCCATCCGGTCCGGCCACCGTGGCGTGGACCACCTTGCGCTCGAGGTCGAAGCCGGTCACCTCGGCCAGTTGCACCCGCACGTTCTTCTCCCGACGCACGACGTGTCGAAGGGCAGGGGCGATCTGGCCTGGCGCCAGCATGCCGGTCGCCGTCTGGTAGAGGAGGGGTTGGAAGAGATGATGATTGCGACGGTCGATCAACGTCACGTCGACCGGCTTCCCCCCAGGAAGCGGGTGGCCGGGAGGCCCCCGAACCCCCCGCCGACGATGACCACCCGATGGCGGCCCCTGGCGGCACCGGCCGAGGTCGGAATCGGGTGCGACGGTCATCGGGTCCAGGCTCGTCGACGGCCCCTCACAACCCAGGGCTGCTCTGCATGATGCCGCCGTCGGCGAAGATGGTGGTCGCGGTCAGGTAGCTGGCACCGGGTCCGGCCAGGAAGGCCACCACGCTCCCGATCTCCTCCGGCTTGGCCATGCGGCCGATGGGAATGGCATCATCGAGCTTCTTCAAGGCGGCAGGATCGTTCATGGTGGCGGTGTTGATCGGTGTCTCGACCGCGCCAGGGCCGACGCCGACCACCAGGACGTTGTGGGGGGCCAGCTCCACGCCCGCCGTGCGGGTGAGCATCCGCATGCCGCCCTTGGACAGGCAGTAGGCGGTGTTGTTGGGCATCGGCCAGTCCTCGTGGACCGAGGTCATGTTGATGATGCGCCCGCCGTCCCCCTGGGCGATCATCTGCTTGGCCGCCAGCTGGGTTCCGAAGAAGGCACTCTTCAGATTGATGTCGAGGACCCGCTCGTACTGGGCCTCGGTGGTGTCGAGCACCGAGGTCCGGGTCTCGATCCCGGCGTTGTTGACCATGATGTCAAGCCGGCCGAAAGTGCTCACAGCAGTGCCGATCAGCGTCTCGAGGTCGGCGATCTTGCTGACGTCGGCCTTGACCGCGGTCACCTTGTCGCCCAGGTCGCGGACCTGCTGCTCGAGCGCCTCGGTGGCGTCCGGGTCGGACACGTAGTCGATCACGATCGAGGCGCCCTCGGCGGCCAGAGCCAGCACCACCGCCTTGCCGATGCCTGTGTTCCCGCCGGTGACGATGGCCACCTTGCCCTGAAGTGTCACGTGAACTCCTTTTCCACGCCCCCACCGAGCCAGGCTACGGACTCCCACCCGGCGTTTCCTCACCCGGATCGGGTGATTACAGAGCGTCACCTCCTGGTCATAATCGACCTCGGGCAGAGGAATGGAAGCCGACGTGCCCACGTGATCCAATCGGGTGCTGGGCCGACGACCGACCGAACCAAGGAGTTCACCGATCATGAGCGAGTTCCCTCCGATCGCCGACTACGCGTTCCTCTCCGACTGCGAGGTCAGCTGCCTCATCGCACCCGACGGCTCGGTCGAATGGCTCTCCCTGCCCCGTCCCGACTCGCCCAGCGTCTTCGGAGCCCTGCTCGACCGCTCCGCCGGTTCGTTCCGGTTCGGGCCCTCGAACACCGTGGTCCCCCACCAGCGGCGCTACGTGCCGGGCACCATGGTGGTGGAGACGACCTGGCACACCCCGACTGGTTGGCTCGTCGTCCAGGATCTCATGGTCATCCGCAAGGTCGACGACGGCACCCGGCGGCCGGGGTACCGGCGCGCGCCCACCGATGCCGCCGCTGCCGGCGTCCTGTTGCGCACGGCGAGGTGCGTTTCGGGAGAGGTCGAGATCGATCGCCAACTGCGTACCACTGTTCAACTACGGGGCCGCTACCGGGCAGTGGGCCTACGACGGTGATGGCTACGGTTCCCTCACCGTCGCATCCCGCCGATGGCGGATTGACGCTTTCCCTGGTGAGCAGCCTCCGACTGGGCGTGGCCGGCGCCCGTTGCTACGGGCGCACCAGCCTGGCCGAGGGTGAGGAGTGCTTCATGGCCCTGTCGTGGGGCGAGGGAGTCCCCCGACCGACCAGGACGAGGCCAACCGGGATCGTCGACTCCACGGTGGCCTACTGGCGTCACTGGCTGGCCAGCGGGAAGTTCCCCGACCACCCGTGGCGCCCCTACATCGAGCGCAGTGCCCTGACCCTCAAGGGCCTGAGCTACGCGCCGACCGGGGCGATCATGGCCGCCTCGACCACGTCCCTCCCCGAGACACCGGGCGGCGCCCGCAACTGGGACTACCGCTACACCTGGATCCGGGACACCGGGTTCATGTTGCGATCGCTCTATCGCCTGGGCTTCGACTGGGAGGCACTCGAGTACTTCGCCTTCGTGCTGGAATCGGTCACCCAAGGTCAGCACGACAAGCCGTTCGAGCTCCAGATCATGTACGGCATCGGGGGCGAGCGGGACCTCACCGAACGGACCCTGGACCACCTTTCGGGGTACGAGGGGGCCAGTCCGGTCCGGGTCGGCAACGGCGCCTGGGACCAGCACCAGAACGACGTCTGGGGCATGCTCCTCGACGGGGTGGACACCCACCTCAAGACCGGGGCGCGGCCCAGATCGTCCACCCGGTGTGGGAGGGGCTGGGCGGGCTGGTGGAGGAGGCACTGGCCCACAGCGGAGACGCCGACCAGGGAATCTGGGAGATCCGCGGCGAGCCCCAGCACTTCACCGCCTCGGCCGTCCTGTGCTGGGTCGCCGCCGACCGGGGGGCCGATCTGGCCCGTCGCCGCGGCGACGTCGAGCGGGCCGACCGTTGGCGCCAGGGCGCCGACGACCTCAAGCAGGACATTCTGGCCAAGGGTGTCGACGAGCGGGGTCGGTTCCGGCAGGCCTACGAGAACGACGACCTCGACGCCTCGCTCCTCCTCATCCCCATCATGGGATTCCTACCTCCCGACGACGAGCGGGTGAAGGCAACCGTCCTGGCCATCGCCGACGAGCTCACCGAGGACGGGCTGGTGCTCCGCTACAAGGTGGACAGCACCGATACCGGGTTCGAGGGCAAGGAGGGCACCTTCACCATCTGCTCGTGGTGGCTGGTCTCCGCCCTGGCCATGATCGGCGAGATCGAGCGGGCCCGGGCGTTGTGCAAGAAGCTGCTCTCCTTTGCCGGCCCGCTTCACCTGTACGCCGAGGAGATCGATGCCACCACCGGTGATCACCTGGGGAACTTTCCCCAGGCATTCACCCACCTGGCCCTGATCGACGCCGTGTCCCAACTGATCGAGGTAGAGGCGGAGACCTCTTGAGCCTCGCCGGCAAGACGGCATGACTTCCCCAGCGCCACCCACGCCCCCGTCGACAGAGGAGGCGGCCGCTCCTGATCCGATGGCCCTACTCCGGACCAGGAGCTACGTGCAGCTGCTGGTCCTCGCCGGTCTGGTCGGCATCCCGGTGTCGGCCGTCGCCTACGGGTATCTCAAGCTGGTCGGTGTCCTCCAGAACTGGCTGTTCACCACCTTGCCCAAGGAGGTCGGCTTTGCCGGCACGCCACTGTGGTGGCCGTTGCCCCTGCTGGCGGTGGCCGGGGTGCTGGTGGGAGCGACCATCACCTACCTCCCCGGGATCGGGGGCCACAAGCCGGCCGAGGGGTTCAAGGCCGGCGGCGCGCCCACGCCCATCGAGCTGCCCGGTGTCTTTCTGGCCTCGCTGGCCACGTTGAGCCTGGGTGTGGTCCTCGGACCGGAGGCGCCGCTCATCGCCATCGGTGGCGGGTTGGGCATGCTGGCCGTGCACCTGGCAAAGCGTGACGCTCCGCCGACCGCCGCCATCGTCATCGCCTCGGCCGGGAGCTTCGCCGCCATCAGCACCCTGCTCGGCTCGCCCATCCTCGGTGCCTTCCTGTTGATGGAGGCCTCCGGACTGGGCGGCCCCTTGCTGGGCCTCATCCTGGTCCCCGGTCTGCTGGCTGCCGGGGTGGGAACGCTCATCTTCGTGGGGCTGGACTCCCTGACCGGGTTCGGGACCTTCTCCCTGGCCATCCCCGGGCTCCCCCCTTCAGCCACCCGACCGTGGCCATGTTCGGCTGGGCCGTGGTCATCGGGTTGGTCGCCCCCCTGTTGGGTACGGTCATCCGGTTGCTGGGCCTGGTTCTCCAACCCATCGTCGAGCGGCGGATGCTGCTGTTGATGCCGGTGATCGGCCTCGGGGTAGCCGGCCTGGCCATCGCCTTCGCCGAGGGCTCCGGGCACAGCTTCACCGAGGTCCTCTTCTCCGGCCAGTCGGCCCTGCCCACGCTGGTGGTCCATTCGGCAGGCTGGACGGTGGGGTCGCTGGTCCTGCTGGTGGTCTGCAAGTCCGCCGCCTACGGGCTCTCCCTGTCCAGCTTCCGGGGCGGGCCGGTGTTCCCCTCCATGTTCATCGGCGCCGCCGCCGGCATCGCCGCCTCCCACCTCCCGGGTCTGTCCCTGGTCCCCGGGGTGGCCATGGGCATCGGGGCGATGACCACGGTGATGCTCAAGCTCCCCCTCACCGCCACCCTGCTGGCCACGGTGCTGTTGGCCAGCGACGGCATCAATGTCATCCCCCTGGTCATCGTGGCCGTGGTGGTGGCCTACGCCACGGTGGCCTGGCTCCCCCATACGCCGGCCGATCTCACCAGAGACAAGAAGGCGGTCCCGACACCGCCCCCGGAGGCAAGCGCCCCTGCGTCCGGGTGATCACGCCGGTCACCCCGAGTCGGGCTCGGCGTCCTTCATCTCGACGGTCAGGGTCCGGAACTCGTGGCTGCCCACGTTCTCGAGCGAGTGTGGCGTCAACGGCGCACCCCACACCGCGGCGCCGGCGACGGGCGTCGTCCCTGACAGCCGGGTGTCGACGATCACCGTCCCGTCGGGGCTCCGCCGGACGAAGTCGCTGGTGGCGATGACGTAGAGGACGCCTCCCCACCGGTGGGTGTGCACCGGCACCGTGGCTCCTGCCGGAACACGTCCATCGAGGACACGCACCCGGTCGTCTTCGAGCAGGACCTGGTGGAACTCGGGGGCGGCGACCATGGCGTCCAGATCGTCGGGCCAGGGCCACGGCTCCCGAGGTGCGTCGGTCATCAGTTGCTCTCGGATCGGGTTGGATCCCGCCGATCCGACGCCCCCGTCACCTCAGACCGAGCCGGATTGACCGATACCAGCTCGATGTTGAGGTCCCGCAACAACTCCAGCGTGCCGTGCAGGCGTGATTGGTCGGAGACCCAACCGACCAGGTGGGTGAGACCGCGGTCGCAGCGACTGACCTCGAATCCGTCGATGGCTGCCGTCAAGGTCGGGCTCAATCTTCCCTTGACCACGATTTCGAATCTGGTTGCGTCCACGTTGGCTCTTTCCGATGTGAGATGCGGCACTGTCCATCGCCCGCTTGTCATGCCATCTCTCGCCCCCATACTTGAGCGGGCCATCGGCAAAGTCGTCATCCCCGGAGGGTGATCGTCCTCGTCACCAAAAAGCAGAGCCCACCAGGGAGGCACTGGCGGTGACCTCGTCCCGATGGCACACTGACACCACGGTCGGACCCACGGCCGCGGACCAAAAGCGGGGTTGTGGTGACAGCAGTGTCGGCGCCGACTCACGAAGTCGACCGCCCAGCCCTGAGGCGGCAGCTGGACAAGGCGCTGGCCAACCCCCTCACCCTCATCGTGGCTCCGGCCGGCTCGGGCAAGACAGTCCTCCTCGGTCAGTGGGCCGCTACCCACCCCGAGGTGGCCTTCGTCCGGGTCGAGGTTGGTGCCGACGACAACGATCCCGTCCGCTTCTCCCAGCGCCTGCTACGGGAGTTCTCCACCGTCAACCCGGATTTCGCCGATCTCACCTCGCTGGTGTCCCTCAATGGTGGCGGACTCGGATCACCCCTGTTGGAGGCGCTCGAGTCACAGCTGGCCGAGCTCCCCGACGTGGTCGTGGTCCTCGATGACCTGCACCACCTGTCCAACTCCGCTCTGCTGGCCGACCTCGGCGACATGGTCGACCGTCTCCCGCCCAACGTCCATCTGGTCCTGTCGTCCCGAGCCGACCTTCCCATCGCCTGGAGCCGGCATCGGCTGACCACGGACCTCATCGAGATCCGCCAGTCCGATCTGGCCCTCGATGATCTCGAATCCGCCATTCTCCTCGAGCAGATCACCGGTCGGTCCGTGGGACCCGACGGCGTGGCCACCCTGGTGGCACGCACCGAAGGGTGGGCAGCCGGGCTGCAGCTCGCCGGGATGACGCTCCGGCTCTACGAAGACTCCGACGAGTTCATCACCCAATTCAGTGGGGACGATCGGCTGATCGCCGACTACCTCACCGAAGAGGTCCTGCAGGCCCAGCCGGACCACCGGCGTCAGTTCCTCCTGCAGATATCCGTCCTGGACAGGATGTGCGCGGAGCTGGTCGGTCACCTGACCGGCGAGCCGAACGCCCAGCACGACGCTCGAGGAACTGGAAGGCGAGTCGATGTTCCTCGTCCCGCTGGACACCCACCGTCGATGGTTTCGTTTCCACCATCTCTTCCGTGACCTGCTGCGGTTCAAATTGCGGGCGGAGGTGCCTGAGGCCGAACCCGATCTGCTCAATATGGCCGGCTCGTGGCACCTCGGACGAGGTGAGATCGACGCGGGCGTCGGGTACCTGCTTCGCGCCCGGAACTGGGAGGCGGCACTCGACGTCATCATGGGTCGAGGCTCAGAGGTGTTCGAGAAGGGCCAGATGGCCACCGTCATCCGCTGGATCTGCGCTATCCCCGAGGCGGCCCGCACGGGAAGGCGGGACGTCAACCTGCTCCTCGGGATCTTGAAAGCAGTCGAAGGGCAGGCGGTGAGCGCAGAGGACATCATCGGGCGGGTCGCCACCGATCCTGGCGTCGTCGGCGGGAGAGCGGGCCTGCGCCCATGTGTTCCTTGCCTCGCTCGTCCAATGGCGGCCCCGCCCGGAGGTCTCCATCGAGATTGCCGCCCGTGCCCTTGACCAACTGGAACGCCTCGGCGGTGCACCGACGCCGGTCATCTTGAACCTGACACATCGAGCGTCACTCGAGACGATCGCCTTGGTGTCCGGTGGTCGCGCCCACTTCCAAGCCGGTGACTACGTGGAGGCTCGGGAGTGGTTCGACCGTGGGCTGGCGACCCCTGGTGCGAGCTACCCGATTTGGAAGGTCAGCGGCCTCGGCTCACTGGCGCTGCTCGAGGCCTGGTGCGGCAACACCGAGCGAGCCACTGCCTTGTACGTAGAGGCCTTGGCCGTGGCCCGGGAGGTAGGCCTCCTTGCCCATCCATCGACGGCTGACGCCTACCTTGCCTCGACCCTGGTCTCCGTGGAGACGGGCGAGCCTCGGCGTGCCTCGCTCTCCCTCCACGAAGGATCGCTGCGAGCCGAGGCCAACCGACGCAGCCAATTGTCGTGGCTTGGCCACCTGGAGCAGGCCCTCCTGCAGGAAGCCGAAGGCCAACGGGAACAGGCGTTCACCACCGTCCTCTCGACCAGAAACGACTTGGGCGCGCCCCCACCCCCGATTGTGGCCAGTCGGCTCTTCGCCCTCTACTGTCGCCTGCTCCGGCTGAGCGGGTCCCCCGAACGGGCACAGCGCGCGCTCAACAGGTCCACGTGGTACTCGTCCATGCCGTCGTTCGAAGGAGCGGCGACAGCGCTCACCCTGGGCGAGCACGATCTGGCCCGCAAGCTTCTCGACGGCCTTTACACCCAGCCGGATGCCACCGAGCCCGGAGCGACGGTGGACCGCCTTCTCCTGGAGTCGTGGTTGGCGGAAACGGAGGGATCCGTCGACGGGGCCAGGACCCACCTGGCCGCGGCAATGGCCGTGGCCGAGACACACTCCCTGGTCGAGGCGTTCGTGCGGGCCGGACCGACGATCGTCCGACTGGTGTCCGAGCAAACCGACACGGACTCCTCCGTTCGGGACCAGGTCCTCCGGCGGGCCAGGGAGGCGACCATGGCGGCGCCGGGGGCCGACCTGGTCGACCCGCTCACCGACCGCGAGCTCGAGATCCTCTCGTACCTCCCCAGCCGCTTCACCAATACCGAGCTCGCCGATCACTTCTACGTGTCGGTCAACACCATCAAGACACACATGGCGCACATCTACCGGAAGCTGGACGTGGCCAACCGCAACGGCGCCATTGCCCGCTCCCGGGAGCTCGGAATCCTCTGAGATCACGCCGGATAGCAGCGCTGACGTGGGACAGAGGTGAGAAGTCACCCCCCAAGGGTGATGACCCCACCGTCATGAACATGGTTCCATCTCGGTGCAGGCATCTGCATGCAGTGAGGGCCAGGGCGGTCGCGCCGGACGGAGCGGGGCGGCGTCAGGCCATGGATGCAGCGGCCAATTGTCAACCAAAACCGGGAGGAACCACCGATGATCGCCTACACCTACCCCCTCGCCGACCTCTTCGGCACCATGCTCGGATTCTTCGTCCTGATCATCTGGTTCTGGCTTCTCATCGTGGTGTTCGGGGACATCTTCCGGAGCCACGACATGGGTGGCGTGGCCAAGATGCTGTGGGTCCTGTTCATCATCATCCTGCCGTTCCTCGGCATCTTCGTCTACCTGATCGCTCGCGGGGGCAAGATGCACGAGCGTGCCGCAGCCCAGGCCGCCCAGCAGCAGAGAGCGTTCGACGACTACGTCAAGACGACGGCGGGCGCGGGAACCAACTCGACCGAGCAACTCTCCAAGTTGGCCGATCTCAAGCAGCAAGGGGTCATCACCGACGCCGAGTTCGAGGCACAGAAAGCCAAGATCCTGGCCTGAGTCCAGCCGACCGCACGCAATCCTCCGGCACTGACCAGGGACGGAGCAATCAGAGGAGACCGATGTACTACATAGGAGGATTCGTCTTCGCGGCGATGGCCATCGTCTTGGTGGTGGTGGGCGTCCGCAAGTTTCGCCAGAGCAATGACTGACCGCCAGCCGGCATTTGGGGTGCCCTCTCCGATGCCATTGTCGGCCCCACAACCGGTCGATTGGAGCGGTCCCACGGCCTCGAATGGTCACACGGTGTCGGCGTGATCCTCGATCTGTTGCTCATCGGCCTGGTCATCACCCTCGAGCCGATCCCACTGACCGCGTTCCTCCTCGTCCTGGCGTCCAAGGGCGGGGTGCGCAAAGGGGCTGCCTTCATCTTCGGGTGGCTGGTTTCGCTGGCCATCGTGGTGGCGGGGACGGTTCTGGTCACCGGAAACAAGCCGCCCAAACCGAACACTGGGCCATCGCTGGCCGCGCTGGCCGTGAAGATCGCCATCGGGGTGGCGCTGCTGGTCATCGCCGTTCGGCAATGGCGGAAGATGGGCAAGCCGAAGAAGCCGAAGAAGACGCCCAAGTGGCAGACCGGCATCGACAACATGTCTCCGTGGTACGCCATGGGCCTTGGGCCGCTGACCCAACCCTGGGGTCTGGTGGCGGCCGGCGTTGCCACCATCACCGAGGCGAAGCTGACGTCGTGGCAGAGCTACATCGCACTGTTCCTGTTCTGCCTGGTCTCCACGGCGATCTACCTCGCCCTCGAGATCTATGCCGGCTTCCGACCCGAGAAGAGCCAGGCCTTCCTGACCTCGGCCAGAGGGTGGATCGACACCCACACCGACCAGGTGATCATCGTGGTATCGCTGGGGCTCGGACTCTGGTTGGTCGGCAAGAGCATCTACCTTATCGTCGCGTGATGGCCGCCAACCAGACGGAGACCGAGGACGCTGGCGGCCATACTGGAGCAGTGAACAGTGACCGAGGTAAAGGCCCCCGATGGAAGCGAATCGTGGCGTGGGTGATGGTGGTGTTGGCCTGCATCCTCTCGGTGCTCTCGGTTGTCGCCGTGTTCGCCCGCAATCAGTTGCTCAACACCGACACCTATGTCAGCACGGTGGCTCCTCTGGCCAGCAATCCGGCCATCCAGACGCAGATCGCCAAGCAGGTCAGTGAGAATCTGATCAGCCGGACCAACGTCGAGACCCGGGTGAAGGACGCCCTCCCGCCCAAGGCCGGGTTTCTGGCCACGCCGGTCACCTCAGGCCTGGAGAACGTCGTCAACCAACTCGCCCTGAAGGCGGTCCAGTCCGAACAGTTCTACGACGTGTGGGTGGCAGCCAACCGGGCCTCCCACAAGCAACTGGTGGCTGTCCTGACCGGATCGAGCGAGGGATCGGTGAGCTCGAAGAACGGGAAGGTAACCATCGACCTCAGCCAGGTCGAGGTGAACGTCAAGAAGAAACTGGACGCCAATGGGATCACCGTGTTCGACAAGGTCCCGGCGGTCAAGGGACTGAATTTCGTGCTCTTCCAGTCGGACGACCTGGTCAAGGTGCAGAAGGGGACGAAGCTCCTCAACGACCTGGCCATCGTCCTGCCCATCATCACCTTGTTGTTTCTCGCCGCATCGGTGGTCCTGGCCCGTAACCGGCGGCGCGGTCTTGTGCGGGCCGCGGTCGCGCTGGCCCTTTCGATGGCCGCGGTGCTGGTGGTCATGGCGGTGGCCCGCCACCAGTACCTCTCGGGCCTGAGCCCAAACCAGTCGTTGGCCGCCAACCAGGCGGTGATCGACACCGTCACCGCCAGGCTTCGCCTCGGGCTGCGCATCGTCCTCGGGGTGTCCGCCCTCATCGCTGTGGTCGCCCTGGTGGCCGGCAACCGACGTCTCCGGGCGTGGGCGTCCCGAGATGATCAGCCTGAAAGCCAGGTGCACCGCTTCGTGGCGGGTTACCGAACGAGCCTGCAGTGGGGCATCGTCGGTCTGGCCGTGGTGGTCCTGGCGGCATGGAGCGAGCCCACCACCCTGGTGGCGGTGGTGGTGGTGGCGATCGCCCTGGTGCTGATCGGACTGGTGGGACTCTACGGCAGTGGCCGCAGGGCACCCATCCCGTCGACCGTTCCTGCCGCCGTCGGACCGGAGGACGATGAGTCCTCGAGATGACCCGAGGCCCAGTTCACGCAGTCCCAACCGGTTCCGCCCCGATCTCCTCGGGGCTCTTCCCGACGGCTAGCTTTGCGCTCATCTTGATGGCCTTCACCGAGCTGGTCGCTCCTGTCTGTAAGACGACGGCGATGACCAACAGCAGGATGGCCAGATAGCGGAAGGTATGGGAGCCCAACAGGAGGATGGCGACCCGACCCAAGGCAAAGGGCGGCGCACATACGACGGCTCCCACCGCTCCTCCCACCGCCGACGCGGTGAGCTTGTCCCTTCTCGATCGCTCCGACTTCACGCCGATGAGCCGGGCCGGCACCGCCACATAGGCCACCATCATGACGGCGACGACAGCGCTGAGGGTCAAGGAGAACCAGAACTTCCCCCAGCGGTCGACGACCATGGTGGCAAAACCCAGTGCCAGGCCCACCGCCAAACCCCAGGCGAGGACCGTGCGGATGTGCAATCGCGCCTCGCTGAAGGCCGGGCGGATCTGGGGTGGCCCGGGCTTGGATATGGCGAAGGCGAAGACGGCATTGAGATAGAAGCTGCCGGCGGTGAGCCCGGCGATGACCAGCAGGACCAAACTGAGCAGCGGACCGCGGAGGATATGGAACTCCTTGCCGTGGAGTGCGTGGGCCTTCAGATCGAGCATGGCCGCCCAGATCCACATGGCCGGCAGGATCTGCACCAGGGTGAGCCGCCAGTTGGTGAAGAGAAGCTTCACTCCCTGGAAGAGCATGGCGAAGGCCCCAACCAGCAGCGCGAGTGGGGCCAGCCAACGGCTGCGCTGACTGAGCGCGAGCACGGTTCGCTCGACCATCGCCTCGTCGCCGGTGCGAATAGCGGTGACCAGACGCTCCACGTGGGCGAGGACGGCCACCCGTCGAGACGTGCCCCCCGGCTCGCCGGCTACGTCCTCGACGGGTGCCGGTCCCTTCTCCACGGTCATGATGGCGAACTCCTCTGGGGGAGGCCCCAGGAGCCCGGGCGTGGACGCCTTGGAGTGCCCACTCCTCGTCACTGGCCGAGGTGAGCCGACCTATTCCTAGCCAAGGAGCTTGGCCTTCTGCGCCTCGAACTCCGCCTCGGTCAGCGCCCCGGAATCCTTCAGTGCGGCCAGCTGGGTGAGCTGGGCGATGGGATCAGGAGCGGCGGCGGCTGGGGCGGGCGGTGCCGCTGGGGCGGGCGCCGCCTGCTCCGCCTGCTGGGCCTGGGCCGCCTGCTTGTTGGCCATATGCCCACCCACGACGGCGGCGGTCCCGACGACGGCAGTGGTGCGCACGGCCATCCGTGCGATCGGTCGTCTTCTCATCATGTCCAGTCTCCTGTCTCGTGCGGTCAGACTGCTGCCGGCAGATCCGCCAGGGCGGGTGCGATCAGCTCGTGGGGTATGCGGGCGCCCTCGAGCAGCACCCCGTCGGCACGGCGTACGGCCTCGGCGAACGGTGCAGCCCACAGATCCTCCCAGATCAACAGGGCTGCCGATGAATTTCGGCTCGAGCGCCGCGGCGGCATACTCGATGTCCGCTGGGCCGATCAGGCCGCCGACCTCACCGTCCAGCCCTCCGAACCCGGCCAGGGCGTCCAGCTCGTCGATCTCGAAGCTGACGATCGAGCCGTCAGCGTCCTTGCCGATGAAGATCAGATCGAGGACCCGCACCGTTCCCGACTCGACCAAAGCGATCAGCTCCGGGGCGATCTCACCGGTGAACTTGTTCCCGGGGAACCCAACCATGATGTATTCGACTGGTCCTAAGGTCATATGTCTCCATCCTCAGCCTTCGTGTCCTATTTGAGATTACGGCTGGCCCCAGCCGGATTCGTCATCCTGATTGGGTGATTCGAGGCGGACCGACAGCCATGGCCCGGGTTGCTCACAGCGCCACCGGGGCACTGCGACCCAGCCCCGATGAGCTACGTGGTCGAGCTCTCCCGCAGGCGATTGACCCCCCGGGTCGCCGCCCCGAGGATGAGCCGGATCACCACGGCGATGACCGCCAGATCGGCGAGCATCTGGACGGTGACCACCAGACGGGCCACGTCGGTCTTCGGCGTGATATCACCGAACCCAACGGTCGAGAAGACGGTGACGGTGAAGTAGAGGGCCGATATCCGACTGAGCGGTGCTCCGAAGGCGGCCGGGTCGGCGCGAGCCATGGTCAGGTAGATCCAGGCGAACAGGACGAGGAAGAGCGGGATGATGGTGGCCATGGCCACGGTCGCCCGCAGCATCGGGCGATCATGGGTCGATATGAGCCGGATCTCGTTGACCAGAACGGCGACGAAAAAGGCCAGGGCCACACTCAGGCGGAGGGCGACCGATTGGTGCGGACGGTTTGCGATCGGAAGCACGAAGTACAGGAAAACCAGTAACGCCGCCGTTATCAGCGCCCGAATCCCGGTCTTGATCAGGTGGGATCGGTCGAAATCGCCAAGGTCCTCGGGACTCATCGGTGCGGCCGGACCGGCCTGACCGTCGCGGTCGCCACGGATGGAAGGCGCGACAACTCACCGTCTCCTCTGGGCTCGCCCACACTCCCATACTGGCCCAATTTCCGGGCCAGTTGAATCACCCGCGGAGGGTGACGAGCGCCGACGCCCCAGGTGGGAGAGTTGTCCCCAGGCCCGTGGCGTGGTGCTGCAGGGCAGAGCCCGTTACTGGGGGAGATCATGAGCGATCACTATGAAAGGGTCCCGCGGCTGGTCGTTCTAGGGCGGCCAACGTGGCCATAGCGATGACTCTGGTGCTGCTCTCCTTTTTCGGCGCCGCCCTGTGGGTGGTTCCCCGGCTGATCTCCCGGGCCGCCGTGAAGATACCGTCGCGGGTTCCCGAGGAGTGGGTTGCTGACTACAACTCGGAAAATCAGTGATCGTCGGCCCATGATTCGACCCTCCGGTCTGTGAGGGACATGACCGGAGAAGGCGGACCTGAAGGCGAGAAGCGCTGGCCCATGGCGATCACTCTGATCGTTGCCATGGCGCTGCCGCTCCTGCTTCCGCCGAGGTTCAGCCTGGGCCCGATGTGGATCGTCCCGGCCCTCGAGGCACTCCTCCTGGTGGTCCTGATCATCGCCGACCCGGGACGGATCGATCGCCGGTCCACGCTCGTGCGGGCCTTCTCGCTCGCGCTGGTCGTCATTCTGGTTGCCGGTGCGGCCGCCGTCACCATCCGGCTGGTGGTGGATCTCGTCAACGGCGGTCCCGATACGCAATTCGCCCGGTCAACTGCTCCGGGTGGGTTCGTTGGTATGGGTGTACATCATCATCACCTTCTCCTTCCTCTACTGGGAGCTCGATGGCGGCGGCCCGGAGACCAGGGCCCGACGGGCACCCGAGTTTCCGGACTTCGCCTTTCCGGAGCACCTGAACCCTCGTGTCACTCGCCCCGGATGGCGACCTGAGTTCTTCGACTACCTCTACCTGGGCTTCACCAATGCCACCGCCTTCAGCCCCACCGACGTGATGCCCCTGGCCCGGTGGGCGAAGCTGTCGATGGCCCTCCAGGCAACCGCATCGATCGTCGTGTTGGGTCTTGTCATCGCCCGGGCGGTCAACATCCTGAAGTAGTCGCTGAGCCCCGTTTGTTCTCCCTGCTGCGCATGAGTCAACGGCCGACTGGGATACGCAAGAATCGTCCGATACACCGCTCTATCGGGCACCGCAACCACCCGGGGACATTGGAGGAGCGTTGGCCGAAGGAATTTCCGCTGCCGAAGTGGGCAAGCGGCTTGGGGAACACCAGAAGGACGACGACTCCGGTGAGGATACAGGCAGCGCACGTGTCTTCACCATCATCGAGGCAGTGTTGCTGGCCGTGGTGGCCGTGTTGGCCGCCTGGTCCGGCTATGCCTCGGCGAAGTGGGGAACCGATTCCTCGTTGGATCTGGCCAGGGCGTCAGCCACCCGGACCGAGGCCAACCGCGCCGATCTGAACGCGCTGTCACAGAAGAACTTCGATGCCTCGACCTTCAACGCCTGGTTCACCGCGTACACGCTCGACAACCAGACGGCGATGGAACTGGCGGTGCGGCGCTTTTCCCCGGAGTTCTTGGTGGCATTCAACTCGTGGTTGGCAACGGACCCAGCCACCAACCCGAAGGCGCCGAAAGGGCCCACCTACATGCCCGACTACGTCCAGCCGGGACTGGCGCAATCCCATCGCTTCGATGCCCAAGCCGACGCCGACTACTCCTCGGGTGAGGTGGCGGCGTCCAACTCGGACAACTATGTGCGCACCACCATCTTTCTGGCATCGGTGCTCTTTCTGGTGGGGATCAGCAGCCACTTCAGGGTCAAGAGGGCGCGGATCGCCCTCGTGGTGGTGGGCGGCACCATGATGTCCCTCGCCATCGTGCTGCTCGCCATTGCCCCAAAGCCCAACCTCTAGCATCGGCGATGCCCGGGCCGGCGACGCCCAGCGGAACGCTGTTGCCTACTGCGTAGCCGTGGCCATGGCCACGGACTGACGGTCCTCGGGTCTGATCAGACGTGAGCGATCGTCGGTCCTTTGGTCATGATCGGCCATGGGTGCTGTGACCCCGTTGTTGCTGCGGACGGTTCGACCGCAGTCGCCAATTCCGGACCAGGATCCATTTGACTCCGGCTCATTGCAGGGACACGGTCTCGCTCTGGTCCCGCGACAGGCGGGAGCGTGGCGCCACCTCTCCCGGATCGGCGGAGCGCTCGGGACGGCTCGGCGTTCGGCGCCTGAGCCTTTAGGCTCCCCTACGTGCAGATGAATGCAGATGAATAAGAATCAGAGAGCCACTCCTCTATGCCAGGTGTCGAGATGATTGCTGAGGACGAAATGGAAGAGCCATCGCTGGCCATCCAGTTACGCTTGAGGCGCTCCGAGATGGTCCTCTCGGAACTAGAGACTGCCGCGCTGCGACTCTTCGAACAACGAGGGTTCGATGGCGTCACCGTGGAAGAGATCGCGTCGGCAGCTGGGGTCTCGACTCGAACCTTCTATCGGTACATTCCCACCAAGGAAGACGTGCTCCAGCTGCGAATCGACCGGCGGAGTGAAGCCCTCCGCGTTGCGCTGTCGGAACGTCCGGTCGAAGAGAGTCCAATCCACTCGCTTCGCGTCGCTCTCGAAGCCGTCCTGGCCGGGGAGGACGTGGTCGCTGTTCGCCAGTGGATCGGTGCGATCACCTCCGCCTCGGGGGTATTACGGGCCATCATCGGAGGGATCCAGCTGAAATCGCACCGCGTCATGGCGGAGTTCCTCGCCGTCCGGATGGGCATGCCGAGCGACAGCCTGGTACCCACCATGCTGGCGGCCGCCACTGGAGGTGTCGTTCAAGCCGCCCACATCCATTGGTATGTCCACGGGGGAGACCTCGCCACCACCCTTTCCGAGGCCCTCGACGTCCTCGAGAAGGGTTTCGGGGGCGACGTGAGTAGCTGGGAGGACAACCAAACATGACCAACGACGTCTTTGCTCCCTAGCGGTCCGAACAGCCACCCCAAGAAGGAGGTTTGGAAACGCACTCCCCCGATGCCACCGCCAGGCCATCCGTTGACATGCCAGGACACTGATGGCACACTCTGTCATCCTTCGTCGTTGCGAGAGGGAAGGGGGACCGGTGTATCCAATTGTCGCCGTTGCCGGAGTTCGGAAGCACCGCCGCGTATGCCTCGGCGGTTCGATGCCGGCTCGTCGCACGCTGATGGGCCCATCGGGAGGATCGATCCGACGTCTGGTCGGCTCCTGTTTGGGAGTCACCGTGGTTTGTCTCTCCCTCTCCCTCATCACCGGTCCTGCCACCGGTGCCGGAGCCACCACCAACGGCTCCGTACCGGTCCCCACGGTCCAGGGTCCGATCCTTCCCAGCAGCGGCATCTCCTTCGTCGGGTCAACCCTCTTCCCTTTGTCCGAGGTCGGCTACGAACAGTCCGAGTACTTCCTCTCTGGCACAGCGACCGCTTACAAGAGCGCGACCCCGCTTGGCAAGAACGGCCAATGGCACGTCACCGCGGCGACAACCGCTCCCTACAAAACCCGCGTCGTCGTCTACCGGCCCAGCAACCCGAAGCATTTCGATGGGACCGTTGTCGTCGAATGGCTCAACGTGACCGCCGGCATCGACGCGCCGGCGGCGTGGTTGAGCGCACATGTCCAGATGATTCGTAGCGGCATGGCCTATGTCGGAGTGGACGCGCAGGCCGGCGGGATCAACGGTGAACCGAACTCGATCGCCAGTGCCGACGATGTCGGCGGACTGAAGCCTACCGATCCTCAACGCTACGGTTCTCTCGATCACCCCGGCGACAGCTTCTCGTACAGCATCTTCGCGCAGGCCGGTCGAGCCATCCACGTCTCCGCGTCTCGACTGCTCGGGGGTCTCAAACCGAAGCGGGTCATCGCGCTCGGCGAGTCCCAGTCGGCGTTCCGCCTGGTGACCTACGTCGATGCCATCCAACCCCTTTCATCCGGCATCTACAACAGCTACTTCATCTACAGCAGAGGCGGTGACGGGGCCGATCTATCGCAAGCGCCACAGGCCACCATCGCCACTCCCACCCCGACGTTCATCCGGACCGACCTTCATGTACCCGTCTTCATCTTCGAGACCGAGGCGGATCTGATCGGTCTCAGGTACCTGTCGGCCCGCCAACAGCCGACCAAGTACATCCGGGAGTGGGAGACGGCCGGGACGGCCCATGACGACACCTACGGATTGCTCTACGCACGATCGGACACCGGGAACGGTGCCGCCGATACCCAGGCGTTCCACTCAATGCTCAACCCTCCGAATGACCCTATTCCCGGTATCGTCGATTGCGAGGCGCCCGTCAATTCCGGGTCCCACACCTACGAGCTCCGTGCAGCGATGGTCGCGGTCAACAGGTGGACGGCCGACACCTCAACTCCTCCTCGACAGTCACCACGACTCGAGACGACCAAGAATGGGACCTCGTTCGCCACAAACAGCAACGGCGAGGCGCTGGGCGGAATCCGGACACCCCAAGTTGAGGCTCCCGTTGCCAAGCTGTCCGGTCTCGGTCAACCGGGCTCCACCGCGCCGCCAAGTGCTCCGGGTGCCAGCACGGCGTCTGTCTCCGGCCAAGCGCTGTGTGGGATCTTCGGCACAACGGTCCCGTTCAGCGCAGCGCAGCTCTCGTCGCTCTATCCCACTCACGCCGCATTCGTCGCCACGTGGGACGCGGCGGCGGCAGCCGAAGTGAAACAGGGATACCTGCTGTCAGCCGACGCCCGGGTCCTCGACAGGGTGGCCGCGCAGTCGAACGTAGGAGGTTGACCCGGTAGCCCCCGCCCCGCCGGACGCTCGGCCGTTAGCTTCGGTCAAAGCGTGCGACTCAGGCCAGGGCTTTGGTGAGGGCTGCCACCTGCGCGGAGCGAAAATCCTTCGACACGCGGGCCTTTGATTGAACGAGATCGAAACCGTGATACGCGCCCTCCACCACGTCCAGTTCACAAGCGACGCCAGCTGCACTGAGGCGGTCTGCGTAGGCGACACCCTCGTCATGGAAGAGATCGAACGTCCCCACTCCGATCCACGCCGGCGGGAGGTGGGCGAGGTCGTCGAAGCGTGCTGGTGCAGCGAGCCCACTCACCGAGGTCCCCCCGGGAGTTTCGCCCAGATAGGACTGCCAGCCGAAACGGTTCGCCTTGGTGTTCCACATTCTCAGATGCGTCTCGTCGACATCCAGGCGGCTCACCGTGCGGTCGTCCAGCATCGGGTAGGTCAGGAGCTGAAAGGCGACCGGCACCTCTCCGCGCTCGTGTGCCAGCCCGGCCAATGCAGCTGCAAGGCCACCGCCGGCACTCGCCCCACCGACAGCGACCCGGTTCGGATCCACCCCCGATCGGCCGGCCAACCAGACCAGGGCGTCGTGACAATCGTGAAGAGGGACCGGAAACCGATGCTCCGGCGCCAGCCTGTAGTCGACAGCGGCAACGATGATCCCGAGCTCGTCGGCGAAGCGTCGGCACACCGAATCGTCCTGCGCAGCGGTGCCGATCACGTATCCGCCACCATGGATCCACAGCAGCGCGGGCACGGGATGGGCCGTCGGTTGCGGCCGGTGCACCCTGACCGATGTGGCACCGACCGTCCTCACCTCGATCGCCTTCGCCGGTCGTTTGGCCTGGAGCCCGGTGAGCAGCCGGATGGGCTTCAGCGTACGTCGGCTGACTGCGGCACGCGGCAGCCAACGGGCAACTCGGCGAAGATCGGGGTGAAACCCGTCGACGGGCGTCACCGCCATGGCCAGTCCACCTTCGTGGAGCGGAGCATACTCCTCAGACCTCTAGTATGACCTTGCCAATGGCCCGACCATCGGCCACGGCACGCATCGCGACGGCAACGTCTTCCAGGCCGAAGGTCGTCCCGATATGCGGCCGGATCCGATGCGTGACCAGCAGCGCAACGAGCTCCCGCTCGTTGCGCTGCAGTTCGCCCGGGGCATGCTCGGCGAAGCTCGCGAACTGGAACCCGAGGATGTGCACGCCTTTGAGGAGCACCAAGTTGAGCGGGATGCGAGGGATGGTCCCGGACGCGTAGCCGACGGTCACGAACCGTCCGCCCCAGCGCAGCGAGCGCAGCGCCGGCTCAGCCAGGTCGCCGCCAACGGGATCGATGACGATGTCGGACCCGTCTGGGACGGCGTCTCGGAGTAGCTGGCGAAGCTGTCCGGAGCGATGGTTGACCAGCTTCGTTGCGCCCTGTTGAGCTGCCGTCTGGAGCTTCTCATCGGCGGAGGCGACTGCCGTGACGCGTGCGCCCAGCTCGGCACCGAGTTCCACGGTGGCAAGGCCAACGCCACCGCCCGCGCCCAAGACGACGAGCTCCTCGCCCGGTTGCACCCGCGCCACTGAACGGAGCACGTGGTAGGCAGTCCGATGCGCGACCCCGAACCCGGCGGCGACCCGGTCGTCGACACCGTCGGGGATGGGAGCCAGCGCCTCGGGTGAGACGACGACCTCCTCGGCAAAGGCACCGAACAGACAGGAACCGGTCACCCGGTCTCCCACCACGACCGACGTGACGCCCGCGGCGACCTCAGTGACGACACCGGCGAACTCGCTCCCCGGAACGAACGGGGTCGGCACGCTCAGCTGGTACTGGTTGGCGACGACCAGGACATCGGGGAAGTTGAGGGCGGCCGCGCTGACCCGGACACGGGCCTGTCCGACTCCCATGACCGGCGCCGGGAAGTCGGTCTCGACCCGAACCACCTCGGGGGCCCCGTAGTCCCGGCAGACGGCGGCGCGCATGCCCGGTCACCGCCCCTTCCAGGTGGGGGTGCGCTTCTCGATGAACGCAGCAGCTCCCTCCTTGGCGTCCTCGCTGGAGAACACGACGGCCATCCACTCCTCGCGGCGCCTTTGGGCATCAGGGGACCCGTACGCAACCTTGCGCACGAGCTCCTTGGACGCGGCGATACCCAGCGGTGCGTTGGCGGCGATCCTGTCAGCCAACGTCAGCGCGTGATCGAGCACCTCCCCGGGGGAGGCCACCGCGTTCACCATCCCGAGGTCACGGGCGCGTTGGGCATCGATCGGGTCCCCCGTCAGCACCATCTCCAGCGCCACCCCGAGGGGCAGGCGCTTGGCGACGTGCATCACGCCGCTTCCCGCGAACAGGCCCCGCCTTGCCTCCGGCAGGCCGAAGGAGGCGTCCGACGAGGCGACGACCAGGTCGGAGCCGAAGGCGATCTCGCATCCAGCACCTACGGCGACGCCGTTGACGGCGGAGATCACCGGAACGGTGACCTCGCCGGCGAGCAACCGCAGGAAAGCATCCGGCGGCTGCACATCACCGGCGGCGGCGATGGACCGGAGGTCCATGCCGGCACTGAAGGCCTTGCCGCCCGCTCCGACCAGGACCACCACACGGATGCTGTCGTCGTGCTCCGCCTTCTCCACGGCCAGCGCAAGGTCTCGCATCATGTCGCCAGAGATGGCGTTGCGAACGGCCGGACGGTTGAGGGTGACAATGAGGACCGGCCCACGCTGCTCGTGAAGCAGTACGTCCTCGCTCATCCGGCGTGGTCCGTCGTCTGCCCGGAACCAGCGATTTCGATCATGGGTTTCCCACCTCCAGCTCGAGGAACTCCGCGTCCTGCATGGGATCCGCCAAAGGTCATAGGCGCTGAGCCACCGGCTTGTCCCGCTCGGAGGCATCGGGGGCGAATGCACGGATCATGCCGTCCTGCGAGAAGGAGGCGAGCAGCTCACCCTGCTCGGAGAAGACCTGGCTCCGGACGAAGGACATCCCGCTCCCCACATAGGTGCTCTCGTGGTGGTAGAGCAGCCAGCCCTCCCAGCGGACAGGCTCGTGAAAGGTCACGGAGATGACCATCACACCGGCGGATAGCGTCTCGTGAGCCATTGACGTGCCGATCCCCCGATGGGCCCGCATGGTACTCGAGATGGACAGGTGCCCGGTGAAGTGGGCGATCAGCGCCTTTGCCAATGCGGGGTCCTGCGGGACGATCGAGTAGCGCAGCCACGCATCGAGGACCGGGGGGCCGACCTCCTCGGGGTCGTTGGGATCGCCTACCCCGTCCAGCCGCAGCTCGCGACCGTCCATGGGCATCGAGCACGGGACGGCGTCCATGGGCGCACCCACCGATGGCATGGCTGCCCCATGGCGGATCAGGTCGGGGTGCTCGACGTCCATGAGGACGGTCACCGATGCGCAGCGATCCGCGTCCTGGAGGACACTGACCACCGCGCTGGCGAAGGTACGACCGTCGTGGACCACGTCCACGTCGAGTCGGAGTGGACGCTCGTCGTCCACCACTCGAAGGAAGACCGCGTGTGCAGTACGTACCGTGTGATGCGGGAAGGTCCTCGAGCAGGCGACGATGGCCTGGGCGAGCAGTTGGCTGCCGTCGACGACCCGTCGGCCTCCCCCATCGCTCACCCCGGTGAACTGGCCGTCCCCGACCGGTTCGACGTCGAAGATCTCGAGCATCCGGGAGACCGAGGAAGTGGACGTCCCCGTCGTCCGATGATCGCTCATCGCCCCGAGACGGGGGGGTCGGCCACGCCGATCCGGACGTCGACCACATCCTGAAAGAAGGCAACGTAACCGGCCAGGCGGGCCACCTCGGGATAGGGATCCTCGTAGGACCAGACGAGCACATCCCACTCGGGCCCGGCGAACTTGCGATAGGTGGCGGTGCCCTTGAATGGGCACCGGGTAGTCCGCTCGTCAGGCACGAACAGCTCCAGCCGCACATCCTCGGGAGGGAAGTAGAACACCAGACCGTGATCCTGCTCGTCGACCAGGAGGCAGTGCTCGCTGTCAGCGAGCACCTGGCCGGCCACCGACGCGGTCACCCGGTTGCGGCGGGCCAGGATGTCCACCCGGTAGTCCCGACGATCGACGAATGCCGATGGCTCCATGCGCCTGCTCCCTCCTGCACCGAACTCGATGACCGTAGTATGCCTGTTCGGGGGCGAACCGGAGTCGGACTCCGACATCATCGAAGAAGGAGCATCTCCGTTGATCATCGTTACCGGCAACTACCAGATCCAACCCGATGATCGGGACCGGTTCTTGCGCTCGAAACGGGACCAGGTGGAACGCACCCGCAAGGAGACCGGTTGCCTCGAGTACGCGTTCTCCGCCGATGCCGACCAGCCCGACCTGGTCCGCCTCATCGAGTTGTGGGCGTCCATGGACGACCTGCACGCCCACGTGAGGGGACTGCGCTCCGCACCGCCACAACCCCAGGGCGTCGAGGTGGTCAGCACGAAGGTCACCGTGTACGAGGCCACACCAGCTACTCCTCCCTGGTAGTTGGTCGCTGTCATGGAACTCGTTGCCAGTGGGGAGGACGGGAGTCGTTACACTTCCCTCCATGCGCGTGATCGTCGACTATGACCTGTGTGAGTCAAACGCCCTGTGCATGGCGGCCGCCCCCGAGGTCTTCGAAGTACGGGACGACGACCTCCTCTACGTCCTTCAGCAGGAGCCACCCGAGGAGTTGCGGGAGAAGGTGCATGAGGCGGCCCGCTCCTGTCCGAAGGTCGCCATCACCATCGTCGACTAGAGCCGGGAGAGGCAGCTTTCTCAGCCTGTTCCACTGCCATCGTTCTGCTCCTTCGACACCTCCGAATAGATCATGAACTCGAGCAGGTTGCCATCGGGGTCGCGGACATAGACGCTCGAGCCGGCCACACCACGCCCTCCCACCCGCTCCACCGGTCCCTCGACGATGCCGGCACCGGCCCGGTCGAGCGCCGCCGCCAGGGCGTCGGCCGATCCGGGCCAGACGAAGCACAGGTCACCGCAGGGGGGAACGGCCGCGGAGGCCCGGAGCGAGAAGTCTCCCTGCCAGAGACCGGGCTGATGGAAGTTGATCATCTGATCGCCCAGGTGGACCTGCACCAGAAAGGGGTTCTCGTCCACGGCCAGGCCCAGCGAACGGTAGAAGGCGATCATGGCCGCGGTGTGCCGGAGGGGCAGCGCCACGTGGTCGATGGCAAGCCCGGTGTCGGCCTGGTCAGTCGACATACTCGAAGCCGTAGAGCGTGGCGCAATTGACCGCGGTGATCTTGCGACGGTCCTCGACGGGGAGCATGCCCAGCGTCTCTTCGATGGAGCGCAGGGACTCGGGGAACGTGCTGTCGGTGTGGGGGAAGTCGGCCGCCCACATGCACGAGTCAGCCCCCAGGTGTGGGATGTACTGGTAGGCCAGGGTCTCCTCTTCGAAGGTCGCCATGACCTGTCGCTTGAACAGCTCACTCGGGGCGATGCTGGGCGCGTAATCGACTTTGTCCCGGAGGTTCTCCCATTCCATGTCCATCCGGGCCAGGAAGTACGGCAGCCAGCCGACGCCGGCCTCGGCCAGGACCAGGGTGAGTCCGGGGTGCCGCTCGAGCGCACCCGAGAAGACCATGATGGCCAGTGCCTCGTCCAACTGGAGGGGCAGCAAGGTGGCGAAGGCAGCCGACTGCCACTTGCCCACCTGATAGCTGAGTCGGGACGACGCCCCCTCCTTGATGTGGAAGCTGAGGGGCAGCCCGGTCTGCTCGGCGGCGGCCCACAGGCGGTTCCAGGCCGGGTCACCGGCGTCGATGTCGAAGACGTCGACGATGGCCCCCCGGTGTCCCGTCGCGGCCACCCGCTCGAGCTCGGCCACCGCCGCCGCGGGCGAGTGAGTGGGCAGGAATGGGAGGGCGCACAGCCGGTCGGGGGCGAAGGCGTTGAACTCTTCGATGGCCCAGTCGTTCCAGGCCGAGTAGCAGGCGGTCTGTAGGTCCGGCTCGGGGATGGACAGGGTCAGCGGAATGGGACCGTAGATGACCGAGGCCCACACCCCGTCGAGATCCATATCTTCCAGACGAAGCTTCGGATCGCTGACCCGGAAGCCGTCGTCCTCCAGCCCGGCCCGGCTGACAGCGCTCAGGACCTGCAGCTTGTCCCCTTTGGGCAGCCCACTGCGGCCGAGGACGCGGTCGTTGCACACCCACATTGGGTCACCCTCACCCTCGACTACTCGTGGCCCCCGCTCGAGGAGGTCCTTGGGCAGCCGGTTCTGCCACAAGCCGGGCGGGACCGAGCGCAGGTCGAGGTGGTCGTCGCACGAGTAGATGCTGGTGGCGTCCATGCTCAGTTACTCCTTCCATGACGGTCGGCACCGTCACTGTCGGATGTGGAAACGGGGTTCCGGCGGGACCGGACGGCTCCTGGACGGTTGGCCGGGGGAGCACCTTCACTCGAAGGTGACCACGCCTCGGAGGTTCACGCCGTCGAGCATGTCCTGGTAGCCCTGGTTGATCTGGTTGAGCGAATACGTCCTGGTGATGAGCTCGTCAAGTTTGAGCTGGCCCGAGCGATACAGCGCCAGGAGGTTGGGGATGTCGAAGCGCGGGTTGGCCGCGCCGAAGATCACCCCTCTGATCTCCTTCTGCATCATGGCCAGGTCGAACAGGTTCACGCTGGCCGTGAGTTGGACCTGGGGAGCCACCGCGGTGACCACACAGGTACCGCCCTTGCCCGTCAGGGCCAGTGCACCGGCCATCAGGTCGCCGTACATCACGCCCGGCACCATGATCACTGCGTCAGCCATCTGCCCCCGGGTCAGCTCGGTCACCACGGGCAGCGCCTCGTCCATCGAGGCGGCGGTGTGGGTGGCGCCAAAATCGAGAGCCGCTTTCCGCTTGAAGTCCACCGGGTCCACGGCCACGATGTTCCTGGCTCCGACCATCCTCGCCCCCTGCACGGCGTTCATGCCCACCCCCCCGACGCCAACCACCACCACGGTGTCTCCGGGCCTGACCTCGGCCCGATACACCGCCGAGCCCCAGCCGGTGGCCACTCCGCACGACACCAGGGCCACCGCGGCCAGCGGCAGGTCCGGGTCCACCGCCACCAGCGAGGCCTCGTGGCTCACGCCGTGCTCTGCGAACGTGCCCAACTTGGACATGACGTTGAGGGGCTCACCGTCAAGGCGGTAGCGCACGGTGCCGTCCGAGATCTGACCCCTCTGGAACGTGGCCGCACCCAAATCGCACAGGTTCGAGTGACCGGTGACACACATCTTGCACCGACCGCAGATGGGGAAGAAGCTGGCGGCCACGTGGTCATCGGGCTGGAGGCTGGTGACGTCCGGGCCCACCTCGAGGACGACGCCTCCCCCCTCGTGACCCCCCACCATGGGAAAGAGCCCCGCCCTCGCTGGTTGGTCGGTGCCCGCTTCAGACCCCATCTCGCTCGACTGCAGGTGCTCGTCCGAATGACACAGTCCTGCGGCGGCCCACTTCACCAGCACCTCGTGCCGGGCGGGCGGGTCGAGATCGATCTCCTCGATCTTCCAGTCCTGCTCTCGACCCCACAGAACCGCTGCGTGCGTCTTCATCGTCCTCCATCCTCGGGCCAACGCGGCCGCACCAGCGAGTAGTGCTTGACCGAACCCGCAGCTTAGTGTCACAGTACGACATGAAAGCAAGGGAAGGTGTGGAGTGACCACGACGAGCGTCAGCGATCTGTACTACGACCCCTACGACGTGGGCATCGATGCCGATCCGTACCCGGTCTTCCGCCGGCTGCGGGGGGAGGCTCCGCTCTACTACAACCAGGTCCACGACTTCTACGCCGTCAGCCGGTTCGCCGATGTCGAGCGCGGCTATCTCGACAACAAGACGTTCATCTCCGGGCGCGGGGGCATCATCGAGCTCATCCGGGCCAACATCGAGATGCCATCGGGGGTGCTCATCTTCGAGGATCCGCCGGTACATACCATCCACCGGCGGCTGATGTCCCGGGTCTTCTCCCCGAACCGGGTGGGCGCCCTCGAGCCGCAGATTCGTGAGTTCTGCACGCAGTGCCTCGACCCCTTGGTCGGAGCCAAGGAGTTCGACTTCATCGCCGACCTCGGCGCGCAGATGCCCATGCGGGTCATCGGGATGCTGCTCGGCATCCCCGAACAGGACCAGGAGGCCGTGCGGGACAGAGTCGACGCCAACCTCCGCACCGAGGCCGGCCGGCCCATGGAGGTGGGTGAGAAGATCGTCCCCACCGACATGTTCGCCGACTACATCGACTGGCGAGTGGAGCACCCCTCCGACGACATCATGACCGAGCTCCTCCAGGCCGAGTTCGAGGACGAGAACGGAACCGTCCGCAACCTGACCCGGGAGGAGCTGCTCACCTACATCAGCGTGATCACCGGAGCAGGCAATGAGACCACCGGCCGCCTCATCGGCTGGACGGGCAAGGTGCTGGCCGACCACCCCGACCAGCGACAGGAGTTGGTCGACGACCCCTCCCTCATCCCGGGAGCCATCGAGGAGCTCCTGCGCTTCGAGACTCCTGCACCTCACGCAGCCAGGTACGTCACCCAGGACGTCGAGATCCACGGCCAGACTGTTCCCGAGGGCAGCATCATGATGTTGTTGCCGGCGTCGGCCAACCATGACGACCTCCGTTTCCCGAACGGGGACCACTTCGACATCCACCGCAGGGATGGGAAGCCGCTGACCTTCGGCTACGGCATCCACCTCTGCCTGGGCGCGGCCCTTGCCCGCCTCGAAGGGCGGGTGGCCCTCGAGGAGGTGCTCAATCGCTTTCCCACCTGGGAGGTCGACATGGACCGGGCCAGACTCGCCCCCACCTCGACGGTCAGGGGCTGGGAGACGCTCCCGGCTTTCACGTCGTGATCCCCGAGGTCACGCGGTGCCCGACGGCCACCGGAGCAACGTGATGGGCGAATTGGAGGGCAAGGTGGCGGTCATCACCGGAGCCGGTTCGGGCATGGCCAAGGCGTCGGTCAGCGTGTTCGTCCGCGAGGGTGCCAAGGTGGTGGCGGCCGATATCAGCGGCGCCGAAGCGACCACGGCCCACGAGGTCGGTGGTGACGTTCTGCCAGTGCACTGCGACGTGACCAAAGAGGACCAGGTCGAGGCGCTGATGGCAGCGGCCATCGAGGCCTACGGACGGGTCGATGCCGTGCTCAACGTGGCCGGCGTCGCCGACGGGGGCCCCCTGACCGACCTCACCATGGAGTTCTACGACCGGCTGATGGACGTCGACCTGCGGGGGGTGTTCCTGGGAATGAAGCACGGGATCCGGGTCATGCTCCCTACCGGCGGCGGCTCCATCGTCAACTGGTCCTCGGTCGGTGGTCTCAACGGCTCGGCCTACACCAGCGTCTACCAGGCGGCCAAGCACGGGATCATCGGGGCCAGCAAGTCGGCGGCCATCGAGTACGGCACCCAGGGCATCAGGGTCAACGTGATCTGCCCCGGATTCATCCTCACCGAGATCATGGCGCAGGGGGCCGAGGACTTCATCCCCGACATCGCCGCCAAAGCCGCCCTCAATCGAGCCGGGGAATCCCCCGAGGTCGCCGAGGTCGGCGCCTTCCTGGCCTCCGACCGGGCCTCATACGTCACCGGTGCGATCATCCCTGTGGATGGGGGTTGGTCGGCCAAGCTGGCCTAGTGGCATGGATGCGACCACCGAGGCCCAACAGCGGAAGCGGGCGAGCAGTACCCGACCGAGCCGGTCCTACGACGGGACGCTCCGCCGCGAGCGGGCGGCGGAGACCCGAGCGCGGATTCTCGACGCCAGCTCCGAGCTCATCCACCGCAGTGCCGTACGCGACTGGAAGAAGCTGACCGTCCGGGCGGTGGCCGAACGGGCCGGGGTGAACGAACGTACCGTGTACCGCTACTTCGGCAGTGAGCGTGGGCTGCATGACGCCGTGCTCGACCGGAACCGGGAGGAGGCGGGGATCGAGCTGGAGGGGATGCGGCTCGAGGACGTGGCCACGGTGGCGGCCCGGATCCTCGACCATGTCGCCCAGTACCCGCGGGAGCCACCTCCTGCCCTCGATCCGACCCTGATGGCGGCAAAGGATCGGCAGCACCAGGCGCTGCTTGACGCCGTGGCTGCTGAGGTCGGGCGGGCTCCCGGCCACCAGGTGACGGTGGCCGCCGTGCTCGATGCCCTTTGGAGCGTGGCCAGCTACGAGCGCCTGGTCGACGGCTGGTCCATCGACCACGCGCAGGCGGTCAGGGCGATCACCTGGGTCATCGGTTTGGTCGAAGCGGCCGTGCGGAAGGGCGATGTGCCGACATGATGCCCGACCCCGACCTGGATCTCGTACTCATCCGATCAGGGCACCAGCCCGTGACCATTCTGGAGCGTCCGTGAGCGACGATCAGTTCGAATCCACCGACTTCTTCCGAGCCAAGGAGATCATCGACAACCCCTACCCCTATCTCGACCACCTGCGAGGCACGTGCCCGGTGGTGCAAGAGCCCCACCACGACGTGTACATGGTGACCGGGTACGACGAGGCCATCGAGGTGTACCACGACAAGGACACCTTCTCTGCCTGCAACTCGGCCATCGGCCCCTTCGCCAAGTTCCCGGTGCCGCTGGTGGGAGACGACGTGACCGGGATCATCGAGACCTACCGGGACGGGCTTCCCTTCGGCGATCAGCTCCCCACCTTTGACCCCCCGAAGCACACCGCCCAGCGTGGGCTGTTGATGCGGCTGATCACCCCCAAACGCCTCAGGGAGAACGAGGCGTCCCTGCAGCGGTTGGCCGACGACCAGATCGACCGCTTCCACGCCCGGGGCCAGTGCGACTTCATCGGTGAGTACGCCCAGCCGTACACCATGCTGGTGATCGCCGACCTGCTGGGCGTGCCCGAGGAGGATCACCCCGAGTTCCTCGAGCAGCTCATGCACACCGGCCCCATCGAGATGACCCACAGCCCGCTCGAGTACCTCTACGCGCAATTCACCCGCTACATCGAGGACCGCCGGGCCGAGCCTCGCGATGACGTGATGACCGGACTGGCCACGGCCACGTTCCCTGACGGATCACTGCCGCCGGTGGAGGACGTGATGAAGATCGCCTCCAATCTGTTCGCCGCCGGCCAGGAGACGACGGCCCGGCTCCTGGGCACCGCCCTCCAGACCCTCGCTGAGCGACCCGAGCTGCAACAACAGGTCCGCGACGACCGTTCGCTGGTGTTGCCGTTCATCGAAGAAACCCTGCGCCTGGAGCCGCCCATCAACGGAACCTTCCGCCTCGCTCGGACGCCCACCACGGTGCAGGGGACCGAGATCCCGGCGGGCAGCACCGTGATGATCCTCCCCAGCGGAGCCAATCGGGACCCGCGCGAGTTCGAACATCCTGACGAGCTCCGACTCGACCGGAGGAACGGGCGCCAGCACATCGCCTTCGGATTCGGCATCCATACCTGCGCCGGCGCCCCGCTCGCCCGGGCCGAGTCAGACGTGTCCCTGCAGCGCCTGCTCGACCGGATGGCGGACATCCGCATCTCGGAAGCGCACCACGGGCCTGCTGGCGACCGCCACTGGGAGTACACACCCACCTGGATGCTCCGAGGTCACGAACGGCTCTTCCTCGAGTTCACACCGGTTGGGTGGTAGCCCGGAGGAGCGATAAGGCAGACGCCGGCGAGATCAGGGCGCTGGTTACCTGGTACGAAAACCCACTCGCTCAGGGTTCCAGCCACCGCACCAAGCACCGCATCACCAACCTGAGCATCGAGTCGTCGTCGAATCGTGATGCGCGAGTTCCATGTGGCCGCGGCTGGTCTCGCTAGAGTCGCGCCAGCCGCGTGGAATATTGAGCGGGGAGCATCGGAGACAGCACATGGCCATCTACAACCACACGGGACAGGTCGTCACCGATCTCGAACGATCGAAGCAGTTCTACCAGGAGGTGTTCGGTTTCAAGTTCTGGTATGAGATCACACCGCCCGACCGGCTGACCGCCAAGCTCAACGGCCTCACGCCCCCGCTAGGGGTAACCGCGTCCTACCTCACGCTTGACGGCTTCGTGCTGGAGTTGATGCACTATTCCGCGCCCGGTGCGGCGGCTCCGTTCCGGTACCGGACCATGAACGAGCCCGGGCTCACCCACCTGTCGATCTCCGTGGACGACGTCCATGCCACCGCGGAACTGGCGAAGACCTACGGCGGCGAGTTCATCGAGGACAGCGACCTCGGTGTTGCTCTGTTCATCAGGGATCCGGACGGACAGCTACTCGAATTGCTCCCGGTGACGTACCAGGACGGTCTGAAACGCAAGCCGTGACCCGGCGCTCCGCCGGAGATCCCCTGCTGCCGGTTCCCTTCTGCGACAGCACCGGTGTCTGCTGATCACAGCCCCACGCCCCTCCTCGGCGCCCTATCCGCGATTGCCGTCACGGCTTCAGACGAGCGTCGAGTCCGTCAGGCAGGCACCTCGAGCCCCAGCAGCTCGAACATGTTGCGACCCATGATCTTCTCGACCGCGGCGGGAGGATAGAGGTTCGACACTTCCTCGGCCCAGGCGAAGGGCTCGGCCAGACCCTCGGGATGGGGGTAGTCCGATCCGAAGAGAATGTGCTCCGGAGTCATCACCTCGATCAGGGCCTCGAGCGAGTCCTCCCAGAACGGATTGATGTAGATATTGCGGAGGAAGACGTCGCGAGGGTGCTCGGCGAAGGCCTTGGGCATCTTGCCGTAGGTCTTCTCCAGGGCCTTGAGGCACGGGAGCGCCCAGCTCCCACCGTTCTCCACGCTCATCAGCCGGACGGTGGGGAAGCGACTCAGCATGCCATGGCAGATGGCCGAGGTCACCGTGTCGCTGATCGGCCTCCCCGTGTTGACCGCATCGGTGAAGGGCCGGGGGGCGAAGGGCTGCATCTCGCGGCCGTCACCCTCCCACTCGTTGGCGTACCGCTGGTAGCCGGAGTCCGATGCGTGCATGGCCACCAGCACCCCCAACTCGGCCACCTTGGCCCAAAAGGCGTCGAAGGCGGGCAGGAAGGGGGAGCGCGTACCCCGGGTGCCGGCGACCGGGCCCGGCCTGAGCAGCACCACCCGCGCACCGCGCTCGGCCGCCCACTCGAGCTCGGCGATCCCCCGCTCGGGCAGGCACGGGTTGACCACCGGGGTGGCGAAGATCCGCTGGTGGTAGTCGAACGTCCACTCGTCGTGGAGCCACTGGTTGTAGGCGTGCACCACCGTGCAGGTCATCTCCGGGTCGTCGAGGAGACTGACCTCGATGAGACTGGCCAGGGTGGGGAACATCAGGGCGGCATCGACGCCGGTCTCGTCGAGCAGCTCGAGACGGGGGCCGGCGGAGCGGTAGGCATCGATGGCCCGCACGGGCGTGCCGGCGAACTCACGGAGGGTCTTGCCCTCGGTGTTCTTCCCCGCGAAGTAGTCGGCGAATGCGCCCGGTGCGGCTACGACGTCAAATGTCGGATTGGGTATGGAGTCGTTGATTCGATTGTCGATGGCGATCTTCGTCCGACCCTTCACCTGCACGTACTTGACGAACCCGTCGAACTCCTTGGGGAGGTAGCGGGTGAGCGCGTCCTCGGTCTCGTAGAGGTGGTTGTCGGCGTCAAATATCGGGCCTTCATACCTGGTCATGCGTCCTCTGTTCTCTGAGACGATGGTCCTCGAATCAATTCGCTCCGTCGTGCCCACGTCGTCCCGGGGGATGCACTCGAGACGGAGGTGGACCGCAGGCACTGCAGCTCCAGATCTCCGAGTGATTACGACGCTTGCAGTGTAGGAGAGTGACGTATCCGCTGCAACGCCCTCCGGTCAGCGGCTCGATCGCGGGAGACCGAGGCCCCGCTCGGCGATGATGGACCGCTGCATCTCGCTGGTGCCCCCGTAGATGGTGGTCACTGCCGCGTGCCGGAAGAGGTGCTCGACCCAACCTTCGACAGGCGCATCCGCCTCGCCACGCTGCAGCACCCCGTCGGCGCCGAGCATGTCGACCAATTCGGCCGAGTCGGCGATCATCGACTCGGCGTAGAAGAGCTTGTGCATCGAGCCCTCGACACCCGGGAGACGGCCCTGGGCGGCCACGAAGGACGTGCGGTAGGCCAGGAGCTTGGCCACCTCGTTGTTGATGCGCATCACCGCGAGGCGCTCCCGCACAGCCGGGTCATCGATCACCCGGGTCCCGTCGTCACGTCGGGTGGCCTCCGCCCAGGCCACCGCCTGCCCCCACACCCGGTCGGCATCGCTCAGACCGAAGCCCCCGCGCTCGAAGGCGAGGGCGACGGTCATCACCTGCCACCCGCCGTCGACGTCACCGATCCGGTAACGGTCGTGCACCCGGACGTCGCTGTAGAAGGTGGCGTTGGTCCGCTCCCCGCCCATGGTGTGGACCGGCTGGATCTCAATGCCCGGCGAGTGCAGGGGGACGAGGAACATGGTCAGTCCCCTGTGCTTGGCCGCGTCGTGGTTGGTCCGGGCCAGGAGGAACACGAAGTCCGCCTCGTGGGCGAGCGTCGTGAACATCTTCTGCCCGTTGATGACCCATTCGTCCCCGTCACGATCGGCCCTGGTCTTGATGGAGGCGACATCCGACCCCGAGTCCGGCTCGCTGTAGCCGAGCGAGATGATGATCTCACCGGCCAGAGCACGGGGCAGGAGCTCGCGCTTCTGCTCGTCGGTCCCCACCCGCCGGATCGTCTGGGACACGATCATCGACAGCCCCATGCCGTCGGTGGGCACACCGGCGAGTCGGAGCTCGTCACGCAGAGCGGTCATTTCGAAGGGATCACGCTCCTGGCCGCCGTACTCGGCTGGCCATGAGGCGGCGATCCAGCCCTGTCGACCGAGGGCCCGGTGGAAGTCGCTGTCGTGCATGGTGCCGGTCCGGTGGGCCCGTTCGACCACCTCGGGGCTGAGGTTCTCGTCCAAAAAGCTGCGCACCTCGGCGCGGAAGGTGTCGCTCTTCGAGCCGAGCCGGAAGTCCATCACGCCACCTCGACCGGACCGAGGAGGGAGTCGGCGAGGAGTGCCACTCCCCGTCGTGGGTCACCCAGTGCGAGCGGCCACGCCTGGGCCCTCCGGTAGTAGAGCTGGATGTCGTACTCGAGCGTGAAGCCGTACCCACCGTGCACGTGCAGTGCCACGTTGGTGGCACGTCGGGCAGCCCGTGTGGCGAAGAGAAAGGCCATCGACGACAGCGACGGGAAGTCCTGATCCTCCTCGGCTCGTGCCCAGGCGGCCTCCCGGGAGAGGAGCCGGGCCCCGTCCACCAGCGTGGCCACATCGGCCAGGTCGCGGGCGATCGACTGGAACGACCCGATCGGCACGCCGAACTGATGACGATTCTTGGCGTACTCGACTCCGAGAGTCAGGGCCGCCTCACCGATACCGACCAGCGCGCCGCTCATCAGTACCCGCCACTCGTCCTGGGCCTGCCGGTGAGTCCCGTCGGCGACAGTCCCTGCGGCGAGCACCGACCGGCCGGCACCCCGGACGGATCGATCGGCCAGTGGGGATGACCCGAGATTCCTCTGTCCACCCCCATTCGGGTCGCCGGTCACGACGACCATTTCGTTACCGTCCATGGCGATGACCATGCCGGCGATGCCCCCCGAGGGAACCAGTCGAGCCGTGCCCTTCACCGCCGGGCACAGGGCAACGGTGGCGACCGTGGTCGGGTCCTGGATCAGGGCCTCGAGGCTCGCCCGGCCCGCGTCGCCGCTCTCGGCCAGGGCGCGCCCGGCCACCGCACCGTCGATGAAGGGGACGGGGGCCAGAAAGGCACCCAGCTGCTCGCTGATCAGCTCCAGGTCGAGCAGAGAGGCCCCTCCCCCACCCCGGTCCTCGGGGACACCGATGGCCGGGCCGGCGAGCTGGGAGAGCAGCGCCCACAGTTTCGGGTCGAAGCCAGCCGGCTCACTCTCCCGGACCACATCGGAAGAGCAGTGACCGGCGAGGAGCCCGTGGACGGCGTCCACCACCAGTTGCTGTTCGGCAGTGAGGTCTAGATCCATTGTCGTCGTGTGCGCCCGTGCTCGACCGGTTGTTGACCCGAGGGTACCGGATACCCCCCGCGGAGTGCCTGCCTGCGGCATGCTTGCCTGGCGCAGACGGCACGAGGAGGATGGACAGTGGGGACAGGGACCGGTCGATGAGCGAGGCGATCGAGCCGTTCCGCGTCGAGGTGGACGACTCGGTGCTCGAGGACCTTCGGAGCCGACTGGACCGTACCCGCTTCCCCGACCAACCCGAGGGGATCGCCTGGGACGCCGGACTTCCCGTCGACTACCTGCGCGATCTGGTCGGCTACTGGCGCCAGACGTACGACTGGCGGGCCCAAGAGGAGCGGCTCAACGGGTTCGAGCACTACCGGACCCGGATCGATGGGCAGTCCATCCACTTCATCCACGCCCGGTCCCCCCATCCGGACGCCCTCCCGCTGATGATCACCCACGGCTGGCCGGGCTCGGTGGTCGAGTTCCTCGACCTCATTCCCCGGCTGACCGATCCCCCCGCCTACGGCGGTCGGGCCGAGGACGCGTTCCACGTGATCGCCCCCTCGCTCCCGGGGTACGGCTTCTCCGAGCCGCCCCGCCAGCGGGGCTGGGACGTAGGTCGGATCGCCCTGGCCTTCATCGTGCTGATGGACCGACTCAGCTATCCGCGCTACACGGCCCAGGGCGGTGACTGGGGTGCTCAGGTGACCACCAGGGTCGCCGCCCTCGATCCGGAGCACTGTGCAGCCATCCATCTCAACATGCCGGTCGGTCGCCGCCCGGAGGTCCCGGGCGAGCTCACCGTCGAGGAGCAGGGCGATCTGGCCGCCATGGGAGCGTTCCAGCGGCAAGAGGCCGCCTACGCCACCGAGCAGGGCACCAAGCCCCAGACCATCGGCGCCGCCCTCAACGACACTCCCGCGGGGCTGTTGGCCTGGATCGTCGAGAAGTTTCGCACCTGGAGCGACTGTGACGGGCATCCGGAGAACTGCTTCTCGAGAGACCAGCTTCTCACCAACGTGATGGTGTACTGGGTGACCCAGACCGCTGCGTCCGCGGCTCGTCTCTACTGGGAGACCAACCAGACCGGGGTGCTGAAGGAGGCGTTGCCCTTCATCGGCGTTCCCACCGGTGTGGCGCGGTACCCGAAGGAGGTTCTGCGCTGGCCCCGCTCCTGGGTAGCCGCGCAATACAACCTCACCCACTGGGCGGTCATGCCCCGAGGTGGTCACTTCGCGGCCATGGAGCAGCCTGAGCTGTTCGCCCAGGATGTCGCGCAGTTCTTCCGGACGGTGCGCTGAGCCCGGAGCCCTTCGGCGTGCGGATCCGGTCGAGGCTCGCCCTGGTCCGATCGTCCTGCCACTGGTCACGTACCCGGGATGTCCTCGTCCTCTTGTACTGTCGTGACTCGGTCATCTCTCCTACTCACCGTCCCAGAGCACCGCTGCCTGTGTCTTCACTCTCCACGCACTCCGGGAGGATCGGGCGAGCGCTCCCCTCGGGCGTTCCGGCGCTAGGAACTGGCCGATGCCGTCGACGTACCGGGCACGTCGTGCCCGCAGGTCGGCGTCGGGGAGATCGCCGCGAACCCCTTGGTCTCGGCCTTCATGATCCAGGTGCATTCCGGCGCGTCATGCCCGAAGATGGTGGCGTAGTCGATGGGCTGGGGCAACAGCCCGTCGGCGTCGTACGACTTCACACCCCGGAGTGCGGTGATCACGCCGGCCCGAGTCGGATTCGGCCCAGCCAATTGGAGACCCTTGATCATCAGGTCCGCTCCCACCCATGACTCGTACTGACCAAAGGTCGGGAACTGGGTCGGGGTGAAATGCTCGTACTTCTGCAGCGCGGCCGCCATCTGTTGGGTGCCAGCGTTCGGCAAGCTGAACGGGCGGAACAGTGACAGGAAGTAGAAGCCCTGCAGCGTGGACCATACCGGTGAGGTGATCACATCTGGCTCGTAGCCGGTTGCGAAGACAACAGCCTTGAGCTTCACGCCTGCCTGCTTGAGGGCAGTCGCCAGTGCGTAGTTGGAGTTGTTGTCGAGGGCCGGCACCATGGAATCGATGTTGTTCTGCTTCGCTACCAGCGCCGTGCTCGTGAAATCCACACTGCCGAAGGGGACCGTGGTGTCGAGAACCCCGACCTTGCCGCCTGCGATTTTGAACGACTCCGCGGCACTGATTGCCGCCCGGCTGGACGACGGCGAGATGCTGTAGCCGTACGAGCCGAGGGTGGTCCCACCGTGTTGCTTGATGAAGGTTCCCAGCAGGGTGTTCACCGGATACTTGGGGTCGACGCTCCCCTCGTCGGAGGCGAACATGTTGGTGTAGGGCTGGGTACCCCACTCCGGGCCGTCGTCGTAGGAGCCGGTGACCGGGACGCCCACCTGTTGGGGATACTTGGCGCCCAGGAAGAACAGCGGACTCTGCGAGACGATCCCGAACGCCTTCGAGTCTGCGCTCTGTACCGCAGTGAGAATTGCCGAGGGACTGGTCTGGTCGTCGATCACCAGGGGTACCAGCATGTGCCCGTTCACTCCGCCCATCGAATTCTGCAGGGCGATCCGAGCATTGAATCCGGCTGGTGACGATGCGTTCTGTGATGCCCCCTCCCCGGTGAGGTCGGTGACGTAGGCCAGGGTTATCGGTGCTTTGGTCCCGGATCCGGAGGACGCCGTCGAGGACGCCGTCGTCGACGTCGTCGTGGCCGAGTTACTGCTCGAGCATCCGGCAGCGATGACGGGCAGGGCCACCACTGCTACCAGTAGAGCCTTGCTCATTATCCGTTTGACAGGCATCGTTCCTCCATAGTGTTCATGCATGATTGGTTGACACTGATATGAGTCACGACCCGGCGCTTCCGGCGCACCGTGGTCGCTCGTGCTCGCACGTCGAGGACACCGCTCCTTGTGCCCACGTCACGATCCCGGATCCGATGAATACGAGAGTTCGGTCTCTGCTTCGCCCAGATACCGGTCGATGACCTCTTGGCCGGCCTCAGAGGCGGGACCGCTCCAACCCACCCGACCACGGGTGAGGATCACGCAACTGTCGGCCATGGCCAGGGCCCGGTGTACGAACTGCTCACTCAGCACGATGGTGATCCCGGAGCGCCGGGCTTCCTCGAGGCTTTCGAACACCGATTCGGTGATGAGCGGTGCCAACCCAAGTGACAGCTCATCGGCGATGATCAGCTTGGGGGAGACCGCGAACGCCCGGGCCAATGCCAGCATCTGCTGTTCTCCGCCCGAGAGGCTTCCCGCACGCTGCGAAAGGCGGGACCCCAGTACCGGAAAGCTCTCGACGGCCCGTTCGAGCGCCGCCGCTCGATCGTGGCGCGGTTCGTTCGCCGCTGCCATCCGCAAGTTGTCGGTCACCGAGAGGCCGGGGAAGATCCCGCGCCCCTCCGGCACGTAGGTCAATCCGAGCCTCCGGATGCGGTGAGCCGGTAGCCCGGTGATGTCTCTCCCGTCGAACATGACGCGGCCGGCGGCCGGTGCCACCAGGCCGGACATGGCACGCGCCAGCGTGCTCTTGCCGGCGCCGTTGGCCCCCAGGACGGCCAGGACCGTCCCGGGGGCGACATCGATCGAGACGCCGAACAGTGCTTGCGACGCTCCGTACCGGACATCGACGTCCTGCGCCTGCAAGAGGGGCTCAGTCATGCCGATCCCGCTCCCCGGGGGGCTCGCCCTTCGCTTCTGGCTGCGTCTCACCTGATCGCTGCGGAAGTTCGCTGTCGCCCAGGTAGGCGGCGCGCACCGCCGGATCGTTGCGGATCTCCTCCGGACTCCCGGCCGCGATGCAGGTTCCGAAGTCGAGGACGACGACGGAATTGGAAAGGGCGAGAACCGCGGCGACGTCATGCTCCACGATGACCAGCGAGAGGTGGTGCTCGCTCTGGGCGACGATCCGCCTGAACACGGAAAGCAGCGTCTCCGACCCGATGAGGTCGAGCCCGGAGAGTGGCTCGTCGAGGAGGAGGACGTGGGGTTCGCTGGCCAGCGCACGACCGACCTCGACAAGGCGCACCACCCCCAGCGGCAAGGCCGCCACCGGGGCTTTGGCCACCCCGGTGAGCCTCAGGAGCTCGAGCAGGCCGTCCACCCGTTCGTTCTCGGCCGCTGAGGGTCGGAGAAGCGAGCGCGGATCGAGCATGTCCCGCCAGAGGCGACTGCGGCGATACCCGCGCTCGGTGGGCCACCACCAGGTGTTCGCGTACGGTCAGTCCCATGAACAGCTCGGGCTGTTGAAACGTCCGAGCCATGCCCCGGGCAGCCCGCGATCGGACCGAGGCGTTGGTCACGTCCTCGCCCTGCAGCCACACCCTTCCCGAGTTGGGCCGCAGGAGCCCGGAGAGCACGCCGAGGAGGGTCGACTTCCCAGCCCCGTTGGGGCCGACCAGGCCGACGATGGTCCCGCGCTCGACCTCCAGGGATACGTTGGACAGGGCGTTGAGGCCGCCGAAGCGGACCGTGACGTCGTTGGCCGACAGCGCCGGCGTTCCACTGGTTGGGGCGTCCGGCACCGGGGACACCGGCCAACACGGTCATCACGAGGCGTGCTCCGCGAGCATGGTGGTCGCCTCGACGGGCGGCACGTCGGTCGGTCCCGGTGCTGACCAGATCGGCGAGCTGCGGATCGCCGACACGGCCGGGCGTCACGCGAAGGACCAGGTGTCGCAGTCGCCGACTCTGTTCGGCGAGAACACCGTCCGGGTACCTGGCCACCGAGATGGCGCCGAGGCCGAAGAGCACCGGCAGCAGGTTTGCCGTCCACGTCGGCAGGTAGGCCTGTGAGAGCGCCGGAAGCATGACGAAGGCAAATGCGGCCACCAGTGCCGCCGCTGTCGAACGCACGCCGATGGTGACCAGCACGGCCAGCCAGATGATCCCGGCAAAGGTGGCGAACTCACTGGGCTGGAACGTCGTCTGCGCTACCGCCAACAACCCTCCACCGATGCCGGCGATGAGTGCCGCCAGGGCTCCGGCAATCACCTTCATCTGCACCACGCTGATGCCCGACGTCATGGCACCCGCCTCACTCCAACGGGCCGCATTGAGGGCGAGCCCGGTGGTCGATCGGCGGAAATTGACGATGAACAGGGCCACGATGACGAAGCCCACCAGGCACAGGTAGGCAAAGGAGACGTCGGACGCCGCAAAACTGGGTCGGTTCAGGTTCAGCCCGAGACCCTGGTTCACGAAGCTGGGCAAGGTGAACACCAGATTCTCCATGAGGAGCCCGAAGGTGAGGGTGACCAGGGCGACATAGAGGTCGCCCAGCCGGATGCTCAAGAACCCGACGACGACTCCCATCACGCAGGCGACCAGGCCTCCGGCGACGACCGCGGCGAGCACCGGCCATCCATGGTTGTTGGCAAGCTGGGCGGTGGTGAGTGCGCCGACCCCGGCGAAGGTGATCTGGCACAGCCAGAGCATGCCGCCCTCGCCGGTGACCAGCGTCCAGGAGAGGAAGATGACACCGTAGGCGAAGGCCTGGGCGGCCAGGCCGACCCAGTAGCCGGTCAGGATGAGTGGCACGGCCAGCGCCAGTGCGATCAGGACCAGCGGGCCTGCGTACCTTCCGAGGAAGCCCAGCGACGCCGTCTCCACTACGTCATGGGTCGATCCGGCAAGCCGGCTCTCGCCTTGGGGCGTGATGGCCCGGTCCAAGGCCCCACCCCACGCCTCGGCGTCCCCTACCCGTCCCCGACGGACCAGGTTGTAGACGAGGACCAGGGCGATCACGATGAAGGGGACGGCATCGATGATCTCGCTGGTCCAGGCGCTGGCAGGCGGGAGATATCGCTGGATGAGGGATGTGGCGATTCCCATCAGGAGGGCGACGCCGACCGCCACCGGCAGGCTCCGGAGCCGGGCGGCGACGACCGCCGCGAACGAGGCCGCGATGAGGAGCGTGAAGTTGGCCGCGTCGAGCCCGATGATCGGGGCGGCGAGCACACCGGCCAGCCCGGCGAAGAAGGTGCTGACCGCCCACACCCCGACCGAGATGGCCGTCGGATTGGTGCCCGACAGATCGGTCATCGCCGGTGAGTCGACCATCGCCCTCACCTTGAGGCCAACGTCCGTGTACCGCAGGGCCAGGGCCCCGACCACCACGGTGACCACGACGCAGATGTAGACGATGACCTGGTCCAGGGTCACCGGTACGCCGATGAAGTGAAAGACGTGCACGGGCTCGGGTGCCAACCCTGGTGCCTGCTCGATGGCCTGGTTGCCGAAGATCAGGGTGGCCAGGGAGGGGATGGCGACGAGAAGCCCGATCGTCGCCACCACTTTGATCAGCGGCGATGCCAGGCGCAGGAAGCGAAAGAGGACCGCGTACAGGAACACCCCGAGCGCCGGCGCGGCGATCACGATGGAGACGATGGCGGCCGGCACGATGGCCCAGCTCTCCTGGGTGTGGAGGTAGTAGTAGAAGCGGGCGATGAAGAAGGCCAACGCACCGAAGGCGAAGTTCAGAATGCCCGACGAGGTGTAGGTGATGACGAGTCCGGCGGACGCGATCGCGTAGATGCCCCCCAGCACCAGTCCCGCGATCACGAATTGAAGCACCGTATGCTCCCCCTTGTCGGTCGCTCAGGACCCCGGCTCTCAGAGACTGACCCGGCACCGTACCGAGCCAACCTCCCCCGGCATGGCCAGAACACCGTATATCAGAAAAAGAGAGTTTGCTTGGTCAGTCCTGAGTCTCCCGTTTCCGAGATTGTGGTGTCGAGGAGGTGGGTGTGGCGCACGCTCCCGATGGGCCGAATGCCCTGTTCGTCATGGGGTTCCGACGGTCGAGTCCGGACATCGAGGCGAGAGTTGGGAGGCCACCGGTCGAGCACGCACTGCGTCCCGTCGAGGGCCCGGGCCGGTCGATGAGAACACGACTCTCATTCCTCGCCGGGGTTCGAGCATCACGATCCGTCGCGGCGTAGAAGCAGGACACCCGAGGGCGTTCCTCCCCCGGTGGTGACCACCGCGGTAGTGGCATCGGCCACTTGCCGTTCGCCGGCCACGTGGCGGAGCTGCTTCATCGCTTCGTAGATGAAGCCGAATCCATGGGTCCGCCCCTCGCTGAGCTGACCGCCGTGCGGGTTGACGGGGAGCTCGCCATCCAGGGCGATCCGCTTGCCGCCGTCGAGCCATTCCTGAGCCTCGCCGAGGGCACAGAACCCCAGCGCCTCGATCCAGGAGATGGCATTGAAGGTGAAGCCGTCGTAGACAAGAGCCAGGTCCACGTCGGGTGGTCGAAGGTCGGTCCTGGTCCAGAGGTGGGCAGCCTGGCCGAGCACCTGGGGCTCGTGGGTGACGGTGCCCTGGTCCCACGAGACCCGCTCGAGGATCTGGGTGCCGACCGCCTCGATGCGTATGGCCGGGCTGGGGAGGTCGCCGGCCACCGAGGCGTCGGACACCACCACCGCGATAGCGCCGTCGCAGGGCACATCGCAGTCGTACAGGCCGAACGGCGTAGTGATCGGCCGGGCGGCCATGTAGTCGTCCATGGTCATCGGCTGACGGTAGATGGCCGCCGGATTGAGGGCCGGCGTTCCGGCGTCCGTTGATGGCGATGAGCCCGAGCATCTCGCGTGTCGCACCGTAACGGTGCAGGTACTGATTGGCATTGGCCCCGATCCAATTGGCCGCCGAGAGGGCGCCGAACGGCGCTCGCCATTGTTGTCCGCCAGACGCCCGCCCACCACCGACCGGACGGAGGCCGAGGGAGACGAAGGTCGACTCCCACACGGTCCGGAAGCACAGGACGTGCCGGCAGAGCCCAGAAGCCACCGCCAGCATGGCCGCGATGACCGCACCCCCCGGTCCGGGGATGTCGCCGCCACCGTTGATCCAGGTGGGGTGGAGGCGGAGGGCCTCCTCGACCGCGGTCACACCGCCTTCACTCATGCCCATCCCGACCGCGCCGGGATAGGTGGACAGGCCATCGATGTCCTCGAGGTCCAATCCCGCGTCGGACACCGCTTCGAGGCAGGCGTCGATGGTCAGCGAGAGGGGGTCGACCATCAGCCTCCGTCCGAGAGCGGATCGCCCCACGCCGGAGAGGACGGCGTCATGCTCGAATCGATCGGTCACTCGTCGGCCGGCGCGGGGCGGGGAGCCGGGGCGTCTCGATCGGATCGCTGGTGGCGGTTTCCCCGGTCGGCTCGAACATGGGCAGCCAGACATCGTCGATGTGCTCGAAGCAGACGACCACCTCGAGTCCGATGCCGACGTCGCCGGGATCGCACCCGACGACATTGGTGGTCAGGCGCACGGACGGGTCCTCGGCGAGCGCCACCACCGCGATGGCGTAGGGCGGGGGGAGGTCGGGGGTCCACTGGTGCTGGTTGACGGTGTACCCGACCACGGTGGCCCGACCGGAGACCGGCGTCGGGTGCCGAGGAATGGCTGCGACAGGCGGGGCAGATCGGAACCGGTGGGTGGACCAGCGTGCCGCAGTCGGAGCAGCACTGGATGCGGAGTTGCCCGTCGGCGCCGGAGGTCCAGAACCATCCGGTCCACGGGGTGAGCTCGGGAAGCGGTCTCATCGGGACTCGGGGGTCTCCGACTCGACGAGGGTCGCCTTGTAGAGCACGTTGGCGGCCAGACGCATGTGGGCGGCGTCGACCAGCGTGCCCTCCCGCCCGATGGCACCCACCCCTTCGGCCTCCGACCTGCGGTAGACGGCGATCGACTCCTCAGCGTCGGCGATCTCGGCGGCGGTGGGAGCGAACACCGCGTTGGCGATCGGGATCTGGCCCGGGTGGATGGCCCACTTTCCGTCGAAACCCAGCAGGCTGGCGTGCTCGGCCGCCCGCCGGTAGCCATCGGGATCCTGGTACGCCGGATAGGGGGCGTCGATGGCGTCGACCCCCGCTCCCCGGGCCGCAGCCAGGATCTGGACCCGGGCGAAGTGCCAGAAGTCGCCGGGGTACTCACCCAGGGGGTCGAAGTTGCCATCCACCCGGGCGTGCAACGAAGCCGACAGGTCTCCGGCTCCGAAGATGATCGCTTCCAACCGGTCACTGGCCCGTGCGATATCGGCCGCGTTGAGCAGGCCCTCGGCCTCTTCGATCAGCACCTCCAGCCCGATGCGCTTCTCCAGCCCGAGCTTGGCCTCCAGTTGGGTGAGGAGCACGTCGAACCACCACACGTCCCGCGCCGAGCGGGCCTTCGGGACGATGAGCACGTCGAGCGAGTCACGGGCCCCGGTCACGATCTCGACGACGTCGCCGTAGCACCACGGTGTCTCCAGGCCGTTTACACGCACCGCCCGGACCGTCCGGCCCCAGTCCAGCTGGGTGAGGGCATCGACGGCGGTAGCCCGTGCCGATTCCTTCATCAGCGGTGCGCAGGCGTCCTCGAGATCGAGGAAGACGAGGTCGGCACCGGAGCCCGGCGCCTTCTCGCACATCCGCTCGCTGCTCGCCGGCGTGGCCAGCTCTGATCGTCGTGCTCGAGGTGTGTACAACGTTGCCTCCGGGTGGAGATGGTCAGATGACGCCGGTCGCCCGCAGCTGGTCGACGCGGTCGGGCTCGATGCCGAGCAGGTCCCGGTAGACGGCGTCGTTCTCGGCGCCGAGGGCCTGACCGAGGTGGGTGATGCCCCCCGGTGTCTCGGTGAGCTGGGCGACCGGGGCCTGCACTCGCACCGGTCCCAGGTCCGGGTCATCGACCAGGGGGAAGGTGCCCCGGGCCAGGAGATGCTCGTCGGCCAGCAGCTGTTCGGCATCGTAGATGGGGGCGGCGGCCACCTCGGCATCAAGGAACACCTTCATGGCCTCCTCCAACGTCCGTTGCTGCACCCACTCGGCGACCAGGGCATCGACCTCGAGCCCCCGCTGCTGCCGACGGACCGGATCGACGTAGTCGGGGTCGTCGGCCAGGTCGTCCCGACCGATGGACCGGTAGACCCGGACGACGATGTTGGAGGAGGCACTCGAGATGGCCAGCCACTTGTCGTCGGCGGTCCGGTAGGCATTGCGAGGAGCACTGGCCGGGAGTCGGTTCCCGACCCGGGCCGGGCTGACGCCGAGCTGGTCGAAAGCGAGGGTGGAGGACTCGATGAGTCGGGCCAGGGGCTCGATGAGGTTGACGTCGACCAGCTGACCGGTCCCCCCGCGCACGTCCCGATGGTAGAGGGCCATCATCACCGCCCAGGCGGCGGCTTGGGCGGCCACCCCGTCGGCCAGCATGAACGGCGGCAGGGTGGGTGGGCCGTCGGGTTGCCCGGTCACCTGGGCGAAGCCGCTCATCGCCTCGGCCAGGGTTCCGAACCCCGGTCGATCACTGGACGGGCCGCCGCGGCCGTACCCGCTGATGTGGAGCATCACCAGCTGTGGGTGGCGTGCGTGGATCGATTCGTAGTCGAGGCCCCAGCGGTGCAGCGCGCTCGGCCGGTTGCCCATGACCACCACGTCGCTGACCGCCAGCAGCTGGTGGAAGAGGTCCTGCCCGTCAGCCTGGCGAAGGTCGAGGGTGATGCACCGCTTGTTCCGGCTGACGCTCTTCCACACCAGGCCGATGCCGTCCTTGCGGTCCCCCCAGGTGCGCAAGGGATCGCCCGCGCCGGGCTGTTCGACCTTGATCACCTCGGCACCGAACTCACCCAGCGCGGTGGCCACCAGCGGGCCGGCGACCAGCGTGGCCGCGTCGACCACCCGGAGCCCACGGAGCGGGCCATCCGCCTCATCCATGCGGGGCGCATTCGGGGCGGGCGAGCCCGAGGTTCTCGCGCAGCGTGGCACCGGTATAGCCGTCGCGGAAGACCCCGCGCCGCTGGAGCTCAGGAACCACCAGCCTGACCATGTCCTCGTACGCACCGGGGGTATGGGTGGCCGCGATCACGAAACCGTCGCAGGCATCGGTGGTGAACCACTCCTCCATCTGGTCGGCCACGTGGGGGCCGGTACCGACGAAGCGTGGACCCTGCAGCAGGGTGGCCCGATGACCGGCCAGGTCGCCCAGCGTCACGGTGTCCCCGCCGATGTGGGTGCGGAGGTTCTGCACCAGTCCCCGGATGCCGGACACCGACTCGATGAGCTCGTCGGTGATCGGCGCGTCGAGCGCCATGCCGGAAAAGTCATAATTCATCAGCTCGGACAACAGGGTCATCGACGCCATCGGATCGACGAGATCGTTCAGGAACATCTGCTCGCGCTCTTGCGCCTGGGCAGTCGACTCCCCCACCACCGTGTAGGCCATGGGCAACATCTTCACCGAGTCGGGATCCCGCCCGTCCTCGCCGATGCGCTCTTTTTGGTCCTTGTAGTGGCTACGGGCCACCTCGATGTTGGGGTCGCCGGTGAAGATGACCTCGGCCCAACGGGCGGCGAAGTCCCGGCCACGGCCCGACGAGCCGGCCTGGAGGAGAACCGGCCGGCCCTGGGGGAACGCGGGACGGTCAACGGGCCCCGCACCGAGAACCACTTGCCCGTCTGATTGAGCTCGTGGACCTTCTTCGGATCGGCGAACACACCACCGACCCGGTCCAGTACCAGCGCGTCGTCCTCCCAGGTGTCCCACAGGCCGGTCGTGGCCTCGAGGAACTCGTCGGCCCGGTCGTAGCGCTCATCGTGGCCCAGCACCTGTTCGACCCCGAAGTTCTGGGCCTCGCTGTCGTTCACCGAGGTCACCACGTTCCACGCCGCCCGACCGCCGGTGAGGTGGTCCAGCGTGGCGAAGGTCCGGGCCACGTGGTACGGCGAGTAGTACGTCGTCGAGTAGGTGGCACCCAGGCCGATCGACTGGGTGGCCCCAGCGATGACCCCCAGCACGATGCTCAGGTCGAGCTTCACCGGACGGGCGCCGTGACGGACCGCCTCGGCCACCGAGCCGCCGTAGATGCCGGGCATGGCCAGCCGGTCGTCGAAGAACATCATGTCGAAGCAGCCCTCTTCGAGGGTCCGGCCCAGCTTGGCGTAGTAGCCGGCGGTGAGAAACCCGTGTTCGGTGGCGGGATGTCGCCACGATCCCGCGTAGACCGTGGCGTTCCCCGCCTGCATGAACCCCACCAGCGACATCTGCTTCATCGGACCCACGGCGTGTCCGCCTATCAACGCTCAGCGGCCATGGCGCGCCGGGCCCGTTTCCGGAACCCCTCGAGCTTCTCGTCCGGAGTGCGCACCCGGGTGCTGCGGGACATGATCGACACATCGTGGCCCTCCGCGCTCCGGCGGAGCGCCCCCACGGTGGCCTCCGCCCGGGGAACGTGGACGAAGGGGTCGAACGTGTACCAGCGCATGGCATTCTCGTGGGTCATCTTGTGGATCTCGTCATCGGGGACGTCGAAGGAGCGGAACGTCGCCTGCAACTCCTCGGGTGCGGTCGGCCACATGGAGTCACTGTGGGGGTAGTCCGCCTCCCAGGCGATGTTGTCGATGCCGATCCGATGCCGCAGCTCCACCCCCACCGGATCGCTGATGAAGCAGGTGAGGAAGTGCTGGCGGAACACCTCGGAGGGCAGTCGACCGCCAAAGTCCTGGAGCGTCCAGGTGTGGTGCATCTCGAAGGTCCGGTCGACGCGATCGAGGAAGTAGGGGATCCATCCCGTTCCCCCCTCGGAGAGGGCCACCCGGAGGTCGGGGAAGTTCTTCAGCACCCGCGACCACAGAAGGTCGGCCGCGGCCGACTGGATGTTCATCGGCTGCAGGGTGATCATCACATCCGGTGGCGAGTCGACGGCCGGGATGGAGAGACGGCCCGACGATCCGAGGTGGATCGAGAGCACGGTGCCGGTGTCACAGCAGGCCTTCCACACCGGGTTCCAGTACTCGTCATGGAAGCTGGGGTAGCCCAGGGCGGCCGGGTTCTCGGTGAAGCTCAGTGAGTGGCACCCCTTGGCCGAGGTGCGCCGGATCTCGTCGGCGGTCTCCTCGGGATCCCAGATGACCGGCACCGCCATGGGAATGAATCGGCCGGGATGGGCGCCGCACCACTCGTCGATGTGCCAGTCGTTGTAGGCCCGCACCAGTGCCCGCGACAAGTCACGGTCGTCAGAGGCGAACACCCGGGCGGTAAAGGTGGGGAACGACGGGAAGTTCATCGACGCCAGGACGCCGCCGGCGTTCATGTCCTTGACCCGCTCGTCCACCTCGTAGCAGCCGGGACGGACCTCGTCGAGGCTCTGCGGCTCGAGGCCGTACTCCTCCTTGGGCCTACCGGCCACCGCATTGAGGGCCGCCGTCTCCATGACCACCTCACCGAAGGTCCAGACGTCGGACCCCTCCTCGTTGCGGACCAATTTGGGCGCCCGGTCCTGGTACTTGGCCTCGAGGTGGTGGACGAAGAGGTCCGGCGGTTCGATGATGTGGTCATCGACACTGATGAGGATCAGATCGTTGAGATCGAGCATATGGGTTTCCCTTCGAACGTTCAGTGTTTCACTGCGCTGGACCTGGGCAGGGCGCCGGCCCGGCCCTCGCTGCCGGCCGATGGCCACCTCATGTGTTGCGGCCGCCGTTCACCCCGATCACCTGCCCGGTGACGTAACTGGCCCCGTCGGAGACCAGGAACGAACAGGCGTGGGCGATGTCCTCGGGGGTGCCGGCACGCCGTACCGGCGTGCGCTCGGCGTTGTCCTCCACGCTCCCGCCCAGCAGACCGCGCTGCTCGGATCCTCGCAGCATGGGCGTGTCGACGAAGCCAGGAGGGATGGTGTTGACGGTGATCCCGGTGGGACCGAGCTCGAGGGCCAGCGCCTTGGTGAAACCGATCAGGCCGGCCTTGGACGTGACGTAGTGGACCATGTAGGGCTGTCCGGACTGAGCGCTCGATGACGAGATGTTCACGATCCGGCCCCAACCGGCCTCGATCATGTCGGGCACCACCGCCTGGGCGAAGTAGAAGGGGCCGCTGAGGTTGACCTCCATGATCCGGTCCCACTTCTCGTCGGTGATGTCCAAAAAGGCCTTGAATCCGGGGATCCCGGCATTGTTGACGAGGACTGCCGGCGGTCCCACCTCGGTCCGGACCCGCTCGACCGCCGCGTCCACCTGCGCCCGGTCGGACACGTCGACACCGCCGAGGGCGAACCCGTGGAGCCCGAGGTCGGAGAGCTCTTCGGCCACCACCCGGGCCGCCTTCTCGTCCAGGTCCAGGACGACGACGGCGAATCCGTCGTGGCCCAGGCGGAGGGCGATGGCCCGCCCGATGCCCGAGCCGGCCCCGGTCACGATGGCAACCCGGCTGGCGACAGTGGTGGGCATGCATCCTCCGTTCGATCAGGGTTCGGCCCGGCCCCCCTTGGCGCACGGCGCCGACCCTGGCCGGTGGGCCGTCATCCTACGAAGATTAAGTTCTCCAGTCAAGAGAACTTGATTATCAAATACCTCGGCGACGCCAGTCCCCAGAGGGGGTCACAGGGGCTCGAACTCCACAATCAACGAAGGGCTGGCGGGTCGTGACTGGCAAGTCAGGACCCACCCTTCGCCCACCTCGTCGGAGGTCAGGGCGTCGTTGACCCGCATGGTCACCGCCCCCACGTGGACGAAGGCCATGCAGGTGGCGCAACTGCCGGCCTCGCAGGAATAGGGGGTCGGCACATCGGCCCGGCGGGCCGCCTCCAGCACGGTGTCGCCGGCGTGGTACTCGATGGCGTGCTTCTTCCCCCGGAGGATGAGCAGGATCGAATCGGGCACCTCGGCCTGATCCGTCTCGGTGAGAGGGGTCGCCTCCGCATCCACCACCGTCTCGAAGCGCTCGATGGCGATGGCCTCGGACTCGACCCCGAGATCGAGCAGAGTCGCCTCGACCAGCTCCATGAACGACCCCGGCCCGCAGATGTAGAAATCGGCATCGAGGCGGCCGTCGACGAAGGTGGCCACCGCGGCGCCGTCGACGAATCCGGCCTCGAGGTCGAGATGGTGGCGAACGTCGAGCCGCCCGGGGTGACGGTCCCGCAGTTCGTCCAGCCGCTCGTCGAAGATGACCGAGTCGCGGTCCCGGTTGGCGTAGAGCAGGCTGACCGGCCGGGACGTGGTGGCCAGCACACTCTTGGCGATCGAGATCACCGGCGTGATCCCGCTGCCACCACAGAAGGCGATGATCGGGCGCCGGCCCTCTCGAACACAGAAGTTGCCCGACGGGGGGTTGAGCTCGATGCGGGTGCCTTTGGCGACGTTGTCGACCAGCCAGTTGGAGACCCCGCCACCCGGGACCCGCTTGACGGTGAAGGTCAGGTCGCCGTCGGTCTCCGGCGCGCTCGACATCGAGTAGCAACGGGCCAACTCGACCTCCCCGATATGGACCCGGAAGGAGCAGAACTGGCCGGCCCGGTACTCGAAGGTCCGGCGAAGTTCATCGGGCACTTCGAGAACGAACGACCGGGCCTCCTCGGTCTCCCGCACGACGTGCTTGACGGCAAGGGCGTGGTAGCCGTGCCGCCGGACGACGGCCTGGCGCTCGGTCACGCCGGCCGGCCGACGACGCAATGGTGGGGCGCTGCCCTCATGGAATTGATCGTAGCATTTTATGAGAACCTTATTCTCACCGGGCGCCGGCCGGACCGCTCCCCCACGCCCGATCGTCCGGTGGGGCCCTTTGCTACGGTACGAAACCTCGCGCTCAGCGGAAACTCGATAGCGCCGGAACGATAACGTTGCTATCACCCCCAAGGAGTCGACATGGCACCGCCACGCCCGCCCCAACCCCCCACCCACCTGGTCAGCGCCCGCATGGTGGACATCGACGGGGGGACGCTGGTCGAGCCGGGTGGCCTGCTCATCGACGGCGACCGAATCGTGGGAGTCTCGCCCTCCTCGGTCCCGGGCGATGCCACCGAGATCGACCTCGGGGACGTCACCATGCTTCCGGGATTGATGGACATGGAAGTCAACCTGGTGATGGGGGGGCCCAACCACGCCAGCCCGCTGATCCCGGTCCAGGAGGACCCGGCCCTGCGGACGCTGCGAGCGGTGGCCAACGCCCGTCGAACCCTCCGGGCCGGCTTCACCACGGTGCGCAATCTCGGGCTGTTCGTGCAGACCGGGGGCATCCTGCTCGACGTGGCCCTGATGAAGGCCATCGACATGGGCTGGTGCGAAGGACCGCGCATCGTACCGGCCGGGCATGCCATCAGCCCCACCGGAGGCCATCTCGACCCCACCATGTTCCAGGCCTTCGCCCCCCACGTGCTGCCCCTCACCGTCGAGGAGGGGATCGCCAACGGCGTGGCCGAGGTCCGCAAGGCGGTCCGCTACCAGATCAAGTACGGCGCTCGGGTCATCAAGGTCAGCGCCTCGGGTGGGGTGATGTCGCACACCGGCCCGGCCGGCGCCCGCCAGTACTCCACTGAGGAGTTGGAGGCGATCGTCGACGAAGCCCACCGGGCCGGCCTGAAGGTCGCCGCCCACTGCCACGGGGACGAGGCCATCCGGGTGGCGCTCGAATCTGGCATCGACTGCATCGAACACGGTTCGCTGATGAGTGACCAGACCCTCGACCTGTTGATCGAACGAGACGCCTTCTTGGTGGCCACCACCTACCTGACCGAGGCCATGGACGTGTCGCACGCCGCCCCCGAGCTGCAGGCCAAGGCGGCCGAGGTCTTCCCCCGGGCCCGGGAGACCATCGCCCGGGCCATCCGCCGGGGCGCCCGCGTCGCCTGTGGCACCGACGCCCCGGCCATCCCCCACGGCAGGAACGCCAAGGAGCTGGTCGCCCTGGTGGACCGCGGGATGACCCCGCTCCAAGCCATCCGCGCCGCCACCACCGTGTCCGCGCAGTTGATCGACGTCGACGACCGCGGGCGGCTCGAAGCGGGCCTCCTGGCCGACGTCATCGCCGTGCCCGGTGATCCCCTCAGCGATGTCTCCGTCACCCAGTCGGTCCGCTTCGTCATGAAGGGTGGCCAGATCTACCGCCACGACCAGTCCGGCCGGTAACGCCCGGATGATCACCGAACCGCGACGGGTGGGCGACGCGCTGGAGGAGATCGCCGCGGCCTGAGGCCTGTCGGCGAGTCAGATCGATCCGGCCAGCGAGGCGACGTACGCACGTGTTCGCTTCGATGAGGCCACCTTCTCCTCGCGGGTGTCACCGATCGGGACCACCCGCAGCGACACGTCGGTGGCCCCGGCGTCGGCGAACGACCGCAGCCGCTTCTCGATCGAGAGCTCCGTGCCCGCGGCCAGGATGTCCCCGACCGTGCGGGCATCCCCGCGGTCGAGCAGCTTCTGGTAGTTGGGCGAGACCTCCGACTCGGACAGCACCCGGTTGGCCCGACCCACGGCCCGGTCGACCTCGTCGTCGCGGCACAGGCAGATGGGCACGCCGGCCACGATGCGCGGCGGGTGACGACCGGCCGCCTCCGCCGATGCGGTGATCAGCGGTGCGATGTGCGAGCCGATGGCCCGCTCGTCGGCCAGCCACAGGATGGTGCCGTCGGTCCGCTCCCCGGCCAGGCGGAGCATGACCGGGCCCAGGGCCGCCATCATCACCGGCGTCGGAACGATGTCGGTGATATCGATCGGATTGTGGATCCGGAACAGGTCGTTCTCGACATCGACCATTCCCGGGCCGGCCAGGGCCCGGTCGAGCACGTCGAGGTAGGCAGCGCATGGTGGCCGCCGGTCGCTCGTAGGGCAGTCCCAGCATCTCGTCGATCACCCAGTGGTGGGACACGCCGAGACCCAGGGTCAGCCGCCCCCCGCAGGCGGCCTGGGTGGACAGGGCCTGGTGGGCGAGCGCCACCGGGTGCCTCGGCTGCACCGGAACCACCGCCGTGCCGATCTCGACCCGGGTGGTCTGCGCGCCGATCAGGGTGGCCGCCGTCAGGGCGTCGAAGTCGTCAGGGATCTGCGGGATCCAGATCGACGCCAGCCCGGCATCCTCGGCCCACTGGGCGTCGGCCAGCAGGCGCTCGACCTTGGTGCCGTAGCGCCCCCGCTCGGGGCCCACCATCACGCCGATCCGCACGTGCCGTTCGACTCGAGACCGACGGGGCTCGATCGACCGCGTCCATGGTGGCGGCGCCGCTGTCGGGCACCCGGGCCTGGCGCCACACCTCGACGGGGAAGGAGACGTTGACCAACGAGTAGCACAGCAGCAGCAGCTGCTCGGCGTCGGGCGGGCAGCGAGTCCAGCTCGAACTTGTCCAGGTAGGCGAGGATCTCCTCGAGCCGGGGGAAGGCGGCGTCGTAGAACGCCTGCATCTCCTCCATCGAGCTCGACAGCCGCTTGGCATACCGCTCGGCCTCGGTGCCGAGGCACCAGTCGGAGAACGGCTCGAGGTCGGCGAATTCGTGGGGCAGCGACTGCGGTCATCGGGTCTCCTCGCTCACGACGTCGGCGACAATCGCGCCGCCAGGTGCGGTTTGCTCGTAGTCGGCCACGTAGCGGCGGGCCGTCTTGTGCAGGTGGCGCAGGAGGATCTCCTGGTCGTTGAGGGGAAACTGGGTGACGGCGCGTGACTCGATCATCGTCTGCGTCGCCTCCAGGGTGTTGCCGTCCTGGAGCCCGTACTCCTTGAAGGTCACCGCAGCCAGCTCCTGACGCAGGCGTTCGGTGGCGTTCTTCGGCGGCACGAAGTAGAGGGTGCCCTCGAAGATGTGGGTGTTGTAGGAGGTCGGCCAGTAGTGGTAGGTCAGATACCAGCCCGGGGCCCACACCAGCACCATGAAGTTGGGGAAGAAGACGAAGGAGTCCTCGCCCCATGCCGGGTGGCGGGCCGGGTTGAGGCCGTTCGGGAGCGGCGTCGAGGCCCTCGATGTCCGGCCGGTCCCACGGACCGAAGAGCCCGCTGCGCAGCACCCGCTCGATCGGCTTGACCATGTTCAGGTCCTTGGGGGGCGACATGCCCCCCCACGCCGACACCATGCCGTGGGGCCCGTCGATGGCGTAGGAGAGCGCCTCGAACCCGTAGCCCTGCAGCTTGCGCGACTCGTCGTCGGTGGCCTGCTTCGCGTGCAGGACCGGCGCATGGTAGAACTCGGCGAAGGCGTCGATGAAGAGCTTCCAGTTGCTGCCCACGTTGGCCCGGTACTTGTAGACCTGGGTCATCTCGCCGAACGGGTAGCCCTCGATGCCGGCGCCGAGCTCACCGAGGTACTCCTGGACCGAGGTGGTGTTGTCGGGATCGAGATTGACGAAGATGAATCCCTGCCACACCTCGGTCTGGACCGGAGCCAGCCCGAAGTCCGACCTTGTCGAGATCGAAGAACTCCGACTCCTGCTGGACGAAGTTCAGGGAGCCGTCGAGGTCGTAGCGCCAGCCGTGGTACTTGCAGGTGAACTGGCGACAGACCCCACTGGTCTCCTCCCGCGGGTAGTCGTTCCACACCAGCTTGTTGCCACGGTGGCGGCAGATGTTGTGGAAGCCGCGGACCCCTCCTTCCTTGTCCCGCACGATGATCACCGAGGTGCCCGGCGCACTGGAGCTCCTTGGTGAAGTAGCTGCCGGTGCGGGGGATCTCCTCGACCCGGCCCACGTTGAGCCAGGTCTTCTTGAAGATGGCCTTGCGCTCGAGCTCGTAGAACTCGGGTGAGATGGAGTCCTCGTAGTCGACCGTGCCCGTGCCCAGTTCGGGGATAGTGCTCCGTCCAGCTCCCCTCGGCCGGCTTCGGGAAGTGCGCCATGTCGTTGGTTCCTCCTGTGGGGCGATGCCGTTACGATATCATTGATCTCTCAAAAAGAGAAGCGAGTTCTCTTTACTGCAGGTCGTCGTCGAGCGGCACGCCGAACGAGCGGAGGGCCATGGCCAGGGCGTCGTAGGCCCCGACGGTGAAGATGAGGTCGAGCAGCTGCTCGACGTCGAGCGCGGCGGCCAGCACCTCCCAGGTGGCGTCGGCCACCCTGGCCTCGGCCAGCAGCTCGTCGACCGCACTGATCAGGGCCCGATCGACCGGCGACCACCCCGGTGCGTCCGGTCCCTCGGCGATCCACGACGACCTCCTCGGCGGTGATGCCGGCATCGGCGGCCAGGAGCACGTGCTGCCTCCACTCGTAGACCGACCGGCGCACCGCCGCCACTCGCAGGACCAGCAGCTCGCGCTGGCGGGGCGAGAGCGAGGTGGCGAACAGGATGTGGCCGTTGAAGGTGTGGAAGGCCCGGGCCAGTTCCGGGTGGTGGGCCAGGGTCCCGAGCGCGTTGAGACCCTTGGGGCGACCGGGGTCGCGGGACGGGGAACGGATGTCGGGGGTTGGGCGGCCGGAGCGCGGCGAGGGCGTCCCGCATCTCCGGGGGCCACTCGGACACAGGGAGGGGTGCGACGCGTGGCGGGTCGGCCGGGTCGTCGCACGGCTCACTGTGATGACCTCGTCGCCGGCCAGCGTGCACCGGTGCATGTCCCGGGGGGACGCCGGGTCGTAGGGCAGGGCGCGGTGGAGCACGCCACGGTTGTCCCAGATGACCAGGTCACCGACCGCCCATTGGTGGCGATAGACCTGCTCAGCGGTGGTGGACCTCTCCAGCAGCTCGTCCAGGAGGGCCCGGCCCTCGTCGGGGTCCATGCCCACCACGTGCGAGGCGGTGGCGCCCAGGACCAGCGACCGACGACCGGACTGGTGCCTCCAGACCAGCGGGTGCTCCTTCGACGGTCGGCGGCGCCACATGGCCAACTCCTCGGGTGACGGGTCGTCGTTGATCAGCCGCTGCGCCGCCTCGAAGGTATGCACCACCCGGGTCGACTCGGCCCGCGCCTTCTCCTCGGCCGACAGGCGTTCGTAGGCCTCGTACGAGCTGGCGAACTCGGTCTCGCCACCCGATGCGGCCACGGCGTGGGCGCTGAGGACGGTGGCCATGATCGGGACGTCATCGGTGCACCCGTCGATGTGCCAGTCGAAGGTGCCCCGCAGGTAGGCGGCGGCGGGGTTCTTCGACGGGATCGAGGGTGACCCGGAAGATCTCCGGCGGATCGTCGTGGGGGAACCGCTCGACCCGACCGAGCGACTTGGAGAAGGCCACCTGGGTGGCGTCGTCGATGTGGAGGTCCTTGAAGACCAGGACGCCGTTGGCCTCCAGCGCATCGAGGCACCACCCGGCCAGGTCGGGCGTCGGCCAACAGACGGTCGCGGTCACGCCGACCACGGCGGCCCCGACGGTGTCGCCCAGGCGTCTCGGTGGTCCGTGTCGTGCATCCGGGCCCTCCTGGTTCCCGCTCCGGTCGGCGGTGACGGGCCACCGACCGGTCCCGGACCCGGCCCGCTGCCCCGCGCCGGAGGCGGAAGGAACCGTAGTTCTCTCATGAGTAGAACTGCAATTACTTCGACTCCGCTCGGGTCGGCGGAGCCAGCGCTCCCGTCCCGCAGCTGCTGGCGGAGCACGAACTTCTGGACCTTGCCCGAGGGGGTGCGCGGGAACTCCTCGACCTGGTAGACCGCCTCGGGCCACTTCTGGCGGGCCAGTCCGGCCGCAGCCGAGACGCTTCCCGAGGGCCTCCACGCTCGGCGCGGTCCGTCCCGTCCCGCACCCGGAGCACGGCGGCCGCATGCTCGCCCAGCCGCTGGTCGGGCTCGGCCACCACGCACACCTCGGCCACCTCGTCCAGGCCCATCAGGAGCTCTTCGATCTCAGCGGCGCTGATGTTCTCCCCGCCCCGGATGATGATGTCGGAGATGCGATCGGTGATGGTGAGGTAGCCCTCGTCGTCGACCACACCCACATCGCCGGTGCGGTACCAGCCGTCGTCGTCGAACACCGATGCGGTCAGCTCGGGGTCGGTGTAGCCGACGAAGCAGTCGGGGCCGCGACTGATGATCTGACCCTCCTCGTCGAGGCGGAACTCGACCCCGGGAAGGGCGCGGCCGTCGGTGGCGAGCCGCTTGGCCTCGGGTTCGTCGAGCAGGCATCCGGTGATGGACGGGTGCTCGGTGCTCCCGTAGGAGCGGAACACCTTCATCCCGAGGTCGGTGGCCCGACGGGTGACCGCCTCGGGGACGGCCGAGCCACCGAGTCCGACGAACGGGCATGAGGGCCAGGTGCTCCTGGGTGAAGTCCGGGTGGTCGAGCAGGCTGGTGAGAAAGTAGGTGGCCCCGCCTCCCATACTGAGACCATCCTCCTGCATCATCCGGAGGACCTCGGCCGGGTCCCAGACGTCGATCAGGTTCACCGGGCTCTGTCCCGGAGCAGCGGGATCAGGAAGGCGTTGAGCATCCCGATGAAATGGCCGACCGGGGCCCCGGTGATCTGGGACGGCCCACCGGTGGGGAACATGTAGTCGAGCTGGCGGGTCTCGCACCCGATGGTGCGGTGCGAGTGGATCACCCCCTTGGGGTCCCGGGTGGTGCCCGAGGTGAAGGCGATGATGGCCGGTGTGTCCGGATCGACCCGGGCACGGACCGGGGACGGGATCGGCGTCGAGCAGCGCGGCCAATGGAGCTCGCCCCGGGAGGAAGTTCCCGATCGGGCAGCTCCCCCGACCACCAACCAGCGTGCCGGGCTCTCCGACAGCAGGCCCTCGTAGGTGGTCAGGTAGTCGTTGTGACCGAAGCGGTCGGCGGTCACCATCACGTCGGGCGACACGGTGCGGAGGATGTAGTCGACCTCCTTGGCCCCGTAGAAATGGACGATCGGGACGACCACCGCACCCAGGTAGGAGGCGGCCCAGAAGGTGATCCCCGCCTCCACCCAATTGGGGAGCTGGAAGGCCACCACGTCGCCCGGTCCGACCCCCTCCGCCCGCAGGGCGCCGGCCAGCGCCCGGGCCGAGCGGTCGACCTCGGCGAAGGTACCCGTCCAGGGGTGCACCACCGATCGGACCCGGAACGGCGTGGCGCCCGATGCGGCCCAGTCCGGCAGCGACCAGCTCACCGAGGGTGGCGTCGTTCCACCATCCATTCGACCGATACCGACGGGAGAGATCGTCCGACACCGTCCGCAGGTGCCAACGGTCTCCGGTCGTGCTGGTCGCCTCGCCCACCTCATCCTCCTCGACCGCCGCCGGCGTCGGGCCACTATCCCATGGCCCCCGAACCGCGCGCCAGTATGATTGCCGATTTGAGAGAACTCCATTATCTTCGTCCACCATGGTGACCAGGCGGTGGACGAAGGGATTGCCTCGGGGTGCCGCCGGGACGACCGACAGGAGTGGCCAACATGGGTGACCTTCCCGTCGCCGATGTCATCGAGCTCGAGCAGCTGCTGGCCAGGTACGCCGTCGGGATGACCAAGGACGACATCGAATCGGTCATCGCGTGTTCACCCCGGACGGCACCTACAGCGCCTTCGGGGACACCTACCCCTTGTCGGACTTCCCGGCGCTGGTGGCGGCCGCACCCAAGGGCCTGTTCATGGTGGGGCCACCGGCGCTGGTGCTCGACGGTGACACCGGGACCGGTGAGCAGCCCCTCTGCTTCGTCGACCAGACCGACCACGACATGCGCATCGGGTACTACACCGATACCTACCGCCGGACGTCTGACGGATGGCGGCTCCACACCCGGGCCATGACCTTCCTGCGCAAGAGCGGGGCCCGCGACTCGGGTCGGGCCCATGATCCCGCCCGCCCCATGCCCACCACCCCGTGACCGGTCCGGTCGGCACGGCCATGGACCTCGACGCATTCCGCACCGTCGCTCGATGGCTGGCTCGATGCCAACCAGGGCCGGCTGGCTGCCCCCTACAACGGCAGCGGGACGCTCGACGAGCAGATGGCCCAGGTGTCCAAGGTCAAGCGGCTCGCCTTCGATGCCGGCTGGATGCGCTACGGCTGGCCCGAGCGGGTGGGAGGGTTCGCCGGCTCGACCCTGCTGCGCGCCTACCTGGGCGAGGCGCTGACCGCCCGGGACCTCGTGCAGCCCGGGCTCTACTCGATGACCGAGGTCCTGGCCCCGACCATGATCGACTACGCCGCGCCCGAGCTGGCCGCAGCCATGGTACCCGCACTCCTCCGGGGGGACGAGACGTGGTGCCAGGGGTTCTCCGAGCCCGGGACGGGGAGCAACCTGGCCTCCCTGTCCTGCCGGGCGGTGCGTACCGACCGACGGTTGGCAGGTCACCGGGCAGAAGGTCTGGACCAGCCTGGCCCAGTACGCACAGCGCTGCGTCCTCCTCACCCGAACCGGGACGCCGGAGTCCGCCCACCGCGGGATCACCGCCCTCTTCGTGGACATGGACTCGCCCGGAATCGCGGTGCGTCCCGATCCGGACCATGCACGGGAGCGACGAGTTCTCGGAGGTCTTCTTCGATGACGTGGTCGTCCCCTTCGACCGTACCCTCGGGCAGGAAGGGGACGGCTGGGCGGTGGCCATGGACCTCCTGCCCTACGAGCGCAGCACCTCACTGTGGCACCGGGCCGCCTTCCTCCACCGCCGGCTCCAAGCGGTCGTCGATACCGCCCCGCCCGACTCCCTCGACCCGGCCCGGCTCGGGCGAGGTGATCCAGCTCCTCTACGCCTTCCGGGCCCGCTCCCGCGCCACCCAGTACCGCATGGCCGCCGGCGAGGAGCTTGGGCCGGAGACCTCGATCGACAAGGTCCTGCTGGCCACCACCGAGCAGGCGGTCTTCGACCTGGTCGCCGATGTCCTGACCGCCGACGTCATGGTGGGCGACGACCCCGACAGCGACCGGTGGCGCACCGAGTACCTCTACTCCCGGGCCGCCTCGATCTACGGGGGGAGCGCCGAGATCCAGCGGAACATCATCGCCCGCCGCCTCCTCGACCTCGGGGACGACCGCTGATGGACGGCGAGGAGCGCCGCCTGTTCGAGCGGAGCCTCCGAGAGGCCACGGCCCAACAAACGGGTGCCGCCCTCGATGTCGCCCTCGACGAGCTGGGATGGGGCGACGCCCTCACCACCGATCCGCGCGCCGGCCATCTCCCTCCTGTTCCCGCTGCAGGGGGCGGCCAACGCCGCCTCGTCGGCACTGGGCCAGGTGTTCGCCCACGCCCTGGGCGTGAGGAGCGGCGACCGGGAATGGTGCTCCCGCCGATCGGACGGTGGGACCCACCGGGCGCGGTCGAGGACGGACTGCCTGGTGGTCCACGGGCTGGTCCCTCCTGGCTGGCCCGCCTGGAGTCCGTCCTGGTGGTGACGCACGATGGGCGAGCGCACCGTCGCCGTCGGCGTGCCGGTGTCGTCGCTGGTGCTGCGGCCGGTCGAGGGCATCGACCCGGGCCTGTCCCTGGTCGAGGTGACCGGGAGCGTGCGCGCTCACCGAGGAGGGGTCCGGGGCGATCGCCGGTCGCTGGTCCACCGCTCTCGCCATCGGACGGCTGGCCGTCGGCCCACGAGCTGGTCGGCGCCTCCCGGGCCATGCTCGATCTGGCCTGCGAGCACGCGCTGGAGCCGCATCCAGTTCGGACGACCGATCGGCTCGTTCCAGGCCATCCGGCACCGGCTGGCCGAGACGCTGGTCGGCATCGACATGGCCGACGCCATGCTCGATGCGGCCTGGCTCGACCGATCCCCGGGAACGGCCGCCATGGCCAAGGCGGTGGCCGGCAGGCAGGCGCGGACCACGGCCCGGCACTGCCAACAGGTGCTGGCCGGAATCGGCTTCACCACCGAGCATCCACTCCACCGCTCCATCCGGCGGACGCTGGTGCTCGACGCGCTGCTGGGGAACGCGCCATCACTGACCAGGGCGCTGGGGACCGAGGTGATCAGCTCCTCCCGCCTGCCGACCCTGCCACCGCTGTGACCGGGGTGGGCCCGCCCGGTCGGCCCTCAACGCTCCCCGGGAACCGGATCGGCCCGGTGGGCCAGCCGCAACGCCCCATCCAGCCGGATGTTCTCGCCGTTCAGGTAGGGATTGCGGGCGATCGCCTCGACCAACAGGGCGAACTCCTCGGGTCGGCCGAGCCTCGGGGGGAAGACGATGCCTTCGGTGGGATCCACGTCGAGCCGGTCCAGCAACCGCGTCATGGCCGGGGTGGCCATCGGCCCCGGGGCGATGGCACAGACCCGGATCCCCAGCGGGGCCAGGTCCCTGGCCAGGGGCAGGGTCATCCCCAAGATGGCGGCCTTGGCGGCACCGTAGGCCACCTGGCCGCGCTGGCCCTCGAAGCCGGCCACCGACGCGGTGTTGACCACCACCCCTCGCTGCCCCTGCTCGTCCACCGGGTTGTCCCCCATCGCCGCCGCGGCCAGGCGCACGACGTTGAAGGTGCCGAAGGCGTTGACCGACATGGTCCGGTCGAACGAGGCCCGATCATGGGGGACGCGGTGGCCATCGACCACCGGACCCCCCCGTCCGGCTCCACCGGCCACCGTGGCCACCACCGACAGGATGCCCAGGGACCGGGCGCTCCCGATGGCTCGGTTGACATCGCCATCCTCGTTCACGTCGCCGTCGACCACGATTGACGCGGACGCCAGCGCGTCACCGCCGGCCCGGCTGCCGTCGGGGGCGCGGTCGAGGACGACCACGTGCATGCCGCACTCGGCCAGCCGATGCACGGTGGCGGCGCCGAGTCCACCGGCCCCACCCGCCACCAAGGCCGACCGGCCCGGGAGGTTCATCCCCGATAGTCGGTCGTCTCGGCCAGATCGGCCGCAGCCTGCATGAGGGTCAGCACCACCGGGCCGAAGGACTGCAGGGTCGTGTTGTCACCGGCGCGCTGGAACCCCTGTTCGAGAACGACGGCGAGCTTCCACTTGGCCAGCACGCAGTAGTAGTCGATGTCCTCCACCTGACGACCGGACACCTCGGCGTAACGGCTCAGCATGGCCGACCGGGACGGCATCCCGGTCATGTCGACATAGGAGAAGCCGTCGTCGTCGGTGGCCGGCTCCTCGGGCCAGCTGTGGACCACCCAGGCCAGGTCCAGCTTGGGATCTCCCACTGTGCCCATCTCCCAGTCCACGATGGCGGCCAGGGTTGCCGGTGCACCGTGCTGGTACATCACGTTGGCGAACTGGTAGTCGCCGTGCATGAGCCCGGGGATGAAGTCGAGCGGCCGGTGCTCGCGCAACCACGATGAGGCGACGTCGAAACCGGGCAGTTCGCGACCCTTGATGCGCTCGAGGAAGGCCGTCCATCGGTCAACCTGTCGCTCGTGGAACCCCTCGGGCTGGCCGAGGCCCTCGAGCCCCCTGGCCCGCCAGTCGACCTTCGACAGCAGGGCGATGCCGTCGACCAATTGATAGGCGAGCCCCTGCCGGCCCTGGAGGTCGGTGTCGAAGGGCTCGGGCCAACCATCGGTGTTCATCGGTGACCAACCGTCCACGTACCCCATCAGATAGAAGGCCCGCCCCAACACGGAGGCGTCCTCACAGGCGGCAACCGCCTTGGTGTGGGGGACATCGGTACCGTCGAGGGCGGCGATGATCGACCACTCACGCAGGATCCCGGCATCCCGGGAGTCGGGAGCCGAGGGCGGAGGGATGCGAAGAGCGCAGCGCAACCCGCCGCGACGGATCTCGTAGATCTCGTTCTGGGTCCCACCGGACACGAATCGGTGCTCGATGGCCAGGCCCGCACCCAGGTTGCGGTCGTCCATCCATGTCGCCAGTCGGTCGATGTCGATCATCGGAGATCCCCCACTTCTCATTCGGCGGTGGCGGCTCATTCGGCGATGGCGGCCGTCGCGTCTGCTGGCTACGGACGACGGCCCGCGGTAGCGGCCCGACGTGACCCCGGGGCGGGATCCGCGGCGCCGACCCCGTGGAGGACGAGGTCCCAGAGCTCCTCGGCCGGTTCGGTGCTGTCCGAACGGGATGACCGGCCGATGGTGGTGGAGAAGGCGTTGAACATGATGGCCTCGAGGACCATGCCGGCGATCGTGCTGTGCCGCAGGCCGGACCGGATGGTCTTCGCTCCGGCCGCTTCGTCCAGGAGCTCCCTGAACAGTGAGACGAGGGGGGCGAAGGCCAGCGCCGCCTCGGTGGGGTGACTGGTCAGGAGCTGCTGGGCGAAGTCGACCATCATCGGGCCGGTCGGGGTCTGCTTCACCGGACCGGGTTCCGGCCGGGGGCGACAGAGCCGGTAGTACTCGACCACGAACCGGTGGAGGCGCTCGAGGGCGTCCTCCTCCTCTGCGATCTGGGTTCGGAGGAACTCGGTGGTGGTGCGGACGGACTCCTCGAACAGGGCCAGCAGCAGCTCGTGCTTCCCGCCGAAGTACTGGTAGAAGAGCCGGAGGGACTGCCCCGACCGCTCGACGACTTCCTGGACGGTGAAGTCCTTGCCCGGTCCCCCGTCCTCGATCAGCTCGAGGGCGGCATCCAGAAATCGCTGGAGCCGGCTCTCGGCCCGCAGCCGCGCCGAGTCGAGCGATCTGGCCACGGCCAGCTCACGACGGCTGATCCCGGCGTCCTTGGCCGGTTCCGCTCTAGCCACAACACTCGCCCTTGGTCATCGGCCGGATTCTACCGTGGATGGCGAGGACACCTCTATCCCTGGGCGAATGGCATTTGTTCTCGTAGAGAACACGGTATCCAGCCCGTGACCATCCAGCCACGGACCGGTCCACTGCCGGCGACGCCGGCCTCAAGGGCCGGCGTCGCCGGGCGGGAGGAGGCGATCGAGGTTGGCCCGCAGCTCGGAGGAGGTGAACGACCGGTCCTCGGCGGTGATGGCGAAGTCCAGGGTGGCCACCACGGCCCGTTCGAGGTGGAGATTGAGGATGCGCTTGGTGTCCTCCACCGCCTGGCGGGGAAGCCTGGCGATCCGGTGGGCGCAGGCCAGGGCCTGCTCCAACACCTCGTCGTCGGCGCAGACGTGGTTGGCCAGGCCCATCTCTGCGGCCCGCCGGGCCGGGATCCGGTCGCCGGTCAGTGCGTACTCCTTGGCCAGTTGGAGGCTGGTGAGCAGCGGCCAGGTCACCGGTCCCCCGTCGGCGGCCACCAGGCCGAGGAGGACGTGGGGGTCGGCCAGGTGGGCGCTCTCGGCCATGTAGACGATGTCGGAAAGGGCCACCAGGCTGCACCCGAGCCCAACTGCGGGCCCGTTGACGGCGGCCACGATGGGGACCCGGCAACGCACCATGCCGGTCACGATCTGCTTGCCATGGGCCAGGGTCTCGGCGCCGTCGGTCTGCGTCGCGGCTCAGCTCGTCGAGGTAGGTGAAGTCCCCGCCGGCCGAGAAGGCCCGGCCCTTCCCGGTGAGCACGACGGCCCGGGCGTCGGTGTCGGCGTCGATCTGCGGGAACAGCTCGGCCAGGCCGCGGTGCAACCCGTGGTTGGTGGCGTTCAGCTGCTCGGGACGGTTCAGCCGGATCGACCCGGACGGGCCCGTCCACCTCGACCTCCAGCTCGGGGGTCAGGTCGGTAGGTCACGATGCCGGCAACCCCAGGATGCGCGCCGCCACCAGGTTGCGCTGGATCTGTGACGTGCCCCCCATGACGCTCTGGGCCCGGCTGTACAGATACACCTTGAACCAGGTGTCGTCGCCCGCGGGTGCACCCACTCCACCCACCGCCAGCGCGGCATGGCCCACGGTCTGCTCGGTGGAGGTCATCAGGAGCTTGTCGACCGAACCCTCGGGACCGTGGGAGATGCCGGCCAGACCGGTCCGACAGGCGCCGGTACACATGGAGGCGCAGCATCTCCGACTCGACGATAGCCCAGGCCAATGCTTCGCACCTGTTCGGCGCCGTAGTCCGACCGGGTCCTGCGCGCACCTGCGCGGTCAGGTCCATCACCTGCTTGGCGTAGCGACCGGCGAAGCCCAGCTCGTGCGGCTCCCGCTCGTGGCTGACCACGGTCATGGCCAGCGCCCAACCCTCGCCCGGGCCGCCGATCATGTTGCCGGCCGGCACCCGCGCCCCGTCGAAGCGGACCTCGCCGAACTCCTTGGTGATCCCGTTGATCATGGGCAGGGGCCGCTGCTCGATCCCGGCCTGGCGCATGGGGACGGCGAAGGCGGAGATGCCCTTGTGCTTGGCCACGTCGTGATCGGTGCGGGCCAGGACCAGACACCAGTCGGCGTCGTCCGAGTAGCTCGTCCACACCTTGTGACCGGTGAGGACGTACTCGTCGCCGTCCCGGTCGGCCCGGGTCCGCAATGACGCCAGGTCCGAGCCGGCATCGGGCTCGCTGAAGCCCTGGCACCACCGATCGCGCCCGTTGACGATGCCCGGGCAGGAAGCGCTGCCGGACATCGTCGCTCCCGTGCTCGAGGATCCCCTCGACCAGGTAGCCGAGACTGGGGCGCGGCGGTGATCCGGCCGCCGCCAGCTCCTCGTCGACGATGACGTCGTAGACGCGACGGCAGGCCCTGACCGCCGATCTCCGATGGCCAGGTCGTCGCCGAAGAAGCCCCCGTCGTAGAGGGAGCGGTGCCAGGCGGCCTGACCGGCCCAGTAGGCATCATCGGTCGACGAGGCCGGCAGACCGGGATCGTGCTCCTGCGAGCCACCGCCGGAGGCGCAGCCGGAAGGCGGCCTCCTCGGGCGAGTCACCGAAGTCCATCGTCTCCTCCGATCCCGTGGTGGGCGAGCACCCGGTCGAGGTTGGCGCCCGTCCCGCCGAGGAGCTGGCCGGAGAAGAGCGCCCGACGGAGGTGAACGTGGGCCAGGCACTCCCAGGTGTTGCCGATGCCGCCGTGCACCTGGATCGAGGTCTCGCACACGTTGCGGGCCGCCCGGGCGCAGTAGGCCTTGGCCACCGCGGCCGAGGCCAGGGCGGCGTCGGCGGGCAGGGCGTCGACGGCCCAGGCGGCGTGCCGGGCCACGCTGGCCGATCCCTCCGTCAGCACGTAGGCATCGGCCAGAAGGTGCTGGACGGCTTGGAACGAGCCGATGGATCGGCCGAACTGTCGACGGGACCGGGCGTACCCGACGGCCAGCTCGATCGCCCCCCGCATGGTCCCGACCAGATCGGCGCAGGTGACCGCCAAGCCCAGGCCAGTCCACGTCCGGAGGTCGTCGTCGCTGAGCGACCGACCGGTCGAGGCGGTCGGGCACAATGGCCGTCGACGGATCGCGGACCGGCCACCGGTCGGGTCAGGTCGGTGCGCAGCTCGGCGGCCGACAGCGGGACCTGGGCCAGCCGGTGACCGGCGCCGGCGGGCACCAGCAACAGGGCGGAGGCCGACCCCCGTGCGTCCACGGCCAGGACACCGGAGGGGGCGACACCGGCCGGAGCGACGGCCAGGGCCGCCAAGGTCGGGATCGAGGGCGACGGTCTCGGGAACGGTTGCCGCCGGCGCGCCGGCCAGGCGCCGCAACTCGGCGGCCAGTGTCGGGCCGAGGAACGGCGCGTCGGCGAGACGCCGACCGAGCTCCTCGGCAACGATTGCCACCTCGACGCCCGAGGCCAGCGGCGCACCGCCCGCCTCGGCGACCCGCAGCTCCCGCCAGCCGGCCGAGGCCACGGCCGCCTCCAGCTTGTCGGCGCGCTCCGGGTCGTCGAGCTCCGCCACCGACCGAGGCCCCAACCGGTCGACGATCTGGGCGGCCGAGTCGCGCAGTGCCTCCTGTTCGGGGGAGAACCGGACGTCCATCAGGGATCAGCCCCGTCCCGGCCAGCAGTGGGGTCCATTCGTCACGGAGCGTTCGGCGCAGCACCTTCCCCGAGGGAAGCCTCGGGATGGACTCCACGACGACCACGTGATGGAGTTGCTTGTAGGTGGCGAGCGAGCCGGCTACCAACTCCTGCAGCTCGCCGTCGGCTGAGGCGGGTGGTCCGGATCGAGCTGCACGACGGCAACCGGAACCTCGCCGGCCCGCTCGTCGGCCAATCCGAACACCGCGCAGTCGAGGACCGCCGGATGGCCGTGGAGCACGCCCTCGATCTCCGCCGGGGCGACCTGGAACCCGTTCACCTTGATCATCTCCTTCGAGCGATCGGTGAGGTGGACCCACCCGTCGGGCTCCAGCCAACCGACGTCGCCGGTGCGGTACCAGCCCTCGGCGAAGGCGTCTGCGGTCGCCTCCGCCGGCAGGTAGCCGGTCATGACCGAGGGACTGCGGACCTGGATCTCGCCGGTCTCCCCCGAGGGGAGCGACCGCTCCGCTGTCGAGGTCGGCGACCCGGAGCTCGACCCCGGCGGGGGGAAGCCCGGCCGAGTCGAGTCGCCAAGATGCGGGGTCGTGGACCGGATTGACGGCGATGACCGGAACCTCGCTGGCCCCGTAGGCGGGAAGCCACCGCACCCCGGTGCGCTCGGTGACCCGTGGCCGCCACCTGCTCGCTCACCGGCGTGGCCCCCCACATGATGTAGCGCAGGGACGACAGGTCGAACGTCCTCGAGGTTCGGGTGGTTGGCCAGCGCCAGCGCGATCGGTGCCACCGCCATCTCGAGGGTCATCCGCTCGTCCTCGATGCGGTGGAGCACCTCGTCGAGATCGAAGCGACGATGGAGCCGGACGGTGGCGCCCGGCGGTCGCCGCCGCCAGCAGGTTCAACAGGCCGAGGATGTGCGAAGGGGGCGTGGCCACTTGGAACCGGTCGTCCGGACCCAGGCCCAGGGTCTGGACACCAGTGCGCGGTGCCACAGCCGATCGACCGGTGGGTGTGGCGGACCGCCTTGGGGAGCCCGGTCGTCCCCGAGCTGAACACCAGGACCGCCTCCGACATGTCGCTCGTCCCCGCCGTCGGCCCGGGATGGCGCCCGTGTGCCGGAACCGACGCGCCAGGTCGGGAGGCCGGTCGAGATCGGTGATGCGACCCTCACCCAGCAGTTCGCCCAGCAGCCCGGTGGCCGGTCCGTCGGTCACCGCGTGGACCGGACCGGTGAGGTCCAAGGCGTGGGCCGCCTCGACGGTCTTCCACGCCGGGCTGAGCAGCACCGAGGCCGCACCCGCCTTGCTGATCCCGTGGACCGCCACCACGAACTCCGGTCGGTTCGACGTCATGAGGGCCACCCGGTCGCCGGGAACGGACGCCCCGGTCGATCAGGTGCCGGGCGAACCCACTGCTGAGGTCGTCGAGGTCCCGGAACGACCAGACCTGCTCCTCGGCCCGCACCGCCGGGCGGTCGCCGAACCGTGCCGCCGCCTGCTCCAGGGCGTGGTGCATCAGGGCCGCGGCCATTGGAAACATTCTTCTCGCTCATGAGATCAACGTCAACACAGGGAGGATGTAGGGTTCTCATCCATGGCCGAGCCGGTGCGCAGCCCGATCGTCACCGACCCCACCGACCCCGACGTACGAGGCCAGATCGTCGAGACCGTCCGGCGATTCGTGGCCAACGAGGTCATCCCGGTCGCCTCCGACATGGAGCACGCCGACCGCTTCCCCGCCGAGCATCGTGGACCAGATGCGCGACCTCGGTCTCTTCGGGGTGACCATCCCGGAGCGGTACGGGGGGTTGGGCCTCGACCTGCTGACCTACATCGGCGTCATCGAGGAGCTGGCCTACGGGTGGATGAGCCTGACCGGGATCGTCAACACCCACACCATGGCCGCCACCCTGATCATGGCGCACGGTGACGAGGACCAAAAGGAGCGCTGGCTCCCGGTGCTGGCCACCGGCGCAGCGGCGGGGTGCGCTGTCGCTGTCGGAGCCCGATGCCGGCAGCGACACCCGCAACCTCTCCTGTCGGGCCACACGCGACGGGGACGAGTACGTGGTCACCGGCACCAAGGCCTGGGTCACCAACGGCGAGCGTTCGGGGCTGGTCGCCCTGGCCGCCCGGACCGAGGAGGGAATCTCGGCCTTCATCGTGGAGAAGGAGCCGGGGCCCACGTTCGAGGGCATCTCGGTGAGCAAGAACGTCGGCAAGCTTGGCTACCGGGGCGTGGAGACGGTGGAGATGACCTATACCGACCACCGCATCCCAGCCGCCAACCTGATCGGCGAAGCCGGCCGGGGGCTCCCCCAGATCCTCGGGGTGCTGGAGATCGGTCGCATCAACATCGCCGCCCGGGCGGTGGGCGTCGCCCGGGCTGCCTTCGACGCCGCCCTGCACTACGCCGACCAGCGGGAGACCTTCGGCAAGCCCATCGGCGAGCACCAGGCCATCCAGCTGAAGCTGGCCGACATGGCCACCCGCCTGCAGGCCGCCCGGCTGCTCACCCGGGATGCGGCCGAGCGCAAGGCCGCCGGGCTGCGCTGCGACGTCGAAGCCGGAATGGCCAAGCTATTCGCCAGCGAGACCGCGCTCGAGCTGGCCACCGAGTCCATGCGGATCCACGGCGGTGTGGGATACACCACTGATCTGCCTGTCGAACGCTTCTACCGCGACGCGCCGCTCATGGTGATCGGTGAGGGGACCAACGAGATCCAGCGTCTGGTCATCGCCCGCGGGCTGCTGGCCCGGCAGCGCTCCACCGGACGGAGTTCCCGTTGAGCTGACGGGGTCCGGTGAGGTCCTGACGCCAACTCGCGGGTCTCAAACAGCTTCGGTCCCACCGGCCCGGTCGGCCAGCTCCTTCAGCACCTCGGCGGTGTGCTCCCCGAGCAGCGGGACACTGGCCTGGCTGCCCGGGGCGACGTCGGAAAAGCTGACCGGGCCGTTCACCGACTGCAGCGCACCACCCTCGACGGTGACGAAGCCGTCGTTGGCCAACAGTTGCGGGTCCACCACCACCTCGGCCGGCGACTGGGCCACCGCCCACCACACGCCCTCCGCGTCGAACCGCTCGGACCACTCGGCCAGCGGCCGCTGGGCGATGACCTCGTCGAGGAGGGCGATGACCTCGGTGCGGTGCTTGCGCAGGGCCGACGCGCTGGAGAAGCGCTCGTCGTCCAGCAGATCGGGGCGACCGAGTGCCCGGCACACCGATCCGATGTGGCGCTCGGCTTCGAGACCGGTGAAGAAGAACCATCGCCCGTCGGCGGCCCGGTAGGGATTCATCAGCGGCGACTGGTTGCGGTGGCGGGGCTCGGCACCGGCCACCTTGCCCAACGCCAGCTGCAGTCCGAGGTCCCATCCGAGCACGTAGGCGCCGGTGCGGAGGAGGGACACCTCGACCACCCGACCGGCGCCGGTCTGGCGCTGCTCGAGGACCGCGGCCAGCACGCCGGCGAGGGCGGCGAGTCCGGTGATGTGGTCACCGATGCCGCCCCGGGCGTTGAGCGGGCTGCCGTCGCCGTCGGCCATCTGCATGGCCAGGCCCGAGCGGGCCCAGAAAGCGCCGATGTCATAGGTGGGGCGGTTGCGCTCCTCACCGCGGAGACCGTAGCCGCTGACGCTGCAGTAGACGAGACGGGGATGACGGCCTACCGTGGCATGAGGCTCGAGGTCCAGCGTGTCCAGGGCATCGGGCCGCAGGTTGCTGATGAAGACGTCGGCAGTTGCCAGGAGTTCCTCCAGGTGCTGCCGCTCGGTCGGGTCGCGGAGGTCGAGCACCACGCTGCGCTTGCCCCGGTTGTCGAGGGCGAAGGCCGGGTTGGGCAGGTCGCCGGCGATCCCGATGGAACCGAAGACGTTGCGCATGGGATCACCGGTACGGGCCTCGACCTTGATCACGTCGGCGCCCCAATCGGCCAGCAGGGCTGCGGCGGACGGCGCCGCCACCCACACCCCCAGCTCGACCACCCGCAGATCGGCCAGCGAGGAGAGGCCGTCCGCTGTCGGGGTGGTCACGCGGGAGCCTCGGAGCGGTCACCGGTGGCGCGCTCCCGGAGGAGGTCCTTGACCACCTTGCCGGTGGCGTTGACCGGGAGCTCGGTCGACCAGCTCCACCGACCCGGGGCACCTTGTAGTTGGCCATCTGGTCGCGGCTCCACCGGATGATGTCCGACCCGGTGACCGGGGCACCCGGGCGCACGACGGCAAAGGCCATGCCGACCTCACCGAGGCGCTCGTCGGGAATGCCGATGACCGCTACCTGGCGGATGTCCGGGTGGCGTAGGAGGGCGTTCTCGATCTCCGCCGGGTAGGCGTTGAAGCCGCCGACGATGTACATGTCCTTGGACCTGCCGACGATCCGCAGACAGCCCGCGGAATCGATGAGGCCGAGGTCGCCGGTGCGCAGCCAGCCCTCGGGGGAGATGCGCCGAAGAGGTGGCCTCGGGATCGTCGAGGTAGTGGGACATGATGCTCCCGCCGCGGAGCAGGATCTGGCCGGCGGAACCGGGCGGAAGATCGAGCTCCCGGTCATCGACGACCCGCAACTCGAACCCGGGACGCGGCCGTCCGACGGTGGTGGCGATGGTCTCGACGTCGTCCCCCGGCGAGGTGGCCGCCGCGGTGCCGCCCTCGGTCAGCCCGTAGCCGGTGACGATCATGGAGAACGGCAGCTCATCGTCCACCCGGCGGATGAGCTCGACCGGGATGTCGGCTGCGCCGGTCACCGCCACCCGGAGGGTGGACAGGTCGTAGGCCGAGCGGTCGGGATGGTCGAGGATGCCCTGATAGAGGGTGGGGGGCCCGGGGAGGACAGTGATGCCATGGGTGGCTACCAGGGCGAGGACGGCATCGACGTCGAACACCGGCACCGGCAGCATGGTGGCACCGGCGCAGACGGCGGCGAGGATCCCGGCCTTCAGCCCGAACATGTGGAAGTAGGGATTGACCATCAGATAGCGGTCGTCGGCGGTCAGCCCGGTCATGGCCACCCAGTCGGTGGCCACCAGCAGCGTGTGGCCGTGGGTCTGGACCACTCCCTTGGGGACACCGGTGGTCCCCGAGGTGAACAGGATGTCGGAGGGATCGTCGGCGTCGAGGTCCGCGGCGCGCTGTCGGACCTCGGTCGAGCGCCGGTCCCGTGGCTCGGGCCATGAAGGCGTCCCAGCTCTCGGTGCCCGGTCCGGGTCGGACCGTCTACGACCACGGTGGTGGCCAGATCGGGGAGCTCGGGCTCGGCATCCTCGAGCATGGCCACGTAGTCGGTGCCGAGGAAGTCGGTCACCGTCACCAGGGCCCGGGCTCGGCTACGGCGCAGGATGTCGGCGGCCTCGGGGCCCTTGAACCGCGTGTTGACCGGGACGAGCACGGCACCGGCCTCGAAGATGCCGAGCACGGCGACCACCCACCGGGCGCTGTTGGGGGCCCAGATGGCCACCCGGTCACCCCGCTCGATCCCCGATGCGATCAGGGAGGCACCGAACCGACGGGCCTGCTCGACGAGCTCGTCGTAGGTGAGGGTGGTGGTGCCGTCGATGATCGCCGGCCTCGATCCGTACCGCCCGGCGGTGCCGGCGACCATCGAGGGAATGCTCCCCGGCCGGCCGGCGGGCGTCATCGGCGCCGGACGGTGTCTTCGACGTTCATCAGTCGGGCCAGGTTGCCGCCCATGATCTTGCGCACCGACGCCTCGGGCAGTCCTCTAGCTCCTCGAGGTAGCTGGCCGGCTCGGCGAGGCCCTCGGGATGGGGAAAGTCCGAGCCGAACAGGACGCGGTCGACACCGATGAGATCGGCCAGGGCCCCGAGATCCTCCTCCCAGAACGGGCTGATCGAGATGTTGCGCTTGACCACATCGACCGGGTTCTCGAGGAAGTCCTGCGGCATCTTCTTGTAGACATCGGCCAGGTTCTTGAGCAGCGGCTCGACCCAGCTGCTCCCGTTCTCGATCACCGCGACCTTCAGCGCCGGGAAGCGGGAGAGGGCTCCGTGGCACACCAGGGCGGAGACGGCGTCTTCCACCGGCCGCCAGGCGGACAGCATGCGGAAGGCCTGAGGCTCGAAGGGGAGCATCTCGCTGTTGTTGCCCATCCAGTCGTTGGTATACCGCTCGTAGCCACTGTCGGACGAGTGCATGGCCACCAGCACGTCGTGCTCGACCACCTTCTCCCAGAAGGGGTCGAACTCGGGGAGGCCGAACGAACGGGGACCTCGGAACCCCGGGACCGGGGCCGGGCGGATGAGCACCACCTTGGCGCCCCGCTGCACCACCCACTCGAGCTCCTCGATGGCGCGCTCGACGATGGGCAGCGTGATGACCGGCGTGGCGAAGATGCGGCCCTCGAAGTCGAACTGCCACGTCTCGTAGATCCACTGGTTGAGCGCATGGACCACCGCGTGGGTGGCCTCGGGGTCGTCTCGCAACCGTTCCTCGACCAGGCTGGCCAGTGTGGGGAACATCAGGGCGCGGTCGATGCCCTGCTCGTCCATCAGCTGGAGACGGGGCGCCGGCTCGCGGAAGGCGGGGATCGACCGCATCGGCTCGCCGAAGATCTCCCGGCGGCTCTTGCCCTCTGGGTTGCCCTTCCGGAAGTACTCCTCCTGGGCACCCGGCCGGGCGACCACCTCGAAGGTCGGATTGGGGATGTACTGGCTGATGTGACCCTTGCACCACGATCTTCGTGCGGCCTCGCACGTCCACGTAGTCGATCACCCCCCGGTACCCGTCGGGGAGGAACTGGGTCAGCGAGTCGCGGGTCTCGTAAAGGTGGTTGTCGGCATCGAAGACCGGGGTGTCGAGCGCTGGCATGGCCATCGTGCCCTCCCTTCCCATGTGAGAATGCATCCTTGTTCAAATGAGAGTACCGTTGCTGACCGCCACTGCCAGCGCTGGTTCCGTCAACGCCGGGAGTACCGGTCTGCCGGAACTGGCGGCCCGTCCGGACTGTGAGAACCTTCTTCTTGGTCAAGAGCAACTGGTCACGTTCGTCGCGAGCAGGTGGTCCGATGAGGGGCAGTGACCGCACGCCGACAGGGGATGACATGACCACCACCGACCCCGACGTCTACTACGACCCCTACGACTTCGACATCGACTCGGATCCCTATCCGATCTGGAGGCGGCTGCGCGAACGAGATGCCGCTCTACTACAACGAGCGGTACGACTTCTATGCCCTCAGCCGGTTCGAGGACGTCGAGCAGGGCCTGGTCAATTGGAAGACCTACAGCTCGGCCAGGGGCACCCTGCTCGAGCTGATCAAGAGCGACTTCGAGATCCCGCCCGGGTCGATCATCTTCGAGGACCCTCCCGGTCACAACATGCACCGGGGCCTGGTCTCCCGGGTCTTCACCCCCCGGAAGATGAACGCCATCGAGCCCAAGGTGCGCGAGTTCTGCGCCCGGAGCCTCGACCCGCTGGTCGGTTCCGGTGGGTTCGACTTCATCACCGACCTCGGCGCCCAGATGCCCATGCGCACCATCGGCATGCTGCTCGGCATCCCCGAGCAGGACCAGGAGGAGATCCGGGACAACATCGACGACGGGCTGCGCCTTGACGAGGGGACCATGCCCGAACCCGCCAGCTTCGGGGCCGACGGGCAGGCCAGCAGCTTCGACGCCTACATCGACTGGCGGGCCCAGCACCCGTCGGACGACCTGATGACCGAGCTCCTCCAGGCCGAGTTCGAGGACGAGACGGGGACGACCCGTCGGCTGACCCGTCCCGAGGTGGTCAACGTGATCAACCTCATCGCCGCGGCGGGGAACGAGACGACCACCCGGCTCATCGGCTGGACCGGAAAGGTGCTGGCCGACCATCCCGACGAGCGGGCCAAGCTGGTCGAGGACCGTACCCTCGTGCCGAACGCCATCGAGGAGCTCCTCCGCTTCGAGGCCCCGTCACCGGTCCAGGCCCGCTACGTGACCGAGGACGTCGAGCACTACGGCCAGGTCGTGCCGGCCGGCAGCGCCATCCTCCTGCTCAACGGCTCGGGGAACCGCGACGACCGCAAGTTCCCCGACGGCGACCGCTTCGACGTCACCCGCGAGATCGACCACCATCTGGCCTTCGGCTACGGCCTCCACTTCTGCCTGGGCGCGGCGCTGGCCCGGCTCGAGGGCCGGGTGGCCCTCGACGAGGTGCTGCAACGCTTTCCCTCATGGACGGTCGACTGGGAAAACGCCAAGCAGGCCCGGACCTCGACGGTGCGGGGCTGGGAGCGCCTCCCGGTGCTCGTCTCCTGATACCACGGTGACCGACAACCGATCGAGCGAAGGGCGGTAGCCATGAAAGAAGGACAGGATCGATGAGAGCAGTCGTCGTCGGAGCATCCAGCGGCCTGGGTCGCTGCCTGGCCGTCGGACTCGGCAAGCGGGGGGCGACGGTGGCCCTGATGGCTCGGCGCAAGGACCGCCTGGCCGACGCGGCCGAGGAGACCGGCCCCGGCGCCGTTGCCATCGCCTGTGACGTCACCGACCAGGTGTCGATCCGATCGGCGTTCGACCAGGCCGCCGACGCGCTGGGCGGGATCGACGCGCTGGTCTACGCCACCGGTATCGGGCCACTGGCCCGACTGGCCGACACGGATGCCGCCACCTGGCGGAGCCTGTTCGACACCAATGTCATCGGAGCCTCGTTGGTGACGGCGGCCGCCATCCCCCACCTCACCGCCTCCAACGGGGTGGCCGCCTACCTGTCGTCCACCAGCGCGTCCCTCACCCCCGCCTTTCCTGGCCTTGGTGCCTACGCGGTGAGCAAAGCCGCCCTCAACAAGTTGGTGGAGGCCTGGCGGGGCGAGCACCCGCGGAGTCGGGTTCACCCAGGTCACCGTGGGCGACTGCGCCGGAGGGGACGGGAGACTCGATGACCGAATTCGCCAACGGCTGGGACCCCGACGCTCGCCGTTGAGATGGGCACCATCTGGAGCGCACGCCAGTACATCGTGGGATCGCTGTTGGAGGTGGAGGAACTGGTCAGCGTGGTCGACACCGTCCTGCGGTGCGGAGCGAGCGCCTGCATCCCCGCCGTCGCCGTCGTTCCACGACCTCCGGGCTGAAGGCCTCCTCCACCGCCGGCGATCAGCCGGCCACCTCGATGACCATGGCCGAGCCCATCCCGCCACCGGCGCACATCGACACCACTCCGATGCCACCGCCCCGGCGGCGGAGCTCGTAGACCATGGTGGCGAGCATGCGAGCCCCGGTGGCGGCAACCGGGTGACCGAGACTGCAGCCGCTGCCGGAGACATTGACGATGTCCTCGTCGAGACCGAGGGCGCGACAGGCGGCCACGGGGACCGACGCGAACGCCTCATTGATCTCGAAGAGGCCGACGTCGCCGATGGAGAGCCCGGCCCGGTCGAGCGCGGCCGGAATGGCTTCGATGGGCGCCATCCCGGTACGGGCCGGTTCGACACCCACCGAGGACCACGACCGGATAGTGGCCAGCGGGGTGAGGCCGCGCTGCTCGGCGAGGGTCGCAGAGGAGATGGTGAGGGCGGCCGCGGCATCGTTGGCACCGGCCGCGTTCCCAGCGGTGATCGAGAACCCGGGGATCTCCGGGTGCAGCACCTTCAACGAAGCCATCTTCTCGGCCGAGCTGGTCCGGCGGGGGTGTTCGTCGACCTCCCACGGAACCAGTTGCCCGCCCTTGGTGGTGATCTTCATCGGGACTACCTCATCGGAGAAGCGGCCCGCGTCGATGGCGGCGATGGCCCGCTCGTGCGACCGGAGTGCCCACGCATCCATTGCCTCCCGACTGATGCCCGCCTCCACCGCAGTGTTCCATCCCACGGTGATCGACATGTCGAGCGTCGGCGCGTCCGGCGTCTCCGGGTGGGTGGGGGGCATCCAGCGCTCAAACGTGTCCTCCGTACCCAGCGTGCGGTACATGCTCGTCGGGGAGGTGGAGGCCGAATTGGTGCCGCCGGCGATGAGGGCGTCGGCCATGCCGGCGCGGATGTCGGCTGCGGCCACCTGGACGGCGGCGAGCCCGGCGGCGCAGTGCCGGTTCACGGCCATGCCGGGGACCTGGACCATGCCCTGGGTGATGGCGGCATGCCGGGCGATGACGCCGCCCCCGTAGAGGCCCTCGGCCAGCACGACGTCATCGATGTCGGCGGCCTCGAGCGAGGATCGGCGGAGGGCCTCCCCCACCACCACCTCGGCCAGGTCGAATGCCGACGTCTCGGTCAGGCTCCCGCGGAAGGCGGTGCCGATGGCCGTTCGGCACGCTGACAGGATCACGGCATCAGTCATTGTCTCTCCATTGCTGATCGGAACACACCGGTGCATCAGTTGCCCGGCACATCACTTGGCGTTGAAGCGGAGCGCGCCGTCGAGGCGGATGTTCTCGCCGTTGAGGTAAGGATTGCGCACGATTGACTCGACCAGGATGGCGAACTCCTCCGGATGGCCCATGCGCTTGGGGAAGACGATCCCCTCGGAGGGATCGTGCTTGAGGTGCTCGAGGGCGCCCAGCATGAGCGGGGTGCCCATCGTCCCGGGCGCGATGGCGCACACCCGGATCCCCATCGGTGCCAGATCCCGGGCCATCGGCAGTGTCATGCCCAGGATTGCCGCCTTGGCCGCCCCGTAGGCGACCTGGCCGCTCTTTCCCTCCATGCCGGCGATGGAGGCGGTGTTGACCACCACCCCGCGCTGGCCGTCCTCGTCCGGCGCGTTCGAGCCCATGGCCGCAGCGACCAGCCTGGTCACGTTGAACGTCCCCGTGGCATTCATCTCCATCGTCTTCACGAACGAGTCCATGTCGTGCGGTATTCCACCCTTGGCCACGGTGCGACCTCCGCCGACCCCACCCCCGGCCACGTTGACCAGGACGGACGGCGTGCCGAGAGAGCCCGCCGCGCCGATGGCCGCGGCCACGTCGTCATCACTGGTTACGTCCCCGCCCACACCGACGGCCCCGTTACCCACCTCGTCGGCCAGGTCGTTCGCCTTGGCGGCGTCGAGATCGAACACGACCACCCGCATGCCCATCCCGGCCAGTCGCCGCACCACCGCGGAGCCGAGTCCGCCGGCACCACCGGTCACGATCGCTGCGCATCCCTCCACCTTCATCCGTTCTCAACCTTCTCGTTCGATCTCACCGTCTTCACGGTGACGCACACTGTCGCCCCCGGTGCCAACGCATCGTTGTCCTTGGTCGGACCGACCCGGCGAGTCCAGAATCTAGTTCTCCGCAGACGAGGACGATCTTCACGCACGCTGCCAACGCCAACCGGCCTGCTCGATGGGCGCCCGACATCGGTCAGTCCCCGCCCCGTTCGTACCGAGGTCGTTGCCGCCGAGTTGCGCACCACCGTGAAAACGGTATTCTTTCTGGTCAACAACGTCAATATCGTCGGACGTGACGTTCGGCCAGCGGGGGATGCCGTGGACGAGAGCCTGAAGATCAACCCGGAAGCCAACATGCTGATCGACGGCAAGCTCGTCGCAGCAGAGACCGGACGGACCTTCGAGAACGTGAATCCGGCCACCGAGGAAGTGCTCGGGCAGCGTTGCCGACGCAACTGCGGCCGACATGCACCGGGCCATCGCCGCGGCACGGCGGGCCTTCGACGAGACCGGCTGGTCCACCGACCGTGCCTTGCGCAAACGGTGCCTCGAGCAGCTGCAGGAGGCGCTCGAGGACGAGGTCGAGCAGCTGCGCGAGCAGCTGATCCTCGAGGTGGGCTGCCCCCGGATGCTCACCGACGGGCCGCAGCTGACCGTTCCCCTGAACGACGCCCTCCGCTATCCGGTCAAGCTGATCGACGAGTTCGAGTGGGAGACCCGACTCCCCGACGCCGCCGACTTCCGTGGCGGAAGGAATTCCCGCCTGATCGTGAAGGAGCCGGTGGGCGTGGTGGGGGCCATCACGCCGTGGAACTTCCCCTTCGAGGTCACCTTGGCCAAGCTGGGCCAGGCACTGGCCACCGGGAACACGGTGGTGCTGAAGCCGGCTCCGGACACGCCGTGGAACGCCACCTTCATCGGCCGGCTGGTCGCCGAGCGCACCGACGTCCCGGCCGGGGTGCTGAACGTGGTCACCTCGTCGGACCACCTGGTCGGGGAGGAGCTGACCCTCTCGCCCCAGGTCGATCTCATCTCGTTCACCGGCTCCACCGCGGTGGGAAAGCGGATCATGGAGAAGGGTGCGGCCACCATGAAGCGCCTGTTCCTCGAGCTGGGAGGCAAGTCGGCCACCATCGTGCTCGACGACGCCGACTTCGACTCGGCCCTGCATGATGGGGCTGGCCGTGTGCTCACACGCCGGACAGGGATGCGCCATCCCCACCCGGATGCTGCTTCCCCGCTCCCGCTATCGAGGAAGGGGTCGAACTCCTCACCAGCTACCTGGGCATGGTGCCCTACGGCGATCCGCAGCGGCCCGACGTGATGATGGGCCCGCTGATCAGCAAGAAGCAACGGGATCGTGTGCTCGGCTACATCGAGGCGGGCGTCCGTGAGGGCGCCACCTTGGCGCGTCGGCGGTGGTCGCCCGAAGGACCAGCCCAAGGGGTTCTTCGTCGAGCCCACCATGTTCACCGACGTCGACAACTCGATGACCATCGCCCAGGAGGAGATCTTCGGTCCGGTGCTCGTGGTCATTCCCTTCGAGGACGATGACGACGCCGTCCGCATCGCCAACCAGAGCTCCTACGGGCTGAGCGGGGCCGTCTCCTCGGCCTCGATGGAGCGGTCCATGGCGGTGGCCCGCAGGGTGCGCACCGGCACCATGGGCGTGAACGGAGGCATGTGGTACGGAGCCGATGTCCCCTTCGGCGGCTACAAGGACAGCGGCATCGGCAGGCAGAACGGGATCGCCGGATTCGACCAGTACCTCGAAGTGAAGTCGATCGCCTGGCCGAGTGCCTGAACCGTGACCTCGGTCACCCCCCTCGACCTCGGTCGCGCCACCCCGACGGTCGACGTTCTGGTCCACACCCCCCCTGGTGGGCCAGGTCGGGCGGTGGCGGGACGTCGGTTGCCGACAACACCCCGCCACCGCCCCCATTTGTCCCTTCACGAAAGCCACCAGCGGCGCGCCCGGATGGTGGGGAGCACCCGTTGCTGCTGAACCTGACGCTCCGACCAGGAGTTCCTCCGCGACACCACCACCAAGTTCCTCGCCGACCAGGTACCGGTGGCCGAGATCCGAAGGCTGCGCGACGACCCCACCGGATTCGAGGCACCGTACTGGCGGCGCGGGGCCGAGCTGGGCTGGACCTCGCTGCTGGTCAGCGAGGAGCACGGTGGCGGATCGATCAGCGGCGACGGGCTGGTCGACCTCACGCTGATCGCCCACGAGTTCGGCGGCCACGCCGCACCGGGCCCCTTGGCACCCACCAACCTCGTGGCCGCCGCCCTGAGCGCCGATCCGAGCGGTCGTCACGCCGACCTCCTGGCCGGCCTGCTGGCCGGGAACGTCTGTCGCCTCGTGGTGCTTCGGAGAACCCGACCCCGACGACCGCCTCGGAGACATGGGCCTCGAGGTCCGGGTGGAGGGTGCCGAGCTGGTCCTCGACGGCGTCAAGCGGCCGGTCGAGTCGGCCGGCGCCGCCACCCACCTGCTGGTCACCGGGCGCACCGGGGAGGGCCTCACCCAGGTCCTCGTGCCCGACCGACGCCCCCGGCCTGGCGGTCAGACCCATGCACTCGGTCGATCTCACCCGTCGCTTCTCCGAGGTCACCTTCCACGGCGTGCGGGTCCCCGACGGACGCGGTGGTCGGCGAGCTCGGAGGGGCACGCGCCCGAGGTGGAGCGGCAGCTCCAGCTGGCACTGGTCATCGCCACCGCCGAGTCGGTCGGCGCCATGCAGACCGCCTTGGACATGACCATCGAGTGGGCGTTCGACCGCTACTCCTTCGGCCGGCCGCTCGCCTCCTACCAGGAGCTCAAGCACCGGTTCGCCGACATGAAGACGTGGCTCGAGGCCAGTCACGCCATCAGCGACGCGGCGGCGACCGGCGGTGGCCCGCCGATCCCCCGAGGCCGGCGAACTGGTCAGCGCGGCCAAGGCCTTCGTCGGCGACTACGGCGCCGAGCTCCTCCAGGACTGCGTCCAGATCCACGGCGGCATCGGCCTGACCTTCGAGCACGACCTCCACCTCTACCTGCGCCGTCACACCATCAACCGGGCGCTCTACGGCACCGCCGGCCGAGCACCGGCAACGGCTCACCGGCATCGTGCGAGCAGGGGCCGGACGCGGCGTGAGCGCGACCGACGCAACCGAGACGTCGAACGCTTCCGCGGTCAGGCCCGTTCGTGGATCCACGCCAACCTCAAACCGGTCGATCCCCGGACCGCTGGCCGGGATCCTCCGAAACAACCGCACCGACGAGGAGGAGCTGGCCGAGGTGGCCCACGACCGGCAGGTCCAGCGCGATGCTCTTCGACGCCGGCTTGGCCGGCATCTGCATCCCCACGACCTACGGCGGGCAGGGCCTCACCGCCGACCACCAGCGGGCGCTCAACGAGGAGCTGGTCGGCTTCGAGTATCCCGACCCGGGTCCAGTCGCCGACCATCTCCCCGTGCGCCGCCGTCCTCCTCGACTTCGGGACCGAGGAGCAGAAGCTCCGCCACATCCCGGCCATCCTCAAGGGCGAGGAGCTGTGGATGCAGTTCCTCTCCGAGCCCGAGCGGCGGCTCCGACGTCGCCGGGGCCCTGACCACGGCCGTGCGTGACGGCGACCAGTGGGTGCTCAACGGATCGAAGGTCTGGACCACCGGTGCCTGGTGGTCGGACTGGGGGCTGTGCCTGGCCCGGACCAACTGGGACGTGCCCAAGCACCGGGGCCTCTCCGTCTTCATGCTCCCCATCCACCAGCCGGGCATCGACGTCCACCGGATCGAGATGCTGAACGGCTCCAAGGAGTTCTGCCAGGAGTTCATGACCGATGTCGTGGTCCCGGACAGCGACCGGATCGGGGAGGTGGACGACGGCTGGACGGTCGGGCATCCGCTGGATGTTCCACGAGCGGATGCTCCAGAACTCGCCCTACGTGACCGTCCCGGCCGGCAACGCCCACTCCGGCATCGGCGCCGAGTCGGTGCTGCGGATCGCCCGCGAGCAGCCGGCGGCTGGACGACCCGCGGGTGCGCGACCTGGTCGGCGAGGCCCGCATGCTCCAGCTGGTCGGCGAGGCAGCTGCAGCGACGACTGGGCGCAGGGATGCAGCTCCGGGGCCATGTCCGACCAGTCGGCCGCCATCGGCCGGCTGTTCTCGGGGGTGGCGTCGGCCCGGACCACCTCCATCGCGTTCGAGATCGCCGGGGCCGGCGGCGGGGCGTGGACCGACGACGACGGGGCCATCGCCGACTGCGGGACCGACTTCCTGATGCGCCAGGTGTCGTGCATCGGCGGGGGGACCACCGAGATGGCCCGCAACGTCATCAGCGAGCGGGTGCTCGGCATGCCGAGGGAGCGCACGCTCGACCGCGACGTCGCCTTCCGGGACGTGCCCCGGGGCATCGGACCCGTGCCCGACGCACCGGCCCGGCATGGTCGGAAGACGCACTACCGTCCCCGGCAGCACGTCGCCCGGCCGACCAGGGAGTTGACCAGTGAGTGCAGATCATGCAGGGCGTCCGCATCCTCGAGGTGGCCGAGCACACCTTCGTGCCCGGCGGCCTCGGCGCTGCTGTCCGACTGGGGCGCCGAGGTCATCAAGATCGAGCACGTCGAGCGGGGCGACGCCATGCGGGGACTGGCCTCGACCGGGCTCAACGTCGTCCCCAACGACGTGCACGTCCTCCTCGAGCACTCCAACCGGGGCAAGAAGAGCCTGGCCCTCGACCTGACCTCGGCCGAAGGCCTCGACATCCTCTACAAGCTGGCCGCCACCTCGGACGTCTTCCTCACCAACAAGCTCCCGAGCGTCCGCCAGAAGCTCCACATCGACGTCGAGGACATCCGGGCCCACAACCCGGAGATCATCTACGTGCGCGGGACCGGCCAGGGCGAGCGGGGACCCGACGCCGACAAGGGCTCCTACGACTCCCTGGCCTTCTGGGCCCGGTCCGGGGTGGCCGTCGGCGCCCAGCGACCCGAGTACGACCTGGTGCCCGTGCCCCCGGCCCCCGGGTTCGGCGACTCGATCGGGGCGATGACCATCGCCGGCGGGATCATGGGGGCCCTCTTCCACCGCGAGCGGACCGGCGAGGCGACCATCGTGGACGTGTCGCTGCTCGGGGTGGGCCTGTGGGCGATGGGCCAGGCCCTGGCCCTGTCCCTCCTGCTCGACAAGCCGTGGGCGCCGCCGCCGGCCGACGCCATCGGGCGCGAACCCGCTGTCCCGGACCTACGCAGACCGCAGGACGGCCGGGTGCTCTGGTTCACCTGCCTCCAGGCCGCCAAGTACTGGCCGACCCTCTGCGAGGCCATCGGGCGGCCCGAGCTGGCCACCGACCCCCGCTTCGCCGACCACGCGTCGCTCATGGCCAACAACATCGCCGCCACCGAGCTGCTGAACGAGGTGTTCGCCGGGGCCACCCTCGACGAGTGGCGCGAGCGGCTGGCCGACTTCGACGGCCAGTGGGCCGTCGTGCAGGACACCCTCGAGGCGGCCGCGGACCCCCAGACGGTGGCCAACGGCTACGTCCAGGAGTGCGAGACCGCGGCCGGCGTGCCGTTCCAGCTGGCGGCCGCCCCGGTGCAATTCGACCAGGACAGCCGGCCGTCCCCCACCGGGCCCCGGAGCTCAACGAGCACGGCGATGCCATCCTCGAGGAGCTCGGGTTCGACTGGGACGCCATCGTGGACCTCAAGGTCCGCGGCGTCGTGGCCTGACACCGACCACCGAATGTCCATCGCACAGGAACTCAGGAGAGGATGCACATGACACTGTTCGACGCATTCCGCTACGACGGCAAGAGGGCGCTGGTCGTCGGTGGGGCAACCGGGATGGGCGCGGCCGCGGCCGAGCTGCTGCAGTCCGCCGGAGCCGAGGTGGTGGTCATGGACTACGCCGAGGTCACGCTGCCGGGCGCCACGGCCATCCACGTCAACCTGGCCGAGCGCGACTCGATCGACGCCGGCCCTCGACCAGTTGGGCGGACCGGTCGATGCCCTGTTCTCGTGCGCCGGCGTGGCCGACGGCACCCCCGGCATCGAGAAGATCAACTTCATCGGCCACCGGCACATCATCGACCGGCTCCTGGCCGAGGACCTGCTGCCCCGGGGATCGGCCATCGGCTTCATCTCGTCGGCGGCCGGGCTGGGCTGGGAGGCCAACCTTCCCCGGATCAAGGAGTACCTGGCCACCCCCGACTTCGACAGTGCCGTGGCGTGGGTCGCCGCCAACGGTGGTGCCGACTACCTGTCGACCAAGCAGGCGATCTGCGCCTACGTGGCCATCGCAGGCCTTCCCACTGATGAAGCGGGGGATCCGGATCAACGCCATCTGCCCGGGCCCGACCGACACCCCGCTGGCCCAGGCCAACAAGGAGATGTGGCTCGGCTTCGGTGCCGACTACCGCGGCGAGGTGGGCGTGGAGGCGGCGACCCCGATGGAGCAGGCCTACCCGCTGGTGTTCCTGTGCAGCGCGGCGGCCGCCTCCATCAGCGGGATCACCCTGATCACCGACAGCGGCTACTTCGCCGCCGGCGTCACCGAGGCCTTCCCGGCCGCCACCCCGGTGGCCAACTTCCTCCTGGGGCGCCTGTGACCGGCGCCCCCGAGGGACCCGCCGGAGTCGTGGGGCAGACGTCCGGTGGCGGCTTCCCCGGCCCGGCTGACCGGGTCCTGGTCGGAAGCCGGGGATCGGGGACCGGGAGTGAGTGACGAACTGGGTACGCCGAACCTGCGGTTGGAGCGGGAGGGGCCGATCGCCTGGTGCACCATCGATCGTCCCGCGGCCCGGAACGCCTTGACGCCGGCCATGTACTACGGGGTGAAGCGGGCGGTGCGGCTCGTCAACACCGAACCCGAGCTCGCCGCCCTGATCATCATCGGCACCGATGATGTGTTCGCCCCGGGTGGGGACCTCGGCGGCCGAACCGATGAGGGTGAGTCGCCGGTCGGAGCCATGGGCGAGGACGTCCTGCCCTTCCTCGCCATCCGGGACAGCCAGGCGCCGGTCATCGCCGCCGTGAACGGCATCTGCCAGGCTGGCGGCCTGCTGATGGCCATGATGGCCGACATCGCCGTGGCCAGTGACCGGGCGACCTTCCGGGTACCTGAACTCCTTCGAGGGATACCAGACGCCACCTATGCGGCGGCACTGCCGGCCCATGTCGGCATCGCCATGGCGCGTGACCTCTTGTTCTCTGCTCGCACCTTCGATGCGGCCGAGGCACAGCGGATCGGCCTGCTGTCGCGGGTGGTGCCCCACGATGAGCTGCGCCGACGCGGCCTCGGGAGGCTGCCCTCCAGGTCCTGCAAACCGCTCCCATGGCCCGGGCACAGGTCAAACGCATGCTCAACGAGCGCTACGGGCTCATCGACTATCAGACGATGTTCTGGGCGCTCGAGCACTCACCCGAGCCGCGGGAGGGGATGCGGGCCTTCATGGAACACCGGCCGCCGACCTGGGTGCCGCCACCGGCGTGACGCCGATGCCCGCCTCCCGGCCCCACTGACGGTCCGGACGGCGCGACAGCTCATCCGATGGCTGGGCGCATCCCGGGAGGCTCGGCCAGCACGTCGAGCTGGACGTCGTCGAGACGGATGGGCACGCCGTTGACCAGCACATGACGGACGCCGCTGGGTTGCTCGGCCGTCAGTCGTTCGCCACCGGCGGGGAAGTCGCGGACGCCGAGTCGTCGGGCCCGGCGCCACCGTGGCCGGATCGAATACGCACACGTCGGCCCAGTAGCCCTCACGGAGATAGCCCCGGCGAAACGAACCCGAAGATGTCGGCCGGCTCGCCGGTCAGCTTCCGGACCGCCCGCTCGATGGGGATGACCCCCCGATCGCGGACCCACGTCCCGAGCAGGTCGGTGGGGAGGGGCGCGTCGCACAGCTGACCCGACGTGTGCGCCGGCGTCGGAGAGGCCGAGCACCACGTGATCGTTGGTCAGCAGCTCGCCCACGCTGGCCGGGTCGTCGTTGGCGATGTAGATGCGGAACCGGGTGGCCAGGTCCTCATCCAACCGCCACCTCGCAGATCACGTCGAGGGGGCCACAGCCCCGCTCGCGGGCCAGGGCGTCGACCCGCCGGCCCTCCAGCTCGGGGTGCCGTTCGGACTCGGAGATCTCGCAGGTCTCCCAGCGCGGCCGCATCGGGACCTGCTCGAGGTCGGCCGCGGCCCGGGCCCGCCACGCCGGGATCGCGGTAGGCGGCCATGCGGGCATCGCGGTCCTGGTCCATGAGCGCGGCGAACACCGGGCTCACGTTGAGGCTGAACGGGCTGTCCATGGTGAACTGCATGGTGAGGGGACGGGGGGTGACCTGCGGCCAGACCTCGGCGCCACGGGCGATGGCCGCCTGGTGCAGGTCCAGCTGGGGCTGGTGCCGCCCCTCGGCCAGGGCGAACAGCGGGTAGGTGAACGGCCGACCGATCCGGGCCTGCCACTCGTACATGTCGGCGTAGGTGCACTGCTCCCCGGCCGTGGCCAGCACGACACCCTTCCCCGTGCTCCCCGCCGCCATGAACAGGGCCTCCACCTCCGCCCGCTCGGCGAACCGGCTCGGGACCGGCAGCCCGTCCATGCCCCGGTGGGTGTAGGCGAAGCTGGTGGAGAACCCGGCTGCTCCGGCCTCGATGGCCTCCACCACCAGCCGGGACATCTGCGTCGATCTCCTCGGGCGTCGCCGCCCGCTCGTAGGCGGCGTCGCCCATGCACGTAGAGGCGAACAGAACTGTGACCGACGTAGCAGGAGAAGTTGAGCACCGTGCCCCGGCGCCGGACCAACTCCATGTACTCGGGATGGGTCTGGAAGTCCCAGACGATGCCCTCGGTGAGCGTGGCACCATCCATGTCCTCCACGTTCTCCAGGGTCTGCACGATCACGTCGTGGTGCTCGGGCCGGGTGGGGGCGATGGTGAAGCCGCAGTTGCCGGCGACCACGGTGGTGACCCCCTGGTACGACGAGGGCGCAGAGCGGGGTCCCAGAACACCTGGGCGTCGTAGTGGGTGTGGATGTCGATGAAGCCGGGGGCCACCACACAACCCGAGGCGTCGAGCTCGCGGTCGCCGTGCAGGTCCGGACCGATCTCCTCGATGGTCCCGGCGGTGATGGCCACGTCGGCCAGGCGACCGGGGGCGCCGCTCCCGTCGACAACCGTTCCTCCCCGAATGGCCAGTTCAGCCGACATCTCCACCTCCATTGCTCCTCGCCAGGAGAAGCTTCGTCTGTTCGATCGAGGGCCCGGCGGCGGTTCCCCCGTCCACCGGAACCACGATCCCGGTGATCTGTGCCGATCGCTCGCCGGCCAGGAAGAGGACGGCGTTGGCGACGTCGACCGGCGTTCCCTGGCGCTGGAGCGGCTGGGACAGTCGGATGACCGGGCCGAGGTCGTAGTTGGTGATGCCGGTGGCGATGTGGCCCGGAGCGATGCAGTTCACCCGGACGCCGTACTCGGCCAGATCGGATGCGGCCGATCGGCTGAATTGGATGACCGCTGCCTTCGAGGTGCGGTAGACGATCGGGCATGGCCCCACCGGTGAGGGCGCCCATCGAGGTGGTGTTGATGATCGAACCGCCGCCGTGCTCCGCCATGTGCCGCGCCGCGCACTGGGTTCCGACCATGACGCCGAACAGGTTGACGGCCATAACCCGGTCGAAGTCCGACAGATCGTTGCGCAGGAGACGCCGGAACGAACTGGGTATGCCGGCGTTGTTGAACATGACGTGGAGCCCGCCGAACTCGGCCACGGCGAAGTCGACCAGCCCCTGGACCTGGTCGGCGTCGGCGACGTCGGTCTGTTTGAAGGCACGCCGACGGTCCCAATGACGGCGGCCAGCTCCTCGCCCCGCTCGGCATCGACGTCGGCGATCACCACCTTGGCGCCCTCGTCGACGAACAGCTCGGCGGTGGCCCGGCCGATCCCGCTCGATCCCCCGGTCACGATGGCGACCTTCCCGGTGAGCTCCTGGTTCATCAACTCGTGCCTCCGATGGTCCTGCCCTCGCTCACCCGGAACCTGCGACGCCGGATGGTCGGCCTGGTCGGCGTCGGAGGGTGCGGCACACCCCAGTAGCCACCCCTGCAAACACTATTCTCTTACGATGGTGATTGTGGTGGCTCCACTGCCTCAACCACCTCCTCCGGTCAAGTGCTCGAATGGTCGTGTCGTACCAGCTTGGTCGGCCTGCTCGATGGAGTCGTTGCGTCGGATACGACACTCTCCTACACTGCAAGCGTTGTAATCAACCCCAGCCAGACTGGGATGATGGGCCGAGCCGTCCCACGGCACGCTCGACAACGGGACCCCCGCCCCACGACAGAGGACCGGTATCCGATGAAGGCTGAGGTCGATTCTCCGAGTTCAATCGACCCGCTCGATCTGGTCGATCCCAGCCGCTTCGCCGAACGGGGCTATCCGGACGCCCTGTGGACGAGGCTGCGGCACGAATCCCCGGTGGTGTACCTGGAGCCACCCGGGTACGAGCCGTTCTGGGCCATCTCGAAGCATGCCGACATCGTGGAGATCGCCTCCCAGCCGGAGCGCTTCTCGAGTGCGCAGGGCCTCGTCCTCGGGCGGACCGGCGCATCCGCCCAACCGTCGGACATGGTGGTCACCCTCGATCCCCCGCGTCACGGGCCATTGCGGCGTGCGGCGATGCCCCGATTCACCCCTCGTGCCATCCGCTCCCGGCTCGCGGAGATCGACCGCATCGCCGTCGAGGTCCTCGACGAGCTGGCCGCCGCCAACGACGACGGCCAGTTCGACTTTGTGGAGCGCGTCGCCGCCCCTCTGCCGATCGGTGTCATCTCGTGGATCCTGGGCGTGCCCCGCGACGACTGGCAACTGCTCTTCCGCTGGACCAACGAGATCATCGGCAAGGACGATCCCGAGTTCCGGAGGCCGGGTGAGACGCCGGGCCAGACCATTCGCCGGGCCCGGGGCGAGCTGCACGGCTATCTGAACTCACTCATCGAGCGACGCCGTCGCGACCCGGGTGACGACATCGTGAGCCAGCTGATCGCTTCGGAGATCGACGGGAGGCCTCTGACCGAGGAGGAGCTTCTGAACTACTGCGAGCTGATCGTCGAAGCCGGCAACGAGACCACCCGCAATGCCATCAGCGGGGGGCTGCTGGCCTTCTCCGAGCACCGGAGCGAGTGGGACCGGCTGCGTGACCAACCCGATCTCCTGCCCAGCGCGGTCGAGGAGATCCTCCGCTGGGTGAGTCCGATCATCCACTTCACCCGTACGGCAACCGAAGACTGCGACGTTCGGGGCGTGACCATTGGCGCCGGCGACCGGGTGGCGCTGTTCTACGCCTCGGCCAACCGCGACGAGGAGGTGTTCACCGATCCCTTCGCCTTCCGGGTGGACCGCCAACCGAACCACCACCTCGCCTTCGGCTCCGGCCCTCACTTCTGCATGGGTGCGCACCTCGCCCGGGTCGAACTGGAGACGGTCTTCCGCCACCTGCTGGCCCGCTTGGAGTGGTTCGAGTTGTCCGCCCCACCCGAACGCCTCAACTCGGCCGTCAACGGCGGCATCAAACACCTGCCGCTGCGCTGTCGTCTCGTCTAGGCTTCCGACCGGACGGGCATGTCACACCATCACCACCAGGGCACGACCGGGAGGGCTCGATCGGTGGGAACCATGAAATTCGGGATCGCCTTCGCCAACATCGGACCGTTCATCGAGCCCGAGCGCGGCCTGTGGCCTGGCTCGATCGGCCGAAGAGGCCGGGTTCGAGTCGATCTGGACGGTCGACCACGTGGTCGTGCCGTCCGGCTACCGGTCGACCTACCCGTACGACCCCTCGGGGCGCCTGCCCTCGGGCGAGGACGCGCCCTTTCCCGATCCGCTCATCTGGCTGGCCTACGTGGCCAGGGCGACGTCGACCATCCGGCTGGCCACCGGCATCCTCATCCTCCCCCAGCGGAACCCGCTGATCCTGGCCAAGGAGCTGGCCACGCTCGACTACCTGTCCTCCGGCCGGGTGACCCTGGGCGTCGGCATCGGCTGGCTGCAGGAGGAGTTCGAGGCGCTGGGAGTCCCGTTCGAGAAGCGTGGGGAGCGCACCGAAGAGGCCATCGCGGCCATGCGGGCCCTGTGGTCCCAGGAGCGGGCCAGTATCGACGGCGCGACAGTAGGCTTCCGCGACGTCTACTTGCGGCCCACAGCCACCAGGGGGAGCGATTCCAATCCACATCGGGGGTCACAGTGAGGTCGCCGCGCAGCGGGCGGGCCGGATCGGGGACGGGTTCTTCCCGTTCGGTGTCGACGGTGATGAGCTGGCCGGTCTGGTCGGGACGATGAGCCGCGCGGCCGCGGGCGGCAGGCCGCGACCCGTCCTCACTCGAGCTCACGGTCAGCAGCTATTCCGATCGGTGACGACGAGGCGCGTGGCCGAGGTCGAGGCGCTCGGAGCGCTCGGGGCCACACGGGTGGTTGTCCCCGCAGCCATGTTCGGGACCGATCCCGACCGCGCACTGATGCGCTACGGCGAGAACGTGATCGGCCGCTTCTCGGTATGACGTTCCCCGCCGTCCCGACCCGACCAGCGGGGCCGCCCGCCTCACCATAGGAGTCCGCCATGTCCCAGACACAAGCACGAGCACGCCGCCTCACCGCTCCGCCACCCCGACCGGTTCTTCATCGGGGGCCAATGGGTCGTCCCGGCCTCGGACGCCACCATCGAGGTGATCGATTCGGGGACCGAGGAGCACTTCTTCACCGTCGCCGAGGCCAACGAGGCCGACATGGCCAGGGCAGTCGAAGCCGCCCGTCAGGCATTCGACGTCGGCCCCTGGCCCCGGCTGACCCATGCCCAGCGGGCCGAGTACCTGCGCGGCCTGGGACAGGGCCTGGCAGCACGGGCTGAGGCCATCGGGGAGATCTGGCCCCGCGAGTCCGGCGTACTGCACCGGATCGCTCACGCCTCGGCAGGCGGGGCGGCACGGCACGTTCGAGTTCTACGCCGGTCTGGCCGACACCTTCGCATGGGAGGAACCGGCGCAGCCCAGCAGCCCCGGGTTCGGGCTCCTGGTCAGGGAGCCGGTCGGCGTGGTCGGCGCCATCATCCCCTGGAACGGACCGTTGGGGCTGATCAGCTACAAGATCGCCCCCGCCCTCATCGCCGGATGCACGGTGATCCTGAAGTCGTCACCCGAGGCGCCCGGCGAGGGCTATCTGGTCGCCGAGGTGGCCGAGGAGATCGGCCTTCCGCCCGGGGTGATCAACGTGGTCACCGCCGATCGCGAGGTGTCGGAACTGCTGGTGCGGGATCCGCGCGTCGACAAGATCACCTTCACCGGCTCCACCGCGGCCGGACGTCGGATCGCTTCGCTGTGCGGGGAGCGGATCGCCCGTTGCACCCTCGAGCTCGGAGGAAAATCGGCAGCCGTCGTCCTCGACGATGTCGATCTGGGGATGACCGCGCAACGGCTGGCCCAGGCCGAGTGCATGCTGACCGGTCAGGTCTGTTCGTCATTGACCCGAATCGTGGTGACCAAGAACCGTCACGACCAGTTGGTGGAAGCATTGGCAGAGGCGTTCTCCCAGGTCCGGGTGGGCAACCAGTTCGATCCGGATTCGCAGATGGGACCGCTGGCGGTGAGCCGGCAGCGCGATCGGGTGCTGGGCTACATCGAAAAGGGCGTGGCCGAAGGGGCGACGTTGGCCACCGGCGGTGGAAGGCCCAAGCACCTGGACAAGGGCTGGTTCGTCGAGCCCACCGTCTTCGGCAACGTCGAGAACTCCCACACCATCGCCAGGGAGGAGATCTTCGGCCCGGTGGTGAGCGTCATCGCCGCCAAGGACGAGCGAGACGCGGTGGCCATCGCCAACGACACCATCTACGGGCTGAACGCCTCCGTGTTCACCAACGACGTGGACCGGGCCCGGGAGGTGGCCGGCCACCTCCGGTCGGGCACCGTCGGGCACAACTCGCTTCCGCACCGACTTCTCCATCGCCTTCGGGGGGTTCAAGCAGTCGGGCATCGGTCGTGAGGGGGGGACCGAGGGCCTGCTCCCGTTCCTGGAGACCAAGACGGTCATCCTCGAGGATCGACCGTCGGCCTACGACCACACTGTCTGACCACACTCTGTAACCAGAACACATGAGCGGTAACCAGAACACATGAGCGGACCCGTGGTCAGCGGGTCCTCAGGGTATGAGTGTCAGATGGGATCGTGGCTCCCCACACCGTGAAGCATGAGGTCCCATAGCTCCTCCGCAGGATCAACGGACTCGGTCCGGATGGAAGTGCCGCTGATCGTCGCCGAAAAGGCGTTGAACATGATCGCCTCGAGCACGATTCCGGAGATGGCACTGCGCCGAAGCCCGGGACGGATCGCGCCAGCTGCGGCCGCGTCATCGAGCACCTCACCGAACAGTGAGACCAGCGGGGCGAAGGCCAACGCCGCCTCGGTCGGATAGCTGGTCAGCAGCTGCTGGGCAAAGTCCACCATCCTCCAGGCATTGCGGAGGTTGCCGGTCACCCCGCCATCCTGACCGGGACGGCAGATCCGGTAGTACTCCACCACGAAACGATGGAGCCGGTGGAGGGCGCCTGGCTCCTCGGCAATCCGATCACGGAGGAACTCGGTGGTCGAGCGGACCGAATCCTCGAACAGGGCGAGGAACAGCTCATGCTTGCCCCCGAAGTACTGGTAGAAGAGACGCAGCGACTGCCCGGACCGGTCGACGACCTCCTGGACGGTGAAGTCCTTGCCGGGCTCCCCTTCATTCATCAGCTCCAGCGCAGCGTCGAGAAACCGTTGGAACCGGCCCTCCGCCCGCACCCGTGCCGAATCGAGCGACCTGGACACGGCCAGGTCCCTGCGGCTCACACTGGAATCGACCTTCGCCGGTTCGGCCGGGGCAGAGGATTCATTCTTTGTCATGAGGCGGATCCTGCTCCGGCTTCGACTCCATCGGTGAACACCGTGAATCCTGGACGTTACCTCGGACGAGCAGCCCTAGCCATCAATGGGCTGGCGGTCCGGATTCCGCACCAAGTGTACCGTTGACCCCTCGGCACCGGCTCATGCTCAGTTCCCTCCGCTCGGGGCCGACTCGAACACCCGTCGGAGCCGGGCGCCGATGCCGGTCGACTCCTTCGATGGTGGTGTTTGATCGCTTGCCAGATTGGGTGCCAAAGGCTCTTGCGACACCCTTTCCTATTCAGTTTCGCGGGTGCAGATCGGGCCGGGGAACGGGGGCGGTGGCAAAGGGAACCGGCTCGGATGCTTGCGGTGGCTTGGTCCCGGCCAGGAGCACAACACCCACCAGCGCAATTCCCAGTCCGATGATCGCCGGAGCCAGCCGGTTGCTCCCGTTCGACAACTTCTCTCCAAATACCGTGATTCCGAAGACAACGCTGGCGAACAGCGTGACCGAGTTGCTCGATGCCATCGCAGGAGCCAGGAGACCGGTCTTGAGGGCAGACTGCTGCAGTATGAAACCAACAACGGCCGTGGCGACGAGGGCGTAGATCTCCCAACTGGAGAGGAGATCTCCGATACTGCTCCCGATGATCGTCATGAACTCCTTGGTTACCGTGGCCTGGAAGGCAAAGCCCACCCCGGCAGCTGATCCGAACAACAGCGCCTTCGCCGCTCCCCCCGGGATCGTCCGAATCTGACCAGTACGACGACTGCGGCGGTCCCCACGGCTCCCGCACTCAACCAGGCGGCGGCATCGGGATGTGAGGTTCCCTTCTGCGGAGATCCGACGGACAGGAAGAGGACGATTCCGGCGATAACGGCCGCGGCGCCGATGATCACCCGGCGGCTGATCTGCTGATGGGTGAAGTGCGCACCGAGCGGCAGGGCGATGACCAGGCTGGTGGCGGTCAGCGATTGGACCACGACCAGCGAACCGCGATCGAGGGCTGCGGCTTGGAAGACCCACCCCGTCGCCTGAAGCCCGCCGCCGGCCAGCCACACCGGACGCTTCAGGATCTGGACCAGAAACCGAGGGTCATCGTCCTGCGCAGGCGCCTCGAGGGTTCCCTTCTGCTGCAGGACAGTTCCCATGGCGAATGTGAAGGCAGCAAGGAGTGCCAGGACAATGGCCATCAGTCTCGCGTCTGATTCATGTTGCTGGTAGCCGTTCTCTCTCGCAGGGTCGAACGTCGATCAGCGCGGCCGACCCAAGAGTTCGCGGCTGCTTCGATCGAGCGACTGTCAGCGCAACGCTGGATCTCGCTGGGGCTCACCACCGTAGACAGCCAGAGCGTAGATCACTAGCGCGGCGATGAAGATGTAGACAAACGACCAGATCGGGTAGAAGGGCATCCACCAGATGGCGCTGATGCCAGCAATGGCTGCGGCAACGATGCCCACCCACCGAGCGAAGCCCGACCCGCTGATCACCAAGAAGCCACAGATGATGAGAATGGCAGCCACGATCAGATCCAGCCACCCATAGGTCTTGAGGCTATGACCGAAAACAGCGGCCTCTAAGTTGGTCGGCAGGACGCCGTGGTAGCGGAACGCCCAGATGGCGTCGAATACCTTCATTATGCCGCCCCAGACCAGCACGATTCCAGCAAAGAGAACCCAACCTTCGCCACGATGATCCACGAGTCGCCTCCCATTTCGGCCACGCCGATCTGGGCGTGGCGCCACTACAGCCCAAGTAAGTCTTGTCCCATTCTCCGGAATAGACAAGGATCCTCCGGAGTAGACAAGGAACTTCCTATAGTCACCCTTACCGACAAGTCCGTCAGGGGCAGCAGAACAGGATCCAGACGCAGCATTGGACCCAATTACTCGTAGCAGGACATCGACGGCCAGCCTGGGCACGCCTCTCGGATCCGTTGCAGACTGAACGGCACTGCTCGGGGCGCCGCCTGACGTTTGTCCTCGACGGCCAAGACTCGAGGAGAGAATGGGACGGTGGACCGCCTGATGGCCCGAGTTGAGCAACTGCCGCCTCAGCGAGACCGATGGCACCTGGTGCCCATCGTGATGTGGATACGGTCGTATGATCGTGGCTGGTTGAGAGGCGACCTGATCGCTGGGGTCACGGTCGCCGCCCTCATCGTTCCAAAGAACCTCGGTTACGCTGCCATTGCAGGGATCCCGGTTGAGAACGGCCTCTATGCTGCTGCCGCCGGAGCGATTCTCTACGCCGTGTTCGGCACCAGCCGCCAGATCTCTACCGGGCCAAGTTCAGGACTGGCCGCTGTGGCCGCCAGCGCGGTTGTGGCCGCCAAGATCACCGGGACTCAGGACGTGGCCTCGTTCGTTGCCACGATCACCCTTGCTTCCGGAGTCCTCTTCCTGCTCCTTGCGGTCTTTAGAATGGGCTGGATCGCCCAGTTTCTCTCCCGTGCAGTTGTGACGGGCTTTCTCTTCGGTGCCGCGATCGACGTGGTCATCGGCGAACTACCGAAGCTGACCGGGACGGACGTCAGCGGCTCGAATCCGATTCAGGAACTGCGTTCGTGGTTCGGTTCCCTGGGCGGCACCAGTCTGGTGACCGTGCTGGTGGGTGGGATCTCGCTCGCCGTCGTCTTCGGACTGCGAGCCGTTGCTCCGAAGGTGCCGGGGGCGCTGGTGCTCGTTGTGGGCGGTCTCGTGGCCTCCCGGATCTTCGATCTCGGCTCCCACGGGGTGGCCGTCGTGGGCACGGTGCCGAGGGGCCTCCCCAGTGTGGTCCTTCCCAAATGGCAGCAACTGGGAGACCATGCAGGCACGATCGCTCTCGCAGCAGTGGCACTCGTGCTCATCGGGTTCTCGCAGACTGCCGGCGACTCGAGAGCCTTCGCCGCCAAGCACCGCTATCGCATCGATATCAACCAAGAATCGGTCGCCCAGGGCATGTCGAACGTTGGAGCCGGACTGTTTCAGGGAATGCCCGTCTCGACGAGTCTTTCGGCGAGCTCGCTGAACGACCACTCGGGCGCCCGCACCGGCCTCGCCTCGCTGACCTCGGGGGTGATGGTGCTGCTGACCCTTCTCGTCTTGGCACCGCTGTTCTCGAATCTGCCCAAGCCGGTGCTGGCCGCCCTGATCATCGAAGCCGTGGTGATGGGGATGATGGACTGGCCCGAGATGCGGCGCCTGGCCAGGGTGCAGCGGTTCGACTTCTGGATCGCGATGGCCGCCATCGCCGGGACCCTGGTGTTCGGGGTCCTCACCGGGGTGATGATCGGAATTGGCCTCTCGCTCCTCTGGCTGGTCTCCGTGGCAACCCGCCCGTCGATGCCACTGTTGGGACGTGAACCGGGCACGCAGGTTTTCAGGGGCCTGGTCGAGCATCCGGCTGACCAGCAGGTCCCGGGGATCGCCGTCCTTCGACTTGACGGTGGTCTGTTCTTCGCCACTTCCGACGCTCTGGAGGACAGAGTGCGCGAGGTGGCATTGTCGACGCCCGGTATCGCCTGCATCGTGCTCGACTGCGAGGGCATGGATTTCATGGATTCGCAGGGCTCAGCCAAGATGGGTGAGATTCTCGAGCTGACGGGGCAGGCCGAGGTGACACTGAGACTGGCCCGGGTGAAGCCGGAGGTTTACGACCTGCTCCAACGGGATGGCTTCCTCGACCGACTCGGCACGGACAAGATCCACGGAGACATCTATCGAGCTGTCGAGTCCCAGACCAGCGAAGCAGCCGCCGCCGAAGAAAAGCCGTCGCCGAAATGACTGGCGCGCAGTTGAGCGCCGGAGGAGATCCTGAATGAACCGCTCAACAGCTTCGACCACTGGGTGGATGGCACTGATCGCGCTGGGCACGGCCCAGTTCGTCATGGTGCTGGACCAATCCGTCATGAACGTGTCGATCAGCACATTGGTCCACGACTTCAATACGACTGTCCCCACCATCCAGGCGGTCATAACGTTCTACTGCCTAGTCATGGCCATGCTCATGATGTCCGGGGCCAAGATCGGAGACATCATCGGGCGGCGCCGCGCCTTCGTGGTCGGACTGATCATCTACGGCTGTGGATCGGCGATGACCGCCGCTGCGCCCACCGTCCTCATCCTGACGCTCGGTTGGTCAGTCCTTGAGGGGATCGGAGCTGCCCTGGTGCTTCCGTCCCTCGTCGCCCTCATCGCCGGCAATTTTGAAGGGTCCCGACGCAAGGTGGCGTATGCGGTCATCGGAGGTGTGGCAGGAGCGGGGATCGCCATCGGCCCAATTCTGGGTGGGTGGGCAACCACCGAGCTCAGCTGGCGAATCGTCTTCATCGGCGAGGTCGTGCTGGTCCTGTTCATCCTGGTCATGACCGGGAAGGTTGGGGACGTCCCACGACCGGAGCCAACCCCGAGGTTCGACGGCGTTGGCTCCCTGCTGTCGGCGACCGGACTCGGCCTTCTCGTGCTGGGCGTCCTCGAGTCGAGTACCTGGGGGTGGGTCAAGCCCAAGGATTCACCCGTGTCCCCCTTCGGGCTCTCCCTGACGCTCTACGTCATAGCCGCCGGCGGAGTCTTGCTATGGGGGTTCGTGACCTGGCAGCGGCACAGGGAGGACAAGGGACGCGATCCGCTTGTCCACCTTTCGCTCGCTCGGGTTCCCTCCGTCCGATCAGGGCTGATCGGCTTGTTCAGCCAGAACCTGATCCTGATGGGTGTCTTCTTCGTGATCCCGCTCTACTTGCAATTGGTCCTCGGGCTCGACGCCCTACAGACCGGTGTGAAGATGCTCCCTGTGTCAATCACCATGTTCCTGGCCGCCGCCGCAGGATCCCGTTTGTCCGACCGCTTCACCGTGCGTTCCATCGTGCGGTCCGGACTCACCGTAACCATCGCCGGCATGCTGATCCTCCTCTCCACGATCAAGCCCACCCTGTCAAACGTCGGATTCGCTACTGGGATGGCGGTGCTCGGAATCGGCATGGGACTAATCGTTTCCCAGTTGGGGAATGTCGTTCAGTCGTCCGTCGAGGACTCGGGTCGTAGCGAGGCAGGAGGGCTCCAGTACACCGGCCAGCAACTGGGTTCCTCGTTGGGAGTAGCTCTCATCGGCGCCATCGTGCTCGCTGGTCTGGCCAGCACCTTCATCTCCAACGTCGAGAACGACCCCCGCATCAGCGCCGAGATCTCACACCAGGTCGGTGTGGCTGTGGGTTCGAATACCAACTTCGTCGCATCCAAGGAGATCGAGACTGCAGCCAACAAGGCCGGGCTCGACCCCACCACCACCACAGCCTTGGTAGAAGATTACGAACTTGCTCAGCTTCGCTCCCTCAAGTCGGGACTCCTCGCCGCGGCGCTACTGGCGCTGTTCTCGTTGGCCTTCACACGAGAGCTGCCACATCTGCAACCCGAGAGGCCCCGCCAGACCGAACCCGAGTCCGCAGTTGCTTGAACCAGCCCCGGCAGGGACCGGAGTGTGAAGATCCGGTTGGGAATCGCGCTGTGGATCTCGTCCTGGGTGCCCTACGGCTTGATCCTGGGTTTGTCCGGGACCTCGCTCACGATCGCTTGGACCATCGAGATACTTCTCGGAATTGTCGGGCTGGCTGTCGCTGGCACCGAGTTCGCACAAGCAGTCAAGGACAAGGGCTGGAAAGGTGCCCCAGCCATTGCGTGGCGCTCGCTGCTCCACGGCAAGGACGTCGACGCCATTGACGCAGCCACGGCGACCGATCCAGTCGACACACCCTAACGACGTCGGACGCCCCTCAGAAGAACCGGCTCGGGATTCCTAGGGGCGCTGCCGCCCGTGAGGCAACCAGATCTGCCGGGTAGATCTGACGGCAAGTTCCTGGGATGGCTCTTCGGGCGATCCTTCGTCCAAGCAACACCAGCACGAACATCGTTTCGAAAGTAGATTTCGAATGGCGTATCGCCTACCACCTGCCTCGTCGATCGAGCCCCAACGAAAGGTTGTTCGGATGCTACGGAAATTGGCCGCAGAACTGATCGGAACCCTGATCCTTGTCTTTGTCGCCTGCGGCGTGGCGACGTTGTCGTTCGGCAAGGGCTTCAACTTCGCCGGCTTCTCACTTGCCCACAACTTGTCTGCCGGTATCGTCGCTACGGCGCTTGCCTTCGGACTCGTCCTGTTGGCCCTGGTCTACGTCCTCGGACCGATCTCGGGATGCCATGTCAACCCGGCCGTGACCATCGGAGCGCTCCTCAGCCGGCGCATCGAGCCAGTCGAGGGTGCCCTCTACATCGTCGCTCAGTTCATCGGAGGCATTCTGGGTGCCCTGCTGCTCTGGGGAGTCTTCAGCGCATCGCCCTTCTACAACCGGACGGTCACCGGCCTCGGGGCGGACGGGTACGGCAAGGCGTCGGACGTCCACATCAGCGCCGGCGGCGCTTTCCTAGTCGAGGTGATCCTGACCGCCATCTTTGTATTCGTCATCCTTGGCGTCACGTCGCGCATCGCAAACGCGATGACCGCCGGGCTGGTGATTGGCCTCACGCTTACCTTCGTTCACCTGATCGGCATCCCGCTCACCGGGACATCGGTCAACCCTGCCCGAAGCCTCGGCCCGGCTCTGGTGGTGGGTGGAACGGCGCTCAGCCAGGTTTGGCTGTTCATCGTCGCTCCAGCGGTCGGCGGCGTTGTCGCAGCCATTGTGTACTGGGTCATCTACCCCGCCGATGCGCCCGAGCCCGAGGAGTCGCTCGACCCGGCGGCCGTCGGATAGAGAGGATCCCCCAGCCGCACCGAGATACGACGGCCCATCGCACGGCGATCACCACCTCTAGTCGACGGCCTACGACGGTCCTGCACCACGATCGCCAGGTTGCAAGAGCTTCCGGTACCAAAGGGCGTCCGTGCCCGACGGGAAATCTTTGACCCGACCCACCAGCTCGTAGCCGTTCCGCTCGTAGAGGGCTCGAGCCTGAAACTCATAGGTGAAGTGGACGGTCTGGCAGCAGCCACGTGCCACTGCCTCGGCTTCGGCAGCGGCGATGAGCTGAGTCGCCAGGCCACAGCCGCGGAGGTCGGGGGTCACCCAGAGGTTCTGGAGCTCACAACAGTCGCCCCAGGTCCACCCGCTGATGCCGGCGACCACGGTTTCGTCGTCGCGGACAAAGATCGCCAAGTCCAACTCCTCACCAAGGCCCATGGCTGCGGACGCCTCGCGGCGGATCTGCACTTCGAGCAACTCGATGTTCTTTGGGTCCGGATGGTCTTCTACGTCGAAGTCCACGTTGACCCGTCTTTCAAACGTCGACCATCTGCTCGATCAGTGATACATCATCGAAGTACGTCCGGTATGACTTGATCTTCTCCCCCCGGAAGTCGGCCACGGTGACGCCGGGCAATTTCACATGCCGTCCCGTCGCCGCGATCTCCGCGTTATCGCCGAGGATCATTGGGCCGGTGTGATCAGCCTCGATCAGCCATTCGGCATATGCCCTGTTGCCCACTTCATCGAGTCCCCGGAACAGAATGACGACATTGGAGAACGCGACCTCACGGAGGGCCGCGAGGACTGCCAATTCGGCCAGCCCTGAGACCGACGCATACGGCGACCAACCCACGACGTCATCGGTGAACAGGGTATCCAGGTCATTCGACTCGCCGCCGACCTCGGCCTCCAGCGCTTTGAGCAGCACGTCTTTTCGAGATTCACTCATCACATTCCCCAACTTTCTCGTAGTGTTCGATCCGGTACGTCTGGCGATCAGAGCGGCGTTCAGGACCCGAGAATCTTTGCCTTGGCCGTCGCGAATTCGTCGTCTGTCAGCGCACCCGAAGAGTGGAGCTGGGCGAGATGCTCGATCTGGTCCGCCGGGTCTGCCGGCTGTGGCGCATACTGGCTTTGATTGTCGTCCGCAGGCTCCTGGTCGGCATCTTGTCTGTTGCGGTGGTGGGCGATCGCCCCTCCCGCTACCGCCCCAGCGATCAGTCCACGACGTCGTGTTCTCCGCCTCATTCCCATGGGGACTCCTTTTCGGTCTCTCGGTTGACAATCACCATGACTAGTCAGACCACGTCTACATCCTCGTAGGAGGAATTGGATGCGTCAAGCGCCACAGGTGCCAGCGATCGCATGATGATTCGGCGTGAAGCCGCGATTTCGGTCTGCGGCGATCGTCCAGTTGAAGTTCGATCCGGGTCCTGTATCGTTTGTGCATGCGGGGCGAGAAGCTCGGCGCCTACTAGCTGGCTTTCAGATAGCAACGGCATGAAGGAGATGCACTGATGCTTGCCTACACGTATCCACTGGCTGACCTGTTCTGGACCATGCTCGAGATCTTTCTGTTCGTGATATGGATCTGGATTCTTTTCATGATCTTTGGAGACATCTTTCGCAGCGAGGACATGGGTGGTTGGGCGAAGGCACTCTGGGTGATCTTCGTGATTGTTCTTCCCTTTCTGGGGATCTTCGTCTATCTGATCGCCCGGGGCGGGAAGATGCATGAGAGGGCGCTTGCCCAGGCCCAGCGCCAACAAGAGGCCTTCGATGCCCATGTTCGCCAGGCTGCCGGTTCTTCGAGCAGCGTGGATGAGCTGGCGAAACTGGCGGACCTCAAGGAGCAGGGCGCGCTCACTGACGCCGAGTTCCAAGCGCAAAAGGCGACGTTACTCGGCTGATGCCGTGAGGCCGGAGGCCTCATCGACATCACGCCATCAGGTGACACTCATGACGATGAAGCGCAAGGACTATGAGCACGAGCTCCGCCGCCTGCACGGAGAACTCGTAGCCCTGCAGGAGTGGGTGAAGGATTCGGGGGCGAAGCTATGCATCGTCTTCGAGGGCCGCGACACGGCCGGAAAGGGCGGGACCATCAAAGCCATCACCGAACGGGTGAGTCCAAGAGTCTTCAAAGTCGTCGCCCTCCCCGCACCCACTGCCCGGGAGAGATCACAGATGTACATCCAACGGTACCTCGGTCACTTCCCAGCCGCCGGCGAGGTGGTCATCTTCGACCGCAGTTGGTACAACCGGGCCGGTGTAGAGCGGGTCATGGCCTTCTGTACACCCGAAGACACCAAGCGCTTCCTGGAGTTGACGCCCACCGTGGAGAAGACAATGGTCGATTCGGGCATTCTGCTCATCAAGTACTGGCTAGAGGTCAGCCCGGACGAGCAGACCCGACGACTTCAGAGCCGGATCGACGACTCCCGCAAGATCTGGAAGCTCTCGGAATTGGACCTGCTTTCCTACCGGCGTTGGTTCGACTACTCGCGAGCCCGTGACGACATGTTCGCCGCCACCGACACCGATTGGGCGCCCTGGTGGGTCGTCAACTCCGACGACAAGAGGAGGGCCCGTCTCAACGTCATTTCCCATCTGCTCGGCAGTGATCCCCTACGAGCCTCTCGAGCATCGCGATGTTAAATTGCCGGATCGTCAGCAACCCGGCGGCTATCGGGCACCAACCGATCCGATGCGCTACATCCCGACTCCGTACTAGCAAGTCGTCTCAGTTCGCGTCACCGTCCCGTTCCGACGGGGCAAGCGCCTTCGACGGTCGATCGGCTTCACTCCGAGGCAGCCATCGGATCGATGCCTCGGGCGATGGCCACCAGGTCGCCCACCGAGATGTCCCGAGCTCGGCGACGCTCGGCGGCAGTGAGATTTCCCTCGGGGACGAGCAGCCGCAAGCCACGTGGATGGATCTCGGAACTCCAACGGGGTCGAGAGCTCCAGCGCCTCGCCGTCGATACCGGCGTACGCCGTGCCGGACCGAGAGCGGACCGTCGAACTGGGAAGCAGTGAACTCATGCCAGTACCGGCTCCGGCGACGCTGGCCCAGCGCCGAGAGGGCGAACACCTGAGCCGCCTCACTTCCCGATCTGGCCGAGATGGCTACGATCCCGAGGGTCCCGGTGTCCAGCCGCCGGCGTTGCGACGCATCGAGGGTCGCACCGAGGACATAGGGATTGTTGGAGACCTGGATCAGGTAAGCGCCGTCGACCTCGACGCCACCGGGATCCGTGAATTGGAGGTCGAAGGGCTCCTGTGTGCGGCCGAGCATCTCGGGCAACATTGCCTTGGTGGTCTCCGACTTCGCTTCGCGGTATCCCTCCTGCTGCACGATCGTGGCATAGATGCCCAGGGAAACATTATTGACGAAGAGCCGATCTCCGACGGTGGCGTAGTCGATGCGGCGCTCGATGCCATCCCGAAAGGCATGGAGGCTGAGGCGGGGATCCTCCCGATCGATCCCGAGGTCCAATGCGAAATGGTTGCGAGTACCGGCTGAGACGCACACGAACGGGAGGTCGTGTTGGGTGGCGATGGAGGCGACGAGGGCCTGGGAGCCGTCCCCTCCGGCCATGCCGAGGCAGTCAGCGCCGCGGGCGATGGCGTCCCGTGCCAGTTGCTCCAGGTCGAGGCCGTGATCGAGCATCACCACCTCGACACCGAGGTCGTCCGCCAGGTCGACAAGGCCAAACTTCGCCACCTTGCCGCCGCCTGACCACGGGTTGCAGATCAACACAGCCTGCTGCGGTTGTTTGACCGACACCGGGCGACGATCGTCATGCTCACGCAGGTCGCGCGCGAACGCAGCCCTGCCCAGGCCAACGGCACCGCCCAACAACACGGCCAGCAGCGCGAGACGGGGCAGCGGTCGATCGGCATGAGGCGTCGCCCAGATGATCGCCACAACGATCAGCGTCACACCCACGACGCCCTCGGCGATTCCGATCCCCCTACGGGGCATCCGCTCGCTGGCGGCCCACCAGATGCCAGCGCCAACAGCGGCCAGGCCGACTAGGGCAAGGACGAGGAACCCGAGGTTGCGGATGGCGAAGGCGACGAGCGCCACTGCGAGGAGCAGACCGCACGCCAGCGAAGCGAGCGCCAGTCCACGCTCGCGTGCGGTCATCCGGAGCTCCCGTGACAGATAGCCGGAAACGCTGAGGTGCTCATCCCATCCCTCCAGCTGGTCAACGTAGTGCAGGGTGTCCCCGAGTGGAAAGGCCCGGATGCAGCGAGACAGGAGAGCCGCAGCACGCCAGCGTCAGCCTCACCAGGGTGACATCAGCCATGCGAAGCGTCCCTCCCTTTCATCTCGTCCAGTGGCTCATCTGCATCGACCATTGGGGATTGGGCAAAGGCGGCTAGGGCTGACTCGATGGTGGGGAAGAAATGCATCGGATCGATCGTCCGAGTCAGTTCATATCGTTCGATCTTTGCCCGCACCGGATCCTTCATCTCCGCGAACACCAGCGAGATCCCTTGCCCGTTGAGGGTCTCGTCGAGGTCCTCGAGCATGTCCGCTGCCGTCGTGTCGACGTCCGTGATCGGCTCTGCGGCCACCACGATCCAGCGAGGCCGCGGTTGGGCCGCAGCCAGCTCCTGAATCTGATGGCGGAAGGCCCGAGCATTGGCGAAGAACAAGGGCGCATCGAACCGGAAGATCGACCAGGCCCGTCGATCCGTCCGGCGTCCGGATAGGAGCGCACATCGTGATAGCCGGGAACTCCCTCGACCTGCCCCAGGCGTGTGCTGTAGGGCCACCACGATCGGCGGAACACATTGAGGATGGAGAGCCCCACTGCAATGGCGATCCCAGGGAGTACTCCTACAACGGCCACCCCGAGGAAAGCAACAAATGACAGGGCGAACTCCGTTCGGCGCACTTCCCACAGGCGCCTCATCCCCGCCAGGTCGGCGAGGGAAAGGGCCGCCGCCATCACCACTGCGGCCAGTGTGGGTTGAGGGAGATCGCGGAACAGTCCGGGAACGACGACGAGCATGAGCACGATCACCGCGGCGCCGACCAGGCCAGTGATCTGCGTTTTGGCTCCGGACTGGGCTGCTACCGCGGTCCTCGAGCCACTCGTGCTCACCGGGAAGCCTTGGAACAGTCCGGCAGCTACATTCGCCGTCCCGATACCGATCATCTCCTGGTTGGCCTGCACCTCGTCCCCGCTCCGGGCGGCAAATGCCGATGCCGTCGAGATTGTGTCGGTTAGGGCCACAAGGGAGATGCCGAGCGCTCCGGCGACGAGCAGCCCGACGTCGGACGCCGATATGCCCGGAATTGTGAATGGGGGCAGACCCTGGGGAAGGGTGCCCACCAGAGAGACCCCGTGCTTGGCGAGGTCGAACACCACTGCGGCGCCGATGGACAGCACCACGGCGACGAGCACGGCTGGGACCTTCGGCAGCCATCGCTGGAGGACCAGGATCACCAAAAGCCCGAAGAGCCCGATGAGGACGGCGGCGGCGACCGTCTCGCCTGACCGGACCCCGTCCACGAATCCGGTGATGTCCCCGATCAGCGTGTCGGCGTGAATCGAGAAACCGAACAGTTTTGGCAGCTGGCCGACAATGATGGTGAGGGCGAGACCGGTCATGTAGCCGATTTGGGTCGGCTTGGAGAGCAGGTCGGCGACGAAGCCAAGCTTCGCCACCCCGGCCAGGATCATCATGGCACCGACCAGGATGGCGAGCATCGACGCCAGCGCGACGGCACGGGCAGGGCTTCCGTTCGCGCCGGCAAGGGGAAGGATCGTGGCCGCGATCATCGGGCCCAATGACGAGTCGGGCCCGAGCACCAGGATGCGAGACGGTCCCAGCACGGCGTACCCGACCAGGCAGAGGATCGACGTGTAGAGACCGGTGATGGCCGGCAGCCCAGCCAGTTCGGCATAGGCCATCCCCTGGGGCACGAGAATGGCGGTCAATACCAGACCGGCCATCAGGTCCTTGGGCAGCCAACGTGGCTGGTAGCCGGCGATCATCCGGACTCCCGGTATCCACCTCAGCACCGGGAGGTGCGCACTTTGGGGTTCCTTTCCACTGCCCACGACCGTAGGTCCGAACCTGCGTGGCTGCCAACGAGCCGATGTATCACCAGCTCTTGGGAACCACTGCTGATTGGCAGCAGCTGGCGCTGGCATCACGTCGCCATCCAAAACCTATGCGTCGACACGACCGGCTGGTCCACCGACAACAATGGGGTCTCCACGTGGTTACGGTTCAGGTGGCGGTCGGTGTCCACCGCCAGTGAGGCTGCGGTCCACCGCCTCGACGTGCGGAAACCAAGAGGAGCGTGCATGACGAGAACGACCACCGATGTCTGGGCCGTGATGTCCACCGCCCGGACCATCCGACGGTTCACCGAGGAGCCGGTGGACGACGGCACCCTCGCCCGATGTCTCCAGGCCGCAACCTGGGCGCCCTCAGGGGCCAATGCGCAGAGCTGGCGCTTCGTCATCCTCAGGTCGCCGGAGTTGCGTGCCGTCGTTTCCACTGCCGCGGCCCGGGCCCTGGAGGTGATCGAGCCGGTCTATGGGATGACACGACCCGCCGATGACGACAACAGTCGGAGGGGCCGCACCGATCGGGCGACCTACGAGCTCCACGATCGGGCCGGCGAGTTCACCTCGGTACTCTTTGCCCAGAAGCGATTCCCGATGGCCTCGGAGCTCCTTCTCGGGGGATCGATCTTCCCGGCCATGCAGAATTTTCTGCTTGCCGCCCGAGCCTTGGGGCTCGGGGCGTGTCTCACCAGTTGGGCATCGTACGGGGGCGAATCGCTGTTGCGCGACGCGGTCCGGGGTTCCTGACGACTGGATGCTTGCCGGTCACATCGTCGTGGGCTGGCCCCGGGGGAACCATGGCCCGGTCCGCCGCCACCCGCTGTCCGAGGTCGTGGCCCTTGACCACTGGGACCAGGGTGCGAGCGCAGTTGTCGGTGACGGCCGGGACGAACCGACGCGATAGGGGCTTCGGGGACCGACCGGCTCACCTGCCGACCGGGCCCAGAGTGGCAACCATCTGGGGCAACTCTACGGAGGTACGTATGCCGGGAGTGGCCTCGCACACCAAGGCCACCGCGTTCACGGCGCGGTTGGCGGTGTACCCGGGCGTCGTCTCGGCCATGCGCTCGAGGGGAATGGCCAGCCGGATGTCTACGTCCAAGGGGCAATCACCGTCGACCACCACCCGCCATCCCCCCGGACGTAGATCCCAGTCAGCGTCGATCTCCGTTGTGCAGTACCAGGTGGCGCTGAAGGACAGGAAGGCCTCGCCGCCACGGCGGGCGGACACGGTCATCCGTTGCCCGGCGACCGTCCCGGCGGGGACGGTTCCGGCGGCAATGGTGATGTCCCGAGTGGCCGTGGCCACCTCCCCGGTCGACTCCACCGAGTCGACCGGCATGCCCGAGCGCATCCCCCACCACTCGGAGGGACGGCCCGAAGGCGTGGGCCCCGTGGGCCCATCGACCAGGGTCGAAGCTGGAGGGTTCGTTGGCGAATCCCATCAGCTGGAACAGCAACTCGGGCGAGTTCCGGCTCGACAGATCGGCGAACTCCTCGATCCGCAGGCGGTCCAGTCGGCGCTGGAGTGAGGTCAGGACGATGGGCACCGCCTCGGAGATGAACCCCGGGCTGACCCCGGTACTGTGGATCGAGGCCCCGCCCTGCGCGCAGGCGGCCTCGACCCGCTCTCGCAAGGCCGGGTCCATGCCCGCAGGATGGTGGAATTCCCCACAGGTAGCGACCACATTCGCTCCCACCTCGAGCAGAGCGCAGATCGCGTCCACATCACACCCCTGCTGCATGAACAGGACGCAGTCGGCCCCCAGCGCAAGGATCGACTCGATGTCAGAGGTGGCCACGATCCCGGTCGGCCCGAGCCCGCACAGGTCACCGGCGTCACGGCCGGCCTTGTCCCCGCTGCTCACCCAGACGCCGGCCAGCTCGAGTCGAGGATGCTCGATCACCGCCCGCAACGAACGGGATCCGATGTTGCCGGTGGCCCACTGGACCACCCGGTAGGTCCGCGGGCCGGTCATCTCCTCAAGACCTTGGCTGTGCGTCGATCGGACGAGATCGCTGATCGATCTCCCTCCGCCTTGTGACGACCCTCGGCCCCGGGCCCCTCGAGCTGTCGGATACAGCGGTCAACCACCTCGCGGGTCTCTGCGTGGCCGGCGGTCATGCCCAGCGCATCCTCCATCACCAGGATCTGGGAGAGGCCGGTGATCAGGACCATGACCATCACCGGGGGGAGACGGTCGGTGTCGATCCCGTTCTCATCCATGATCTCGGCGAGGACCTCCGTCTGCCGGTTCCGGAACAACTCCCCATAGCGGGCGATTTCGGAGCGGATGGATTTTCGGTGGTTGGCCAGCGCGGCGAACTCCATCCTCAACGCGGTGCCGCGCGGATTCGTCGCTGAGGGCCCAGAGTGCTCGCAAGGGTTGCTCCGAGGCGATGGCCTGCACCTGACGCTCGAGACCTGCCTCGGCACGACGGCGGAAAGCGGCCAGGAAGAGATCGTCCATGGTGCGGAAGTAGTAGTGGACGAGTTGAGGCTTGAGGCCGGCCCTGCCGGCGATCCGCCGGGAGCTCACCGCGGCGTACCCGTCCTCCAGCATCAGCTGCTCGGTGGCGTCGAGGAGCGCGGCCCGCGTCTCGGAGTCCTCAGCGCCGATCCTCCGGTTCGAGGCCATCACCGTTCCACCTACCTGATCGTCCCTTGGCCAGATGCCGGGCGAGGCCCGGCACCCTCCTATCGAAGCACGCCGACCGGCCAGCGGACACACCTCCTCCGGGGGTCGCCCGTTCCGTACGACCCGGTTGACTGGGCTCGATGTGGGATGCTAAGCAGTCGCTCAGCATCCCACCGTAGAGGACTGGAGCGGCGTGGACAACTACGAAACGGTCGACTTCTTCATGGACCAGTCGCTGGTCGAGGACCCGTATCCCTACTTCGAGCATCTGCGCTCGAAGTGCCCGGTGGTGGCGACCCCCCACTACGGCGTAGTGGCGGTGTCGGGCTACGACGAGGCCACCGAGATCTACCGGAACCTGGACACCTTCTCGTCGTGCAATTCGGTGATCGGGCCGTTCGCCTCCTTCCCCGTGCCGCTGGAGGGGGACGATGTCAGCGAGATCATCGATGGCCACCGCGACCAACTTCCGATGAACGAGCACATGGTCACCATGGACCCGCCCATGCACACCCGGGAGCGGGCGCTGCTGATGCGCCTGCTGACCCCGAAGCGCCTCAAGGAGAACGAGACGTTCATGCGGCGGGCGGTCGATCAGCAGCTCGACGAATTCATCGACGACGGCCGCTGCGAGTTCATCAGTGCCTACGCGCAACCCTTCGCCATGCTGGTGGTCGCCGACGTGTTGGGGGTGCCCGAGGAAGACCACAAGACATTCCGGCACTTCTTCGGTCTGGCCACCACACCGGGCGGGATCGGCGGGGCGAGCGAACGGGACAGTGCCGCTGACGGGGGCCAGCAGTCGCTCAACATGCTCGACTCGCTCGACGACTGGTTTGCCAAGTACATCGAGGACCGGCGTCAGACGCCCCACCACGATGTGCTGGCCGATCTGGCCGAAGCCAAGTACCCCGACGGGTCGACCCCCGAGGTGGCCGCCGTGGTGCGGACGGCGACGTTCCTATTCGCCGCCGGACAGGAGACGACCGCCCGCCTGCTGGCCACCGGCCTCAAGTACCTGGCCGAGGACCCCGACCTCCAAGACGAGCTCCGGGCCCACCGCGAGCGAATCCCCGACTTCATCGAGGAGGCTCTGAGGATCGAGAGCCCGGTAAAGGCCGATTTCCGCATGGCCCGGCGGGCAGCGACCGTGGGTGGGGTGGACATCGCACCCGGCACCCCGGTCATGCTGCTGAACGGGGCGGCCAACCGGGATCCCCGGCGGTTCGAGTGCCCGGCCGAGTTCCGCGTTGATCGCCCCAACGCAAAGGAGCACCTCGCCTTCGGGCGTGGGGCCCATTCCTGCCCCGGCGGACCCTTGGCCCGGGCCGAGGGTCGAATCAGCATCGAGCGGATCCTCGATCGGATGCGGGACATTCGGCTCTCCGACGAACACCATGGTCCTCCGGGGGCCCGCCGCTTCGAGTACGAGCCGACGTGGGTCCTGCGCGGCCTCCACGACCTGCACATCGAGTTCACGCCGACCGGGGCGCCCCGATGAGCGGCCGGGTGGCGGTGGTTACCGGGGCGGCCTCGGGCATCGGCCTCGGAGTCGCCCGTCGCTTGGCCGCCGACGGCCACGCCGTGGCCCTGCTGGACCGTGACGGCGATGGCGTGGAGAAGGCGGCCGCCGATCTGGCCGGCGACGGCTACGCCGGCCACGCCTACACGGTGGACGTCGCCGATCGCACCGGAGTGGAGCGGGTGTTCGGGTCGGTACGGGAGGAGCTCGGTCCGGTCACCATCCTGGTGACCAGCGCGGGCATCGAGTCCTTCGACGCGGTGCTGGACATCACCCCGGAGAAGTGGGATCAGATTCTGGCCATCAACCTGACCGGCACGTTCACCTGCATGCAGTTGGCGGTAGCCGACATGCTGGCGGCCGGTTGGGGCCGGATGGTGACCATCTCCTCATCGAGCGCCCAGTCCGGAGCGCCCCACATGGCCCACTACGTCGCTTCCAAGGGCGGCGTGATCGGGCTGACCAAGGCGTTGGCGAGGGAGCTGGCGGGCCAGGGCATCACCGTCAACACCATCCCTCCGACCATCGTGGACACGCCCATGGCCAGAAAGGCAGCGGAGGTCGGAAAGGTGATAAGCATCGACGACCTGGGCAAGATGGTCCCGATCGGACGCGCTGGGACGTCGGATGACATCGCCGCCACCTGTGCCTTCCTGTGCTCCGACGACGCCGGTTACATCACCGGTCAACTGATCGGTGTCAACGGTGGCATGTACATCTGAGACCTGAACGGGAGGTCGGACGCACTGCGGTGAGGTCGGACCCCCGCGGTGTAAGAGCCCACTACCGGGTCGTCGCCGACCCGGCCCCGCGGAGCTCGCGCTTCAGCACCTTTCCGGAAGGGTTGCGGGGTAGCGCCCCGAGGAAGGTGACCGCTCGGGGAACCTTGAACCGGGCCAGCTGGCCGCGGCAGTGGTCGAGAAGATCGTCGGCTGTCGCAGTCGCATCCTGGCCCAGGACGACGAAGGCTACCGGGACCTCACCCCACCGGTCGTCGGGGCGGGCTACCACGGCCGCTTCGAGAACGGCGTGGTGCTCGTACAGCACACGCTCGATCTCTGAGCTGGCGATGTTCTCGCCGCCCGACACGATCATGTCCTTGAGGCGATCGACGATGAACAGATAGCCGTCTTCGTCACGGATGCCGATGTCGCCGGTGTGGAACCAACCCCCGGCGAACGCAGCATCGGTGGCCGCCGGGTCCCGCCAGTAGCCCTTGAACACCTTGGGACCGCGGAGGACGATCTCCCCCGGCTCCCCGTCGGGCACCGGTCGCCCTTGCTCGTCCCAGATGTCGATCTCCAGATAGAGGCAGGGACGTCCTACGCTGCCCAGCTTGCGCACCGTGCTCTCCCGATCGAGAAAGGTGTCGCCGGATACCGTCTCGGTGAGGCCATAGGCGTCGGCGAACCACGCCGACGGGAATGTGCGCTGGATCCGCTCGATGAGCGGGATGGGCATCTTCTCGCCCCCGTTGACCACCACCCGCACCGACGACAGATCTCGATGCTCGATGTCCGGCAACGCCATGATGGCGTTGACCATGGCCGGCGCCAGCCACACCGTGGACACCCGTGACCGCTCGAGCTCGTCGACGACGGCGGACGCCTCGAACGCCCGGTGGATGATGGTCGTCGCCCCGGCCGCGATCAGTGACGTCGTGGTCAAGTCGAGCGCCCCGACGTGATAGAGCGGACCGCAGGCAAGCCCGAGATCGGCACCGGTGAAGCCGAACTCGGTGTTGTGAGCGAGGTTCTTCCAGGCCAGGTTGGCGTGGGTGATCATCACGCCCTTGGGCCGTCCGGTGGTGCCCGAGGTGTACATCAAGCGGTGGACGTCCTCCGCTGCCACTGGCAGGCGCACCGCCGTGTTCGTCGTAGAGCGAAGCTCATCGAGTGAGGTCCACCCATTCACCGCGTCCGGCCTCGACACGCACGCACGGATCAACGGCGCCTCCATCTCGCTGGTCGCTTGGTCGGCCAGCGAGATGGAGGCGCCATCGCAGACGAGCGCGCTGGCTCCGGAGTGCTCGAGGATGTACCGGACCTCGGGGGCGGCCAACCGCCAGTTGATGGGCATGGCGATCGCACCGAGGAAGTTGGCGGCGAAGATGGTCTCCAGCATCTCGGGACAGTTGTAGGAGAGGAGCGCCACCACCCCACCCCGGCCCACGCCGCGCTCCGCTAGGCCGCCGGCCAGCTTCTCGGCCCGCCCGGCCATCTCTCCGTAGGTGATCGTCCTGCCCTCGAACACGGTGATCGCCTTGTCGGGCGTGCGGTCGGCGTGGTGAGCAAGTACGGCGAACCAGTTCATGTCCGGCAGCATCACCGGGTGTGGTGTCCCCACTACGCCCTCACCACCCTCGGCACGCCGACATAGGCCTCGGCGCGATCACCTCGGAACCCTCCACTCGACCGGGGATCCGGTGCCATCGCCTCAGCCTAGGAACATACCGGCAACCGGCGGCCGGCGCCGCGGGAGCGATGGCTGCCGAGCAGCGACCAGAAGCAGTTCTCTGCAGGAGAGGCCCGCTAACCTCGCTGCCAATGGCACGCACGGAAGCAGGCGGTGACCCTCCCCGCAGAGCGAACTGGCAAGCGCGTCGCCAGGTGATCATCGACACATCAGCGCCCGTCTTCGCCCGCAACGGCTATCACAACACCGGCATCATGGAGCTCTGCGCCGCCAACGAGCTCGGCAAGGGTGCCCTCTATCACTACATAGGCTCCAAGGAGGAGCTCCTCGCCGCCATCCACGACCGGGTGATGGACGAGGTGATGCTCGGGGCCGATCGCGTCGCCGAGGCCGGTGGGTCCCCGTCGCAGCAGTTGGCCATGCTCGGCGACGAGTTGCTCGACGTGATCCACCGCTACCCGGATCACGTCTGGGTCTTCCTCCACGAGTTCCCCGCCCTCACCGGCGAGCGTGCCGCCCAATTCCGCCAGCGTCGGCGCAAGTACGAGGAGCGGGTCGAGGTCGTCCTCCAAGCCGGCGTCGACTCGGGCGAGTTCCGACCGGTGGAGCCGAGGCTGACCGCCATGGCCTGGCTCGGGATGCACAACTACACCTACCTGTGGCTCAAGCCGGGTGGGCGGCTCTCAGCTCGCGACGTGGCCAAGCCATTTGCCGAGATCTTCACGCGGGGGATCACCAACCGCGCTGACGACTGATCGCACTCACGGCGCCGAATAGCCGCCGTCGACCACCATCGCCGATCCGGTGGTCCAGCCTGACCTGTCCCCGGCCAGATAGGAGTACGCCCCCACCAGGTCGGCGGCCGATCCGAGCCCCAGGGGGTGCCGGGTGGCCACCGCCTCGAGCGCCGACGGCGGGAGATCGTCGTGGATGGCAGAGAGGAACGTTCCCGGACATACGCAGTTGACCCGGATGCCGTCGCCCGCGTATTCGACAGCGGCAACCTTGGCCAATTGAATTACCGCTGCCTTGGTGGCGCAGTAGGGCGCGGCGTGTGACCACGCAGTCAAACCGGCGACCGATGCCGTCAGGATGATCGAACCCGACCCCTGCGGCCGCATGACACCCACCGCGGCCCGGATGCCGTTGACAGCACCGAGGACATTGATTCTGAACGCTCGCTCCCACTCCTCAGTGGACAGGTTGTGGATCCGTCCGTTGGGCGAGAGGACGCCGGCATTGCTGATCAGCACGTCCAGCCGACCGAAGCGCTCGACGGCCAGGTTGACCACCGAGTCGACCTCGGCGGCCTCACTGACGTCCGCCAGCATGGTCTCGACCGACCCGTCGGTGGCGGGGAGGCCGGCAACGGTCGTCTCCAGCGACGACGCACTGACATCGCTCAGGACCAGGTCGGTGGCGGGTTCACCGGCCAGTCTCTTGAAGACGGCGGCGCCGAGCGCCCCTCCGGCTCCGGTGATCACCACGACCCGTCGCGGTGAGGTCATGACAGGAGGTAGCCGCCATCGATGGTGAGCACGGTACCGGTCACGAAGGCGGAGGCATCCGAGACCAGGAACTGATAGGCGCCAGCCAGGTCCACCGGTGCCCCCCACCGACCCAGGGCGGTATGACCGGTGATGGCGGCCGAGTGCTCCGGGCTGCTCTTCCACGGGTCGGCCAGCGGGGAGTCGAACCACCCCGGGGCCACCACGTTCACCGTGATGCCGACCGGGGCCAGGTCCAGGGCCAGGCCCTTGGCCAGGCCCACCAAGCCGGCCTTGGAAGCGCTGTAGGCGGTCAGGCCCTTCCGAGGCCTCTCCCCGAGGACCGAACCGGTGAAGATCAACCTCCCACCCTCACCCATCACCCGGGTGGCGGCGCAGGCACCGAGGAAGGCGCCAGTGAGGTTCACCTCCAGAATCCGCCGCCAGACCGAGACCTCGATCTGGCGCGGGCCGGCCACGACCGGCGAGATCCCCGCATTGGAGAGCCAGGCGTCGAGGCCACCCCACTCGGCGACGGTGGTGTCGGCCACCGCCTCGTTGAAGTCCTCGTCGGTCACGTCGCCGCTCAGGGTCAGCGACGGCCCGGGAAGCCCCTCGGCCACGGCCTTCAGGTCCCGCTCCGTCCGGGCCACCAGGGCCACGGACGCGCCGGCGTGGGAGAACGCGTGGGCCAACAGGGAACCGAGTCCTCGGCTGGCGCCGGTGATCACCACCCGCTTCCCCGACACCGCTCCGGGGCAGGGGAAGGACTCGGGGATCTCCATTTCACCGATCATCGCGTTTCCCTTTTTGTACCGACCGACCGGTATACTACACACCCGGTGATCCCCGACCCTCCCGCGCCGTCCTCGTTCTCGACGGCCGAACTCCTCGAGATGTACCGGCGGATGGTGCTGATCCGTGGGTTCGAGGAACGGGTGGCCGTGCTCTACCGCGACGGTGAGGTCCCCGGGTTCGTCCACCTCTCGATCGGCCAGGAGGCCGCCGCGGTAGGGGCGTGCTGGCCGCTCCATCCATCCGATGCCATCACCTCCACCCACCGCGGCCATGGACACTGCCTGGCCAAGGGCCTCGACCCGCTGGGCATGTTCGCTGAGTTGATGGGCAAGGACCAGGGCACCAACCGCGGTCGCGGGGGTTCCATGCACATCGCCGACCCGAAGCTCGGCATCTTCGGCGCCAACGGCATCGTGGCGGCGGGCCTGCCCATCGCGGTGGGGGCGGCAACCGCGGCGCAGCTGCGGGCCGACGGGAGCGTGGCGGTGGCGTTCTTCGGCGACGGCGCGTCCGCCCAGGGCGCCTTCCACGAGGCGATGAACCTCGCCGCGGTATGGAAATTGCCGGTGATCTTCTTCTGCGAGAACAACGGCTACGCCGAGTTCTCCCCGGCATCGATGCAGCACGCCGCCCCGCTCGAGCGCCGGGCCGCCGGCTACGGGGTCGGCTACGTCGCCGTCGACGGCAACGACGTGGCGGCCACGGCATCGGTGATGAGCGATGTGGTGCTGGCCGCACGGGCCGGTGGCGGCCCCACCGTGGTGGAGGCGGCGACCTACCGTTGGCACGGTCACTACGAGGGAGATCCGCAGCGCTATCGGTCCTCCGACGAGGTAAGCGCCTGGGAGGCGCCGCGACCCGCTCCCCGCCCACGAGGGCCGACTTCGGGCCGCCGGCGTGGGGGACGACGAGATCAAGGCGCTCGAATCGTCGGTGACCGAGGCCCTCGACGAGGCGGTCGACGCCGCACGGCGGCTCGCCAACCCGCATGCGGCCACATTGAGCGACTTCGTGACACGGACGCGACCGACGCCGGTGGAGCCGCCACCGCCGCCGGACGACGCGCCGGTGTACCGGACCATGGACGCCATCCATGCCGCACTGGAGACCGAGCTCGCAACCGACGAACGTGTCTTCGTGGCCGGGATCGACGTAGGGGCCGGCGGCAACGTGTTCGGGTTGACCCGGGGCCTCGCCGATCGGTTCGCCGGACGGGTACGGGACACGCCCATCTCCGAGACGGCCGTCATCGGGCTGGGGGTGGGTGCGGCCATGGCCGGGATGCGTCCGGTGGTCGAGATGATGTACCTGGACTTCGTGGGCGTCTGCTTCGATCAGCTGCTCAACCAGGCGGCCAAGCTCCCGTTCATGACCGGCGGCGCCGCCGAAATGGCCCTGACCGTGCGGACCCAGTTCGGCGCCGGGCGCTCCTCGGGAAGTCAGCACTCACAAAGCCTCGAGGTGCTGTTGGCCCACATCCCGGGGCTGAGCGTGGTCATGCCCTCCACGCCTGCCGACACCTACGGGCTGCTGCGGGCGGCGATCCAGGACCCGAACCCGGTGGTATTCATCGAGAACCGCCTCCTCTACGGCATGAAGGGTCCGCAACCACCGTCCGACCACGTCCTCCCCATCGGCAAGTCTGCGGTCGTGCGTCCCGGAACCGACGTCACCGTCGTGTCGGTGTCGCGGATGGTCCATGAGGCGATCGCCGCCGCCGAGCGCTTGGCCGGCGAGGGCATCTCCATCGAGGTGATCGACCTGAGGACGGTGGCTCCCCTCGATGTGGTGCCCATCCTCGACTCGGTGCACAAGACAGGCCGGCTCCTCATCGCCCATGAGGCCGTCGTCCCGTTCGGCATCGGTGCGGAGATCGCGGCCACCGTGGCGCGCGAGGGCTTCTGGGACCTCGACGCTCCCATCGAGCGGATCGGGGCCGCGGCCACGCCGCCGCCGTACGCTCCCGACCTCGAACGGGCCTGGCTCCCCGACCGTGACACCATCGCCGACGCGGTCCGGCGCCTCGCGGCCGTCTAGGTCAACAGCCCAAGGCCCGGGCGATGACCAGGTGCTGGATCTCGTTGGTTCCCTCGCCGATCTCCAGCACCTTCGAGTCGCAATAGAAGCGGGCAACCGGGGTCTCGAGCATGTACCCCAGACCGCCGTGGATCTGGACGGCCTCGGATGCCGCCCACGCGGCTACCCGGCTGGCCTTCAGCTTGGCCATCGCCGCCTCCTTGAGGAACGGCCGGCCCTGGTCCCGCAGGTAGGCGGCGCGGTAGGTGAGCCAACGGGCCGCCTCCAGTTCGGTGGCGATGTCGGCCAGCTTGAACTGCACGGCTTGGAACGAGGAGATGGGCTGGCCGAACTGCACCCGCTGGCGGGCGTACTCGGTGGCCAGGTCGAGCACGGCCTGGGTCAGGCTGAGGGAGAGGGCGGCGACCGAGATGCGGCCGACCTCGAGCGTGCGCAGGAACTGGCTGAGCCCCATGGTGGGATCACCGATAAGCTGGTCGTCGGGAACCCAGACCTCGTCCAGGTAGAGCTCTCGGGTGTCGAGGCCGCGCCAACCGATCCCCCGCATCTTCGGCCCCATGGTGAAGCCGGCCGCCTCCTTCTCCACGATGAAGCTCCCGAACGTGGGCTTGTCGTCGTCAGCCGGCTCGATGCGGGCCAGGAGGGTCACCCCGAACGACATGTCGGTCCCGGCGTTGGAGATGAAGGTCTTCCGACCGTTGATCAGCCAGCCCCCGTCCTGCCGCTCGGCCCGGGTGCGGATGCCACCGGCGTCGGATCCGGCGTCGGGCTCGGTGAGCCCGAAGGCGCCGAGCACCCGTCCCTCGGCAAGTGGGCGGAGCCAGCGCTCCCGCTGGGCGTCGTCGCCGAACAGATACAGGGGCAGCGAGCCGATGGTCACGTGGGCCTGCCACGCCGCCGCCACCGACTGGTCAGCCAGGCCGATCTGCTCCATGGCGGCGACGAGGCCGACCGTGGACATGCCGATCCCGCCCCACTCCTCGGGGATGAGCATGCCGAGCAGGCCGAGCTGGCCCATCTCGCGGAGCAGATCGGTCGGGCACCGGCCCTCGTCCCAGGCCTGCGGGGCCCGAGGGGCGATCTCGTGCTGGGCGAAGTTGCGACAGAGGTCGACCAGGTCCTGCTCCGACTCGTTGAGCGAGAGGTCCATGGCTGCTCCTAGCCGACCGGCCGGTCGGACGTCGGCTCCCTAGGAGGCAACCGGATCGCCACCACTCGGGAACAGATGGGCCATGAAGGCGGCCGACCACGCCATCAGGTCACCGGGCACGTAGTACCCGGTCTCGTCGTTGATGGTCGCCCAGTGGGCGGCGATGTCCTCGATGGTCGGCTCCGGCGTGGCCTGCACATAGCCCTCGGTCGAGGCGATGAAGATGCGGGCGAACCGTCCGAAGCCGGCGGCGTAGATCTCGCCGGTGACCGGGCAGGCCTCGTGGGCGAGGAAGGCGACCATGGGGGCGACCAGATCGGGGGACATCTGCGGCGAGGGCGCGGCCCCGCCAGCCGAGTCCGCCTCGGCGGCTCGGCCGGCCATCCGGGTGACGGCGCCGGGCGCAATGCAATTGACGGTGATCCCGTGGGCGGCGCCGGCCGTGGCCAGGCTGCGGGTGAGTCCGATCACCCCACCCTTGGCTGCGGCGTACGAGAGATTCTCCGGCAGGCCGAACAGCCCCGACGACGTGGTCATGACGATGCGGCCATAGGTCCGGTCGACCAAGTGTGGCCACGCGGCACGGGTCGTATTGAACGACCCCACAACGTGGACGGCGAGGTGGCTGCCGAGATTCTCGGCGTCCGCCTCGGGCAGCCCGGCCCATCGGATGATGCCGGCATTGTTGATCAGGACGTCGAGGCGTCCGAACCGCTCGATGGCAGCGTCGATGAGCGAACGGGCGCCTTCGGGAGTGGATACGTCGCTGGCGTCGGCGATCGCCGCTCCGCCGGACCGCGCGATCTCGGTGGCCACGCTGGACGCTACCCCCGCATCCTCCCCGACGCCCTGCATCGACCCACCCAAGTCGTTGACCACCACGCTCGCCCCTCGGGAGGCGAGCAGGAGAGCGTACGCCCGGCCGATCCCGCGCCCGGCACCGGTGACCACCGCGACCCGTCCCTCGAAACGGAGCTCACTCACCACCGGGCCGTCCTCAGACGCTGGCTCGAGAATGTCGGCGCCGTCGGTCTAGGCCCGGTGCGTGGCCGCGGCCACCCGGGCATCGAGGCCGAGGAGAGCGCCGAGGGTGCCGCCCACCATGGCCGCCCGCTCGTCGGTCGGGACATCGGCGAACAGCTTGCCGATGAGCTCACGGCTACCGCGGAACGTACCTTCGGCGTGCGGGTAGTCGTTGCCCCAGACGATGGTGGACATACCGGTGATGTGCCGGCAGGCGACGGCCACCGGGTCGTCCTGGAACGAGACGTGGAACTGGCGCCGGACATACTCGCTGGGCATCAGCGGGTAGGGCCACTTCTCGTTCAGCTTGAACAGCTGCGCCATGTTGCTCTGGTCGGTTGCCGGCAAGGATTCGTCCCAGATGCCGAGCCACCAGTCGGGGTCCTGGCCGATCCCGGTGATCCAGCACTTGTCCATGCTGCCGACCAGCGAGCCGAGCCAGTGGGCGTTGAACTCGATCAATGCGAAATGGAGGTCGGGATAGCGCTCGGGGACACCGCCGCCGATCAGCTGGCAGATGATCTGTTGGGGGACGATGGTGCTGTAGACGGCCTGGGTGACCATCCGCTTCGATGCCGACTTCTCGGTCACCGGTTGGTTTACCTGTGCGGCGTTCTCCATGACCACCTTGAGCGTGACGGCCTCGGGGTCGTTGACCTTGACCCCTCCGGTCTGGGTGTGGAAGAAGACGTGCACGCCGTTGGCCTGCGCCGCCGCCCACACCGGGTCGAACTCCCGCGCGTAGTAGGGCAGGGGCGGCGTCGCCGGCAGGAGGACGGCACGGAAGCCGCCGGCGGCCACCCGCTCGATCTCGGCCACCGCGTCGTCGATGTCGGTAAGCGGAACGGGTGCGGTGGGGACGAGACGTGAGAAGTAGGGCGAGAACCGTTCGATGATGTAGTCGTTGTACACGCGGGCGTGGGCGATGGACAGCTCATGGTCGTCGGAGTAGAGCCCGAAGAGCGACAGGTTGGGATGCATGACCCCGACGTCGACACCGTCGGCTTCGAGGTCCTCGAGGATCAGTTCGGGGTCGCCCTCGGGCATCCGACCGCCCGTCTGGCGGTAGCGGGAGATCGTCCACCCCTCGAACCCGGGCGTGTGCAGTCGCCGGAAGATCCGGGCCCCGCCCTCGACCAGCGGCTCTATCTCGAAGTCGTCCTCCCAGACCCCCCGGTCCCGAAGGTGCTTGGGCAGGCGGGTGGTGAAGAGGTCGGTGGGCTCCAGAATGTGCCCGTCAGCCGAGACGACGAATTGGTTCGCTGCCATGGTTGTGACCTTCCTGCGCTGGGACGCAAGATCCCGATGAGCGAACGGCCGCGCTACGCGGTACTGTGCCTCACGGAGCCTAGACCAACCGGTCGGTACAGGCAACGCGTCAAGGTGGGCGTGACGCGGTGGTGGAGAGGAGATCCGAGCATGACGAAGCGGTGGAAACAACGCCCATCAGGGTCCACGTGGGGTGACTGGGGTGACGACGACGAGCTCGGCCGCATCAATCTCCTCACTGCCGAGAAGGTCCTCGAAGGCGTGCGCGAGGTGGAGGCCGGCGTCAGCTTCTGCCTGAGCCTGCCGCTCGACTACCCCGGTGGGACCGCGCTCAACCAACGCCGCTATCCCCCGGTCGTCGCTCCCACTGAGGACATGAACGGCGCAGCCGACACCTTCTACAACGTCCGCATGAGCCAGATGGAGGAGTGGGGGGACCCCAAGTACGTGGACGTGTGGGCGGACGACGTGGTCACCCTCTCCCTGCAGTACTCGACGCAGTGGGACTCCCTCGCCCACGTCGGGGCCGAGTTCGACGCCGACGGCGATGGGGTGGAGGAGGCGGTCTACTACAACGGATACCGTGCCGGGGTCGACCTGGTCGGGCCGAAGGCCGACGCCGGCGGGGACGGCGGTGATCACCGGTGCTTCGCCCACCATCTCGGTCTGGAGCACATGGCCTACCAGGGCGTGCAGGGACGGGGCGTGCTCATCGACTTGGCCCACCACCTGGGGAACGACTGGCGCGGCGTGGACCTGAAGACGCTCCAGGAGATCATGGCGGCCGACAACGTCGTCGTCGAGCCCGGCGACATCCTCCTGCTCCACACCGGGTTCGCCACCGAGGTCCTGGGCTGGGAGCGCCACCCCGATCCGGTGAAGATCCACACGCTGTGCAGCTATCTCGATGCCCGGGACGAGTCACTGCTGGAGTGGATCAGTGACTCCCAGATCGCCGCCCTGGTGGCCGACAACTACGCGGTCGAGGGCCTCATCGGCAGGGACCGCGACGAGAGCCGGCACTCGTTCCTCCCCATCCACCACCTCTGCCTGTTCCGCCTCGGCGTGCCCCTGGGCGAGATGTGGTACCTGCACGAACTGGCCTCGTGGCTGCGCGAGCACAACCGGAGCCGGTTCCTCCTCACCGCCCCTCCGCTGCGGCTCCCGGCATCGTGGGATCCCCCTGACGCCGGTGGCCACCGTCTGAGCGTTCGGGTGCTCGGGCCGCTCAGGCTCGGCTCAGGCGGGATCGGACGCCCGGTCAGCCGGAACGCCTTGAAGTTGGTGTCGAAGACCCGCTCGGATCTCCTTGAAGAGCTTGGGCCGGCCCCCCGAGTTCAGCAGGTACTTGCGAGGCTTCCCGGGAACGTTGGTCCCGAAGTAGTAGCTGCGCTCGCCGAAGGGGGACAGGGCCGCACCGGTGTCGACCATCGTCGTCCACCGCTCCTCGGCCACCGGGTCCACCTCGATGGTGTCGTAGCCGTGGGCACGCAGGTAGACCAGCACGTCGGTGATGAAGTCGACCTGGTCGCCGTTGTACCGCGGGTTGTTGCCGGCCGCCGCGTGGGGGCCCCCGGGGAAGAAGAGGTTGGGAAAGCCGCTGGTCTGGACGCCGAGGAACGTCCTCGGACCGTCCGCCCAGTAGTCGGTCGAGGGCCAGGCCGTCCCGACCCCGGATCCCCATCCGGGCCAGCGCCCCGGTACCGAAGTCGAAACCCTGTGGCCCACACGATGACGTCGAACTCCCGTACCCCGTCCGTGGTCTCGATCCCGCCCTCGGTGACCCGCACGATCGGTGTCTCGCGGGAGGTCGACCAGGGTGACGTTGGGGCGGTTGTAGGTCTCGTAGTAGCCGGTCACGAAGGGAGGCCGCTTCTCGGCGTAGCGATGGTCCCTGGGAATCAACCGCTCGGCGGTCTCGGGGTCCGCGACGATGCCGCGGATCTTTTCGGCGATGAACTCGCACCATTGCTCGTTGGCGGCGTGGTTGGCGGTCAGGTCGGTGTAGTTGCTGGTCAGCTTCGAGAACCCGGGGCTGTTCCACATCGTCTCGAAGTAGGCCTGGCGCTCGTCGGCCGGGTCGTCGAAGGTCTGGCGATCGTGGGCGGGATGGAGGAACCCGGACGGCGAGGTGTTGAGTGTCTCGCACATGGTCTCGAAGTCGGACCGGAGCCGAGCCTGCTCCTCGGGTGTGATCGGCCGGTTGTTGAGGGGTGTGCACCAGTTGGCCGAGCGCTGGTACACGGTCAGGGAGGCAACCTCAGCGGCGATGGCCGGGATCACCTGCACGCCGCTCGATCCGGTGCCGATCGACCGCCACCCGCTTGCCTGCGAAGTCGACCGGCGTCGTGGGCCACCGTCCGGTGTGGTGGGATTCACCGCGGAAGTCGTCGCGCCCGGGCACCTCGGGGAAGTAGGGCACCGAGAGGACGCCGGTGGCGGCCACGAAGAAGGTCGACCGGTAGGTCGGCACCGTCGCCGGTCATCACCCGTCCAGGTGGCGGACGGCACCTCGTAGACCGCCGAGGTGACCGCGGCGCCGAACCGCATGTGGCGCCGGAGGTCGAATCGGTCGACCACATGGTTGAGGTACCGCTCGATCTCCGGCTGTCCGGCAAAGTGCTCCTGCCACTCCCAGTCGTCGAACAGCTCCTTCGAGAACAGGTAGGCGTAGGTGTAGCTCTCCGAGTCGAACCGGGCCCCCGGGTAGCGGTTCCAGTACCAGGTTCCCCCCACGCCCTGGCCGGCCTCCAGCAGCAGCGCCGAGAAGCCGGCGTCGAGGGCGCGGTAGAGCTGGTAGATGCCGGTGATGCCGCCGCCGACGATCAGGACGTCGACGTCCGGGGCCGGCCGGTCCGAGCGCTGGTCCTGTGCGGGTTCGGGGGGTGTCATCGGCCTCCGCGGCGGTCAGCCCCGTGGGGAGAAACCAGGGTCACCGGCGCGCCCATCCTCCACCCCTGGGGCGAGGTACTAACTTGTACCGACCGGTCGAGCGGTGAGTATACACTTTCCCCCAAACGTACGCCGAGAGGAACGGGGACCCGGGTGGCGATCGCGGATCGGAAATGGTCGGCTCTGCCGGTGCCCTACGCGATGGAGTTCCCGGACCGGGCCCGCAAGGAGCGCTACTACGACCCGGACTTCTACCAGATGGAAGCCGATCTGCTCTGGCCCCGGGTCTGGCAGATGGCGTGTCGCCTCGAAGAGATCCCCCAGCCCCACGATTTCGTCGAATACCAGATCCTCGACCAGTCCGTCGTGGTGGTGCGGACCGACGACCTCTCGGTGACCGCGTTCCAGAACACCTGTCGCCATCGCGGCGTCCGGGTGGTCGAGGGTCCGGGGACTTGCGAGACGGGGTTCACCTGTCCCTTCCACGGTTGGTGCTACGGCCCCGACGGGAAGAACACCTTCGTGACCCAGTCCAAGACCTTCGCCGAGCACAACCTGCAGCCGGAGGAGCTCGACCTCACGCCGGTACGGGCCGAGGTGTGGGGCGGGTGCGCGTGGATCAACCTCGACGACGACGCTCCGCCGTTGCGGGACTGCATCGAGCCGTTCGCCACCACCCTGGACGCCTGGAAGGTGGAGTCGATGAACGCGGAGTGGTGGTACGCCTGCCGTCTCCCGGTGAACTGGAAGCTCGCCGAAGAGGCGTTCATGGAGCAGTACCACGTGATCCAGACCCACCCCCAGCTGGTCATCCGGGACCGGATCCCGCCCCGTAACGGTAGGCCGGTCGACCCCCGGACCCTGGTCGATGCCGAACTCGACTACCTGCGCACGATGAGCGAGGGCATGGCCGGGATGGTGCATGCCGACGACGTACGGGTGGCCGAGGGCCTGCGGGACATGGAGCTGCCTGCGGACCCGGAGCGTGCCATGTCGGCGTGGAACCGGGCACTCAACGATGCTGTGGTGGATTGGCACCGTGGGCGGGGCGCGGAGATCCCCGATCTCAACGAGCTCGAGGCGCACGGCCTCAATGAGCCGATGGCCTACTGCTTCCCGCACTACTTCGTCCTGCCCATGTACAGCAGCGCATCCTCCTACCGTTTTCGCCCACTGGGCCCGGAGGAGACCCTGATGGAGATCTGGTCGCTCACCCGGTTCCCGGAGGGCGACGGACCGGTGAGGCCCACGCCTCCCGAGATCTGGGAGTACGACGATCCCCGTTGGCCTCCCATCCCCGCCCAGGATTTCTCGAACCTCCCCAGACAGCAACGCGGCCTCCATGCCCGCGGCTTCGAGTACATGCGCCTCTCCGAACGAGCGGAGGGAGGGGTCGCCAACTTCGAACGAATGGTCGACGGCTTCCTCGCCGGCCTACCCACCGACAAGTTGCTGCCGGCCCTGCAGGCAGTAAACGTGAACCCCCTCGAGCGCCCCGTTGCCGACATCGACCTCTGAGCACGGACGGCGATGGCCTGGAGTGGCGACCCCCGAGGAGGCTGCACTATGCCGACGACGGTGAGCCGGGCCGAGGTCGCCGAGGGAGTTCGCACCGCCATCGCCGTCTACACCCAGGCCCTCGACGACGGTCGGACCGATGACGTGGTCGGCACCTTCTGCCCCGACGGTGGCGTCGAGATCCCGGGGATGGGCACCCACCAGGGCCATGAGGCGCTGCGCGACGCCTACTCGAGATGGGAGCCAAAGCGACCCCAGCGCCACCTAGTCCTCAACACGGTGATCGCCGAGTGGAGCGACAGCGAGGCCACCGCGATCAGCGACGTGGTCTTCCTTCTGATGGACGGCTCCGGCTGGTCCGTCCAGCTGGTGGGTCGCTACCGCGACACCCTCCACAACGACAACGGGACCTGGCGGTTTCACCATCGTGCGGCCACATTCGTGACCGACCACTCACCAGCAACGGGGACGCCATGAGCGACGCCAGCTTCGAGTACGACACCATCGACTTCTTCCGGGGCAACGAGCTGGTGAGCGATCCGTACCCGTACTTCGACTGGTTACGCACCCAGTGCCCGGTCCGCCAGGAGCCGAGCCAGGGCGTCTACATGGTGACCGGCTATGACGAGGCGTGCGCCGTGTACACCGACACCGACACCTTCTCGTCCTGCAACTCGGTGACGGGTCCCTTCCCAGGGTTTCCGGTGCCGCTGGCCGGCGACGACGTGAGTGCGTTGATCGACGAACACCGCGACGAACTGCCGTTCAGCGACCAGCTGACCACCATGGACCCACCTTCGCACCGCGACCACCGACACCTGGTCATGCGGCAGCTCACGCCGAAGCGGCTGAAGGAGAACGAGGAGTTCGTGTGGCGGCTGGCGGACCGCCAGATCGACGAGCTCATGCAGGGCGACGGCGCCGAGTTCATCAGCGGGTACGCCAACCCGTTCACCCTGTTCGTCATCGCCGACCTGCTCGGCGTGCCCGAGGAGGAACACGGGGAGTTCCGAACCGCACTGGCCCGCCGGCCGCACGACGCCGCGGTCGGGAGCACCAAGGACTCAATGTCGCTCAACCCGCTCGAATGGCTGTACGACCGTTTCAGTGGCTACGTCAGGGACCGGAGACTCGAGCCGCGCCACGACGTGCTGACGGCTCTGGCCACCACCACCTTCCCCAACGGCGAGCTGCCCGAGGTCATCGATGTCGTCCGCGTCGCCGCCAACGTCTTTGCCGCCGGGCAGGAGACCACCGTGCGGCTCCTGGGGACCACCCTGCAGCTCATCGCCGAGCGCCCCGGCCTGCAACGGCTGCTCCGGGAGCGCCCCGAGCTCATCCCCAACTTCGTGGAGGAGGCACTCAGGATCGAGTCCCCGGTCAAAGGCGACTTCCGGCTGGCCCGCCGCCGGACCGCGGTGGCCGGCGTCGACATCCCGGCCGGCGCCACGTTGATGGTGGTCAATGGCGCGGCGAACCGCGATCCCGCCCACTTCGAAGACCCGGCGGACTTCCGGGTCGACCGCGACAACGCCCGCGAGCACCTGGCCTTCGGACGCGGCGTGCACAGCTGCCCGGGTGGATCGCTGGCCCGCATGGAGACCAGGGTGAGTATCGAGCGGCTCCTCGACCGCACGGAGAGGATCGGCATCTCCGAGGCCCATCACGGCCCCCCTGATGACCGCCGGTACCAGTACATGCCGACCTACATCCTCCGCGGTCTGACCCAGCTGCACCTGGACCTCTCGCCCGCCGCGACCCAGGCCGGCTGATGGCGGCCGAGGACTCGAGCGCCCGCAGATCGACGTCATCCGATGAGCCGGACGTACCGCCCGATCGCCTGCCACCACGGTTCCCGACCTTCGACAACGTCGAGGACGAGCGCCGGCACCGCAAACAGCGGCTGGCCGCCTCCTTCCGGCTGTTCGGACAGTTCGGGTTCGATGAGGGGCTGGCCGGGCACATCACCGTGCGAGACCCTGAGCGGCCCGACCACTTCTGGGTCAACCCGCTGGGGATGAACTTCAAACTCATCCGGGTGAGGGACCTCATCCTTGTCAACGACCGCGGCGAGGTGGTCGAGGGCACCTGGCCGGTCAACGCCGCCGCCTTTGCCATCCACTCGCAGATCCACGTCGCCCGCCCCGACGTCGTGGCCGCAGCCCACGCGCACTCCGTTCACGGCAAGGCGTGGTCGTCACTGCGCCGTCTGCTCGACCCCCTGACACAGGATTCGTGCGCCTTCTACGGCGATCATGCGGTATTCGACGACTACACCGGCGTCGTGCTCGATCTCGAGGAGGGCAAGCGCCTCGCCCATGCGCTCGGCCCGAACAAGGCCCTCATCCTCTCCAACCACGGGCTGCTCACCGTCGGGCAGACGTCGGTCGACGAGGCGGCCTGGTGGTTCATCACCATGGAGCGCACCTGCCAGGCCCAGCTGCTAGCCGAGGCCGCCGGCGACCCGGTGCTCATCGACCCCGATCAGGCAGAGAAGACCGCCCCCTTCGTGGGACCACCGATGGCGGGATGGCGGGCCTTCCAACCTCTCTACGAGTGGATGGTGACGATCCAGCCAGACCTGCTCGAGGAATGAGCGCCTCGTGAGCCTCGCTCCACCCGCTCATCGCCCCATACACTCATCGAGGAGGTCCGGATGATCTTCATCGTCGTCAAGCAGCCGGTGCGGACCAAGTACGCGGATGATTTCCCCTCCCTGGTCGAGGAGTTCACCAGGTCCACCCGAGCTGAGCCAGGAAACATCTCGTACGACTGGTACCGCAGTGCCGACGATCCGACGCTGTGGGTCCTGATCGAGGCCTATCGTGACCGCGAAGCGGGGGATGCCCATGTCCAGTCGGCCCACTTCAAGGCAGCCATGGAGCAGATGCCCCGCTGGCTGGCGGCCGCACCGGAGATCATTCACGTCGAGGTTCCCGGCGACACCTGGGGTGTGGTGAGCGAAGGCGCCTGACCGACGTGACCGGACGGAAATGGCCGTACACGATCATTGCAACTGACCGAGTCCCATCAGATTGTCCACCGCGGCACAGACGCCACCATCGACGACGACATCGATGCCGTTGACGAAACTGGCCTCCGTGGACAGTAGGAAGGTGACAACCGCGGCCACTTCGTCCGGCCGGCCCTCACGACCGACCGGGGTCAGCTTGACCAACTCCGTCATCGACGGGTGATGCTCTGCTTCTTGTCGGGCCTGCGGGGTATCGACGATCCCGGGCGAGACTGAACAGACTCGAGCACCGACCGGGCCCAGGCGGACGGCCTCTCGTTTCACGAGCCGCTGGACCCCACGCTTCGCCCAGGCGTAGGCGACGCCGGTGTCTTCGACGGAGGGCCCGATCACACCGTGCACCCGGTTCAGGAACTGACCATCGAGTGGAGCATCGATCACGGCATCGATGCTCGGATCGGGCTGTCGGATGGCCAGTATCGGAGCGGTCGAGGCGAAGCACACTATGGCCGTGCCGGCAGTTGCGAGCGGACGGAGACGCTCGACCAGCTTGGCCGTCCCCACCAGGTCGACCATGAAAATTCGCCTCCAATCCGCCATGGTCGGGGAGATGCCCGCTGCATGGGCGACGGAGCGCAAGGACCCGAGCTGATCGACGTGGGAGATGAGGCTGGACAGACCGTCATCGTCCGAGACATCGACCAAGAAGGGCTCCACGCCGGCCTCCCCCACCCCGGCCACCACCTCTGCCGCCTGCGTGAGGAGTTCGTCGTCCCGGTCGACGAGCACAACCACATCGACCGTGCGGGCGAGCTGTTGGCCACATGCCAATCCCATGCCCCGTCCGGCGCCGGTCACGATTCCTACTGTCCTCGTCATGTCTCTGCTCCTCCAGGGATCCCGTGCGACGGTCGACCCGCCCGGCCGGACGGCAACGAGGCCACGGTGCGGTCGGTCGCCCCAGACCAACGGTACCTCGTTGGATGCCACATTCAGGGTGGCAGCAACGACGCCGGACAGGTCGACTGGCAGCTCTTCTCCAGAATGTCCGGCCGTCTGAGCGCTTGCACGGCAAGGCGGTGCAGCACTTGTTGCAGGTCATGATCTCAACGTCCTCTTCGGGAAACTCGAAGATCAGATCGACGACGGTATCCGATAGCTAGTGCCGGCATCCTCCCCGACTACCCTCGGAACATGGGCTCCTCCGATGGGTCAACGACAGCCGGCCGACTGGATACCCTTTCGTACAGTGCTGCGAAGGCTCGCATCATCAGTGCTGCCCTCGACCTGTTCACCAAACATGGGATTAGCGGGACGTCGCTCCAGATGATTGCCGACGCCATCGGCGTCACCAAGGCGGCGGTCTACCACCAATTCCCGACCAAGGATGAGATCGTTGTCGCGACTGTAGAGGTGGAGCTGGCCGGCCTGGAGGCGATGCTTGACGCGGCCGAGGCGGACGAGCAGGGTCCACGCGCCCTCAAGATGCTGCTTACCCAGGTGATCGACCTGGCCGTCGAACATCGCCGAATGGTGGTCACCCTCCAACGCGACCCGGTGGTGGTCCGGCTCCTCGCAGAGCAAAAGCCGTTCCAGCAGTTCATGGAACGCCTCTTTCGTGCCCTGACCGGGGGTGACAACAGTGCCGAAGCACGGGTTCGGGCAGCGATGATCTCAACGGCCATCGGTGGGGCAGTGACCCACCCCGTGGTCGCCGGCCTCGATGACGACACACTCCGCTCCCACGTTCTGGACCTGACGTGGGAGTTCCTCGATCTCCATGATTGAGACAGGAGGGCGGTCAGCTCGACAGATGATGCGAGCAGCGGCCGACTGAGGACGGTGGCGGCGCCCTGGGCTCCTCCATAGACCGATGCGGTCCGGTACGGTTCCACCTGGAACACCGGAGTGGAAGGGGATGATCAGCCTTGCTGACACGACGGGAGCTGTTGAAGGGCGGCGGGGCCACCGTCATCGGTGGCCTTGCCGTGTCCAGGCTTGGCGGCGTCGCCGGGGCCACGCCCGAGGAGGGTGAACTCGCCGGCGCCGTCAATCCGGCCATGCCTCGACGGAGGGGCCCCGGGCCCCTCTACTGGAGCACCTACGGGTACAACAACGCCACCAATGCCGCCATGCCGGAGGATCTCTGGAAGACCAACGTGGACTGGGTGGCGGAGACGTTTGCTCCCTACGGGTACCGCATGGTGTGCACCGACGGTTGGTGCGACAAGACCACGGTGGTCACCGAGCACGGGTACATCCGCAGCTTCCAGGACGACTGGACCCACGACTGGGCCTGGTGGGCGAAGTACCTGCAGGTCCAAAGGGCTCGAGTTGGGTGTGTACTACAACCCCCTGTGGACGACCAGGTCGACGGTGGCCGATCCGTCGGTGACCGTGGTCGGACGGCCCGACATCAAAGTGGCCGACATCGTCAACCCCGGTGACTACCAGAGCGCCGGCAGTGACCTCTGGTGGGTGGACGTCACCCGTGACGGGGCCGAGGAGTACGTCAAGGGGTACGTGGACTACTTCCGGCAATTGGGGGCCACCTTCCTGCGCATCGACTTCCTGGCCTGGTACGAGCTGGGCTTCGACCAGAGCGAGGGGACCATGTGCCCGGCCCACGGCCGCGAGAACTATCTCAGAGGCTCTGTCCTGGATGCGCCAGGCGGCCGGCGACATGCAGCTCAGCCTGGTGATGCCGAACCTCTTCGACCACGGGGCAGCCGAGCGGCAGTACGGCGACCTGATCCGGATCGACAACGATGCCAGCTTCGGCACCTGGTACATCCTGAGCGAGGGTCCGCAGACCTGGCAGCCCATCTGGTCCCAGTGGAACAACCCGTTCCTCGGCTTCACCGGATTCTCGGACATCTCCGGAGCGGGCCAGGTGATCCTGGACGGCGATCCGGTGGCCATCAGCTCGTTCGGCAACGACGGTGAGCGCGAGACAGCCATCTCGCTGTTCACCATGGCGGGGGCCGCGTTGGCGATCACCGACCAGATCAACACCATCGGGGAGAACGCCCGCTTCTTCCAGAACCAGGAGATCCTCGCCGTGCACCAGGCGGGCCTGGTGGGCAAGCCGATCTACCACTCGACCCACCCCTTCTCGGTCGACCCGACCAGCCGGGATCCAGAGCGTTGGATCGGCCAGCTCCCCGACGGCAGCTGGGTGGTGGGCCTGTTCAACCGGAGCGACGATCCCGCCACCAAGAGCATCGATTTCGCATCAGAGCTGGGCCTGAGCGGGCCGGCCCCGGCGCGAGACCTCTGGGCCCACCAGGACCTGGGAACCATGGCAGCATGGACGGTGGCCCTTGCGCCCCATGCCTGTTCGTTGGTGAAGGTCACCCCAACCGGGCCCGCCACCTATCAGGCTGAGGTCGGGGCCTGGACCGGCACGGCCCGCTTCGAGAACACCACACCGGGCTACACCGGGCTCGGCTTACGTCACCGGGCTCGATACCCCCGGGGCCGGGGTCACGGTGATGGTCTCGGCGAGGACAGCAGGCCGGCACACACTGGCCTGCCGCGTGGCCAACGCCACCGGTTCGGCCTCGTCCCTCACGGTGACCGCCTCGGATCCCGACGGCGGGCACCAGCTGGGAACGGCGACCCTCACAGTTCCGAGCGCCGCCGCCTGGACCACCTGGCGGACGGTGAATGTCGACATCGACCTGGGTACGGGCGACACCATGGTCACTCTGTCCCAGACTGCAGCCGACCGGGGCAGCGTCAACGTCGACCAGTTCACCCTGGCGTGAGGACCCAGCTCACCCTGGCGTGAGGACCCAGCTCACCCTGGCGTGAGGACCCAGCTCACCCTGGCCTGAGGACGGCGGCCGTACGGCGGTGGATCACCGTGCGGTTTGCACCGTGGCGAGCATCCATTCTTCGAACTTCGCGAATCGGTTCTTGCCGTGATCCTTCGCCACATACATGGCCCGATCCGCATTGCACAGGAGCTCGTCCACAGTGATGCCCGGCTTGCTGAAGGTGAAGCCGATGCTCACCGTGGCAGTTATCGAGTTCGGACCGAGTGTCATCGGCCGGCGACAAGCTTCGAGGATCCGTTCGGCCAGCGTGAAGACTTCATCCTGGCGGGAGAAGTCCTCGACGATCAGCCCGAACTCGTCTCCTCCGAGCCGGGCCGCCGTGTCGACCTTGCGGATGCACCCGAGCAGGATGGCAGCCATGGCTTGAAGCAGGGCATCGCCCACTGCGTGTCCGAAGCTGTCGTTGACCACCTTCAGGTTGTCCATGTCGAGGAAGAGCGTGGCCAGTCGGCCATCGGTCCGCTCTGATCGCTCGAGCGCATGGGCCAGCCGATCCTGGAACAACGCCCGGTTTCCGAGCCCGGTGAGCGAATCGTGGAACGCCTGGTATGAAAGCTGCTCCTCGAGCCGCGTGCGGTCGGTGACATCGTGGCCCGAAACCACGTATCCCCCCACGGTCGGATCATCGATGAGATTGACAAAGGCGAGTTCGAACGGGATCGATGCATCGCTCCCCTGCCGCCGGAGGGCGACAGTGACAGTCACCGGGTTGGCCGCCGCCGCACCGTGCGCGGCTCGCTCCAGTGCCATCTCCACGGCCGGGCGATCATCGTCGGTGACCAGTTCGACCAGTGGCCGGCCCTCCACCACCTCTGGATCATGGCCCAGCATCCGGGTCAGCGCACCAGAGCAGGACTCCACCACACCATCGGGCAAAACCAGCATGGTGATCACCGCCGCGCTCTGCACCAGGGTACGGAAACGGTCATCACGACCGTGCGCGAGCTCGTAGCGCCGCCTGTCCGTCAGATCCCGGAGGCTCAGCAGGACCGAGCCATCCGCGAGCCAGGATGCCGGTGCACCGATCAGTTCCATCAGTCGCCAGCCGTTGGGCGTGGTGAGCCGGATCTCCAGCGGGGTGCCCACCTCCTTGTTCTGGACGGTCGCCAGCGACAACAGGACCAGCTCGAGATCCTCGGGATGGACCAGGTCGAGCCCGGACATCCCGAATGAGCTGCTCAGCGTTCGCTCGAACAGCCGTTCCGCGGCACGGTTGCCCCAGCGCACCCGGCCTTGCGCGTCGACCACGATGACCACGTCGGGGAGCTCGCTGACCAATCTGACCACGTCCTGATCCCTGAGTGGCTCCATGAGTGGATCGGAAGCTCCGGGGCCACGCTGAGGCATGTGTTGATCATCGACCGCCCCAATGGGCAGCTTGAGGGGATAGGGTGCCGCAGCCGGGGGTCGGGCCGGCGCCGAGGCTCCGGAGAGTCCGGCGCAGACTCGGTAACCCTGTGGGCGCGGGCTGCATGGCAAGGTGATCCGGCGCGTACCTGGGAGCGCCCAAGACACCGTCGACTGCGACGCTTACGGGTAGACCGACCACTCGGGTGCGTGGGAAGGCGGGGTTATCATCCGCCAATGCAGTTGACGCCGCGCTACGACGGCCTCCCGCCCCTGAGCATCGACCTTCCACTCGCTGACCCATCGGTGCCCCTCCTCCGCCAACGGCGGAGGATGGTCGACATCCTGGGTGACCTCGAGCCGGAGGAGTGGACGGTGGCCAGTCGCTGTTCGGGATGGTCGATCCAGGATGTGGTTGCGCATCTCATCGGCACCAATCGGTTCTGGGCGCTGTCCATACGATCGGGGTTGGCCGGGTCCCCCACCCGGTTGTTGATCGGATTCGATCCGGTGGCCACGCCGGCGAGGATGGTCGAGCCCATGCGTTCGCTCACCCCTGATGCCGTGCTCACCGTCTTCGCCGAGAGTGTCGAAGACCTTGCCGCCGCCCTTGACGGTATCGATGATGCCGGGTGGTCGAGAATCGGCGAGGTCCCGGCGGGCCACGTCGCCCTCCGGGCCGTCGCCCTGCATTCCCTTTGGGATGCCTGGATCCATGAACGGGACGTCGTTCTGCCCCTCGGGCAGTCACCGGTCGAGGAAGCCGACGAAGTGACAGCCAGTCTCCTGTACGCAGCCGTGCTCGGCCCGGCCGTGTTGGCCGCGGGCGGTCATCCCGGCTCGGGAACGCTGATCATCCACGCCGAACACCCGACCATCCGATTTGCGGTCGATGCCGGGGGTACGGTTGTGGCCCGCGAGCCGGCGGCCAGCGACGCGGGCGCTCCCCACCTGAGCGGACCGGCGGTGGAACTCCTCGAGGGCCTCAGCGCACGCGTGCCGCTCCATCATGAGCTTGCGCTGAACGACAGGTGGCTGGTCGACGGGCTGGCCGCGCTCTTCGACCCTACCGATAGGTGAGGACACCCCAATGCATCGGGGCAACCTTTCCGGTGCGGTCGACTATGGGGACGATTCGGAGCAGTTGAACATCCAGCGCACGCCGAAATTTGTCGGCACACGTGCCCCAATAGGCCCAGGGCATGTCCTGCAGCCCGAACTGATCGCTTCCGTCCGCGGACAGGGCCTCGAACAGTCGCTCGGTCTCTGCTCGCTCCTCGAGCTCGAGGTTGATGGTCATATTGTTCCCGGTCCGTAAATGATGACCCTGCGATTCCAGCATGTCCGAGGCCATCAGCACGTGGCCCGCCAGGATCGGCAGTTCCATGTGCATGATCAAGCTCTTCTCGTTGTCGGCTAGGGGCGGCCCATTCGGATCGGAAGGCATGTCACCCAACCGCATGATCGGGCCGATGGGCTCGGTACCGAACACCGAGGCATAGAAGGCGAACGCTTCCTCAGTGCGACCCATGAAGTTCAGATACGTGCTGACTCGGGGCATCTCGAACCTTTACGTGGTGACTCGGACTCCGTTCGGAATTCCGGGAGTGAGGCTACGGCATTGCCGGGCTCGGGGGAAGTGCCGACCGGCGACGATGATGGCGGGCAGCCGGGTCGTGCCCCAGCGGTCTCCGTCGGCCCAGGCCTCGGCGTCGCGTCGGCTCTCGGCCGGCGCTGAACGGGAGCGAGGCCCAGCCACAGGCTGGCCGCCGTACACTGCGACTATGTACTATGGCCACGGCTCGTGGGTTGCCATCGTCATTTTCGCCGGCCTGTTCGCGGTTCGGGCACTTTCCTCGCAGCGCCGGCGCGGGAGCCGGACCTCGAGGAGCTCGTTCACCCCCACCCACCAGGGCGATCGGCAGATCCCCACCGCTGGAGTACCGGAGCGAGACGGTACGACGGTGACCGGCGTTGCCCCCGGTTGGTTCACCGATCCCTTCGGCAAGCATGACCAGCGGTACTGGTCGGGGACCGAGTGGACCGAGCACGTCGATGACGATGGGACCCCGGGCGTCGACCCCCCACCGCAGCGTCCTGGTCCGCGTCACGAGGGCTAGCGGCACGAGCTCGTCAGCCGAGTTCGTTCGACCGATGCTGCGGTTCCCTCAGTCGGTCAGCGCGTCGGTGAGCGGGCCGATCCCGGCCAGGCGGGTCCCCTGCTCCGCAGTGAGCTGGTGCCGGGCGGCGAGCACGTCCGGGTCGGTGTAGCTGACCTTGGTCCCCCCGCCGTCGTCCCAGACCAGCACCTTGAGGGGAAGATCGAGGGCTGTCAGCGGCGACGCCTGCATGATCGGTGTCCCACTGGCCGGGCTGCCGAAGATGACCACTTTGGTGTCGCGCAGCTGGAGCCCGACGCGCTCCGCCGCGGCCCTGTGGTCGATGATGGCGAAGGTCATCATGCCCCGTTCCTCGACGAGACCGGTCAGTCTGGTCACGGTTTGGTTCACCGTCCCGGACACGTCCTTGGTGAGGATGCCGTCATCAGAACGAGTCGGGGGTGACACGGGCATGATCCGCTCTCCAATCGCTTCGCCGATCGTCTTCGCCGGTCGTCCGACATGATCGCGGATGTGGAGGCACCGGGCCATCAGGCCGGAGTTCCGGGGAGCCGGGTCGCTCGGAAGGCTCCCCCGTCCCGCTGGTTGACCAGGGACAATCGGCGTGACCACCCATCATTGGCGGCGGACCCCCGTCCACCGCATCCGCCCATCGGTGGCGACCGGCCCGCAGCCACTGACGTCCCGGGCCTGATCCACCGAGCCCGGTGGTCACCGCCGGCGCCGTGCTGCATCATGGTGGGATGACCACGGACCGGGAACGCGGCTCGACACGGACGCGCACCCTCGGTGCACCAACGTGAGCGGCCCCCGGCTCGCCGCCATCGGCGGCATCGTCGCCGTGGTGGCGGCTGTTGCTGCCGCGATCCCTCTCCTGGTCGGCGGAGGTGGCGGCCCGGCGCCTGCAGCAGCGGCGCCGGCAGGAACCACCGGCGGCTATGCCACCGCGCCGGGGGCGACGACCATCGCCGGTACCGGCATCCCAGGGTTCGCCGGAGACGGTGGAGCAGCGGTCGGTGCGCAACTCCACGACCCCTCGGGCATGGCCGAGGACGCATCCGGTGATCTGTTCATCGCCGATACCGGCAACTGCCGGGTACGGGAAGTCACCGCCAAGGCTGGCGTCACCTTCGGCCAGCGCGTGCACGCAGGCGAGATCCTCACGGTCGCCGGGGGTCCGTGTGCGACGGCAGCAGACCCGGCCCCGAGCGCGGTGGCCGTCGACACCGCCGGCAATCTCTTCATCGCCTTCGGACCGGGCAACCGCGTCGAAGAGTTGCCCGCAACCACGGGATCGTCGTTGGGGAGGTCGGTGGTCGCCGGGAAGCTCGTCGGGTTGGCCGGCAGCAGCGTTGCCGGATCTGCCGGTGACGGTGGCCCGGCGGCGCACAGCGAGCTCGACGACCCGACCGGGGTGGCCCTCGACCCGTCCGGGGACGTGCTCATCGCCGACACCGCAAACTGTCGACTCCGCATGGTGGCCGCGTCGAGCGGCACCCGGTTCGGGATGACGGTGGTCCAAGGAGACATCTACACGGTGGCCGGTTCGGGGATCTGCGGATCCGGGGGCAACGGTGGGCCGGCGTTGGCGGCACAGCTCTGGGACCCGGGTGCGCTGGCCGTGAACGCCGATGGGGACGTACTGGTTGCCGATCAGGGCAACCGCACCATTCGGGTACTCACCTCGCGCCCCGGAACGTTCTACGGCGTGTCTCTCGCCGCCGACGATCTGGGCACCGTGGCCGGCGAGGGCTCCTATGGCCCCTACCTGGTCGACGGCATTTCGGCCGTCGGCGTAACCGGCGAGATCGACTTCCCCACCGCCGTCGCCGTCGACGCCCACGGGAACCTCTACATCGCCGACGGCGCCATCCAGGCCATCCGTCTGGTGCCTGCCTCTACGACCACGCTGCTGGGCAAGGCGGCGACAGCCGACAACATGTACACGGTCGCCGGTGCCATGTCCACGGATGTGCTGCACAGCAAGACGGAATGGATCCAGACGCGCATGCTGGACCCGGCCGGGCTCACCCTCATGCCCGGAGGCCAGGTGGTCTACAGCGATGGCCAGGCCGACGTCGTGCGCAGGCTGCCGGCTGGCAGCTGACGGCCGACGCCCGGCTCAGCTGGCCGCCACGGCGAAGTCGTACCGGCCCGATCCGACCGTCAAGATGACCGAGTCCATGGAGGTGGCGGCGACGCTCACGCCCGGTGCGCGCGCCGCCGGCATACCGCTCTCGGTGACCTGGGAGAGCCTCGAGCTCGGGAATCGGCACCGTGCTGCGGCGTTGGGAGGGACGGTGAGAGCCAGGCTGATGCCGGCCGCGGCGGTGCGCCAGCCCACCGAGAACGCGCCCGCCGGTGTCGGGAACATCCCCGAGGCGTGCGCCAGACCTCCACGGGGAGGGGTGATGGTCACCATGGTGGCCGGTCCGCCCGGCAGTGGAGCGGTGGGAACGGCGCCAAGCAATACCTCCTGGATGGCGACCAGGGCCGATGAGCCCCATCCGTGCGACATGCTGTCGCCGATGAGATCGCTCGGCGTCCAGGTCTCCCAGGTGAACGTGCCGCCCGCTCGGAGGATGGCGGCCCACCCGGGAAACGACGAATCGGTGAGGATGCGGACCACGTCGGCGTCGCGACCGCCCGCGTGCAGGGCCCGGAGCAGCTCGAGCCCGCGATCCGGCTCCACCGAGATGTTCAGGGAAGCGACGTACTTGGCTACCGACGGGATCTGGGCGGAGGGAACCACGTCGTAGGCCAGTGCCGCGGCGTTGGCCAGTTGCGAGGAGTGGCCGCTCTGCTGCCCGTCCGCCCGGAGGCCGTCCACGTAGAGCCCGCCACTCCCCACCAGCGTGGCGTTGATCGCCGTCACCAGGGCCTGGGCCCGTTGGGCCTCGGTCGATGCCGCCGAGGTGGAGCCCAGGAGTGAGGCGATGGTGCCGATGCGGCGATGGGAGTTGACGGCGAGGATGTTGAGCGTGGTGTCGGCATTGGTGTCGTAGTCGTAGTCGTACTCGTTGTCACCGTTGGTCGAGAGCGGTTGTCCGGAGATGAGCCCGGTGGTGGCGTCCACGATCCCGTCGAGGTAGTCCGACAAGCGGAGGAGAGTCGGCAACAGGGTGCTCAGCGTGGACTGATCCCCGGTGGAGAGGAAGTACCGCCACACCCATTCGGGATACAGGGCGGTGAAGCCCGGGTAGTCCTGAGGACCGTCGTCATTCGGATAGACCTCGTTGACCTCCCCGGTGGAGGGCCAGTAGCGGGCTTGGGCGCGGGCCATGTCCCGCAGCCCCTGCCACGTCAGGTTCTGTTCGGCGTGGGTGCGCATGACCGTCTGAGACTCGTTGGCCGAGTCCCACAGGAACTGGCCCTTCTCCCGGGTCGGGGTGTCGATGAACTGTTCCTGTGAGGTGAAGAGGGCCGAATGGGCGCAGAGCCCCCACACCGCATCGAGCGTCGGTGACGACGAGGTGAACGACGCCTCCGGCTCGTCAGGCATGGTGGCGTGGCGGGCTGCGAGCATGACTTGATCGCGACCGAGGGTCTCGCCGGGATCGTCGATCTGCAGGTAGCGGAACCCGAGGTACACGTAGGGGTCGAACGACTGGCTTCCGGTGCGCTGGACGTAGGAGAAGGAGAGATCGGTCTGCTGGGTGTTGTGGGTGGTCGAGACGGATCCGTCGGGGTCGAGGGTGTAGCCGACGTGGAGGGGCACGGTGTGGCCATCGACCCCGTTCCGGAACGCCACCGTGGGCCGTCCGGCGTAGACCTTGCCGAAGTCAGCCACCACCGACCCGGTGGGCAGCGTGCGGAGGGACACCACCGGCAGCATCTGCTCGCTGATCCGGGTGCGCAGGGCGTACAGGTGGGTGAACGGGTCCGTCCCCACCGGTCCGAGTACATCGGTTCGCCCCCACCCGGCATCGTCGAAGTCGGCCTCCGACCACCCAATCGGACTGAGGCGGCCGTCGATCCACTCGACGAAGTCACCAACGTCGTTGTTGCGCTGCGGGGCGGGGAGCCACTCCGCCCGCCGGGATCGCCACGATCCATCCGAGCCCAACGCCACCACCTTCCCGTCCATGTAGTGCACCGCCACCTGGATGAGAAGCCCCGGGGCGGACGTCGGGCGCCCTTGGCCCGGACCGTACCAGTGATGGAGAAGGCCGATGGCGTTGGGACGACCAGAGCGCAGCGCCTTGGTGATGTCCGTTGCCTGGTAGTACTGCTCGTCGGGAAAGCAGAAGCTGGGACCGGTGTCGACTCTGGCCCCGTTCACCCACAGTTGGTACTTGTGGGCGGCGGCCACGTAGGCGGTGGCAAACGCGATCGAGCCGCCGGGCAGATCGTGCGTGGTGCGGAGATAGGTGTACTCCTCCTCGCCGGGATCGGTGGGACCGGGACGGAGCCACAGTGCTGTCCAGTCGGAGGTGCGCAGCCCGGTGGTGAACACGGCGGGCGCGCTGGCTCCGCTCCAGCGGCCGGCCGCATCGGCCGTCCGCACCGTCCATCGATAGCGAGCGTCGGCGGCCAGGGTCCGACCGCCGTAGGCCACGAAGGCTTGGCGGCCGGCGTGCACAACACCCGAATCCCACACCACGGTACGGGCATCCCCGGGTCCCGAGACGACGATCCGGTAGGCGCTTTGGACGGCGCCGCGGCGCCCGTCGCTCACCTTCCAGGCGAACTGGACCTCGTCAGGGTCTACGCCCACCGGGGCGGCCAGGCCGATGGTGGTCGTGCCGACTGGGGCTTCGGGGCCTCCGCTCCCGGGAGCCCCGCTCCCCTCGGCGAAGGCCGAGGCGGGTGCAGCCATCTCCGCCACCGCCCCCGTGCTACCCACCGCGGCGATGACCGCGCCGGTCTTGAGACCGGTTGCCAGGAATGTTCGCCGGTCGATCCTGTCCATCGTCCCCCTTGGCTCCACGTGATCGCGATGGTACAGCGATGGCTGTGCCCTCACTCCGACGACGAAGAGTGTGGGGTGGATCACCGCCGGCCAGCCGTGGCCACCGGGGTGTCGCTACATTGCTCAGGTCCGGAGCGCGGGATGGCGCTTGGCCACCATGGGGACCAGCGCGCTCCGGGGGGAGAGCCATCCGGCCGCGGCCGCAGATCCGGTTGGCCATACCGGGGATGACCACCGCCCGGTCGGCGTCCATGCCGGCCACCGCCGCCTTGGCCACCTCGTCGACCGGAACCCACATGATCTTGGGCATGGCCTCGGCGGCCTCCTCGTCGGAGATTCCCGCCGCAGCTGCGAACCCGGTGGCCACCGGTCCCGGGACAGAGCACGGTCACCGTCGCGCCGGTTCCCCGCACCTCGCCACGCAGCGCGTGGCTGTAGGAGAGCACGAAGGCCTTGCTCGCCCCGTAGGCGGCCTGGCCCGGCAGGGGCTGGAAGGCGGCCGTCGATGCCACGTTGAGCACGCATCCGCTCCGGCGCTCGACCATCCCCGGCAGGAACAGGGAGCACAGGTGCACCACCGCCTCGACGTCGGTGCGCACCATGGCCAACTCGGCGGCCGGGTCGGACCGATGGACCGGGCCCATGGTGGAGAACCCGGCGTTGTTGACCAGCACGTTGACCGACAGCGAACGGGTCGGCCAGCTCGGCGACGATGGCGGACCGGGATGCCTCCGTCGGTCAGATCGGCCACGATCCACCTCGGCCCGCACGCCGTGTCTGCGGCTCAGCTCGCCGGCCAGCTTCTGCGAGCTTGGCCCGGCTGCGGGCGACCAGGGTGACGCCCAGGCCGCGGGCGGCCAGCAGGGCGGCGATCTCGGCGCCGATCCCGGACGAGGCTCCGGTCACCAGGCAGGTCCGGTCGGGATTGGGGGCGGGAAGGGTCATGGGCCGAGCGTAGGTTCCGCGACCCGGACCTCCGAGCACGGCGCCACCCCAGTATGCCGGAGCCGCCCGATCAGCTCCCGCCGGGCGAGGCGTAGACGGCCCGGGCCCGGTAGCGCAGCGGCCGCTCGCCCAGCTCCTCGAGATAGTGGGCCACCCAGCCGGCCACCCGGGCCACCGTGAACAGGGTCCGCCCGGCGTCCGGCCGGCATGCCGGTCGACCAGGCGATGGCGGCCAGGCCCAGGTCGACGTTGGGCAGGGGGATGGTGTGGGCACGGGCAACATCGATGAGCGAGCCGACCAACTCGACCTGGTCGGGTCGGGCCAGTTGCTCGAACAGCTGCAGGAGCACGGTGAAGCGGGCATCGCCGTTCTTGTAGACGGAGTGACCGAATCCGGGGAGGACGCGCTGCCAGCGGAGCGTGTCGTCGAGGGCCCGCTCCACCCCGATGGCGTTCGGCGTCGACCAGCAAGGAGTAGGCCAGCTGACTGGCTCCCCCGTGGAGCGGACCGGCGATGCGTGCCCAGGCCGGCCAGCAGGGCATCGTAGAGATCGGCCCGGGTCGAGGCGGCCACCCGGACCGCCATGGTCGACGTGGCCAGCTCGTGGTCGGCCATCAGGACCAGGGCCGCGTTCACCGCCCGCACCAGCTCGCCGGTGGGGGTCGGCGCCAGGGCAACGGTAAGTCGCTCGGCGATCGAACCGGACCACTGCCGGCCGTCGTCGAGCACCAGCGGGATCGGTCCCCGTTCCCCCGACGGTGGAGCGTCGCCCGGGCCGCCACCGGCGCCACCACCGGTGGGTGGGGCCAACACCTCGACCATCGACGCCGCCACCCGACGGGCCGTGCGGGTGACGGCCTCGGGACGAAGGTCGGCACGCAGCGGGATCGAGAGCGCCGGCCATCACCACCGCCCACCGCATGCGGTCCGATGCGGCCCGATCTCGGGAGGGGGCCCAGTCGCCACCGGGAGCCAGGCCGGAGCACCGTCCCGGGACGGCCCGCCGCCGGCGTCGGCCGGAGCCCGACCGAGCTTCGCCACTGGGGCCCTCGGCGTCCCACAGCCAGTCGGCGACCTCCTCGAAGGTCGAGGCGGTGGCCAGGTCGGTGGCCCGGCGGCCCCGGTAGACGGGCCCGTCGTCGGTCAGCTGGGTGATTCCGGTGGTGATGGTGGCCATGCCGGGTCTCGACCGCCTTGCCCTGGCGCGACCGACGAGCCAGACGCTCCACCTCGTCCATGTCGAACAGGCTCCGCCGACCGGTGGGGACGGGTGGGAGGCCAGCAGCCCCCGACTCACGTAGGCGTACAGCGTGGTCACCTTCACGCCCAGCCGTCGGGCGGCCTCGTCGCTCTCGAGCATTCGAGGCCACCGCCCCACCCTACCGGGTGTCCGATATTGACTTGATCAACATTTACAGCCGGGTAGTCCGGGCGTCACACTGGACGGAGAGCCAGCCACGACATCCGAGCCAGTGGCACCGGCGGCTCGAACCGAGGAGAAGAACCATGTCCACCGCCGTACAAGAACTGATGTCGTCCCCACCGATCACCTGCCCCGCCGATGCCTCGCTGACCGAGGCCACCTCACTGATGAACAGCCGGCAGATCGGCTCGGTGGTGGTCACCGATGAGCGCGCCGTCGTCGGCATCCTCACCGAGCGCGACCTGCTGCGGGCCGCGGCCACTCGGGCCGATCCGCTCGACGAGCCGGTCCGACGGTGGATGACGGCAGACCCGGACGTTCTCGGCCTCGACGACGAGGTCGGGCAGGCATGGGCGGGGCTCACCCATCACCACTACCGGCACCTTCCTGTCGTCGATGACGGTCTGTTGGTGGGCGTGGTGTCGATTCGGGACCTCCTGACCGTGGCCCAGATCCGGCCGGCCGTCGGAACAGAGCGTCGACATGCCCCGCGGGCTCGAAGGGGTGGTGGTGGCCGAGACATCGGTGGGCGACGTCCGTGGCACGGAGGGGTTCTTCCACTACCGCCAGTACTCGGCCACCGAGCTGGCCGCACACGCGGTCGCTCGAGGATGTCTGGTACCTCCTGTTCGACGGGAGGCCTCCCCGACCGGGCCGCGTCCGCCGCCTTCGCCGAGCAGGTGTCGGGACTGCGGGCGATCCCCGACGGACTGGCCCGGATGCTGCCCACCCTGGTATCGACAGGTTCGCCGCTCGACGCCCTGCGCACCGGGGTCTCGATCCTTGGTGCCGAGCTCGGGTGGCGGCCGACCCTGGACATCGACCACCAGCGAGCTGCGGGCCCAGGCACTCCGCCTGTGCGCCGTGGTCCCCACGCTGCTGACCGCCGTCTTCCGCATCCGGCAGGGCAAGGAGCCCGTACCCCCGCGAGACGACCTCTCCTACGCCGCCAACTACCTGTGGATGCTGCGGGGTGAGGAGGCCCCGCCGGCCCACGTCCGGGCCATCGAGGAGTACCTGATCCTCACCATCGACCACGGGTTCAACGCTTCCACCTTCGCCGCACGGGTCATCGCCTCGACCGGTGCCGACCTTGCCGCTTCCATCGTCGGGGCGGTCGGCGCGCTGTCCGGACCGCTCCACGGCGGCGCGCCCAGCCGGGCCCTGGACATGCTCGATTCGATCGGGACGCCGGACCGGGCCGAGGCATGGATCCGCGACGCGGTGGCCCGGGGGGACCGGATCATGGGATTCGGCCATCGGGTCTACAAGACCGACGACCCCCGATCGGTCTACCTCCGCAAGGTGGCCGGGCACCTCGGTGGCGATCTGGTCGACTTCGCCGAGCAGGTGGAGCGAACCACTGTCGACGTGCTCGCCGACCTCAAGCCGGGTCGCCAGCTGTACACCAACGTCGAGTTCTTCGCCGGGGTGGTCATGCACACCTGTGGCATCCCCCGTGAGATGTTCACCCCGACCTTCGCCTCGAGTCGGACCATCGGCTGGGCCACCCACGTGATGGAGCAGGCGGCCGACAACCGGCTGATCCGCCCCGCGGCCCGCTACGTGGGCCCGCCTCCGCCGCAGCCGGTCCCGCCCGCCTGATCCCGCCGTTTAGGGGACCTCGCCGTCGGCGCCGAGGGACGCAGGGGTCACCAGGCCGACCGGGCGGTCCTCCACCCATTGGAGGTGGAGCTCCCGGCGGACGAACCTCCACCCGGCGTCGGTGCGCCGGTAGTCGTCGCGGTACCGGATGAACCAGACCATGTCGGTTCTGGCGCTGCCCGGGCCGGTCGCCTGGCCGGTCGCCTGCGCGACAGATGGTGGGCGACGCACAGCACCTCTCCCGACGCCAGGTCACCGTCCACCTGGTACCGGTGGTTGAGCAGCTGGTGGAAGGTCCGCTCGTAACGCTTGAGAGCCCTTCGGGCACCCGTCGGAGCGCCTGGTGGCCGGACCGGGTGATCACCGGCCGGAGGTCTTCGGGATACCTCGGGACCACCAGTTCCCCGTCGGCCACGAAGAGTCCGGCTAGAGCCGCTCGCCGTCACGGTCATCGACCGCAGTGGCGTAGTCGAGTGGAGAGTGTGCGCAGTTCCTCCTCGACCACCCACCGCTCGTAGGGCTGATCTCCGTCACTCATCGACGGCCGGCTCACCGAGCTCCCGCGGTGGCGCCGGCCCCGGCCGAGAGCCCGAATCGCTCGGCGAAGGCGGACATCTCGTCGCGCACCTGGGCCAGGTCCGGGGTGATCGAGGTGGAGACCACCAGTCGGGTCGCCCCCACCGACTCGGCGCAAGCACGTCCTCCTCCGAGGTGGTCGGGAGGTAGCCCGACAAGCGAGAGCTCGATGGCGGCCGGATCGCGCCCGGCCTCCTCGGCGAAGCCGGCGGACCTGATCCCAGCCGCTCGGCCAGGTCGCTCGGCGGCAGTCCCAGGGGCTGGAACCCGTCGCCCAGCCGACCGGCCCGCCGCGCCGCGGCCTCGCTGTGCCCCCCGATGTGGATGGGCACCCCTCCCGGCCGCACCGGCTTGGGGATAGGAGTGGGCGTGGCGGAAGGAGAAGAACTCGCCGTCGAAGTCTGGCGCCGGACGGTCCGGAGTCGGACCACAGGGTGCGCATGGCGGCGATGGTCTCGTCGGTCCGGCGACCCCGGCTGCCGCGGGTCGGCACCGGTGGCCCGCAGCTCCTCGTCCATCCACCCGACCCCCACGCACAGCCGGACCCGGCCGCCCGAGAGCACGTCGACGGTGGCGATCCTCTTGGCCAGCACCACCGCCTGATGGTTGGGCAGGACCAGCACCCCGGTGGCCAGGACGATGCGCTCGGTGACCCCGGCCAGAAAGGCCATCAGATCGAGCGGGTCGGGGATGCGAGCAGTCGTCGGGCAGCGGCATCTTCCCCGACGATGAGTAGGGGTAGGTGCTCTGGTAGTCGGAGACCACCACCGCGTGCTCCACCAGGACAACCGATTCGAAGCCGCACGACTCGGCGTGACGGGCGAACGAGGTCATCCACTGGGGATCGGCGGTGACCCCGGTGCGGACTGGGGGAAGGATTCCGAACCGCATGCACTGCTCGCTTTCGTCGATGGCCCCGGTGGGGTCGCCGTCCGGGGCTGAGCCCTGAGGCACGGCGGAGCCGAGCGTAAGCGTGCCCCGACACGACGCCAGTGCCGCGTCCGGGCCGCCGCACCCGGTACGCGGGATGCCGGTGATCACCCCGGCCCAGGGCGGATTCACTAGTGTGAGCAGGTGATCGTTCGCTGCGCGGGAGCCAACGATCCGGTGACAGTCGGAAGTAGCCTGATGGCAGGAGCCTGAACCGCCGATGTGGAGAACCCGGCAGACCAGCCGCCGAAGCCGAACGGGGCAGGCACTCCCGGATCGTCCGACGCCATCCCCGCGGCTCGATCGGCGCGCGGTTCATCGGCTGGACGGCGGCGGGTGGAGTGGCCGCCGCCGCCGCGGCCCTGGGGATCGTGGAATCGGGCGGTGGCGACCATCCACCAGACGGGTGCCGACTGCCGCTCGGACCGGCGCGAAGCCCAAGCCGCGCGTGCCGGCGACACGGCACATTCCTCCCAGGTCGTCACCCAACTCATCGACGGCGTCGTGCTCCCGATCTCGCCGGCCATCGTGGCCGAGAACGCCAAGACGGGTGACGCCTGGTGGGTGGACCGGTCCAGCCCCCCCGGGCCATCGAGGGATTCGCCAGCCAGGTGAGCGCGGTGGCCGGCGACACCGTCACTCTCTTCGTGAACACCATCGCCGCTGCCTTCCACGTGGAGGCCTACCGCATGGGCTACTACCAGGGGATCGGCGGGCGCCTGGTGTGGACAATCGGAGCAGGTGGCCGGGGTCCGCCAAGCCACCTCCCCGGCTCATCGCACCTGACCAACACCATCCAGTGCCAGTGGTCCCCATCCCTGACCCTCACCATCGGAGCGGCCTGGCCCCCCGGCCCCTATCTGTTGAAGCTGGTGGGAGCCACCGGTGAGCAGCAATTCGTGCCGCTGTGCGTGCGGGATGACGCCTCAGAGGCGGCCGTCGTCATTCAGCACAGCGTCACCACCTGGCAGGCGTACAACCGCTGGGGCGGCTACAGCCTCTACTACGGAAATCGGAACGGAGTCGCAGTCCTTCGTCCATGCCCCCACCGACTCGACCTATGCCGATCGGGCACGCATCGTCTCGTTCGATCGGCCCTACGACCACGATTGGGCGAGCGGTGCGGCCGACTTCGTGGGGAACGAGCTCCCGGTCATCTACCACGCCGAGCAGCTCGGGCTCGATGTCACCTACTGGACCGATGTCGATCTACATGCGCAGCCGCAGCTGCTCGACAATCACCGGCGCCATGCTGAGCCTCGGCCATGACGAATACTGGTCGTCGCCGATGCGGGACGGGGCGGCCCAGTCCCTGGCCGGTGGCGTGAATCTGGCCTTTCTGGGTGCCAACGCCTGCTATCGACAGATCCGGTTCGAGTCATCACCGGTGGGACCGAATCGGCTCCAGGTCTGCTACAAGTCGGCGGACGAGGATCCGATGACCGGTCAGAACGATGCCCTGGTCACCGTCAACTGGCCGCAGTCGCCGGTGTCCCGGCCCGAATCCGAACTGATCGGAAGCACCTATCAGGACGTCGAGGCGCAGGCCGACCTGGTGATCACCGATCCGACCTCGTGGATCCTCGCCGGCACCGGGCTCTCGGCCAACCAACGCCTGCCCGGGGTGGTGGCCGGGGAGTTCGACCGCTACGTCCCCAACGGGTCGGGACCGGACAACCTGGACGTCATCACCCACTCCATCGTGCCCAACCGGGACGAACAACTACTCGGACATGACCTGGTACACGGTGGATGGCGGCGGGGGCGTGTTTGCCAGCGGCAACGCCTCGTGGGTCGGGGCCCTCTCCACCAGCAAACTCATCCCACCGAACGTGCTGCCGGACAGCGCACCGGAGATCTCCGGGCCCCTGCTGCGGATAATGGAGAACCTGTACGCGGTCATCGGGATGGGGCCGGCCTGCCTCACCCGACCCTCACAAGGGAACTGGCGCACCATCTATACCCCCGGGTCACCCTCGACGGCGGCGCCCTCCACCGTCAACGCCGCCTGACCGCTCGAGGCGCCAGTGGTGGGCGAACCTGATAGTCCCTGACCAGACGCAGCAGCCCGGGACGCGTCGAACGCGTCCCGGGCCGGCGATCGTCGGTGAAACTACCCAGTCCTTCTCGTCACGAAACCGGCCGGACTGTAGGCCTCAACGAGGTTACCTCGCAGCGGCTCACTCACTCAGCGTGATCGGCTGATCGTCGAGGGCGAGGTCGTCGATCTCATCAGGCAGCTCGGCCGGAGGGCCAGCCGCCTCTTCGGCCTTGACCGCGTTCTGTGCGGCGAGGTGCTCACGGATCCGCTCGTCGATTTCGGCCATCAGCTGCGGGTTCTCGGTCAGGAAGGTCTTGACGTTCTCACGGCCCTGGCCCAACTGCTCACCTTCATACGTGAACCAGGCCCCCGACTTCTTGATGAACCCGAGCTCGACACCGACATCGAGCAGTGACCCCTCGCGGCTGATGCCCCTTCCGAACGTGATGTCAAACTCTGCTTGCTTGAATGGAGGCGAGCACTTGTTCTTGACCACTTTCACCCGGGTCCTGTTGCCGACCTGGTCGGCACCGTCCTTGATGGTCTCGATGCGACGGATGTCCAGTCGAACGGACGAGTAGAACTTGAGCGCCCGGCCACCCGGGGTGACTTCCGGCGACCCGTACATGACGCCGATCTTCTCCCTGAGCTGGTTGATGAAGATGGCGATGGTCCGCGACTTGGACAGCGTGCCGGTCAGCTTGCGCAACGCCTGGGACATCAGACGGGCCTGGAGGCCGACGTGGGTGTCGCCCATCTCCCCCTCGATCTCCGCCCGGGGGGTCAAGGCGGCCACCGAGTCGATGACCAGCACGTCGAGCGCGCCCGACCGGATCAGCATGTCGGAGATCTCCAATGCCTGCTCACCGGTGTCGGGTTGCGAGATGAGCAGGTCGTCGATGTTGACGCCGATCGCCTTGGCGTAGACGGGGTCCATGGCGTGCTCGGCGTCCACGTAGGCACAGATCCCGCCGTTGCGCTGGGCCTCGGCCACCACGTGCATGGCCAACGTCGACTTGCCGGACGACTCCGGACCGAAGATCTCCACGATGCGGCCGCGGGGGAGGCCACCGATGCCGAGGGCGAGGTCGAGCGCCAGCGCTCCGGTGGGGATGGCCTCGATGTTCATATGGAGGTTCTCCCCCATGCGCATGATCGACCCCTTGCCGAACTGCTTCTCGATCTGACCCAGTGCCATGTCGAGCGCCTTGTCACGTTCCATGTCTTCTACTCTCCTCGATGTTGTTGCTCACTTGACCGTGCCGACCCTACGGAGAAGGTGTGACACCCGGCTGGTGGTCCCGGATCGAGATCCGGGGCCGACCACTGCGGACTGCTGCTGCAACCACAGCGTCACTTTAGACCCGAACGCATGTTCGATCATGGATCCCCGGCGCCTCGTGGGCCACTGCCATTCCTCTGCCCGGTCGCAGGTCGGCAAGGCGCTGGGATCGGGCCCATCCGTCGCTCGATATCAACCGTTTTCCTGCCGGCGCGAGGTAGCCTCGCCCTCGAAATGCCTGACGCCGAATTGCCCTCCGGACCCGAAGGGGACGGCCCATCAGGCCATATATCGGGGCACTCCCCCGCATCGGGGCCGCCGAAGGCCGAGGGGCCGGCGGTCCTCTCCCGCCGGGAGCTCCGGGCCCAGCGTGCTCGCTCGAAGACCAACGGGTCCCGCACCTGGACGTATGCCTTCGGCGTGGTGGGAGTTGTCCTGGTGGGCGTGGTGGCGGCCTACCTCTTCACCCGGAACGCCAAGGACACCGTGGCCAGAGCTGCGGTCACCTCGACCACGGTGGCGCCGGCGCCGATTCCCAACTGCCCGCTCACCGGGGCCCCAGCCCCGGGAGGCGTCGTGCCCGCCCGACCTGCCCTCGGGATCAAGATCGGGAACTATCCCGGCGATCGGCCGTCGACGGGGCTCAACCAGGCCGACATCGTGTTCGAGGAGCCGGTGGAGGGAGCCATCACCCGGCTCCTCGCCGTGTTCCAATGCCAGGGAGCCGCCCTGGTAGGTGACCTGCGGTCCGCCCGCCAACCTGACGCGGGGATCCTCTCCCAGCTCTCCGACCCCCTGTTCGTACACGCCGGTGGGATCAATCCGGTGATCGCCCTCCTCGCCGACTCTCCCCTCATCGACGAGAACCTCTATGCCGGGAACAACGGCTCCGCCATCATCCAGCAGCCCGGACGGGTGGCCCCGTACTCGACCTTCGTCAACACCGCCTCGCTGTGGGCCTTCGATCCCTCCGACAACAAGACCCCGGCCCCGATCTTCCAGTACTCCACGGCGCTGCCGGTCGCCTCGGTGGCCGGATCGGGGACCAGCGTCCACATCCCGTTCTCCTCCTCCTCCGATGTGACCTGGCAGTGGAACGGGTCGGTGGGAAAGTACCTCCGTTCCTACTCGGGGCAACCGGACATCCTGCTCGACAAGTCGCAGACCGCCGCCACCAATGTCGTCATCATGTCGGTGCAGACGGCAACCGGCCCGTGGGTGGAGAACAGTGAAGGCGGTCACGAGGTCGACGTGACCGCCACCGGCTCGGGACCCCTGGTGGTCATGCGCAACGGCGTCGCCATCACCGGAACCTGGAGCCGGACGAGCCTGACCACGCCTGCCACCCTCACCTCCGCCAGCGGGACGCCCATCGCACTGCAGCCCGGGAACACCTGGGAGGAGTTGGTCCCTGACGGGATTCCCGTGACACCGGCGGGCTCGCCCCCGGTCCCGGCTACCGGCGCCGGCCCGTCGACCTCCCGCTCTTAGTCGACCACCCGCTCTTTAGGACCGCCGCCTCGGGAAGGCAGACGACTCCTCGAGGGATCGACGCAGCAGATCGAGGGCGGCGATGGTGGCGTACTGGCGGATGCGGTCCCGGTCGCCGGGCACGTTGAACCCGAACGCCTCGGTCGGGTGGCCGGCGCGGGCCAGCCCGACGAACACCGTGCCGGGAGGTCGGTCGTCCTGCGGGTCGGGCCCGGCAACGCCGGTGATGGCAAGGCCCACATCGGAACCCAGCACCGAGCGGGCACCTTCGGCCATGGCCCGGGCCGCGTCCTCCGACGCCACCGGCCCCTCGGGCACGCCGAGGAGAGCGAACTTCACCTCCGAGGCATACGACACCACCGAGCCCCGAAACCACCGGCTGGCACCAGGCACGTTGACCAACCGCGAAGCGGCGAGACCACCGGTCAGCGACTCGGCCAGCCCGAGTGTCACCCCGGCGGCAATCACCGTCCGGGCCACTGCGTCCTCGATCGCCTCGTCGTCGACGCCGAACACCACGTTGCCGGCGGCCAGGCCGAGGATGCGGCGGATCTCGGTCTCTTCGGCGTCGAGTAGTCGGATCGCCTCCTCGCCGTCGTGGGCCCTCACCGTGACCCGCACCTTGATCCCCTCGATGCCACTGGCGAGAAAGGCGATGGTGGCGCCCGTTCCGGACCGGTCGGCGCCAGCCGGCGTTGCCACCGAGGGGGCATCGAGCTGTCCGATGTGCCCGGCGAGCGCTTCGGCGAGGCCCGACTCGCTCATTCCCCAGGTGCGAATCACCCGACTGGCGATGACTCCCGCGGTTTCCCCCCGTTCGGCCATCCGGCGCTGCAGGTCGGGCACGATGCCCCGGTCGAACATGTCCGACATCTCGTAGGGCACACCGGGCACCGCGTAGATGACCTTGTGACCGACCGGGCAGATGAGCCCGGGTGCCGTTCCCTTGGTCTGGGGAATGAGGGTGGCGCCCTCGGGCACGTCGGCCTGTCGCAGGTTGGTGTCGGGCATCTCCCGGCCGCGGCTCGAGAACATCGTCCGGATCGCCTCGACCACGCTCTCGTCCCGGCGAAGAGGGACGTTCATCACCTCGGCGATTGCCTCCCGGGTGATGTCGTCATGGGTCGGGCCCAGCCCCCCGCACACGATGACCCCGTCGCTGCGGGCCAGTGCCGTCCGGAACGCCAGCACCATCCGCTCGTGGTTGTCGCCCACCGCCTGATGGAAATGGGAGGCGACCCCGGCGGCGGCGAGATGCTCACCCATCCAGGCCGAGTTGGTGTCCGCGATCTGGCCGAGGAGCAGCTCGGTCCCCACCGCGACGATCTCGATGCGCACGAGGGCTCAGGCCGCCGAGGTGGTTCCGTCGACGGGATCGCTAGTGGCAGCGGTCCCCGCCTCGCTCGGCCGGGCGGCCCGACGGCCGTCGAGGAAGTACTGGCCGCCGGTGAACAGGGTCATGGCCGTGGCCACCCAGATCCCGGCCGACAGCACTCCCTTGTGATCGGCCAGGGGCGGGGCCAGGCACAGCCCGATGGCCAGGTCCTGCAGGAGCGTCTTCACCTTGGCCGTGGTGCGGGCAGGGATGGACACGCCGCGCCGCCCGACGACGGAGCGGTAGACGCTCATGGCCACCTCGCGGATGGCGATCAGCGCCACCGGCAGCCACCAGACGATCCCCTTGGCCACCAGGGCCACCAGGGCGCCGAGCACGACGACTTTGTCGGCCAGCGGATCGAGGAAGGCGCCAGATCGGGTGGTCCCCTGGCGGCGGGCCAGCCACCCGTCGGCACCGTCGGACACAGCCAGCAACCCACCGAAGACGAAGGTGAACCAGCTAGCGCCCCACAGCATGATCAGGGCGATCATGATCGGCGTGGCCAACAGCCGGAGCACGGTGATCCCGTTGGCCGGGGTCAACAGCGCTGACGGCCCGAAGGTGGTGGCGCCGGCTACCGAGGCCGGCGACACGGGCGCCCCGGGGTTGACGGCACCGTCGCTCACCGGACCGCTCCCGATATCGCCGGGGTCGAGCGGTCGGTGCCGGAGTCGTCGGCGCCCACAAGCTCGGCACAGAGATCGGGGCCGTCGGCGCCGGTGACCACCACGTCGACGAACGATCCCACCGGGACGGCGTGGGGCAGAGTGACGATTCCGTCGATCTCCGGAGCCTCGCGGTAGGTCCGCCCTTCCCCCGGTGCATCGACCAAGACTTCGACGATCGTCCCGATCAAGGACTCTCGACGCGCCGCAGTGATCGAATCCTGGAGCTCGGTGCACTCTCGCAGGCGCTCGGCTACCAGCTCGTCGGGTATCTGGCCGTCGAGCTCGGAGGCATAGGTGCCGGCCTCGTTGCTGAAGGGGAAGAAGCCCGTCCAGTCCAACCGGGCCTCGGTAATCCACTCGAGCAGTTGGTCGTGATCGGCCTCGGTCTCACCCGGGTAGCCGATGATGAACGACGAACGGAAGGCGGCGGTGGCCTCGGCAGATCGGATGGAGGCGATCCTCTCGAGGAATCGGTCACCATCCCCCCACCGACGCATGCCCTTGAGCAACGGCCGTGAGACGTGCTGCAAGGAGAGATCGAAGTACGGCACACCGGTGGCCAGAATGGCCTCGACCAACGCGTCGTCGAGCGTCGAGGGGTAGAGATAGAGAAGACGGGTCCAGGGGACGCGGGCTGCCACCGCGGCCACCAGCTCGACGATGGGACGGAGGGCGCCGACGGCGGGACCGTCGATACGGGGCTCGGTCCTGCCGGTCGAGCGGTCGAGAGCGAACGACGACAGGTCCTGTGCCACCAAGACCACCTCGCGGAGGCTTCCACCAGGGCCGGCGAGCTGGCCCACCTCGGCCAGGATCGATTCGGTGGTACGCGACCGCTGTTTGCCGCGGAAGGAGGGGATGGCGCAGAACCCGCAGTTCCGGTCGCACCCCTCGGCGATCTTGATGTACGACCACGGGGCGGCAGACGCCGGTCGGGGCAGGTTCAACAGATCGAAGGACGGCAGTGGCGAGGTGGGCGCCGGCTTGGTCCCGAGCGTCACCGGAGTCCCCACCGTCGCCGACGCCCGAGGCGCTCCAGTCAGGGCTGCACCAAACGGTGCCACCAGGTCGACTTCGGGGAGGGCGTCGGCCAGTTCATCGCCGTACCGCTCGGCCATGCACCCGGTGACCACCAGCCGGGCACCCGGGCGCCTGAGGTCGGAGAGCTCCAGGACCGTGTCGATCGACTCCTGGCGAGCGGCCTCGATGAAGGCGCACGTATTGACCACCACCAGGTCCGCCTCTTCGGGTGCTTCAGCGGCCACCAGGCCGTCCACCACCAGGGTCCCGACCAGCTTGTCCGAGTCGACCTGGTTTTTGGGGCAGCCCAACGTCTCGATCCAGTACCGCTCGGCCACCAGGACAATCTACTGGGGTATGGGCGGCGGCAAACTCCAGCCGGCCCAGGGTGGGGTCACCGAGACCCGAGCGCTCCTCTCGAGCCCCGGATGGCGGAACGGGTGGTGCCGGAACAAACGGCCGCACCGCGGAACACCCATCCTTTGACATCCCGGGCCACCCGGAGCGGAGAGGGAGGGATTTGAACCCTCGGACCCAGTTACCCAGGTCAACTCATTAGCAGTGAGTCCGATTCGGCCGCTCTCGCACCTCTCCATACCTGGTCATCGGCACTTTTTACTGGTTACCGGCTTCCCAGATCTTCGCCATCCCCTACTCCTGCCCCACTCCCATTAGCTGGTTCGCTGTTAGACGGACCACAAACCGGGAGACCGGAACCGGACATGACACGGCAATCATACGATGCAGGAAGCTGTCGGGGATGAGCCCGCGTTTGTCGGGCAACGACAAGGGGCGTGCATGCCAACGATCCCATCCCCCGCCATGCGTGCGTGCGCGTGGGGGTCAGTTCCGATCGGGTCGAGGAAGCGACCCAAAAACACGTGTCACCGATCATGGGGAACTCTCCTCGCTCCCCGCAACCAGTTCCTGGGCTCACAGACGGGCACCCGCATCGAGCCGAGGCCCAAGCTCGAGGACCAGAGCGTCGAATGGTGTCAGGTCGCGTCTGATCAGGGCCAGGATGATGGCCCCCTCAAGCGCAGCGACGATCACGGTGGCGAGATTGTTGGAGCGCTCGAGTGGTACGCCGAGCTCGGCCAGGCTTTCAGAGAACGGTTCGAGCCAACCGTCGAATGCGCGTCGGAGCACTTGTCGAAGCTGCTCGCTGCTAGCTGCCGTGTCCGCGGCGGCAGCAACTGTACCGCGGTTTGACCGATCCCAAGCCAGCGTCCCTCAGGCTATATGACGCCGTCCTGTCGGCGGCGCTGAATCAGGCAGTCGTCTGGGGATGGCTCGAGGTGAATCCGGCAAAGCGCACCAGCATCCCCAAACAGACCAGATCGTCTCTTGAAATCCCCACCCGCGAGGAGATCCAGCTCCTCGTCGATACGATGCCTACGGCGGTGTCCAAAATGGCCGTCGACCTGGCGGCTAGGACGGGTGCCCACCGTGGCGAGTTGTGCGCCCTCCAGTGGTCAGACATCCGACGGCGGTGCGATCAGACTGCGAAAGTCTGCCCATCGGGCCAGGGACGAGACTCTCATCAAGGACACGAGATCAGGGGTCGAGCGATCGCCTCAGATGACCCCGGCAGTTAGGGGCCGGCTGGTCGGATGGGAGAAGTCGTGTCGAACCCAGGCCAGCGATGACGGTGTCGAGCTGGCCGACGATCCCTACGTCCTGTCGTCCTGGCCCGACTTCTCTCGGCCGTTGAATCCAGACACCCTGTCCACCCAAGTCGCTCGAGCCGCCAGGGAACTCGGCATACCTCACGTCCACTTCCACAGCCTTCCGTCACTTCGCCGCCATAGCCATGCTCGGCGCTGGGATCAATCCCCGGGACGCGGCGGGGCCGCTCGGCCACGCGGATGGTGGAAAGCTTCTCCTAAGCATCTACGGGCACCCAACGGCGGACATACAGCGTCCAGAGGCTGAGGCGATGGATAGGGCACTTAGCCCATGAGACTCCGCCGACGGCCGAGGCGATCGAGGAACATCTTGCAGACGTGGCGGCTACCGAGCCGTTCGTCGTCCCGGATTCGATCTTCGACGAAGTGCCGCAGATCTGCTCTCAGCTTGAGATCCCGTTGTAGCCGAGACGCTACCCCCCACGAAGCAAACGGGATAGCCGATCGGCTACCATGCCATCCCCATGAAGCGACCCGGCGGCGAACGGATCATCTTCTGGGCGCTGCCCGCCGTTGCGATCATATGGATCGCGGCGTTCTTCCTCTTCCCGGGCTTCCTGCCGCCCATGTCTCCGGAGTGGCCGGCGCGGAGGGTTGCTGCCTTCTATGCCGATCACACTTCGCGAGTCCGCTACAGCATGATCCTGTTCAACTGGTTCTGCGTGGCGCTGATCCCGATTCTGATGCTGATCGTGGAGCGCATGCGGGGCATGGCCCACCGCACGCCGATTCTGCGGTATTGCGTGATTGGCGTCGCGGGTGCCGCTCCGATCGCTTTTCTCACCGCCACGATCTTCTGGCTACTGGCCGCCTTCCGGCCCCATCGAGCCCCAGCGCTCACCCAGCTCTACAACGACCTGGCATGGATCACGTTCACCTGTGCGGTGCCCTTCCTCGTTGCCCTCTGCCTGTTCCTCGCAGTGGCGATCTACCTCGATGAGCAGGCACAGCCCGTGTTTGCGCGATGGGTCGGCCTCTTCAACCTCTTGGTCGCCATCGCGTTGGTGCCGGCAGGGTTTGCCGGCCTGGCGCTCACTGGGCCCTTCGCCTGGAACGGCCTCCTGTCGTTCTGGGTCAAGAACGTCGCCATTGCCCTCTGGCTCGTTGTCATGGCCGTGGTGTTGGGGCAGGCGATCGGGCGCGATCGGTCGCCGGAGCCAGTCTCGGCATGAAGCGACCTTCCTTGTTCGACGATCCGAAGCGAGAGCTGTGGTTGGCGTGGTACGCCACTATCGGCTTCTACTCCCTGTACACCGTCGTCTTCTTCATCATCACGCGCACCCAGCCGCCGGGGAAGCCGTCGTACACCCCGAACCAGGTAGTTGGGTGGTTCGCCAGCCGCCACGAAGGCCTGCTCATCGGGTTTGGGCTCATATTCGTCCTGGGTGGGCTCTCCGCCACGTCGATCGCACTCATCACGTACTCCATCCGGCGGATGTCGGTCAGCCGTGCCTTCGCCTACTCGTACCTGATCCTCTACGCCGTCAGTGCGGTCCCAGGGTTCTTGTTCATCTGCGTGGCCATGACCGTGGGCGCCTTCCGACCGGAGCGCAGCCCGGAGATCCTCGGGTGGCTCTACGACCTCGGGTTCCTGTCCTTCTCCGGCACCATGGGCGTCTTTCTCATCGGCTCGTTGATCTGGATGGTGGCGATCCTGCTCGACAAGAACCGCGTCTTCCCCGTCTGGTTCGGCTACCTCAATCTGTGTAACGGCTTGACCGAGGTGGTGGTCGCACCATCGTGGATCTTCCATACCGGCGTCTTCGCTTGGAACGGCGTGATCGTCTGGTGGATAAACGTGGCGATCTTCGGGCTCTACACCGGGGCATTCATCCTCTTGTTGCGCAACATGATCCTCCGCGAGGACTTCGGGAAGGGCCCGCTGCCTGACCTGCCCCTGACCGAAGGGCGTGGCCGCATGTTGGCGGAGTTCATGTCGCCGTGACGACGACCGAACGCGATGCGGTGCCGGCGTCCGAGGAGCGGTCGTCGGAGCACGTCCCAGGGGGGCGCGACATCTGGTTCTTCGTTTTGTTCGAGTCCCTGGTCTTTACCTCGTATTTCTGCGTCTATCTCTTCAACCGGACACAACACGAGCAGGCATTCCTGCTCGGACAGTCCCACTTGCTGCTCTGGCTGGGAGTGCTCGAGACGATCATCCTGCTCAGCAGTTCCTGGGCGGTGGCTCGCTGTGTCCAGCACGCACGCGCCGGCCGGTACGACGCCGCTAAGCGCGATGCACTCCTTGCCGCAGGATTGGGCGTTGTCTTCCTGGTACTCAAGGTCGCCGAGTGGATTCGGCTGATCCACGCAGGGCACACCTTCACCAGCAGTGAGTTCTTCCAGTACTTCTATTTCCTGACAGTCATTCATTGCGTTCATCTGTTGATCGGTTTCGTCGTTCTCGGTGTGCTCTGGTATCAGCTCTCGGGTCAGAAGCGACGCTCTCAAGAAACGGTCGAAACATGCGCCACCTATTGGCACACCGTCGACTTCTTCTGGGTATTGATATTCGCGCTGCTCTACGTGGTGAGGTGAGGATGGAAAGCGGGTTCAACAAGCGGCTTCTCGGGGCGTGGCTGATTCTCGTGGCGATTTCGCTGGCCTACCTGTGGATCGATCATGCAGCCACACATCAGGGCGTTCCTTCCGCGAGCACGGTGGTAACCGTGGGAGCCATCTGCTTCGCGTTGATCAAGGTCCGGATCATCATGCGCGAGTTCATGGAGGCACGAACCGCTCCCCGGGTGCTTCGCCGTCTGACCGATTACTGGCTATTGCTCATGGCCGCCGCCCTACTCGGGGTGTATTTCGCTGGAAGGTCGGTGGCCTGAGGAAGAAGACCGGGTCACTGTCCGGGACTAACTTCTCATGGGTTTCGAAGTGCCTCGCTGACGGTAGACCGAGCTCTCGCACCGTCACGGTTCGGGATTTCCTTGGGCCTGGCCCTACCGGGCCAGGGGACATCTATGCGTCCCGGACGAACTCATAGGTGAGGTGGGCGAGACCATCCCCGATGGTTTCAGACTCGACAAGGCGCAAGGGTTTCTTGTCGCTGGTTGCCCCGAAGAGGCGCTCACCATCCCCGAGCACCGCCGGGAATACGACCAGTCGCAGCTCGTCCACCAGGTCGTGCTCCATCAGCGTGTGCACGAGTTGATAGCTGGCGTAGACGACGATGTCCCCGTTGAGCTTCTGCTTCAGCTTCGAGACCTCGGTCACCACGTCACCCCTGAGGACCGTTGAGTTGCTCCACTCGGGATGTTCGAGGGTCGTGGATACGACGTACTTGGGCAGGCTGTTCAACTTGTCCGCCCACTCGCCAGGCCGCGATGACCACCGCGTTCCGAACCACTCCTCGCTCCGCCGACCCAGCAGGAGGGCCTCGGTGGCCAACGCCTCGTCGAACAAGACCTTGCCCCACGCTTCGAGGTCCTGGCCCCCAAACTGGCCGAACCATCCGCCCAGGCTGAAGCCCTCCGCGCCGTCCGGGTCCTGGACCACGCCGTCCAGAGATGCGTTCGTACTGATCACTATCTTTCCCATTTCGGTACTCCCTTGGTTGGTGTTGTGCGTTCTCACTGATGTAGACACCGCGACATCGGGAAATTGGGCGCTCATCAACCGCCCAGTTCGCCCCTCGGTCGGTGTCTATACAGGATGGAAGTGCGACATGATGGAGGAGGAGGATGAGGGTGGGACGACGGTGGTAACAGCCGAGCTGATCTCGAAGGCGCGGGCCGGGGACGGCGACGCGTTCCACCAGCTGACCGAGCCGCACCGCCGGGAACTCCAGGTCCATTGCTACCGCATGCTCGGATCCTTCCAGGATGCCGAGGACGCCCTCCAAGAGACGCTGTTGGCAGCCTGGCAGGACTTCGGAGGGTTCGAGGGACGCGCCTCGCTCCGTACGTGGCTCTACCGGATCGCCACCAACCGGTGCCTCAACGCGCGTCGGTCGGCCAGCCGCCGCCCGGCCAAGGAGTGGGACGTGCCCAAGGTTGAACCGCCCGAACCGACCCGGCTCGGCGAAGTTCACTGGCTCGAGCCGTATCCCGACACCCTCCTTGATGGTGCCATCGACGTGCCGCCCGGTCCGGAGGCCCGCTACGAGCAACACGAATCCATCTCCCTGGCGTTCGTGACCGCCCTTCAGGTTCTACCGCCTCGTCAGCTCGCCGTGCTTGTCTTGCGCGACGTCCTCGGATACCACGCGAGCGAGGTGGCCGACATGCTGGGCTCGACCGTCGAGTCGGTCAACAGCGCCCTCAAGCGAGCGCGCTACAGCTTGCAGCAGCGGTGGTCGTCGGGCGCCGCCCTCGATCCCCCTCCCACCCCCGACTCGCGCTCGGAGGATGCAATCGTGGGGAAGTTCGTCAGCGCATGGGAATCCGCCGACCTCGACGCGTTGGTAGCAGTCCTGACCGACGACGTCTACATGTCGATGCCGCCAATGCCCTTTGAATACGAAGGCCGGGACGCGGTGGCCGGCTTCTGCGCCAGCATCTTCGGTTCGGGGCGAACGTTCGATCTCGTGGCGACGCGAGCGAATGGTCAGCCGGCATTCGGAGCATACGTGCGCGCCCCTGACGGCATCAGCCACGGGGCGGGTCTCTTCGTCCTCACCCTCACCGGCGACCGGATATGCGCCATGACCCGTTTCGAGAACAGTGTGCTCCCCTGGTTCGGGCTACCCAGATCGCTCCCGAGCCGATAGCAGCCTTCCGAGCGGAGGTTCACAAGGCCGAGTTCAGCCGACGGATCGGTCGCCGGACAGTCGTGCAGATCAACGGGGGTGGAATCGGGCCCACCTCGCCAGCAACGTCGCTCGCGTCTTGTCGTCATAGACGAGTTCGGCGTTGACGGTGATCAAGCGCTCTGAGACATCGACCGGCTCTGCCCGGAGGAGCAGCGGTGGTCCCAGGGGAGTCGGTCGCAGAAAGCGGACATCGAATCCAGCGGTGATGAAGGGCACCGGTGCGCCTGGATCCGCCTGCCAGCCGTGACGGTCGGCCTCCCACATCACGACGGAAGCGGTGTGGCAATCGAGCACAGTGGCGATGATCCCCCCATTGAGGAAGCCGAATCCGTTGTCGTGCTCAGGGCGGGGTGTGAAGGTAGCCACTGTCACCGTGCCCTCTCGGTAACTTCGCAGCTGAAAGCCGTCGGGGTTTGCGTGGCCGCACCCAAAGCAGGTGATATCGGGATAGAGGGACTCCTGGATGCTTAGAGCAGTCGGACTGGACACCAACTACGCCTCTCAGTAATCCCCACCCATTTACAACTATCAGGCATCCCATTGAGCGTCCACTGGCAACGTGGACGGTTGCGGAGGACCAGGCATTTGGTGGTGGGCCGCGCCCAATTGCCGCACCCCCTCACTACGATCGTACTCGCAGGTGCCCGGCTGACCCGCCGTGCCCGGCCGTGCCGAGTTGGCATGCCGGCACCGGGCGAATTCGAACGGAACCGCCAGATCCACATGGGTGCGACGAAGAAGCAAGATACCCGACGGGCTCAGGACAAACGGCGGAGCCGGGCCGGTAGGTTGCTGGGACTGATCGTCCTCATTGGCCTCCTGACCGTGGTGGCGATCGTGGGCAGGTACGGATACAGCCTCCGACCCTTTTCGACCGCGTCAGCTGCGTCGTCGGGAGGCGAAGCCCTCGATCCCGCTGAGTTCGCCACCGGATCGTGCGTCGCCTATCCCCCCACCGCCGGCGACCGGGGGGAGACCGTCTTCCTCGACGCCGGGCACGGGGGAATCGACCCCGGTGGCGTCGGGGTCACCCAGTCCGGGAGGACCATCTACGAGGCGGACGAGACGCTGCCCGTGGAACTGCAGGCGATGGCGCTGCTTCGCGCCAAAGGCTTCCGTGTTGTCGTATCGAGGACCGGTGCATCCACGGTCCTTCGGCTCGGACCTGGGGATACTGATGGCCAGCTGCTCACCCTCCAGGGCGCCCACGATGACGTGGCCGCACGAGACGTGTGCGCCAACGACGCCCAAGCACGGGTGATGGTCGGTATCTACTACGACGCGGGGGGATCGAGCCAGAACGCCGGGAGTCTCACCGCCTACGACGCTGACCGAACGTTCGCATCGGCGAACCTCGCGCTGGCCAACCTGGTGCAGTCCGATGTTCTTTCGGAGATGAACGCACAAGGGTGGGCCATTCCCAACGACGGCGTGCAACCCGATACCGCGCTCGGATCCCTCGACGGCGACCCCGACCAGGGTGGCATCGCCGCAGAAGCGGCCGCCTATGACCATCTCCTGCTGATCGGACCGGCAATGCCCGGTTTCTTCTCCACACCGAGCCAGATGCCGGGCGTGGTGATCGAACCGCTCTACATCACCGACCCGTTCGAGGGATCAATCGCCGACAGCGTCTCTGGCCAGCGGGTCATTGCCCAGGGGATCGCGGATGCCGTCGAGCAGTACCTGGCCCCGCCGCCGACGAAGGGTGCCACTCCCTCGACCAGCTGATCCGAGGAACCGCCGGACGGCCCAAGTCCCAGTCGAGTCCGAGTCCGAGTCCGAGTCCGAGGGTGACCCCGACCACGACCGGCTGATCGCTTGACCGCGAGTGGCGCCGCTTGTAGGTTGCGGCGGGTCACGAGCTGACCAGAAGGGAAGGGCCAGACGGCCCCGGCTTGCGACGAGAGGAAGCACAACCTTTCGACGCGACCAAGGAGCCACCCATGTCAGCATCTACGTCCGCCAACCTGCGGGATCTCCCCAAGGCCCACCTGCATGTGCATCTTGAAGGCGCCATGCGACCCAGCACGCTGGAGGAGCTCGCTTCCCGTTACCAGGTGTCACTCCCGCCACCGCGCCACCGGTTCGGCACCTTTGCCGACTTCCAGGATCTCTACAAGACGGCATCGGGGCTGCTTCGTTCGCTCGAGGACCTCAGCCGACTGGTCAACGAGGTAGTCGCCGATGCCGCCGCGGACGGTGCCGTCTGGATCGAGCCGGCCGTTCACCTTCCGAACCACACTCGGCTGGCGCCACCGGCCGTGGTGCTCGAGACCTTGCTGGCGGCAGGCGCTTCTGCCGCCGTGGAAACCGGGGTCGGGGTTGGATGGCTGATCACCGCCGATCGCTCCCTGTCGACACAACTGGCCGTCGAACAGGCGGAGACCGCGGTGGCCAATGCGGGACGGGGTGTCGTGGCCTTCGGACTGGCCAATGACGAGGCGGCATCGCCGCCGGCCCCATTCGCCGAAGCATTCGCCATCGCCCGGACCGGCGGCCTGATCGCCGCCCCCCACGCCGGGGAGCACCGGGGTCCCGAGTCCGTCCGCGACGCCCTCGACTCACTCGGAGCGTCCAGGATCCAACACGGTGTCCGGGCGATCGAAGACGACGATCTGGTCACCCGGCTCGCCGACGAGGGCATCTGCCTGGACGTGTGCCCGACTTCGAACGCGGCCCTGTCGGTCGTCCCGGACCTCGGTTCCCACCCGTTGCGATTCCTGCTCGACCGGGGGGTGGCTTGCAGCATCAACGCCGACGACCCGTTGCTCTTCGGGGTCGGCCTTCTCGACGAGTACGCGCTGTGCCGCGCCACGCTCGGGCTCGATGACGCCGCTCTGGCCGGTTGTGCCCGCTCCTCGATGACCCACAGCGGGGCCCCTCCGGAGCTCAAGGTGCGGGCCGGGCGCGCCATCGACCACTGGACGGCGGGGGCGGTATCGGGGGCCTGAGCACCCTCCTGTTCCGCTAGCTAGCCGCTAAGAATTGCGTAAAGTCGCGAACGATTGAGAATTACCCTCCAGTAATCTGATGTGACGGCGGCCCCGTTGAGCATGGTTTCCGCCAACCACGCTCCGGGGCCGCCTTTCTGCTCGCAACGGTGCTCCCGCCCTCGCCAGCCTCCAAGGGTTGGCGGCGGGATCCGGTAGATCAGCAGCATGCACACGAGAACAGCGGCCCGTCTCGGTCTGCAGGGGCGCCCCGTAGCGAGTGGGCCCACCGAGGTGTTGAGAGCGATCTGAGCTGGCTTGATGATCCCCAAGGTGCCCTCACCGGGGCGTCGACCACTGCCTCAGCCGGCGCCGTAGAACGGCGCGTGGAAGGCGAAGATCCCGCCGTCGGCGGCGACCAGCCAGTAGCCCTCGGCCGGGCCGTCCGCGGCGATGCCGACCACCGGTGCATTGAGCGCTGTCCCCCCCATCGATCCACGGAAGGCGGCGTCGCCGTAGTTGAAGATTCCTCCGTCCGACGCAACCATCCAGTAGCCCCCGCCATCGGCGGTCCCGGCCATCCCGTTAATCGGCGAGTTGAGGGGCCCACCTGCCGTGGTGCCGTAGAAGGGTGCATGGAAGGCGAAGATCCCGCCGTCGGCGGCAATTAGCCAATACCCGCCGCTGGCGGTGTCGGTGGCGATGCCGACCACCGGCTTGTTCAAATGGACGCCGCCCATCGATCCTCGGAAGACGGCGTCTCCAAAGGCGAACACCCCGCCGTCGGCTCCGACCAGCCAGTAGCCATGGCCGTCCGGGGTCGGCGCCAGTCCCACAATGCGTGCGTTGAGCCTCATGCCTCCGGTCGACCCGTAGAAGCCGGCGTCACCGAACGAGAAGATGCCCCCATCGGCCCCCACCAGCCAGTAGCCGCCACCATCGGTGGTGGCCACGATGCGGGTGATCGGAGCGTTCAACGGGAGGCCGGCAAGTGAGCCGTGGGGCAAGGCCGAACCACAGGACGCCACGTCGCCGGACGCGTCGGCCAGCCAATAGCCGCCCCCATTGGGCACCGAGGCCATGCCCACCACCGGGAGCGTGAGGGTGGTCGGAGCCACCACCGAACTGGCCACGCCGATAGATAGGGCAGACGTTGCAATGTTGCCGTCGGCATCGGTCACCTTGGCGGTGAAGTCGGAGGTCCCGGGAGTGATCGGTGTGCCCGAGACGGCGCCGCTGCTCGGGGCCAGGGTCAACCCGCCCGGAAGGGCGCCGGAGCTGACTGACCAGGTGTAGGGGCCCTGCCCACCGGTGGCGGTGAGCGTCCGGGAGTAGGAAACCCCTACCGTGCCAACTGGTAACGAGGATGTGGTCAACACCAGCGGTGGCAACGAAACGGTCAGCGTAAAGCTCTGGTTGGCCGTGCTCCCGATACCGTTGGTGGCGTTGAAGCTGATGGCGAAGTGCCCAGATGCGCTGGGCCGACCGGAGAGCACGCCTGTCGCCGCATTGAACGTGACACCGGCGGGTAGACCCCCAGTCTCGCTAAGCGTGGGCATCGGCGTGCCGGTGGCTGTCACCGTGAAGGCGTTGGATGCCCCTGCGACGAAGGTTGTGCTGCCGGCCGAAGTGATCGCCGGCGGTGCATCGACGGTCAGGGTGAAGGCCTGGGTCGAGGGGTCGCCGATGCCGTTGGTGGCAGTGAAGGCGATCGGGAAGATGCCACTGACCGTGGGGGTGCCGGCAAGCGACCCTTCGGCGAAGGTGACCCCGGTGGGCAGGGTGCCGGTTTCAGCGATGGCGGGCGCCGGGTTCCCCGTGGCCGTCGGAGTGAAGCTCCCGGCGGTGCCCTCGGTGAAGGCCGCGCTGCTGGCCGAGGTGACGGCGGCGATGGTGCTGCCGCTGGGCCCGGGTACGGCCGACCAGGTGAACCCGTTGGGATCGGAGCTGCTCTGGCTGAAAGTGACCTCGGTGTTCCAGTTGTCGGTGAGGACGCCCAAACTGTTGGCACAGGCCAGGCCGGCCTCCCAGACCCCGCTGGTACCCCCTGTGTAGAGAAGTTGGGCGGCGTCGAAGATGCCTCCGGCGACCCCGGCTCCCCACTGGAAGTCGCTGGGGATGCCGATGATCTGGCCAGTGTTCGGGGCGGTGTTCACCTGTCCGAAGTAGCCGAGGTCCGACGACTCGTAAAGCCCGAAGCCCTGGGACGGTCCGGTCGCTGCGCTGAAGGTGGTGGCGGGGATGCTCTCGTTCTGCTTCACCAGGTAGCTCCACACCTGGTAACCGTCGTTGGCGGTGTCGCCGCTGCAGGCCGCATCGGAGGGCAGGGTCATCGTGAAGTCGATGTTCGAGCCTCCCGAGGCCAGATAAGAGCCATCGGAGGGGAGGCCGATGGTGGCCACGCCGTTGAGGGTGGACGCCGACGCCGTTCCCATCACGACTATCGCCAGGGTCAGCGTGGCCACACCGGTGAGGGCGGCCAGGGCGACGGCCGCAATGGTTCGCGAGCTACTGGACATGGGCTGGGCGACCACTCTACGACTGCGTGAACGACCGTGGGTGCGGCTGCGTCCAGCAGGAGCTGAGGGGGCCCCTAGACCCGACGATTCCTAGCTGGTTACTCGACCCAGGTCGTTGTCGTGAGGGATGGATGGCGCCTTCCCTGTCCCAAGGGCGTCGGGAGCGCTCCTGGAGGGGTTCCGGCCGGTGATGGCCAGCCTTCGATGGAGGTTCTCGCAGCCCAGGGGCCCGAAAAGGCACCACCCAGCATGACCCTTCCGTGCCTGCGGTTGCGCCCGGGCCGCACACGTGGTTTGCTATTAGCACTCGACAGTGCAGAGTGCTAACGACACGGAGGAACACCAGATGGCCAAGTTGATCACGTTCGACGAGGAGGCCCGCCGGTCCCTCGAGAGCGGAATGAACAAGCTCGCCGACGCGGTACGCGTCACCCTCGGACCCAAAGGCCGCAACGTCGTCCTCGACAAGAAGTGGGGCGCCCCCACCATCACCAACGACGGCGTCTCCATCGCCAAGGACATCGAGCTCGAGGACCCGTTCGAGCGGATCGGCGCCGAGCTGGTCAAGGAAGTCGCCAAGAAGACCGACGACGTGGCCGGTGACGGCACCACCACCGCCACCGTGCTGGCCTGGGCCATGGTCCACGAGGGGCTGCGCAACGTGGCCGCCGGGGCCAACCCGATGTCGCTGAAGAAGGGCATCGAGGCCGGCGTCGAGTCGGCGGTGGCCTCGCTGCGGGGCATCGCCCGGGAGACCGACTCCAAGGGCCAGATCGCCCAGGTGGCCTCCATCTCCGCCGCCGATCCGGAGATCGGCGAGATGATCTCCGAGGCCATCGACAAGGTGGGCAAGGACGGGGTCATCACCGTCGAGGAGTCCCAGACCTTCGGGATGGACATGGACCTGGTCGAGGGCATGCGCTTCGACAAGGGCTACATCTCCCCCTACTTCGTGACCGACCCCGAGCGGATGGAGGCCGTCCTCGAGGACGCCTACATCCTGCTGGTGGGATCGAAGATCACCGCCGTCCGCGACCTGCTCCCCCTGCTGGAGAAGGTCATGCAGGGCGGCAAGCCGCTGGTGATCATCGCCGAGGACCTCGAGGGCGAGGCCCTGGCCACCCTGGTGGTCAACAAGATCCGCGGCACCTTCAAGAGCGTGTCGGTCAAGGCCCCCGGGTTCGGCGAGCGCCGCAAGGCCATGCTCCAGGACATCGCCATCCTCACCGGCGGCCAGGTCGTCACCGAGGAGGTCGGCCTCAAGCTCGAGAACGTCGGCCTCGACCTGCTGGGCACGGCCCGCAAGGTCGTGGTGACCAAGGACGAGACCACCATCGTCGAAGGCGGCGGCTCCGACGACGAGATCAAGGGCCGGATCAACCAGATCAAGGCCGAGATCGAGAACACCGACTCCGACTACGACCGGGAGAAGCTGCAGGAGCGCCTGGCCAAGCTGTCCGGCGGCGTCGCCGTCATCAAGGTCGGAGCCGCCACCGAGGTGGAGCTCAAGGAGAAGAAGCACCGCATCGAGGACGCCGTCTCCACCACCAAGGCCGCCATCGAGGAGGGCGTGGTCCCCGGCGGTGGCGTCGCCCTGCTCCGTTCCCAGACCGCCGTGCTCGACACCGCCGACAAGCTGGAGGGCGACGAGGCCACCGGTGCCCGCATCGTGGCCCGGGCCGTCGAGGAGCCCCTCAAGCAGATCGCCGTCAACGCCGGTCTCGAGGGCGGGGTCATCGTCGACAAGGTGCGCAACCTGAAGAAGCCCACCGAGGGCCTCAACGCCGCCACCGGCGAGTACGAGGACCTGTTCAAGACGGGCGTGATCGACGCCGTCAAGGTGACCCGGTCGGCCCTGCAGAACGCCGCCTCCATCGCCGCCCTGTTCCTGACCACCGAGGCGGTCATCGTGGACAAGCCCGAAGAGTCGGCGCGGCGCCATGCCCGGCGGAGGCATGGACGACTTCTAGACGGCACCGCCGGCGCAGTCCGCCCCGGCGGGACACCGTCGACGGAACGAAGGGCGCCCGCCGGGGCGCCCTTCGTTCGTTCCCTAGACTGGTCGGCGTGACCGAACCCCTCGCTCCCTCGGTCGGCTGGGGTGTGCTCCACCTGTTCTGCAAGCTCGTCCGAGCCCGCCTCGCGGTCACGGCGGTCGCCGGCTGCGACAGCCAGGCGGTGATCCAGGCGGTCAAGGCGGCCGAGGCCGACGACGTCCAGGTGGTCACCGTGGCCATGCTCGGCCACAAGGCCGACCTGGGGTTCATGGCCCTCGGCGCCGACCTGTGGCGGCTGCGCCGGTTCCAGTCCGACCTGCAGGCGCGCCGGCCTGGTGGTGGTGGACTCCTACGTGTCGCTCACCGAGGTGTCCGAGTACGCGGCCGGCATCCCCGACGAGATGAAGCAGACCCGGCTCTACCCCACCCTGCCCCCGGAGGGGATGACCGCCTTCTGCTTCTATCCGATGTCCAAGCGCCGGGGGGACGCCGAGGGCTCCAACTGGTTCTCCATGCCCTTCGAGGAGCGCAAGGCCATGATGTACGGGCACGGCGCCGTCGGGCGGACCTTCGCCGGCCGGATCGTCCAGCTGATCACCGGCTCGACCGGGATCGACGACTGGGAGTGGGGGGTGACCCTGTTCGGCGTCCACCCCGACGACCTGAAGGAGTGCGTCTACACCATGCGCTTCGACGAGGGCTCGGCCCGGTTCGCCGAGTTCGGCCCGTTCCTGACCGGGATGGTGGCTCCGGTCGAGACAGGTGCTGGCCCAGATCGTCCCCGGGGTAGCCCGATGACCGCGATGAGCCGGCTCCGCCGATCAGTGGCCGACCTCGAGGCGTCTGCGCGGCACCGAGCTGATCTCGGACGCATCGGACCGCATGGTGGTGGCCTTCAGCGGCGGGGCCGACTCGGCCTTCGTGGCCTGGGTGGCCACCGACACCCTGGGGGCGGACCGGGTCCTGCTGCGTGACCGCGGTCTCCCCCTCGCTGGCTCCCGAGGAGCTGGCCGACTGCCGGGCCCTGGCCGCCGAGTGGGGCCTGCCGCCACCCGAGGTCGCGCACCGACGAGCTGGCCGACCCGCCTACGCGGCCAACGACGGCTCCCGCTGCTACCACTGCAAGGCGTCGCTGATGGAGGCCCTCGGGCCGGTGACCGCCGCGGGCGGGCCGGCCAGGCGGCGGCGCCACGGTGGTCCTCGGGGTCAACCTCGACGACCTGGGCGACCACCGACCCGGGCCAGCAGGCGGCCGCCGAGCGGGGCGCGCTCTTCCCCCTGGTGGCGGCCGGCTTCACCAAGGCCGACGTGCGGGCCTGGTCGCAGACGCTGGGCCTGCGGACCTGGGACAAGCCGGCCGCGGCCTGCCTGGCCTCCCGGGTCCCCTACGGCACCCCGGTGACCCTGGGCACCCTGCGCTCGGTGGCCGAGGCCGAATCGGGGCTGCGCAGGCTCTGGGCTTCCGCCAGCTCCGGGTGCGCCACTACGGCGACACCGCCCGCATCGAGGTCCCGCCCGAGGACCTGGCCGCGGTGGTGGCCCGCCGGGTCGAGGTCAGCGCGGCGGTGCACGCGGCCGGCTACCGGTACGTGACCCTCGACCTCGACGGGTTCCGCTCGGGCAATCTCAACGACTGCCCTCGACCGGCCGGAGGACGCTGGCCAGCCGCGGCCGGTGGGTCGACCGGTGATCGGGGTCCGGGTCAAGCTGACCTTTCCCGAGGAGCTGGTGCGGGAGCCGATCATCGCCCGCATGGTCAAGGAGTTGGACATCGTCCCCAACATCCGCCGGGCCGACGTCGGCGAGCACAACGGGTGGATCATCTGCGAGCTCGACGGCGACGGCGGCCACCGTCGACCGGGCCGTGGAGTGGCTCCGGGGCGAGGGCGTCCAGGTGGACCTGCTGCGGCGACGTCGTCGAGAGCTGACGGTGGAGGCCGACGGCGCCGTCGGGCGATCCCGAGCGACGACCGGCTGGCGCGCCAACCGTCGCAACTGGGACGAGCGGGTTCCCATCCACCTGGCCTCACGCTTCTACGACGTGCGAGCGGTTGGCTGCGAGGCACGACCCGGTCCCCGGCAGCGGGAGACGGCGGCGCTCGGCGATGTCTCCGGCCTCGACCTGGTCCACCTCCAGTGCCACTTCGGCCTCGACACCCTGGCCTGGGCCGACGCCGGCGCCCGGGTCACCGGCCTCGACTTCTCCCCGACGGCCATCGAGGCGGCCGCGGGACCTGGCCGGCCGGGCCGGGCTGGACGATCGGGCCGACCTTCGTGTGCGCCAATGTCTACGACGCCGCCGAGACGCTCTTCGCCCGCGGACCTTCGACATCGTCTACGTCAGCCTCGGGCCCTGTGTCTGGCTCCCCAGCGTGGACCGGTGGGCCGACCAGGTGGCCGCACTGGCCCGGCCGGGTGGGCGGCTCTACCTCCACGACGTCCACCCGCTGGCCTGGTCCCTGGCCTACGAGACCCCGACCTTCGCTCACACCTACTTCGAGGAGCCCGAGCCCTACGTGGACGACTCGGACGAGACCTACACCGACGCCGACCGAGCCACTGGCCAACACCCGCACCTACGAGTGGAACCACAGCATCGGTGAGGTGGTCACCGCCCTCATCGACCGGGGCATGCGCATCGACCGCCTGGAGGAGCACGACTGGACCGTCCACCCCCAGTTTCCCGTGGCTGGTCGAGGCCGCGCCGGGCCACTGGACCACGCCCCCGGGTCATCCTCGGCTGCCGCTCACCTTCACGGTGGTGGCCACCCGTGCGGCCTGACGCCGGCCCGGGGCGACCGTCCAGGGCCCTCAGGTGCTCGTCCGGGCATCCGGATGGTCCAGCCCGCACCGGACACCTTGCGGGGCTCGTAGAACAGGCAGCCCTCGGGGCAGGCGAAGGGGAGCTGCTCGTTGGCCCCCATCCGGCACCGCTCGAGCTTCTCCTCGTGGGCGGTGGTCTGCATGACGTAATGACGACAATCCTCGTGGACGGCCACACCCCATTGTGCCTGACGGATGCCGGTCCACGTTGGCAGTGGGGTAGCGTCGGGTGGGTGGAACCCACTCCCTCCACCAAACAGCTCCTGCGGTGGAGCGAGGCCCTGGCCGGCATCGCCCGGACCGGCCTCGGCTTCACCGAGTCCCTCTACGAGCAGGAACGATTCGAGGAGATCCTCCGGGTGGCGGCCGACATCCGGGTGGCCGCCGACGACGGGTCCGAGGGCGCCGAGGACGCCGACGGCCTGGTCGAGGAGTGGCTGGGCTCGGTCGGCAAGGGCGTCCCCGGCTACGTGACCCCCAAGGTGGCCGTCGGGGCCGCGGTGGGCAACGACAAGGGCGAGATCCTGCTGGTGCAGCGGGCCGACTCCGGGCGTCTGGCTCTACCCCACCGGCTGGGCCGACGTCGGCTACTCGGCCGCCGAGGTGGTGGTCAAGGAGGTCGAGGAGGAGACCGGCATCGAGGTCGAGGTGGTCCGGCTGATCGCCGTGCTCGACGGCCTGCGGATCGGCATCAGCCGCATCCCCCTCTACTCCCTGGTGTTCCAGTGTCGGCCGATCGGGGGCGAGCTCAAGGCCCATCCCCTCGAGTGCGCCGACGTGGGCTGGTTCCCCCTCGACAAGCTCCCCTTCCCCTGGCCGGGGCGGAGCGGTGGGGCCAGCACGTCTTCGCCGCCCTCCGCGGCGAGCCCATCGAGGTCCTCTACGACTCGGTGCGCTCGCCCATCTGGCGAGGCGACCCGGACAAGCTCTGAGGGTGACCGCGGGCCTGGTTCGACATCCTCGGCACCGCCCGAGGGACCGATCGGCGGCGTCGATGCTGGCTACACTCCCACTCCGTGAGCGCTGAGGAGGCAGGCCCGAGAGTCGCAGCCGACGCCGGGGCCGGGAGCGGCGCCGGCGGCAGTGGTGATCACCGAGGTCACGACGCCGCCGAGGTCACGCCGAGCTGGTCGAGGCCTTCGCCCGCCTGATACCCCAGCTCTCGTCCTCGTCCCCGCCACCCGGGCATCCGAGCTGGTCGAGATCGTCGAGTCGCCGGCGTCGGTGCTGCTGGTGGCCCGGGACGGCTCGGGCCGATCGTCGGGTCGCTGACCCTGGCCCTCTTCCGGGTGCCCACCGGATTGCGGGCGTGGATCGAGGACGTGGTGGTGGACGAGTCGGCCCGGGGCGCCGGCGCGGGCGAGGCCCTGGTGGTCGCCGCCGTCGAGCGGGCCGAGGCGGCCGGGGCCAGGTCCGTCGACCTCACCTCGCGACCCAGCCGCGAGGCGGCCAATCGCCTCTACCGCCGGCTCGGATTCGAGGACCGGACCACCAACGTGTACCGCCACACGCTGTAGCCGGCGGCACCAAGGGGTCGGTAGCCACGTCGGCACTGGGGGCCGCCGCCCTCCCCACACCGGGCGATGGAGTGCCGGCCCCGATGGGGAATAGTTGACCCGATGCCCGGTCCGGACACCCCCGCCCGGGAGGGGGCGGACCAGGACGCCGATGGAGTCGGGCCCTGGCCGGCGTCGGGCTCGCCTCGGGTCTGGCCGCCTGGTCCTCGACCGGGGCGAGGCACGATCCGCCGCCGCCCAGGTCTGGCCGGCGTTCGTCCTGGTGGCAGGATTGCTGCTGGTCGGCCTGGTGGCCGATCAGGACGGGCTCTTCGCCGCCGCTGGCCACCGGTTGGCCGACCTCGCCCCCCACCCGCTGGTCCTCTTCGCCGGCGCCGCCGCCATGGTGGCCATGGTCACGGCCGTGCTCAATCTCGACACCTCGGTGGTCTTCCTGACCCCGGTGCTGGTCTACGCGGCCCGGAGGCGGGGCCAGGGCGAGGTGCCCCTGCTCGTCGGCTGCCTGCTCCTCTCCAACGCCGGAAGCCTGCTGCTACCCGGCTCCAACCTCACCAACCTCATCGTCCTCGACCACTTCCATCTGTCCGGTGGCCAGTACCTCCTCCACATGGCGTTGCCGTGGGTGGTCTCGGTGGTGGTCACCGCCGGCGTGGTGGCCATCGTCGAGCGCAGGTCGATGCGGCCCCGGGACGAGTCCACGGAGCGTGACGAGCCGGCGTACGCCGACCGGTCACCTTCGGCCTGGGAGCGTCTGCGGTGGTCGCGGTGACCGTGCTCATGGTGGTGCTCCGGTCGCCGGCGTTACCGGTGGCCGGCATCGGCGTGGTGGCGGTGTCCGTCCGACTGTGGACCCGTCAGGTGACGGTCGACACGGTCCGACGAGCGTCGTGGGACTGCCGGTCCTGGTCGGGCTGTTCGGTGTCGCCACCGCCCTCGGGACGCTCGGTCGGGCCTGGTCGGGTCCGGCCACCCTGCTCGCTCACCTGGACAGCGTGGGGACGGCGGTGGTGGCGGCCGGTACCAGCGTGCTGGTGAACAATCTCCCGGCGGCGTCGATCCTTGCCGCTCGGGTACCGCCCCACCCGTTCGCCCTTCTCGTCGGGCTGGACATCGGGCCGAACCTGATCGTCAGCGGCTCGCTGGCCTGGATCCTCTGGTGGCGCGCGGCCCGAGCCTCCGGATCGGAACCACCCGGTCGGCCGCGCCATCGTCCTCGGATTGGTGACCGTCCCACTGGCCATGGCCGGCGCACTGGCCGTGCTCGCCGTCACCGGGTCGCCGTGAGCCCGGCGGTCCGCTGTCGGCGCCCGGCCGTCGGCGGAGCGGCTCAGCCGATCTTGAGCAGGTCGACCACGAAGACCAGGGTGTCGTTGGCGGCGATGCCGGAGGCCCCCTGAGGTGCGGTGGCGCCGTAGCCGAGGCCGGGCGGAATGATCAGCTCGCGGCGGCCGCCCACCTTCATGCCCACCACTCCCTCGTCCCACCCCTTGATGACCTGCCCCGCTCCCAGCTCGAAGGTGAACGGCTGGCTGGTCCACGACGCCTGGATCACCTTGTCCGCTGGAGTAGGTGGCCAGCACGTACTGCACGGTCACCGTGTCCCCCGCCTTGGCGGTGGCGCCGGTGCCGACGATGAGATCGGCGGTCTCGAGCTGGGTGGGCGGAGCTCCCGGAGGCACGGTCACCGTGGGCTCGGTCCCGAAGGTGCCGGCCGGTGATTGGTCGGCTGCAGGTATCGCTGCTGCAGCCGCGGCGGGCGCCGCCGGCACCGCGGTGGTGGTCGTCGACGAACTCGATGATGAATCGCCGGCGCCCGGCGCTGATGGTTGCGCTCGAGCACCCGGCCAGGCCGAGAACATAGGCAGACAGGACGACCAGCGACCACGTGCGCACACGAGACATCGAGCGAGTTCCTTTCCGAGGGTGACCACGGGGGCAGGCCAGCCACCGCCCATTCCGCAGAGCAGACGGTAGTCGGCTGGCGTCGTCAGCGGTGACCACCGCACGGATCCACGATCGACCAGCGCCTTCCAGTCGGTGAAGCACCCCGCTGGCACCATGGCCGCATGACGTTCCAGACACTGCGGCGGGTGGCCAGCGAGCTCCGCTCGGCGCTGGCCGACTTCGAGCCCGAGCGGCTGAGTGGGACCGATGCCGCCCGAATGCTCGAGGTCTTCTCCGAAATCGAGAAGCTTGCCTCTGGTGGGAAGATGCTCACCGGCTCGGCGGGTGGAGTCGTCCAACGTGTGGCGCCGCAAGGGCCACCGTTCGGCAGCCGCCCACCTGGCCGAAGCCACCGGAACCGGAATGGGCCCGGCCATCACCGCCCTCGAGGCGGCCCGCCTGCTCGGATCGCTTCCCGCCACCGACGAGGCCATGCGCAACGGGCGCCTCTCGGAGACCCAGGTCAACGAGATCGCCGGCGCAGCCATTCTCCAGCCCGGCTCCGAACAGGCGCTGGTAGACGCGGCCGAATCACCAGCCGCTGAGCATGTTGAAGCTGCGGTGCCGACGGGTCCGGGCCACCGGACAGGACCAGGCCGCCACCTACGATGCCATCCGTCGTGGGCGGTATCTGCGGAATTGGACCGACAACGACGGAGCCGTCCGCTTCGACGCCCGGCTGACGCCCGACGCCGGGGCCAGACTCATCGCCGCGGTCAAGGTGGAATCGGAGCGATTGGCATGCGAGGCCAGGCGGGCCGGCCACCGACGAGCCCCGCAGGGCGATGGCCATCGACGCCTTGCTCCGTCTGGTGTGCAGGACGGACGCCGCTGGAGAGGCGCCGAGCCGCGGCACCACCGATGTCTCCGCTACCGCAACGGCGGGCGCGAGGGCTCGAACGAAGGGACGGGCCGGTGCCGGCCCTCGGTCTGGAGCTACGGGCGGCCGCGACTCGTGGCCCCGCACCATGGTCCATGTCCGTGTCGACCACCAGGCACTCGTACGGGGCCGGGCCGAGGCCGGCGAGGTGTGCGAGATTCCCGGTGTGGGGCCGATCCCGGTGGAGGTCGCCCGCCGCCTGGCCGTCGACTCGATCCTGAGCGTCCTGGTGATGGACGGAGTGGACGTGACCGCGGTGGCTCACGCCGGCCGCAGCATCCCGGCCTCGGTCCGGCGAGCCCTGGAGGAGCGCGATCCGGTGTGCGTGGTCCCCGGCTGCGGCCTGGGTGAGGGGCTGGAGATCGACCACATCGAGCCGTTCGCCCAGGGCGGCAAGACCACGCTGGCCAATCTGGTCAGGCTCTGCCACTGGCACCATTACCTCAAGACCCACCACCGCCACCGACTGGAGCGTGACAACGGCAGCTGGCTATGGATCGAGCCTGGCGGGACCGGCCCACCGGGCTCCGCACGGGCCCCCTAGCGGAGGGTCCCCGACACCGCGGCCGCGTCAAGACCTCAGGCCGGCTCACTTCCGTTGCCGTCTCCATCCGGGGGTGCCGATGATCGATCGGACCGACTCTCGGTCGCCTCGGGGACCTTCGTTCGACCAACCGTCGCCAGGGTCAGGAGTAACGGACATGCGTGGCCCTTGTTGACCGGACCGCCACAGGGCCTCGGCCCGGAACGCCACCTCTCGGAGCGTCTGCCCGGTGCGACGGGCCGCCAAGGCCACATCATCGTGCTCGGCCTTGACCCTGCCCGCGCTGACCTTGATCCGGATCAACTGCCCGTCGATCCACACCGACTCGATGGTCCGGGCTGCCGGCCACCGTTCCCCAGCGGTGACCCGGACGCCCAAGGTCCCGGTCGACTCCCGCAGGATCCCTCGGAGTTCGGCGACCATGGCCGGGTCGCACAACACGTGGACCACCGTTCCCGGACGCCCCTTCTTCATGATCACCGGTGCGAGCCAGGCGTCGTGGGCGCCGGCCTCGAGGAGGGCTCCCACCGCGTGGGCCAGCTGCTCTCCGGTGGCGTCGTCGACGTTGGCCTCGAGCACCGACACCGGTTGACCGGCATCGGCGTCGGCATCGGCGTGAGCGCCCCGGGCACCGCCATCCGGGTCGGACGAGCGGGGCCCGACGACCAGCTCGGTGAGGTCTGCGCCGCTCACCCGGTCCACCCGCACGCCGGTCACCACCTGGGTGCAGTTGGGGAGCTCCTCGAGCTCGGCGGTCCCCGCCCCGAAGCCCTGGCCGGTCACCCGCATGGGAGGCATCGGTCCGAATCCCGAGGACAGCGCGGCCAGCAGCGCGGCTCCGGTCGGGGTGGTCAGCTCCACCGGGATGTTCCGGCCCCAGGTGGGTACCCCCTCCAGCAGTGCCACCACCGCCGGCGCCGGATTGGGCAACATGCCGTGGGCGGCCCTCACCATTCCGAGCCCGGTCGCCACCGGACTGGCCCGCACCTCGTCGATGCCGAGGACCTCCAATGCCGCCGCCGTGCCCACCACGTCGACGATGGTGTCGTGTCCCCCGACCTCATGGAAATGGACCTGGTCCACCGGCCGACGGTGGAGTCTGGCCTCCACGTCGGCCAGCGCGGCGAAGGTGGCCAGGGCCCGGCGGGCCACCCGATCGGGCAGGCGGGCCTCCTCGACCAGCCCCACGATGTGGGCGTGGGTCCGGACCACCACGTTGTCCCGCACGGTGACCACGGCGCGGGAAGCGGCGACGCCACCCCGCAGCACCTGCTCCATCTCGAGCGCCCAACCGCCGAGCGGGAGCCGCTCGAGAAGGGAGAGCACCTCGCCCAGGTCGGCGCCGGCGTCCAGCAGGCTCCCGAGGGCCATGTCGCCGGCGATGCCGGCAAAGCAGTGGAACCAGGCCAGATTGCGGCCGCCGCTACGGGGCGGGGAGGTCTGCGGCGCCGCGGGCCCGGTCACGGGAGCATCCGGGCGATGGCGCAGGCCGCTCCGAACCCGTTGTCGATGCCGACCACGACGATCCCGGCGGCACAGGATGCGTGCATGGCCAACAGCGCGGTCACGCCCTCGAGGGCGGCGCCGTAGCCGGTGCTGGTCGGGACGGCCACCACCGGTGCGGGCGTGATCCCCCCGATGAGGCTGGCCAGTGCCCCCTCCATCCCGGCCACCACCACGATGGCGTCGGCATCGGCGAGCTCGTCCGCCGAGGCCAGCAGGCGGTGGATCCCGGCAACGCCGCAGTCGGCGAGCAGGGTGGGCCGGAGGCCCAGGGCGACCAGGGTGGCCTCGCACTCGCGGGCCACGGGCAGATCGGAGGTTCCGGCGGTGACCACCAGCGTCCGGGCGGGGCGGGGCGGGGCGGGACGCCACACCACCGTGGACAGCTCCCCGCGGACCCGGTCCCCACCGGTGGCCATCCCGGTGACGGTGCGGACGCCGCCGGGGTGGCGAGCCATGACCTCCTCCACCTGGGAGGCGTCGGCACGGGTCAGGATCACCGGGCTTCCCGTCGCACCGGTCGGCGTGCCGGCGGTGCCGGCGAGCAGCTCTTCCACGATCGATGCGCACTGGGCGGGGGTCTTGCCCTGCCCGTAGACAGCCTCGGGGAGGCCCTGGCGCAGGCCGCGGTGATGGTCGATCTTGGCAAAACCCAGGTCGGCGAAGGGCAGACGACGAAGTCGGTGCACGGCCTCGTCGGGAGAGCACGCTCCCGAGCGCACGTCAGCGAGCAGGCGTTGCAGTCCGGGTTCGTCCATGATGTTCACTATCCTGCCTGGGTATGGCCGCCAAAGCATCAAACCACGCTTCCGGCGGTCCCCTCGCCTCGAATCGGGTTCCTCGGGCCCGAAGGTACCTTCACCGAAGAGGCCCTTCTCGGTGAGACCGATTATGCCTCGGCCCAGATCCTGCCCCTCGGCTCGCTCATCGAGGTCCTCGAGTCGGTTCAAGAGGGTGGCGTCGACCTCGGGTTCGTGCCGCTCGAGAATGCCATCGAGGGCACCGTCCGCGACATCATCGACAGCCTGGTCTTCGACTTCGACCTGCGGATCCAGCGGGAGGTGGTCCTCGACGTCCACCTCCACCTGATGGCCCCGGCGGGGACCTCACTGGACGAGATCGAGCGGGTGGCCTCCATTCCCGTGGCCACCGCACAGTGCCGGGGATTCCTCACCGAAACGGCTCCCCTCGGTCGAGTCCCTGGCCACCAACTCGACGGCGGAGGCGGCCAGACTGCTGGGCGAGGCGGATCCGACCATGGCAGCCCGACCCACCGCGGCCATCGCCCCGCGACTGGCCGCCAGCCTCTATGGGCTCGAGATCCTGGTCGAGGACGTGGAGGACCACCCCGACAACCAGACCCGCTTCGTCTCGCTGGCCAGGTCGGGCATACCGGCGCCCACCGGTCACGACCGGACCAGCATCGCCTGCTTCCAGAGCGCCGACCATCCGGGCAGCCTGCATGCCATCCTCGGTCAGTTCTCCGCCCGCAACATCAACCTGAGCAAGCTCGAGTCGCGCCCGACCAAGAAGGCATTGGGCGACTACTGCTTCATCATCGACTTCGAGGGCCACGTCGCCGACGCCGTGGTCGCCGACTGCCTGCGCGACCTTCACGCCGAGCTGGCCGGCGTGAAGTTCCTCGGCTCGTATCCGGCCGCCGGTGCTGCAGGGCCGGCGATTCGACGCGAGGCAGAGACGTCGTGGCGGGAAGCGGGAGAATGGATCGACGGCCTGCGTGCCGAGATCCAACCGGCAGGTGGCAGGAAGGCCTCGACGACCGTCCGGTAGCTGGGGCGCCGACTACCCTGGCGAGCGCTCGGAGGGATGGCAGAGCGGACAAATCCGCGGCTCTTGAAAAGCCGTGAGGTGCAAGCCTCCGTGGGTTCGAATCCCACTCCCTCCGCTGGTTGCCCCTATGACGTCATTTGTACCGATCGCGCTCCGATTCCGATTTCCAAACGCCAATGCGCAGGAATGGTCCTTGTTCTCGCCTATAGCGGAGCTGAGCCAGAACGCACAGGAGTGTCGTTGGAGGACGAGTTGGATGGCGTTCCTTGATTGAGGAAGCGGGCTAACAGGGCCCCGACGACGATCAAGGCAACCCCGCACCACGTTGGGGCAGCGTCCGTGGCCAGGAGGACGATACCAATGGGGACCAGGTAGCCGGCCAGCGGCAGGAAGAGACTTGCGATCGAGTCCGGAGGGTTCTCGCCGGATTGCTCGGAGGTCGACGCGTCATGAGCGGCAGCAACGTCCGGATACCACTCCGTGAAACGGATAGCGAAGATGAGCAGGGCGATCTGGATGATCCAGTTCGTCCAGATGTTATCCGGCTGATTGAGCGGACCGTCTCCGTACCAACCGACAATTGCCGTGATGGCGAACGTCACGGTCCACACCCAAGTGAGCACATAGTTGATGTGAACGAACAGGGGCGTGTCCCAATTTTCCTTTGGCGTTATCTCCCGTGCGTATTGAATGGTGAAAGGAGCTCTCAGGACGATCGAACCAAGAGCGACGACCACCAGCATCGCGTTCGACACTTCGCCGGACCACCGGTCGAGCCAGGCCTGACCCCCCGGCCCAACGAGCACACCGGCGATGAGCATGCCCACGAAGAAGACGATGGCCGCGACGTCAAGTTGCTTGGGCCGGGCGCCGACGACCATCCCGAGCACCAGCTCCAACACGCAATGCCGAGCGCCGCTCCGATGGCGAGCTCGTAGCGTTTAGGACCTTCCAGCACGGAGAACGCGATCCACGGTGCAAAGCCGACAATCGGACTTGCCAATAGCTTGCGAAGCTTTTGCTTCGCACCCGCCTGGATCAGATTGCCCCGATCCGTCTGGGCTCCTTGATCGTCTGATTCGATAGCCATGGGCAATTGGATCGACATGACCATCTCAGCACTTGAGAGATCGATTTCGAGGAGAACGAGGACCAGGGCCCGTCCTGGGTGTCCGGCAAATCGACCCCGAAAAAGGAGGGGCCGATCACGTTGTCGACGTGGGCAAACGATGCGAGGTTGCTATCAGCGTCCTACCGCACGCTCCAACTGCGCCTTGGACATCTTTGACCGTCCGTCGATGTTCTTCCGGCGCGCTTCCTCATAGAGCTGTTGGCGGGTCCGACCACCTGCTCCATTGTGCGATCGGAGTCCTTCCCGCCGACTAGACGAAATGTCGTTCAGCGAGCCGCGGCTGGCCGTTTTGGTTTCTCCGGCCCGGGCGCGGGTCTTGTTGACCGTCCGGGCGGCGATCTCCTCCGCCTCGTCGGTCGAGTCCCCGCGATCGACCAGGCCCTCCTTGATGTGCTCGTACTGTCGCTCTCGCTTTCGGCTCCAGTCCTGACGGGGCATCTTCGCTCCTTTCGTCCGATCCTTCCTGCCCCCATTGACTACCCACAAACAACCGCCCGGGCCACACCTTCTATCGACTTCAGTGCTACTCCCTGCCGCTCCATCACAGAAACGTCCGACACCTTGTCAAAGAGGCACCCAGGCGAGCCCATCGGGGCACGTCGGTCACCCGCCGCCGTTACCTCGGCACTCGGCCAAGGCGGCTCAATCGCCATCGCTCTCGCCGTCCGCGGCCACGTGAAGGCGTCCCACCATCGGAATCACCAGCCACAAGAGCGCGAACATGCCGGCGGTGACGGCCGCACTGACTGGCACCGCGACACCCCGCAACACGACGCTGCTCACCAGCAGTACCGCTCCACTGATGGCGATACCGACAGAGGCGAGGCCGCTGATCGCCATGATGTTGGCCGTTCTCAGGAGCCGCTCTTTCTTGTGCTCGCGAAAAACCACCCGGTGATAGGCCACGGGGCACAACAACTGGGCCGTGGCCAGCGCAGACACCAGAAGGACGGCGATGTAGAGATGCCTCTGATCCACGCTGAGCGCGACGAAGCGGGCGCTGAAGGGGAGGGCCAGCAGAAATCCGAAGAGGACCTGCACGCCAAGACCGGCCACCCGTAGCTCCTGAAGGAGTTCCATCAGGTTGCGGTCGTCCCGTTCCTCCAACGACTCATGCCGACCGGGATCGTCAGGGGCCTGCATGATGCCGCTCCGAGACAGGATCGACGTACCTCGGGCAGGTGCCAATGGCGGCCCTACCCTTCCGGTCTGGTCTCGGGCGCCACCTCATCGACCTGATCGATCCCAGGATGCCAGGGGGTCGATTCGTCGTGGACCGCCCGTTCGATGGCGTCCTCGAATTCTGCAACCTTGCGCCACAGAGGGTTGCTAGGCGGATCGGGGAGGCTGCTGGCGTGGGCCGCAGCGGCTTCGATCCGGTCGGACAGTCGGTGCGCATCGGTCGGCTCCAGGTGCTCAACTAGGGGAACGACTTCGTCCACTTCATGATCGAGGTGGGCACGGACGACCGCCACCATCGTCTCTAGCGACTGTTCGAAACCATCGGGGTCGTCGGCGTGGGCATTTATCGGCTTCACGTGTCGACTCCGCCGATGCATGTCCTTCAGTGCTTCGCGGACGACCCGCTGATCCTCTCGGGCCCGCTCCAGCGTCAGATAGGCATCTACCTCAGCCAGCGTGGGATGAAGGGCCTCCTCTTCAACGTTCTGATACCTGGCCGCCAATTGGGCCACCGCCATCGCCAGATCGGCGCGCTCGACCGGATCAACGGAAGCCTCGATCGCATCGAGCATCTGGATCAATTTTACTCGCTCGTCGCTGATCGCCCCCATCGGTCGGGGAAGGGTTACCACTTGGTCGGGCCGGTCGGACATGCTTTCTGAATACCCGATCGCACGGAGGACAAAACCGCACCCGGCCGCTGCTCGAGGCAACGCCGGAGCACGTCCAGGGTCTCCTGCGTTGCCAAACAGTCCCTGTGGATTACCCATCTCTTGCCGTGTAAAGGCGCCCCTCTGTGGGTAGATGAGCGGCATGGCCGCAGATGGTCGCCCACAAGCCGCAGATGGTCGCCCAGAAGCTCCGACAACTGCCGAGGCTCGGAGGGTTGTCGAGGAATCGCCCACTGATGAGTCCCTTTATTCAGAAGCGGCGGCAGCTGAGGAGGTCGAGGAAGCTCGCGAGAAGGAGAAGGGTCAGGAGGGACACACCAAGGCTGAGGGCGAGGAGTTCCTGGCGGAACGGATGGCCGAGTCACAGGACTCGGTCACGTAGACCAATGGCCGCCCCTCTGCCGGACCCCGAAGAGATGGGTTCGGCCAGCGTGGTCCCCGAAGGTCCCAAAACCCCACCCTCTGGTCCGAGGGGGGCCGCCGCATTTGCGGAGGCTCTCCTCCATGTCGACGATCCGCATGCTCTCATCCATGTCGACGATCCGGAACGTTGCTCTGCCTGCGGACGGCCCCTCGAATTGGATCACTTGACCATCGAGGAAAGCAACGGCATCACCCGATTTTGCCGCTCCTGTGTCGACGAGGCCCTGGAAAGCTGATTAGGCTGCTCTACCCCAACCGCGTCAGCACGTTCCGAGTGATCTGTTCGATCTGCGGGTCACGCCCGGCCAGCCCGTGAGCCCAGTCGGTCGACCCCGACGTCAGCACCGTCGCCCCCGCCTTGTTCGTATAGGCACCCAGCACCGCGTGGCCGTGTCGGATCCGCTCCATCGCCGAGAGCTCACGCGTCCCGAACACGCGGGACGCGATGTACTCCAACTCGCTCGGCTCGCCCGGCTTGGGAGGACGAGGCGCCGTCTCGCGTGTGAAGTGCTGCGTGGGACACGTGCCGAGAATCTCGAAGGTCGACGGTGTGCCGTCCTCGCCGGTCGGGTATGGCAGCCCGTCGCGGTAGGTGAATACGCAGCCGTCGCACTCATAGCCGACCACCGTCGCGTCGGCGCCGAGCACGTCGCCGTAGCCGAGCCCGGTGCCGTCGAAGACCCAGTGGCCGGCACGGTGCACGGTGTAACCGCCGAGGCCAGCGGTCACGTTCCGACCTATTCGGTGATAGCCCCCGCGGGTGAATGAAACGCCGGTCATGTAGTTCTCGGGACGGCCAACGATCACGTCGGACCAGAACGTGGTCACCTCCGCCTCTCCGTCGGTGCCCATCATCGGGTCGTTCTTGAAGAAACCCTTGTAGCCGACCATCACGTCGTGATCGTCACCCTCGATGCGCACCTGCCACAACGATGTGTTGCCCGAGAAGAACGCCGCATTGCCTCCGCTGGTGATGAATGCTTCGACCGTGTCGCGCATACCGCGAGACCAGTACTCATCGTGACCGACGGACAGATACAGGCTGGCGTCGTCCAACACCTCGGGGTGTTCCTCGAGATCGGCATTCGTGCACACACCGATCTCGAACCCCTCGTGTTCAGCCCATTCGATGAAGGGCAGCTCCCAGTCGGGCCAACCCGCCGACCCGGCATAGCCGGACAGATGATTGATCTGGATGTAGCCGACGTGGGCGGCGTTCTGTGGATCGGGTGCCCCCGTCCCCGTCACGCGACGACCGTTGCCCGGCGGCTTGTAGAGGTAGCCCGCCGACATCGGCCGCTGCATAGCAGCGTGGGTGCCGCCGGTGTACAGGTTCGATCCGCCGAAGTCGTTGTAGGCGTGCCAGGTATTGGTCGCCAGCGCAACAACGATGCGAGCGCCGGGAGACGGACGCACGACGAAGAACGCTTGGTCGCGCCGCACCTTCTCGCCGACGTCGATCTCCATGACCACCTCGTAGTAGCCCGACCGCCACGCCGGGTCGACGTCCAGCGTTAGGGCGACCGGCCACCCGCACCCCTGTGAGGAGGCGTCCTTTGGCGTCTCGTGCTCGCCCGCCGCGACCGCGTTAGAACGGAACACGACCTCCCGTCGAGCTCCCACTCGTGCCACCTCCACGCGCACCGACCGGCCCCCGGAGGACGACATGTGCAAATCGACCTGCCCACCCGGGCACGCCGATTGCGGCCAGCAATACCCGGTGACCACATCACGACTCATCTCCCGACCCTAACTGGGTCAGACCAGCTGTTGCGATCGAAGACGATCAGGCGGTGGAGTGATGCTGCGAGCGAGGCCGCTCCTCGGAACTCGCTGGCGCTCCCCAACACCACGATGGGGTCGACGCCCTTCGCAGGGTCGGCGCCCTTCGCAACCTCGAGCGATTCAAGCACGGTGTCCTTCTGTGGAACAGACTGTCCACAGTGACCGAACCGCTCTCAACCCGCTACACCAAGACTGCAGAAGGGGGCTATCTCGCCTACCAGGTATCCGGTGACGGACCTATTGACGTGGTATTGCCGATAACGGGCAGTGCGGCTGTCGAAATGATCTGGGACGAGCCGGCGGTCAGCGGGTTCATCGAACGACTGGCCTCCTTCTCTCGTCTGATCACCTTTGACCCACGGGGGTTCGGCAGCTCAGGCCGACTCGATCCGGAGGCAATTCCGGCGGTGCAAAGTTGGAAGGATGACATCGGCAGTGTCATGGATGCGGTCGGTTCGGAACAGGCGGCCTTTCTCGCATGGGGCGAGAGCACCGGAGCGACCATGTTCTTTGCGGCCACCAATCCGGAACGAACGACCGCACTGGTCCTTGTCAATGCATACGCACGGTATGCCCGCAGTGACGCCACGCCGTGGGGCCTGCCGACGGAAATGATCCTCCCCTACGTCGCTGCCATCGAGGAGGTGTGGGGCACTGGAGCACCTTCGGAGATCCTCGCGCCGACCCTCGTCTGCTCGGAAAGGGCACGGCATCATTGGGCACGCATAGAACGCTTGACGGCGAGCCCCGATGTACTGGCGGCAACCACTCGCGCCGTTTTGGAGAGCGATGTGACGCACGTGCTGCCGGCCATTCAGGCGCCAACCCTCGTGATCAGCCGCCGCGGGGATGGCCATGTCCGCCATGAACACGGGCGTCACGTGGCCAGTCATATCAACGGCGCCCGGCTCCTTGAGCTGCCGGGTGATGACCACCTACCCTTTGCCGGCCGAGCGGAACAGATCCTCGACGAGGTCGAAGAATTCCTCACCGGATCCCGGCCTATTCCGAATCTCGATCGTGTCCTGATGACAGTCCTGTTCACTGACATTGTCGGGTCGACGGAACATCTCGCTCGGATGGGTGACCGACAGTGGCGAGAGGCACTCGATCGTTATGACGGCTTGGTCAGCCGCCAGCTGGAGGTCTACCGGGGTAAACACGTGAAGACCACCGGGGATGGCACCCTGGCGACCTTCGACGGCCCTGCCCGGGCCATCGAATGCGCCCGAACCATTGCCTTACTGGTGACGGACCTCGGCTTCGAGGTCCGGGCAGGACTGCACACCGGAGAGATCGAGTTGCGTGGCGACGACGTGGCAGGCATGGCGGTTCACGTCGCGGCGCGAGTGGCGACTCGGGCCGGTGCGGGTCAGGTGCTCGTCTCTTCGACAGTCAAGGATCTCGTGACGGGATCGGGGATCGGATTCGAGGACCGCGGTGAGCACCCGCTGAAAGGGGTGCCCGAAGTGTGGAGGCTGTTCGCCGTCACTGGTTGACGTCGCAACCAAGGCCCTCGGATCAGCGCACGATGGAGGCGTTGCGGGACCACTCACTCAGCCGTCCGGTGCCGGAACAGCCATGAGGCGCCGACGACGGACGCCGCCAGGATGACCACACAGTAGGTGGCCGCCAACCCCGCATCGTGCGCCACCGAAACCCCGGTCGAGGTATGCCCCATCCACAGTCCGCGCATGGTCTCGATGATCGGCGTGAACGGCTGGTGCTCGGCGATGTCCCGGACGACGGCGGGCATGGTGTGGGCTGGCACGAAGGCAGTACTGAGGTAGGGGAGGAACATCAATACGAAAGCGAGTGAATTCGCCGCCTCTGGGCTCCGGACCAGGAGACCGGCGGCTGCAGCCAGCCACGACAGGGCCAGGATGAACAGCATCACCATGCCGGTGGCCGCCAACCACTTCAGTGGCGATGCGGTGGGGCGCCATCCGGCCCCCAGGGCCACCACGATCACCAGCGCGGTGGCGATGAGATTGCGCACCAGGCTGGCCACGACATGGCCGATGAGCACCGCGGAGGCGTGGATGGGCATCGACCGAAATCGGTCCACGATGCCGTTGGACATGTCGGTGGCGACGGCGACGGCGGTGGTGCCCGCACCGAATCCTGCGCACAGCACGATCAAGCCCGGAACCACGTAGTCGACATAGGACCCGCCGGCATTGAACGCTCCACCGAACACATAGACGAAGAGCAGCATCAACACGATGGGCAGGATGAGTGCGGTGAAGAACGCCTCCGGGTCGCGCCATGAGCGCCGCACGCTCCGGGTCACCATTACCTGTGCATCGTTGACGGCGTAGGCGATTGTCATCGGGCCAGCTCCTTCGGCTTCGAGTAGGTGGATACGGTGTCGGTGAGGGACAGGAAGACGTCGTCCAGGCTCGGGCGGTGCAGCGAGATCCTTGCCGCCGGCGCACCCGCCACCTCGAGGCAGTCGAGCATGGACCGGACCTCGGACGCCGACCCATCGGTGGCCACCTCGATGGTCAGCAGTTGCGGGTCCACGCCGACGGCCCCGAGCAGGTGAAGCGCCCGCTGGTAGGTGGCACCATCGAAGAACTGCAGTCGAACCACATCCCCCCCGAGGTTCGCCTTGAGCTGGTCGGGGGTGCCCTGGGCAGTGATGCGTCCCCGATCGAGCAGGGCAATCGAGTCGGCCAATGCGTCGGCCTCCTCGAGGTACTGGGTCGTGAGCAGGATGGTCACTCCCCCATCGACCAACCGTCGAACCGTGCCCCACAGCTGCTCTCGACCCCGCGGATCGAGTCCGGTCGTCGGCTCATCGAGGAAGATCAGCTCGGGGGTCTCGATCATGCTGATGGCCAGGTCGAGACGACGTCTCATGCCGCCCGAGTAGGAACCGGCCCGCCGATGACGAGCGTCGGTGAGGTCGAACTCGTCCAGCAACTCGTCGATCCGTGCTCGGATCGAACGCGTCGGAAGATGGTGGAGGCGGCCCATCATCTCCAGGTTCTCCTGCCCGGTCAGCATGTCGTCGACGGCGGCGTACTGGCCGGTAAGGCTGACCGACCGCCGCACGCCCTCCGGATCGGCGAGCAGGTCGTGCCCGGCAATGGTGGCCGTTCCGGCGTCCGGGCGCACCAGCGTGGCCAGGATCCGGACCATCGTCGTCTTTCCGGCCCCGTTGGGCCCGAGGAGCGCCAGGACCGAGCCGGTCTTGACCATCAGGTCGACACCGTCGAGCACTGGCTGTCCCCCGAATCGCTTGCGCAGTCCTCGCACCTCAACTGTGTATGTCATATACCGAACTGTATACGAAACACGCAGTTATAGTCAAGGGCATGGCCGGCGACGAATCCGAGGCGGGGCCTCCCCCCAGCGACTCGAAGGGGCCGCTCCCCCCCGGTCTCGACCTGTTGTGGGGGCGCCGCCCGCGTGGCCGCCGCGGCCCGAAACCCGGACTGTCCACCGATGCCATCGTGGAGACGGCGATGGCCGTCGCCGACGCCGACGGGCTCGAGGCTGTGTCGATGGCGCGCATCGCCAGCGAGTTGGGCTTCACCACCATGTCCCTCTATCGGTACGTCGACAGCAAGGACGAGCTTCTCCAGCTGATGTGGAACGCCAGCGCCCGCGGAGCGGAGTCGCTGGTCCTCAAGGGGGACGACTGGCGGTCACGGCTCCGGATGTGGGTTCAGGTGCAACGGGACGTGCTCGACAAGCATCCGTGGATCACCCAGATGCCGATGGCATCGCCACCCATGGCCCCGAACTCGCTGACCTTCGTCGAGCGCGGGCTGGAGAGCCTGGCGGGGACCGGGCTGACCGATGACGACAAGATCCGGGTCATTGGACTTCTCAGTTCGTACGCCCTCAGCGAGGCGCGGATGGCCAACGATGCGACCCGGGCCCGGGCCCTCGCTCAGGCCACCACTACCGAGCAGGACCCTGCGGTGGAGTGGACCTTCGAGGAGCTCCTGCGTCAACTCGTCGACCAGGAGCGGTTCCCACTGCTCTATGGAATCGCGTGGTCCGATGTCAGCAACGGGCCGCCCGATGAACACCAGGAGTTCCTCTTCGGCGTCGACCGCATCCTCGACGGGGTCCAGGCCCTCATCGACCGCAGCGGACCGCAGTCGACCTAGCCGCCGTAGCTCAGGGGCTGTCGGGTATCCAGTTTCCGTGGAACCCGAACGGGACCCGCTTGGGCAGGTGGACCACGGCCTGGGGCTCCCCGGTGAAATCTGCCGCATTGAGCACGAGCAGATCGCTGGCGTCCCGATCGGCGTCGTAGACCAAGGACAACACCCACCCGTCATCTTCGTCAGCGTCCGGCTCCGCTGGCACGAAAACCGCCTCGCAGGCACCTCCGTCGGAGCGCAAGGGCCGAACCTCCTTGGTTCGGCGGTCGAGGTCGTGCTTCACCAACGCTGTCCTCGTTCTCGAGGAACGCCCCGACATAGCCATAGCGATGGCGGTGGCCGACCACACGCTCGTCGACCCGAGGGAACTCCTGACCCAGATCGTCGATTCGTTCCTCCTTCACCCTGCCCGCCACCAGGTCGACCGTCCAACGGTCCAACGTGGGTGTTCCCTCGTCAGGGCCGAGCAGCTGGGTGTCGAAGGTCTTCGGATGGCGCACCACGTCGAGGACCACCTGCTCTCCGTCGTCATAGGCGTTCATGGGATGGAAGACGTAACACGGTTCCACCTCGAACCACGACACGTCCTCCGCACCCCCGTCGCGCTCGAGCAATCCGACGCGGGCCTGGTAGTCCGGATCCCAGCGATAGGGAAACGAGGAGCCGGACATGGCCATGTCCGTGTCGAACACGACAGGCAGGTCGTAGATGACCGCGAAACGCTCGGTGAGGGACATGTCGTGAACACTTACGGGTCCACCGACGTCGACGTCGACGACCTTTCTCACCATCCCTCCGTTGTCGACCACCGTGTACTGGACCTTGTTGCCCCATCCCCAGAAGTACGAGATGGCGTGCAGCTCACCGGTGGCCGGATCGCGCTTTGGGTGGGCGGTGTACCCACCCGGTAGCTTGCCGCCAAAATCGGACGGGCCGACCGTGTCGAGCTCATAGGTCAACTCGTACGGGCAGGATCCCGCCTCCACGAGGGCAAACGTCCGCCCCGCATGGCCGATGACGTTGGTATTGGCGGCGAAGTCCATGTCAGCGTGGACAGGTCCAGGGCGCACCGGCTCGCCCAGGGCGGCCGCCACCTCGGCCGAGCGGACGAAGCGGTTTCGGTACCACTCAGCCCTGCCGCCCCGGATTCGGATCCCGTGCACCATGCCGGTGCCGGTGAACCAGTGATACGTGGATGGCTCCGGGTTTCCGAGTGGATTGGGCCCGTTGCGAAGGTAACGGCCACTCAACGATTCGGGCAGTGACCCGGTCACCGGCAACGAGCTGACGGTCAACTCATCGGGGACGGGTGCGTAGTTCCCGGCCAGGTAGCGATTGGCAACGGTCGTCATCGGTCCTCCACTTCACGCCGGACCGGTCGGACGCCCGGCGGGATCAGCTTCGCGTAACTCCTTCGACCGTTCTACCTCAACCGGTGGGGGTCACGCCGGGATCGGTACCAGCACCTCCCGGCGGGGTTCAGCGAGGCCGATCGCGGGGGCAATCTCGACGCCCACTCGGTCGCTGCTCGAATACCGGGCCTTGAGGCGCAGCGCTGGGGCCTCGATCAGCCGCCACGAGATCTCCGCACACGAGAACGTGGCCGCGAGGGCCATGGCCACGCCGACCAGGCCGAACCCACGTAACCAGGTCAGCCAGACGTAGTGCCAGAGATAGAGGGCATACGAGCGACGTCCGAGGTAGGTGGCGATCGACCCGGACAGCAGGCCCGGCCGCGTTCCTCCCCGATCGACCAGAGCCATGACCATGACCGGGGCGGCCACGGAGACCGCGATCCAGGCCGCTCCATAGCCAGCTGCGGAGGCCCGGTGGTCGAACACCCAGCCCGACCAGCACATCAGCCCGACACACCCGATGATTACCGGCGTGCACATGCGGTGCCACAACCTGGCCGCACCCAACCGTCCCGACCACAGCAACCCGAGCGCGCCGCCGATGAGGAACACCGCCGATCGGGTGTCGGTGCTGTAGAACACCCACGGCGTGGTTGCATGGGCGTGTTGCACCCACACCACATCGGCCAACGAGGCCGCTGCCAGCACCAGGGCTCCGGTGATCGCAGCCCTGCGCCCGAGCATGAGCAGAAACACCAGGAGCGGGGCCCACAGCAGATAGAACTGTTCTTCGACGGCCAGCGACCAGAGGTGGCCAAGGGGTACGTATCCCGTGAAGACCCCGAGGAGCCCGAACCAGTTGGTCATGTATAGGAGACCGCTGCCCACCCCTTCGAGGCCGACGGAGAGCGGTTCACCACCGCCGGTCCCGCCGGTCCCCGGAACGGTGGTCATCCATGCGTGGTGACCGAAGAGTGCGACCACCACCAACCAGACGGCAAGGAAGGCCACCAGTGCCGGTGCCAGTCGCAGGGTCCGTCGGGCGAAGAAATTGGTAAGGCTGATCCGCCCTGAGCGGGCGCGTTCTGACGACAGTATGACCGTGATCAGAAATCCGCTCAGGCCGAAGAATACGAACATGGCCACCTGCCCGACGGCCACTTCAGGCACCAGCCCGGCATGGCCCATGAACACTGCCAACCAGGACATCCCGCGCACACCATCGAGCACCGGTCTGTGGCCGAGCGAGCGAGTCGGTGCCGGCGGGGAAGCGAGGGACAGGCGCTGCACCTGCCAACTGTGCCGCGCCAACCTGGGCTGGGACTGAGAGAACGGGTAGATCTCCCTAAGAATCCCCAGCCATTTACCGGCAGTGGTATCGGCAGTGACCGGGACCAGCGACCGACGGCGACCTTCTCAGCGATCAGGATTCGTCGGTGAGCGCAGCGGTGACGAAGGAGAGCGCGGTCGCCAACAGCGCCTCGTCAACCGCCGCCGGGTCGAGGGCCCGCATCAGCGAGATGCCGCGAAAGAGCGCCTGGGTGATCCTGGCCACGCTCTCGGCCGACTCGAGTTCCTTGAGACCCCATCGCACTCGCTCCTGGGTGATGAGCTCGGCCACTTGGGCAATTGCGGCATTGTCGAACTCGACGAGCTTGCGTTGCGCCACCGGATGCCGCATCGCGAACAGCGTGAACTCCATGTAGAGAACCGCCCAGTCCTCGGGCATCAGCCCGTGGCCGGCCCCGCCGAGAACGACCGGCAGGAAATCACCCAGGCGGGCCTCGGGGGGAACGTCCGACGCCTGCAAGGTGGCCCGCAACGACTCCATCTCCGTCGAGTAGCTGGCCTCGAGAAGGGCGAGGAAGAGATCTTCCTTGTTCTTGAAGTTGGAGTAGACGGCACCCTTGCTGAAGCCGGCGGCGGCAGCGACGGCGTCGAGGGTTGCCCCGTGGAAGCCCCGCTCGGCGAACACCTGAGCGGCGGCCGTCAACAAGTGCTCCCTGGTCTGCTGACGACGACGTTCCGGCGTGAGAGGTTCGAAAGTGGCGCTCATCTTGACTGCCGATCAGTATATAATATACTTATTAGTATGTTGAATACGGTTAAGTATGTCGATCCGGCCCCGCCACCAGCGCCGAGATTGGCCTCTGCCATCACCACCCAGGGCCTGATTCGACGCTTCGGTACCACCACCGCGGTCGACGGCGTCGACCTCGAAATCGGCCAAGGCGAGATCTACGGGTTCCTCGGGCCCAACGGGGCGGGCAAGTCGACCCTGGTGAAGATGTTGTGCACGCTCCTCCGTCCGAGTGCCGGAACCGCCACTGTCGCCGGCCACGACGTGGTGGAGGATCCCGGGATGGTTCGGGTCCGGATCGGCGTGGCCCTACAGGATGCCGCCCTCGATGACCGGCAGACCGGACGTGAGTTGCTCGTGCTCCAAGGTCGGCTCTACGGGCTCCGCTCCGCTGAGATCACACGACGGTTGGTCGACGTGCTCGACCTCGTCGACATCGGACCGGCCATCGACCGGCGGATCGGGACGTATTCCGGAGGCATGAAACGCCGGCTGGATCTGGCCGCCGCCCTGATCCACAACCCGCAGGTCCTCTTCCTCGACGAACCGACGACCGGCCTCGATCCGGCGAGCCGGGCCAGTGTCTGGGCCGAGGTGCGCCGGCTCAACGCCGAGCTCGGGATGACCATCTTCCTCACCACCCAGTACCTCGACGAGGCTGACGCCCTGGCCGATCGGGTGGGGGTCATCGCCGGGGGCCGCCTGGTGGCCGAGGGGTCACCCGACGCCTTGAAGCATTCGGTCGGACGGGACCTGATCGTGGCCGAGGTGGCGGGGGACGACCCCGGGACCCTGGCCCGGCTCCTGGCCCTCCCCGGCATCGACGATGTGTCCGTGGAGAAGGGCAGGATCACCATCAGCACCTCCAACGGGCCGGCAACGCTCAGCCCGATCGCCCTCTCGCTCGGCGAGGGCGGCCTCGAGGTGAAGAGCCTCACCTTGCGCACGCCGACCCTGGACGACGTCTTCGCCGAGCTCACCGGTTCGCACATCGAGGCCGCCGGCCCATGACCACCAGCACCGTCGACCAGCGGGCGGTCATCGGCCGGGAGGCCGGATTCCTCCGGGACGTCACCGCAGTGGCCGGACGGGCGTTGCGACAGATCCCACGCGAGCCGGCCGCGGTACTCCCGGCCCTGTTCGTGCCGGCCTTCTTCTACTCGGTGAATCTGGGGGCCTTGGAGAACCTGGCCCGACAGGCCAACGGGCTCAACTACAAGGCCTTCCTCCTACCCATGGCCATCGCCTTCGCCGTGACCGGGATGTCGCGGGCGCCCACATTGGTGACCGACATCCAGGGGGGCTACTTCGACCGGCTGTGCATGACCCCTGTCCGGCGGGTCGCCCTGCTGCTCGGACTGATGGCTGCCGACGTCGTGGTCATCATGGCGCTTTGCCTGCCGGTCCTTGCCATCGGCTCTGTGATCGGCGTGAGGTTCGCCACCGGCGTCGGCGGGATTCTCGTCTTCATCGGATTCTCGGCGCTCTGGGGCCTGGTGTTCACCGGCTTTCCGTATGCGGTCGCCCTCAAGACGGGCAGCCCAGCCGCGGTCAACGCCTGCTTCGTGCTCTTCTTCCCGCTGTTCTTCCTCACCGACGCCGTCGTGCCCAAACAGGAGCTCACCGGGTGGTTCTCGACCATCGCCACCTACAACCCGATCACCTACCTGTTGGGGGCGCTCCGATCTCTGATCACATCAGGATGGCAGGCGGGGAGTCTGCTGGAAGGTCTGGCCGCCCTGGCCGGGATCGGGCTGGTCAGCATGACCCTGGCACTTGCCGCGTTCCGAGGGAGGGTCCGACGCGGGGAGTGACCCCGAGCGGCACCGTGGTCGGTGCCCCGTGGATCGTCGTTGTTACGATCCTGGCGTTCCCGCAGGAGCAGGAACCGGCACCGGGTTCTTCACGCTCTTGTTGAGGCAGACGAAGACTTCACTCCCCTTGGTGAACACCGGCACGAACTTCTTGCCTTTGACCTGGGCGGTGGCACTGCACAGGGGATAGGTGACCGTGGTGTGCGCGGTGGACCAGTTGGTGACCGTGGACAGCCCTCCACCGTTATTGGCCGTGAAGTGGTTGGTGATGTCGACGATGTTGGCCTGAGTGAGATTGTTCCCGGCCTGCTTGACGGCGTCAGCCAGCAGGGCGGCAGACTGCCAGCCCTGTACCGAGACCGCGTTGTAGGTGAAGGCGGGCTCGTATTTGTTCATCTCCTTCAGGTATTCGGCCATGCCCGGGTAGGCGCTGGGGTCGCTCACTCCCACCTCATAGGGCACGGTCCCCGACAGTCCCATGTAGACGCCCTGCATCAGGTTGCTGTACTGGCCGAGCAGTGTCCGGTCGTAGCCGTTGAACCACAGTTGGGTGACGTTGAGCCCGTATTGCTGGATGTCCCGGGCCATGGTGATGTTGTCCGACTCCTGCATGCAGGAGATCACCGTGTCGACCCCTGCCTGTTGCATCCGCTGCACGGCGGACGAGTAGCTGCCGCCGAGCTGGGCGCCGACGTCCACGTAGCCGACGTTGTAGCCGTTCTGTTTGAGGATGGTCGCTGCCGTGTTGCAGGCGTCATAGGAGGAGGTGATCGCCGGTCCGTAACTGATCAGGGCCACCGACTTGTAATGGGTGGCTTTCAGGAAGTAGGCGAAGCCGCCGATGCCGGCGGAGTAGTCCTGCACCGAGTTGCCACCGGCCCCGAACAGATTGGGGGCATTGGCCCAGTTGCCGCTCACGTTGTAGCCGTAGGTGGGGGTCTTCGTCTCGACGAAGTAGTTGGGGGTGAACCAGTACGAAGCCACCATCACCGCGAAGGCATGGTCCTGGTCGATCAAGGTGTGGGAGAGCTGGGTGAACTGGCTGGACTGACCGCCGTCGTCCAGGTTCCAGGCCAGGTTCAACTTGCGCCCGTTGATGCCGCCTTGGGCGTCGACCATATCGAAGTAGGCCTGGATGCCGGGAGCCAGCCCGTCGAAGTCTGCGGCGATGGAGCCGGTGAGGGTGGAGATGGCGCCCACATTGATCGAGGTGGCGGTGACCCCGGGGCTATTCCCCCCGGCGGGCGTCGTACCGGCGGTGGTCGACGGGGAGGTGCTCTGGGTTGTGGCGGTGCCATTTCCGGACGAGGAGCAACCGGCAAGCGCGGTCACCAGGGTCACTGCGCCCAGCGCCGCCCACCTCCGCCAGCGTCCCCCCATGGTCGCTCGTTTCTTTGTGCCGGCCCATTCACCGGATTGCCTGGCAAGCCATTCGGTCGGACTCCGTCGAGGGATGCCCGATACCCGCCCTTTGTAGGTCACCCTCCTGCACGTGTCAAGCAACCGGAGTTGCATCGGTCCACGTCATCGTGACCCACCCGCCCAGGGTAGGCAGTGGTTGTGAACACCGGTCCGGGCAACCAGTTGGGCAATTGGCCCGGAGCGTGACGGAGGGCCCTCAGCCTGAATCCGTGCCTGGCCCCCGTCAGGGGGCGGGGGGGCGGGGGCATCCGCGATTCCGAATCTCGCCGGGGATATCTTTGTTCGCATCGTGAGACAGCGCTCAACATTCGGGGACTCCCTCCCATGGTCTGACCCCTCACAGACGTTCACCGACACCCAGCGGGTCGACCTGTTCAACGACCCGCGGTGGGAGACGGCACCCCGCCAGACCACCAGAGGTGCCGTGGCCATCGACCCTCAGCGCCCGGTCCGATGGACGGTGGGCTCGATCTCCTCCGCATGGCACGCCCTCAGGGGTCGCGGCAAGCACAGTCGCACGCTCGACTGACCATCGCCGGCGGGCACCGCCGGCAGGCATCTGGACTCGATGGATTTGTTGGGGCGCCGAGGCAGGCCGGACCTGACCAGGTTTAGGCCACGGCTCCAGGGCCTGGCGATATATCCGATTCCCCGCCCTTGGAATCGCCTTCCACGCCCCACTAAATATTTTTGAAAAAAGATGTTTGGCCGACGCCCGAGCCGGGTAAAAGGTGCACCGTCAGGCCTGTCGAGAGGGGATCCGCCGCCCTGCTCCAGGCCAGACTCTCGCCGGTCCTGGCCCCTCGGGGCCGGCGCGCCCACCTAGCCGCTTGGGCCGGGCGCCCCGGACCGTGCGAGCCCAGGCCGTGCGAGCCCATAGGGCCTCACCCCGACCCGGTCACCCGATGGCTGTCTCCAAGGGAGAGTCGATGGCTGCCTCCAAGGGAGAGGCGGAGAGCCCCCGGCGGGGGGCGATGATGGCGTCGATGAGCCCGTAGGCCATCGCCTCCTCGGGAATCATGAAGTAGTCGCGATCGATGTCCTGTGCCACCTGGTCAGCGGACTTTCCGCTGTGGTGGGCGATGATCTCCGCCATCCTCCGGGTGAGGGCGAGCACCTCCCGCAGTTGGATCTCCATGTCGCTAGGAGCACCACGGGTTCCGGCGCTCCCCTGATGGATCATGATGCGAGCGTTGGGGAGCGCCAGGCGCTTGCCCGGGGCTCCCCCGCACAGCACCATGGCCGCCGCCGACATTCCCATTCCCACGCAGATCGTCGATACGTCGGGCCGGACATGTTGGATCACGTCGTAGATGGCCATACCCGCGTAGGCCACACCACCTGGTGAATTGATGTAGAGCGAAATGTCCTTCTCCGGATCCTGGGCCTCCAGGTAGAGCATCTGGGAGATGATCAGATTGGCCACTTGGTCATCGACCTCCTGCCCCAAAAAGACGATCCGCTCGCGCAACAGCAGCGAGAAGATGTCGAAGGCCCGGTCACCCCGGCTCGATTCGTCGAGGACGGTCGGGATCAGCGACTGCTGCAATGCCATCGCACACCTCCACCTGTGTGCCGGGGCGGACGGTCCGCTGCGGCCACGTCTTCCATGGTATCTCATACTTGAGATACCATGGAAGCGATATCCTGCAGGCGTGGGTGCGGGAAGGATCGGCCGATCGGCCAGCGTGGTGGCCGCACCGTGAGCCCGGAGACAAGACTGTGAGCCCGGAGACAACACAATGAGCCCGGACATGGACGGGGGGAGTGAACGGCGGCACCAGCCGATCTTTCCCGGCTTTCGGGAGATCTCCGAGCGCAGGCAGGCATTGGGGGATGAACTGGCCGGACGGCGACGTGCGCTGGGTCTCTCCCAGACCCAGGTGGCGGCCAGAATGGGCACGTCCCAGTCTGCAGTCGCCCGTCTCGAGTCGGGCACCGCCGATGTGCTGGTCTCGACCGTCGACCGCTACGCGTCGGCGCTGGGATGGCGGCTCGAGTGGACACTCGAGGTGAACGACCGATGACCATTCCACCCGACCGCGATCCGGACGTCGGTGGTTTCTCCGACCCGCAGGCCTGGATGCAAAAGCAGTTGTTCGACCGCCGGATGGTGCTGCTCTCAGGCGTTCTCGATGATGGGGTCGCCACCACCGTGGGTGTGGCGCTGATGACCCTCGACGCCACGGGAGACAGCGCCGTGCAGCTGCAGATCGACTCCGGCGACGGGACGGTCGATGCTGCGTTGGCCCTCATGGACATCATCGACCTGCTCGGGGTCCCGGTCCGTGCCACCTGCGTAGGTCAGGCGGCGGGGCCGGCAGTGGGCATCCTCGCCGTCTGCGATCGGCGCATCGTGTCGCCCCACGCCCGGCTCCGGCTGTTCGAGCCGACGGTTCAGGTCCATGGCAGCGCCCGACAACTCCAACAGCTGGCATCGGGACACCTCGACCGCATGACCGTGTTCTGGACACGGCTGTCGGAGGCGACCGGCCAGTCCCTGGAGCACCTCCGTCACGACGCTTCCGGGGGTCGGTTCTTCTCCGCCGAGGAGGCGGTTGCCTACGGGCTGGCCGACACAGTGGCCGGCCCCGACGCCACCATCCACCGGTTGCCCGGTCGCTCGATCGGATTCGGGCCCCGGTAGCGGCGACCGCCGGAACGAGATGGCCGGGCCCACGCTCCCCTGTCCGCGACCCCTGGTCAGCCGTGCTGCCAGAACCTGCTCTGGAGGCTCCGAATCCCAGGAAGAGCGGCTCGATCGAGCTGGGCCATGTCGTCGTCGTCGATTCGCCAGCCGAGCGCGCCGGCGTTCTGTTCAGCCTGCTGTTTGCTCTTCGCCCCGGGGATGGGAACGGCTCCCTTGGCGATCACCCAATTGAGGGCCACCTGGCTCGGCAGTTTCCCGCCGTGCTTCTCACCGATGCCCCGCAATTCGGCAACCACCGCGTCGACGACTTCCATGGGGTGGTTGGAGAACGTCCGTTTGCCGGGGGGTGGATTGGAAGCTGAGTACTTGCCGGTGAGACGGCCCTGCCCGATGGGTGAGTAGGCCAGGGGCACCACGCCCTGGTCGGCACAGGCCCTGAGGAGCCCGCTGGTCTCCGGGGATCGCCGGAGCAACGAGAACTCGATCTGGTTGGTGGCCAATCGCATGCCACGACCCCGGAGAGCCTCGGCCATGGCGTGAGTCTCCTTCGCCGAGTAGTTCGAAACCCCGACGGCTTTCACCAGGCCGGCCTGATGGGCGTCGGCCAGCGCGTCGGCCAGCGCCCGATGGGACCGGAGGCTGATCGGACCATGGATCTGATAGAGGTCCACCGAAGGCAGGCCGAGGCGCTTCAACGATGCCCGCAGCGATCGGAGAAGCGCACCGCGCACGTCCACCTTCCATGGGGATGGCATGAACTTGGTGGCGACGACCACCGAGGCGGCCCGAGCCGGATCCCGGGCCAGCATCGCCCCGATGATCCGTTCGCTCTCGCCACCCCCGTACACCTCGGCCGTGTCGAAGAAGTTGACGCCGGCGTCGATCGAGGTGTCCCAGGCCTCCTGGATCGTGTCACGGGTCAGGTCGCCGTCGTACCCCCCCATTCCCCAGGTGCCCCGGTCCCCCCAGGCCCAGGTGCCCACACCGAGCAGTGGAAGGGTGACATCCGAACCGCTCAGGTCGTAGTGGTCAGGGATCATCGGTGCACCGTACCCGTTCACGACGATCGACGACGGCCGACCACTGCTCCGGTTACCTGGCGTCCGACAAGGGTGGGCTCAGCTGAGGACGGTTCGTTCCGCTGGGCGGCGGGTGCGGCGTCCGGGTTCGATGTGCGTCGGGGTTCGATGTGCGTCGGGGTCCGATGTGCGTCCGTGTTCGATGTGCTGGACTCGGGCGCATGGATTCGGACCCGCGCCCGCTGCGTTGCGCCGTGATCGGCGCCGGCATGGCCGGCATTCTCAGTGCCATCAAGCTGACCGAGGGGGGACTCACCGATTTCACCGTCTACGAGAAGGCAGACCGGGTGGGAGGGACCTGGCGGGACAACACGTACCCGGGGCTGTCGTGCGATGTGCCGTCTCACCTGTATTCGTACTCCTTCGCGCTGTCGCCGGAATGGAGCCGGCACTTCTCTCCCGGTCCCGAGATCCGCCGATACTTCGAGAAGGTCGCCGAGGAGCACGGTGTCATCCAACACGTCCGGTTCGGTGACGCGGTGATCCGGTGCACGTTCGCGGATGGCCGATGGCTGGTCGAGACGGCCTCCGGCCACCGAGACCAGGTCGACGTGGTCATCGCGGCCACCGGCGTGCTCCATCACCCCAAGTACCCCGACATCGAAGGGATCGAAACCTTCCGGGGGGCGGTCTTCCACAGCGCCCGCTGGGACCACCAGGCAACCATCGATGGGGCGCTGCTGGGCATCATCGGGACCGGGTCGACGGCGGTACAGATCGTATCGGCCATCGTCGACCGGGTCGCCGCGCTGTCACTGTTCCAGCGGACGGCCCAGTGGGTGATGCCGCAGGAGAACCCTGAATACTCCGACCAGGAGCGGGCCGAGCTACGCGAACAGCCCGGGGAGCTGGCGGCAACCTACCAACGCCTCTCGGACATGTTCGATCTCTTCGCCAACACGGTGGTCGACACCTCCTCTGCCGAGATCAAGTTCATCGAGCAGGCATGCCTGGCCAACCTCGAGGACAACGTCCACGACCCCGAGCTCCGCGAGCTGCTCCGACCGGACTACCAGGCCGCATGCAAGCGGCTGATCATCTCCCCGGACTTCTACACCGCCATCCAACAGCCCAACGCAGAGCTGGTCACCGATCGGATCCAGCGAATCGAGCCCGCCGGCGTGCGGACCGAGGACGGGCGCCTCCACCAACTCGACGTCCTCGTACTGGCCACCGGGTTCAAGGCCGACTCCTTCATGCGGCCCATGGATGTCATCGGGCGCCACGGGAAGTCGCTCGAACAGGCATGGGATCCCCGACCCGAGGCCTACCTCTCGATCTCCGTCCCCGAGTTCCCCAACTTCTTCATGCTCAACGGCCCCAACGGCCCCATCGGGAACTTCTCCCTCATCGAAGTGGCCGAGCTCCAGTTCGGCTACATCATGCAGCTCATCGAGCGCGTCCGCTCCGGCGAATGCCGCGAGGTTTCCGCAAGCCCGGCGGCCCTGGTCGAGTTCGAGCGCGCCCGCGAGAAGGCGACGCAGCACACGGTCTGGGTCACCGGGTGTCAGAGCTGGTATCTCGACGATCGCGGGATACCGGCGGGCTGGCCATGGTCGTTCATACGGTTCCGCGACGAGATGAAACAGCCCGATCTCTCCGCATACGACTGCGTCTAGCCCGTCTGGCCCGAGCCGACGGCCGACCCTCTCTCCCGGCGTGCGATGACGTTGAGGGCGCTGCCGGCCATGAACCACTCGATCTGGTCGGGGCTGAACGTGTGGCGGCACTCGAATGCCACCCGGGTGCCGTCGGGTTTGGTGATCCGGCACGGCACCGGTCGCTCCGGCGCCAGCGAGGCCAGGTCGAGAAGGGAGATCCGGTCCTCCTCTTCGATGCGGTCATAGGTGCGCGGATCGCTGAAGGTGAGCGGGAGGACTCCCTGCTTCTTGAGATTGGTCTCGTGGATGCGGGCGAACGAGCGAGCCAGGATCGCCACACCGCCGCGATACCGGGGCTCCATGGCGGCGTGCTCACGCGACGACCCTTCGCCGTAGTTCTCGTCTCCCACCGCACACCACGGCACGCCGGCATGGCTGAGGTCGGCGGCGATGTCGGGGAAGGGGCGAACCTGACCGTCGAGCGGGTCCCTGCCCGTCCCGGTATCGCCGGTGAACGCGTTGACGACCCCGAGGAACAGGTTCGCCGAGATGTTCTCGAGGTGGCCGCGGTACCGCAGCCACCGGCCCGCAGCCGAGATGTGATCGGTGGTGCACTTGCCCTTCGCCTTCAGGAGTACGGGGAGATCGACGAAGTCGGTGTTGTCCCACGGCGGGAACGGGGCCAGTCGTTGCAGCCGGTCGGAGGTGGGGGAGACGGCGATCTCGATCCGGGATCGATCCTCCGGAGGCATGACGTATCCGGACTTGCCGCGATCGAATCCACCAGCCGGCAGGTCCTCGCCCAAGGGGGCGCCCAGACGCACCGCCGCCCCGGACTCCGACGTGAGCGTGTCCGACCTGGGGTCGAAGTCGAGGGTTCCGGCGAGGGCGAAGGCGACCACCATGTCCGGGGAGGTGACGAAGGCCTTGGTGGTGGCGCTTCCGTCGTTCCTCATGGGGAAGTTCCGGTTGTAGCTGGTGACGATGGTGTTCAGCGTCGTGGACTCGGAATCGGATCGGCGCCATTGGCCGATACACGGCCCACAGGCGTTGGCCAGCACGGTGGCTCCGATGGCCTCGAGATCGGCCAGCAACCCGTCGCGCTCGATGGTGGCCCGCACCTGCTCGGAGCCGGGGGTGACCAGCAGCTGGCATCGTGCCCGAAGGCCGTGGGCGGAGGCGTCACGGGCGATCGACGCCGCCCGGGTGATGTCCTCGTAGGACGAGTTGGTACACGATCCCACCAGCGCCGAGGAGATCTGGGTGGGCACGCCGTTCCGGCGGGCCCAGGCCCCCACCTCACCCACCGAGTGGGCCAGGTCGGGCGAGTCGGGGCCGTTGATCATCGGGCCCAACCGGGACAGATCGATCTCGACCACCTGATCGAAGAACCGGCCCGGATCGTCCTCGACTCCGGGATCGGCGCGCAGATCTCCGGCTACGGTATCGGCAGCGTCGGCCACCCCCTCGCGTCGGGTGGCCCTCAGGAAGGCGGCGGTCTTCAGGTCGAAGGGGAACAGCGAGGTGGTGGCCCCGATCTCCGCCCCCATGTTGCAGATGGTCGCCTTGCCGGTGGCGGTGATCGTCTCACAGCCCGGTCCGAAGTATTCGACGATGGCACCGGTGCCGCCGGCCACGGTGAGCCGGCCGGCCAGCGTGAGGATCACGTCCTTCGGGGACGCCCATCCGGACAGGGATCCGGTCAAACGCACGCCGATCAGCGTCGGCCACCGCAGGTTGAAGCATTGGCCGGTCATCGCGTCGATGGCGTCACCGCCCCCGACCCCCACCGCCACCATGCCCAGCCCGCCGGCATTGGGGGTATGGCTGTCGGTCCCGATGATCATTCCGCCGGGAAACGCATAGTTCTCCAGGACCACCTGGTGGATGATCCCCGAGCCCGGCTTCCAGAACCCGATGCCGTAGGCGGCCGCGAAGGTGCGGAGGAAGTCGTACACCTCCGAGTTGGCATCGAGGGCAGCATCGAGATCGGCCGCCGCCGCCACCTGCGCCTGGATCAGATGATCGCAATGGATGGTGGTGGGCACCCGGACCTCTCCCAGGCCGGCGATCATGAATTGGAGCGCCACGATCTGGGCCAGCGCATCCTGGAGGGCGACCCGATCCGGGTCGAAGTCGGCATAGCCCTGCCCGCCCTGCGGCAACTCGCCGGCTGGGTGGTGGAGGTGGCCGAGGAGGACCTTTTCGGCGAAGGTCAGCGGGCGCCCCAAGCGCCGGCGTCCGATCGCGGCCCGGTCGGTCAGCCGGGCGTAGACGTCTTTGACCTGCGCCATGGTCGTTGTCGTCGGTTCGTCCATCTGCGGACCTTTCTTCGACCGGGCGGTTGCCCACCGGCCGCCGGGAGGGTGGAGGGCGTTCCCCCCCCGGCCCATCATCTTGATATCAAGACAATTATCCATGGTTTCATCTTGATGTCAAGATGTTGCCGACGGGGGTGACCGACCGAACCGAGGAGACGCCATGGAGGACGAAGTCGACCGACTGGTGGCCGGATGGCGCCGGGTCCGGCCTGACGTCGACATCTCACCCCTCGAGGTTCTGTCGCGGATCACCCGTCTGGCCCGGCACCTCGACCGCCAGCGCTCCGTGGTCTTCGCCCGCCACGACCTCGAGACATGGAGTTTCGACGTGCTCTCGGCACTACGCCGAACCGACGCCCCCCATCACCTCTCCCCCGGCCAGCTGCTGGCGCAAACCCTGGTCACGTCGGGAACCATGACCAACCGTCTCGATCATCTCGAGGCGCGGGGCCTGGTCCGCCGGCGCGCCGACCCGTCCGACGCCCGCTCGGTTCGGGTCCAGCTGACCGCAGCCGGAGCCCGGCGAGTCGACGGCGCGCTGGTCGACCTGGTCGCTCGCGAGAACGCCATCCTTGGAACCCTCGGTGAGGCCGAACGCCGAACGCTGGCCGACCTGCTTCGTCGAGTGGTGGCTCCCTTCGACGCCTGACCCGGGCAGCGTCTCATCCGGGCAACGCGCCTGGCCGGGGACGATCAGGGCCGGGCGGTGACCAGCAGCGATCGAGTCGTCCGGTCGCCGTCCCCACCTCGACCAACGCTGGCCGTGGCCTCGGCGTGCCATCCGGCACCGGAAAGCAGTGCACGGTGCTCGCCGGCGGGGAGGATGGTGAGCCATGGCTCGCTGGCTCCGTTCAGCCGCCGGGCGTTGGCCGTGTCGGCCACCAGGGTCGAATCGATTCCATCGGGGTGGGTGGCCAGACTGGCAGCCAAGGTGCTCGTCGCTCCGGCCCGGGACCGGAGGGCGCGGAGCAGTGCAGAGATCGTCGGTTGGTCGAGATAGACGAGCACGCCCTCGCAGATGAACAGGGATGGCGCGGTGACGTCGTGACCGTGGGCGGCGAGCAGGTCACCGATGTCGTCACGACCGAAGTCGGCGGGGACGTATGCCACCCCGCCGGTGCCGGCCCGGATGGTCCGCACGCGGCTGACTTTGTCGACCTGGGTGAGGGGATGGTCGATTTCGAAGAAGCGGACACCCGGCGTCCGGAACCGGAGGGCGCGGTCGTCGTAGCCGGCGCCGACGATGACGACCTGGCGGACACCGGTGGCGATGGCGGTGACCACCTGCCCGTCGAAGAACCGGGTCCGTTCGGTCACCTCGTCCCGCCATCGTTCGGCGGGAGCGGCCGGCATGCCCACGCACAGCGCTCGCTGGGCATCGGGATCGCCGGCCGGGGTGTGCGGTCGAACCAGTCCGGCGCGTACCACTGCCACCACCTGACTGGTCCTCGACGGCCCGCCCTCCTCCTCCACGGCCATGCGCCGATCATATCGACAACTAAACAGATAGTCAATCTTATTTACTATTGGCACCACCCAGTGGCGGGTGCCCAGAGTGTCACTGTGCCGCTCGGAACGGTTCGGAGTCAGCCGGGACCGGCCGAGCCGACCACCTCGGTCACCGCCGTCTCGATGCAGGTCGCCGTGTCACCCAGGGCCCGCTTCTCCCCGAACATCTCGCTCAGCGATACCACCTGGGCACCGAGCCGGGTGGCTGCTTCGACGGCCTCCGGTGTGGTCCTCCCGGCGATGACCAACGCCCGCACGCCGGACGCGGCGGCGTCCCCGAGGAGCGATCCCACCACTTTGCCGGCGAACGACGTCGAGTCCAATGCACCCTCACCGGTCACCACCAACTGGCACTTGGTCAGCTCTGCGTGCACCCCGAGCAGCTCGCTCACCACGGTGTACCCCGATCGCAGACGCCCACCCAGGGAGACGATCGCCCCCCCGAGACCACCGGCGGAGCCGGCCCCCGGCACGGTGAGCACATCCACACCGAACCGCTCCTTGAACTGCGCCGCGACCCGTCGAAGGCGGCCTTCGAGCTCGATCGTCTGGGCCGCGTCGGCCCCCTTCTGCTGTGAGAATTGACGGGCCGCCTCGAGGAAGTCGACGTCCACGTCGCAGGCGCCCACCAGTGCGGTCCCTCCCAGACCCCCGGACTCCTCGATGGCGGTCAGCGCCCCGACACCCCCGTCGGTGGTGGCCGACCCACCGAGGCCGACCACGACGGTGGGCGCCGTCCCCCAATCCCCGAACTCTGCTCTGAACGGTCCGGCAACTCCGGCCCGTGGGGCGGGAGCCGGCTCCGAGAGGGCTCGGGCGGCGGCCACGATGAGCTCACCGGTGCCCCGCGACGATGCCGCAACGGCATCGTTCCCCTTGGCCCCGCCGACCAGGGCCAGCCCGGAGGCCTGGGCCATCTCCACGATGGCGAGGTTGCCCACCCGGATCCACCCTGCTCGAACCGGACGCCCGAGCGGCCCGGTCACCTCCACCGTCCCCCGTCCCGTGCTCACTGCCTCGAGCGCGTCGAGAAAGCCCTCGCCGCCATCCGACAGTGGCCGCTGGTGCACCGCCCAGCCAGACGATGAGGCCCCCCGCGCCATCGCCTCCGATGCCTCGGTTGCCGTCACCGTTCCCCTGAACTTGTCCGGAGCGACCAGAAGCAGGGTCACGTCAGCGCCCGCATCAACTGGAGGATCCGTACTGGATGGGAACGGTGATCACCGCGGAACGGCTCCACGCCGACGAGGTCGGCGACCACGCCCACACCGCCAGCCGCGACCCCGAGGGCACGAAGGCGTCGGTCTCGGTCCCCACCGTGGCCACGGCATCGGTTCCCGCCGGGGGGGACGGCAACGTGGTCCAGGCCGAACCGCCACCGGCCACCTCCTCGATCCGCCGGCGACTGCCCGAGGCGAGCAGCACGGTGACACCACGCTGGCCGTCGTCCACCATCGTTGATTCGAGCGTCCACCCGGCCGGAACCGTTGTCGGCCTCGACTCCACCCAACGATCGAGCGCTCCCATGCTCCAGAATGCCACCAGCGACGACGTCGACGAGGACCTGACCACGGCCAAGCCGGCGGCTCCCCCGGGGGTGCTCTGGAGGCGGGCCACCGTGGCCGTGCCGGCCCGCCCGGTGGTGAGGGCGGGCCCCACGTCGTGCCACTCGGGGGCGTCCCCGGTGGACGAGGGGACCGAGGTGGCAACCATGCCGATGTGGCCGGCGGCGGCACAGGCGAGGCCGAGGAGGGGCTGGCTGTCGGCACCGAAGGCCACCGCCGAGATGGCCGAGACCCGGCACGTCGGGTCCTCCCTGGCCACGGTCCCGGTAGAGACCAACCGGTTCCACGCCGACAAACCGGCTGGGCTCGACAGCACGGTCTGTCCGGCTTGGCGCACCAGGGCGAGCACCCGTCCCGAGGCGCTCGCCGTCAGTGCGTCCGGAACCCGGACCAGGGCGGTGGGGAGCGCCGTCGGCGACCACGAACCGCCACCGTCAGTGCTCTGGGCGATGGGCGAGAAGGTCAAATCGGCCGACGGGAGGAATCCGGTGGTGAGCGGGCCGGTCGGGGGTATCGCCGCTACCAGGCCACCGTTGTCGGCCACACCGGGAGGGGTTCGAAGGGACCACGACGCCGAACCCACCGGGCGGAGGAAGAGCTGCCAGAAGGTGTTGGCCGGGTCGCCGAGGCGCCCCATGGGAATCACCAGGGAGGACACGGTGGCCGACGCCGCTCCCGAGACCAGCAGGGCTCCCGTCCCTCCCGATGCTGATGCCGGCGAGCCGGGCCCGCTGTCTCCCCGGCCTGCTCCCGTCCGTTCCACCACGATGACCACCACCACCACCGCCACCGCCACAACCACCACCGCCACCAGTGCCCGGCCTCTCATGCACGCATGACTTGGGTGATCTGCGCCGCCAGCAGACTGGAGAACGATGCCCGGTCCGACGTTCCGTCTCCGGGGTCGGCGTTGATGATCCGGCGGATGTTCCCGTTCCCGTCGATCACGTAGGCCAGATCGGCGTGTACGACCATCCCACCGGCAGGGGCCACGGCAACGCCGACGCCGTAGTCGTTCCAGACCGCCTGGAGGATGCTCCTCGACCCGGTGAGGAACAGCCAGTTGGACTGGGCATCGAGGCCCTCCTGGCGGTCGAAGGCGGCCACCACCGAGACCGAGTTGTAGATCGGATTGGCGGCCACGGCCACGAAACGGACCTTGTTGGCCTCGCCGCCCAGCAACTGGTTGGCCACCCGGAACTCCTGGGCGATCACCGGGCAGTCCGTGGTGCACACCGGATCCAGAAAGGTCAGCGCCACCGTGTAGCCGTGGAGGTCGGCGAGGGACACCGGCCGACCCGACTGATCGACCAGCTGGAAGGCGGGTGCAGGGCCGTTGGCGTCATTGGGGGCGCCGTTGCTGGCTTCGGTCAACAAGGTGTCGGCGTGGGGGTTCACCGCCGCCGCCACCATCGGCGCGGTGCCGACCAACACGATGACAACAGCGCCGACCACCGCGGCCAACCGACCGGCGTAGCCGGGGTCGAGACGTTCCCACCACGGTCGTCGAGGGCCGTCTGCCACATCGGCGCCCCCCACGCCGGCAGCCGGCAACGGAACCGTGGCCTCGACCGGCGATGGGGCCGGCGCTGGAGCCGGTGCCCTGGCGACGGCCAGGTAGCCGACCGTCGCCACCAGCAGCAGGGGGAGCATGGAGTTGGGATCGGTGCCGGTGCCGCCGAACACCCCGAAGTCCTCGATGAACACCCAATCGGCCACGCCGAACACGATGAGGGCGACCACCGCCAGCCGTACCTGACGCCCCGACACCAGCGCCACCCCGATCGCCGCCATGGCCACCACCGAGAACAGATTCACCGCCCACCCGTGGGCCTCGGTCAAAGACCCGAAGGACGAGACCATGGCGGCCAGATAGTGCGGTTGGGAGGTGGTGGCCATCTCTCGGACCATGCCTGCCAGCGTCCCCAGCTGTCCATGGGACCGGCCCTGCCAGAAGCCCCGGCCCGGCCAGGCCTGCAGCCCGGCCATGGCCAGCAGGAAGGCGCCGAGCGACCCGGTGATGACCCGACCCAGCTGGCGGCCGTCCCAGGCGCGTTCGGGGAGAACGAGAAGGCCCCCGGCCACCACGTAGAACGAGGCAGCCCCTGGCGCACCGAACAGCACGGTGAGCCCCGGCGCGAACAGCCCGCCGAATGCCTCGCCGAAGACCCACACCACCAGGCCCCAGCCGGCACTTACCAGCCCGGCGACCTGCGACCACCGGCCCCGCGGGGCGACCAAGAGCATCATGCCGATGCCCAATTGGATCCACACTGCCGCGGCCGCTGCCTCGGTTGGATGCCGAGACCAGGCGCCGACGGCCACACCGACCAGCCTCTGCACCCAACCCGGCGATCCGACCGCCCCCGGCTGGAGGACGCCGGAGGCAAGGCCGAGGGGCATCCCCGGCTGGATCTGCAGGAGACCGTCGACGATCCAGAGCACGGCAAACCCGACTCGCAACACCCGGCGGGCGATGGGCTCGGGACCGACCACCGGTCGCGGGCCCGGGTAGCGCTCGCCCCGCGCCGCCGCCCGCCGGTACTGCATGGAGCGAAGCCCGTTCCACGCCACCACCAGCAGGACCAGGATCACGAAGATGGCCGCGCCCTGGCGGACCAGCGCATCGTGGAAGGCCCCGATGATGGTCGAGTTGCCGGTGCCCGGGGGGCTACCCATGCCCGGCATCAGCGTTCCCTGTCGACGATCACCGTGCCGACGCTACCGTCCTGATCCCAGCGAAAACATTCGGGCCGGCCTCGGCGAGGAGGACCGATAGGGCCCGGCACCAGGCTATTCGCCGAAGAGCAGACCGTAGTTGGCCCCGCCGCGCAGATGATGGCCGCCGTCGACGGCGAAGTTCTCGCCACTGATCCACGTGGACTCCGGGCCGGCCAGGAACCGGACCAGCGCGGCGATGTCCTCCACTGTCCCGAGCCGGCTGATGGGCATCTGGGCCAGGTACTCGTCGAGCAACGGTCCGCCGGCGGTGATCGGCGCCATCAGCTCGTCATCGACGATGCCCGGCTGCACGCTGTTCACCCGCACGCCGGAGCCGCCCAACTCCTCGGCCGCGCATTTGCAGAGCATGTCGATCCCCGCCTTGGCCGCCCCGTAGGCCCACAGGTAGCGATGGGGGAACCGCCCGGCCCCCGAGGACATGCCGATGATCGACCCGCCGGTTGCCTCACTGCCCTCGACGCCGGAGCCGACGCCGGCGGCCATCAGCGGGGCGGCGTGCTTGATGCAGAGGAAGGTGCCGACCAGGTTGAGATCGACGGTGGCCCGGACCTGGCCGAGGTCGGCATCGGCGATGGGTCCCATGTGCGACGCCCCTCCGGCGTTGGCGAACAGGATCTCGAGCCGACCGCGCTCGGCGGCCGCGGCGGCCACCGCCCGGCGACCTGCTCCTCGACGGTCACGTCGGCCACCACATAGGTTGCCGAACCCTCCGGAGAACCGCCGGCGGACGAGATCCGGGCCACCTCGTCGAGTGTGACCACCGCCGAACGGAGGCGCTCCTCGGTGCGACCGCAGATGGTCACGTGGGCGCCGTCCCGCGACCAGGCGAGAGGCTGTGCCGAGCCCGATGCCGCTGCCACCCCCGGTGACCAGTGCCGAATATCCGGCGATGTCGCGCCCGGTGTCGCTACCCACGCTTCCACCCTCCTGCCTCGTCCTGAGGCCGCGCTGTGCCGGCCGATGTGGTCGGACGTGCTACAGAGTGTCCGGCCGAGTGCAGCATGCTACGGGCCGGCTCGTGCGGCAATCCGAGGGCGCACCGGGTCCGCCCCCGGCACGCTCGCCGATAGGGCCGAGTGGGTCGGAGATCGGGTCGGAGATGAGGAGAGGTGCCATGGCATCCAGACAGTTCAACCTGGCCGACCTGTTCGAGGTGGTGGTCGACACCGTCCCCGACCGCCTGGCCCTGGTGGCCGGCCCGGTCCGGTTGACCTACCGGCAACTGGACCAGCGGGCCAACCGGTTCGCCCACTACCTCGGCACCCGGGGGATCGGCACCGGCGCCCACGTGGGGATCCTGGCCCACAACTGTGCCGAATGGGCGGAGGCGATGATCGGCTGCTACAAGGCGCGCACCGTCCCGGTCAACCTCAACTTCCGCTACGTGGCCGCGGAGCTCCGCTACGTGATCGACAACGCCGATCTCGAGATGCTGGTGTTCGAACGTGCCCTGTCCCCGTTGGTGGCCGAGTCGATCCCCGACCACGGCGGCACCGACCCGATCCCACTGGTGGTCATCGACGACGGCTCTCCCGAGGCCGACCTGGTGCCCACCGCCGTCCGCTACGAGGTGGCGCTGGCGTCGCGTCGGAGCGGCCCGGGACTTCGGGCCACGGTCGGCCGACGACATCTACGTGCTCTACACCGGTGGCACCACCGGGATGCCCAAGGGTGTGCTCTGGCGACAGGAGGACATCTTCTTCGCCGCCATGGGCGGGGGTGGATGGGGTGCCTCGCCCATCAGCCACCGCCGACCAGCTGGCCGAGCGGCATCAACCCCGACGACACCCGTCGGGTCGTGATGCTGGTGGTGGCGCCCCTGATGCACGGCAACGCCCAGTGGGTCATGTGGAACGCGTTCATGATGGGCGGTACCGCCGTGCTCTACACCGACCACCGCTACGACCCGGACTCGGTGTGGCGGTTGGTCGGTGACGAGGGCGTGGTCTCGATGGGGCTGGTCGGTGACGCCATGGCCCGGCCACTGGCCGACGCCCTGGCCGCCGCAGCCGCCCGGCACCTACGACACCTCCACCCTGGTCGTGATCGGCTCGGGCGGAGCCATGCTCTCGTCAACAGTCAAGGACGAACTGAAGCAAGCAACTTCCCAACGTCATGATCATGGACAGGTTCGGGTCGAGCGAGAGCGGGGCCCACGGGGCGGTCGAGGACGGGGCCACCGGGCCGCGGTTCGTGATGAGCGAGGACACCTCGGTGCTCGACGACGATCTGCGGCCCCTCACCCCCGGGGACGGGAGGATCGGCCGGTTGGCCCGCACCGGGAGGATCCCGATCGGCTACTACAAGGACCCGGCCAAGACCGAGGCCACCTTCCCGGTGGACGCCGACGGGGATGCGGTGGTCGGTCCCGGGCGACCTGGCCTCGGTGGAGTCGGACGGCACCATCACCGTCCACGGCCGGGGATCGGCGTCGATCAACTCCGGGGGCGAGAAGATCTTTCCCGAAGAGGTCGAGGCGGCGGTCAAGACCCACCCCGGTGTCTTCGACGCCATCGTGGTCGGGCTCCCCGACGACCGGTTCGGCGAGCGGGTGGCGGTGGTCGTCCACCCGCGACGGGACACGGGCGCCCCCGACCCTCGAGGACCTGCAGGAGCACTGCCGGGACCAGATCGCCGGCTACAAGATCCCCCGTCAGCTGCTGGTGGTCGATGCGATCCCGCTGACCGCGGCGGGCAAGCCCGACACCAAGGCGGCACGAGCGCTGTTCTGAACCGGCGCCGAGCTCGCTGGCGCAGGCCAGACCGGCTCAACAGCCTGGCTCACGCGCCACTCGACCGGCGGGCGTTGACGACGGCGTCGACGGTGGCGATCACCCGTTCGGCGGCCGCGGTCGAGCACGGCGTCGTCCATGTCCACGGCGGCGTGGATGCCGGCATCGGGCCACAGGCCCACCACCCGGGCGGGGACCGGGCCGCGACGGCGAGCGCAATCCGGCCACCAGGGCCAGGAAGGCCAGCTCCTCGGCCCAGGCGGCCCCGGGGCAACCGCCGGACACCGAGACCAGCGCCATCGGCGGGCCGGCCGCCCCCACGTGCGACGGCCGACGGATCGCCCGGCAAGGGGACCCGCAGCTCGGACCGGGCTTTGAGGACGGACCGACCCGACCCGCCGGGCACATCCACTGGTCGTCGGGTCCCCCTACCCGGGGACGCCGGGGAAGCCGTTCCAGTCGAAGGACGACCAGAACGCAGTGGCCCAGCCCACGCGCCTCGGCCAGCACCACGGCCCGCGCCCCCGGGGCCAGCCGGGCGAACCACGGTTCCCAGTGGAAGGTGCGCCACCCGGTTCGCTCCCACTCCGCCACGGCCGCGTCGGACACCGGGCCGATGGCCTCCATCGGGGTGGCGGAATCGACCGTCGACGCAGGCGTCGACCACCGCCAGACCCAAGTGAACGCCGGCGAAGGCCGGCTTCCAGACGAAGGGCTCCTCCGGCAGTAGCGGAGCGTCGGGGCGGGCACGGGCCCGACGCAGGAGCGGCAAGGAGACCACGACGGGCTCGCCGGCGGGCAGACCTTCGACCACCGGAGCGATCCCGGAGACGAGACGGTCACGCAGCCGGTCTCGAAGGCTGTCGTCGATGGCACCCGTTGCCGGCTCGAGGAACAGGCCGGTGACGTCGGCGAGGTGGTTCATGGCGCTGCCTCACCGCGGCAACCCGCCGCCGGCCTGCCCATGGCCCGGCCAGCTGCCGACGCTGCACTCGGGCCTGGCGGCACAGGCACCGCACCGGGACGACGCGGCGTGCGCCGAGGATCCGATCCCTGCGACAGCCTCCACAACCGCCGGGTCCCAGGCCGTGTCCGCCGCGCCGCACCGACCAGCAGCTCCTCGGAGACCGGGTCGACATCGAACTCACCGGTCCGCGTGTAGTAGGTCGCCACCACGAACGGAGGCGCCGGGCTGCGCAACGACTCGAGCAGGGCGTAGAAGTGGAGATCGGCGCGGTGCTCGGCCCTGCGCACCCCGGACTTGATCTCGACGATGGCCACCGAGGCCTCATCCGTAGCCGGGGCGCCGATGGCCAGGTCCACCCGGGCCGACAGCTCGACCGTGCCGCCGGCCAGCGGGGACCCGCAGTGCCTGCTGGGTGCGGGGCAGCCAGGCCGGGTCGAGGCTCGGCCACCGACGGCACAGGCCGCCGGCCTGACGCTCGACCTCGGCGTGGAGCTGGTCCCGTTCCGGACCGGGCAGTCGCTCGATCCACGACACCAGGTCGCGCTGGTGATCGTCGACCGACAAGGCGGCCAAGCCATCGGCCATGGGATCCCCGATCGTGCCGACGGTGACCAGTTGACGGAAGAGGACATCCACGATGGCGCCGCAGGCCATGGCGATGGTCGGTGGGCGTTCGCCGAATTCGACGGCCACCTGGTGGGCTTCACAGGCCAACACCCGGGTGAGGCGGTCCTTGGTCACCACCAGGCGAGACCCGGGTAGGGGACCGTGCCCCCCGGGGCCGGCACGCCCGGCACGGACTCTGGGCCCGGTACCCGTGCCGTCGGGTCCGGGAGGCAGACCCTGGTCGAGGATGAGCCGAAGCCTGCCGCTGAGCTCGGGGTCTGCCGGGGCCGGGGCCGTCCGGTGTTCCGGAGTCGCTCGAGCAGGTCGGGTCCGGCCAGTGGCCGCCAGCCGTAGGAACCCCGGTGGGCCCGTGCCGCCGATGGACGGTCGATGGACCGGTGCAAGGCGGATCCTGCCGCCGAGAGGAGTCAGAAAGGCCTGGCCACTCGCCGGGCTCGGCTACCCGGTCGACGTCCATCACAAGCATGGAGTCAGTGTGACCGATGGGTGTCACACCCAGATCGGGACTCGATGTCGCCGGTAGCCTTTGCTGCGATGAACCCGGACCTTGCGGTCACCTCCTTCGCCGTCGTCTTCGGCCTGTTCATCGTGGTCACCGCGGTCCTGTTGGTGCTGGTCCTCCGTTTCACCTTCCAGCGGGCCGGCGGCGTCGCGGTCCCAGTGGTTGGCCGAACACGGGGATGACGACGACGACCACCAGGAGCCACGACCACCTGACTGCACTGGTTCTGGCCGGAGGGGGGACCAGGGGGGCAGTCCAGATCGGCATGCTCCAGGTGCTCACCGAGCACGGCTTCGTCCCGGATCGGATCTACGGGGCGTCGGTGGGCGCCCTCAACGGAGTCGCCTTCGCCGGCGACCCGACCCGGGAAGGGGTCGAGCGGATGACCGAGATCTGGACCGGCCTCACCCGGGACGCCGTCTACCCGCAGGGGCGTCTGCACGGGCCCTGGCTCTACGTGCAACAACGGGACTCGGTCTATCCGAACACCGGACTGCGGAAGATCATCGAGGAGGGAATCGACTTCGAGCGCCTCGAGGAGGCCGACGGTACCCGTTGAGGTGGTGGCCACCTCGTTGACCGACGGCCTCGAGCGGTGGTTCACCTATGGGCCGGTTGCCGAGGCGGTGCTGGCCTCCACCGCCATCCCGGCCATCTTCCCGCCGATCGAGATCGACGGCGACCGGTTCATCGACGGCGGGGTGGTCAACAACGTCCCCATCCGTCGGGCCATCGATGCCGGGGCGACCCGCATCGTGGTGCTGCTGTGCGGTCCGTCACACTACGAGCCGGTCTCGCCCAGGCGGCCGGTGGAGGCCATGCTCAACGCCCTCTTCATCTCCATCCACGCCCGGTTCGCACGGGAGATGTCCGAGATCCCCCCCGGTGTCGAGGTCATCCTGTGCAGCGGGAGCGCCGGGGGGACCCGGGACTTCGACGACTTCTCCTCCACCCAGGCCCTGATCGCCCAGGGCCGAGAGGAGGCATCCGAGGTGGTGCGACGTTACGGACTCGGGCGGGTCGGCGACACCACCGTGGGGACGGCGTCGATGGGGACCTCGTCGATGGGGACCGGATCCATCGGATCGGTCGGCCCACCCGACCCGGACGGTGACCGGGCGGAGGACCGCATCCCGGCGGTGCCCGCCGAAGCGGCCGACGGGGCGACTCCGGGCGCCGACGGAGAAGCGGGTGTCGTCGTGGAGCCCGAACCGTTGGCCCAGCCCGACCCGGGGACGTAGCGGCGCACGACGCGGGCGGGCACACCGGCGATCACGCAATGATCGGGAAAAGTGCCTCGCACCACCGCTCCGGCACCGACGACCACGTTCTTCCCGAGCTCGGTTCCCGGGAGGATGACCACGCCGGTGCCGAGCCAACTACCGCTGCCGATGATCACCGGGACGTCGCTGGGCCACTGGGCGTGCACCACCTCGTCGGGATCCTCATAGCCGTGGTTCTGGTCGGTGATGTAGACGTACGGGCCCGTGTGGACGTCATCACCGATGTCCACCTGGAAGTGGCCGACGATGTGGCTCCCCCGCCCGATCATGCAGCGGTCGCCGATCCGCACCACGGGATCGGTGACCATGTTCTGGCCCGGCACCATGCCGGCCGAGATGCTGACATCGGGTCCGACCAGCGTGTCCCGTCCCAGGTGGATCCAGCGTTCACCGAAGATGGCCCCCGGTGGGAAGGCCAGGCAGCTGCCGGGGCCGAAGCCCCCGAAGCGGGCGGCCAGGCGATCGTCCGGCCCGGTGGCGCCGTGCCGGGCCGTCCACTCCCAGCCGGCATGGATGAGAGCGTTGAGCCACCGGCGACGGTGTCGCCTGGGAGATGTGGCCGCATCGTCGGGGCCCGGGCTGCCATCGGTCACTTCCCGACGCTATCTGATGCCCTGCATTCCCGGCGATCCTCCCAGCCCGACCAACCCTCCACCTCCGGTCGTCGCGGTCGACCGTGGTGAGGCGCACGCGACCCATGCGGGAGCGTCATCTGCCCCCGATAGACACGCCATCTGCCTCCAATAGAATCGCCGCATGTCGACGGGCGAGCAGTCCGAGCGCGCGTGCCTCGGCCGCGTCGGTTTCGAATCGGGATCCGACGTCTACGAGCGGGCCCGTCCCGGCTATCCCGAGGACTCCATCGCCCACCTGATGTCGACAGCCGGCATCATCCCCGGGAGCCGGGTGCTCGACCTGGCGGCGGGAACCGGCAAGCTCACCCGGCAACTCGACGCTGCCGGGGCCGCCTGTCTGGCCGTCGAGCCCTCCGCCTCGATGCGGGAGGTGTTCGGTCGGATGGTCCCCGGGGTGCCGCTGGTCGGAGGGACGGCGGAGATGATCCCTTTGGTCGGCGAGTCGATGGACGCCGTGGTGGTCGCCCAGGCCTTCCACTGGTTCGACCCACCCCGGGCGCTTCCGGAGATCGCCCGGGTGCTGCGCTCCCGGGGGTGGTTGGCCCTCATCTGGAACGAGCGCGACGAGTCCGATCCGATGGTCGCCGAGTTGGTCCGGATCAGCAAGTGGGATCAGTGCCAGCCGTATCCGATGGGGATGGACTTCGGTCCCATCGTCGACGCATCGGGCCTGTTCCGTCCGGTGACACGCGTCAAGTTCTCGTTCGTCCAGTCGGTCAACGCCATCGAGTTCGTCGAACAGGTGGCGTCGCGGAGCTACGTCAGGGTCCTCCCCGACCTGAAGCGCCAGGCACTGTTGGACGAGGTCGCCGAATTCGCGGCCGCGACTGGATGATCCGATCGAGATGCCCTACGTCACCGATCTGTTCTGCGCACAGAAGATTCATTGACCACCACCACAGCGATGAACCGGATCGTTCACTGTTTTCACCCACTGCACCCACCGGCCCCGGTTTGCCAATCGGCGCCCGAACGGGGGAGCCTCTCTCCACCGATCGCCGGCTGAGGTGGGCCGCAGTGCCATGCGAATACCACCGTTGTCAAACAGCACCACACCGCTAGGGGAGGGACCCTCGATGATCAAGCTGACCTGTCTGCTGAAGCGCAAGGAAGGGATGACCCCGGCCGAGTTCCAGCGACTACTGGCGGGAGCACCACGGCCCGCTGATCGCCACCAGCAAATGCGGGCAGCCACGTGATCCGCTACGAGCAGAATCCCCGTTCACTGGACGACTACCGGGATGACGACGACCGCTCGGGCTACGACGGCGTCACCGTCCAGTGGTTCGCGTCCATGGACGAGTACTGCGCCCACATGAACGAGGTGGACTCGCCGGCCATGTTCGAGGACCTTCCCCGGTTCCTCGACCTCGACCACCTCGACTTCGTGCTCACCGAGGAGCCCCGGGTGATCATCGACGGGGAGGTCGACTGGAAGCACCTGATCCGGCGGCGGTCTCCCGCCCCATCGTTGACTTCCCGGCAGTTCGGACTTACGATCCAGTGGATCAGACAGTGTGTCCGATCGACTGGAAGGGGCATCCGACATGTCAGAGACCGAGATCGACCTCAGCGGCATCGACTTCGAGGACATCGACCTCACCGATCCGAAGCCCTTCGCCGACGGGGTCCCCCACCAGTGGTTCGCCTTCCTCCGGAAGAACGCTCCGGTGTGGTGGCACGAGGAGGCCGACGGGCCCGGGTTTTGGGCGGTCACCTCCCACGCCGACTGCACCGTGGTCAACCGGGACTTCGAGCACTTCTCCTCGTCCAAGAAGGCCACCTTCATCTGGGAGCTGGGCGAGGACGACCTGGCCCAACAGCAGATGGTGATGTTGAACATGGACCCCCCGCTCCACACCCGCTACCGGCGGCTGGTCAACAAGGGGTTCACCCCCCGGATGGTCAACCAGCTCCACGAGCGGATCAACGCGGCCGCCGACGACATCATCGACTCGGTCATCGAGCAGGGCAAGGCCGACTTCGTCACCGACATCGCCGCCGAGCTGCCGCTGGTGGTCATCGCCGAGCTCCTGGGCGTCCCGAACGAGGACCGGCACCGGATGTTCAACTGGTCCAACCGGATGATCGGCAGCGAGGATCCCGAGTACCAGACCGAAGAGGAGGCGGCTCCCCAACAGGCGGCCATGGAGCTGTACGCCTACGCCTCGGAGCTCTTCGCCACCAAGCGGGCCGATCCCCACGACGATCTGATGAGCGTGCTCACCACTGTGGACGTCGAAGGGGAGAAGCTCTCCGAAATCGAGCTCGAGCTGTTCTTCCTGCTGCTGACCGTGGCCGGCAACGAGACCACCCGAAATCTGATCTCCGGGGCGATGGCCGCGTTCTTCGACAATCCCGACCAGTGGGAACTGCTCCGCAACGACCGCTCCCTGCTGCCGTCGGCGGTGGAGGAGATGCTGCGGTACGTCACCCCGGTGATGAACTTCCGGCGCCAGACCAGCCGCCCGTTCGAACTCGGGGGCCAGCCCATCGACGAGGACTCCAAGGTGGTGTTCTTCCACATCTCGGCCAACCGGGACGAGGCGGTCTTCGAGGATCCCCAGCGCTTCGACATCACCCGCAACCCCAATCCCCACATGGCCTTCGGCGCCGGCGGCCCCCATTTCTGCCTGGGAGCCAACCTGGCCCGCATGGAGATCCGGGTCATGTTCGAGCACCTCCTCGACCGGATGCCCGACATCAGCCTGGACGGTGAAGTCCAGCGTCTTCAGTCGCCGTTCATCAACGGGGTGAAGCACATCCCGGTGGCCTTCCCCCCGGCAGCGCCGCGTCTCCGCCTAGATGTCAGCCCGCCGATCGGCCGACGACCTCAAGGAGGTCATCCGGGACTTTCGTCGTGACCAGGTCATCGCCGTGGCCCGGCGCCTGTTCGGTGAACGCGGCTCCACCGACGTCTCCATGGACGACATCGCCGCCGAAGCCGGGCGTGGCCAGATCGACCGTGTACGTCTACTTCGCCAATCGGGACGAACTCCTCCGCGCCTGCCTCAAAGGCATGCACGAGCAATTGCTCGACGACATCGCCGACTCCTGGGAGAAAGACGGTGAGCCGGCCCACCGGCTCGAGCGGCTGATCGAGGGAATGCTGGAGCGCATCGACGACGACCCTGCGTTCTTCCGGTTGGCCCTGGTGACCCAGGGCACCGTCGTGCAGGGAGGCGAGGCGGTGGGCAACGAACTGGCACTGATCGGCCTGAACATCGCCCGGCTGATCCGCGACCTGTACATCGAGGGCGTGTCAGCAGGCACATTCCGGGACGGTGATCCCGACGAGGCCGTCGACCTGATCGGCCAGCAGATCTACGGTGCCATGGCCGTCCGTGCCGGTGAGCCGCTCCCCCGGCCGGCGTCGGAGACAGCGGCCAGAACCTGCGCCTTCATCCTGCATGGACTGGGGGCCTGAACCGGAGCCCCCGGCTCTACTCTCGGTCCGGCTCTGCCCCTCGTCAGCCTCCGGCTCTGCCCCCTAGTCAGCCTCCGGCGACGGCCGGAACGATCGACAGGGTCTGGCCGTCGGCAACCGGGGTGGCCAGACCCTCGAGGAAGCGGACATCCTCGTCGGCCAGGAAGACGTTCACGAAGCGGCGCAGATCGCCCCCGTCGTCGAAGAGTCGTTCGCCGAAGCCGGCATGGGCTCCGTCGAGCGCCTTGAGCACTTCACCGACCGTCGAGCCCTCGACCGACACCTGACCGGACGCCTCCGGTGAGGGTCCGCAGCTGGGTGGGGATCCGGACGGTGACGCTCATCTTGCGCTCCCGGCGGTCGGCCCGCCCACCGTCTCGAAGTCCTCGCCGATGGCCTCGGCGAACGCTTCGAGGGTGGGGGCGATGGAGGCGGTCGGTCCGACCACGCCGGACAGGGCCTCCACGGTCTTCAGACCGTGCCCGGTGACCATGGCAACCACCCGCTCGTCGGAGCGGATCACTCCCTGCGCGGCCAGCTTGGCCAGCGTGGCGATGGTCACACCGCCCGCTGTCTCGGCGAAGATCCCCTCGGTTCGAGCCAGCAACCGAATCCCCTCGATCACCTCGTCGTCGGTGACCGAGGCGCAGGATCCACCCGACGTGCGGATGGCGTCGAGCGCGTACCAACCGTCGGCGGGGTTGCCGATGGCCAGCGATTTGGCGATGGTGTTCGGGCTTCACCGGGCGGATGGCGTCGGTGCCGTCGGCAAAGGCCGTGGCCACCGGTGAGCATCCCTCGGCCTGGGCACCCGAGACTCGCACCGAGGGCTCCTCGTCCAGGAGCCCCACCTTCCACAGCTCGTCGAATCCCTTGGCCACCTTGGTCAGTTGGCTCCCCGAGCCGATCGGTACCACCACGTGATCGGGCGCCTCCCACCCCAGCTGCTCGGCCACCTCGAAGGCAAGCGTCTTCGACCCTTCGGCGTAGTAGGTGCGCACGTTCACGTTGACGAACGCCCACGAGGGCTGCTCGCTGGTCAGCTCGGCGCACAGACGATTGACGTCGTCGTAGCTGCCCTCCACGGCAATCACCCTTCCCCCGTAGACCGAGGTCATGGTCACCTTGGCTGCCTCGAGGTCATGGGGGATCAGCACCACCGACTCCATGCCGGCCCGCGCCGCGTGGGCGGCCACCGAATTGGCCAGGTTCCCCGTGGAGGCGCATGCGGCGATCTTGAATCCGAGCTGACGTGCCTTGGTCAGCGCCACCGACACCACCCGGTCCTTGAAGGAACCGGTCGGATTGGCAGTGTCGTCCTTGACCCACAACTCGCCCAGGCCCAGTTCGGCGGCCAGTCGATCCGCCCGGATCAACGGGGTGAATCCGGCCCCCAGATCGACCGGGGCCGGATCGGAGACGGGCAGGAGGTCGGCATATCGCCAGATGGAGCGGGGCCCGGAGGCGATCCGCTCACGGGTCATGGTGGCCGCCACGCGCTCGTAGTCGTAGGTCACCTCCAGGGGCCCGAAGCAGAAGTCGCACACATGCAACGCTTCGGCGGGGTAGGCACGTCCACATTCACGGCAGCGCAGCCCAGAAACAAAATCCACGTCAGTCACCTCATCGCTCGGGCATTGGCACCTTGCGTGCATGCCGACCTGCCTGGACAGATCGAGATGGCACTCTGGTTGCCGCGGCGTCGCTGGGCCCGGTCCCTCAGCCGCTCTGGATGATGACCTCTATTTTGGACGAAAAGCGAACCCACGTCAATGCGGGCGGAGGACCGCGTCCCGCACGCCGGCTGGCAGATCCGCTTTCACACCGTGGTTCGGGGTGAGCGAAGATGGGCGACATGCCGATCGGACGCACACCCGGTGAGGACAGGAGGCGCTACACCCACGCCCGTTTCGATCCGGCCGAGCTGGCCGAGGCCAAGGGGTCCCGGCGGGTCTCGGTGTGCGTCCCGGCCCGCAACGAAGAGGCGACCGTTGGCCAGGTGGTCTCCTCGATCGTCTCGTCACTGACCGGTGCCTCGAACGGCGTACCGCTGGTCCACGAGGTCGTGGTGGTCGACGATGGCTCCACCGACCGGACCGCGGAGCTGGCCCGGCAGGCCGGGGCCGAGGTCATCGCGGCCGAGGCGCCCCACGGAGGCAAGGGGCAGGCTATGCGCACGGCGTTGAAAGCCACCGATGGCGACCTGATCGTGTTCGTCGACGCCGACGTGACCAACTTCGGGCCCCATTTCGTGACCGGCCTGGTCGGACCTCTGTTGTCCGACGATTCGCTCACCTTGGTCAAGGGCTTCTATCAGCGACCGCTCCACGGAATTCCCGACGGGGGAGGTCGGGTCACCGAGCTGATGGCCAAGCCGGTCATCGACCTCCTCTTCCCCTACCTGGCCTCCATCGAGCAACCGCTGGCCGGCGAGACCGCCGCCCCGCGCTCGGTCCTGGAGAAATGCGGCCTGGCCGACGGCTATGCCGTCGAGCTGGCGCTGCTGATCGACGTCGCCTCCGTCTTCGGCGTGCAGACCGTCGCCCAGGTGGACCTCGGAGTCCGGATCCACCGGAACCGGCCGCTCGCAGAGCTGCGGCCACAGGCCACCGACATCTTGCGGGCCGCCCTGGCCCGGGCCTCGCTCGTCACCCCGGACTGAGGCCGGCATTAAAGACGGCATCAGACAGAGGCGTAGGCCACTTCCTCGACCGGCCGGTGCCCACCACGCCCGGTCTGGTCATCGGGCCCGGGCGGGGGCCCGGCATCGGCGGCCGCCAGGGCGGCCACCGGCGTCGACAGCACGGTGGGAGTGTCCGCCAGGGTGGCCCGGCGACTCCGCCGACCCGGGATGAACAGGGCAGTGAGAGCGCCGAGGGCCACCACGGCGGCGCCGACGTAGACGGCGGGAGTCATCCCGCTTACGTAGTCCTGTCCCGAGCGGTAGCCACCATGGCTGGCGAAGATGGCACCGAGCATGGCGATTCCCAGAACGCCCCCCAACTCACGGAAGGCACTGTTCGCCCCGGAGGCAACCCCTTCCAGCGCCACCGGTACCGCGCCGAGCACCAGCGAGGCCAGGGGGACGAAGAAGAGGGTCATGCCCATGCCGCTGATCACGAACGGCGCCACCATGGCCGCGTAGGGCGTCGACGGGGTGATCAGCAGCGCCAGCCAGGTCAGCCCGATGGCCTGGAAGACGAGTCCGGTCACCACGAGGGGCTTGCCTCCCCAGCGTTCCGCCAACATGCCCACCACCGGCGCCAGCAGCATGGGCATGGCCGTCCACGGCAGGACGCGGAGGCCGGCAGCCAAGGGGGACAGGCCCTGGACCGTCTGGAGGAATTGGGTCAGGAAGAAGATCGAGCCGAACATCCCGAAGCTGAACAGCATGGCGGTCACATTGACCGAGGCGAACCCGCGGTTGCGGAACAGCCGGATATCCAACATGGGGTGGCTCGACCGGAGCTCCCAGGCGATGAAGCCGGCCAGGGCGATCGAGCCGGCGACGAAGGAGCCCAGCACCGACCCGCTGGTCCAGCCGTGGGCATTGCCGCGCACCAGCCCGAGCACGATCCCGAACAGACCGATGCTGACCAGTCCCACCCCGACCAGATCGAGCCGGTACGCGCTCCCCGGGACTCCGAGAGCTTCCACCAGGCCAGGGGCACGAGCACGATGCCCACCGGCACGTTCAACCAGAAGATGTACTGCCACGACCACCCGCTGGTCACCGCGCCGCCGACCAGGGGCCCGATGGCCACCGCGGCGCCGCCGATGGCGCCCCAGATCCCCAAGGCGGCGTTGCGCCGGTGGGGCGGTACGGCCGCGCTCAGCAGGGTCAGCGACAGGGGCATGATCATGGCGCCCCCGGCGCCCTGAAGGGCCCGGGCGGTGACCAGGATGGCGATGCTGGGGGCCATGGCGGCCATTGCCGACGCCGCGGTGAACAGGGCGATGCCCAGGACGAAGATGCGCCTGCGGCCGAATCGCTCACCGACCGCCGCCGCCGACATCAACAGGACGGCGAAGGTCAGTGTGTAGGCGTTGACCGTCCACTCCAGACCGGAGAGGCCGGCATGGAGGTGGACCCGGATGACCGGCAGAGCGGTCGAGACCACCAGGTTGTCGAGCGAGGCCATGAACAGGGCCAACCCGGTCACCACCACGGCCCAGATCGCTCTCGACCTCGCCGCCGGTGAGATCGGCTGCGGCGACACCTCAGGGCCGGAACCGTTCGACTCGGTCTCGGCCGGCGGGCCCACCGGTCCGTCGACCGCCCGGCCAGGCCGGCTCTCCTCGGCCGAGGTGCTCTGCTCGTTGGAGGTGCTCTGCTCGTTCGAGGTGCTCTGCTCGTTCGAGTCTTTCGAGGTCCTTCCCCGACGCCCGGCACCGGCCCGGCGGACGGTGCGCCAACCCTTTGGTTGTGAGTGCTCACTAGTTACAGCGGACAAAAAGAGAGGGACAGTAAGCGGCTGATTCATGCGGGGACCTCCTCGGTGGCGACCCCGTCGGCACGGCGCTGTGCCTCGAGGGCCTGGGATGCGGATCGGATGGCTTCAGACTTTTCGGGGACCGAGCACAGGCTCTGGGCCCACGGTTCGGACAGGGAGAGCAGGTCGATGGCGGCCATGACGTTGATCAACATGCCCATGGCGAAGAACTCGCGGAGCTTCTCATCGGTCACGTGGGCCCGCTCGACCACCATCTCCTGGAGCACCTCGAAGGTCCGCCGGCAGCTGCGTGCGATGTCCGGGTCCCCGGGTGCGGCAGCAAAACCGTGCAGCTGGACCTGGAGAAGCTCTGGGTCCTGCATCAACTCGAGATAGGCGGCGCCCATGGCTTCGAGCGCCTCCTCTCCTTCGAGGCCCTCGCTGACCGAGGTCAGCTCGCGGATGATGCGGTCGCCCACCAGGTCGTAGGTGGCCACGAAGAGATCCTTCTTGGTGCCGAACAGGCGGAACAGATAGGGCTGGGAGATCCCCGCCCGGCTGGCGATGGCCTCGGTTGACGTCCCCGCGTAGCCGGATCGGGCGAATTCGGAGATGGCCGCGGCCAGCACCGCGGTGCGCCGCTCATCGGCGGTCTGTCTGCTCGGAGCCATCATCTGTCCATTGTGAGTGCTCACTCACTAACTTGTCAAGTGCCGATTTCTCCGCTCACCCGGAGTGGTCACCGGGTAGCGTCCCTGTCCATGGCCATCGACCGGTCCCGCCTGGACGGAGACGGCACGCTTGCGGACACCGTGCTGGTCTCCAACCGGGGTCCCCTCGCCTTCCACCTCGAGGACGGACGTCCGGTGCTCGGGTCCCCCGGTGGCGGACTGGCCGGCTCGCTCCATCCACTGGTGGTGGGGACCGGCGCCACCTGGGTCGCCTGCGCACTGGACGAAGGGGACCGGGCGGCGGTGGCCGAGGGACTGATGGCCGACGACGGTCTGACGATCGAGTTGGTCGAGCCCGATCCCCAGGTCTACAACATGGCCTACAACGTGGTGTCGAACGCCACCCTGTGGTTCTGTCACCACCACCTCTTCGATGCCGCCCGCCGGCCCCGCTCCGATCACCGGTGGAAAGAGGCCTGGGAGGCCTACCGCGAATTCAATGAGCTCTTTGCCCACAGGGTGGCCAAAGTGGCACCGGAATCCGGCCGGGTCCTCGTCCAGGACTATCACCTGGCCCTGATGGGATCCACGCTGGCTCGGCTCCGTCCCGATCTCAAGACGGTCCACTTCACCCACACCCCGTTCGCCGATCCATCGGTGCTGCGGATGCTTCCCACCGCGGTGGGGACCGAGCTGCTGTCGGCGATGTCCGATTTCAGCGCCTGCGGATTCCATACGGCACGGTGGGCGGATGCCTACCGGCAGGGACTGGCCCTCGTCGATGGCGACGACGACGATGTGGGTGCCTCCGCCTCCTCTGCCTCCGCCTCCGCCTCCTCCGCCTCCGCCTCCTCTGCCTCCGCCTCCTCTGCCTCCGCCTCCTCCGCCTCCGCCTTCGTCTCTCCCCTGTCCGTGGACGCTGACCGCCTTCGCTCGCGGGCGGGCGAACCGGCGGTGGCCGAGGCGCTGGCCCGCCTGGAGGATCGGATCGGCGGGCCCGATCGGCAGGTCATCGTGCGGGTGGACCGGATGGAGCTGTCCAAGAACCTGCTCCGGGGGTTCTGGGCGTTCGAGGAACTCCTCGAACGCCAGCCCCAGCGGCACGGGCGGGTGGTGTTCGTCGCCCTGGCCTATCCCACCCGCCAGGGCCTGCCCGAGTACCTCGGCTACCAGAACGAGGTGGAGTCGACGGTGGCCCGCATCAACGCACGGTGGGCCACAGCGAACTGGACGCCGATCCTCCTCGAGGTCGAAGACGACTACCCGCGCTCGCTCGCCGCTCTCTCCCGCTACGACGTCCTCTTGGTCAATCCGGTGCGCGACGGTCTCAACCTGGTGGCCAAGGAGGGACCCCTGATCAACACCCGCCACGGTGTCCTGGCCCTGTCCCGCGAGGCCGGAGCCTTCGACGAGCTCGGCCCCGCCGCCCTCGAGGTCAACCCGTTCGACGTGGCAGGAACATCGGCCGTGTTGGCTCGGGCGCTCGATATGGAAGACGACCAAAAAGCGGCGTGGGCCGGAGCACTCACCGGCTTGATCCTCGCCCGGCGCCCGGCCGACTGGCTGGACGACCAGCTCCGTGCGGCCAACTGAGATCGCCGCCAGCCGCCCCTGCACACCGCCCCGATCCGGTCAGCCGGCCCTGGTCCCCGATGCGGCGTCGGCAAGCCATCCCAACAGGATCAGGGCTCCGCTGGGACCGGGAACAACCACGTCGGCGGCCTCGGCCACCTCGGGAGCACTCTCCTCGTCGACCACCGCCACCGAGACCGTCGCCAGTCCGTGCCCGGAAGCCAACCGGGTCAGGGCGGCGAAGGCGGGCAGGTCACCGAGGTCGTCCCCCAGGTAACCGGCGGCCGAGCACCCTTCAACCAGACCAGCGATGGTGGTGCCCTTGTCGATCTCGAGCGGTGGGCGCAGCTCGATGGAGAGGCGGCCGGGGTGGGCCCGCAGCCCGCTGCTTCCCTCCTCGGCTTCCGCTGCCGTGCGGGCCCAGGACTCAGCCTCGGGGGCCCTGCGCCAGTGGAGCGTGACCGCCAGGCCCTTGGGTTCGACCACCACCCCGGGAGGAGCACCCGAGCGCAGGCGGGAAACCGCTTCGAGGACGACCGGGCGCCACGAGTCGACGCCCGGCTCCGTGGTGATCGTTCCGCCCGGCCCCGACCGCTCGAGCCCGTACAGGCCCACCAACTGGATGGGCGCGGCCTTCGCCGTCGTCCCATCCGACCCACCGATCGACGGGTGACCGGGAGGGGCCAACCGCTCCGAGAGAAACGACACCGGTCGACCCGACACCACGGCGACAACTCCGAACCGACCGGCCAGACGGCCGAGCACCTCGCTCATGCCGTCGAGCAGAGCGCGCCCGGGAGGGGTCCTCGACGATCGGCGAGAGCGTGCCGTCGAAGTCGCAGACGACGGCCGACCGTGGCGGATCGACCAACAGGGGTGCCACGGCGCGCCGAACGTCGGCTGACGGCACCGGATCGACCCCTCCACTGGGCACGACCGAGGGTTCTGCGATCAGCCGGCGGTGGTCGTGGTGGCGGCTGCAACCGCGGTGGTCGTGGTGCCAGCTGGAGCCGCGGTCTTGTCGGCCAGGTCGGGACCGGCAACCACCACCACCTGAGCAGTTCCGACGGAGCTGATCGGGACCGCGGTGGTGTAGGGGGCCACCGCGCTCGCCGGAAGGTGCAACGACGTGGCGATGATCTCGGCTTCGGGTTGGAAGCCGGCCACGAAGTACACCGAGGACGTCGTCACCTCGGTGGTGGCGTTGACCGGCGCCAGCATGTCCCAACCGCCCGTCGCCAGTTCGCTGCTGATCGTCGCCGCCGCCCCGGTGACCCCGGAGGCGTTGGCCACCACCACCGGCACCTTGTTCGGGGCGATGGTGGTGGTGGTCGTGGTCGGATGGGTCGGTCTGGTGGTTGTGGTGGTGGTGGGCGCCGTCGACCCCGAGACGGCTTTGGTGGCGGCGGGATGGATGTCACTGAGCACGAGCACCGTCACGGCCACGAAGATGACGAGAACGGCAAGCGCACGCAACGTCGGGAAGCCGCCGTCCCGACCACCGGAGTCCTCCGATGGTTGGGGGTCGTAGTCAGAAGGGGTCGCCACTGCGTGCCAGCCTGCCAACCTGGGGAGGCAGAAGCAAGCGTTTCGGATTTATGGAGCGCTACGGTCGGTACGGCAACCCTCGCCGGACCCCAGTGCCGGGCGGGGCGGCCGTAGGATGTGAGTCGGGACCGTCGCCGGTCCCGACACCGGCCGGTGTGGCGCAGTTGGTAGCGCAGACGACTTGTAATCGTCAGGTCGTGGGTTCGATTCCCACCGCCGGCTCTGGTTGGCTCTGTTTGGCTCACCCTGCATAACGATCCCGTCAGCGCGGGCCGCCATCCGTGGCGCCTCCGACATGCCGATCCTCTGTCCATATCCCCGAGCGCCGACGAATCCCAGCCCAAGCGTGGTGGGAATGCATGGTTGAGCGGATGACATTCACTACCCGTTGCGAGAAGTCAAGGATGCGGTACTCGGCCGGTGGGTCAGGAACCTCTCCTGTCGCTCGCTGGGCGAGGACTTGGCGCACGCTCGCCACAACAACCTCCGGCTCCAAGCCACAGCTGATGATCGACCCAGATTCGATGGCTTCAGGGCGCTCAATGGCGTCACGCAATGTGACGGCCGGGAATCCGAGGATGGCCGATTCCTCGCTGATCGTGCCACTGTCGGAGAGCACGCATCGGGCATGGGTCTGAAGGTGGACGTAGTCGAGATATCCGAACGGCTCGTGGAAGACAATTCCCCGTCGCTCACCAATCCCGGCGGCATCGAGACGTTGGCGGGTCCTCGGGTGGGTGGAGACGAGCACCGGGCAGTCCAGTTCATCGGCGATAGCGCTAAGGGTGTTGACCAGGAGAGCCAGTCGATCGGCCTCATCAACGTTCTCTTCCCGATGGATGCTGGCCACGGTATAGCCGTTCGGCTCCAACCCGAGCCGATCGAGCACATCGGAAGCCTCGATTCCCGAACGGTAGAAGGCTAGGACCTCGGCCATCGGTGAGCCGGTCAGCGCGATGCGACGAGCTGGCAGCCCTTCGGCCAGCAGATTGCGCCGGGCGTGTTCGGTGTAGACCAGGTTGAAGTCGGCGACGTGGTCCACGAGACTGCGGTTGACCTCCTCTGGCACGTTGGCGTCGAAGCAGCGGTTTCCGGCCTCCAAGTGATACACGGGCACTTGCAGTCGCTTCGCCATCACCGCTGCGATGGCGGAGTTGGTATCGCCGAGGACAACCAGAGCGTGGGGTCGCACCTCCAGCAAGGCCGCCTCCACCCCGATGAGCGTGCCGGCCAACACGTGGCCGAGCGACGAGGTCTCAACACCCAGGTTGCGATCAGGAGGTCGAAGCTCCAATTCGTCGAAGAACACTTGGGACAGACGCTGATCCCAGTTCTGGCCGGTGTGAACAAGGAAATGATCGAAGGTGGCGTCGAGCCGGACGAGGGTGCGTGACAGCCGGATGATCTCTGGCCTCGTCCCAACCACAGTCATCACCCGTTCGGCACCACTCATGTGACCGCCTCTGCGAAGGTGTCCGGGTCGTCCGAATCGAAGAGTTCATTGATCCAGAAGACGGTATAGAGAGTGTCCTCCCCGACATTGGTGATGTTGTGGGTGTGGAGCGTAGGCATGTCGACGATCGCCGGCTCGTCTCCCGTAACCTCAAACGAGGCCACCTGACCGCCCCATACGGGGCGGATGTCGATACGGGCTCGGCCCCGGACCACGACGAATCGCTCCACCTTGCGGAGGTGGAAGTGATTACCCCGTGTCACTCCGGGCTCGGTGGTCGAGAACGACGACTGGGACGCGCCACCCAGGGCCTGCGCTGTCTCCACAAAGCTCCCCCGCCGGTCGTGATGCGCCGTCAACGGCATCGGGAACGCCTGGGGGTGAAGATAGAAGCGGTAGGTGTTGAACAGGCGGAGGGTGAGAGGATCCGCCAGGTCTGGAAACCTCCCGGTCCGGTATGTGGCGGCCACGTCCTCGAGACGACGCAGAATCTCACTCACCCGGACCGGGGTCCCCGGAGGAGGAACGACCACTCCGACTGAGCTGTCACCCAGATGTTCGATGATCACCGCGGCGGCGTCCTGGGCGTGGAGCAGGTTCAGCTCCCGGTCCACGGCAATCTTCGGCTCACCGTCTCCGGTCGCCAGTCGATGACAGAAGGTAGCGACAACGGAGTTGTAGTCGGGCCTGCCGCCTTCGCCGTAAAGGTTGGGAAACACCACGTCGATGTAGGGTGCTCCCGCCCGCTTGGCCCAGTCGGCCAGGATTTCCGTCGCCCGGGCCTTGCCCCGGCCGTAGGGGGTGGGCTGGCCCACTTGCAGCGAGTTGCCAAAGATCAGGCGCGGTGAGCCACCCACCCGGAGGAGCCCTGCCACCAGATGGTCGGCGGCACTGACGTTGCCCTCCTCAATCTCGGCGTCCTCCCCCCGGTTAACACCGGCGAGATGCACCACGGTGTCCGCGCGAGCGAGGGCTTCGTCGAGTGCGTCTGCGTCATTCAACGTCTGGCGTCCAATGCTCACGACCGTCGTGTCCGGTGTGAGTGCCCGCAGCCGGACCCGGAGATGACGAGCGAGGAAGCCGTCTGCTCCCGTGATCGCGATTGTCATCAGGCTCCCGAAACGGTCCGGTTGACGGTCTCCGGAACGGTTCGACCGGCCCGGGCCAATTCGCTGCGAACTTCGGGCACGGTAACGAGCAAGGCCTTGAGCCCTTCGACGTCGAGCTGCTCGGCCGAGGCCGAGTCGTAGTCGGGCTTGGCCTGCGATCCCAGTTCACCCTCGTCGACGTACACGCCGTAGTCCAACCCCCGGGCATCCAGGCCGATGCAGAAGTACTCCGGGCTTTCGGTACTTCGGGCCAATTCGGCACTGGATGCGAGCGTCTCGTGGAGCTTCTCGCCGTGGCGCATCCCGATGGTCTGAACTGTGGGCCGGATACCGAACAGGTCGCTGAGAGCTGTCACCAGCGTCCCTACGGTCGCCGCCGGTGCCCGGCGGATGAACAGCTCTCCGGGCTGAGCGTAGGCAAAGGCATGCTCCACGAGGTCCACGGACTGAGCGAGGGTCATCATGAAGCGCGTCATGGAGCTGCTTGTCACGGTGACAGTCCCGTGCGAGGTCAGCTGCCGAACGAATAACGGGATGACGGATCCCCGTGAGTACATCACGTTGCCGTAGCGGACCAAACATACGGTGGTCGCCGAGTCCGGATGATTCCGGGCGAAGGCCTGGGCCGTCTTCTCCATGAGTGCCTTACTCATTCCCATGGCGTTGATCGGGTACACAGCCTTGTCGGTGCTCAGACATACCACGGTGCGCACACCCGCTCGGTGGGCCGACTCGATCACGTTGCTGCTGCCCAACACGTTGGTCTGGACTGCCTGCAGGGGGAAGAACTCACAGGACGGCACCTGCTTGAGGGCTGCGGCGTGGAAGACGTAGTCCACACCCGCCATCGCCTGCTCAACACTGTTCGGATCCCGCACATCTCCGAGGTGGAAACGAAGGCGCTCGTCAACGAGGTCGTGGCGCATCTGGTCCTGCTTGGCCTCGTCCCGGCTGAGGATCCGGATCTCTGCGCAGTTGCCAGCGAGCATCTTCCGAGTGACGGTAGTGCCGAACGAGCCGGTTCCTCCGGTGATCAGCACCGTGGCGCCAGACAGGGGGTCGCTGACCGACTCCCGGTTCACTGCGGCCTCCGTGGGATGGACCGTGACGAGGACAGCTCCGTGAGGAGGGTCTCGATTCTGTCGACTCCGCGTTCAGCGGACAGCTCTCGCGCGTAGTACTGCCGACCGGCGGCCCCGAGCCGGTCGGTACCCTCCCGGCCGACGGAGTAGGCACGGCGCAAGGCGTCGACCAGACCGTCGCAATCGCCGGGAGCGACGGCCCAGCCAGCATCGGCCTCACGCACGATTCGGGCGGTCTCACCGGTGGCGACGGCCAGCACCGGACGTCCGCTGGCCAGGGTGCTGAGCAGCTTGCTCGGCATGGTCATCGAAGCGAGCGGGTGATCGTTCAGGCTCACAAGGTGAAGGTCTCCGATCGACATGAGCATCGCCATCTCGGCCGGAGGCCGCCGCCCGAGGAACGTCAGATTGCGCAGCGACAGGCTAGCAGCCAGGGCCCTGAGCTCCTCCTCCGCCGTGCCCGACCCGGCGACCAGGCAATGGAAGCCGGGGAGGTCATGCAAACGGGCGCAGGCTTCAAGAAGGGTATCGAGGCCCTGGGTGTACCCGAGATTTCCGGCGTAGAGGAGGACGAAGGCGTCGTCGACGCCGAGCGATCGAGCGAGATCGCGGTCACGAGGACGGGGATAGTGGCGGGTCTCGTCGGTCCACACCGGGACATAGTGCAGCTTGGAGCGGGGAACCCCCCGGGCGGCAAGTTCGTCGAGGACCGGCACCGAGATGCACGCGATCGACCCGGCTCGGCGATACGTGAATTGGCACCATCGCTCGAGGAGCGGAGCCATGGCGGCGTAAGACCGGCCGCTGGCCAGGCCAGAAAATTCGATGCTGTCCGGCCAAAGATCCAGGACGTGCATGAGGTGCGGCGGCCCGCCTGCTGCGCTCGCCAGCCAACTCGGCAACCCCACCGTCGCCGGAGAGTTGTATACCCATAGCGCATCGAGGCTCCGGAGCGTCCTAAGTGCACTGGCTGCAACGCTCAGTGCGAACGAGCCGTAGTTGACGATGCGGCGCCTGCCGGAGCGGTCGTGACTGGGATAGAGGGCCACTCGGCGGAGCGAAACGCCGCCTTCTGTCACCTCGTCCAAACGCCGCGATAGGCGGTATCCGGCCATGATTTCACCGGTTGGATAATTGGGAAAGCCGGTGACGACTTGCACTGAGTGGCCCCTGGCCGCCAGGGACCGGGCCAAGACGCCCGGCACGGCGGCTGAACCGGGCTCAGGGTCGTACCACTGACTGAGGATTCCGAAGCGCAGGGTAACCGCCTGGCCTGCAGTCTCGCTGGTCTCAGCGGCCGGTGAAGCTGCACACGCTGCCGACGGTCGCCAGCATGATTCGTAGGTCGACACCCAGCGACTGCTGCAGTACGTAGAACAAGTCTCGCTCCAGCTTCCGGACTGTGTCGTCGCGGGAGGCCCCGTAGCCCTCGTGTACCTGGGCCCAGCCGGTGATCCCAGGCTTGATGAGGTGGCGCTTGTCGTAAAAGGGGATCGCTTCGGAGAAGGTTGCAACGAACTCGGGGCGCTCCGGGCGGGGCCCGATCAACGTCATCTCCCCCCGAAGGAGGTTGATCGCCTGGGGAAGCTCGTCAAAGCGACAACGGCGAAGCCAGGTTCCGACCCGGGTAACCCGGGCGTCGCCCTGCTGGGCAAACTGGGGGCCGTCGGCCTCGGCATCCGTCCGCATCGTTCGCAGCTTATGGATTCGGAACGGCCGGCCTCCCTGGCCAACACGCTCTTGGGAGAAGAAGATCGGCCCCCGGGAATCAATATGGATGGCAAGTGCAACCAGCGGGAGTAGGAGGGCCAGGGCAGCCGCGAACAGGACGCTTGCCACCAGATCGATCACACGACGGCCGAAGCGGTAGCCGAGCCGGTGCCACGGGCCAAGCCCGAAGAGGAACCACGAGGAATCAATGCAGGTCAATGGCACGACGCCGAAGTCCGCCTGGAAGATGCTCGCCACCGAGCACACCTCAACTCCCTGCTCGTTGATCCGGGCAAGATCGCTGCGGAGGGTGACGTTGGTGAGCTGTTCTGTGCCCACCGCCACCTTTGTGGGCTTGAGGCGATCGCAGCGCTCGGCAATCGTCGACACTCCATCCTCTGGTCCAGGGCCGACGCTGACTGGGTCGAGGGATGCGGGAGACACATATACGAAATGCTCCGCCGAACGGCGCTCTGTGGTCGCGGTCACCAGTCGGTCGTATTCAGCCTGGCTGCAAACAGCCAACACGCAAGCGGGCGGGCCGACCAACCCAAATACCCGGTCGATGATGACGCCCGCAAGCGGCCGAGCAACCACCAACGTGACCGCCAGCGACAAGAAGAGAACCCGCGAAAGGGTCCGGTCGAACAGAAAGCCGCCGACAGCAGTGATCAGCAGGGCTACGATCGCAACCTTCGCGGCCAGCACCAACTCCTCCACATAACCGCGCTCCAAGCGGACGTGAAAGGCGTCGGCCATGATGGCAACGACAACGAACCCAAGTGCGAACAAACTCTGCAAGCGGGGCGGTCGGCCGCTCCACGCCCAGTAGATGCCCAGACCGACAGACACGGCCACAAGGTCGGCAAACAGGTGGGGCAGGAGCCGGCGGGCGAGAGCCGGCGCCAAGAGACCGGTCTCCACCTGGCGCTGGTGATCCTCGGGGTCCGACAACGGGAGCGCGCCCCAACGGGGACCGACATTTCGCAGCTTCGCAAAGCTCGTCATCGCCATCGCCATCGCCGCCTTCGTTCACCCGACGCCTTGCCTGAGACAAGATACGAAGAAAGGGCAGAAGTGGAACCCTAGGGATCGTGACTAACTCTGTCAATTGCTCAATCAACTCAGGTCCCGAGTACGCAACTCTCGTCTCGTATGGCATCAAATCGTGAGGTGAAACGATCCCCGATTGCAGCACCTCTCGGGACTCTTCGCTCACCACTCACAGTGGTCGCGCCCCGCCGAGTAGTGGGGACTGAGCTGTAATCCTCGGGACGATCAGAAGAGAGGCTGTCAGCTCACCAACTGTCGCGTCGTGGTCATCGCTGGCGATATGGCGCTTCGGTCATCCGTCTCGGAAGGCCGGCCGGGCCTGCAGGCGGCCAGTAAGCACTCTTCCAGAGGGTGGCCTACCAGCGTTGCCGAGTGCCGTTCGCCAGGAACCTGACGGCCAGGATCCCGAGAGGCCACAAGCCACGACGTCAGCCGTCGGCAGAGCCACAGAAATCCGCTGTGGGCAGCTGGAGGTCGAGGCGATGGAGGTAGGTCGAGGCCAGCAGTGGGTGACGACCCCGTCCCGTGGCGCGCCCGCTTCTCGAGGGACCGATGCTCTCTTCGGCGGGCACGCCGGCACGAAACCAACGGGCGGACGGCGGCGATCACTTGGGGATCATCGACCACCTCGCCATCGAACGCAGAGGCGAGGCGTCTGACTTCCTCCGATTGGCCCCAACAACGAGCGAATCCGCCTTCAGCGCGCGATAGCCAACTGTTGTGTTGCGATGTCGTCGTCAACGTTTGTCCGCCCGGCGATCGGTTCGATCCGAACGTCATCAAAACCGGCCTGATTGAGTCGGTTGGTCATCGTAGAAGCGGAGCGTCCGAAGCAGTTCAATCCGAACCGAAGTTTGGCTCTCCCCGTCAGGGTTCTGTCGCCCTTCCATTCCTGCTCGGTGCGCCAGCTGTCTTCCGGAAGCGCGAAATGAAGGAGCACGGTGGCATTTGGTCGTAGTCGACGTCGGAGCATCGCGAGAACGTCGACGAGCGTCGCGTCTGGCAGGTGTTGCACGACAGCAAAAGAAAACACAAGATCGACCGGTTCTATTCGGCGCCCGCACTCGACAGGGGTTTCGAATTCGATGTTCGGAGCGCCGTTCAATACCTCGGCGCAGGCGAGTACACCGGTCGAGATATCGACCGCCTCTACCGCCGCTACTCTTGGAGCGACTGCGCTGGCAAAGAACCCGGGGCCGCATCCGTAGTCGATTATTCGCATTCCGGGTTCAAGGTAGGGCGCCAAGAGGTCATCTACCAGTTCGGACCGAGACCTTCGATTGCGGTCTACCTCAGCTTCTGGCTCAGAGTAGAAGTAGTGCGGAGAAAGGGCAAGGAGTTTGAGAGCCACGTTCTGTTGCAGCCGCGGGGGGGTGTGATGGACTATCGGAGCAACCCATCTGGCGCCCAAGAAATTCTGGCTGCCACCCGCGGCAAAGACACCTACCGCTGCCCGCATTCGAGACGATCGCATCAGTCAAAGTTAGCAACGCGTCCGCGGATACTTCCGAAATTGTCAATCGCCGCACAAATCCGAAGGGTCGCTTTCGGCCGTCGGATGTTCCGCAGCGGTGATTCCGGCACGACGCCAAGTGGGCGGCTTCACCGGGGCGAAGCCAGTGATCCCGCACGAACCTGAGGTGGATCCTGTTCCTCCGGGAGCGAGTCCGCTGGGCGCTACTACTGGGTACTGCCAATACTCTGGCGACCCCTGCCCAACCAGCATCGCCGTGTCCAACCAGCATCGCCGCCCCAGCCAAAGAGGGGCCGACCGAGAGCCCTTTAGCTGGTTGCCTTGGTGGTCGTATCGGCGGGGCCTGGGACTAGGCCGCCGTCCCGGACGACAAAATGAAGTGAACCGTTCGCATGTTGGGTATTTTCGGCGGAATTTAGCCAAGGGCACGGGCCGAGCCTGGCCTGCCCCCGAGTGCCGACTCTGAGTGACGCCGCGGCCACGCGGTGTGGTCCAGCCGGAGACGAGATTGCTGCAGCAATTACCCCCTGGGCTGATCAGCAGCTGCCTAGTACACTCAGCGCGGGCAACTGTCGGGTGGGTCGTACGGGTAGCCATCGGCGGTGCCCGGAACGACCAGAGCCAAGCAGATCGCGAGCGGCATGACTGAGCCCAACGAAAGCGACGCGCCGACCATCGGCACCACCCTTGGCATCCTGCGACGGCGGAAGGCGTGGGTGATCGGCGTGACCCTGCTTGGCCTGGCGGGCTCGCTCGGGTATTCGCTGCACCAGGCCAAAACATACTCGGCCTCGGCACAGGTCTTGGATAGTCCGGCGAACGCTGCGATTTCCGGGAGCGCGTCACAGATCACTCCGACCGACGTGCTCACTGAGTTGCAGCTGGTGACGAGCGCCCCGGTCGAAGCCGCCGTAACCCACGAGCTCGGCAGCGCCCCTACCGTCATCGCCGCCCAGGTGGGCCAGACAAATGTCATCTCCGTAATCGCCAACGCGGTCCAACCCTAAGAGCGCCGCATTGATCGCCAACACCTATGCGACGGCCTTCGTCAACTACCGCCAGACGGTCAGCAATAGCAATCTGACCGCGGCCGAAACTCAACTCACCCAGCAGATCGCCGCGATAAATGCCCAGGCCACTGCGCTCGGCACGAGCCCGGACGTATCTGGTGAGGTGGTCGCATTGCTCAACCAGGAGACGACGCTCAAGGAGCAGCTGGCTCAGCTTCAGGTGGCCGCGGTTACCGGTGGCGGTGTCGCGGTGATCACGCCGGCTACCGCACCAAGTGCGCCGAGCTCACCTAAACCGGCACGCGACGCCTTGCTGGGTTTCATTCTCGGGCTCCTCCTCGGGATCGGACTGGCCCTGTTGGTGGAGCAGCTCGACAGCACCGTCCACCGAAAGGACGAGGTGGAGCGGCTCACGCTCGGCGCTCCGGTGCTGGGCTCCGTCCCGGTGGTGAGGTCACGGAGGAACAGTGCATTCATCGTCACCATGGCCAAACCGAATTCGATGGCTGGAGAGGCCTATCGATCGTTACGGACTTCTCTGCAATTCGCCGCCCTCGACACCGAGGCACGGGTGATCCTTGTCACCAGCCCGGAAGAGGGCGAGGGGAAGACCACCACGGTGGTCAACCTGGGTGTAGTACTGGCCGAAGCGGGCCAACGAGTTGTCATCGTGTCATGCGATCTCCGGCGTCCCCGGGTCGCTCAGTTCTTCGGGCTCAACGAACAGATGGGTCTGACCACGGTGCTTCTCGGTCAGCACTCGCTCACAGAGGCGCTCCGGCCGGTGCCCGCGGTCGATGGGCTTTCGATCCTACCTGCCGGCGAGCGGCCGAGGGACCCAACGGCCGTACTGGGCGATGAGCGACTGGCCGAGGTGTTCGACCAACTGCGCCAGACGTTCGACGTGGTCCTCCTCGACAGTCCTCCGGTGCTGCTGTTCACCGACGCCGTGATGCTCGCCCAAGTGGTCGACGTCACCCTGTTGGTGGTGGCCTTCGGGCGGACACTGCGGAAGGACCTTCGCCGGGCGACGGAGATCCTGTCTCTCGTCCGGGCCAGCATCATCGGGGTAGCGCTGAACGAGGTTGCGACGCCGTCGGGGTACCGGAACGACTACCGGTACGCGGATGGCAAGGGGTACGGGCACAGCAATCGGATGAAAAAAAGTGACAAACCCGGTGAGAGCAGCCGAGGGATCCGGCACGGTGACCATGTAGGCGCACATGCAAGCGGCAACGCTAATGGCAACGGCAATGGCAATGGCGGCAATGGCAATGGCAATGGCAATGGCAATGGCAATGGCAATGCCAATGGCTACGGCGTACGAGCGATTCCCGTGCCGGCAATTCCCATAGCACTCAACGAACTCGAACAGGCTGTAAGCGGGACAAGCGAAAACCAGGGACTGGGCAAAGCAGAAGAATCGCGAAGCGATGAGGCGGATCACATTTCCGAAGCAGAAAGAGATTCGACACACTTGAGCCGATAAGCTGATCGATCAAAGCGAGCCTTTGAGCACAAGGCTCTCCCGACGTGCGGAACCCTAAGATGTTGCCCGTGGCATCTCGCGGAGATCATCGGGGCGACCGTTTGGAAGGACCGGTTGCGCTACCGATCCCTCCCGTGGCACCAGTCAAGCCAAGGATCACCGTGATGACTCGCTCCTACCCTCCTGCATTTCTAGCTGGCGGTCCCGCCCGCAGTCTTCATGCTCTTGTCGAAGCCCTCGCTACTGAGTTCCGCTTCTTCGTCGTCACCTCGGCAACTGACGCCTCGGCCACAGGTCCGATGCTGTCAGTCGAACCGGGCCAGTGGAGTACGTTCGGCCGTGCACTGGTCTGGTATGAATCGAGGCATCGAATGTCTGCGCGAACGGTAGCCAGACTGTTGAGAGAGTCCGAACCGCAAGTCATCTACCTCAACAGCCTGTTCGACTATCGGTTTGGGATCCTGCCCCTACTTGTTGCACGCACCCTGTTCCGGGGGGTCCCTGTCGTGCTAGCCCCACGCGGCGAACTATCGGCTGGGGCCCTTGCGTTGAAGCGCCAGAAGAAGCGGGCATTCATCGCCACGTTCCGACTGCTAAAACTCCATAACTCGAATACTTGGCACGCGTCGACTGACCGGGAGAAAGCAGACATCGAGCGTGTATTTGGCTTGAACGTGAGGGTTCATGTCGCGACCGACCTTCGAACTGGGCTCTCCGGTGAAGGGCTTGAACCGATTCACAGGCAACGAGAATCCGATGGGCAAGGTGCCTCATTGGTTTTCTTGTCACGGATCGTGCCAAAGAAGAATGTCGCAACGCTGATTGAAGCGATGCACCTTGTGCGAGGCAGTGCCCGACTCTTCATTGCGGGGCCCATCGAGGACCCCAAGTATTGGAGCCAGTGCCTCGGGTTGATCCGGGACTTGCCTGACCCGCGACTTGTCACATACGTGGGATCGATCCCGGGCGACGACGTCGTCAGCTTTCTCAACCGCTTCGATCTGTTCGTCTTCCCGACCCTCGGGGAGAACTTTGGGCACGTCGTGCTCGAGTCACTCGCTGCCGGTACGCCGGTCATTGTCGGCGACGACACACCTTGGCATCAGATCGAGACGTCAGGAGCAGGTTGGGTGTGTGATCCGACCAACGCTGAGGCCCTCGCCGGCCGGATCGAACACTTCTTGTCATTGGGCGTATCCGCTCAGGAACGCATGCGGGCAGCGGCTCGCGATCTCGCCCAAGAGGTCCTCAACGACCCCAGTGGCGTGGACGCCAATCGCTCGATGTTCCAAACAGCTGCCTCCATCAAATCGTGGTGAAGACGCAGCACCCGAGCATCATCCTCCTCATGCGCAAAGAGTCATCCGACTACTACAGCATTGAGCGCTTGTTCGAGAGCCTCGTTCCGCTTCTATCGGAGTACCTCGAGGTCAAAATCGTGCGGGTGCCTTGTCACAGTAGAGGTCTTGTGCGATGCGTTCGCAATTTTATCTTCACTGCTCGATTGCGCGGTCGACGTCATTCATGTCACCGGAGACATCTACTACTGCTCTTTGGCCGTCCCGCGGCAGCGGTGTGTCTTGACCATCCACGACTTGGTCTCCCTCAACCGTCTGAAGGGTCTACGCAAGCACGTCTTCTCACTGTTCTGGTATTCGCTGCCACTCCGATGGGCTCCACGGTTGACCGCGATCTCTGACGAGACGAAGAGGCAACTTGAGCGTGAATATCCGCCGGCTGTGGGCAAAGTCGAGGTCATTCCAGACTGTGTCGATGATGCGTTTGAACGCAACTACAGGCTCCCGCGTGGGGGCACACTCAGGCCGCAGGTGCTCCAGGTTGGGACCACCGTGAACAAGAACCTCGAGCGTGTTGCCAAGGCGGCATCGGGCCTTTCTCTACGTCTGAGGATCATTGGTCCACTCAGCAGTGTCCAGCGAGGCCTCTTGGGCTCGCTGGATCTCGCCTGGAGCTCGACAGAGCAACTCTCAGCTGAGGAATTCGATTGCGGAATATCGCAACAGCGACCTTCTCGTGTTCGCCTCGACATATGAGGGCTTTGGTCTCCCGATAGTGGAAGCTCAGGCGATCGGGCTTCCACTCATCACGTCGAATCTGCCGCCCATGACGGACACCGCAGGCGACGGAGCATTGTTTGTCGATCCATACGACGAAGGTGAGATCCGAATGGCTCTCGAACAGCTCTTGCACTCACCTGATCTAGCCCGACGACTGAGCAAGCAGGGCAGACGCAACGTGGGGCGCTTCGACGCCGAGATCGTGGCAGACCAATACGCTGATGTCTACGCTCGGACTCTTGCTCCGGTGAAGCCCCATCGATGAAGAAGACGTGCAACCGGATCTCTTCTCGATGTCCACGAGGGATGAGCTTACGTATCGACAGTTTGGTGAGCTGAGACCTTCTTGATTGGATGGTCCTGCGGCAGATCCACGCCGTCGCTCTGGGTCGGCGAGGATAAACCGCAAATATCAATCAGCTGACGCAGCCGAACTTCATACGAATACTCCCGGTGGGCCCGGATTGCTGCTCGATCGCCCATCTTACGAGCCTCCACCTCGTTGTTCTTTACCCACTCGATGCACTCGAGCAGTTCCTCGTAAGAGTCGTAAACCAAGACTTCTTTTCCTTTTTCAAAGAGATCGCCCACGTCTGGGCGAGCTTCTGTAATCACCGTTGCCCCTGATCCACAAGCCTCAAAGAGACGGCAATTGGCGCTGGAGTACTCAGCCGGACTCAGAGTGTTCAGCACCGCCAACCCCGACCGGAAGGCTGACGCTTTGTCTTTTCGGGCCAAGTATGTGCCGGAATGAGCTCGCCGCAACCCGAGGCTGACTGGTGCCCAACGCGGGAATCCGGGACCAAACAGAGCTAACCGAACGCCATCGCGCTGCAAACGTTCGAGGAGCACTGTGCGGTAGGGATACATGTTGCCGGCGACGACAAGCTCAGAGGAACGACCCACATCCGCGATCCCTCCGGGCCGATGCCACAGCGGATTGCATGCTTCCGGCAAATAGTGTGCGGAGAGCCCTAGCATCCTACGACTGCGATCAACCAGATGGTGTTCCTTGAAGAACAGGTGGTCGTAACCGGCTGAAAACATCAATTGGCGACCCATCGTCCCGACATGATCTGGGAACCAGAGGACGACGGTCGCTCCCCCTCCTTTGAGTGCCCGAACGGTAGAAGGGAGTAGGCCCCCTTGAACTGACACAATCAACTCGGGTTCAATCTTGGCTGCTTGGCGAACAAGCCGCTTCTGCAGGCCGGTCTCCACGACCACAGCTTTGGCGGCCACCTCTAGGCCTGCATTGAGGTATTGACTTCGAAGATTGGGCATCGATTCGCCAAGGTGGGTCACCGGACATCCCAGGTTTTCGAAACCGGAAATGAGGTTATCGGCAAAGGAGTCGGGGAACAGTGGGCCGATGATGCCGACTCTTGGTCTCGCCATGTTGCATTGACCCTTCGTGCTTCAGACCCCACTTGGGATTCGCCGGTGTCAATGAGCGCGACTGGATGTTACCCGAGCCCGAGACTCGAAGACCGCGAAGCGTCGTTCTGAACAAATCCTCAACTGGATTCGGTCCGGCCCTTGGTTGACGGCGCGGACAGGCCCGCAAACCTGTGCGGCACCACTGGCTCTTCTCCATGTACTCCAGTACGCTGACGACGGCCGTCATTTGACCACTGCCGTGGTATTCGTTGGAATTGGCGCTGGGTCGTTATTTCCATCGCATTAGATCGGCTGGGAGGCCGATTTGAGGCATTCGTTGGGTGATCGGCGGAGATATTCACTGATCGAGGATTGCCAGGGATCGATGCCCATTTTGCCGGGTTGCCAAGTCGATGTCACCGATAGGCGATAGGTTCGGAGTTCCATGTCGGACCTCGTTATTCTTGGCTTGCTGATCCAACTGGTCGCTTTGGTCCTGCTGTTCAATAGGCTCGGCCATACCTGGTACTCCCACCTGGGTGCGATTTTTGTCCTGATGGCCGTGCTTTACCACGGGATCAGCGAGATCTTTATAAGTCTATTTTCGAGCCAGGACGCATACCGATCCTTGTTCGAAGCAAAGTACGTCGGCCAGTTTGTCTTGCTGATCAGTGTCGCGATCCTGGTTTTCACTATCGCGTATGTGTGGGCAATCGGTTCACGGCCGGGACCTGTGTTGGTAGCTGGCACGACCGGACGCTGCTCTCACAAAGCAAGTGTTTGACTATCGGCTCATGTTCCTGATCACTGCGCCCTTGTTGATCCTCACGCTCGGCGGTCAGGGGTTCGATTCGGGTGGCGGGCTGGCTGGCGGAGTGAGCGTGGGAACCACGGTAGGCCTGACCGAGCAATTCTTCGTTCTCGGGATTGTCCTGTCAGGCTTCGGCTTTGTGATGCGGTTTGGTGACCGCTGGATCGTACCGGTGCTCGTCGTCCAATCGTTGATTCTCGCCCTGCTGGCTGAACGCCTGCTCATCCTCACCGGGGCCCTGATGCTCATTTATGCGCTCTCGCGAATGGGAACGAAACTCAAACGAAATCACGTCGTCGTTGGGCTCGTGCTCCTGGCGCTGTTCGGTTGGGCAATCACCGCGGCTCGGGGGGCTGAAGGAAGGTATGCGCAAAGTTCGGGGGCGTCCGTGCGGCTGTCGTTTATCACGACCGGCATGAGTCACCTGTTCGCCGCGTCGACCGGGGAGGAAATTGCCTACACGCTCGGCTATCGAGTGGACGGAGACAGCTACGGAGCCATGACGCTCCAAGCCCTCGACAATGGGTCATCGCCTGTGGGGCTCACACCTTTGAAGAACGACCTGCTCCTGGCGATACCGAGCTTTCTAGACCCAAGCAAGGACCAGTCGAACATCGAGAACCGCAGCGACAAGCTCTATGTAGAAGAGAATCTGCCCATACCCGAACTTCAGACGAGCTCCGGCATTTATCTTGACATCTTGCCGACACAGTTCGGTGGGTTGACGCCGATGTTAGGGCCAATCGGCCTGATTTTCGCCGCCCTTGCTCTGGGATTGGGATTCGCCGTGTTGGACCGGTGGCTCCGTCGCGGAGACGGTCCAGCGCGGATGCTCATCTCATTAGGGGTGCTGTACTCCGTACTCGACTACGAAGGGTCGTGGGATTCGTACACCACCACCGCCCGAGGAATTCTGCTCTTGGTCGCCTTACTGGTGCCCGTTTTCCTCATTAAGCGGGCGGTTCAAAGCGCATATGGACGACCCAGTTCCAGTGATCACAGGACGATCAGCCTCCCCACAGGAACCGAACATTCCAGACAGGACGAGATTCGTGGCAGTTGGTGAAAGAACACCAAATGTCAATCCGACAACGAACGCCCGAGTCAGACGCCTTGTCGATCCAGCACCATGTTGACTGCCGACTCGACGCCCTGGGCCGTCGCCGCGATCCCGTACTCCGCCGAACGTCGCTGCGTTGCGGACCGCCGATCAATCAGGGCGCCCGGACGACAACCCTCATCAATGGCCCTGGCCAGCCCACCGACATCGCCCGTCGGGTACGTCCAACCCACATCAGGTGTGACCAGGTCAGGAGCACAACCGACGGCGTCGGACACGATGGGCACCGCTCCGGCTGCCATCGCCTCGTTGACAGCCAGACCCCACGGCTCACGGTCGGACGGAAGTACGAACAGGTCGGCGGCGCCATACCACTCAGCTATTTCGCCCTGATTCACAAACCCGAGCGTCCGCATCCACCGACGCTCCGAAGCCAATTTCTCCAGATCCGACCGAAGTGGACCATCCCCGATCACGATGAGGTTCGCCGAGTGCCCCAATCGATCCATTGCCATCACAACATCGAACGGGCGCTTCCACGCCTGGAGCTTCGCCGCGAACAATACGAGTGGAAGGTCGGGTTCCAGGCCGAGGGACCGCAACATGGCCGCCCGCTGAGCACGCCCGACAGCGCCAGCCATTCCAAAGCGATCAGTATCCACCGAGTAGGGAGCGAAAAAGATCCGATCTGAGGTGGCGCCATACAAGCGATAAAATTTCCGGTTCTCCTCTCCGATAGCGAGGCATGCGCCAGCATTCCGCACAAGGGGCCGGATGAGTGCGTGCTTCGCCATCAATTTTGGGCCGTTCGCCCCCGCCTGATCTGGTCGAGACTCACCTCTCAGAAGGTAAGGGATGCCAGAACTGATCGCTGTAGCGTAGGCGAGCCAATGGGAGATCTTGTCGTACCCATGCATCAATAGGGCGTCGACATGTGAGCGGCGGATGAGCGCTGGGAGGGACGGATTCAGCACGCCCCAGGGAGTGCCTACACCCGGTCTCGGACTGCGGTTAGGAACGATTCGGTGCTCGTACCCACCTAGCAACGACACATCGAACTTGACCGCCCGCCCGAACCCGTGATCGAAGGACTCACTGAGACCGTGCTCGGACAAGAAGAACACCAATGGATCGACCGACGACTGGGATGCAAGGTAACGAAAGAGTGGAACCTGATACTGGATGGGGTGCGTGACAACGATCCCAAGGCGTGCTCGAGTCATCCCGGTCCGTACCGCCCATCACGGAAGGCCGCCACAAGTTGTCGGCCGTAGCGATCCCACCCACCAAATGACTCCATCCTGCGCCGGCCGGCCACTCCCATGGTCGCGGCCCGATCGCCGTCCGACAACAGGGAGTCCATCGCTTCGGCGAGCTCCAATGCATTCGGCGGGGCAGGAACCACGATTCCCTCTACCCCGTCGGTGATCAGCTCTCGAATGCCAGTGGCTTCTGTCGCGATGACGGGGAGGCCGCACGCCATTGCCTGGGCTAGCACAAGTCCGAAGCCGTCGTGGACGGAGGCCAGCACGAAGACCGACGCCCGCTGAAGCTCCTCGATCACTCTGCTGCGGCTGACCGGGCCCGTCGCCCGCACCCCGGGCTGGTCCAAGGGAAGCCGCTTGTCCCATCCGGGCATGATGGAGCCGACCAACGTGAGGCTCGCATTGTGCGTACGCAACATGCCGAACGCTTCCAGCAACTCGTGATGGCCCTTCTGGAGTCCCACCGTGGCGACCGACACCACGGCACCAGGGAGGCGCTCCACGGTCGGGACTGAAAACGCTGAGATATCGACCCCGTACGGGACCTTCACCACACGCTCGGGATCGGTACCCCGTCGGATGAACGACTGTCTCGCCGGCTCGGACGGGACCAGGATCCGGTCAGCGAGCTCGTACTCGCGCAACTCTCGGTCGATCATAAACGGATCAAAGTGTTCTCTCGGTGCACCTATCCGTTCGGCTTCCTCGTCAAGGACGCGTTTTTGCTCGAGGATGTGCCAAGAGCCCCGATCGCAGAACACCGTGGCGCCGCGGGCAGATGCTCGAGTGAGTGTCTCTGTCGCGTAACCGGACATACCATTGACCACGGACGGTTCACCAAGTCGGGATACGGCCCACCGATCAAAGTCGCGTACTACCTTTCGGTTGAGCACCGGATCCGTCCGCGGCACCGCACGGCCAACTAGTCGTCGGAAAGCGCTCCACCACAGCCGAGTAACGACGAGTTCCGGGGGCAGGCCGACGCGACTCCGCGGAACGGCCGTGACCATGCGCTCGAAAACCCCGGCATCATATAGCTGATGAGCCTGATCCACCATATGGAAAGGGTACGGGCTCACAACCGTCACCTTCAGATCTTCACTCACTCGTACCTCGCTGATGCCCCGGGAGAAGCGATACGCCCCGTGCGACCAACGATTTCGTGATGGGCCACGTCGGGATCACCAGTGAGCGAGCCCCCTGGTGTGTCGAACGGCTGATGACCACAAGGAGGAATATCGCAACCGTTGAATAGCCGATAAAGGAGGCCACGGCAGCTCCAAAAATACCATGGGTGCTGAGCAACACCGGCAACGTTCCAACGGTAGCCACAGCACCCACCGCTTCGGCGACGAGGACAATGGTCGGACGGCCAAGGCCCCGCAATCCCTCCTCGGCGATCCCTGCCCACGCAAAGACGGCTCCCGCGGGGACCAGCACGATCGCAGACGCTACTGACGGGTCGAAGTTTGAACCGAAGACAAACGGCAGGCCGAACGGAGCGAGCAGCATAAATGGTACCGATGTCACCAACCCGACAAGGGTCCCGCCTTGTAGCGCCGTAGCAAGCATGGTTCCCTGGCGCTCGGTGTCCCGTTCAGCCGACACGTGAGGAAACAGGACAATCCCCACGGCGGACAACAGCGGAGCAACGGCGCCACCCCAGGCCACCGCGACAACATAGAGACCAAGTGATCGAGCTGGCAGAAATGCGACAATCAGGAGCTGATCGAACCGGATATTGATTGTCTGGGGGATCGATGTCAGCACCGAGGGGAGCCCGAAGCGCAACATCTCCGGTGCCAGGTGAGCGTCCGGCCTCAGCGGACCCCGAAGTTTTCGATTCACCACAACGAGAAAGGGAAGTCCGCACAGGAGGATTGCTCCCAAATACCACTGAGAAAGAGGGATGGCGTTTGGGTGCCCGAGGAGCCATGCAACGACGAGGATGCACAGCCAGGCAAGGCCGGGAGCAATTCGGAAGAGATTCCACGCGGTGAATTCCTGAGCACCACGCAATGCCCCATGGGGAATGCCGACCACAGCGAAGATGCATCCGATCAAAAGGAACACACGCGCCGCCGAAACGACCTGAGGCTCTTGCGCCGAAAGCAGGAACGGCATTGCGAACCATGCCGCGGCGCCCACGACCAAGGATGACAGGAGGCCGATGAGGACGGCTGTTGATGTGAACTGCTTGCCCCTCTCGGGTTGGCGGGAGATGAAGTAGGTCAGTGCCTCGGGGAGACCAAGCATCGCGAGCGTCCCCAAGAGAGCCGACCAGGTCATGATGGCAGCCAGCTCGCCCTCGCCCGATGGGCCCAAAAGGCGAGCCGCGAGTATTCCCGTGGCCACCGCCAACCCCGCCAGGGCCATGTTCGTGACGAACGTGCTTCTGAGCGCTCGATCCGGCCCCGTTGCGACCACTCAGCTCCTCATCACGACATTCGCTCTCATGCGCACCACGACCAAAGTGTTTCGACAGGCTACGGCAACGCGGACTCGCCGGCCGAATGGCCTCGAAAAATGGCTTTATGTGGGCCTCCGTCATCCACGTCAGCCGATCGCTCGCCGCCGTGCCCTCATGGACGGGCCGAATCCCCACGGTCCCTCGGCGTCAAGGCCAGGAGACCCTGACGAGCCGCGCGCTTGGCCACAGGCACTTCCGGGTAAGTTCTTGCGCTAACAGGTCGCCGCTACGCGGGCCGCAGGGGCGGTGGCTACGATCCACGTGAGAACCGGGAGGAGCGGTGATGGCCGAACTGCTGATGACCGTGGATGACCGTATGCTCACGGGCCGATTCGTCCGTAGCCGGGCTCTCACCGAGTCCCTGGCCGCCCCGCTGTCGGCGGAGGATCAGACGGTGCAGTCCATGCCCGACGTGAGCCCCACCAAGTGGCACCGGGCCCACACCACCTGGTTCTACGAGACCTTCCTGCTCGCTCCCAGCGTGCGGGGCTACCGGCCCTTCCATCCGGCCTACGGCTATCTGTTCAACTCCTACTACGAGGGTGTCGGGGCCCGGTATCCGCGTCACGACCGGGGGCTGATCTCCCGGCCCGGCATCCACGAGATCGCCGAGTACCGGGCCCATGTGGACGCGGCCATGGACCGGTTGCTGGAGCACCCCGGTGACGGGCCGGTGGCCTGGCTGGTGGAACTGGGGATCCAGCATGAGCAGCAGCATCAGGAACTGCTCTTGATGGACATCAAGCACGTCCTGTCCCGCAACCCCTGCCTCCCCGCCTACGACGTTGTCGACATGCCCGGCCCGAGCGCGTCGCACGATCCGACCTGGACCGAGCATCCCGGTGGGACCTACGACGTCGGCCACAGCGGCCCGGGGTTCAGCTTCGACAATGAATTGCCTCGCCATCCCGAGTACCTGGGACCGTTCTCCCTGGCAGACCAGCCGGTGACCAACGGCGAGTGGTTGGGGTTCATCGCGGACCAGGGCTATCGCCGGCCCGAGCTCTGGCTGTCGGACGGGTGGGCCACGGTGGCGGCCGAGGGCTGGGAGGCGCCCCTGTACTGGTCGAAGAACGACGACGGCGGCTGGTACGAATTCACGCTGGGTGGGCCCATCGCCGTCAACCCCGCCCAGCCGGTCTGCCACGTGAGCTACTACGAGGCCGACGCCTACGCCCGCTGGGCAGGCTGCCGTCTCCCCACCGAGGCGGAGTGGGAGGTGGCCGCACTCGATCGACCTGTCGAGGGCCACTTCCTCGACCAGAGCAGGCTCCACCCCATGCCGGTCGGTGGGGACGAGGGCCCGACCCCATTCGGCGACGTCTGGCAGTGGACCTCGTCGGCCTACAGCCCCTACCCGGGGTTCGAGGTCGCCCCCGGAGCGGTCGGCGAGTACAACGGCAAGTTCATGGTCAACCAGTATGTGCTCCGGGGTGGTTCCTGCGTGACCCCTGCCGGCCACGTTCGGGCCACCTACCGGAACTTCTTCCCACCCTCGGCCCGTTGGGCCTTTTCGGGCATGCGGATGGCCCGCAACGCCTGACCCGGGGGCCCGGCGCCCCGAGCAACCCTGCCCACGAAAGCGACGTTCATGCCCACCGTGATTCCACCGACCATCGACATCCATCTGTCTCCGAGCGACCTCCGAAACGCCATGGAGGACGACGTGCGGTCCGGCCTCACCTCCGAGCCCAAGCAGCTCCCGCCGGTCTACTTCTACGATGATCGCGGCAGCAGGCTGTTCGACGACATCACCCGGCTCGACGAGTACTACCCGACGCGCTCGGAGCGCGCGATCCTCGACGCGCACGCCAAGGACATCGCCCAGCTGGCGGAGGCGGACACCTTGATCGAGCTGGGAGCGGGCACCTGCGACAAATCGCGGTTGTTGCTCGACGCCATGCAGTCCACCGGCCTCCTGCAGCGGTTCGTGCCCCTGGACGTGAGCGACTCCACCCTGTGGCAGGCGGCGACCACCCTGTGCGAGGACTACCCGGGAGTGGCGGTCGGAGCGGTGGTTGGAGACTTCCATCGCCACCTCGACCGCCTGCCCACCGAGGGTCGTCGGTTGTTCGCGTTCCTTGGCGGCACCATCGGCAATCTCGACCCCGCCGAGCGGGGCGAATTCCTCATCGGGCTCGGCAAGGTCATGGCCCCGGGGGACCGGTTGCTGTTGGGCACCGACCTGGTCAAGGATCGGGCCCGACTGGTGAGGGCCTACGACGACGACGCCGGGGTCACCGCCGAGTTCAACCGCAACGTGCTCCATGTACTCAACCGCGAGTTGGGTGCCGACTTCGACCCCGAGCGATTCGAGCATGTGGCCCGATGGAACGAGCGCGATCGCCGCATCGAGATGTGGTTGCGGTCCGTCGGCGCTCAGCGCGTCTACGTCACCGACCTCGATCTCGACGTGGCGTTCACTGCCGGTGAGGAGATGCTCACGGAGATCAGCACCAAATTCTCGCCCGACGCGCTCGAAGAGGAACTCAACGAGTGCGGGTTCGTGGTCGAATCGATGTGGATGTCCGTCGGGGACGAATTCCTACTGACCCTGGTGCGCCCCTCCCGCTGAGCGTCACCGCCACGGTTCATTCGCCGAGGAGGTCCTTGATCGCCTCCTCGATGGCGCGGTGGAAGGTCGGGTAGGCATAGATCATGTGCCGCAGCGCGTTGGTCGGCACTTCGGCGTGTATGGCCAAGGTGAGGAGGCCGAGCACCTCACCACCCCACGGGCCGGCGGACGTGGCCCCGACCAGCACGCCCCGGTCGGCGTCCTCCACCAGCTTGATGAACCCCTGGTTGCCTGCCTTGTGGATCCACCCCCTGGTCGACCTGGGGACCTCCCTGGTCCCCACCCGGACGGCGAGACCCTGCCGTCGGGCCTCCCGCTCGGTGATTCCCACCGATCCGATCTCCGGATCGGTGAAGGTGACCCGGGGGACAGCGCGATAGTCGGCCGGGACCACGGCTCGTCCGAGGATGTCATCGACCACGATGTCCGCCTGGTACATCGACACATGGGTGAAGGCACCCTTGCCGGTGATGTCGCCCACCGCCCAGATACCCTCGGTGCCCTCGACCCGTAGGTGGTCGTCCACCGGCAGCGCTCGGGCCGACTCGTCGAGGCCGATCGAGGCCACATTGAGCTGGACGAGGTCGGGGTGGCGCCCGGTGGCCACCAACAGTCGCTCGGCCACCACCGGCTCGCCGTCCCCCACGGCCACCGCGAAGCGGTGGCCGTCGTGGTGCACCGACTCGACAGCCGCGTCGACGCTGACGGCGATGCCTTCGGACTCGAAGACCTTCGCCAGCAGTCGGCCCGCCTCGGGCTCCTCCGGTCCGATCAGGTGCGGCCCGGCCTCGATGACGGTCACGTCAGAACCGAAGCGCCGGAACACCTGCGCCAGTTCGACACCGATGGCACCGCCGCCGAGGACGGCCAAAGAGGTAGGCACCGTCTCGGTCTCGATGGCCTCGCGGTTGGTCCAGTAGGGGGTGTCGACCAGTCCGGCCACCGGCGGCATCCAGACCCGGGTGCCGGTGTTGATGACCAGGGCCCGGCCGGCCTCGAACTGCCGGTCCCCGACGGCCACCCGGCCCGGTCCCTCCAGTCGTCCCCATCCCCGAACCAGACGCCCGCCCTTGTCCTCGAAGCGGTTCACCGCCACCGTGTCATCCCACGAATCGGTGGCCTCCTCACGGATGCGCCGCGCCACCGGCGCCCAGTCGGGCCGCACCGTCGCCTCCCCGGCCATCCCCCCGACCCGTCGCGCCTCGGCCAGCAGATCGGCGGCCCGGATCATCATCTTGGACGGGACGCAGCCCCAGTAGGGACACTCCCCCCCGACCAGCTCCGCATCGATGCCGATGACGTCGAGGCCGGCGTCGGCCAGGCGGTTCGCCACGTCCTCCCCGCCGGGTCCCATCCCCAACACGATCACGTCAGCTCGCTCGGTCATCCCGCTCCTTCGGTCGGCCACGGTCATCGACTGCGGCCATCACCGTATGCGGGATCGCCGGCCGGTGGTGATGGGAAGGCGGCACGTGATCGAGGGAACACGCTTGCACCCCGAGGGGTCGAGAGGCCATGACGATACGGGCGATGTGGAATGGTGCAGTGTTGGCAGAGAGTGACCGGACGGTGATCGTAGAGGGCAATCACTACTTTCCGCCTGACGACGTGCGGGACGAGTACTTCGAGCCGAGCGGGAGCCACACCACCTGCCCGTGGAAGGGCGAGGCGAGCTATCGATCGGCGGTGGTGAACGGCGAGCGCAATGACGACGCGGCCTGGTACTACTCGGCGCCGAAGGAAGCGGCCAAGGAGATCACCGACCGGGTGGCCTTCTGGAAAGGTGTCACCGTCGAAGAGGCTGCCTGATCTCCGCGGCCAGGGCCGACTGGGGTTCAGCCCGAGGATCGCTGGCGAGCCACATCGAAGCAGGCGATGGCCCCGGCGGTGGAGACGTTGAGGGACGACAGCGAGCCATGCTGGGGGATCCGGGCCACGACGTCGCACCGCTTTCTGGTCAGCGGGGCGAGGCCGGTCCCCTCGGAGCCGAGGACCAGGGCAACCGGTTGATCACCGAGCGGCAGCTCGTAGAGGGGCTGCTTGGCCTCCCCTACCAGCCCGACCGTCCACACTCCCAGGGTGGACAGTCGCTGCAGGGCGGTGGGGATGCCGGCTACCAGCGCCATCGACAGGTACTCGAGCGCGCCGGCCGCCACCTTGGTCACGGTGGGGGTGAGATGGGCCGACCGGTGCTTGGGGAGGACCACGCCGGTCACCCCGGCACATTCGGCGCTCCGCAACAACGCCCCCAGGTTGTGAGGATCGGTGATCCCGTCCAGCACCAACAGAAAGGGAATCCGACCTCGCCGGCTCGGCTCGCACAGGGAGTCGAGCGATGCCTCCTCGACTGGTCGGGCCAGGGCCACCACCCCCTGGGCGGCATCGGTCCGGGCCAGGGAGTCGATACGACGTCGGGAGACCCGCTCGACCTTCACCCGCCGGGCGGCGGCGAGCGACTCGATCTCGTCGAGAATGGCGGCGGCATCCATCCCCTCGGCCATGATCACCGACCGCACGGCGCGCCGATTGGCATGCAGGAGCTCACGGACGGCGTGCCTGCCCTCGACCTGATCGCCCCCCAGCCCGCGTGACTCGGAGCCCCGCTGACCACCGGGGTGACCGCTGGGATGACCCTCGGCGCGCCCACGGCCACCTTGACCCCGCCCGGCAGCGCCACGGCCGGAACTACCGGACGGCTCGCCACGAGTCCCGTCGGCGCGCCCGCCACCCCGGCTGGCGCTACCCCGCCCTGGCACACCTCGGCTGGCGCTACCCCGTCCTGGCACACCTCGGCTGCCGCTGCCCTTTCCCGTCCCGCCCCGTCCTGTCCCGCCCCGTCCCGTTCCACCAGCAGGGCCTCCTCCAGCACCACGGACGGCTCCGGCCCGGCCCCGGCCCCGGCCACCACCCCGCGGTGCCGGGCTCATCAGGCCCGACCTTCCCCACCGGGGGCGGCGAGCGACGACAACAGCACGACCGCGGTGCAGGCGATCCCCTCGGAGCGACCCAGGGCGCCGATCCCCTCGGCCGTGGTCGCCTTCACATTGACCGGGCACCCGAGTACGGCGGCCAGGTTCGCCGACATCTGTTCGACGGAGGGCGCCAACCTCGGCCGCTCCGCCACCACCGTGCAGTCGGCATTGACCGGGGACCACCCATGGTGGCGAACCAGTTCGACCATCGTCGCCAGCAACTCCATGCTGTCGGCGCCCTTCCACCTCGGATCGGTGTCGGGCGCATGACGGCCGAGGTCACCGAGCCCGGCCGCACCGATCACCGCATCGGCGATGGCATGGGCCACGACGTCGGCATCACTGTGGCCGTCGAGCCCCTGGGCCCCCTCCCCGGCGACGACCACCCCACCGAGCACGAGCGGGCGTCCCGGGTCGTCGGAGAACCGGTGGACGTCGAGACCCTGCCCGATCCGCATCGCGACGGGACCGTCGGTCATCGGTGGGAGACGTTCATCAGCGCCTCGGCCACATCGAGGTCCTCGGCCCGGGTCAGTTTCACATTGTGCGGCTCGCCCATCACCGTGCGCACCGTAGCGCCGAGGCGCTCCACCAGGGCGGCGTCATCGGTGGCCTCGTCGGCAGACTGGTACGCCGCTCGCAGGGTGGCGGCCACGAACGCCTGGGGCGTCTGGACCGCCACCAACCCGTCCCGATCCACGGTGGCCTGGACCGTCCCGTCGTCTACCCGCTTCAAGGTGTCGGTCACCGGCACCACCGGGATGGCCCCGTCCGCGCCACCGGCACGGACCAGGTCGACTACGGCGGCGAACAGCGCCCCGGTGGCCAGCGGCCGGGCAGCGTCATGGATGACGATGATGGTGGCGTCGTCGGGAACGACCGCCAATCCTGCCCGCACCGACTCGGTCCGGGTCGCGCCTCCGGTGACCACCCGGTCCGCCCCCGTCGCCGGCGCTGCCGGAGCGTCCCCGGGCACGACCAGCACGACCCCCTCGGCAACCGATCGGGCGGCGGTCACTGACCAGGCCGCCACCGGCCGGCCGGCCAGTTGCAGAAACTGCTTGGGCCCACCGAACCGGTGGCCCGACCCGCCTGCCACCACAACGGCCCAGACGGGCCCGGGTCGGCTCAGGGAAGCGCCTCGTTGAGCCGAACCTCGGCGGTCTCCTCGTCGACGCCCAGGGCGAAGGTCAGCTCGGACACCAGAATCTGGCGGGCACGGCTCAGCATGCGCTTCTCGCCCGCCGAGAGACCCTTGTCCTTGTCACGGATGGAGAGGTTACGAACCACCTCGGCCACCTGGTAGATATCCCCCGACCGGAGCTTCTCCGAATGGTTCTTGTACCGGCGCGACCAGTTGGTCGGCATTCGGGCTTCCTTCTTGCGGAGCACGGCGAAGACCTCTTCCACCTCTTCGTCGTTGATCACCTCCCGAAGCCCGACCCCGTCGGTGTTGTCGGCCGGGACCATCAGGGTCAGGTCCCCATAGGCGAGGCGGAGCACCAGGTACTCCTGTTTCTTGCCGAAAGCCTCTTTGGTTTCACGTCGTTCGACTACTGCCGCGCCGTGGTGCGGATAGACGACCTTGTCACCGATGTCGAACACCGTTCCTCCTGGCGTTGCGTGCTGATCCCGGGCAGGTGAGCGACATCGGGACCGCGTAGACGAAGCACGCAATGGTACACGGTGCAGCACCTCCCTCCGCCCCGCCCCGGGTCCGGTCGGACGGCATCGACCCCTTCAGCTGGCGCTCGGGGAGGTCTGCGGACCTACTGATAGCGCTCGAAGATGCTGGCCTCGGCCAGACGGGCCAGCCCGTTCTTGACTGAGTGGGCACGGGCCTGGCCCACCCCCTCAACCTGTTCCAGCTCGCCCAGGGAGGCACGCATGATGTGCTGCAGGTTGACAAATCGGTCCACGATCCGCTCGATGATGACGTCCGAGAAGCGGGGCAGCCGGGACAGTAGCCGGTAGCCCCGGGGCTCGATGCCCGACTCCGTATCACTGAACGAGATCGGAAGCCCGAGGATCTCGGCCACACGGATGGGCCGGCCCAGCTCATCGGATGTCAACCGGGCCAACTGGTCGATGATCAGGCCGACCGACGGTGGCCGAGCCGCGGCCCCGTCCGACGGGAGACGGCAATAGTCGCGGATCACCAGGTGCAACGCGGGAGCCACTCCGTCAACCAGCTCGGAGCACTGCAGCCCGACCAGGCGGCCGTCGTCCCCCAGCTCGACCAGGTAGCCATCCACCTCTTCGCCGATGCGGAGCACCATTTCGGCGGCTTGTACGACGCCGACCACGTCGCCCACCGACACGGTGTCCTCGATCTCCAGAATGGAGAGGCCGCTCAGGGCCACGTCGAAGCGGTTCCGGAAGCGCTGCATGGTGGCCAGGGCCTGATCGGTCCGGTCGTGCAGCCAGCCGATGGGCTGGATGGTGTGCTTGAGGTCATTGCGGTAGACGGCGATCACCGACATCGCCGCCGACACCGACAGGACGGGGACGTCGATGGACCGGGCCACCCGTTCGGCCGTGCGGTGCCTGGTGCCCGTCTCCGAGGTGGGGATGGTCGCCTTGGGCATCAAGTGGACGTTGGCCCGGGCGATCCGGGAGGCGTCGGCGGCCAGAATGATGGCGCCGTCCATCTTGGCCAGCTCGGACAGGCGCTGGGGGCTGAACTCGGCGTCGAGCAGGAAGCCGCCCGAGCAGATCGACAGCACCGTGGGCCCGTCCCCCACCACCACCAGGGCACCCCGCTTGGCCCGCAGGATCCGGTCCAGCCCGTCCCGCAGCGGCCGTCCGGGGGCCGCCATGGCCAGGGCGTCACTGAGCGGCGAGCTCTGGCGGGTGTTCACAGACGAATGGTACTCGTCGCTGCCCGCCGCTCTCGGGGCCTGTCGTTGGGAGCGGCGGCCGTGGAGACGGCTCCAGAACCGCTGACCGGGGCGGCCTCACCCGGCCATGGTCAACCCGAACTGGGCCACCGCCTGGGACACCGTCTCCACCCGGATCAGGTGCACCCCACCGGGGCCCTCCGGCGACGAGGCCGGGACCACCACCTGGTCGAATCCCAGCCGCACCGACTCCTCCAGCCGCCTCGGCAGGTTGGTGACCTGGCGGATCTCGCCGGACAGGCCCACCTCCCCGACCGCGGCCAGGGTGGGGGGAGGGACACGCCGCTCGCTGCCGAGGCCACGGCTAGGGCTACGGCCAGGTCGGCTGCCGGCTCGGTCACCCGGATGCCACCAGCCACCGACGCGAACACGTCCACCGTCAGGACCGGCAGCTGGGCGTGTTCGACCAGCACGGCCAGGGTCATGACCAGGCGGCCGCCATCCAGGCCGACCACCGAGCGCTTGGGGGTGGCCTGGCCCATAGCGGTGACCAGTGCCTGCAGCTCGACCATCAGGGTGCGGCGACCCTGGACGGCCGGGAGCACCACCCCGCCCGGCACCCCACAGAGGCGGTCACCGAGCAGGAGGCGGCCGGGGTCGTCCACCCGGTTGAGGCCATGGTCGCCCATCTCGAAGAGCCCGAGCTCACCGGTGGGCCCGAACCGGTGCTTGACCGCCATGAGCAGCCGGAGCGAATGATGGCGGTCCCCTTCGAAGCTGAGCACGGTGTCGACCATGTGCTCGAGCGCCCGGGGACCGGCGAGGGAGCCGTCCTTGGTCACGTGCCCGACCAGCACGGTCGCCACCTGTCGTGACTTGGCCAGGCCGACCAGCTGGTCGGCGCACTCCCGGACCTGGGTGACGCTGCCGGGCACCCCGCTGACCCGGCGCTCGCCAGGGGTGGCCGGGCCGATGGCCACCGCCTGGATGGAGTCGATCACCATCAGGTCGGGCGCGGACTCGGCGGCGGCGTTGATGACCGTGCCGATGTCGGTGGCCGACAGGATCAGCAGGCCGGGCGGGATCGGGCCGAAGCGCTCTGCCCGCAGGCGCACCTGGTGGACCGACTCCTCGGCCGAGACCAGTAGCACCCGGTGCCCGGCGGCGGCCCGGGCGGCCAGCACCTGGAGGAGCAGCGTGGACTTCCCGATCCCGGGTTCGCCCCCGAGGAGGGTGACCGAGCCGGGCACCAGTCCCCCGGAGAGCACGCGGTCGAACTCGTCCACGCCGGTGGGCACCGGTACCGCCTCGGACACGTCCACCGACCGCAGGGGGACCGGCATCGAGGCGAGGTCCAGCGAATCGATGGCCCGGGCCAACGGGCCCAGCTGGGCCTCCTCTACCAGGGTGTTCCACTCACCGCAGGTGGGGCAGCGACCGGCCCAGCGGGCGGTGGTCGATCCACAGTCGATGCAACGGTGACGCTTCGCCGTCTTGGCCATGGCGCCGATGGTAGGGACTGGGTGTGCCGGCCGGGGTGATATCCGGGGTGCTCCCGGGTGGCCGACGGCTTCGTGGCTGGCCGTCTGGGCGTTCCCGCGCCGTTCCTGCCCGGCCCCGGATGCCCGCACTGGTCGATCCATGAGCCTGGGCGGCCTCTGGGCTCCTCCTGCGGCCCTCTCGGCCGCCACTGTGAGGCCGGTGGCCCGGCGGCGGCGTCAGTCCGCGGAGGAGTCGGCGCCGGCCAGTTCGACCGGTGGCGGTTCGATCCCCTCGATGGCGGTGAAGGTCAGCTGCTGCTCGCCGGCCACCAGTGGGGGGGCGCCCTTCACCACATAGGCCGCCGCGGCCTCCGGCGTGATGGTCTCCACGTCGACGATGATGGTCTCCCCGACCCGGAATTCCTTCCACAGGATCCGCTCCGAGAGGGGATCCTCGATCATCTGCTGGATGGCCCGACGCAACGGGCGGGCACCGAGCTGCGGGTCGTAGCCCCTGTCGGCCAGGAGCTGCTTGGCCGGCGGGGTGAGCACCAGGCTGAGGCCCTGGAGCTCGAGCTGGACCGAGACCCGCTGGATCATCAGATCGACGATCTCCACCACCTCGACCTTGGACAACTCGTGGAAGACCACCACTTCGTCGATCCGGTTGAGGAACTCGGGCCGGAAATGGGCCTTCAGGGCGTCGTTGACCTTGGCCTTCATCCGCTCGTAAGTGATCGCCTCCGACGTCTTGGCGAAGCCCAGCGACGACTTGCGAAGGTCGGCGGTGCCCAGGTTGGAGGTCATGATCAGCACGGTGTTCTTGAAGTCGACCGAACGGCCCTGGGCATCGGTCAGGCGACCGTCCTCCAGGATCTGGAGCAGCGTGTTGAACACGTCGGCATGCGCCTTCTCGACCTCGTCGAAGAGCACCACGGAGAACGGCTTGCGCCGCACTGCCTCGGTCAGCTGGCCGCCCTCTTCATACCCGACATAGCCGGGGGGAGAACCGACCAGGCGGCTCACCGTGTGCTTCTCCATGTACTCGGACATGTCGAGTTGGATGAGCGCGTCCTCGTCGTCGAAGAGGAACTCGGCCAACGTCTTGGCCAGCTCGGTCTTCCCGACGCCGGTCGGCCCCAAGAAGATGAACGAGCCGCTCGGCCGCTTGGGGTCCTTCAACCCGGCGCGGGTGCGTCGGATCGACCGGGCCAGCGCGGCGATGGCCGGCTCCTGCCCGATCACCCGCTTGTGCAACTCGTCCTCCATGCGGAGCAGCTTGGCCGTCTCCTCCTCGGTGAGCCGGTAGACGGGAATGCCCGTCCAGTTGGCCAGCACCTCGGCGATCACTTCTTCGTCGACGACATCGAAGAGGTCGACGCCGTCGGCCCGCCACTCGGCCTCCATGGCCTCCTTGCTGTCGAGGCGGTCCTTCTCCTGTTCGGCGAGCTTCTTGGCCTGATCGAACGCCTGCTTCTCGATGGCGGCTTCCTTGTCGGCCCGGAGGCGGGCGATGTCCTCCTCGAGCTTCTTGTACGCCGGAGGCGTGGTCATCCGACGAATGCGCAACCGGCTGCCGGCTTCGTCGATGAGGTCGATCGCCTTGTCCGGCAGGTACCGGTCGGCCAGGTAGCGATCAGCCAGGTTGGCCGCCGCCACCAGAGCCTGATCGGTGATGGTCACCGCATGGTGCGACTCGTAGCGGTCGCGCAACCCTTTGAGGATCTCGATGGTGAGAGCCACGTTTGGTTGCTCCACCTTGATCGGTTGGAACCGGCGCTCGAGGGCGGCGTCCTTCTCGAGGTGCTTGCGGTACTCGTCGATGGTGGTGGCGCCGATGGTCTGCAGCTCACCACGGGCCAGCATCGGCTTGAGGATCGATGCCGCATCGATGGCACCCTCGGCCGCGCCCACGCCCACCAAGGTGTGGAGCTCGTCGATGAACAGGACGATGTCACCGCGGGTGCGGATCTCCTTGAGCACCTTCTTGAGGCGCTCCTCGAAGTCGCCGCGGTAGCGGCTGCCCGCCACCAGGGCACCCAGGTCCAGGGTGTAGAGCTGCTTGCCGGTCAACGTCTCGGGGACGTCGTCGGCCACGATGCGTTGGGCCAGTCCCTCGACGATGGCGGTCTTCCCCACGCCCGGCTCCCCGATGAGGACCGGGTTGTTCTTCGTGCGGCGCGACAGCACCTGCATCACCCGCTCGATCTCTTTCTCGCGACCGATCACCGGATCGAGCTTGTGGTCCCGCGCCAACGCGGTGAGGTTGCGCCCGAACTGATCCAGCACCGGCGACCCGGTCGGTGCATCGGATGCCTGCGAACCCGGTGCACCGGCTCCCACCGATTCCTTGCCCTGATACCCGGAGAGCAACTGGATCACCTGCTGGCGCACGCGGGGAAGATCGGCGCCCAGGTTCTGGAGCACTTGCGCGGCCACGCCCTCGCCCTCGCGGACCAGACCCAGCAGCATGTGCTCGGTCCCGATGTAGCTGTGTCCCAGCTGCAACGCCTCGCGCAGGGACAACTCGAGGACCTTCTTCGCCCGGGGGGTGAAGGGCGGGGAGCCGGTGGGCGCGGTTCCGGCCAGACCGATCGTCTCCTCCACCTTCTCCCGCACAGCCTCGAGCGAGACACCCAGCGACTCGAGTGCCTTGGCCGCCACGCCCTCGCCTTCGTGGATCAGGCCGAGCAGAATGTGCTCCGTACCGATAAAGCTGTGGTTGAGCAGGCGCGCTTCCTCCTGCGCAAGCACGAGAACTCGACGAGCCCGGTCTGTAAATCGTTCGAACACTCCACCGCCTCCATCTGCGGTCGGCAACTGACACGAAGTCTACAGGCGCCGGTGCGACCCGCACCCGCACCGCACCATTTTCGGATCCCTTTTCTCAGTCATCGGCATCCTGGCCTATCGTCTGTAGGAAGTGAACCTCATAGACCTCCTGGGGCTTCCCTCACTCGAAGAACACCTGCAACGTCTCGAACCCCTGCTCGTCGAGTCCGTGGTGACCGGGGACGGCTTCCTCGACGAGGTAACCACCCATCTGCTGGCGGCCGGCGGGAAACGCCTGCGGCCGATGTTGGCCCTGGCCACCGCCACTTCGGGCTCCCGCCCGGCCACCGGCGACGACCTGCTGGGTGGGGTGGCCGTCGAACTGGTCCATCTGGCGTCGCTCTACCACGACGACGTGATGGACGAGGCCACCGTCCGGCGCAACGTGGAGAGCGTCAACGCCAGGTTCGGCAACTTGGTGGCCATCGTGGCCGGTGACTTCCTACTGGCCCGGTCGGCCGAGATCGCCGCCGGGCTGGGAACCGAGATCGCGGCGTTGTTGGCCGCCACTCTCGGTGAGCTTTGTCAGGGCCAGGTGACCGAGGTGCACGCCGCCTTCCAGGCCGACCGGAGCGAGGACGACTACTCGCGGGCCATCGCCGGCAAGACGGCGGCGCTGATGGCCACCTCCTGTCGGATCGGCGCCCTCACCGGTGGGCTGCCACGCGACCAGGTGGACGCCTTCACCACGTTCGGCCGTTACTTCGGAATGGTCTTCCAGGTGCGCGACGACATCCTCGACATCATCGGAACCGACGCAGAGCTGGGCAAGCCGGCCGGGCAGGATCTGGCCGAGGGGATCTACACCCTTCCGGTCCTCTATGCCCTGGCCGATCCCATCGCCGGACCCGAGCTCGCTCCGCTGCTGGGCCAGCCGCTCGGGCAACCCGAACGGGACAAGGCCCGCTCGATCGTCGCCGAGTCAGGGGCGATCGCCGCCGCAGTGGTGGTGGCACGTCGGTATGCCGAGCTGGCCGGCACCGCGGCGTGGTCTGCCGCATCGTCCCCGCTGGCTGGCGGTTTCGCCAACCTGGCCCACTCCCTGGTCGACGATCTCCCTGCGACCTGACGCCTCGGGGCCCGACTGGCCACCCGAGGCTGGTCGGTCAAGCCGAAGGGGTGGAAGAACCGCCGGTTGCCCCCGTCGTCGATGGCGCATCAGCCGGGGCACTGCACGCCTTGCTCATGGTCTTGGCCAGCTTGGCCTCCCGGGCCGCCGCCTTCTTGCTGACCTGGGTCAGAACCCGTTGGCGGTAGGCGACGACCTTCTCCAGGTGAGCGAGGCGGCGATGATGTTTCGACGATTGCGCCTTGGCTTCCAGCAGCTTCTTCTGGGCCAACTTGGTGGAGGCTGCCGCCATCCGCTTCTCCCACTTCGTCGTCCGTAGCTGCGCCGAACTGCACGCCGCCGGGCGGCTCTGGCCCCCCGAGCTGGTGGAGGTGGTCGCTGCCCCGGCCTGACCGGCCACGCCCAGTGTGGCCACGGAGAGTGCTCCCGCCATGGCCGCCGCGGTCAGCGCCCTGCGGGTGAACGAGGCCCTGTGGGTGAATGAGGCCTTACCGGTGAATGAGATCGAGGACATGGCGCTTCTCCTTCTGACCGCTGCGGACCTCTCGGTCCGCTTCGAGTCCGTGGTCGAGTATCGGCACGTCGGAATCAGGAGCTTAGTGAGCGGGGTGGTCGGGGACACATCGCCCCCTCCGCATCGTCCGGCGTCCGCGGGGACCTGATCCAGGAGCGGGGACTCCACCGACTCGGGCGGGCCATCGACCCGTCCGAGTCGGCGGCCAGGTCACGTCGTGGCGGATGCGTTCGGGGTCGATGCCGTGCTCGGAGCGGTCACGTTGCACTTGGCCTCGATGGCTGCAGTGGCCTTGGTCAGGCGAGTGTGGAACGTCGAGCTCTCCAACCGTGTGATCCGCTTGGCCAGACGATCGGCCAGCTTGGTGTGACCGGCCTTGCTCGCCTTGACCTGGGCCGCGGTGAGCCTGGGGAGTCCAGCCGCGATCCGGGCCTCGCCCTTGTCGATGCGGGTGAGCACCTTGGTGGCGTTGGCGCAGTTGAAATGGCTGATGGCCTTGGTAGCAGGCACGGTGGCCGCTCCAGCCAGGCCTGCCGTGCCCAAGGACAAGGCACCGACAGCCACTGCCCCGATAACCATCTTTTTGGCGATGGGGATGACGAACATGATCAGCTACCTCCTGAGTGATGCCGGTCGATCCGGCGACTCCCTCCGTTATCGCTGCCCCTCGTGTGCGATCCGTGATGTGGCTGTTAGGAGGGCGTAAAGGGCGGCGGACCGGCCGTTCGGCCGAATTGCGCATCTGCGGAGGGGCCCCAACGATCTCGTTTCCAGTTTATGTAACGTTGTTACATGAAATTGGGAAGGAGAGACAACAGGCGGCGTGAGTCGGCGGAACCCACGACAAGCACGACTTCATGAGCTGGGCGGCAGCCGTTGCTCCCCATCCTAGATATGTCATAATGACTGCCACATCTTGCCATCGACCCTGGCCCGTGTGCCGGCGGGACCAGCGCTGAGCAGCAGACGAGAAAGACGAGAAAGACGAGATTGACGAGCCTGGTGAGTAGGGTGCCTGAGCACATGGCCACGAACACGACCGCCCCGATCAGACCTGGCAACCGCCGGGCGGGGGCCGGGTGACCGCCTCCCGGGGCAGCATCCGTCACGATGTGCGCATCGGGCGCTCCGCCGATGACATCTGGGCCCTGGTCGGCGACCCCGCCCGGCTGGATGAGTGGTTCCCCGGCATCGAGTCGTGCACGGTCGACGGCGATCAGCGGGTGATCGTGACCAGGTCCGGCCTGCCCATGCCCGAGCAGCTCCTCACCGTCGACAACACCCTGCGCCGCTTCCAGTACCGGATCACCTCGCCGCTGTTCACGGAGCACCTCGGCACCGTCGATGTGCACGACCTGGAGGACGGGACCGCGCTGGTCGTCTACAGCACCGATGCCGCTCCGGCCGCCCTGGCCCTGGTCATCGGGGGCGCGGCCCGGGCCGCCCTGGCCAATCTGGCCGCGCTGATGGCGCCGGTCCGGTCGGTCGCCTCGTGAAACCGCAGCCTGAGGCGACGACTGGCGAGCCCCGTGCCACAGGGATGACCGGCTGATGGGACGGAAGATCCTGCTGGTCACCACCGATCAGCAGCGCTACGACACGCTGGGCTGCAACGGCGGGACGTTGTCCCGCACGCCGGTCGCCGACGGCCTGGCCGCCGGGGGAATCCGCTTCGAGCGCGCCCCACCCTCAGTCGGTGGTGTGCATGCCGTCGCGCTCCACCATCCTCACCGGCCAACACCCCAGCACTCACGGGGTGTGGATGAACGGCGTGCCGCTGCCGGTCGAGGCACCCTCGGTCGCCGAGGTGCTCCACCGGGCCGGGTACCGCACCGCACTGGTCGGCAAGGCGCACTTCGAGCCCTTCCTCGACCCGTTCCTCCGGTTCGAGGAGAACGCACTCGCCCGCACCGGCACCGAGCCGCCCGGCGGCCTCCACCGTGGTTTCGAGCACCTCGAGCTGGCCACCCACGGACCCGTCGGCCCCCTCCACTACGCCCGGTGGATGATGGCCGAGCACCCCGAGGCGGTCGAGGGCTTCTACATGGCGTTGGACGGATCCCTCCAGGTCAATGCGGCCGGGGGCGGGGACACCGGCGCACCCCAGGTCAAGGCCAACCCCGTCGGGCGGGACATTTACCACACCGACTGGGTGGCCGATCGGACCATCGCCTGGCTTGACACGCTGGCCGCCGACGAGGACTGGTTCTGCTGGATGAGCTTCCCCGATCCCCACCATCCCTGGGACCCTCCCCAATCGGAGATGGCACGGATCGACTGGCGGGAGGTCCCCCTGCCTGCCGGCTATCCCGAGGCCGCCGCCGAGCGCGAGGCCATCCTCGATCAGAAGCCCCGCCACTGGCGCCTCTGGTACGACGGGACGCTGGTGTCGAACTATGAGGCACCGGCCGACTGGGTCCCCGCCACCCTCACCGCCGACCAGGTGCGTGAGGTCAATGCCCGCAACGCCGTCGAGTGCGAGCTCATCGACGAGGCGCTCGGTCGGGTACTCGGTCGTGCCGCCGAGCGCGGCTGGTCCGACGACCTGAACGTCTTCTACACCACCGACCACGGGGAGCTGCAAGGTGACTTCGGCCTGCTGTTCAAGGGCCCCTATCACGTCGACGCCCTGATGCGCCTGCCCCTGATCTGGCGACCGGCGCCATCGACCACGGTGTCCCCGGCGGTGGTGGCCAAGCCGGTGGGGCTGGTCGACCTGGCCCCCACGTTCTGTGCCATCGCCGACGTCGACCCACCGGTGTGGATGCAGGGTGCGCGGCTTCCCGTCGACGATGCCGACGCCACCCGTCGGGGCTTCGACCGGGTGCTCACCGAGTGGGACAGCGACCTCTTCGGGGTCGACGTGCACCTGCGCACCATCATGGAGGACCACTGGGTGTGCAGTGCCTACCTCCCGGGGACCTCGCACGACGGCACCGAGGGCGAGCTCTACGACCTGGACGACGACCCGCTGCAGCGTCACAACCGGTGGGACGACCCGGCGCTGCGGGCGGTGCGCGACGACCTGGTCGCCGACCTGTGGGACCACCAGCCTCCGGCCCGGCACCCCCGGCTCGCCCTCGAAGCACCGGTCTGAGTCCGGCGCTCGCCCGGGGCCGACCTCAGTCGTACCGGCGGGCGATGGTCGGTGAGTTGCGCTCGAAGATGATCCGCAACCCGTGGAGGGTGAGCCACGGCTCCACGTACTCGATCTCCTCCGAGTAGGGAGAGATGAGCTCGGAGAGCCCGCCGGTGGCCACCACCGTGCACTCGCCGAGAACGGCGGCGAAGCGGCGGCAGAGCCCGTCGACCTGTCCGGCAAACCCGTAGAGGGCGCCGGACTGGATGGACTCCACGGTCGACTTGCCGATGACGCTGCGGGGCTCGACCAACTCCACCCGACGGAGGGCGGCGGCGTTGGCGAACAGGGCGTCGAGGCTGATTGCCACCCCGGGCGTGATCGCCCCCCCCAGGTACTCGCCGGCCGGCGAGATGGCGTCGAAGGTGGTCGCGGTGCCCAGGTCGACCACCACGCACGGCCCGCCGAACAGGTCATAGGCCCCGACCGCGTTGGCGATCCGGTCGGCACCGACCTCCTTGGGGTTGTCGTAGAGGATGGGCATCCCACTCTTCACGCCCGGCTCCAGCACCACTGCGGGCACGTCGAACCAACGGGCCACCATCTGGCGGAGGTTGGCGGTCACCAGGGGCACCGAGGAGGTCACCGCAATGCCCGACACGGTGTCGTCGATGAGGAGGCCGTCGAGGTCGAGCAGCTGCGTGAGGAGCAGCGCATGCTCGTCGGCGGTCCGCTCGGCAACCGTGGACAGGCGCCAGTGGTGAGCCAGCCCGGTGGGTTCGTTCCCGTCGCGGGGCCCGGTGTCGCCGAGGGGCTCGCTCACGTCGTCGGCGAAGAGCCCGACCACCGTCTCGGTGTTCCCCACGTCAATGGCCAGGAGCATGGTCAGCCTTTCCCGCCGGCAGCCGGCACCCGGCACAGGTCGAATCCCAGATCGAGCACCGGGGCGGAGTGGGTGAGGGCCCCGATCGAGATGAGGTCGGCACCGGCCGCCGCCATGGCCGGAGCGCTCTCCAGGTCCATCCGACCCGACACCTCCACCAGCGTCCCGGTTCCCGAGGCGCGCACCTGGGCCACGCACTCGGCGACCTGCCCCGGAGTCATGTTGTCGAGCATGATCACGGTGACCCCGGCGCGCAGGGCCTCGGACACCTGGTCGGCCCGCTCGCACTCGACTTCGATCATCCGGCCGGGCCAGCGGTGCCGGGCCCCGGCCACCGCCTCGGTGATCGAGACGCCACCAAGGTGGTTGTCCTTGATCAGCACCGCCTCGGACAGGCTGCCGCGGTGGTTGTGTCCTCCCCCTGCCCGCACCGCCGCCTTCTCCAGCGAGCGGAGCCCCGGCGTGGTCTTGCGGGTGTCCAGCACCCTGGTGGCCGGGTTGGCACCGGCGACCGCGTCCACGTAGCGGCGGGTCAGCGAGGCCACCCCGGAGAGATGGCCGAGGAAGTTGAGCGCGGTCCGCTCCGCGGTCAGGATCGACCGCAGGGGCCCGGTGATCCCAGCCACCGAGTCTCCGGGCTCGACGGCGGCACCGTCGGCCTTCCTCCAGTCGACAGTGAGCGCCGGGTCGATCTGGGTGAACGTCTCCATGGCACAGGCCCGCCCGGCGATGACGCCGGCGGTGCGGCTGACGATGGCCACCGAGGCCACCGCGCCGCTGGGAACCAGCGAGGCACTCAGGTCACCCAGCGGTAGCACGTCCTCGGCGATGGCCCGGGCCACGGCCTCGACCACCGCGGCATGCGGCGGATCGGCCGTCCCCGTCGGGTCGGTGGCCGCGGGGCCCTCGGAGACGGCGGTCAAGGACCGGACGCCTCCTCGCCGGGTCGGTCGTTCCCGTGCGGGGGTGGGGGCCCGCCGACCAGGATGACGCCGTCCCCGGTATGGACGATTCGCCGCCGCCACCGCTCGGATGCCCGGGGGTGGTCACTGCGGGCGTGGGCGCCGCGGGTCTCACACCGGAGCTCGGCGGAGCGCAGGAGGCTGGCTGCCGCCGTGGCCAGGTTGGCCAGCTCTCCATGGGCGCGGTCCGGGGGCGTCCCCGGTCCGGCGGCGATGGCGACGGCTTGGACTCCACGAGCGGCGGTGACGAGCGACTCGGCGCTGCGGACCACGCCGGCCCCCTCGATCATCGCCCGCTGCAGCTGGTCGCGGGCTTTGGTCACGTCCGGCCACGGCGCCTCCGCAGGTGCGGCCGCAGGGGTGGCAACTCCGGCCGGCGCCTCCCGGGGGGCGCCCGCCGGGTCGAGCGGCGCACCGTTGCCGTCGAGGAACCCACCCATGGCGCCGGTGGCGGACGGTCCCTCGTCGCCGGCCAGGATCGACTCGGCCAGCCGGGCACCGAAGACCATGCCCTCGAGGAGCGAGTTGGAGGCCAACCGGTTGGCCCCGTGCACCCCGGTGCAGGCCACCTCACCGGCGGCCCACAGCCCGGGGAGCGCGGTCGCCCCGGAGAGGTCGGTGAGCACGCCGCCCGACAGGTAGTGGGCGGCGGGGGCGATGGGCAGCCAGTCGTGGGCCGGGTCGAGCCCGATCGCCCTCAGGGATGCGGCGATGGTGGGGAAGCGGGAGTCGAACGCGGCCAGGCCGGTGGCGTCGAGCCACAGGCTCTCGGCCCCCTGAAGGCGCATGCGGTCGGCCATGGCCCGGCTCACCACGTCGCGGGGGGCCAGCTCGTCGACGAATCGCTCGCCGCGCCCGTCACGCAACAGGGCGCCGTGCCCCCGCAGCGCCTCGGACAGGAGCGGGCGGGGCATGGCCGGATGGTGCAGGGCGGTGGGGTGGAACTGCATGAACTCGACGTCGGCCACCGGTACCCCGGCCCGCAGGGCCATGGCCAGGCCGTCGGCGGTGGCCTCCGCCGGGTTGGTCGTCACCGCGAACAACTGGCCGGCGCCGCCGGTGGCCAGCACGGTGTGGGTGGCCCGCACCTCGACGATCTGGCCGTCAGCGCTGAGGGCGCGCACCCCCCGGCACCGTCCCCCCTCGACCAGCAGGTCGAGGGCGAACCACTGCTCGAGGACGGCGGCCGCGGTGGTCCGGGTGGCCTCGACCAGGGCCCGCTCCACCTCGGCCCCGGTGGCCGCTCCCCCGGCGTGGACGACCCGCGCCGTGGAGTGGCCGCCTTCGCGTGCCAGCGCCAACGCCCCGCCGGGTTGCCGGTCGAAGACGGCACCCATGGCGATGAGCTCGTGGACCCGCCACGGGCCCTCGTCCACCAGCACCCGCACGGCGTCGGTGTCGCACAGGCCGGCGCCGGCGGCCAGGGTGTCGGCCAAGTGGAGATCGGTGGAGTCCTCGTCGCCGCCGAGCACGGCCGCCACTCCCCCCTGGGCCCAGCGGGTGGCCGACTGGGAGAGCTCTGCCTTGGTCAGGACGCCGACCCGGAGCCCGGACCCGCCCGAGGACCGGTCTCCGGTCGACGACATCGGCGCGGCCAGCCGGACCGCCGCCGACAGGCCGGCCACGCCACTCCCCAGCACCAGGACGTCGAGGGGGCCGGGGTCCCGGTCCGGCCCGGTCACGCCGGGAGTGGGGAAGCGGATGCGGGTTCGGGGCCGTGGGGGTCGAGGTTGTCGATCAACCGCACCGGACCCACGGCCGCGGCGATCAGGAGCCGGAGCGGGCGGGCGGCACAGGTGCGGGCCGGCTCCAGGTCATCGGCGTCGACCACGGCGGCGTAGTCGAGTGCCACCGCCGGCGCACGGGCGACCACCCGGGCCATCTCGGCCTCCACCACCGCCGGATCGATCTCCCCCCGGGCCACCATGTCGGCACCGGACCGAAGGGCCCGGTAGAGGACCAGCGACGGCACGGCGCTGCCCAGGGGACAGCCGCACATTCCTGCTGGAGAGGGCCAGGCCGTCGAGGTGGCGCACCGTCTGGCACCCCACCACCTCGGTGGGCAGGCAGAGATCGCGGACCACCCTGCGCACCAGGGCCAGCTGTTGGAAGTCCTTCTCGCCGAAGTAGGCGCGGCACCGGCCGGCCGCCGACAGCAGCTTGACCACCACGGTGGCCACACCGTCGAAGTGCCCCGGCCGGGAGGCTCCCTCCCACCGGGCGGCCAGTGCCGGAGCCGACACCGACGGTCCTGGCGGCCTCAGCCCCGTCGCCGAGGTCCGGGTACATCTCGGCCACCGACGGGGCGAAGACCAGATCTCCCCCGGCCGACGCCACCACCTCGAGGTCGGCGTCGAGGGTTCGTGGGTAGTGGGCGAGGTCGGCGGCGCTGCCGAATTGGGTCGGATTGACGAAGATGGACACCGCCACCACGTCGCACTCGCGGGCGGCCCGCTCGATGAGCGAGCGATGGCCGTCGTGCAGCGCCCCCATGGTGGGCACCACACCGACCGATCGGCCCGAGCGGCGGATGGCGTCGAGGGTCCCCGAGTACTCGGCCAGGGTCTCGATCACGGCCGACGCCGGCGGCCCGGTCGGCGCTGACGGTGCCACCGGCCTGGAGGGCCGCGGTCGGGGACAGGACCGTGCTCACGCCACCTGCTCCGACCCGAGGATGCGGGGCGGCCGGCCGTCCTCGACGCCGTGCGGACCGGATCGGTCGACACCGGACGGAGCCGCCTCCAACGACAGCCGGCGGGCCAGCCCGACCATGGCGTCGTAGGCGGCCAGCTCGGCTCGGTGACCGGCCATGGCCGACAACGCCGCCCGGTGTCGTTCCACCGTGTCCCAGTCCCCCCGCGACGCCGGGCCGGTCAGCGCCTGACGCGGCCCGAGGGCCAGGGCGTCGTCGGTGGCGGCCCGCATCAGGCCGGCGAAGGCTTCGAGCGGCAGCCCGACCGAGGCGGCCACCCGCTCCACCTGCCCGATGAGGGCGACCAGATGGTTGGCGGCGATGGAGGCGGCGGCATGGTACGAGCTGCGATGGGCGTCATCGACGGTCACCGCCGTGCCCCCCAGGGCGTCGGCCAGGGCGGTGGTGATCGGATCGCCGGCCACCGCGAAGGTGATCCCCGACCGCAGCCGCTCGGCTCCGACGGCCACGGTGGGAAGGGGGACCAGGGGATGGAGGGAGCCCCGCCGTGGGTGGGGTTCGAGGACGTCCAGCCCCAGCGATCCCGAGAGATGGATGACCGCGGTGCCCGCCGCCGGGGCCACCAGGGCCGCCACCCGTCCCACCTGGTCGTCGGGCGTGGCGATGATCACCAGATCGACATCGGCGGCGGCCCCACCGAGCGGCATCGTGGCGACCGAGCGCGCCCCTCGACTCGAAGCCCCCCACGGCGTCGAGCGCTGCCATCATCGACCGGCCGGCTCGGCCCGGTCCGATTACACGGAATGTGGTCACGAGACCCCTTTCGACGTTCCGGCCCCGCCGGGTGCCGTTCGCGTCAGAGAATCTTGGCTGTCCAGATCACAGTGTACCCACGACGGCGACCTGGCCACCAGCGTCGGCCACGTCGGCGGCGTCGGCCAGGTCGGGGGCCAGCTCGGCCAGTGGGTGCCATCACGAACCGCCGCTCCCGCCAGCGCGGGTGAGGGACGGTCAGCTCCGGGTCGTCGAGCGCCACGCCGTCGATCCACACCACATCGGCGTCCAGCGTCCTCGGGCCCCAGCGGGCGGCGCGCACCCGCCCGGCCGCCGCCTCGAGGCGGCGACACTCCTCGAGCAGTCGGAACGGGTCGGCGCCGGGGGCCAGGGCCAGCTCGACCACCACGTTGAGGTAGGGCCCCTGCCCATCGGGGCCGCCCATGGGCTCGGTCTCGTACACCTGGGACACCGCGGTCACCGCAGCGCGGCTTCCCGCCCGCAACTGATCGACGGCCCGGCGGAGGTGGGCCCACCGGTCCCCCAGGTTGGAGCCCAGCCCCAGAAAGGCCCGGACCGTGAGTGATTCGGCGGTCGGGGCGGTCACCGGTCGCCGGGTGATGCAGACCCCGACGGTGGCGATGTCCACCTCCAACGGGGGCTGCAGCTTGCGCAGGCCGACGGTCACCGCGGCGATGCGCGGGTCACGGGCCAGCGTCGCCGTCGGCGATCGAGGCGGCCACCGCCTCGAGCAGGTGGTAGGAGGTCGGACCCGGACGACCACGCCGACGGCGACGTCGGCGATGCCGGCATAGTCGACCGTGTCGTCCAACCGGTCGCTGGCGCCGGCCGTGGCCAGGTCCACCCAGAGGTCGAGGTCCACTTCGAAGGGCTGGGGACGGACCCGCTCCTCGGGCAGGACGCCGTGGACCCCCGTGGCCCGGATCCCGCGGAGCTGGATCCGGTCGCCGTCCGCCCCGTCCCTGCCCACCGTGGCCGCCGTCGATCCTGCGGACGGGCGCCGTCACCCGCTCCGGGGTGGTCCGTCGTCGGAGCCGGGCAGGACCCCGGCCGGCGTCAGCTCGCTGGCGAAGGACACCAGTTCGCGGCCGCTCGGGCCCATGGGATGGCCGGTCATGTGCTCGAGCACGGTGATGGCCTGGGGGCCGCTCGGGAGACGGTCCGACCACAGCAGGTAGCCGGCCAGGACGCCGGTGACCCGGTCACCCAGCTCCTCTTGGTGGACGAGGACCCGCTCCCCCTTGGCCAGCCGGCCGTGCAGGTCGCGGTAGAGCTCGGCCAGCAGGACGCGGGCGTCGCCCGAGGTCGGGAGGGGGTAGTGCACGCTGGCCATCGACCGCTCCTCGTAGGCCTGGAGGTTGTGGGAGGACGGCAGCAGGGAGATGACCCGGGTGAACCCCTGTACCTGCAGCCAGATGATCTCCTCTTGCCGGCGCACCTTGCGGTGGTTGGGGGCGAAGCCACCCGGCCGCTCGCTCATGGCCAGGCGATCCTTGATCACCCAGGTGAAATTGCGAGGTGGGATCCCCGCCGCCCATTTGCCCTTCACTGCCGACCTCCGGGTGCTCCGAACTGGCGCTCGATCGGGCACCGGCGGGCCGGTCTGGCCCCACCGGTGGCCCCGGGTCGACCCGTCCCACCAGCACCGCGGCCTGGACGGTGGCGGAGACGTCGTGGACCCGGACCATCCTGGCCCCCTGCTGCATGGCCCAGGTGGCGGTGGCCAGCGAACCGGGGAGGCGCTCGGTGACCGGGACCGCCGACCCATCGTCGGCCCGTCGACGCCGCGCCGAGGAAGCTCTTGCGGCTGGTGCCGACCATCACCGGATAGCCGGTGGCCACCAGGTCGCCAAGGGAGTGGAGCAGGCGCAGATTGTGTTCGACGGTCTTGCCGAACCCGATGCCCGGATCGATCCACACCTCGGACAGCCCGGCCTGGCTGGCCCGGTGGGCCCGGTCCACCAGCATGGCGGAGACCTCGGCGACCACGTCGTCGTAGTGCGGATCGACCTGCATGGTGGCGGGGGTGCCCTGTCGGTGCATGGCCACCCAGCCCACCCCGTAGCGGGCCGCCACCGGCCACAGCGTGGCCGACACGTCGTTGATCAGGGAGGCACCGGCGTCCACGGCGGCCTCGGCCACCTCCTCCTTGGTGGTGTCGATGGAGATCCTGACCGACCCGGCCAGCGCCTCGATCACCGGGATCACCCGACGCAGCTCCTCGGCCGCCGGCACCGGCTCCGCCCGGGGACGGGTCGACTCACCACCCACGTCGATGACATCAGCTCCTTCTTCGATCATCTCATGTGCTCTCATGATCGCCCGTTCACGTTCGAACCACTCCCCGCCGTCGGAGAACGAGTCCGGGGTGACGTTGAGGATTCCCATCACCAACGGACGGTCCTCTGGGGCAGGGCTGGGCATGAGGCCACAGCGTAAACCAGCCCCGGTCGGCCCGCGCCCGGTCTCGAGGCGGCGATCAGCGGCCCCGGACGAACTGCATGGCCTCCATCCGGGTGGCGGCGTCGTTGCGGAAGAGCCCCCGGACGGCGGACGTGACCGTCGAGGTGCCCGACTTCTTCACCCCCCGCATCGACATGCACAGGTGCTCGGCATCGACCACCACCAGCACCCCCTCGGGGCCAGCGCCTCTTCGATGGCGTCGGCGATCTCGGTGGTCATCCGCTCTTGGACCTGGAGCCGCTTGGCGAAGACGTCCACCAGGCGGGCCAGCTTGGAGAGCCCGGTGATCCGTCCGTCCTCACCGGGGATGTAGGCCACGTGGGCCCGACCGATGAACGGGACCAGATGGTGCTCGCACAAGGAGGCGAAGGGGATGTCGCGCACCATCACCATCTCGTCGTGCTCGGCGGCGAAGGTCACCTCGAGTTGATCGGCGGGATTCTCCCCGAACCCGGCCATCAGCTCCTCGTACATCCGGGCCACCCGCAGCCGGCGTCTTGACCAGGCCGTCGCGGGTGGGATCCTCGCCCAGGGCGGCGAGCAGCTCGTGGATGGCCCGCTCGACGCGGCCGGTGTCGACGGTCATCGGCGTGTCGACCGTCCGGTCGCCTAGGACGAGCGACTGGCGTGGGCGTGGATGGCTCGGAGGTTGCGCAGGCGCTCGTCGACATCGAGGCCATATCCCACCACGAACTCGGGCGGGAATGTGAAACCCGACGTAGGCCAAGTCGACCTCGGTGCGCTGCTGTCCGTTCTTCACCAGCAGTGCGCACACCTCGAGGCTGGCCGGCTCGACGGGCCAGGAGATAGCGCTGCAGGTAGCTGAGGGTCAGGCCGCTGTCCACGATGTCCTCGACCACCAGGACGTGACGACCGGCCAGATCGACGTCGAGATCCTTCACGATGCGGACCACTCCCGAGGTGCGGGTGGCGCTGCCGTAGGAGGACACGGCCATGAAGTCGACCTGCACCGGGAGGTCGATGGCCCGCGACAGGTCGCTCATGAACATGAAGGCGCCCTTGAGCACGCCGACCAGGAGGGGTGGCCGGCCGGCGTAGTCGGCGGTGATCCGGACGCCCGAGCTCGGCGATGCGGGACTGGAGGTCCTCCTCCGAGACGATCACCCGGCCCACCCCGTCGGCGTGTTCGAGCGAGGCGGGGCTCCCGGTCGCCTCGTCCCCTTGCGTGATCACCGGCGCGACTGTACCGGAGTGCCGTCGTGGTCAAGCCGGCCCGGCGGCGGGCGCGTCCACCGAGAGCCGGCCACCGCGTTCGGCTGACCCGGCGACCACCGGGCGTCTCGGTGGCCCGCCGGGACTTGCGGGCCACCTCCAGCACGCGCTCCACGGCGTCGAGCGGAGGCGGATAGGGCCCGTCGCCGGTGAGCCAGGCCCGAACGCTCCGGCGGGCCACCGGCCGCCGGAGCCCCGGTCAGGGCGGCGGCGTCCTCGGGATCGACCAGGGAGGCCACCGCGTCGAGGAGATCGGCGTCACCGGCCAAGACGGCGGCCTGGCGGGCCAGCACCGGCACGATGTCACGCCCGGCGATGGCACTGCACAGGGGCACCAGTTCGTGCGCGCACGCGGTTGCGCACGAATCGCGGATCGTCGTTGCTCGGGTCGTGGACCGGTGTGAACCCGAGCTGTCCGCAGAGGGCCACCGTCTCGGCACGCCGGAGCGCCAGCAGCGGGTGCGCCGGTCCCGGTCGCATGGCCGCCAGGCCGTGGACGCCCGAGCCCCGCAACAGATTGGCGAGGACGGTCTCGGCCTGGTCGTCGGCGGTGTGCCCGGTGGCGGCGTCGGCACCGAGCACCTGGCGCCGCGCCTGGCGGGCCCGGGCCTCGAGATTGGGGCCGTCGCCCACCACCACCCGTTCCGACCGGAACGACGGCACCCAGCCGGCGGGCCGCCTCGGCCACCACGTCGGCCTCGCCGGTCGAGCCCGGTCGCAGGCCGTGGTCGACGTGCACGGCGGTCACCCGGCACCCCGACGCCACCGCCAGGGCCAGGAGGGCCAGGGAGTCGGCTCCGCCCGAGACCCCGCACACCAGATCGGGTCCCGGTTCGGGGAACGTGCACCGGCGGAGCAGGCCGGCGGTCGGGGACGCCCCCACCGGGTCAGCCGGAGAGCGCGGGAGTGGTGCCGACACGGGAGATCCACGCCGAGGGATTGCGGATCTCGACCAACGAGGGCAACCACTCCGGGCCCCGCCAGGCCCGGTCGAGCAACTCGGTGCCACCGGAGTCCTCGACGGCGGCGATGAACCGCTCTCCCTCCTCGTACTGGCGGAGCTTGGCCTCGATCCCGATCAGCTGCTGCAGCAACCGGGCCGGCCCCCGGGTCTGCTTGCGACGCTGGCGGAGCACCTCGCTGAACCGCGCCGGCGCTGGGGATGGCGGCGGCGCCGGCCCGGTCCATGGTCACATCGCCGTGCCCTTCCAGCAGGCTCATCAATGCCTGGATCCGGTGCAGACCCTCCAACTGCTCGGGGGTGGCGACCAGGCCGAGGGCACCGTTGTCCCGCAACGGGTTGCGCCCGGCCCGGATCTCCTCGGTCATCCGACGGAGTGCTTCGGCGAAGCGCGACGGGATCGGGCTCGAGGGAGCCGATTCCCTCCTCGACGAGGGAGACGAAGTAGTCGCGCATCCAGGGGATGGCGGTGAACTGGCAGCGGTGGGTCACCTCGTGGAGGGCCAACCACAGTCGGAACTCCCGAGGCTCGAAGCCGTGGAGCTGTTCGAGCGCCACCACGTTGGGGCCGACGAAGTAGACCAGGTCCTGATCTTCGACCGCCTCCTCGGTGAGCAGGAGGTCGTACTGGCCGAGGACCCTGGTCGAGAGCCAACCCAGCACCAGGCCCATCTGGGTCCCGGTGGCCACCCGACCGGCCGCGGCCAGCGGGCCGGCCAGACGCTCGGTGACCCGGTTGGAGGCGCACCATGCGGGCGGGGTCCAGCTTGTCGAGATGGGGACCGACCAGGCGCTGGAAGCTGGAGACGTTGGCGTGGACCCAGCCGGCGCGGTCGGTGACCCGGGCCCGGGCCGGGCCGGATGACGACCGCAGTCCGGTGGACGCGGCCACCAACTCCTCGGCCTGGGCGGTCAACTCCTCGAAGTCGCGCTGGAGGAGATCGGGTCGGTAGGGGGCGGGTGATCGGCTGCGGCTCCCCACCCAGTCGGCCACTCGCTCGGCGGTGTCCCAGGCCACTGCGCCGGTGCTGCCCGTCGCCCCTCCGGATTCGCTCACGACGCCCAGTGTAGGTACCCGGGCACGGTGGGGCGCAGTCGGTGCCCGCCGTGGTCCCCGGGTCGGCCGGCGTGGTGCGCTAGTTGCTCTGCCGGGTGTGCTCGGCCCGCAGGGCCTCGGCGACCCGCTCGATGAGGGCGTCGGGCACGTGGTCCTTGCACCGGTTGGCGATCACCCTGCGCAGCTCGGTCTCGAACCCGTAGGCGCCTACGCAGGGCCCGCACAGATCGAGGTGACGGGTGATCTCGATCCTCCGCTGCTCGGTCAGCTCACCGTCGAGGTAGACGTAGAGGCGCTCGATGGTCTCGTCACAACCGACAAAGCCGGCCGGGCTCTCGTCGTGACCCGTTGCTACGGCCGGATCGCCCGGTGCTTCCGAATCTCCCACGTCTGCCGTTCTCCCTACCTGGCCTCGTCGGTCGCCCCTACGAGGCCCCGCGTCCTTCCACGATCGACCAACGCCTTCTGCAGCGCTTTTCTTCCGCGGTGGATCCGGCTCATCACCGTTCCGATCGGCACATCGGTGATCTCGGCGATCTCCTTGTAGGAGAACCCCTCGACGTCGGCCAGCAGCACGGCCATCCGGAAGGTCTCAGGGAGCGCTTCGATGGCGGCCTTCACGTCGGCGTCGGTGAATCGGTCGAGGGCCTCGTCCTCGGCGCTGCGCCCGAGCCCCGCGCTCTGCTCACCCGGACAGGTGCCGGTAGAGGTAGAGGTCCTCGACGTCCTCGACGTCGGCGATCTCCGGCCGCCGCTTCTTCGCCCGGTAGGTGTTGATGTAGGTGTTGGTCAGGATCCGGTAGAGCCAGGCCTTCAGGTTGGTCCCCAGTTCGAAGCTGGCGAATGCCCGGTAGGCCTTCAGGTAGGTCTCCTGCACCAGGTCCTCGGCGTCGGCGGTGTTGCGGGTCATCCGCAGGGCGGCCGTGTAGAGCGCCGGCATGTACTCCATCGCGAGATCGGAGAACATCGCCTGATCTGCCATGGATTCACCCTACACAGCGGCTGCGACACCGTCGCCTCGCCCACGCCACTGCTCGCGCTAATGTGTCCTTGACCACCAGGTCGATGGCGTCCACCGGTACCAGGTGGTCGCTCTCGCACCGCAGCTCGGCGTGGACGGCCCGGCCGCAGTCCCGATGGCGCAACTCGACCCGGGACGGCCGCACCCACCGGTCCCCCCATTGCATCAGCGCCGCCAACACCGGGAAGAACTCGGTCCCCTTGTCGGTCAGCCGATACTCCATCCGGGTGCGCTGGCCCTCGTCCCGGTAGGGCCGGCGGACCAAGAGCCCGTCGTCGACCAGCTCACGGAGCCGGGCGGCGGCCACCGGCTGGCTGATCCCCACCCGCTCGGCGAAGTCGTCGAACCGGGTGGTGCCGTAGAAGGCCTCGCGCAGGAGCAGGAACGCCGATCGCGCCCCGACCACGTCGATGGCCCCGGCGATCGGGCAGGTGGTGGCCTGCCAACCCTGGCGGGGGTCGAGGCCCCCGGTCAACCCGATCGTCGATGTGCTCACCCCCTCACCCTAGCTGACTTGTGCATTGCTTATCTAGATCCTATGGTACTGACTATGGTACAGCTAAGTCAGATAGCGACCCCCGAGAGCCCCGACCGGTCGTCCCCGGCCACACCGCCCGGTCAGGTACTGGCCATCGTCTGCGCCGGGGTGATCCTGGCCAGCCTGGACCTGTTCATCGTCAACATCGCCCTTCCCGACATCGCCCGCGACTTCGGCACCACCGACGTGGCCGAGCTGTCGTGGGTGCTCAACGGCTACGCCATCGTCTACGCCTCGCTGTTGGTCTTCTTCGGGCGACTGGCCGACCGGCACCGGCGAGACCTCGGGTTTCTGCTGGGGGTGGCCGTCTTCACCGCGGCCTCGGCGGCGTGCGCGGCCTCGACCAGCGTGGGCATGCTGGTGGCCTTCCGGCTGGTCCAGGCAGCCGGGGCGGCACTGCTCACGCCGACCTCCCTCAGTCTGGTCCTGGCCTCCTACCCGCCCGAGGGCCGCAGCGGTGCGGTGCGCACCTGGACGGCGGTCGGTGGGGTGTCTGCCGCCCTCGGACCGGTGATCGGGGGCCTGCTGGTCGCCGCCAGCTGGCGGTGGGTGTTCCTGGTCAACGTGCCGGTCGGCCTGGTCGCCCTGGTGGTGGGGTGGCGCAGGCTGCCCCACGTCCCCGGGCACCCGGTCCGCCGACCCGATGCCGTGGGGACGACCCTGGTCACCGTGGGCGTGGCCCTGCTCACCTTCGGGCTGGTAAAGGGAGGAGCCTGGGGATGGGGATCGCCCACCACCCTCGGCGTGCTGGCCCTGGCCGCCGTGCTGCTCGGCCTGTTCGTCTGGCACTGCGCACGGGCCGACAACCCGCTCATCGATCCAGGGCTGTTCCGGGTCCGCACCTTCTCGGGGGCCTCGTTGGTGGCGGCCACGTTCTCGGCGTCGTTCGGCGCCATGTTGCTGTCGATCGTGCTGTGGGAACAGGACGCCTGGGGCTGGTCGGCGCTCAAGGCGGGACTGGCCATCGCCCCCGGCCCCTTGATGGTCCCCCTGTTCTCGTTTCTGGTGGCCGGCCGGCTCATCGCCCGTCTCGGCGCCGGGGTGGTCATCGCCATGGGCTCGGTCTGCTTCGCCGCCGGCGTGGGGTGGTGGGCCCTCTGCGTGGGGCTGGAGCCCGACTACGTGGGCGACATCCTCGGCGGGATGATCCTCACCGGTATCGGGGTGGGGCTCACCCTGCCCACGCTGATGGCCACCGCGGCGTCGTCCCTGCCCCCGCCCTCCTTCGCCAGCGGCTCCGCGGTGGTCAACATGATCCGCCAGATCGGCCTGGCGGTCGGGGTGGCCGTGCTGGTGGCGGTGATCGCCGTGCCGGCGACGTCCCTCGAGCGCCTGGCCGCCTTCCGGCGGGGCTGGTGGGTGACCGCCGCCATCTCCCTGGTCGGCGTGGTCCCCGCCCTGGTCCTCCTCCGGGCCCGGTCGTCCCCCACCCGCACGTGAGCTCAGGCCGGCGACTTGGCCGGAGGCCTCCAGAAGGTGAGGAGGAGGGCGGCGCTGCCCCCGAGGCCCCCCACCGCTGCGATCACCAGGCCCTTCCACCCCCACAGGGTGGTCAGCCCGGCCGCCTTGTCGAGGCTCCACCCCCCGGGCCCCACGGTGGCCAGCAGGAAGCCGGACATGGTCAGCACCATCACGTACTCCCACCCCTCGCCGGGCCGGAAGATGAAGAACCCGTTGGTGCGGTGATTGGTGATCCAGGCCACCACCATGACGCCGACCACACCGGCCCCACCCACCGAGGTCAGCAGCCCAAGCACGAGCAGCGCGCCGGCACCGATCTCGGTGATGCTCGCCGTCCAGGCGTGGAACCACCCCGGCTTCATGCCCAGACTCTCGAACCACCGGCCCGTCCCGGCGATCTTGCCGCCACCGAAGATGTGATTGATGCCGTGGGCCAGGAACACGGCCCCGATGGCTAGTCGGAATACCAGCAGGGCGAGGTCGACGGCGTGGGCGTTGGCCATTTCGAGGTCTCCATGTTCTCCGTAGGAACTTCTAAGGGGGGGTCAAGCGGTCACACCAGGATGGCGTGGCGGATCGTCGGTGGCTCGCTTCAGTCTGACGCCGGAAGGGCCTTGGTCTGTTTGATCGCCAGCGCCGCTCCGTCAAGAGCGAGGGTTCCGGCGCCGGGCTTGGTGCAGAGCACTTCGACGGTGTCGTCGGGGTCGGTGTAGCGCTTTCCGAGCAGGGTGCTCCCCTCGTCGCCCGGGTCGATGGACGCGTCCCCGGCGACCGGGTCGCCCAGGGCGACCACCGGCACGCCGCCGCAGGCCAGGTCGTGCGCCCCGGACCCCTTGATGACCACGATCTCGGTGTCGCTCACCTGGCTCTGCACTCGCAATCCCGGTTTGAGATCCACGTCCTACCCCTTTCGATGGCTCCGAGCACCCACCCGAGCCTGCCTCAGTGTGTCAGTTCGGCTGCCCCGGGGTGCGACCATCGACGGCCGGACCGGCGGCGACCATCTGGTCACGCACCACTCGGCGCAACACCTTGCCGGTGGCGGTGGTGGGAAGCTCGTCGACCACCACGATCCGAGCGGGGGTCTTGAGCGACCCGAGGTGGTGCCGCACCCACTCGGTGAGCTCGTCGCCGAGCCCGTCGGGAGCCGGCTCGCCCGCCGGCGCCACCAGTACCACGGCGGCGGCGACCGACTCGCCCCACTCGGGGTCGGGGATGCCCACGATGGCCACGCGGCCTGCACGGCGTCGTGCCGCAGCAGGGTGTCCTCGATCTCCGTGGGGGAGAGGTTCTCGCCGCCCCTGATGATCACGTCGTCGGCCCTGCCCTCGACGTAGAGGTAGCCGGACTCGTCGACCAGCCCCACGTCGCCGGTGGTCAACCAGCCGGCTCCATCGACCGAGGGCTCGCTGTCCAGGTACTCGCCGCTGACCTGGGGACCCCGCACCCGGATCAACCCCCGTGTCCCGGCGGGCAGGGCGGCGCCGGACTCGTTGACGATGGCCACCTCCACCCCCGGCAGCGGTCGGCCCACCGACGCCAGACGGCGGCGGATCTCCGGGGCCGCGCTCGCCTGGGCCTCTCGGTGCTCCTCGGGACCGAGGACGGCGATGGTCGATGACGTCTCGGTGAGCCCGTAGGCGTTGACGAACTGGACATCGGGGAACAGGTCGAGGGCCCGCTCGAGGATGGGGGCGGCCAGGCGGGCGCCGCCGTAGGAGATCGACCGCAGGGTCGGAACGCCGAGGCCGGGGTCGGACTCCACACAGTGGACGATCCGGGCGAGCATGGTCGGCACCAAAAAGGCGTGGGTGGCACCGTGGCCCCGGGCCAGCTCCAGCCAACCCTCCGGCGAGAAGCCGGCCAGCGGAAGCAACCGGCGGCCCGAGTAGACCGAGGTGAGCACGGCGGCCACCCCGGCGATGTGGAAGGGCGGCGCCGCCAGGATGAGCGCCTCGTCATCACCGGAACCGGCGAACTCCACCGTCTCCATCACATAGGAGAGGAGATTGTCGTGCGACAGGAGTGCTGCCTTCGGGGACCCCGACGACCCGCTGGTGAACAGGATCACCGCGGCGTGCTCGGGCTCGTCGGGGTAGGCGACGGCTGCAGCGGACCCCTCGTCGGCGGAGCCGACCACCTTCCACCACTCCGGTGCCGAGACCACCGATGGGCGGTCCAGTCGGGAGGAGAGCTCCACCGAGCCGACCGTGCGGGGGCGGTCCAGCCGATCGATCTGGGGCCGGAGGGCCTCGACCGGCAGGCGAAAGTTGAGGGGGGCGTAGGAGGCCCCGGCCCAGGCGGCCCCGAACAGGGCGGTGGGGACAGCCCGGGAGGAGACGTCGGCGAATGCCAGGGTGGCGGCGCCATGGTCGGCCAGCTCGGAACCGGCGGCTCGTGCCAGTTGGCGCAGCTCGCCGTAGGTCAGCGGCCCCTCGCTGTCGGTGAGCGCGACGCGGTCCCCGAACGAGTCGGCGATGAGGTCCAGCAGCATGGCGATGTTCACTGTCGAGGTCCCTGGTCAGTGTGTGCGCTGGGCGACGGTCCCGCTCCATCGCCGTGATCGGTCCGATGGATGATCCACGCTGACCCCTGCCGGCGTCAAAAGAGGATCGCCGTGCCGCGATGCCAAATCAGGCCACCACCTCGTCGACCAGGCCCCAGCGCAGCGCGGTGTCGGCACCGATCGACGGGAGGCCCAGGGCCAGGAGCATGGTGGCGTGACGGCCCACCCGTCTCGGCAGGCTGACCGTCCCGCCGGCCCCGGGGATGAGCCCGAGGTGGACCTCGGGCAGGGAGATGCGGGCCGAGGGCGCGGCCACCACCCGGTGGGCGAACGCGGCGAGCTCGATTCCGGAGCCGACCGTCGCTCCGTGGATGTGGACCGTCGTCTTGTCGGCCACCTCGGCGATGGCCCGGCCGCAGTTTCGCTGCAGGCGCACCAGGTGTGCGGTGACCGGGTCCGGTCGTGACCCGAACTCGTCGAGGTCGCCCCCGCTGCAAAAGGAGTCGCCGCTGCCGCGGACCACCACCGAGGTGATCGAGGGATCGAGGGAGGCGACGCGGATGGCAGCCAGTAGCTCGTCTCGCATGGCGGCATCGAAGGCGTTGAGGACGTGGGGACGGTTGAGGGTGATCGACAGCTGGTGGTCATGCCGGGAGACCAGGACCTCGGGTCCGGCCACCGGCGTTCGCCGACCAGGGGGGCGGTGGCGCCGCCATGCCGCGAACTCCGGGCCGCCCTGGAGGAGCCCGTAGGCGATCGACTCGGCCACCAGGCCCTCGGGGATCGACCGGTGGTCGCCGGTGCGCAGGAGGACGGCCAGCGTGGTGGCGGCCAGCGGGACTGCCTGCACCGTGGACACGACCGATTCCAGCGTTCGTGGGTCAGACCCGACGACGATGTCGGCCCACGCCGGCCTCCGACGCTCGGGTTCCGCCACCTCCCCCACCACCACGGCGGGAAGGGTCTGGAGACGCTGCATGGAGGACGCGTCGAGGACGTCAGGAACGCGGTCACCGTCGACGAGGACCACTCGGCTGCCCGAGTCGGTCGCCCGCTCGTAGGCTTCGCCGGAGTGGAGGATCCCGGCGAACTCCTCACCGGAGAGCCGCACGGGTTCCATTCCTGACGATGGTACCGACCCATCGGCGCCCACGTAGGGTGCGATCGACCGGGAGGAGGGGACGATGGCTGGGGCAGACCGCGGTCCGATCGACGCCGCCGGTGCGTGGGCGGCGTCGGGATTGATGTCCCTGTCCGGTCACTCCGCCGGCCGGGGCGCGGCGGCGCCGGCCGCCCTGGTGGCCGGCGCCCATCGGTTCGCCGCCGACATCGCCCGCACCTCGGCCCTGGTTGGGCGCCAGGTGGTGGTGGACCCGCTCGCCCTGATGGCCGAGCGGGCCGCGGTGAGCGGACTCACCCGGGGCGGGATGATGAGCTGTGGCCGGGCCACACGCCTGATGCGGAGCCAGAACGGGTGGGTGGCAGCCACCGTGGCCCGCCCCGAGGATTGGGACCTGCTTCCTGCCCTGCTCGACCGCCCCACGTCGTCCATCGCTCCCGGGGACTGGACGGCCCTGGCGGTGGGGGTGGAAGGCCTCGACAGCCGGGAGCTCCGGGACCGGTCGGCCTTCCTCGGCCTGGCCCTGGCCGTGCTCGGCGAACGGCGGGCCGAGGCCAGCGGTACCGCCCACGGGATCACGCACCGGCAGGTCGGTTCGGCGCCCGCCATGGAGTCCGGTGCCGAGCTGGTGGTGGCCGATCTGTCGGCGTTGTGGGCCGGGCCGCTGGCGGCCAGGTTGCTCGGGGAGTGCGGTGCCCACGTCATCAAGGTCGAGTCGACGAGCCGGCCGGACGGGGCCCGCGGCGGCGTGCCCGAGTTCTACCGGCTGCTCAACGGCGGGAAGGCGTCGGTGGCTCTCGACTTCCGTGCCGCCGACGGTCGCCGGAGGCTGGCCCAGCTGGTGTCGCAGGCCGACGTGGTGATCACCGCCTGTCGCCCGCGGGCCCTCGAGCAGCTCGGACTGGATCCCGACGCCATCGCTGCCGCCGACCGACCGAAGGTCTGGCTGATGATCACCGGGTACGGAACCGTCGGTTCGTCGGCGACCCGCGTCGCCTTCGGCGACGACGCCGCCGTCGCCGGAGGACTGGTGGGCTGGGAAGGCCACACCCCGTGCTTCATCGGCGACGCCATCGCCGATCCCCTGACCGGCCTCGGTGGCGCCGCAGCCGTCCTGGGCGCCCTGGTCGGCGATGGTGCCTGGGTCATCGAGGCATCCATGGCCGACATCGCCGGAGGGCTGACCGGCCCAGCGCTCGGCGTCGACGGTCGGGCGCCGGCCCTCCCCCGGATCGGCCACCGGCCCGACGTGTCGGTCGCCGCCCTCGGCGCCGACACGGCCCGGATCATGGACGAGCTGGGCATCACCGGCGCGGAAGCCGCCCCGTGGGGCGTACCATCGGATAGTCGCCCCGTGGGGCGCACGTTCGGATAGTTCTGTACCCTTCGCCAAGGGCATGTGAACTGGGGCACGTGAACAGGGAGGTCCGTAATGGAGATCGATGAGATGGTCATGGTCAGTGTCGACGACCATGTGGTGGAACCGCCGAATCTGTTCGATGGTCGACTGCCGGCCAAGTACGCGGACCTGGCCCCGCAGTTCATCACCAACGAGGACGGCACCAACGCCTGGCTCTACGAGGGGAACGTGCTCGCCAATGTGGCCCTCAACGCGGTGGCCGGTCGCCCCCCCGAAGAGTACGGCCTCGAGCCCACCTCCTTCGAGCAGCTGCGTCCGGGCTGCTACGACATCGACGAGCGGGTCAAGGACATGAACGCCAACGGCGTCCTCGGATCGCTGTGCTTCCCGTCCTTCCCCCAATTCTGCGGCCAACTCTTCGCTCGCACCGAGGACAAGGATCTGGCTCTGGCCCTGGTCCAGGCCTACAACGACTGGCACATCGACGAATGGTGCGGCAGCTACCCGGGTCGCTTCATCCCCTGCCCGCTGCCGGCCATCTGGGATCCCCAGGTACTGGCGGCCGAGGTCAGGCGGACGGCGGCCAAGGGGGCCCACGCGGTCACCTTCTCGGAGAACCCGTCGAAACTGGGATGGCCGAGTGTCCACTCCGACTACTGGGACCCCTTCTGGCAGGCGTGCAGCGAAGAGGCGGTGGTGGTGTGCATGCACATCGGCTCATCCTCCGACATCGTCATCACCTCGGCCGATGCCCCCATCGACTGCCTGATCACTCTGACCCCCATGAATATCGTGCAAGCGGCGGCCGACCTGGTGTGGTCGCCGGTGCTGCGCAAGTTCCCTGACCTCAAAGTTGCCCTCTCCGAGGGCGGCATCGGCTGGGTGCCCTACTTCCTCGAGCGGGTGGACTACAACTACGACCGCCACCACCTCTGGACCGGGCAGGACTTCGGCGACCAGCTCCCCAGCGAGGTGTTCAACCAGCACGTCCTGACCTGCTTCATCGACGACCGCTTCGGCGTAGCCAGCCGCGGCTACCTGGACATGGACAACGTGATGTGGGAGTGCGACTACCCCCACTCCGACTCCACCTGGCCCACGGCGCCGGAGAAGCTCAGCGAGAGCCTCGGTGGACTGTCCGACCACGACATCGACCGGATCACCCACCTCAACGCCATGCGCCACTTCCATTTCGACCCGTTCACCATCCTCGGGGGTCGGGAGCTCTGCACGGTCGGGGCCCTGCGCGGCCAGGCCGTCGGGCACGACGTGTCCATCCAGTCGCGGAACCTGGACAGCATCGAAAAGAAGGGGACCCGCTCGGTCGACCTCCTCTCCATCGCCTCACGGGACTGAACCGGCGGCCACGCCGGACGGCAGGACCGTCACTGCTCCGCCCACCGATCGATCCGATCCCACCGACTAAGGGGTGCAACACAATGGCCAATTCACTCTCCGGTTTCCGCGTGCTCGAAGTGGCGGCGTGGACCTTCGTCCCCGCCGCCGGCGCCGTCCTGGCCGACTGGGGCGCCGACGTGATCAAGGTCGAGCACCCCGAGGGCGGTGACCCCCAGCGCGGCCTCATCTCGATGGGCCTGATCCCCGGCGGGCCGGGCGCGGTCAACTACATCATCGAGCAGCCCAACCGGGGCAAGCGCAGCATCGGCCTCGACATCAGCACCGAAGGCGGTCGCGACCTCCTCTACAAGCTGGCCGAGACGTCCGACGTCTTCCTCACCAGCTTCCTGCCGGCTACCCGCCAAAAGTTGCAGATCGACGTCGAGCACATTCGGGCGGTGAACCCCACCATCGTGTACGCCCGCGGCACCGGTCAAGGCCCCTACGGCCCTGATCGGGGGAAGGGCGGCTACGACGGGGCCACCTACTGGGCCCGCGGCGCGGTGGCCAACGCGCTGACCCCGGCCGACAGCGAGTTCCCTATCGGCGGCCGGCCTGCATTCGGGGACCTGGCCGGGGGCATGGCCATCGCCGGCGGCATCGCCGCCGGGTTGCTGCAGCGGGCCACCACCGGTGAGGCACCGGTGGTCGACGTGTCCCTGCTGGGACTGGCCATGTGGATGCTCTCCCCCGACATCGTGGCCTCCGGGCTGTACGGCGGCGATCCGATGCCCAAGTTCAACCGGAGCTCGTCGCCGAACCCACTGGTGGGCAACTACCAGACCAAGGACGGCCGCTTCATCACCCTCATGATGCTCCAATCCGACCGCTTCTGGCCCGACTTCTGCGAGCACATCGGTCGTCCCGACCTGATCGAGGATCCCCGCTTCATCGACGGCGCCGCCCGCTACACCAACGGCAAGGAGTGCGTGGCGATCATCGACGAGGTCTTCAAGTCGAAGACCTTCGCCGAGTGGAAAGAGGCACTGGCCACGCTGTCGGGCGTGTGGGCGCCGGGTCAGATGGCCAGCGAGCTGGTGGACGACCCCCAGGTCGGGGCCAATGGCTACCTGTCACGGGTGGATCGGGCCGACGGCAAGTCCTACGACCTGGTGGCCAACCCGGTCCAGATGAACGAGACCGCCGATCAGTTGACCGCGGCGCCCGAGCACGGCCAGCACACCGAGGAGATCCTCCTTGAGCTCGGGCTGGACTGGGACCAGATCGTCGCCCACAAAGAGGCGGGCGCCATCATCTGAGCCGGAGCCCACCCGAGGCCGAGGTGGGACCGACTACTTGGGCGGGAACCGGAGGGCTCCGTCGAGACGGATGTTCTCCCCGTTGAGGTAGGGGTTCGACACGATGCTCTCGACCAGCATGGCGAATTCGTCGGGCTCGCCCATGCGCCCGGGGAAGACGATGTTCTCGACCAGCTTGGCCTTCAGCTCCTCTGGGGCGCTCTGCATCAGGGGGGTGCCCATGGTGCCCGGGGCAATGGCGCAGACCCGGATGCCCACCGGGGCCAGGTCCCTGGCCAGGGGCAGGCTCATGCCCAGGATGGCGGCCTTGGAGGCGCCGTAGGCCACCTGCCCGGTCTGGCCCTCGTAGCCGGCGATCGACGCTGTATTGACGACTACGCCCCGCTGTCCGTTCTCGTCGGGCTGGTTGGTGGCCATGCGGGCGGCGCACAGCCGGGTGACGTTGAACGTGCCCATCGTGTTGAGCTCCACGGTGTCTCGGAAGACGGCCATGTCCAAGGGAGCGTTGTCACGCGACAGCGTGCGCCCTCCTCGCCCACCGCCGGCCACGTTGACCACGACGGCGAGCGGAGCGAGACCGGCGGCGGCGTCGATGGCAGCCTCCACATCGCGGTCGCTGTTCACGTCGCCACCCACGGCTGCGCCGCTGCCGAGCTGGTCGACCAGGTGGTTCCCTGCGTCGAGGGCCCGGTCGAACACCACCACCCGGAGGCCGAGCCCGGTCAGCCGACGGACCGTCGCCGCCCCCAGTCCTCCTGCGCCACCGGTGACGATGGCCGATCGCTCATCCCAATTCATGGTTTTTCCAATTCATCGGTCCTCCGAGTCGAGCCCTGGGGTTGGCCCCGGGACCATCGGACGGTAGCCGATGGCTCCGACCGTACGGCCGGAGCCGGCTGGCCCTAGGCGGCGGCTAGGTCAGGGGCCGGCGCCGGTGGGTGGTCTTGGCCGGGATGGGCGTCGATCAGGACACCGGCCACCACCGCGGCCAGTACCAGCGACCCGGCCGCCCAGGCACTGGCCACCGCATACCCGTGCACGGTGGCCGCGGTGACCGCGGTGGCACTCCGGGAGTGCGAGGCCAGGTAGGCGGCGCTGGCGGTGGCGGCGATGGTGTTGAGCAGGGCGGTGCCGATGGAGGCGCCGACCTGCTGGGAGGTGTTGGTGGTGGCCGAGGTGATGCCGACATCGCGCGGGCTCGGCGTGATTGGTGGCGGTGCTGATGCACGGCACGAGCGCCAGGCCGAGGCCGAGTCCCAACAGGAGCTCGGTGGGCAGGAGGTGGGTGACGTAGGAGGCGTCCGGGGTCAGCTGGGTGAGCAGCGCCACCCCCAAGGCGGCGATGAGCAGCCCGGGGATGACCAGCGCCCGGATGGGCATGCGGGACATCAGCCGACTGGCCAACTGGGTGGCGGTCAACCCGTTCACCGCCAACAGGGGGAGGAAGGCGATCCCCGTCTTGAAAGGTGAGTAGCCATCGGCGTTCTGCAACAGGTAGGTGAGCGAGAGGAAGGTCCCGAACATGGCGAGCACGGCGAGGATGATGGTGAGGAAGGAGCCGGCCCGGTTGCGGTCGGCCAGGATGCGCATGGGCAGGAGCGGGCTGGCGACCCGGGTCTGCACCAGCACGAAGACCGAGAGCAGCGCCACGGCGGCGAGGAGGGGGATGACGACCTGGGGCGAGCTCCACCCGGCGGCGGCGGCCTCGCCCAGCCCGTAGACGAGGGCCACCAGCCCACCGCATCCGAGTATGGCTCCGGGGATGTCCAGCCGGACGCCCGACTGGCCGGAGCGTTTGGGGAGCAGGGTGACCGCGCCGAAGGTGACGATTGCCGCGATGGGCAGGTTGACATACAGGCACCAGCGCCAATCGGCGTACTGGGTCAGGAGGCCCCCCAGTATGAGCCCGAACGCCCCACCCCCGACGGCGATGGCAACGTAGATGCCGAAGGCCCGCCCGCGTTCACGTGGGTCGGTGAAGGTGGTGGAGAGGATGGAGAGCACCGATGGGGCGAGCAGTGCGCCGAATGCACCCTGGAGGGCACGGGCACCGATCAACATCCCGGTGGTCTGGGACGCGCCACCGACCGCCGAAGCGGCGGCGAAGCCGACGACACCGATGATGAGGGTCCGCTTGGGCCCGATCAGGTCGCCGATCCTGCCCCCGAGCAGCAGCAGGCCGCCGAACCCCAAGGTGTAGGCGGTCACCACCCACTGGCGATCCGCGTTGGAGAACCCGAGCGACCGCTGGATGGACGGCAGGGCGATGATCACGATGGTCGAATCGAGCACCACCATGAGCTGGGCACCGCCGATGACGAACAGGATCCACAGATGGGAGCGGGTCGTCCGTGGCTCCGCCACGATGGGCACCCGCTCGGTCTGCACCCCGGTCATCGACACGCTTCCTTCGCTGCATCGGCCCTCGCTGCGTCGGCCCCGCTCACGAGTCGGCAGCGTCCTTTGCCGCGGTGCCGGCCAGGAGGCCCAAGCCGATGCCGAGCATCCACACGTCCTTGCTCACCGGGGTACCCGCCTGCGTGGGCCAGATGCTGCCAGGCTTGCGAAGTGCCGGGGTTCGGGCGTACATGGTCAGCAACGCACCGGAGAAACCGGTCAGTGCGGTCCCGGCAACAGCATTGGAGACGAACGGGGACAGGAGCAGGGCCCCGGTTACCACCTCGCCGGCCGCCAGCAGGCGCAGGAACCGCTCGGGCGGGATCGAACGAAGGAAGGGGAAGGCGTTTGCCGCCATGCCGTGGACGGCTTCGGCCTGCTTGACAGGACCATTCCACTTCTCCAGCCCGGCATGGAGGATGAAGGCACCGGTGGCAAGGCGGCCGGGGATGTCGCGTCGGGCAAGGCGAATTCGCATGTTGGTCCTTGGGGAGAGCCGGATCAGAAGCCGGGGAACGTTCGGCGGAGGGCCTCGAGGACCGAGGTGTCACCCTCCAGGGTCGGGGTGTGGCCGGGGTCGAGCCGGCCATAGACGAGTCGGATCAGGGATTCGGCGGGGAGCGCCAACGTCTGGTCGGCGCTGTCGGTTTGACCCCTCGTGACGCTACCCACCGGCCGCAGTTCGGTGTTCTCACCGTCCGCCACCAGGAGGAATCGGCGCACCGGGCGGTCGGTCTCGATCCCCACCCGCATCGCCACGCCTGAGGTTCCTCCGGTCCGGGCCACCAAGGGGCCGAGGTTGTCGACGAGCAGCTCGGTTGCATCGGCGGCAAGGGTCGCGTCCGGTTCCCGGGCGACCACCACGTCCCAGGTGTGCACGGCATGCTCGCCCAGTCGCATTCGAAGCACGTCGGCCAGCGTCTGGTCCCCGCCGAACATCGACAGATGCCAGCGCTGGCGCTCCTTCTCGTCGAGCGCCCCGATCCGGTCCAGGAATGCCTTGTCGGCCACCAGTGCGTCCGATGCCTGGTCCTCGGGCGACTTGGAGTTCCAGCGTTCCCACAGCGGCTCGAACTCGGTCACGCCGGGGGCCGGCTCCCCCTTCAGCCCGGCCGACACGAACAGGTCGAAGATCTCTGCCCCCGATCCGAGGTGGGAGAGGACCTGGGCGATCGACCACTCCGAGGCATACGAAGGGCCGGCCACCTCGCCGGCGCTCATTGGGCCGACGGCCGCGGCCAGTCGTTGATGCGAGGCGACGAGTGCGGCGAGCCGGTCGTCGAGGGTGTCGGGCACGGGTTGCTCCTTATGGTCGTTTTATGGTCGTTTATGGTCGGGATGAACGGCGCCTGCGGGTGACCCGGACCAGGGCCCGCAGCACCTGGCGGTGGGTGGGAGCATGCCGGCAGGGGTGAGTGCCCTTCGGCGCGGAGGCCGTCGATGGTGATCCCGAGCACCCGCCGCCAGGCATCGGGGAGCGACCCCGAAGGTGGCGGCCACGATGCCGGCGTTGGCCAACAGGAGTAGGGAGACGTCGTCGACGGTCACGTCTCGCTCGCAGCATGCCCTGCTCCTGGGCCCGGCCCATGAGCTCCCGCACGCCCTCGTAGGCCTGACGCCGAGGCCCCTCGAGCCGTCGGGAGGAGGGGAAGCTCCTGGTCAGCAACTCGTTCACCCCACGGTCATCCGCCTGCATGGCACACGCCGTGGTCAGGTAGCTGCACGAACCCCTTCCACGGGTCGGGATTGGCCAGCGCTCCCCTGACCGCGACCAGGTACGCCTCCATCCGATCGGCCATGCACGCCTCGACCAGCTCGTCGCGGCTGGGAAACCGGCGGTAGAGCGTGGCCGCGCCCACCCCGGCCTCCTTGGCGATGGTGTCCATGGCCACGTCCAACCCCTCGGTGGCGAAGGCCCGGCGGGCGCTGTCGACGATCTGGTCACGGTTGCGGGCCGCATCTTGGCGAAGCGCGTGCCGCCGCGGAGCGGCGAGGCGGGGGTCGGGCACCACCACACCCTATCGTTAAGTGGAAGATAGTCTCCATTTCTGTCACGGCATGTGCCGAAAACTCTGCAAGGGTGATGGCGTGGGTCCGATGGAGCCGGAGGTGCGGAGGGATCCCTACGACCTGGAACGCTTCGTCGTCGCCCAGAACAGTGCCGACACCTACCGGCATGCCCTCGGCGAGCTGCGCCACGGCCACAAGACCACCCACTGGATGTGGTTCGTATTCCCACAGGTTGCCGGGCTGGGACGAAGCCAGATGGCGCGGACCTATGCGATCTCGTCCCTCGAAGAGGCGAAGGCCTTCGTGCAGCATCCGGTGCTCGGGCCGCGGCTCATCGAATGCACCAGCACGGTGCTCGAGGTGGAGGATCGGAGCGCAACCGAGATCTTCGGTGCCGTCGATGCCCAGAAGCTGCAGTCGTCCATGACCCTGTTCATGCGGGCGGCGCCTGACCTCCCCCTCTTCGAACACCTGCTCGATCGCTACTTCAACGGCACTCCGGACCCGGCCACCGACCAACGTCTCGGGAGGGGCCCGGACGGCGAGGGTTTCGAGGGAGGTGGCACCGCCATCCCGGCCCCGACCTGAGCCAGACGACCCGTCCCTAGGATTCGCCCCTAGGAGGAGATGCCGGTGATCGGGGCGGCCAGGTGCAGACCGACCAGCGATCCCAGGTAGACGGCGTCGCCATAGGCGAACACGCCGCCGGCGGAGGAGACCAGCCAGTAGCCGGCACCGCCGGTGCTCACCATCCCGACCACCGGGCTCTGACTGGCGATCCCCTGGCCCGGTGGCGATCCGTAGAAGGTGGCGTCCCCGAAGGAGAAGAGGCCGCCGTCGGAGGCCACTTCCCAGTACCCGTGCCCGTCGGGCGTGGCGGCGATGCCGACCACCGGCTTGTTCAGCGGTGTCCCGCCCATCGAGCCGTAGAACGCCGCATCCCCGAAGGCGAAGATGCCGCCGTCGGAGGCCACTTCCCAGTACCCGTGCCCGTCGGGCGTGGCGGCGATGCCGACCACCGGCTGGTTGAGCGGCGTCCCACCCATCGAGCCGTAGAAGGCGGCGTTCCCGAAGGAGAAGATGCCGCCGTCGGAGGCCACTTCCCAGTACCCGTGCCCGTCGGGCGTGGCGGCGATGCCGACCACCGGCTGGTTCAGCGGTGTCCCGCCCATCGAGCCGTAGAAGGCGGCGTCCCCGAAGGCGAAGATGCCGCCGTCGGAGGCCACTTCCCAGTACCCGTGCCCGTCGGGGGTGGCGGCGATGCCGACCACCGGCTTGTTGAGCGGTGTGCCGCCCATCGATCCGTGGAAGGCGGCGTTCCCGAAGGTGAACACGCCGCCGTCACTGGCACTCAGCGAGGAAGCCCTGGCTGGATGGCGGCGGGAACTCCATCTGTTCGATCAACGACCGGAAATCGGGGTCACTCCCGCCGATGTTGTTGACCGAGCTCCCGACCGCCCAGCACCCGCTCCCTCCGCAGGTCACCGAGTTGAGGAAGCTGAGTGCGCTCACGTTCGGATTCGGTTGGATCGACCAGGCGGTGCCGTTCCACATCTCGATGAAGTTGTTCGGTTGGAAGTTGGAGCCACCCCCACCGCCGAATGGGCCGGTGGAACCGACTGCCCAACACTGGGACGCGCTGACGCACGACACGGAGGCGAGGATGCTGGCGGTTGAGTTGGGGGGTACCGGGCTGGTACCACCGACCAGTCCGAGCCGTCCCAGTTCTCCATCAGTGTGGCCAGGGCGTCGCCGTTGCTGTCGGTCGTCGATCCCGATGCCCAGCAGTCGGTGCTGTTGACGCAGGTGACATCGCTCAGATACCCACCGCCCGGGTCGGGGGAGGCATAGCTCGGCACGACGCTCCAGGCGGCAGCCGTCCCAGTGCTCGATCAGGCCCTGATCCCCGGCGGCTGCGGGGAAGACGGGCAGGAAGTTCGGATCCTGCTGGCTGGGGCCGGCACTGCCCACGGCCCAGCAGTTCGAGCCGCTGAGGCAGGTGACACCGGTGAGCTGGTCGTAGGTCTGCCCGGACGGCGCCGCGGGAACCATGGTCCACGCCGAGCCGTTCCAGTTCTCGGTCAGGAGGTTCAACTCCTCACCGTTCTGATCGGTGGTGAAGCCGACGGCCCAGCAATCGGACGACGCGACACAGCTCACATTCTCGAGGATGCCGCCCGCGGCGTCGGCCGGCGTCGGGCTCGGGACCACCGTCCAGGCACTGCCGTTCCAGTTCTCGGTCAGGGTGCCGACGGGGTTGCCGTTCGGGCCACCGATCTCGGTTCCTACCGCCCAACAGTTGTTGATCGTCGTGCAGGTGGCATGGAAGAGCGCGTAGCCGTTGCCGGCCGGAGCCGCCGGGCTGGGCTGGAGCGACCACGACGTGCCGTTCCACTGCTCGGTAAGGGCAGCAAACGTCGAGTTCGTATTGATGTTCTCGATGGTGAGGCCCACCGACCAGCACGCGGTGGCGCTGGCGCAGGTCGAGCCGAGCAGGATGTCGTCGGAACCGGTGGTCGGGGCGTTGACGATGTTCCATCCCGCGGGGGCGGCAGAGGCACGATGGCTCGGGCCGTTGACCACCACGATGCACACCGCTCCGATGCAGAGGGCAACCAGGCCACCCACCGCCAACCTCCACGAGACCGGTCGCCGGGGGAGGCGATGGATGGGTGAGGCGAATTCCATAGGCACTTGCCATGCTGGCACGACCGGTCCCGCCGTCGGTGGACGGTTGCTGCCACCACCCTCGACCGGCAAGCCGGCATCCGTGGTTGTCTGGTGCCTGCGTAACTGACCTCAGGCATCTGGAGGAGCGGCCATGACCGAACGAGCAGTGCACCCGTCAGATCACCTCCCTGGCAGCGTGGATCCCGATGACCGCCGGTCGGGATGCCCGCAACGAGACCTCCGAGCCGGAACAGGACCGGGCGTTGCCCCCGGACTCGGTCGGCCTGCTCGAGGGCATCTGCAGCACCCGCGCCATCCGCCGCTACCGCTCCGATCCGGTTCCCGACCACGTCCTGCGGGATGTGCTGTTCGCCGCCAGCCGAGCCCCGAGCGGATCCAATCGACAGCCGTTCCGGTTCCTCGTCCTCACCGACGGGCCCAAGGCGGAAGCGGCCAAAGCGCTGGTCGCGTCCGGCGCGCGGCGAGCGTGGGGCACCAAGCGCTCCACCGACCGCTATGACGAGGGCTCGGGCGCCGACAGCACCTCGCCCAAGGCGTCCATGGCCCGGACCATGGACGCCTATGTCGATCGACCTGGACCACGTGCCGGTGCTGATCCTGGCCTGCCTGATCCGCTACCGGGGACCCAATCCGGTCGAGGGTGCCTCGATCTACCCGGCCTGCCAGAACCTGCTGTTGGCGGCACGGGCGCTCGGGCTACGGGGGGGTGATGACGAGCTGGAACCTGCTGGTCGACGCCGAGCTTCGGGCGTTGCTCGCCATCCCCGACGAGGTGTTCGTCGCTGCCGCCATCACCCTGGGACGCCCCAGGGTCATCACGGCCCGGTCCGGCGCCGGCCGCTGGACGAGCTTGTCTTCCTCGATGAATGGGGCGCACCGGCTCCCTTCGCCATCGACCCGCCCGGTACCCGGCACACCGGCACCGGACCGCCGTCATCGCCCTAGACCCGATTCCTCGGACCGGTCGGCTGACCGATCGAGAGCGTCGAAGCGGCCATCGCGAAGCGATGCGCTGGGGCCGGCGGCGGCCAAGCGATCAGCGCGCCGATCCGATCAGTCTCCGAATGCCGCTGCGCTCAGCCGAGTGGCGAGCTCCTGGAGGGATGCTGGCATCGCCTCGGGGATATGGGCGGCGGCCTCGCCATCGTCTCCCATCGCATCGATGGCGCGCACCAGTTGGGACATGGCGTGCGTCAACGCCGAGGCTGCTTCTCTGATCTCGTCTGTCTGCGTCGTCACCAAGGCCACCTTTCTGCGTGTCCCCAAACAGTAGCGAGATGTGCCGACGCCCGACAGGCGCCGTCCGGCGACGGATCGGGCGACGGATCAGGAGCCCTGGGTGAGGGCGCCCTGGAGATCGGCCAGCGCCAGGTTTCCGTTCTGGGGACAGAAGTACTCGGTGGCGAAGATGGCCACCACGTAGGCCTCGAACAGGCGTCAGATGCCGCTGTTCGAGCGCCTGCACCACCTGGGCGGCGGCCTGCCGGCCGCTGAGGTCGGTGCAGACCAGCTTGCCGTCGGCGACCACGCTGGCGTCGCTGTCACCCGAGAAGGCGTTGCCGACGTGGCGGACGAGTGACAGGTAGGCCTGGGTGGGCTGCGACGGGAGATCGGGGTCTCCGTAGTACAGGGTCGCCTCGGCCAGGGCAGCGGCAGGGGCCCTCGGGGCGACGCGTGGGACCTGGCCCTTCGGGAACGCCAACAGGTCCACGTACAACCGGCGTTGAGCGAAGTTGCCGGTCTGGCCAGGGGCCAGTCCGTGGTGGACCATCCAGATCAGGCCACCGACCTGAAAGAACTCCTGACCGCCCGGACCCGGATCGCTCTGCCCGCTGCTCGACGACGAGGAGAGCCACGCCTGGTCGAGCGGCTTGGTGCAGGGACCGGTGACCGACGCGCAGTGGGCGATGCCGATGCCGTAGTTGTCGCTCCCCCACAGGTTGGCGGAGTAGAAGAGCCAGTAGTCATTCCCCTGTTGGATCATCGAAGGACCTTCGACCAGGCCGCCCTCCCAGGGCTGGGACGCGCCGATGAGCCGATGCGCCGGGCCGACGACGGAAAGGCCGTCCGGGGACAGCTGCTGCGAGTAGATGGTGGTGGGCAGCCCACAGCAGTCGCCATCGCTCTTCCACAGGAGCCAGGGTGTGCCGTTGCCATCGACGAACACGCTGGGGTCGATCGCCCCTCCCGAGGACACCGGGCAGACGAAGGCCGATGAGGAGTCATCGACGAAGGGCCCGGCCGGGTTCGAACTGGTCGCCCGGGAGATGCAGAACGCGGTCCTCGGGCCGGCCGAGGTGTGCACGCAGTCGGGGGCCGGTGGGTTGGCCAGGCAGCCCAGGGGATTGGTGGCCGGCGTGGAGTAGTACATGACATAGGTCCCGTCGGGGCGGGCCCACACCGACGGCGCCCACTGGTACCCGGAGACGGTCCACGTGGGCAGGGTGGGGAGGGCGTCCCCCAGGTACTTGCCCTCGAACCCCGAGTCGCGGGTCAGCACGATGGCCGGGATATGGGCCCCGGGGGCGTACTCGGTGGTGGTGGTGTTGGTGGCGTACAGGTAGATGGCATCGGAGGTGCGCAGGGCGAAGGGGTCGGCGAAGTCACCATCGAAGATGGGGCTGTCGTTCTGGAGACCGGACAGCACATCGAGTTGCACTCCGTTGGACTTCGACGGCTCGAGGCTCCTCGGTCCAAGCGAGGGTGGCGCCGGGATCTGACCGGCCCGGGCATTGGCGTGGATCGACACCTTGAGCGAGCTACTCGTGGCCGACTGCGTCCCCGCTCCCGATGCGCCACAGGACGACAACGCCGCGCCGATCACCCCCATGGCCAGACCGACCCCAAGCACCCGCCGCGCCGACCGGCTCCTTCGACCACCGGGTCGCGCCATGCGGGACAGCGTAGGAGGACCGTTCCGCCGGGTCGGGGATCACCGATTCCGCCTGTTGGGCGAATCGGGGCCCGATCACCCCTCGGGCTCCTCGGGGCCCTGAGGGATGGGCGGATTCTCGGAGCGCTGAGGGGTGGCGGATCCTCGGAGCGCTGAGGGATGGGCGGATCCTCGAAGCGCTGAGGCATGGGCCGAGGTGTCTACCACCTTTCGGGTTTTATGTAACACCGTCACAGAAAACCCAAAAGAGCATCACCGAGGGCCGGCTCCACCAGGACCTCCCGACCCCGAACGGGAGCCTCCGAATGGGAGCCTCGAACGCCCCCAGGCGTGACTCAGCTGGAAGGCGGATGGAGCAGGGTCAGCGTGGCAAAACCGATCTCGAATGCTTCGAGGTCGTTCGCATAGGACGTCGAGGTCGAGGTGCAGTCGACGGTTGTTGTCTGGCTCGCATCTCCCGAGGCCGCCATCACGGTGGTCACCGGGCCGCGCACCGACCCGCCAGCGCAGGTCGGAACATTGAGATTGGCCTGAGGTGGTTTCGAGCCGTAGGAGTGGGAAATCAGTTCAGCTCGGCGTTCGAGCACCCAGTTCTTGACGATTGGAACTGCCTCGGAGAAGTCCGGTGCCGAGCCATTGTCGACACCCTGGCTCGCCGCCAACGCCGGGATGCCCAACGAAATCGCTTCCTGGGCGGCTCCGACAGTGCCCGACCCCGCAGCCAAGGGGCCGACGTTCTGGCCGAAGTTGATGCCCGAAACCACGACGTCTGGCTTGAACGACAAGCCGTGGTCCTTCACCGCCCATATCACCGTGTCCGCTGGGTACCCATGTACCGCGGTGGCCGGATACCCGCTCGCTGTCGTTGCCTTCGACGTCACCAAAGCGCCGGCACTGGTCGGCGTGGTCTTCTCTCCCGTCCCACTCTGATTGGTGAGGGGTGCCACGACGGTCACCCGTGTATCCGGCAGAGTCCGAAGGCCCTGAACGACGGCATCGATTCCTGGGGCGTTTACACCATCATCGTTGGTCACCATGATGGTCAAGGTCTGGCTGGTTGCCGACGTGGTCGTGGTGTTCCCAGACGACGATGATGTGCCGCACGCGGCAAGGATCGATCCAGCACCGAAAAGGAGGACGACTACTCCCCTACTTGGTCTTGTGGGCACCGGCGTCGACCTCGCTTTGTCGGGTTGGGCATGTCCGTGGCCATGCTCTCATATCTGGCGAGAGCGGCAGCGTGCATGGTGGGCCGGCAAGGCTGTGGACAACCCAATGCTGAATGGCGACCACCTCGGGGCCAAGCACCCGATCCTCGGCTCTTCAGTACCACGGGGAATCGGTCGATAACCCAACTATGAAGGTGCGGGTACTCGTTCTCACCGCGACGTTGACCGTAGTGCTGGTGGGGCTGCTGGCGGCTCCTGCTCAAGCTGCCACCAGCCAGGGCTGCGTTGGCACGCTCACCGCGGAGGGGCCTTCCGTCGGCACGGTCGCCGTGAGCACGGTTGCTGTCCCTGGACCAGGCGGGACCAATGCGAACCCCTTCCAGATCTACTGGGCAGAGCCGGTCAGCTGGACCGCACAGACCTACGCGCCGATGACTGACGGCACCTGGCGACTGACCGTGCAGAATTCCTCGTGGCTCTTCGCAGTGGGTGAACTGGTAACCGGCCATATCCATGGGTTGACCGGTACCTTCAGTAGCGCCGAGGGCGGCACGACATTCAGCAACTCGTTCACTCCCAGCGCTATCGAGCCGGTCACGCTCCCCGGACGGTACGAGATCGGCTTCACCGTGACTGGTAGCGGCGGAGCGAAATGCACGGGAACCATATCGGTGAGGGTGATGGACCCCCCTGGTCACAACCCGTTCTGGTGGCTGGCGCTCCTCTTGATCATCGCCGGACTGGTCCTGCTCGCCGTGTATGGCGTCTCGAAGTTGACCAGGCCGGTCGTGGTCCGAGCGGACGATCAGGGGAAGAAGATGAAGTACGCCGGATCCAGGCACGTCCCTTCCAACACGATCGGCGGTCTTTTCCTCGGAATCGGAGTGAGCTTGATGCTGACGCTCTACGGTGTTGTCGGATGGAGCACGATCACTCCCGACCTGGTCATCGTCCTTGGCCTGGTACTCGGACTCGGAGTGGGCCTCCTGCCCGTTCGATCCACCGGAGAGCCGGCGGTGACGAGAGCAACGCGGGACTACTCCTCGCTTTCTTCGTGATCGGCTTGAGCAGGGTTGGCCGTGCCGATCCCCGATGGCCCGGATCCGAAGCAGGGTCGACCCCAGTGTCAGCGGTACATGGCGTGGACCTTGTCGGCCGTGATCGTGAGGATCACCCGAACCTGATCGCGGCCTCCGTACCACTGGTACGGACCACCGGTGTACCGCTGGGCGAGGAGCTCGATGTGCTCTGCCCCCCCTTCGGTGGTGGATTCCGTGACCCGCCCTCGGACGGCGAAATAGCGAGACGGCTCGGTGGCATCACAAACGGCGACGGACACACGGGGGTCTCGCTGGATGTTGCGCACCTTCTGATGGGTCTGAACCGTGTTGATGACCACGTGATCACCGTCTGTGTCGACCCAGGTCTCGGTCGTCTGCGGCGAGCCGTCGGGCATCAACGTGGTGATGAAGCACGGGTTCGGGCCCCGAAGCAGCTCGACGAAGCGGTCGGGAAGTACCACGTTGGCAACGCTAGTGCAGCGCGTAAGACTCTCCGTCAGGTCTCGTTCGCAGGCGAGCCGAGTGCCCGCTGCATCTTTTTGGCGAGCTCTTCGAACAACGGGTAACGGTTGAATTCGCCCATCGCGTCGATGGATGGCCTCCATATTTCCCAACGATCGACCAGCGATTGACCGAGCAACAGCCTGATCAACTCAAAATCGAAATGACCAAGGTGTTCCAACGCTGCCAGCTGCTCGAAGTAGTCGAGCTCTCGGTAGAGGACGTAAGCCTCATCTGAGTTGTCGGCGATGAATTGCTGAAATGCAACACTCAGCGCTTCCGGTGTCGCGAACTGCGTTACGAGCTGTCTTGACGCCACCAACGCTGTCCTCGTCCCATCGACGCAGGAAATCTCCGGCCATTTGAGATTCTCGGGACTTCCGAGCTTCTTTGACTTGGCGGCCCGCCACCACCGCGGCACCGATGGCACCGAGGAGGCCCAAGGCACCGACTGCCGTTGCGATGGCCGTTACTTGTTCGGCCCAGTTGGGTTCAGGTGCCTGCATCCTTCTCCGTTACTACATCGCCACCGAGCGCTGGATCAATTTCAGCTCTGGGCACGGTGATCTTTCGGCAGATCGGATCCGGCCCTCACTAACCTCGTTGAGATGACCTCATCCTTCTACGCATCGGTCAATCAGTACGTTGACCGGGCGGCCGCGTTGCTCGACCTCGACGACGACGTCCGCCTTCTGCTGGCCGATCCCTACCGCCAAGTCGACATGCAGGTGCCCATCCACGCCGATAACGGCTCGATCCGGACGTTTCGTGGCTATCGGGTCCAGCACAACGGAGCGCGAGGACCCTTCAAGGGAGGCCTTCGCTACCACCCGGACACGGACCTCGACGAGGTGAGGGCTCTGGCCTCGTTGATGACGTGGAAGGCAGCGCTGCTGGACTTGCCCTTCGGCGGGGCGAAGGGAGGTCTGGCCCTTGACCCGGCAGAGCTCTCAGCCAGGGAACTCGAGGCGGCCACCCGCAGTTTCATTCACGCCATCTCCGGGGTCATTGGCCCGAATCTCGACATCCTGGCGCCCGATGTGAACACCGATGCCCGGGTCATGGGCTGGGTCATGGACGCCTACTCGTCACAGGCCGGCTGGTCACCGGCGGTTGTCACCGGAAAGCCGCTCGATCTGGGCGGCATCGCCGGTCGGGTCGAGGCCACCGGACGGGGAGTCGTCGCCACCACCTCGGCCGCGCTCGACGCCCTGGGCCGCAGCCTCGTCGGCCAACGCCTGGTTGTGCAGGGGTTCGGGAATGTCGGGCGCCACGTCGCTCAGATTTCCGCCGAGCAGGGGGCGATCGTCGTGGGCGTGTCCGATGTCTCCGGCGGACGCCACCTGCCAGGGGGCATCGACGTCCCGGCCCTGCTCACCCAGGTCCACCCTGGGGTACTCCTCAAAGAGGTCGAGATCGGCGATTTCATCACGAACGCCGAACTGCTCGCCCTCGAGTGTGACGTGCTGATTCCCGCCGCTCTGGAGAACGCCATCGACGCCAGCAACGCCGCACAGGTTCGGTCACCCGTCGTGGTCGAGGCGGCCAACCACCCGGTGTCACCCGAGGCCGACGACATCCTCGGCGAGGGCGGGGTCATCGTGGTCCCCGACATACTGGCCAACGCCGGAGGAGTGACCGGGAGCTACTTCGAATGGACGTCGAACCTGACTGCGTTTCGTTGGACGGAGGAGCAATTCAACCAGCAACTCTTGGAATTCATGGATCGAGCCTTCCGAACGGTGTGGGAGCACCATGCCCAGCGCGGTGTCGACCTTCGCACCGCTGCCTACATGGTCGGGATCACTCGCGTGGCCGAGGCCAGCCGGTTGCGTGGATTGGCCTGATTCGTAGACCGCTCGCCCCGTGGGACGGTCAGCCGGCACCATCGTTCAACCGCCGGCACCGTTCAGGTATTCGGCCCGCTCGACTGCCGTGTATCCGCGAGTGAGTCGCCGACGGGCAGCTGCCTCAACTTGCGAAAGGGGATCGGCGGCTTCAGTGGACCAGGCCCTGACCATGTTGTCGTTGCTGGCGGTGAGGACTTCCTCTCCGTTGGGGCTGAAGACGGCGTAATTGGTCGCGGTCGGAAACGGATCGTCTAACGGACCAAAAGCGCTCAGCTGCGTCCCGCTGGCGATGTCCCATATTCGTGTCACACCATCGTCACCTGACGTCACAATCTGGCTACCGCTGGAATTGAACGAGACGGAATTGATCTGTCCGGTGCCCGCGTTCAAGGGCTGACCCACCTCTTGGCGACTTGCGGTATTGAAGATGGTGGCGTTGCCGTCTGTGTCCGCCAACGCCACCTGCTGACCATTGGGGCTGAACTCGGCATCCAACACCAGGGTGTTCGGAAATGAGCCCTCGGTGAAGGTGCCCAAGAACGCCGCTTCTGCCTTCCCGGCCGAACCCGAGATCTTCGTGGTGCTCCAGATTTTCGCGTAGTGGTCGTTGTATCCCACGAGAACACGGGTCCCAGAGTTATTCAACGCAATGCTTTGGATGTCGTCGTCAGTGTCTTGGGAAGTTCCCTGTAGCCCCGCTGACTCGCCGGTGACCAGGTTCTTGATATCGATCCCCCCGGTATCCCCGCTGTAGGCAATCCAATGTCCGTTCTGGCTGATTGCCACATCGGTAGCGTCAATCGACTTCGCTGAGACAACATGCGGACTGATGGGAACCACCGAGCCCGCCGGCAAGGACCAGGTGGTCACTCGTCCGTTCGGATCGGCAGTGACCAGAGTGCCCGGTACCGCGGTGTCCACGTCGGCGGCGTCGGCGGGAACGGAATCGTTCTTCCCAGTCCGGGGATTCTCGATCTCGACACTGTTGTTGACGCCGAGGATCAAGCTTTGGGAGTCACCGTCAAAGAGGGCAAAGTAGAGCCCACCTTGATATGACTTCGATACAGAACGCAGTTCCCGGGGGGCGGTGTACCAAAGACGGATCTCCCCGCTATCGCCGCCGGTGGCAATCTCGTGGTTGTCAGCGACCGGATCAACGGCCACGGTTCGAACCACGCCACACCGGCAATTGAAGTGAGCGGTAACCGTTCTCGTCATTGGATTCCAACCCGTTGTCTGGCCGAGGTCGTTGGCCGTGAAGAGCTCGCCCCCGTCGGCGCTATACGAGGCCGCTTCGGTGAGGCCCTCTGTATCCAGGTTGGCAATCTGCGCTGGTTGCGGGCCCGAAATGTTCCACTCGATTGCTTGGCCCTCCTCACCCACCGTGGTGAGTTCGGTGCTGTTGACGGGGTCGAATGCCGCGCTGAGGAAGGTGTCCGTCCCTTCCGGAATGGTGGATACTGGCATGAGGTCCGGAACGGACCACACCGTGGCGCCGCCGGCACCACCGGTAACGACGACCCGGGTACCTGTTGCGTCGAAAGCGACGGAGTTCAGCGGGTCGGACGGCGAGCCACTCGTGCAATGACCCGAGTACTTCGGGACCGAGAAGACACAGAGCTGGCCGTCGGTGTTCACCGTCGCGATCAGAGTGCCGGCGCTGTTATAGGCGACACCGTTGACCCCTCCCTTATTGTCCCCACCCGTTGGAGCGTTCACAGTGATCGGTGAGCCGTTCCCGTCGTCGGGAAAGACCTGAAAGCTGGGATTGGGATTGTCGGAGGTCCCGGTGACCACGACATCGTGGCCGTCGGGACTGAACGCAACCCCTGACACGTAGTAGTACGTCGTATACAGGGAGTTTGCCGGATCGTTCGGTCTGGTGAGGTTCCACACCTCGGCGCTTCCGTCGGTGGTCCCTGCCACCAACGACTTCCCGTCGGGACTGAAGGCTACCGACAGAACGGATCCACCTCCGGCATTGATCGTTCTCTTCTCCTGGACATTCTCGTATGCGTCTCTCAGCGCCTCCTGCGCCTGCTGCGTGGGGCTCTTGCCCAGGGCCGAGAGGGCGAGGAGGGTGCTGAGCTCGGGATCGGAACTGAGATTGTTCTCGGCATCGGCCGCCAGCTGGCGTGATTGAGCCGCATCCCTATTCGCCACGCTGTTCGCATAGAAGGCGACGGACACCAGCAGGAGGATCAACGAGACGGCCGCCGAGATCCAAGCAATCCCGCGCCCGCCGTCGCTGGACTCGTGTTTGGTGCTGGGCTTCTTCCTTCTCCTTTCGCAATTGGAGCGACGCCTGGCGTCCCTGCCAGTCGAGAATGGCCGGTGCCAGCACGTCGTGGAAGATCTCGTAGCTGGGCGGCGCGTCACTGCCGGGCGGAGGAGGAACTTGGCGGAGGATCAGGTCCGGGGCCTTTGAGAGGCGTCGGAAGAGCTCCTGGATCCTCTCTTCGGAGTGCCCGGTCCAGTGAGCCAGCGAAGGTATCTGGTGGGCGATCTTTGCCCCCGACGGCGTCACCATGTAGTCGAATACGTCCGCGGCAACCTCGTGGTACTCAGGCGGGAGGGAGTCGAGGGTGGCATCGGCGTGCCTGCGCACGATCATCTTGGCGCCCCCGAGCCGGTTGAGTGTGGCCAGTCGCAGGGTGTGGGATCCCTCGTCCCGCTCGCCTTCCCAGAGCTTGGTCATCACCAGCTGTAGGAGCGGTGTCTCGACCCTCGACCCGTGGTCGCCTACCCCGTCGTGACCCGGGGCTGCCCCTTGTTCCCCATCCTCAGGGGCCGCGGCACTGAGCACTTCCTCAACGAGCCCAGGCTCCCACGTATAAGGCTCTTCGTCCCGGTGTGCAGCATTGAAGACACCGATCGGTCCTTCGATTGCCTCCCGGGCGGCCTCCCGATCGAGATAGTCAAGGTGGATGTAATTCCCGTATACGTTGGCGACGCGACCGTTGAACAGATCTCCGAGCCCTGCGTAGGCGTCCTCACGGATCCCGATGAGGAAGTTGGCGCGGAGATCAGATCGATTGATACAGCGTGCCAGCTCTCCGGCTAGCTGATCCTGCCGGCCCCGGTCGACGTTGTAGAAGATCTCCTCGAACTGGTCGAGGATGATGAGGAGGTCGGCATCGACCAACTCGATAGCCTTGGCCACGGCATTATCAAGCCGGTCACGGGGAAGATCAACGACCTCGTCCTGGTGCACGAACGGAGCGATCGATCGCTCAATTTCACCGATCAGCCGATCGAAAGGATCGTCCCTCCAGGAGTCGAAGACGACCGGGATCTCGTCGGGCGAGCCATGCTCGCCGTCATCGGTTCTCGCCAATTCCACCAGCCGCGATGCCACACCGGCTCGAAGCAGTGAGCTCTTTCCCACCCCACTGACTGCGTAGAAGAGCGTCAGCCGCGACACCCGTAGGTTCGCTATGAGGATCCTTTTTTCAGTCTCCCGACCGAAGAACCATTCCGCGTCCGCCTCTTTTGAAGGAGCTGAGACCAATGTAGGGAGTCGTCCTCGCGGCCACAGCGTAAACGTCCGTCAGCGTGCGGTTGTCTTGGCGTGTGAGCTGAGATGATCACTCAGCTCGTGAACGTAATCGGCCAGTGGGGTAGCAAAGAGATCTACGCCATAGTGCCTCCAGAAATCACTTTCGACAACGGCTGGCAGTGGTTCGATCGCCCATGACGTTGCGCCGAACCGGCCCCCTTTCCAGATGCGCTTGAGAAAAACGCGCAGCCGCCAGTCACTCATCGTGTAGCCGAGGAACAGACAATGGCTTTTTTGCAGTTTCTGCAGGATCTGAATCGGAATCAGCTCGGTGACCGGGCCGTCGCTCAGGTAATCGATGTAATGGTCCTGAGTGATGACGTAGTTCTCGGTCGATCCGAAATTGCCAGGGTTGGCATCGACTCCTCCGTGGATCTTGACGATCAAGGTTCGCTGGAGCACAAGACCTTCGAAGGGGAACGAGTAGTAGACGTTGGGATTGGTCACCGTCTCAGGGGTGCCGTCGAACGGGTAGTGAACGAATCTCGGCCTGGGGTCGAATTGCCCGCTCGCTACATACACGGCAAGGTCAAAGGGCTCGTTCGCATCATCGAACGCCTGTTCCAATGCCGTGTCGTAGTTCGTCGTTATGATCATCTGATAGCGCTTGGGAAGATCCAATCGCTCAAGCTGGCTGGGCAGCCCGGCAAGAAACCTGTGAACCGTGGTCGGTTCACTCTGGACGGCCAGAATCTGCCCGAGCCAGTCGTAGAGATCCGCTTCACCCGAGGTCATGTAGACAAGCTCCGCCACCTGGGCGAGGTCGAGGGGCTCGGACCCGACGGGAAGGCCAACCCGTCTCGCCAGGTCGGATGCCAGTTGGTCAGCGTCCGGAAAACCTCCACCTCCATGCCGATCTCCCTGGGCATCGGCTCTGTTCACCCGCGCACCGAGCACCGGGACAATGGAACCTTCGGTAAGCATCCGCACGACGGTCCCGATGTGCCTCACATCGGGAGACGGCGCACTCGGGGATTCACCATCTTCTACCGGGGCGCGGAGAGGATGCTCTGGGTCCGCCGGCGACGCTTCCGCTTCGCCCTCCGGCTGCGCGGCGGGTGCAGCCACCTCCACGGGCTCCCGCTGGTGTGGTGACCGCGCCTTGTCCTCGATCAAACGGATCAGTGCGGCAACATCAGCATCAAAGTCCCCGTGCCGAAGTGGCACCACTTGCAGAGGTGCAAGCCGCTTGACGGACTTTGGCAGCCTGTCCCATTCATCCTCTTCGGGAGCTTCGGTGTCCACGAGGACGGGAATCACGTCGACGCCCGAGCCGTTGTCGAGCGCAAACTCGATCTCGCGAATGACGTTGTCATCGACAGGACTGGCATCCTTTGCTTGGAACCGACGGATCATGCTCTCCATCCAGCGGGGCCCGATCAGAACGAGAAACACCCCGGGGGAGCCACCCTGCGATGCGATCTCGTCTTTGATCGCCTTCAACCACGGCAGTCCGGCCTGTCCTTTGAGGTTGACGACATCAACGAAGAGGTTCTCCGCACCGAAGTGCTCCTTCAGGCGGTCATAGAGATGCAGAGCCTGGCCCGAGGTGTCCTCTCGGCGATAATTCACGAAAATCTTCGGTGAGTCGACCGAACCGGTCTCACCCCCCTGCTCGTCCTCTGGTCGGTCGCCGGGGCTCACCGTTCCCACATCCTCGATGGGACCGGGAGGAAGGACACGAGCACGAGGACCGCCTCGGGCGACCCGCTCTTGGTCGCGACGCGGGTTGCAGTCGATATCCGGCAATTCGGGAATCCTTCCGCCGTAACCACCTGCCCGCCTCCTGTAGCTAGCTCACCTGCGGCCGGGACGGTTCAGCGGCGTAGTTACCGGCGTCATCGAATCCGGATTCGCGGGCTACCCGTGCCACCGAAGGGGATGCGGCTGTCCTCACATGAGGACGATTTGCATGACCAAGGAGGGAGCGTTGTATTCCACGTGGCCCCATTGGTTCGAATCCCTCCTTCGATGCTCAAAAAACGCCAGCCCATTCAAGCCCTGGCCCAGTGCGGTGTCAAAAGTTAGGACTCACGAGGTACGTGGACTTCATTCGACAACGAAGTGCAACGCCACTCCTTCAGAAACCATGGAGCCTGGGAGGAGAATCGAACTCCTGACCTACGCATTACGAGTGCGTTGCTCTACCGACTGAGCTACCCAGGCGCGGTCAGCCAGGCTATCCGACCGGGGTGTGGACGTTGATCCTTGCCCCGTGGTCATCGCCGACCATGGATGGCGGCGACCCCAGCGGAGTGCTCAGTCGGTCATGCCAGACAGCTCGACCATCAGCGCGTCCATCAAGAGCAGTTCGTTGGCGTTGCGGTCCAGTGCCGCCGAGGCGCGCCCGATGGATTCCACCTGCCGCAGTGCTCGCAGGCTCCCGCCCGGGCTGCCCGGGGGCGGGTCCGGCCGGTGGGGTTCGGTGGATGCCACCAGGCGGTCCCGGTAGGCGCCGGCCAGGGTGGCCATGCCGAACCGAAGATCGTCGGTCCGCCATCGTCGCTCCTCGCGCTTGTGCCCGTCCTCGATCTGCTTGCGGCCGGGGATCGACGTGGTGCCCAACCCCTCGGCCTGTTCGGCCAGGGCGGCCAGCTCCTGCGCGTGCTGCTCGCGCAACGGGGCCAGCGCGGCGTCGGCCAACGCCAGCAACTCCGAGGACACCGCGGCGGCGGCGGCTCCGGTGCCGTCCAGGCGGGCGGGAACCGATCTCCATTGGCTCTGGCGGGCGACGAATCCGGCGTCGCTGACCAGTAGGCGGGCCCGGTCCAGCCGCCCCCCCGACGCCTGACCCACTGTTTCGGCCAGCTCGGCGTCGACGCCCCGGGCCACCAGCCAGGCCACCACCGCGCCCTCGGGAACCGGGTCGAAGGGGATCGTTACGCACCGACTGACGATGGTGGCCAGGGTGGGGGGAAGGTCGTCGGCCACCAGGATGAAGACGGTCGACGGAGGAGGCTCCTCCACCGTCTTGAGGAGGGCGGGGGCAGCGAGGACGGCCAGGTGGACGTCGGTGACCATCAACACCTGGCGCGACGACTCGAGCGGCCGGCGCTGGGCCCGGGTCACGATCGAGGCCGCGTCACCCACGCTCAGCGACGCGCCCGTCCGCTCCACCACCACCAGGTCGGGGTGGGTTCCGGCCAGCGCCCGACGACAGGTGGCGCAATCGCCGCACCCACCACGCGGGCACAGCAGGGCGGCGGCCAGGCCGCGAGCCCCGGCTCTCTTGCCCGATCCGGGAGGCCCGTGGAGCAGGTAGGCGTGCACCGGGCGGCGGGCCGCCGCCATCAGCTGGGCCACCGCCCGCGGCTGCCCCACCACTTCGTCGAACAGCACAGCCACCGGGACCGCGGTCCCCGGCGCGTCGCCGGCGTCGGCATCAAGCCGGTCGGTCACCACCGCCCCCTCACCTGCGTCCACCGATCCCCGAGCCCATTGCGTCGGCCACCCCCGACCACACTGCCGCCGCCACCTGGTCCACCGACCCGGTGCCGTCGACCACCATCCACGGTCCGGTCGCCTGGTCGGCCAGCAGGTGGTACCCGTCGGCGACCCGCTGCAGGAACGGGTCGCCCTCGACCTCGAGGCGATCGCGGTGGGAGCCGCGACGCCGTCCGGCCGCCACTGCCACCGGGACATCGATGAGCACGGTCAGATCGGGGATCACCCCGGCCGAGGCCCATTGAATGAGACGGTCCAACTCGGGGCGGTCCAGTCCGCGACCGTACCCCTGGTAGGCCAGGGTCGACGCCGAGAACCGGTCGGTCACCACCCAGTTCCCCGCATCCAGGGCCGGCATCACCACCTCGGTCACGTGCTGGGCCCGGTCGGCGGCCATCAACAACGCCTCGGCGCGCTCGCCGACCGCCGGCTGGTCGGTGTCGAGCAGCAGCCGTCGCAGCGCTCCCCCCAACCGGGTGGCTCCCGGCTCGAAGGTCAGGAGCGCTCCCAGCCGGTCGGACAGGAGCCGGGCCTGGGTGGACTTTCCGCAACCGTCGATGCCCTCGAGCGCGATCAGCCGGCCCCGTCGACCCTCGGTCACTCGGTGCTACTGGTCCTCTTCGCCGTGGCCTTGGTGGCCGGAGCCTTCTTCGCCGGCTTCTTGGCCGCGGCCTTCTTGGCCGTGCTCTTCTTGGCCGGAGCCTTCTTCGCGCTCTTCTTGGCCGGAGCCCTCTTGGCTGCACTCTTCCGCGGGGACGGACCGGCGGCCCTGCGTTCGGCCAACAGCTCGGAGGCACGCTCGACGGACAGGGACTCGACGTCGTCACCCCTTCGCAACGAGGCGTTGGTGGTCCCGTCGGTGACGTAGGGCCCGAATCGCCCATCCTTGACCACCATGGTCAGGCCGGTGTCGGGGTCTGCTCCCATCTCGCGCAGCGGCCCCTTGGCGTTGCGACCCCCACGGGCCTTGGGCTGGGCGAACAGCGCCAGGGCCTCGTCCACGCTGACCGAGAGGATCTGGTCCTCGGTGAGCAGGCTGCGGGTGTCACTGCCCTTCTTGAGATACGGCCCGAACTTTCCGTTGTGGGCGACGATCTGCTCGGCGTCGGCCGGGTCGGTCCCCACCACCCGGGGGATCCGCAACAGGTCGAGCGCCTGCTCGAAGGTGATGGTGGCCGGGGACATCGAGGCGAACAACGACGACGTCCGAGGCTTTGGGCCGCCGTCGACCACCTCGCCGAGTTGAACGTAGGGCCCGAAGCGGCCGGCCTTTACCTGCACCGGCAACCCGGTCTCGGGGTCCTCCCCGAGGACGCGGTCGCTCGAGGGAGCCTCGAGCAGTGACTCGGCTCGTTCGATGGTGAGCTCGTCGGGAGCCAGGTCGTCGGGGATGGAGACTCGATCATCTCCGCGCTGGAGGTAGGGGCCGTAGCGACCCACCCGGGCCACGATGTCCCGTCCGTCGGTCCCCACGCCGATGGGGATGGAGTTGATCTCGCGGGCGTCGATCTCGCCCAGATAGGTACTGACCTCGCGCTTCAGGCCGAGACCGCCCCCGTGGCTCCCGGTCGCGCTCCCGTTGGAGGCCGCGCCCGACGAATCGGGCGTGCTCCCGGCACCGGCGCCGGTCGCCGACCCGTCCGGTGTTCCGCCGGCGCCGCCGTTGGATCCCACGGTTCCGAAGTAGAACCGGGTCAGCCAGGGGAGGGACTCCTCGTCACCGGCGGCGATGGCGTCGAGATCGTCCTCCATCGACGCGGTGAAGCCGTAGTCGACCAGATCGGAGAAGTAGCGCTCGAGGAGGCCGACCACCGCGAAGGCGGTGAACGAGGGGACCAGCGCGGTGCCCTTCTTCCACACGTAGCCACGGTCGAGGATGGTGGCGATCACGCTGGCGTAGGTGGAGGGCCGACCGACCCCGAGCTCCTCCATGGCCTTAACCAACGACGCCTCGGTGTAGCGGGCTGGGGGCTGGGTGGCGTGCGACCCGGGTTCGAGGTCGGCCACCGATGCGGCGTCGCCCTCGGCCATCGCGGGCAGGTGGACCTCCCGGTCGGCCAGCTCGGCCTCGGGGTCGTCCTCCCCCTCGACATAGGCCCGCAGGTAGCCGGGGAACTGGATGACGTTGCCCGAGGCGGAGAACTCGGCCTCGCGGGCGGGCGCCCCGTCGGCGGGCGCCGACGTTCCCACCAGTCGGACCTGGGCGCTGGTGCCGGTGGCGTCGGCCATCTGGGAGGCCACCGTGCGCTTCCAGATCAGGTCGTAGAGGCGGAACTCGTCCCCCGACATTGACCGGGAGGCCTCGTCCGGGGTCCGGAAGGACTCCCCCGCGGGGCGGATGGCCTCGTGGGCCTCCTGGGCGTTCTTCACCTTGCGCTCGTAGCGGCGGGGCTGGGCCGGCACGTAGTCGGGGCCGTAGAGAGCCGAGGCCTGGGCCCGGGCCGCCTCGAGGGCCTGGCTCGACAGGGTCGTCGAGTCGGTGCGCATGTAGGTGATCCACCCGTCCTCGTACAGTCGCTGGGCGATCTGCATGGCCCGCTTGGAGCTGAACCGGAGCTTCCGGCCTGCTTCCTGCTGGAGGGTCGAGGTCATGAACGGGGCCGCCGGCGAGCGCCGGAACGGCTTGTGGGTCATCGACTTGACGGTGAAGGGCGCCCCGGCCAGCCCGGTGGCCAGGGTTCGGGCCTCGGCCTCGGCCAACACCACCACCGACCCGGGCAGTTTGAGGGCCCCCCGGTCGTCGAAGTCGCGGCCCGAGGCCAGGGCCACCCCATCCAGGGCCACCAGGGCGGCACCGAACGAGCGCGGCGTGCCCTGGGGCACCGGGACGTCGCTCTCGGGGGTGAAGGTGGCGTCGATCCCCCACCATCCGGCGGACCGGAACCGCATCCGGGCCCGCTCCCGCTCGACCACCATGCGGGTGGCCACGCTCTGGACCCGACCGGCGGACAGACGGGGCATGATCTTCTTCCATAGGACCGGCGACACCTCGTAGCCGTAGAGGCGGTCGAGGATCCGCCGGGCCTCTTGGGCATCGACCAGTCGCCGGTCGAGGTCCCGCCACTCGAGGACCGCCCGCTCGATGGCCGGGCGGGTGATCTCGTGGAAGACCATCCGTTTGACCGGTACCCGCGGCGCCAGCACCTCCAACAGGTGCCAGGCGATGGACTCGCCCTCGCGGTCCTCGTCCGAGGCCAGGTAGACCTCACTGGCCTGTTTGACCAGCTGCTTCAACTTGGCCACCTGGGACTTCTTCTCGCTGGACACCACATATAGCGGCTTGAACCCGTTGTCGACGTCCACGCCCAGGCGGGACCACGCCTCGCCCTTGTAGGCGGCCGGCACCTCGTCGGCCCGTCGGGGCAGATCCCGGATGTGGCCGATCGAGGACTCCACCACGTAGCCCGATCCCAACAGGCCGGCGATGGTCTTGGCCTTGGCCGGTGACTCCACGATGACCAGGGGTTTCCCGCCCCCTCCCGAGCGCGGCCCGCCTGCTGCACCGTTGCCGGCGTCGGTGTCCAGAGACGTCTCAGTCAGGTCGGTAGGTGGCATGGCGTTGGCCACAGGGTGAACGGTGGGGTGACGCGTTGTCAACCCCGTGGAGCGGAGTCCGGCTGGTCAGTGCTCCGCTGACCTGGGTTTTCAGTCGTGCGAAGATTCCATGGCCACGGTAGCCGCTTCGTCGAGGGCTGCCGTTTCGGCGGCGGGAAGCTCACTGTCCATCGACTCGGTCTTGCGCTTGGAGAAGGCAATGGCGAGCAGCAGGACCACCAACGAGGCCCCGGCGATGCCCAGTCGGGCCCCGGTGTGGTGACGCAGGGAGATGATCGCCGGGAGGATGAGCAGCGAGACCAGGTTCATCACCTTGATCAGCGGGTTGAGAGCCGGGCCCGCGGTGTCCTTGAACGGGTCGCCGATGGTGTCCCCGATGACCGCCGCCTTGTGGGCCTCGGATCCCTTCCCCCCTCGTGGCCATCTTCGATGTACTTCTTGGCGTTGTCCCATGCCCCACCGGAGTTGGAGAGGAAGTTGGCCATGAGCTGTCCGGTGAGGATGGCCCCGACCAGGAACGCGCCCAAGGCGAAGTAGTTGATGCCGAAGCCCACGATGACCGGACTGAGGATGGCCAGCAGGGCCGGGGTGGCCAGTTCCCGCTGGGAAGCCGTGGTGCAGATGGCGATGACCTTCCCGTATTCCGGCTTCTCGGTGTAGTCCATGATCCCGGGGTGCTCGCGGAACTGGCGGCGCACCTCCTGGACGACGGTACCGGCCGACCGACCCACCGCCCGAATGGCCAGGGCGGAGAAGATGAAGGCGATCGAGCCACCGATCAGGATGCCGATGAACGTGGTCGGGTGGGAGACGTTGATCGAGGTCTCCGGCAGGTTGAAGAGGGCATTTCCGAGCTGCGGCAGCTTGAGCTGCTCCCCGATGGTCTCGATGAAGGAGGCGAAGAGGGCCACCGAGGCGATGACCGCGGAGCCGATGGCCACCCCCTTGGTCACCGCTTTGGTGGTGTTGCCCACCGCGTCGAGGCTGACCATGACCCGCTCGGCCTCACCGGTGAACTCCCCGGACATCTCGGCCACGCCGGCGGCGTTGTCGGACACCGGGCCGAAGCTGTCCTCCGAGACGATCATCCCGGCCGTCGACAGGAGCCCGATGCCGGTCAGGGCCACCAGGTAGAGGGTGAGCTCGATGTTCCCACCGCCCAGGCCGATGGAGACGGCGATGGCCAGCACGATGGCGATGATCGCCCACACCGACGACTCGAGGCCGAGGGCGAGGCCGGAGAGCGTGAGCGTGGCCGGTCCGGTGCGGGCTGTTTCGGCCACCTCCTTGACCGGTCCCCGTTCGGTGGAGGTGAAGTGCTCGGTGATCTGGCTGGCCACCAGCATGAGGACCACGCCGGTGAGCACGGCGTAGAACGCCTTCCAGTAGTGGAGATAGGCCCCGGCCACGATGGCCGAGCCGCCGATGGTGAGGATGGCCGCCGTCCACACCCCCCGGTTGATCGCGGCCATGGCGTTCTTGTCGTTCTTGCTGGCCCGTACGACGAACACCCCGACGATGGTGGCCAGGATCCCGATGGCCGGGATGGCGATGGGGAAGATGACCGTCTTGGCCGCGTCGGCGCCTCGGTGGATGGAGCTGAAGGCGGTGACGCCCAGGATGATGGCGGCGATGATGGTGATCACGTAGGACTCGAACAGGTCGGCGGCCATTCCCGCGCAGTCGCCCACGTTGTCGCCCACGTTGTCGGCGATGGTGGCGGCGTTGCGGGGGTCGTCCTCGGGGATGCCCGCCTCCACCTTGCCCACCAGGTCGGCACCCACGTCGGCTGCCTTGGTGAAGATGCCGCCGCCCACCCGCATGAACAGGGCCAGCAGTGAGGCGCCGAAACCGAAACCGATGAGCACCGAGGTGGCGGTGTTCTGGAAGACGAGCACGATCACCGTGGCCCCAAGGAGGCCGAGGCCCACGCACAGGAGGCCGGTGATGGCACCGGTGCGGTAGGCCACCTTGAGGGCGGGGGCCATTTTTCCCTCACGGGCGGCGGCCGCCGTGCGGACGTTGCCCCGCACGGCCATGCTCATGCCGATGAAGCCGGTGAGGCCCGAGCAGAGCGCCCCGGCGAGGAAGCAGATCACCCGGTAGATGCCGGCCTGGGCGAAGGTGAGGTCGGTCACCGTGCGGGTGACGTGGGCGGAAAAGCCGTTGGAGATGATGATGAGGTGCTCGGTGTGGGTCACCTTGGTGGCGGTGAAGAAGATGAGCACGGCCAACGGGATGATGATGATCCCGATGGTCTTGAACTGACGGGCCAGAAACGCCTCGGCACCCTCTTGGATGGCCTTGGCGATGTCTTTCATCGACGCGGTGCCCTGGTCGGCGGCCAGGACGCCCCGCACGAGCAGGAGAGCCACGACGATGGAGGCCAATGCACAGACGATTGCGAAATACAGCCAGGTCTTCCCAGTGCTGGTGAGAAGAAACGCCTGGTAACCCCCTTCAGCCAGGAGGTGGGTCATCGGTACGGCTCCCTTCGGTGTACTGCATGGTCTCGAACTGCACGGTCTCGAACTGCATGGTCTCGAACTGCACGGTCTGGAACTGCACGGTCTGGATCTGCACGGTCTGGATTTGCACGGTCTGGATTGAACGTATGACGGCTTCGGCGACCGCGGCCCATCTCAACGTCAGGACACTGTCCCCCCGCGAGGCCTCGGCCGTCTGGCCGTACGCCGGGGCGCGCCATCACGGCACGCCGAACCCGGCAACGGGGGCAGAAGATACCGACAAAAGGGGGCAATGAGCAAGGAAGCAGGCCCGACGGCCTGCTCCGGGGCGGGCGGCAGCGACCGGCAACGGCCGGTCAGGTGGGCTCCACCCCCGCCTCGGGGCCGGCGATGAGCTCGTAATCGGGGTTGAGGATGGCCTGCCGGCGGGCCCAGTCGCCGACCATGCCCTCGACCACCAGCCGCGCCCCCGGTTGAATCCCGGGTATCCGGCGGCGGCCCTGGAACACCAGGAGCAGCTTGCCCGTGTCGTCCACCAGCAAGCACTCGAGGTTGGAGGTCCCCGCTCGCGGCTGGACCCTGACCGACCGCACCCGCCCGGCCACCCGAACCCGTGTGCGCCACTGGGCCTCACCGATGGGAATGGTGCCGCGGCCCGCGCTCACCAAAGGCGGCCCGGTCGAAGGCGGCCTTGGCCGCCGCCTCCTTGTCAGCGGCCCGGTCGGCGGCGCGCATCGCCTTGCCCGCCCGGCCGGTGGACGGAGTCGAGGGGTCCGGGGGACGGCGTCGCCACTCGCGTCGGCGTGACAGAGCTCCGCCGGTGAGCTGGTAGGGAACCACCGTGGCGTTGACGTGGGCCAATTGACCCACGGCGGCCGCGATCTCGTCGGCGGTCCCATCGTGCAGCAGTCGGTGCCATCCAGCGGCGAATCCTCGGCGGGGCAGCAAGATGGTCAGCTCGGTCTGGCCGTCGGCCACTGTCTCGGCAGCCATCTCGAGCGTGGCCCGGGTCAGTCGACGGTCCTCGCACTCTTCGACGTCAAGGGGCAGTCGAGTCAGGCCCAACCGGCCCCACTTAGCCTCCAGGTCGGCCGATACCCGGTTGTCCAGGGTGAAGTGGACGGCCCGCAGCTCGTCAGGGTGGAGGGTCCTGGCGTACTGAAGGGCCCGGGCCGTGGCCATATCCAGGCGGTCGACCAGCACGATCACAGTGTGCCGGTTGAGCACCGGGGCCTCGGCCGCCTCGGCCGCACCCTCCTCGAGCTGACGCTCCTCGTCGGCGTACTGGCGATGGAGGGCGAGGAGGATCAGGACTCCGAGGGGAAGGATGATCAAGATGACCCAAGCGCCCTCTTTGAACTTGGACACCGCGATGATCACCAGCACCACGAAGGAGAGGACCGAGGCGGTCCCGTTGATGGCCAGGCGCCGTTGCCAGTGGTCCTCGCGGTGGTTCAGGTGGTACTTGGCCATTCCCGCCCCCGCCATGGTGAACCCGGTGAACACGCCGATGGCGTAGAGGGGGATGAGCTTGTCGACCTGGGCCCGCGTGATGAGCAACAGGACTACCGAAACCACGGTGAGCACGATGATCCCCGTGGAGAAGACCAGCCGATGGCCCCGCTTGGTCAGCTGCCGGGGCAGGTAGGAGTCCTCGGCGGCGAAGCTGGCCAGGAAGGGGAAGCCGGTGAAGCTGGTGTTGGCGGCCAGAATGAGGATGAGGGTGGTACCGATCTGCAAAAGGACGTAGAGCAGGTTGCCGAACCCGTGGGACCCGTAGACGAACTTGGCGATCTGGGAGATCACCGTGGGGGAGCCCGACTTGTAAGGAACCGGGTGGGTGACGGCGGCCAGGCTGGACACCCCGAGAACCAGTGACCCGAGGATGGTGGCCATCAGCACCATGGTGATCCGGGCGTTTCGGGACTCGGGGCGCCGGAAGATGCTGACCCCGTTGGAGATGGCTTCGGTCCCGGTCAGGGCCGACCCTCCCGAGGCGAAGGCCTTGAGGACGATGAAAATGGTGGCGCCGTACAGGAGCCCGCTCCCAGGATGGCCGACGGCCACCGACGGGTTGGCCCCACCGAGGTGACTGGTGATGGAGTGGGCATGGAGCGACCCGGTGATCGCTTTGTAGGCGCCGTAGCCGAACATGATCAGCATGTTGGCGATGAAGAAGTAGGTGGGGATGGCAAAGGTGCGCCCGGCCTCCCGTATTCCCCGGAGGTTGCCGTAGGCGATGGCCAGTACCAGGACGATGGCGATCCACGTGGTGTCTCGGGTGAGCTCTGGGTAGACCGAGGTGATGGCGGCCACCCCGGCGGCCACCGACACCGCCACCGTGAGGGTGTAGTCGATGAGCAGCGACATGGCCGCTACCTGGGCCACGGTGAGACCGAAATTCTCGCGAGCGACCACGTAAGCGCCGCCCGCCTTGGTGTACACCTTCACCACCTCGAGGTAGGAGAGGGTGACGAACAACAGCACGAAGATGACCGCGATGCTGATGGGGATCACCAGCGAGAAAGCGGCCACCCCGACGATGGGGATCAGCGGGATGAGCATCTGCTCGGTGGCGTAGGCCGACGAGGAGATCACGTCGGAGGAGAGGACGGCCAGAGCGGTGGGCTTCCCCAGGCGCTCGGTGGACTGGCGGTCCGAGGCGATTGGCGGCCCGAGCAGCACGTTCTTGAGGCGATAGCGGAGCGTCTCGGGGAGATCTACGCCAATGGTGGGAGTGGCCGCTGGTCCCCGGCGGCCAGCAACGGGCATGGTCGGCGACAGGGTTACCCCGACCCCATCCTCATCGGCCTCGCTCGGGCTCATGCCTCCCGTCGCCGATGGATCCACACCCTCAGTAAATCATGGGCGTCGCCTCCGGCCGGGTACGTGGGTTCACGTCCACACACGTGGTGTACGCCTCGGGCCCCGGTGAGCTCGCCTTGAGCCAACCATCCCCCTGACGCGACGACCACCGCATCAATCTTCAAGTTCCGTCCAAAGAACACGAAGGAGAAGATGCGGTGGAAGTCACCAACACGATGGGCGCTGCCGAGTTGCTGCGCAAGTATCTGGCCGAGGCCGACCCTGACCTGCTGCGATCGATGGTCCAGAGCTTCGCCGAGGCCCTGATGTCAGCTGAGGCCTCCGGGCTGTGCAATGCCGAGTACGGGGAGGTCACCGGCGAGCGGGTGAACTCGAGGAACGGCTACCGATCCCGGCGCTGGGACACGAGGACAGGGACGATCGACCTGGCCATCCCCAAGCTGCGAAGCGGGAGCTACTTCCCGGACTGGCTGATCGAGCCCCGGCGGCGGGCGGAACGGGCCCTCGTGGCCGTGGTCGCCCAGTGCTACGTCGAAGGGGTCTCGACCCGGCGGGTCGACGACGTGGTCAAGTCCATGGGGATCGACCGGCATCTCCAAGTCCCAGGTCTCCGAGCTGGCCAAGTCCCTGGACGAGACGGTGGCGGCCTTCCGCAACCGGCCCCTCGACGCCGGTCCCTACACCTACATCTGGGTGGACGCCCTGACCCAGAAGGTCAGAGAAGGCGGTCGGATCGTGAACGTGGCCGTGATCGTGGCCACCGGGGTGAATGCCGACGGCCACCGGGAGATCCTCGGGTGTCGACCTCATCACCACCGAGGACGGGGCGGGCTGGACCGCCTTCCTCCGGGGACTGGTGGCCCGGGGGTTGTCCGGGGTGGCTCTCGTCGTCTCCGACGCCCACCAGGGCCTGGTCGACGCCATCGCCTCGGTGCTGCCCGGGGCCACCTGGCAGCGGTGCCGGGTCCACTTCGTGCGCAACGTGCACACCAGGGTGCCCAAGACGCGCTCAGTCCATGGTGGGTGCCCTCATCCGGTCGATCTTCGAGCAGCCCGACGCCGAACAGGTCCATGCCCAACACGCCCGGGTGGTCGAGCAGCTCCACGAACGCTTCCCTGATGCCGCCGCCATGCTGGTCGAGGCCGAGGCCGACATCTTGGCCTTCACCTCGTTCCCGAAGGAGCACTGGCGCCAGATCTGGTCCAACAACCCCCAGGAACGGCTGAACAAGGAGATCCGCCGGCGCACCGACGTCGTCGGGATCTTCCCCAACCGGCCCGCTGTCATCTGCGACTGGTCGGTGCCGTGCTCGCCGAACAGCACGACGAGTGGGCTGTCGCCCGTCGCTACATGGGCATCGAGTCCCTGGCCAAAGCCCGACTCCGGGTGATGGAAGGAACCAGAGAGGAGGTGGACCTGGCAGAGCTCGCCGACGTCAGTTAGAACAACAACCGAAGATCGATGTGGTGGTCGTCGTTACACCACGGGTCTGGACGTGGCCGTACGTGGGCCGGGTGAGAGCCAGGGGAGAGTTGTGATCGCGTGGCGATGCGTGTTGCATGGTTCGGATGCACATCGTCATCGTGGGTTGTGGCCGGGTGGGCTCTGGCCTGGGCGTCGGACTGGCCGGGCAGGGCCATACGGTGGCCATCATCGACCGCAACGCCAAGGCCTTCCGCCGGCTCCCTGCCGAGTGGCCGGGAACCACCATCCTGGGATCGGGCTTCGACCGGGGCGACCTCGACCGGTCCCGGGCGGACCGGGCCGATGCGCTGGCCGCGGTGACCAGTGGTGACAACTCCAACATCCTCACCGCCCGGATCGCCCGTGAGACCTACGAGATCCCCAATGTGGTGGCCCGGATCTACGACCCCCGACGGGCCCAGATCTATCTGCGCCTGGGCATCCCCACGGTGGCCACCGTGTCGTGGACCATCGACCAGGTGCGGCGACGGCTCATCCCCGGCGAAGCCGATGCCGAATGGTCGGATCCGACCGGGACGCTCTCGCTGGTCGAGCGGGCGCTGCCGGAACGCTGGGCGGGAAAGCGCCTGGCCGACCTCACGGTTCCCGGTGAGGTCACCGTGGTCGCCGTCACCCGGGCCGGGGTGGCCCGACTCGACCTCGGCTCCCTGGTCGGACAGGATGGCGACGTCCTCCATCTGATGGCGACCGACACCGCCCTCGAGCGGCTGAACACCCGCCTCCGCGGGACGTCGGTGGCCTCGCCGGCGCCCGACCTCGCCGGCGGCCAGGTCGAACGGCGCCGACGCCGGCGACGAGAGGGAGCGGCGATGAAGGTTGCCATCGCCGGGGCGGGCAGCGTGGGAACGGCCATCGCCTCGGACCTCCACGCCAGCGGGCACGAGGTGTTGATCATCGAACAGGACCCCGACCTGGTGGCCCGTATCCGGGGCGGCCTCGACGTCACCTGGGTGGTGGCCGATGCCTGCGAGGTCTCCTCGCTCGACGCCGCCGGCCTGTCCACCGTGGACGTGGTGGTGGCGGCCACCGGGGACGACGAGGACAACCTGGTGATCTCCCTGCTGGCCAAGCAGGAATTCGCCGTCCCCCGCGTGGTGGCCAGGGTCAACCACCCGAAGAACCAGTGGCTCTTCACCGAGTCCTGGGGCGTGGATGTGTCGGTGTCCACTCCCCAGCTGCTCACCGCCCTGGTCGAAGAGGCGGTGTCGGTGGGCAGCCTGGTCCGGCTCCTCCGCTTCGAGGGCGGAAACGCCCATCTGGTCGAGGTCACCCTGGCCGACGATTCGCCGGCCGCCGGGGTCACCCTGGTCGAGCTGGGGGTGCCCCGCGATGCCACCGTGGTGGCCGTGGTGCGCGACGACCATCTGTTGGTGCCCCGCGGCGACACCCGCCTGGCCATCGGCGACGAGGTGCTGGTGTTGGTCACCGCGGACGCCGAGGATGTGGTCCAACGGTTGCTGGTGGGACACTGACCCGATGAGAGCCGCGTTCTTCGATCTGGACAAGACAGTGATTGCCAAGGCGTCCATCGCCGCCTTCGGTCGACCGCTGTACCAGGGAGGGCTCATCAATCGCCGCCTCATGGCCCGGGCCGTGGCCACCCAGATCATCTACCTCCACCTCGGGGCCAGCGAGGAGAAGTTGGCCCGCGTCCGCGAGTCGATGCTCATGCTGACCAAGGGCTGGGACCACGAGCAGATCAAGGAGATCGTGCGCGAAGCACTCGAGGAGACCGTCGAGCCGATCATCTATGCCGAGGCCCTCGACCTGATCGAAGCGCATCGGGCCGCCGGCTACAAGGTCTACCTGGTGTCTGCCTCGCCCGAGGTGATCGTGGAGCCGCTGGCCGAGCACCTCGGTGTGGACGGAGCCATCGCCAGCCGGCCGGTCGTCGATGATGCGGGCCGCTACACCGGGGAGATGGAGTTCTACGCCTACGGGCCCTTCAAGGTCGAAGCGATGAAGGAACTGGCCGAGGCCGAGGGCCTGGATCTCGAGCAGTCCTCCGCCTACTCGGACTCCTACACCGACCTGCCCATGCTCGAGGCGGTGGGCCACCCGGTGGCGGTGAACGCCGACCGGGTGCTGGCCAAGGTGGCCCGCGAGCGCGGGGTGGGAGGTGATGCAGTTCACCAAGCCGGTCCGGCTGCGCGACCGGGTGAGCGTCCCCAGCTGGTCGATGACCGCCACCGCCGCCGGCATCACCGCGGCGGCGTCAGTCGGGGCCCTGGTGGCGTGGCGCCTGGCCAGGCGCCCGCAGCGGATGACCGACCGTCGGTGCGGGGGTTGCTCAGGAGGGACGGAGCCGCTTGGCGGCGACGACACCCAGGGCAACGATGATGGCGAGGATCACGAGCTTCTTCATGGTTGGAGATGGTACCCGCTCGGCGGTGCCACCGCCGCCGTGGTCCACCGAGGCATGGGGCCCCGCTGTCCCCCGGCTCGGTGCCGGTCGCTCAGACGGTGAGCAGGTCCCGGGCCCCGGTGTCCGAGGAGGGGTGGCGCAACTTGGACATCGCCCTGGCCTCGATCTGACGGATCCGCTCGCGGGTCAGGTTGAAATGCTCACCGACCTCTTCGAGCGTGCGCGGCTCGCCCCGGTCGAGACCGAAGCGGAGACGGAGGATCTCACGCTCACGCTCGTCGAGCGGAGAGAGCAGCCGGCCGATCTCCTCGGGCAGCAGGGACACCGCGGCCACCTCGAACGGCGATTCGGCTGAACGATCCTCGACCACATCGCCCAGCTCGGCGTCACCGTCCTCACGCAGGGGCTCCGACAGCGAGAGGGGCTCGGCCCGGAATCGGAGCGCCTCGACCAGCTTGTCCTCGGGCATCTCGACCTCGGCACCCAGTTCGGCCAGGGTGGCCGGGCGACCGTACTTGAGCTCGAGGCGGGCCTGGGCCTTCTGGACCCGGGCCAGGGTGTCGCCGGCGTGCACCGGTAGCCGGATGGTCCGGCCGGTGTTGGCGATCCCGCGGGTGATGGCCTGGCGGATCCACCAGGTGGCGTAGGTGGAGAACTTGAAGCCCTTGCGCCAGTCGAACTTCTCGACGGCGTGCATCAGGCCGAGGTTGCCCTCCTGGATGAGGTCGAGCAAGGGCAGGCCGGAGGCCTGGTACTTCTTGGCGATGGAGACCACCAGCCGGAGGTTGGACTGGACGAAGGTCTGCTGGGCCCCCTCGCCCTGCAAGGTGGTGCGCCGCAACTCACGCTTCTTCGCCGGGGTCAATCCCTTGGGAGCCGCCGCCAACTGGGCGTCAGCCTCGCGGCCGGCTTCGATGGCCTGGGCCAATCGGACCTCGTCGTCCTTGGTCAGCAGCGGATACTGCCCGATGTCGGTTAGATACAGCCGAACCAGATCTTCGTCGTCTCGCTCGAGGCGCTCCTTTGCCAACTTCACCGGGTCCTTCGTTTTCCCCATCGAGGTGGGGGATGGCCGACCTGTCGGGCAGCTCCACCAGGAACGGTGCCGGCTGTGTCAGGTCAGGCGTTTTCGGGCGCAACGATTGCTGCTTTCGAAGTTTACCGGACGCGTCAAGCCCTCCAAGCGACACCCGCCCCGGTCGGGCTCAATCCTCAGGCACGAAACCGGGGAAGGTGACCAGGCCGGAGCGGACACCGGCCCCCACCACCGCCGATTCGAGGCGCTCCAGGAATCCGTGGACGGCGACCACGTCATGGGGCCGAGTCACCAGCCGCTGTACCAGGCGCTCACCGGCGCGCCAGTCCTCCACCTCGTCGTTGAGCACCAGGCGCAGGGCGCGGGCAACCGGGCGATCGGTCACCGGGCTGGCGGCACGGAGATGGTTGTCGTAGGTGATGACCAGCCGGGGGAGGACCACCCGATACAGGCCGGCCAGTCGGTGGAGGGCGCCGGGGCGGCCGGACGGCTCGTCGGAGGCGGGGGGCCAGGACGACCCGGGCAGCTCGGTGGCCACCGGGACGCCGGTCAACAGGGCGAACAAGGCACTGGTCGGAGCCGAGGGAACGGTCAGCGCAGCCGGATCCTCCCCGGTGAGCACCGGCAACCGGTCGGCCCACAGCTCGGCGTGCCAGGCATGGCGGAGGCTCTGGCCGTCGAGATGGACCTTGACCGCGGCTACCGGCATGTCGGCGACCCACTCGCCGACCAGCCGGTGGAGGGCGTTCTCGATCCAGCGATACTCGCCCACCAGGGCGGCAGCGGCACCCAGGGGCAGGGGCACGGCGGCGTCGCCCGAGCCGGCACCGATGTCGGCGGTACCGATGTCGGCACCGGTTGGCGGTTGGGAGGGGTCGAGCGCCTCAGACAACCGCTTCGGTCCCTTCGGTCGATGCCGGTGTCACCGGAGTGGTTCCGACCGATCGGTAGTGATTGGTGATGGGCATGCGTCGATCTTTGCCGAACGCCTTGCCCGATATCCGCACCCCCGGGGGCATCTGGCGGCGCTTGTATTCGGCCCGGTCCACCAAGCCGACCACCCGTTCGACCGCCTCGGGGTCGAACCCGCCGGCGATCAGGTCGTCGGGCGAGCGGTCCCCTTCGACATAGCCGGCGACCACCGGGTCGAGGACCGAGTACGGCGGCAGGGACTCATCGTCGCGCTGGTCGGGACGGAGCTCGGCCGACGGGGCCTTGGTCAGCACCGGCTCGGGGATGAGGTCGAACCCGGCCCGGGCGTTGCGGTGGCGGCACAGCGCGTAGACCAGTGTCTTGGGGACGTCCTTGATCACCGCGAACCCGCCGGCGGAGTCGCCGTACAGGGTCGAGTAGCCGGTGGCCATCTCGCTCTTGTTGCCGGTGGTGAGGACGATCCAGCCGTTGGCGTTGGAGAGGGCCATGAGCAGCACCCCCCGGATGCGGGACTGCAGGTTCTCGTCGGTCAGGCCGCTCGGCACTCCGCCGGTCAGCGGGGCCAGCGACGACGCCAGGGCACCATGAGCGGCTTCGATCCCCACCGTGGCCAGGTCGATGCCGAGGTGGGAGGCGAGGGTCACCGCGTCGGCCACCGACCCTTCGCTCGAGTACCGCGACGGCATGGTCACGCCGTGCACGTGGCCGGGGCCCAGTGCGTCGACGGCGACGGTCGCCACCAGTGAGGAGTCGATCCCTCCGGACAGCCCGATCACCGCGTCGGTGAAGCCGTTCTTGGCCACGTAGTCGCGGGTGCCGAGCACCAACGCCTGGTAGACCTCCGCCTCGGCGTCGAGGATGGGGGGCGGTTCGGCCGCCACCAGAGACCCGTCCGGGCTACGGGGGGCGGTGCTCACCACCACTCGGGTGCCGCTTCCATCGAGGTCGCCCGCCGCCGCCGCCGGGGGGTCGAGGTGGACCTCGATGTCGGCCACCATCACCTCCTCGGTGAACTGGCCCGCCGACGCCTGCACCACACCCCCGGGGCCGATGACCATGGACGCCCCGTCGAACACCAGCTCGTCCTGGCCCCCCACCTGGTTGACGTAGACGATGGTGCACCCGGTCTCCGCCACCCGATCGGACAGCACGGCCAAGCGCTCGGCGCGACGGCCACGCGAGTAGGGCGACGCGTTGAGGTTGACCAGCAGCCGGGCACCGACCTCGGCCTGCTCGACCATCGGTCCAGCGGCAAACCACATGTCCTCGCAGATGGTGATCCCAACCGGCACCCCGGCGACCAGGTAGCCCACCGGCGGCCCCGACCCCGGGCTGAACCAACGCTGCTCGTCGAAGACCCCGTAATTGGGCAGCAACCGCTTGTGATAGCGACCGAGCACCCGGCCCTCGGCGCACACCGCGGCGGCGTTGACCAACCTCCCGGCCTCATCGGTGTCCACGTAGCCGATCACCGCGGCGCAGGCCCCGGAGGCCGCGGCCACCGCGTCGAAGGTGGCCAGGTTGTCGACGATGAACGCGGGCCGGCTGAGCAGGTCCTCGGGCGGGTACCCGGTGATGGTCAGCTCGGGGAAGACGGCCAGGTCGGCGCCGCCCCGCTCGGCCTCGGCCACGGCATCGAGGATGCGCCGGGCATTGCCGGCCAGGTCGCCCACCACGGTGTTGATCTGGCACGCGGCCACCCGGACTCGACCCATCGGGTCAGCCTACCGGCGCCACTGCCTGGTCTTATCTGGCCACGCCGGTCGGGGAACGGGGAAGGAGTGGCGGTCGGGAGGAGGCGTGGGCCTCCGGGATGGGAAGCGGGGCGGGGCGCCGGGGCCCACCCTTGTTCATGCTCCGTTTACAGTTGGGTAACGGGGGGGAAATCGCCCGCTGCGATAGTGGTATGTCCGTGGATTCGTTAACTTCGTACCAGTTCGCCCGTGGGCGAGCTGCAACATCCTTCGGTTCAGCTACAGGTTGGGCGGGGGGCGGATCGAGCAGCACAGCAACCGGAGCAAGAGAGCAACAAACAAAAGAGCAACAGAGGAGTGCATGTGCCCTACCAAGCTGAATACATCTGGATCGACGGCACGGAGCCATCCCCGCTCCTGAGGAGCAAGACGAAGGTCGTGGCCGACGGCGAGGAGCCGGGCATCTGGGGATTCGACGGTTCGAGCACCAACCAGGCGCTGGGGCACGACTCCGACTGCGTGCTCCGCCCGGTGTTCTCCTGTCCCGATCCCTTGCGGGGCCCCGACGACAAGCTGGTCATGTGCGAGGTCGAGCTCACCGACTTCACCCCCCACCCCACCAACACCCGGGCCAGGCTCAGGGAGGTGGCGGAGAAGTACGCCGACCAGGAGCCGCTGTTCGGCATCGAGCAGGAGTACACCTTCTTCAAGGACGGCCGACCGCTGGGCTGGCCGGCCATGGGCTATCCGGCGCCCCAGGGCCCGTACTACTGCGGCGTGGGCGGCGACAAGATGCCCGGGCGGGAGATCGTCGAGCTCCACACCGCGGCATGCATCGACGCCGGCATCGGCATCGAGGGAACCAACGCCGAGGTGATGATGGGTCAATGGGAGTTCCAGGTCGGCGTGCTCTCCCCCCTGGATATCTCCGACCAGCTGTGGGTGGCCCGGTGGCTGCTCTTCCGCATCGCCGAGGACTTCGGCGTCTACGCCACCTTGGAGCCCAAGCCGATCCTGGGTGACTGGAACGGTGCCGGGGCGCACACCAACTTCTCCACCAAGGCCATGCGGGCCGAAGGTGGCTGGGACGCCATCATCGCCGGCTGCGAGGCCATCGGGAAGAAGATCGACGAGCACATCGCCGTCTACGGCGTCGGCATCGAGGGGCGGCTCACCGGGGCGCACGAGACGGCCCACTTCACCAAGTTCAGCTACGGAACGTCCGACCGAGGTGCGTCGATCCGCATCCCGTGGGCCGTGGCCAAGGCCAAGAAGGGGTGGCTCGAGGACCGGCGCCCCAACGCCAACATGGATCCGTACCAGGTCACCGCCGTTCTCGTCGAGACCGTCTGCAGCGACGCGGCGGGAGGCTGATTGGCGGCCGGCGTCGGGCATCACTTCCCCCCAATCTGGTGCCCACCAGCGACCGGCTGCCAACCAGCTGACACGAACAGAGCCGGGTCCACCAGGATCCGGCTCTGTTCGCTCCCCGGGCCCGGCGTCGACCGACCCGCCGCCGAACTGCGACAATGGCGGCATCGACCACGACGGCCCCCACCCAGAGACCCCGGCGTCCCCGGAGGTGCACGACCCGATGAGGAGTCAAGAGGAGTACGTCCTCCGGACGGTGGAGGAGCGTGGCATCCGGTTCGTCCAGCTGTGGTTCACCGACGTGTTGGGCACCCCGAAGACCTTCTGCATCACCCCCGCCGAGTTGGAGAACGCCCTCGACGAGGGGATGACCTTCGACGGATCGGCCATCGACGGCTTCAGCCGGGTCCAGGAGAGCGACGTGCTGGCCCGGCCCGACGCCAACACCTTCCAGCTGCTCCCCTGGCACGGCCACGGTCAGACCCGGCTCCCACAACGACGAGCCCGAGGTGCAGGTGGCCCGGGTGTTCTGCGACATCGTCAACCTCGACGGCTCCCCCTTCCAGGGCTGCCCCCGCCACGTGCTGCGCCGGACCCTCGACCGGGCCCACGATCGCGGCTTCACCTTCTTCGCCGCGCCGGAGATCGAGTACTTCTACTTCGCCTCCGGGGATCCCACCCACCCGCCGGTGGCCCTGGACAGCGGGTCGTACTTCGAGCTGACGGTGGCCGACCGGGCCAGTGACATCCGTCAGCGGACCGTGTTGACCCTCGAGGAGATGGGCATCCCGGTCGAGCACGCCCAACACGAGGACGCGCCCAGCCAGCACGAGATCGACCTGCGGTACACCGACGCGCTGACCATGGCCGACACGGTGATGACCGTGCGGCTGGTGGTCAAGGAGATGGCTCGCCAACAGGGCGTGTTCGCCAGCTTCATGCCCAAGCCCCTGGCCGGCGTGCAGGGGTCGGGGATGCACACCCACATGTCCCTGTTCCGCGGGGACACCAACGCCTTCGTCGACGTCAACCGTCCCGGGGGGCTGTCCGAGGTGGCCGAGGGGTTCATCGCCGGTCTGCTGCGGCACGCCCCGGAGATCACCGCGGTGACCAACCAGTGGGTCAACTCCTACAAGCGGCTGGTGTCCGGCTACGAGGCCCCCATCCACGTTTCGTGGGCCCGCAACAACCGCTCCGCCCTGGTGCGGGTGCCGGTGGTCAAGCCGGGGAAGTTCGAGTCCACCCGTGTCGAGTACCGGTCACCGGACAGCGCCTGCAATCCGTACCTGGCCTTCGCCGTCATCCTGGCCGCCGGGCTCCAGGGCATCGAGAAGGGCTACGAGCTCCCGCCCGAGGCCGACGCCAACCTGTTCGCGCTCAGCGCCGAGGAGCTCGCCAACAAGGGGATCCTCCATCTGCCCGGCAGCCTGAACGAGGCCCTCGGCCTGATGGAGTCCTCGGAGCTGTTGGCCGAGACCCTCGGCGAGCACGTCTTCGAATGGTTCATCCGCAACAAGCGGGCCGAGTGGGCCGAGTACAAGGCCCATGTCACCCAGTTCGAACTCGACCGTTACCTTCCTCTGCTCTAGCAGGGCGAACGGCCCGACACCCAGAAAGGAAAGGGGGGACACCGCCATCGAACCGCTGCTGTGCTTCCCCGCCGTCGCCACCCCCGTCGGTGACCGCCGTGCTCGATCGTGCCGGCTATCCCTGGCGGGGCATCGACACCCCCGAGTCGGCGGAGGCCGACGAGCCCGAGGACGGCTGGTCGCGGTGCGGTGATCTGCAGCGGCGACGACCCCATCGGGGCGTTCCTGCTCTGCCGCCACCTGCGCAAGCGTGAGGTCCCGCTGGCCCCGGTGCATGGTGGTGGTCCCGCCCGAGCAGCTCGGCGAGCTCGAGCTCCGGGAGGATCTGTTCGACGACCTCTGCCTCGAGCCGGTCAACGCCGACGAGCTCAGCGCCCGGCTGGCCCATCTGTTCTGGCGTACCGGGCGGGGCCTTCGGCCGGATCTCCTCGAGCACGGCCCCCTGGTGCTCAACCTCGAGACCTATCAGGCCGCGGTGGCCGGCAAGGTCCTCGACCTGACCTACATGGAGTACGAGCTGCTGCGGTTCCTGGCCGCCCGGCCGGGCAAGGTCTTCACCCGCGAGACGCTGCTCAGCCGGGTGTGGGGCTACGAGTACTACGGCGGCGCCCGCACCGTGGACGTCCACGTGCGGCGGTTGCGGGCCAAGCTGGGCGAAGAGCACGCCCACCTGATCCAGACCGTGCGGTCGGTCGGCTACCGGTTCGGACAGACCAACTGGACGCCGTAGGCATCGGCACCGGTCACGACCGGCTCGAGGTAGGCCCACAGCTCCACCTCGACGGCGGCTCCCATCGGGAGGCCGGCCACCCCGACCACCGATCGGGCGGGCCGGTGGTCGCCGAAGAAGCGCCACGTAGGCCTCGTTGATGGCGGCGTAGTGGTCCATGTCGGTGACGAACACCGTGGTCTTGACCACGTCGCTGGCGGTGGCCCCGCTGTCGGCCAGCAGTCGCTCCGGCGTTGGACAGGGCCTGGGTCAGCTGGGCCGCCGCGCCTCCTTCCACCAGCGACCGGGCGCCCGTCCGACCCGGGCGACTCGGAGGCAGGCCGAGCTGGCCCGAGGTGATCAGCCACGGGCCGGCCCGCACGATGGGGGTGTAGGGACCGATCGGTGTGCTCATCACATGCTCCTGTGCCGGATCTGGGGGCGGCGGGACGTGCAGCCTCGGCCGTCGCCGACCGGCATCGTCGGCCCTCCGCCCGGTCGCTCGGCCACTGGGCGGAGCCCGTCGGCCAGCCAGCGGGCCGCGGCCACGGCGGCGAAGACGGCGTCGGAGCCGTTGACCGCCGGCCCGGTCCCGTCGGCCCGCACCGACCACCGACACCGGGGGCATGTCCCGGGCCCGGAGGATACCGAACGACCGCATGGTCAGGTCGTGGACCGTCCCCGACCGCGTCCACGGCGATCCCCTCGGTGCGGACCCAGCCGAGCGGCCTGGTGGGCGGCGCCGATGCAGTAGGAGCGCAGCACCACCTCGTCGAGGACCGTGCCGGCGTCCACCGTCACCTCGATCGAGCTGTCGGCCCGGCAGCAGGCCGACGGCCCGGCCGCCCGCCGGGCGCGGTGACCTCCACCGGTGGCCCGGCCCGGACCGGGCCCCGGGGCGCCGACGGCCGGCCACGGCCGCGGCCAGCACGGCGGCCTCGGCCCACACCGCGGCCCGCAGGTCGAAGGAGATCGGCGGCCCGACCAGGGGGACCGGCTCGAGGACCAGGCCGGGGGCCACCGGCGCCACCGCGGCCTGGACCGAGGCCCAGCGGTCGGCCGGGACCCCGTCGGGCGGGACCCCCACCCGGAGGACCCCGGCTCCGTCACGTCGATGCCCGGCGGCCACCGGGGGCCGCTTGGGGCCGTGGCGCACCACGTCCTCTCGGGACCAGAGCACCCGCACCGGGCGGCCGTGCTCGGTCGGCCAGCCGCCGGGCGTCGTCGGCCACCGGCGAGTGCAGCTTTCCCCCGAACGCGCCGCCGTTGCCCACGGGCGACGCCGGCTCCCCGCCGGGCTCGCACCACGAGGCGTCGGGCTCGACATAGCCCGGCTCGACCCAGGTGGTCCGCAGGGTGAGTGCCCAGGGGCCGGCGGGGAGCGGCCACCGGGTGGCTCCAGGGCCAGGCTGGTGCTCCGACCCTGCACCCTGCCGGCCTGGGCCCGGGCCTCGGCCAGCGACTCGGCCACCACGTAGCCGCCCGCGCCGTCGGGCACGGCCACCAGGGCGCCGGCCGGAGCGGTGTCGTCGGCGAACCCGGCCCGACCCAGGACCACGGCGGGACCGACGTCCTGGGGCACGCCCCCTTCGAGGGTGGCCCGCGAGGCCGCCGCCTGGTCCAGGTCGCCGGGCGCCGATGGCCGACCGCATCCGGACGTCGGCCCCCGAGGGCCAGGCGGGCGGCCTCCTCGATGGTCTGCCACCCGGTGCACCGGCACAGATGGGCCAGCAGGGCCTGGTCGATCTGGCTCGGTCACCGGTCGACGGGCCCGGGCCCGAGCCAGGGCGGCCAGCCGCATGACGATGCCCGGGGTGCAGAAGCCGCACTGGCTGCCGCCGGTGGCCACCAGGGCGTCCGCCCACCGGTCCCGCTCCGCGGCCGGGAGCCCGTCGAGCGTGGTCACCTGGCGACCCTGGAGGCGGCGGATCGGGGTGACGCAGGCCACCCGGGGGGCCCCGTCCACCCACACCGTGCAGCAGCCGCACTGGCCCTGGGGGCTGCACCCGTCCTTGACCGAGCGGATGCCCAGCTGGTCGCGCAGGACATCGAGGAGCGAGGCCCGTCGTCGGCTACCTCGACGTCGACGCCGTCGACGCGGAGCCGGATCAGCGGTTCAGCGGCTCAGCTGAACGAGGAGCCGCAGCCGCAGGTGCGGGAGGCATTGGGGTTGGTCACATGGAACCCGGCCCCCTGCAGCCCGTCGCTGTAGTCGAGGGTCGAGCCCTTCAACAGGTCGGCGCTGGTCGGCGTCGACCACCACCTTGACCGTCCCGAACTCGCGGACGACGTCGTCCTCGGCCACGGTCGGCGTCGAAGAACATCTCGTAGCTGAAGCCGGAGCACCCGCCGGGCCGAACGGCCACCCGCAGGGCCAGCCCGTCGATGTCCTCCTGGGCCAGGAGCTCGGCCACCTTGGCCGCGGCGACATCGGTCAGCGTGACCGGATTGGGCTTCTTCCCGATGCTGACGGTCTGCATGGTGGCACTCATCGGCGCTCCTCCTGGATCACGAGTCTCGATCACCCAACGGCATACGGCACCCAATCCGATCCGGTCACCTTGGTGACCGCCGGCTCGACACCTGACCAAAGCGTACCCGCGTCAGGCAGGGCGCGGTACATCGCATCGGGTGGCCGCCGGCGGCCCCGACCGGTAGAATTGCCGACGTGAACAGGCCCGACACCTCCGCGTCCGAGGGCACCGGCCCGGCCGCGGACGGTGGGGCGCCCGACCGAGGACGCCGTCCGGGCCGCGCTGCGGGGGGTGGTCGACCCCGAGCTGGGTGCCGACATCGTCGAGCTGGGCATGGTCACCGGCATCCGCATCGCCGACGACGGCGCGGTCGAGGTGGAGGTGGCCCTCACCGTGGCCGGCTGCCCGCTCCGCACCCAGATCCAGAACGACGTGGAGACCCACGTCGGGGCCCTCCCCGGCGTGCGGGCGGTGTCGGTGACCACCGGGGTGATGGACGCCGAGCAGCGAACGGCGGTGATGGCCCGGGCCCGCCTGCTGGCCAGGGACCCGGCACCGGTGACCGACATCCCCGACACGGCCCGGGTGATCGCGGTGGCCTCGGGCAAGGGCGGCGTGGGCAAGAGCTCGGTCACCGTCAACCTGGCGGTGGCCCTGGCCCGTCGGGGCCTGACCGTCGGGGTCCTCGACGCCGACATCTGGGGGTTCTCCGTCCCCCGCCTGCTCGGGATGCAGGGGGAGGTGGAGGCCCGGGACAAGAAGATGGTGCCGCTCGAGCGGCGGATCGGCGACGGCGTCCTGCGGGTGCTGTCGATGGGGTTCCTGGCCGACGAGGACAGCGCCATCATGTGGCGGGGCCTGATCCTCAACCGAGCCGTCCAGCAGTTCCTCGAGGACGTCCACTGGGGGGACCTCGACTACCTGCTGATCGACATGCCCCCGGGGACCGGCGACATCCAGATGGGCCTGGCCCGCATGCTGCCCGAGGACCGAGGTCATCGTGGTGACCACGCCCCCGGTGGCGGCCCAGAAGGTGGCGGCCCGGACCGCGGACATGGCCCGCAAGGGGTATCTCCGGGTGGCCGGGGTCATCGAGAACATGAGCGACTTCACCTGCGAGCACGGCACCTCCTACGCCCTGTTCGGGTCGGGCGGCGGCGCCCGCCTGGCCGCCGACGTGGGCGTCCCGCTCATCGGCCAGATCCCGCTCCACCCGTCGGTGGCCGCCGGCGGCGACGCCGGAACCCCGGTGGCCCTCGACGAGGGCCAGCCGCTGGCCGAGGTGTTCGACGCGGATCGCCGAGTCGGTGATCACCACCATCGCCCCGGTGGTGGCGATGGACGGGTGCAGCGTGCGCCTCCTCGACCGGGTGGAGGCAGCGGTCGAGGCCGGGTCGACCACCGGCCCGTGACCGACCCCGCTCGGGCGGTCCCCGGTCGGCCGATGGTCAGGCGGTACCGGCCTGCGGCCCCCACACCGCCCGGGCCGCGTCGGACAGCGCCTGGTCGACCACCGGTCCCGACGCCTGCCGGTCGGCCAGGGCCTCCTCGTAGCCCTCGTCCCGGGCCGGAGCACCAGCACGTGGCCGTCCTCGATCAGGACGATGGGCAGCACGGTCGGCACGTCGGTGACCTGACTGGCCCAGGCCATCACCTCGTCGGTCGATCGGAACCCCTCGATGCTCCGTCAGGTTGGCGATGGTCGGCGGCAGCAGCTCGATCTCGCCGGCGGCCTGGCGGGCCAGGGCCTCGCCGGGGCGGACCCAGATGGTGGCGATGGTCTCCCCGTCGTCGTGGCGGGCGACCTGGCCTTGCGGGAGCGGCGGTGATGAAGAACCGGGTGTCGTAGCGCCGCGGGGCCAGCTCGGGCGTGATCCAGTGGCTGACGTAGTAGACGGTGTCGGCCGCCAGCACCAGGTCCTCGTGTCCGGCACACGTCGAGCAGCCCGGTCCGCTGCTCGTTGACCGCGTCCCGGTGGGCGGCGAACGCGCCGGCCACCTCGGGGTCGCTGGTGTCGAGCAGCACGCCCGCGCCCGGGGCGTCAGTCTCCGGCGCTGGGCCAGCAGCACGCCCGGCCTCCTCGAAGCACTCCCGCAGGGCGGCCACCCAGAAGGCCAGCCCCCCCGACTCGATGCCCGAGGATGGCACTGGCCTCGGCGTCGGTGCGTCCCCGGCACAGCGCCTCGGCCGCCGGCCCGCGGTCCTCGGGATCGACCGACCCACCGGGGAACACGTAGACCCCGGCCACGAACTCCGAGGCCAGGTTGCGGCGGAGCATGCACACCTCGATCGGCCGGGCCGCCCCGGTCGTCGTGGGCGTCACGGATCAGCATCACCGTGGCGGCATCGCGGACGGCTACACCCATCGACTCAGGCTACCGCCGGCGCCCGATGGGCGATCCCGGTCAGGCCGTGCGCGGGACCGACCGGGCGGTGAGCCACGCCGGAGTCGACCAGGGCGCTGATGGCCAGCTCGCCGAAAGCCCGAGCGGGTCGGCGATCAGCCAGGCGTGGGCACCCTCGACCACCACGCCGTCGACACCGGCGGCATGCCGGAGCTCGTCGAAGGCCGAGCGGGACACCAGGCGATCGCGGTCGGACCAGGCCACGGTCACCGGTATCCCCCGTGCGGCGATGGCGCGCACCTCGCGCACCAGGTCGGCCCGGCGGATGAACTCGCCGGTCCGGAACATCCCCAGCGGGTTGCTGCACGAGGTTGGGGATGAAGTCCTCGAGCAGGGTCGGGCAGCAGCCGGATCAGATGCGGCGAGTGGAGGAGGTCGGTCCCGAAATGGCGCCCCCAGTCCCACACCGGGCGCTGCAACGTGGTGCGGACCTCGTCGGGGAAGAGCGCCCAGGTCGGGCTGCCGATGGCGTTGACCAACAGGAGCGCCGACACCCGCTCGGGCTGGTCGTAGACGAAGGCGGTGGCCACACCGCCGCCGAAGGAGTGGCCGGCGGCCAGGGCCACCTCGGACTCACCCACCGCGTCGAGGAAGTGCCCCACCCAGCGGGCGTAGCCGGCGAAGGTTCGCCGTTCGGGCGGCAGCTCGCGGGTGCCGCCGAACCCGGGGAGGGAGGGGGCGAAGACCCGGCAGCCGGCTGCGGCCATGGCCTCGATGGGCCCGTCGGTAGGCGTTGGGGCGCAGCCCCCACCCGTGCAGGAACAGGGCGGTCGGTCCGGCCCCGGCCACGCCGTAGCGGACCCGATGACCCTCGACCACCACCGAGCGCCAGGCGATGCCGGGTGGTGGCCCCCGGCCTCACCTGTTTCCACCGAGGCGACCCGGATCGGCGCGGTCCGCGGCGTGTCCCGACATGGCCGATCAGTGTAGGCACCAAATCCGCCCGAGAGCCTGATCCTTCCGTGCCTGGATGGCCCGCCGGTCGATCCCACGCGCCGATCCCACGCCCCGGTCGGTGCCCCGGCGACGGTGCCCCGGCGACCTCCAGAGACCGGGCTGACCAGTTACGCTCGTTTCGGCACATCCGCGAATCGGAGACAAGGGAAACGATGGCACCGGACCAGAAGAAGGCCGTCGCTGGGGGCAACAAGCCCAAGCCCGCGAGCAGCCCCGGCGGGGCGTCGGGCCAGAGCGCCAAGGAGCGGAGCAAGGCGGCGAGCCGGCCGGTCACCGGTAAGGCCCCGAGCGGCAAGGGGGGCAAGGCCGCAGGCGCAGGCGGGGGGAACGGCAAGGGCGGGAACGTCCCTCGACCACGTCCCGGTGCCGCCCCGGCGCCGGCCGGGCCGGGCCGGAGGGTGTCGGGGGCCATGATGGCCTGGGGTGCGGTCGGCCTGGTCGTGGTCATCGTGGCCGTGCTGGTCATCGTGAAGGTGACCAGCAGCAGCCCCAACAACGCCAACACCCCCTATACGGCGGTCACCCCGGCTCCGGCCTCGGTGGTGCACGACGTCACCAACATCCCCCTGTCCGTCTACAACAAGGTCGGTGTGACCTCGTCGACGGTGGCGGTGACCCCACCCATCATCATCAGCGGGCAGCCACCGATGACCCTCAACGGCAAGTCACCGGCCATGCTCTATTACGGGGCCGAGTACTGCCCCTACTGCGCTGCCGAGCGCTGGGCGTTGACCGCGGCGCTCTCCCGCTTCGGGACCTGGTCCAACCTCAAGATCACCGCCTCCTCGCACACCGACGTCGACCCGGAGACCCACACCTTCAGCTACTACGGGGCCACCTTCACCAGCCCGTACCTGACCTTTGCCGGCATCGAGGCGGTGAGCAACATTCCCACCTCCACCTACTACCAGTCGCTGATGACGCCGACCAAGCAGGAGGCGAACATCATCAGCACCTACTACCAACCCAAGTACATCCCGGGGGTGACCCCGGGCCAGGTGGGATTCCCGTTCGTCAACATCAACAACAAGGGCCTCATCTCGGGTCCCAGCTACGACCCCGGCATCCTGGCCGACCAGTCGTGGGACCAGATCGCCAGCGGGCTGAGCGATGCGAGCAACCCGGCCACCCAGGCCATCGTGGCCACTGCCAACTACATCTCGGCGGTCATCTGCGACGGCACCACCAATGCTCCTGCCTCGGTCTGCATGAGCCCGGGGGTCGAGGCCGCGTCCAAGGCCCTCAAGCTGAGCTGACCCCGACCGCCGAGGACCCCGACCTGATGCCCACGCTGCGATGGCAGCCCATCGCCACCCTGCTGCTGTGCCTGTTCGGCCTCGGGGTCTCCATCTACCTGACCATCACCCACTTCAGCCCCCACGCCCTGGTCTGCTCGGACAACGGCGCCATCAACTGCCTCAAGGTGACCACCAGCCCCCAGTCCGAGATCATCGGGATCCCGGTGGCCATGCTCGGGCTGTTCTACTTCGTCCCCATGCTCGCCCTCTGCCTGCCGGTGGCCTGGCGATCGGGTGATCGGCGCATCCACCTGGCCCGGTTGGCCTTCTCGATCATCGGGGTGGGCATGATCCTCTACCTGCTCATCGCCGAATTGTTCATCATCCATGCAATCTGCTTGTGGTGCTCGTCGGTGCACATCGTCACCTTCATCCTCTTCGTGATCATCGTGACCTCGGCACCCATCGTGCTGGCGCCGGACTACGGGCAGCCGGTGACCGATGACTTGGGTGACGAGGACTTGGGTGACGAGGACTTGGGTGACGAGGACTTGGGTGACGAGGACTTCGGTGACGATGACCTCGGTGACGGTGACCTCGGTGACGGGGGCGACGACGTCGGTGACGGTGTCAGCGTCGGCGCTGACGATGACCAATGGGACAAGGAGTAGCCGGCTCCGTTGCCAGGGAGCCAGACGACCGAGCCAGGTTCGGACGACCCATGCCGGCCGGGCTCGTGATCCCCGAGCCGGCCGGCGATACGGCCGTGCCGCTCCCCACCGGTGATCCGACCAGCAATCGCACCGCCCGCTTCGCCTGGGGTGCGGTCGCCGTAATTCTGATCGGTGTCGTCGTCCTGGTCGTCCTGGCCCTGACCGGGCCCCCACCCCGGCCGGGAGTGGTCCATCGTGTGGCCACGTCGAGCGACGTGATCACGGCCATGGCCAAGGTGCCCGCCTCGGTCTTCGACTCGGTCGGCGTCACCGCCCCGGACACCGCACTGACCGCCCCGCGGGTGGTCACCGGCCAGCCACCGCTGCAATCGAAGGGCAAGCCCGAGGTGCTGTTCATCGGGACCGACTTCTGTCCGTTTTGTGGCGCCGAACGATGGCCGCTCATCGTGGCCCTGTCGCGCTTCGGGCAGTTCACCTCCCTCCACAACATGCAGTCGGCGCAACAGTCGGTGTTCTCTGATCTCCAGACGTTCAGCTTCGTCGGGTCCGCCTACACCAGCCGCTACGTCGCCTTCACCGGCGTCGAGCTCTACTCCGGCGCCGCCAATGCTGAGGGAGCCTTCACCCGGATCGCCACGCTCACCCCGATGCAGGCGTCCCTGGTCGCCCGCTACGGCACCGGGCCAACCAACGGATCGGGGCCGGCCTCCTACCCGTTCGTGGACATCGGCAACACGATGGTCACCTCGACCGCCGGATTCACCCCGGCCATCATCGTGGGCCAGTCCCAGTCAGCCATCGTGGGTGCGCTGAGCCAGCCTGACGACCCGATCGGTGAGGCCATCGTGTCCTCGGCCAACTACCTCACCGCCGGGATCTGCTTGGCCACCGGCCAACAACCGCAGCCGGTCTGCTCTTCCAAGGGGGTGCGCACCGCCGCGCAGGCCCTCGGTCTCGGCACGTCGAAGGCCTGACAGCCCCGAGACGGCCCGTCGCACCCAAGGGATGGCCGCGTCAGTGGTCAGCCGGCCCGGCGGTCCACCATCTGTTTGCGCTCCATCTCATTCAGGCCGCCCCAGATGCCGTGAGGCTCGTGAATGCGGATGGCGTAGTCGAGGCATTCGGCCCGCACCGCACACGTTCGACAGATCGACTTCGCCCTGTCCTCGCGCTGGAGTTTCTCGTCCTTGCGTTCGGCGTGGGCGGGCGGAAAGAAAATCTCCGCCTGAGGTCCACGACACGACGCTTTGAGCTGCCATGTGTCAAGCGCCTGCTCCACTGTGCCCAACTCCCCCTTCAAACCCATTGGGATCCTCCAGCAAGGGAAAGTACTCGTACCTGTTGCTGGAAACAAGGGGTCTGACCAGCATTTCTCATCAATTCCTCCGGCAGGCCCCATTGGCGGCCGCCCGAGGGGGATCGGGGAGCCGGGGGCCGAGGGCAATGGGCGGTGGCGGCAGGGGCGGACACTACGCTCCTTACCGTCATGGACGTCAGCGCTTTCTGTAGCCAGAGCCGGGTCCTGATCGTGGCCGGCAAAGGTGGCGTTGGCAAGACGACCATGGTCGCAGCCCTGGCCCGTTTGGCCTCCCACGCTGGGCTTTCGGTGCTGATCGTCGAACTCGAGGGCCGCACCGGCCTGTCTGCTGCATTCGGCACCGACGACCCCCTCGGCTACGCCGGATCGGTGCTGACAGCGGCGGGTGCCACCGCCGTCGGGGAAACCGACCCCGACGCCACCACCGCCATCCCGGCCGGGATGGTCCGGGCCCGGACCATCACCCCGGACGACGCTCTCATGGAGTATCTGGCCGACCACGGTCTGCGGCGGGTGTCCAAGCGACTGATGTCGTCGGGGATCGTCGACCTGGTGTCCGGGGCCATCCCCGGCATCAGGGACGTGCTGGTGCTGGGGAAGGTCAAGCAGATCGAGCGGAGCGGGGTCGCCGACCTGGTGCTGGTCGATGCGCCGGCCACCGGTCACGCCATGACGTTCCTGTCATCGGCGGGAGGCCTCCTCGACGCCGCCCGCGGCGGGCCGATCCGGACTCAGGCGGCCGACGTGGTCGACCTGCTCTCCGACCCGGCCCGCTGCCAGGTCGCCCTGGTCACTTTGCCCGAGGAGATGCCGGTCAACGAGGCCATCGAGGCCGCCTACCAACTCGAGGACAAGGTGGGTATCGCCCTCGGACCGGTGATCGTCAACGGGTGCTACCCCCCGATGGCAGGACTGGACACGCCGGCGTCGGCCGCCGTCGAGGCGGCCGGGGCCTCCCTCGACGCCGAGCAGCTGTCGGCGCTCGACCGGGCCCGCCGGTTCCGCCTCACCCGCCAGGAGCTCCAAGAGGAGCAGCTCGGCCGACTGGCCCGCGAGCTCCCCTTGCCCCAGCTGCGGGTGCCGTTCCTCTTCACCGCCGCGATCACCCCTCGGGAGCTCGAGGTACTCACCGACGCGCTGGCCGCCGGAGTAGAGGCCCTGCCCGACCCGGCCGCGGTGCGCTCATGACCGTCGAGACATCCATCGATCGGGTGGTGGGGGACCGCTCCATCATCGTCTGCTGCGGGTCGGGGGGGGTGGGCAAGACGACCACGGCGGCGGTCCTCGCCTTGCAGGCCGCCCGCCTGGGTCGCATCACCTGCGTGGTTACCATCGATCCGGCCCGTCGACTGGCCAACTCCCTCGGCCTCGAAGCCCTCACCAACCAGCCCACGCTGATCGAGGGACCATGGCCGGGCGAGCTGCACGCCCTCATGCTCGACGCCAAGGGGACCTTCGACGACCTGATCCAGCGCTACTCGGACAGCGCCGAGCAGGCAGAGGACATCAAGGTCAACCGCATCTACCGCAACCTCACCGGAGCACTGTCGGGCACGCAGGAGTACATGGCCATGGAGAAGCTCTACGAGTTGGTGGAGGAGGGCGGCTTCGACCTGGTGGTGGTGGACACGCCCCCGTCGCGCAACGCGTTGGACTTTCTCGATGCCCCCCGGCGGCTGACCCACTTTCTGGAGAATCGGATCTTCCAGGCGCTGATGAAGCCGACGCGGGCCGGGCTCGAAATTCATGGGTGTGGCCGCCCAGGCGCTGTTGCGGACCATCTCCCGGGTGGCCGGCGCGGACATCGTCCGTGACGCGGTGGCCTTCTTCCAGGCCTTCGAGGGGATGGAGGAGGGATTCAGGCGAAGGGCGGCCCGGGTGCGAGAGCTGCTGATCCAGGCGGACACCGCGTTCATCCTGGTGGCCTCGCCCCGCCCGGACGCAGTCGACGAGGCCGTCCATTTCGCCGCCAAGCTGGCCGAGTCGGACATGTCGGTGACCGCCCTGGTGGTCAACCGGGTCCAGCCCCGTTTCGCCGACGACACGCTGCTGGCCTCCCTGCCCCCCTCGGGCGCAGGTGCGGGCACCGCCCTCGGCCAGTTGGTCGAGAACCTCCGCGGCTATACCGCGGCCTCGGATCGGGAGGAGCAGGCCTACGCCGACCTGGTGGCCAAGGTCGCTCCGGCCCCCGTCTACCGGATCCCCCTGCTCAACGGCGACGTCCACGACGTGAGCGGACTGGAGACCATCGCCGACCTCCTGTTCACCGATCCCGACGCCGGGACGAGCGCGGCCGATGATCACTCCAGGGAGGCGGCCGGAGAGCGCTAACGTTGCCCTGGTGCGTACCATCCTCGTGGCCAGCGACGCCCCTTCGGTGCGAGCCGAGGTGGCCGCCATCGTGGGCCGACCGGACATCACCGTCCGGGAGGCCCGCTCCGGGCCGGCGGTGATGGCCCAGGTGGCCGAGTCACTCCCCGACCTGGTCGTGGTCGATCTCCAGATGGGGAACATGGGCGGCATGGCGGTCTGCCTCGAGCTGCGACTCGAGGAGTCGTACGGCAGCCTCGGTCCGGTGCCGGTGCTGATGCTGTTGGACCGGCGCCCCGATGTGTTCATGGCCCGGAGGTCCGGAGCCGAAGGGTGGGTGGTCAAGCCCCTCGACCCGATCCGGCTTCGGCGGGCGATCGCCTCCCTCCTCGATGGGGGCACCTACTACGACGAGTCCTACCAACCCCTCTCTGTCGTGTCCACACCCGCACCCGCCGGCGCCTGACGGCTCCGGTCAAACGTCAGCGACACCACCGTGTCCGTGTTCCGACGCCACGAGGACAGCACACCCCCATCCGACCAAGGAGACCACGCCGGTCGCCGACGCCGTCGCAGCCGTCGGCCCGCTGACCTCGACGCCGTCGACAGCCGGTCCGACGGTGGTGCGGACGCCCAGGAGCAGTTCATCATCGACGCCCTCAACGATCTGCACGACACCGTGGTCCGGGAGGTGATGACGCCCAGGGTGGACATCGTGGCCCTGTCCATCCCCCTCACCGTCGACGCGGTGACCCGGGCGGTGCGGGAGTCGGGCCACAGCTGCTTCCCCGTCTGCGGAGAGGATCTCGACGACCTGATCGGTGTGCTGTTCGTCAACGACCTGTTCCGGGCGGGGTGGAAGGTGAGCGGGATCGGTGACGAGCACGACCGGGTTGCCGGTCAGGCGGGCCCACCCGACACGACCACGGGTGGGGGCGCCGGGTCGGACGACGAGCAGCAGCCCACGCCGGACCCGATCGACATCTCGCGGCGACTCCGCCAGCCGTTCCTGGTCCCCGAGTCCCGGCTGGTCCTCGAGGTGCTGGCCGAGATGCGCCGCCAGCGGCGGGCCTTCGCGGTGGTGGTGGACGAGCACGGTGGGGTCGAAGGAGTCCTGACGGTGAAGGACCTGCTCGGAGCCCTGGTCGGTGATCTCCCCGATGAATTCGATCCCGACGACGAGCCCGATGTCGTACGGGTCGATGGAAGCCGGTGGTTGGTGGACGGCCGGATGAGCGTGGACGACGTGCGGGACCGACTCGACATCAATCTGCCCGAGGGTGAGTACGTGACCCTCGGAGGGTTCCTCTTCGACGGGTTCGGGCACATTCCGGCCGAAGGCGAGTCCCTCGACGTCGACGGGTGGGAGCTCCGGGTGGCCGAGATGGACAAACGGCGGATCGCCAAGGTGGTGGCCAGGCGACCGGAACCGGCGCCTGCCCCCAAGGATCCGGCGACCGGAGGCGGGGGCAGCGAGCGCACCGCCGTCGGGTAGCATCAGCCGGGTCCGGATCGGTAGTCGTACCGATTCCGTTCGACGGGCTGTGGCGCAGCTTGGTTAGCGCGCTGCGTTCGGGACGCAGAGGTCCCCGGTTCAAATCCGGGCAGCCCGACCCGCAGAAGTGCCAGCGAGGAGGTCGAAAATCGTCCTTGCGCTGGATGAGGGCCGCACGTGGGACGTGCTGCTATTCCACGTGGTCAGGGGCATCTTCGACGCGGCCACCGCGGAGGTCGGTGTTCACTACATCAAGGTCACTGGGCTACAGGCCGATGGATGGGTGTGGGACCACAGCAGAGCCGTCGCGGTAATTCGACGACGCTCCTCTTCGTCATGTTCGCCGCCATCACGCTGGTCCCGGTACTGCTCCTCGGCGTGATTCTCTCCGCAAGCTATCGGACAGAGGCGAACCGTCGGGGTCTCGCCGAGGGAGGCTCTGAAGCCCTCCTCATGGCCAGGACAGCGGTGCAACCCCTCTTGAGCGGGCAACCGTTGAGTCGCGGGCTCTCCCCAGCCGAGTCCACGGCAATGACTCGACTGGTCAGGAATGTGGTCGGCACGGGTGACGTCCTCCGGTTGCGCTTACGCGACCAGTCAGGCGCAGTTGTCTTCTCCGACGATGGCTCCGGCTTTCACCAGGCCCCGGAGGACGAGGCGCTCGATGCAGCACGAGGCAAGGAGATCGTGCGCCTCACACGATTCAATTCGGACAGTGTTGACACCGGAACGATCGGCCCTACCTCGGTAGAGGTCTACCTCCCGCTTCACGCCGGTGGCTCGCACCGGCAGGTGGGCGTCATGGAGGTCTATCTCCCCTATGCGCCGATCGCAGCCGACGTTGACGCTGGCCTGTCCATGCTGTACCGGAACCTGGCGATCGGCCTCACCTTGTTGTACCTGATCCTCTTTGGGATCTCCGCATTTGTCGGCCGTCGGCTGCGTCGTCAGGTCAGAATCAATGCCTATCTGGCCGAACATGATGCACTGACCAGCCTTCCCAATCGCCTTCACTTCCACCGCCGTGTGCAAGAGGTCCTTCGTCGCGGTCGTGAGACAGGTCACGATACGACGATTGCCATCATCGACCTCGACCGATTCAGGGAAGTCAACGACACGCTCGGCCACCACAACGGCGACAGGCTGCTCGCCGCGCTGAGTGACCGGATGGCGGCCCACCTGCGGGGGATCGACGCACTGGCCCGCATGGGAGGCGACGAATTCGGGATCGTCCTGGTCAACGTCAGCGAGCCCGAGGAGGTCCTCTTCCGACTTCGCCAGGTTATCGAAGACGAAGTGGAGATCAGCGGGCTTCCCCTGTGCATCGAGGCGAGTATCGGCTACGTGGTCGCACCGGAACATGGGGACAACGTTGACGACCTCCTGCAGCTGGCCGATGTCGCCATGTACGTGGCCAAGGCCCACCATGCCGGGGTCGTTCGCTACGACCCCTCGCAGAATCACTACGACGCCGCCAATCTGGCCTTGGTGTCAGAACTCCGACACGCCATCGACGCGGATGAGCTCGTTCTCTTCTACCAGCCGAAGATCAACCTTCGAGACGGTGGTGCCGACGCGGTCGAGGCACTGATCAGGTGGCAGCATCCTGACCAGGGACTGTTGCCACCCGACCGGTTCATACCACTTGCCGAGCAGACCGGCTTGATCGACCGAGTGACGGAATGGGTGGTGACCCGTGCCATCGCAGACGTCATGTCCTGGGGCGACGGTCTCTCGGTGGCGGTAAATGTATCGGCGCGAAATTTGGGAAACCCAGGGCTGGTGCCGCACTTGGTTGATTCTCTGGCTGCCGCCGGCGTCACCCCGGGCCGGTTCTTCGTCGAGATCACAGAGACAGCGCTGATGACTGATCCGGAACGAGCAGCCGTGGTGCTCCAAAGCCTGCACAGCGCTGGCATTGGAATCAGCATCGACGACTTTGGGACCGGTCAGACGTCGCTGAGCTACCTCTCCGCCCTACCGATCGACGAGATCAAGATCGATCGAAGCTTTGTCGCCGACATGACCGAGAGTGCGGGACATTCCGCCATCGTCCGATCGATCGTCGATCTTGGGCACAATCTGGGGTTCCAGGTCGTCGGGGAAGGCGTAGAGGATCAAGAGATCGCTTCTGCCCTCACTGCTGTCGAATGCGACTTGGCGCAGGGCTATCTGTATGCCCGCCCCATGCCAACGATGCAGCTGACCGAGTGGCTCGTCGAGCATGGCGTGGTCGCCAAGGCCGGAGTGGTCATTCGGTAAGACTGTGCCGGTGGAAGAGGACGGCGGCAAGACATGGGTCTTGGATGGGGAACGGGCGAGCATCGACCATCTCCTCGAAGTAGTGGGTGCCAGACATCGTCAGCTGGAATCGGTCGCCTTCGAGATGGCAAGGATCGGGCAGCTGCGGGATACACGACTGCCCGGCTGGACCAACGCCCACCTCCTCTGCCACCTGGAGCGAAACGCCGCCAGCCACCTCCGGATGCTGGAAGCAGCGAGCTCGGGCGATCTCGTTGATCAATATCTGGGCGGTAGCGCTGGCCGGGCAGCCGAGATCGACGCGGGGAGCATGCGGCCGTTGGGGGCGCTGAGTGCTGACCTGGCCGAGACAGATCGTCGGTTGGAGGCCCAATGGAAGGCCATGGATCACGAGGCCTGGCACCGTCCCACCCGGGCGCGGGCAGGCGTCCGGCCCGCCTACTCCTGCCTATGGGCGCGCTGGCGAGAGGTTGAGATGCACCTGGTGGACGTGGATGCCGGTGCTGACGCCCTCGACTGGCCTCTGGAGTTCGCGGTTGCGGGGCTCGACGTCTCGTTTCGGGGGCTGGAGCTGCGACCGGTACGGGACAGGCTTCCCCACGGGGTTTGCATCGAGCTACGCGCTACCCCTGACATCGGTTCCTGGCGGAGCCATCCCGGCTCGGAACCAACGCACGTAGGGACGGCGCCAGCGCAGCTCCTTTTGGGGTGGGTGGTCGGCCGGGTCCATGGCAACCGACTCGTCTGGACAGATGGACCTCCCGAGCTGGACGACTGGCCCTGAGTCGAGGGGGCAGGGCAGCGCGGCCGGCTCGTCGGCGGCCAAGTCAAGCCCGGGCGGGGCGCCCCACCGGCGGGATGTAGTCGGTGAGATCCTCGTCACCCAAGCTGATGGTGCGTCGAAGCTCGGCCGAGCGGTAGAGCCCCATGAGCAGCTCGACCACAGCCAACCCGTCGGCCCAGGTCTCCTCGGGCGGTTCTCCTCGGCTGAAGGCCTCGACCATGTGGCGGTCTTCGGCCACGTAGCCGTAGGTCAGCGCCTCGTCATCGATCACCGGAAGCAGACCCTGTTCAGCGTTCTGCTTCTCCACCAGGTCCCCGCCGGCCGCGCCTTCGACCTGGGGTGAGAGAAAGAGCTGGAGGCCGGTCGAGAGGGTGTCCAGCTTCATGGAGTACTCAGGCCCGAGCACCTCGATGCCGATCCGCAGGCCCGGTCCCACATACGCCCACGAGGTGCTGGCCTCGATCATCAAGGGGTGCCCGTCCCGATCGTGGAGTTCGATGACCCCCTGGGCCATGTCCTCGGAGGGTCGGGCCAGATAGTCCACCCCTTCGCCCATCGACCGGCGCAGGAGCGCCGCGTACTCGGGCCGGGACCACTTGAGGGTGGAGACGTGACCGGTGGCTGTGGTGGCCACCACGCTCGTCCGCTCGGCTCCCGGTTCGGTCAGCAAGAAGCGGGCCACTTCCACGCTGTGGCACATCATGTCGAGCAGCACACCGCCGCCCTGGTGCTCGCCCTGCCAGAACCACGGCCGGTGTGGGCCGCTGTGCTCTTCGGAGGCCCGGGCCAGATACGGCCGCCCACTGCTGGCAGCGCCACGGCGCCATATGACCTCCCGGCCCTTGCGGACACCGGGAGCGAAGACCTGGTTCTCCAGATAGCCGTGGTTGAGGCCCGTTGCGGTCACCAGATCGACCATCCGCTTGGCCTCGGCCACGGTGCGGCCGAGGGGCTTCTCGCAGGCCACGGCGCGCAGCGAGGAACGGCCACCTGCCATGGCGGTGGTGATGGCATCCATGTGCTCGAGGCGGGTGAAGTTCGGACCGACGATCCACACCGCGTCCACCGCGTCGCCGGCAACCATCTCTTCCACCGAGTCGAATCCGGTACAGGGACCGAGGCCCAGGCCGTTGATCCGTTCGACCATGGCGGTTCGGTGGGCCGCGGTCGGGCTGCAGACGGCGGCCAGCAGGCAGTCACGAACCGAGCGGAACGCCTCGACGTGGAAGCCGGCCATGAAGCCGCTCCCGATCAGGCCGATGCGCAGGGGCCCGTTGAGTGGGGGTCGGATCTCAGCCGACATGATCGGCCCCCGCTCCTTCGACACGACGCTCCACCGCGTCCGGCACCATCACATCCTGGGCTGCCAGCGCCGCCCGCCAGCACTCGACACTCTGGTGCAGGTCATCAAGCACGGCGTCGTCGGGATGTTCGGCCGGATGGATGATCTCGAAGAACAAGGAGGTATCGGTCCCCGCGCTCACGAGTGATTCCACCACGGCCTGGGGCGACAGTAGCCCCTCGTCGTTGCGTTGGGGGGTGAAGGGCCAGTGGAAGTCCCCACCACGGTTGGCCTGTTGGATCTGGATCACCGGGGTGTGCTGCCACGGCTGGGCGAGCCAGTGCAGCGGGTCATCGCTCGGCGTCCCCGTCGAGAGGGCGCACGGGTGGCCCAGATCCAGGCAGAGGATCCACGGCACCGGGCCGCCGGCCCCGAGTTCTTCGAGGCGGTGCGCTTCGGGGATGGAGTGACCGAACTCACGCGGGACGGCCATATTCTCGAACAGAAGGAACGAAAGGCCGGCCCGGGCGGCGTGGTCGGAGAGCCCGGCCATGGCCTCGGCGAGCTCGGCGATCCGCTGCTCGCGCACCCCGGTGTTTGCGGCGTCGCGCACTGAGAAGGCCCCCAGGAAGCCACCGGCCCCGGCCGCGCCCATCTCGGCGGTGACGTCGATGGCCCGCTCGAACCAGCGCCGGGAGGCCCGGCGAGCCTCGGGATCAGGGTGCAGGAGCAGGTTGCTGCTGTAGCCGGCCAACCCGGTGAAGCTGCTGTGGAGCACGACGCCAGACCGTTGGGCGGCCCGGGCCACGGAGCGGGCGGCGGGCACGGCCATCGACAGGTCGAGTCCCGGCTCGAACAGGTCGAGGCTGACCTGGCAGTGCCGAAGGCCGAGATCCTCACGGACGACGGCCATCCATCGCTCGGGCTCGGGCCAGCGCTTGACCGCGAAACAGGTGTTGAAGCCGAGGGAGAGGTCGGGCGCCACATCCCATTGTGCCCCGAGTGCGCCCGGCGCAGAGACAGCCTCACTCCACCCGGGCGCTGAGTGATCGCTCCAGCGGACCGCCTTGGCGTAGCCCGGCGATGACCCCCGCAATTGCTGCGACCGCGGCCAAGAAGAGCGCGGTCACGGTGAAGGCGTGGGCGACTGGCGAGGAGGCCGACGCCCTCCCGCCGGTGACGTCGAACACGAGCGCGGTGAGCGCCAGACCCAGCGCCGTGCCCATGCCCCTGGTCATGTTGAGCACCCCCGATGCCAGACCGGAACGATCCCGGGGTACCGAGCCCATGATGGCGGCGTTGTTCGGTGGTGTGAACAGACCCAGCCCGACGCCGACAACGGCGATGAGCGCCAGGAAGACAGGCCCTGGCGGCCGAAGGATCCCCAGCGACGCCAACCCACCGGCCACGATGGCCATCCCGCCGATGGTGAGTGGTCGCGCGCCCAGTCGATCAGCCAATCGCCCGGCCACCGGCGCGGTGATCCCCAGGGCCAGCGGCATCACCATCAATTCGAGACCGGCCTGTCCCGAGCCGAGATGCAGGCCCCGCTCCAGATAGAAGGGCACCAGGAAGAGGACGCCGAACATCACCAGGTAGGAGAGCATCCCGCTGGCGATGCCGGCAGTGAACCGCGACCGACGGAACAGCCGCAGATCCAGCATCGGTTCCCTGCATCGGGCTTCGCGTCGTATGAACGCCGTCGCCAGGGCAACGCCCACCACGACCAGCCCGAGGATCGCGGGCGACGTCCATCCCCTCGAGTTCCCGAACGACACCGCCGAGAACACAGCCACCACCGCCGGGAAGAACAGTGCCAGCCCGGCCCAGTCGAAGCGCACCCGGGCCTGGAGGTGCCGGCTCCGGGGCACCAACAAGAGCCCGGCGATCATGCCGAGCAGGCCGAACGGCACGTTGACGAAGAAGATGAGCCGCCACCCGCCAGCCGCCAGCAAGAACCCACCGACCGTGGGACCGAGCGCCAGACCGACCGCTTGGGCGGCGCCCTGGATTCCGATTGCCCTGCCCAACGAGGTCCTGGGCACCGCCAGGGCGATGATGGCCACGCTGTTGGCCTGCAGCAGAGCGGCGCCTACCGCCTGAAGGGCCCGGAACCCGATCAGCAGGCCCAGGTTCGGGGCCAGCCCACACAGTGCCGAACCGACGACGAAGATCCCGAAGCCGTAGATGTAGAGAAGCTTGTGGCCCCACATGTCGGCAAACCGGCCGACCGCGGCCACCGTGGCCACCAGCACCAGCAGGTAGCTCAGGCCAACCCAGGTCACCGCAGCGAGGCTGGCGTGGAAGGTCCGCTGCAAGGTGGGCAAGGCCACGGTCACGATGCTGGCGTCGAGTTGACCCATGAATGCCCCGACACAAACGGCGGCGACGGCCAGCCAGAACGCGTTGGGCCGTCGCCTGATCACCTCGGGTCGCCTCGGCTCGACCACCAGCCGCTGCCATCCCACCGGCCCCACGTCGTCGAGGGTGTCCACTCCATCGATTGTGGAAGGGTTCCACCCAGAAAGAAAATAGATATTTATTGTAGTAACGATAAGGTTTACAAATGGATACCCGCCGACTGCAACACTTCGTTGCCGTGGTCGACCATGGCGGCTTCACCGCGGCGGCGAAGGCCACCTTCGTCTCCCAACCAGCCCTCTCCCTGGCCGTCAAAGAGCTGGAGGCCGACCTCGGGACGCTCCTCTTCGATCGGATCGGTCGCCGGGTCCAGCTCACTGCTGCAGGTTCCGCACTCCTCGGGCCGGCCCGCCAGGTCCTTCGAGATCTTGAGACCGGTCGTGCCGCGGTGGCCGCCGTTTCCGGCCTCGAATCAGGCGTGCTTTCGTTGGCGTGCCTACCGACGCTCGCCGCCGACCCGACAGCGGCACTGGTGGGCCGGTTCCGAAGTCACTACCCGGCCGTGCGTGTCGATCTTGCTGCTCCCGAGGACATACAGGAGCTCTTCGAACTCGTGGAGACCGGGACCTCCGAGTTGGGTCTTACCGATGCCCTCGATGTCCCCGACTCCCTCGTGTCCGTCGAGCTCGGATCGCAGGTGCTCGTCTTCATCCTCCCCCCGGAAGCAACCAACGGTGTGACCGACGCCGCCGCCTTGATCGACTTCGCGGACACGCTGTTCGTAGCCTCCCCCGAAGGAACCTCGAGTCGACGCCTCTTGGACGAGCGGCTGGCCTCGGTGGGCCTGCGTCCGAAGCTGGCGGTCGTCTCGGCGCAGCGGGATGCCATCCTCCCCTTGGTACTGGCCGGCGCGGGTGCGGCGCTCGTGCCGGAGTCGATGGCAGTGGTCGCTGAACAGCTCGGCGCGGTTGTCTCCCGTCCGGAACCGCCGGCCGTCCGGGAGCTGGCCCTGGTGCATCGGACCGGTCCGCTGTCACCGGCCGCGGCCAGGTTTGCCGAGTTGGCCGTCGGAGATGATCGTGTCTGACCAGACGACGGCACCCACGTCGCGTCAATCAGGTTGGCGGACTTCGAAGGCGGGTCGGCGACCCCCGGGATAGCATTCGCAGCGGGCCGGCGCAGGGGGGTCCAGGGACACGAGAGGTAGGGGACGGGCACGTGCGCACGCCGAGACTGGTCTCCCTCACCATCGGGTTGGTCCTGGTGAGTGTCCTGGCCACCGCCTCCGGCACGGCCGCCCATGCCGCGACCAAAACGAGCGTCTACGACGCCTCGGCCACCTTGTCGGGGCCGATCACCGCCGGGCACATCATCGAGCCGCGCGTCGAGGTGTCTCGGTCAACCTCGCCGCCCACGGCTACGTGGAACAGGAGTTCTTTGCCTCCGGGACGGCGCACGCCTTCACGGCGACGTCCGCCCCCGCCAACGGCCGCTGGTCGATCAAACCATCGACGTCGGCTTCCTACAAGACCCGGATCATCGTCCGACGCCCGGCCACCGCCTCGAAGTTCAACGGCACCGTGGTCGTCGAGTGGATGAACGTCTCGGGGGGGAGTCGGCTCCCGACTGGGACTATCTCAATCCGATGCTGGTTCGAGCCGGCTACGCCTACGTGGCCGTGTCGGCCCAGGCGCTCGGAGTCGAAGGGGGCCAGGCCATCCTCGGCGTCGGCGGCCCGAGCGTAGGACTGGTCCACCAGGAGCCGATGCGGTACGGGACGCTTCATCATCCCGGCGACCAGTACGCCCTGGACATGTTCGCCCAGATCGGCCGGGCACTCCGGAGTACGAGTCACCCTGCAGTCCTGGGCCCCCTCCACCCACGCCACGTGGTGGCGGTTGGCGAGTCCCAGTCCGCCTTCTTCCTCACCAGCTTCGCCGATGCGATCCAGCCGACCACCCACGCCTACGACGGCATCTTCATCCACAGTCGTGGCGGGGGTGGAGAAGGGCTCGGTGGGGGCACCGGCCTGAGTGGTGGCCTGCGCATCCGCACCGACCTCACCGTGCCGGTCTTCATGTCCGAGACCCAGACCGATCTCACCACGCTGGGCTACGCCGCGGCACAGCAACCCAATACCGACCGGATCCGCACCTGGGAGGTGGCGGGGACCTCGCACGCCGACGCCTACATCGTGGGCAGCAACGCCACAGCCCTGGGCTGCACCCAGCCCATCAACGACGGGCCACAGCATGTGGTGGTCCAAGCCGCGTTCGCTGCGTTCGACAATTGGGTGGCCCATGGCACGGCGCCGCCCTCACCACCCCCGTTTCAGCTGGCCAGCACCGCTCCGGTGACCTACAAGCTCGACCGATACGGCAACGTCATCGGCGGGGTGCGCAGCCCGGCCGTGGACACCCCCATCTCGACGTTGAGCGGCCAGGCCCCACCGGGGTCCAGCGTCCTGTGCTCGCTGTTCGGGTCGGCGACCCCACTCAGCGGGGCGACGCTCGCCTCCCTGTACCCAACCAAGGCTGACTACATCGCCGACTACACCACCAGCCTCGACCGGGCCATCCGGAAGGGCTACATCCTCAGCGCCGACCGCGATTCGCTCCTGGCGGCAGCAAACAAGGTCTCGATTCCCTAGTTTGGGACAACCGGCCCGTTCCCGGGGCCACCCACGACAGTGCCGACGCGGAGGCCTCCCATGGATACCGTTACCAAGCCGGTGGTCGTCCTGTTCGACGTGGACGAGACCCTGATCCACACCGGCGGCGCCGGAGCTCGGAGCTGGAAGGCGGCGTTCGAGAAGCTCTACGGCATCGCCGCCGACATCGGCGCGCACACCTCGGCCGGGGAGACCGACCCCTCGGTGGCCAGGGAGACCTTCGTCGGGGTGATCGGGCGCGATCCGAGCGACGACGAGCTCGGCCGGCTCTACGGCCAGTACCTCCTCCACCTGGCCGACGACATCATGGTCGCCGAGCAGTACCGGGTCCTGCCGGGTGCGGAGGAGACCCTCGTGGCCTTGGGCGAGGCCGGCGTATTGCTCGGGCTGGTGTCGGGGGCGATGGAGGGCGCAGCGCGGACCAAACTGGTGCGCGCCAACCTCAACCGGTACTTCATCTTCGGGGCCTACGGCTCGGATTCGCCCGATCGACCGGAGCTGACACGACTGGCCATCGAGAAGGCCGCCAGGCTGCACGGCGGGCTCACGCCGTCCCAGGTCTTCGTGGTGGGCGACACCCCTCGGGACCTGGAGGCGGCCAGGGCGGCCAACGCCGTCTCGGTCGGTGTGGCCAGTGGTCACTACTCGATCGACCAGCTCCGGGCGGCCGGCGGCGACCATGTGCTCGAATCCCTCGAAGGCACCTTCCCCGGCCTGTGACCGGGCCGTCGATCGATACCCGGTGTCCGAGGGAGGTCAGGTGCGCAGCACCTGGCCGAGCAACTCAGGACGGAAGAGCACCTGCGAATCCACTGCCCGTCCATCGAGGATGGCGGCCGGAGTGCCCTGTTGGTCCTGCTCCTGGTACAAGCGGTCCGTCTGCACCACCCAGGGCTCGTAACGCCCGTCGCGCAGGCCGGCCAGGTAGTCGGGACCGGTCAGTCCGACTCGCCTCCCCAACTCGGTGAGGTCAGCGACGGTGAAGCCACCGCTGCCCTCGGGAGGCTGGGAGGCAAAGACCTCCTGGCGCAGCTGGTCGAACCGATCGGCTTCGGCCGCCAGGGCCAGGGCATTGTCGGCCCGCACCGACTCGTCGCCGAGGAAGCACCGCATCCGGTACTCGACGGCCACGGTGCCCGCCGCCACCTCCGTGCGCACCAGGTCGCCGCAGGCCTCCTCGAACTGCCGGCAGTAGGGGCACTGGGGGTCCTCGAACAGCACCAGCCTCCGCCGGGCGTGGTCACTGCCGATCAGCACCCCTCCCTGGTCGGTGTGGTTGTAGGGCACGGGTATCGATCCGGACGAGTCCACCCCACCGGTCTACCGCACCCCGGGCAGCACCATCCGCGCCGGCCGCTAGGTCATCGGCCGCCCCGGGGTGGTGAATGCTCGGAGGAGACCGTCGGAACCGGCCACGAAGACGTCGCCGTTGAGGAAGACACCAGGGGCCGCGAACCCCGAACCGGCGCTGAACAGCCAGGTCATCCGCACATACTTCGGGCCCTGGATCATCCCGAGCTGTCCGGAGCTCGAGGTGAGCAGGATGATGCTGTTGGTGGCGGTGATGCCGGTGATCGGATGGCCGAAGAATGCCTGGGTACTGACCAGGACGCCGGTTGTCGGGCGAACGTACGACACGGCTCCCGCCGCGTTCCCGACCGTCACCATCCCATAGGCCAGGATCGGCGGCGCCGAGATGGCGCCACCGGTGTCCACCGTCCAGTCGATGGCGCCGGTCGCCTCATCGATGGCGTAGAGAGACCCATTGGAGGAGGCGACGAACACCGTTCCGCCCGAGATCATGGCGCCGGTCATGGCGCCGGTGAGGGTGTCCTTCCACACCTTCACGCCATGGGAGGTCACCGCTTCGACCACCCCCTGGGTGGTGGTGACCACCACCCGCCCGGTCACCGGATCCACTGCCGGTGCAGAGGTCACCGCCCCGCCAACCGGATCGGTCCAGGCGACGGTGCCGGCGGATTGGCCGAGGGCGACCAGGTCACCGTTGGACGAGCCCACGTAGACCGACGACCCGGCGGTGGTTGGGGAGGCGATCGCTCCCCCCACTGACGCCGTCCAGACCGTGGCCCCGGTGGTGGCGTCGAGGGCGTGGAGCGTCCCCGCGTCATCGCCTACGTACACGTCTCCGGAGGCAACCGCCGGAGAGGACTCGATCGACGACCCGAGCGGCACGGTGAAGACGGGGTCGCCGGTGGTCATGGCCACGGCCCGGAGGTTGCCGGCCTCATCGCCGACGTAGGCGATGCCGCCCACGATCGCCGGGGTGGTGTCGAACCCTGTCCCCCCGGTCACGCTCCACTGTTGGGCGAGCTTGGTCGACTCCGACACCGCCTGGTAGTCGGCGATGACCGGGTCGTCGGGCTCCACACCGGTGTGCTCGGGCCCGTACCCGGACTGCGGATCGTCATTCGACACGTACACCGAGCCTGTGCCGGTCAGTCCCGAGACGCCGCCGGTGGCGGTGACCAGGTCCGGCCCAAAGGCGGAGCCGGCCGGGAGGGGCACCGCGGCGGCCGAGGTCGCTCCGGACAGGTCGGCGGTCAGGGTGGCCACCGTCACCGGGCTGCCCGTCGTCACCTGCGCCGAGAACACCACCTGCTCCCCGGGAGCGAAGCCGGCACCACTCACCGTCATCGTCCCCCCCGGGGCCACTCTCGCCGGTCCGACCGTGACGGTGGGCGCCGAGCCGCTCGCCTCCACCGAGACCCGAATGGCGGCGGAACCGGTGGTGGCCGAGTACGCCGTGGTGTCGGCGATCCCGTTGGACCCGACCGCCGATGCCGACACCGCAAACGCAGCTGCCTCCGCCGGCACCGGCACGGCCAGTGACCACGCGGTGGTGGTGGCTCCCGGGCTGGCCAGCGTGGCGGTGGCGGTGGCGAGGCCGGGCTCGAAGGCTCCGGCCGACTGGTGGAACCACGGCCCCGAGGCGCCGTCCTCTTGGACCTGGACCGTCACCGCGCTGACACCGTCAGCCGCCGAGGCCGAGCCCTTGAGGACCAGGTTCCCGCCCGGATTGGCCAGCGTCGAACCGTTGGAGGGCGAGGTGATCGCGGTGGTCGGCGTCGAGCCGTTGCCCCCGCCGGGACCGAAGTCGTAGAGGAACCCGTCATCGGAGTCGATCAGCAGGTTGCCCTGGACATCGGCCGGCGAGGAGGTGATGTAGTTGCCGGTCTGGTACGTGTACAGCGACTTGCCATTGGAGAGCTGGGCCACGTGGAAGATCCCGTTCAGGTCGCCGTAGGCGACCACCCGTTTGCCCGGGGGCCCAACGATGGCGGGAGACGAATTGATGTCGCCGGTGCCTTTATCGAACCACTCCGGTGCGCCGGTCACCGCGTTGACTGCGTAGAGGCCGGTGATGTCACCGAATACCAGCGTCGTGCCGCTGAGGGCCGGCGTGGACAGTGCATCGGTGTTGGTGATGGTCTTGTTGGTGGGGCTGTTGCCCCCGAAGTTGTACTCCCACACCTGTGCGCCGGTGGTCAGGTCGAGTCCGTAGAGGATCCCGTCCTTGCCCTCGACATAGGCCATCCCGTCCGCGAAGCCGTTGACCCCCGGCTGCGAAAGGGTGACCCCCGCCCCCACGTCCCAGTCTTCCGTGGGCGGGGAGTAGGTGGCGAATCGCCATACGACCTTGCCGGTGACCGCGTTGAGCGCGTAGACCCTCGAGTCCGGATTGGCGCTGCCCACCACCACCAGCCCGACTCCGGACGCGTCCACCACGTAGCTCAGTGGATCCCACACCCCGCTGTTCTGCCCGGAGATCACATAGTTGGACCACGACCACAGCGGTGAGCAGTCACTCGCCGAATAGGCCTCGACCGGTCCGTTGACCGCCCCGTTGCCCAACGAGGCGAAATAGACGGTAGCCACACCGCCCGGGGGGGTTGCCAGCACGGGCGTGGAGAGCACGGAGTTGGCGATGGTGCCCTCACACGAGATGGCCCCGGTGGACGCATCGAGCTTGTACACATGACCGGTGCCCGACGGCGCGATCCACACGCTCCCGTCCGCGAACAGCGGGCTGGAGGTGATCGCAGCCCCGAGTTGGTCCGACCAGAGCAGTTGGCCAGTGGCCACGTTGACGGCGTCGAAGTAGCCGGATGCTCCCCCCTGATAGGCGACGGTGATCTTGAGCGTCGGGTTCCATGCCGCCACGGGAGAGCCCTGCGACGCCCCCACCGGGGCCATCCACTTCACCCCCAGGGTGGCCGCACTGGCGGTGGAGACGGTCGGGTCGCGGCTCACCCCGGTGAGTTGACGACTGTTGTGAAGCTCGGGCCAGGTATAGGTGGGGACCACCACCCCCGGTGCCGGAGTTAGGGCGGGCTGAGCAGCCGAGGCCACGCTGGCATCGATACCCGCCACTGTGGCTACCACCGCGGCTACCACCGTGGCCAGCGCCGCGGCCACCAGACCCAATCGGCGCGCCGCGGTGGCCTCTTGAAGCTGTCCCATCGTTGCCCCTTCCGCATGCCGTCATCTGCAAAGTAGCACTTAACGTGATCTTGTCAACACTCCACGTGGTATTGCCACCACCGGACACCCTCCTCTCACCAGCCCGTAGGATTCCCGGCAAACCGACGAGATGGGGACCTCATGGAGATGGAATATCGGCGTCTGGGCAAGACCGGTCTCAAGGTGAGCGTGCTCTCCTTCGGCTCATGGGTGACCTTCGGACCCCAGCTGTCCGGCACCCCGGCCGAGGACTGCCTGGCCGCGGCCTACGACGCCGGGGTCAACTTCTTCGACAACGCCGAGGCGTACTCGGCCGGGGAGTCCGAGCGGATCATGGGCGAGGCCATCGCCACGCTGGGTTGGCCACGTCACAGCTACGTGCTGTCCACCAAGTTGTTCTGGGGGATCCACCAGGGCGTCAACATGAGCAACACCCTCAACCGCAAGTACCTGCTGCAGGCCATCGACGGCTCGCTCGAGCGGTTCGGGCTCGACTTCGTCGACCTGGTGTACTGCCACCGCAACGATCCGGAAACGCCCATCGAGGAGACCGTGTGGGCGATGTCGGACATCATCACCAGTGGGAAGGCGCTCTATTGGGGCACCTCGGAGTGGCCGGCAGCCTCGGTGCGCGAGGCCTGGGACATCGCCGACCGCCACCACCTGCACAAGCCGGTGGTGGAGCAACCTCAGTACAACCTGTTGTGGCGCGACCGGGTGGAGAAGGAGTACGCGCCCCTCTACGACGGCATCGGGCTGGGTCTGACCACCTGGAGCCCGCTGAGCTCAGGCCTACTCACCGGCAAGTACCTGGACGGGGTTCCCGAGGGATCGCGGGCCACGCTCCCCGGCTACCAGTGGCTGGAGGGGATGCTCACCGATGCCGGGCGCAACCAGAAGGTCCGATCGCTCCAGTCCATCGCCAAGGAGCTGGACTGCTCACTGGCCCAACTGGCCATCGCCTGGTGCGCCATGAACCCTCACGTATCGACGGTGATCACCGGGGCCAGCCGAGTGGAGCAGGTCCACGAGAACCTCGGCGCCCTCGAGGTCATGCCCAAGCTCACCGACCAGGTGATGGCCCGCATCAACGACACGGTCAGCTGAGCCCGACCGGCTCCCGCGTCTACCCCGCCTCGTCGGGCGTGCCGCCTGGCCGCGGGCTCCCCCGGTTCCTCTGTGCACCACGCAGGCGGGTCGGCTCCAGGCCGGCCAGCTCCAGAACCCGCCGGTTGACGGAGTGGGCGATGTAGATGGAGAAGACGGCGGCCGGGATCTCGATGAGGACGGCGAGCACCACCGCCTCGAAGAAGGCGGTGCGACTTCCCGACGTGGTGATGTCGAACCAGGCATCGACGGCCAGCAGGGTGGCGGTGGCGGTGGCCGGGAACTGCACCCTCGGGTCCACCCGAAAGGCCATATAGGCGGTACGGATGATGACGATCACCAAAAAGATGTCGAATCCCACCCACGCCGCCCGGTAGTGACGGTCGAACTGTCGACGAGGCAGCGTGTTGGCCAGGTAGACGATCCACGGCAGCAGGATGATGCCGGCGGCCATGTAGAGCCAGGCCATACGCCGTGCCCGCCGCCTGCTCTCCGGCGGGAATTCCAATCGGGTCTCGACGGCCGGTGGGTCCTCGGACCCGTCGTCACTCACCCTCCGAGCCTACGGGCCGGCGCGGTTTCGTCGGGGATCGTCGAGGAACGAGCTTCGCTCCAGTGCGGCGATGGCCAGGGCCTCCTGGGCGGCCACGTCGACGACCGTGGGGATGCGGTGCCACGTCCCGTCCTCGGCCAGGGACCACGAATGGGTGTCGTCGGCCAGGTTGAGCTCGAGGATCTCCTCGAGCTGGGCCACGGCGTCGGGGTCGGCAACCGGAATCATCGCCTCGACCCTCCGATCGAGGTTCCGCCGGCGCAGATCCGCCGATCCGATGTAGTAGCTCGCCGGACGGCTGGGGCCGCCGCCGAAACGCAGGATCCGCGAATGCTCGAGGAACCGGCCCACGATCGACCGGACCCGCACCGTGTCGGAGAGATCGGGCACCCCGGGTCTCAAACAGCAGATTCCGCGGATGATCAGGTCGATGGGCACGCCGGCCTGTGAAGCGCGGTAGAGGGCATCGATGACCGCAACGTCGTCGAGTCCGTTCACCTTGATGGCGATACGCCCGTCCGGCCCGGCCTTGGCCTCCTCGTCGATGCACTCGATGACCCGATCGCGGATCCCACCGGGGGAGGTGACCAGCTCTTGATAGTGAGGAGGTTGGCTGAACCCGGTGATGTAGTTGAAGAAGCGGGTGACGTCGGCGCCCAGGGCCGGCCGCGAGGACAGGATCCCCAGGTCCTCGTACATCCTGGCCGTCTTCGGGTTGTAATTGCCGGTACCGACATGGCAGTAGAGCCGGACGGCGTCACCCTCTTGGCGGACCACCAGCGTCGTCTTGGCGTGGGTCTTCAGACCCATCAAGCCGTAGATGACGTGGGCGCCGGCCTCCTCCAACGCCCGGGCCCACCCGATGTTGGCCTCCTCATCGAATCGGGCGGTGACCTCGACCAGCACGGCCACCTGCTTGCCGTGCTCGGCCGCCCGCACCAGTGCGGCCACCACCGGGCTGTCACCCGACGTGCGGTAGAGGCACTGCTTGATGGCCAGCACGTGGGGGTCGTCGGCGGCCTCGTTGATCAGCTCTTCGACCGAGGCCGAAAACGAATCGTAGGGGTGGTGCACGAGCACGTCCTGGCGATCGAGGATCGGAAAGATGCTCCACTCCTCGTCCCGCTCGGCGGACGCGAAGGCGGCGGGGATCAGCGGTGTCCACGGTTCGTCGTGGAGCTCGGGCCGATCGAGGGCGTGGATGGCCCAGAGGCATTCGAGACCCAGGGGACCGGCAAACCGGTAGACATCGTCCGCGCTCAACCCCAACTCGTCGGTGAGGCGCTCCACGGGCCCCTCCGACGTGCGCGAGTCGATCTCGAGCCGGACCACCGGGAGGAACCGGCGGCGACGCAATTCCTCCTGCAGGGCCAGCAGCAAGTCGTCGGCAGCATCGTCGTCGAGGGCCAGGTCGGCATCCCGGGTGACCCGGAAGATGCACGGTTCCCCCACCGCCATGCCCGGGAACAGCTCGTCGATGAAGGCGACCAATGTCTGCTCGAGAGGGATGAACCGGTCCCCTCCGGGAAGGGGGAGAAGCCGGGCCACGTTCGGTGGGACCTTCACCCGTGCGAACCGGGTGGTGCCGTCCTTGCGGTTTCGCACCTCCACGCCCACGTTGAGCGAGAGATTGGAGATGTAGGGGAACGGATGGCTCGGATCGACGGTCAAGGGGGTGACCACCGGAAGGATGAGCCGATCGAACACCTCGTGGAGGTAGGTGCGATCGTCGGCATGGAGCGACTCCCAGTCGCAGAGCTCGATTCCCTCGTGCCGCAGTGCGGGACTCAGCTCTTCCAGCAACAGGGTCTCCTGGCGGCGGACCATGCGCTCCAGGGAGGCGCGGACATCGTGGAGCAACTGCTCCGGGGTGGCCCGGTTCAGGGCGAGGCTCTTGATGCCGGCGACCACCTGCCTCCGGAGACCGGCCACCTGGACCTGGAAGAACTCGTCGATCCGCTCGCTGAACAGGACCAGAAACTTGACCCGCTCCAGAAGCGGGACCCCCCGATCGGCCACCAGGTCGAGCAGCCGGTCGTTGAAGTCCAGGTCGGAGAGCTGGCGAGCGAAGTACCGGGGATCCGAATCCGGCTCCAGGCCGGTGTGCGGCCCCTTCACGGTTTCGATGCTCATCGGGCAACGATACCAACCCGATCCGAGACCTCCCCGTGCCGGCGGCCCGGGTGACGGTGCCGGTCAGCGGTGGGTCACAATGGATGGTCACCGGAACGTGACGAGAGGCGTGCGACGTGAGCAAATGACCGGACCATCGAGGTCACGACGGGCTGCCACCCCACCTGACGTCAGAGATCGCTCACTTCTTCGAGGTGTACAAGGACCTCGAGCCGACAAGCAGACCAGGATCGGTGGCTTCGACGGGGTCGAGGCGGCGTGGGAGGAGATCGAGCGGTCGTTCGAGCGAGCTCGATCGGCCGGAGCCTAGGGAATCAGCCGAGGATCTTGGCCTTTTCGGAGGCGAATTCACTCATCGGTCAGCGCACCCGAATCGTGCAGCGAGGCCAGCTGTTGGAGTTGGGCGATGCGGTCGCTGGCGTCGGACACGGGTGCCGGTGCCGCTGGAGCGGGACTGGCGGGAGCTGGCGCCGGAGCCGGCTGACCACCCGCCCCCTGCTGCCTGGCCTTGTTGGTGCCGGCCTTGGCCCCCATGTAGGCGACGCCGCCCACGGCGGCAGCCCGGAGCAGTGGCCGTCTGCGCATCATCGGCGTCGGACCGCCCGCTCAGCCCTGTTCGGCATCGAGCTCGATGCCGAGGGCGAAGGCGATCTCTGCCGCGGCCGACACGATGCGGACATTGCCGACGGTCGGGTTGAGGGCCACCAAGAGGCCCAGGATCTCTTCCGGGGAGACCCCGGACTCGAGGGCGAACGCGACCTGGAACACATAGGAGGCCGGTGCCGCGTCGGCGGCGATCAGGGCGGCGATGTTGACCAGCGAGTACGTCTTCGGATCGAGGCCGGACGCGTCGAGGTTGTCGATGCGGGCCTTGAACAGGCCCTCGAGGGCGCTGGCGTCGTGCTGAGCGACCCCGAGGAGGACATCACTCGTACCAGAAGAAACAGTCATCTACATCCTCCAAATCGGGGTGGTGAACGGTAGGTGTCCGGCCCCCACTGCGACGCCGGGAGCGCGCTGGTCACCCTACCTGATCCGGATCGCCGGTCACCGGGGGCGGGCGGCCAGGTGGCTCGCTGAGCGTTGGCCGGAGGCTGGCACCACCACACAAAGAGGTACTCGTGTCATGGCGGACCCCACCAGAATATGAGAGAACAGAAGCATGGTCGGCGCTTCCCAGATCGATCCGGTCCCGTCCCCGACCAACCGGCACCTCGGGAACGACCATCACACCCACCTGGCCTGGTACCGCTTCCGCCGTGACTTCCGGCACCGGTGGGCCGGTTACCTCGGGTTGTTGCTGTTGGTGGGGCTGGTGGGCGGGGTGTCCCTGGCCAGCGTGGCCGGGGCCCGCACCACCCAGTCCGCATTTCCCGCCTTCCTCCGCTCCACCAACCCGTCGGACATCAACATCGACAACGGCCCCTACGACCCGTCCCTGCTCAAGCGGGTGGCGGCCCTTCCCGGGGTCACCTCGCTGCAGTCCTACGTGGCCCTCAACATCGCCGCCGTCCATCCCAACGGGACGCCCGACGAAGAGAGCCCCACCAACAACCTCGAGGAAGCCGGCACCCTGGGTCGGCTCTACGTGGACCAGGACAAGATCACCATCATCGAGGGGAGGATGCTCAATCCGAAGAACCCCGACGAGGTGGTGGTGTCCAAGTTCGGGGCCCAGGTGGCCGGCATCCACGTGGGGCAGCGCCTCCGCGAGGGGATCTTCACCAACAGCCAGCTCAACGCGGGCGGGGTGCCCGTCGCGGCGGCAGCCCAACGGGTCACGCTGCAAGTGGTCGGCATCGGCATCTTCAACGATGAGGTGGTCCAGGACGACGTGGACCGGATCCCCCGGATGGTGATCAGCCCGGCGCTGGCCGACCGGCTGACCTCGTGCTGTGTGAGCTATGCCTGGACCGGCATCCAACTGGCCGGGGGGTCGGCCGGCGTGCAGCCCTTCCTCCACGCCTATGCCGCCCACTTCCCGGTGACCAGCCTGGCCTACTACCACGTGACCTCGGTGATCGAGGAGCAGGCCGAGCAGTCGGTCAAGCCCGAGGCGTTGGCCCTCGGCGTCTTCGGCCTCATCGCCGGGGTGGCCGTGCTGCTCATCGCCGCCCAGGCCATGGCCCGGCTGATCAGCGCCTCGACCATCGACCGGGAGATCCTCCGCTCGTTGGGGGCGGACCCGACCGACACCGTCCTCGACGGGCTGATCGGGATCACCGGGGCGGTGGTCCTCGGATCCCTGTTGGCCGCGGCGGTGGCCGTGGCCCTCTCCCCGCTGGCCCCCTTGGGACCGGTTCGCGCCGTCGATCCCCACGGCATCTCCTTTGACTGGACGGTGCTCGGCCTCGGAGCCGCCGCCTTGATCACCGTCCTGATGGCCATGGCCGTGCTGTTCTCCTACCGCGACGCGCCCCATGTGGTTGCTGTCCGGCGCCGGCGCAACCCCCAGCAGGGGTCCGCCCTGGTGGGGGCGGCCGCCTCGGCCGGCTTGCCCGTGTCGGCCACCGCCGGCATCCGCTTCGCCCTCGAGACCGGCCGGGGCCGTTCCGCGGTGCCGGTCCGCTCGGCCATCCTCGGGACCCTGCTGGCCGTAGTGGTGGTGATCGCCTCGCTGACCTTCGGCACCAGCCTCAACACCTTCATCACCCACCCCGCCCTCTACGGCTGGAACTGGAACTACATCCTCGAGGCCAACGCCGGCTACGGGGCCATGCCGGTGGCGGCCAGCACGGCGCTGCTGGCCCACGACCACGACGTCACCGGCTTCACCGGTGGCTACTACTCGTACGTGGACATCGACGGGGTGAGCGTCCCGGTACTGGGCGAGATGCCCAACGGAGGTGTACAGCCCTCGATCCTGCAGGGACACGGGCTCGAAGCTGACAACCAGGTGGTGTTGGGCAGGGAGACCCTGCAACTCCTGCACAAGCAGGTCGGGGACACCGTGACCGTCGACACCGGGACCCAGCCCCACACGGTGACCGTGGTGGGAACCGCCACCATGCCCACCGTGGGCGTCGGGCACGGCCTCCACCTGTCGATGGGAACCGGCGCCCTCATCTACCAGCAGTACATCCCGCTGGCCGACCAGGACATCCAACAGGAGGGGAACGGACCCAACGTCTACTTCGTCCGCACCCGTCCCGGGCTCAGCGCCGCCGCCACTACCCGTTCCCTCAACAACGTGGCCAACCGGATAAACACCGCCGACGGGCAACCGCAGAGCACCATGCTGTACGACGTGCAGCACCCGGCCCAGATCGTGAACTACCGGTCGATCGGATCGACGCCGGCGTTGCTGGCCGGGGCGCTGGCCCTGGGGGCGGTGTCCGCCCTGGGCCTCACCCTCAGCGCGTCGGTGCGCCGTCGGCGTCGTGACCTGGCCCTGTTGAAGACCCTCGGCTTCACCCGCCGGCAGCTGGCCGCGGCAGTGGCGTGGCAGGCCTCGGTGTCGGTGGCCATCGGGACGGTGATCGGGGTCCCGTTGGGCATCGCCTTGGGCCGGGCCCTGTGGGACCTGTTCGCCGAAGAGCTCTACGCCGTACCCCATCCCACCGTCTCGATCCCCTCGATCGCGCTGGTGGTGGTGGCCGCCGTCGTGCTGGCCAACCTGGTGGCGGCCGTGCCCGGATGGCGGGCGGCCCGAACACCGACCGCCCTGGTCCTGCGGTCCGAGTAGACCCACCGTCGACAGCGGCCCTGGTCAGCGCTCCGAGTACGGTGGGTTGGCATGGAGACGGTCCGGGTGGTGCTGGCCGAGGACAACGCCCTGCTGCGACAGGGCGTGGAGAAGCTGATCGGCCAGCAGGACGGTCTGGAACTGGTGGGGACGGCCGATGACCTGCCCCGGCTGCTGGCCCTGGTCGAGGAAGTCGAGCCCGACGTGGTGGTCACCGACATCCGCATGCCACCGACCGGCACCGACGAAGGCGTGCAGGCCGCCGCCCATCTCCGCCAGCACCGTCCCGAGATCGGGGTGGTGGTGCTCAGCCAGTACGCCAACCCCGAGTACGCCATGGCCCTGCTCTCCGATGGCTCGGCCCGACGGGCCTACCTGCTGAAGGAGTCGATCGCCGGCGTCGACGAGCTGGTCCGGGCCATCAAGACGGTGGCTGAAGGTGGCTCCGTGGTGGACCCGGCGGTGGTCGACCAGTTGGTGGTGGCGTCGGCTCCCCGGCGGCCGTCGGATCTCGATCGGCTGACGGCGCGGGAGACCGAGACGCTCGCCCAGATGGCCCAGGGGAAGAACAACGCGGCCATCGCCGCCTCCCTCTTCCTGTCGGAGCGGGCCGTCGAGAAGCACACCAACGCCATCTTCTCCAAGCTCGGGCTGACCGAGGAGGAGGACGTCAACCGTCGGGTCAAGGCTGTCCTCATCTACCTCGGAGGGCAGGCCCCCGGCTAGCCACACCATCCGGGCGTGCTACCTCCCTGTCCGGCCCCTATCTCCCGTGGAAGAATTCCCGATCATGGAACCATCCCTGCCAGTGCTCGTCGTCGACGACCAGGCGCCCTTCCGCATGGCGGCCAAGGCGGTCGTGGCCCGGATGGACGGGTTCGACGTGGTCGGTGAGGCCACCAACGGCGAGGAGGCGATCGAGATGGCCTCCTTGCTCCACCCGGCCCTCGTGCTCATGGACATCAACATGCCCGGGATCAACGGGGTGGAGGCCACCCGGCGGATCGTGGCCGCCGAGCCCGACGTGGTGGTCGTCCTCTGCTCCACCTACACCCACGCCGACCTGCCGCCCGGTGCCGCTTCCAGCGGCGCCCGCGCCTACGTCAACAAGGAGGAGCTCGGCCCGGCGGAGCTCCAGCGCATCTGGGTCGAGCGGGAGACCATCGAGTTCCTGTCCAGGTGAGCCCCGCCTGACCACCGGGGCCGCCCTCAGGTGATGGGGATCGAGCCGCGCACCACCGACCCCGAACCGGGCCGGGAGTCCCAGCGCACCGAGCCCCCGATGGCGCCCAGGCGATCGCTCATGTTCATGAAGCCATGGCCGGCCTGCGCCGTGGTGGTGTCGAAGCCTGGGCCGTCGTCGGACACGGTGAACAGCAGTCCGCCCTCCTCCACCCACAGCCGCAGTTCGACCTGCGACCCGGGAGCATGCTTGGCCGCGTTCTGCAACGCCTCGAGGCAGCAGAAGTAGACCGCCGCCTCGATGTCGGAGGAGAAGCGCCCGATGCCCTCGGTGACGGCACGGACATCGAGCGGGCTGCTGGCCGCCACCGCCCGCAGGGCCTCGGGGAGCCCGTTGTCCATCAGCAGCGGCGGGTAGATGCCGTGGGCGAGGTCCCGTAGCTCCTGCACGGTCGCCTTCACCTCGCCGGCGATGTCGTCGAGGGCATGGGCGGCAGCGTCGGGGTCCTCGGCCACGAGGTCGCGGACCAGCCGGACATTGACGGCCAGGGCCACCAGGTGCTGCTGGGCCCCGTCATGCAGATCGCGCTCCACCCGGCGGCGCTCGGCGTCGGCGGCGGCCACGATGCGGGCCCTCGAGGCGCGCAGCTCAGCGGCCTGGCGCCGAACCTCATCCAGGGTGGACTGCAGGGCCGAGTCCAGCCTGACGTTGTGCAGGGCCAAGGCCACCTGGCGCGACAGCTCGACCAGGACCAGGTCCTCCTCCTCGGTGAACGGCGGCTCGGTGTCCGGGCGCTCCAGCACCGCCAGACCCAACAGCTCTCCGCCATAGGCGATCGGGCACAACCGAAGCTGGGCACCGTCCCGCCCGGCGATGACCGCCGGCAGCCACACTGCTGTCCAGGCGTTGCCCGACACGCCGGCCCGGGCCACCACCGGGAGCTCGAGGGGTCCGATGTGCAAGGTACCCGGACCACGGTCGGGAATCGACGCGCTGCGCTCGAGGACCTCATCGGATCCGGTGAAGACCTCGGCACTGGTCAGCGCCATCGACTTGTGGAGGGACTCGATGAACTGGAGGAGGAGCTCGTCCATGGCCACCGCCCGGGTCAGGCGGGCGGTGAACGTCTTGACCACATCGTCGGGGACGGCGTCGGTGCCGTACACCAGCCGCTCGGCCACCTGCTGTGCTCGCTGGTGGAAGACCGAGGCGCCGAGCGCCACGATGGCCGCCGCCAGAATGGACAGGCCCAGTACCTCGCGGTCGGCCGGCCCCGGGTCGTGGCCGAAGCCAAGGATGATGAGCAGGTAGACAGCCAGCACCACGGCGGAGAGCCCGGTGACGGTGAGCAGCCGGACCAACACGCGGTCCGACGTGGCCAGGGGGCGGGCGAAGGAGGCGGCCCCCACGCCCACCGGCACCAGCACCGTGCCCCCGGCGGCAATGGCCCAGGGGTGCTCCGGCCATTTGACCAGCAGCGCCAGTCCTCCCACGACCAAGCCGAGCTCGATGGCCGCCACGCCCCCGGCCGCGAACAGCTGCAGGCGCTGGCGATCGATGCCCGGAGCGGCGCGGTAGCGGCGGGCGGCGAAGGCCGACCCGACCACGATGGCCACCGACCAGCCCACCACCGTGGCGGTGTCGCTCATGCGACCGGGGCCGAACCACATCCACAGGCCGAAGGCGATGCCGGCCGCGTAGGCCACCAACACCTCGGCCTGCTGCCAGCGGAGCACCAGCCGCCCGTCGGGCGCCGACACCAGAAACTGGAATCCCACCGCCATCAGCACCGCCGGCAGCACGGTGGCCGTCAGCCGCGCCGCGTGGGCGGTGCCGCCGGTGTCGGTCCGGCCGAGTTCGGCGGCGGCGAAGCTGGCGGCGCCCAACAACGCGCCGATCGACACCAACCGGCCCAACCGTCGCTGGCCGGGCCGGATCAGCAGGCACAGCGCGGCCGCCACCCAGGCCAGGGTCAGCTCGAGGCGGATGGCATCGGCAACGGCCACGCCGGCGGTCGTTGCCGTGGCGAAACCGACACCCACCACCACCAGGGCCGGCGCCACCCAAAGCAGGGCGGGCGCCAACCGGGCCCGATCGGTGCTCCCTGCCACGGCGGCGGAACCAGCCGGTGCCCGAGTGGCCGGGACGACCGGGGCGCCGGCCGGGGCCAGCAGCGGCGTCCCCGAGGTGAGGCCCTTCCCGCCGCCGGCGGTAGCGGGCGTGGTGGTCACGGGACCTCGTCGAGGACATCCGCCGGTTTCCGGTCGGGTGCCTCGACCATCCGGCCGTCGCGCATGGTGATCACGTGGCCGGCGGCCTGGGCCACGTCGTCGTCGTGGGTGACCAGCACGATGGTCTGACCGCCGCGGTGCAGCCGGGAAAGCAGCTCGACGATCTCGTGACCGCTGTCCGAGTCGAGAGCACCGGTGGGCTCGTCGGCCAACAGCAGGGTGGGCTCGTTGGCCAGGGCCCGGGCGATGGCCAGCCGCTGGCGCTGACCACCGGAGAGGGAGCCGGGCACAGCGGCAGCCTTGTCGCCCACCCCCAGCAGGCCGAGCAGGTCGCGGGCCCGGGTCTCGGCCGGACGGCGCTTGGTGCCGGCGACGATGGCGGGGAGGGCCACGTTCTCGAGGGCGGTCATCCCCTCGAGCAGGTTGAAGAACTGGAAGACGATGCCGATGTGCTTCCGGCGGATAAGCGACAGCTCGTCCTCGGTACCGCCCGGTCACCAATTCACCGCCCACGATGATGGTGCCCTCGTCGGCCACATCCAGCCCGGCCACCAGGTTGAGCAATGTTGACTTCCCACAGCCCGACGGGCCCATCAGGGCCACGAAGTCACCGGCCGGCACCCGGAGATTGGCGCCCCGCAGGGCCCGTACCGGGGCGTTCTCCGCCTCGAAGGTCTTGCGGACGCCCTCGACCACCAGGACGTCGCCGGAGACCTCGTGTCGTCGCGCTCATCGGGGCCCCTGTCCGGGACGGCCGCCGGCCACCGAGGCGATCGAGGCCATGGGGGCGATCCGGGGAACCTGCCGGGCGATAAGCCAGGCCCGCACGGGCGTCTCCCTTCCTTTGACCAGCTGTTCGGGCATTAGCGATCGCCTCCACCGGTTCGGCCAGCGCGTCCACGGTGGCCTGGCTCAGGACAGTCTCCCCCGATTCGGCCAGTTGCTGCAGCCGTTGCGAGAGATTGACCGTGTCGCCGACCACGGTGTACTCGAGTCGTTCCTCGGTACCGAGCAAGGCGGCGGCGGCCTCGCCGGTCGAGAGGCCCATCCCCAACCCGAACGGCGGCAGTCCGTCCCGTTCCCAGGTGGCGTTCACCTCGGCCTGCAGGCGGTGGGCGTCGGCCGCAGCCCGCAAGGCCCGGTCGGCGTGGTCGGGCTGGGAGAAGGGCGCCCCGAACACGGCCATCACTGCGTCACCCACGAACTGCATGATGGTCCCTCCCTGCCCCAAAATGGCCTTGTTCATGGCGGCCCGGTGAACGTTCAGCTGCCCGGCCAGCTGGCTGGGGTCGGCGTGCTCGGCGATGGTCGAATAGGAGCGGATGTCGCCCATCAGCACGGTGACCTCCACCACTTCGGTCTTCCCGATGTCCCGACCGTCCCGTCGCAGCTTCTCCGCCAGGCCCCCGGGCAGAAGCCGGGACAACGACTCGCCCTGTTCCTCCCGATCGACGATGCACTGGTGGAGAAGTCGCAGCCGGCGGATGGCCCCGTCGGTTCCCGCCGAGACTCCCTGGGCCAGCTTGACGAAGAGGGCCTCGACCTGGGCGTCGACGGCTTCGGGCGTCGTGCGCTCGGCGGCGGCGATGGCCTTGATCGGCTTGCCCTCCGCCACCCACCCGAGCAGGGACTCCTCGGGTGGGGTGAGCCCGCCGTGGGTGGTCACCGGGATGACCAGCGCATCCACGATGGAGGGGTCGAGGGCGGTGCCACCGGTGGCGACGGCCCGCACCGCGTCGACCAGCTGGTTGCCCTCGGCGATGTGGTCCTTCAACAGGTAGCCGTAGCCGGCGCAGCCCTCGGCCAGCAGGGAGACGGCGTACTCGGGATCGTCGTACTGGGAGAGGATGACGACGCCGGTCCCCGGGCAACGCTGGCGCACCTCGCGGGCGGCCTCGATCCCCTCATTGCGGAAGGTCGGTGGCATACGGATGTCGGTGACCAGCACGTGGGGCAGCGTGGCCACCACTCCCTCCACCAGCCCGTCGTAGTCGTCGGCCGTTCCGACCACCCGGAGATCACGCTGCCGCTCGAGCAAGGTGCGGACGCCCTCCCGCACGATCACGTTGTCGTCGGCCAGGAAGACATCGATGGTGGCGGCCGGCGTGGCGTCCTCGGTACCCATGATCATCAGTTGTGCCACAGGTTGGGCGCATGCTCCAGGGCGGGAGCACGTCAGCCGCGGTGGTGCCAGCCACACCTTCATCTTCAGGCGACCACCGTGTTCGGGTGGGACCCCGATGGTCAGGATGGAAGCATGCAACTGCGAGCTCGGTGACCTCCCTGTCGTGGATCCCCTCCGAAGCGGTACGCGGGACCACCCGTGTGGCCTTCGACGCCGGGTTCACCCACTACGACCAGCCACCCCCCGACTCCATCGCCGACCTCGAGGCGCTAAGGAGCGCGGATCGGTTCCGCTTCGCCAACGTGCTGTCCGCCTGGATGGAGACCGACCCGGACGGAGCCGTCACCGACTGTGGCTACTCGGGGGGAGCGATGATGGGCTCCACCACGGTGGCGGTCGGCGCACTCAACCACCGGTTCGAAGCGGTGGCCCTCCCCCTGTTCCAGTCACCGCCCGAGGTGGGGGACGGATGGGTCCGCTTCACCCAGACGGCCGGGGGACGGACCGGACTACCCGCCCCGCGCCGGGTGCGCCGTCGTCCATACGTCCAGTGGCAGGCACCCCTGGTCTGGTCGACCCTGCGACTCACCATCCACGCGGACAGCGCACCGGAGTTCGACGTGGTCGGAGCCAGCCGGTTCCCCCGCCACTGGTTCTACGACGGCACCGGGCAGCTGGCCGCCAAGTCGGGGCTCACCGACTTCAAGGACTGGTACCGCAAGTCGTTCGGCAGGCACACCCCGTGGGGTGACGAGGACTCCCCGGCGCTGGTCACCGCGGTCGAGACCGCGCTCGAGCGGACCCTGTCCGCCCACATGATGGGCCGGGGATCCACGCCCACGTTCCGCAAGGTGTCGGCCGGTGATGCGCTGGTGCGGGAGGGTGACCTGAGCACCGACGTGTTTCTGGTCCTCGACGGTGTGGTCAGGGTGGACAAGGCCGATGAGCGGCTGGCCGAGTTCGGCCCGGGGGCGGTGCTCGGTGAGCGGGCGAGCATGGAGGGTGGGGCACGCACCTCGACCCTGGTGGCGGTGACCGACGCCCGGGTGGCTGTCGTACCCCACGGCGCCATCGACCGCGCCCAGCTGCACAGGCTGTCAGCCAGCCACCGGCTCGAGAACACCCAGGCTTAGGGTGCGGGCCCACCTGCTGGGCGTGCGCGGCTCGGTGCCCACCCCGGGGGCCCCGTTCTCCCGTTACGGCGGCAACACCTCATGTGTGGCCATCAGCCACGATGACGGGCCCCCGTCGCTGGTGCTCGACGCCGGCACCGGCGTGCGGGCACTGTCCACCACCATCGGGGACATCCCCTTCGACGGCACGATCCTCCTCACCCACCTCCACTGGGACCACCTGGAGGGTCTTCCCTTCTGCTCGGCCATCGACCGGGATGACGCCCGCTGCGACCTGTACCTGCCGGCCCAGCCCGGTGGGGCCGGAGCGTCGGCCACCATCAGCCGGATGATGTCACCCCCCAACTTCCCCATCGGCCCCGAAGACCTCCGCGGCCGCTGGACGTTCTCGACGCTGGAGCCGGGCACCCACCAGATGGAGCAATTCTCGGTCACTGCCGTCGAGGTGGCCCACAAGGGGGGGCGGACCTTCGGGTACCGCATCTCGGACGGCACGTCGTCACTGGCCTATCTGCCCGACCACTGCCCCACGGAGTACGGACCGGGCCCTGAGGGCTTGGGTGACTACCCCGGCCCGATCATGGCCCTGGTCGGGAAGGCCGACGTCCTGATCCACGACGCCCAGATCACCGCAGACCAGCTCCCCGATGAGGAGGCGTACGGCCATTCGGCGATGGAGTACGCCGTGGCCCTGGGCGCCAGAGCCTGCGTGTCCACCGTCCTGCTCTTCCACCATGGTCCCCGGCGCTCCGATGACATGCTCGATGCCGTGGCCGAGCGGTATCGCCGCTGCGACGCCCCCTCGGTCAAGGTAGCGGTCGAGGGAACGGTCCTCCAATGCTGAGCCGTCGTAGGCGATGGCTGGCCCATGTGTCACGCATCCAACTCTGCGTCGGGGTGGTCAGCGCGGTGGTGGCGGTACGGCGACACCACCCCTACGACGTTCCGTTGTTCGGCGGCCGTCCCGACCGCGTTGCCCGGGATTCGGTGCTGATCGGAACTGCACTCTCGGCGCCGATCACCATGCTCGTCACGCAAGGCGTGGCCACCGCTCGACAGCTTCGCCACCGGACCGACCTACCGGACGTGGTTCTCGGGGTGCTCGGTGCGGCGATGGTCGCCGGCTATTTGGCGGAATCGCTCGTGCGGCGGCGGTTGCGGCCATCCGGCGCCGACTGCCTCGAAACACCGCTGATTCTGGTTGGGATCGGGCTGGCGTCAGCAATGGCCGTACTCGGACTGTCGAACGCCACACCCGAATCGATCAACTACTAACCTCGTCACCGCGGCTCAACCCGCATGGTCTCCGGGGATGTAGCTCAGTTGGCTAGAGCACCTGCTTTGCAAGCAGGGGGTCGTGGGTTCGAGTCCCATCATCTCCACCACAAACGTCCAGCTAAACCGCTAGTCGGTCCACCGAGTTGGCGTCGAGAACACTTTGTCCCTAATCTTGTCCCTACAGCTCCCAGACAAGAGAACACGAGGGCAGCCATGGCGGGCTCGATGCGTCAACGCAAGGACCGCGGTGGGGACACCTGGGAGCTGCGCGTGTACCTCGGTCGCGACGATCGTGGGCGGCCAAAGCAGCGCAGCATTCTCTTCCGGGGAGGGAAGCGAGCAGCCGAGCGGGAACTGGCGCGACTGGTGGCCGAGCAGGAGAGGTCGCCGGCCGCCGTCCCCCACGAGGAAGCACAGTCCTGGGGACCGTCCACGACGATCAACCAAGCCATCGAAGGATGGAGAGAGAACGGTTGGGCGGACCTGTCCCCCAAGACCGTCCGTGGCTACGAAGAGATCTGGGAGCGCTACGTCCGAGACACCATCGGAACCAAGCGAATCGCCGCGCTCAACGCCTTCGAGGTCGAGCAGTACTTCCGCCGCCTGAAGGACCAGGGCGGCGGTAGGGACACCGTCCGCCGGGTCCGTGTCGTTATCGGGCGGGCCTGCAGGTTGGCGGCGAAATGGAGTGGGGGCACGCTGACCAATCCGGTCGCCGACACCGAGCTCCCCAGCTGGCCGATGTCCGAGCAGCCCGACCCGGTCCGAGCGCCCGAGGTGGCCGAGGTTCAGGACCTGATACGAGCGGCTGCCGAGTTCGACGAGCGATTCGGTGCCTTCGTCCACCTGGCTGCGGCCACCGGCATGCGTCGGGGTGAGGCCTGCGCCATCCGGTGGAGCGCCATCGACTGGAAGCAGTCGACCATTCGCGTGGACAAGTCGATCGTGGCAGCCAAGGGCGGAGCGATGCTCAAAGACCCCAAGACCAGGGCGAGCATCCGCACGGTCTCGGTCGGGGTCGGCACGTTGTCCATATTGAAGGCGCTCCGCTCCTCGCAGGTCCAGCTGGCCAAGCTGTGCGAGGTCCCATTCGCAACGGACGGCTTTGTCTTCTCCACCGAGCCGGGCGGCGGGCTGCCTCCACACCCCGAGGCGATGAGCCACACATTCATCAAAGTCCGACGCCGGGCCGGTATCGCCAGCGACGTCCATCTCCACTCGTTGAGGCACTTCCAGGCGACCATCCTCGACCCGGTCATCCCCGAGAGCCAGAAGCAGGCAAGGATGGGCTGGTCGACGGTCCGGATGGCCCGTCACTACACCGACGGCATCGCCACCGAGGACCGGCGAGCTGCCGAGCACGTCGCCCGGGTCCTCGACGCCACCACGGTGGAAGGGGGCGCCGCCCCGCACGTCGGACAGTAGCGACCGAGGGCGGGTGGCTCGTCCGCCGTGCGATATCCCTCGCCTCTGCCCAGGAGACGCTCCACCGCCACCCGGGGAACGAGGATGCGACGGTTCAGCCTCACCACCGGCAGCGGGATGCGATCCCCAGCGATAGCCCTATAGAGCGTCGACCGGTCACAGCCGAGGAGCACTGCCACCTGGCTCACCGTCAGCAGAGGCGTGGCGCTGGAGTTTCCGGATTTTCTGGGCATCGGACCTCGATGGGATCGGGAGCGGGGCAACTTGCCCTGATCCCCTCTCATGCTCCCTACCGGCGTCACCCTGAACGTCACCCTGGCCCGACGACCCGTTCAGGCCCTGTCGGGCTAGCGGTCGGGCAAACGTCACCCTCGCTCCACTGAACGTCACCCTGGGCGATGGAACGCGCCGTCTCCCAACGTCAACCTCCCAGTTGGAATGCCATTCTGCGGGCTGACGCCCGTCAAGGGCCGTCAGGGCGGTTACGGTCAGCATCTCGTCGCCTCCTTCCACATAGGCGAGAGCATGCGGCGGGACTGGCATGGCGGCCAGGCTTCGTCGGCTCGACAGCAGGCCACCACGTCCACCGTGCGTCCCTCGGGTCCAGCCAGCCCGCAGACCGGGGAACTGGCGTGAACCGAGCGAACCAGTGCCACCCCCGAGCTGTTACGCCTGGAGGCCAATGCGGACGACCGGAGCGCCTGTCCGGGAGGTGAAGGTTGGCGAAGGCCCCCCTTCGAGAGGGGCCTACTCAGGACAAGCACTCGGCTCCGCCTGACCCTGGACGATCATCGCCACACACCTGCATCATTTGGATGCGAACGTCACCTTGACCCACCGCGAGACTCGTACCCGTGACGGTGAGGGGGCCCGCCCGCAGGGCGGCACATCCCCGATGATGCAACTGTGTGGACATGGTTGTCCCGCCCAGGCCGGAGCCGACCCGCCCGTCCCCTCGGTGATCGGGCGGGCTCGATGCCCGCTCGGGCGCCGCCCTCGTTCCCCTGTGCCGTTCCGCTGGCCGAAGCGTCGTGACCATCGGAATGTTCTGATTTGAGCCTCGGCCGAGTGGGAGGCGAGTCCGGTGGGGTGTCGGCGCTCCCCCGGCTCGATGCCGAGGGGAGGGCCGCTCAAGTTCCTCGATTGCGTGGCGATCCCGAATAACCGCCAGCAGGCGTCAGGGTGACGTTCGCACCGACAGTGCACAGGTGTGGACATTCTGTACCGGCCTGGCGGAGCTGACGAGAGTGATGCCGTATCGGTGGCCACGGCGGGCTCGATGCCCGCCTGGGCGCCGCTTCGATCTGACAGACCGGCCGGACCTCCCCGCCGACTCTGCCCGGTGGGTCCGAGCTCGAGACCGCCACGGGGTTGCTTCTGCGGCCATCCAACATGGTGCCAGCGATTCGCCTGAGCCGGCCAGGATACCGGCAGAGGCGAGAGCGTCCCAAGACCGGAGGCCGGGCGCTGCGGGACCGGGCCGGGGAACGCACGAGGATCATATCTGTGCGGTTCGCAGGTGAGACGCAAGTCGCCGTCGGCCCCTCTGACAGGGTCACGGAGCCGGCTTTCGAGAACTGTTGTCTGACCGGCACCGGGGCCGAAGTGTGGTTCACCTGTGCCACACCTTCGTGCGTGCAGGCGTAGGTGAACACAGGCGTAGGTGAGCGGCGAAGCCAGCATTGGTCCACGTCATCGAGGGCGGAAGCAGCAGACAATCAGGATTGTCCAATCACCCTGGCAGGGCCATCGAGACCTCCGACGCGGATCAGTGACTAGCTGTCCGAGCTGGGAGGGTGACGTTGCTGTGAACCCAAGGACGGCGAGGGTGACGTTGAGGGCGGCGAGGGTGACGTTCGGGGTGGATTGGGGATGGGCGAGGGTGACGTTGCCACAACCACTGAGCCGGCCCGTTGGACACCTTCGATCGGACAAATGTTCCGGCTTGTCCCAATAACGCGGTTACACGGGTCAAACGCCCCCCAACCGGCACAGGCGGGCGTGGTGCGTCCTGAAAGGAGAGTGGTGACGATGTAGAAGGTCGTCAGCACGAACCGTGCTGTTCCAGGGATGGAGGGAGGCCCTCCGGGTTCGCGACCCGGACCCCCGGACCTTCTTTCTCCTTTGAAAAAAATGAACATGCGAATCGAACGGGCAATCTGGATGCTGCGGTGTCGCGAAAACGGGATCCTCCCGGGCATCCGAAAGGCGCCCAAATAGCGTCCGTTACGCCTCGCGAGCCGTGACCAACCAGTACGTAAAGATCGCGAGTGCGAGCGCAAGGACCAGGAAGACCCCCGACTCGACGCCCTGAACGGGCCAGAAGCTGCTCGCGGGCATGTAGCTGATGTGGTTGTAGGCGCCGTGCGCCGCCAGGCACTTCAGGGTTTGGCAAGCCGAAGTGTTTGAACCGCCGACGATGTCCTGGCCGAGGTTGTAGGACAGTGGCGGGGGGCCTGCGAGAGCTGACACATTCTTCGTAACGGCGAACAGGGGGCGAAAATAGAGCGCAGTGACAATGCGTACGGCAACGAAAGCAACGAGCGTCGTCATGATGGCCGGCACGACTCGTCGAAACAGGGCTCCAGCGGCAATGCCCAACGCCATGGCGAAGACGGTGTAGGCAATCGGAGCAACTCCCTGGACGTCGAAGTAGATGAATTTGACAGGAGTTTCGAGCGCGTTGCTCGGTCCTCGCCACCACGTGAACAGTGCCGCCAGCGCACTTCCCCAGACGGCAGCAACGAGGAACGCCCAAGCGAGGTTCGTGAGCACCCATCGGCGGCGGGTGAGCCCCTGCGTCCAGGCGAAGTCCTCGGTGCTTGATTCGAACTCACCCGCGATGAGCGGCGCACCCCAGAGAATGCCGAAGACGAGCGGGACGGCCATGGCTAGGTCCTGCACGAGTGACGTAAAAACGCCGTTGCTCCCGAACACGATACCGTCGATGTTGTCGCAGCCGACGTGGTTGCCCGAGCAGTTCAGCAAGGCGTGGTGGTAGGAGCTAGCGATAGCAATCCCGCTCGGCAGGATTAGTGCGGCGATGGCCACGATCACGAGGGCCGAGACGATGGCGTGTGCGCGGTGCAGTCGCCAGAAGAGGAACGTCATGCAGCGCCTCCGGCAATGCTGAGCGACCCAGCCGTAAGGGACTCGTCCTGGGCCATGTAGGCGAGGATGATGTCTTCGAGCCCGACCTCGGACACTTCCCAGGCCGGATCGAGCACGGGGCCGTCGAGACGGGCGAGCACCCTCGATTGGCGTTCGGTCTGCGTCGCCTTCACCACGCTGAACAGGCGTTCGAGCTCGGCGGTGCTCCGACGCGGTCCGACCAGGACCCGGTGGGCAGCGAGCACATCCTCGATGCTGGCGCAGAGGCGCACCCGAGAGGCGGTGAGCAGTATGAGGTGGTTGCACACACGCTCGAGGTCATGCACGAGGTGCGAAGAGAGCACGACCGTGACTTCACCTTCGACGGTTACATCGGCGAGGGAGGTGAGGAACTCGCGCCGAGCGAGGGGATCGAGCGCGGCGAGCGGCTCGTCGAGCAAGAGGAGGCGAGGCCGCTTGGCGAGCGCCAGGCCGAGTGCGATCTGGGCTCGCTGCCCGCCGGACAGTGAGTGCACCGGACGATCGAGGGGAATCCGCAATGCCGTAAGTCGCTGCTCGGCGACGGCGGCATCCCATCTGCGGTTGAGATGGGCACCGATTCGGATGTGCTCGGCCCCCGAGAACTGACGATAGAGGGGGATGTCTTGGGCGAGAAAGCCAACACTCGCCAGGAAGTCCTCATCCTGCACGGGCGCCCTTCCGAGCACACGGGCCTCCCCCGACGTCGGGCGCCGCAGCCCCATGAGCAACCGCAGGAGCGTCGTCTTACCGGCACCGTTCGGGCCAACCAATGCCGAAATGCTGCCCGCGGGGACTTCGATCGAGCAGTCCTGTAGACCCCACGTCGCTCCGTAGCGCTTGGCAAGCGAGACGGTCTCGATGGCGATTTCTTCGCTGCTCACGCTACGCCCCGATGCGACGCCGTTCGCAGCAACGACCGCAACATCGCCTCCATAGCTTGATCGTCGAGACCGGCCGTTCGCGCCGCCGCGACCCAGCGTTCGAGGCCGCGAGCGAGGCGTACCTGCTCGTCCGGCGGGGGTCCATGGGGACGCCGGACCACGAAGGTGCCCACACCTTGGCGTCCCTCGACCAACCCGGCGTGCTCAAGCTCCCGGTATGCCTTCGTCACCGTGTTCGGATTGATCGCCACCTCGGCAACCACCTGTTTGACCGTCGGCAGTTGATCGCCAGGCAGAAGGATACCCATCCGCAGCGCCTGCTCGACCTGCTGGACGATCTGCAGGTAGGCAGGGAGGCCAGAGGTCTGGTTCAGCTGAAAGGTGATTGTCTGCTTGATGAGTTCACTACTCATATATAAAACTATGCAAGAGAGGATTCGCTTTGTCAAGCTCGTCGCCCCGAGCCTCGATCTATTGCGAGACAACAACGGGCGCGTATCAGGGAGACGGGTTGCGGTCCGATGTCCGCGACTACCCGCGGACGATTCGGCAGCCGGGCCGAAACCGCCGATCTCAGCTTGGATACGTCTCCCCTCACGCGTGCCATTGCCGACCCAGGGGCGTCCCCAGGGTGCCGTTCATGGGCAGGCAACTATCGCAAGCGCTGCGCCACGCATAGCTGAAAATCATCCATCGTCCGTCGCCACGGATGAAGGCGCTGGTTGGAAAGCATTCAGTAAACCCATGTCTCGTGACCGATCTCCCAAACGTGGATTCAGGCTGCGAATCGCCAGTTCAGAGGGTCATCTCGTCCTCATTGCTCGGGTTGACTCGCTCAGCCTCCGGTCGATATTTCGCAGTCGACTGGGTGCTCACGATAGCAAGCAGGCGGTCCGTTTTGGCCGGCCTGCTGCGTCGCGAAACCGGCGTTACGGGGGCACCCTCGCACCTCTGTGTTCACGGTCCGGCGTGCCGGCTCGGACCTCTAGGCGACCGCTCTGTTCACTGCCTCGATCGCTCGACCAAGACCGTCCTCCTTCGCAAGCTGAGTCTGTAGCTCGACGGCTCTTTGCATATAGAGGTCTTGCCCGATGAGGGCCACGAACTCGCGATGGAGACGACGCTGATTTGCCACTCGCCACGCAAGCGATCGTGCAACCCCGAGCTTGGTCATTCGCGAGGCTGTTTGGGGTTGGTCGAAACCTCTGGGGACGATGAGCTGAGGGAGCCCTGCCTCTAGCAATTCGATGGTTGTTCCCAACCCACCATGATGGATGGCGGCATCGCAGTTGGGGGCGACCAGAGATAGGGGTGCGAAAGACAGGGACAGGGTTCGATCGCCCCCAGATGGCTCGGGCGGTGACGTGGGGATGGGTCCGGTCAGCACGAGTGCTCGGTAGCCGGCGTCGTGAGCAGCGCCGATGGCCTCGTCGTAGAAGTTCTGTGGGTCGAGCGAAGAACTCGCACCAAGAGTGATGAGGACCGTTGGATCAGGTTCGTCCAAAAACCGAAGTAGTTCGTCTGGCATCTCCCATGAACTCGGGCGGTCCCAGTTGATGAACCCCGTGAGTTCGACCTGCGCGGGCCAATCAGCTGGTCGATCGACGACAGCCGGGGAGGAGAGCACCAGGTAAGGACTGCCGGCTGAGACGGGTGCAAAAAACGTGTTGGAAATGGGCGACAGACCAACTTGCTCGGCGAGCGCGATTGATGGGCGGGTCGAATAGGCGGCGCATGTTCATCTTGCCCGCAGCCCACGATGCCCTGTTGACGGCACGCCCCATGGCCCCAGGTGCTGCAGAGAGCCGTGTCGGTAGTGCGCTTGCGTGCACGGTGGGGATCAACCCGGGAAAGACCGAGATCGTGGCGTGCCGCACACCGTTGGCCTCGGCAGCTATGGGTGAGCTAATGAGAGCAGGATGGGCGAAGAACACGTCAACGCCTACGAGTGCTTGGCGGAGGTCTGAGACATAGCGATCGAGATTCGGAAAGATGAAGCGTTTGAAAAGGTAGGAGAATCCAGCAAACCCTCCTAAACGGCCGTCCATGATCTTTGGCTCGGCGGCGTATTCGGCGAACCCCAAGGGTGGACCGATCCCGACGAACGCGATCTCTTCGGCTTCGACCAGCTCTCGATACGTAGGCGACGAGGCGATTTGTACCGAATGCCCTTCTCTGGTCAGCCCTTTTGCCAAACCAATGATCGGAAAGAGGTCCCCCCAGGTTCCGGTCGTGCCAAAGAGGACCGTCGCCATCCCCGGAAGTCAAATCCTCAGTAGGCACCGATAGCAAATACCCCGCGGACGATACGTCGCATGACTTCTGCCCGGACTATCCCAGTCGAGCCGGAACTGCGTCACCCACCTGGGCGTACGGCGGCACCCCAATGATAGTTGGAGAACCCGTCAATTCTTCAGCGCTGCGACCAGCAGTTGCACTGGCCGGTCCTCCATCGCCAATGTGTTCAGACCGACACTCGCCAACTGAGTGAGAAAGTCGGCATTCGTGAACCTGTCCGGAGGGTGTACAAAGAGATGACGTGATAGCCAGTCATGATTGGCGACGTCATGATCCTGCGAGAACAGTCGCCCTCCGACCTTTAGAACTCTGGCGACCTCTTGTAGCCCTGCCTTCCAGTCAGGCACATGGTGCAACACCGCGAAATTGAAGACCGCATCGAACGTACCTGCTTCGTATGGAAGATTTGTAACGTCACCTTGTAGGACAGTCACTCGGTTTCCATACTGGGCAAGTCGGCTACTGGCTCGTTGGACCATCTTTGGATCGAAGTCGATCGCAGTGACACGGCCGGCACCGAAATCTTCGATTTCACCTGCAACGCATTCGCCCGGTCCACATCCAATGTCGAGGACCTCGAGACCGTCGGTACGACCGCCCAATCCGACGAGCCTCGGGATCACGCTTCTTCGCAGTCGCTTAGTTCGCAATCCGCTGTTGATGTAAATGGACTCCGCCCAATTCATCCGCACCTAACAAACTCTATGACTTTTGTGTGCCTCAGACCCGGCGGACCCGTCAGTCTGGCAGCTGAAGTCGCCTTAGAAAATCCTCGGCGAGAGTCGGGGTACGGATCGGGCTGCCGCCACACGTACCGGCGAAGTGGATCTAGGTCCGGCCGACAAGGCAGAACTCGATTCCCTCCGGATCTGCCATCACTGCAATTTTCCATTCTTCAAATCCGTGTTGATCTAGGACCGTTCCACCAAGTTGCTCCACGAACGCAATTGAGGTCCCGAGGTCATCGACCCAAAAGTCCAAGTGAGCTCGGGTCTTCCCGGTTTTGACCTCCCCTACTGGTTGCAGATTAAGAACCGGCCCACCGGCAGTCGGCGCCAATTGATACCAACCATCGACCCGCTGCTTCTTGGCGGGAACCCCGAGGAGGGTGCTCCAAAATACCGCCGCACGCTCAGTATCCGAATAGTCGATCGTCACTTCTGCCCAGGCGATCGCGGGGCGGACTGGGGGTCCCTTTCCTTCTGTCACGCCCTCGACGCTACTAAAGCACTCATGAGAGGTTGGCCTTCCCCCCGCCAGCCGGACAGGTTGATGTTGGGCTGATAGTACGTGCTGTTGGCCGCGATCTGCATGGTGGTTGACCCCGGCCAGAGTATTTGAGCGCCGCAGGAGCGATCTGAGAGGACGCTGTCACGCGGCTTCGGGCTCCGCGGCCAGCGTCGAGGGGTGATGGCGTAGTTCCCACTCGATCGGCGGGACGTTGCCGAGCGAGCTGTGCAGGCGCACCGCGTTGTAGTGGTTGATCCAGGCGATGATGGCCCGGCGAGCTTCTGCTCTCGACGCGAAGCGACAGCGACTGACGAGTTCTCGTTTGAGGCTGGCCCAGAACGATTCAGCCACCGCGTTGTCCTAGCATTAACCGGCTAATCGCGCTCGAGACCTGTGGACAACGCGGATGAAGGAAGAGCCTTCAGTTGGCTTTCCGCTTGCGATTCAGCCGGCGCAGTTGCTCTTCGTGGCTTCGGACACGTTCGGCGAGCGCCTCCACGGCGGTTCGCAGGTGACCGACCTCGGCCACGACTCCTGAGAGGCTCCGTGGGTCATGGCTGCGTTGACGATGGTCTTCGACGACCACCCGGAGGTTCTCGTCTCGGTAGAGGGTGGTCCGGCTGATCTGGGCCCGCTCGGCGACGTTGGTGAAGGTCACCGGCTCGGCGTCACGGACCAGCTCCGCGCACGCACGTTCGACCCGAGCGAGGGTGTCGGAGAAGTCACCCGGCTTCTTCCTCGGCCAACAGCGCGTCGAGGCGGGTGATGAGCCGGCGATGGCGATCGGCTTCTTCGATCCATCCGCGGGCTTCGGCGTCTTGGGCCAGGGCCTCGGCGTCGACCCGCTGGGCCGCGAGCACCGAGACGCTGGCCGCGTCGGTGCGAAAGCTCGGACAGTGCTCGCAGATGTTCGCGTAGGGGCAGGCTCCTTGTGCCGGAGCCCGCAGGCAGTAGCCACCGGCCAGGCGGGACTTGATGGCGGGCTCGTCGCGCCAGTCGCCGTCGGCGCGTGAGCGGGATCCGTCGCTTGTTGTCGGGGAGCGGTCCGATGCGGGCCTTGGCGAGCTCGAGCGCTCGTTCGTATTCGGCGCGCACGGTCTGGTCGAAGAGCCGCCCATAACGCAGGCTCATCTCGGCCGAGACGTGGCCGAGCAGTGCCATGAGGCTCTGGAGCGACACCCCGGCGTTCACCATGGCGGTGGCGAAGGTGTGGCGGAGCTGGTGGCTGGTCACGTGCCCGAGCCCGGCCTCTTTGGCGGCGCGGTCGAGCTCGAGGCGCAGGGCCGCCTGGCCGAGTCGGCGGCCGTGGTGGGTGAAGAGGAACTGGACGAGGCGCCTGGTGCGCGGATGGACGAGCGGACGTCCCTCGGTGCGCGTGGCGACGATGCGGTCGATGAGGGCGACGGTCTCGTCGTCGAGGGGGACCATCCGTTCGGTGTCGAGCTTGCCGAGGGGGACCTTCAGCCACGCGCCGTTGCCCGGGATCTCGTGGACGCAGTCGAGTTCGAGGTCCAGCAGCTCTCCGATGCGAAGCCCACAGGCCCGCTGAAGCAGCAGCGCGTCGGCGGCCAGGCGGTACTCGGAGCGTTCGAGTGCTTCAGAGAGGCGCCGGTCGGCGTCGACCGGCAAATAACGCGGCAGTGTGCGCGGAAGGCGCAGGCATGTCGGAGCGGAAGACGAGCTTGCGGGCCGGTGCCTGCTCCCAGCCCCACTCGGCGATGTCGGTCAAGAAGCTCGAGAGCGCCCGGATCCGCCGGTCTTGGTCGGCCACCGTGATCGGCTCACCGGTCTTGGAGTTGACGGCGTCGCTGATCGAGTTGAGATAGGGCTCGATGTGCCGCTCGCGGTCGAGCTCGGCGAGGGAGGACAGGTCCGGGTCAAGCTCGGCGAGGAAGCGGCCGAAGTGGGCGAGGCGCGTCGCGATGCCGGTCACCGTCTTTTGACGACAGGTCGCAGCCTTGCGCTCGAGATAGGCGACGAAGGGCGGCCTCAGGGCTGCCGCGACGTCGGCCATGCGCCGCTCGTAGCTCTCGGGTCCTTGCCAGTGCGGCGGCGGTGTCTCGATGATCTCGAGGTGGAACAGCACCCGGTGCGCACAGCTGAGCGCCGAGTGGTAGTGGCGCTTTCCTTTCCCGGTCGCCTCCTCCTGTTTCCGACACGCCGTCTGTCAGCTCCTCGAAGTCCGCCAAGGTGAGCTCGTCGAGACGGCGTCCACTCTGGATGAGCAGACGACCGACCGACTGAGAAGCACTGCGCCACGCGTTGATCGGGGTGTAGCCGATGGACTCGGCTGCCTCGCAAAAGAGCGTCATGTCCTCTTCGAGCGCAGATCCCGCGATCTCTCTCCAGAAGCTCGCCAGCTTTCGCGAGACGAGATAGTCGTAGCCGGGGCGGACGTGGCCCCAGACGATCAAGAAGGTGACGAAGGACCTCGTGTTCGGGCCCTCGGACAGACGCTGGGCGAGAGGCTGAGCTGCCCAGCCTGGGGCTCGGGCCAGCGGCGCAGGAAGCGCCGTGCGTTGGCCTCCGCGTTGGCGGTTCCTCTGGCCGGTGCGGACGAGGTGCGCGAGGTAGTCGGAGACGAGGTCCTCCGCCCTGCGCTCAGCGACGCGCACGCTGGCGCTCGCGCGCGGCATCGAACTCCTCCTTCACGTGTGCGGGTGCAACGTGGACGTATTGGGCCGTGGTGTCGATATGGGCATGGCCAAGCAGCGCCTGCATGACGACGAGATCGACCCCGGCCTCGGCGAGCGCGGTGCCGAAGGTATGACGAAGTGCATGGGGATGGCCCGCCGGCACCTTGGCCTTGGTGCGGTGGTAGCGGAAGATGCTCCGAAGTCCGGCCGGCGGTGAGGGGCTGGCCGCGGTTGGGGCCCTTGGCCACGACGAAGAGCGCCTTGGAGTTGGTCTCGGGCCGCTCGGCGAGCAGGTAGGTCTGGATCATCCCCGCCACGTCGACGTCGAGCGGGACGCGCCGCTCCTTTCGGCCCTTGCCGAAGACTCGGAGCCAGCGCCCGCCGATGTCGACGTCTTTGACCTCGAGGGCGAGCACTTCTCCGGCGCGCAGCCCGCAGAAGACCATGAGCCCGGCGATGGCCCGGTCCCGGAAGCTGCGGAGGCTTTCGACGAGCGCCACCACTTCGTGGCGGTCGAGCGACCGCGGCAGCGTGCGGGGCTCTCGCAGTCGGAGCGGCGAGCGATGGCGAGGGCGCCGGGCCACGTGGCTGAGCATCCCGGCTCGCTCCCCGGCACTCGGCCTCCGCGCCTCTTTGCCCTTGGGGACCGGGTTCTTGGCGTCGGGGTCCCGCATGCATCTGAACGCGAACAGGCCTTCGATGGCCGCCAGCCGCAGGTTGATCGTCGAAGGCCTGTAGGCGTCGGCTCGCCGGCCGTCCATGCGCACCACGTTGGGCCCTGGCCGACCCGCGACCCTCGCCTGCCGGCACGCTCTCAGGTAGTCGAGCAGCACCTCGGTCGTGACCGCCTCGAGCTCGATGTCCTCGCAGGAGAGCCATCGGCAGAACGCGAGCAGCGCGAACGCGTAGGTGCGGACGGTCTGGGGCGAGTAGTTCCTGTCGGCGAGGTAACCGAGGTAGTCGTTGACGAGCGTGACGACGTCAGACGTGCGCTCGCTGACGAGCTGCCATTGCTTGTCTTCGAGGACGACGCGCAGGTCGGTGTCCATGCGACATCAGTAACCCATAGCGTGCCTGTCGAGAACAAGAGGGAAAGGCTGTGGATCTGCCCAAACGCTTATCCCCAGTATCCACAGCGTCCAGCGGCCGACTACTACTGCCAATGGAATATTGACCGGTTAAGGGGCACGAGCCGATGCGTCCGACCGATTGGGCCACTTGGTACTTGTCGCAGAGCTCGCGGAACTCTCTCGACATGTACTGGGTCCCGCGGTCGTGGTGGAAGATCATGCCGGCGACGTCGCCGCCGCGAGCGGCGACGGCCATGTCGAGGGCCGCTCGCGACCAGCTCGGTGCGCATGTGCTCGGCCATGGCGAAGCCGACGAGGCGGCGTGAGCCGAGGTCGAGCACGTCGGCCAGGTAGAGCCAGCCCTCGCCGGTCGGGATGTAGGTGATGTCGCCACAGGTGCGCTCGCCGGGAGCGCCGACCGAGAAGTCCCGCTTGACCAGGTCGGGCAGCGGCGGGGCGCTGACGTCGGGGATGGTCGTGCGGACCTTCTTGCGCCGGCCGTCGCTGGCGTAGATGCCGTAGGCGGCCATCAGGCGCTCGGTGCGCTTGTGGTTGACGCAGAAGCCCCGGCGGCGCCAGCTCGTCGGTCATCGCGGGGGCTGCCATAGGTGTCGTCGTGGCCGGAGTGGACTCGTACATCTCGTTGACCACCAGCGCCTCGTCCCACTCGGCGTCGGTCGGAGCGGCCGAACGCTCGGCCCAGTCGTAGTAGGTCGAGGTGGAGACGTCCCGGCCACCGCGCAGGCCGCCGCGACGGGGAAGTGCTCGGCCTTCCGGGCGTCGATCCAGCGATAGCGGCTCACCGGTCCGACTCCCTCACCCAAAAGGCCGTTGCTTTTTTCAGCAGGTCCCGCTCCATGGTCAGACGCTTGACCTCCCGGCGGAGCCTGGTGTTCTCCTCGCGGATCTCGGTCGTGCGTCCCCTCGCGCTCGCCGCGGTCGATGCGTTCCTGGCGCACCCAGTTGCCGAGCGTCTGCTCGACGACGCCGAGCTCTCGGGCCACGTCCGCGATCGTGCGGTGCTGGTCGATCACCAGGGCCGCCGCGTCTCGACGGAACTCCTTTGGATACCTACCCCGACGCCTCGCCGGCTCGGCCGGTTCGGGTTTCTTCTCGGTCACCGTTGGCATGACTACCTCCTATTCGAGGTGTCCGGCCAACGGGGGGATGGTCAGGTTTCGGAAGTGCGTGCCGTAAACTGTTCCCGCGCCACCCCGGCGACCAACCGTCTATTTTCACCCTCCAACCTCCCACTCCGACTAGCCCCGTTGTGCCGGTTGAGGCGGATTAGCCAGCAGCAAACTCATCGGTGGGGCAGGCCGGTTCTTGTGGATCAGGCGTGATTCCACCGGTGCGGAGCGTCCATCCTCCGGCTGCCATCTTCCGCCATCCCTCGGTGTCGAGGTTGGAAAGCATTCAATAAACCCATGTCTCGTGGCCGGCGTCCGAAACTTGATTCGAGGCGTGGACCCGCAGCTCAGGGAGCCAATAGGCCAGTCATGTTCGGGTTGACTGGCTCGGTCAACCGCCAGTGCTCAAGGCCGACAGGACTGCTCACGATAGCAAGCAGACAGGTCACTTGTGGCCGAGCTACTGCGCCGCGAAACCGGCGTACGGAGGCGCTCTGGGTCTTCGTGACCGATGAACTTACGGGGGCAGCCGTCTACCGAGGCGGGTCAACTCCATTGACCCAGAGTGCTAGTTCTGGGGTCCCGTCTTGTGGCTCCGTTCATAGTTTCTGGAGTTGAGCATGTTCTGTGGCAGTCGGCGTCGCTTTGCAGAACCTCCGAATCGGGTCCGTCTGTCACGCTCCCGACGGCTTCTGCGGGGCCGCTGGGCGGTGGGCGACGCCCCATAGGGTGAGTTGGGTAACGATGCCGAATGGGTGATGGCCGTGCCAACTGGCGCGCATCATGGCGGCGTGTGCGGCGATGTGGTGGCTTCGGACGTCGTGGCCCAGAGCGTGAGCCTGGGCGAAGTGCTCGAAGGCGTGGTCGGGGTCTCCTGCCAGGAGCGCTTGTTCTCCTGCGCTCATTGCGTCTTGGTAGGTCATAGTCATGGTCGCTCTCTCGTTCTCATTTTCATGATCGGTTGTTCGTAGCGAACCCATCGGTGAGCTGGCTTCGGTCAGCTTCGTGCAACTCCCTTAGGGCCGGCGAGCGAGCCAGCACGACCACACCTATGGCGGCGACGGCGACGCAGGCGACCAGGGCTGCGACCGTGCCCGGCTGTGTGCCGAAGCTCTCATGAAAAGCCGTCGCACCGATCATGACGCTGAAGACCGGGTTCGAAACCGTCAGAGCAGGCAGAGACCAGTCGATCCGCCCAGCTTGAAAGCTGCTTTGCATGAGCAGCATGCCGAGCAGCAGCGAGCAGACGAGGGCATAGAGCTCCCAAGCCCTCAGCCCTGAGCCGAGACTTTGACCGAAGGGGCTTACTACCGTTTTGGTGAGTGCGGCGTTGATGGCGAGCACGGCGCCACAGGCGGTAGCGAACGTAACGGCTCGGATTGGTCCTGACCGTCGCGAGCCTGCAGCGACGAGACCAGCCGTGATTAGCACGCCGGCGGCGATGACAACGAACCACGGCCCTGATTGCGGTTGTGACGTGCCGGGTCGTGGGGACGCAACAACGAGGAATGCGGTGATCCCGGTGACCGTCGAAGCGATACCCAGGACATCGGAGTGGCGCATCGGCTCCCTCAGCATTCTCGCTGCGAGTGGAAGCGCCACGAGAAGACTGGTCGGACCGATCGCTTGGACGATGACCAAAGAGCCGACACCCAGCGCCGCTGCCTGCAGACCGAACCCGGCGGCCTGTCCTCCTAATCCCGCCAGCCACATCGGTTGCTGAGCCAGATCTGTGAGCAGCCCAGGCCGTAGCGATCTCTCAGTCGGCACGAGGCGAGCTCTTGAGTGCATCAGCACAGAGGAGGCGCCGAAGAGCCCGGCGGAGCACAGGGCGAGCAGGACGACCACCGGTCAACCAGTCATCTCGTCGGCCCGGGTTGGAAGCCGCCAACGACCTCGGCGAGTCGTCGGGCGAAGTCAATGGTGGTTCGGTCCTCGAGATATGGGCCCACGATCTGCACTCCGACCGGGAGTCCGTTTTCCGTCATGCCCACGGGCGCCACTGTTGCCGGGAGGTAGGACGCCCCCACCACTCCGGGCCAAATCATCTGGTCCATGTAGCGACGGCGACGATGCGTCCCGCGCATCGAACGGAAGATGATCGCTCCGCCAAAATGTTGATTGTGGACTATGGCGGCCACCGGACTCACCGGGCACAGCAGGACGTCGTAGCGCTCAAAAAAGGACGCCCACGTCTCGCGGAACTCCTCGCGGGCCTCGTGGGCCAAGGTCCAGTCCCGGTGGCTCGCGGCGCCATAGCGCAGCACCCGCGACAGTTGGTTGTCGCCAGGGACGGGCGGGACGAACAACCATGGGAGTCGGGGCGGCCACAGCATGGCGTAGGGCAGGTTGTGACAGAGGACCCCGTAGAGCAGCTTCTGGAAGTTCCTGAAGGCCTTCTTCAGGTCGAGATCAGGACCTGTCGCATCGACTTGCACTCCAGCGCTGCGGAGTGATTCGACCGCCGCCTGGAGAGGCGCCAGAACTGAGGGGTCAGTGGGGCACGCAGGGTCGTCGAGCCACGCGGCGACGCGGTAGTCGACGAGAGATGAGCGGCGGGCCGGCGGGAGGTCGAGCCGCCATGCCACTGCGTTGGCCTGGCTGGGGCCGGCCAGCACATCGAGGGCCAACTCGAGATCGCCAGCCGAACGGGCCAACGGACCGGGGACGGCGATGTCGTGCTCGGCTTGGTTCCCCGGGCGTGCGCCGGGACCGACCGGGAACGACATGATCCCGAACGAAGGCTTATGCCCGTAGACGCCGCAGTAATGGGCGGGGAGACGGATGGAACCCGCGAGGTCGCTTCCGAGCTCAAGGCCGGACAATCCGGTCGACATTGCCGCCGCCGAGCCGCCTGAGGAACCCCCAGGAGTGCGCGATAAGTCCCAGGGATTGTTGGTCGTCCCGAAGAGCCGGTTGTACGTCTGCATGTCGCCAGCCAATGGGGGAAGATTCGTTTTGCCGAAGATCACGGCGCCAGCGGTGCGGAGCCGGGCTACTGGGACGCAATCATCGCTGGGTACGAAGTGTCGGTTTGCCCTCACGCCAAACGTTGTCCGCATTCCCCGGGTGGCGAACTGGTCTTTCACGGTCATTGGCAATCCGTGCAGAGGTCCGATCGGACCGTCGCTGCACAAGGCGGCGTCGCAGGCGTCCGCTACTTTCCGTGCCTCGGCCGCGTTCATGCTGACAACGGCGTTGAGGGCGGGGTTGTGCCGCTCGACGCGGGACAGGTAGTGCTCGAGGAGCTCCCTGCTCGACAGCTCGCCGCTGCGCAGGAGCCCGAGCAGCTCGGAGGCGGGGAGGAGGCCGATGCCTTCCATCGGAGCTGTAGTAGAGTTACTTGAATAATATAGCAAGTCAAAACTTGGAGGGACCATAAGATATGGGCTTGCGAGAGCAGAAGAAGGCGGAGCTGCGTCAGGAGCTCTTCACCGCCGCTATGGAGATGTTTCGCAATCGCGGATATGACGCCACCCGCATCGTCGACATCGTCGAACGTGTGCGCGTTTCGGAAGCGACCTTCTTCAACTACTTCCCGACGAAGGAGGCGATACTCCAAGAGTCGGCCACCGAGGGCAAGGACCTCTACCGGCTCCTGCTCGAGCATCTCCTTTCGCGCACCGACGAACCAGTCGTCGTTCGGATCCGCGAACTGGTACAAGTGGTGGGGGAGTTTTTCGCGGCCGACGACGTGTTCATGGAGACCGTCGTGACCAAGACCAACCTCTTTTATGGTTCGACCGGCGATGCGGCCACCAAGGACCTGGCCAACTTCGCACTCCTTGCCGCGCTGTTCCGCCAAGGCCAAGAGCGAGGTGAAATAAGCAGCCAACTCGATCCCCTGCAGCTCGCTGAAATGCTGACGGCGGTCTACATGCTGACCATCACCAACTGGCTTATTCGCCAGTGGGGCGAGCGTGATGACCTGAGGTCTCGTCTTAGCCAGACGATGGACGTGTTCTTCGAAGGCTGTCGCAGCCGGGAGGAGTAGCCCACCACCGATCTATGACTATTCACCGAGGTTCGCAGTCCCGAGCCAATCTGCCACCCAGGCCGGTTGGACGTAGCACGGTGACCCAGCCAAACAATGACCGTGAGCGGTTCGTGTTGGCAGCAGGACGACCATGGGTGACTCGCCAGTCGACTGTTCGTCAGGTGCCCCACTTTGACGCCGTTAAATCCAAGTGGGGCATGCCCCCGACGTGCCTGAGTGAGCGGGTTAGCGCGCAGTTAGCAGTTGACCCGCCACGCCAACTCTCGTGCCCCCAAGAGGATCCTGCAGCGGACCGTCGTTGACGTGAACGGGCAACGGCCAGGGGGGCAGACATTCCCGTACCGGGCCACATGTCTGTGATGATCGCTGGACACGACGAGGAGGAACAAGGCGCGATGGTGTTCCCAACAGACCGGCCGCTTACTGACGATGAGAAGCGGCAATGGATGCACACATGGCTGCACGCGAGTAATCATCGGTTGGGAAACGCTCGCGCTCGCACGCGCTGATCGCAGTGGATACTGAGCAGGACCTGATGCGAGGCACACTGTTCCTAGAGGCCGCACTCACCCATCAGCGCTGCCTCATAGAGTTCGTCATCGGACGTCCTGGCAAGAACCACGCCCGCGCCTGGAAGAGCAACCTCGACATCACGCCTATGACGATGAGCGCGGACTGGGACCCGGGGGAGGCACTAGGTACTGCCGCAGTCGACTTTCTTCAGCAGCATTTGACCCGTATCGACCGACACCTGGCACACCCTTCGCTTGAGCGCTGTTCATATCGCTACGACCGAATGGGATCTCGCGCCAAGCAGTTCGGCGATCTTCGGAGCCCTGAGAATCCTCGTCGGGCGACTGTACGAGCAGCAATCGTTCTACGGGCAGTGCATCGACGCCTGGATCGGCTTGGCTGATCAATACCTTCGGGAAAGCGGGACCAGCCTGGATAAACCGATACTGGTGAGACCGGTCTCAAGTGTGATGTTCGTAGTCCCAGCTGGAGAATCGGCTGGAAGGGCCGCCGCTCTCATGCAGCAAGCGGAGGACCAGTCGCCGGAGGACGGTCCGAGAAGTGGGCATCGAGAGGTATGACGCCAGAGTCGGGCATTGGGCAGGTCGCTGATGGTCCACGCCTTCCAGCGTCACCCAGACACACCGTTGCCGGCCGACCCCGGCAGTTTCCCACAAGACGATCCCTTGCGGGCAGCTCCCAGGGATATGAAGAACGAGCCGAACACCGCCGAATGCCGTTCGCTCTACGGGAGCGGACGAGCCCGAGGTCGATGGTGAATGATGTGGGCGTGTCCGATCGAGTGGCAGTAGACGGGGACAAACCTGACCAATTGCCGCCGTTGGCCATGGAGAATCACATCTGTCAGGACTGCGGGCTCTCCTACCAGGAGATATCCATCGAGACTGCAATTCAGTTCGTCCACTCGATCCCAACCAAGGTTCGTGATGCGGTTTTGGGCATACCGAAGGAGGTGTGGCGAGAGCATCCCCGCCCAGGAGCCTGGTCCGTCGCTGAGTACCTCTGTCACGTTCGCGACGTCTATTCCACATACACCATCCGGTTGCACAGGGCGCGAACTGAGGACCAGCCGGCGCTCGAACCGATGTTCAACGACCTACGTGCTCGCCGCTTCCGATACAACGAGAGTGACGTGAACGCCGTCCTGGGCGAACTTGAAGCGACCGCAACCGGATTCTGCGAGGAGATTGACCGAACCGGATCGGAGGATTGGGACCGAGTGGTAACACGGCTTCCCAACGAGGAGCGCACGGCACGGTGGCTGGTCCGACAGGCCATGCACGAAGGTCAGCACCACCTTGACGACATCCGCGAAACTGGCGAGGCCGTGATTCCGCTGGCCTGATGGTTCAGCGGACGCCCGAGAGCGATCGGCTTGCGACGAGGCCGTTGGCTGAAACCAGATGCATCGTTAGGATCGAACGGTGGCCAAGGAATGGGAGTGGGATCCCTCGCTCTACGCCGGAAGCGCTCCGTACTATCCGGTCGGCCGCCTTCCGTACCTCTCCGACGTCGCCGTGGCGTTACGGCACGAGCTGGCGTTGGATGGCGTCGGACGGCTTTTAGACCTGGGGTGCGGGCCTGGTTCCCTGGCCTTGGTCCTGACCGACCTGTTCGAGGAGGTGATCGGCGTCGACGCCGACGAGGGGATGGTCCAAGAGGCTGCGCTTCAGGCCCGCCGGCTCGGCTACGGCAACATGCGGTGGGTGTGCATGAGGGCCGAATCTCTGCCCGACGGATTGGGGATATTTCGGGTTGTCACCCTGGCCCAGTCCTTCCACTGGATGAACCGTCCACAGGTCGCGGCGATCGCCTTCGAGATGCTCCAGCCCGGTGGCGCTCTGGTCAATGTCGGTGCGACCACTCATCGGGGGTCAGCTGACATCGGCGATCTCCCTGGTCCCACGCCCCCCACGCGACCAGATCGACGTGCTCGTGGCGTCGTACATCGGTCCAATCCGCCGAGCCGGGCGGGGATCACTCCCCTTGGGTACCGCCTCCGACGAGGATACGGTCCTCGCGACGACTGGCTTCGTCGGACCACGGCGACTGAACGTAGGAGGCGGCCAAGTCTTCGCCCGATCACAGGACGAGATCGTGGCATCCGTCTATTCGCTCTCCTCGGCCGCTCCCCACCTATTCGGCGAACGCCTCGATGCCTTCGAGAAGGACCTCCGGACGTTGCTCCGGGAGGTGTCCTCGTCCGGCGAGTTCTGGGAACGGACAGAAGAAATCGGGCTTTCGATCTGGATGAAGCCCTCGTCATAGTCGTCTCGTGGAGCGATCGTAGAGCGGACGGTTGTTGAGATGATCGCGTAACGGTCAGGGCAGGTACCGCCGTGAAGTGTTCTGGACCATATGTCTGTGAAGATTGCCGGACACGACGAGGAGGAATCACTCGACATGGTGTTCCCGACAGACCGGCCGCTCACCGACAATGAGAAGCGGCAATGGATGCACACGTGGCTGCACGCCAGAATCATCGGTTGGGAGGTGTACGCGCTCGCGCCGCGCTCTCATCGCAGAGGATACCGAGCCGGACCTGATAGGAGGCACGCTGCTCCTAGAGGCCGCACTTACCCACCAGCGTTGCCTCATCGAATTCATCATCGGACGTCCGGTAAAGAACAAGATCAATGTCCGCGCCTGGAAGAGAGGTCTCGACGTCACGCCAGTGATGATGAGCGCTGAGTGGGACCCTCGACTGGCAATTGGTGACGACGCCGTTGACTTCCTTCAGCAACATTTAACACTTATCGATCGGAACCTGGCGCACCCTTCGCTTGAGCGCGTCCAGATGGCGAGAACCGAGTGGGACCTTGCGGCGAGCAGCTCGGCGATCCTCAGTGCGCTGGGGTTCCTCGTTGGGCAGCTGTACGAGCAGCAATCGTTCTACGGGCAGTGCCTCGATGCCTGGATCGGCATCGCTGTGCAGCATCTACGCGAAAGCGGAACCAGTCTCGACAGACCGATACTCGTGAAACCAGCCTCAAGTGTGATGTTCGTCGTCCCTGCGGGAGAATCAGCCGGAAGGGCAGCGGCGCTCATGCAGCAAGCGGAGCATCTGAGCCCGGGAAGTGGCCGCCAACAAGCGTGACATTGAAGACAGCAATCGCTCATGTCACGAGGGCGAAGAACAAGGACTCTCCGGCTTGACCCGATATCGCCGCCGACAGCACGCCGGGGCTCCGGGGCCCCACGGCCAGAATGGGCAGCAGACGAGTCCGTGCTTTGTGTGGACCGCAGCTATCGGCGCCCGCAACTGGATGGTGGCCCAGACGCCGCACACGAGCGCGGGACGCAATATCGTTTGGCGTTGTAGGAGGATCTGCGCCCGCGAGCTCTGGAGGCATGACGGACATGCGTAGTTCGGAATCAACGTTTGGTCTGACCGATGCCGAGTGGGAGCTTGCAAAAGGCGAGCTCAAACAAGCAATTCTGAATGCGGCATGGCAGCGCCGTATGACCTGGTACGGGGAGATTGCGCCTCATGTCGAAGTGGTCCACGTTGACCCTTATTCAGCGCTGATGAACCACTTGCTCGGTGCAATCCTGGAGGACGAGAAGGCGGCAGGCCGACCCCTTCTCACCTCGATAGTTACGCACAAGGATGGGGACAAGGAGCCGGGCGATGGCTTTTACGACATGGCTCGTCGTCTGGGTTACAAGTTCGAGGATCCCCTTGTTTTCTGGGCAACCCAAGTCCAGCAGGTGTTCAAGCTGCACGGCCGTCCGGAGCGCTCACGGAGCTGAACGTACAGGGTCACCATCGATTGAGACCCTTTCGGCAAACCGACAAATGCCACACGCTTCGCGTGGCAGAGCTCGAGCTAATGGCGGACTACCTGGCCAAGGTGGCAGAGCAGAAGGAGGCCGATCGAGCCGAGCGGGCCCGACTGCGTGAAGAGGAGATCGCCCAGCGCGAGTTCGAGCGTGAGAAGGAACGCCTACTCAAAGAGCACGCCCACTACTCGGAAGCAGCGGAGCAACTGCGGGCCAATGGCGACCATACCAAGGCTGATGAAGCCGAAGCCAAGTTGGTCGAGATCAACGAGGCCATCGACGGGGTCAACGAGCGGCCGCCAACATCTGGGCCGCCAACATCTGGGCCGGCCACGTCTACGTCATCTCGAATGTCGGTGCCTTCCGACCCAAGGTGATCAAGATCGGGATGACGAGGCGCCAAGAGCCTCTCGACCGGGTGCGCGAGCTCGGCGACGCCTCCGTCGCCTTCCACTACGACGTCCACGGTCTGGTCTTCTCCGACGACGCCGTTACCTTGGAGGGCAAGTTTCACCAGAAGCCGGCCGGTTCCGGGTCAACTACGTGAACATGCGCCGCGAGTTCTTCATGGTGACGCCCTCCGAGATCCATAACATCCTCGTCGAACTCGGTGAATCGATTGTCGCCTGGACCGACGAGGCTGAGGCGCTGGAGTGGCATCAGAGCGAGACCACACGTCGCGAGATGTACCCGGCTTCTGCCTCGTAGGCGTGGGTCTGACTCCCGGCGGACCGCAGACTCTGTCGACTGGAGGGGAGCCAAATGGGGAGCCACGGTCACCTGGACACCTGGGACAGAGACGGACACGCTTGGACAACGAACCTATTATCCGTTCCTACGGGTGGCCGCTGGCGGATACATGTGGACGGTCAGGTCGACTCCGCAGCGAAGCAGGTCGACTCTCCCAAGTGTACAAAAGACCTTGCAGTTATCGGGTTCGACTCTCTCCCACGCCGAGATGCCCGGAGATCGTCTTGTTCCCACTGTATTCTATGTTGCTCGAAGCCATTCTCCCCCCCATTGCGAATCACGCCAAGGAAGGCAATGACACGGAACGCTCTTCGCCCTGACTCACACCGTCCGAAGTGCGTCAGTGGGTGACAAGCGCGCCGCTCGGATTGCCGGCAACAGTCCGGCCACGGCACCAATCACCAAAGCGGAAACGAAACCGCCTGCCCATGCGATCGGCGGCACATCGACCGACCATCCTTTGGTCGAAGCGTAGATCAAAGTTGCCAGGGCCCCGGCTCCCACGCCCACAACCCCTCCAAGTACAGCAAGAAGGATCGCTTCGGAGAGAAATTGTGTCCGGATGTGACCCTTCGTGGCTCCCAGGGAGCGTCGCAGGCCAATCTCGCTGCGGCGTTCGAGAACCGAGATCACCATGATGTTGGCGACTCCGACCGCGCCGACCAGGAGAGCCACCGCGCCAAGCCCGAGAAAAAGGCCGTTGAGCGCGCTCTTGGCGTCGGCCTGCGCCACGAGCGCGTCCGATGGCTGGCTCACGTCCACGTTGCCTGGGTTCTCTGGGTTAGCGGTCGCTCCGAGCACCGATTGCACGGCGTTGACCTCGTCGGTGGCCGCACGCACGTAAATCGTGCTCGGGTGCCCGTCGAAGCCTAAGTACTTCTGCGCCGCTGGGAAGCCGACGAGCACCGAGCTGTCGATATCAGGTGCCAGCACGGCCGGATTGAGGATGCCGACGACGTAGAACCACTGGCTGCCGACCCAGACTCGTTCGCCCGGAATGATGCGGTCGATCCCGAGACGCTGTGCCGCAGCCGCACCGAGCACACAGACTGGCTGGTGCGCGGTGGCGGCATTGAGGTACGTCCCGGCGAACAGCGTCGTGCCCACGGCCTTGGGGAGACCGAGGCTGGAGGCCTCGACGCTCAGTCCGTTGGTGTTGACGCTCGGGATCAGCGGGTTCCGGTAGGCCGACGCACTGGTTGTCCCGGTGTATTGGGTCGCGGTCACCGGCCCGATCCGGGCGATCATGGCGGGGGCCGACTTGGGGAGCTCCGCCGTCTGGCCGAAGACTGTCTGACCGTTGGTCACCTCGAGCAGGTTGGTGCCGAGCTGGCCGATCTCGGCCAAGAGACCGGCCTGAGAGGAGGCAGAGAGCCCGAGAACTGCAACGATTGCCGCCACGCCGATAGCGATGCCGAGCGACGAGAGCGCGGCGCGCAACCGCCGCGTACGCAAGCCGACGCTGGCGACGCGGAGCAGGTCGCCTGGTGAGAGGTTCTTGGGCGCGAGCGTGAGTGGGGACCCGCTCATGGCCGGTCGCCGTTCCCTTGGTCGCTCCCGGCAGAGTGCGACCCGCCCGAATCGGCCACGATGCGCCCGTCGAGCATCTCGACCCGTCGGGGCAGCCGTCCCGCCAGGTCGCGGTCGTGCGTAATGACGACGATGGTGGCCCCCTCCGCGTTCAGCTCCTCAAAAAGGGAGAGGATGGCGGTGCCAGTGCCGCTGTCGAGGTTTCCGGTGGGCTCGTCGGCCAAGACGATGGCGGGACGCCCACCAGCGCACGCGCGATGGCTACTCGCTGGCGCTCACCGCCTGAGAGCTGGGTCGGCCGGGCGGAGGTTCTGTGTCCGAGGCCGACCCGTGTTAACGCACGCGGCGAGACTGTTGGCGCACGGCGGCCGGAATGCCCGTGTAGAGCAGCCCATCCGCGACGTTCTCCAGCGCGTCGGCGTGCTCGGAGAGGAAGAACTGCTGGAACACGAATCCGATGCGGTTCGCCCGCAAGGCGGCGAGCTGGCGCTCCGAGAACCGTGAGACATCGAGCCCGGTGATCCGCACGGACCCGGCACTGGGGCGATCGAGCGTGCCCATGAGGTGCAGCAGCGTCGACTTGCCTGACCCCGACGGTCCGACAATGGCGACGAGCTCGCCTTCGGTCACCGTGAAGGTCACGCCGGCCAGGGCCGTCACGGGCGGCTCGCCGCCGTAGGACTTCGTGACCGCGTCGAGTTCGAGGACGGGTGCGGCGGTTCCATCGGCAGACGCCGGCCGCAGCCTCGGGGCCAGGGCCGTTCCGACCCCCACGGCGGGGCCGCTCGTGTCGTCGGGGTCCCTCACCCTCATGTCGCTGGGATGACGATGCGCTGACCCGCGGCGACCCCGGCGCCGCTCACCTGCACGGTGCCGGAGGCGTCGTCGAAGATCCCCGTGGTGACGGGCTCGAGGGAGTGCGCACCCGCAAGAGACACGATCTCGAGCGCGTAGCCGCCATCTGAGAGAGCGAGGAGGGCGTCGACCGGCACGACGAACGCGTTCTTGGCCGAGTTCTGCGTGATGGAGACCTCGACGGGCGCCTGGTCGAGGGTGCCCGTGGCCGCTGGGTCATCTGGGGTGACGAGGACCGTAATGGTGGGCGAACCCGACCCGCTCGAAGGTGCCGTGGCCACGGTGCCGACCGAGGTCACCGTGCCCGGCGTCATCTGGCCATTGGGCAACGTGATCGAGACCTTGTCGCCAACCGCGACCTCACCTTGCTGGTCGGCATCCAGGGCGATGTCCACGACGTGTCCGGTCGAGGTGGCCGATATGAGCTGCTGGCCCGGCTGAGCCGCGCCGCCGGCGATCGTGTTCGCGCCGAGGGAGATGATACGCGTGGCCGAGGGCAAGAAGACGACCTGGCCCAAGCTGAGCACGCCGTTCTGTGTCACGCCCAGCGCCGCCTGGAGTTTTTCCACCCCGACCTTGGTCCACGACGTGAAGTCGGCCACCTCAGAACCCACTTCTGCGCTCGTGAGGTAGCCCAGCGCCACCAGGTCGTAGTTGAGGTTTTCCACGTCGGCGCCGCTGGTCGCGGTGTCGGTTGCCCCCTCCGAAAGCGTCCGGTAGGCGGGTGTCATCCCGTAGAGGAGTACGACCGGGCTGCCGCTCACCTCGTAGAGGACCTGGCCCTCAGAGACCACCTGCCCGATGGCGGGCAGCGAGGTGACGGTCCCCTGGGCCTGGTTCACCACCGAGTAGGAGCCCGCGTACTCCAACGTGGCGCTCACTTGGGTCTGAGAGGAGATGTCCTGAACCTGCACGGTGGTGGTGGAGGTCGGATCCGCGTTGTCGGCCACGCCACCGGGCGGCCCGTTCGATCCGGCGAACGGTTTGGCCACGACGACATAACCGGCCGCGGCGAGCACGACGACCAGCCCGACCACCAACAGCCGGCGGCGGGTGCCGTGACCCCGCTCGGGCGGAGGCTCGAACGCAGCGGCAGGTCCGGCGGCAGTGGATGGAGATGCCTTGGTAGTACTCATCAGCCAGCCCCGAACACGGAACCGCTACTGCTGGACCCGCTGTTGCCCGAACCTTTCGACCCGTTCCCCCCGGCAGGAGGTTTGGGGGCGTTGGGCATGCACACCGCTTGGGCCCGCTGGAAGAGCGGGTTGTTGGGATTCAGGTCACTGCCGGCGCTGCCGTTGATCTTGATGCTGACGCCGCCCCCGGAGCTCTGAGGATCGGGGAAGTCCTTGATGCCGTGCGCCCGCATGCACTCGGATTGCTTGAGGGCGTGGCTTAGTGCCTGTTTCTGCTGAGCCGCGCTCGGCGCGGGCATGAGGTGCTGGCAGGCCTTCTGAGCGCTCTGGAAGGCTGGGCTATTGGGATTGAGCCCGCTCGAGACCCCGTTACCTGATCCACCTTGGACCGTGATTTGGCCTTGGGCGTTGGGGTCGGGAAAGTTGCTCACCCCGTGCGAACGCATGCACTGGGAGAACGCCAGTGCCGACGCAGCCTGAGACGGGTCTGACTTCCCCGAAGACGCTGCGTTCGCCGACGGTGTGGTCGTGGGCGAAGAGCCGGAGCCAGCAACGCCAGGGCTCGACGGTCCGCTCGAGCAGGCGGCAGCCACGAAGACGACGCCGAACAGCGCCGCCGCGAGTGGCACCACGCGCCGGCGCCGGCGACCCAGAGCGGTGGGGGGACCCGGACTCGTGGGGGTGACTCTCTCGTCCATTTTTCATCGTCCTTTTCGGGCTCTTGTCAGCGCGCTATCGCGCCGGCATGAGGGAGTTGTACGACAAAGGGGGTTTCAGCAACGTTGCGCCCGACGGCCTCTCGGCGCACAGGGCTCGGTCGGGCCGCACCTGTCAATCCACAGCGCGTGCACAGCGGACAGCCAGCGGACCTTGCGCTTGGCGCGTTACCGAATTGAAACCTCCGCAAGAACATGCTGGCGAGAGTTCGAAATAGGGGGCCTCCGCGGTGCGGGTACTGGTGGTCGAAGACGACAAAGAGCTGGCCGAAACGCTGGGCCTCGGCCTGCGCCGCGCCGAGATGGCGGTCGACGTTGCGCTGAATGGAACAGCTGGCCTCGATCGCATCCTCTCCACCGATTACGACGTCGTCGTCCTCGATCGCGACCTGCCCGGCGTCCACGGCGACGAGATCTGCCGACGTTTGATCGAGTGCGGGTGCCGCGCCCGTGTGCTGATGCTCACGGCGGCGGACACCATGGACGACCTCGTGGGCGGCCTTTCGCTCGGAGCCGACGATTACCTGGCCAAACCTTTCGACTTCCCTGTCCTCGTGGCGCGCATCGGAGCCCTGTACCGCCGCGCCTACCCGTCGCTTCCCCCGATTCTGCGGCACGCAGATCTCGAGCTCGACCCCGCACGGCGTCGGGTCCGCCGCGCCGGACGGACGCTCGAATTGTCCCCCAAGGAGTTCGGCGTGCTTGAACTCCTCCTGGGAGCTGCCGGTCGAGCCGTCTCGACCGAGGAGCTGCTCGAGCGCGTGTGGGACGAGGCAGTCGATCCATTCACCAACGCGGTGAAAGTGACCATGAGTCGGTTGCGATCCAAGCTCGGCGAGCCCACGCTCATCGAGACTGTGCCCCGCCACGGATACCGGATCTGAGGACATGGTGTCGTCGGTTCGCCGACTCCTACGCGGAGCGCGTTGGATCCATCTCCCCCGCCGGACGGTGCGCCTCCGCCTAGCTGTCCTGTACGGCGTCGTGTTTCTCATCTCCGGTGCCGCCCTACTCGCCACGACGTACTTCCTCGTCGACACCGCTACCGGGAACGCGTTCATCGTCCACGACAAGAACGGCGTGACGTTCGCTGGATTCCAGATCGGGACCGCTCCACCCGGACCCCAAGGCGGCGCATTGAGTCTCTCGAGCGGGCAGAAGTCACAAGTCACCGAAAGGAGCACCGGGAGTACGCACGGCGGCGTCAGCGCCGCGAGCGGTGTCGTGACCCATGGCGGGAGCTCGGAGGCTACGCCCCCGAGCAACGCGCAGGTCAAGCATCAACAGCAACAGGTTGCCCAGACGACGCGTGAGCTCGTAACGCTTGCCCATGCATACCAGAGCAAAGAACTCCAACAGCTTCTCACCGAGTCGGCGATCGCGCTCGGGATCATGGCTCTTCTCTCCGTCGGGTTGGGCTGGGTCGTGGCGGGCCGCGTCCTGCGACCATTGCGGGTGATCACCTCGACGACCCGCGACATCTCGGCGTCGAACCTGCACGAACGCCTCTCGCTCGTCGGACCAGACGACGAGCTCAAGGAGCTCGGTGACACCATCGACGGGCTGCTCGAGCGGCTCGATGCCTCCTTCAGCTCGCAGCGCCAGTTTGTTGCCAACGCCTCACATGAGCTACGGACGCCCCTCGCCCGCCAGCGCGTCCTCGCTCAGGTTGCACTGTCTGATCCCGACGCGACGGTCGACACCCTGCGCGCCGCGCACGAACGCATTTTGGCATCCGGCGAGCAACAGGCACACCTGATCGACGCTTTGCTGACCCTCTCAAGAGTGCAGGCAGGCGGGGTTGTGCACGAAGCGGTCGATCTCTCGGCGCTTCTGCGCGACGTGCTCACTTTGCGCAAGGTGGACGCCGAAGTACTCGGCGTCCGCGTGACCTCGACACTCGCCGCGGCTCCCCTGTTTGGAGATCCACGCCTGGTCGAGCGCATGGTAGCCAACCTGGTCGACAACGCGCTGCGCCACAATGTGCCTGGAGGCAGGGTCGCCGTTCGAACCGGTACGAGCGTGGGCAGCAGCTGGCTCGCGATCTCTAACGACGGTCCGGTGGTCGATCCCAGCCAGATCGAACGGTTGTACGAGCCCTTCGAGCGCATCGGAGTCGAGCGCACCAACGCTGGCGAGGGGTTCGGGCTCGGGATGTGCATCGTCCGCGCGGTCGCCACCGCGCACGGCGCCACGCTCACGACGTCTGCCCGTTCGCGCAGGCGGGCTCGAGATCGAGGTCCATTTCCCTCCCGACTTGACTCCCTACACCTCCACTGGCACCAGCTCCGCCGCGACCGGCACGATCTCGCAGACGGCCCAACCCCTGCGAAACTGAGTTGGTGGAAGGGCAGAGGTCGACGTGGACATGACGGTCATGGTTGAGGGGTGTTCTTTTCAAGCGCACCTTCATAGCGGCCTGAGATAGGCGGCGTTGTGATCGATGTTCTCGTGACCGCCCAAGTTCCAACGAATACCCGGGCCAGGATCAGGAAAGTTCAAAACCCTGTGTGTGCGCATGCATTCGGCGTATTTCAGGTCGGCGGCTTGACTTGACTGCCCGGTTTGGTGGACTCTGAGACGCAAGGGGGTGCCACACGGGGAGGCACGGACGCGCGGACACTAACGGACTCGCGTAAACGTGCTGGGACACCGAACCCATTATCTGTGCCTACAGATGGATACCAGCGGACGTGTGTGCACACTCAAGTCGACTCGCAGTGATCCAGGTCGACTCTCTGCGGTTTGGAAGAAGACCCTGCAGTTATCGGGTTCGAATCTCTACTCCGCAGTGCGCACCCGAGACCGGTTGATCTGCATTGTCCATGCAGATCCTCCGCTGGCTGTGGCCTGCCCCCTACTCGCACCCCGGTGTCATGCCCCACATGGAAATGAGCGCGTCAAAATGTGGGGCACCTCCGGCCGCCGAGATTTGGGGGGCGCCCCCGGGTCCGGAAATGACGGTCCGTAAGAGGATCGGTCTTTGGGACGGTCAGAGCGCTGCGCGCTTGCTCCTGCGAAGGAGCGACAGCCCTGTGGCACGATTTGCCTACCATGAATGTCGATCAGGTCAAGGCACACTGGGACGAACATGGCTTTGCCCTTCTTCCCGCGCTGGTCACATCTGACGAACTAGCACCAGGGCTTTCGGAGTTGGGGCTGCTCTTCCCGTCCGCTGCCGAGTTTCACGACGACGTCGACCAAGCGCGGAACCTTCCTTATCGTGGTGACGAATACGGTGGCTTGGTCACGTTCCCGTTCAAGAGCCCCGAGCTGAGCCTTCTCGCAGTACATCCCAGCCTGATCGAATTGGCCCGGGCGCTGCTCAGGACCCACGACGTGCGCATCTACTCAGCTGAGGCATGGGCGAAGTTCACCGGGGCATATGACTACGAGCAAGAGCATCATCGGGACTTTTTGAACCATACGGTGGTCGTTCCGAGCGAGGAACCGATGTACCGAAATGTTGAGATGTTCCTCTTCCTCCACGCAGTCGGTGAGGATCTCGGACCGACCCACGTCGTGTCGACCACTCTCACGTCAGACCTCCCGTTACTGCCGCACTGCGCAACCCGAGAGGAGCATCCCGACTTCTACGAGGCTGAGGCGTCTGCCGCTGGACCAGCGGGGACCGTCTTGGCCTACCGAGGCGAGACTCTGCACCGAGCCACGAATCTGACTGCGCTTCGTGGTGCTCGTTACACACTGCACTGCAGCTTCCGGCCCGCTGGCGATGAATGGGTCGGTCGCCAGGGGTGGGGAAACCGTTCCTTCGACCCGTTGTGGAATTCGTTCGTGGATCGGGCGCCCCCGGAGCAGCTTGAACTCTTCGGCTTTCCCACACCCGGGCATCCCTTTTGGACTCCCCAGACCCTCGAAGCGTTGGCTCTCCGCTACCCCGGACTTGATGTGACGCCATGGCGGACGGGGACTTAACACTCAATCTCCGACGCGTAGGTTTCTCCACTGCTGGACAGGTCGTCCCGATCAGCGATCCCATGCGGGCACCTGGACACTGCTCCGAAGAACGAGTTAGTCAGAGCCGGATGCGGTTCCTCAATCGGGACGGCCGGCTGGCCCGCGTTGGCCCACCACCTCCCAAGGACCGGTAACCGTCGATCTGGCGTGCTCAGGCACCGACCGCAGTTGAGTGCCCGACAGCTTGAATGGAAGCGTTTGCTGGAGCAAGCAGGTGCCCCAGCACCGTGCAAGATATCGATCTCCAAACCGGGGATCGGGGGCACCGGTGACGAACACGACTACGAGTGGCCCTCGTAAGTCGTCTCCCGGTTGGCGTCGTTATACATTTCCGACATGATGAGCCAAGTGCCATCGGGCTGACGTTGGAGAACACGAAGTGAGTGGTTGTCCCGCACTTCGATCTCGCCCCCACCGACCAGTTTCTGACCCTCCACCTGCAGGTGGGCGTTAACTAGGAGAATCTCCGGCGTCAGCAGCCGGAAACTCGTTTCGGGTGGGGCCTTTAAGGTCCCTGCATTGAAGTTGTCGTCTGCAAACAGGCCCCGGAGATACTCAACGATCTCGTCCGCTCCCCGCTTAACGCTCCCGAATGCATTGATCCAGTCGGCGTCGGCGCTGTACACGCCCACCAGCTTGTCCGCATTGCGCTCCTGGAATCCGCTCAGCAGGGCCATGAGGGTGACCCCGATTGCATCCTGGTCGTCCTGCGGGAGGGATGAGAGGTCGTCCATAGCGCAGTCCTCCTAACGGGAGTGGATGAGCACGTGCAGATCCATTGTGGAGGACTGGGTCGGGTCGGTGCAAACGATGGAAGACGGCCTCGTCACAATTGAAGGCGGCCGCATATCCGGCGTTTTGAGACACGGTCCAGAAAGACGTCCCGGTGTTGTCTCCGTGATGGGTGGCGGTGCGTTCCTCCAGTCCAGATTACCTCGTTCTCAACGATCCAAAAAGGAGCCGATCTGGACGATGATTGCTGGATGGAACCTAACGCGCCACGCCCGGCCGACCACCTCATCGACCGGACGGAGCGAATCAAGACGACTCGAATACGGTGGCGGAAGCGATTCGAGATCACGACCGTCGGCAAGGTGTGGAATCGACTGAGTGAGCTCGGGTTCATCGACAGTTCCCTTCAGTTCTCCGCCGCATTCATCCTGTCCTTCATTCCGTTTCTTCTGCTCGTCTCGGCCGCGATCGGACGGGATCTACCTCACGCATTGGTCACCCGTAGTAACTTCAGCCCAATCGCAGCTCATGATGTGACTTCGCTCTTCGCCCATGGACGGACACCTATCACAGCATTCACGGTCGTCGGAGTGATCCTCATCATCGCCGGTGCCGACTCGATGACGAAAACCCTTCAGAAATGGTACGAGAAGGTCTTTGCAGAAACCATCGTCGGCTGGAAGAGGACAGCGCGCAGAGTGCTCTGGCTCGTGGGTGCTGCCGGTTATCTCATGATGCAGTTCTTAATCGGGAGGAGATTCGAACCCATCGGCGGTGGGATCACCATCGCTATCTCCCAATTTGCCCTGTCAATCGTCTTCTGGTGGTGGAGCGCGCACTGCCTTTTGGCGGGACAGGTCCCCTGGCGACGCCTCTTTGCGGCAGGATTTGCCACTGCTATCTGCTACACCATCGTCGGGCTCTATGTGCGTCTTTGGTCATCCTGGGCGATCCTCTCCAACGAGAGGAGCTACGGGCCCATCGGTGCGATGATGACGATCCTGGCAACGTTGGTCGTCCTCGGAATAGCGATCCTCTTGGGCGCCGTCATCGGAGCGGACTACAAACAACTGCGGCGCAATCGTGCAGCGTGATGAAACGATCACTCGGTATCAGGACCTGAGTTCGATCCACGATCCTCGATGTTCCGGAGGGTGACACCTTCCGGTGATTGGTGACAGTCCCATTCCGCCCGGACGGCGCGAACCGGCCATCACCGCTTGAGATCAGGCCATGGAGTCGGTGTCCCTTGTCTGACTCGGTCAGGACGCCCCCTGAACTCCCTTGGTCTGCTTCTGAGTGAACACGTAGGCGTAGTAGAGGGTCCCGAAGGGAACGATGATCCGCAGGAGGACCTGCCGGGAATCGACGGACCCCGCCGCGATGAGTGAGATAGTTCCGACAAGGAAGGCAAGCCCCCACACGGCCGAGATCTGTCGGTTGAGCGACTGGAATCGATCGGTGTGCCAAGCCGATTCAGGCACCGTGTCTTTGGCGTAGGCCTCGGTAAAGGGACGACCGACCAGAATGGACCCGAATACGAGAATCGTGAGAGCGATGTGCGATCCCGCCTGGGCATAGTGAGCCCAGAAATCCAAATGACCGGGTCGGATGACAACGAGAATGGCACCCAGCGCTACGAAGTAGACGATGCTGGCCACATCGAGCATGTGCACCCTCCGTCGTCCGACCGCCCTCGTCAGGACAACGACCGCTGCCAGAGCGCCGGCGGCCACCGCCCCGTAGAGGGAAGTCACTCGTGATGCGAGGAGAAAGACGAGCCACGGAGCGAAGCTCCAAATAGGATCAGTCATCTGCGAATCCTTTCTTTTGTTGTGAGGAAATTCTCCGAAGTTCGGCGACTCGGTGGCCTCAAGCGGCGCCGAACCTCAGGCAGCGGCGTCTGCCAGTGAGGCCGGCTCCGGCCAGATCATTCGCTCGTTCAGCCGGTACATCCGGCGGTTCATCGCGGCTCTCGCTCTGAACGGCAGCAGGCGAGAGACCAGCTTGTCGACCACTTTGGCATCGATCGCCAGGTCGTACTGGAACCGGGGCTTGCGCTTATCGACGATGGCGACGATCTTGCTGGCGACCTTCTCCGGCGCCAGCAGCATCGACATTCCTTCCGAGCTTTCGCTCATGGTGGCGAGGTGCTCGAGATAGGGACGGTACCGCTCTCGACCCTCACTCGACATCGAGATCGAGGCTCGCCAATCCCCCTTCTGTCGTCTTGGCGAGAAGCGGTGTTTTGGTGATCCCCGGCACGGCGAGCACGGCATGGATGCCGAGGAGTCCCAGGTCGTAGTACATCGACTCGGTCAGCCCAATCAACCCGCTCTTGGTTGCGTTGTAGAACCCGATGAATGGCGAGGCCATCACCCCGGCCCAAGAGGCAACGTTCACTACCCGAGGCTTGTTGCGATCAGACCCGGTGTGGCGGAGGAGCAACGGAAGGCTGGCCTGGGTCACCAGGTAGGGGGCCACCAGATTCACGTCAATGATGTCGTGAACGCGATCAAGCTCGGCGTACTCGAACGGTGCGGTGTAGGAGATTCCTGCATTGTTGATGACGGCGTAAAGTCCGCCGTCGCCAAGTGCCTCCCCGAGTCCGGCAATCGCATTCCGGATCTGATCCGGATCTCTCAAGTCCATTTGGATTGGGTGCACACCGGGCTGCTCGGCGAGAGCTTGGCGATCGATCGGATTACGATAGGTGGCAAAGACGCTGTAGCCGCGGGCGGCAAGTTGGCCTGCCGCCGCCTTCCCGATGCCTGATGTCGCGCCTGTAATGAGTACGGACTTGTTCATCGTTTCTGGTCCTTTCTGTGGCCTCGATCAGTTCGTCGCGGGGAATACGTAGACGGCACCAACCCCCCAGCCATGAGGACGAGCTCGATAGCGGATTGCATGCCTTGGAGGTACTCAGTTCGACTGTGCGTTTGCTGCTTCAAGCCGTACGAAGTCGCCTGCAGGACGTTGGCCGCCTGTTCGATAGTGACTCCCGAGGCTGGCCATTGACGGTCTCCTAGTGCGTGACGAAGCCGCTCGCTTACCTCACGGACAACAAGCGCATCGATGTCGACGACTGCTTGCGGTACAAGCTCCTTGGCGGTGGCCAAGCAGTTCAGAGAGCAGTTCCATCGACTCGTCCGGCATGATCTCGTCAAATGCAGCCAGGAGCTGTCGATCGAGGGAGATCCCGGATCGCCACAGCGCAACATGGGCAATGTCCCCGGTTGCCTGGGAGAGCCTGTTCACGACGGCGCTGAAGAGTGCCTCTTTGTTCGAGAAGTGGAGATAGACCGCCTGCCTCGACAAGTCAGCTGCCGCAGCAACGGCATCCATTGACGCCTTCTTGTAGCCAAAGCGCAGGAAGACGGGGATCGCGGCTTCCACGATCGCGTCTTGGCGAGACGGGGTTCCGCCCTGTCTCTGATGTATGTCCACCGAAGTCATGTCACGAGATTGACAGAACAGACCAAGCTTGTCAAGTACGTCATGCACAGGATTAGCATGAAGCTGGGCTCTCCTGACGAGGTAAGGGATGGCCGAGATGCGTCTGCGTCGGGAACCGAGACCTTGGGGGGCGCCTCACCTCTGCCTCCGGGCGCAGGAACAATCGCGAGCAGTGAGGCCGCCGGACTGGATTTCGCCGGTCCAGAAAATGACGATCGGATGTCTCCTCATGGCCGGGCGAAGGTGTCCCGCAAGCGGAACCGCTTGCGGCGATGGTCCACGGGTCGGAAGTCGGCGCACCAACCGGACTTTGATTGAGAATGCAGCAAAGCCTTCCGTTGGTCGCGAAGAAGCAAGGCGAGGTCGCCCGCCTAGGCGTTCGACTCGACTGGTGGGCGCTCTGACTTCTCCCGACGAGCGGGAACCGTACGGGCTGCCTCGATGTCATCGACCGAGAGGGACCAAGGAAGCCCACCGAGACCCATAAGAGCGGCTACGAGAAATGTCACGTGGTAGGCGGCAAAGTTCGTCGCCACATGACCGTCTACTAGGTGTAGGGGACCCACGAGGACCAGGACGGTGGTCAAGAGCGCAATGCCCACAGCGCCACCAAGTTGGCGCAAGGTGTTGTAGAGCGTGGATGCCCGGCCGGTGTCAGCTGGTGAGATGGTGGCAAACGAGATGGCCTGGCCCCCGACAAACACCTGACCTACGCCCATGCCCATGGAGAAGAGGAGAAGCCTCGACCACCAGAGACTGGTGGTGCCGTTCATGAGGGACATCAGACCGATGGCCATGGACATCCACGCGAGACCGAGCGTGATGTCTCGACGGGGTCCAAGCGTCCTGAACAGGACTCGACTTGCTAACTGAGCACCGACAATGACACCGATGGCTGCTGGGAACGAACTCAATCCCGACATCAGAGGGCTGAGTCCGCGTCCGTCTTGAAAGTACAGGATGATGATGAACTGGACGCCGAGAAAGCCGATACTGCTCATTACGATGATTCCGTTAGCGGAGCGGAACAATCGGTTGCGCAGCAACTTGAGCGCAATGATCGGGGCAGCCACGCGGCAACTCCACGATGGTCATCACGACCAGTAGCGAAGCGCCGGCAATGATCGTCCCCAGCACGGATGGGGATCCCCAACCGTGTGTCGGTCCCTCCGAGATGCCGAACATCAGCAAAGCGAGTCCGAACCCGGCCAGGAGGAATCCCGGAAGATCGAACCGACCCGGCTGACTCTCCACGCTGTGGCGCAGAAAGAGGAGGCCGAAGATGATCGCGCCGATCCCGATCGGGAGATTGACGAAGAACACCCATCGCCACGAGAGCTCAGTCACGAGGAGTCCCCCTAGCACCGGCCCGAGGGCTGGGGCAACGACCGTGGGAATCGTGAGGATGGATGCTGCCCGCACTCGTTCTTCGGGAGGAAAGGCCCGAAACAGCATCGCCAAACCGACGGGAGCGAGCATCCCTCCTCCGCACCCTGCAGCACTCGAAACGCCACAAGTTGGCCCAAACTTGAGGCCACACCACACAGCGCAGAGCCGATGGTGAAGACCACGACGGCCGTGAGCAGCACCCGTTTGCCACCGAAACGGTCCCCAAGAAGCCATCCTGAGGCCGGAATGAAGATCGCCAGGCTCACCAGATACGCGAGTGGAGACGCTGTCGATGGCAGTGGGATTCACTGAGAAGTCGCACCCGATTGTCGGCAGAGCGACATTGACGATGGTGATATCCATGATGCTCATGAACATGACCGCCATGTAGACCACCGGACTGCCACCTTTGGGGTGATGGAGATCTGATGTCTAGCCAATGGCATGCGTACCTTTCGAATCACAACACGATCAGATTCCAGATGATGGCGTCGTCGCGCTGTTGGAGATGATTAGTAGCCGCGCATGCTGTCGGTCCTGATCTGGCTTCGCGTCCACACCCCGGTGCCGCAACAAGTCGGCGGTCGATTTCACGAAGGCGGGGCTCCAGAGAGCATGAAGGTTGCGCCCGACGATTCTCTTTCACGGCGGTAGTGGCTGCGGCACGGAATGGGTCGGCACATCCTGAGGATAGGTAGAACGGTCAGCCCGCTTCTCTGTTTCGGAGCGGAAGGCGTGGTTGTCTCCCACGTGTACCAGGACCGTCTCCTTATCGATGCCGCGTGGTTTCGGTGATGTCTTTAAGGATGGAGCAGATCGGCGTGATCCCGATACCTTGCACAAGGAAGACCAGCTCACGCCCCGTTCGCTCCGTAGTGAAATCCATAGGCGGAGGGGGCGGAGGAATCTGACTCTGTCGCCGGGCATCAGTGCTGCGAGTGCAAGTTTGAACATTGCTGCGTGAAGTCATTCGAGTGCCAAAGGTGATCAACTCTTCGCTTGGAGATGAGGAGATCGAAAACGGCTTCATCCCGCCCCTCGGGACAACGAGCAACCCGTGTTGGCCAGCCCTGAAGAGCAGTCTGCGCCTCGGCTGGAACGAAAACGAGGTGGCGTCACCTCCGACGTCTTCGGCGGACACGAACGACATCGACCGGAAGTGGGGTACCCGAAACACTCGAGGTGGTACCTCCCTCAAGGCAACTGCCGATGGACTACCGAGTTCAATGGTCATTTCTGAGCCTTCCCTGGATTGGCACTACCGCTGCTCTCTTGAAAAAGGACTTGTATCGCCACAAATGACTCGCCGAGCGCGACATCAAGGGCCACAGCCCCGGCGCCCTGCAGCCACCGCTGGGTGGCGGCGTATACGGCCGCTGTCGCGGGCAGCTCCGGCCCGTCAGCGAACACTTGGTCACCAGGGAACCTTTGGATGACAGCCCCACTGATGGCAGCGTGGAATCCGACCAAGTCCCGGTAAACGTGGCCAAGGAGATGGGGATTCTCTTGGACCACGAGGTTCATCCGGTCGAGATTGGGGCGGCGGACCTCAACCCGTCTGCCGTAGTCGACAAGCAAATCGAAGAGGCCGTCTTTGACTGGTGCGTCGGTGTCGACGATGTACTGCTTGAGAGCTGCTTCATCGATAGGAGGAGGACCAAAGACCAAAGCAGCGTCTTTGGATGGGAAGTGGTTGAAAAACGTGCTCCGCGAGATGCCTGCGTGAGCGGCGATCTCGTCCGTTGTCACGTTTGCTAGACCACGCTCGATGACCAGCTCTATCGCCACATTGGCTACTTCGGCTTGAGTCTGCAGGCGCCTGCGCTCACGCAAGTTCTCAACCATTCCCGCTCTTTCCTCGTGGACTACAACCACTAACTGGACTCAGTGTATAACTCAATCGTAGTCCAGATCAAGGGAGATCCTCGCGGTTGTTGATCTGGCAACCGGTAGGGCTTGGGCGACCGGGAACCTTGTTGGCACCCTCTCCACCCGTGGACAACGATGACGCGATGCCCTCCTGGGGCGAGATCGAACAGAACGCACCGGACTTTGCGCCTTCGAGTTCGTGGCCGTTTCGATGTCGGAACGAACAAGACCCTGGCCACGTTGCGACGCGACGGGGCTCCCCGTATCAGCGCCTCCGAGACGGAGTTCAGTTCCGACGGCGAGATCACTGTCGGGATGATGTCGGGATCGATGAAGCTTCGCGATGTGCGCCGCGACCCACGAATAGCTTTCACAGCCCGGCCCTGGAACTGCCAAAGGATGATCCTGGCTCTGGACTGGGCGACGCCAAGATGAGCGGATCGCTGATCGAGATCCGGCCACCGGCCGACACTCCCTATGAAGGAGCGGGGTTCTACAAGCTGGACATAACCGAGGTCGTCCTGACATATGTCGGAACGACCGCCGACCACCTCGTGATCGAGTCGTGGCACGTAGACCGAGGCTGGGAGAGTAGAACCAGAACCTGAGGCTCGCGGTGTTGGCCCCGGTAGCCGAACGTTGCCCGGTCTGCAGTGTCACGTGCTCGCTTGAGACTATGGCTCGAACATCACCAGGATCGTCGTACCCTGTCCTTGGTCGCCGGTGGATTCCCGCTCATTCGCCGAGATGCGCGAGTACTCCCATCGACCTCCCAACACGCTGATTGTGCCATGGTCGCTACCGTGAGGACTCGCCCACAATGCCCTCGATGATCACTCGCCGGGTCAAGTCCCTGGTGCCGATCGTGGCCTTGCTGTCTGTCGTCGCCCTTGTCGCATCCTGTGGCATGTCGGCCGCGCCCGCCTCCCCGTCTGCGGCTTCCACCTCGACGACAACAGGACGAACGGATGCCTCAGGGACGGTCTGGTTGTGCCGGCCTGGTCGGCGGACAATCCTGTCTGTCCAGTCTGACCACGACTGTGGTTCGCGCCGACGGGAAGAAGTCCGTTGAGCGGGTTAGCCCGGCCGGGAATCCACCGATCGACTGCTTCTACGTCTATCCCACGGTGAGCAGGCAGAAGACGGCCAATGCCGATCTACACGTCGATCCCGAGGAGACGGCGGTGGCCATTGCCCAGGCATCTCGCTTTTCCCAGGTCTGCAAGGTTTACGCCCCGATGTATCCGCAGCTGACCACGGCGGATATCGGACTGGGCGGCAAAAAGATCGACGCCAAGGCCGCGGCCATCGCCTACCTCGGGGTGCTCTCGGCGTGGAAGGACTACCTGGCTCACGACAACCATGGACGGGGGGTGATCCTGATCGGGCATTCGCAAGGCTCCTCACTGCTCATCCCCCTCATCCGCAGCCAAATCGATCCAAGTCCCACCGAACGCCGTCTGCTCGTCTCCGCCCTGTTGATGGGCGGCAATGTGACGGTACCCGTCGGCCAGACCGTGGGCGGAGACTTCAAGAACATCCCGGCCTGCCAGTCGAACCGACAGACCGGCTGCGTGGTGGCCTACTCGAGCTTCAACACGATGCCCCCGGTAAACAGCCTGTTCGGCCGGGTGGGGACCGGCATCACTGCCCAGTCAGGACTGGGCACCGCCCCGTCCAATGGTCTTCAGGTGCTCTGCACCAACCCGGCATCGCTCGCGGGCGGCACCGGGGACCTGCTCCCCTACTTCGTCACCAAGCCGTTCCCCGGAGCCCGGGGTACCTTCGACCCGAGGACCACCGCGCACGTCTCCACGCCCTGGGTCACCTACCCCGACCTCTACGACGCAACCTGCGAGTACAGCGGAGGGGCCAGTTGGCTGCAGGTCAGCGCCCCGATCATGCCCGGTGACGACCGCCCCGTCGTCGGCCCTGTCCTGGGTCCACAGTGGGGACTCCATCTTGTCGACGTCAATATCGCCCTCGGCGACCTGGTCGCCCTGGTGGGTGATCAGTCGGATGCATACCTCCGGTGACTCAAGCATCGCATTTATCCAGTCATTGGCTCTTGGTTACGACAAGAGGAACCCGCGACGGGCGACATGGGCCTGCTCAGACACTGTCTGTCGGTGCCCGCAAGGGAACCCCCTACGGCAACGCCGTACGTGGGAGATGGTGCTCACGCGAACATGCCCCGCAAGACCCGCCCGGTGAAATGCCCGGTAAGCGGCCCTCGTACGAACGTCGCGGCTGTCGGCTGCGTCCGGGAGCATGGAAGAAAGGGAGAGCAATCCAACAGCGACGTTCTTCCAAAAAGAAGAGCCTCGAGCGCAGTAGGAGACAACGATCGCTGCGCTTGGCATCCAGGATCGCGTCGAGACAGGGGCCATCCTCCGTAGCCATCGCCACGATCTCAAGGTTCCAGAGGATTCGGTAAACCCATGTCTCGTCGAGTGTCCACGAACCGCCGGACGAGACGGTTGCGTCGCCACCGGATCGCTCGGATGCCTCCGCTCCAGCGGTAGAAGGGGTCGACTGTTGGTAGCAGCGATCCCAAGGTGGCGAGATCGAGACTCGCACGGCCCACTGAATACCCAGGTCAGAGTAACTTCTTTCGCTAGGACGACCGTCCATGACCTTTGCTCGTGACTACAACTCGGGATTCAACTTGAATTGGAGCGCCGAGAGGGCAGCGGGGGGCAAGGGCGGCCGGGTGCCGCTGTGCGTCTGGTCCCCCTCCTTGACCTTCAAGTCGTCTCGTCGAGGCTGTGAGTGATCCAGCCAGGCGTGTCGGCACTCACCGGCGAGCCCCAACCAGGGCCGCCAAACCAGCCTTAAGGCGCTCGAGTAGCTTGGCGCCGATCTTCTCCCTAGCTGCCATGTCTGGACGCTGGGCGCGGTCGATACCGGCGGTCCACCCCCTCGGGTGAGGCTCAACGACGCTCGACCTTCAGGCGGACGCCGGAGCGCTTGATCAGCAGAACCATTCCGAACACTACGAGGAGCCCGACGATCACCACGACCACAACCCACGGAAACGGACCCGACGGACTCCCGGTGACGGTGAAGGAGATGGTGGTGGCCGCAGCGGCTCCGGCGGCGGCCTGCCCTTTGCCGTGGGGGATCACTCCGGTGGCCACCACGTCGCTCGTGTACGCGCCCGGCTGGGCCGTTGCCGGCACCTCCACCCGAAGAGGCACCGTCCGTCGTGCGTTGGGAGCGAGGACGAACTTGTTGGCTTCGAAAGTGACCCATCCGACCGGTACCGTCATCCGGTGTCCCTTGGACAGACGCTCCACTTTGAGCACGTAGCGAGCTGGATCGGTCCCGGTGTTGACGACGAGAAGGTCGGGGACTACCTGGAACGCCCCCCGGCGTGGGCCGGCGTGGTTAATGCCAACGGGCTAGCCCCCACTCCTGCACCCAAGGTGGCGCCGGCCACCGACGACAGGCCCAGAACAGCCACAGCACCAAGTGCCAGCGCCAGCAACGCGGCCGAAAGCCAGTGGACCTTCGGGTCCCGTTCGGCTAGCCGGGAGGCAGTGCAGTCCACGTGGTGGTAATCGTGAAGAGCCCGGACGTGGAGGACCTGCTTGGTCCGATGATCTGCAGCGACTCTTGACGGCTCTCGCCGGGGGTAGCCAGACACGGTGTCCGTCCATCATCGAAGGAGTTGTCGCATCGGGCAGCGATGGCCAGCTGGGTGGCCCATGGTCCGGTCCCCTCGGTGAGTTCAACAAACTGATCGGGCCCAGTGGTTGGCCGGTCGGTCAGATTCCACGGCGTACCGTTCCCGGTGCTCGGGACAGCCTGATGGCCGGTGACCTCGATGACGCTGGGAGCGGCACCATTTGTCACGGTGACGCCGCCTGCGATGCCCCTTCCGGTGCGCTCCCCGACGTAGCAGGCGCCGCGAGGCACGATCCCAGTCGGACAGATGAATGCAGTCTGGGTAACCGGACTCACCGTCACCGAGCGGATCGGCTCGGCCGGCACCCTCACAGTGGATTGATTGGAGCCATTGGTAGCCGCCCCGGAATGCGTGACGGCAACCCCGGAGAAGGCAACGACACTCGCCGCCAGAACCAACATCAAAGCGCCTGGTCGACCAACACCTGCAACTATGGGACTGCGGTCCATGTGGTAGTGACGGTGAAGGGCCCCGAATCGCTGGACGTGGTCGGCCCCACGATCAACACCTCCTCCTCAGTGCTCTGATTGGCAGCGGCCGGACATCCGGCGGCTGCATCATCGAACGAGGTGTCGCAGGTTGGGGTCGTGCTGACTACTGAGTAGATGGGGCTGCTGACCCCGTAGTCCTCGGTCTCTTCGGCGAACTGGTTCGCTCCGGGCTGGCCGAGGGTTCCGAGAAGCGTCCAGTTGGTGGCGGCGTCGGCGGGTATGGCGCTCCCTCCGCTCACATCAATCTGACCGGTAGCAGCGCCGTTAGTAACGGTGACGCCACCTGTGACCGGACCGGTCGTGAAGGTGCCCACCTGGCAGTCGCCGTTAGGAAACGCGCAATTCGGGCGGGGTTGCCACCCGTGCAGTTGGCGAAGGTTGACGTAGCGGGTGTCACGGTCACCGATCGGACCGCGGCAGGAGTCAACGTAACGACTCCTGCATTGGCACCGGAAGTGGCGGCCTGGGCCGGCAAGGCCATCAGGAGCAGCGGCGAAAGCGCGGCGACGCCGATCAGCGAGACCAGAGTCCTCCGAGGAGCGATCTGGGTTCGTCCACTCTTCCGGTGCGGGCCGTGCCGCTCAATGCGGAGTCGGAGCGGGATCAGATCGGTCGGGTGCACGGTGCGGCCCCTCTCATGTGGCGAACGGAGCGGACACTCCTAGGGCGCACGATACGGAGATCGTCCCGTCAGGTCGTCAGTACATGGGTACGTAGAAGGTGCACTGAGCAATGCCAGCCAGAGGAGTTCGGCGGGTCGGCTTCCTGGCGACCCGGGGAGATCGGTCTCCGGGGTCAGCGGGCCGAAGACGCGGCGAATATCGAGGTCAGGTCGTTGCGGCCCTGCACACCGAGCTTCTTGTAGGCCCGGTTCAGGTGAGTCTCAACCGTCCGAACCGACAGTCGGAGCTGGTCGGCAATGGCCCGATCGGCCAGTCCCAGGCCGGCCAAATGGGCCACCTCACGCTCACGCGGCGTCAACGTGATTGCCACCGAGGGTGGCGAGTGGATGGCCGGTGTGGCCACCGGGTCGGACGGGTCGAGGAGGGCACGTGCCTGCTCGAAGGACGCGGTCGCCTTGCCGGGGAGCCCACGACGCTGATGGGCGGTGACTGCCGCCATCCCCGCTTCGGCGCCGAAGAGCGACGCACCGAAGGAGGCGAACTGCGAGGCCACCCGGTCGAGCGCATCCCCGTCCCGGGCGACCAACGCAGCGGCGTGGTCCCGACAGGTGGCGGCCATCACCCCGTCGACCTTGGTCATCTGGCCGAGTTCCCGGGCCGCTCCGGCGTGGCCGAATCGCGAGGCTTCGTACCAGCAGGACAGGGCTTGGCCGGTCATGCCGGAGCCCATGGCCTCACGGGCTCCGGAGGCGGACAACGCCGCTGCCTGAGCTGTTTGGCCCTCCGAGGCCAGTACGGCAGCTTCGGCCCGGACCCGGTCGGCGGCAAACAGCACCGCCACCGACCCGGCCTCATCGCTGCAGATCAGGGTAAGGCGGGCCTCGTCACTGTCGCCGGCCACGGCCAGGGCCTCGGCCAGATGGGCCAGGAGCCAGGCCTCGAAGCTTCGGTCGAAGCCGTCGATGGCCACCAGGGCCTGGCGCAGGTGACGGGCGGCGCGTCGGGGATGACCACCAAGGAGCGCCACCCGGGCCAATGACTTGTTTGTCCGGGCGACCATGAAGCTGTCCTCGGCCTCCACCGCCCGGTGGAAGGCGCCCTCAGACTCGGTCTGGAGAGCGGCCAGATCGCCAGCGCATTCGCGAGCATCCCACCGAGCCGCCCACAGGTGTGAATGCTGATCGAAACCTGGAGCGCGCGCCGGTCGAAAACGGGAGCACTTCGGTCAGAAGTTACTTGGCGGCCTGAGCCTCGTCCACAGGCGTGACCGGCTTGGTCCGGCGTGTCCGGGCCTTGGCGTCGTGGAGCCGGTAGCTCTCGCCCCTGGTCTCGATGATCTTGCAGCGGTGGGTGAGCCGATCGAGGGTGGCCCCGGTGAGCCGCTCGGATCCAAGGACCTCGGTCCAGGACTCGAAGGGCAGGTTGGTTGTCACGATCATGCTGGTCCGCTCATAGGCCGTGGAGATCACATCGAACAGCAGCTCGGCCCCGACCTTGGAAGCGGGCACGTAGCCGAGCTCGTCGAGGACGAGCAGGTCCAGCTTCGCCAGCTGGGTCTTGAGGCGCAGGAAGGTCCGCTCGTCCCTGGCCTCGATCAACGTGGTGACCAGCTCCGTTGCCCGGAAGAACCGGACCTTGTAGCCCTTGGCACAGGCGGCAGCCGCCAGGGCGGTTGCCAGGTGGGACTTGCCCGTGCCCGGGTTCCCGACCAGGAGCACGTTCTCCCGCTTGTCGATGAACTCGCACCGGGCCAGCTCGGCCACCAGCATCTTGTTGACCGAGGGTCGGGCGGTGAAGTCGAAGTTGTCCAGGGATTTCATGGTCGGGAACCGGGCCGCCTTCAGGCGGCGGTCGGCAGCCTTGCGCTCCCGCTCGAGGAGTTCCAGCTCGCACAGCTGCAACAGGTAGGCCAGGTGGTCGACGTTGTCCGTGGCGGCCTGGTTGGCCACCTTCTCGCACTCGGCTCCGATGGTCGGCAATCGGAGGGCCTTCAGGTGATGGTGCAACAGCACCATCGACTTGGTTTCCAATGACTTCATGCACTTGCTCCTATCTGGGTCAGGGCGCTGTAGGCGCCGAGATCGGGTGGATCGATGACAAAGGACTTCAAGTGGGGATGGCCGTCCAGGCTGAACAGCCCGACCGGCTGCTCGTCGCGGTGGAACAAGATGAGCGCAACCGCATCAGCCCCGGTCGCCCCGATGGCGAGGGCCTCCTCGATGGCTCCGGTGAGCTGGCGGAGCGATGACCGCTCCAGCAGACGCAGCACCTTGATGTACTCCCGGGTGCCCGCCCAGCCGCGGTCTGCCTCCAGGCGTCGACGGAGGTGCCCGAAGCACCCAGGCAGGTCCCAGCCCTCCAGGGGGCGGGCGTGGTCGAGCGCGCCGGGCTTGCGCTCCAGGAGCGCCAGGTAGTGGCGGGGGTCGAAGGAGATCTCCTCTTTCGACCAGCACCTTCGATGTCGGGCCACCACTTCGGTGCCCGAGACGATGCGGACCTCCTCGGTGCCACCCAAGACGATCACTTCGTGATGGGCATGGGCGGTCGGCACCGAGTAGTCGTTGCGATCAAAGCGCACCAGCGACAGCGAGTTGGCGCTGGCCTGGGCGATACGTCGGGGATCGAAGGATTCGGCGGGCAGTGTGAGCATGGCGGCCCGGTCCACCTCCAGGCGCTGAGCCTTCCCTTCCGGCTTGCCCCGCACCGACCGGTCCATGTCGGCCAGACACGCCGCCTCCAGGTGAGCGTTGAGGGCGGCGAAGGAGTCGAAGCTCGGCACCGGGACCAGGAAGTTCCGCCGTCCGAAGCCCACCAGGCTCTCGACGTGGCCCTTCTCGTTGCCCCGGGCCACCCGGCAGAAGTGGTGGGCGAAGAGAAAGTGGCTCTCCAGGCGCAGGAACTCACGGGTGAGGTCGCGGTCGCGGCCCATCACTTTGGTGACGGCGATTCTCGAATTGTCATAGCTGATGCGGGTGGGCACGCCGCCGAAGAAGGTGAAGCCCGCCACGTGTCCGGCCTGGAAGGTCTCGGTGCACTCTCGCGGATAGGCCGAGACGTGGAAGACGTCCGAGTACGGCAGTGTCATGACCGACAGGGCTGCCTTCATCTGCACCCCGGCGATGGTCACGGTGGCCTCGCCGAAGTCGTACTGGGCCTCGCCCGGCGGATGGGAGAGCGGGACGAAGACCTCCTTCTGGCGCTTCCTGGCTTGTGCCACCTGGGCCCGGACCTGGGACGAGCAGCCGACATACCCGTGCTCGTCACGCAGGCGCTCAAAGATCCGCTTGGCCGTGTGGCGCTGCTTGACCGGAGCGTCACGATCAGAAAGCAGGATCTCGTCGATAATGCCCAGGAACTGCCCCAGCTGCGGTTTCGGCCGGGCCGCGCCCTGGCGATAGCCAGGCGGCTCAGCGTTGGCCAGGATCTTCTCCAGGGTCTCCGAGCCGATCCGGAAGTCCCTTCTGATCGAGCGCTTCGACGCGCCCTCGACCAGCACCTTGCGCCGGATCTCCGTCCACATCTCCATGTCGGTGTGCACCCTTCTCCCGTCCACTCGCTCGACCCTCAGGCGAGAAGCCTGTGGATGGGGTCGGGCGACCACGGGGATGGTCAGGTGCTCCCGTTTTCGATCAGCGCGTTCTGGGTCTCAGGTGCTCCAGGTTTCGATCAGCGTTTACAACAGGTTCTCGGCAGTGGGCGGCATGGCCAGCGCACTGTGTGGGAATCAGAAGCAGTCGTACTATTCCGCCAGGTCCCCGTACATCTCATCGAATAGTCGGTCCACCTCTTCCTCGTATCGCACCAGCACCGTCAACGTCCCCTCATCCCAGCGATGAGGTATCCCGGCTTCAAGAAGTGACGAAGTGAGGTCGCCCCGCGTTTCGTTAGTCCAGCCCGGCGTTTCCCAGAACGACGTGTCTCCGCTGTCACGAAGGTCCTGGTAGGCCCAATTCAGCTCCAACATGCGTCGGCTGACCTCAGCCTTGACTCCGTCGCTTGCCTCGGCGAATCGGTCGGGGTGGTAGATCTGGGCGAGCACCCGATATGCCCTCTTCACATCCTCGGGTGAGGCGTCTTCGGGAATCCCGAGAATCTCATGCGGCTCTGCCATCCGACACTTTGTACCAGGCCCAACCAGGCCCGGCCGGGAGCAGAGGGCGGAACATGTTCGACCGGCCTGGAGAATATTCAGCGCGGGACGCTTCCGGGGGCATCGGCACGCAGCCTTCGCCAGGAGTCACAAATGAGCCAGAAGGTGGCTCCCGCTTGACGGTGACCCCCGCGAACACTCCGGAGAAGCCAAGCTCTGCTGGCACAGGTTGTCCGAGATCGGGTGGCAATGGAGAGCTATCATCCGCCCCAAAAGGACGACGGCGGGAGCGGTAATGCGGCGGTTGGGCTTGGTACTTCTGACAGCAGTTGTTGCAGTCGGATTCGCTGCATGTTCTGGAGGCAGTGCCTCGCCGCCGAGCGGTGCGGTGCATCACTGACGCCGGGGTCGCCTGATGTTCTCTTCGATCCACTGTGTCGTCTCGGGCCAGTTCCCCTGGGAATCGGGAAGCATCTCCGCAGTAAAGGACAATGACGGTGGCCACTGAACCTCCTGGGCCTGTGGCCACAAGAGAGTCCAGTACGGGTCTGGCTGCACCGTCGGTGGGATCGGGTAGTCCACTGTGCGTCCGTTGAAGTACCACGCCAAGAAGTAGACAGGTCCAAGCGACATGCCAGTTTCCAGGGCGAGCGGCGTCTGCGCTTCGACCCCGTTGAGTGTCTGGGACGTAAGCAACGGTCCAGCCGACAGGTAGTGGTCGTCCTTGCCCTGAGTGTCAATGCGACCCAGGCGCGCCCAGAAACGGTCAGGAGGGTTCGAGTCGGCGAAGAAGGCGCGGTAGTCCTCGACCATGAAGGTCGGGTAGGCGTCCTCCCTTAGATCGGCGACGAGCGCCTTCAGTGCCATCCACCGGGCCACTACGACTTGGTTCCGCACAGGTATGCCCGTGCGGATGCCACGGATCATCGGCTCTAGGACGTCCTTTGCAGCCCTCTCGATACGCGACATCCACTCGTTGTTGCAGGCCTTGCAGACGCCGGGGAGTCTCACGGCGCTGAACGTCTGGCGGCGTTCGTGAGTAGAAGAGCCCATCGTCGATCCGTCGGTATCTATCTGACGCTGAGAGAAGACCACATCAATCGGGCGGTCGGCCATGCTACGCAGGATGCGTGTAGCCCATCGTGGGATCAGGTCCTCGTCGGCGAACTCCTCGTCAGGTCCTAGGGCGCGGGAGCAAAACACGCATGTCCTAGCTCTTATGGTCGCCTGTACGTTGCTCACGTTGCGAAGCGTAAGGTGCTGAGTCAGCTACTCACGGTTTCAACTGTCATTTGCCACTCCCCAGGGGTAAAGACACAGGAGGAGCCATCATCAGTTTCAATATTTATGGACACCGTTACCGGGCTTGATGTTGAAACCGGTAGTGAATCTTCAAGCGATACCGGAATCTCTTCCTGACTTGTACTGTCCACCGTGGGGTATGCGGCCAGTGGGGCGGTGTCGCCGGGTGCACCGTTGAACATGACCTGGGCATACTTCCTTCCGCTCCCAAAGCAGGCTGGACTGGCCCAAAATCTCACGGCGATGGTTGCCGGGGAAGATTGTGGCTGCACCGTTAGAGACGCTTCCGGCAGGCTCGTCCATGCTCCACTCGTGGACATGGTGTCTCTTTCAGTGCCCTTGATCACGGAGTAGCCAGTCACCGGGCTGGGTGCGCCGGGTGGACCCTGGGGGCCAACCGAGTTCCACGAAATCTGAGTCGCTGTGCTCTTGCACGTCGGTGCCGTCGTACCGACGTGTGTCAGCCTCCCCGCCTTCAGACAGGCGTAGTACGTGGTGCTTGGCCCGCTAGCGCCTGCTGTCATACCGACAGCGACTCCAGTCACGATGGTGGCACCGCCGATCACTCCAACGGCCACCAGGACGATGCTCCTCGGAATCCTCATCGGGTGCTCCTCTTCATCGAGCGGGAGACTCCGCCGCCGAGACAGGAGCCTTGCACCTCGATGACCCGGACGCCATCGCGATAGCAACTGGTTCGACTGTCCCGGCGACTGGGCCTGGCGACCTGCTCTCCTCCACCGCGGCGCTGTCCTGGAAGGCCCCCTCAGATTGCCCAGGAGGCGCGGAACTGACCGCCATGGCACACTTGCCCAGCCCGGACGACCTACGGACCTGCCTTGATCTGTGAGGGTTTGCTCACGATCATCTCGGGATGACCCCCGTATTGAGTGATGGTTCCGGTCACATCGACAGTGGTGTTGCCATACTCGGCCAGGGGGTCTGTTGCGAAGTTGGAGATGTCGTCGGAGTAGACGACAGCAGTGAACCCGGAGAGATAGTTCTGTTCCTGGTTCAGAAACTCATTTCCTGCGGATGACGTGTAGGGATAGCCAACGAAGTACTGCACCGTGGCTTGCTGTCCGATGGCGTTCCAAGCCTCAGAGGCGCTGATGACTTTCGGGCCTCTCGCAGCCGAGGTCGTCGTCGGTGGGTCGTTCGTTGGGTGCTTCTGATTGTAGACGTACAGGACTGCGAAACCGATGGCTGAGACGACGACAACGCCCACCAAGAATCGGTTCCATCGTCGCTGTCGACGCCGCTGCCCGAAGCAGTTTCTCCTCTCGCCGCTCTGCCGCCTGCTGCGAGGACAAAACTCGCTTCTCCTCAGAGCCCAGATTCATTGTCCTGGCGTACCCCCGCTACCCCCACTGTGGAAGATGGCCAGTGCCATGGCGATGACCAGTGCTGCGCCGATCAGGAACACGATGATCGCTCCGACGATCTGAGCGAGAATCCACAGCCACCGGACCACGCTTGGGCCGTCCCAGTGTTCTGTGCTCTCGCCGATCCCAGGTGGAAGCTGCATCGCAGACCAGAGCGTAGGTGACCCGTCCAGCGCCACCATTGACCGTGGCCCGAAGGTGAGTAGGGCCGGAAGTTGGCGGTATTACCGCCACTCCACTCGACAGCTCCGGGTGCCCGAGGAGCTCCGCACCAATGCCGTGAGCCGGTGGTCTGGCGTGGACGATTCCAGGACGGCACCGGGAAGTGGTGGCGGGTCGATTCGTGCCCGGATCATGTCGACGACCTCGTCCACGCCGTCCGGAACCGCCAACGGCACTGCCACTCCGATAGATTCGATTGCCAAGCGAGGTGCCGGTGAGACGATTCGTGTGGACAATCTCGAAGGGCGCGGCGGTGCTCACGCTGGCTGTCGTCGCGACAGCGCTGGTCGTGGTCGGTGGTGTGTATGGATTGAACAGCCTTGGTGTGCCGGTCGATTGCGGGGGACAATGCACCTCGCCCTACACACTGGACGTGGACTTCCAAGCTCATACCTCAATCCGAGCCGACACATCCGCACTTCGGCTCTGTACGGAGCACGACTCGGAGGTCGTCAGCGTCGCACCCGTAGCGGTGAATCCGAACCAATCGGGCGAGATTCAAGGCATTGTCAAGACGACCGACTTCGGAGGACCGAAGGAGGAGCCGCTGGAGAAGTGCCTTACCGACTCATCGCTCGTCCAGTCCGCCGGATACCCCGACTAGCTGGGAGCCGACCTCGTTAGACGGCCACTCGCTGATCAGCTCGTTCCGCTACGGTGCAACTCGGCAGCGAGGCTGAGGGAGATGGCGGGTGGTTCGACGGATTGGTCTGTTCTCGATGGCGCTCCTCGCCGCGGCCGGGCTGAGTGCCTGTTCCAGCGGGACTGCGGCAGAGGCACCCCCCACCACCACAACAGTGGCCTCACCGCCGACCAAGAGCGTCCCGACCGCCCCACCGACGACAGCGGTACCCGCTTCAACTGCCCCACCGACGACAGCGGTACCCGCTTCGACCGCCCCACCGACCCTGGCCATCACCGGCTACGGAGCCACCCTTGCCGAGTGGAAGGCCACACACGCTCGGGACAAGGACTACCTGGGCCTCCCTGCCTACGGCCCGAGCGTCCAAACGCCAGGTGGACCCACCCCGCAGTACGTCGGAGTTCAGGACGACGGGCAAAGAATCATCGAGTTCATCGAGTCGCTCCCCGAGGGGACATCGCTGGCCGAGGCTCAGACGGACACGCTCGCCCAGCTCCCGAGTAATACCGCACCAGGAGCGCTGGACATCTCCAACCAGAACGGTTCCTGCGCCTTCTGGAACCTCGCCAGCCCCACCCTCGCGGCCGCTGGGGCTGGCGGTAACAACGGCGAGGTCGTGGTCGAGATGGCCTACGACGATGCGAATGGCGAACCGACGTACAAGCCGTCCGACATCAACACGATCACCATCGAGGCGGGCCAGAACGACTCGACAGGCACCTGCTAACGGTGGAGTTTCCCCCCTAGACCAATGACATCGACGTAGAGCTCAGGGACGGGGCATATCCGGTGATCTGGGTCAGTGCTAGCTCCATGAGTGTCCTCGCCGTTTCGACTTCTATGACGACGAGAGTCGGCCACTGCGAGTCGGAGACTCTGGTTGACTGGACGGATGGAGGAAGCTCTCTCACCTGAAGGTCGCCGTTTTCTGTTGTACGTGCAGCAGGCAGCGGCTGAGGGGAAATCAGCCATGCAGACGATCTTCGAGCTTGCAGATCAAACGGGTGACCGAGAGAAGGCGATGAGGGACCGGCAGTTCGTAGCTCATCTCCAAGAGGCCACTGACAGCGACGGCTGGCCTTGGCCAAGTCTTCGAGCGAAGTGGTCTCCGATTGAAGGCGACGTGCCTAAGAGCGGCGATCCAGTGAAATGTCACTTCTGTGGCGGGTCTCCCGTGGTTGAGCCGCGCCCGAGGGAACGGACCCAACGGAACTGGAATATGCCGAGCCTGCGTTGGGCGGTTGACCGGTGTTTTCGACAGCTCGGTCTCCGAATCATCCGGAATATCCGCGAGTGAACCTCTCGAATCCCCGTATGCCGATGAAGACGATCTTTGGCGTGGATTCGATGTCGCCTTTTCCCTCATGAGCAAGGTTCACGCTGTTGCACGACTCATCGAGGACGGCGTGGACCCCATACACATGACCTGGAGGGGCGATTCCGCAGACGAAGACGAAGATGGGACACGACTACGCGAGCAGGTTGCTCACGCCAGGGCCACATTGCTGAGCCACGGTTACCGCGAGGTTATTTGTATCGTCGGGATCGACACGGAACTGGCAGCGAGAGGCGAGCTGGGACGGTTCTTCCAAACTCCGGACCCGCACAATCCTCACTGGTTCGCTCGAATCGAGTTTGTACGAGACGAAGGATCACCATCCTCTCCACAGATCATGGTCACCGACTGATTTCCACGACCGCCACGTCGGCGTTTCCAGCCAGTAGTTGTCGCATCGGCTTCCACCGTAAGTGGCGATCCTTGAAGGGCTCCCGTCAGGACCAGTAGGCAGTTATCCACACGCCCGCAAGTGCCGTTGGGGGGCACCCTGGGTGAGACGGCTCGTCGATACTCTCAGGCCCGTGGCTCACTACGCCGATGCCTTCGCCGTGATGCCCGGCCAGTGCTTCCGCTTCGTCCACTCGACCGTCCCCGGTGCCCGAGGAGCTCCGCACCAATGCCGTGAGCCGGTGGTCTGGCGTGGACGATTCCAGGACGGCACCGGGAAGTGGTGGCGGGTCGACTCGTGCCCGGACCACGCCGACGACCTCGCCCACGCTGTCAGAACGTCGACCCGGAGGGTCTCGGCGGGCTAGGTAGCCTCGCGCCGCTTCGCAGCGATGCCCTGAGAGAACCTCAGCAGTTTCCGACTCGTGAACGCTTCCTTCGGACTCGGAAGCTCCCAATCACGCACCAACGTGTCGGGGAGGTCACTAAATCTTCCACAGTGATTGCAGGCAATCACCCAGCGGGACCGCCACTTAGCCTTCGGCAGAAGGGCGATTCCTGCGTACGCCCAGGCGATCCCCAGACTCCAACTTGGAGGCCGCCCGTCCTGCTTTGCCGGGCACTTCTCGTAGCGGCACGGAATGTCAACGCCGGGCAAGCCGGTTACCCGCTGCATGTTCCGTCCAAAAGACGTGGGTATTACGGTCATCCGAACCTCCCGAGGTCAAGGAAGTATTCGTCGCGAAACCCCAGCGCCTTGAATCGGGACTCTTCACCGTCCGTGACCTCACTCGACACCGTCAGAACGCCCGCTCAGATCGCCCAGGGGGCCCGGAAGTGACCGCCCTGGCACATTGCCCATCGGTGACGACGCCTGACGGTGTCGGACAGTGTCCGCAACCTCTGCGGGTGCGGCGTACCCTGTGTCCAATGGATTTGACCACACAAGAGGCGCAACACCGGGTTGAAGCCGTCGAGCACCTGCTCGACCAGATGCGCTCCGGTGGCCACCAATACGACTGGTGGAACCGCCCGTGGGACGAACTGGCCGGGCGCACACCGACGGCGGCCCTCCGTGATGGTGACGAACCCGCGGTGCGAGTCCTGATCGCCGAGGGGTACCGGCGCAGCGAAGTGGCAGCCGAGCGCCACCGGAGCGACCCGGAGTTCGTGGCCATGATCGAGCGCCGTTCTGCCGACCGCGTCGCCTGAAAGAAAGTTCACGGTCTACCCACCGGAGCGTCACGGTCGTAGGTCACACTTGTTGGTGTGCCCCTCCGTGACACCAGCCCCCTTTACGAGTGGGCCGAGGTCAACGACCCCCACCTCAATGAGTACCGGATCGTTCAACAGTTCGTCGCCTCGCTCGGTGGTCGACCTTGGCAGTATCCGTCGGTCCCAGAGACCGAGGCGACTGGCGGAGCGTCGGAGATTCGGTCGGCAGTGGTCCCCGGTACCGACGTCGAGGTGGTCTGGAAGCACTGGCACGCATCCGGGACGGTCGACCTGCTCCACGTCGGCCGCAAGCCGACGACGCCCTGAACTGGACCGTAGACCGGTCTGAGGTCATCGAAGAACCGCCGAAAGTTGCTCCAGCGGATTCCGTCCATGAGCCGTTCCGGTCGACGTCCTGGAGCCGAACCGCAATACGGCCATGGAGTGTTGCGGTCAAACCATCATGAGAATGACCGACGAATCTGTCGGACCACTATGGAGTCGGACCGCCCGTCACCGTGTCACGGTCATGGAGCGAGACGGTGACGGCCTGGAGGTCTCGCCGGATCGTGCGACAGATTGAGACCCCCATCCACGCGCCTCGGGCACCTTCCGCGCTTCACTGGGATGAGTGACACTCGACCCCAACAGCCCCAGCGTCGTCGTCGGTGTCCGGTTGACCGAGCACGACCTCGCCGCCGCCGACGAGCTCGCCCGGACGGAGGGAGTGCGCCGGTCGGACATCATCCGCCGAGGCGTGGCCCTGGTAACCGACCCCACCGAACTCGCCGCCGAGGTGGCCGTCAGGTTGGTGTCCCACCAGACGCGATGACCGAAGGCCAGGTCTGGGGCTACTGCGATCAGTCGATCGACGCCGATGAACAGGAGGATGACCGATGAACACTGACGAGGCACGCCAGCTAGTCGCCGAGGCCCTCGACGGCCGCACGTGACAAAGCCTCAGTGCCGCCACCTGGCCCGCCAGCTCCAGGCCATCACCGAGGCCCTGCCACCCGGCTCCGGGCCGATGGCGGTGCTGTCCGTCGACCTGGTGACCGCGGCCGAGCTACTCGACGACCAGTAGGGGCGACCGGAGTCGGACCCGCCTGCTCATTAGCCGAACGAGCCCCACGTCAGGGAGCAGCCGGTTGGTGTGCCACCACTGAACGGAACCGAAAAGATGAACGGCGAGGAGACTCCTTCGTACAGCACGATCGAAGGTCCCTCACTCGACCCGATGTTGGTTCCCTGATGGTTTGTGATGGTGCCTGTCAGCCCGGTGTTCTCCTTTGGCTGGTTGTTCACGCTGGTGACGTTGCCGGAGAAAATCACGACTCCACCGGAAGGCTCACACTTCACTCCTGTTGCCTGGACAGCCTGAGTAGCGGCGTCCGGGGCGATGGTCACGGGCAGGCCAGAGGAGCCACACGCCGAGAAGAGGAGGCCGACCACTCCAACAGCGGCGATGCTGGCCAATCGGCCGCTCCGCAATCCTTGCTCGCCCATGACTCAGGTCATCGGAAGGTTCCGGCGAGTCCTTGAAAGGCGCTGGTGGCGGTCTGAGGGCGAGCTAGCTTTCCCCGACTTCAGGCCGTCAAAAGATCTAACAATCTATTTACACTCCAGCTCAACGGGCCTACACTCCCCGTATGGACCTCGTGGGCTACGTCAGGGTGTCGTCCGATAGCCAGGCCGATGGGTACGGCCCGGAAGTGCAGGAGCAGTCCATCAGGAAGTGGGCAAAGGCTCACAGTCACCGCCTGACGTCAATCTGCTCAGACATCGGTGTCAGTGGTGCCCTGCCACCGGAGGAACGCCCTGGCATGACCGAGGCCCTCGATGCCCTGAGGCCACCACCAAAGGCCACCGGGCTGGTGGTAGCCCGCCTGGACCGCCTGGCCCGCTCTCTGACCGTCCAAGAGGCCATCCTCCAGACTGCTTGGCAGTCCGGTGCCTCCGTCTTCACCGCTGACCAAGGCGAGGTTCTGGCCGACGACCCTGACGACCCGATGAGGACCGCCATGCGCCAGATGGCTGGTGTCTTCGCCCAGCTCGACAGGGCGCTCGTGGTCAAGCGGATGGCCGATGGTCGGCGGGCCAAGGCCGAGACCGGGCGGCACGCGGTCGGGGATTACCCCTTCGGCTTCACAGGCAAGGGCACCGGGAAGACACGAGACGCGGCCAGGGACCCGAATGAGCAGAGGGCGGTGCGCCGCATCATCGAGCTGCGCCGAGACGGTGCTTCGTATCGCACCATTGCCGAGACCCTCGATGCCGAGGGCCTGCGACCTCGACGAGCCGCCCGGTGGTCGGCCATGAGCGTCCGGAATGTCGCCGAGCGCGAGAAAGGCGCGGGCAGAGTGACTAACGGCGAGGAGGAGGTCCACGACCATGATTTCTCACCAGACAACGTTGTAGCCATTCGAGGCCACCTGATTGGGGTCCACGACCTGCGCAATATGAAGGCGACCCTCTCGGAGTTAGGTGCTTGGGAGCTGGACCTTTTGTACCTACGGCTTCACGCTCACGAGGACGAAAACCGGCAGTACTGGGAAAAGTACGAACGAAAGTACCAAGGATGACGCCCCGAAGCACCACGCCTCCAAGAGCCGCTGCGTGGCCGTCTGAGGCCGTGTCCCGCCGTCGCTGGTGGAGGCGTGAGCCCTGATGCCCGGATTCTGGGCCAAGTACGCCACCTACCAGCACGGCAACCGGTCGGTGACCTATCGCCGCCACCCGGTCCTGCGGTACTTCGTCATCATCCTGGCCATCGCCGCGGTTTGCGTCGCCGTCACCGTGGCGTGGCCGGTGTTCCTGACCATCGGCGTGGTCCTGGTCGTGGTCGCCATCGTGGGAGCTCTTCGCCGGTCGAAGCGCCTCCGGCAGTGACGGCCACGCTCCAGTGGGGCGACGTCGCCGAATGGGTCGCCGGGCTGGCCACCGTCGCCGCCGTGTGGGTCGCAGCCATATCCGTCGTCAAGGCCAACAAGGCCACCCGAGAAGCCCGAGAGTCCCTGGCCTGGAGCGAGGCGCACCTCGTGAGCACGATGGCGAGCGGCGACCGTCCGAACGTGGGCATTGACGTGGTCAACAGAGGGTCACGGGCGGTCTTCGACGTCGACGTAGTGGTCACCTCTCCACTCACCGGCGCCCATGTGGGTGGCAACCACTGGCCGACCGTGCCACCAGGGCGGAAGCAGCGCCGATGGGAGTTCGGACTCACCGAACAGTGGGGCTGGGCCGACGCCCATTCGCCCATCGTCGACGTCGAGGCGACGTTCACCGATGTTGGCCAGCGCCGCTGGAAGGTGCTCGACGACGGCACCCTGACCTCCTTCGGGGAAGGCCGACCGGTGATGGTCAGGCCATGACGGTCGGGCATCACTCGACAGGCCATGACGGTCTGACTCGAAACCGTCCGCTTTCGGGTCGATCGGCCTGCGACGGTGTCGCCGATTCCCCGCCCTCGATGCCGGTCCCCCTGATGTCGGAAACGCCCCTCGTCCTGGCCAACTTCCTTCGCTACTTTTGCTTGAACGTCTTACTTATAGGTGGATAGGACGGAGGAATGCTGAGATTGACGGCGGTGACGGGGATCGGAATATCCAACAGGGCAGGGCATGTGTAGATCGCCCAAGGGACTGTGTTGCCTCCGGGCGCGGCAGCCTCGGCACCGATCATTGAAGTCAGCGACGAGTAGAGGCTGGAGAACTGATCAGGCACGATCAGCCCGATCACCGAGCCAAGGTCGATGTCTGGGGCAGGTACTCCATCAACACCGAACCAATCGGTGCTCGCATCTACGACGGAAAGGTACGGCGGGACACAAGAGAGTGCGGCCAGAACAGGATCATTATCGACCGTACCATCCACCTCAATGGCTGCACTGTTGTAGGAGAACACCGAGTCTTCAACGGGCAGTGCGTCCAGTAGCGATACGTGGATCGCCGCTGCCGCGTACTTGAAGACTCCATATCCAAACCGGGTTGATGCTTCGTTTGGTCCCAGATCGATTCCGCTCCAGTCACCGGCAGCCGGGTTACCGCTCCCGGTCGTCCCTCCCACCGTGTTGTCGTTGATCGAGGTGAACACAATGGGGCTGGATGGGGTGCCCACGGCGTTGAGCGTGCCATCCACACAAATCGACCCGGGGGTGTTCCCACCATTGCAGCCAACACTTCCCGACGATTTGATGACTGAACCCTGACCGATGGTGAGGGTGATTCCTGAAGGGACGTACAAGTTTGATTCGGTGATGCCCCAAGGAACGGGTTGTGCCACCATCGTGGTATCCGCTCCAACAGTGCCGTCAATCTCCATGACATTCTGGCCGCTGCCAGAGGCGGCATTGCCGTAGACACCGTCAAATTTCAGGGACGACGACTCCAACAAGTAGGCGGCAGAACTGCTTCCGGAGGTGGCAGCCTGGTTGTCTGCAATGACTCCGCTGAGCGGGCCAAACGACAAGATCGCAGACTCGGAGTAGTGGTCGAACGTGTTAGAACGCAAAACGACCGAACCCTGCACTCCGTCGATCGCTTCGATCCCAACCGTCGCATAGCTCAGGATGCTGTGCTCCACGTCGATAGAGGCGACGCCACTCGGGCTGATTCCGCTCCAGTCACCCGCAGCCGGACTACCCGTTCCGGTGTCACCGCCGATGGTGTTGTCGTTTATCGAGGTGAACACAATGGGGCTGGATGGGGTGCCCACGGCGTTGAGCGTGCCATCCACACAAATCGACCCGGGGGTGTTCCCACCATTGCAGCCAACACTTCCCGACGATTTGATGACTCGAACCCTGACCGATGGTGAGGGTGATTCCTGAAGGGACGTACAAGTTTGATTCGGTGATGCCCCAAGGAACGGGTTGTGCCACCATCGTGGTATCCGCTCCAACAGTGCCGTCAATCTCCATGACATTCTGGCCGCTGCCAGAGGCGGCATTGCCGTAGACACCGTCAAATTCCAGGGACGACGACTCCAACAAGTAGGCGGCAGAGCTGCTTCCGGAGGTGGCAGCCTGGTTGTCTGCAATGACTCCGCTGAGCGGGCCAAACGACAAGATCGCAGACTCGGAGTAGTGGTCGAACGTGTTAGAACGCAAAACGACCGAACCCTGCACTCCGTCGATCGCTTCGATCCCAACCGTCGCATAGCTCAGGATGCTGTGCTCCACGTCGATAGAGGCGACGCCACTCGGGCTGATTCCGCTCCAGTCACCCGCAGCCGGACTACCCGTTCCGGTGTCACCGCCGATGGTGTTGTCGTTTATCGAGGTGAACACAATGGGGCTGGATGGGGTGCCCACGGCGTTGAGCGTGCCATCCACACAAATCGACCCGGGGGTGTTCCCACCATTGCAGCCAACACTTCCCGACGATTTGATGACTGAACCCTGACCGATGGTGAGGGTGATTCCTGAAGGGACGTACAAGTTTGATTCGGTGATGCCCCAAGGAACGGGTTGTGCCACCATCGTGGTATCCGCTCCAACAGTGCCGTCAATCTCCATGACATTCTGGCCGCTGCCAGAGGCGGCATTGCCGTAGACACCGTCAAATTCCAGGGACGACGACTCCAACAAGTAGGCGGCAGAGCTGCTTCCGGAGGTGGCAGCCTGGTTGTCTGCAATGACTCCGCTGAGCGGGCCAAACGACAAGATCGCAGACTCGGAGTAGTGGTCGAACGTGTTAGAACGCAAAACGACCGAACCCTGCACTCCGTCGATCGCTTCGATCCCAACCGTCGCATAGCTCAGGATGCTGTGCTCCACGTCGATAGAGGCGACGCCACTCGGGCTGATTCCGCTCCAGTCACCCGCAGCCGGACTACCCGTTCCGGTGTCACCGCCGATGGTGTTGTCGTTTATCGAGGTGAACACAATGGGGCTGGATGGGGTGCCCACGGCATCAAGAGTGCCCTCAACAGTGAGTGCGTCCCCGGAGTCGAACTTCAAGACGGCACCCGGATCGATGGCGAGGGTGACCCCCGCTGGCACGTCGACGGTGCAGTCGACGATGTAGGTTCCGGCGGTGATCTCGCTGTTCGAAGTGATGTTCCCAGCGCATGGCGTGATCACGCTCGTGTAGGCGAACTTGTCGGCGGGTGAGATTGCAGAGGTGCCGTTGGATGTGGTGACCGTCACGTCCACGTTGCCCACCGACCCAGTCGGGTTGGTGACGGTGATCGAGCTGGCCGAATCAGCCGTGACGGTTCCGGCCTTGGTGCCGAACTTGACGGCGGTGGCACCAGCCAGATTGGTGCCGGTGATGGTGACCGTGGTGCCACCGGCAGTCGACCCTGAGCTGGGACTGACTCCGGTGACGGTGGGAGTTGGTGATCCCGGCAGATAGGTGAAGGTGTCCTTTGAGGTGGGGGTGGACGTGCCTCCGGGTGTGGTGACGGACACATTGACCGGTCCGGTTCCTGCTGGAGAGACGACAGTGACCTCGGTGGCCGACACCGGGGTCACATGAGTGCCGGGAACAGCTCCAAAGGTGACCGCCGTCGCCCCGGTGAGGTTCTTGCCGGTCACTGTGACCGTGGTCCCACCGGCCTGGGTCCCTGAGCTGGGGCTGATCGATGTGAGGACAGGAGCAACCGGAGCCGGGCCCGCGGTGACGGTGACCGGGGTGGCTTTAGCCGTCTTGGAGCCGACCGCCGAGAGAGTGAATTTGTACGTGGCCGTCTTGGTGGAGGCGTTGGATGGCACAGCGACGCTCTTGGAAACCGGTCCCGAAGAGCAAGGAACGGTGGCGGGGAGGCCAGCAAGTGCCGGAGTCGAAGAGAACACGCAGCTCACCGCGGTGGTGACCTGGGCCGAAAGGGTGACCGTGCCTCCGTCATCGCTCAGAGAAGCCGGGGTGGCGACAAAGGAGCTGACGGTTGGCAGAGGGGTGCCCGCAACGATGAACTTCACCTTGGCGTTCACAGTCTTGGACCCGGTCACGGCCAGCTCGAAGGTGTACTTGGCCGCCTTGAAGGAGGTATCGCCAGGCAGGGTGACGCTGGTGGAGACGGGACCCGAGGTGCAGGGAATGGTGACCGGCAGGCCAGGGACCGACTCGGTGGAGCTGAACACGCAGCTCGTAGCGTTGGTGACCTGGGCCGCGAGGGTGACAGGTCCTCCGGCGTCACTGAGCGACTCTGGGGTGGCCACGAATCCGGTCACCGTGGGTGGGACGGGCTTCGGAGACGACGCCCCGGCTGGGCCACCAAGTGCGCCTATCGGGGCAGATAACAGCCCCACCATCAAGACCAGCCCCAGCCCGACCCGGACCCCGATCCGACTCCGCCTACTCTCCCGATTACCCGCCACGCCAAACCTGCCTTTACTCGCCTGACACGGAGACCATTCGCCGCCCGAGAGAAGCATGACACGAAGGGGCGAGCGGTGCCGCGGTGCTGAATCGACCGGCCTCGCTCCCGTGGCGCAGAGTCACGGCCGTGGTGAGTCCAGCCAATCCTCGTGAGTGGTAGTCTCGCGTCGGCTCGGATCGCTCAAATAGCGAACGGACAGGCCCGAAAGGGACGGTCGGAGGTCGAACAGGCACTGCCAGGTGCTACGGGTTCCCTCGCTGGATACTCAGTAAGGAGGCACCCAATGTTCCACGTTCAGGTTCTGACAAATGCTGGTCCGAACGGCTCAGCGTTCGGTGCGCACTTCGAGACGCTCGAAGAAGCGCAATCCGTCACTGAGGCCCTGCCGTTCGTCGAGGGCGACTGGCAAGAGATAAGCGATGACAAGGGCAACCGCCGAGTGCGAGCCTTCGGAAGGTCCGGGCCTCAGGGGTGGATGGTCCTCGACCGCAACCGACCACGCACAGGGGGATGGGGCGAACCTCCAGCGCTGTCCTAACTGTTTCAGCGTGACGGTCGGCCCTGGCTAGACAGGCCGTGAACGTGGAAACTCCCGCCGCACTGCCCAGGCGACGGACGTTCCATTGAGCGGTCCTGATGGGAGCAAGGACCACTGTTCGGCACCATACGCAGAGGGTGTGACAGGCACAAGATCGCGACTCTGGGTGGCCTCGCATACGCCATTGGAGACCGTCCTCGACCGCCCGGTGGGCCACCACGGGGGTGGACCACGCCAGCCAAAATGTTCACATGACGACACTTTCAACTGTTAGGTGGGGAGACGTTCCAACATGGGCACTGTTCGGCACCGCCTTGCTTGCCCTCATCGCGTCGGGCTTCGCGGCGGGAGCTGCCTACAAGCAGCTCGGTGTTCAACGACGGCAACTCGAATCACTGGAGGCCGACCGAGAGCTACGAGTTGAGTCCGAAAGGCGGTCCCAGGCAGTCCTCGTCTCTGCGTGGATCGACAAATGGAGAATCCCGGACACCGGTCCCAGCGACGTGATCGTGGCGGTACGCAACGCCTCTGAGGAGCCTGTATGGCAGATCGGCGTGTTCGTGGACACGCACTGGGGTCCCAACCACGAGACAGGATTCGAGAGGCTCAACGTCCTGCCTCCCGGCGAGACGGTCATGATAACGGTGAAGGTCAATCTCCTACGACCTTCAGGGGAGATTCCCGCCATGCTGAAGGTTGCACCTCCCCTACGACTTCAGTTCGCCGACGTCAACGAGAGAACGTGGCAACGCACCGACCACGGTCGACTGGTCATGTTCCCACCCGACAAGGACGTACCTCCGATGCCGACTGACTGGGCGAGCCCGATACTCGACGAACTTGACCAGAGGATCGGTTCCTGAGGGCGCTGAGCGCTCCATCTGCATGACCAGGATGCGCTTCGCCGTAGGGCGGCCAGCGATCCTCAGGAGTACCATCTGCCAGCACATGGCGGGCATAGCGAAGTACCTCAGTTGGTCGGGGACGAAGGCCGACAGCGCTGGGTTCGACCATTGCATCAGCGTCAGTGCTGCCGACACTCCGATCGTCGACCTCACGACCACGACATGGGTGAGCGCCTACGGCCTGGTCGCCCTCGCCTGCCTGATCGCGTCGAACCAAGCCGAAGGGGCAGTCACGCGATTCCACTGTCCCCAGAGCGGCGAGGTCGCGGGCGTTACCTCTCGCGGATGGGATTCCAGGACGTCATCAACCGTCATGACTGTCACCAGGGAGGTTATCTGCCCCATGGCCAGTCGCATGACCAGACTGGGCGGCTTCTCGAACTACAGAAGTTCCGCGACGGAGGCGACGTACTGAAGCTATCGAACCTGGTAGCAGCCCGCCTGGACGCGGCTGGTTATGTCGCGCCGCAGAGTGTCGCGGCAATCGACATCGGGCTGGGTGAGATTGCCGATAACGTTCGGTACCACTCGATGGTCGGATGGGGATTCATCGCCGCGCAGACCTACTTGGCGGGGACACCCTATGAAGCCATCGACGTCGCCATCGGCGACATCGGAGTCGGAATCAAGCAGGGGCTGGCGCGCCACCAGCCATACGACGACTTCAGAGCCGTCCAGATGGCCCTCAGCTTCGAGTACAGCGGTCTCGACGACCCCGGCCGAGGACAAGGGCTCCCGACCACATCCGAAGTAGTGACCGGCATCCGTGGGAGCCTGCACTTCAAGACTGGCATGGCATCAGTGATGGTCGGTTACGGCGATCCATACCACCGCCGATCGCCGCATTTCGGCGGGACCATCATCGGGCTACGTGTCCCGTGTAGGCCAGGCGCGTAGCATGGGGGATGGAGCGGGAGGGCTGTACAGATGACCAGCACGAATGTAGAGCCGCCAGTGCGGCTCGGCAGCCGCGAGCAGGCCGCCGAGCTGCTCGCCAATCTGCCCACCGACCTCACCGGGCAGACCATTGTCATGTCGTTCCGAGACAACCGCTCGGCGCGACCCTCGTTCGTCGACGAGCTGGTCCGGGAGGTGCTGTTCGTTCGCAATGCCTGTTGCCTAGCCCTCCACGAACCCCCGGAGATGGTCAGCTCGACCGCCCTACGCTCCGCCCAGAGCCGGGGCCTCGAAGCCCGGCTCCTCATCGACTGACACACTTCGTAGCGGAGTCATCGCCACCGCTGCGGTACAGTCTCAACACATCGGGGTGGCGCGACGGAAATCGGCACCAAGTGGGGAGGCGGGATGAGCGACACTTCGCAGGGTCCAGGCTGGTGGATGGCCTCGGATGGCAAGTGGTATGCGCCGGAGCTGCATCCTGACGCGAACCAAACACCGCCAGCTCAAATAGTCGAAGCTGCCGATAGTGAGGTCGGGGAAGGACAGTTCGGGGACGGAATCGCCTCTCCGCTATATGAGTTCACGGCATCGAAGTTCAAGACTGGCCGCTGGTTCTCCCCGAACGTGATTCGGGTCTGGTCTGACCGTGTTGAGGAGTATGAACATCACGCGGTGCGGAAGAAGGGAACTCAGGCCATCAACTTCCATCAAGTGGCTCAGGTGAAGGTAGGGCGCGGATTACGTTGGACTGACATATCAGTGGAGTCGACGGGCGGTCATACCATTGTGATGAAGGGCGTCCCAAAGAATGACGCTGAAAAGGTAAAAGGCATCATCGACTCCGCGGTCCACAGTGCGCGTACGGGCGCATTACAGCCAGCCGTTTCTCGTCCCGGTGCCGCAGTTCCCCAAGTGAGTGTGGCCGACGAGATAGCGAAGCTCGTCGCTCTCCGTGACGCAGGAGCCCTCACTGACGAGGAGTTCGCCGCCCACAAGGCCAGCCTTTTGCCCGGTCCCGCGGCTTAGGCCAGCCCAGGGTCAACCCGATAAGAGATTGCCCTGCACCTGCGTCAGATCGACCACCCTCTTCACACGGTGCCGGTAGACCTGAGCAAGAACCCTCACATCGTTTCCGAGTAGGTCGGCAACCTCTTCCAGAGGGCATCCCCCGGCGACCAGCAGTGACGCCGCCGAATGGCGCAACTCGTAAGGAGTTATCGGCTCGATCTTCGCCTTGCTGCAAAGCCGCGTCACCTCTCTGCGGAGGTTGGACGGGTCGAGGGGTCGGCTAATCTCGTTGCAGAACACCAATCCGTTGTCCTCCCACACCGGAGCACCAAGCCTCTCCGCCGCTTGGTTTCTCTTGTGGACCTTCAAGGCGTCCACAACCACGGAGGGCACCGCCAGCACGCGGTCCGACTTCGATTTGGTCGGCCCGATCACCATGGTCCCGTCCGGCAGAACCATTCGAGACTGACGGACAGTAATCCGTGCCTTGCCAATCTCGACAGCGTCCCATGGCAGCCCTGTGACCTCTCCAGGCCGCAGGCCGCAGTACAACATCACCAAAATCAAAGCGTGAAGGCGCTAACCTCTAGAAGCCTTGACGAGCTTCCTCGCCTCACTGGGAGTCAGCGACCGTCGTTTGGTCGGCTTGGAGGCCGTTCTGGGTATGCGTGCCAGCTTGGCCACGTTCCTGTTGATCTTCTCGCGCCGCTCCGCCTCGGTCAGAACCTTCGCGAGTGCCCGCCTGACCTTGCCGAGAGCCGAATGACCCAGCGGGCCGCGGCTTCCACCGCGCTTTGGGTTCCGGGACACCTTTCGACTGGCCAGACGTTTGAGCTCGGCCTCGACGTCCTCCACCTTCAGGTCCCGCATTGACTTCCCACGTATCTTGTCGAGCTGTCCAAGTGCCCAACGGTCGTGGTCGGCGGTTCGGGGAGACTTCGCAGAGCCCACCTCCTCTAACCACCAGTCGATGAACGAGCCGAGGCGGGTATCGTCACCTACCGCCAGTCCTGCGCTGGCGTTGGCTCGAACCTCATCGAGCTTCTGGACGGCCTCAGCCCTAGTCCAGCCGGAGACGCGTCGGCGGACCGAGCCCCTCCGATACTCACCGCGCCACCGGCCATCGGGTTGCTGGTAAACCGACCCCTCGCTGTAACCGAGATTCCTCGAACGAGCCATCTTGGGCCTTCCCACGAACGCCAGAGTTGGGGCACTGTGTGGGGCACTTTGGGGCACCTTGGGTAACCCACCGACACCCGTTGGGTCATAATAGGCCAGGTAAATGGGTTATGCGGGGTTACCCTGGGTGCCGTGCTACTGCTTTGCAAGCAGGGGGTCACGGGTTCGAGTCCCGTCATCTCCACCACGATGGGCTTGACGCCCAACCGGGTCTCCTTTGGCCAGCTGCTGGTCCTCTTCTGGTTCTTGTCCTTCGACATCCGAAGTGCAGCGGATGGAGACGCTCCGGGCTGCCGTTGCAGGTGCGTACGTGCCGTCCCCGACGGGTCGAGTTCGCCAGCTCGCTGGCCTGGGAAAACCGGGGTGAGAATCTCTGAACTGAGACGTGATCCTGGCACCGTGCTCGGCCTCGGCATTCAAGTCGCGCCCCGGCCATACCGATGAACCCAATTGTCGGGCGTGAACGGCTAGTCCAGAAGCTCGTTGTGGGCCCGGTGCTCTTTCAACCCAAAGGGATGATGACGATGCGCCACACGAGCACACGTACCAGCACGATGCCGGCCCGGCCCGCACGCCGGACCACCTGGGCAGCTGTCGCCGCACTCGCCGTGGGGGCCATCCTCACCGCATGCAATTCCGGATCGGCCAGCCCGCCGATGAAGGCCGGTTCGTCTTCCTCCGCGGGAACCACGGCGAGCACCGCCGCCACCGGGGGAGCAGACAACGCTCTCAAGGCGGTGGAGGACAGGATCACCAAAACCACAGGGGCGACGTTCAGCGTCAGTTACCAGATTGCTCACGGTGCCGCCGGCCCGAGCCAATCGGTCACGTTCGCCCAGTCGCCGCCGAAGTCGGCGGTGGTCACGCCCACGGGAAGCTTTTACATCAACGGGTCGTCGGTGATCTCCTGCCAAGGGTCGGGTGGCAGCACTACCTGCGGCAGTGTGCCATCGAGCACGAGCGACGCGGTCGATGGTTTCACCGATCTCTTCTCCCCCGGGGTCCTGGCCAAATCGCTGAGAGCCATCGAGGCCGAAGCCCAAGCCCACGCCGCCGGAGTCAGCGTCACCACCTCATCGGGAACGTACGGCGGGCTGGCCTCGACCTGCGTCACCGCAAGGAGTCAGTCCCAGCCCACGCCGGTCACTTTCTGTGCGGCCGACTCCAGCGGGATTCTCACCTATACGAATGCCAGCGGAGTGACGGTCACCCTCACGGCGTACACCCCGAGCCCACCGGCTTCGACCTTCCTCCCGCCGGCTGGGGCAACCGTAGTGAGCATTCCCGCCGGCACCTAGGCCAGTCAGGATGGGTACGCAACCGATGATTCCCAGCTATCGGAATCCAGGTCGCTAAGCCCACGCCGTTCGGGCTGGGGTCCGTGCTATCTCCGACACGCGCGACAGAAACGCTACGTCGGCCGACGCGCCGTCGTCATACCCACGACCGGCTTGGCCAGCTTGCTGCCGCCCATCGAGCCGAAGAACATGGCGTCGCCGTAGGCGAAGATCCCCCCGTCCGAGCCGACCAGCCAGTAGCCGTTTCCGTCAGGTGTCGAGGCCATGCCCACGATGGGCCCGTTGAGCGGTGAACCGCCGTGGGACCCGTAGAAGACGGCGTCGCCGTAGGCGAAGATCCCCCCGTCCGAGCCGACCAGCCAGTAGCCGTTTCCGTCAGGTGTCGAGGCCATGCCCACGATGGGCCCGTTGAGCGGTGAACCGCCGTGGGACCCGTAGAAGACGGCGTCACCGTAGGCGAAGATCCCCCCGTCCGAGCCGACCAGCCAGTAGCCGTTTCCGTCAGGTGTCGAGGCCATGCCCACGATGGGCCCGTTGAGCGGTGAACCGCCGTGGGACCCGTAGAAGACGGCGTCACCGTAGGCGAAGATGCCGCCGTCCGAGCCGACCAGCCAGTAGCCGTTGCCACTGGGTGTCGAGGCCATGCCCACGATGGGCCCGTTGAGCGGTGAGCTGCCGTGGGATCCGTAGAAGACGGCGTCGCCGTAGGCGAAGACGCCGCCGTCCGAGCCGACCAGCCAGTAGCCGTTGCCACTAGGTGTCGAGGCCATGCCCATGATGGTTCCGTTGAGCGGTGAGCTGCCGTGGGAGCCGTGGGAGCCGTGGAGGACGGCGTCGCCGTAGGCGAAGACGTTGCCGTCACTGGCCGCTTCCCAGTAACCGGTCTGAGGAACTGAGCCATAGGTGAAGACGTCCGCCGGCGACGTCGCGGAAGACCCGGCAAAGGTGGTTGCCGTCACGTTCACGGATCCACTCCCTGGGGGCGATACGACTGTCAGCTCGAACGGGCTCACATAGCTGACTGAAGTGGCTGGCACCGTGCCGAAGTCGACCTCGGTCGCTGGGGTGAAGCCGCCGCCGTCGATGGTCACCGTCGTCGAGCCGAGGGCGGATCCGGTAGCGGGCCCGATCGAGCTGATTACCGGCGCATCCTCGATCACCAGACCGACACCGGTATCGAGCTGCGTAGCCGCTCCGGAGATCGTGTCGGCTGGGGTAGGTGAGCCGGACGTGGCGAGTTGCTCAGCCGAGAATTCCTCCACTACGTCGTTGAAGCTCGTCACCCACAGGTTCCCGCCCGAATCGATTCCGATACCGGTCTGCCCGGCTAGACCGCTGAAGATAACGGTGGCCGGGGTGGGACTCGCCGACGACTGCAGTTGAGAGGGGGTGAACTTCACGAGCGAGTCGCCACCGAAGTTGCTGATCCACAGGTCGCCAGAGGAGTTGAATGCCAACGCCCACGGCTCGACGATGCTCCCGGACCCATCCGTTGAGATCGTCACCGCGGGGGTCGGACCGCCGGTGGATGCGAGCTGACCGGGGGTATATTCGACAAGGGTATTCGCTCCGACTTCCGCTACCCAGAGGTCACCGGAGGTATCGAAAGCGCCATTGATGGGGCCACCGGGAGAGGTGATGGTGACCGCTGGTAGGGGGCTACCGGAGGCAGCCAGCTGGCCCGGAGTGAACTCATACAGCTTGTCCGAAGTGAACCCCATCACCCAGAGGTCGCCGGCGCTGTCGAACGACAAGCCTTCGGCACCGACCGAGCCCAGCCCAGCCAGGCTGAGCGCGACCTTCGGCGTCGGACTACCGGATGCGACCAGCTGGTCCGGAGTGAATTCGTAGATCATGTTGTCGTAGAACGCTGCTGTCCACAGATCGCCGACGCTGTCGAACGCGTTTCCATAAGGCCCGTGATAGGCCGCCGGAGCGATCACTGCGGACGGAGCCACGTTTCCCGAGGCCGACAGTGGGAAGGCGGTCAAAAACCCCTCGTTAGCGCTGGATCCGGTGGCGTTTCCTACCAACAGGGTCGGCACGATGCCCGAAGCTGCCGCTGGCGAGGACGTCGCGCCCACGGTGATCGCTGTTGCCAGGATGCCCGACGAGAGAAGCAGTCCGGTCGTTGCCAGGACCGACATCAGTCGACCGCCACTCCGAGGACGGATGGGGAGTGCCGGCTTCCATCGGCGCATATCCTGTCCCGAGCCAACAGGCCGTGTACCAGCGTTCCGGTTGCGCTTCATCGTTCGTCTCCTCGCCTCTCCACGCCTTCCTCCGTTCCCGCGCCAAACACGTAGGAGCGCACGACAATGTGAACGGTATGATCCCACCGACTCATCCGCGATACGCGGATCGTGCAGGCACACGATGAAGAACCTGGCTACCTGCCGGGTGGTCTGGGAGGAACTGGAGCAATCGATGTCGGCCGACGGCAGACCGACCGACGCTCCCATTCCTGTTGATGCTCGTGGCGCTCCATCGTCCCGTGTAGGCACTTTCGTCCGTTGGGCTGGCATGGCTGCGGGGTGGAACATCCGTAGGACCGGTGTCGAAGTCGTCGGGTTCAGCTGATCCCCAGCTACCGGCCTGGGTGACATCTACTTGCGCCGCCGGCTGGTTGTCCCCCCCGCCCCTGCAAGCCACTCCCCGTGACAAGCGGGCCGGGATGACCGGAACGTCGCTCAACTGCCGGTCGGTGACCTTGATGCCCTTCTCATCGACGGCGATGTCCTACTCGGCGCGGGTTCGATCCCCACCATCTCCTCCGCATACTCCCTGGTCACTGGGTTATGACGACCGAGATCTTCGAGCTGCCCTGCAGGCACCCCGATTTGGCGCGAGGTTGGCGCCATCACGCTCCATACCCTCCGCTTGCCCCGCCGCCTGGGGACCCGTTACCCATTCGGTTCTGAGCGGCCCTCTCGTCCAGACCAAGCACGACCGAATCGGTCAGGGCCCGTCTCGACCGTCCCGTCCGCGGGCTGGTAAAAGGCCGCGATGGCGTCCGGCCGAAGCTCGCCGAAAAGGAGGTGGACACGTTGGTTGGGCGGCGTGGCGCTCGCGGTGGTGATTGTGGTTGGCCTCGAATCGATACCAGGCGTATTCGGTCATGGCCAAGCCGCCCTGTCAGCCGAGATCGTGGCCTCGGATGCGTCGATAGGCGCTTCGAAGATCGATCCGTTTGGGCATGACACCTCAATGGGACCCTGCGCCAACCTCGAGTCCACGTTCGGACTGGGCGACCATCTCTTCAAAAACAGTCAGTTCGGCTTCTATGCAAGCGTGTGGCCGAGCTATCAAGCGCTCACCGCCTTGTACGTGACGTCACTCGTTGCCGGCAAGTCAGCGTGCGCCACAGATTTCGGAGAATCGCTTCAGGCCATCAACGACAATTACTGGGGCAACGCAAAATCGGGTGTTCTCGGCGCCTACGACCAGGGGCCGAGCGCGTTGCACTTCACGTCCGACTTGCCGCGGGTGGATGACAGCTTGTGGATGGGACTGGCAGTCATGCAGCAATACTCGAGGACGAGGGATCCGGCGTTGCTCGAGCGCGCCGAAAAGGTCTTCACTTTGGCGCAGGAAAATTGGGCTCGAGGAATTGGCGGCGTCTACTGGGAGGCGACTGGTGCCACCAACCACGCCAGAACCGTGGTCTCGAACGCCCCAGCCGCCGTCTTGGGAGTCGAGCTCTTCCGGCAGACTGGAAACGTCAGCTATCTCCGCTGGAGCGAGATGATCGTTTCCTGGCTCGATGCGGAACTGCGAGACCCAGCCACTGGTTTGTTCGACGACAACGTCGACGACTACGACGGCCGAACAAGCCTCGACACGACGAAATACACCTACACGCAGGGAATGATGGTCGGCGCCATGGCAGCACTCTCCACGGTGGATCCGACGAAGTACCCAATCAGCGATGCCATAGACCTCGCCGAGAGATCGATGGCCTACTTCGACACCCACCGCTCCTACGGTCAGCCGGGGTTCGACCTGATCTGGGCCGAAAACATCCTGTGGACAGCCAGCCTCTACAAGAACACCGCCTTTACTACCGCGGCTAGGAATGCTGTCGTGCGCTCCCTTGCAGCCGAGCCCATTAGTCGAGGCGACCTTCTCACCGCGAGCAGCGAGACCGCTCTGCGAGCGCTGACCAAGCTACCGCCAGACCAGTACGGCAAGCTGCTGTATGTGATCCCCGACCATTAGAACCGAACCAGGTTGGTGGCCGACGGGAGCCCCGGGCAGAAGAGTGACGGGGCTTTACAGTGGGTGATTCTCGAAGAACTTCCACAGCAGCTTGTCCGCTGAAATGGCGAAGGTCGTCTTTCCCACCACAGACGCGATGGCTACCATCGCTTGGCTCCCGGCCCATATGTGGCCATCTCCGTTCTCCCGGTACAGCTCAACCGAGGCATTGCCCGGGCAGCTGTAGGCAATCAGAGTGACGCCGGTCGTCACCGCCGAAGTCTTCGGCGATTTCGAGCAACCGTTCCTGGCCGCCCAGCGCGCCTCTTCCACCGGGATCGGCAGGTCGTTCTGTTCAATGCTCTGGTTTGCCTTTGAATCGAGATCGGACCCGATCGTTCCACTTCCATTTGGCGCCGGTAGCTTTTTGGCGGCCGGGCCGATCCCACCCTTGTAGGGCACGAAGGGGTCTGCCGTTCCATGAAAGGCAATCACCGGAACACGCCGAGAGGGATGGCACCCCGACGGAGCCTCGATTCCGGCCACGGTGGCCACCGCGGCGATCTTGCTTGCATCAGTGCAGGCCAAGGCGGACGCCATGAATGCCCCGTTCGAGTATCCAGCCACATAGACCCTGTGACTGTCGACACACATGGTGCTTGTGAGGTGCCCGATGAGCGCGATCAGAAACCGTTGGTCGGAGCTCCCAGGCGAGGTAACCCAGTGTTGGACCACTTCATTCACTTGGGGTGTAACAGTGATGAAGCCATTGGTGGCCCCGGAGCTGCCAAGCATTGTGATGTCCGCTTGTATCCCAGCAGTTTCGCTATACCCGTGAAGGTCGATGACGAGAGGCAGCGGGTGACTCGGGCTCTCATCGGAAGGTGCCTCTGCGATGTAGCTACCCGTTTCTCCAGCAGCGGAGAAGTTGAGGGTCTCCCCATTCTGAACGGGCGCCGTCGCCGACCGACAACCAGCCGACGACTGCGGCCGCACGGCAGCCGCCGCTGGAGCAACACCCGCGACCAGCATTGAACCAGCGAGAACGGATACCAATACCGAGAGAGCCAGAAGGCATCTTCTGATGACCATGCGCCACTGTAGGTCTCCCGAAGAACCACGCAGGAGGCTGCGTTCGATCCACCGCCCGAGCATGCCCGGCACTTCCCTGGTCGGCTTGGGCCATCCGACCATCGTTCTGGCCTCGGCTCAGTTGCCGACGTAGGCCGCCAGATGCTCGCCGGTGAGAGTGGAACGGCCTCCGACAAGGTCGGCGGGAGTGCCTTCGAAGACGATCTTGCCGCCCGCGTGACCTGCGCCAGGGCCAAGGTCGATAATCCAGTCGGCGTGGGCCATGACCGCCTGGTGGTGCTCGACGACGATGACCGACTTGCCGGAGTCGACGAGCCGGTCGAGCAGGCCGAGGAGCTGCTCGACGTCGGCGAGGTGCAGGCCGGTGGTCGGCTCGTCGAGGACGAGGATACGGCCCTTCTCGGCCATGTGCGTGGCCAGCTTGAGCCGCTGCCGTTCGCCGCCGGACAGCGTTGGGAGCGGCTGGCCGAGGATGAGATACCCGAGACCGACATCGCCGAGCCGCTCGAGGATGGTCTGTGCGGCCGGCGTGTGTGTCTCGCCGGCGCCGAAGAACTCGGCGGCCTCGGTGACCGACATGGCGAGCACTTCGCTGACGTCGCGACCGCCGAAGTGATATTCCAGCACCGATGCCTCGAACCGCTTCCCCTCGCACTCTTCGCAGGTGGTAGCAACACCGGCCATCATGGCGAGGTCGGTGTAGATGACGCCGGTTCCGTTGCAGTTGGGACAGGCGCCCTCGGAGTTGGCGCTGAACAGCGCCGGCTTCACGGCGTTGGCCTTCGCGAACGCCTTGCGGATCGGGTCGAGCAGTCCGGTGTACGTCGCCGGGTTGCTCCGTCGGGAGCCGCGGATCGTGCCCTGGTCGATGGACACCACGCCGGCGTCGGCGGGGATCGACCCGTGGACGAGCGAGCTCTTGCCGGAGCCGGCGACACCGGTGATGACGACGAGAATCCCGAGCGGCATGTCGACGTCGACATCGCGCAGGTTGTGTGTCGTTGCGCTGCGGATCTCTAGCGTGTCGGTGGGCATCCGCACCGTCTCCTTGAGGGTGGGCCGGTCGTCGAGATGGCGGCCGGTGAGAGTGCCGCTGGTCCGCAGGCCAGCGACGGTGCCCTCGAAGCAGACGGTGCCGCCGGCCGCACCGGCACCGGGGCCTAGGTCGACCACGTGGTCGGCGATAGCGATCGCCGACCACGGCTTGTGCTCCACCACCAGCACTGTGTTTCCCTTGTCCCGCAGTCGCAGCAGCAGGTCGTTCATCCGCTGGACGTCGTGGGGATGCAGGCCTGTGGCCGGCTCGTCGAAGACGTAGGTCATGTCAGTGAGCGAGGAGCTGAGGTGACGGATCATCTTGACGCGTTGCGCCTCGCCGCCCGAGAGCGTGCCCGACGGCCGCTCGAGCGACAGGTACCCCAGCCCGATCTCCACCATTGAGTCGAGAATCTGTTGGAGCGCCGCCAACAGGGGCGCCACCGACGGCTCGTCGACGGCTCGGACCCATTCGGCCAGGTCACTGATCTGCATGGCGCAGGCGTCAGCGATGTTGATCCCGTTGATGCGAGACGATCGGGCCGCCTCACTGAGTCGGGTGCCGCCGCACTCCGGGCATGCAGCGAAGGTGACTGCCCGCTCCACAAAGGCGCGGACGTGCGGCTGCAGCGCGTCGACATCCTTGGACAGCATCGACTTCTGAATCCGCGGGATCAGGCCCTCGTACGTCAGGTTGACGTTGTCGACCTTGATCCGGGTTGGCTCCTTGTGGAGCAATTCGTTTAGCTCCTTCTTGGTGAACTTGCGGATTGGCTTGTCCGGGTCGAAGAAGCCGCAGCCACTGAAGATGCGGCCGAACCAGCCGTCCATGCTGTAGCCGGGGATGATGAGCGCCCCCTCGTTGATGGACTTGCTGTCGTCGTACAGCTGAGACAGGTCGAAGTCGGTGACCGAGCCCCGGCCCTCACAGCGAGGGCACATGCCACCGATGCGGGTGAAGGACTGTTTCACGGTCCTTTTGGCACCTCGCTCGACCGTGATGGCACCGCTCGCCCGGACCGACGGCACGTTGAAGGCGAACGCGCTGGGTGAGCCGATGCGCGGTTTCCCGAGTCGACTGAAGAGGATGCGCAGCATGGCGTTGGCGTCGGTGGCGGTGCCGACCGTGGAGCGAGCGTCGGCACCAATCCGCTCCTGGTCGACGATGATCGCGGTCGTCAGCCCTTCGAGCAGATCCACCTCGGGCCGCGCCAGCGTGGGCATGAAGCCCTGCACGAAGGCGCTGTAGGTCTCATTGATCAACCGCTGGGACTCGGCGGCGATCGTGCCGAAGACCAGAGAGCTCTTGCCCGAGCCAGATACGCCGGTGAACACCGTCAGCCGGCGTTTCGGGAGCTCGACGCTGACGTCCTTGAGGTTGTGCTCGCGGGCGCCCTGCACGCGGATGACATCGAGGCCGCCTGCCGCGTGCGGCGCACGCCGGTGGGTGCCCTTCGTGGTGGCTTTGGTCATAGCGGTGGTACTCGTGTCCGAGGGTGAGTACTCCTATCCACCAGCTGGTGGCTGCCTCAGCCCGATGTCGTTGCCGTCGGCGTCGCTGACCCTGGCGACGAGCAGCCCGGCGCCCACGTCGGTCGGCTCTTGAACCACCTGCGCACCGGCGGCCTGCAGGGCGGCGAGAGTGGCGGAGATGTCATCGACATCGAAGAATGGGACGGGCCCGGTCATGCCTTGTTCGTGTCCACTGGGGACGAGGCCGATCTCGGTACCGCTGACGGAGAAGCCGACGTAATAGGGCGAGTCGACGTGGGGATCTGAACCGAACAGGGTGGCAAAGAGTGCCTTTGCCTTTTCGAGATCCTTCACGGGGTAGAGCACGATATTGCACTGAACTGGCATGAGGCCTCCTCTTGTCACGGTTCACCTGGCTCGTGGGTCTATGTGTATATGACCCTATGTGTATGACACCGAAACCTAGGAGATTGTGACACGTGGTTCAGAGCAGTCAGACGCTTGCCCGAACGCGACGTTCTTACCTCGAGCCGGCCGACACGACATGTGGGAGAACAAGGATCTCCTCGAGCGGATCGCCTGATTCCTGGCCACTGGCGCGCCGGGCAAACGTCGCCAGCGCCTCCTCGTGAGCAACGTAGGCCTTAGCGACGTCCAGCTCGGCGCCGTCAACCGCCAGCTCCACCAGTTGGTGATACTTGGCGAGAAATTCCGAAGTGACGGGAAGGATCGACGCGGCAAAGTCCGCCCATGCCATGTCTTCAAACGCGTCGGCAAACGCTTTCGCAGTGGAAACGGACCCTTCGGTGTCGCCGCGGTCGAGCTGCCGATTCTCCAGCACTGGCTCAGCCAGGAGCTTCGTCGACCGCTCGAGGAGCGTCAGCACCTCCAGCTGATGACGCCGAGCCGGATCCTCCTCACGTTCGGCTAACAAGCCGAACAGCGTCTCGCCGAGCACTTCTCCTTGATAGGACTCAACCCACAACTCGTCTGCACCCATACGCAGACCGTACTCCCGTGAGCGTGCTCCTGCGTTCTCTGATCGGCACCGATCCGCGCCTTCGCTACCAGCACACATGCGTAGCGGAATTCATGTATCGGTGTAACAGAGAACGCGAAACACGTTGGGCGACCGAGCGACGGACTCGACTCATGATTGGGCGTTCGGCTGGTGGCCGAGCGATGGAGTCGACGCATGTCCGGGCGTTCGGCTCGTGGCCGAGCGATGGTCTGGGCCGAGGACCGGGACGATCGGAGCTGCCCGACGGACGCACCGACCCGGACAACCCCTCTCGTCGGGAGATATCCTTCCGGTCACTCGAGTTGCGTCGGCGGAGGTGGGCATCATCGTGACAATCGGAAGGGGCGGAGCCCGTGCCAGCTAGCGCCGGCCGCCCTCGGCCCCAGTGGCATCCAGCCTGGGCGGCGCGAAGGTTCACAAGCGGGTTAGGGGGAACGGCCTTGGCCCTGCTCTTCTGCGTGACCGGTGCGCAAGCAGCTGGCCAGCCAGCGTCCGCAACGACGGCTCCACCCTTTCGCCCCGGCACCCCGACCACAACTGCTCCATCGATCCACTTGGGAACGGACCTCGGGCCCACCCACGTGGCGAAGATCACGTTTCCGATACTTCTCCGCTCAGACGCCAGACCTTCCTGCCTCCAGGCGTGGGCGCACCGGGCGGGATTGACCCTGCGTTGGTCGCCAGGCCAGCAGTGGGTGATGATGACCGGACCACCCGGGCGGATCGATCGAAGCCTCGCAGTGACGGTCAACAACTACCGGGGCGCTGACGGGAGCATCTTCTTCTCCGAGAACCATCCGGCGACAACCCCGGCGAACGTCTGCGACGAGGTCGCCGGCGTGGGGGTCATCCACTCGTTCGAACGTCCCCACAACTACGACGTCCCCGGATCCGGGCTCCTTCCCCAACAGCTCCTCAACGCCTACGACGCCACGCCGCTCGCCAGCCAGGGGATCAAGGGCCAGGGGCAGACGGTCGTCTTCTTCGAGACCGACGGCTTCAGCACCAAGGACCTCCAATCGTTCTCGCGCCTGTTGCCGTCCGGCAGCCAGTCGGCGCCCACTGTGCAGGTGATCGGCGGAAATCCGGGGCTCAGTGCAGGCCAGGGAAGCGAGAGCACCATGGACATCGAGACGGTGCATGAGATCGCCCCGGCCGCCAAGCTCGTCTACATCAATCTCACCAGCTCACAGTTCAACGCCACCACGGACGCGGGAGTCTTCGTCGACGCGTTCCAGCTGGCCAACAAGGATTGGAAAGGAGCGATCTGGAGCATCAGCCTCGGGTTGTGTGAATCCGATCCGACACTGTGGAACTCCTCCGACCTCAAGACGATGGACGATGCCATCAACACCGACGAGACAACCAACAACACCACGGTGTTCGCCGCCAGCGGGGACTCGGGCGGCCTCGACTGCGCTCCTGACAACGCGGGCGGTCAGGTGCCCGAAAGCTCGTGGCAAGGGGTGAGTGTTCCGGCCTCGCTGCCCAGTGTGACCGGTGTCGGGGGGACCAGCCTCAGCACCACGTCCGACGGTGGTTACGTGGGCGAGACAACGTGGTCTGAACCACTGCTCTCCCAAGGTACCGGCGGGGGCGTCTCGTCGACCTTCCCCCAGCCATCGTGGCAGACCGGAACGGGGACAGGCGGCCAGTACGACCCCAATCGCATGCGACAGGTCCCCGATGTTGCCGCCGATGCTGACCTCAATACGGGGACGGTGGTCGTCAACAACGGCCAGCCGGTCGGTGGGGGCACGTCGTTGGCCACACCCATGTGGGCCGGGTTCACCGCCCTCATCGATCAGTACCTGACCGGCCACGGGGGCCATCCCATCGGTCTCCTCAATCCGCTCCTGTACTCGCTGGCCAACGGCCACCCCAGTTATCCGCCGTTGCACGACATCACCGTCGGGGGCAACGATTTCTATCCGGCGGGCACCGGGTACGACATGACCACCGGCCTGGGTTCGCCGAACGTGTGGAACCTGGCCCGCGACCTGGCGGCTGGGGGGGACTGAGGTGACGTCCCCGTTGCCCGCCGATCTGCCCGTGCTGTCGACCGTCGAGTGCCCCTACTGCGGCGTCGTCGTCCCCGATGCCGGGTTCTGCGGGGCGTGCGGGGCACACCTGACCGCCGACGGCCCCCGGGGCTCCCAACGGCTCCATTCCTACGCCGCATTTCCCGACGAGCCGGTCCTTCGACTGTCGCAGGTGAGCGCGCTGTTCCCGCACCTCTCGCACCGGGCCAAGGCACCGTTCCGCGCCGCCCTCGGCGTGATCATCGTCCTCCTGGTCGTCTTCGCAGTCGCCGGTACGGCCGCGCCGCTCATGGCCGTCTGCGCCCTCGGCGTACCCCTCCTGTTCGTCCTCTACCTGTTCGACGTCGATCCCTACGAGGGCAGTTTCGTGGTCCCGACCGTCATCTGCATACTGCTGGGCGCGGCCCTCGGAGCCGGATGGGCCTTGGTGGCCAGCCCCTACGTGGACTGGGCCCTCCAACCCGCGGTGTTCTCCTCCCTCACCAGTGGCCGGTCCCTGGTTGCCGCGGTGATCGTCCCCGGTGTCGCCCAACTCCTGATGTGCGTCCCCGTTGCCATCGTGTGGATCATGCAACGGAAGGCCATGGAGTCGCTCGACGGCTTTGTGGCCGGCGCCACCGGCGCGCTGGGTTTCACCCTGGCATCCACGATCACACTGTTGTCGCCCTGGCTCGGAAACGGGCAGCTGCTCCACCAGTCGGTGACCACCACCTTGGCCCAGGCGATGATCCGCGGACTGTCGTGGCCGCTGGTCAGCGCCATGGTCACCGGATTGATCGGCGCCGCCTGGTGCGTGACCTTGGGGCAGGGCCCGACGGCGGCACGGGGCCGGTGGCTCGCCTCGCCGATCTTCGCCCTTCTCATTGCCCTCGCCGTTCAGATCGGCCTCGGCTTCGCCGCCATCGCCGTGCTCCCCCAGACCGCCCTCATTCTGGTCAACCTGCTGGCCATCGCCGCCATCATCGTGGTCATGCGGGTCGCCCTCCATCACGTGCTGTTGCACGAGGCCCAGGACGTGGTGGTGGGACCTCCCCGAGTGTGCGCGCAGTGCTCACACCTGGTGCCCATCATGCCCTTCTGCCCCAACTGCGGGGTGGCCGACCGAGCCGTCGCTCGGCATCGCCACAGCGCCGTCGAACCACCGGCGCTGCAAGAGGCGGGGGGAGCACCGTGACCGACACCCCCGCACCTCCACCGCCAGCCGGGTGGCCGACGGCGCCGCCGGGAAGCGCCCTGCCCCGAGTGGGATTCCCCGAAATGAACCGACCGGCCTCCGAGGACCACCGGTTCTCCCATACGACCATGATCGTGGTCCTCGCCGCCGGCCTGGCCGTCCTCGCCGTGATCCTGGTGGTGGCGGCGTTGGTGAGTCAGCCTCCGGCGCCCCCGGTGTGCCCACCGCTCACCTGCCAGTCACCGCCGATCCGCAATCCGATGATCGGTGGGACGAGCGCAGTGACCGGGACGCCGGTCGAGCACGGACAGCTGTACACGAACAGCCAGGGATTCACCGTCCGCTACTACGCCCCGTTCGGCATAACGCCGCAAGTGTCGACCGCGGCAGGCGGGATCACCCTCACCTATGACTTTGCCTCCCAGTACGGAGGAACATCGCAGCTGGCCGTGATCGGGGCGCAGGCAGGGAACACCACCAACGTCGGACTGGTCCAGAGCATCATCGGGCAGATCGCCCCCAATGCCCAACTGGTCTACCAATTGCCCGGTGCACTGGTCGGGTACCACCTGGGGGTGGGTGGGGCCTACAACGTGCAGCAGGTCAGCTCGTCGGGGTCCACCTACACCGACCGGGTCATCGTGATGGCTGCAATTGTCAACGGGTTCGGCATCACCGTCGTCGCCGACGGGCAGCTGCTCGCCCCGGTCACCGATACCTCTCCGTTCTGGAACGGCCACGCCTCACCGGCCAACCTCAACATCGCCTATGGCGCCGACGAGACGGTCAACAGCATCCGATTCCCCTCCTAGGCCCGCCCGTTGCTGCCGGCACCCGGCCTACGGCCACCGGGTGCGGTGCCGGAGCCAGGCCACCGCGGCCAGGCCCTGGCCCTCCTGGAAGGACCGCAAAGTGGGCAGGCCCGGCGGGGGCGGCTGACATGACCCCCAGATGAAGAATCCGGCCAGGGCGGCCAGCACCGAGTCAGCGGCCTCCCCGGGAGCCATTCGGCCCAGGGGATGGTCGTCGAACAGATCCCAGGGATCGGGACCACCCTGCATGGCCACGCTGGGCAGGAACAACATCAGGTCGAGCCATCCCGCCCCCCGGCTCGCCCAGGGCCAGTCCACGAAGACGACGCCATCGGCGGTCAGCAGGATGTTGTCGGCCCGGATGTCACCGTGCACCAGGGATGCACCCATCGCTGCCTCCTCCCACGATGCTTCGAGGGCGGCCAGGCGTTCCAGGTTGTGCCCGGCCCAGGGCACCACCCGGGCGATCTGCTCCCGCGCCCGGTCCCCGGCATCGAGGGCGTGGCGCCAGGCCCGGAACTGTACCGGGCCCAATCGGGCCTGGACCGTAGGCGCCGAGACAGGGGAGGGTGTGAGCGCCTGGCCCAGATCAGTGAGGGCGGCCAGCACGCGGTGGAGCTGGTCGGCCCTCCAGGGCAGCACGGGAGTGGTTCCGTCGATGTCCTCGAACACCAGCGCCACCCATTGGCTGTCGTCAAAGGTCCACAGGAGGCGGGGGGCGGGAACCGAGGTCGGCAACTGGCCGGCCACCGCTACCTCGGATCGGTAGATGGTGGGGGCCTCGGGATTGGGGTTCGGCCCTACCGCCTTGAGGAAGAGCCGGCGGCCGTCGGCCAACACCACTCGGGCGGCGATGGCCGGGGAGAATCCCTCGGGTTGCGTGGTCGCTCCCGCCATCGGCGAGCCGAACTCGGCCTCGACCGCCTCGGCGATGGCCGGCGGAAGGCTGCGCCACGCAAGTCGCTCACCCCTGGCCGGCGGAAAAGACTGGGTCAGCTGGCCCTGCCCACCTGGTGCAGCTCGACGGCGTTCCCGGCCGGGTCGTTGATGAACGTCTGACGGTTGGCCCCGACAGCGACCGGGTCGCCCACCTCGATCCCCTTGGCCCGCAACTCCCCCACCACCGAGTCGAGATCGCCGACCCGGATGGCGAAGTGCTGTCCCAGGTTGCTCGGGACGGGAGCCTCCACCAGGTGCACCTGCTGGGACCCGAGGTCGATCCAGGCACCCCCGATGCCGAGGTCGGGCCGGTCGTCCCTGACCGTTCCCCCGAGCACACCGGTGTAGAAGGCCACACCGGCATCGATGTCCGGCACGTTCACCGACACGTGATGGATGGCCAGGGGTTGCATTGCATCGATTCTGACCGCTCCGGAGGTGGGGCGCAACGGAACGACGACGCCCGGTGGCGCTGCCGTGACGCCGGACCTGCCGGCGCTCGGGTCTATCGGGTGGCAGGCCCCGACGGAGCCGCGGCTTGGGGACGGAGCCCGTCACAGATGATGTCCACCATCCGCTCGCGGGAGGCCACGTCGAGCGCGGAGCGGTCCGAGGCCTGACAGACGCCGACCAACAGCCCCATCACCTCAGGGGTGGAGATGCCACCACGGACCGCGCCGGCCGCCTCGGCTCGCTTCAACATCCGCTCCACGCCCGACTCCAGCTCACCGACCATCTCGGAGCAGCGTGACTTGATGTCGATGCCGGCAGCACCCAGGGCATCGATGAGATCGTGCTTCTTCGACACCTGGGTGGCGAAGAGCCTGAGGAAGGAGAAGAACGCCTCACTGGGATCGTCGGCCTGGGTGGAGACTGTGGCTGCCGAGGCCAACTCCTCCAATCTGGACAGGACGATGGCTTCGAAGAGCGCCTCTTTGGTCGGGAAGTGGCGGTAGACGGTCCCGACCCCGACACCGGCCCGCTCGGCCACCATGTCGATGGGGGCAGACACGCCCTGAAGGGCGAAGACCTCTTCGGCCGCCTCGAGGATGCGCCCCTGATTCTTGAGGGCGTCGGCCCGCATCGGTCGGCGACTGCCCTCGGTCTCCCTACCGGTGGACGTCACCGCCGTGCTCACCTCCCCACCGCCTTCATCGATCTGTCCCCTTGTTCATGCTCGTTACCCACTCCGTCAAAACGGGCGTCGGCCGGCTTGACAACCGGAACGATCGTTCCGTATAGTGTCTCATAACCGGAACCTACGTTCCGACTATAGCGAGTTCCCTTCCCCATGACCAGGGCTCGCCCGAGACAGGTCGGCGACCACGCTGCGGCCGGCGGTTCGACACAGACGGCTCGACATAGGGATTCGACACAAGGAGGCATCCGTGGCAATCGACATGATCACTCCACCAGCGCAAGACCTGACCACCACACCCAACCCGCGGCGGTACTGGGCCCTTGCCGTGATCGCGGTGGCCCAGCTGATGATCGTGCTCGACGCCTCGGTGGTCATCGTGGCCCTGCCCTCGGCCCAGCGGGCGCTGCACATCTCGGTGGCCGATCGCCAGTGGGTGATGAGCGCCTATACCTTGGCCTTCGGCAGCCTGCTCCTCCTCGGCGGCCGGATCGCCGACTACCTGGGACGGCGCAGGATGTTCTTCGTCGGCCTGCTCGGGTTCGCCACCGCCTCCGCCCTCGGTGGCCTGGCCCAGAACTCGGCCATGCTCTTCGGTGCCCGTGCCCTGCAAGGTGCCTTCGCTGCCGTCATGGCGCCCGCCGCCCTCTCGCTGCTCACCGTGACCTTCACCGAGCCCCACGAGCGGGCCCGTGCCTTCGGGGTCTACGGCGGCATCGCCGGTGGCGGCGCCGCCATCGGGCTCGTCCTGGGCGGGACCCTCACCCAGTTCGCCTCGTGGCGGTGGACGCTGCTGATCAACGTTCCCATCGCATTGATCACCGCCTTCGCGGTGACCCGGGTCATCGACGAGAGCAAGGGCACGACCCGTGCCGGGTATGACATCCCGGGGGCAGTCACCGTCACCGGTGGCCTGTTCCTGTTGGTCTACGGGTTCACCGTCGCCGCCACCGACGGGTGGGGAGCGCCGCTGACCGTGGCCATGCTGGCCGGTGCCGTGGTTGCTCTGATCGCCTTCGTGGTCATCGAGATCCGCTCGCCGCATCCGCTCCTCCCCCTCCGGGTGATCCTGGACCGAAACCGCGGCGGCGCCTACCTGGCCGCTCTTCTGGTCGGGAGTGCCATGTTGGGGACGTTCCTCTTCCTCACCTACTTCTTCCAGGGGACGTTGCACTACACCGCCCTGCGGACCGGCTTCGCCTTCCTCCCCTTCTCCGGTGGGATCATCATCGGCGCGGCAATGGCCAGCCGGCTTCTCCCGAGGTTCGGTCCGCGTCCCTTGATGGTGGTGGGACTGGCGTTGGGCTCGATCGGACTGGCCTGGTTCACCCGTCTGGGCGTCGACAGCACCTATCTCGCACACGTCCTCCTCCCCGAGATCGTGGTCAGCTTCGGCATGGGCATGGCCTTCGTCCCCATGAGCAGCACCGCCCTGGTGGGCGTCGACCCCAAGGACGCCGGTGTGGCCAGCGCCCTGGTCAACACCACCCAGCAGGTGGGGAGCTCGCTGGGCACCGCGCTGCTCAACACCATCGCTGCCTCGGCGGCCGCCACCTTTTTGGTCTCCCATGCCCACAGCTACAGCGCGAGCCGGGCGGCGGTGGTCCACGGCTACACGACCGCCTTCACCGTCAGCGCCATCCTCTTGCTGCTGGCGGCGGTGGCGTCGGGCACGCTCATCCGCGCCTCTCGGCACGATGTGGCGCCCGACCAGGCAACCGAAGGCGAGACGGCCGCGGCCATGGCCGTGGCCTGAGGGCGCCAGCACTGGCGACCGCGGCGAAGCGGCGGGGTCGGGTGAGGTGATTACAATCGCCACCGGGAGGACGCCGTGGCAGCACTGACCTGGGTCACACATCATCGGCTGTGGGCGTTGGGCGGGGGCGTCATCATCCTCCTCGCCGCCGTCGCTGCCGGGCTGTGGTTCTTCGTCCTGCGCAGTCCGGCAACCACGGTCGACCTGCGCCAGGCCCTCACGCTGTACCGGCAGGAACAGCGGCAACGGGGCCTGGGGACCAGCGCGCGGATCCCCCCGCCCGGGGTGTACCCCTACCGGACGTCCGGTGACGAGCAACTGAGTGTCGCCGGCATCAGCCGCTCGTTCCCGTCCCACTCCGAGATGATCGTGACCGACGCCGGGTGCTCCACCATGAAGTGGGAGCCACTCGAGCAGCACACCGAGGGATTGGTGGTGTGCCCGGGGGCCGACGGCGCCCTCACCATCACCTCGGCCCTGTCCTACGAACAGATCGCCGGCACCCAGACCACCAGCGTCATCCGCTGCCCCGCCGATACCTACCTGGTGCCCCCCGATCCCACCGCCGGTGCGAGGTGGCACACCACCTGCCACTCGCCGGGCCAGAACATCGTCTTCTCCGGTGCGGTGGTGGGCGCCTCGTCGGTCGACGTCGGCGGGCACGAGATGCCCGCCCTGCACACCCGGCTCACCCTCACCTTCTCCGGTTCCGAGACCGGGACCAATCCCAATGACTACTGGATCTCCCTGCAGGACGGGCTGATCCTGCGGCAGAAGGAGACGGTCGCCGTCTCACAGGCGGCGGGGCCGTTGGGGTCGGTCCACTACTCGGAGCAGATGGCCATCTCGCTCACCTCGGCCACGCCCGTGCGCTGACCGTCCGGCGTGCGGGCCGAACCCACCCGGGTCCCGTGCCCTCACTGCGCTCCGTCACGAGCCGCCAGCCACGGCCCGAGGTCCAGGCCCGGATAGCGCTTGGCCACCCCGTCGAGGGTCCCCTCGGTCCAGAAGGAATGGCCCGGGGCGGGGAACCCGAGGACGGTCAACTGCCGAGGGGTGGCCTGCTGGACGAAGTTGTGCCACTCGGCGGAGAACCCCTTGAAGGGCCAGGCCTGGTAGCCGCCCCATTCGGCGGCGGCCGGCCGGTAGGCCACATGGAGCATGAACCGGGCCTGGGTGGGATCGGTGAAATCGACCGAGCGGTGGTAGACGTCGGGACGGTACGAGACGATCGAGCCCGCCGGTGCCGAGGCGTCGGCCCGATCGTCGTACAGATCGCCGTACCGCTCGTAGCTCAACGTGTGCTCCTCCACCGGGACGCCGTGGGTGCGGGTGCGGGACACGAATCGGGTGGCACCGTTGTCCCGTCCCACGTCATTCAGATAGACGAACGTCTCCACCTGGTGGTAGCCCGCCTCGGGGCGCGGCACGGTGAGGGTGTGGTTGGGGAAGTCGACGTGGAGGAGCTGGTTGTAGTCCGACGGCTGGCCGGCGTACTTGGCGGTGGCAATGGCCATGTACATGCGGACATCGTCGGTCCCGAGCAGTTCCTGGGCCAGGTCGATGAGCACGTCGCCGACCGCGATGGCGTTGAGCGAGCTGCTATGGAAGGGGAACTCGGGCCAGACCGCGTCCCAGGTCCGCCACCGGCCGGTGGCGTCGTTGTCGGGGGCGTCGGCGACCTCGGCCATCCCCGCAGCGCTCGGGAACAGCTTGGAGGTGGCCACCTGGGCGGCGGCCAGCAGGTCGGGGGGGACGGCGTCCTCGAGCACGCACCACCCGTCCACCTCCCAACACCGTCGCTGCTCGGGGGAGATGGCGCCGCTCATTGGCCAAAGGGTACCGGCACCGACCGCAGGGGGAGCCGGTCCGCCGTCGGGGGCCGAGGGGGCCGTCGCACTGTCACAATCGTCCCTCCGCACTCCTCTGACCAGGGAGGACGCTCTCACAGTTTGTAACAAACCGCCGTCGGCGGCTAAGTTCTCTCTCCATCGTGTTTCACGCCCGGTTCTCACCGAAGGCGGAGTTAAACGCACGAGTGCGCCGCCGGTTCGTCATGTCGGCCGTGCTTCTCTCGGCTCTCGTCACCACGACCTCCCTCACGGAGGTCCTCGTCCCCCGACCCGTGGGGGCCTCACAGATCACCGATCTGAGAGCACAGGCGACCGCGCTCTCACAGCGCTTGGTCCAGGAGCAACTGCAGGTCGGTGCCTATCAACAGCAGTACTCGGTGGCCTCGGCGGCGGTCACCTCCGACGCCCAGGGCATCGCCCAACTCGGTCAGCAGATCCAACGGGACCAGCGCCAGATCAGCGAGCGGACCGGCGATGTCCGCAACCAGGCGATCCGGTCCTACACCGACTACGGGACCGGGGCCACGGGCTCGGACGCCTCGATCTTCTCCGGAAGTGAGCAACGGGTCCAGGCGGCAAGTGAGTACACCGGCATCGCCATCGGGAACATCACCACCGATCTCGACCAGCTGACATCCGCCCGACGGACGCTGCAGGCAGATCAGTCGGCGTTGCAGCAGCAACAGGCACATGACCAATCCGACCTGGCCCGCCAGTCCAGTGCGCTCAGCCAGGCCGGCAGCACCCAGTCCCAGTTGGAGGCCTCGCAGGCCCAGGTGACCGGGCAACTGGCCACCGCCGTGGCCCAACAGGCGGCGGCGCAGAATGCGGCGGCGGCGGCGGCGGTGGCTGCCGCGCAGAAGGCGTCGGCGGCCAAGGCGGCGACCATCGCGGCATCCCGACCGGCCGCAAGCGCACCATCGGGGACGGGCGCCTCATCGGGGTCGGCGACACCGCCGGGGGCGCCGGCGTCGACAGCGCCCCCCGGCGTCACCATCCCCGACCCGGCCCTCAACCCGTTCCTCCAGTGCGTCGTGCAGGCGGAGTCGGGTGGGAACTACGGGGCGGTGTCCCCCAACGGGCTCTACATGGGGGCGTTCCAGTTCAGCCAGTCGACGTGGAACCTGGCGGCCCAGGCCGCCGGCCTGCCCTTCCTGGTGGGCGTGGCCCCGAACCAGGCCACCAAGGCCGAGCAGGACACCGTGGCCGTCGCCCTCTATGCGCTCGATGGCGAGCGCCCCTGGTTGGGGGACCGCTGCAGCTGAGGTCAGCCGGTGCCGGTCACCCCGGCCACCCCGCCATGGCGACCGCGCTCGATCACCGCAGGCCCGATCACCGCAGGCCTGATCACCGCAGACGGCATCGCCCGGTCCCCGCGCACAGCTCGCACTCGGGCGCCTGGCCCCGGGCGTGGGCCACACAGTGCTCGATCCGTTGGTCGACGATGACGCCGAGGAGCGGGTGGGGGCCGAGCGGGGCGGTGACCAGGGAGCGGACCCCGGGATGGCGCTCGCAGGCGGCGTCGGCCAGCCGGGGGAGGTCGGAGTCCCAGTGCCGGCCCGGCCACAGGAAGTAGGGGGTGATCACCACGGTGGTGGCGCCGGCCCCCACACAGGCATCGACCGCCGACTGGATGGAGGGCTCGGACAACTCCATATGGGCCGGCTCGACGATCCGATAGGCACCGCGCTCCTGCCACTCCCGCACGAAGGCCTCGTGTTGCCGGTTGGCTTCGTCACGCCGGGACCCGTGGTCCACGATCACGATGCCGAGGACGTCATCGGAAGCCGAATCGTCTCCCGGCCCCAGAATCGTCACGCCCCCGAGACTAGGCCCGGGCCCACCGGGGGCAGGCGCCGGCTCAGCGCGCGGTGATGTACTCCATCAGCTCGTTCCGGTCCTTCTCCAGCTCCCCGATCCGGCTCTTGACCACGTCGCCGATGCTGATGATGCCGCTCAACTGACCGCCCTCGACCACCGGGACGTGACGGATGCGGTGCTCGGTCATCAGGTTCATGATCGACTCCACATCGTCGGTCGGGGCGCAGACCCGCACCTCGGTCGACATGATCGACGCCACCGGCTCCTCGAGGAGCTCGGTGTGCAACTCGCTCAGGCGTTGGACGATGTCCCGCTCGGACACGATCCCCTCGATCTGGCGCCCGTCGGGCGACACGACCAGCGCTCCGACCCGGTGGCGGGCCAGGTCAGCCACCACCGCTCCCACGGTGGCATCGCTGGTGACGGTGGCGACGGCACTGCCCTTCCCTTCGAGCAGATCCGAGACAAGCATGACGTTCCCCTTCCAAGAGGCATTCCGGGCCAAACCCCTGAACACCGGGGGCGCACCCGCCCCGCCATCATCGCGCCGACTCGTCGGGAAGGAAACAGGAGCGGCAAAGTTGCAATGAACCCTACGGGTCCCAGCCGGGGAAAAACCCATTTCAACGGCCCTCTCTTCTACGATGGCAGCGATGTCCCCTCCGCCGGAGCCCGCCGAGTTCACTGATCCCACCGTGGACGGTGCCACCCCATCGAAGGGGGCGGCCAGCGCCGACACCTCCGCACCCCGTGCCCCCACCCGTCCCCCGGCACGCCGATGGGTGCAGCGGGCCGAAGGGGATCGCCGGGAGCGGACCCGCCTGCAGATCATCGAGGGCGAAGGGGTGGTCGTCCTCAACGATCGCCGCATCCCGGGATCGCGGGCCAGCATCAAGTTGATCGCCGTCTCGTCGGCCGGTGTCTTCGTCATCGATGCCAAGGGGTACAAGGGTCTGGTGCACACCAAGCGCCCGGGACCGATGGCCGACCTCGGGCCCCACGAGCTCCACGTCGGTCGGAGGAATTGCACCTCCTCGGTCGAGGAGGTGGCGCGGCAGATGGGGGTGGTGCGGGCCGCCCTGGACACCGCACCCTGGGGGGCGGAGGTCCCTGTTCACGCCATGCTCTGCCTGACCAGGGCAGAATGGGGCTTCGCCTCGGCGGTCGAGATCGGCGGCGTGTGGATCGGGTGGCCCCAGCTGATCGCCCGACAGGTGCAGGCGCCTGGGGTGATGGACTCCCCGGCCGTCCGTCAGGTCTCCAAGATGATCGCCCAGCAGCTGCCGGTGAGTTGATCGTTCCCGCCCGCTGGGGGTTTCCTTCGGGCGGCTGGGACCAGCCGAACGGAGGGACCCGGCCGCCGTCGGGGCGAGTCAGCCGACGGCCGACCGGTCGTCCATCACCCGCCAGCAGTACCAGGCCACCAGGGACCGGTAGGGCCGGAACGGCTCACCGAGGACCATGAGCTCGGCGGCGGTGGGAACCTCGGTCAGCCCCCAGGCGGCGGCGAAGCCGGCACGCACCCCGTAGTCCCCGGTGGGCCAGACGTCGAGTCGGCCCAGGGTCCCGAGCAGGAACATGTCGGCCGTCCAGGGACCGATGCCACGCACCTGGGTGAGGTGCTCGACCACGGCCTCGTCCGACAGCCGCCCGATGCGCCCCAGTGAGACCTGACCGCTGACCACCTTGTCGGCCAGGTCCCGGATGGAGGCAGCTTTGGCCCCGCTGAGGCCGGCGGAGGCCAGCAGCTCGGGCGACGCCGCCAGCACCCGCTCCGGCGTCACCTCGCCCCCCAGCACCGCCACCAACCGACCGTGGATGGTGGCGGCGGCCCGGCCGGCCAGCTGTTGGTAGACGATGATCTCGGCCAGGGAGGCAAAGCGGTCCGAGGCGCGCACGGCACGTCGGCGCGGCGCCGGGCCGTGTCGAGCGATGAGGGCGGCCAGTCTCTTGTCGCGCCGGGAGAGCAGGGAGAGCGGGTCATCCCTCGTCGTCGTGGTCACGGCGCCGATGATGCCACGAGCGCAGCTCGGCCCGTCACCGTGGGCCACCCACCCGCCCATCCACCGGGCGCGCCGTTAGGATCGGCACCGCCATCGACCCCGAGGGCGGAGGTCGGTGAGTGGCACCGCCGCAACTCCGCCCGACTGGAGTGACATGACACTCAAGGGCAAAGTGGCCGTGGTGACCGGGGGCAACACCGGCATCGGGGCGGCGGTGGTTCTGGCGCTGGCCGCCCAGGGCGCCGACATCGTCATCGATTACATCTCCGCCGAGCAGGCCGAGCACGACCTCGAGGAGAAGGTGCGGGCCCTCGGTGACAAGGTCGTCGGGGTCAAAGCCGACGTCAGCAAGGTGGACGACCTCAAGACCCTGATCGCCACCGCCGTGGACACGTTCGGTCGCCTCGACGTCATGGTCAACAACGCCGGCATCGAGACCCGGACCTCGGTGCTCGACACCAGCGAGGACCAGTACGACAAGGTGCTGGACATCAACCTGAAGAGCGCCTTCTTCGGCACCCAGCTGGCCGCCCAGCAGATGATCGCCCAGGGCGGGGGCGGCCGGATCATCAACATGACATCGGTGCACGAGGACTGGCCCATGCCCGGCAACACCGCCTACTGCCTGTCCAAGGGCGGCATGCGCATGCTGACCCGCACCGCAGGTGTGGAGCTGGCCCCCCACAACATCCTGGTGGTCGGGGTCGGACCCGGTGCGGTCGACACGCCCATCAACAAGGCCACGGTGGCCGATCCGAAGGCGCTGGCCGTCCTCGACGCGGCCATCCCCCTGGGCCGATTGGCCGAGCCCGAGGAGATCGCCAGCGTGGTGGCCTTCCTCGCCGGGGACGGTGCCTCCTACATCACCGCCACCACCATCTTCACCGACGGCGGCATCATGCAGTCCAGCCCGGGGCTCTGAGCTCGGCACCGTCGAGGGAAGGCGGCAGCCGGGCGCGGCGTTGCACACACCATGGTGCCGCTCTCCGTCCTCGACCTGGCCACCGTGGCCCGCGGGTCCACCCCCGCCCAGGCGCTCGCCGATACCACCCGTCTGGCCCCAGTGGTCGAGGGTCTCGGCTACCACCGCCTGTGGGTGGCCGAGCACCACGGCATGCCGTCGGTGGCCAGCTCGGCCCCGGCCGTCCTCATCGGCCACCTGGCTGACGCCACCACCACCCTGCGGATCGGGGCCGGTGGGGTGATGCTGCCAAACCACTCGCCGCTGGTGGTTGCCGAGCAGTTCGCCACCCTCGAGGCCCTGCACCCGGGCCGGATCGACCTCGGCCTGGGCCGCGCCCCGGGCACCGACCCGGCCACCGCCCGGGCCCTGCGGCGCCACGGTGACCTGGGGGCCGACACCTTCCCCAACGACGTGGTCGAGCTGATCAACTACCTGGTGGCCAGCGACGGGCCGCCCACTCGGCCGGCACCGGTGCCCGGGAGGGGCTACCTCCCCGAGACCTGGCTGCTCGGATCCTCCACCTTCAGCGCCCAGCTGGCCGGGCTGCTCGGCCTCCCCTTCTCCTTCGCCTACCACTTCAGCCCGGCCCAGGTCGACCAGGCCCTGGAGCAGTACCGGTCGAACTTCGAGCCCTCCGTCCTGCTCGATCGCCCTCGGGCCATGGTGGCGGTGTCGGTGCTGTGCGCCCCCAGCGACGAGGAGGCCCGCTGGCTGGCCGGGCCGTCGGCCTTGACCACCCTGCAACTGCGGACCGGCCGGCTCGGGCCCATCGCCACGCCCGAGGAGGCGGCGGCCTATCCCTACACGCCCGAGGAGCGGGCCCTGGTGAAGGCGGCCACCGCCACCCACCTGATCGGCGACCCGGCTGTGGTCCACCAGGGCCTCGTCGACCTGCACCGGCGCACGGGAGCCGACGAGATCATGCTGTCCACCCGGGTCCACTCCCTCGATGCCCGGGTGCAGTCGCTCACCCTGGTGGCCGAGTCGTGGGCCGGATCCGAGACGGTGGCGGTCACGCCCACCTCGACGTCCGCCCGCTGAACCCCGGCCAGGCCGCCTTCACAATCTCGGCCACCCTCACAATCTCTGCCGCCTTCACAGTGCGGCGCAGTGGGGCAGGACCTGTTCGGCGATGAGGGCCAGGTGATCCAGATCGTCGAGGTCGAGGATCTGGAGGTAGGCCCGATCCGCCCCCACCTCGGCGAAGGTGGCCAGCTTGGCCACGACCTCGTCCGGCGTGCCGCACAGGCCGTGCTCGCGCAACTCGTCGACCTGGCGGCCGATGGCCGTGGCCCGACGGGTCACGTCGGCCTCGTCCCGGCCGCAGCAGACCACCTGGGCGGCCGACAGCGCCAGAGTGGCCGGATCGCGACCGGCCACCTCGCAGGCGGCGCGGACCACGTCGAACTGGGCACCGGTTTCGGCCACCGGGCGGAAGGCCCGGTTGAACTCGGCGCCAAAGGTGGCCGCCAACCTGGGGGTCCGCTTGGGCCCGCCCCCGCCGATGATGATCGGTGGCCCGGGACGCTGGTGGGGCTTGGGCAGGCCCGGGCTGTCGGTGACCTGGTAGTGACGGCCCTCGAGGCTGAACCGTTCGCCGACCGGGGTGGCCCACAAGCCGGTGATGATGGCCAGTTGCTCCTCCAGCCGCTCGAACCGCTCACCCACCGGTGGGAACGGGATCCCGTAGGCGGTGTGCTCCTCGCCGTACCAGCCGGCCCCGATCCCGAGCTCGACCCGGCCCCCGCTCATGGCGTCGACCTCGGCCACCGACACGGCCAGGGGACCGGGCAGCCGGAAGGTCGCCGAGGTGACCAGGGTGCCCAGCCGGATGCGGCTGGTCTCGCGGGCGATGCCGGCCAGGGTGACCCAGGCGTCGCTGGGCCCGGGCAACCCGTCCCCACCGCCCATCCTCAAGAAGTGGTCACTGCGGAAGTAGGCGTCGAAGCCCAGCGCCTCGGCCGACTGGGCTACTGCCAGCAACTGGTCATAGGAGGCGCCCTGCTGGGGCTCGGTGAAGATCCGTAGGAGCATCCCCTCGGTCTAGCCGAGCACCCGCAGACGGCCAACCCGACTCCGGCACCAACCGGCCCACCGCCATCACCCCCACCACCCGGGCGCCGCCCATCCGGAGCGCTGCCACCGCACTCTGCGCCCGGGCCCCGGTGACGATGCTGTCGTCGACGACCAGGACACGCCGATCGAGCAGCCACCCCGGGTCGACGGCGGGCGAGAGCACGAAGCCGCGCCGGGCGGCCTTCAGATGACCGGTGTCCTCGGGCCCGCGCACCAACAGGTCGGCCCGGCACCCGGCCAGGGCGGCGACACGGGTCACCAGCGCATCGGCCGGGGCACCGAACGGGCGGTGGGTGGAGGGGACGGTGGCCACCAGGTCCCACGGCGCCCCGAACTTGCGCCGCATGGCGGACCGGTTTGTCGCCAACCACTCGTCGAGGATGGCCACCAACTCGGTGAGGTGACGATGGCGCACCTCGGTCACCGGGGCGTCCTTGTAGCCGCGGAGTCGACGGTGCATGGGATCGCCGAGCCGATAGTCGGCCACCGCCACCACCGGGACCAGGGGGCTGTTCAGCTGCCGGACCAGGGTGGCACAGCAGTAGCAGACGGCGAACCCGGCATGGGTGGCCCCAGCGCACACCAGGCAGCGTCGGGTACCGCGGGTGGAATCGGGCATGGCGGCCCTCGCCTTCCAACAGGACCGACCGATGCGGTCTTCGGATGGGTCGACGGCCAGGCCGGCGCGCGTCGCGAGATGGGCGGGCTCAGCCCCCGGGGGCCTGCGCCGAGGATTGCCGATCGGCCGTCGACTGGTCATCGGCGTGGCGGTGGAGCAGGAAGGTCCCGGTCGACCGGCTGACCAACCGGTCGTCCCCGTCGATCACCGTTGCCTCGGCATAGGCCACCTGGCGAGCCATCCGCACCACCTCACCGCGGAGCCGGTAGGTCGCTCCGGCCAGCGCCGGGCGCATGGTCTCCACCTTCATCTCCAGGGTGGCCCGGGTACGGTCGCGTCCCGGGAGGGCGGCATTGATGGCGAAGTTCATCGCCGCATCGAGCAGGAGGCCGTGCACGCCGGCCTGCACCACGCCGTGGGGATTGCACGCCGCCGGGCTGGGGACGAAGGAGCCGGTCACCCAGCCGAGGTCCTCACCATCGACCCCGTAATCGGAGAAGGCTCCGCCGACGGTGCCGATGAGCTCCATCCCACCCGTTCCCAGCCAACGGTCCATGTCCTTGATCCGAGCCATCACCGGACCGACCGTAGTGCCGGGCTGTCATAGGGTCGACGCCGGTCGCCCTCGCCGGGTGTCCGACCGAGGTGGGTGCTCCGAGTTGACCGAGCCCGGCCGGCGACTACGATACCTAACGGTCACGCTCCTTGACCGCATGGTCAAGTTCTCTGGCACTACCGGTGACCAGGTTATTCCCACCACGAACCGACATCGGCCGGCAGGCACCGTTCCGCCGGACCTCGGAAGGAGATCAGCCATGTCCGACGCCGTCATCGTCGACGCAGTCCGCACCCCCGGAGGCAAGCGCAACGGGAAGCTCCGCAACTGGCACGCCGCCGACCTGGCCTCCGAGCCGCTGAAGGCCCTGGTCGAGCGGAGCGCTCTCGATCCTGCCCTGGTCGACGACGTGATCATGGGTTGTGTCATGCAGGTGGGCGAGCAATCGCTCAACGTGGGCCGCAATGCGGTGCTGGCCGCCGGATTCCCCGAGTCGGTCCCGGCCACCACCATCGACCGCCAGTGCGGCTCCTCCCAGCAGGCCCTCCACTTCGGCGCCCAGGGTGTCATCGCCGGCGCCTACGACGTGGTCATCGGCGGCGGGGTCGAGGTCATGACCCGCACCCCGATGGGCTCGTCGGTCGTTCGCGACCTCGGCTATCCCTTCGGCCCCCGCATGATGAACCGCTACGCCGAGCGGGGCGGACTGGTCAGCCAGGGCGAGGGTGCCGAGCTGATCGCCGACCAGTGGGGCATCACCCGCCAGGACCTGGACGAGTACTCTGTCCGCTCCCACCACCGGGCCGCCCAGGCCACCTCCGAGGGTCGCTTCGAGCGCGAGCTCATCCCTGTTGCCGTAAAGGACGACGACCGCGCCGACACCGACGAGCTCATCACCACCGACGAAGGGATCCGTCCCGACTCCTCGGTGGAGGTGCTGGCCAACCTGAAGCCCGCCTTCCGCCAGGAGAACGGCAAGGTCACCGCGGGCAACTCCTCCCAGATCACCGACGGCGCATCCGGCGTGCTGATCATGAGCGAGGAGAAGGCCTCCTCCCTCGGCCTCACCCCCCGGGCCCGTTTCCACGCCTTCTCGGTGGCCGGGAGCGATCCCATCACCATGCTCACCGGGCCGATCCCGGCGACCAAGTCGGTGCTGGAGAAGGCCAAGTTGACCCTCGACGACATCGACGTCATCGAGATCAACGAGGCGTTCGCCTCGGTGGTGCTGGCCTGGCAGAAGGAGTTCGGCGCCAACCTGGACAAGGTCAACGTGAATGGCGGGGCCATCGCCCTGGGCCACCCGCTCGGCGCCTCCGGTGCCAAGCTGATGGCGACGCTGCTCAACGAGTTGGAGCGCACCCAGGGCCGCTACGGGCTGCTGACCATGTGCGAGGGCGGGGGCATGGCCAACGCCACCATCATCGAGCGACTGGGCTGACCGGGCCTCGATCGGACCGAACCGACGCACCGCTGGTGCCGTCGGCGGCGCGGTTGCCAATCACCGGTGCTGGTCAGTGGTAGCAGGAGCTCGTGGTGCGGGTAGCGATCAGTGGTACCGGGTGGCGAGGAGCAGGCCTGCGAAGATGGCGCCGATGGCCGCCACCAGCCACAGGTTGTTGACGCCTCCGGGGAGCAATCCTGTGTAGTTGAGGATGACCACCAGCACCCCGATGAGGAAGAGGACGATGATCATGATCCCCATCCAGCGGGGACTGGTCTTGGCGTTCCTGGGGATGGGCGGGGTGTAACGGTTGCTCTGGACGCTCTTCCCGGGATCCGTGGTGCGACCGCCCGACGAGCGACCCTTCTTCTGCGCCTTTCCCGGTCCGGCCTTGGCCTTGGTTGCCATGGCCGAAGGATAGCCAGTGACCGCCGTGATTTCGCACCGGACCCGGTCGGTGTGGTTGCGGCCGGTACGATCAACGGTCCATGGGGACACGGGTACTGGTCATCGACAACTACGACTCGTTCGTCTACAACCTCGTCCAGGAGCTCGGCGAGCTCGGGGCCGACCTGATCGTCCACCGCAACGACGACATCGACGTCGACGGCGTCAGATCGGCCTCACCCGACGCCATCCTCATCTCGCCCGGGCCGGGGCGGCCCGAGGAGGCCGGCATCAGCATGGAGGTGGTAGCCGAGCTGGGCGGGGAGATCCCCATCCTGGGTGTCTGCCTCGGCCTGCAGGCCATCGCCCAGGTCTACGGCGGCGAGGTGGTGGCGGCACCGACCCTCATGCACGGAAAGACATCGTCGGTGCACCACGGCGGGACCGGCGTCTTCGCCGGGCTCCCCGACCCGTTCGTGGCCACCCGCTACCACTCCCTGGTGGTGGAGCCGGCGTCGGTGCCCGATTCCCTCGAGGTCACCGCCACCACCGCCGACGGGGTGATCATGGGCCTCCGCCACCGGACACTGGCGGTGGAGGGGGTGCAGTTCCACCCCGAATCGTTCCTCACGCCCAGCGGACCGAGCCTGCTCTCCAATTATCTGGCCACCGCCACCAGGAAGTGAGCGGGATGCCCACCGGGGCGACGGGAGGGCCGGCTACGGGACCGACGAGGGCGTAGTCGTCGTCGACGGCGGGGGCGCGGTCGTCGTCGAGGTGGTGGAGGGCGGCGGCGTGGTCGTGGTGGTGGTGGTGGGCGGCGCACCCTGGGACACCACGATGCTGACCGAGCTGCCCGGGGCCACCGGTGTCCCCGCACTGGGGCTGGAGGAGATGATCACGTTGGCGGGCACGGTCGGCGACGTCTGGCTGGTCACGTTGCCGACGCTGAGGCCGGCCTGCTGGATGAGCATGTAGGCCTGGTTCTGGGTCAGGCCGATCAACGAGGGAACCGGCACGTTGGCCACCCCCGACGAGACGGTGAGGGTGACGGAGCTACCCTGCGCCACCTTGGTCCCCGACGACGGGTTGGCGCTGATGACCACGCCCTTGGACACCGACGTGCTGGTCCGGTAGACGACGGTCGAGTTCAGACCCTTCCCCTGGAGGATCGACTCGGCCTGGCTCTGGGTGGCACCGACCAGGCCGGCGGGAACCCCCACCTTGGTGACCGGTGCGGGGACGGCCACCGACAACGTCACCGTCTGCCCCTTCTTGACCAGCGAGCCCGGGGTGGGGGCGGTGGAGATCACCGTGCCGGCGGCGTCGTTGGAGACCTGGTTGGAGGTGTCGACCACCAGTCCGTCGCCCTTCAGCTTGGTGGTGGCCTCGGCCACCGGCTCCCCCACCACCGATCGGAGGTTGAACGAGGAGGACCCACCGAAGTAGCCGAGGTTTCGGCCGAGGAAGTACCCGGCCACCACCAGCAGGATCAACAGCACGGCCAGAACGATGGCGTAGGTGCGAGTGCGGTTGGAGCCGTCCTCCTCGTCGACCGGCTCCTCATCGGCACCGTCGGTGCCGGTCATCAGCTTGGTCAGGTCCCGGTCACCCACCGCCTGGACGGCCTGGGTGGCGCCCACGGCCGCCAACATGGCCGTGGCGTCGTCCATGGCCAGCACCGACCGGCCCTCATTGAAGCGGAGCAGGTCGGCCCGCAGCTCCTCGGCGGTGCCGTAGCGGTGGGCGGGGTCCTTGGCCATGGCCTTCAGGATGATCGCCTCGAAGGTCGGCGGGATGGAGGGATTGAGCTCCCGGGGTGCCGGTGGGTGGTCGCGGACGTGCTTGGACGCCACGGCCACCGGCGTGTCGCCCAGGAACGGAGGTCGACCGGTCACCATCTCGAAGAGGACGACGCCGAGTGAGTAGAGGTCGCTGCGGGCGTCGACGCCGATTCCTTCGGCCTGTTCGGGGGAGAAGTAGGTCGCCGTCCCCATCACCGCGCCCGTCTGGGTGAGGCTCTCCTCGGTATTGATGGCCCGGGCGATCCCGAAATCGGTGACCTTCACCTGTCCTTCGTCGGTGATCAGCACGTTGCCCGGCTTCACGTCACGGTGGATGACCCCGTGCTTGTGGGCATAGCCCAGGGCGGCGGCGACATGGGCTCCCACGTCGGCGGTCCGCTCGGCGGAAAGGGTGCCGGCGGTCTTCAGAATGGAGGAGAGGGGGCGACCGTCGATGAACTCCATGACGATGAAGTAGGTGCCGCTGTCCTCGCCCCAGTCGAACACGGGAACGATGTTGGGGTGCGAAAGGTTGGCAGCAGCCTGGGCCTCTCGGCGGAACCGTTCGACGAACGACCGGTCCACCGACAGCTCGGGGAAAAGCACCTTGAGAGCCACTGGGCGATCGAGCAGCCGATCGTGGGCGCGATACACCTCGGCCATCCCGCCCCGGGCGATCAGGTGATTGAGTTCGTAGCGCTCAGAGAAGACGCGCGGCGTCTGGGACGGGTCCATGTGGGTCAAAGCCTAGGCCTGCGTTCGCTCGGGTCCGGGGTTCTCATGGTTCCTCGTTCGGTTCTGATGGCAAATGGATCGGCGGTGCGGTGGCGGAGGTTTCCGGTGATGGCGGTGGGTTCACTGGCTCAACCCGGCGGCGGCCCGGACGTCTCCGAGGATCTGCTTCACGATCGGTCCCGAGTAGGTGGCTCCGGTGGCGCTGCCCGGTTGGTTGGGAAGCACCACGGCGATGGCCACCTTGGTGTTGCCCACCGGGGCGAAGGCGATCAGCCAGTCGTTGGTGAAGGGCGGGTTGGGGCCGAACGATCCGGTCTGGGCGGTGCCGGTCTTTGCCGCCACGTCCCAGTTGGCGGGAAAGACGCCGTAGGCGGTGCCCGCCGGGTTGCTGGTCACGCCCTGCATGTAGGTGGTCAGGGTGGCCGCGGTCTGGGCCGAGATGGGCTGCATCCACTCCTTGGGCTGGTAGGTGAGCACCCGTTGCCCCTGGGTGTCGTCGATGTAGGCCATCACGTGGGGAGTCATCTCCACCCCACCGTTGGCCACGCTGCCGGCCACCATGGCCATCTGCAGGGCCGATGCCGAAACGTTCTCCTGCCCGATGGCCGACTTCATGACTCCGGGGATGTCGGCGACGAATTGGGCCGGGGTCTCCGCCGGGGTGTTGGCGGTGGCGGGAGCGGTCATGGTCGACGCCGATACCGTGTCCGGGGGGACGTCGAGGGGGATCTTCTGGTTGAATCCGTACGCCTCGGCCTGGGTCAACAGGGCCTGGCCGCCCAGCAGCTGCCCGACCGATGCGAAGTCGGCGTCGCAGGACTGGATGAGGATCAGCTCGAGGGTTCCGCCGCACTTGCCCCCGTGGTAGTTGGTCAGCATCTGGGGAGGGTTGCCGGTGTTGGGCAAGGTGACCGATCCGACCACCGGATAGTTCATGGCCGCCAGGTCCGGCCGGTGCTCGAGCACGGCGGAGGCGGTCACCACCTTGAAGCTCGAGCCGGGGGCGCTGGTCTGATAGTAGGTGCCCGAGACGAGTGGTGAGCCGGGCGCGTTCAGATAGGTGTTCCAGGCGTAGTTCTGGACCTTGGTGTTCTCGGACACCAGGGGATTGGGATCGAAGGAAGGATTCGAGTACATGGCCTCGATGGCGCCGGTGGTCGGGTTATAGACCACCGCCGCCGCCCCGTTGACCCCCTTCGCCGTTCCGGAGTCGAGCGCCTCGGCCACCTGCAGTTGCAGGTCCTGGTTCATGGTCAAGCGTGACGTTGTCCACCTCGGTGCGGTTAGTGAGCAGATCCCGGAGCGTCTTGGCCGGCGGGGTGTGCGGGGTGAGGTAGCTGTTGTACTCGGCCTCGACGCCGCGGTAGTTGCCGTACGACGGAGGAGTCGAACCCGATGATCTGGGCGAAGAGGGTGGCGGTGTTGGCCGGGTAGACCCGCTGGTACTTGTAGATGCTGCCCGGTGGGGCCAGCACCGATGAGGCCAGCACGGTCCCGTCCGAAGAGAGGATGCTGCCCCGGGTCTGGCTGCGGTCGAGCAGCTGGATACGTGGGTTCTTCGGGTCGTTGGCCAACGAGTTGGCCTTGAGGACCTGGATGTTGTTGAGCTGGATGAACAGGGCCAGGAAGCAGAGGATCATGAAGACCCCGAGTCGGCGAATCCGCTTCTCCATCACGCCCCCTTCGTGGTTGTCGGCGCCGGGACCGTGGTCGGCGGCGTGGTGGGTGTGGCGTTCGGATTCAACTGGTTGGTCTTGTCATTGACCAGGTTGTTGACGTAGGCGCGGGCGTTGGCCACCGATGTCTCCTCCACGCCGGCCTGGAGCGGCTGGAGGTAGATGGCCGGTACGTCGGCGGTGGTGACACCGGTGCGCTGGACGGCGACCGGGTGATACCAGAGGAATCCGCCGACCCTCCCTTGGTAGATGACCAGCTCGTTGTTGTCCACGCCTACGAAGTACGAGTTGATGTCGTACCAGCGGATGGCAGCGAAGCCACCCACCACCACCGCCGCCAACAGGATCACGAACAGCAGAGTCCGAAGGGTGATCAGACGCCGACCGCGGGCCATGCGCTTGGCCCGACGCTTGGCCCGACGGCGTTCCCGCCGGCTGGGGGCGGGTTCGTCGGCCACCGAGGCTGGATAGAGCTCGTCGCTGCTGTCGGCGCCCTCCGGGGTAGGGGCCGGAGGAACCACGAAGTCCGAGGACACCGCGGCCACGGTGGGGGCAGAGTCGTCGCCCTCCTCGCCGACCACCACGTCCACCACCACCGCGGTGATGTTGTCGCTTCCGCCGTGGGTGCGAGCCGCCTGCACCAGCAGCTCGGCAACCTTGCCCGGATCGGCGACCGAGGACAGGACCTCGCCGATCTGCTCGGTGGTCAGCTCGTTGGTCAGCCCATCGCTGCACAGCAGAAAGCGGTCGCCGCGCACCGGCTGGATCCGCCACAGGTCGACGGTCACGTCGGCCGACACGCCGAGGGCCCGGGTCACGATGTGCCGATGGGGATGGACCGCCGCTTCGGCCGAGGTCATCTCGCCCGAACGGACCATCTCCTCGGCCAGGCTGTGGTCGGTGGTGATCTGGGCGAGCTCTCCATCGTGGAACCGGTAGCAACGAGAGTCACCCACGTTGACCAGGGCCAATACATCGTTCCCGTCCTCGTTGACCAGGGCCACCGCCGTCAGCGTGGTCCCCATGCCCCGCAGTTCGGGGTTGTCGAGGCTGTGCTGCCAGACCACCGAATTGGCCTCGGTCACCGCATCGGAGAGCCCGGCGCCGGTCGGCTGCCTCCCGAAGGCGGCGGCCAGGGCGTCGACGGCCAGGCGCGACGCCACCTCCCCTCCGGCATGACCGCCCATCCCGTCGGCGACGGCAAAGAGCGTGGGGGTCTCCACGGCCAGGTCCTGATTGACCGAGCGGACCAGACCGGTGTCGGTTGCGGAACCGGATCGGAGAAGGGTCATCTCACTTCCCCACTTCGAACACGGTGCCGCCGACTTGCAGGAGGTCACCCTTCTCGAGCCTCGTCCGCTCGCCAATGCGCACGGTGTTGACCCAGGTGCCGTTGGTAGAGCCGAGGTCCTCGGCCCACAGATCCCCGTCGAGGCGGAACAGGCGGGCGTGCAGGTTCGACGAGTAGGTGTCGTAGTCGATGGGCACGCCGCAGCCGGGGGCCCGACCGACCGTAACCTCGTCACCGATGTCGTAGGTCCGTCCGGCCTGGTCTTCGGGTCGGATCACATGGAGGCGCAGCTGGCGGCCCTTGCGTCCCTTTCCGTCGACGACGGGGTCGTTGTCGGCGGAACGACGGCGACGGCGCTTGAGGGGACGGACCTCCACCCACACCGCCCTGACCACCCACATGAAGAACAGCCAAATGAGGATGATCACCCCGTACTCCAGGGCACGGAGTACCGGGGTGTTATCAGTCGGTCCGGGGAGCGAGATCAAAATCAGATGCATTGGCGCTCAGACGCCGGCCTTCACGAAGTCTCGAACCGGAGAACGGTGGTGCCGATCACGATCTGATCCCCATCGGCCAACTTCCGTTCCCGCACGTTCGCCCCGTTGACCCTGGTCCCGTTGGTGGAGTTGAGGTCGACCACCACCACGTCATTGCCCACCCGCCGGATCTCGGCGTGCCGGCGGCTGGCGTTGGGATCGGTGATCATCACCGCGCTCTCGGGAAGGCGACCGATGGTGATGGGCTCGGGGCCGAGCACGACCCGATCCCCGTCGGCCAGCACGATGGAGGCGGCCGGCAATCCGGAAGGGCCCTCGTGGACATCCGAGGCGATGGCGAAGCGACCACGGCGCTGACGGGGGTCCTCCATCACCGAGACGGTGACCGGGCCCACGAACACGTAGTCCTCGGTGCGGGCGTGCTCCCGGGCGGCCTCCTCCAGCTCACGGACCAGTGCATCGAGGAACTTCTCGAACCGGTCGAAGTCCTTGGGCGAAAGGCGCACAATGAAGGCGTTGGGCGCGATGAGGCCATGGACCCCCAGACGACGCTGGAGGTCCATCTCCCTGGTCAGCCGCCGACCGATCTCCACCGGGTGAAGCTCACCCCGAAAGGCCTTGGAGAGCGTGCCGTCAACCATGCGCTCGAGGCGCCCTTCGAACTTCTGGAGTCCCATGCTGCGGTCAGCCTACCGGTGCCAACCCCCAGGTAGGGGGTAGGTCGGTCTCGAGCCGCTCCTGCGAACGCCGTCGGCCAGCCCCGCTGTGGGCGCCGGTTACCTGGTCGGCTGGGTGAACAGGTCGTTTGGATGATCGGGTAGCCTCATTCGGTCGCTCGGGCGAGTGGCGGAATTGGCAGACGCGCAGGATTCAGGTTCCTGTGTCCGAAAGGATGTGGGGGTTCAAGTCCCCCCTCGCCCACTCAACTCAGGGGTTCCGACACAACTGGTGGGTTCGCGTCGACAAAACTCGCGGAAGTTACAGACCCATGGGCGCGGGTCTGTCGACAAAACTCAAGTCGACGAGGGTGGGGATAAGGCCAACGTCAGGGTTATCGTCGGTCATCCGGTGATTCCGCTGGTTCAGGCGCCGGCGATCACAGACTGGTTCATATCGGCCCTGGTTAACCCGTTCCCGGACGCGACTCTGCCATCCGGGGTAACTGAACTCGGGTCCTGGACGGTCAGGCGGAGTCGGCAGTCAGGCAGTCAGGCAGGGCAGTCAGGCAGTCAGGACGGATAGGCAGTCAGGGGAGGATCAAGATCGCTCAGGTGCCCGTCAAGGACACCGCGATCTCAGCCCTGCCGGTGAGAGACACCACTGCGGCCGGCTCCTTGGATGATTCCGGGGCCCAGGTGGAAAGCGACTTGGTCCGGCGCCGGGATGGAAGCTTCCGGACCTTGTTGGCCTCGGCTTCTTCTTTCTTCAGGAACTCGTGGATCTTGCGCAGGTTGGCGGCAAACAGCAGGAAGGCCACGAAAACGCTCTGGGGGGCGGCGCCCCGGATCCGACGTCGCTCCGGTCGTTGTTGCCTCCCGGGCTCCGTCCTTGATGAAGCCATTCATCCCCTCGATCGAGTTGCGTATAGTGTCGTAATGGGTGTGCCATTCGGGGGTTCTGTGGGGAAGTATCTGGGCGAACTTGGCCCCGGCCACGGGGGGAAGGGTGATCGACTCCTGGGTGCAGATCTTCGGAACATGATTGCGAAGCATGTAGGTCAATGAGGTACGGGGCTTGGTCTTAGGCAGGCGCCTTAGCCTCGGAGCCGGGTTTGAGTTCGCAGCGGACTAAGGGAGTGGGCGTCGAGGCCGGGCAGCGCATGCGGGTATGGCCGTCGGCGTCGGGTCTGGCCTTCGGGCGCCTCTGGTAGGCCCGTCGCTCTTTAATCCGGTCCGCGTAGGTGCCTTCATCGATCAGGTCGTTGCGGAAGTCCAACGTGGCGTTGACCTGAGCAGTCGGCATCGCCGGGCAGTACCAGGTGCCGTCCACCAGGTTCATTCCTTCGTAGCTGCCCTGGAGGCCCAGCTGGTCAATCTTGTAGTCGAGCACAAGGTCATAGCCGAGGGCCCGGGCCGAGAGTTGGAAGTGCTCGGGCGTGGCTTGCGTGTAGGCCCGGTCACCGGCCAGGAAATTCGTCGGGTGTCCCCTTTGGCAAATGCTTCTCAAGGCACGCACCGCATTCTGACCAACCTCGGTGCCCGGCTTATGGAGCGGAGCCATGCCCATGACCATGGACGGCACGGCCGAGGGCTTGCCGGGCTCGTCATTGCCGCTCACCATGAGAGTCGCTCTGTATCCCCAAACGGCAAACCTGGTCTCGGAATCTCCGTGCGGGGTGTCCCTCCTTTCACGGTGGTACCAGTCGGCATCCGGATCGGTCGAATACCGGAGGGTGGGCGGTGTCACGCCCTTCTTCTTCCGCTTTTCCCGCAACGCCGGCCAGGCGAAGGCCGGGATCACCGTGGCATCGACGGCCCCGGACCCCTTCCACTTGCGCCGGACCTCTCGAGGCAGAGCCCGGATGCTGATCTCCAGGATCTCGTTGATGAACCAAGACAGCCGGTTAGAACCGCTCGGCCAACTCCTCATCGGTCCGCGCCAGGCGGCGCAGCTCCATCAAGGCCTCGAAGTCGACGGCGTCAAACCGGCGGTTCTCTGGCGGCCATGACGGGTCCATCAGGTCCATCAGGGCATGAAACCGTGTCCGGATATTGCGGTAGCAGTTATCCCAACCATGGTCGTCTTGGACCCTCGGGGGGCTTCGGCACTCCCAGAGCATCACGCATGGTCGGGGAAATCTGGCTGAAGAGCACGTCGGTGAACAGGGTGGCCAGCATCGACTGGTTGGTCAACGCACAGAGCACCATGGCTACCAACAGGGCTCGGACCGGAAAGGTCTCGGGTCGCCCACCCGGGCCGGCGCTGTCTTGTCGCTTCCAGAGTTCGATCCAGGGGAGCAACTGAGAGCCGTCGATGAACGCGACGGTGTGGGTGCCGAGAATGTCATCCGGTGTGGTCTGATCAGGACTTTCGTGAATCGGCCTGAGGCGACGAAACTGGGCCATGGCCCTCTCGTTTCTCTACCTCGCCTTCGTCAGAATCCTCCAGTTGGTGCTCCTCGGTCGGCGCGACAGCGACGAGTTGGCGGTCGAAGTCGTCATGCTCCGACACGAGGTTGCCGTGCTCCGTCGCCAGGTGGTCCGACCGGCCCTCCGGCCTCCCGATCGGGCCCTGCTCGCCGGACTGAGTCGGCTGCTTGATCGGCGCCGTCGGTGAAGGTTCTTCGTGCAGCCCGAGACCCTGCTCCGCTGGCATCGGGACCTGGTCCGACGGAAATGGATCTATGCCCACCGCCCAGGTCGACCGAGCATCCCGGCTGGCACGGTTGCGATCATCCTCCGACTGGCCCGGGAGAACCCCACCTGGGGCTACCGCCGGATCCAGGGTGAGCTGGCCCGGATGGGTGTCGCCTTGGCCCCATCGAGCGTCTGGGCCATCCTGCGGCGGAACAACATCGACCCGTCACCGATGCGGACGGGTCCAACCTGGAAGGAGTTCCTTCGTTCCCAGGCGTCATCGATGCTGGCCTGTGACTTCTTCTCGGTCGACACGGTGCTGCTGAAGCGCCTCTACGTGCTGTTCTTCATTGAACTTCACACTCGCCGGGTGCATGTGACTGGTGATAACCGCTCATCCGACCGGTTCCTGGGTGGTCCAGCAGGCGAGGAACCTGACCATGGCACTGGAGGATCGAGTCCATCCCGTGAAATTCCTGATCCGAGACCGGGACGCCAAGTTCACCTCGGGCTTCGACGAGGTCTTCAAGGCAGAAGGTGTCCGCATCATCCGCACCCCGGTCAAGGCTCCCCGGGCCAACGCGTTCGCCGAGCGCTTTGTCGGCACCGTTCGTCGTGAATGCCTCGATCGAATGATGATCTTCGGTCATCGACATCTCGAACATGTCCTGGCCGAGTACGTGGCCCACTACAACAAACACCGGCCCCATCGGTCACTGGGTCAACTGCGCTCCACGAACGCTGGATCGAGTCTCCGGTCTCGATCGGCGACCCTGATGCCGCGCGGCTCCGAAGAATCGACCGGCTCGGCGGTCTGATCCATGAGTACAGACTGGCTGCGTGAGGCCCTCGGATGGCATTTTCGGCACCCACAGGTTGGGAACTACATCCCGCGAAGACTGGTGTCGATTCAACGAGACCGACACCGTCTTCATGGATCCCGGTTCCCCTTAGCAGAATGCCTGGATCGAGGCTTCAACGGCCGCCTCCGCGACGAGTACCTGAACGGTCAGCTCTTCGAGACTCTGTTCGAGGCACAGGTGCTTCTCGAGGACTGGAGAATCGACTAAAAGATCAACCGAGCCCACAGCGCCCATGGCTGGAGAACGCCGCCGAGTTCGCCGAAGCCTGGATCAACCAAAACCAGCTGACTCTCGCATCGCAAGTGGATCATTTGCCGGGTCCCGCTGCAGTACCGCTCTGCGAACACGGCCGCCAACCCGAATCCGTTGATCCGGAATGTCCTCTCCGTCGTCGCTCTGGTGGACATCGTCGTATTCATGGCTTCGGGCCAAGTTTGGGGTCCTCATCTTGAGAAAAGCCATTCGTAGAAGGCGCAACAAGTGAAGGCCACGGACCCAATCCCTGAGGTCACCGCCCGTGGCACCATGACGACGACAGATCCCCCGGGGACCGCAGCCTCAGGCTCTACGCATCATGCGCTGCCAACTGTCACACTTGATGCGAAGACACTAAATGGGCTGTAGGCCAAGCCGAGCATTCCTCAGTATCCCAGACTCATCGCCGTAATTCTCCCCCGGGTATTCAGACCACCGGAAGTGACCTTCCGGTCGGAGGCCCAATCAGCGTCAGGTTTAGGTCACACGCCTCGATAGGCAACCCACGTCCCCGGGGAATCTCCTTCCTGCCGTCATCCCGAATTGGGCCGCCTAGCAAACAGAGTGATGCGAACAATAGACGTCTATTCCTCAGAATATGTACGTCAGACGAGAGAGAATACGGTGAGAGCCAAAGCAGCCCACTCACCTCTCACGCCGAACAGGCTGCCAAAACCAAGGGCCATAAAGGCGTAGACGATTCCAATTGGAAAGGCAATGAGTCCGGCGATGCCGTATCCACCAGCGACTGCAACTGCGATGGCAATTCCGACCGAAACAAGGGCGAGTCCCAATTGACCCACAGGCTCTTCACGCCCAGGATGAACAAGAAGACAGTAACCGCCGCAAAAAATGTCGCATACAGGAGCCCTATCGCTCCAACCACATCGCCGGTTGTTAGTTGTGACACGGCAGCCGATTGACCAACGAGAACGCCGTTGAGGATCACGACTGCTCACCGTCCCTCCCCAGCCGGAGCTACGCCGAACGAGGTCAGTCCCCGGGAACATCGTCTTCTGTCACAGTCATCGATTCGGTCCCCGACCACGGATTGGGGGATGCGTTCAATCTCCTCGCTATCCTCGTCGTAACTTCCTCCAGCAAGTTCCTAACGAAGCGCCCATTGCCAAAGTTCTCTCTGATACGGGCGCGCGCAAATCGTTCGAGCAATAACACGTTTTGCTTCGGGAGCGACCCATAGCCGTATCACGCGGCAAGACTTTGGAAGATCTTCATGAGCTCATCCTCCGAGTAATCCTGGAAGATGACCGTTTTGCCGAAACGCGACTCGAGTCCCGGATTAGACGAGAGGAATTCGCTCATCTTGTCGGTATATCCAGCCACGATCACGACAACATCCGAGCGGTAATCTTCCATCTTCTTGACCAGGGTGTCGATTGCTTCGGCTCCGTAATCTTCGCCCGAGGCTCCAGGTCGAGACAGAGAGTACGCCTCGTCGATGAAGAGAATCCCTCCACGAGCTTCAGCGAAATTTTCTGTCGTACGTAGTGCCGTCTGACCGACGAAGCCAGCCACAAGGTCACCGCGGGCCACCTCTACGACATGGCCGTCGCTGAGCAGCCCGAGAGCAGACAGAATCCGTCCGTAGAGACGGGCCACGGTGGTCTTTCCGGTTCCGGGTGCTCCGGCAAATACCAGGTGCGGACTGATGCGCCTCGTCGCCAATCCGGCTTCGCGTTGCCGCGCTGGAGCTGGAGCACGGCGATGATGTCTGCCACTTGCTGTTTGACACCGTCGAGTCCAATCATCCCGTTTAGCTCGGCTAGGAGCTCGGCCGTCGCATCGCCACCCGGCTCCGGTCTTCTTGTGACGTCATCGTCCTCTATGTCATCCACCTCGAGGGTTACGAGCTGGTCAGATGTGAGGTCTTGCTGGCCCGCAAGGCGCCACGCCATCGCGACACGAGCTTGGTCAACGAGGTCGCGAATAACTCGAGCGTTGCCAAACGATGGGCCTCGATCAACCGCCGCCAGACGCGTCCGCACAGCGTCTGTGACCGCTTCGTCGCTCCGAAGCCCGAGCTCTGCAACTCGCCGGCGAAAGATCTCGACGAGTTCATCCACGGTGTATGAGTCAAAGTGAATCGTCTTGGTAAACCGAGATGCCAACCCGGGGTTGGTACCGAGAAACTGCTCCATCTTGGCGGTGTATCCGGCCACGATGACAACGACCTCGGTGCGGAAGTCCTCCATCAACTTCACCAGCGTATTGATGGCCTCTGTCCCGAAGTCGGCACTGGCACCGGACTGCTGGACGAGTGAGTACGCCTCGTCAACGAATAGCACCCCACCCTTGGCTTCCGTGAATTTTTGGGTTGTGAGTTGAGCCGTTCCGCCAATGTGTTCCGAAACAAGATCCGTTCGGCTCACCTCTACAAGCTGTCCTTTCTCAAGTACGCCGTGGGCGACCAATAATTTCCCGTACAGGCGTGCCACGGTCGTTTTGCCGGTACCCGGCGGTCCGGCGAAGACGAGATGGCGTGCAATTGGCTCCGCCACCAGTCCCGCTTCCTTTTGTCGCCGCTCGAGATCAATGAAGCTGATCATGTCGGCGACATCTCTCTTCACCGCTCTCAGACCTACAAGCCCTTCGAGCTGCGCACTGGGATCTGACACGCTACCTGGCGAGCGCGGCGCTTTCGTACCACTGACGGAATGCTCGTCGGCCTTGGCGGACTGGGCCGAAACTCGAGCAGCTAGGCGCTCGGGAACACGAACGGCCACGCCTCCTTGACCCTTCACATCGATGCTGGCGAGCTTGGGGCTACATCCATCATTGACAAAGACGCCGTCTCGGCCACATCCGCTGACCACCACGTCGGCAATTCACCCCCCCCTCCGTCTGCAAATCCGAATCCACAGCCACCGGCATCCGCCACAGTGACCTGCCGGGCAACAACTTTGGCTCCGTGCCCCGATATATCTACTCCATCTGTCGCGGCTCCGGTGATTTGCACGTTGGTCAAGCGGGCAATCGATGTGGCGAGTATGAGAATGCCGAGCTCGGGGGAGTCCACAACAAGATTCGCAGCGGTAAGAGCACCCCGATCCTCTACGGCAATGCCGGCTTTGGAGGACCGGGACACAAGACAGTCATCAAGGAGTGCGGTCCCATGGACAAGCACACCGGCGTCGAGTCCACCGTCTATCGAAACCTTATGGCCCCGAAATTCGCTGTCTGAGGAGACCGAGACGGCAGCCTCACTGCATTCACCGGCCTCGATAGTCACGTCGTCCGCATGGCAGATCCCATTGATACATTTGATGGCGGCCATTTCTGGTTGCCGGACCGTACAGGTCTGAAGGCTCACGAACCCGCCGTCGGTCATGCTTACGCCGATACGACAGTTATCGATTCGAGTCTCATTCATCTCGATGCGAGCGTTCTTGCTGCCGATGCCGAAGAAGCAGTTGATGACTGAGCTTCCCTGGACACGTGTGGTGTTCCCCTCGTCAGCGAAGATGGCAGCGGACTGGCCCCGCAGATCGCGGACCTCGCAGCCCGTAATGGTCAGCACGCCCTTGTTCTCGCTGCTCGTCCCCAGGCTGGACGAATCATGGAGCTTGCAGTTCACCAACTCGACCGAAGCACCGGATCCCGCATATACCATCGGCCCACCACATTCCGAGAAGTCGCAGTTCGTGAGGGAGCCAGTCACGGATTGGGATAGGAATAATCCATTTCCGGTGCAATCCGACACCCGCATCGTCTCAAGGCGGATCGTGCTATTGGCCGCCTTCATCCCACTCTGCCCGCAGCGGTAGATGACCGAGTTCGTCATCGTGAGCACGACACCGTCGATTACAACCCCAAGCCCTCTGTCAGAAGCGACAGTCACGCTGTCGATCGAGAGGTCGGCGCCGTTGGCCTCAAGTGCCGAGCCACTAGCGGCCCATATCGACCCGTCAGAAATGCTCAGTCTTCCACCCCCGCACCACACCGTCGGATATTGAGGATCCCACGATCTGAAATCGACCCCGGTGACGGAAGCTTCGTCAGTCGCCACGAAGAGCGCGTTTCCCTGACGTGTGTCTACGGATACACCCTTGGCTTTGGCAACGAGATTGATTGGCCGGTCGATCCGGATCTGCTCGATGTACTGGCCGGGCTCGATCGAGATCGTGCTCCCGGGACGAGCCGAGTTGATCGCGGACTGGATGCTACTGAAATGACCCCGCTTGTTGGGAGCAACTCGTAATGTGCTACTCATCATGGTGTGTGTCCTTCCCTGGACGGGGGCGGTGTTCAGTCGATCGCGTGCGGCGGCACGAGGATTCGCATACCTGAAGCGCCGACGTGTCAACCGTGAAATGACGAGTATCGCCGCCAAGATGAAAAGGGCGCCGTAGGTCTGACTCGGCTTGTGCGTAGCCAGACCACTCAACGCAACGATTACGAGATAGATATAAACGACCACGCCTATTGCTTGCTTCCACCGGCGACCTGACCGGAATCCCGGGAGCCACCGAAACATTGGCGAGTCCAACCTGGAGCGTTGCCGAGAACGATTCATTGATCATCAACCCCTGCCACGGTCCGCGGAAGCCTCTATGGCGCCCGCATTCCACTCGTCCGCCGTGGTCGGCGCGGCCCTCGTTGGAACGCCGACGGCCCGGAATGGTGCGGTGACTGTAATCCGCCTCCTCGAGGCCAACCTGATCGGATCTCAGGCGATTGACGGCCAAGGCAAATCGATGTGCTGGACCGAGCGAACCTGCAACCCATGGGTGCTGCATCCGGCTCCCACCTCCTCCGCCAATCCACCGGCAGTGCGCTAGGTGGCATTGCGATCGCCGTTCTTTTGGATGTTCCTGAGGCCATGATCAGCGACTTCCGGAGCGAGAACCAGAGAGGAAACTAGCCCGATGATCGGGTACTTCGGCACAGGGGCGTGGGTACTTCTACCGACGTACAGGGGAGGTCGGTCCGGAGGGACCGGTCACTTTGGAGTCGCGATTTACGATGGGTCTGGATGCTCCGGCGTCGGCACGCCAGGAACCACATACGCGATGAATTCGAAAATGGTCGCCCAGAGCTCGCGAGAAGGTTGTCGGGCCACAGTCACGGTGACGATCGAGTCCGAACAATCCACGTCAATGCCGGACGGTGATGACCGCCTCGTCCCGCTACGAATCATCAGGTCTCTGGTTCCCGGGTCGGCGGCTTCAGCGATTCCTACCTGAGCGGCGATCCTCTTCAGGCCAGCCAGAACGAGGAGGTTCTCCGCCTCGATGGTGGCCTCAACGGCCACACCCGGATCTGCGTACACTACGGGACAGTGTGCAGGAGGGCGTGACTCTAGAAAAGGGTATTTCTACCCAAATCGGCCCCAACGAGCGTGCCTCGGCCGAACGGGAGATCGCGCTTGGGATCTTGACGGTCCGCGGCGTTCACATCGCCCAAGGAACCATCTGTCTGGTTGCTGGGTGGAAGGCCTATCGACACCCTCGATTGGCCCTCGGGCTTTTGTTGGCCTCCTGTATCGAGACGGCATCGATCGCACACCAGGGCCTGGCCGGAACCGGTCGTACACGAGCCCGACACTTGCGTGGATCGATACAGGGTTCGGAGTAGGTGGACTGGTGGCAATGGCGGCGACCACGGCACCTGACGACCGGACCGCCTGGCTCAACTGGATGTGTCCGAACACCTCGGAACCACCATCGGAGGAGCAGCTGCAATCAGCGACAGCACCTCAATCGTGGTATCCGGTCTTCTTGCCGGCGTCTATCTGGCAACTGTGCGGGACAACATCGGCTCCGGTGGGAGCCAAATGGCGACAGCGCTGGCCAACACCACGAGTTACCTCGGGACCTACTTCGCCGCGAAGACCTTCGGTGGCCGATTCCGCGAGGACGCCGAAAGATCGAAGCAGGCGCGCGAGGAGACTTTGGAGGAGCGGGAACGCTTCGCCGCCGAGCGCCAGCGCAACCGGGAACACCGACTCCTTCATGATTCGGCGCTCCAGACTCTCGAACTCATCGCTGGCGAGACGACGCTAGATCTGAGGCGGATCGGGCCCAGGCTCGACGAGAGGCCTCCCTCATACGGCGGGCAATCTCGGGTGACGACGGCCCGGTGACTGATCTGGTTCGGGCCATCGAGCATCTCGCCGACGAAACCACCAGAAACGGGATGCATGTGACCTGCTCTCGTGGAGGCCGGCGTGAATCCACCAGTGGACGTGGCCGAGGCTCTGTTGGGGGCGCTCCACGAGGCGCTGACCAACGCCAACAAGTACGCCTCCGTGAACCGCATTCTTGTCAATCTGGACGCCGACGGTTCTGGGATCCGCCTCGTCGTACGTGACCACGGGCAGGGGTTTGATCCAGTGGATTCAAGCGAAGGATTCGGAATCAAACACTCGATGATTGCCCGCCCGCGGAAGTCGGTGGAACTGCCACCATAAGCTCGTCCCCCGGAAAAGGAACCAAGGTGGAGCTATGGGCCCCAAACTGATCGGCGTCGCCATCGTCGAGGACCACCCGTTGTACCGGCAGGGTCTCATCCAGGTCGTCGAAGCTGTTGAAGGATTGACAGTCGTGGCGGCCGTAGGAACGCTGAAGGAGATCGAGATGATCGGTCTCGAAGGGGTGGAGGTCGTCTTACTAGATCTTCACCTCCCAGACGGAATCGGCGCTGGTGCTGTCGGCCGCGTAAAAGGTCTTGGAGCGACGATCATTGTCATTTCGGCGTCCGATGACCGTGAGAGTGTGGTAGATGCAATTGGGGCTGGACGCGTGGCTATCTGCCTAAATCTTCGGCTCCGGACGAGATCTCGTTTGCCATCGGCTCAGTGGCCAGTGGAGGCACCTACGTATCCCCCGTGCTTGCCCCGTATCTGCTTCGAGCTGACGCGAAGGCCATGCCGAACATCCGCTGACGGCTCGGGAACACGAGGTACTTTCGCTTGTGGCACAAGGGGAGACGGACGCCGAGATCGCTGAACAACTGCACATCAGCGCTAGAACCGTCCACTCCCATCTCGACCGGATCCGCGACAAGACGGGTAAACGGCGAAGGGCCGACCTCACCAGGCTGGCGTTGGAGAATCGATACACATGACCAAGAACTGTAGGGCACCGTTTCATTGACCTCACACGCAACCCGTAGGTGTCAAGAACCCCATGCGGGACCATGACCAGCCCACCCTTCACTGGTTTATATTGGCAATGAAGTGGGAAATCGAGACGACTACGCGTGGGAGGTGGCTCCAATCAGGGGACGGTCGAGCCAGGTCAAGCGAGCCACGCAGATCGAGCAAAGTTATATGGGTAGCCCGCCCACCGCTGTTGC